>NZ_CP116383.1:0-2400000 GCF_028201475.1 Vibrio sp. SCSIO 43137 | reverse complement strand
TAATAATAGGCAATAACGGCAGACTGACCATTGCAAATATTGGGGTCAGTCACTTTAACCTCGATATAAGACGGGTAAGCAAATAGCACCTTTTTCGGGTGATTATGTTTAAAAACTGTGCCGATAGTCTGATTTTTATCCGCTAAACAAGCTGTAATCGATTGCTTGAGTTTCTCCGGTTGCCCCCGCGGAGGAAAATCACTAACATAATGAGGAAGTGTGCCCACTCTTCGGAGTGGGCATTTGTTTTTTATGCGCGTTAAAATTGACACCGTTCGAATTTAACGACTAATTTTAAGCGCTTGCTTTGCTCATAATAATGACAAAACCAAACGTGAGATAAAAACACGCAAGCATCACAACAAATAAACGACTATGACTACTGAAACAATTTCTTTTATCAAATCAAGTATTAAATCTATTGCTGACTATCCTAAGCCAGGCATTCTGTTCCGTGATGTAACCAGTCTGATGGAAAACGCAGAAGCTTATCAGGCAACGATTCAGCTTCTTGTAGAGAAGTACAAAGATCAGGGTTTTACTAAAGTTGTTGGTACTGAAGCGCGTGGATTCCTGTTTGGTGCTCCTCTTGCACTAGAGCTGGGCTTAGGTTTTATCCCTGTAAGAAAGCCGGGTAAACTGCCTCGCGAAACTAAAGCTGAGTCTTATGAGCTTGAGTACGGTACAGATACTCTGGAAATCCACGTAGATGCGATTTCTGAAGGCGATAAAGTACTGGTAGTAGATGACCTGCTGGCTACTGGTGGTACAATCGAAGCAACAACTAAGCTTATCCGTCAACTGGGTGGTGTTGTAGAACACGCAGCCTTTGTAATCAACCTGCCGGAAATTGGCGGCGACAAGCGTTTAGAAGCACTTGGCCTGAATGTATACAGCATCTGTGATTTCGAAGGTCATTAATTCTTAACGGAAATATTGAATGAGTTATTTAGCATTAGCGCGAAAATGGCGTCCGAACCAGTTTCAGCAAGTGGTTGGACAGGCACACGTATTAACGGCATTAGAGAATGCATTAAGCCAGAATAAACTCCATCACGCCTATCTGTTCAGCGGCACACGTGGTGTTGGTAAAACCACCATTGGTCGTCTGTTTGCTAAAGGACTCAACTGTGAAACGGGTATAACTTCCACCCCTTGCGGTACTTGTGACACCTGTCGCGAGATCGATCAGGGAAGATTTGTCGACCTGCTGGAGATAGATGCAGCGTCGAGAACCAAAGTAGAAGATACTCGTGAACTGCTTGATAACGTTCAATATAAACCTGCCAGAGGGCGCTTTAAAGTCTACCTTATTGATGAGGTCCATATGCTTTCCCGGCATAGCTTTAATGCGCTGCTTAAGACTCTGGAAGAGCCGCCGGAATACGTAAAATTTCTGCTGGCAACAACAGATCCACAAAAGCTGCCCGTCACTATTTTGTCACGCTGCCTTCAGTTCCACCTGAAGCCGATAAGTGTCGATAACATCCATCAGCAGCTTAATTTTATTCTTGAACACGAAAACGTTACCGCAGATGCCCGTGCGCTGGGGATGATCTCCCATGCGGCAGACGGTAGTATGCGTGACGCCCTGAGTCTGACGGATCAGGCGATAGCCCTTGGTAACGGAGCCGTCAGCTCAGATACCGTTGCTTCTATGCTGGGTGTTCTGGATACAGAGCAGGCTCTTTACCTGTTGGAAGCCATTGCCGGTAAGCAGGCGCAACTCTCTATGACAGCCATACAAGAGCTGGCAAAAAATGGTGTGGAGTGGGATACCTTGCTTCAGGAGCTTGCCGCTCAGCTACACCGAATTGCTATGTATCAGGCGTTGCCGTCAACCCTTGAAAAGGGGCGACCTGATGCTGAAAGGGTACAGCTACTGGCTCAAAAGCTTGAGCCTCAGATTGTCCAGCTCTACTATCAAATTGCATTGAAAGGGCGACAAGATCTTCCTTATGCCCCATCGGAAAAGATGGGTGCAGAGATGACCGTATTGCGTATGATCGCTTTCCATCCGGCTAAGGGTGACAGCGCAACGGCTATAGATACCACTCTGCCTGAACCAATTAAACAGAGCAGTGAAGCAGTAAGGCAGGCGATTACGCCTCAGCCTGTTGAGACAAAAGCTGCGGAAAGTGTGGCCCAGCCTGTTGAAGCAGCGGAAACAGAACAGCTAGTGCAACAGCAAGTCATATCTCAGCCCCAAGTACAGACTCAACCGCAATCTGCTCCTGCTCAGCATATGACGCCTCCACAAACAGAGGTTGCACCTGAGTCTGTACAGAATAGTGTTGAGCAGGCACCACCACAGGAAACTGTAGCTGCACAGAATGTTCCTTCTCAGGCAACCTCTTCGCAAAATGAGCAGGCTCCGGCAATGTTCTCTGATGAAAACCCGCCACTGCCTTCCGAGGATGACTATCCTCCGATGATGCCGGAAGAGTATGAGCAGGAAGCTTATGGCTTTGATGAGCCGTCACAATATCAACAACCACAGACCGCTATTCCTCAGCCAGTTGTTCAGCAAGCACCTCGGTCTGCACCAGAACAAGCTCAGCCCGAACAAGCCAGTCAAGCGGCGGCGCCAAGAATGGGATTGCGGCATCAGCTACGTTCAAAACGGGCCAATGCCAATACAAGCGCGAACGAGGCGCAACGCGTAAAAAAGTCTGAACCGGCATCTCCTAAAAATGTTCTGGAGAGAGTGAGCCAGCAGCACGGTGTGGCTGCAAGGGTGATGCCGAAAGCGGATTTTGAGCCGGTAAAAGATGATTCTCAGCCTTATCAGTGGAAACCGAGCAAGATAGTGGTTGAGAAAGAGACAGACGAACTGACTCCGACTCAACTGAAAAAGGCACTGGAACATACCAAAACGCCGGAGATGATGGCTAAGCTGGTAGAGGAATCTGTCTCTCAGGATTCGTGGGCTTCCCTTATTCAGTCTCTTGATATTCCAAAGCTGGTAGAGCAGCTTGCCCTTAACTCCGCCTATGATAAGCAGGGCGGCGTTATTACGCTAAATCTGAGACCTTCACAGGTGCACCTGAACACAGACAAAGCGCAACTTGAGCTGCTAAAGGCGCTAAGTCAGGCTCTGGGACAAACCTGTACCCTTAAGGTAGAAATTGGTGAGCAGGGGCAAACTCCGCTGGAGCTGCGTGAGTCTCTGTATCAACAGAAATTAAAAGCGGCGCATACAGCGCTAGATAATGATCCCAATGTACAGTTTATTCAGGCACGTTTTGCTGCAGAACTAGACAGCGAAAGTGTCAGACCAATATAAAAGGGTTGAACTTCTGAGAATTCAGCCCCATTGTTAAGTGAAACAAACCGAAGCAAGAGAGTAGAAAATGTTTGGTGGAAAAGGCGGAATGGGCAACCTGATGAAACAAGCCCAGCAAATGCAAGATCGTATGCAGAAGATGCAGGAAGAGATTGCCAATATGGAAGTCACTGGCGAATCAGGTGCCGGCCTTGTAAAAGTAACCATCACAGGTTCTCACAGCGTTCGTCGTGTAGACATTGACGAAAGCCTGATGGAAGATGACAAAGAGATGCTTGAAGATCTGGTTGCTGCAGCATTTAATGATGCAGCCCGTCGTGTAGAAGAAGCTCAGAAAGAGAAAATGGCCTCAGTGACTGGTGGTATGCAGTTACCACCGGGCATGAAAATGCCTTTCTAATTAAGAAGAGAACCTATGCGTACCAGTCATATGCTGGAACAGTTGATGGAGGCCTTACGATGCTTACCCGGGGTTGGTCCCAAGTCAGCACAACGTATGGCCTTTCATTTATTGCAGCGTGATAGAAAAGGCGGCTTGCAACTGGCAGAGGCACTTTCAAGTGCTATGACAGAAATCGGCCACTGCAGTGAATGTCGCACCTTTACCGAGGAAGAGACCTGCCATATCTGCACCAACCCTAAGCGCCAGGAAAATGGCTTGCTTTGTGTTGTCGAAAGCCCGGCAGACATTGCTGCTGTTGAAGCTACAGGACAGTTTTCCGGCCGCTATTTTGTCCTGATGGGGCATCTTTCCCCACTGGACGGAATCGGTCCCGGTGATATTGGTCTGGATATTCTGGATTTCCGCCTGCAAAGGGGCGATATCAAAGAAGTGATACTGGCAACTAACCCGACGGTAGAGGGCGAGGCAACAGCACACTATATTGCTGAACTGTGCCATGCTCATAAAGTGAGTGCCAGCCGGATTGCCCACGGTGTTCCTGTCGGGGGAGAGCTGGAGCTGGTTGACGGAACCACCTTGTCTCACTCCCTGCTTGGCAGACAAAGCCTTTAGAATCAGAAAGAGCCGCATTAGCGGCTCTTTTTCATTGGTGCGATTAGAAAGATTGCAAATCAGGTGATTCTTTCCAGCTCCCGAATATTGAGCAGCGCCTGCTGGTTGGTAGTGCCGCAGATATCAGCGCAAGCCTTAAAATCGTGGCACACCTTAGGCCGTTCCGGCTTACCAAATAGCTTACACAGGTTGTTTTCATCAAGCTGGATGCAGCGTGTATTGGCAGGTTTGCCTTTCTCCATGCCCGGAATGGAAGAGGAGATACTCGGGGCGATACAACAGGCTCCGCAGCCTAAACGACATTCCATACTGGTAACCATAACAGTGACTCTCTAATCTAATAAACCGCTCTGTTTAAGAGCGCGACGATAGTAGCAGAGAAGAGAACTTCTTGCACTTTACTTGATGCAAGGGTATAAAAGCCGCCTTATAACTGACAGGTAAACAAGCAATGACAGGTCAATTCTGGCAAACAAAATCCTTACAGCAGATGGATGAAAAAGAGTGGGAATCACTCTGTGACGGTTGCGGAAAGTGCTGCCTGCATAAACTGATGGATGAAGACACGGACGAAGTCTACTACACCAATGTCGCCTGTAGCTGGCTGAACAGCAAAACATGCAGTTGTAAGGATTACCCTAATCGCTTTCAGTCAGGTGAAGAGTGCCTTAAACTGACCCGCGACAAAATCTCAGAGTTTAACTGGCTGCCGGAAACCTGCTCTTACCGCCTGCTTGCAGAAGGCGAAACCCTGCCCGAATGGCACCCGTTGGTGACCGGTTCTAAGTCCGCTATGCATGCTGCCGGAGAGAGTGTCCGGGGTAAAGTAGTGTATGAGGTTGAGGTGATAAATTGGGAAGACCACATAATAAACCATCCTCATAGAGACTAGAGCAATCAAGGCCTGTAAAGGGCTGCTCCACTATCGTTTCATCAATAATCATCAATAATCCTCTATATTCTGAAAATATGTGGTCACAATGTGGACATAAAAGTGTTCACGGATGCCACGTCAAAGGATGTTGCGACTCGTTACCACGGTTCCCGTGGTAATGCCTATCTGATTTCGTTAATAAATAGCGAACTTGAACTTAGTGAATCCTGTTGGACTGCAAAGTCTGATATGTGTTCCAACGCAAAGCATCGGAACAAGGTGGGGCTAGAGAGATGAACTGTATAAATCAACAGTATTTCTTGATTTTATAGGGGCAGATTGGTTAATCTGCCCCTTTGTCTATTTTGGTTAGTTGATATGTCTACACTCTATATTGCTGAAAAGCCCAGCCTTGGCAGAGCCATTGCGGCTGCGCTGCCCGGCCCGCAAAAAAAAGATCAGGGTTTTATCCGTTGTGGTAACGGCAATGTGGTTACATGGTGCATCGGCCACTTGCTGGAGCAGGTTGAACCCGACGCCTATGATGAGCGATATAAAAAGTGGAACCTGAATGACCTGCCTATTGTGCCGCAGCAGTGGCAACTTAAACCAAGAAGAACTGCCTCTAAGCAACTAACCGTAATACGCAAACTGGTGAAAGAGTCTGCTCAGATTGTCCATGCCGGAGACCCGGACAGGGAAGGGCAACTGCTGGTGGATGAGGTAATTGACTACCTGAAGGTAAGTGCGGCTAAAAAGTCTGCCATGCAGCGCCTGTTAATCAGTGACCTTAACCTACCGGCAGTTAAACGGGCACTAAAGCAGATGCGCAGCAATAAAGAGTTTATCCCTTTGTCTGTCTCTGCCCTTGCCCGCTCAAGGGCGGATTGGCTGTATGGCATGAATATGACCCGCGCCTATACCTTGCTTGGTCAAAAAGGTGGTTATCAGGGGGTACTCTCTGTAGGGCGGGTACAGACTCCGGTGCTTGGGTTGGTGGTCAGAAGGGATGAAGAGATAGAGAACTTTGTTCCCCATGATTACTTTATCTTAACAGCGCTTATTCCCTATCAGGATAACGGTACTTCGTTTGATATCCGTGCCCGCTGGAAACCAAGTGAGGCGTGCAAGCCCTGGCAGGATGAAGAAGGGCGGGTATTAAGCCGTAAGCTGGTAGAGAATGTTGCCGGACGTATTGCCGGTCAGCCCGCTAAGGTGACAGAAGCGGAACAGAAAAACAGTAAGCAGGCACCACCACTGCCTTATTCTTTGTCAGCTTTGCAAATTGACGCTGCCAAACGCTACGGTATGAGTGCCCAGCAGGTGCTTGATTGCTGTCAGTCCCTTTATGAGAAGCATAAGTTGATTACCTACCCGCGTTCCGATTGCCGCTATCTGCCGATGGAACACTATTCGCAGGCAGGATCGGTTGTTGAAGCAATAGGTAATAATGCAGCAGAACTTAGCGATGGTATAAGGGGAGCCGATCTATCCATTAAATCCAAGACATGGAATGATAAAAAAGTAGAAGCACACCACGCCATTATTCCAACCCCTAAGAAGGCATCGGTTAATGCCATGTCCGGCAATGAGATGAAGGTATATCAGCTTATTGCCCGCCAGTATCTGATGCAATTTTACCCTCATGCTGTATATGCAGAAGCCAAGCTGGTGTTTGATATTGCCGGCGGTTGTTTTATTGCTAAGGGAAGGCAGTTAACAGAGCTGGGCTGGAGAGCCCTTCTGGGTAAGGTACAAAAAGAAGAAGAGGGAGTCGATAAAGTACCGCCTCTGGCGAAAGGGACAGAACTTATCTGCCGTGAAGGGGAGATCAAAGATAAAAAGACTGAACCGCCGAAACACTTTACGGAAGCGACACTACTACAAGCAATGACAGGCATTGCTCGTTTTGTGGAAGACAAAGAGCTTAAAAAAATACTCAGGGAAACGGACGGGCTGGGAACGGAAGCGACCCGCGCCGGAATACTGGATACCCTGTTTAAGCGTCAGTTGCTTACCCGTCAGGGTAAAAGTATTCATAGTAGTCCGGCAGGCAGAGGATTAATCCATGCCTTGCCGAACGAATCGACTTATCCGGATATGACGGCGCACTGGGAGCATCAGCTTCAGGGAATGGCAGAACGAAATCAAGCCTATCAGCCATTTATGATGTCGCTGCAAACTCAGGTAACCGGTCTGATTGACGGAGTAAAAAGTGGTGAAGTACCCATGTCGTTAAGGGATTTACCTAAGGTAGAAAAACCAAAATTTCGCCGTAAGGCGAAGAGAAATTATAAGACGAAAAGCAAAAAGTAGAGTGTCACTAGTAACAAAGCGGAGAAATTGATACAGATGTGCTCTTACCTTATTGAGCTGATTACAATAGAATAAGTTACCGCTATACAGTAGCGGTAAACTGAACTCTGGTTGATTCTACCTTTAAGTGAAAGGATTCCGATGAAGATATTTTCGCATCTGGCAAAAGTAGCCACTGTGTTTACTCTGTTCTTGTCCGCGAATGCAGTGGCAGAGGCAGAAGTACTGCGCCATCTTGAACTGACCAGCCGGGATCACTATTACATCAATATTGATAATACGGAAACGCCTTTTAAAACAAAGGATGTGGTGGGTGTTGAACACACTAACTATTACCATGTTCTTGGTTTTGAGGGGGAGTCCTTTATTGTCATTCTGCTTTCAGAAGATGACTCCCTAAGTTACTCAATTTCAGGAGAAGGCTTTAGCCGTATTAAACGACCTAAAGGGGAAGTGGTGACGGTGAACACTCTCAGTAGCTGGATCACCATAGAAACTTCAGCTCACCCTGAAACGGCAGAATATCAGCTTATTGTGAAGAAACACCGCTTTGAATAAGACGAAGCGGTGTATATCTAAGTAACCAGAATGTTGAGGTTACTTGGGCAAAATATTTACCAGGCAATCTCTGTCCCGTCATAGTTCAGAAATCGACCTGAATCTTCCGGCTTAAGCCCTTCAATCACTTTAAACAGACCTGCTGCGCTTACTTCTGTGGTGATAAGGGCATTTGGTCCGCCCATTTCTGTCTGAACCCATCCCGGGTGCAGTGCTACAGAAGTAAACCCCTGCTCATTTAAATCATTACTCAGACTTTTTACTACTGAGTTAAGGGCGGCTTTTGACGAGCGATAAATATAGCCACCGCCGGAAGTGTTTTCTGTCATGCTGCCTACTTTGGAGAGAGGCAGGCAATCTTACGGGTTGGTCGTTCAAGCAGGTTGCTATATAAGGCTTCGGCCAGTTTTAATGGTGCGATAGTGTTTATCTCAAACACTTTGCGCCACTCATGTTCATCTGTGTTGCCGAATCCATAGCCTTTCGGGCCGTAATAGCCTGCATTATTGATTAGCATATCCAGCGATCCCAACTGATCTGAAAGGGAGCTGAATTTTTCGTAATCGGTAATTTCTAACTCTATACAGTCAAGGTTATTATGCTTCTCTGCCAGCCTTATTAGCTCACTAGCGTGGTTTTTATCCCGGTAGGTTGCCGTTACCTGCCAGCCACTTTCCGTATAGGCTCTGGCGAGTGCCAGCCCGATACCGCGGTTTGCTCCTGTGATCAGAACGCTTTTCATCTTAGTTCCTCTAAGGTAAGAGTCTATGGTTGTTCAATCATAGATAAATCACATAGATAAAAAAAGCTCCGCCTTTATACAAAGGCAGAGCTTAGATGGTTTAACTTAATAAGGCTTACTTAGCAGCGGTTACTTCAATCTCTATATCTGCATCCAGTGGTAGCCTTGCAACTTCAACACAAGAGCGGGCAGGGTAAGGTGCGCCTCTCTCTTCAAAGAAGTTCTGATAAGCCAGATTGATGACAGGGAAATCGTTCAAATCTTTAACGAACACGGTAGTTTTTACTATGTGCTCAATTTGAAGTCCGGCCTGATTAACAATCGCCAGTGCATTGGTCAGAGACTGAATCGTCTGAGCCTCGATACCTTCAGCCATCTGTTTAGTTTCAGGGTTAATAGGCAACTGACCAGAGGTGATGACCATATTGCCCAGATTTACGCCCTGAACATAAGGACCAATAGCGGCTGGTGCATTGTCAGTGTGTATTGCTGTCATTGTTTTACCTTATAGATTTAACTTATTTGTTTTAGCCAGTATATGTTGGCAGGAAGCCAAGCATAGACAAGAAATGGAATGCTGCAGTACAGACGCCAAAGGCAAGGATGGCGTAAACCAGCGCGTTACCTCCCGGTGTCGTAAAGCCTTCGATAGCAGCTTCGTTACCCTGTGGCTGAATACGTGCTTTACGTACCAGCAGGGCAGGGATGATACAGGTCCAGACCGTTGCAACCGCACCGGCGTAGCCGATGGCAATAACAAAGCCGAACGGGAACAGAATAGATAGTACCAGTGGCGGAATAAAGGTAACTGCCCATGCCTTGGTACGACCTTTACGGTTGTTTTCAAATTTGAAGAAGTCTGCAAGGAAGTCAAACACACCCAGACCAACACCGATAAAGGAAGAGAGAATCGCAGCCATTGAGAACATACTGATGGCATTAGATACCTTGTCTGAATCGATAACCGCACTTAGTGCTCCAAGCAGGGCATCAACGTCTCCGCCTTTCTCAATAACAGGGCCGAACTGATCCCTTGGCAGGTTACCGTAAACCGATACCATCCAAAGCACGTAAAGAGTGAGGGCAATCATAGTACCGTAGATAAGAGCCTTACTCGCTTTGCGCTCACAGCCATAGTAGTCGCGCATGGATGAAACTGAGTGGTGATAACCGAATGAAGCCAGTGCAACAGAGAACATGCCGATGGCAAATGGGCTATATGACGTTTCTGTATTGGCTGAGTCGAACAGGACACCGAAATCGATTTTTGCCGCCAGACCAGACACACCAAAGATAAAGCTAAGAGCCATAAAAGAGATAAGGACAACAGAAATACGGTCTACAGCTCGTGTTGAGTGCCATACCAGCAGTGAAAATACCAGTACAAAAAGGACAGAAGCCAGCTTACTGTCCAGTCCAAGCACATCCTGAAGGATTAAGCCTGAAGTGGTAATGTAAGCGTAAAGCAGGATACCGCCAACAAAGTAAACGGCAAGGTTGTTGATAAAGTTTACTTTCTCGCCAAGCAGATCTTTGGTTACTGTATCGAATGAAACTTTGAAATCATATTTCTTAAAGGTTTCAAGTAGCATCCAGCCTGACATAGTCATCAGTATCATGGTCAGAAGAATGACCAGCAGTGACCACATGGTCCATGCACCGGCACCGGCACTTGGAAGTCCGAGCATACCGGCTCCGACACAGACACTGGCGATAATACAGGCACCACCAATAATGGAAGGTTCTTTTTTCATGTTACACGTCCTGGGAAAATAAAAAATTAAAAAAAAGCGCAGAATGTTTCCACACTGCGCTTCAAATTTGTCTCTTATTCGACTTCTTCTAAACGAGCCGTGAAGTGACGAAGTACTGCTGGTTCGTAAGTCAGGCGAAGGCCTTTCACTGTGTGTGCATTTTCCAATACATCTTTAAATGCATCTACGATGTAGTCACAGTGAGACTTAGTGATAGTCATACGAGGGATAGTCAGACGAAGCAGTTCCATTGGCGCTTCGATTTGCTTACCGTCGCGGTCACGGCCAAGAAGCAAAGAACCGATTTCAACAGCACGGATACCACCAAGCTCATAAAGCTTACAAGCCAGTGCGTGTGCAGGGAACTGATCACCCGGAATGTGTGGAAGCAGACGACCTGCGTCAACGAATACCGCGTGGCCGCCGGCTGTCTGACAAGGAACACCCACTTTTTCCAGCTCAGCTGTCAGGTAAGCGATCTGGCTTACACGGTAAGCAAGGTAGTCCTGATCCTGACCGTCGTACAGGCCGCGAGCCAGCTCTTCAATTGCCTGACCAGACAGACCACCGTAAGTCGGGAAGCCTTCCATAGGAACACAGCGTGAGCGACACTCAGTAAACTCAGCAAGATAGTCATCGTTCTTAACACACAGCAGACCACCGATACGCACCATGGCATCTTTCTTAGCAGACATCGCCAGAATATCCGCGTATTGGTACATCTCTTTGATGATTTCTGCGATAGATTTGTCCTGATAGCCCTCTTCACGCTGCTGAATAAAGTAAGCATTTTCACAGAAACGTGCTGAGTCCATGATTACCGGAATATCAAAGCGCTGTGCTACTTCATATACCGCCTTCAGGTTAGCCATAGAAACAGGCTGGCCACCGGCAGAGTTGTTAGTGATAGTAGAGATAATGGTATAAACGTTCTCAGGACCTTTCTCTTCAATTACTGCTTCAAGCTTGGCAATATCGAAGTTACCTTTAAACGGATGGTAAGTACCAGTATCCATACACTCTTCGATAACAACGTTGATAGCTGCTGCGCCATTGATTTGAGTGTGACCCTGAGTTGTATCAAAGTGCCAGTTAGAGATTGAAACAGGCTCTGTCATGCCCTTCTCGCGCTTACGCTTTTCGATCAGAGTAGGGATGATTAGCTGCTCAGCACCACGACCCTGGTGAGTAGGGATAGTGTGCTTATAACCGAAGATATCTTCTACAGCAGCAGACAGCTTGTAGTAAGACTTAGAACCTGCGTACGCTTCGTCACCCAGCATGCCGGCAGCAAGCATAGTGTTAGTAATTGCACCTGTGCCTGAGTCAGTCAGAAGGTCAATAAATACATCTTCTGATTTTAGGGCGAACGGGTTCATACCCGACTCTTTGATCGCTTCCTGACGCTCTTCAAGGGTTTTAAGAACGATTGGCTCTACAACACGGATACGGAATGGTTCTGGAAGATGTTTAATATTGCTCATGTGAATACCTTAAGTTAAATAGATGTATATAACATCACTATTAAATTACGTTTAAATATAAATAATTAACTATTTTATATTTATTTTAGGCGAACGAATTCGCATTAAATAAATAATGGAATATAACCAGATTAATAAATAAAGAGTGCCAAGCTCGTGCTCAGACGGGCTTAAGCTATTGGAAAGAAGTCAGTAAGTGTGCGATCTTCGTTGTACCAGATCTTACCCTGGTAGAGAGAAGTAGATTGCCATTTAAGATACATGTTCATCTGTATGTGCCTTTATGAAAATCAGTCAAATCGTAATAAAACAACTCAATTTATGGCTAAGTTAATGTTTTTAAAGCTTTTATGTTTTGAGTTATAGGGTGTTGCAAGTGCAGGTTGCACCAGAAAGAGAAACGATTATTTTTTCATCAGGCAAGTAAGGGGACAACTTGGATCAACGTTATACCATGCTAACAGTGTTAGCAGTGCGTATGATTGCCATTTGAGGTACAAAGTCATTTTGTATTTCCTGTTTAAAAAGCAACGTTATCAAGGAGTGAGAGGAGTATCCTATAACTCCTCGTTTAAATATACGTAAACAGTCAATAAATGTGATCGGTTTAAATAATAATTTTACCAGTTAACTTTAAATTACCACTTGCATCCCAATTATTTTACTTAATTTCAGATAACGGCTGATTAAACTTATGTAAAGTTACCCGGTTACGGCCATTTTCTTTAGAGTGATATAGCGCCTTGTCGGCGGCGTCTATGATTTCACTGCAGTCACTTTTATGCTGAGGAATGATAGTACAGAGTCCGGCACTGATAGTGACAGTATCACAAACAACAGAAGTACTATGGGGGATCTGCATATCGAAGACGGCCTTTCTGCATCTCTCAGCAATGGATTCTGCGTTGGAGGTATCAGGCAAAACAATGGCAAACTCCTCACCGCCATAGCGGGCAACCAGATCCGCCGGACGTTTGACGATACTCGCCAGTTTTTTCGCTACCCGTTTCAGGCAGAGATCGCCTTCCGGATGACCATAGGTATCGTTAAACAGCTTAAAGCAGTCAATATCAATCAGGATAACGGAGATAGCAGTCTGGTTACGTATAGCCAGCAGCCACTCTTTCTCAAGAACTTCATTAAGATAGCCCCGGTTAGCCACCTGAGTAAGGGCATCGGTGCGGGATATTTTCGCCAGCTTCTCATTGGCCTGAGTCAGCTCTCTGGTTTTTTCTGCCACCATATGTTTAACGGTTCTGGTCTGCCCGGCAAGAATATAGATATAGAAGGAGATAGCGATAGAAAACACAATACCGGCTATGGTGACGACATAAGGTAAAGCGGTATGTCGTGATGACATATAGTGTTCCGTCGGAGTCGCCACAACACTCCAGTTTCTTCCCCACAATTCAATAAGCGGCTTTTTGTATTCAATTTCACTGTGCAGAGAACTGTTTGTTCGGGAGCTATGGTGGTGAAGTACATTTGGCTCACCTGAGGTCTCATCAAACAGTGTCATTGTAATCCCGGTCGGAGTATCACTGAGGGCTGAGTTATCAAAGATATTTTTGATTTTATAAACGCCTAACACAAAGCCTTTCAGGTTTTCTTCCCTTTTCGTTTGGGTTACTGAAATCTGAGTATAGATCGGCAGAAAGGCCAGAAAGGCTTTCTGTTGGTTCTGAACAAGGGTAATGGCTTCTGACGCCAGGGGAAGCCCGCTGTTACGCGATCTTTCTAACGCATTCAGGCGGGTTTTACTGGAGGCGAGATCGTAGCCGATGGCACCCTCATTTCCGGCAACCGGCGCCACATAGTAGATTGGGTAGTGAATATCCCTCTCCTCTGCCGTGACCATACTTCCCTGTGCATTTCTTTCAATAAACTCATAACCGGGAAACATCTCTTGCTGAGCTGATTCATACTGCTTTCGCATAGAGCCCGGTACTTTAGGAATCCATTCAAGGGCCTGAATATCATTGTAACGGGCTAATATCTTATCGGCTTCTCGGTTAAAGTTAGATTGCTGAGGAACGTCACCCTGATTAAACAGAATAGAGAGGGCTCTCAGGGCTTCAAAGTTAACAATAACTTCTTTTTGCAGTGACTGAATACGCACATCTACATCATGGCGAAACTCGTTCATGATTGAACTGTGTTCGGAGCGGTCTACTGACCAGCCACTAAATAGTGACAAGATGACTCCCAACAGGAATACCATAGCAGGAATAAAGAACTTATTTTTAACCATAACGCCACTGCCGCTTATATATTTATATTAAGTATAGTAGTTACAGTTTAGGATAATTTGATCAATGTTGACTAGTGTTTGAGGTCAGAAGCAGAGGAGAGAAATAAGCTCTCCTCTGATCAGATGGTTTCCGTAATGAGTTTAACCTGTTTTAATCTTCAATCCATTGCCACGCTTTTTCAATCTCTGAGGTAGCGAATGCCTTTTCACCAATACCTATCATTTTTGCAAAAACCGCATCGGCTTCGACCAGCCAGGTAATGATTTTTTTGTCGGCCACCACGGCAATTTTGTCCAGTCTACTCAGGTTGCTAAGTACCCATTTCAGGTCTTTTAATCCTGCCTCAACTGTCCAGCCGGCTTCTTCACCCAGAACCACAAGAACACGGATTTTGTCTTGTTTCTGCAGAATAGATTCCACCCTTTCCAGCATCTGGTTCTCCTGTTCAATCCCAACCTTCTCATTGATCTCCACAGCGAACACCGATGGGTTTTCTGATGTCAGTATTTTCACTCTTGGCTTCCTTATACGTTGTCTATATTCGTTGTATTTCAAATGTTCTGTATATGAATAGTAGTCGCTTTTCGGTGGGTGATTGAGTACGTCAGCAAAGCGATGCCGTTAGTAATAAGCTCAACAGAAAATATCACTCCGATTAACCCTTCTGCGCCAGCGGGAAAATCTGATAGCACCATAAAGGCGAACACTAGTGAGATAAGTGAAGAAACGAACAGATAGTAAAATGCCGGAGTTCCCCTGCGGCTGAAGGCCATGGTTAACTGGCTGACTCCGGTACCGACCAGTAACATAACAATAAATACGCTGAGCGACAGCACGCTTTCAAGAGGGAAGCTCACCAGTAGCGCGCCCAGTCCTATGGAGAATAATGCCAGTGCGGCACTCCAGTTATCGCTGCTGTTTTTTCCTGCCAGATAGCCGATAAAGCTGAACAGACCGGAGACAATAAATGTCCAGCCCATAATCTGTTCCAGAGTAATTGAGGTTGCAACGGGGTTTATCAGAGCAGTAACCCCGCCGCTGATTGAAAGGACTCCGGCCAGAGCGCCGGTTTTCCATGACTTCATATAAGTTTCCTTTTGTTTGTTGATTGTTAGTTATTTACGCTGGTAGCCGGATACAGAGAAGGCAGCACTTTGTTTGTTTCTGAACTTTGATGCTTTTTTTGCCACTCTGCCAGTAGCGCAAGCAGAGCCTTGTTATTCCAGCGCTCTTCTGGCTGTTTCTGGTTGAATAGCCTGTTTTCAAGTTCGCTGATCTGTTGCTGCCATGCCTGTGACTGCGGTTTTTGACCTGAGGTCTGAAGCCAGATCAGTAAGGTTTTATAAGCTTTATCGGCATCTGCACTTTTGACGGCGTTAACCAGTTCGGAGAAGCACTCTTTATTGCTTACCTGCTCCATCAGACGGGTGGGCGTCTCTTTATTCTTTTCATTGAAGTTGTTGCTTCCAGACTCCTCTCTTTGCTGTCTGCGCCAGTAATAGAAGCTGGTAAGGCAAGCTAAAAGCAGCAGAGTCAGCCAGAGCAGGTATACGGCAGGCATTTCTCCTGTTGTGGTATCTGACGTTTGAGTTTTTAACGCTTGTAACGCCAGATTCTCTGCCGGTGCAGTGGTTTGTTGAGTTTCCATAACCGCGCCCGTCACCTGTATGATCTCTTGCTCAAGCAGTGCTGTTTGCTGTTTTTGCGATTGAGTGTCAAACCAGTTCAGCCTGACTTCAGGCAGGGTTATTTCGCCGGGTCTGGTAGGGATAACAGAGATGATGATGTCTTTGCGTGCAACAGTACCTTCCTCGCGGTTGAAAACCGAAGTCTGGCTATCATCAATATAGAACTCTGCACCGTCTATCTCCGGCAGTTGCAGATCAGGTAGTTGCTCCGGTGTCGCACCTAAAGCAAGAATGCTGATTTGGCGGCTATAGCTCTTGCCAGTTTCAAAATTAGCATCGCTATCCAGCCAGCGTGCTTTCAATGCAACCGCTTTGGCGGGAAGAAACCATTCATCACTTTTGCCGGCACCGGCCGGAGCAGGTTGAACTTGTACAATAAGTTCATCAGAACGAACCCTGAAAGGTTTACCCGGATTTATCATGGATCCGACACCCATCTGTTGCATCAGGGAGCCGGCCATACCAGAAAAAAAGGGGTCGATCTGGTTTGTCGGATCAGTGACTGAACCTTTCAGAACAAAAGGGGGAATCGTTACATCGCCACTTACCTGACTGCGTAGCAGGTATTGGCGCTCAACAACATTGATTAGCTGACCATTTCTTCTGATCTGTGAAGCTTTGTCCTCGCCGGTCTGAGTCAGTTCAAAGTTTTCACCTTTTGGTTCGCTTAGCTGCGCCTGTTGAATTGACTCAACAGATTCAATACGCAGCGTAAGGGGGATTTCCTGAAACGGATAGTGGTTGCCTTGCTCAATATTGACGCTTAAAGCAATGCCTTTTGTTCCTTGAGCTTTGGGTGTCTGGCTGGCATCAAGGGATACAACAGACAAAGGCCGGCTACTTAACGAGCCTGCATGGATGGCGGGAATAACCAGCTTGCCGGTCTTTTTGGCCTGCAAAGAGATGGTCCAGCTTATCTGGCTGCTGCGTGTCCCGTTGATAATCTGAGTCTGACTGGACTGAGAGGTTCCCATTACTGAAAAATCTTTGCTCAGTGGCGCTAACTCTGGTGCCGGTGTATTGGCCTGTTTACTGGTCAGGACAAGCTGGAAGGTATCTCCCTGTGCTACTTTATCGCTGTTCAGATAGGCGTTAAGCCCCTGTGCCCAGACAAGCTGAGGCAGACAAAGTGAGAGTAATGCTGCCCATATTTTTAACCATAAGTTGTTCATAAATTATCCTGATTACTATTGGGTTGCCTGCAACCGGGAGTAGTGCTGACGAATACGGGCTCTTAACAAGCCACTTGGATCGTCCGGAATACGTCTGAGTTGCTGTTCAGTAGCTTGATCCAGCTTCTCTTCGTTCTTTATTTGAGCCGCTTCCTGCTGTTCAGACGGCTGATCTTTTCTTCGCTTAATTTCTTCTGATATCTGCCGGGAAAGCTGTTTTGATTGCTGCTGTTTCTCCTGTTCTGAAGGCCAGTTTTCTGTCTTGTTCTCCGTTGATTTTTGCTGTTTTTGTGGATTTTTCTCTTGCTCTCCTGCCTCAGGTTTGCTCGAATTTTGTTGCTGTTGCTGTTGCTGTTGCTGTTGCTGTTGCTGTTGCTGTTGCTGTTGCTGTTGCTGTTGCTGTTGCTGTTGCTGTTGCTGTTGCTGTTGCTGTTGCTGTTGCTGTTGCTGTTGCTGTTGCTGTTGCTGTTGCTGTTGCTGTTGCTGTTGCTGTTGCTGTTGCTGTTGCTGTTGCTGTTGCTGCTTCAGCAACTTAGCCACTAGATCACGGTTAAAAACGGCATTTTCATCGTCTGGTTCCTGTTTCAGGTAGCTGTTATAACTCTCAAGGGCAGCCTGAAGCTCGCCAGCTTTGGCAAGGGCATTGCCACGGTTATAGCCGTTGTTTTGAGAAGGGGCAGCAGCGTAGAGTTCAGCCGCTTTCTGATACTCTCCAGCTTTATAGAGTGCGCTTGCTTTCCACTGCGGGCTCTCAAGCTTTTCTGCAGCCTGTTTATAGTCTTGCTGTTCAAACAATTCGGCTCCCTGCTGATTCCCGGTTTTCCACAAATCCTGCCATGTTGATGAACTAGGTTTTTGAGTCTCTGAAGCCTGAACAGGTTGAACTGAACTCAGGCTGATGGTCATAAATAGGGCAAATACCACGCCTCTGCGGAATGAAAAAAGTACCAATATCAAGGGGAGAATCAGCAACAGGTGTCCGGCATCCTGCCAGTCTGAAGTGTCTGTCTCATCCGATTGTGTTGGCTTGCCACCTTTGGTATTTGTGCTGCTCAGAAGTGCAGTTACATCCTGTGAAGTTGCTGAAAGCAGAGCCAGTTTTCCGCCACCGGTATGGGCAAGTTTTCTGAGCTGGTTTTCAGATAGCGCGGTAGTAATGGTTGCACCGTTATTTGTGGTGATTTTCTGCCCCGAACTGGTTTGCAGAGCTGAACCTTGCTTAGTTCCCACCCCAAGTACAGAAACCTGATAGCCTTGTTTGCGGGCAGTTTTTGCGGCATTCATAGTCGCTTCTGGATTTTGTCCTGCACTGTCCGTCAGCAGTATAATTTGCCCATTGCTAGCTTCGGCATTACTTAGTAGTTCTGCTGCTTTATTGATGGCCAGATCAGCACGGTTACCCAGTACCGGCATCAGGGAGGAGGAAAGCTCCGGCAGCATCTGCTCTATCACCTTGCTGTCTGATGTCAGCGGAGAGGCAACAAAGGGAAAATCGGAGTAAACGATCAATGCGTGGCTGGTGTCACGGCTCTGCTTCAGGATATCTTTTAGTTTATGGGTGGCACGCTTAAGGCGGCTGGGCGAGATATCGTCTGCATTCATTGATTGCGCAAGACTCAGAACCAGAACCACAGGTTCGCCGCCTGAATAGGTAGGCACCTTTTGTTTGTTCCATGCCGGACCCGCAAGTGCAGTCAGCAAAAAGATACTGGCCAACATAAACCCGGCAGGCAGCAGATAACTCTGTCGCTGGACTGTACCGGCTAGGGACAAGTGTTTCAGCAGGTGGCTGTCTACATAGCTAAGCCAGTTATCCTGATCCGCGTTTCGGTCAGCCTTATACAGCATAGCTGCTGCAATCAGGCTGGGGATCAGTAACCAGAACCAGTCAGGACGAAGGAAGTGGAGATGTTCAATCAAAGCTTGCATGCTATTCTCCGGCAAAATCTGAGTTAGACAAAACGCTGTTTCTGACAGAAGGCAATGAGTGGTATACCGCCAGTAATATCAGCAGGGCAAAAGCAACAGCGGCCGGCCAGTAAAACAGAGCCGTCTGCGGACGCACATAGAGAGGATCTGAAGAGACCGGCTCTAGTTTGTTGATATCTGCATAGATAGCCGCAAGGTTGGCAGCATTGGTGGCACGGTAATATCTTCCTCCGGTTTCAGAGGCGATCTCCCTTAATGTTCCTTCATCCAGATCTTGTGAAGGGTTGATGCTCTGGCGGCCAAACAGGGTTTGAACGGGCATGCTTTCGCTGCCCAGCCCGATTGTGTAGATACGGATCCCTAGCTTTTTAGCGATTTTGGCGGCTTTAAGGGGAGACATTACGCCTTCGTTGTTGGCACCATCGGTCATCAGTACCAGAACCCGGCCCTGTTCAGGGCGCTCTTTCAACCGTTTGACTGAAACGGCAATAGCATCACCAATGGCGGTTTTCTGTCCGGTCAGCCCGACTTGAGCCTGATCAAGCAGCTCTCTCACTGTCACTCTGTCAAAGGTCAGGGGAGCCTGAAGGTAGGCGCGATCGGAAAACAGAATCAGACCAACCCTGTCTCCTTTTCTGCGTTCAATAAAATCATCAGCGGCCAGTTTTAGTACATCTAAACGGCTGGCAGGACGACCCTGAATGGTGAAATCTGTCTGTTCCATGGAGCCTGAAAGGTCGATAGCTATCATAATATCCCGTCCTTCAGCGGGCAGTGATACTGGCTTGCCAAGGTGAACCGGCCTTGCAATCGCGGTCACCAGCAATAGCCAAATCAGGCTGAGCAGAATTGAGCGCCAACGTGGCAGTGCCGCAGATGCTGTACCATCGGTCATTCCCCGAAACTGGCTGAAAAACGGCACCTTAAGGGCACCGGCCGGATTCTGTTCCTTAGCCGGAAACCATTTGCGGATAACAAGGGGAAGAGGCAGCAGTAAAAAAGCCAGAGGCCAGATAAAGCTTGTCATGCGTGTTTCCTTATCCAGAGTTCAACAGCGTCTGTTGTGGTTTGGGCTGCCGGAGCATCTGCCGGCAGAGAGTGGCGATAGGGGGCTACAGCAAGAAACTGTGCGACCTTTTGATCCATTCCGTTTTTGCCGTTGCTGAGGTAGTGAATCCAGTTATCACCGCTGATACTCTGTTT
The DNA here is from genome assembly GCF_028201475.1 of Vibrio sp. SCSIO 43137. NCBI lineage: Bacteria > Pseudomonadati > Pseudomonadota > Gammaproteobacteria > Vibrionales > Vibrionaceae > Vibrio > Vibrio sp. SCSIO 43137. The sequence goes on along the minus strand of NZ_CP116383.1, from coordinate 2,379,727 downwards.
GTTCTGATCTTCCAGACCAAGTACCAGACGGTGCAGAAGTACAGAGAGTTCAGCTGCCAGTTGCAACTGGCTTTCGCTCCGTTGTGCATCAGCAGTGAAACGCGCCTTTAGCTGATTAAATTCGCCTAGTGTCACCAGCTTAAGGCTTCGTTGTCTTTGCCTGCGTATCAGTACAACAGTAATTATCAGCAGCGGAATTAAGGCGATAACAACCCACCAGCCATAGGCAAGAGGCCACCACGACACGGCGGGTGGCAGGTAGATATCCCGCAAGCCTTCGAGTTGTGCAGCGATTTCCGCAGAGAGAGTCTGACTCATAAGGTATCTCCTTTGCCGGAGTGATTATCGGGAAATAGCAGTTGCTTAGGGTCTTCAACGGTAAAGATGGACTGAAACACCATATTGTGTTGCCGGCACAGGCGGCTAAGGCTCTCTTTGCGGTAAACAAAGTTGCTCTGATAATCTTCAATGGCCTGTCTGCGGATGGCATTTAAAGACAACATTGCCGAACCGTCAGTAATTCTGCCCCTATGAGCCGGGAGCCGGGCATCAAAAGGATCGCTTATCTGGATCAGGGTGACATGAGAACGTACTGCCAGCCGCTTGAGCTCCGTGAGTGTATCGCTGGTCAGGGCGGAAAAATCACTGATAATAAACACCAGTCCGCTGGACTTTATCTCTTGTCTCAGAGCTTTGATATCAGCAGATAAATCCCCTGATTGTCCGGTGGATGTGGTTAGGCGGGTGTGTTCCGCTATGCCATGCAGAAAACGTAATAGTGAACGACGACTGCGGGAGGCTTTAAAGTATTCCCGTCCGCTGTTATGAGTAATTAGTCCGGATACCCTGTCACCACCGTCAAAGCCAACCCATGCCAGTTGAGCGGCGATTTCTGCTGCCAGATGGGACTTAAAGCGTGTACGGGTACCAAAATGCATACCGGCAGATAGGTCGAGCAGAATATGTACCGGTCGTTCACGCTCTTCCTGAAACAGCTTGGTATGAGTCTGACCGGTTCTTGCCGTTACCCGCCAGTCAATATTGCGCACGTCATCCCCCGGCTGATAGAGGCGGGATTCGGCAAACTCCATTCCTAATCCGAGAAACAGTGAACGGTTAACACCCCACTGGTGGGTAGTGACCCTGCCGGAAGGCGCAAAACCGGTCAGTTTCTTATCTGGCCTAGTACGGAGAAGCTCAGGCACAGTGATCTCTATGCCTTGCAATGCAGGAGTTGAATCCGTCATATAAGCCCCGCTTAGCTGACCGGTACCCGGTTAATTAGTGTGCTGATAAAGTCGTCACTGCTGTAGCCGTCAGCTTCGGCATCAAAGCTGAGGATCAGACGATGGCGTAGTACATCATGAGCAATGGCCTGAACATCCATTGGTGTGACAAATTCAGAACCACGCATCCAAGCGTGTACCCGGGCACAGCGGTCGAGGGCAATAGTACTTCTCGGGCTACCGCCGTAGGTGATAATGCCCTCAAGGTCACTGCCGTAAGCCGTTGGGTTTCGTGTCGCCTGAATCAACTGAATAATGTAGTCGATGAGTGCCGGAGAACTATGGGTTTTTAACGCTTCGCGACGGGCTTTTTGTATCTCCGCTATCGAGACCATTCTCTCCGGTGGCGGGATATCGCCCTGTGCTTCGCCGTGGACGATTCTCAGAATCTCACGCTCAGAATCTGCATTCGGGTAATCGATGTTCAGTTGCAACAAAAAGCGGTCTAACTGAGCCTCAGGAAGGGGGTATGTGCCTTCCTGTTCGATGGGGTTTTGTGTCGCCATCACCATAAACAGTTCAGGTAACGGGTAGCTTTTACCGGCGACAGTAATCTGACGCTCTGCCATAGATTCAAGCAGGGCAGACTGCACCTTGGCCGGTGCACGGTTGATCTCATCTGCCAGAACAAGGTTATGGAACAGAGGGCCTTTCTGGAAGGTAAAGCTGCCTTGTTCCGGCCGGTAAACTTCTGTCCCTGTCAAATCACTGGGTAACAGGTCGGGAGTGAACTGAACACGCCTTGCATCGCAGTCGATAGTCTGCGCCAGTGCGTTTACCGCTTTTGTTTTTGCCAGTCCCGGAGCACCTTCCAGCAGAATATGTCCGTCGGCAAACAGTGCCAGCAATAAACGGTCAACAAAGGTTTGCTGCCCGACGATTCTGGCGTTCATATGATTTCTCAGGTAGTCCACTAAAGGGACAGATGAAGAGGCTGATGCTTGTGAAACGGATAACCGTTCAGCAGTCGCTGTAGTGTGATTCATAGTGATAGATCTCTCTGCCGGCTTGATAAAGGGGTGGGGCCGGAATTGGCCCCGGATATCCGCCTGGGGATTAGCGGATATTTTTTAGCTGATATCCCTGTTGCGGGATCTCTTCCAGGTTCAATTCTTCGAAAATAACAGAGGCTTCAATGGCTTTAAGCATCATGTTTGCTTCGTAAAACTTCTCGTCGTTAATATCTGCAATGGCTTTTTCAAGGTTAGAGATGTTTTTCAGTACAGGAAGAAGGGCATACTGGATATCCAGATCGATACCGGATTCTTTCATCAGCGTGATAGCTTGTTCGGTCTTACCTTGCTGAGCCAGCGAACCAGCTTTATTAATAATTTCCGCGTGCTCTTTAGTGGGTTTGAAACCTTCAGCAAGAGTGATTGAGCGATCAACAGGCACACCGTAGCCGTCTGAGCCGGTTAGTTTTACTGCGTAGTTCACCACTGTGTAATCGAACACATCACGCGCTTTCTTAACCAGATCCAGAGCAGCATCTACCTGACCTTCAAATAGAGCAATACGGGCACTGCGTACATCAGAGATAACCGCTTTACCGTGACCGGAAATTTTCAGGTTGTTAACGACAATCACTTCTTGATCAGCAGCAGCTTTAGATGAGTCGGCGGCATAAGCCATAGTGCTGATTGAGCCGGAAGCCATCATGGTGGTCATAGTGATTAGTGCAATTTTAGAAGGGAATTTCATTGTTATCTCCTGATATCGAGTAGAGCATTTTTGCTTCGGAGATAACAATAAAGGGCTAACTTTAGCCCTTGTTTTCGTGTAGTTTAAATAAAATTAAACTCGATTTTTACTTCAAGACCGGGGTGCAGATTGCTTAGTGTCAGTCTGGCGTTATGCTGACGGATTATGGCGGAAGCGAGGGCAAGCCCGAGGCCTTTACCGGCTCTGGTTCTGGCTCTGTCCAGCCTGTGAAATGGTTTGGTAATGGTTTCCAGCTCGGCTTCCGGTATACCGGGGCCATTATCAGCTACTTTGAGCTGAACCGACTGTCCGCTTTTTGCTGCACTAAGGGTGATATGGGTACCTTTCGGGCAATGAACCTGTATATTTTTCAGCAGGTTAACCAGAAGCTGTTCTATCATACCGCTATCAATACTAACTATAAGCGGCTGCCGCTCAGCTTTGTCCGGTTCAAGGGAGAGAGTATTACCTGCCTCAGTAATCACTGGTTGGTAAAATTCAATAATCTTATCAATAACCAGCCAGAGATCCGTTGGCTGAAAGTGGGAACGGTCGGTCTGGGTATTGATGCGGGAGATACGCAAAATAGTGTCAAAAGTGCTGTTTAGCTGTTCAATCTCTGTCAGGGCACTTTCTATGGCCGGTGAGGGATTCTCCCCTTTGTCGCAGGTTTCCAGTGCCTGATAGAGGCTAATCTGAGTATGAGCCAACGGCGTTTTCAGGTCATGAGCAATGGCGGAAGAGGTGGTTCTGATGCCGGTAATCAGCTCTGATAACCGGTCCAGATGGTGGTTTATCTTCTTACCGAGAGAGTCGATCAGATCCGACTGATGATTAAGGGGAATACGGCTTTCGGTTTCGCCGTTAGCAACCTGTTCCAGTACCTTGTCCATACGGGTCAGCTTTTGAGCCGACTGCCGGCTGGTGGCGTAACCAAGCAGCAGGGTGGTTACGGAGATAAACAGGGTAGAGACAAGCAACCAGATAATCAGCTGTTTCTGAGTGGCACGGACAATGCGATCTGAGCGTCCCACTACCAGCGTGTAGCCTTTGATTTTCTTTGAGATTGCGTGGTATTTGCCTTTCTCTTCCGACTTAACGGCTTGTATCAGTTCAATGCTGGTTTTTCGCCAGCCGACAAATTCCGGTGCCAGCGAAATATTACCCGCCAGTCTCTTATTATCTTCAGAAAACAGGCCAATAACATGCTCGGCCGGAACATAAACGCTGGCCAGTCCGTTCATTGCGTTAACCAGCCCCGTTGAGCCCTGATCCTGCAAAATATCGCTAAATAGTACCAACTCTTCCTGAGCCTGAACTTTTAGTTCATGTTCCAGAGCGTTAGTGACCACTTTATATAGCAAAACACTGACAAGGCTGAGTATAGCAGCAAAGACAACAACGACTTTTAGTGACAGCCTGAATGCAGAGTCAGGCAGAACATCAGCGAGGCGCACGAATCACATATCCCATATTTCTGACCGTATGAAGAAGCGGTTTATCAAAAGGTTTGTCAATTTTCTGCCGCAGTTTACTGATATGAGTTTCCACAACAGAAGTACCGGGATCAAAATTAAGATCCCATACCCGCTCCAGAATCATGGTGCGGCTAATCACTCTGTCCTGATTCTCCATCAGGTATTCCAGCAGGGTGAACTCCTTATTCAGCAGCTCTATCTCCTGACCATTCCGGCAAGCCCTGCGGCTGAGCAAGTCCAGATGCAGATCGTGCACAACCAGTTCTGTTTTGGCAATGCTGTTTTGCGGCCGACGCGATAATGCGGTGATACGCGCCAGTAGTTCAGAGAAGTGGAAAGGCTTGACCATATAGTCGTCACCGCCTGCCAGCAAACCTTCTACTTTATCGTCGATATCTGCCATTGCAGTAAGAAAGATAACCGGAATCTGGCTGTTAGAAGTACGCAGAGCCTTAACCACAGCAAGGCCTTCCATACCCGGTAACATACGGTCAGCAATAAACATATCGCACTGGTTATACAGGCAATAGGTAAGGGCCTCACGCCCGTCCGTCACCCAGTCAACCACGTGACCGTTCTCTGTCAGGCCGTTAATAATGTAGTTAGCGGTTTTCTCGTCGTCTTCGGCAAGTAGAATCTTCATAGTGGTTCCGGAAAGGTTTTAAAGCTAATAGTGCACAAAATAAGGCAATCAAACCGAGAGTTTCATTAAATATATTTATAAAATCAATAGTTGACGGGAAGGGGAGGGGTAAGAGTAGATGATAACTAATGTGCAAAAGGTGAATAGTTTGCGAGCAATATCCATTTAGAGAAATGAAATGCTGATTAATGTTGTGTATATTTAATGTGTATAAAGATGCTGCATCTGGAGAAAGTTATGGAAAGAACTAGTCATGAATCAAGCGCAAAAAGACGTACAAATCTTTCGCTAAATAGTGCACTACTTGAGGAAGCTAAAACATTGGGTATTAATTTATCAAAATCGGCTGAATCAGGTATCGCTGAGGCTGTCAGAAAACATAAGAAGAACATGTGGTTAAAGGAGAACAAGCATGCGATTGAAAGCTCGAACAAGTTTGTTGAAGAACATGGACTTCCGCTGGATAAGCATAGGAAATTCTGATGGCCAGATTAGATGTATTTAGAAACTCTGGCGGAGATGGCTATCTTTTAGATCTGCAGTCAGATTTGTTGCACGGGCTAAATACCCGCGTAGTCGCCCCCCTTATGTATCTTTCAGATGCTCCGATACCTGCAAAACGCCTGAATCCTGTATTTGAAGTAGAAGGGCATGAAGTTGTCATGGTCACTCAGTATTTGGCCTCTGTTTCCGAAATAGAGTTAAAAGAGTATGTCACTGATCTTCGGAGTCGGCATAAAGAGGTAGTGGATGCTTTAGATATGCTGTATTTAGGTTTTTAACATTTTATCCAATCGGTAATGTTTGTCATTTCTAAGTCAGTACAAAAGCAGTAGATGGAGTCTCAGTAAAACAAAAGGCACGCCGAAGTAGGCGTGCCTGTATTAGCTTTCTGCTGCTTAACTAGTCGCCAGCTCAATAAACAGCTGAACCCCAATTAGCATGGCGTCGTTATCGATATAGTAAGGGTTACTATGCAGATAGTTATTGATGCCTTTTTTCGAATTGCCTACGCCTAAAAAGAACATGGCACCGCATCTGTCACGGGTGGCGTTGATCATCTCACTGAAGTCTTCGCTGCCGGTCATTGGCTGGCAGTTTTCGTTGATGTAATCCATAGGTACCGTATGTTCTGCGGCGTACAGAACACGTTGGTAGGCTTTTTTATGGTTTATTACTGCGGGGTAGCTACCCATCTCCATACGGGTATTAAAGCCGCGCATATTACTCTCAGCCACAAGCTTGTCGAACTCTTTTTTCAGATGGATATCAGTATCACTGTCCATGGCACGGATGGTGCCGCGGGCAAAAACATGATCCGGTATCGCATTGGCAACAGTTCCGCCGTTAAACAAGCCACAACCAAATACGGCAGGGCGGAACGGGTTAACAGTTTTAGCGATTAGGTAATCCATTTCCGTCACAATGCGCATACCTTCACGTACGGCATCTTTACCTAGGTGCGGGGTGGAACCGTGGGAAGATTTACCTTCGATCTCCAGTGTCCATGCTGATCCATAAGAGGACATAATATTGTTATTCAGGGCGATCCGACCCCAGTCCAGAGAAGCATCATTATGCAGGGCGTAAACTTCATCAACGCCTTCCATACAACCCATCTCTACCATTTTTGAAGCGCCGGGAACACGAAGGTCTTCTTCGGCCATCTGGAAGATAAAACGCACGTTGTATTTTAGATCAGCCTTGTTGTCAGCAAGATAGCACGCCGTAGTAATGGCAATAGCCATATGGGTGTCGTGGCCACAGTTATGAGCGCGTCCCTCATGGGTTGAGGTAAACTCATCGTCAGTCAGGTCGGGCATTTCCAGCCCGTCCATATCAGCACGGAAGGCGATTCTGTCCAGTGCATTGTCCACGGTCAGATCAACATGGAAACCGGTATAGCCTTCATACTCGACAATCTCATAACCGGCTTTTTTCAGCTCGGCCTTACAATAGGCTGAGGTTTTATACTCTTCGCCGGACAGCTCGGGAATCCGGTGCAGATCCTGACGTACAGAGATACAGTAATCTCTCAGGTTCATTAACTCATTTTCGATATTAAAGTTACGCATATTCGACCTATTCAGGGGTTAACTAAGCTTAAATTTATCAACGATGGATTTCAGCTGGCTGTTTGCCGCTGCAAGGTTAACCGATTCGCTGGTGGTCACTTCGCCGTTTGCAGAAAGTTCGTAAACAATCTCACGGATCGCGGTGACGTTTTTGGTGATCTCCTGTGCCACTGAACTCTGCTGCTCCGCTGCCGTGGCAATCTGAGTATTGAGATCATTTATGTGAGTGACAGAAGTGGTAATGGTGGCCAGTTCATCAGCAACCTGCGAGGTATTATCCGTGGTTTTTTCACAGGTGGATTGAGTGGTACTCATGGCCTGAATGGCCGACTCGGAGCCGTTTCTCAGGTTAGTCAGCGTCGCCTCAATTTCGGCTGTGCTGGTCTGGGTTCTGGCCGCCAGTGCCCTTACTTCGTCAGCCACCACGGCAAAACCACGACCTTGTTCACCGGCACGTGCAGCTTCAATAGCCGCGTTGAGTGCCAACAGGTTAGTCTGCTCTGCAATCTCGCCGATTATGGTCAGCACATTGGCGATTTCAGCAATGTCTTTTTCAATGGCTGAGATGCTGCCGGAGGTGTTTTCTACATCACTCACCAGTTGAGACACGGTATTAGTGGTGTTGGTGACAACATTACGTGAGCTGATAACTTGTTCGTTAGTATTATGAGTAAACTGAGATGCCTGAGAGGCGTTGTTGGCCACATCATCAACGGTGGCACTCATCTCCTCAATGGCGACCACTATCTGGTCAACCTCCGAGGTTTGTACCGAGAGAATCTGGCGGTTTTTATCGTTCTGTTTTCTCAGTTCCTCTACGCTGGAAAAGATATGGGCGGACGACTGAGAAACCTCCAGCATCATAGATTGCAGGTTAGCAATAAAGGTATTGATGTCCTTTGCGATACAGCCAAGGTCGTCATCGGTTTTCACTTCAAGCCTCTGGGTCAGATCTCCGTTGCCGCTGGCTAAATCTGTTACCGTACGCTTTAACGCGTAGATCGGACGATAGAGTACGGTGAGTAGAAAAAAAACAGCAGCGATACTCAATACTACAAGTATAAGTGAGGTAATAACGGAGGAGTATATGGTTTCGTCCAGACTGGCCAGAATCACTTCTTTGTCTACATTCAGCACCAGATACCATGTCGCATTAGCGAACTTAATCTGCTCAGAGAAAAACATACTGTCCCTGCCGTCGAGACGGCTCTCTACCGAGAAATCATCTTTTCCCACTGCCTGTGAGAAAGCGTTGGCCAGATCAACGTGTCCAGACAGGTTTTCTCCCGCTTTCATCTCCGTTGAGGAAGTAGCAAGAATAGTAGAGTCGTTGGTGACCAGAAAGGCGGTAGCGCCCTCAAAGGTACTGGCTCTTTCAATAACCTGATAAATGACGTCCAGACCGATATCTGCCAGCATTACCCCTTCGGTAATAGGGCCTATGGCACTGATTGAAAGTTTGCCGGTTAGCTGAATAGTGTATGGGTCGGTAAAGATAACTCCGTTGGCTCGTCTGCCTTCTGCGTACCATGGCAGATTTTTAGGTGAGTAACCTTTTGGTGGCTGGTTATTCGCCCAGCCGGGAAAGTTAACCGAAGCGTAGGACTCACCTGTTTCAAAGGTAACCTGAAGGTTATCAACGCCGCTGGTGTTAGCTCCGAGAATCATATTAGAAATATTGTGTTCGCCGACACCGTAGCGGTTTTTGTCATAGATATTAATTACTTTTTCAACGGCCAGAGCTTTATTTTCCATAAAACTTTTAATGGACTCTGACTCGCGCTGAACAAATTCACCGGCTCTTGAAATAGCGTTATTTTTAACCTCTTTTTCCCTGTCCAGATAAGTAACCAGACTGACAACACTCACAGAAACTGCGACTAAGAGTGATACGGACAACATAAGTGAAACTTTAAAACCAAGCTTCATAGCTGATACCTCTTTCTTAATAAAAATTCAAAATTACACATTTAATTTATTAGTGATTTTTTCAGGGTTAATTGCATTAATTTCCGCCGACAGAACTATTTTTTACTCAGTTTAATTTTGTTCTGATAATTGTTTTTCCGTATTTAAAGCAAAGTTTACCCGCCTCAATCTGCTGAGGATTAAATGAAAAATTGAACACTTGTTGTTATGACTTTATTTTGAGTAAACGAATAAACTTCCGTTTACTCATGTCTTTATCAGGTATTTTTATTTTTTCTCTTATCCCTGACTAAGCGAAATAACTGTGTCGAGTAATATATTGACGCCTTTTTCTATATCTTCCCGTTTTGTTTCCTCTTCCGGCACATGGCTTCGTCCGCCTATGCTAGGTACAAAAATCATGGCTGTGGGGATCTGGCCGGCAAATATGGCGGCATCATGTAAAGCCCCGCTGTGCATCATCTTGTAGCTATAGCCCCGGTTTTCAGTATGGCTGCGAACCAGCTCCACCACATCTTTATCCAGCTGAATCGGCCTTGAGTAAGATTTAATGCTGTAACTGACGCCTAGTTTCCGGCTATCACCTACTTCATACAGGCACTGTTTTAACTGCTGCTCTGCCGTATCCAGAACCGGATTTTCAATATCGCGGATATCCAGTGCCAGAGTCACTTTACGTGGGATAACGTTGGCTGCATTCGGGATGCATGTAATGCGGCCGACTGTAGAAACAAGGGTCTCAGACGAACTCTGTTTGGCATAGGCTTCTACTTTCTGGATATATTCAGCGGCACCGGCCAGAGCATCAAAACGCAGCGGCATAGGAATAGCACCGGCATGGTTTGAGATACCGTCAAAGGTCATATCACAGTTGTAACTGCCGGCAATGCAGCTTACGACACCAATATTGGTGTTTTCCTGCTCCAGAACCACGCCTTGTTCAATGTGCAGCTCCACCATGGCTTTATATTGCGAGGCATCCAGACGTGCTTTATCCAGATCCATCGGGTTAAGTCCGTATTCCTGAAGAACATCTGCATAGCTTCTGCCGTCACGGTCTGTTAGCGCAAGTAGCGACTGACTCTCCACTTCGCCCATAATCAGCTTGGAACCAGCAAGGGGACAGCGGAAATTGATGCCTTCCTCTTCGGCGAAACAGGCAATCTCAATGCTGTTATCGATTTCGATATTGCTTTCCTGCATGGTCTGAACCACTTCCAGACCGGCCACAACGCCCAGAATGCCGTCCAGATGGCCACCATTGACTACCGTATCCAGATGGCTGCCGACCAGAATTTTCTTCTGTTCAGGGTGACGTCCGTGCCAGGTGGCAAAGATATTACCTATGGCATCGGTTCTTATCTCAAGGCCAAGGTGACGACATTGGGAAATAAAGTAGTCACAGGCCTGACGATACTCAGAGGTATAGGTAAGGCGGGTAACACCTTCGCCATAGGTGGCGCTGAAGCGGCGGAGATGCTCAAGGTGCATCTCCACTCTTTCCATATTGATTTCAGGCAGTTGGCTCATTATGTCTTTCTCTAAACAAGTTATTGATTATCCGGTCAGCGGATGGTGCTGCTGACTGGTGATTTTTCTACACACATATATATTTTTTTTCTGCTTTGAACGGTTTTTTCAGAGCAGAGAAGCCAGCTGCAATTAAGCAACTGGCTATCAGCTAACCTTTCGGATATTGCTGTTTATTAAGCTTCATTGGAAACCTTAACTTCTGCTGACTGGCCACCCATCATGAAGTAGTAGATGACACCGCCAAGGCCGGCACCGATAACCCAGCCGAAGCCAGCCAGTGCGCTCAGTGCAGGAACCCATACCGTACCGATAGCAAAGATGGCTGCGATAACGATGGAGTTGATTGCGCGCTTGTTCCAGCCGTTTTCGTAATAGTATTCGCCGTCTGGTTCAGAAGAGAACAGGTCTTGTACATTCAGGTTCTGCTTCTTAAGGATGTAGTAATCCACCATCATTACACCGTACACAGGAGCAAGGATTGCACCTAAGGTGTTAACGAATCCGGCAATACCAATCTGGCTTATCAGGGACACCCAAAGTGCACCGATAAAGAAGGAGATAACCGCAGTCAGGATACCGCCCATCTTGAAGTTGATCTTCGAAGGTATCAGGTTAGCCAGACCGTACGCAGACGGGATAAAGTTAGCTACCATGTTGATACCGATTGTCGCTGCGAAGAAACAGGTTGCAGCAATAATGGTCAGGAAGATGTTATCTACACGCTCAATGATTTCTGCTGGGTTAGTCAGTTTTTCACCGAACACCACAACAGTACCTGCGGTTACAAACAGAGCGATAAATGAGAACAGGGCAACGTTACCCGGCAGACCCCACCAGTTACCTTTCTTCAGTGCACCTTCATCTTTAACAAAGCGGGAGAAGTCACCAAAGTTGATAACAACGGCTGCGAAGTAAGCGATCATAGTCCCCATCACACCGAAGAATGCTGCGATAGCGCCACCTTCGTAGTCACCTGTACCCTGGAAGATGCTGCTTACAGCAGGAAGCATCTGGTCACCGGCTTTGAACCAGATCATAACCATAAGTGCAATCATCACTGCGTAAACAAAAGGACCAGCCCAGTTGAGGAACTTGGTAATCCAGTCGATGCCGCGCATAAACATAGCTAACTGGAACAACCATACTGCGATGTAGGAGAACCAGCTTACTCCTGTCATGCCCATATAGGTGGTTTCAGTATCAAAGGTGAACAGGCTGCTTAAAAGAAGTGTTACTGCTGTAGAAGCAAAGTAGGTCTGAACACCGTACCAGAACATGGCGACGACACCACGGGTCATGGCCGGCAGGTTGGCGCCTTTTACACCCATACTGACACGAGCCAGAACCGGGCTTGGAACACCATATTTTATACTTGGCTTACCAGCTAAGTTACACAGGAACATAATAACGATAGCGGCAAGGATAATCGCTGCCATTACCGCCCAGCCATTCAGGCCATAAGAGATAAACAGCGAGGCTGCTAACGTATAACCGAACAGACTCTGAACGTCGTTCGCCCATACGTTAAATATCTCGAATGAGCCCCAGGTTCTGTCTTTTGGCTCAAGTGGTGCCAGGTCTTCGTTATAGAGACCGGGGTCGCACTTATTAATATCAAACTCTTGTTTAGAGGACATAATGTACTCCCTTTTCTTATATATATGTGTAGGTTTCGAGGTGCAGGACAATATCAATTGCCCCGCCGCTCTTGCTTCTAGCTATTGTTAGAATTCTTTCTATTCGGTCTTAAGCAATCCGGCTTAAAACTCCGGATAAATCAGCTGGCCATATCCGGCATCCACCAGTATTTCACCTTCACGGAACACGGTTTTGCCGCGCACAATCGAGGCCGTTACCTGACCGGTAAACTCTTTGCCTTCCCACGGTGTCAGGCTGCTCTTCTGCATACCAAGGGATTTTGCCCCCTCATAAGTCCATTTTTTGTTCGGGTCTGCCAGCACGATATCTGCGTCTCCGCCTACACGTAAGCTACCTTTACTATGGCTCAGTCCGAAGCGTTTCGCTGGCGCATAACAGAGAAGTTCTGCAATTTTTTCTGCCGGCATTCCGCGCTTATTAAGGCCTGCATCCAGCATAATCGGGAACATAAGTTCGATGCCCGGTAAGCCGGGAGGGACGGCCCAGATATCGCCGTCGTGCTTTAGTCTGTCTTCATCGGTATACGGGCAGTGGTCAGAGCCGATCATGTTGATTTCGCCTTTGAACAGCATGTCCCAGAGGATTTCCTGATTGGCTTTCTCACGGATCGGTGGATTACATTTAGCAAACACGCCCCAGTGGTCCAGATCGCTGTCGTCCAGTACCAGATAACTTGGGCAGGTTTCTACTGTCATTGAAACACCGCGGTTTCTGGCTGCACGAATGGTTTCCCGTGCTTTGCCGCTGGAAAGGTGGCAGATATGAATGTCGCAACCTGTCTCTTCACTGAACAGGGCGATACGTGAAATGGCTTCGATCTCAGCAATATCAGGACGGGACTGAAGGTGGGCTAATCCGCCTGTAATACCACCTTTTTCCATTTGCTCAGCGGTAAAGTCGATAATACTGGCATTCTCTGCGTGGAAGCCGATAAAGCGCTGCTGTTTGGCAATAGCCTTCATGGATTGCAGCAGGTGGTAGTCAGTCAACTTAGGCGCATCCGGATCTGTAGAGAGGAAGGTTTTAAAAGCAACGCTGCCACAGTCAATAAGCTCATCTAAACGGTGCAGTTCATTGGAAGGCAATAAGCCCCACAATGCGTAGTCGGTTACCACCTGAGGATCAGCAGTACGCACTTTAAGGTCGAACGCATCTTTGCTGGTGACAAGTGGATCACTTAACGGCATTTCAACGGTTGTAGTGATACCGCCTGCAGCTGCCTGACGGGTGCCACTGCCAAAGTTCTCTCTGACGCTGCCGGCGCCCGGCTCTTTAAAGTGGACATGAGGATCAACACCGCCCGGGAAAACAAGCTGATGTGAGGCATCTATGGTCTCTCTGCTTGGAAATACCACATCTGGTGAGGTAATAGCGGCTATCTTGCCATCTTTCACGGCAATATTGCCCGGCTGGGTTCCGGTATTCAGAACCAGTGTTCCGCCGGTGATGACAAGATCCATTTCAGTACTTTTACTGCTCATAATATTCTATCCCTAATCGAAATTAATATTTTTGTTATCAACTCGATATCTGATTGTTTAAATTTGCCACAATGCTTATTAAACAGGTTGCACTTTTATGCAGGGTTATTTGTTGATTGTATGGTAACAAGCACAAAATAATATATTGAGACCAAGCTCAAATTAAATATAACAATTGTTTTTAATTTGGCTCTTTGTTAATTCGATCATATATTCAATAACTTACAAAATATATGGTCGAATTAAGTCTCCTCGTACTAAATTTAACCAGTGGTTATTTAGTAAAGGTAATTAATTAGGATAGAGGGAAAATATATTTAATCTCTATCCTAATGTTATATTGAATTAAATTTATGTTAATGCAATATATTTAATTTCACTTCAGAATTAATATATCTGAACACTTAAATCAGGTACTTAAAAATTAGTCTCTGATAGAGTGGTTAGATAAATGCTCAAGTGCTTTCACCATTGCTGAGTGATCCCAGTTGCTTCCGCCCAGAGCGGCACAAGTGTTATATAGCTCCTGTGCTGTTGCTGTATTTGGCAGATTAACCTGAAGGGCGCGGGCGCCTTCAAGAGCAAGGTTAAGATCTTTCTGGTGCAGGGCGATACGGAAGCCAGGGTCAAAGGTACCTTTAACCATACGCTCGCCATGTACTTCAAGGATCTTAGAAGAAGCAAAACCACCCATTAGTGCTTCACGAATCTTCGCTGGATCGGCACCTGCTTTAGAGGCGAATACTAATGCTTCAGAAACGGCTTCAATATTTAGGGCAACGATAATCTGGTTAGCCACTTTACAAGTCTGGCCGTCACCATTACCACCCACTAGAGTAATATTCTGACCCATTACTTCGAACAGAGGTTTCGCTTTTGCAAAGATCTCTTCACGGCCGCCAACCATAATAGACAGGCTGCCCGCTTTTGCACCCACTTCACCACCGGAAACTGGTGCATCCAGATACCATGCGCCTTTCTCTTCAACCTGCTCGGCAAATTTCTTAGTTTCGATTGGAGAGATAGAACTCATGTCGATAACGATTTTGTCTTTAGAAAGACCGTGTGCAACACCGTTTTCCCTGAACAGTACATCTTTTACATGAGGAGTATCAGGAACCATGATAACGATAAAGTCACAAGCTTCAGCAACGGCAGCCGGAGTAGGGCATGCAAAGCCTTTGTCACCCAGCAACTCAGCAGGAGCCGGCTCGTAATGTTCTGAAAAATACAGGGTATAGCCTGCTTCCTGCAGGTTTTTAGCCATAGGCTTACCCATGATTCCAGTACCAATAAATCCGATATTAGCCATTTTATACTCCTAAAAATTAAACAAGATTATGGTCTTTCAACCAGCCAAGCCCTGCTTCTGTACCGTTAGCAGGAACATACTCACACCCGATCCAGCCGTGATAGCCGATAGTATCTAAGTGCTTAAATAGGAAACCGTAGTTGATCTCACCTGTACCCGGCTCATGACGCCCCGGGTTATCTGCCAACTGAACATGACCGATGGCTCTCAGGTTAGATTCGATGGTGCGTGCCAGATCACCTTCCATGATTTGCATGTGGTAGATGTCATATTGGTAGCTAAGGTTATCGCTCTGAACATCGGCGAAAATTGCCATTGTCTGCTCGGTTGAAGAGACGAAGAAACCCGGAATGTCTTTAGTGTTGATCGCTTCAACAACCAGACGGATACCTGCTTTTTCCAGCTTTTCTGCTGCAAACTTCAGGTTTTCAACCAGAGTCTGGTGCGTTGTTTGCTGATCAACATCTTCTGGTTTGATACCGGCAAGGCAGTTAACCTGCTTACAGTCGAGCTCTTTTGCATACTCGATGGCTTTATCAACACCGGCACGGAACTCTTCGATACGATCCGGCAGACAAGCGATACCACGTTCGCCTTTTGCCCAGTCACCGGCAGGCAGGTTAAACAGAACCTGAGTCAGGTCGTGTTTTTCCAGCTCAATAGCGATATCACGTGCCGGAAAATCATAAGGAAATAGGTACTCAACGCCGCGAAATCCTGCGGCAGAAGCCGCTTCGAAGCGGGCCATAAAATCCAGCTCAGTAAATAGCATGGATAAGTTGGCGGCTACTTTAGGCATAAAAACTCCTGATAGTGTTGTGTGGCTCTTGCGAGCCACAACGTGTTTATTCTGATAGGCGGATTAGTCCAGGTTGATGATCTCTTCGAACTCAACCACTTTGTCGATATCCGGACCCATAGCGATATTGGTGACACGTTCAGTAATCACTTCAACCACAACAGGAACACGGTGGTAGTGAGCCATCTGCTTAGCTTGCTCCAGTGCTGGACCAATCTCTTCCGGATCCATAACGCGAATTGCTTTACAGCCTAAGCCTTCAACTACAGATACATGGTCAACACCGTAGCCGTTAAGATCCGGCGCGTTGATGTTTTCAAATGAAAGCTGTACGCAGTAATCGATATCGAATGCTCGTTGTGACTGACGGATCAGACCCAGATAAGCGTTGTTGATCAGTACGTGTACATACGGAAGTTTGAACTGGGCACCAACAGCCAGCTCTTCTACTAAGAACTGGAAGTCATAGTCACCGGAGATAGCGACAACCGGCTTGCTTGGATCCGCTTTTACCACACCAAGGGCGGCAGGCATTGTCCAGCCAAGAGGACCAGCCTGGCAGGCGTTGATCCAGTGACGCGGATGATGAACGTGCAGGAACTGGTTGGCGGCAATCTGTGCCAGACCAATAGTCGACACGTAGCGAGTCTCAGGGCCGAAGGCCTTATTCATCTCATGGTAAATACGCTGAGGTTTGATCGGTTTGTCGTCAAAATCGTCGCGGCGAAGCATGGTACGCTTACGCTCGACACACTCAGAAACCCATGAGCTGCGGTCCTTCAACTCGCCACGCTCGGCCATCTCTTTTGCTACTTCAATAAAGATTTTCAGGGCTTCACCGGCATCAGATGCGATGCCCAGATCTGGGCCGAATACGCGGCCGATTTGGGTTGGTTCAATATCAACGTGGATAAACTTACGGCCTTTGGTATAAGTCTCTAAATTACCTGTGTGGCGGTTTGCCCAGCGGTTACCGATACCGAATACAAAGTCCGACTCAAGATAAGTGGCGTTACCACAGCGGTGGTTCGCCTGCATACCCATACGGCCTACCATGAGTTCATGTTCGTCGGATAAAGTACCCCAGCCGCGTAGAGTCTGAATCACAAGAACACCGGTGATTTCAGCAAATTTTTGCAGCAGATCTGCTGCACCAGCGTTGATAACACCGCCGCCGGCAACTAACAGAGGTTTTTCTGATTCGTTCAGCATCGCCAGTGCTTTTTCCGCTTGTGCGCGGCTGGTAACCGGTTTGTGAGGAACCATTGGTTCGTACAGGTCGATATCAAATTCGATCTCTTCCATCTGCACGTCAAGAGGAAGGTCAAGCAGTACGGGGCCCGGACGGCCTGAACGCATCTCAAAGAAAGCTTTCTGGAAAGTACCTGGTAGCTGTGCACCTTCAAGAATAGTCACGGCCATTTTAGTAACAGGTTTAGCGATGCTTTCGATATCTACTGCCTGAAAATCTTCCTTCGCCAGCTTGGCAACAGGTGCCTGACCGGTAATACACAGAATTGGAATGGAGTCAGCAGATGCAGAGTAAAGACCAGTGATCATATCTGTACCGGCAGGGCCGGAAGTACCGATACATACACCGATATTGCCATCTTTGGTGCGGGTATAACCCTCAGCCATGTGAGACGCGCCCTCAACGTGACGAGCCAAAACATGATCAATACCACCCAGTTTTTTCATTGCAGCATACATTGGATTTATTGCAGCACCCGGAACCCCGAACGCCGTATCAATCCCTTCTTTTTTAAGGATTTGAACAGCTGCTTCTATTGCACGTATTTTTGTCATATCTTCACCAGTCTTATTAATTAAGTGAACAATCCACTGACGGGGTTAATTCGGACTAATTTGTGTTTTTAATAAAAATTATGTTTATTTTTCAGCGGCATATAGAGTTAATGCCAAAGCTGAAAAAATAACTCGACATCGGTGGTTTCATCGAAATAAACCATATCGCAGTTATTTTTTCCGCCTTTGTGGTCGATGGCTAAGACGTAATCTTCATCGGTTTTACAAAGAGAACGCAGCGGACAGTGCCATACGCCGGTTCTGTAGGTGATTCCTTGTTGGCCGTTAGTAATAAAGGCTCTCAGATGTTCAATCTGTGGTTCATCAGAAGGTGGAGCAACAACGATTACCAGTTGCTGACGGCTTAAAGGAATCATTGACTGAATTCCCTTAGGATGACGTTCCACCATTGGCACCTTGTTTGATGCGTGCAGTGGCATGATCTTGAAAATGCCGATATCGGTATCGTCATCCACGGGATAACCTGCCTGAGTAAAATCTCTGTAGCGCTTTGCCGAGCCGTCGTTTTTCATTTGGAAGTCATCGTTATCCTGAATATCAAATTCGATAACGTCTCCAAATTCAGCATAAGCTTCCTGAGTTAATGGCTCGATATTAAGCACTCTACGCATTGTGTTACTCCGTATGGTTAAGATTTAAAAAGCAGGTTATGGGTATCAGAGGCTGTTGACCTTTCTGGTGTAACTGAAAGGCCAACAGAGACTGATTACTTGTTGAAGCTCGCGCATGCGCTCCAGTTCTTCATCAGTACGTAGTATGTGATTCCGGCAGGAAGCAGGCTGGCGTACCATGAGATAGCTGGGAACGAGAAGGCAACGACGATGCCGGCAACCAGTGCGATAACAGCAGCAGGGTTGATTCCTTTATAAGGGCCTTCTGCGTCATACAGGCTGGAAACGTTCAGCTCTCTCTTTCTGATGATGTAGTAATCAACGGCCATGATGGCGAAGATAGGACCTAGGAAAGCAGAGTAGATCTGTACGAACATTTGCAGACCGCCGGAAGATTCAGGCTTAACCAGTTCCCAAGGGAAGGTAGCGAACGCCAGCAGACCAACAATAATGGTTGCTGTTTTGAATCTGATCTTGAAGATATCCATCAGGATGTACGTTGGCGGAACAACGTTGTTCAGCACGTTAGTGGTTACCTGAGCGAAAGCGATAAAGGTCAGTGTAGTAACCAGCAGCGGAGTATTGTCTACCGCACTAGAGAACACCTGAATTGGGTCCGTTACGCCTGTTGCACCAGATACCATCAGGCCGATAAGACCCATAAAGATAGTACAAGGCAGGATTGAGAAGGCGTAGATTGTGGTTAGTGCGCCACGGCCGGTGCCTTTTTTCAGTTCACGGGCATAGTCACTTACGTTTAGGATCATGGTGCTGTAGATGCCGAGGAACAACATGGTTGCACCCCAGAAAGGAACGCCCCAGCTACCTTCGATATCAACAAGGTTAGCTGTGATTTCTGAACCGTAGCGATCCAGTACACTGTAGAACATGTAGCAAAGTGCAACCAGAATGAAGCCACTACCAATGTTTTCAAGCCACTTGATACCTTCGAAGCCCAACACTGACAATGCGATCTGGAAAAACTGGAACAAAATGAAATACATGATCAGGTTGTCGAATCCAAACAGGGTGACAGAAACTGCGTTTAGTGCGCCCGCACCAATCCAGCTCTGGAAGCCGTACCATACAATGGCAGGAACTGCGCGAATGATGCCAGGTAAGCGGGTACCGGCGAAGCCAAATGCGCTACGTGTTTGAACAATAAACGGGATACCGTATTTGTAACCAGCTGCACCGTTAATAGCCAGTGCGATACCGATAACAAAACAGCCGATGGCGATGGCAAGGACTGCCTGCAGAAGGTTTAATTCGCCAACGATACTGGAGCCCATTGCGAATGTACCGATTGATACACATCCCCCGAACCAGGCAAGGAAATAGGAGATAGGACCCATGATTCGTTTCTCTGTAGGTGCCAGAGAATCTTCTTTTACTTGTGTAGAGGGTTGTTCTTGAACTACTTCATTAATTTCAGACTCTATCATTGTTAATCCTTATTTATACAATCATATAAAAATTCTGAACTTCTAATTAGTACTGCTTTAAACAACATAAACGGCAACCGCTACTGCGAACGGTTGCCGTTTATCGATTAATAAAACTCTATTCCGCTGCCCTCGCAGATGCGGGTACCGGCATCGCCTTTAACGATGTTGGACAAGTCATATAGTGAGCCGATAGCCGCTTCACCAAGGCCTGCATTAACGAATGCGCAAACGGCATCAATCTTCGGACCCATAGAACCAGCCGGGAAATCCAGCTCAGCAAGTGCTGCCGGAGCGGCTACCTTCATCTCTTTCTGGTTTTCTGTACCGAAGTCGGTAAATACAGAGTTGTCAGTCAGGATAAGGAACAGATCGGCTTTTAATTTCTCAGCCAGAAGTTCTGCTGTCAGGTCTTTGTCGATAACACACTCAACGCCGGTCGCTTTACCAGACGCGTCGATAGTCACAGGAACACCGCCGCCACCGCAGGCAATAACTACATTCTTCGCTGCAAGCAGAGCTTCAATCTGCGCAAGCTCAAGGATGTCTTTTGGCATTGGAGATGGCACAACTTTGCGGTAGTACTCGCCGTCAGCCTTAAAGGTGACTTCTTTGTCTGCCGCCATCAGCTCTTCAGCGCGCTGTTTGGTGTAAACCGGACCAACGAACTTAGTCGGGTTCTGGAACGCTTTGTCTTCTTTACTCACTAGTGTCTGAGTAAGAAGTGTTGCTACCTGAAGTTCCGGAGTTTCATTGCGAAGCTCCTGCTGAAGCATGTATCCCACCATGCCGCATGTTTCTGCGCCCAGCACGTCCATTGGGTATGGAGTGGTTTGTGGAGATACTTCCTGATATGCAGCGTTTTGCTCCATTAACAGACCAACCTGAGGACCGTTACCATGAACGATAACCACTTCGTGATCACCGGCGATGGCAGCGATGCTTTCAGCCGCTTTTCTGATATTTTCACGTTGGTTCTCAGCCGTTAGTGCCTGACCACGTTGCAGTAAGGCATTACCGCCTAGTGCTAAAACTATTCTCATTTCAAATTACCTTACGTTGTAGAGTTCTTAGTTATCAGAGCTAATAACAGAGAGGAGAGAACTCCTCTCTGTCAGAGCCATTACTCAACGCCGATGATTGCAGCGATAAGCGCAGCACGACATGCAACAGAGAAGTCCAGAGACTTGAAGTACATTTCGTTAGCCGTTGTGTCGAACTCGTAATCGAACTCACCAGCGTTACGAGGTAGTGAGTGAGAAAGACCTACAGTTTTGCCAGTCTTCGCTTTAACGCGGTCTAGCATGTCAGTAGAAACGTAGAACTTGTCGATGTTGTCCATGAACAGAGCTTTCAGTGGATCGTCATCTTTAACTGAAGAACCTGGCAGGTAGATCATGTCTACATTTTCGTCTATCAACATTTGCTCATACTCTTCAAGAGACAGGTTGTTGTACTCAACGTAGTTAGCGCCAAGTGTGTCCAGCTTGTCTTTCACTACCGGCGGAGTAGCCAGCTCAGACAGTCCGTGGTAAACAATACGTGCGCCAAGAGCAGCAAGTGTCAGGGCAAAAGACTGACCAGAACGTGCACGAGACAGGTCAGGAGTAGAAACAACGATAGTCATATCTTCGAAGTTGCTGCCGAATGCGCGGTAGCATGTGTAAGCATCAACACACAGACCCTGAGTCGGGTGAGTTACGTGACCCCAGCCACCAGAGATGATTGGTGCAACACCGCCGGTAGACTTACCGTAAACAAGCGCTTCGTTTACCTCATCGAAGTCAGGGTGACGTAGCACAAGACAGTCAGCGTAATTAGAAATAGTTCTGAGGCCGTCATAGAGAGACTCACCTTTTGCAGAAGAAGAGTTTGTTTTTGGCGAAGATTCAGAAATCACGCGGCCACCCATTTTCAGCATTGCAGCTTCGTGAGAGCAACGTGTACGGGTAGATGGTTGATAGAAAAGAGTATAAAGCGTTTTGCCTTCCATCAGGTTACAACCTGTTTTCATGAAAGGTTCTAACTGCTCAGCTGCGCGGAACAGAGCAAGAATCTCGCCTTTAGTCATATCATCAACAAACTCAAGGTTTTTGCCCTTCAGGTTTGTTGCACGTAGGTTTTCACGAATATCCCATGTTCTGAAATCTGCTGTAAGACCCATTTTGGTACTCCTTGGATTAATTATTTTTTGGGGTTAACTAACGCTGTTGCCTGCTAACTAACCCTTTTCGTTAATGTTTTTGTTTCTTTTATTGGATTATTAAGTGGTTTATAAAATCGGATCGCGGTTGCAATCTTTTGAATATATGTAAGTAAAGTTCGGCATCTTCTCGCCCATATAAGAATCACCAACGGCGTAAGAACACTGCTGCTGGAATGGTGCGAAATAGATGAAATCTTCAGGCATGATCTGAATCCAGTCTTCGCCCAGAAGGTAGATACCCTGACCTTCAAGAACGTAAGCGCCATGGTTCTGCTGATGAGTTTCGATAAATGGATGGCAACGGCCTGGTTCGAACGACAGTACGTGGAAGTTCATATCGAAGTTGATGTCAGTCGGTAGCAGGTCTTTAACCCAGATACCCGGAAGGTCCATATACTGGATGTAGTCAGAGTTGTTTACGTTGCCGAATACACGGTATGGCTGGCAACCTTCTGCTTCCTGATATTTCTGCTTATAGATAAGAACGCGAACGCCTGCGTCAGTCTCGTTAGAGAACTGGATGCCGGCACCCGGAGGAGCATAAGCGTAACCGCCAGGAGTCAGTACCTGCTCTTCTTCTTCAACAGTTACTTTTAGTTTTCCTTCGCCGTCCATTACATAGATAAAGGACTCAACACCTTCTTCAGCGGCATAAGGGCGGCTTGT
Organism: Vibrio sp. SCSIO 43137; assembly: GCF_028201475.1. Taxonomy (NCBI): domain Bacteria; kingdom Pseudomonadati; phylum Pseudomonadota; class Gammaproteobacteria; order Vibrionales; family Vibrionaceae; genus Vibrio; species Vibrio sp. SCSIO 43137. The sequence goes on along the minus strand of NZ_CP116383.1, from coordinate 2,357,076 downwards.
ATAGCCGTCAGGTTTAACCAGACCTACTAACTGAACAAACGGACAAGTAAGTTGAGGGGAGCCAACAATGGTCAATTCGCAGTTTTCGATTCCCGGGATAACATTAATTACACGTCCCTCTGTAGGAATAACTGCGTATTCATTTAGTCTGATTTTAGACCTGGTCTTTAATTCTGGAAACATATGACTCCACCTGCTAATTTAAGTAAAAGAAGTTCGTACAGATAAAAATCTGCATTCGGAAAATTTAATTAGAAATAGGGTTATCGTTTATTTTTGACATACGGATACGACTGAGTAAAGAACACCCAAAGTATGACAAATAAAAAAGCAAAACTAATTCGTCTAAATTAATAGAAATATTTATAGGTAATTAAATACCTCTTAATAAATAGAGTGGAACTAATATTGTTTATTCAAATTAACGCCAACCTGTCTAAGTAAATGTGATGGGCTAATATTGAGATAATCAAGGGGGGTAATCAGTGAAGTTGGTCACGCTTTTTCTTATAATTGAATATTTGTGAATTAGATCTCTTTATTGATTTGACATAAAAATAAATCTATGAGTGATATGTGCTTGTCAGTGAAGCTCATCACACATATATAACTAATTTTCTAAAAATGATTAGGAGTCACAAAATTAAATTGACATTGTGGTTTCTGTGTGTTTTTGAGGTGGTGTCAGTGAAGTAGGTCACTTTATGGTAAAAAATCGAATAAATGTGAGCATTATCTTAGAAATTATTCACTTTATCACTGAATGAGTGTGTAAGAGTGCATATTAAATAAGGTGATATGCCTGCCATTCGCAGAAAATGAGATTTCATTAAACGCCGTTATTGCTTGTAAAACATGATAAAAGCTCTAATTTAATATTTTCTTACACTTTTCTTGAGTTCCCCCCCCATCAAGCTCTTATTTTAATGGTTGTATAATATAAAAGCCATATAGATTAGAATTTTTATAACTATTTCTTTGCATTGTTATCTCATATTTAATGTAACGTCACTTAATGTGATTAAGATCTTATTTTTATTAACTGCCGGGAAAACGTGACCAACTTCACTGATAACCGTTATTTTTTCTTTGAGAATATTATCACAACGACAGAGGGTCAGAGACTTAGTTTTATTTTAATGTCTATGTTTGGATCTATTTAAATCAGTAAGTAATTCGATTTTTAATTGTCTTAATATAAGTTATTTGTTTCGATGCATTACCGTCTCTAACTGTTGATTGAGAAAGTTTTTTTGATGTTGTCTCTAATACAAAAGCTATTTCTTATATAGAAATGCTAAGGCTGCGTATTGCCTGAAGATATTAGCTTAGTTTTATAAGCAGCTCATGTTAAAGGGCAACATTCAGCAGGGAAAAATAACCGAAGGAAAGGCAGTGAACCATAAGAGTCACGATTGACTGCCAAAGCAAGCATACATTAACGAACACGTTAATCTATTTATCACTAATGATACGAGGGAAACTGGTATGACACTAAGTCGTCAGCAGCAAATCGAAGCGCTAGAGAAAGATTGGGCAGAAAATCCGCGTTGGAAAAACGTAAAACGCACCTACACAGCAGAAGAAGTGATTAATCTGCGTGGCTCTTTCGCGCCGGCAAATACCATCGCTCAGCGCGGTGCAGATAAGTTGTGGGATCTGGTAAATGGTTCTGCTAAAAAAGGTTATGTGAACTGCCTTGGTGCACTGACAGGTGGTCAGGCTGTTCAGCAGGCTAAAGCGGGTATGGAAGCGATTTATCTGTCAGGCTGGCAGGTAGCAGCAGACAACAACACTGCATCTACCATGTATCCGGATCAGTCTCTGTATCCTGCCGATTCAGTACCGGCAGTGGTTAAACGCATCAACAATTCATTCCGTCGCGCAGACCAGATTCAGTGGGCAAACGGTGGTACTCCTGAAGAAGGTATCGACTACTTCCTGCCTATCGTAGCCGATGCTGAAGCTGGTTTCGGTGGCGTTCTGAACGCTTATGAACTGATGCGCGGCATGATTGAAGCGGGAGCTGCCGGTGTTCACTTCGAAGACCAGCTGGCGTCTGTTAAGAAGTGTGGCCATATGGGCGGTAAAGTACTTGTTCCTACTCAGGAAGCGGTACAGAAACTGACTGCTGCTCGTCTGGCAGCGGACGTTGCAGGCACAACAACTCTGGTTATTGCGCGTACTGATGCTAACGCAGCGGACCTGCTGACATCAGATGTTGACCCATACGATAAAGACTTTATTGAAGGTGAACGTACTTCTGAAGGTTTCTACCGCGTTCGTGCTGGTATCGATCAGGCGATTGCACGTGGTCTTGCTTATGCTCCATACGCAGATCTTATTTGGTGTGAAACAGCAACTCCTTGTCTGGAAGAAGCGAAGAAATTTGCTGACGCTATCCATGCAGAATATCCGGATCAGCTACTGGCTTATAACTGTTCTCCTTCATTTAACTGGGAGAAGAACCTGGATGCGAAAACCATCGCTGAATTCCAGCAGAAGCTGTCTGATATGGGCTTTAAGTACCAGTTCATCACTTTAGCCGGTATTCATAACATGTGGTACAACATGTTCGAACTGTCCCATGCTTACGCTCAGGGTGAAGGCATGCGCCATTATGTTGAGAAAGTTCAACGTCCTGAATTTGCAGCAGCTGAGCGCGGTTATACCTTTGTGGCTCACCAGCAGGAAGTAGGTACAGGTTACTTCGATAAGATGACCAACATTATTCAGGGTGGCGAGTCATCAGTTACCGCACTAACGGGGTCTACTGAAGAAGATCAGTTTTAATTAACTGAATTACTTAGCTATATCGATTTGTCCAGAGGCTTCCAAGATTTAAGTTACCCTCCGGGAGCCTCTTTTTTAAAACAGGGCATGTAGATAGAGATTGATCTCGGAGTGCTCTTATAAAGTGGGTTATTAAGGTGACTCTCTCTATAAGGGATATATTGATTACTAGTCATGACAGGGCAATATTTTTCTTAATTTAAGCGTAATGAGTTTACAAATAATTATGCTTTAACTGCCGGTTTACTGGTGGTTAAACTATTAATGCAGCTTAATTGTGTATTGTGTAAATTATTGATTTGTAGGGAATTTGATATTTTATCGATATTTAACTATTTGCATTTAATAGTCTATCAACAATGGCTTGTTGATTTTGGGGGTTAAGTTTAGGGGATTAAATAAGGTGTTATCGGATTTTATTTTCTCCTTTATTCTTAACCGCAACCCAACCTATTTTCAAATGTACGTTTATGCTTTTCCAGTTTTTCAGAAATGTAGAAGTTGATTGAGACTCCTTTAAGTCTGACCCGGGTAGTTAACCATGTTTAAACGTACATCAGAGACAAAAGTATTGGTCAGGTAGTAGTAACCCGGTGCTGTTCGCGTCGGGTTTTTTGCTTACCGGGATCATCTGATCGATTATTAATATAACCAATAATATTGGAGTGAAACATGTCCTACGAAAAGATAATCAAAAACGGAACTGTTATCTTAGAGAACGATGCAGTTAAAACCGATATTGCCATCAAAGATGGTGTAATCGCTGCCATTGGCGACAATCTGGGTACAGCCGATGACGTTATCGACGCCAAGGGGTTGATCGTTTCTCCCGGTATGGTTGATGGTCACGTGCACATCACTGATCCGGGTGGCCCGCGCAGCGAATGGGAAGGCTATCTGACCGCAACCAGAGCTGCGGCTAAGGGTGGGGTAACAACTTGCGTTGAGATGCCATTGAATCAGGTGCCGGCGACTATCGACCGTGAAACCCTGCATATCAAATATGAAGCGGGTAAAGGTAAATTGTCGGTAGATGTTGCTTCACTGGGTGGCTTGGTTCCTCATAATATTGACCGCCTGCATGAGCTGGCAGAAGAGGGAGTTGTCGGCTACAAGTGTTTTGTCTCGACTTGCGGCAACCCGGATCCTGAATCTGGTGATTTCTGTAACGTTGATAACTACCAGCTTTATGAAGGTATGCGTGAGCTGGCTCGTCTGGATAAACTTCTTCTTATGCACGCTGAAAACGCAGAAATCTGTGACGGACTGGGTAAGAAAGCTGTGGCTGAAGGACGCTTAACTGCCAAAGACTATATTGCTTCACGCCCGGTATTTACTGAAGTAGAAGCGGTTCGCCGTGCGATTTATCTGGCTAAAGAGACAGGTTGTAGTCTGCACCTTTGTCACCTTAGCAGCCCTGAAGCAATTGAAGAGGTCACCAGAGCACGTCAGGAAGGACAAGATGTGACTTGTGAGTCTTGTGGTCACTACTTCGCTTTAGACGATGATCAATTTACCGAGATCGGTACTAAAGCGAAATGTTCACCGCCGATTCGCGACAAAGATAATCAGGAACGTTTGTGGGCTAAACTGCTTGGTGGTGAAATTGACTTTATTACCTCTGACCACTCTCCTTGTACGCCTGATCTTAAAGAGGGTGGTATCTTTGATGCGTGGGGCGGTATCTCTTCCCTTCAGAACAGCGTAGATATTATGTTCGATGAAGCGGTTCAGAAACGTGGCATGCCTCTGACACAGTTTGCTAAAGTGATGGCCAGCAACCCTGCCGATCGTTTTGGTCTGACTCAGAAGGGCCGTATCGCAGTTGGCAAAGATGCCGATATCGTTATGATTAAGCCGGACTCTTCATACACTCTGACTTCATCGGATCTTGAATATCGCAATAAATTTAGTGCTTATGAAGGCCGTGAAATTGGTGCTCAGGTTGCTAAGACTCTGCTAAGAGGTGAAGTGGTTTATGATCTGGAGAGTGCGACTATTACTCCTTCTACAGGTGAGTTTATTACCGTTTAACATTTGACGTTAAAAGTCTTGCCAAGCCGGTCAGTAACAATGACCGGCTTTTTTGTTGTCAGGCTAACAGAACTTAACGGCTCACGGTAAATTCAGAAGTAAGGGAGTCGAGGTTATCAGCAAGTCTCTTTAGCTCCTGACTGGTTTGTTCCGTGCTTTCAATACCGGAAGAGGTCTCTTGTGCCATTATATTAATCTGGCTGATACTTTCTCTTATGCTACCGGTGAGTTCACTTTGCTGGTTGGCTGCACAGGCAATTCGTTCACCTAACTGTTGTCCGTTTGCCACGTTTTCCGCTATAGCGCTAAGGCGCTTATGAGTGGAGTTGGCCTGTTTACTAAGGGAGTTAACCCAGTGACGGCTTTTCTCCATATTGTTAACTGCAGTTTTGGACGAGTTTTGCAGATTGGCGATAAGCTGATTAATCTCTTCAGTCGACTTATGGGTTTTTGCCGCCAGAGTTCTTACCTCATCGGCGACCACCGAAAAGCCGCGCCCGTGCTCGCCTGCTCTTGCTGCCTCAATGGCGGCATTGAGCGCCAGAAGGTTGGTTTGCTCGGCTACGTTTTGAATCACTTCTAATATTTTGTCTATCTGCAGGCACTGCTTATCGACATCATTAATCGCCCGGTAGGTGAGATCAATCTCCTGTTTATGTTGGCTGATATTGTCCAGTGTCGAGGTCATTGCCGATTGGCCAAGTTCGGTTTGCTTATAGATTTGATCCATATTGGCGGCAGAATCTTTGCTACTGTTGGCTATTTCGTGGACCGAATCATCAATTTGCATAATGGCATCTGCCACCTGAACCGACTGTAGGTTCTGCATATTGATGGACTTTGTCGTTGAGCGGGTAACTTCCGAGGTTTTGTTGGCGGTAACCGCCAGCATATTGGTTGACTCAGAGACAGTTTTCAGGCTGCCCTGAAAGGTACTTAGCATCTGATTAACTGCTTTAGAGATAGCACCTATTTCACATCCGGAGCGAAATTCCACTCTGCGGGTTAGATCTGAACTTCTGGCCACTGAGGTGATAGTAGACAGCAGTATTTGCAGTGGCGGTAGTATGCTTGCCAGCAAAATTGCCGCCAGTGCAATAACCATAACAACAGAGACCGCGATAAGAACAAGCGTGGTCAATAGGGTTTGCTCCGTTTGTTGTTTAGATTGCTGATTAAATTTATCCGCGTATGTATTGATGGTAAGTACTAACTTCTCGATATCTTCTGTCAGGTTTTGCTGGTACTCAATAACTTCGATAGAGGGCTGTGAGCCCTGAAAGTAAGCATTGATATACTTCTCCCTTACCTGCGGCCAGCCGGAAAAGCGTTGGTTGATATCATTTGCTGCTGCCCTGATCTTTTCATCTTTGCTTAATTGGATAATGTCATTTAGCTGCTGAATAACAAACTGGTCTTCCTCTTCAATACGCTGCTTAGTGGCTTCTATGTCAGCTATATCAAATAACAGCGGGCTCTCTTTTAACAGGCTGACGATGGTGGTGATTCCCTGACTGGCATTCATTGCTGCCCGGGTTTTCTGCAGGGAGAGCTCTGAATTGATTTGGCTGTGTTCGGCAAACTTACTTAACCTTATATATGAGACACTGCTCAAAGCGATGATAATCAGTAAAATTCCTGAAAATCCGATAATTAAACGATTTTTAATAGATATGTGACTGATTATGCCCATAGAGTAATTACCATTAGTGTTTCTAATAAAGAGGCAGTGTAGTTATTGATCTATCGATTCAAATGGCTTTGATGAATCTTTGAGCTTTGGCACATATCTCAGAATGGATAGACAGATGTAGTGGTCATCCTTATAAAACCCGATCCATATTCGCACAGTGAGTCAGATGTTTGCATAATCTGGTTATTTTTTGAACACCGTTCCTGTTTTAGTATTTACTCTATCTATCTAAGTGTGAAAATTATCAATTTGCTCAATATTTGTTCTAATATTTCAGGTGATAAATCTGTCAGTTGGCTGGGTGTTTTCCCTAAATCCGGTTATTTGCTAGGGAGCTGCATAATGACTAATAAGCAAAGCAGCAATTATGATTACAAACGTAATCGATTGATAATTAATAAGATAAAAGGAACCGTACTGATTGAGTTTAGTGTGGTGGCTTCGTTGTTTTTCTTTCTGCTATTTACCATTATTGACCTTGGTGTTTATGGATACGCCAAACTCACCATGCAACATGCGGTCAGCGAAGGTGCCCGCTATGCCATTACCGGATTAGCCGATCTGGATCCTGATTTAACGGACGGAGCAGATCGTAAACAAGCCGTTATCGAAAAAATCAGCCAGTCTTCTGAAGGTCTGTTTAACAAGGTCATGAAGGTCGAAGATATCAGAGTGCTCGACCTGAATGGCAATCCACTGGCTGGGTTTGGTCAGCCGGGAGAGTTAATCGCCATCTATTTAGATTGCACATGGCCGGTTAGCAGCCCTTTTCTCTATCCGTTTACCGATCATGGCAGGTATCACTTTACCGTGAGCGCAACGATGAAGAATGAGAACTTCTAGGAGGCGTGATGAAAGGAATGGCGCTGACAAATACACACCAGAAAGGCTACGCAGCGGTAACTTTTACTTTGACTCTCCCTTTATTGCTGCTTTTTATCTCGGGTTTGTATGAAATTGTTCGTCTGCTTCACGCCAACAGCGTGATGGTGAACCTGGCCAGAGAGAGCTCTCACCTTGTTTCCCGTACGGCCGATTATACGGTGCAGGAGATTATGGATATTGTTGCTACTACCTCAAAGGTGGTGGACATGGGGGAGAACGGAATTATCTACATCAGCCATGTGTCCGGGCAGGAAGACGACCAACCATTTGTGGCAGATCAGCATAGGTGGTTACAGGCTGGTATCAACGACGAAAGTGATTTGTGGTCTGGTTGTGTTCAATGGCAGACGGGAGAGTGTCAGATGCCCGATGAGACTGATATCAGGGAGTTAACGGATTTTCCTCTGAATCTTGAACAAAATGATAGCGCTTATGTTGTAGAAGTATTTTATCGCTACAGCCCGTTTTTCGGCCTGATCGGTTTCGATGACATTTTGCTGAGTCAGCGAACCTATCTTTAGGAAAATGTTATGTCTGCCATTTACTACTCTTCCCCCCGTCATAAAGAGTCCGGCTTAGTTGAGCTGGTGACGATTATTGCCATTCCGTTTCTGTTATTGCTGACGGGATTTGCCTTTGATGTAGGAAGAGCTTATCTGGTGAAGGCAAAACTGTTCGCTGCGGTTGATGCTGCTGCTATTGCGGCTGCAAGGGGAATTGAAGAAGGTCAAGATGCCGCCAACGCAGACGCCCTTGCCTATTTCAGGGCCAATATTCCGGCCGATTACTTTAACAGCAATCCAACCCTGACACTGCCGGACAGCTATCCTAGTGATGCTGCCGGAAATATCAGCATAGATCTTAGTGCTACTGCTGTTATGCCGACGGTTCTGCTGCATATGTTTGGTTTCGATTCTATTCCTTTATCTGCCGTCGCACAGGCAACAAGACGGCCGGTAGATATTGCTTTTGTTGTAGATAACTCCTCATCTCTGCAAACGGGCTCTCTGGGAGATGTAACGGGTGATGTGAAACAGAGGTCGAAAGAGTTTATCAGTAAATTTCATGAGAACTTTGATCGTGTCTCTCTTGTTGCCTATGGCCATGGCGCAGAAACATCGGCGGAGATTGGTGTTAGCAGGGGATTTAACCGAAACACCCTTAACAGTGCTATTGATTCCTTTGAATTTGATGGATTTACCAACCCTTCGGAAGGCTTTTACCGGGCGCTGAAGCAGTTAAGAGAAACAAGCAATCCGGCAGATTTACGGGTAATCGTGTTTTTTACCGATGGCGCACCCAACACCTTTTCCGCTAAGTTCAGGTATGTTAACGGTAATACTTATAGTGGCTCAATTCGGGCATCAAGTAGCACTAGCGGGACCCCCAGCGGATTGTATCGGCATGACAAAATTTATCAGACTGCTCCCGGTCTGGCGTGGAGAAGTAACGGAATCAATAATAACCTGACAGAACTACCTGAATACTACAATATGCATGCATCAGGCTACTCTTCCGACGCTGAAGGATATGTTCCCCGTTATATCGATAATCCTTCTGTTGATCCGAACTATCCGAGTGCTGATTCGGATAAACTGCTGGTAGTAAACAGTACCATCAGCGACGGCCCTTATGACCCTGTTCTGGGTCATCGCCCGGTCACCCAGTTCAATCGGTTTACTGACTCCCGCTATGATCTGTTTGATAAAGTAAGCCGGATATCACGCAATCTTGCTGAAGAAATGGCTGAAGTGGCACGAAAAGAGGGGATCTATGTGTTCACTTTGGGGCTGGGATCGAGATTGCAGGAAGCGTCGGGGCCGGACAGCGAATATGGTGAAGATATGCTAAAGCGTATGGCCAATGATGTGATTCTGCTTAAGGATGCCAACCTTGCTTCTGACTATAAAGCGGATCAATTACAGGGCGTCTATTGTCATGCCGTCGATGCAGACGCCCTTGCTCCATGCTTCGGTGAAATGCTTGAAGTAATCATTAAGCTTACACTGTAGAGAGGAGTTTGATTAATACACAGCCAGGTCAGCAGCTAATAATAAACACCAAGCTCACCTACCCAGAAGGCCGCGTCGAGATCACAGACAGTGATGGTCTCTTTGCTTAGTTGCAGCTCTTTTTCTGTTTCGTAGATGGTATCCCAGTCAGACTGTTCTATTGCCTCGATAAGTCGTAATAGGGTGCCTAATAAGCCTTTCTTCATTAACAATGCATCTTTCACTTCACTATCGATTTTCAGCGGTTCGATAATATAAGGCATATCCATATCTAACACCGCGTCGATAAGTGATAGCATGCCGCATAGGTAACCGGCATTCATCAGGTGGCGGTGTCCCAACCTGCTTAGCATTGCTTGCATAAATTTAGCCCGGTGCAAAGAAGTAACGGAAAGAATACCGGGCTTCTCATCTCCCATATCGGCGAGTGCTACATAGGAGACAAATTTGCGTAGCCTGTCTTCACCCAGATAAACAAGAGCCTGATGAAAGGAGGTGATAGGACTTCTTACAGCATAACAGGCGTTTACAAAGTTCAGCAGTTTAAACGACAGTGAGGTGTTGCTGGTGATGATTCTCTCCACCTCTTTGTAATCTATAGTGTGGCCTGAAACGGCACGACAAAGCTGAATATTAACTGAAAGGGAAGAGTCAATAGTACGGTTTTTGATCACCTGAGGGTGACTATAGAAAAAGCCCTGAAAATAGTGAAAGCCATACTGTTTGGCCTGTTCATAGTCTTGATAGGTTTCTACTTTTTCTGCGAGAAATTTCAGGTCAAAGTTGTTTACCTCTTCCATATAGGCCGCAACTTTATCCAGCGGGCTGGCTTTAAGATCAAACTTGATAATATCGACAAAAGGCAGAAAGCGCTTCCACTCATCCCTCAACATAAAGTCATCGAGTGCAATGGTGTAGCCTTTTTCACTTAGCTCTTTAATTGCCTCATACAGTTCTTCGGTCGGACGACAGGTTTCAAGAACCTCAATAACATATTTCTGAATGGGAAAATCCATCGGGACTTTCTGGATGATGGTATCGTAGCCGAAGTTGATAAACCCTTTTTTATCACCGATAACACGACCTTGCTGAACAAGGCATTGCTCTACTAACAGCTCTTTGGTGGCAATGGAGGCGTCCATATTGGGAAAGGCGTTTTGATCGCCGTCCCTGTAGAGCAACTCAAAACCGACAACGTTAAGTTGTCTGTCGGTGATGGGTTGTCTTGCTACATAAGAGTACATACTTTACTTCCTTGGGCTGAATTAGCTTTACTGTTTTAATTATTGAATTTTTTGTGAATTTATCCGCCATTAACCTCTCGAGCTTATGTTAGTTGCTGAGTGGATAGCAATATAGCTGTGTGCAGGCGGGACTGGTATAAATAATGTCAGAAGAACTTTTGACGTCACCAAGTACATCGAGAAAACGGGCGATATCTGACAGCTGTTTCATACATATTCACCAATCGAATAAAAACTATTAATAGATTACTCAAAAAGAATATACAGGTAAATCTGTATATCTTGAAACTGTAGATCAGATTTGGTGTTAAAAGTGAGAATTCCCGGATGCTTTATTAATATTCTTTTCAATAAGCCTTTCCACTTCACTGCTTTCAACCATCTGCTTTAGCTTCTGGTTAAATTGTGGGAGATAAGACAGGTACGGTGAATGGTTGGAAAATGTAGCATACTCTTTCTCAGTGTTAACTGGTTTAGGAAGCGCGATGACCTCTACTGAGAGGGAGAATTTCTTTGCCCGTATGAGGGCATTTCGCTCAAATATAATTACGTAGTAACAGTCAATCCGGTTGTCTGACTAAAATGAGCTAAACTTCCGGCGATACTCGCTCGGTGTTGCTCCTTTGTATTGCCGGAATTGCCGGTTAAAGTTTGATTGGTTTTGGTACCCGGCCTGATGGCAGATAACGGTTATGGGCATGTCGGTATTTGCCAGCCATTGTGCCGCATAGCTGAGTCTTATTTTGCGTAATCTCAGGGAGAAGGATTCACCAAAATGCAAGATAAACAGGCGATGCAATGAGCTCTGGCTCATGTTCATATGTTCGGCGGTGCTTTTTAATGATATCTGGCAGTTATAGTTCTGTTCCAGATAGAGAGCAAGCTTATTGATTTTCTTATCTTTATCAAACAGGTCACAAACGAGGCGCTGATTGCTGGAACTAACGGTTGTGGCTGCTTTATCTATGCAGAGTTCGCTCAAAATCTCTATCAACAGAGATAACTGACTGAGCTTAGGGCTATTACAGTCTAACTGCGTCAGCAATTGTCGGACTCTGCCCGTAGTCTCCTGACTAAACTTCAGTCCGTAGGGGACACTAGTCAATCGCTCATTGATCTTTCTGAACTCGGCACAGCTATAAGTCATGTTGGCAATCCAGTCACGACTAAACCAGATGTAATGGCTTTCGCCGGGGGGAAGGTTTGTTGACTGACGAAAATCAAACAGGTGTGCTTGGCTGGGAGGCAGCAGGTACAAGCTTGCCTCTTGCTGCTCCTCTGTATGTTGATTAATGGTTAGTGTGCCGTTTCGAAGTATGTGTAGAGAGAGCTCAAACTCCTGATGGTGGTGCATTGTCCCAGTGTGATTAAGTTCAGTCTCCATTTTATAACGCCAGGACATGCCCGGTCGCAGGGGGATTCTCTCTAATTTGCTCTTCATGGCATCCTGAAAAAAATAAATTAATAACTGACAATATAGTACTGAAATCAACGTTGAAAAACAGAATATGGAAATAAAGTACTGTTTATTGGTGAATTAGTACTAATCGTCAGGTCATTGAAAGCTAATCTGAATAAAGCTGAATGTGTTAATCGGAGAAAAGATGAATAAGAGAATTTTTGATTTTACCAGTGAAGATATCCGGAATGCCGGCAGGGAGCAGATTTTGAATGCCATCGAACGCTCAGAAGGGCGGACGATTATGGCTGAGACCATAGTCACAGCAGTGCCGTCTGTTGATGTAGTTAGTAATGCTGAACTGGCAGCTTGCTTTGGTGCGGATATGATAACCTTGAACTTACTGGACTTAAACAATCCTTTTGCTGTTGTTAATCAACATGATGCTCCTTCCGAGATCTCAATTGAGCATGTCAGGGATTATACGGGACGTCTGCTGGGTTGTAATTTGGAACCTGTGCCTGCAGAGATGGCCGGGCAGGTGAACAGCGGCAGGGTTTTATCACGTCAGACTGTCCGCAGAGCCGTTGATCTTGGCATGAACTATATAATGATTACCGGAAACCCGGGAATGAAAGTCACTCAGCAAACCATTGTTGAAGGCATAAGGGAAGCGCGTAGTGTCTCTGAAGATATTATTATTATTGCCGGAAAAATGCATGGTTCTGGTGTTGGTAATGATTATGACTTGTCGGTTATTTCTCTGTTTAAACAGGCCGGAGCCGATATTGTATTGTTTCCGGCTCCCTATACTACTCCGGGTGTATCACCTGAACTGGCTGCGCGTATGATGGAAGAAGTTCATCGGGTTGGTTTGCTTGGAATGCTGGCGATAGGTACGTCTCAGGAAGGAAGTAGCGAGAGCTACATTGAGCGTGTTGCAATGGAATCGAAAGCAGCGGGTGCCGATATTGTCCATATAGGGGATAGTGGTTATTCTGGTTTAGCGCTGCCTGAAAATATTGTTCGTCTGGGAATCACGTTGCGTGGAAGACGACATCAATATAAGCGGATGGCTAACCGAAGATAGGACCAGTTGGGGGTCTGACTGAAACTCATAAGCGATTTATGAGCAGAGTGAAGAGTTGGCCAATTCCTGCTCTAGCCAGATTTTGGCCTGCTCTACATCCATGAACTCTTTAGTTTTCAGACCGTTGAGATCTTTTATTCGGTTTTTTACTATTGCGGGCATAACAGTGTTTGAGACGACAAAGGCTCTTGCTTTAATGCCATGTTCTACTAACCAGCTATTGTATTTTTCTATTTCCGCAAAACCTTCCGGAGTGACACCATCCAGATCTCTGGCATCGATGATTTCACCAAACGGTTCACCTTTAAATGTTGCAATGGCCTTTTTAAAGGCATTGGTTGCCGCTAGAACATCGTACTCATTGTGCGAACCAACCACTCTGCCAATGATAATATTTCCTTCAATATGAACAGAATAGATACCATGCTCCAGCATAAACACTCCCTTAACTGATTACTCTAATATTAGTACATGAAAAACAGCTAGGGGGATAGTTTTGCTCTTTTCATTGTGATTCGCTGAGACACAGAAAGTGGCTTAGTTGCTGTTGTTGCTGCTGCATTACTTTAAGTTCTGCTTCGGAACATCCGTTGGCTAAGGTAACCCAGTAATCTCCGCTCTCATCGGTTGCGGCATACTCAGCACGAAACTCATATTTTTTAACGCCCAAAAAACCAAGCAGTAGTGTGATTAGCAATACATACGGGCCTGCAATCGGAACAAAAGCCCACGTAGCGGCCGACAACATAAGTGCCAGAGCCAGAATATTTATAAGGTTATCCTTCAGAGTGCGCTTTTTGCATTCAAGTTTTTGAATCCGGTAAAGGGTAAATGAGGTTTTTCTCACTATCAGTTCGTTGTCTGTTATCCGGAAATCTTTTTCAGTAAGCGGTTTTCTAAACAACATATCTCAGGCTCCGGCTTAAAGTGTGAATTGTGGTGAAATGAGTAAATTCACATAATATCAATATGATACAAAATAAGATACTGGTTTTATATTCGGGATTTGATGATTAAAAAAGCCTGCTTAATAAGCAGGCTTTAACGGCGAAGCGGGAGTTATACTTTAAATTGTGAGACAAGCTGTCCTAGTCCTTCTGCAAGGCGGGCGATTTCAGCACTTGAGCTGCTGGTCTGGTTGGCGGCAACAGAGTTCTCTTCCGCCACCTGCTTCACATTGTCCACATTCTTGTTGATCTCTTCAGCAACGGCGCTCTGTTGTTCCGATGCGCTGGCTATCTGCATATTCATATCATTAATAATACTGATGGAGTTTGTGATTGCGTGTAGGGCAGAACTGGCATCCTGTGCTTGTTCCACACATTTGTCTGCTTGATCTTTTCCTTCACCCATCGCTTCAACGGTGAGCCTGGTTCCTTGCTGCAACTGCTCGATTATTCCCTGTATCTCAGAGGTTGAACCTTGCGTCCGTTCCGCCAGTGAACGCACTTCATCGGCCACAACAGCAAAGCCTCTGCCTTGTTCTCCTGCCCGGGCGGCTTCAATAGCGGCATTTAGTGCCAGCAGGTTGGTTTGCTCAGCGATTTCCAGAATGATTTTTAAAATATTGCTAATGTTTTCTACCTGTTGCTGCACTTCATTTAACCTGTCTGAAGATTGGTTTACACTGCCGGAGAGTGAGTTAATAGAGGAGATAGTCTGTTCTACTACTCTGGCTCCGGAACTGGCTTGTTTGTCAGCATCATTGGCGGCGTCAGAGGCTTTAGCCGCGTTATCAGCAACATCATGAACGGTGGTAGACATCTCATTCATGGCGGCAGCGACCATTTCGGTCTCGCTCTCCTGCTGGCTAATTCCTTTGGAAGTCTGCTCTGTCACTACTGCTAACTCTTCTGAAGCGGAAGCCAACTCGCTGCTGGCATTGGAGATGGTGGAGATCATCTGCTTGAGGTTATCTGCTGTGTTTTGCACGGCACTTAGCAGACGACCTGTTTCGTCTTTTCCGGTTACCCCTACATTTACAGAGAGATCGCCTTGCGCCAGTTGGTTGGCTGCATCGACTGCTTTCTGAATCGGCCGTGTAATGGCAACGGTAAGTATATAGGCGAAAATCAAACCCAATACTATTGCTACGACGGCGAGAATAAGAGTCAGCTGAATACTGTTGTCGGTGCTCTGTTTCAGTTCCGGCCCCAGGGTGTCCTGATCATGCATAACCGATAGTTTTACTTCTTCCACCTCTTTAGCAACCTGCGGACCCAATACATCCAGTGTGCCGCTGATAATGGCATTACTCTTAACGATCAGGCCATGGATATCCTTCATTGCCTGCACATAACTTTTATGTGCCGTTTCAAACTGTTCCAGTAGCTTAATTCTGCCCGGGTTCTGCAAATTCTTATGCATATCAGCAATTTCGTTATTCAGGGTGAGCTCCATATTCTGAACGGCCATTTCAAAATCGCCACTCTGGTTGGACTGAAGAAATTTAGCCACAAACAGCCGGCCTACTAACATTTTCTCCTGAACATGAGCGGCGTGATAGGCGGCTTCTGCATCTCCGTCCTGATAGGCAGACTCCAGAATCTTCTCTATGGTCTTTCTCATGGCTTCCCCGTCAGGAACCAGCTGTGACTGAGCAATAATATCTTGCTGGTTAACTAACCCGACCACGTCATCAAAAGCACTCTGATAAGAATTAATTGCCTGTTCAACGGAGTCTATTAATGCTGCTCTTTCCGGTTTATGTATCTCTTGCTTCGCTTGTGCGAGAAAGCTCTCCATTTTTGACAGATAGTCCTGATACTGCTTTAAATCAGTATCGCTTTTAGTGATAAGGAAGTCTTTTACGTTCATCCGGACCATCAGCATATTAGCCTGTAATCTTCCTGATAAATTGGTATCGCGCGCCAGTCCTCTGTAATCTTCTATGCCCTTATCTGCTTTTTGCAGAGCTAATATGCCGACACTTAATACTATGGTGAGAAGTATCAGCACTATGCCGAAACCAAGGCCGATTTTTAAACCTAATCTAATATCCTTATACATAAGTTATACCTTCCGGGCTATATGCTTAACTAAGCAACAAATTACAATTCATAGATTTTTCTTATAGATTCAGCATAGCAATAGCATATGCATTGAGTTTGATTTGCTTCACAAGATTAGAGTAATTAGCCTAACTCACCCTAAAGAGTGATTAGTTTGGTTTTAAATGCCGTTTTTATCTGATTTTCATAGATAACATTTTTGTACGGACTCCGCTTTTATATAACTAAATCAGCTAGCTTCTTCTTTTATAAGCTGGAAGCTTTAGTGAGAAGAGCGCACTATTAGATTTACTGTTCTCCGTATAAGCCGATTACTTTTGAAAAATACTCTTTTTAGAACTGTACTACTGGTTACCTGCGCAATGCTGGCCTTTGCAGGAAATTCCATTCTTGGCAGGTTGGCATTAGCAGAGAGTGCGATTGATCCGGCGGGATATACTCTTATCCGGCTCTTGTCAGGAGCTGTTGCGCTGTTGATTATCTTAAGATTGAACCAGAGTGAGTGGCGTAAGGTTTCTCTAAAGCCAAATAAAACCGATCTGCTTGCCGCATTTATGCTGTTTGGTTATGCGATTTGCTTTTCCTACTCCTATGTCGATATAGCGACAGGTACCGGTGCCTTAATCTTATTTGCTGTGGTGCAGTTCAGCATGATCGGCTTTTACCTGCTGAGTGGTAACAAGATGTTTTTCCGTGAATGGGCAGGCCTTGCGCTCTCCATTGCCGGCTTTGTTTTTCTTATGGGGCCTTCTGCCGTTCGGCCGTTCGGCCGGATCTGCTTGCAGCGGCACTAATGGCTGTTGCTGGCTTATGTTGGGCGATTTTTACTATTCTCGGAAAGCAGCCACAGAACAGAAGTGCTCTGGCGGGAATGTGTATGGCATTTATGCTGGCGGGATTGATAGCGGTGTTATTTACACCATTTGCCTTTGGACAGTTTCAGTTGTCAGCAAAAGGAGTCTGGCTGGCAATAGCGTCAGGAGCAGTGACTTCTGCAATGGGGTATGCCATCTGGTATTCGGTTCTTCCCGGCCTGACAATGCTGAGTGCGTCTGTCGTTCAGTTATCGGTTCCGGCTCTGGCCGGACTGGGAGGCTGGCTTTTTATGAGAGAGAGTATTTCTCTGTCAGAAGCTGTGGCAACACTACTGATATTGGCCGGAATTGCCTTGGTATTTGTGGCAAGAAAGCAGCCCTAGGCTTTGTACTTATGCAGCAGATGCTGAGGAATATGACAGTAATCATCGGGGCAGCGGGTCAGTCTGTCCTGATGTTCATCATCACTTCTGACATAGTTTGATAAAGGCAGGACTTCAACAACCACCTTGTCTGCATCGGGCCTGTTGCCGATATATTCTTTCGCCTGATCAAGGTGATGTTTAAGATTGCTATAAATGCCGGTACGGTACTTTTCCCCGATATCGTCACCCTGTTTGTTAACACTATAGGGATCAATAATTTCAAAAAAATAGTCCAGCAGTTGTTTCAGTGGCAGCTGGTCGCTATCAAACTCTGTACGCACACATTCAGTGTAGCCGTCGTAATCTGATTTAGTATTCTCTGAACTACCGTTGGCGCGGCCGGCCTGAGTTGCAATCACTCCGGGCAGGTGACGGATATACTCTTGTACACCCCACAGGCACCCGCCGGCCAGATAGATGGTTTCACTATTTGATGATCTTTTCATATTTAAGCTTGAAGGTGGTTTAGCAGTGAGTCCAGCAGCGACAGATCCAGTTCTGAATCAGCAGGAATTTGGGCAAAGTCCTCATAATCATTGCCAACGACATCAAACGCCATTAATTCCAGAGCTTGCTGATCGTATTCCGGGTGAGTTGAGCAGAGTAGCCATTTTCCGTCACCATGATTACCACTGACAATAGCCGCCGGCTTATCAGCCACCTCAGAGTAACGGGCTAATACCTGATATCCAGAGTTGACTGAAGCGTGAAAAGTACAGCCGCCGATATAGAGAGAACGGCTTTGCTGACCATTGATATCTAAGGCCACCAGACGGGGACGGGTGCAATTGTAGTTATCACCTTTGCCGAAGGTTTCAACCGGCCCCTGTGCTATGCCGGGAAAGAAAGCCAGTTCGTTTTCCGTGATAATTTCATGAGCTTGCCCCTTAGCCCATTCCGTTTGTTCGCAGGCCATATAGGCTCCGGCGCAGATACCCAGATAACGCCCTCCGTTGGCGACGTACTGTTTGATCAACTGGTTTGCTTTGCCGTTCAGCTTGGCGGCTTTATATCGGCTGGCACCGCCCGGCATAACAAATAGGTCAATGTCAGCGGTTAAAGCACCATCGAGAATCTCTGCTGAGTTAACAAAATAAATACCCTTTTTTCCGCGCAGACGGCCAAGTGCATAGTAAAGAATATGGTTGGCCGAGACATTGTCGGAATAGATAAGAATATTCATTTTCGCTCCGTGTGAGATTACTTTGCCCGTGACAGCAGGCTGGCCGGACGGGCTTTAGCAATGGCAGATGTCAGCAGACCGGCAATAACCGCTTTAATAATGTCACCGGGAATAAAGGCGGTAACCAGTGCGGCAGATTCCAATAGCGTTTTCTTCAGCACAATAGACATACCGACAATACCGAATGCATACATAACCAGTATACAACCAATCACGGATGCGACTGCCGCAACCAGTGCCAGAGAACCTTTACGCCATTTTTCAACAATCAGGCCGGTAACAAAAGCAGACACAGGCCAGCCGATAAGGAAGCCACCTGAGGCCGATACAAACAGGCCAAGGCCGCCGCGACCGCCGGACAATAGTGGTAGCCCGATCGCTACTAACAGTAAAAATAGCAGTACCGCCAGACCACCACGACGGGCACCCAAAATAGTACCGCACAGCATAACCCCAAGGCTTTGCGCTGTGATCGGTACACCAAAGGCCAGTGTAATTTTAGGTACCAGCCCCAGTGCGGCAATCAGGGCTGCAAACAGGGCCGTGTAGGCAATATTTTTTTCCATTTCTTAATCATTCTCCGTGTTAATAATTCCGCCGCGGGCTTTCAGGGCTTCAGCAACGTGGTCGGCATCGTCGAGTGCCAGAACCGTAAAAGGTAAAATAATTCTCCAGCCGGCACGGCGGTTAGAGCGGGCACGCCATGCCCATGACAGGCTGCTGCCTTTGGCGACCAGTACCGGCGTCATCCTGATCACCAGTGCGATAGCAAGTTCCAGTGCGCGGGTGTTAAGCCCGAGTCGCTGGAGTGGACGGGTAATAAAATGAACCACATCAATCATGTCAGAAAGGCGGGTAGTCATGGTAACCAGATTGGCCAGACCTACCGCTGATATCATTCGTACAATAATAGTAGCCCCTTGTTCTGCTTCCCCTGTCCAGAGGTGCCAGACAGCCACTATAGCGATAAAGGGCCAGAGTATTTTCAGATGCTGAAAGCCGCATTTAAAGAAGGCTTTACCCGGCAGGGCGTACAGAGCTATTACACTGGCCAGAAACAGGCTATGGAAAATCAGGTTATCGGTAAAAAACAGCCCCAGTGTGGTAACACATAACAGGGTGAGTTTCAGTCCGGCGCTCCAATGGTGCGCTTTTGTCTCAACCGGCGAGGTCAGAGATATCATCGCTCTCTCCGATTTTATGCATCTGCTCCAGATATTCCGGCATTACTTCTTCAGCTGTACCTAAAGCGGCAACTTGTCCGTCTTCCAGCCAGAGCAGCTGGTGGTAATGTTGTAGATCAGCAGGATCATGGCTGATATGGATTAAAGTACCGGGGAATCTTTCCAGATAGCGCTGTAACTGTTTTTTAGTCGGAATATCCAGACCGGCAAAAGGCTCGTCCAGAATAATCAGGTTGGGTTGCATAGCAACGACAGCCATCAGGCAGACCAGATGTTTTTGTCCCTGAGACAGAGCTGAAGTGTGAACATCTCTCCAGTGGCTTTTACCAAATGTTTCCAGCGTGTTCAGGGCATTTTGCTCTGCGACCGGTTTCTTCTGTCCAAGTTGACGCAACCCGAATACCACCTCTTCCAGCACGGTGGGGAAAATGATTTGATGATCCGGGTTTTGGAACAGCAGCCCTATCTCTTTCAGTGCGGCTTTACGATCTTTAAAGGGATTGATTCCTGCTACTTCAAGCTTACCGGACTCAACTTCAATCAGTCCGGATAAAGCACGCGACAGGGTCGACTTCCCCGAACCGTTACGGCCAATAACACCAAGGCGTCTGGTGTTGGTTTGCAGTGAGAGGTTATCGAGTACCCGCTTGCCCTGAATATCCAGACAGACATTGTCTAACCAGATTGTGGTTGCGTTACTGTCCGCTAAGGGCTGTTGCTGTTTTAGTTGATTCATAATAGGGCTGACATCTGAATTTGTGCTGCATACTATCAAGTTGAAATTGTAGGGTAAACCACAAGTAAATAAGGGAATTGGCCAATGTTTCCTGCCCACACGGTTAATCACATACAACCGCTACCTTTTGAGAGCATAGAGAGTCTCCCGGATTTGGATGATCAATCAATTTTATCGGAGAGTGATACAGCTCGCTTAAACGAGCTTCATCCAATAACAACTCAGCATTACCTTCAAAGGCAATGGTTCCTTGTTTCAGCGCTATCACATGGCTGGCGTATCTGAGCGCCAGATTAAGATCATGCAGAATAACGATAATGCCAACGCCCTCATCACGGTTAAGCTGCGACAGTAGCTGCATAATCTGAAATTGATGGTGTACATCCAGAGCCGAGGTCGGTTCATCCAGAACCAAAATCGGGGACTGCTGAGCGAGTAACATGGAAATCCATGCCCTTTGCCGTTCTCCGCCTGATAGCTGATCGGCCAGTTTATCGGCAAAAGGGGTTATTTGGGTTTTTGCCATGGCATCGTCAATGACGGAGTTATCTTCCCTGTTCCATCTGCCCAGTGCCCCGCGCCATGGAAAGCGACCAAGCCGGACAAGCTCCCTGACGGTAAGTCCGGCAGAGACAGGCAGTTTTTGCGGAAGATAGGCAAGCTGTTTTGCCAGTTGCTTTGGCCTGTAATCAGACAGAGTATTCCCGTTCAGAGTAATAGTTCCCTTATCCGCTTGTGTTTGTCCTGACAGCAAGTTAACCAGAGTAGATTTTCCGGAGCCGTTATGGCCTAGAATAACCGTAAAACCGTCTGTCGGAATGTTCAGCCTATCTATGGAAAGAATGTCTCTTTCGTCGCGTACAATGTTTATATTTCTTAGTTCAAACATACACTTATTCATATTCTTTAGGATGCGTTAGCAGGGCGTGCTTTGAGCAGCAGGTAGATAAAGTAGCTACCACCGATAACGGAGACCAGAGTACCGGCAGAAAGCTGAGCGGGATAAACCAGAATTTGTCCCAGCCAGTCAGCGAACAGCATCAGTATCGCTCCGAGAAATACTGACATGGTGATTTGCTGCTTAACCAGTCGTGCACCCAGCATAACGGCGATATGGGGAGCCAGCAGACCAACAAAAGCGACAGGTCCCATTGTGGCTGTCACCGTAGCGCAGAGCACAGCAACAATAGAGAGCAAAAATGTATAAGCAACGGGCAGATTCAGCCCTCTGGCAATGGCGAACTGATGACCGGTTGCGATGAGCGTCACCCACCGGTTTAGCAGCAGGGCTATTGAGACACAAAGGGAAATAACGACAACAAGTGTCAATGCTGAGCTCGCGTCTGCCCGGTAGGTTGAACCTGATAGCCAACTCAGAAGCTGGTATTTTTCATCACCCATCCGGGTCAGGGAAAACTGAACCAGTGCATCCAGAATGGCGGTTAACGAAATACCTGTCAGGATAAGCATCGATGGCGCGAAGCGGTGTTTTCTCCCCAGCAATAGCAATACCGCCAGAGTAATCGTGCTACCAGTGATTGCCAGCCATGGACTGGCCTGATGAATGGAGTGACCCATAAAAAGACTGCCTGCAATCAGCGCCAGAACTGCCCCTGCTGAAACCCCCAGAATATCGGGGCTGGCAAGGGGGTTATAAACCAGCCTTTGCAGTACAACACCGGCCACGGAAAGGCCAGCTCCCGCGAATATTGCGGTGACTATTCTGGGGTATTTCAGGGACCACTCAAACTGATCAGGTAAAACAAAATAACCGCTATCCGATGATGGTTGTGAGAACAGAGTCAGAGCAATCAGGGCGACAGCGGATGTAGCCATGACGGGGTAAGTCCATTTGCTGATTTGGTCTGTGCCTTTGGGTAGGGTAAAAAATAGCTGATCCTGAGCCTGTATCTGTTTGCGGGCGATAATAATCAGCGCAGGTGCGCCGATTAAAGCCGTTGCTGTCCCGGTTGGGATCATATCCAGCGACCATTGCCCAACAACAGTCGCAATCGTATCGGTAAAACAGAGTAGGGCAGCGCCCAGAACGGAAGACGCATAAAGCTCCTGACCGGACTTTATAAAGCCAAGATAGCGGGCAATATTTGGGGCAATAAGGGCGATAAAGCTGATAACGCCGACTGAAGTAATAGAGGCGGAAACCAACCAGATACCGGCACAGAACAGAAGCGAAAAAGTCGTACCGAGGTTGAGCCCTCTTGCTCTGGCAGCATCGGAACCTATGCTAAGTAAAGTTAACACCCGCGGAGCAAGTAACCATATAGCCACAATGGGAAGTAATTTGGGCATCAGCCAGATCACCTGTTGCCAGCCGTTTTGTCCCAGATCGCCGGCTCCCCAGATAAACAGATTTTCAGCATACCTGTCATTTAGCAGAATTATAGCCGTTGCGATCGCTCCCAGAAGAAGATTGATAGCCATTCCCGCCAGAATAACGGGAAGACCGTTTAAGTTGCGTATACCAACGATAGAAATAACGATGCCCATAGCAAACAGAGCACCCAGCATGGCAGTAATCAATGAATAACCAGCCACTAATCCGGGAGCGATTAGGTTGAGCAGAACCAGCCCAAGCCATGCACCGGAAGAGGTGCCCAGAGTAAGGGGAGAGATCATGCGGTTCTGAGTCAGTTGCTGAAACAAGCTACCGCAGCAACCCAGAGTAGCGCCGACCAGCAGCGCCATAGCAAGGCGTGGCAGAGTGATTTCCCGCAAGGCGATCGCTTCAAAGGCTTCACTGTTTACAAACCCCTGTTGCCGGATAATGGCAAGCAGTTCGCTGACAGAACCGATCTGTATCTGGTTAAACCATAAGTGAGTAAGGGCAGCAAATATCACGGCCGCCCATAATATAGACCAGCGTGAAGCCATTACTTTTCTGCCAGTTCCAACATGGCTTCAGCTAATGCTTCACCGTTGTACAAGATGGACATGGCCCCGCCGTAACTCCAGCTTGGTGCTACAGAGTTCACTCTTTTTGCCTTTACAAACGGCATACTATTCCATGCAGCCAGCTTCTTAAGTTTTTTGGTGTAAGGGAAAGGTTCAAAATAAAGAGCTACACCATCACCTATTTTACTGAGCTTAGTAATGCGCTGCTGAGAAATACCCCACTGTGTTACCGGCTGAGGCATGGCGTTTTTTAAGCCTAGCTTTTCCAGCGCATATTGAGGTATAGAATTGTCGCCATAGAGATAGACTGAACTGGTACTGGCAAAGCGGAAAGAAGTCACTTCCGGACGGCCATCCGGATAAGCTTTGTCCAGCAGCTTGTTCAGTTCTGCAAAACGGCTTTCCATCTGGCTCAGTTTCTCTTCTGCTACCGCTTCTCTGCCCAGAGCCTGACCTATGCGTCTGAAGTTTTCCATCGCGGCTTCAGCATTATTATGGTCTTCACTGTAAGTCTGGTAGTAAAGTACCGGGGCAATATCAGACAGGCGTTTTTCAAGATCTTTCTGCGGAGAAGCGATTAGGATTACATCCGGGTTCAGTTTGCGTAATGCAGAAAAATTTGGTTCCGTACGTGTACCGATATCTTTTGCTCCCTCAGGGATTGCCGGCTGCACAACCCATTCGTTATATCCTTTAATATCCGGAACGGCAACGGGAGTGATACCCAGTTCGATAACCTGTTCGGCGATATCCCAGTTGAGCGCAGCGACACGCTGCGGGATCTCAGCCAATATTTTTTCTCCGTCACTGTCCTGAATTCTATGTTTAGCGTAGGCGGAAGTTGAGAGCAGTACTGCCAAAGCTGCAGAGGCGATAAACAGCGGTAAGGCTTTAAGTTTAATGGTTGAAAACATCAATGGTCTTCCTTGTTCTCTGGTGATTTATCAGTTTTTTTAAATGACAAAAGCAGCCTCAAAATGAGGCTGCCTTAATGAGACACAACTCGCTATCAGAACTCGTACTTCACGTTAAATTCGATAGTTTGTTCCTGTCCGTACCAGCAGTGGCTTTCGTTCCAGCAGGTGTAATACTCTTTGTTAAACAGGTTGTTAGCGATAAGGTTGGCGGAAGCGCCGCTTAGCTGGCTGTCCACCTGACCAAGATCGTAACTGACTGAAGCATCAACCAGGGTATAAGAGGAGATCTTACCGTTATTCTTGTCGGAACTGTTGTTCTTAACGGTTTCACCAACATAGCGCACCCCGGTACCGATTTTCAGGCCGCTGGCTGCGCCCTGATGGAAAGCGTAATTCGCCCAGAGGCTGGCCGTGTGGTCAGGTACAAATACCGGTGTTTCGCCGATATTGGTTTTGTTCTGATCTTCAGTGATCTCCATATCCGTGTAGGTATAGTTTGCCTTCAGATCAAGATTGTCGTTGATTATGGCACGGCCTTCTAACTCAATACCCTGAGAGCGGACTTCACCAACGGCACGGTAGGGAGAAGCACCGTCCGGACGAACACCAAGGTTCTTTTTCTTAATCTGGAACAGGGAGGCAGTACCGGCCAATGCTCCGTCGAAGGATTCATACTTAACACCCAACTCGATTTGTTCGCCAGTTTCCGGATCTAAGTTTTTGCCTTGTGCGTCCAGCTTGGCGTTTGGTTCAAAGCTGGTGGCAAAGTTAGCAAATGGTGCAAGACCGTTATCGAATTTGTACAAGGCACCCAGACGGTAAGATAACTTGTTATCTCTGTTTTTCGCTTCTTTTGCCGCGCCGCCACCCACTGAGGTGTCGGTTTTGGTTCTGACCGAGTCAAAGCGTCCGCCGGCGATAAATACCCAGTTGTCCATCAGGATCTGATCCTGAAAATAACCTCCGAACTGAGACATTGTCACATCAACACTCTGGAAATAGGTTTTGGTAAAACCGGCAGGGTTGAGTTTGTTGTTATTCGGATTGTATAGGTTAACGCTGGCGACACCACCAAAGGCATCATAGTCTGCCGTCCCTTCAATAGAGCGGTAGTCCAATCCGAACAGAAGGTAATGCTCTAAATCTCCTGTCTGTACAAATCCGGAGATTTGGTTATCAACACTGATGCCCTTTGAATCTTCCTTGGTTGTGTATGCTGTTCTGGATAGTTCGCCGCTGGTGGCATTAAATGCTCCGCTGGCTGTACTTTTCTGATCAAGATCGGCTTTCATGTAGCGGAAATTCTGCAGGAATGCCCAGTCACTGTTGAACTCGTGATTGAACTTATAGCCTGCGATCAGGAAATCTCTCTCAATGGCGTTAAAATTTTTGTCACCGGAGAAAGTGGAAGGTGAGACCTTGCCTGATTTAATGGCTGCCAATGGTAAGGTGACGTTTTGTCCCAGTTCAGGGTCTTTCTGATAGTAGAGATTAAAGTTTACAAAAGTTTTATCAGACACATACCAGTCAACAGATGGTGCGATAAGAAAACGCTCTTCTTTGACTTCATCGACATGGGTATCTTTAACCCGCCCCAGTGCAATCAGGCGATAAGCGACATTGTCAGCCAGCGCACCGGTTGTATCGATAGACGCTTCCCTGAGATTTCCGCTGCCTGTCGCCAGCCCAAGTTTAGTCGCTTGTTCCAGCTGCGGTGATTTGGCAATAATGTTGACCATTCCGCCCGGAGGCATGGTGCCATACAGAACAGAAGTCGGGCCTTTAAAGATTTCCAGACGCTCCATCGCTATTGGATCGATCTGAGGCACCACGTTCCATCCCGGAAGGGCTGGTAACATCAGACCATCGTAGTAGTTATTGGCAGAGCTGAAACCACGAATGTTAATCCAGTCGGAAAGTACAACAGCACCACCTTTGTTTTCTGTAGAGACACCCGGAGCATAACGCAACGCCTGCATAACGGATTTAACTCCGCGTTGCTCAAGTTGTTCACTGTCAATAATATTAAGCGTTTGCGGAGTTTCACCCGGCTCAAGAACCGTTTTAGTGGCTGTGTTGCGGTAAGTTTTGCCCAGAACCGTAACAGTTTCTATTTCTGAATTTCCGGACTGAGAGGTATCCTCTGCGAGAGCGGGAAGTGAAAATGCAGCCAGTAAGGCCAGAGTCAGAGCCGACGGCTTAAAGTTGGTATTAGTGTCCATGTGTTCCTCAGTACCTATGTTTTCCACAAATGCGAATAAATATCATTTGCATTATATAGGCATGGAGACACAGAAAGTTAACAATTTGGTGCAACTCTTTCTGATTGAACAAATAATGACCAGATCAGGGGGCAGCCTGCCAGCATTCCCCGCTTGCTGTCGGGAAAAGTTAACTGGCTTTGGTGATTGGAATCCAATACTCCATGGTCGCTTGCTCTGAACTTGACTGATAGCCGGGCGGGTAAACTTCCAGCTCATAACCATCCTTACCACGATAGCCAGAGTCAGGCAGCCAGTTAAGAATAAACCATTGCAAGGTGGCAGGCAGATGTTGAATTTGTCCTTTATGAGTGACTACAGCATAGGTCTGAGCCGGAACGGTAAGAAGCTCAAATTTATCAGAAATAAGGCTCGGTAGCAGAGGAAGATCAATCTTCTGATTCAGTTCCACGCCAGCCCAGTAGGTTATATTGCTGCCATCAAATTCTGCATTGGTAACGTCGATCACACCGATAGCTCCGGAAACATCTGCGTGTTCAGTTGGTGTTTGTTGCTCAAGTTGATGCCAGAGCTGGGGTACTTTTGCAGAAAAATCTGGTGACAGGGAAAACAGGCCGTTAATTTGTGTGTTTAACCCTTTAACGATAAATGAGTCACGGCTATCGATGCGTACGGAAACAAAGTTAGCACTATTGCGGGAAGTGATGGCGGTTATATGCGAAATCTCAATGGGCTTTTTCAGGCCAACTCTTTGCGCTCTTTTTCTGTACTGGCCGGGGCTGACCCCGAAAACCTGTTTAAATGCGCGGCTAAAGCTGACTTCAGAGTTAAAACCGAGATCCAGTGAGATATCAATGATCCGCTCTTTAGAGTCAAGTAGTCGCTCAGCGGCAACGCTAAGCTTTAGATCCCTCACATAGTTTGCAACGGTCAGCCCGGTTTCAGACTGGAACACCCGTTGTAACTGCCAGCGTGACCAGCAGCTCTGCTCAGCAATCTCCTCTAAGGACAGTTGGGCATTGAGGTTGGAATGTATATAGCTGAGTACCTTGCTGATACGTTCAAAAGCAGGTGAGTTCTGAGTGTTAGACTGGCCGTTTTCCATAACCTGAAATCATCAATAAGAGAGCTGGAGTTATTTGTATCATTAGTCGCTGGTTTGGTCACGCGATTGTTGTCAGCAAAGATTGCACCAATTTGCTTGGTTTCTCTGGTGTCAGTTAGGTATGCTGTTCGGTAGGTAATAATAATCATTCTTAATAACTATTGTAAGTAAATAATGATGCAATGGCTGCATAAACTCGTAACACAAAGGAGAGCGCCCGCTCTTCACCGGCAGGTTTTCCTCTATTCAAAACAGATTACTCCTTACCTGAAAGGGAGTTATGGCGCTCTACACTCAGACTGTATCGCTATCGGTCACCCGAATAGCGCGAACCAGCTTGAACAGGTGTACAAAGGCGTTGCTAAGGCAGAACCTAATGCTGGAAAAGCTTACTGGCTGACCCGCACCTGGGACCTTGTCTGCTGGCAGCCGGTCTACGTCTCTTTTATTGCTATTTATGGTCTTAAATCTCTGCCGGATATGGGAAGCATTGGTCAATATCGTTTCGGTTCGTATATTGCCGGCTATCGTTTTCCCGATGGTGCCCACCGCCATGGCGAGCCGGAAGAGTTAATCCCCCATGCCGCACGGGCACTAATGGCTTTGATGGATTTTTACCGGCAGCAAATCAATGAATGGAGCAGAATCCGCCCCGGATTTACCCGTCATTTGTTTGCCGATCTGCTGTTGGGTTGTCTGGTTAAGTTGCAGCAACATGATACTAGCCTGTCCAATGAATATATCCGCCGGCAAGCCAGACTCTGGTTGATGGAGTGTGATTTACCTTTATACCATCTCGATTGTCTGGCTGAAGATGGAAAAAGCGGACAACTGAAACTGACAAGAATCAGTTGCTGTCTGGCTTATAAGTG
Source organism: Vibrio sp. SCSIO 43137 (assembly GCF_028201475.1). Taxonomy (NCBI): domain Bacteria; kingdom Pseudomonadati; phylum Pseudomonadota; class Gammaproteobacteria; order Vibrionales; family Vibrionaceae; genus Vibrio; species Vibrio sp. SCSIO 43137. Next base: position 2,328,543 of record NZ_CP116383.1, on the reverse strand, counting down.
TGAAAAGGGCAACTATTGTGATGATTGCCCAAAAGCGGGTAAGAGCACGTGCGATTAAGAAGCGCTGCGTAGCTGGCTCAGATAGGTTATCCAGTCCATTGCTTGTTTCGAAGGTTTCATTGCGTTGGCGTTCTTAGCTTGGATAAGTGCCTTCTCCAGCTCACCCAGCTTAAACAGGGCACGAACCTTTGCCAGCGCAACCTGTTGTTGTCTTCCTTCCACTTTGTTTAGTGTTGTCAGTGCCTGCTGATAGTTACGCTGCTGAAGCAAAATTTGTGCTGCCTGCCAGTGATATTTAGCATCTAGTTCCGCAGCTAGTTGCCAATGTTGTAAAGATTTCTGCCACTCTTTAGCCATCTGCCAGTAGCCGGCCTGTTCAGCCAGTAGGGTGATATCTGAAGTTGCTGCTTTCAGCTCACTAATCTCAAGGGCCGCACGTTCGGGAATGCCTCTTTTGGCATAAAGCTGCGCCAGTAAACGTCTGTCCTGCTGACTCAGGGGTAACCCGTTCAGCTTTGCCAGTGCCAGCGTATCTAATGCGGCACGGTGGTTCTCGACTTGCATATACAGGCCTGCTAGCTGTCTCCACCAACTGAGCTTTTCCGGGTTGAGGTCGATAAGTTGCTTTAATGTCGGAATTGCTCCCTTCCACTGTTTTAACTGCAGTTGGGCGCCAAGCTTAAGGGAGAGGGGGTTAATCAGGTTATCCGGTTTGAGAGCAAGATAGTGTTGCGTAGCCGGAATAACCTCGCGCCATTGCTCAAGCTGATAATGTGCCTGAGCGATACGAAACCAAAGATCATGTTTTTTTTCGGATACAGGAGCTGCTCTCTTCTGCAGAGCATAATAATGCGTTAGCGCATTTTCGAATGACTGCTGTGTCAGATAGAGATCTGCCAGCATACGTTCGGTTACCCAGGCAGTATCGTCTTTGAGCTGACCGCTTTCAACGGCAATTTTAAGCTGGGAAATGGCGGGATCAATCTGTTCATTTTGCCAGTAAAATACGCCCAGCATACGGGCAATAAAGGCTTTGTCATATTTTTTGCCCGTTTCTATCTGTCTGAGGTTTTCAATCGCCTGAGACAACTGACCTTCCTGAGACAATTGATGAGCCTTCTGAACGCGTATAGCATTTTGCCGGCTAAGTTGTTCTGCCGTTGACGGTAGTGCTGCAATCAGCAGGCTAAGTGCTAAGCAAAGTCTGATCATTTTTCCAGCTCGAACTCCAGTTTAATCATCTCACCATACTGGGCAACGGAACGCCCCTGTTCGGTTTTTGGCTGGTATTTCCATTTAGCCAATGCACGTACGGCATCGCGGTCAAAGATACGCTTAGGTTCTGATTCTATCACCTCGATATCGACCGGTTTTCCGGTCGGGTCTATGGTGAACCTCATCACAACGTAACCCTGAATGCCCCGCTTTTTTGCCCGTGCCGGATAGTTAGGTTTAACCCGGTAGAGGGGAACAATCTGCTGATTGACGCCAAAATCGCCAAACGCCGGTGCACTGATGGCGATCCCATCGATAGAACTGTTTAAGCCCAAAGCCGGTTGTGACATTGGTGAAAGTTGTGTCTGCTGACTATTAACTCTGGAGACAGGAGTCTGCTGCGGTACTTGTGGCGTTTCTGGTTGTTCTGGTACAGAACGTTTGCGGCGCTGAAGCTGCTGTTCATTTTCCGTCATCACCATATTAACGCTGAGTGCCTGAGTTTGTTCCGGCTCAGGACGCTGACGGGTATCGACCATATAAGCCATAAAACTAAACAGTGCCAGAGCGCAGAAAAGCGCCACAGGTGTTGCCACAAGCAGACGGATCACAGACGTTTCTCCGCTGCCAGAGCGATGTTAACGACGCCGGCGCTTTTGGCGGCATCCATCACTTTAACAACCGTGCCGTTATAAGCGTGTTCGTCAGCCTGAATCACCAATGACGCGCCGGGTTTATCCAACAGTAGGTGCTCAAGGGTGGCTTGAACACGTTCGGCATCGACTACGCGTTTGTCTATGTATATATCGTTAGCTGAGGTAATGGCAATGAAAATACCGGCCTCTTTCTGGCTGACCACGTTAGACGCCTGAGGCCTGTTGACCTCTACACCTGATTCGCGCACAAAAGAGCTGGTGACAATAAAAAATATCAGCATGATAAAGACAATATCCAGCATAGGGGTGAGATCCACCTGTGCCTCTTCTGCTTTATGCTGGCGTCGGCCAAGTCTCATTGGTGGCTCCTTAACGACTTTTCAAGTTTCATTTCTCTACGTTGGCAGGCTTTAACCAGCCGGGCATGGAAAAACATACCGGTTAATGCTGCCACCATGCCAGCCATGGTGGGAAGGGTTGCTAGCGAGATCCCCGATGCCATCAGCTTAGGGTTACTGCTGCCCTGACTGGCCATAATATCGAACACGGAAATCATACCGGTTACCGTGCCAAGCAGGCCAAGCATAGGGCAAATAGCGACAAGTACTTTAATAAAGTTCAGATGTTTAAACAGGTTTTCATGGGCACTGGCCAGCCAGCCGTCACGTATGGACAAGGCGTACCATGAAGCCTGATCGGAGCGTGCCTGCCACACTTGCTGCCACTCTCTTTGCTGTGCGGGAAACTGAATCCAGAGGAAGATGACTCTTTCCGTAATCAGCAGCCAGCAGAGAGCCACTACGCCAGAGAGCCACCAGAGGATCTGGCCACCCTGCTGCATAAAACTCTGAAGCGCCAGTATCCAGTCGCTGGCTGAAAGGGCAGTTGGCAGATAGTCAAACAGACTACTCATCAGGCGACACTTGCTGCAGATTGATCTGAAGGCAGAACTTTTTCTGCCTGTTCAGCAACAATGGCGATTCCCTGTTTCTCAAGAATGTTGCGGATAGCCTCCGCCTGAGAACTGAGGATATTGTGCGCCAGAAGCAGTGGCATTGCGGCTATTAACCCAAGAACCGTAGTGACCAGCGCCATTGAAATACCACCTGCCATTACTTTAGGGTCGCTGTTACCAAACTGGGTGATAACCTGAAACGTCTCTATCATTCCGGTTACGGTTCCCAGCAGGCCGAGCATCGGAGCAAGTGCTGCCAGCAATTTCAGCATAGAGAGACCGCGCTCAAGGCTGGCTTGTTCGTCAACCACAGATTCCAGCAGGCGCAGTTCCAGCGCTTCTACCGTACGGTTTTTATCTGGTTCATAAACAGAGAGGATTCTGCCAAGAGGGTTGTTACCCGGTTGCTGTGGCTTTTTCAGCTGGCTACGGATTTTCTGTCGGGTTACGGATAAACTAATGCCCCGAACCAGTGCGATAAGCATACCGATAGCCAGAAGTCCCACAATAATCTTACCGACCACTCCGCCAGCCTGAAAACGATCCATCAGACTGGGTGCAAGTGCCAGTTGCTCCATCATAATTCCTCGCGAAGGATCAATAATGATTGCTTGTGTTTCACCAGCCAGAAGTGGCACGAGACTTTGCGAGGTTGCGCCTTGTTCCGGTTGTCTGGTAAAGGCTCTGGCCTCTTGTTTAATGCCATTCCAGTTTAGGTAGCCTTTGTCAGATACCAGTGCAAAAGCGCCTAGGCGCAAGGCATCTGTTTGTTCACTCTCGCCTTCACCGTTGATATAACGAAGCTGGGTTTTGCCTATCTGACCGGAAGCCTGAATTTGCTGCTCCAGCGCTTTCCACATGCTTTCAAGTTGGGGCATGGAAGGCAGTTTAGTGGCGGCAACAATGTCGTCAATCTGCATATTGAAAGATTGAGCTCCGGCACTGGTAACGGAGGTTTTCAGTTCCGACTGAAGCTCTTTGGCGTTCTGGCGTACTACACCGAATACTTCCCCAAGGCTGCCGGTTTCCAGCCGAAGCTTCTCTTCCAGCCGGGCAAGTTTATCTTCATTACTGCTGAAAGTGGCCGCCAGCTTATCGTTCTGTTTTTGCAGTGAATTTCGCTGTTTAATTAGCTGCGCTTTCAGGGCTTTAAGCTCTGACTCTGTCATCCTAAAGCGGGCTTCACGTACTTTGTTATGTTGTTGCTGGGTCTGTTTTTCTGCCAGTGCTTTATCAGACAGAGCGCTGTCTGCCGTTGCCGGAACTGACAGACCTGTCAGAGTCAGGCTAAGTAGTAGAGAGGATAAAACGGAAGCTTTCATATTACTTGCCCTCCGGGATAAGAGAGAGGGGAAGGGTAACCAGCGCCGGTGCTGCTTGTTTGGCTGCGATACTGTAGGCTTTATCAAGGTTACCTTTCAGAGAGGTATCCAGCGTATTCCATTGTCGGTTATTGGCATCCCATGACCAGTAATGAAGACCGTTCAGGCTGCGGGCAACAAGAGAAATACGTCCAAGATGCAGGATGTCGGCTTCAAGGGTTTTTCCTTGTGCGCTGATCTGCCCCTGATACAAGCCAAGCTTGGTTCCGTAATCGAGCTCGATCTGGTAAGCCTCCAGAATACGGCGGTACTTTTCTGCGTCACTGACATCAGCCCGCTTCATCATGGCTTCCAGCTTAGCTATACGTGCCGTACGCTGCTCTGTTTTTAGCGGGATATCACCGGCCAGATTGCTCTTCAGACTGGCTATCATCTGGTACATAAGGGGAACAATGCCCTGACGGGTAGACTTGATCTCTTCTATTTGTGTCTCAAGGCTGGTCACTTCCTGCTGCTGGCTGTTAACCAGTCCATTCAGATGGTCTTGATAGACACGCAGGTTATCCACCTCTTGCTGAAGCTGTTCCAGCTCGGCCTGAATTTGTAGTGATTTTTCAGCACTTTTATCAATGCGTTTCTGGCTGGAGGCCGAAGCAGCGTTGGTTGTACTTTTCACTGCTAATGCACTGTCTACATCTGACGCTGAAACATTGCCAGACAATGCGATTAGCGTGGTGATACAGAGGAAATGTTTAAATAAATTCATCAGATTTGTACTATCCGTTACTTATGTAAATGAAAACTTATCTCATTTGCAGTTGGCAAATATTACATGTCGAAAACAGATTTGCAATGGCTTTTCTTTCCGTAAGTTCATAATCGGCGAGCGCCAAAGGTTAAACTGGCTGATGAGCTTTCGCCTCTTTTTTCAGCCAGTTAACAAACACAGAGATGCGAGCTTTACGGATAGAGTCACGGTGGTAAGTTGCAGAATATTCCACACCGGGCGTTATCTCAATATCGAATGGCTTGACCAGTAATCCTCTTTCAATAAAGTCTCCGGCGAGACTGTCCGTTCCTGCGCAAACACCGTGCCCGGCCATTACAGCACTTAGTAGATAACAGTTTTACAGATAACTGCTTAAATCAAGTTACTATTTCGGTAACCACTTCAGTTTTCACCGAGTTAGCAATAAAGCAGTTTTCATGGGAGAGATGGTGCATCTTCTCCAGTTGTTTAGTCTCTGGTATTCGTTCACCGGAAAATACAATATGCGGCTTCAGGGTTACTTTTGTGACTGCGGTTTTGCCCGATTCATCTTTGGCCAGTATGCCAGTTGCCTTATCCGTATAACTCTCCACCACATAATTGCGTTTGGCGGCGATAGCCAGGAACACCAACATATGGCAACTGGAAAGGGCGGCGATAAATGCCTCTTCCGGATCTACATTTTCTTCCGATGAGTAAGGTAGTGGGACCACATGGGGTGACGGTGAAGCGGGAACCGTTACTCCTCCGTCAAACTCCCATTGATGAACCCGGTTATATTTACTGTCGGTGAACACTTCACCTTTACTGCGCGTCCAGCGCACCGTTGCGACATGTTGTGACATGATTCTTCCCTGATTAGTTGTTTTATCGGGCTTTAGCATAGCGAAATAGAAAGTTATATAACACAGACTTAGCAGGATTGCCTGAAGCTGTCAGTGTGGAGTGGCAAAGCAGGAGGCGCGTTTTTGTGATAGACTCCGCGCTTCGGGATTAGCCGTGAGCCAGAAATCATCTTTAAAACAGTGCATTTCTTGCCGTTAATTTTAATGGTATGAGCCGGTTAATCGAACTATAAGCGACTATGGAGTTGGTCTTTTTTATTCGAAATAGCGAATACATCAAAATCAAAATTTAATGAGTTTTAAATCAAAAAAATACAGTATTGATTCTACAGATTATCAGGTTGGTCAGGACAACGTTAATAAATGGGGCATGGATGTCCACAACACAGTTTTTACTGCTTCCGCAGGTTTATCCATTCTCTTTATCGTCACTTTACTAGCACTTTCTCCGGCAGATGCCAAAGCAGCCATCGATTCAATTAAAGCTGCCGTTCTCTCTAATTTCGACTTCCTCTTTATGTGGGGAGCAAACATATTATTACTCTTTTCTATTGCTGTTGCTTTCTCTCCGCTGGGGAAAATACGCTTGGGCGGCAGCAAAGCAAAAACCGAATACTCAACCATGTCATGGATTGCAATGTTATTTGCCGCAGGCATGGGTATCGGGCTTATTTTCTGGGGCGTAGCTGAACCGACCGCTTTCTTCACCGATTGGTACGGAACCCCGCTGAACGCGGAAGCCTACACCGCAGAAGGACGTGAAGTTGCATTAGGTGCAACGGTATTTCACTGGGGCTTACACGCCTGGGCTATTTATGGCATGACCGCACTTTGTCTGGCCTATTTCGTTTATAACAAAGGTCTGCCACTCTCTATGCGTTCTGTGTTTTATCCGTTATTGGGTGACAGAGTCTGGGGTCGTATTGGTGACGTTATCGACGTAATGACGGTTCTGGTAACCCTGTTTGGTTTGGCCACCTCGCTGGGCCTAGGTGGTACTCAGGCGGCAAGTGGTATCAGCCATGTTTTCGGCTTAGAAAATAGCTTATATCTACAGCAATTTATTATTGTGCTGATTATGGGGCTGGCAATTGTCTCAGTTATCCGGGGTATGGATGGTGGCGTTAAGCTGCTCAGTAACCTGAATATGATCATTGCTTTTGTTTTCCTTGGTTTTATCGCCGTTCTTAACTTTACTACTGTGCTGGATTCGGTTGCGACAGCCGTTACTGGTTATGTGAAGAATATTCTGCCGTTAAGCCAGACAAGCGGACGTGATGACACCACATGGCTACATGGCTGGACGGTATTCTACTGGGCGTGGTGGGTAGCTTATGCACCATTCTTTGGTATGTTTGTGGCGCGTATTTCTAAGGGGCGTACCGTACGTGAGTTTCTTGTCTGTGTAATGATTATCCCTACTCTGGTAACCACGGCGTGGATGTCGGTATTTGGCGGCGTTGCCATTCAACAAATTATGGATAAAGTCGGTTTGCTGGGGTTGGAGCAGGGTATTACTAATGTATCCCTAAGTCTGTTCTATATGCTGGACGCCTATCCTATCGGCAATATTCTGTCTGTTATTGCAGTTGCACTGATTATCGTTTTCTTTGTAACAACGCTGGATTCAGGTTCCATTGTTATCGATAGCATGACGGCCGGTGGTAAACTGGAAGTGCCGATAAAACAGAAGGTTATCTGGGCAGTTATCTCCGGCGTAATTGCTATGGTGATGCTATGGATTGGCGGCACTCAGTCTATTCAGGCGCTTCAGTCCATAACCATAATTGCTGCACTACCATTCACGGTTATTCTGCTGCTTGGCTGTGTCAGCCTGCTGAAAGGCTTGCTGACCGAAGTAGAGCAACCAGAAGCAATAACGGAATCTTATAAGTAAATAGATATTTTTTTGCTGATATTTTAATCGAGAATGCCAGAGGTTAGCCCTCTGGCATTTTTTGTTTCCGATGATTTTGCTCAGTTAGCAATATCAGACTAATCTTAGTAATAATTATTCCCATTTAAGCTGAATCCATATTGAAGATTGAAAGTTATCTGAAGCTTTTTGCTTTCATCCTATATACCACCGCTATTGTTTACTCATCTATTGTTTCTGGTTCTGAGATAACATTAAGGGCTGTGACACTGGATTACGCACCTTATGAATATCCAGATGACGGAGAAGCAAAGGGTATTGCCGTCGATATAATCAAAGAGGCAGCCAGGCGGGTTGACGGTGTGGATGTAAACTTTGAGTTTTTACCATGGAGTAGGGCGGTACATAAAACGAAAGAAGGTGAGGCTGATGTTTTGTTTAATGCCGGGGTAAATAATGAGCGTAAGCAGTGGGGAAATTACGGCAAAAATATACTGATTGACCAAACCTATTACCTTTTTAAAAGGAAGTCGTCCAATTTTATGCTTGACCCTGAAATCACAGAAACAGGAGAGTTATCGATAGGAATTCGGCTAGGTTATCTCTACGGTTCCGGAGTATTCAGGCAGGCGATTGATGAAGGACGTTTTTTGCGTGTAGAGCTGACTAAATCAACTAAGATGAGCATTGATATGCTTTTGGGAGGCAGAATAGATACCTTTGTTGGTGATTACCTTCCAACCATGGATTTTATAAAAAAGAATGGGCTTGAAAGCCTGATTGATATTGTAAAAAATAGCGAGCAACCTCAGCAAAATTTAACGGTTTTGACCTGGCCTACCTACCTATTGTTTAATAAGAAATCTGTTCCTTTAGATATCATTGACAAGATAGATGCCGCGATGGAGCATATGCGTATTGACGGTACTATCGATCTTATTTACGCAAGATATTCTGACTAGAGTTATTACTGTTGAATATGATGCATAGCCAGCAATTTTAAAAATTTACCTTTTTTCGTCAATAATTTAGTGTTATTTCTAATGATGTGGAATTATTCAGGTGACGGGATCTATAGATATGTTAAAGAACTTCCTGCAACGCATAACTCTTTTCTCTCTGGCTGCCTTCTTTTCATCGGTCAGCCTGGCAATGACTTTTGACGAAATTGACAGACTGAATCCCTCTTCTTATCAAGTGATCGATACCAGAACCAGTGATCTGTTTAACGGCTGGCCGGATGAAGGTATGAAGAGAGGAGGCCATTATCCTGCTGCAATAAATTTTCCTGCCGGGTGGCTGGATAGCCTTTCTGATTCTGAAATCATTACCTTGCTGTCTGAAAGAGGTATTGAATCAGACAAGCCATCTTATTTGTACGGCAAGAATGCAGATCGACTAAAAGCAAAGTTTAAGCAATTAGGCTACAAGAAGATTGATGTAATCAGCCAGCCTTTGTCCCAATATCATGGAGAACTTACTGCACTGGAACGATATCAGCAATTGGTGTCGGCAAAGTGGCTTAAGGCGTTGATCGATAATAAACAGCCAATGCACAAACCAGCGAAAGATTACAAGGTTATCGAAGTGGCCTGGGGTGAGCCAACCCGCTATTTGGTTTCTCATATTCCGGGGGCGTTATACCTCAATACTAACCGCATAGAAACGGAGCAAAACCACTGGAACCGGGTTTTGGCAAAAGAGCTGAAGCAGGTACTGGAGTCATTAGGCGTTCGCTACGACACAACAGTGATTTTATATAGTGATAGCACAATGGCAGCGGCTCGTGCAGCAAATCTGTTTATGTATGCAGGAGTAGAGGATGTGCGTCTGCTGGATGGTGGCTGGCAAGGGTGGGAGAAAAAGCCTTACCCGACAGAGGCTTTCTTGCAACATGCAGACGCCGTTGAGTTTGGCAAAAAGGTTCCGTCTATGCCTGAATTTGTTATTGATATCCCTCAGGCAGAATCCTATCTCGCTAACCCCGTAAGCCATTCGCTAGTCAGTATCAGAACCTGGCCTGAGTTTATTGGTGAAACCAGTGGTTACAGCTATATAAAACCAAAGGGGAGAATTGCCGGTGCACGCTGGGGGCGTGCAGGTAGTGACTCTTACCATATGGAAGATTTTCATAACCCGGATGGCACTATGCTGAGTCAGGAACTGATTACTCAAAATTGGCAGGAGTGGAACATCCATAAGAACCAGAAGGTTGCTTTCCACTGTGGGACAGGGTGGCGGGCGTCGGAAGCCTTCTTTTACGCTTATCTGATGGGGTGGAAAAACATCAGCGTATTTGACGGTGGCTGGTTTGAATGGAGCATGGACAGCAGCAACCCTGTCGCGTCTGGTGAGGTTACCCCGGATAAACTTCGTTAACCGTCTAATGATACTTTATTTGTAGGCTGGTAACGTCACCCAGATGAGGTTCAGGGTGACGTTACTAGCTGATTAATTTATCAATCTGTGGGGTTCTTAATACGATTTTCCTTTCCTTTAATTGTTTAAGTTTCAGTGACATATTTATTTACTTGAGATTGATAATGATTATCATTTGATCTATAGTTGCGCCTTATTAATGATTTTCTAATTACCGGTCAGAACCTGAAAGAGTCGCTTATGAAACTTACAAAATTACTGTCGCTGTTGGCTATCTCTGCATCGATAAGCTTTGCTGTCTCGGCCCAAGAGCAACGCTCCGTTGAAGATGAAAAAGGAACATTTACTATTACCGGGACCCCTACCCGGATTGTTGCTCTTGAGTATTCGTTTGTGGATGCCCTTGCCGCTGCAGGTGTGTCACCAGTTGGCGTGGCAGATGATAAAAATGTAAACCGAATTCTGAAAACCATTCGAGATCAAATTGAACCCTGGACATCGGTAGGCATGCGCCCTCAGCCTAGTCTGGAAATTATTGCTCAACTAAAGCCTGACCTTATTATTGCTGATATTCAGCGCCATTCTCCGGCCTATGATGATTTATCAAAAATTGCCCCTACTTTGATTCTGAAAAGTCGTGGTGAAAACTATCAGGAGAATTTAGAGGCGGCATTAAAGATTGGTATTGTTGTTAATAAAGAATCAGAGATGAAACAACGTATCAGCAAACACAAGTCAATAATGGCAGATTACAAAGCCAAGTTTTCGAGCCAGCAAACAATGCAGTTTGCCGTTGTTAATGCCAAAGGGATGTGGATGCATGGCCCGGAATCTTATGCCGGCAGTGTCCTGCATAGTCTTGGCATTAAGGGGCCGCTACCTGAAGATACAGAGAAGGCTTATATAGAGGTAAGTCTGGAGCAGCTGCTAAAGGTCAATCCCGATTGGTTACTTATTGGGCCATATGGTGAAAAAACCATTGCAGATACCTGGCAGAAAAACCCGCTATTCAATTTGTTAAAGTCTAAAAAGAACCAGCAAATCATAACCGTTTCACCGCAAGTCTGGTCGTTAAATCGTGGCATGAATGCGGCTGAAGAGATAGCTCAAAACCTAGATACAATACTAAACTAACTATGTCTCAGACGTTACCGGCCTCTCGCTGGCAAATGCTGATGTGGGGCTTATCCGGCGGTCTGGTATTTGCCGCCGGAGTTGTTTTCTCCATGGTGAGCTACTCGTCGTTTGACCTTTCACTGGCACACCTCTGGAGTTACCTGTCGGATTTCGATAGTTCTAATATGGAACATCAGATCCTGGCGACGCTAAGGGCTCCTCGAGTTCTCACCTCAATGCTTATCGGGATTAACCTTGCGATATCAGGCACTCTTATGCAGGGGCTTACGGCAAACCCGTTAGCCGCGCCCAGCATATTGGGTGTAAATGCAGGGGCATCTTGCTTTATTGCATTATCGTCATTGAACATAGCGTTTCTTCCACAAGTCTCTGTATCGGTAAGTGCCTTTTTGGGAGGAGCATTTAGTGGTTTGCTGGTGCTGTCTTTAGGAGGGTATTTCTCTGCCCGCTCACACCCGGTAAAACTTATTCTTGCTGGCATTGCTGTTAACGCATTATTAGTCGGTGTCACCCGAAGTGCCCTGATTCTGGCTGATGACATGGCCTACAGCGTTCTGACCTGGCTGGCCGGTTCAGTTTCAAATATCACCTGGCAGGATTGGTTGGCGTTCTGGCCTGTTAGCCTAGTAGCTATCATTATGACGATGTTTTTATCCCGCAGTCTGAACTTGCTTGCTTTGGGGGATGATATTGCTACTGGTCTGGGGGTTAACACCACAAGAACCCGATTGTTTTCCTGCGTGGCGATATTGTTACTCACTACTTCAAGTGTGGCGATTGCCGGCCCTATCGCATTTGTCGGGCTGTTAGTTCCGCATATTGCCCGCAAAATAGTGGGTAACAATCATTTTATTCTAATTCCCGTTTCAGCGTTGTTAGGGGCTAGCCTGCTGTTGTGGTCTGATGTTGTTTCCAGAATGGTCGCTTTTCCCGCGGAAACGCCGGTAGGGATCATTACGGCCTTGATCGGCTCACCCTTTTTTATCTTTCTTGCCATTAAGAGCAAAATGTCATGAATCAGGTCAAAGTATCAGTGTTATTGGCCTCTTTGCTGTTTTGTGCCGCAGGCAGTCTGTTTATTGGTGGTGCACCATTAAATGCGATGGCTGTGATACAAACACTGTTGAATGGTGGTGAGTTAGATTTTATTGTTAATCAATATCGTTTGCCGCGTTTTATTCTGGCAATTGGTGTTGGTGCCGGTTTGGGAATTTCCGGCGCATTGATCCAGGGTGTTCTGCGTAACCCGTTAGCTTCTCCTGATTTAATGGGAATAAGCGCCGGTACAGGGTTTGCGGCCACTCTATTACTTATCTATGTGCCGGACGCGTCATTGCCTTTATTAGCAAGTGTTGCTGTATCCGGAGGTATAGGTGCAGCCCTTATTATTTCTCTGCTGGCATATAAGTGTAACCCTACGCCGGCACGTCTTGCACTTATCGGAATAGCCATTAGTGCGTTTATTTCCAGTGGTATAGATTTCTTACTTATTGTCAATCCGATTGAGATTAATACAGCCATGGTATGGCTGACAGGAAGCCTGTGGGGAAGAAACTGGTCTCAGGTTCCGCTTATCTGGATCAGTCTGATTTGCATTGTTCCATGGGCAATGTATCTGGCCTGGCGATTGGATCTTATGGGTTTAGGCGAAGAAACCGCGATATCAGTCGGAGCCCAGCCTCAGCGTACCCGTTTGCTGGCACTGGTTTTATCGACACTTCTGGCAAGCATCAGTGTCGCCGTGTGCGGAACCATTAGTTTTGTCGGATTGCTTTCCCCACATTTAGCCCGCTTACTTTTCGGACATAACCATAAGCTTTTATTGCCTATGTCGGGTGTTATTGGTGCTCTGCTTGTTGTCGTTGCTGATACATTAGCCCGCGGTATTGACCCGCCACTTGAGCTTCCTGCGGGAGTGCTGACATCACTGATTGGCGCGCCGTACTTTATCTTTTTACTGCAGCGTTACCAAGGTTGGAAATAATGATTAAAACTAAGAATCTATCGGTTTCATTTGGTAAAGAGACTATTATCCGTGAGTTAGATCTTGAGATACCTGAGGGAAAAATCACGGCACTTATCGGTCCTAATGGCAGCGGAAAGTCGACGCTTTTAAAAACCCTTTGCAGAATAAACAAACACTTTTCAGGTGAACTGTCTGTTATAGATAAACCGATCAAATGCTACCCGGATAAAGAACTGGCAAAATATATATCGCTACTGCCGCAAGTTCTTACCACGCCGGAAGATATCACTGTCCGTCGACTTGTCGAGTATGGGCGTTCTCCCTATTTGTCCTATTGGGGGGCTCTTTCTCAGCAAGATCATCAGAAAGTTGAGCAGGCTATCAAAGAGACGCAGATTCAGTCACTGGTTGATAAAAAAGTAGATGTTTTGTCGGGTGGTCAACGTCAGCGAGTCTGGATTGCGATGGTATTGGCGCAGGATACTCCGGTTGTGATGTTAGATGAGCCGACCACATATCTGGATTTATCCCATCAGGTTGAGCTAATGAAGCTGATTCAGAAGCTTAACGACAAAGGCAAAACGGTTATCGTTGTTTTACATGATTTAAATCAGGCGTGCCGGTACTGCGACCATTTAGTTGTGCTTAAATCTGGAGAAATAGCGGCAAAGGGTTCTCCTGAAGAGGTTTTTACAGAGTCACTTCTGAAAAATGTATTTGATCTGGATGCGGTAGTTAAACCTGATCCTGTATCAAACCGCCCAATGTGTATCAGTTTGTAAAGGTCAAACGGGTATAAGCTGAGGGCTGACTTATGTTCTCAATATCAACTCTGACAATTTAAGTAGCCTAAGCATACTTACCTATTATGGATAGGAGATCATCTACATTATGAGCCACATAATCGGGTTTTGTGTTCCAGCTATCGGGTTCTGAACGACTGTAGGCGGCTGCTATTGAAATAACCTCTGCACTACTTCCAAGCTCTTGCTGTAAATTACGGGCAAACTTTGTATCTGCTTCATGATCGCCTATATAGATCACCCGCTCATTATCAGTATGGCCAAATATTGACTGAAGGCATTTTATCCCGCTGTAAGGGTGAGGCTTTTGCTGACCACTGGAAACATCATCGTAACCTACAATCGCTTTGAACGGCCCTTCGATGCCATTGCGGCTGAGCACATTGCGAATATTCGCCTGAGAGTTCTGAGAACAAACCCCGTGACTAATATGAGAAAACTGATATACAACGTCAGTGATACCACTAAACAGAGAAACTTCGGTTTGGTTTTTTTCCTGATGTTCCGCCCACATCCCGCCGGCAATCAGCATTTCATCATGAGTTAGCCCGTAGTAGTCAACATACAGTTCCTGCCAGTTTTTCGCACCATGGTTTGCTTCATGATATAAGTCTTCACTAAGTAGATATTTAGGCAGGTTATCACCGGTCAGATGCGGGGCGACGATGGAAAGTATGGTTTTGGTAATGTCTATGTTTTTAGGAACAGAATTTACTAATGTACCATCATAGTCCCAGAGAATAGCATCTAACTTCATGTGATCGCCTTTTTGTTGACATAATGGGTTTGATAATACTCTTTATAAAAGTGAAAGGGTAATTCGTTATCACCTTAATAGTGGCAATTTCGTTTTTCTATATGGAAAGATTCTCCTGCAAGAAACGGATGTTATCTGTCTCGCCGTTGTGGTGATATTAAGCAACCATTGATCAGACAGAGAGCCTGAATTATGCCTGAGTTAGCTGAATATGAAATGCAGAAAGCGGTAGAGAGCAGAGACGCCCGTTATAACGGACGCTTTTATTATGGCGTTGTTACAACGGGTATTTTCTGCCAGCCTTCCTGTCCCGCAAAAGCGGCAAATCGCGAAAATCTGAGGTTCTTTTCAGATATTGAATCGGCTATGCAGGCAGGGTTTCGCCCCTGTCAAAGGTGCCACCCCACCGGAAAAGATAAACGTACTGGCAAGCTGATAAATGTTGCCCGTTATATTGAGCAGAAGGCAGAAGAGAAACTGACGCTGGATCAGTTAAGTGCTATTGCTCAGCTTTCACCCTCTCGCCTGCAACGGGCTTTTAAAGAGATATTTGGGGTCTCTCCAAAGCAGTATCAGGATGCTGTGCGTATGGGCAAGTTTAAGAATAGCCTGAAAGAGGGGGATGGTGTTACAGAGGCAATCTACGCTTCTGGTTTTGGTTCTATAAGCCGGGTGTATGGAGAAGCGAGCCGCAATATCGGTATGTCGCCGAAAGCCTATCGGGCTGGTGGCAAGGGAGAAGTCATTTATTACGCTATCCGCGAAACAGCTCTCGGCCATATGATAATGGCGGCAACGGAAAAGGGCGTGTGCTCCGTACAGTTTGATGATGACAAACAGGTACTGCTTACACACCTTCGCCATGAGTTTCCAAATGCTGAACTGATCGCTTCGGCTGCTCAGGATGCACCGGAACTGGATAGCTGGATGATCGCTTTAGATGAGCATATCAGCCGCGGGGCACCAAGACCTGATGTGCCCCTTGATATACGGGGAACGGCCTTTCAGATTAAGGTGTGGCAGTGCCTGCTCAGCATCAAAGAGGGGGATATTATGAGTTATGGTGAAGTCGCTGAGCTGATTGACAAGCCGAAAGCGGTTCGCGCCGTCGGAACCGCCTGTGGCAAAAACCCGGTCGGTGTTCTTATTCCCTGCCACCGCGTGTTAAGAAGTGACGGGGCGTTAGGCGGCTACCGATGGGGGCTGGAACGTAAGCGTACCCTGTTGGATATGGAACGAAATAAGCCCCGCTAAATGGACTCTGCTATCGCGTTGACCAAAAGATCCAGTTCGTCCTGCACCGGTTTGGTAAGCTCAAATCCGATATTGATTCTCAGGCAGTCATCGTAGAGTGAAAGGGTACTGAACAATTGCCCTAAACGAATATCAATCTTATGCTTTTCCACAAGCTCAGAGAATCTGGTTAATTTGAGATCAGGAACCTGTAGCCACAGCACCATACCACCCTGTGGGTTACTGATTTTTACTTTGTCCGGCAGGCGTTCACTAAGGAAACTAAGATAGGATTGCCTTTGCCTTAGCAGCTTACTGCGGCGCTGTTTTAGTTGTTTTGTGTAATGTCCAGATTCAATAAAATCGGCCACAGCTAACTGAATGGGCAGTGACACACCAAAGCAGGAAGCGGTGTGCTGCTGAGTATATAGCTGCGTATATCGTCCCGGCAGACACCAGCCCAGCCGGTAACTTGGAGAGAGGCTTTTTGATACGGAACCACACCAGAGAACATATCCGCCTTTATCATAATATTTTGTTGGCAATGGCGTATGCTCCGCGTAAGAGAGTTCCAGATAAACATCATCTTCTATCACGGGTGTTTGATAGCGGTTAGCAAGCTCGGCCAGTTTCTGTTTCTGCCGGGCAGACATAGTGATCCCCTGCGGGTTCATATGAGAGGTGCAGAAAACCGCGCCTTGAACACTGCCCTGACTGAGGTGCATTTCCAGTTGATTTAAATCTATCCCGTCATCCAGTGAAGGGATTTCTACAATATTCCGCCCCATTTTCCCCAGCAGATCTAAGATGCCGCTAAAACAGGGAGAGCTGATAGCAATGGCATCACCGACCTGAGTACAGGCTTCCAGAGCGGCTTTAATGGCGGGCATACATCCGGAAGTAATCACCATTTCATCGGGATTTAACGACAGGCCGAGTTTTGTAAAGTGAACACTTAAGGCATTGCGCAGTGATGGTTCTCCCTGAGTATCCGGATATTGATTCAGCCTGCTGCCAAGCCTTTTACTGGCTCTGCGGAAACTTCGTTCAAGCTCGTTCAGAGCAGCTTCGTCAATATCGGTACCTGAAACCCCAAGGGGGCCATTCAGGGGAGAGTGTACAGAGAAGCTCTGCTTTACTTGCGATACTTTACTGACAAACTGAGCCCATTCCGGAGTATTGTGTCTGCTCTGTCGCGGGGATACATAATATCCCGCCTGAGGACGGGCATGAATCCAGCCCTGAGATTCTAGCTCCTGATAACAACTAACGGCAGTAGACATACTGACAGCTCTTTGTTTGGAGAGCTGACGTAATGAAGGCATGCGGCTTCCTTCTGTCAGTTTTCCGCTCTCAATTTCACGGATAAACTGACTCGCCATCGTTTGGTAGATGCTCATAAGTTGTCACTGTACTGGTTTTTGATCAAAAAATTGTATCTGTACTGGTATCTGTACTCAAGCAATACTCAATAAAAATTTCAAGGAGTACAGTTATGAAAAGAAACGATCTGGTTTTGGCTATATTTGTTATGGTCATTTGGGGTTTTAATTTCTCGATGATCAAGATGGGGATTACGCAAGTGCACCCTCTTCTGGCCACCGCGGCGCGTTTTACACTGGCGGTAATACCGGCGATATTTTTTATCCGTAAACCAGCTGTTGCATGGCGCTATTTACTTGGTTACGGATTGGTGTTTGGTGTCGGTATATGGGGCATGGCGTCCTGGTCCATCACAGCTGGTTTATCATCGGGTATGTCTTCAGTTCTGCTTTCATCCAATGCGCTAATTAGTATGGCGGTCGGCGTATTTATTCATAAAGAAGCGGCGTCAAAGCGCAAACTTATTGGTGCTGTGGCCGCGCTTGCGGCGCTATTGGTACTGGTATC
Source organism: Vibrio sp. SCSIO 43137 (assembly GCF_028201475.1). Classification (NCBI taxonomy): domain Bacteria; kingdom Pseudomonadati; phylum Pseudomonadota; class Gammaproteobacteria; order Vibrionales; family Vibrionaceae; genus Vibrio; species Vibrio sp. SCSIO 43137. The sequence goes on along the minus strand of NZ_CP116383.1, from coordinate 2,310,740 downwards.
AGCAACCAACGGCAATATCACCCCGTTGGGTTTAATGTTTATTATGATCGCTGCTGCCTGCTGGACAGTAATGGGGATGATAGTAAAAGCATCAAAAACCACTCAGGCCTTTGCCTTTAATGTGTGGGGAATGTTGTTTGCTCCTGTCCCGCTGGAGCTGTTTGCCATAACCCTTTATGGTCCGGAAATCGTCTGGCATGCACTGGAAGTATGGGATATGAACACCACTATCGCGGTTGTGTTTCAAGCCTACCCGACCACACTGTTTGGCTATTGGGTCTGGAACCGGATGTTAATTCGTTACCCGCTGAGTATCACCGCCCCGCTGACTCTTTTAGTTCCGGTATTTGCCCTGATCTCCGGATACTTTATGTATGATGAACTGCTGAGTACGGCACAAGTTGTTGCTTTCGTGCTGTTTCTAACCGGGATTGGTTTCATTGTAAAACCGGCTGTAAAATCAAGCAGGATAGAACCAAAGCCTTTAGTTAATTAGCTGCTTTAGCATTAAGTGATCGCCTCATCAGGGGCGATACTTTTGGCAATAAACAGGAGAGTGCTACTATCAAGTAAGGTAATAAATGACCTTTTTAAGGAGAGTACAGTGACGTACCGACAAGAATCCCTTGGATTCACCTTTCAGGAAAGCGCGGACAAAGTGCATATTAGCCGCGATGGCCGTTATATCACAACATTAACCGGCAAAGCCGCCAGTAGTTTTGTTACTCAGATAACCAGCATGACTGAAGAACAGCAACAGCGACTTATGGCGAAGAAAACTGGCAACTATAAACGTGGTAATGAAAAACAGGCTAAGGCACGCAATTAAAGCCGGGTATAAATTCTTAACCAGTAATTGCTCAATAGTGATATCCTTTTAGTCACTCACGGTTAAACTATAACCATGACCTAAACCGACACTGAGTAGCATTGGAGAGCAGTTGCATGAAAAAATATTGCCTTATTCTGATGCTACTGATCAGCTCTTTGTTTATGTCTGGCCAAGCCCTCGCCGAGAAAAAAGTTCTGCTTTCCAGCATAAACCTTCCTCCCTACACAGGTGAACAACTTCCGGAACACGGTTTTTTCAGTCAGATTGTAACTCGTGCCTTTGCCGAGGCCGGCTATAAGGTGGAATATCAGTACCGGCCTTGGCGGCGTGCTCTTCAGGAAGCGAAAACAGGATCTGTAGATGGTGTAATGACGGCATACTGGGAAAAAAGCAGTGCTGAGTATCTGGAGTATCCTGATGTTGTCTGGAAAGTGACTGTTGTAGTCGCTGTCCTGCCGAATCAGCTCATAACTTATTCCGGAAAGGTTTCAGATTTCAGGGGGTACACCATTGGGGTAGTTAGTGGTTCCGTTGTCTCTAAACACCTTACCAGTGAAGGGATAACGACTCAGGATGTCCTCGACCATACTCAAAATATACTTAAGCTGGCAGCAGGACGCATTGACGCCATGATAATTCCTGACGCTGTTTTACGTTATAAGTTAAGCCTGCTGGCGACTGAAGGTAAGAAGATAGAAGCCAGAAGACTTGATACGCCATATAAGGTATACGATATGTATGTTGCCTTTTCTAAAGCAAATCCTGAGTACAAAACCTTGACTCAGGATTTCAACAGAGGTATACAACTACTTAAGTCCAAAGGTGAGTTCGACAGAATAGTTGCTGATGCCGGATTAAAGTAGGTGTTTGTAAGCTAATCTTGCCCGGTAATCCGGAATAATCCCATCTCGTTTTGAGTATAGAACTATGAATATTTGCGATTTAACGAGAAGAAATTTTCTTTTGATTTGTGATTTTTCGGTACTCTGCCGGAGAGGTATTCACGTTCTTTTGGAAGGTATCGTAAAAGCTGGAAAGTGACGTAAAACCACTTTCAATTGCAACAGTCACGACCTTTGCATCGGACTCGCTCAATAGCATCTTGGCATGTTGTAACCTTAAATCAGTCAAGTGTTCCTTAGCGGTACGACCCAGGAACCTTCGAAACAACATCACTGCATAGCTTACTGAAACCCCTGAATCGTCAGCAATATGCCCAACTGAAATAGGGTTTGAAAAGTTCTTTGACATATAACGGAGCATACGCTCAAAGTGTAGGATAGCTTTTCCACCGACAACTTTCAGGTCGTCTTTCTGACGAGAGGGAATAAGCTCATTCCACCCTTCCACCCTTCCACCGCTAAACGGTAAAGACGAGCTTCTAACTCAAGTATGTGGAGGTGCTCCCATACACTCTCTTTTTTGCTGAGTTCTTCTACCCAACGTTTTGTAAGGTGGTCATCTTCCGTACACCGCCTTTTAGTTGAGATAACTGCACCAGAGAGGACAGCATTGATAAAGGGTTGTGGTAGTGGCCATTGCAGAAATTGTGACAAAGCAATGTATACATTGGTAACAGTGCCTTTGCCTTTCACATCGATAACCCGGTGAGGATAGGCACCCCAAAAAAGCGTCAGAAACCCGTCGTACAGCTTCACATTACGGTCAGAAAATGAGTAAGACATGTCACAGTTACTAAGAAAATTAATTTCTATAGAAGCATGGTGGTGGTAAGCCTGTTCCCAAGCTACTGGCTGATGATGCTCCAATAAAATGGTACTTTGGGATGTCGCATTGATGGGTTCAATATCAATGGCATGTATTAACTTCTCTTCATCAATACTTCTAAGCATTACTTACCCTTCAATTTCGACGTGACTTTGATCGATGCTTTGGCTTTATTGTTTATTTCCGGAATCTCTATAGTAAATACCGGAAGACTTAACCTCGTAATAACATTCATTATCTCCTGAACTAAAAACATGGAGATAATGCTATGTTACGTATAAGAAAACCCCTACCTTTAACCCTAGCTATTGTAAGTAGTATCCTGTTTTCTGCTGCTGCAATGGCAGATAAGCTACCACCTGAAAAACATCTGTCTGGTTTGGAGTATGAGCTAATTGGTCGTAATGAAATTTATAATTACCGCTCATTACCCTCATACAGTGAAGCGCCTTTTTTGAAGCAGTTAGTGACTGCTGGTAAACTTCCCCCTCTGGAAAAACGCCTGCCAAAAGAACCACTTGTATTCAAAACTGCTGCCATGTCTGACGGGGTTGGCGAATATGGTGGTGTCTTCAGACACGTTATAGGCGGAAGGCCACAAGGGTTTAATTGGCTTGCCGGTCAAACTCAGGGGTGGGGTGGCATCAATATGGCGCTTCAGGAGTGCCTTGTCCGGCAAGGCCCTCGTTGGCAGATTAAACCCGCTGGACAAACCGGTCCACTTCCAAACCTGGCGAAATCTTGGGAATGGAATCAAGATAATACACAATTAACGATGCATCTAATTGAAGGAGCTAAATGGTCAGATGGTGATACTTTTGATAGCGATGACATAAAATTCTGGTGGGAAGATAATGTTGAAGATGCAAATGTCGCTTCTTTTATGAGAGCCGGCACACTGGGAGAAGGAACCAAACTTGATGTCGTAGATGCTTACACAATCCGTTTTACTTTCGCCGAGCAAAAAAACGAAAGCATTGTTGAAAACTTTGCTTTTCTTCAGGGTTGTCCTGGCCCGAGTCATGTGCTGAAGAAATACCACCCGAAATACAATAGCGAAGCAACTTACAGTTCTTATTCTGCGGCAATGCCTGCGGATGCATTGCCGATTCCAGTAATGGGAGCCTGGGTTCCGGTTCTGCATAAGCCTGATGAACTAGTCATTCTGCGTCGTAACCCTTATTACTGGAAAGTAGATGAAAAAGGGCAACAACTTCCCTACTTAAACGAACTTCACTTCAAACTTTCTACATGGGATGACCGTACTACACAAGCCATAGCGGGTACGGGAGATTTTTCGAATATGGAGAACCCAGGTAACTTCGTTGAAGCTGTGAAACAGTCCCGCACCCCGGATTCTCCGATAGAAGTTAAGTTTGGTCCCCGCATTCAAGGCTGGCGAGTTAATCTGAACTTTTCCAATATTGGCATAAAAGATGATATTGATAGCGAGCTCCGGCGCTTATTCCGCAATAAAGATTTCCGAATCGCTTTTAGTCATGCTCTTGACCGAAAATCGATTGGCCAGTCGGTCGTTCGCGGCCCGTTCACATACCCATACACTGGTGGTTTCTTAAGTGGTTCTCCTTACTTTGACTACTCAAGTACTGTGTATCAACCATACGATATTAAGAAAGCTAAAAAGTTGCTGGATTCTTTGGGCTTGAAGGATATCGACGGTAACGGGATCAGAAATATGCCTAAAACAGGTGAAGATCTGGTGATTGATCTGGTTTTCATTTCCAGCCGTAACGATGCTCGTAAACAAGTAGATGCCATGACCTCTCAGCTTGCCGATGTAGGTATCAGACTACTTCCTAAAGGCCTCGATGAGTCCAGTTTTGAACGAATAAGAGCTGGGGGTAGCGCTAATGCCTTGTTCCAACGTACCAACTTTGTACGGCCCACCCGCGAAGTATGTGATCAACTTCCGGTTAGTGAGAAGTGTCCATACTACCATCAGGCCAATAATGGAGAACGGAATTTGATGCCGTTTGAGAAGGAACTGATTGAACGGTACAACACCTTTGTTTCTTCGAGTGATGCAAATGTCAAGTTGAAGGCCATTTTGGATATGCAAACCATAATTACAGAAAATGCCTATGTTATTGGTACCGTTCAGGCACCGGGGGCTCTGTTGGTTAATAAGCGGGTGAAAAATGCTCACCCCGGAACCCCGACCTTTATGTTTGAGTGGGCAGAGGATGGGATCATTCGTGAGCGTCTATGGGTAGCGAAAGAAGAACAGCAGACTGAGCTCTTACCTGGGGTAATTGCAGAGTATTAGTACTCAATCTATGCTCTTGCCAGCCCATAACGGGCTGGCTTTCAAAATAAAGCAATAAAAGGAGGATTAGGGATGAACGTTCTCTTCTTTATAGTCAAACGCACCCTAGCCACCATACCGCTATTATTTGCCATATCAATTGCTTCATTTGCCATTATCGTTGCCGTTCCCGGAGATTATGTTGATGCTTGGGTGGGGCAGGCCATGTCTGTGACAGGGCAATCTTATGAAGAGCTTCAACCACAAGCGGAAGCGATGCGCAAGGAGCTGGGGTTAGACAAATCTCTGCCAGTACAATATCTGTATTGGATTAAAGGCATTATCTTTCATGGAGATTTTGGGCTTTCTTTCGCACAAAACCGCCCGGTAACGGAAGTGATCGGTCTCCGTTTGCCACGCACAATCGGTCTGGCGATGATTACTTTGATTGTCGGACAGGGCGTAGGTATTGTGCTGGGGATCTATGCCGCTGTTTATCAGTACAAATTAGGGGACACCTTGGCGACACTCATCGCGTTTCTCGGTATTGTGATCCCTAAATTCGTGATGTCACTGATTATTCTATACTTTTTGGCCTTTGTCTGGCATTCACCGTATATAGGCTCCCTCTACTCACCCGAGTATATGCTTCAGGAACACTTTTCTTTTGGTAAGTTATGGGATTTCTTTCTACACACCTGGCCAATACTACTTATTTCAATTTGGGCTGGGCAGGCTTACACCACACGTATGATGCGGGGCAACCTGTTGGATGTGATGAAAATGCAGTATATCGAAACGGCCAGGGCAAAAGGGCTTACCAATAATAGAGTACTGTTTAAGCATGCTGTTCCCAATGCACTTCATCCAGTGATCATGAACTTGGGCTCCCGTTTTGACTACATGATCAAAGGGGAAATAGAGATTGCCATTGTGCTGGGTATTCCTACGCTAGGTCCATTGATTCTGAGTTCGGTAAGTGATCGGGATATGTATGTAGTGTCTGCCATTTTCATGCTTGTCGCTATGCTGCTGGTAATCGGTAACCTAATTGCAGATTTACTGTTGGCTGTACTCGATCCGCGTATCCGTAACGCTACAATGACAAGGAAGTGATCATGGAAAGTCACACCAAATTGAATACAGACAACTCTTTCGCAATGAATGCAGAAATTGTCACTGACAAATCCCTGACTTATTGGCAGTTGGTTCGTGCCAGATTCCGTCATAACCGTTATGGAATGATGGGGCTTGTTGGGTGTTTATTGGTATTCCTGAGTGCAGTGCTCTCGGGGTTTATTGCGCCATACTCAGCCCATACTAAGAATTCTGCCGCCCTTTATTCGCCACCTCAGTTAGTAAAAATCTGGCAAGAGGGAAAAGGAATCTCTATGCCGTTTGTCTATCCTTATCTGGAAGAGATGGATATGGAAACCTTCGAGATTACCTTTAAACCTGATCTTGCTAACCCAGTGTATTTGACTCTTTTTCCCGAAGGAGATGATTGGAAATGGATGGGAATGACATTCAACCGACATCTGTTTGGTGGAGAAAATGGCAAATCGATACACTTATTAGGTACGGATAATCTGGGGCGTGATGTTTTCAGCCGCATGATTTTTGGTACTCAGATTACCCTGTTAATGGGGCTGTTAGTAGTCAGTGCTGCCGGGGTAATTGGCACTTTGGTCGGTGTGGCTTCAGGATATTTTGGTGGTGTTTTTGATGTTGTTACCCAGCGTATCGTAGAATTTCTCAAAGCATTTCCGGATCTGCCTCTTATTCTTGCTCTTGTGGCGATTTTACCCAAACGGGCAGAGCCGGTTACTATTTTTATTCTGTTCGCACTGATTATGGTCCTGCTGAAATGGACTGACTTGTCCCGTGAGTTGCGTGGTAAAGTCATCGCTGTTCGATCAATGGAGTACGTTCGTGCCGCCGTGGCGATAGGTGCTTCAGACCGTCGAATTATTACCCGTCATATTGTACCTAATATGTCCTCTCACATTATTGTCTGGGTGACCTACTTCTTGCCAGAAGTTATTCTGCTGGAAAGTTTTCTTTCATTTCTTGGTGTTGGTGTTCAGGCTCCTATGGTCTCTTGGGGAGTAATGCTTAACCAAATCCGCGACTTCCAATCATTCTCTGCCGCGCCTTGGTTGATGGCACCGGTTGGTATGGTAGTGATCTCCGTCCTTTCTTTCAATGCGCTGGGTGATGGCCTGCGCGATGCAATGGACCCATATGCTAATGACTGAACAACTATTAAAAATTGACAATGTCGAAGTCTCTTTCCGCACCACGACAGGTGTCAAAGAGGCAGTCAGGAACGTCAGCTATGCCGTAAACAAAGGAGAAACCCTGGCGGTTGTTGGTGAGTCTGGCTCAGGAAAATCGGTGACTGCCCGGGCCGTCATGGGCATGCTGGCGACCAATGCCATTGTGGGAAAACAGACGAAAATCCAGTTTATGGGAGATGATCTGGCCAAATATTCACAATTACAGATGCAGGCAATTCGAGGCAATCGGATATCCATGATCTTTCAAGAGCCGCTTACCAGCCTAAACCCAATATACCGAATTGGCGATCAGATAGCTGAGATTGTCACCTCTCATCGTCAAATGGCCAAAGATGAACTGAAAACGGAAGTGATTAAGCTATTGAATGAAGTGCAGTTACCAGACCCGGAAGCCCGTTATGCACAGTACCCCCATGAAATGTCTGGCGGGCAGCGCCAGCGGGTAATGATTGCAATGGCACTGGCAAACAAGCCAGACTTGTTGATAGCCGATGAACCCACAACAGCACTAGATGTGACAGTGCAGGCTGAGATCTTGTCACTGCTAAAAAATTTACAGGCTAGGCATAATATGGGCATTATCCTTATTACCCATGACCTGACCGTAGTACGTCACATATCAGATTCAGTGGTCGTTATGCGGTATGGAGAGGTTGTGGAAAGAGGAAAGACTCAAGAAGTATTTAACAACCCCCGGCACCCATATACGCGACATCTGATTAACTCAGAGCCGAAAGGGTTACCGGAGCCATTGAGTGCCGGAAGTGACTCCATTCTTATCGGAGAAGATCTGCGAGTAGTTTTCAATATTAAACACGGTGGTTTCTTTAACCGAAAACAGACAGAAGTTGTGGCGGTAAACGATGTATCTACAAGGATCAGAAAGGGCGAAACTCTGGGTATTGTAGGAGAGTCAGGTTCAGGGAAGTCTACACTAGGTATGTCGTTACTTCGTCTCAGTAGTATTCAGTCCGGAACCATCATATTTCAAAATAAAGAAATACATAATCTTGACAGGAAAGGGTTACAGCCTTTGCGTACCCGGATGCAGGTGGTATTTCAAGATCCATTTTCCTCATTGAACCCGCGCATGATTATCCGTCAGATCCTTGAGGAGGGGTTGATTGTGAACGGAATTGGTAAGACGTCAGAAGAACGGAAAAAGTTGATCCTACAAGCATTAGAAGATGTTCAGATGCCTGCCGATTCACTTGATCGGTTCCCTCACGAGTTTTCCGGAGGGCAGAGGCAGCGTCTTGCGATTGCACGTGCGGTGATCCTTAAGCCGGAGTTTATTCTGCTTGATGAACCAACATCGGCATTAGATTTATCCATTCAGGCGCAAATTATTGACCTTTTGAGAGATCTGCAGAAAAAGCATAACCTCAGTTATATGTTTATCAGCCACGACCTGAAAGTTGTACGGGCGCTTTGTCATAATGTGTTGGTAATGCGTAACGGAATAGTGGTAGAGGCCGGTTCTACTCAGGATGTGATGGAACAACCTAAAACTGCTTATACCCAGCGTCTGGTCAAAGCAGCGTTTGATGTTATAGCGTAACTATCTTGCCCGGATATCAATTGTACTTATGTTGATGTTCGGACTTTATATAGACTCCCTGAGTATAGCCAAGGCTCTATTTGTTACAGCCTCAGATGGCGCAGTTTTGTATCTTTCCAATTTTGAACTCAACATAGTTCCATATTGTGCCCGCCTAACCCTACATTTTTCATAAATGTAGCCGGCAATTAAGTAACTGTTCGATATTTTCCAAAGTGACGCGTATTTAGGAACAGTTATTTAGGTTACTAAATATTTAAAATTTATATAGACCATATAGTGGGATATGTGCTTCCGTTTTCGTTCCGGCTCATTCGTCCGCAAGTGAGCTCGTGGTGTTTTATGGTTACGCTGCTATTTATAAAAAACTGTCCGGAAAATTTAATTATTTTCCGGAAGATTAATACTGTTATCCGGAAGAAAAGCCAAGTTAGATATATTTAAATCAAATTTCCAATGAAGAGGAAAGCCGAAATTGTATTTCGCTATGGTATGAAGGAAGAAGATAGTCATGAAAAAATGTCCAAAGATTGCGTTTATTGGTGCCGGTTCAACGGGGTTCATGAAAAACATTATTGGTGATATTCTTCAGCGTGATGCGCTGAGTGGTGCTGAAGTAGCGCTAATGGATATTGACCCGGTCCGGCTCGATGAGTCAAAAGTTGTCGCTAACCGAATGGTAGATAAACTTGGTGTTGAAGCAAAAATTTCAACACATCAGATTCAAAGAGAAGCTTTGGAAGGCGCTGATTTTGTTATTGTCGCTTTCCAGATCGGGGGATATGACCCCTGTACTATCATAGATTTCGAAATCCCAAAAGAGTTTGGCATACGTCAGACTATTGCTGACACACTCGGTATCGGCGGTATTATGCGTGGCCTGCGTACCGTACCGCACCTATGGTCAGTGTGTGAGGATATGTTAGAAGTATGTCCGGATGCGCTGATGATCCAATATGTGAATCCCATGGCAATTAATACCTGGGCAATTGCTAAAAAATATCCAACTATTAAACAGGTTGGTCTTTGTCATTCTGTGCAGCATACTGCTGAATTACTTGCGAAAGAGCTGGATATTCCAGCCAACAATATTCGTTATTACTGTGCTGGTATTAACCATCAGGCATTCTTCCTCAAATATGAAGAACGGCTGGAAGATGGTAGCTACCGCGATCTATATCCGCAACTGCATCAAGGCTATGCTGAGGGTGTGTTGCCGAAAGCGATAAGTCAGGAATCTGAGCGGTGTAAGAATATCATTCGCTACGAAATGATGAAGCGAACTGGTTATTATGTAACAGAAAGCTCAGAACATTTCGCTGAATATACGCCATGGTTTATCAAGCAGGGACGTGAAGACCTTCTCGAAAAGTTCGCTGTACCGCTCGATGAGTACCCAATACGTTGTGTTGAACAGATTGTAGGCTGGAATGAACAATCAGCAGAGTTGCAAGGTACAGCGGATATTGAAATAACCAAGAGTGATGAGTACGCTTCTGAAATAATCAACGCAGTATGGACCGATGAGCCCGCTGTCATCTATGGAAATGTTGTTAACACAGGTCTAATTACTTCTCTGCCTGACGGTTGCGCTGTAGAAGTACCTTGCCTAGTTAACCGCAATGGAATCCAGCCTACATATATTGGGGAGCTACCACCACAACTTGCCGCGATCATGCGTTCTTCCATTAATACGCAATCTCTGACTGTAGAAGCTCTGATGACTGAAAATCCGCAACATATCTACCATGCTGCGATGATGGATCCACATACTGGTGCTGAGCTGGATCTGGAGCAGATCTGGGCGTTAGTGGATCAAATGCGTGAAGCTCACGGCGAATGGCTGCCTCAGTGGGCTCAAATGCAGTAGTTGTTGCTGTGTTATATCTAACGGAATGTTTCTTCTATCCATCCCCCCTTAATTACGGTGACAAAAAATGGGTTATTGACGCCTAGGTATGATCTGATTTACCAAGCTTCAGGGAGGCCGGGCGTCGATTTAACTGCGAAAGCAAGGGGGACAAAAAATTGGCGGACGGCTAGTTGGATTCAGTTATTATCAAGTCCAAAGGTGAGTTCGACAGAATAGTTGCTGATGCCGGATTAAAGTAACGACACCAGTAAACCATACACCACTACACCAGCCAGAACCGGCACTCCTAAAGTGCGTGTTTTATACCATGCCAGTAGCGTTGCAATAACGCCCAGCCCCGTAGCCAGCCAGGCATTGAAAGACAAGGTCGGCGGGATCAGCGAGGTGCCGAACATAGCGGCAATCATCATTGGGCCCATTACCCTGAGCCATAACGGAATATCGGCCAGTGAACTTCCGTTCTCACTACGCTTTAATCGTCGCGACATCCAGAACAGTGGAGCGGTGCGCATCAAAAATGTGGCCAGCGCGATGAGGCCCAGTGTTAACCAGGTTAGTTCACCCATGTTGCTCTCCTGTTTCTGTTTTCGGCTTATGGACAAAGTAGTACAGCACAGTACCGCAAACTGCTGCCATAGGAATTGCGGCGTTAGGGTAACCAATAAGCTTAAGTAGCAAAGCCATAACAATGGTCACAGTTAAAGTAATGCCCCATGCTATTGAATCAAAACGTGGTGCCAGCAGGACAAGAAATAGCGCCGGAAGGGCAAAGGGAAGCATTTCACCCAGCAACGGCCATTGACTGATCACCTCTTCGCCCATATAAGCACCTAATGCCGTACCGCCAACCCAACTTAACCATGCGGTTATGCTTGCGCCGGTAAACCAGCCGATACGATGTTCGGCGACCAGTTGTGGCAGCCGGGTAAGGGCGAGGGCGAAAATCTGATCGGTAAGGCCGTGCATCAGAACCTTCCACCACGGGCTATTGGTGATATAAGGCGCCAGATTGGGGCCATAAACCAAGTGGCGGGCATTGATCAGTATGGTCAACGCAAGAACCAGCCAGACCGGTGCGCCCGAAGCAACCATAGCGACAAAGATAAACTGAGAGGCTCCCGCATACACCAGAGCAGAAATAGCAATGGTTTCCCAGATGCTAAAGCCCGATTGCAGAGAGATAACGCCGAACGAAACCGCTACCGAGATATAACTGCCCATAAGGGGCAGGGCATCTTTAATACCGGCAATCCACGGAGAAGTGTTGGCTGTATCAATCTGTGTATTCATTGTCCGCCTCCTCCTCTGCGTAGGTGATGGTCATCAGCAAGGTAGACCAACGCTCACCATTGCGATATTCATGGATGTTATCTGCTGCAAAGGTGAACTGATCACCCGCTTTCAGGGTGTTAACCTTACCGCCGGTATTTATTTCCAGTTCACCACTGATTACGGTAACAGATTCTCGGGTTCCCGGTGAATGTGGCTCGGCAACCCGTTCGCTTTCCGGTGCCATTGACATCCAGTAAGCATCGACCTGAGGATTATCGGTTCCCTGCTCGATCAATTTGAACTGTATCTCATCGCTGCCAAAAGGTGTGGTGACAGAGGCCACTAAGCTGCCGAAGGGCACATTCATCTGCACCGCAAGGCGCCAGATGGTATCCACGGTGGGATTACCAACACCTTGTTCCAGCCGCGACAAGTTTGACTTGGCAATACCGGCATCAGCAGCGAGTTTGGACAAAGAAAGCCCCCGCTCAAGACGAAGTTTCTGCAGGTTTTGCCCTAAGGTAATTAACATTGATTTGTCCAAAGTATCGCCTCAATAACAGATGTGAACTTGTTCCATATATAGAACGTTCTATATAAGGAACAAAATAAAGTCAATTGTTAATTAATTGTAATTTTCAGGTGATACTATAAGTAATTGAATTAATGGGTTATCTTTTTTATAAGAAATGAAAGGCTTGCTCGCCCAAACGGATGGCACTTGTCTGACTTTGCGACCAATATCTATAAGTTGAGTACTCCATATAAGACAAGTATTCCGTACGAGAATAGCGTCGATGAATATAAACCATTTCAGTTTATAGCACTATTTCTCTAATCTTAATTCACAGGCGAGCAGTGTCATCAGGAAAGTCAGCTCCCCTTCTATCAGACTCTCAGGTTCTTGTTCGCTTAATATCAGGCTCAGTTAAGTGGATAAGAACCTTTTTCATACGTGCAGATCAGAATCTGACCCGTTATCATCTAAGTGCAGCAACGGGCAGAACGGATTTGCAGATAGAGTTACTCCTTCCTTTGACTGGAATACAAACTCAGAAGAAAGAAAATCCCTGCAGAAGATAGCAGCACAAACCTGCTGGCAATGAAAGAGATGCCGTCAGCTTCGGCACCAACAGGTAAGCCAAGTAACAAGCAGGAAACCCCAGAAACCAAGAACATTAAAGTAAGAATATCTTTAGCAATCATACTTATCGTGCCTCCGTGTAAAGCAGGTACAATTACTAATCTAGAACATATAAGTTACAAAAATATGACCAAGTAAGTTCATATCAGAGATGGTTAATTACGGGTAATAAAAGGAGCAAAGACAGAATGGACTACACTATAGACACTGGACATAAGGGCTATGAAGCGGAGTTGTTAACGAGATGAAGAACATTCTTATTTTGATCCTGTTTTCTTTTATCTCCAAAGCCGCCATTGCCGAAACCTATCTGTTTGTCGGAACGACATTTCCATCTATTTTAGAGCAAAAGAAAAATGGTGAAGTTTATGGGTTAGGCCATGACATCGCCAAGAGAATTGCTGCCCGGCTGGGACATGAAATCATAATAGAGGTGTACCCTTTTCAAAGAGCGATGAAAATGGTTGCTGAAGGTAAGGCAGACGCATTTATCGGCCCTTACAAAACGGCAGAAAGAGAAAAATTCATGCATTACAGTAAGTATGCATTCTATCAGGACCCTATGGTGTTTTACGTGAAAGCGAATGAAACTTTAGCCTGGAATCGAGATTTTACTTCCCTTGAAGGGCTGAGAGTAGGCCTTACCAGAGGCTGGAGTTATGGAGAGGAGTTTGATCGCTACAAGGCAGAGTTAGATATTCATACAGCAAGTACAGTGAAAGCTAATTTTCAGAAACTGCTGGTTGGCAGAATTGATGTACTTGTCAGTCATCCCCGCAGTACTTCCGTACTTATCGAAGAGCTGGATATAGAAAACCAAGTAAAAATGGTCCTGCCGCCTATTACCATAAACAAGGGCTACTACGGCTTCTCAAGAAAAAAGAAGCTGGGTAAGTTTATCCTTCAGTTTGATCGCGAGTTTCAAAAAATGATTAAGAATGGAGATATTCTGAAACTCAATAGAAATTACGGCCTCGACTTTGTCAGTGATGTGAACGAGTAACGGCCACCTGAACTGAAGAGCCGTTGGTGCGGCGAAATTCACTTCATGTCCGCTATGTATAGGAAGAGTGGATACATAGCGGGCATAAGTTGAGGTTTACACTTCTAATGTTTCACCGTCAGCAGGAATAAGAACCTTTTCCGACAGGCCGTTTTTGTCGACAGACTGTTTCAGCATCGGACGGGTGACAGCGCAGTGGTTCAGTGCTTCCATATGGTTTGCAATCACCTTATTCGGAGACAAACGGATAAACTCCATCACTTCGTCCGTAGACATCAACAATGGCTGACCGACATCCATGCGTGCGCGTCCGGCTGCTACTACAGCGATGTCAGGTTTTAATTCAGTTAATGCGCGTTTTACATCATCAGTGAGCACGGTATCACCGCTGATAAAAATAGAGGGCTCGTTTGGTAGCTCTAAGAAGAAGCCAACGCCGTTTGCCATCACTTTATGAATCCAGCCGTGACCGTGCTGAGCAGGAATGGCGGTGAGTTTTCCACCCAGAAAATCGACGGTTTGCCAGTCTTCAATTCCCCAGTTAACCGTGAGACCGTACTTCTCCAGATAGGCTTTATCTTTAGCCGGAGTTGCAACCGGAATGCTGCGGCCTGACAGAAACGCTTCGCCCGCAGGGTCAAGGTGGTCACCGTGTTGCAGGGCTTTAATACCAAACGTCTGGCTATGGGTAATAAGGGTATGGGTGACTTTGTTGAGCAGTTCATCTGCATTATCCGGCATCTCAACAGTCGGGTTTTTCGCGGCTTTAGCTTTGATAACAGAAAAAGGAGGCATGGAACCTTTTTTACCCAGCATAGGGTCAATAAGAATAAATTTATCGCCGGATTCAATTATAAAAGTTGCGCTACGAAGGTGATGGATTTTCATATTTTGTCTCAAAATGGCTGGTGGCTTTCGATATAAATAAGTATGCAATGTCTGTTATCAGTGCGATACTGTCTCGAAAGTCATTGTTCGCGCAAATCGAGCCAAATATGAGCAAATCAAACCATCTAATCAACATCACTATGGTTGCCTTTGAGGGGATCAGCGCTTTTCACCTCTCCGTTCCCTGTATGGTGTTTCAGGATATCTTTGTTGATCAGCCGGCACATTTTGACCTGACCATTTGTGCTGAGAACGGCTCACAGTTTGAAACCGGCTCAGGCTTTGGTGTTGTGGTTGATAGTGATTTGAGTGCTATTGAAGAGGCCGATATTGTGATTATCCCGAGCTGGCCGAATAAGTTACCACAACCAAGTGAACAACTTCTAACTGCGCTGAAAAGGCATCACGCAAAGGGAAAGTTGTTGATAGGTCTCTGTCTCGGTGCATATGTGCTGGCCTGCATGGGTGTGTTAGACGGGAAACGGGCGACGACACACTGGGCATTTGCGGAGCCGTTTCAGAACGCTTTCCCGCAGGTGGAGTTTGATCCGAACCCGCTCTTTATCGAACACGATACGATTATGACGTCAGCCGGAATCGCGGCTTCCCTTGATTGCTGTCTGCATATTGTGCGTAGGTTATGTGGTAGCGAGCTAGCCAATGATTTAGCACGGAAAATGGTAACAGCACCATTTCGCACAGGCGGGCAGCAGCAGTATATTCCGGCACCTATCAGCGTTAAAGCACCTACAGAAACCAGCCTTAGCCTTGTAATTGAGCAGGTGGAGCAGAGCCTGAACGAATCACACTCACTGGATAAAGTAGCATAGCGTTGCGCCATGAGTAAGCGCACATTTACCCGCCAGTTTAAAGCCGCCTATGGCTGTACATTTGGTGAATGGCTGCAGAACCAACGACTGGTACTTAGCCAGCGAATTCTGGAAACCACTCTGCTCTTTGTTCCTCAGGTTGCTGAGCAAGCTGGTTTTGGATCAGAGAGCGTGTTCAGAAAGCACTTTAAGTCGGTGTTTCATGTTTCGCCGACTCAATGGCGTGCATCATTCAGGCAGTAACTTTTTATGAACTACAGGCCCGACTTTTCAAGATAAGAAGCCATTTCGGTTTGCGGAACCATTCCACCGCCGGTAGCCCAAACCAGATGGGTGGCGTTACTCATAACGGCGTCACTGAACTGCATCCGCTCTTTGTAATCAGCGTCTTTAGTCACCACTACCGGGCCAATCATGCCGGCCAGTGCCGATGGTTCAAGGCGGATATCTTCAGCTTTGTTAAGTTGCCCCAGCAAACGGTACATCCTTTCATCAGTGACAGTGAAGTAACCGTCTAACAGCCTTTCCATTGCCCGGCCGACAAAGCCGGAAGGTCTGCCCACAGCGAGGCCGTCCGCCGCGGTAATGTTATCAATACCGATATCCTGAACCGATATTTCATCATGCAGTTTGGTATGAACACCAAGCAGCATACAGGGAGAGTGGGTAGGCTCTGCAAAGATACAGTGAACATGATCGCCAAAGGCCATTTTCAAGCCAAACGCAACGCCACCTGGGCCGACACCAACACCACATGGAAGGTAAACAAACAGAGGATGATCTGCATTCACTACAATGCCCATATCATCAAACTGCTTTTTCACCCGTTCACCGGCAACGGAATAGCCAAGGAACAGGGTTTTCGAGTTTTCATCATCAATAAAAAAGCAGCTTGGATCGCTTTCTGCTTCTTTTCGACCCTGAGCAACAGCAACACCGTAATCCTGTTCATATTCGACGACATTAACACCATGGGAGCGAAGCTTGTTTTTCTTCCATTCTCTTGCGTCAGCAGACATATGCACAGAGACTGAGAAGCCCAGTTTGGCGCTCATAATGCCGATAGACATACCCAAATTACCTGTTGAGCCGACCGCGATACTGTATTGCTTAAAGAAGCTACGGAATTCTTCGCTCAGTAGCTTGCTGTAGTCATCAGATTCAGTAAGCAGCCCCGCTTCAATGGCCAGTTTCTCAGCATGAGTAAGAACTTCATAAATCCCACCCCGTGCTTTAATGGAACCGGAAATAGGCAAATGGCTGTCTTTTTTCAGCAAAACGCGGCCCTGTATCTCAGTGGAATACTCATCCTCAAGTACTTTATGCATATGGGGCAGTGCAACCACATCCGACTCAATAATACCGCTGGTTTCTGCGGTTTCGGGAAAGGCTTTTGCAAGGTAAGGGGCGAACCGCGTCAGCCTGTCGTTGGCATCCTGAATATCTTTTGTACTAAGCCCAACATAGGGCAGAGCCTCTTTCAGGCTGGTAACGGACGGATTAAACCAAGATACCTCTTCAAGCCCGATAAGCTTTTTAACCAGTGGATATTGCTCGATAAGTTGGTTGATATTCATGGTCATCAAAATTCCCTTTAATTCTATGATGAAAGATAGCGATGGATTATCGGTTGGAGTAATGAGCTACTCAATTGATTGGGATTGAGTAGCCGTTAAAATAAATAACAGAGATAGTACTATTAAAGTCGAATCAACTGATAGGTAAATATGTGTGCTAATAGAACCTGCTAAAAAAAGGAAATAGTAAGTAAATGATATAGCCGGATAGCATTAAGTCTTCACGTTTAAAAACTTTACTTTGGAGAATCAAAATTACTATAAACAGAGCATCTAGGTGGTAAGACGGTGGCAATTTTAATTCATATCGAATGTAAAAACCCATTAAAACTACCGTTATCGATGCAGCTTTGAAATGGGTTGACTTAATGCAAAATATACATGTGCCTAATATGGAAAAAAGGCTTAATCCAAACCCTATCATTTGTTCTTCAATCAGCATGGTTGTTGTAATGAGTACTATGACAAACTGAGCATCCGCCACCTGCTGAAAAACCTAATGAACCAGCAGCGACAAAGCCAAATACGCCACCTCCCATTATAGGAGTAAGTCCACCACTGAGGGCGCCAACGAAAATTCCAATACCTATTTCTCTGGTTCCTGCATTTGGGTTGTTGTAAACAGCCCCCATAGCTCCCAGAACTCCACCTCCTATTGCAGAAGGAACCCATACGGCGAGTGGGGCTATTCTTGGAAGGGCTTCTACATTGCTTCTACGCTCCCTGATAACTACCACATCATTTTGTTCTTTTGATACGACCAAGTTTTGCACGTTGTAAACTGCAAACTTACCAGATGAAATGATGTAATGTTCGGGTGTTATCGTGCTGACGGTGTGAGAAGAAGAGGCGTGATCAATTAATCGATTAGATAAGTTTACTAAGGTAATTCGATCGGTTTTAAAGTCTAAACAGTAGCCTCTGTTCGATATGAATTGGTAATGAGCATGAGGTTTGAACTCATCGTTGCAATCTACTAAGTCATATTCATATTCCAGTGAGTAAGAGGATGCTGGGAGTATCAGAAAACAAATGGTGGCAAGTAAAATAACAACAGATTTCATCATAACAACTCCTGAGTAATTACTTGTAGTGATAATCATTTGCAATTGACAAAAAGATTAACATCTTTACTTTGTTATGCAACTAGGTTTTCTTGGGCCATGATCAAGAAAACCGAATTTTCTGGACTACACATTTCAAATACTAAAATCTTTTGTGTGGTTAACAATATGTTCCAACGCACAGCATTGGAACAAGGAGAAGAAGGAAAGCGCCAGAGTCTCCTCTGGTATTTTGTTATTTAATAAATGCTGTTCATTGCTCTTGTAGTGGTTTAACCGGGTGAGTAGGAACAGGTCGATTTCGTTTTTGTGGGTTATGTGTTCAATCAGAGATGGTAAGGTATTAAGCGGTGTTGAAGGGTGGGATTTTACTGCCAACAAAAGACTATTTGTTTAGGTTACGCGTTTTCGCTTTTCGTCGTTCCATTCGAGATTTAGCTGAGTCATGGTCAACAAAAACTGCCTTTCCGGAATCAAATTTCTCAAAAGCCAGATTTACTTGACTGGCTAGCCAAGAGTCATAGGATTCTACATTTTTCTGCAGCTCTGCTTCTCTTTCAAGTTCGCGGATAAGGCTCTCTAGTTCATATACAGTATTTCTGCTTTGTTTCCCTTCTGAGAGTTTCTGTCGTACTTTGGCTAGTTTTAACAGTTGAGCGTCATAAGTTGCGACTTCGTAAGATCCATCTTCTGATAGTTCCTTATCCTTAATCAGACCTTTGCGGATACTCTCTTTTTCATCACTCATTGTTGTCTCCCGAATCAGTAGATAAAAAGCTGAACTGATTATGCCTTTATGATTGCAAAGAAGAGAGCCGGAAGTTGAATATCTGCGTGGCACTTCAACGTCCGGTATCTGTTCCAACGCAGAGCGTTGGAACAAGGGCTAAGAATGACCAGAGTCATATCTCAGGAGTTTTGCTATTTAATCAAAGCTATTCCGGTTGCTCATTGTGCTTGTAATGGCGTAGTAGGGTGAGTAGTAAAAGCCGGATTTCGTTGCTGGTATTGGAGCCGCCGCTTGGGGCGGCGAGTGGATAAAACTGAGAGAATTTCGGTGACCGTCCTGATTATTACTATGGGCAGTTGTAAATCGACGAAGTCTCTTTTCTTATTAAGGATGGTAAATCACCATCTTCTACTTGCTGAATAACCTTCACTCCATTCGGGTAATAAAGGTTTGTTCGTCATCCACAAACGCGACAAAGCCGCCGTGATAGATAAACACCCGGCCACGCCCCTCAACCAGACAGGCCAACTGTGGGTTCAAATCTTCCTCGTTATTCTGGCTTTGAAAAGTACCGGTATCGGTGATAATGCCGTCGAGTTGAGGCAAATATCCATAAGTACGCCTGGCTTGATCAATCAGGCTCAGTTCACTGGTGGTAGAGAAGCAAGAGGGGATGGCACCGGCTTCTTCGATAAACAGAGGTTTCAGCTCTTCAAAGCCTGTAATCACAAGCCAGTCGATGTCATTAACACGATGGATAAACATTTTTATAAATACCTGGTTTCTCGGGGGGCTGATGCGGTGATTCTACCACTATCAGGGGCAGAACCCAGTAGAGATTTAGTAGCCAGAGGTGATCATTTTGTTCCATTCCCGGATATTCTCCAGGTCAATCTAAAACAGGACAACACTATTTGAGTCAGCAAGCTCTTGCTCCCATGTTTTACGTGGGAGTGTATACCTGAGCTAATAATTACTGCCGGATGTTGGTTAGTCCAGAGCCCCTGTCCAGAGAACTAGATGAACGTGAAGCTGATTATCTGCGCGACACTTTAATGTCCGGTATATGTTCAACACAAAACACTGGAACAAGTGTTAGAACGAGAACGCCGGAGGTATCTCTGAAATTTTCACTATTAACACTCCTAACAGTAATGAATTCTTGTGCAATACTTAGTATATGCAGTTGAGGAGTGTTCACTTGAATATATCTCGTCCGGATCGTGTTTCTAACAACCTATTTGAGCTGGTATTTAATCAGGATTTTCAGCCTTCTATGCTGGTGGTTTCGTCGCAAGGCGTTGTACTGGAGGCGAATCATCTGGCGTGCCGGCATAAGTTTATTGAAGGTGAGCAGGTCACTGGCAGTTATGTGTGGCAGTTGCCAATGTGTCATGACCAGCCTGAGTGGCAGGAGATTTGGCAGTCACGTTTCAATCAGGCACGGTTAAAGAAAGAGCCTCATAAAAACATTGATAGCTGCATGACGGCGGAAGGGGAAAAGGTCTATTTCGAATCGACAGTTTCCTGCCTGCTTAATGAGGAGAGTGATGCTCCTGTTGGTTACCTGATTTATCTGCTCGATATTACAGAACAGTACGTGAGTAACGTTCAGGCAAAGCAGACGGAAAGCCGCCTTAATTTTGTGCTGGAACACAGTAATACAGGTACTTGGGACTTAAACCTGATTGACTATACCGCTCACCGCTCTCTGAAGCATGATCAGATTTTCGGCTATAAAACTTTGCTGGATGAATGGACTTACGAAATGTTTCTGGAACATGTGTTACCAGAAGACAGGATTGCCGTTGATGACAAGTTTCAGAAATCAATGGTGACCAAAACCGACTGGAGTTTTGAGTGTCGTATCCGCCGTATTGATGGTGAAGTGCGCTGGATCTGGGCGCTTGGTGGTCATGAGCTTGATGAACACGGCGAGATCAAGCGTATGGTGGGTATGGTTCAGGATGTTACTGAACGTAAACAGAATGAAATCGATAAACAGCACTACGCTGCTGAGTTGGAGAGCTTGTTTCAGGCACTGCCGGATCTTTATTTCCGTATGCGGTCTGATGGTACTATTATCGATTTTCACACCCAGAATGACGAAGATCTTTATACCCGGCCAGAGCTTTTTCTCGGCAAACGTATGCAGGATGTGGTGCCTGAGAATGTGGGCAGGTTGTTTGTGAAAAAGTTGGCTGAAGCCCGCAAGTTTAAATGTATGCAAATGTTTGATTACGCGCTTGAAATTGCAGGAAAGAAGCGACATTTTGACGTGCGGTTAAACCTGATGTCGGTAGATGAACAGTTGGTTTGTGTTGTCCGCGATGTAACGAAAATTAAAAGGTCAGAAGAGAAGATGTACGACCTTGCCCATCATGACGCTCTTACCGGGCTGCCGAATCGACTTCTGTTTAATGAACACCTGGAACAGGCTATAAAAAGGGCCCGCAGGCACAAAACTTCCGTTGCGGTAATCTTTTTTGATCTGGATAACTTTAAGCTGATTAATGATAGCCTTGGTCATGCGGCAGGAGATTTATTGTTACAAGAAACGGCAAAGCGGTTAAAAAGCAGCCTTCGTGAGGAGGACTCAGTTTCGAGGATAAGCGGCGATGAATTTATTATTCTGCTGGAAGGGATTGATTGTGGAGGTAATGTAGCCATTACCGCAAAAAAGGTGATTGATAAGTTTCAGGGAGAGTTTCAACTGCACGACTATCACACGAGGATTACTGCTAGTCTGGGTATTAGTATCTTTCCTCAAGATGGTGACAGTGCAGCGGATATCCTTCGCAATGCCGACGCTGCTATGTACCGGGCGAAAAAGAATGGGCGTAATACTTACCAGTTTTATCAACAAGAAATGACCGCTTCAGCTCTGGAGCATGTTTTTCTCGATAATGCATTGCGCAATGCTATTGAGCGTGAAGAACTGTATCTTAATTATCAGCCGCAGATTGACTTGCTGAGTCATAAAGTTGTAGGCGCAGAAGTTTTGCTCCGCTGGAATCAACGGGAGCGTGGCAACATTCCTCCGGCTGAGTTTATACCTGTGGCGGAAGAGTCAGATGTAATTATTACCATCGGAGAATGGGTATTAACAACGGCGTGTCGTCAGGCAAAAGAGTGGCTGGACAGAGGTATCAATTTTGGCTGTCTTGCCGTGAATATTGCCGGCCCTCAGATTAAGCGGGGCAATCTGGTAAATACGGTTCAATCTATCCTCAGTGAAACCGGGCTACCGGCTAAACACCTTGAACTGGAGCTGACAGAGAACTATATAATGCAGCAAGCCGATAATGCCATTGAACAGCTTAGCAGACTGAAAACCTTGGGAGTGAGGATCTCCATCGATGATTTTGGTACGGGTTACTCTTCCCTTAGTTACCTGAAAAAACTGCCTATCGATAAATTGAAAATTGACCGTAGTTTTGTGTGCGGTGTACCTGATGACCAGAATGATTTGGCAATCTCTAAAGCTGTTATTGCTCTGGGAACCAGCCTTGGCATGACTATTATTGCTGAAGGAGTAGAAACCGAAGAGCAGGCCTGTTTTCTTGCTGATGCAGGCTGCCATGAAGCTCAGGGTTATTTATATAGTCATCCGGTTGATAAAGATGCCGCAGAGGCTTACTTTGCCCGGCGTCAAGAACATGCGCATTTACTTCAAAATGGTGAGGAACGGTTTTCGGGCAATATCTGAAAGTATTTCTTTGCTTGAGTGCTGTAAAAAGAAATAAAAATCCGATTACCTCGTTCTGATATAGTAACTCCCCGCGATATAATTATTAATTAGTGCAGGCATACATGTTCACAAAACGCTTTGTTATCAATCTTATTGTCACAGTAGTGGTGCTGGCAGAAGTGGCGGCTACCGGGTACCGGCTGTATGAACTGAGTAAGGTTTACCGGCAGGCAGGAAACATTTGTGAAAAGAGTGCCAGTCAGATTATTGTTCAGCAGCGTTCCGGGCTGTTCCCGCAAGTACATGAGAACTGGTTTGAAGCCTATGATGCCTGTATGTCGGAAAACCTGTCGGACTTTACCTCTTATGTGATTGATCTGGATAAATGGACGCTGGAGGAGATCCACCCTAAGGTAGTGACATTGTTAAAACGTAGCCTGATGAACGACCGAAAGTTCTACCTGAGAAAGAAAGAGGATTATATTGATCTGGAATCACTTAGTCAGAATGAAGAACACTAATTTATTTTTCAATTTTACTGATATTAATTTCTATTTCTTACGATTATTTTAGTTTTCACTAACTGGTTTTTTCTATTGCTTGAAGTTAACTCGTTGTTAATAAATGATATAAATTCCATTTTATATTAATTCAATATAATTGATGCTCTTATTCGAAATATTGCTGTTTTTTTCCTGATTCCCTCCCCTTAAACTCATTTTCAGCAGCATTGATTTGGGAGGCTGAACATGGGTTTGTTAGTAGATGGTGTGTGGCACGACAAGTGGTATGACACAAAATCCGGTAACGGTAAGTTTCAACGTGAAGATGCGAAGTTAAGAAACTGGGTTACAGCTGATGGCTCTGCCGGCCCTTCAGGAAGCGGCGGTTTTAAAGCTGAACCCGGAAGATACCACCTGTATGTCTCCCTTGCCTGCCCTTGGGCGCACCGCACCCTTATTTTCAGAAAGATTAAAGGGCTGGAAGAGTACATTTCCGTTTCTGTTGTCAGCCCGGATATGCTGGAAAATGGTTGGTCATTTGATACCTCAAGTCACAGTAGTGGAGATGAGCTGTTCCAGTACGACTATATGCATCAGGTATATACGCGTAGTAAAAGTGACTACACGGGCAGGGTAACGGTACCTGTATTGTGGGATAAGAAACTGGGCCGGATTGTCAGCAATGAGTCGTCAGAAATAATCCGTATGTTTAACTCTGCATTTAATGAGTTAACCGGAGATACGCAAGATTTCTATCCTAAACATCTGTGCGATGAAATCGATGCCATGAATGAGTATATTTATCACGCCATCAATAACGGCGTCTATAAGGCGGGCTTTGCCACCACTCAGCAAGCGTATGAAGAGGCTTATCATGCTCTGTTTGAGGCTCTGGATGAAATTGAAAACCGCCTTTCTTTTGGCCGGTATTTGCTGGGTGAGACGTTGACGGAAGCAGACTGGCGTCTGTTTACTACGCTAATCCGTTTTGATGCTGTCTATTTTGGCCATTTCAAATGCAACAAAAAACAGCTGGAGCAGTATAAAAATATCCGTGGTTATATCCGCGATCTTTACCAGCACCCGGGTGTCGCAGAAACGGTGGATTTTTACCATATCAAGCGCCACTACTACTTCAGCCATACCATGATTAACCCTACTCAGGTGGTTCCCGTTGGACCGGAGCTTGATTACTCCTCGCCACACGGACGGGATAACCTGCTGAGCTAACTATTAGGGGCGATAGCCTCTGGCGATATCCACTGCAAAGAGAGCCTGCAAGCTATGCAGTTTTACAACTAATGTGCTTGCACGGCTTTCTCTTCTCTGAACTTTGAAATAACAGGAAAAACTATGTCACACACTTTGGTTCTTAAATCCAGCATTCTTGGTGAACACTCTCAGTCTAACCAATTAATCGATCAGGTAATTGAAGGTAAGGAGAATGTTCTGGTCCGGGATTTGGCCGCTAACCCTCTACCTGTTCTGGATATGAGTGTTATGACGGCACTGAATACACCTGAAGAGCAGCGCAGCGATGAGCAGAAAAGTCTGGTTGAGCTGTCGGATACCATCATCAGCGAGCTTAAATCAGCTGATAAGCTGGTGATAGCTGCGCCTATGTACAATTTTATGGTGCCGACTCAGCTTAAAAATTGGTTCGATATTATTGCCCGTGCCGGTGTGACTTTCCGCTATACAGAGACTGTCCCTGTAGGTTTGTTGGAAGATAAAAAAGTGGTTGTGGTGACCACAAGAGGCGGCCTGCACAAAGATAGCGAGCGCAATTCAATCGAAAGCTACATCACTTCGTTCTTGGGTTTTGTCGGCATCACTAGCGTGGAGTTTGTTTATGCTGAAGGGTTAAATGTAACAGAAGAGATGGCGCAGAACGCCCGTGAAGCAGCATTACAGCAGTTGGCCGTTGCAGTGTAACTTAATCTTTCCATTTTAAAGGCAGGCTGGTTCTGCCTTATCTGTTTTTCTTAGCGACAACCTGATTTCTTCCGCCCTGTTTCGCCTCGAACAGGCAGTTATCTGCATGTTCAAACAGACTTTCTGCTCTGGTTTTATCGCCTTCGGTACAAGATATACCAATACTGATAGTTAACCTGATGGGGTTTTCTTTGTCACCAAAGGTGTGATTTTCTACTCTGTTTCTTACTCTCTCTGCCCAGATAGAAATACCGATTAAGTCAGTATCTACCAGCAGGGCAACAAACTCATCGCCTCCCCACCTTGATACCAGGTCTATATCTCGGATGTTTTCCCGTAGTAGTTCAGCCATTTGCCTTAAAACAGTATCGCCGACATTGTGGCCTAGAGTGTCGTTAACGGTTTTAAAGTGGTCGAGATCAATAACAGCAACAGACAAAGGAAGAGAATGACGAGTGCTTCGGTGAGTTTCCAGTAACAGGCGATGTTCGAAGGTTTTGCGGTTAGATAGCCCCGTCAGGTAGTCTTCCGATGCCTCTTTAACCAACTCTTTTAGTAGTGGCATATCGTCAGAAATATCACGAAGCAGGGCGCAGTATTCAGTTTGTCCGGCAACAAAGATCTTTGAAATTGAAACCTCCAGAGGAAACTCCCTGCCATCCTGTTTAAGGCCGGTAACTATGTTAAGCCGGTTCATACGCTTTGCTTGCTTAGAAGACGAACCGAATGTTTTTACATGGTCAGAATGAATACTGCGAAATCGCTTTGGCAGAAGAGCATCTAATGTCAGATCGGAAAGGTTTTCGCCACTGAGCTGAAACATCTGGCACGCTGTCGGGTTCATTAATATGACCTTTTGCTTGGAATCCAGTATTAAAACACCGGCCAGAGAAGAGTCGACAAAACTCTTCAGCCTTTGGTAGTCGGCAGAAATAGCTCCCGTCTCAGCTTTAGGGCTCGTCACATCCCATCTCCCCTGTTACATATTCTCCGTGTGTAAGTTAACTATAGAATACTTAATAACTATGGTGGCAAAATAATACAGAGTAGCTTTGAAGGAGAGACTGCCTATTATGTATGCATATGAATTACTTTAAGGCTATATTGATAATTGCTATGTGTGATTTTTCAGGATGATAATTTAATGCATTCAAAAGCCAGTATTTTGCCTTCTGCTTTTACCGTTTTAAAAAAATTTTTTATTGAGTTAAAGAGTGATCGGTATATTTATGGATTGGTTGTGGTGAGTAGCCTGATTATCAATCTAATTCCGGCCATATTTGATCTGACTATCAAGTTCAAGTTCAGCATGAATATGTATCTTGGTATTATAATCACTGGCTGCTTTGCCGCGTTTCTGGCGTGGAGCACTTATTACTACATTTATCTTCTGGTTCATAAAGCGTCTGATCCCATTCAGAAGTACCTAAGTAAGATCCGGACTCTGATTTTCCCGCTTGGGCGATCATTAAAGTTTATCCTGAACTTAGTTGTTATTAATGTGGCGTTATCCAGTTATACCTATTTGAAAAAAATCATCCCACAACTTGTACCTTATCAGTATGATGAGCTGTTTTATGATATTGATAAGTTACTTCATTTTGGTGTTTCACCGTGGGAACTGACCCATGCGATGTTTTCTGGCCCGTACGGAACGCTTTTTATCAACTTTCTCTACAATCTCTGGTTTTTCTTTATGTGGGGTGGTTTGTTATACGCCTTGTTTATAAGCAATGCCAGGCTCAGAAACCAGATAGTATTGTCATTTCTGCTGTGCTGGTTTGTTATCGGCAATTTTTCGGCGACGCTTCTATCTTCTGTAGGCCCTGCATTTATGCACCTGCTCGACAATAGCTATCAGCAATACCTTCCCCTAATGGCTATCCTTGAACAACAACGTGAACTGATTATGAGCAGTACCCCCTTTGATATATGGGCTCTGGATACACAGAATATACTGTGGGACTCGTACGTAAATAATTTTGACTTATTGGGCTCTGGTATTTCCGCTATGCCCAGCATGCATGTCTCCATCGCGGTTCTGATGGCGATTGCAGGTTTTTCAATCAACAAAAAAGTAGGCTACTTTTTGACGGCTTATGCTGTTTTTGTTCAGATAGGTTCTGTCCATCTGGCGTGGCACTATGCCATTGATGGCTATCTCAGTTTTATTTTAACCCTGCTGATCTGGTGGCTGGTGAAGCGGTTTGTTAACAGCCGGTTTTTCGCCTTCGAAAACAGTAAATAGTGACTTTGCTTGGGGGCGTTTTATCTATTTCCGGACAACCTATTTCACTGAGTTTCGCAAAAACTCCAATAGGATTTTTGTTTTTTCTGCCATGTTCTTTCTGCTTGGATAGACAGCGTAGACGGAGCTTTCCGGCATTATCTTAAACTCCTTTCCTATCTGCCTCAGGCTACCCGCTTTCAGCTCTTGCTGAACGATAAATTCAGGCATCAGAGAAACACCAAATCCGGACATAACGGCGGATTTAACCGCAAAGGAGTCATTGCAGATATTGTGTGGCGGCGCAAACAGATTGGTCATTTCATCCTTGTGCTGAATGTAAAGCGAGTGGTGTTTGCGGCTGTCTACCATCAGTCTGGCGTGTTTTTTCAGGCTCTCAATGCTCAGGTTTTCATTGTCTAGTTCTTGCTTGTGCAACTGGTAATACTCTTCTGAACTTACCCAGATTAAGGAAGAGTTAATCAGCTTAGAGGCTATCAGCTCAGAGTCCGGTAGTGGGCCGAACTGAATCGCAACGTCGATGGCATTTGTGTATAAGTCCTGATCCCAAGCGGCAATCATGATATCCAGTTTGATGTGTGGATGTTTGTAAGCAAACTCGTTCATAACGGGCTGCAAAAACTGAAGGTAGAATCCCGCCGGCATTGAGATGGTAAGTTTACCGGAGGGGTGCTGTTTAAATCCGTTTATGGTGGCTTCGGTGGATTCTATCTGCTTTTGCATTTGCTGACAGTGCTGATAAAAGGCTTCGCCCTCTTCTGTCAGGCGAACGGTGCGGGAGTTTCTTTGCAGAAGACGGACGGACAGTGCATCTTCAAGCCGGTTCAGGCTTCGGCTTATCGTTGACTTGGGAGTATCCAGTGCTCTCGATGCTGCGGATATTCCTCCGGTATCAACAACGGCCAAAAACAGCGGCATATCGTTAATGTTCCATTTCATGTACGGCGCGTTCCGTATTTGAGTGTTGTGGTCATATTCATCCGTACGTATGGTGATTGTCAATAACAAACAGGGCATACGCCCATATAAGGATGATAATGAGTTTCGAAATTTGGTTTTCATTTTTGCTGGCTTCCGCTGCACTGTGTATGGTTCCCGGCCCTACTGTATTACTGGTGATGGGGCAGGCTTTAACTCACGGTAACAAAGCGGTTGTTCCGCTAATTGCCGGTGTCTGTGCCGCGAATGTAGTGGTAATGACTTTTTCATTAGTGGGAATCGGAGCTGTGATTTCTGCTTCTGCGCAGATGTTCACTATTCTGAAGTGGGTTGGAGCAGCTTACCTTCTGTATCTGGGCGTGAAGTCGTGGCGCACTCAGCCTGAAGGTGAGATGAAGATGAATACCTCTCCAATGCTTAAACGTTCGGTTTTCCGTGATTCAATGCTGGTCACTGTGCTTAATCCAAAGGGACTGGTTTTTTTTATGGCATTCTTCCCTATTTTTATTCAGCCTGAGGGAGATATAGCGGTTCAGATGCTGATTTTGTCTGCCACCTTTATGCTTGCTTCCATTGTTACAGTCACTCTTTATGCTGCATTTGCCGGGCAATTAAGAAGTAAAATAATCTCGACGAAAGGCCAGAAACTGTTTAACCGTACTAGTGGTGGCATGCTTATTGGTGCCGGTATTCTTACTTCTGTTATTAAGTAGTTTTTCAACTTTATAATTTACTTGTTGCATAATTTAATAGCTGGCATATTGAGTTCTTATCAGTGAGTTATCAGAGCTATGTAGCGGTGGTTGAAACAGAATGAACATCTTAATTGAGCAGGAGATAGCTTTGCACCAGTTTGAGGTACGGCAGGACAAGCAGGAAGTTGCCCGATTACTGCATCCTGAGTTCTGTGAAGTGGGTGTATCAGGTACCAGTTTTGATTATCCGGCCATCGTTGAGCTTATGGAACAAGAGCAGCCATCACAGGGCATAATCCATTCTCAGGATTATAAGTGTGTTCAGCTTGAAGCTTCCGTTCAGTTGTTGCTTTATCGCTCTGCCTGGATAACCGCTGAAGGAGAAGCTAGTAACTTTGCAAAGCGTTGTTCTATTTGGGTGTTTTCCGGTAATGGCTGGCAGATGAAGTATCATCAAGGCACACCATGTGATGCATTTGAACTGAAGCGGAGCCGCTAAACAGGAAGGTGATTGGTGGAGTTTTTATTTGTTTTATTGCATGTGGCATTAATCTGGATACTCGCTGTTGCGACGCCCGGAGCCAATGTGCTGCTAACCATCAATACTGCGCTGAACTATGACCGCAAGGTAGCTTTCTTTTCTGCTTTGGGTGTCAGTTTTGCTACCTTACTCTGGGCATTTATAGGTGGTTCTGGACTGGTGATTCTGTTTTCTCATTTTCCTCAGCTATTTGATTTGGTGAAAGTGATTGGCGGTAGCTACTTATGTTATCTGGGAATTCGCCAGGTCTACCTGACCCGAAAACTCAATAGGTTGGGGGAGTTAGCAGCAAGCAACCTCAGCGTAACACCGTCAAAAAAGAAGGTGTTTCTCAGTGCCTTTATCACCAGTATTTTAAACCCGAAAACAGGCTTTTTTGTTGTCAGCCTGTTTGGTGTCTCTATGCCGGAAAACATAACTGTTCTCATGATGCTGGCCATTATGCTGACCATGGCTTCTATCACTTTGTGCTGGCACTGGTTCCTTGCAGTAACCTTTTCCCATAATAAAGCAAAATGCATTTATGCCCGGGTCTCTGGGGTTATGGACTATATCACCGGCGGCCTGTTTACCCTATTTGGGGTGAAAGTGATGGTTTCGTAGGGGGAGAGTCCTGTTAAACTCTGGTATCTGTTCACATGCGAAGAAGCGTGGGGACAAGAGCAAAGCAAGGTGCATTTGCTGACGAGCTAGTACTAACGAGAAAGGAAAGTTTAGATATATGGAAATTAAAGTAGACGATCTATCAGGTGGTGAGGTTATTAAGCTGCTCGAAGAGCACTTGGCAGATATGTATGCCACGTCACCATCAGAAAGTGTCCATGCATTGGATGTGGAAGCTCTGAAATCACCGGAGATAACCTTCTTTAGTGGTTGGCTTAATAATGAACTGCAAGGTTGTCTTGCGATTAAAGAGCTAAGCTCTGAGCATATTGAACTTAAGTCTATGCGAACATCTGGTTTGTCGCGTAAAGCCGGTGTTGCTAGCAAGCTTCTGACTTATGCGCTTAATACTGCCATTGACCAAGGCTATAGGAAGGTCAGTTTAGAAACGGGTACTCAAGACTATTTCCGGCCTGCGCGTAATCTCTACCAGAAATTTGGCTTTACCTATTGCGGACCTTTCTCTGATTATAAGGAAGATCCCCATAGTTACTTTATGACACGGCTATTGACTGAGAAACTCATATCGCAATAATTTGAAGGCTCTCTATATGCACTTAAATTAGTATTCTTTTGAAAGAGTGAGGTTGCATGCTTCCTTAGCAATAAAGTCGCCAAGTGCATCTTCAATGGATAACTTAATGGCTTTAGCGTTGCCAAGTAAATCCCGGCCACCGGCAGAGATTCGTTCTTTACGAAAAGCAGTGGGTGTCATATTGTAGAATTTATGAAATGCGCTAATTAACTGTTTATGCTCGCTATATCCGCAATCCGGATTGATAGGCAATATCAGTGATGGCCTGGGTGGTATCGTAAAGTAGTGTGACACTCTTACTGACCCGGACAAACGTCAGGTACTCTTTAAAGTTAAAGCCACAGACGTTTTTAAACAAACGAGAAAAATAGTGGTAACTCAGCCCGGCTTTATCTGATAAATCACGCAAGGAAAGGGGCTCCATATAGTGAAGATCAATATAACTTAAGCACTCCTTAATTATCTGCTCATCCTTGGCACTCTCTGTTAAGCCCTTTTTGTCTATAGGTTTACTTGCCTGTTCTATCTGGCTGAACAGTTTATAAATTAACGACATTCTATAAAAAGAAACAAAATCTCCCGTTGCTTCATGCTCTAGCGCAAGGGTTAACATAGCATGCCAGACGTGTTTGTCTTCTGATCGGTGAGCTGACAAGGATGCAACGCAGTAGTCAAGGTGAACTTTACTATGCAGGTGGTGGTGAAGGGCTGGAGAAAACTGCACTGTAATTAGCTGGCTATTAGGTTGTTCTGCCTGCAAAGAGTGAATTTCATTGGGGCTGATATATACCATGCCGCCTTTTTTTATCACTACTGTCTGGCCATTTACCATACAACTAAATGCGCCTTTAACAACGCAGATTAATTCAGATGCGGTATGCCAGTGTAGTTCACAATGGCGCACTTCTGCTGCAAAAAGATTAATAGGTTCCCTTTCAAAATTAACCACCTCAAACCCCTGATTCGGACCAGATTGGTTTAACTTTCGTGTTTGATGGCAAAAAGCAAAAGGGAACATATCACTACCTTTTATTATCTATAAAATAAGTAACTGTTGATCGAAAAGATAAACGCTATTAAGTACTTTCAAGAATCTTATTTATCTCTTCTTTTGATGTTTTTATATTTAGCTCCTCAATCAGATACATATCTAATCCAAAGAACATAAAAGAGGCTACCTGTTTGAGTTCTTCATAAACTTTACCTTGTAGCATACCTGTTTGAGAGCTAATAAACTTAAGCATTGCTGCCAATGCAGCAGGGTTTTCAATAAGATCACTGAGAGTAGAGTCGGCATTGAGCGTTTCGTAATAAGGTTCTGGCTCAACCGCAATGTCGACGCTCCCCTGATGATGACGAGAAGACTTGGCGACAATTAATGAATGTTTGCCCGGGGTCGCTTTCCAGGATTTCGCTTTGGGGTGATAGAAACAGAAGTCATCCCACTCAAGGGTTATAGAGACGTTTTTTGTCTCTGCCGGCTTCAGGTGAATCTTTGAGAAGCCTTTCAAAGCCTGCTTTTCTCGTAGGTAAACGCCAGCCGGAGCGGCAAGATATAGTTGAACGATTTCTTTACCGGCGTACTTTCCTACATTGGTTACATCCACCGTGACAGTAACTGATTCACCCTGTCCCAGTTTTAAGGTTGATACCTGAATATTTGAATAGGTAAACTCGGTATAGCTCATACCAAATCCAAAAGGGAAGAGAGGTTCGATATTTCGTTTATCATAGTAACGGTAGCCGACAAAAATACCTTCACCGTAAGTATGACTAAGACCATCTCCGGGGTAGTTTAAATAAGCTGGAGTTTCTTCCAAGGTGTGAGGCATGGTAACGGTGAGTTTTCCGCACGGGTTTGCATGGCCGAATAGAATCTGAGCTACAGCACCCCCCATACCTTGCCCTGCAAAAAAGGTTTCCAGAATCGAGCAAGCATGATTGATCCAAGGCATAGTAACGGCATCACTGTTTGCTAATACAACAACTATATTTGGCTGAACCTGAGAAACTGACTCAATTAAAGTTTGATGTGACGGGATGATATCCAGATTTTCTCTATCGCCATTTTCTCCATCTTCGCCGACAATTGTGTTAACAAAGATAATGGCAACATCGGAGCTCTGAGCTATTTGTTGCGCGTAAGATAAAGCCTGCTGCTCGGTTTCATCGTTGGCAGTGCCTTTTGCATACTTAATATCAAAGTGCTCTCCGGCAAGCTCAATAATTTCATCTAACGGGCAATCTCTGAAGTAAGGTCTGGTGGTTGCACATCCTGAACCCTGAAAGACGGGTAGTTGTGCTGACTCGCCCAGAACGGCTATACGTTTATGTTTAGCTGACAGCAACGGTAATAGATTGTTGTCATTTTTCAACAGCACTATTGACTCTGAAGCTATCTGCTGGGCTAATTTATGATTGCGGGAGTAATCGGTAGTAAACTTCGCCTCACGGCCTGATTTTGCCTTATCAATAAAAGAGAGAACACGATGGCAGGCTGTATCTAGGTCGTGCTCTGTTATCTGGCCGTCTTCAAATGCTGCTAACAAAGTGGTTTTGTGTTTTTGAGTTTCCGGCATGGATAGGTCGTTACCCGCAAGTAGAGCAGCGGGGCAATCTTTGACTCCAAACCAGTCTGAGATCACCATTCCCTGATAGCCCCATTCTTCCCGCAGTACAGAGTTAAGAAGCCACTTATTGTGAGAAGTTTGCACACCATTCAAGCGGTTGTATGACGACATAACTGACCAAGGGTCAGATTTATCTATCGTGCGCTTGAATCCGGCCAGATAGATCTCCCTAAGTGCTCTTTCATCAACTAAGGAGTCCATCGTTGTTCTTTTATACTCAGAGTTATTGCAGGCAAAGTGTTTAAGACAGGCGGCAACGCCGCGCTTTTGCATACCGTTGATAAGCCCGGCGGCAAGCTCTCCGCTTAGTACAGGATCTTCCGAGTAATACTCGTAACCCCTGCCTGCTAGCGGGGTACGTCTGATATTGATTCCGGGTCCAAGTAACACATCAACGCCTACTGTTTTGCACTCTTCGGCAAGAGCGTTCCCCATTTGTTTTATTAGATCGACATCCCAGGAACAGGCAACAGAACAACCGTTAGGAAAGCAGGTGGCCGGAAGTGACATACCAAACGGGAAGGCGTCGTTAGCATCTTGATTTACAACATCAATAAAATCATCAATGCTGCCTGAATTTTCATCTATTCCGTTAGTGCTGTAACGAACGCCATAAGTACCATCAGTCAAAATTAGGCTATCAATGTTGTGTTTATCGATTTTTGCTGTCTGCCAAAGTCCGTTGCCCGTTAGAAGGGTTATTTTTTCCTTAATATCCATAGCTTCAAGCAAGTCTGAATATGTTTTGCTCATGTAATACTACTCCAATGTTTGGATTTATTTTGCATAAATAGTAATTTATAACCTTGTGCTGAAAGTATGTAGCTAATACGACGTTTAAATATTTTATTTATTCTATTATATACCGTGGTTAGTCGATTTCTTGTGTATATTTGCTTTATCGGTTACTAGTTTTTGCTTTAAATTACTATAGAGTATAAGTTTGAAAATTATTTTTCCTTTTGGTACTCATGTTCTAATTTCATTTGTTAATAAATGAATACGCTTCATTTTGTTGTGATAAAGAGCTCACAATTAAAGTCAATTAACGCAATGGCAAAAAATACCAAGAAGTAAAGCAAAGAAAGCAAAGCATAAATTCAACTCTCTCTAATAACATAGATTTGAACGATAGCAATTTAAATAAGTTGCTATACATGTGATTAATTAACTCTCATTCAAAATATTTATGTTTCATAGCAAATGATATTTGTCGTTGATGACTGAGAGCAACAGGGTTGAACAAAATGAATAAATTAAAGATCGTAGCTTCTATATTATGTGCATTAATTTCCCCTTACACACTGGCCGGATACACAGATACTCCTGACTGGCAGGGCAGCCGGTACTTAGATATTAATGATGATGTTACGCTTATTTTTGGTATGCGTGCTAATCTTGCTTATACAACCGATGAGCAAATTAACCAAGATGAATTCTATGATAATGGCTCCCGCCTGCAAGGTGGGGTTGATTACAAAGTAAGTGAAGACATTACCCTTCGTAGCTACGTTGAAGTTGGTATGGATGTAATGTCTCAGATGCGCGACTTTGGGGATGATGAAGCTCCGGGACTTTCCAGAAATCATGCTTATGCCGAAGTAAAATCAGATTGGGGTAACCTTTCCATAGGCCACCAATATTATAGTCAGTACAATCTTGTAACTTATAACACTGACTGGTTTCAGGTTATATCCGGTAATGCTTCCAGTTATGCACCGAACCTCGCGCCAAGTGGTATGGTGGATAGTATCAAATATATTAAGTCGTTTGATAATCTTAACATTGGTCTCGATTATGCCATGCAGGACAAAAAAGGCTTTGGTGTCAGTATGCAGTATATGTTTAGTGGAAGGGAGAATATCGGCTTAGCTTATACAAGTGTCAATAAAGAACGTGATGACGGCTCAGAGTATGATGCATCTCAGCTAACAATGGCCGGAACCATTGAAGTTGGCTCTGTTCATGTAATGGGATTGATGAATATGGTCGAAAATTATATTGATGGGGTTGATACCTATGGTGCTGAATTTGTTATGCATCGGTTTTTATATAATGGACTTGATATTTATGGCGGGCTTAATTTAGTCGCAGATCAAGAAGACACCAGCAATAATGACACGACTTGGTTATTGGGAACAGCATGGTATATGAATTCATGGTTAACGTTGTATGTTGATGGAAAATATTCGTCTAATCAGTCATTAGGGGTGTCTTGGACAAACTATCCGGATATATGGGAATCTGGTAAACGCTCTGAAACATCGTTAACACTTGGTGCTGTTGTTTACTATTAATAGTAACCTGAAAGAGCATTTTTTAAATATAACTATGGTTAACAATAATTAAAGAAGAGCTTATGCTCTTAAATAAGGATTTCTATGTCTTATTTAAACTCGGATAGTTATGTAAAAATTGGATTAAAAGAGAAGTTAGGTTACGGGTTTGGTGATTTTGGTTCCAACCTTTCCTTTAATTTTATTTCTCTATTCCTGCTTTATTACTATACGGATATTTATGGTCTCTCAGCAACAGAGGCCAGTATGATTTTTGTCGTTGCTCGTGTTATAGACGCAGTTTATAATCTTTTAATTGGATATGTCATTGACCGAACAAATACTAAATATGGTAAGTTAAGGCCTTATCTATTATACGGTGCTATTCCGATGGGTATACTATCGGCTATTTGTTTCATTGGTATTGATAGCGAATATAAAGCAATGTATGCGCTGGTAGTCTATACCATTTATAGCTTGGCATATACGACGATAAATACACCTTATTCAGCAATGAATAATACCATAACCCAGCATGAAGGCTCACGGGCATCACTTTCAGTTTATCGTATGGCGATGGCTATGCTTGCTTATACTTTTGTCGCGTCTGTTGCTGAACCTTTAATTAGTACCTTTTCTGATCCTAGCCAAGGGTACACCTATACTGCATTAATTTTTTCTGCTGTTTCAGCTTTATTCATCTTAGTTTGTTTCTTTATGACTAAAGAGCGTGTTGTTGCGACACCCAATGAGCTAGAAGAGAAAAGTATTAAAGAATCTATCGCTATTCTTAAAGAAAATACGCCACTCCATGTTTTATCAGCTTATACCGTATTTGTGTATGTGTTCTTCTCTATTGATATGGCCATCACGTATTACTATTTCAGTTATGTGTTAGGTGATGTCAATTTGATGGGATCAGTCTTAACGATAGGTGCTGGAGCTAGTGCCGTAGGCACTGTTATATCTGGTAAGCTAACCGAATTGCTGGGTAAAAAGACGCTTTGTTTATACAGCTTGTTCGGTTTAGCGATATCAACCGGTATCCGATACTATGTTCCGGCCGATGATATTACCTTGCAAACGATCTGTATCGCAGGCAGTAGTTTCTTTATGGGTATAAACTTTGTTGTTATGTGGGCGATGGTGCCAGATACCGTCGAATACTCTGAGTTAAAGAGCAAGGTTCGAGCTGAAGGTGTGGTTTATGGCTACTTCAACTTTGTTACAAAGATCGCAATGGCTATCGGTGGTGGTATCGCCGGCGTATCTTTAGACTTGTTTGGTTATGATGCAAATGCTGTCACACAAGAAGCTATTAATGGTATCAGTATGATGGTTACTATCGTGCCGGCAATATTGAGTGTTCTGGCTGCCGTTTGTATTTACTTCTATAAAATTGATGAAAAGTATTACCGTGAAATTATCCAAGCGATTGAAATAAAAAAGCGTACTGCTAACTAGTTTTTATGCCTATTGTTATTCCTGAACCGACACAGATCTGTTCAGAATCAGGTATTGTAGGCGAAAAAGTACACATATGTTTTATTCGCGTTGTCCCTGATCTGGTCTGGAAACTTGTCGCTTCCATGTGTTTTCACGCTGGAGCATGGGAACAAGCTGTTCTTTGCAAGATAGCAGATAGCAAAAAGCCCGCTAAAGATAGCGGGCTTTTCTAAAGTGGCGGAGAGATAGGGATTTGAACCAAAAGTCTTCCGCGAAAAATGAGTTTTTACCGTTTATTATCAATAACCTAGCAAGGGAAAACTAAGCTTTGGTTATCAATTCAGTATGTCAATTGACATTACGCTTTTTTCGATAATAGTTCAAGTTAAAATGTAGGAAGCTAAATGTTCAATTAATTGAACGAAGAACAATAGAAGTCATGCCTTCAGGTGAGCTATCGCATAGCTTTACCTGATGAAAACCAAAGTTTTGTACAACACGAACAAAGTTGTCAGTATCTATCTCAAATAAGTTGGCTTGCACAGGTTTTATTTGACGTTTCTCATCCGAGAAGCATGATTCGAGTTTTTCTTGAGAAACATATAAAGTATTGAATTGATGCTCAACTACCCCTTCGGTTAAATCTGCATTTATCCCGTGCTCTTCCCTAAGGTGTTCAAGCAGATAATGTAACTTGTGCATATCAGTCAGCTTTTTTCTATAGTGTTGAGAGAGTTTTCGCAGTTCACAAAGACGCTCTTCAAGTAATCCTCCTTTTTCTCTTCCCACCAACAACATTGACTTTAATTCTTTCTTGATGAGTTTGTATTTGGGTTGTTTCACTTTGGGCTTAAACCATTTCACCAAAATCTGATTGCGGGTTTCTCTAGGAACTTGCTTTGTTGAGCTTGCTACTGAAATCCAAAGGTGTAACAGTGCGTTATCTACCGTGGTTGATAACAATCGCTCATACTTGTAATTCGACATCGTTTTCATTTAATAACCAAATACAAAAATGCAATTATCAAAGAGTACCTGACAACTGCATTTCATATTTATTGATACGCTTATACCTTAAAGAAGCTCAACTCACTCTTTTGAGTTTCAGCCAACTTAGCTAGTTCGGATGAAGCTTGAAGTGTCTCATCAATACCAGAAACATTTTGTTGAACAAGGTCGAATGCCAGAGTCGTGTTTTTCGAGATATCTTCCGTCACGTTGAACTGCTCCTGTGCGGCAGTTGCAACTAGTGTGTTTATTTCAGATATCGATTCAACAGAAGTGGAGATATCTTCAAAAGAAGCTTTTACATTGTCGGCAAGTTGTACAGATTGTTCGATGAGTTCAACGTTCTGAACCATATTACTTTGTGCTCTCTCAGATTGTTTTTGAAGTTTTTCGATGATGTCTTGAATACTCACCGTTGATTCTTGTGTCTTGGAAGCCAAGCTTCGCACTTCATCGGCCACCACCGCAAACCCTCGACCATGCTCACCAGCCCTTGCTGCTTCTATGGCCGCATTTAAAGCCAATAAGTTCGTTTGTTCTGAGATTGAGTTTATGACCTCAGTAACGGAACCAATTTCAATGGCAAATTGTCGTAGTTCGTCAACGATTCCTGCACTTTCATTTACAGAGGCATCAATAGAGCCCGTTAACGCAATGTTTTCTTCTAATGTTTGTTTACCTGAGTCTACATTTTCTTTGGCTTTCCGTGCTTGCTCCTCTGCCGAAACTGCCTGTTGACTAACTTCTTGCGAGGTGGAGGATAGTTCATTTATGGCAGTAGAAATTTGTTCAACCTGAGACAGTTCTTCTTGTGCATTGGATTTTGTATCATTCATGATGACGTTGAGCTGCTCTGAAGCAGACGATACACTTTCGGAAATACCATGCGTGTTTTTGATGAGCTCTGAAAGCTGGTTGGTCAGCTTGATAAGTGACAAGTAAATGCCAGTTTCTTTACCTGTGTGTTTGAGGTTTTGGGTGAAATCACCATTCGCCATTTTTTCCATCAAACCAGCAATGTCGTTTGGTGTACCACCAACAGGTTTTAGTACCAGTTTATCAACCGTTATCAAGAGTACAGTCAATGCAACCAACAAACTCACAACACCTATAATCGCTGAGGTTATCAGTTGGGCGTCTGCATTTTTCTCAATTTCAGAATCATTAATAAAGCTAACAAATTTCCAACCAGTAATATCTAGTTGAGTCCAAAACGCAGTGAAAGCAGTTTCGTCACCATTTACTACCGCACTATAGCTTAATTCTGGATTGTTAACGCTGAAGCTGTTGTAAAGAGGTCGCTCTTGATAAATGTTCTTTCCGCGCATCTCTCGATATGGAGCCACTAAAATGGTTCCGTCTTCAGTATACAAAAAGATATCATTACGTTCGGCTACTGATTCAAGTAGTGAATCCAGATATACCGTAGTTATTACGGCTACATTACTGTCTAGTTTATAGGCCATCGTAACAACTTCTCTGTTAGTTGCTGCGGACATAAATGGAGCGGAAAAGTAAAATGTCTTACCTTCGTTAAAAAGAGCTTTATAGTATGTACGACCTAAGTCTTTAACATTGAAGCTTTGTTTTTTACCTGTCTTGTCAAAGATATTACCCTGTATATCAATAAGATAGGCGCCGTCAATAAACTTTGACTGAGTTCGGTAGAGCATCTCTAGCTGGGTAACCACTTTGTCAGAAAGTCCGTTAGCTGTTATGTCAGCTTTGGTGGCTTTAACCCCTGATAAAACGCTTTTATAGCCACTTACTTTTTGGGATAAGTTCTCCTCGACTGTAGCATTTTTCTCCCTAAGCACCTGTTTACTTAGCTCGATACTTTCCGTTTTGAAAGAAAGGAAACTTATTGTGATGAGGGTCGCAACTATAATCGCTATAATTACTCCGATTGTTCCTGATATTTTTATATTAAATTCATTCATTTCTGCACCCGTACAACCCAAAGTTTAAGTTCAATATAATTAATTTACATCAGAATTAACTTAATTACTAAATTATAAATATAGTTTTATACATAACGAAAACGCAATTTTCATCAATACAATCGGTTGGCATATACTTTTCTGTAACAATTGAATATGAGTTGCAGATGAGAATGGTTCTTAAAAGAAAAAGTTATACAGATGAAAGGTAATTAATGATAACTATGACAATATAACCAATTAGTAAAAATAATCATTTAAAATACACATGTCGATATAGTTTGTAATGTAATGATATTGCATATAAATAACAGCACCCACACAAATAACAAGTCAAGCACACCCAATAACAACCTGATAACGCGCTTGTGCTTTGTTTTCTTACAAACCCTTACATAACGATTAAAAGTTGTAGATATCAATAAGAGTTATTTCTACTACGAATCCAAGGACTTAAGAGGTATACATTCAATAAAAATTTATTAAAATTAAGCGCTCTCGTTTAAGGTGGCTGTAACTTCGTGTTCTGCGATACTGCCTTCCAGTTGAAGTATTTGCTCATTTAATAGAGCATTTTTATTTTCGGTGCTTTTTAAGTCTTTCTCCAACAAACGGTTATTGGCAGTTAGCTCGCGATTTTCTTCCTTAAGTACAATGACTTGGCTCTCTGACTGGATCAATAACTCTTGTGTTGATTTTAATCGCGTAGATGCTTCAATGAGTTGCGCTTTGGTCTTCTCAAGGTTTTCAGATAAACCAGATAGTTGAGATTGAAGGTTTCTGGCCTCTTCGGTGGAGCATTCCAGTTTTACTTGAGTAGCGGTGTGCTCCTTATCTATTTCCGAGATGGTTTGCCTTTGTCTATCCAGCAATGATTGCTGTTGTTCCGCTTTTTCAGTAGCTTTGTTGAAAGACTCCGTTAACTGGCCGATGGTTAGTGCCAGCTCGGATTTTTCGGCTTTTGAGTCACTAAGTCTGACTTCTAGATTCTCTATATGCTCTTCAAGTAACTCATTTTGCTCAACTTGTTTCCGTAGTCGCGCTTCCATATCAAGGCATCCTTGCTCCGCTATTGCCTTGGCTTTTTCCATTGCCTCAGACTGGATATCTAGCTCCCTGATACGTACATCCATCAAGGTTTCATAATGAACATGCGCCTTGTCGTTTAGGCCAACAGTCATATCGCGGAGCATCTTTCCTAACTCCTTCTCTTTCAATACCAGCAGCTCTTGAAGTTCAGCAGGTAGCTCAAATGTCGAGGCCGCAGGTTTATGGTCTGAGTTGGCATTTTCTGTTGGTTGCTTTGGTCTATCGGAAATCTTGCCGTCTTTAATAAGACGGTCAAGGTCAGCTTGTATCGCTGCGATTTTCCCACGTCCAAGGGCTTCTTTAATGAGCCAGGCTGTGGGCTTTCTACCTTTAGTAGAAAGTTGATTGGCAATATCTATAATGTCTTCATCTGTATAAGATTTTGGCCTAGCCATGTCGTTTACCTTTGTTTTAATTATTATGAAGGTTAGTTAGTAAAGTAAGTAAGCCTGTTAACTAACTTACTTATTTTTGGGGGTATCCATGCTCTGGTTCGCTAACTGGTTATCGGACTCTTGTAGCAGAGCAATCTCACCTGTCATTTTCTCTGCCAGCTCAGGTGGCAGGTCTAACGTGGAGTTCAGGGCAAAGGTCAGGTATTCACTTTGCTTTTTCAAAACACCTTTGTCTCTGGCATTGATAGAAAGCAGTACTTTCTTAAAGATATCAACCAGTTTTGGCACCAATTCCCGCGTTAAGTGATGGGTGAGCGTGGTTAGTCGTGAAGATTCCGCTTTCAGGTCTGACACTTCAATTTTCACCGAGTCTCGTTCGACCTGTAGTTCACTCAGTTTCGCTTGTGCCTGAGTTGTATCATCTGTTAGCTGAGTGAGTTGTTTCTCGATTTTTACTTGCTCACATAACAAGCTAGCGTGCTTCTTCTCGGTCAGCTCAATCTTGTCTTGAATCAGTTCTAACTGATGTGTGTGATAGTTATAGCTGCGCTCAGATTTCGGAAGGGTAGCTTCTCGGTTCATTTCCTTTCGTCTTTCTGACTGTCGTTCTGTCTCAGGTGCAAACACAATATTGAGTCCCTTGGCATGGAACAGATGTTCGTTCGCAAAATCCCTCACCATTTTCTGAAAGAACCGCCCGAAATCTTGAGACTCTTCACGACTGAGTTTGCTTTTTTGAGGAAAGAAACCTTCAACGGAATACACTTTCCTGATGTACTCATTGACTACTTGTATCTGTCGTTTATGTAAGTCGTACTCACCAGTTTCGCTGTTACGACCAGATAGGAAATAGTGCGGGTGACAACCTGTATCTTGCTCCACGCTGCGCTCATCATCGTGACCTATAATCGCTTCAATCGGGTACTGCGGAAAATAATGAGTCAGAAATTTGCATGTAAGTTTAATATACTCTTTCAGACTTACGGTATCTGAGCCCACCTGCCACTGATGCGGTACTTTGAAGATGCCTTCCTGCAAATAAACAGCATTCGTAGGAGCACGCCTCTGAATCTGATTATGGGCATTCAAATAGGTTTCAAGCATTTTAATGCGCTGCCTTTTACGCTGCATATTGAGTTTTTCAAATTTCGCTATCTTGGAATACGAGACGTGCTCATCGGTATCAAGTACAGTCTGAAGGAATTCCGCTGCCTCGCGATTTCCTTTTTTAGTTTCACTGGCAATCGCCGTTTTCATTTTATTCTTGTATTGCCGATGTTGAGTCTGAAGCCTCTTTTGATTTTTGATACGTGGAACTGGCGCGATATGATGCAGCAGCTCTGTACGCGCCTCTTCCGACCACGTATCTAATTGAGATAACCTGCCGTTACACCAAATAAGATTTCTGTCAGATAACTTCTCATTCCACTCTAACTTTTTAGTCGACTTAGCCTTCGCCTGTGAATCTGGCAAAATGGCG
Organism: Vibrio sp. SCSIO 43137; assembly: GCF_028201475.1. Lineage (NCBI taxonomy): Bacteria > Pseudomonadati > Pseudomonadota > Gammaproteobacteria > Vibrionales > Vibrionaceae > Vibrio > Vibrio sp. SCSIO 43137. The sequence continues at coordinate 2,267,658 of NZ_CP116383.1, read as the reverse complement.
GTTATCCTGAGCGAATGCTTGAGTGATGCCTCGCATCTCAAGCGACCATCTAACTGAGATGTATAGTTGCCTCTGCGATGAAAATAATGGATATCCCGACTCATTCTGGCCTCCCCAGAGGCCAGGTATTTAGAGAGTCAAGAGAAGCTTCTCTTGACCGCAGCTCACGTGCATCTTTTTGGAACAAAAAGTGTGACGGGAGCGTAGCGGGTTGCCAAAGCGTCCCACATTTCAGGGAAACGCTTTTGACAAGGTTGGTGCCAAATCTGGCAACGGTATTGCCACCCACGGCACCGAAGTTGCCATGGGTGGTAGCGGTATGAAAGAAACTCATGACTGACCGCCAATGACACCCTCTACCAACGCTTTAAGTTTCGGTTGATTCTGTAGAGCATTTGCCAGTGCAATGGAATCCTGCGAGACATGAGATGGAAGCCTATCTACCACGATGGAACTTTGCCCAAAAGCATCAGCAAGGTGAGCGACAGAGACATTGGAATAGTCGGGCGCATCGGACTTCATCCAGCGTCCATAATGCTTGTCAATCATCTCAGTGCTGTTGTGCCCCATCTGTTGGGCTAGCCACTCTTTACTGATACCCGCCGTCAAGCATTGACTGGCATAAGTATGGCGAAGCTGTCCTGGGCCTCGATGCTCTACTTCTGCTTTTTCAAGAAAGGGAGTGAAAAAGGTTTTACCAAACTGTTTTGCATGCAGGAATGGTTGATTCGTTTTACTGTTGTAAAACACAAAACGGATTTTTTTCTTAACCCAGCTTTTATTATCTTCTTGGAGCACAGACACAGTACGTGCACGCTTTTTATCCGTTAACGCCTTTTGCTCTTTGAGTAAGCTTATCGCTAAATCATTAAGCTCAACTTCGCGCTCTGAGCCCTCGGTTTTCGTAGTTTTGTAACAATTGAGTACCTTAGCGTGACGGACATGTAGCACTTTTCGCAGCCAGTCAACATCATCCCATCCCAGTGCCAGTAGTTCACTAATCCGAAGTCCTGTCAGAATATTTAGTAAGGCTGCATTTTTGCCACTCATGCATTCGGCAGGGGTTTCAAACAAGCGTTGTATTTCGGATTTACGGAAAGGATTTGGCTCTTTACGACTGACGGTCAGGCTCTCAATGCCATCCATCGGATTACGCTGTAGTAAGCCGTCACGCTCTGCAAGTTCAAAAACCGCCCGAATGATGGTCAAAAACTCATTGATGGTTTTATTGCTGTATTTTTTGTGCCACCGATTAATCTGGTCACGAATATCGCTGTGCTTAATATCTTCAACGAATCGCCCTTTAAAAACCTTTTTAAGATTTTTGGCTTTGCTACGATCAGAGCACAGTGTTGATGGTGCCACGGTATGAACGCGGCTAAGGATGTAACTATCTATAATGTCATTAATTAATTTCTTATTGCTGTTTTCCAATTTTTATCTCTTAGGCAGCTTTGCTTGCTGCTCTCATTTTGAAAGCAGATTAACGACCACCTAAAACAAAGTCAAAACCGAAAACATTAATAATATTAGCTAGTTATTATAATGAAATGCACTTATCGAATTTAATCAAACAGTTAAAAATTTGAAAAAATCCAACGTTTTACTCACTTCCTTCAAATAGCGGTGCGTAGCTAACTTGATTAACCACTAACGCTAATTTTTCTAAAGATAGCCGCTTACCATAACGGCCATACGTCATGCTGTTGTTCCCGTGCCCCACGATTTGAGCCGTGACATGCTCTGGAACATCTTGCTGTTTAAGCTCATCGATGAAGGTATGCCGAAAGCCATAAGCAGTCGGTCGCTGTTTCGGTTTCATTCCAATAGCTGTCTGGAATTTCCCCATTTGTGAACAAAAGGATTTTGACCAATCGTCAAACTGATTTGCAGGGATATAACTAAAAAGCTGGGTATTTCCTTTTGCTTTCACCATTTTTACGTAGCCAAGAAAGCCCATTTCAATCAGATGGTTATGAATGGGCACTTTACGAATGCTATTGAGATTCTTCACTGTTTTTCCATCTGCACTATCGTTAATAGAAAAGTAGTGAATCCCATCTTCCCTCCTGATATCTGTAACCCTTAACTGACATACTTCAGAGGGGCGCATGCCAGATAGAGGTTGTATTCTAGAAATCCATTTAAACTCTTCGTCTTTTTCGGAAAACTGATGGCAGTTAAAAAACTTTGCCAACTCTGTCAGTGACCAGCGGTCTCGTTGCTCATCCTGTCGTTTTGTACCTTTGTTCTGGACTTTTACATCTTCAAAAGGGTTAAGCACAGTATGATTCATGAGTTTGCAGTACTTAAAAAACTGAAGGCAAGCCGCCAGATACTCTTTGTTCGTTTTGTAGCTTCTGCCTTGTTTCAATAACTCATCACGATACAGAAGTGCATGCGCTGTGGTGACATCAGCAACTCTTTCTGTATCAACAAATTGAACAAAATGACGGATACGTGACTCTAACTGATAAATGGTCAGAGGTTTAATCGATTGAAGCTCTTTAGATTTCACAAAAGATGCCTTGGCATCTTTTAAAGAAACGATGGATGATGTGCTGCGCATGTTCGCATCAGGTGAAGGCTCAGTACTTGTATGACGTACAGGTATCGCTATTGCGTGACCTTCGTTATGCTCATCAGTGAAGGCGCTTCTTAGCTCGTTAATAAGCGCATCTGCTGCTACCTTAAAGTCATGTGATTTTGTTTGTAGCGTAATGCCATCTATCAACCGTTTAAGCTCAATAGCCACTGTTAAGTTGCGCATCGATGCCAGTCGGCGATTTTTAGTGAGAAGGGAAATTTTGAGATCATATGGAAAGCCGCGATCACGAGCAGATTTTGGTAGGCAAATACGGGTGTAGTAGTTGTGCGAAGCGGTTTTAAATAGGTACATTGTCTCAGTCAATCCTATAATTGACTTAGTCATTCCCCAGATATGAAAAAAGCCGTTGATAATCAACGGCTTTTTTCATTTTTTGAAGTGGCGGAGAGATAGGGATTTGAACACCAGAAATCCCCTTCTAGCCCCTAGCTTTTGCAATCTATTAAACTCTTGATTATCAGAAATATTTTCATAGTTAGTATTGATAAATCAGGTTGTTAGTTGAACTTCTGGGTTGACTATACATCGATTAACAAAGTCAGTGCAAGCGTTAAAAGTGGCGGGCACTCAGGAAGTGGGCTAAATCATCATTACAAGGCCAAACCACCAGCAAAAAATAGTGAAATAGTAAAAAATATGGGATGAAGTTAAATAGTCAGGCTTAAACGATAAGAATGAGTTGAAGGCATAATATAATGTGGGCTCATGAAGTATTTTTCTAAGTAGCAGAAAGTTGGGAGAGGTACTGCTGAATCATTTTTGCCCCTTGATGTAATACAGGGTGAAAGTCTGATGATTGTACACTTTTTAACTTTACATTTTAGATAGTTATGTTTTCCCATATTATAAATGCTATATTGATGGCATAGCATAAAAGTGCATAATGTGAGCCTAATAATGAAACTTGACCTAATCATCCAAACTGAAGAGCATACCGTCGATATGAAGACGGGACTAGAAACAATATCAGGTGCATCTGAAGCCGTTAGAAGCATTGTCGAAGCAACTGTTACTGATACTGTATCCCAACGCAACACTAGTGCTTCGAAAATTCGCAATAAGATGATGGAATCTTTTGAAGGATCTTATGGCCTTGTATTTGAAGTTGGTACTGAAGATCCTGAGTTGAAAGCCAAGCTAAGAAAAATTGAGACTAAAGTCATGAGTCAAGTTATAGGCTATTTTATTTCTGAAGCGTTGTACCAAGAATCTCCACCATTATCAAATAAAGCAAATCATTTAATATCTTCAATTTCAGAAGAGACTCAAAATCAACTTGTTGAGAAACTGCGACGTAGCCCTCTTCAAAATGCTACATCTGTCCCCAGTTCTTTTGGACACGATGTTCTAATCAGAACACATACAGGAGAATTTGACCGACGCGAGGTGGTAACTATAAGCCAGCAAAGCAGAACTAACCTTACTCCTAGAGAAAATCGCGAAGTTGTTCATTTGAGAGTATGTATAACACGGCTCAACATAAATACTGGTAACGGACGTCTTCTCATTCAAGGCGAAAGTGAAACGGTAGCATTTGGTTTTCCATCTGCGTATAAAGAAGTTCGAGTAGCTGCGAGGAAAAAATTTTCAGAAAACCTAGATAAAAATAATGGAGTTTTATCTGAAAACTGGGAATATATAGATATTACTGCCACCACTCTAAGGCTAAAAAGTGGGCATATCATTAAATATTTGATTTCTGGATTTGAAGTAGCCAATGAAGAATGATTCTTACATTTATATCGCTGCATTTTGTATTTTTTTAGTGATTGGTATATATGCATTGCAATTCCATACTTATGATTTTTCTGATGATGTTGATCATTGGAATCAATTCGGTGGTTATGTCGGTGGCGTTTTAGGGCCGTTACTTAGCTTTATCTCGTTAGTAATGCTTATTAAATCTTTGAACTTGCAGAATGAATCAAATGCAACTCTTCGTGAGGAATCGCGCTTAAATATCAAAAATGAAAAGCTACGATCATTTGAGACTCACTTCTTTAACTTATTAGGCTCTCAGAGAGAGTCTTTTGAGTATTTCAGGTTAACATTTGATAATCAGTCGTACTCTGGCGTTGAAGCCGTACGCAAACTTGAAGAGAAAGTTGTTGAACTGAGAAATGTAAATGCTACTGATGACGAAATAAAATCAATGATTTGCGAAGCAGATAGTGAAGAAAAACTGTTTAACACTCAACGCGTTTTTTACATTATCACTAAAACAATCGTACAGAAGCTTTCTGATGAAAACGGTTTTACAGTAGAAGAACGCAAGTCCCAGATGGAAACAATGATAAACTTCACAGAGTTTTCTATGCTACGGTTAGTTCTCATAAGCATGCAGTTTATGAATTATAAATCATCTCGTTTAATGCGTGATACAGAAGAGCTAGTAGCAGTCTTGTCTGACCTCAAGCTTCCAATAGATTCGTACTAAAAATGCAACCTTGATCTCCTCTAGCACACCTATAGACAAAAGCGTGCTAGATTCCCAACTCCAGTTCTTGAACTTTTCTGAAGGTTTCGTTTTAAACGCCGTTGCAGCTATGCTACATCCGCGTGATTTGACTTATTATATTCTCCGAACATGAACCGCTTGTGCTTTTCATGTTCACCCATTGACATGACGTAAAAAAGAAAATCTTTATTTTTCTTATCTGACTTGGATATCAAGTCAGATATTAGCTGTAAACAATGTCGCTGAGAGCTAGTTAGTGATGATTTAACTTCATCTAAATCGCTAAGCTTTAGGCTGTTGATGAACGTGAAATAATTTTTAAATAGACCACATAACACATCTGAAACTTGTACCTCAAGATATGAGCTTGAGTCAACAAATTCATAATTAACACTACTAAGCTCTTTATCAAAACCCTCATATTTTTCGAAGCATTTTTGAATTTCAAATTCATTATCTAATATATGCTTTGATCCATTAAAGAGTTTTATTCTTTGGTCGTAAAAGACCGAAAAACCATCAATTAATGATCCCGCTTTATGGTCATAAACAAGAAAATACTCTTCAATATTACGGCACATATCGAATAGCTTTGAAAGACTCAATAAGCTAAATGAAGTTCTTTTGTCTACAATTTTCCTCGCCCTTGCCTCTGGCCTAGAGTATTTTTTTGCTAATTTATTTAGTCCTTTATTAAAAGAAGTTGCATCTTTAGGTTTTATTTTGGGATAACCATATTTTGATAGCAAGCTAAGAAAATTAGATTTATCCATTTTCAATAGCTCATATAGTGCATCTTTATGATAATCAAGGTAAGGCCTCTTTCCACCAGCATATGAGTAGTTTAAACCACCATATTTATCTACATGTTCACAACAATCATCAATGATATCTACTAAAGACCAATACTCCATATTAATGTTGTCATAATGAATATAATAATCACTTTTAAGCAACCACTCTAAAATAACAACCAGCTTTGCAGATTTAAGGTTATCTAGAAATCCACCTTTTGCAACCTGTTTGAACTTCAACTCTTTGGCCGTTGGAGGAAGCTTAAGAGCATTTAAAAGTTCTTTAATATCACTTTCTGCAACATCACCTTCATGCACTATTCCTGCAAGAACAAAGCACGGCGATGGGTTAGAGTGTGAGTCCGTATTAAACCTTTTTCCTTTGAGGAAAAGCTTGCGAATATTATTGGATTCATCATAAAAAAATGTATAACTCATTCATAAAACTCCTTGGACAATAAAATGTTTATTAGTGCGCATGCGCGTTTTCGAACCTATTATCAAACCGTTACGGATTGTATGTCGTTGATTTTAAATGATGTTGAATGATGTGTGTTGGGATGTCGCGCACGAATATGGTTCTCAATATCCTTAAAAGTAAGCGTGCTAAGGTATGCTGTATACCTATCCAGATTAGGACTGCTACACAGCGAAGTGCAAATAGGTGATATTTTGTAGGGCAATTCGCTCTTAAACTACCAAATGAACAAACGAGTGTTAGTAAGCTTTGGGGCAAAGGCTTGATAGAGCAATCTACCAGATCTGTTTACATCGTTATTTCAACTCTGATAGATTTAGTTCAGACTAATCCACATAATCGATATGAGATTTTAGATTAATATATACACTATTTTTGCTGGTGGCTTTATACTGTATTAGAGATGGATTTACCAGATGTCTTCTCTATCTTGCTAAGGCCATAAATCAAGTTCTGGTTGTTACGAGCATTATCAGGCAAGGACAAATAAGTTTTTCGCATACGGTTAACTTGTCTATTCATCTGCCGAAAATCTGACTCACGATAAGCTTCAAACCACTTGCTTATTTGGTTTTCGATAGTCTTAAGCTGCTTAGCCTCGGCAATAACTTCTTCAGCTTTTTGTCGTTGATATTTCCATTTATCAATCCGTTTTCCACGATTTAATTCATGCGGCTTATAGTCATTGATGGCTATACCACAGATCTGATGAACAGACGCAGTAAAGCTTTCCTTAGCTACAGCGATACATCTTTTACGTTGCAGATCATGGAGCACTTTGTCGTTAATGATTTTGCACAGAATAAGATGAACATGGGGGTTGCTTTGGTCATGCAAGACACACCTGACATGTGAATAGAACTCTTGTTTATCTTGTGGTGATAGCTTCAAATAGTTGGCAACGGCTTTTGAACAGTTGATAGCTATTTGTTTCCATTGCTCAGGTGTCGGCTTACGTTCGAGTGATGGTGGCAGAGATAGCGATAACTCAACAGCGAATGACGAGATAGGCCGTCCACCTTTTCTTTCAATACGTTGCTTAAGTAGATATCTTTCTCCTTTCAGAATGATTTTTTTAGATGTAGTTGCATTTCCGATTAGTGAAATAATCTTGCTATTCTTGTGGCGATGTTGGCTCATAAGATATCTTTCACGCGCAATCATGCCATTTAAACCTTGAACAGGTTTCGCCACCACTACCCAATTTTTCAGTCCGTTATTTTTCATGTCTTTATTTAAATATTAATAAATTAAGTTTAAATAAAAAACGTTATGTCAATCGTAGGATTCAAGATAGGGAAACCCATAGTAAACTTGAGTTTCCCAAATCTTGATGGGGAGAATCCCCATGCCCCTAAAGGTCTTTGAACAGTGCTTCAATAGGCACACCCAATGCTTTGGCGAATGCTATTAATTCAACATCTCGTACTTGTCTAAGCTGAGCTTCAACTTTTGAATAAGTTGATCTGCTCATATCCATACCAGAACTTTGCAGCCTCGCAACCATGACTTCTTGCGTAATGTTTCTGCTCATTCTTATCGACTTGATTGTTTTTCCGACAATATTCTGTTTCATGCTTTGCTCCACTTGCAGAGCAAAATCGTATCCTGTAGCATGCCTTAAATTGCTCCGCTGGCGGAGCAAAAAGAATCATCAAATTGAGGAGTAAGAATGAACAACGTGATTCAACAGGTTCAGATGGTAGATTTAAAGAAAACACTTTTGGCTGCAATGTTAACAAGTGTGTTGGTGGGCTGTGGTAGCGATAGTAATACGGCTACCGATGAAAATAGCGCTACGACGACTATCAAAGCGATTGATGGTTATTTAGTGAATGCCGAAGTCTATGTGGACAGGAATAACAATGGTGAACCGGAAGCAGATGAAAAGTTAGCCTCAAATACTGGGGAGAACGGAGAAATTGCGCTGAGTCGTAGTGACTCACAATATCCTGTTATTGTTCGAGCTATTGCTGGTTCGACCTACGATAAAGATAAGGCTGGGCGCTTAACTGAAACTTTTGAGCTGACGGCTAATGCTGGAGCAACAGTAGTAACGCCTTTCAGCACAGTAGCACGAGCAACTAATATGAGCCTAACTGATTTAGCAGCTAGGCTAAACTTGCCAGAGTCAGTAATTGATAGTGACTACACTGCTACTAATTCCGAAGAAACAATCAACGCACATCTGTACGCACGTTCCATAGCTCAACGGTTAACAGAAGACTCTAGTAGCTTAGACGCTGTATCACTTGAAGCTTCACTAACGCAAATTTCAACCGCGATACAAGGTATCGATGATGCAGACAAAGCCACTAGATACGTCGATAGCAACGGTACAGTACAAAATATGCCACCAGCAATACAAAGCCTTTTCGCGAATAAAACCTTTTATGTTGTCAGTACTAATGAAACACGATTTTCCCGAGACAGCGGTAATTACTCCCGTGCAGAATTCACGGATAATACACTATCTATCAATTCAGGAAGTGCTATCGATGTTAACTATGTTCGTAATGGTTTTATCTTTGAAGAGGGCAGAACAACTGCATATGAAGAAGTTATCTATGCGAGCGGTGAACAACTCATGTTAGTTATTGCCGAACAGGGAGATTTAAACTTGTACACAAGTACAAATATTAGTGCGGGTCTACCGACTGAAAATGCAACTTCAGAGCTATTTGCAGGTACTGGAGGGCAAAAGCTTTATTACTTGTTTGATGATTCATCTAACGCTATCCCACAACCTGCACTCGTTGAATTTGATTTCAATACGGATGGCACAGCTACGGTGCGCGAAGACGGTGAAAGTGAAAGAACCATTTCTTGGTCTATTAGCGATAACAAGCTGAATTTGTTTGGAGATCAAGTAACACCTGCATTTATTACAAACGACATGATTATTGCAACTGTTAGCGGCGATGCGGGTTATCCACATTTGTTTATTAAAGATAGGGATCTTGCCGTTAACTTATTGAACGACTGGAAAAAATAAAACTACCTTTCTAATTCTTAAAAAGCTCGATGCTATCTAATTAATATCGGGCTTTTTTATTTTCTAAATAAATTTACCTGTCAACTGTTGCTTAATCAGTTTTGTTTTATTAATTATTAATTAAATGAAATAAATAAGCTATGAAAAAAGATAATTGCAATTTTATAAAACTAGTAAATAAAGAAATTGATAAGAAAGAGTGGCAAGAAAAAATCGAGACGATAGAAACTACGATAGCTAACAGCTTTGTTGCTATGTGTGTTGAAGCTGAGCTTTGTAGTTATGACGATCTGCAAAAAATAAACACTTTGAAAAGCTACGCCAAGATTCATCTGTTATTCAATAAGTTAGAAAATAAGTTCAATAAAGAAAACCTAGATGTAGATGCGTTAGAAGACATTAATTCATATGCGAAAACTGTCGCCAATCGACTTAAATTTGAGTTGTGTGATTCCCTGAAATTGAGTTTGATGAGGAAAAGCTTTGACCACTTAATAAGTGATTTTTGGGATTGATTGGAATAATCCAGCAATTAATGAAAAATATAGTCTATAGATAACAATAACATAAGTTTTTGGAACAACTTTATTTTCAAAAAACCGACTAAACGCCCCCCTTCGCTCATCTTTTGTGAATAATAAAAATGACTTCATTATTTTTTGCATTAGACGAGCTGGATGGCAAAACGAGTTTCAAATAATCCCGATGACTATCAGGAGCTTACTGTAGCTAACTTGGTTTGGACAATGTTCCAACAAGTCCATGCTACTGAGTCTCTGCATGGTATCAAGTACTGGAAGTCAGGTGGTATTTTGCTTACCCGAACTATTGGGCATGTAGTTATTCTCAATCTTCAGCCAAAGCATATCAAAGCTTTGGTTGATAACGCTATGTCTCAAGATGGAGAGCGACGCCATGTTACGCCAAAAGTGGTGAACAAGGCGATCGCCATCCTGAAAGATATCGCTAAGCAAGATAGGTTTATACCGCTCATTAAAGGCGATCATTTCATCCATCAGTTACAGCCTGTGTCCTATACCAATAACCAGTTACCAAACAGCTTTGTGGCTAAACGAATGAAGGCGCTGAATAAGGATGATTTTAAGGATGGTTCTTTAGGATACGCTATGTGCGCTTATCGCGATAAGTGGTATGGAGTCTCTAGGAAGCAAAGTACGATTGAAGATATCAATAGTACGATCAGAAGTATCCTCCGTTGTACCAATCCAGATAAGCTTTTAACAAAGTTCAATGAAGATGACGTGTTGGCGATCCGTAATAAACTTTCTGGAAAACATGCTACCAATAGCTCAGCAAACAAGGCTCTAAATTACCTAAGAAATATCTCAAGGAATGCTCTGAGCAAAGGGGTAATTAGCGTTGATTTTTGTGGTGACATAAAAAACACACCAAGAGGCACGTCAAAAAACAAAGAGAACTACTTTAAGCGACAAGAGATCGAGAAGATGACAGCTACTGCAACCTCCTTTGAGTCGGATAAGCTTCTATTGCAGATATCTCTTGATACTGGCTGGCGACCTTGTGAAGGTATCTCCATTGGTAGGGATTCTGTTAAGTTTTTCCATGATGAGAGAGGGATAGAGCGAGCCAAAATCACCATTGATTTAGCAAAGGGCGCTAACGGTGATTTATATACATTTCCGAAAGGAAATTTGGAACGTACGATCACTACAAGCGCAACGTGCGTTCCTCTTCTTAAAAGAGCACTGCAATTGTCCAATCGTTATCCTGCAATCAAAGTTAAAAAGCTTGATAAGGACAATAAGCAGGTGCATACCATAACCCGACAATTTCTTTTCGTTAATGCCAGAACTGCACGACCTTGGGAAGTGAGTGCTGACTATACTCGACAGTTTATGAGGCCGTTTTTGAAAGATGCTGGTGTGCCACATCGCGGCCTTAGCTTGACTCGCCATACCTTCGCGACATTGTCTCTTGAAGGTGGGGCAAAACCACGGGTATTGAAGAAGCATATGGGGCATTCTGATAGTTCTAGGGTGCTTGAGACCAATTATGCTCATATCACAGCAAAGATGGAGCAAGAAGCGTGGGAGATCTCTGATGGTATATTCGCCAAGGAGTTTGGGTATGTTCCGCCTCGGCCTAACATTCAGATGAAAATTCGCCCGAGGTTACGATTGGTCTGATACGCTCAGTGTCAACAGCTTAGAGGTGAGTTATCTGTGCTAACTTATTGATGATGAGCAATTTTATAGTTTTTATTTCTCCCATTAAATCAGTTTTATGTAGGAGTTTTGCTGAAGTAGGCAAGGTTTAGATGTTTTTAGTAAAACTTGGCGTGATATAAGGTTCTTTTCATCTTTCAATTGTTGTTAAGTCAGCTTAAGTTAGATAATATCTTTAATATACAAGTGGTTAAGCTAATTTGTGTCATGTGTTACTTTCAGTGATATATGGATGGATTCGAGAATGATAGACGGAATAAACCATATAGAAGCGTTAGGTTTACAGGAGAATAAATGACAATTTGGGGCAAGGTTCAAGAGCATGTAATTGGAGTTTCCGTTGCCGCTAGCTTTACTGTTTTGGGCGGGGTGCTTTTGTGGCAATGGGAGAGCTTTGTTGCAGCTTACATACAACCGCAAATTCAACAATCTTTTGAACGAGATGGATATTTTCGTGAAGAGATTAAAAACGGGCAATTTGTGGTCACAGATGACAATGAGTTTGCTAAAAACGAGGTTATTCCCAGCAAAAATCTAGAAAACCTGAAGAACGATATATTCGCTTCTAAAAAATCAGTTTCAGACTCGAGAGCTAATACTAAAGATATAGTACATGGGTTAAACAAACGATTAGATGGTTTGATTGACGAAAATTTAAAACTGAAAGAACGTTTAGATGAGCTGGAAAGAAAAAATAGTGACTTACGTAACCATATAAATGTTATCTCATCGAAGAAGCTAAAAGTAGAGCTTTTCGTTTCGGAACGCGATGCTGATAAAGGGAAAATAGTTCTTAATCTTTACAATCCGATTATTTCGACAGCACTAGAAAACAATAGTACATATAAGGTTTATGGTTCTAACGGGGACTATGAGCGTTTAACGACCAGAATTGAAGTTTCTACCCATAGTGATCGTTCTAAAGATGCAGCTATTGGGCGTGTTCATCAAGACGATTACCACGACCTTTTTGATGGTGCTACAAGTGGTGCAAGGTATGCGTACATCGCATTAAAGTAAACCCATACAGTTGTTTAGAGTGACAGCTAATCTTTAACTTTTTTTGTTCAGTTAAGTTTAGGGATTACGTCGCTTTTCTTGGGTTTTTTGGTGTTAGTCGCGCCTTAACAAGGTGTTGATACCTATAACAAAAATTATAGTTTGGAGGTCAAATGAATATCAGTAAGATAGTGAAGAATGAAGTAAATTCGATAGTCAGTCTTGGAGAGGCGATAGTTAAACAAGCATCTACAGCGAGAAGCGGACTTGAAGGTAGTGATTTAGCTGAAGTTACTTCTTGGGTAACTAGGGTTGGACAACTGATATTAAGCCTCTACGGTGAGAAAAGTCAGCATTATAAAAATTATACTAGTGCTATAGGAACAGACAATTTCTATGTAATTCACAGTAATTGGCATGCCCATGTATCTCAAGTTCACGGTGTAGCACTAACAGTTAAGCATGATATCGAAAATGACCTTATTTCCAATATAAAAGGATTGTTGCAAGCTGAGATATTCGCAAATTTCTTGGAAATTGGAGAACATCTTTTGAATGAAGGGTACAAAGATGCAGCAGCAGTGACTATTGGAGCTGTTTTAGAAGATGGGTTACGGGAATTGAGCAAAAAAAACGATATCTCTATTGTTAAACCTAATGGTGCGCCCAAAACAATTGAACCTTTAAATACTGAGCTTGCTCAAAACGAAGTGTATTCAAAGTTAGTGCAAAAGCAGGTAACAAGCTTTGCTCATATTCGAAATAAAGCTGCGCATGGTCAATACAATGAATATGACTCCTCACAAGTTGAAATGATGTTGTTGTTTGTACAGGGTTTTTCAGAGAAATATTTAGGCTAAGTAGGTATAACTAATTGATTAAGAGTGATAGTTAACCTTTTGCATTTTTGATTCGATTGGGTTTAGTGATTACGGTGGTTTTGCTTGGGTGTTGTGGTCTTAGCTGTACCATAGCAAGGCGGTAAATGTCTTAATTGGAAGCGGTGGTAGTGATTGAAGAGTTTACAAAAATCCAAGAATGGATACTTACATTTGATGGGCTAAAGTCTATCTTTGGTTTCGTTGGCACATTGTTTAGCGTGTTTATAGGTGCTCTTTTTGCTTATAAATATCAGAATGTAATCGAGAAAAGAAAAGAGATAAAAAACCAAATTTCTTTGTGCCAACAAGCCCTATTTTTTTTGACAGTAGTGCAAGAAAACCTGCATGATTTGAAAAAAGAGTTAGAACCTTACCGTAAGTCTGCATCAACAAAATATGATCTTCCGAAAATCATTAGCTGTCACAACGAAATCCTAGGAAACAGTACTCAGTTAGTTTTTATTTTGCATTCGGAAGACGCTAATATTGTTAATTTACATGCAACTATCGAAAGAGAGTTTAAAAAGTTAGTTGCTATCGTTCTTTTACGTAATTCAGCTTTAGACTGCAACGATAAACAACAAGTTATTAGGCTAACAGAGGAGCTGTATGAGCAATTTGAGCGCTGCTATTGTTTCAATCTGCAAGTAATGGAAGAGTCTCATGTGGTTTTCAAAAAACGTTATGGGAAAGTACCTTTTGTTGCTGGAGTAACAAATGTTGTTAAACGCTAATCCAAAACTCAACAAATTGCTTAAGGGGGATGGTTAATCTCTTGTAACCCTCCCCGAAAACTGACTGCTGGCAACTAGAACTTTTCCGTTTACATTGAAATAAACGGAGAACGCATGATAAAGACATCGCGCTATAGAAACACAAATCGTTAAGCTCTTGAAGGCAATGGAAACACACGTTGTTTTGAACTTGCTATGTGCTTCCCTACTAGTTCGATTAAACAAATACTGGTAGCTGATTTATAATTTCTCCCCGTTTAGCTAAATCAATCGGTTTCCCATATCTTCCATAGGTTATGTTGCTGTTAGCATGACCAACTATCTCTGCTACGAAGTGCTCAGCAATACCCAAGTTCTTTAGCTCATCGATAAATGAATGTCGGAACGAATATGCGGTTGGGCGTTGGTATGCCTTGAATCCAAGGTGCGTAAGCATTTTACCTAATTGGTTGCGATAACCCTTAGACCAGTCATAGTCCGGCTTTGACGGTTTGTAGTTAAATAGAGTGGGCGACCTTCTTTGTCGCTTTTGATGCACAAATTTAAGAAAGCCAAGCTCAATTAGGTGGTGGTGAAGAGGAACTTTTCTTACTGCGTTTTGGTTTTTTACCCGCTGTAATTCTCCTTTGTCCGTCACATCAACATAAACCATATTGCCCGACTCAATTTTGATATCGCTTGTTTTGAGCTGACAAGCTTCAGAAGGGCGCAGACCTTGATACAGCATGAGTAACGTTACCCACTTAAAATCTTCGCTAGAACGCCTATAGAGGGTGCTAGAGAACAGATTCCGTAGCTCCTTACTTGTCCAACGTTGTCGCTCTTCAGAAGCGTGCTTGGTGCTTCTGAACTTTGCCTCGATTTTCTCGGAAGGATTTGATGGTATGTACTCCATAGCGGTACACCACTTCAAAAACTGTTTGGTGGCTGAGAAGTAGTCCTTCGAGGTTTTCGGGCTTTTCCCTGAGCTATCAAGTTTCTCGACATAGAGCGCTAGATTGCGAGAGCTTATATTTTGCAGTGGTGTGCGCTTGCCACCAACAAAAGAAACGAAATGGCTTATGCGTTGGTTGAGTTGATGGACAGTAAGCTTAGTTACTTTTCCTGATTCCTTGCCTTTTATAAAGAGTTCCAGAGCATCCCCAATCATAGTTGAGGTGGTTTGCTTTGCGACATTTGAAGGCAGCGGTGTACCGTGAGCGATCTCCTTTTGTACTACTTGCGTCGTTTTTTTACTTCCGATAGAGGCGATTTCGTAATCGCTGGTTTTGAACTCGTTTGTTCTGACTTCGAAAATGGCGGATTCTAAGTGTTCCTTAAAATGGCGGAATGGTTTAGGGAAATGACGATTTGCTTGTTTTTCGACCAGTATCATCTCTTTAATGAGAGCTGAAATTTTAAGGTTTCTGATGACAGCAGTAGACCGATCTTTGGTCATTAGACTGACTTTTATATCGAAAGGGTAGTCGGCATTTTTAATAAAAGCCTTGGGGAAACATACTCTTGTGTAATAGACTGAATTGGCTAGCTTGATTAGGTACAATTGTCTCACCTCATTGGTTTGGGTGATTTTCAGTACTCTAGATATGAAAAAAGCTCTTGAATAATCAAGAGCTTAAATATGGCGGAGAGATAGGGATTTGAACCCTAGATACGCTACAAACGTATGCCGGTTTTCAAGACCGGTGCTTTCAACCACTCAGCCATCTCTCCGTTGTGGGAGGCATAATATAGAGGTTGTTTTACCTTGTAAACCCCTGAAATCACTGTTTGATGTTTTTTTATTCAAAAGGTGTGAAGTGACGATCTGAACGGATATTTCTTCGCCAGATTGCACTATTTAATAGTTGTTCAGATATAAAAAAGCCCGCCTTATTTCTAAGGCGGGCTTATCAATTTTGGTCGGGATGACACGATTTCATCACGGCGTGCACTGCGTAACACAGTGTCTTCTAACCTATTGTTTATCAAGCTTTTATCTCAGATGGCATTCTGTGATGGTTTGCTAATGTACCACAGAGAGTAACACCAGACGTGTATCCAGCCAAGTGTTTTCCTGACAGTAAATAATGGATAATACCAAGTGGTCACACCTTTATTGACTAGGGTACTTTCTCGATGGTCATTTAATAAACTTGTGCCGATGTGATGTACATCAAGCTCGCACTCAAAAATAGGCGTATGATTACATACCCAACTGTTGGCATAAAGATGAGCAATAATGAAAAAGATAGCACTAGTTTTATTGGTTTGTATTGGTTTTGCAGCAGGTGTTTCGGCACATTCCGGTGGAACTAACAGTGCAGGTTGTCATAAAAACCACAAGACAGGGGATTACCACTGTCACTAGTTTAAGTTACTGATAACAAAATGGCATGGTGCGTCCGTGCCTTTTTTATATGTGGTTTACTAGTCTAAGGGAGGTGTTATGACTACAGAAATAACGACAATAGCAGAGCAGTCATTGAGTCCGGAGGTGACAGGGTTGATTGGAGCGTTAATTGGTGGAGGCTGCACGCTAATAGCGTCTTTGTTAACATTTTGGTATCAAGGGAAACAGGCAGAAAAAGCTGAAGACTTACTTGTCCAAGGAGTGCTGCAAGCGATTCATGACGAAATGAGTGCGCTCATAGAAAGATACAACAAAGCAATTGGTGTTCAAGTTGCTGAGCTTAAAGAGGGGGAGGCATTTCGGTTCTTTTTTACCGTCTCTCATGACTACTTTAGTGCTTTTCACGGAAATAGCTTTCTTATAGGTCGAGTGAAGAACCATAAACTACGAAGTCAGATCGTTAGGGCATACGTGCAAGCGAAAGGAACATTAGACTCTT
Source organism: Vibrio sp. SCSIO 43137 (assembly GCF_028201475.1). Lineage (NCBI taxonomy): Bacteria > Pseudomonadati > Pseudomonadota > Gammaproteobacteria > Vibrionales > Vibrionaceae > Vibrio > Vibrio sp. SCSIO 43137. The sequence goes on along the minus strand of NZ_CP116383.1, from coordinate 2,250,673 downwards.
ACCGTATGAACAACGAGTTGCTAAGCAAGTACGAGTTTGCACATAAGATTTGGCAAGAAACAGCGAGTGAAACGCATTTGATGCAAGCCAAGGCACATGAAGAGAGTTTAATAATTTACGCGGCACAGATTAAGCAAGACCATGAATTGCTGATGCGTGATGTTGACGAGCTTCTCAATACACTGAAAGAAGAGGGATTGTTGAGCGAAAAATAATCAGAAACATTTCTCTGAACAAACTTGAGAGGCCATTTATATATGATGGTCTTCTTGGTTTTCCCCCATACCCCCTGCAAAGTTGACCACATACCTTACTTTTTATAAATCAGGTGTACTAATAAATAGCTTTCCGCAGGGACGGAATAAAACTGGAATGATTTAAGGCCACCTATAGGGGGAGCCCGCTAAGCCCGAAGTAATCTGGATAGTACTCCTTGCCCCCACTCAGATCGGTAGACCGAAGGTAGCAGGAACCAAGACCAATACAGATATTAATGACCGAGCTTCTGCTTCTTCCGCTGATACCCTTACCTTCTTCTAGATGTGGTCATCACGTCTGGTAACGAACTAACCAATAGAGCAATGAGTGTATTCAATTAGGTATACCCTAGTGATAACAGTGAGTTGAATACATAAATCGTAGTCAAAAGAGTTGACATTGCATTATGAATACAGATAATCTCCAGCCTCTAGAGCCTAATGAATACAAAATGGATGCAGAATATGAGTAAACAAGCACTAACGCCACTAGCAAAGAAAGTATTAGACATCGCTAACTCAGGTTGTACAGCCAAGGATGGACAAAGAGAGGTCGCGAGATTAGAGCGAGATATTCGGGCGTTAGGAGATAAGAGTGTTACTTATAAGTTTTGTAGGCTCACGGCTGATAGGTTTAATCGCGATACATTTAAAGACCGTTGTGCCGTCCTATCTGCATGTGTTCATGATGCAGAAGTGAGCTTAATGAATACACGAGAGCAGTGCGAAGAGATTGAAGGGGCTTCCCGTAAAGGTAATCATATCGCTTACATGCGGGTATCAAGCGTAGAGCAGAATACAGAACGACAGCTTGCAGACACGGGTATCCAGTTTGATAGGGTGTTCGAAGACAAGTGCTCCGGTGTTACGAAGAGCAGACCTGAACTGGAAGAGTTAAAGAGGTACGCACGGGAACACGACACAATCCATGTCCATAGCATCGACCGCCTTGCTCGCAACCTTCAAGATCTAAGGGACTTAGTTAAAGGCTGGACAAAGCAGGGTATAACCGTTCGTTTCCATAAGGAGAAGCTTGAGTTTGCCGGTGGTCGAGAAGACTCTATTGCAGACATGATGTTGAACATACTAGGAGCTGTTGCTGAGTTTGAACGGTCTATGATAAAGCAGCGTCAGCTAGAGGGTATCGCCAAAGCCAAGGCCAAAGGCGTATATAAAGGAAGGAAGAAGACGGTGGACGAAGCTGCTATCATCGAAGAGTTAAACACCGGAACATCAATGCGTAAGACTGCTGAGAAGCTAGGTGTATCACTGAGCACTGTTCAGAGAACCAAGAAGAAGGCTGGTGTTCAATAACAGCAAGAAGCATAAGCGGCAGGTAGGGTAAACGTAGGGTATGAGTTGTCTTGTTTACTCTGCCATATCATTGGCGCTCTCACTGATAGCTCGCCAGCTACCCAGTGTTTACCTATTCAAATCAATTGACCCCGTATTAAGAACAACCCTTCCATAGCAATAACGACACTCGTTAACGCTGGTTTAAATATTCGCTATTAAAATCAATTGGTTAGCAATTGGTTGTTAATCAAATGTAATTAAGGCCACCTATAAGAACATTATGCCCAAACATTAAGATAAACATTTAGATTCTTAAAGTTCCTACATTAAGTTCAATGGTTCTGTATCAGCAGATATAAACATCACCTAATGCCATACACAAAGTATCTGCACACCTGTCTACATAATGTCAGACAAATCGAGATACTTCAGGCTTCACGACAGACTGAAAGTTCGACAATAAGCAGTTCCTTTCTTCTGTCTATCAACACAAACATACGCAGTTCGACGGCTGCATTCATCAACCAAGTCATCTTCTGACTAGTCTCTTCAGTTCACCGTTCAGCTTGCTTTTATAGTGGGCTACTTGGGGCTGAATGGATGTCGGGTTCTGAAGAGACTACTCACAAGAGGTAAACACTATACTTCCATTAAATGAAACCCTGTTCTTAGGAGCAGACCAGTACCAATACATTGTCTATCGTAAGAAAGGCGTCGATAAACAAACCGGAGAGATTCGTAAAGAAGGCATTCGGTTCTTCCCCAAGCTGTCTCAAGTCGCGGCATGGTTAACAGAACAGACTCTTAAAGGAGAACTGAGGGCAGGAGATGCCATTGACCTTCAGGCGATAGAAGCAGTCAATCAGATGCTAACACGCTTCACTCACGCGGTATCCACCCTTGAAATGACCCTTGCATCTTCTTTTAAATCACTTGAAGTATCGGAGGGAACTAAATGAACAATGAAACGACAGTATTCTATGAGCTTGCTCGTCGTCGGAGTATGAGCAATGAGGCAAAACTTTTTGAAGGATTACTGCTTGGTCGTAGCATTGGTCTTACTGCCACTATCCACAAGATACCGCGTGAAGAGTTATTAGAGATTCTGCTGAAACATTATGAGAACGCTTTAGAAGCTGATGCGCAGGCAAGAAAGGAGCCTTCCGTATGATGTACTACGAATCTGAGCTAGTCATGTATCGTTTCTGTGAAGGTGACAGCATCGAAGACGTTGCTTCTTTCTTCCGGTTACCGCGTAAAGAGGTAGAGGATATCTTAATCAGGAGTTGCCTGAATGGCAGGCTCAATAAGGTCTATGAACCAACGGAGCTTGTAGCATGATAGTAACCAGTACATCACCCGCAACAGAAGGTCAGAAGCAACAGTGGCGCAGACTGCGAATGCAAGAGCGTCACTTCCCACAATCAACAGACATCACGGTAATCAACTAAATGAATACGTATATGAATACGCAACAAGCGAACCTAGTAGCTCATGTTAAGGCCTGCTATCACGATGCATCCTTCGGTGTGACTATCCAAGCTGACGGAACACACATGAGCTTCAACGAGTATGTGGATGTAATCGTATCTAATGCGTCTTTAATCAAGGAGACGGACATCAAGACAACTGAAAGCAAACAAACCCAAGGAGAACACACTATTGGACAATAAAGTTAAACCAACTCAGACACACAAGCTAGTCATTCGTAACGGAGCAGAACTAGAAGCCGCCATTAACAACCCCTTGTATCAGAGTATCTACGAAGACGGTCTCATCTATCGTCAGGAAGTAGAACAAGCTATGGAGCAAGGTATGACTAATAACCCTACATTCGCTCAAAGTAACAGCCACGGATGGTATAGCTCAGGTGAACAGCAGCAGACCTTACTCAATGGCGCTGATGCGTTCTATGACCCTGCATTCCAACAAGAGCTGCGAGATAATCCGTCTCTTGTGGCAGAGCTGACAGGTGTTGAGCCGGAAGAAGTCACTGAGGATACCATTATGAGCGTTATGTCAGACCCACGATGGACTGAGGATAGCCAGACGGGCGCAGACTTTCGCGCAGTATGTACAGAGCTTGCGAGTCAGATCGATGTCCCTGTTGATGCTAATGGTTGGGTAAGTGCCGGAGTATCTGATAGTGAAGGTGACACGGGATTCAACGTCACGAAGGATGATGTATCAGCTTGGGAAGGTTGGCACTAAGTCCGTTGACAACATAGCAGAGGGTAGGGAAACGGAAGGTATAAGCCTGTCTGTCTCTCTCCCTATGTGAATGCTTCTAGATGGGCTAGCGCTTCTTATGCCTAGTCTATCCCTGAATGTATGTGCGCTTGGCTGCTATCCTTTATGTATTAGTGAAAGCTAATTAAAGATCTACGTTACCCTGCCTTATACCAACTGCCACGGTATAACCTCAAGTTCGAATGACAGCTTCTCGATGACGGGCTTAAGCGTCGTTGTTAAGTAATCCTTGCCATATCGCCCGTATGTTTCATTCTCTTCGCTATGACCGAGTATCGCAGCGGTAAACGATTTAGAGATTCCTTGCTGTTTAAGACAATCTGCTACGGTATGTCTGAATGAATGGAATGTCTTTCCATCTTCCTTTGCATCAGGTAATGCTGTGTTTCTGAGGCGCTGAAACCATCTACTAGCCTCCTTTTGATATCCGTCTCTGTTCAGCTTCAGTTCAGAGAATAGGCGTGGACTTTTGATTGATTGGACATACTCGATGAAACCAAGCTTTATAAGCTTACTATGGATAGGTATAGTCCGGTATGAGCTCTTGTTCTTCAAGCGCTGGTCTTCTCGTTCATCCGTGAAGGTAATCGTCCAGATCCCCTCCGTTTCCCTGATATCATTCTTGTATAGCTGACATAGTTCATTCATGCGCGCGCCAGTGTACAAAGCAAGAAGTGGTAACCAGTAATAGTGCTTATGGTATGGCTTCTGTCCTTTATAGAAAGGCTGGTCGAAGAGCTTTGATAGGTCACGATCTGTGAATACCTTACGTTGTTCACTGGCTTTAACCTTCTGCTTCGCTGCGATCTTCAGGAATACATTCTTCTCTGTCAGTTCGTTTAAGACACACCAATCAAAGAAGCCTGTTATGTCTGACAGAGCATAGTTAGCTGTAGCCACTGAGCGAGGCTTGTCGTTAAAGGCTAGTATCTCGTCAATGCTCTTGCCCCTGTACTTACGTATCTTCTGTAGGTTAGACGGAAGCCTCAACATCTTGTCTCTTAACGTCAGTGCATCCGGTCTCTTGTAGCTGTCTATAGGCTTATCACCAAGTATCAATACTGCTAGTTGTAGACTGGTCTGATAACGAAGGAGTGTCTTCGGGTGTAGCTGGTTCGCTTCCTTGAAATGAAGGAACTCTTTGACACACTCTGATAGCTTGTTGCTGGGCTCCTTACTCTGTTCTGTAGGGGTTATGGGGGGAATAGTAGGGGTAGGAGACGTTATAACAGCCTCGGAAGGCATTTGGTCAGCTGTAGACGCAGGGACTTCCTGTACCTTGGGTTTACCTGTGGTAATGCTGACGGTAATACTGTCGGTTTGAACAAGAGTTAACGAGTTTAGACGCTCTATGTGAGCCAGACGCTCCAACTCTTCAGCCTTGCTTTGAGTCCGTTCCTGATGAAGAGCTTCAAGCTTATGCTTTTCAAAGATGATGTCATGCTCAGATGCAAGGAGACGAGCCAAGCGGGTAGCTTCTCGTTTGTCTTTGGTGCCAAGAGACTTCTTAATGTGGACGCCCCGAAAGTGGGGCTTACTATGCTTTGGTATTCTTCTCTGATACCAGTATATATCACCACGACGTATTAAAAACATATCGTGTATCCTCAGTTGTACCACAGCTATGTACCACAATGAGAATGCTTGAGGTGGCTAACCGATTGATATCTATCGATTTAACCTAGTTTTGGTCGGGATGACACGATTTGAACGTGCGACCACTGCGCCCCCAGCGCAGTGCTCTACCAAGCTGAGCTACATCCCGGATATGCAATATAGTTTAATGTAAATCAAAGGGTTAATCTACTTTAATCTGCATCTCTGCTATAAAATCGCTTCAGTTCTGACAAGCCTTGCATCAGGATAGACAGCTTAGTTTTCGACTTCTTCTGACGCTTATAGCTGTTGTCATACACTTTGTAATTACCAAACTTGTCCACCACTGTGGTGGTGGTGTCGGTAATCATAGCAATCTGGGTGTTGTTGCCCGCCAGTACCCATTTGCGCTTCTGAGTATCGAACAGGCTCTTACCACTGCTGAAATCCACTGGGTTGGATGAAACACCAAGCAGCTCTTGCATAAGAGTGACAGAAAGATCAAAGTGGCTGGACTGATTATCAAACTGTTGAGGTTCTTTGCCCGGCCAGTGCATCACAAACGGAACGTTTAGTTGGTATCGGCTGTAGTTCGTACCTGAGCCCCATGTGTTGCTGTTGGTTTCGTTAAACTCAGTGCCATGGTTTGAAGTGATAATAACAACAGTATTTTCCAGTAACTCTCTCTGAGTCAGCTCATCAAAGATTTGTCCGATTACGGCATCCACTTTAACGGTCGCGTTGTCGTAGGCTTTGCGCAGACGTTGTTCAGCTGTGCCAGCACTCTCTTTGCTCTCTTCATTCTCGAAATTCTCCAGAGTAGAGAGTTCAATATAGCTAAACCAAGGATCACTGCTATTGTTCTCAAGCCAGTTTTTCCAGTTGGTTACAGATTGTTGGTCACTGGGTTCCTGTTCACTATTTTCTTGTTCTTTTCCTGCAAGAGCTAAGTTGATGCCATTAAAAATAAGAGAACCATAGCTGCTGTTTTCAAAGCTGTCAGCACTAAACAAGCTAAAGTTGTATCCCTGAGCTTTTAATGTATCAACCATTAGCGGAGTAATGCCCTGAGCACGGATGCTGCTCTGATAGCTGTTAGGAATACCGTAAAACAGGCCTAGTATACTGCTTTCGTTGTTACCTGAGCTGTAGTGGTTGGTGTAGTTCATATGCTGTGCGGCAAATTGCGCCGTTAAAGGCATATTTTCCTGATTCAGGGCATCGGCACGCAGGTTGTTCACCATGACCATAACAACGTTGAAATCTTTACTACGGCTATCGATTGTGAGCGGCTCGATTGGGTAGTTCATCAGGTTGATCAGGTTTTTGTCGTTCTCTTTTCTACGCTGAATAAACTCTTCTCTGTCTAGCAAGCCGTGTTTTTGCATAAATGACTTAGCGGTCATCGGGTAAGAGAGCGGGAAGTTAGCTTTCTGAATGGTGACCGGATTATAAAAAGCAACGTCAGCCCACATATAGATTAGGTGGCTGGAGATAAAGCTGATAAAAAATACAGAGGTGATGGTACGACCGACGCGCTTATTCGTCAGCTTACGTTGCTTGCGCCATATCCACTCTGACAGGCCAAGCTGCAAAAGGAAGATGACCGGCAGCACAATAAATAACTGCTGAAGCTCGGTGGCGATATTGCTCTGATCTTTCTCCAGTAACAGCTCCCATACTGATGGATTCAGGTGCAGACCTACTTGCTGATAAGCCTGCGTATCAAGTAGTAACAGGGTAAGACCGACAGTGGCAAAGCAGACGGCAACAAACCTAAAGAGCTTTCTGGATGGAATGACAAAGGTCAGTGGGAATAAAATAAGCAGGTAGAGAGCGAAAATCAGAAAACTGAAATGCCCCAGCCACGACAGAACTAAATAGCACTGCCCCAGCATAGTTTCCGGCCATGGAGACTGTGTTATATACCGGGTACCAATAAGCATCGCTGCAACGATGTTAAAGAAGGTGAACCAGTGTCCCCAACTTACCAGGCGTGAAACGCGTTCGCCGTATGTATTTCCGCTATCTACCATTTACTTTTCGTTCTTGTTCTTTAGTTAGTGAGTCTTACTCTCTTCAAGAGAGGAAAGCAGCGCTTCTGCAAATTTTTCGGCAATGGCTTTCCTTTGTGTCGCCGGTACATTGTCGTTGAGTACGTTCGTTGCCATGTTCCCTGCAATCATCAGGGTAAGTTCGGAATTTGCGCCATGTTTATCCAGTACTGCCGAGATTTCTGAAAGGATAAGTTCGATTTGGTCATTACTGTATTTCGATGTAATTGGCATAGTGACTCTATATTAATGATAGTGAAAGCGGCTTATGATAACCTACTCTCCCTCACAACTGAAACCTGAACAACAATTTATTCGCTATGAGTATGAATCTTTCTAACGTTATCTTGCATCAGTTAACAAAAAATGATCAAGACGAACTTATCGTAAACTTTCGTTCTGAAGCCCTTGAAAATGATGATTTTTCACAAGATCTCGTTTCAGAGCTTCATCGTGTTTTTAATGCCAAAGCGGGTAAGGGCTTTGGATCGTTTAAATCTGACAGTGATTTTCAAAACTGGTTGCAAGAAGTTCGCCAAGGCGGGCAAAATTTTTACGATTTTTCTCAAAATTGTGCAGGAAGGCTCAAAGATGAGCTCTCCAAATACCCGTTTGCCGATGAAGGCATTTTGGTTTTAGCGGAATATCAGTCCCTTGCGACGGATTATCTGTTTATTGCACTGCTCCCTTCTAACCAGAGCCTGAAAGTAACCGAGCGCCTGGATATCAGCGCTACGGACTATCTGGACATCAGCAAAATGGATATTGCGGCAAGAATAGATTTGTCTGCTTATGAGACAGATTCAGACTCAAATCGCTACCTGACCTACATTAAGGGAAGAGTAGGGCGTAAGGTTGCCGACTTCTTCTTAGACTTTCTGCAGGCTGAAGTAGGACTGGATTCAAAGCAGCAAAACCTTGTATTGATGCAGGCTGTAGACGATTTTTGTACTGATGCTCAGTTGGATAAGCAGGAAACTAACGAGTACAAAAAGCAGGTATTTGACTACTGTAGCGAGCAGTTGAAAGCTAATGAAGAAGTAGAAGTAAAAGAGCTTTCCGGTGAGCTTCCGCAAAGCAGTGACGGCACCAGCTTTATGGATTACACACAAGAGCGTGGTTACGAACTGGAAGAGAGCTTCCCTGCTGATCGTACAACAGTCAGAAAACTGACGAAATATGTCGGTGCCGGTGGCGGCCTGAGCATTAATTTTGACAGTATGTTACTGGGTGAGCGTATCTTTTACGATCCGGAAACCGATACGCTCACCATCAAAGGGACTCCGCCAAATCTGAAAGATCAGTTGGTGCGAAACCGAGGTTAGTTAGAAACCAATAGTCATCAGACCTTTAACGGGCGGCTCTTCAGCCGCCTTTTTTATATAAATAGTGCTTTAGTGATTTTTTTAGTAATAAGAGTCAAAAAAAGCTTGTTTTCTGTGACGGAAATCATTAAAGATGGAGGGGTTAATTTTTTAAATCACAGGGAGCGTATCAAATGATGAGAGTAGGTTTAGTTGGTTGGCGCGGTATGGTTGGTTCCGTACTGATGCAGAGAATGGTGGAAGAGAGAGATTTCGACCATATTGAACCTGTATTTTACAGCACATCTCAGGTGGGCATTCCTGCTCCCAACTTCGGCAAAGAGGCCGGAATGCTGCAAGACGCATTTGATATCGAAAGCTTAAAACAGCTTGATGCCGTGATCACCTGTCAGGGCGGCAGCTATACCGAGAAGGTATATCCGGCTCTGAAACAGGCTGGTTGGAAAGGCTACTGGATTGATGCAGCATCAACGCTGCGTATGAAAGACAACGCCATTATCACTCTTGACCCGGTTAACCTTGCGCAGATTCAACAGGGTATTGCCTCGGGCACTGATACTTTTGTTGGCGGTAACTGTACTGTAAGCCTTATGTTGATGGGGCTGGGCGGCCTTTATGAGAAAGGGCTGGTGGAGTGGATGAGTGCTATGACCTATCAGGCCGCTTCCGGTGCGGGCGCGAAAAACATGCGCGAGCTTATCTCTCAGATGGGCGTAATCAAAGAGTCGGTGGCCACTGAGCTGGCTGACCCTTCTAGTTCTATTCTGGATATCGATAAGAAAGTCGCAGAAACCATCCGTTCTTCTGAATTCCCGACAGATCAGTTCGGCGTGCCACTGGCTGGCTCTCTAATTCCGTGGATAGATGTGAAGCGCGATAATGGTCAGAGCAAGGAAGAGTGGAAAGCCACCGTAGAAACCAACAAGATTCTTGGCCTTCAGGATAACCCTGTGCCTATCGATGGTACTTGTGTACGTATCGGTGCTATGCGCTGTCATTCTCAGGCACTGACCATCAAACTTAAGCAAGATGTGCCGATGGATGAGATCGAAGATATTATCGCCTCGCACAATGAGTGGGTTAAGGTTATTCCGAATGAGCGCGACATTACTGCTCAGGAACTGAGCCCGGCAGTGGTTACCGGTACTCTGTCTGTACCTGTCGGTCGTCTGCGTAAGATGAGCATGGGTAATGACTTCCTGAATGCATTCACTGTCGGTGATCAGCTGTTATGGGGAGCGGCAGAGCCGTTACGTCGTACATTGCGTATTATCCTTGAAGAGAAATAACACCTCACTAACTCATATTGTAAAGGTCAGTAAGTAATTACTGACCTTTTTTTATTACTGTAAAATCCTCTCTGCCCTACATATGGGTTCACTCCATTCAAATTGCTGACCAATTAGCACCAACTAACAAGATTGTTTGCCTGTGCTAACAAAGCAGCGGACTTACATCTTAAGGTGTGGCCGTTCTATTTATGGAGTTATAGAAATGAAAGTCTCATTAAAACTGTTGGTAGTGACGCTAAGCTGGCCCGTTTCTGCTGTCTGCGCAGTCACTGACGGGGATCCTCAGGCATTTATGACGTTAAAAACCGGTTATCAGTGGGCTAACGACGATGCCTTTCCGCATACAGACCCTAGTGGTGGTGTCTGGGGAATCTCCGGCGGGCTACAGTTTTCCCCCGAGTGGAGCTGGGATGTCGGCTATAGCTATCACTCTAACAGAGCAAGCAGAGAGGGTTGGGGGGCTGTTGATGTGAACACTTGGTTCTTTGATACCGCTGCCCGTTATGACTGGTATTTTAAAGATGACTGGAGCCTGTATGGCCGGTTGGGGGCGTCATACTGGACGCTGGAAAAATCGCAGCCGAACAGAGCAAAGCTAAAGGCAAGGGGAATCTCGCCAGTAGCGGAAGCCGGAGTGGGCTATCGGTTTGATGAAAACATTCACCTGTCGGCCGGGTATCAGTATGTTGACAGTATTGGTCGTTCTGAAACCGGCAAGTACGACAACTATGCTCTGATGTTCAACTTAACTTACCGGTTTGGTCAGCCCTCTTCAATTATCACTAAGACAGAAGAAGTACCTGAAACGATCGAGCTCACCGCTGAAGTACCGGCCGAGAAAACCGAAGCAATTATTGATGTGAGGCCAGTTGAACCGGCAGAACCATTAGTAAATAAAGAGCTTGTGGTACCAAAAATTTATACATTTTCTTCACTGACGTTGGGTGAAGAGTACTGTTTTGATACAGATTCAACCCATGTGAGTGACGCCTTTAAACAAGGTTTGAAGCCTATTGCATCAACCTTGGTGTCCTATCCTCAGGCCCGCGTACTTATCGTTGGTCATGCTGATGCCACAGGTACAGAAGTCTATAACCAAAAACTGTCAGAGCGGCGTGCCAGCGCTGTTGCCGCTGAACTTCTGGAACTGGGAGGAAGAATAGGTCAGATGAACCTTAGTGGCAAAGGCGAGTTGGATCCTGTGGCCAGCAATGCAACAGCAGAGGGTAGAGCGAAAAACCGTCGGGTAGAAGTAACGCTATCTTCATTTAAGTATCAACAGTAGGTGTAGTAGTTCGTTATGTATTTCTCTAATAAATCAGCATTTTTACTTACTTTTTCAGTGATGGTTTTGTTTGGTTGCGAATCGGAGGGGGTATTTACTGCCGGTGAGAATATAAAGCAGCCTGCGAGCTCCGCAGCAAAGCTTTTTTACATAGATGTTACCCCCAGAACTACCCTTACTTCATTTCCGGTTCAGTATACGGCAATAGGTAAATACGATGATGGTACTGAAGCTGATATTAGCGGATTGGTGAACTGGAATATGGTGACACCGAATGTCGCCAGTTTTACTCCTGAGGGACTCGCCAGACCTAAAGGAGTAGGGGTGACAAAGATAACTGCTAACCTAGACGGTATTACCAGTGATGAAGTTAGCCTGACAGTCAGACAGTCAATGGTTTGTGGCCATCAATTGGGGAATTTTCTGGATACAGGACCCAACGGAGGTATTAACGATACAGACCTGAACAATGCGGCGGGAAACTGCCTGAAAATCAGAGAAGTTGTTGACCCTGATGACAATAAGACCAAGTGGTTCACTAGTACTCCGTCCGATGTTGTTATGGCTGAGTTGGGCTACATAGAACAGCATAATGCGACAAACAGCGGCGACAGTTATGCGTTCGACTGGCAAAACACCAACCCAACCGGACGTTTTGCCTTGTTTCGTCAGGATGGAGAAAATGTAACACTTCCCGGAGACGGCAATGATGCTGATGCAGGAGTTGGCGGACAATATGATCGTTGGTGTAAAAAGTTGTCCGCCCTGAACTTTGCCGGTCAGTCAAACTGGAGAAGAGCGACAATAGAAGAGTTGTTTGCGCTCAATGTAACTCGTAATGGTGTCGATTTTGGCTGGCCTAATGACCCGGGCTACTTTTCTGCGACACTATTTGGTGAGGCGCCATTACAAGATCACTACCGGATACTATACATAGAGTTAGATTTACCGGACGATTTTGCTGTATGTAACTCTCCGGCAGCAAACGCCGCAAGTGCCCATTACGCGTCGTGTGTATCAAAGTTAGAATAACTAAGCTTTAATTCTGTCTCAGTTAACCTGCCGGGCTGTGCGATTAATCTTCCTTTCCGGCAACCGGCACCACACGGTTGTCGGGATCTGCCAACGCACTGCCACAATGTTTGCAGTGCATGGCATCCGCCTCGTGGCCGTTCTTCATGCAGTTGGGGCACTTTACCAAATCCTTATGTGATGACATCTCATTTTGCAGTTCGGCAGTAATTATGCCGGTCGGCACCGCCAGTATGGAATAACCCAGCAACATGGTCATAGAAGCTATGCCTTTTCCCAGCATGGTTTGTGGCACCAGATCACCGTATCCCACAGTGGTAATCGTCACGATGGCCCAGTAAATACTGATGGGAATACTGGTAAAACCGTTCTCTGGTCCCTCAATTACATAGATAAGTGAGCCAAAGATGGTAACCAGTATGGCTACGGTGCTAAAAAAGATCAGGATTTTACGTTTGGAACTCAGGATTGAGCGCAGTAGTATGTTTGAGTCTTGTAAGTATCTTACAAGTTTCAGAATGCGAAAAATACGTAAAACCCGCAGTAGTCTGATCACTGCCATGTAGTTTGCAGTAGGGAATAATATGGTTAGGTAGGTAGGCAAAATAGAGAGAAAATCGACCACTCCGTAGAAGCTTTTTATATAGGCCGTCGGCTTAGGTGAGCACCATAATCTCACCAGATATTCTATGGTAAATAGCAGGGTAAATCCGTACTCCATATAGCGGAATGTATCTGACCATTCCACCGGCAGTGAAGGGATAGAATCTAGAATTAGTACTACCAGAGAAGCCAATATTGCCACAATTAAGAATAGGTCGAAGGCCTTGCCCTGTGGTGTGTGCGTGCCAAATATAATGACGTATGTCTTATGTTTTAAAGTCTGATCTTTCATATTTTCCTGACTGGCTGTTGAGGAGGATTATGGCTAAACCGGGTTTCCCTCATAAACGGCTTTTCTTTTCGTTCATTTCAGAACTGATCAAACCCGATTGTAGAGAAAAAGTACAATATATATTTCAACTTGTTACTAAGAGCACACTTTTGCTAAAAAAAAGCGCTTCAGGTGGTGAAGCTGGTAACAAACGATATACTGCGTGTAGCACGTAAAATTATTTCAATTGAGCTTTTTTTGTTCTTTTTGTAATTTTTTTACACGACTGAAATGATTAAGTGAATTATTTAAGAAATTTCAGAACCATTGATAGAAAAATCAATGTTGGATTAAATATAATAAAAACAAAAAGATAGCTTAACTATAAACGATTGCATACCCAGTTGTAGGTAAATAAATTTTCAGAACTGATCTGGGTCAATATTTTTCACAGAATGAAATAATATACTCAGTCCTGAAAGCAATTTACTAAGTATGTAGCCTTCTTACAAAATGTGACGTAGTTGTGAACACTGTGAACAAAGATAAGAAATCCATAGCCTTACTAAAGAGTTTTTAAATTTTAAATTATTGGAGAAACATTATGCCTGTAACTAATCTGGCTGAACTAGATGCTCTTGTAGCTCGCGTTAAAGCGGCTCAGGAAGAGTTTGCTACTTACTCTCAGGAGCAAGTTGACAAGATCTTCCGTGCAGCTTCACTGGCGGCTAACCAAGCTCGTATTCCTCTGGCGCAACAAGCGGTTGAAGAATCTGGCATGGGTATCGTGGAAGATAAGGTTATCAAAAACCACTTCGCATCTGAGTTTATCTATAACAAGTATAAAGACGAAAAGACTTGTGGCATTTTGGATGAAGACGAAAGTCTGGGCACAATGACTATCGCAGAACCTGTAGGTATTATCTGTGGTATCGTTCCGACTACTAACCCGACTTCAACAGCTATCTTTAAGTCTCTTATCTCACTTAAGACACGTAACGGTATCATCTTCTCGCCACACCCACGTGCGAAAAACTCAACTAACGATGCAGCTAAACTGGTTCTTGACGCAGCAGTTGCGGCAGGTGCTCCTAAAGACATCATTGGTTGGATTGACCAGCCTTCAGTTGAGTTGTCTAACGCTCTTATGAAGCACGACGGTATTGCTCTTATCCTTGCGACTGGTGGTCCGGGCATGGTTAAAGCGGCATACTCTTCTGGTAAGCCGGCTATCGGTGTAGGTGCAGGTAACGTTCCTGTCGTTATCGATGACACTGCTGACGTTAAACGTGCGGTAGCTTCTGTTCTTATGTCTAAGACTTTCGATAACGGTGTAGTGTGTGCTTCTGAGCAGGCTGTAATCGTTATGGACGAAGTGTATGACGAAGTGAAAGAGCGTTTTGCTTCTCACAAAGGTTATGTTCTTTCTAAAGCTGAAGCGAACAAGGTTCGTAAAGTTCTGCTTATCGACGGCGCACTAAACGCGAAAATCGTTGGTCAGCCAGCAACAGCTATCGCTGAAATGGCGGGTGTTAAAGTTCCTGCTGATACTAAGATCCTTGTTGGTGAAGGTCTTGGTGAAGTTTCTTACGACGATGAGTTTGCTCACGAGAAACTCTCTCCGACTCTTGGTATGTTCCGTGCGTCTTCTTTCGAAAACGCAGTTGACCAGGCAGTTAAGATGGTTGAAATCGGTGGTATCGGTCACACATCTGGCCTGTACACTAACCAGGACGTAAACGCAGATCGTATCCGTTACTTCGGTGACCGTCTGAAGACTGCACGTATTCTGGTAAACATCCCGACAACTCACGGTGGTATCGGTGACCTTTATAACTTTAACGTAGCGCCATCTCTGACGCTGGGTTGTGGTTCTTGGGGTGGTAACTCTATCTCTGAAAACGTAGGTCCTAAACACCTGATCAACAAGAAAACTGTTGCTAAGCGAGCTGAAAACATGTTGTGGCATAAACTACCTAAGTCAATCTACTTCCGTCGTGGTAGCCTTCCGATTGCTCTTGGCGACCTTGAAGGTAAGAAACGTGCGTTCCTTGTTACTGACCGCTTCCTGTTCAACAACGGCTATGCTGACGAAATCGTAAGCCTACTGAAAGCACAGGGTATGGAAGTTCAGACATTCTTTGATGTTGAAGCGGATCCAACACTGTCTGTTGTTGAGAAAGGTGCAGCTCAAATGCAGAGCTTCCAGCCTGACGTAATCCTTGCGCTTGGTGGTGGTTCTCCGATGGATGCTGCTAAGATCATGTGGGTAATGTACGAGCACCCAGAAACAGCATTCGAAGAGCTGGCAATGCGCTTTATGGACATCCGTAAGCGTATCTACAAGTTCCCTAAAATGGGTCAGAAAGCTGAGCTGGTATGTGTTACTACAACATCTGGTACTGGTTCTGAAGTTACTCCGTTTGCCGTTGTTACTGACGACAAGACAGGTGCTAAATACCCACTTGCTGACTACGAGCTGACTCCTCAGATGGCTATCGTAGACGCAAACCTGGTAATGAACATGCCTAAGTCTCTGACAGCGTTTGGTGGTTACGATGCAGTAACTCACGCTCTTGAAGCTTACGTTTCTGTTCTTGCTAACGAATACTCTGACGGTCAGGCTCTGCAAGCACTTAAGATGCTAAAAGAGTACCTGCCTTCAAGCTACGCGAATGGTGCTAACGACCCAATCGCTCGTGAGAAAGTACACAATGCTGCGACTATCGCCGGTATCGCGTTTGCTAACGCCTTCCTTGGTGTATGTCACTCAATGGCTCACAAACTTGGTGCTGAGTTCCACCTGCCACACGGTCTTGCGAACGCACTGCTTATCTCTGACGTTGTTCGTTATAACGCTAACGACAACCCAACTAAGCAAACTGCATTCTCTCAGTATGACCGTCCACAGGCACGTCGTCGTTACGCTGAAGTAGCAGACCACCTAGGCCTGAGCCAGGCGGGTGACCGTACAGCTCAGAAGATCGAACGTCTGCTTGCATGGCTGGACGAGCTGAAGAAAGATCTGGACATCCCAGCTTCTATTCAGGCTGCTGGTGTTGCTGAGTCTGACTTCCTTGCTAAGCTTGATGAACTAGCGGTTGAAGCATTCGATGACCAGTGTACTGGTGCGAACCCACGTTACCCACTGATCACTGAGCTGAAAGACGTTCTATCTGCGGCATACTACGGTAAGCCATATGTAGAAGGTGAGACGTTTGAAGGTACTACAGTAATCAAGAAAAAAGCTGACCAAGCGCCAGCTAAGAAAAAGTAAGAGAACGTTTTGAGATTGTTTCGCTAGCACGACTATCTCATAAGTAATAAAAGCCTCGCACTTGCGAGGCTTTTCTATTTTGTCTGAAGCAAAAAGTTGCCGAAAACTAAGCTGCCATTACTCTGCCGGTGAAGTACTCGTTAGCAATAATGTATTCAGTACTACGGATTAGTTCGTCCTGTAATTGAGCCCAGTGCTCGATATCTTTTTCACCTTTGCTTTTATCCGTAAGAGTCGGGATAACTCCGCCGACACGGATATTGAAAGGGTGTAACTCTTTCGCCCAGCTTTTGGTAAACCCGGAGATCAGGGTAGAGGTGTTTTCCATTCCTGCGGTATTGGTCTCCTCTTCATAGGTGACCAGATTTATAATCACGCCGTTTTTCTGTTGGTTTCTCATATGATCGGCACCAGCCTGACCAAAGCTGAAAAACGGGCAGGTAAGCTTACTGATGGTGCTGGAAAGTTCTCTCTCATCGGTGCTGCCGACCAGAGAAGGGAAAGGCTGACTCGGCCAGTAGTTGATAACCACATCTATGCTGCGATCAAGACTAGACTCTACGTCATCAAACAACTTTTGAACATTGTCGAATGAGCAGTTTTCTAGTGGGTAGCAAACCGGCGCGAGAGGAAACTCCTGACAACGTTTCACAGTTTGTTCCAGGGCGAACTTGTCTTCGTCGGTGACAATCACTTTTGCACCCAATGTGGCAAAATGGCGGGCAAGGGTGCTTCCTAATACGCTTCCTGCCGACGTAACCAGCACGACTGAGTTCTTGATATCCATTCAACTGCCCCTTGTTTCTGCTTACTCTACGCTCTTCCTTTCAGATTTATACTGGTCGAAAAATATTCTGCCGGGTGTGAAAACCATCATGAAAAGCTAATTTACCCTGGGGAAAAATGTAGACTTGCTGGGCTATCTCACATTTGCGGGAGCTGTTGCATATTTGTTGAGGCGGTAACGAGATACGGATATAACAGCGGAACTGTAAACTAAGCGATACTACGACAGATGGTATCGGTTCTGCCGGAGGTAACCAGTTGTTGATAGAGGTTACTGTTATTGACGACGGTTTTAGGCTTTTCAGACAGAGAGCGCTGGGCATGGAATGACAGGTTTCGGTATACCTCTTCACCCAGCCCGTGAGTGTTCTCTGCATGACAGGCAAGAGCATCAGGGCAAAGATCCATCTGCAACTGGGCACTCTGGAAACCACCTTGATGGAATTGGTTGGCGATTTGGGCTGAGCGTGTATAGCTATCAGCATCAGAATGTAGAGTCCGCGCTGCAGGAACGTTTAGCTGGTCCCGAAGGTTTTGTTCTGAGGCTTGTTCTGCCGTGATCTCTTCAACAGAGGTTGTCTCACGTACATCGTCAGAGAACATTGCCAGCAATAGCGCGAA
This sequence comes from Vibrio sp. SCSIO 43137, assembly GCF_028201475.1. Lineage (NCBI taxonomy): Bacteria > Pseudomonadati > Pseudomonadota > Gammaproteobacteria > Vibrionales > Vibrionaceae > Vibrio > Vibrio sp. SCSIO 43137. The sequence goes on along the minus strand of NZ_CP116383.1, from coordinate 2,232,728 downwards.
ATCGGCGCGGCGGTTTTGCTCCACTGCAGCATTAATATTACTACCAAACTGCAGCTCGTTAATTGCTGCTGTTTGTAGTGTTGCCGCTTGTGTGATGGTGTCTGACTGCATAAAGGCCTCTTAACTGAGTAACCCTTTATCGGCACTCAGTCAGGGAGCTTTAGTAAATAAACCTAAGTAATCTTAAGATGCGGTTTTCTTAAACTGACTCAACATAAACAGGGCGGCTGCACTGACTACTACGGAAGGGCCGGTTGGTGTGTCATAGTGCCATGACATGGCCAGCCCAAGTACTACCGAAACCGTCCCGATAGCTGAGGAGAGAATGGCCATCTGTTCCGGAGTTGCAGAAAATTTTCGTGCCGTCGCGGCCGGAATAATCAGTAGTGAAGTGATGATCAATGCCCCTACAAATTTCATCCCTACTGCAATAACCAGTCCGATCAGCATCATCAGGATCAGGCGGATAAGAGAGACATTAACCCCTTCTACCAGTGCCAGCTCTTCACTCACTGTTGACGAGAGCATCGGTTGCCAGAAGTAGTAGAGAATGGCTCCGACAATAATGACCCCCAGATAGATAAAGTAGATATCTGAAATGGACACAGAGAGCAGATCACCAAACAGGTAGCTCATCAGGTCGATTCTGACATTGTCGAGAAAACTGACCGCCACTAAGCCAAGAGAGAGGGCACTGTGGGCCAGAATACCGAGCAGGGTATCCGTTCCCACCGTTTGCTGTTTTTGCAGAGCAACCAGTATTAATGCTAACGCCAGACAGCAAACAACCAGTGCTAAATAGAGGTTAACGTCAAGCAAAAAACCGAGGGCTAAACCCAACAGCGATGCATGGGCAAGAGTATCACCAAAGTAGGCCATCTTTCTCCAGACTACAAAGGAGCCCAGAGGTCCGGCAATAATAGCAAGACCGATGCCGGCAAAAAGAGCGGGAAGAAGTATATCAATCATGTTGGTGGTTTTCCTGATGTTCTGTACAGTCGCAGCTCTCTCCTTCTACAGGATAACCGGAGAGATCGTGATGTCCGGAATGGTTGTGATGATAAAATGCCAGTGCGCTGTTGTTTTGATTACTGAACAGTTCCAGGTAAGAAGGATGTTTGGCTATGGTTTCCGGTTCGCCTGAACAGCAGATATGGTGGTTCAGACAAACCACTTTGTCGGTTTTTGCCATCACTAAGTGCAGGTCATGAGAGATCATTAAAACCGCACATTGAAAACGATGACGTATTGAGTCAATCAGGTTATAGAGTTCAATCTGTCCCTGAACATCCACCCCTTGTGCAGGTTCATCCAGTACGAGCAGTTCTGGCCGGAGAAGAAGGGCACGTGCAAGCAGCACCCGCTGACTTTCTCCACCGGATAGTTTATGCATATTGTGCTTATGCAGATGCTCAGCACCTACCATTCGAAGGGCGTCCAGTCTTTCCTGCCGACTGTATTTTCCTGCCAGTTTTAAAAAGCGGTCAACATGAAGGGGCAGAGTATCATTTAGTTTTAGCTTCTGTGGCACGTATCCGATAGTTAGCTTTTGCTTTTTCTCTACCTTGCCGGAATCAGGTTTGACTAAACCTATTAATACCTTAATAAGGGTAGACTTTCCGGCGCCATTGGGGCCGATTATGGTGGTGATCTCTCCCGGTTCTATGTCCAGACTGATTTTATTGAGTACATTCCTGTCAGAAAAAGTCACGGTGATATCTGACATTCTCACCAACGAAGCCATAATAAATCTCATTTACAAAGTGAATTGTTATAGTATAACATTCTGTATCTAATGAATAGCGAATGCGGTGGTTTCGCCTGTCTTATGCGCAAACCGGCCATAAAGTCTGAATTTCCGGAGAAAAAATGAAACGTATAGTGTGCGGGTTACTCTCTTTGCTGCTTTCTTCTCACGCGGCGCACGCCATTGATATTGTGACCAGTATTAAGCCGTTACAGCTTATCACACTGGAGATTACTCAGGGAGTGACTAAGCCGGAGTTGCTGGTTAACTCGACAGCTTCTCCTCATGACTATGCCCTTAAACCTTCTGATGTCCGTAAGGTAGTTGATGCTGATCTGGTTATCTGGCTGGGGCCTGAGCTGGAATCGTTTCTGCCTAAAGTAATGGCTAAACAGAAAAGTCAGCTACAACTCTCAGCGTCAGATAAGATTACCTTCCGTGAGTTTGGTGAAGAGGCAGGTTCTCATGAAGGCCACAATCACGGTGCCGAGAGTATTGATCCGCATATCTGGTTGGGGCCATTGCAGGCAGGACAATCTGCAAAGGTTATTACTGACAAGCTGGCAGAAGTCGATCCGCAGCACGCTGAAATTTATCAGAATAACTATAAGGCGTTTATAAAAGGGCTGGACAAAACGGTGGCGGATCTTACCGCAGAGCTGGCTCCCTTAAAGTCTGAAGGTTATTACGTGTTCCATGACGGCTATGGCTATTTTGAAGACCAGTTCAGAATGAATAAGCAGGGTTACTTTACCTTGTCACCGGAAAGAAAGCCGGGGGCAAAAACCATTATTCAGATCAAATCAGAGTTGCGATCAGGAAAAGCCAGTTGCGTATTTACCGAGCCGCAATTTAAACCTTCGATCGTAAAGTCTGTTACCCGCGGCACTCAGGTCACTATCGGCGAACTGGACCCTCTGGCGACCAAAATAGCCGTTAAACCATCCGCTTATTTCGAGTTTTTAGCCGATATGGGCAATCGCTTCAGCCAGTGCCTGAACGGCAAAAGCTAATCCTTCCGTTACCAGAGCAGGCCTAAAATTACATTTTTGCCGTCTGCTCTATGCTCTTCTACAGCACACTTTTGCTCTTCAGTATTTTGCCTATATTTAATAAATCGTTAAATAACAAAGAGTTGAGGTTACTCCCTCCTTGTGGACATTTTGTTTACAGTGAAATAGTTAATTTGCTAATAAATAATGTAAATGAAAACGATTTTTAATTAGGAAATTGATTCAGGACAAGTTTACAGCCATACGGAATTGATATTATCCCTAACATATTAATGGTTATTATTGGTAAATAGTGGTCAGAGGCAAAAATGAAACTCACAGAATTAAAAGACGGGGAAAGTGCGCAGGTTGTCTCTTTTACCGGTCTCTCTTCCGATTTAAAGAAAAAAATTATGGTTATGGGATTGCTGCCTAAGACTGAAATCCGCGTTATACGCAGAGCACCTATGGGTGATCCACTACAAGTAGAAGTCCGCGGTGTCTCTCTGGCGGTGCGTCGTAATATTGCGGCGGAAATAGAAGTGGAGGCTCAGTAATGGCGACTCAATATAATATACTGACTGTCGGTAACCCGAACAGCGGTAAAACAACGCTTTTTAATGCCCTTACGGGAGCTAAGCAACAAGTTGGTAACTGGCCTGGTGTAACGGTTGAAAAGAAAACCGGTCGATTCTCACATGCCGGTGACCAAATTGTTTTAACTGACTTGCCGGGTATCTATGCCCTTGATAGTGGTAATGATGCCAACAGTCTAGATGAGTCTATCGCTTCCCGCGCCGTTCTTACTCATCCTACTGACCTAATCATCAACGTTGTTGATGCCAGCTGTCTGGAAAGAAGCCTGTATACCACGCTTCAGCTACGTGAACTTGGCAGACCAATGATTGTGGTTCTGAACAAGATGGACGCCCTGAAACGTGAGCGACAAGTTATTGATATAGCCGGTCTTGAAAAGGCTTTAGGTTGTCCCGTATTAAGTTTGTCTGCCACAGACTCAGGTCAGGTAGTCCGTTTTAAAGAGAAGCTGCATAAAACAGTGGTACAGGGTGTGGCATTGTCCGCTCTGGAGCTGAACTATGGTGATGAGCTGGAATCAGCGATAGAGAAACTGGCGCCGTTATGGAGTCAGGAGACGGTTTGTAACCGCGCCTTAGCGATTCGCTCACTGGAAAATGATGCTCTGGTTATTAACGGTATGCCGGAGCAGGATCGTGATTTGATTAAGAGCACCCGTGCATCTCTGGATATCGATATTGACCTTCAGGTTGCCGATACTAAGTTCTCCTTTATCCATGAAGAGCTCAAACATATCCGCAGATCAGAAGGTAAGTTAAGCCACAGTTTCACAGAAAAAGCGGACCAATTTGTTCTTAATAAATGGATTGGCGTGCCTTTCTTCTTTGTGGTTATGTACTTGATGTTTATGTTCTCTATTAACATCGGTAGCTCTTTTATCGACTTCTTTGATATCAGTGTTGGTGCTGTCCTGGTTGATGGTGGTCACTATCTGTTTGATGATCATCTTCCGGTGTGGCTGGTCACTCTGCTTGCTGATGGTGTTGGTGGTGGTATCCAGACAGTGGCAACCTTTATTCCTGTTATTGCCTGCCTGTATCTTTTCCTTGCCGTTCTTGAAAGCTCCGGCTACATGGCTCGTGCAGCGTTTGTTCTTGATAAGGTAATGCAGAAGATTGGTCTGCCGGGCAAAGCCTTTGTTCCCCTTGTACTTGGTTTTGGCTGTAACGTACCTTCTATTATGGCGACCCGTACTCTGGATCAGGAGCGTGAGCGTAAGCTGGCAGCTTCAATGGCTCCGTTTATGTCTTGTGGTGCCCGTCTGCCGGTATACGCCCTGTTTGCTGCAGCTTTCTTCCCGGACAGTGGTCAGAACATCGTATTTGCTCTTTACCTGCTTGGTATTCTTGCTGCCGTTATCACTGGTCTACTGCTTAAGAGAACCCTTTATCCGGGCTCAAGTGATGCTCTGGTCATGGAGATGCCGGATTACGAAATCCCGACTATGCAGAACGTGATGATCAAGACCTGGCAGAAGCTGAAGCGCTTTGTTATGGGGGCGGGCAGAACTATCGTTATTGTTGTAACTATTCTGAGCTTCTTTAACTCTCTGGGCACGGATGGTTCCTTTGGTAATGAGGACAGCGAGAACTCTGTATTGTCCCGTGCTGCTCAGGTAGTGACGCCAGTGTTTGAGCCAATCGGTGTTGAGAAAGATAACTGGCCGGCCACAGTTGGTATTATTACCGGTATTTTCGCTAAGGAAGCGGTAGTAGGAACTCTTAACAGCCTTTACTCAACAGCATCCGAAGAGGAGGGTGACGCTGAGTATGACCTTGCTGCCAGCCTTGAAGAAGCGGTAATGACCATTCCTGAGAATCTGGTTGGCCTGAGCTACAGTGACCCACTAGGTATTGAAGTTGGTGACCTGTCTGACTCCGCTGCCGTTGCAGAAGAGCAGGGTGTCGACAACTCTATTTTCGGTAACCTGAAAGCTCAGTTTATTTCCGGTCATGCGGCATTTGCTTATCTGATCTTTATCCTGCTCTATACGCCTTGCGTAGCAGCAATGGGAGCCTATGTGAAAGAGTTTGGCCGTCCGTTTGCAGCCTTTATCGCCAGCTACACTATGGTGTTGGCCTATACCGCTGCGGCTTTCTATCACAATGCACTGCACTTGGCCGAGCAGCCTGCTACCAGCGGCATCTGGATTGTCGCAATCCTTGCTATCTGGACAGCGACCTATCAGCTTCTGAAGCGCGAAGGTAAGAAGCAGTCAATGGCGGAGGTAGCGCTGGTTTGATTCTTCAGCAGATAAAGCAACATATCTTCGAATGTGATTGCGTATCGCGTAAAGAGTTGGCGAAGAAATTCGCCCTCTCTGAAGATGGTGTTGATGCCATGCTTGAGCTCTGGATTAAGAAAGGACAACTGAGCCGTATCGTTGATCTGGATAAGCAGAAGAATATCAGACAGGTTCGCTATAAAGCAGTACAAGATGATGGTATACCTTTAATGGTATTCTCCTGATAGACAAAAAGCGCTGAATATTCAGCGCTTTTTTTATTCCGGCATGACTAAATTAAACGGACTGAAAAAGCCCCTCTTTTGTTAGCTGTTCTGCTATCTGCTTCGCCAGTTTTGCTTGCTCTGCTTCTTCACGATAGCGTCCCGCAGCACTTCCCCAGATTGGCCCCGGCCACGCGATATCTGAAGTAAAACGCGCTACATGGTGAATATGCAGCTGCGGAACCATATTACCCAGAGCGCCAAGGTTAAGCTTATCCGGACTAAATAAGGTTTCCAGCGCCTTACTGATCTGCTGGCTTTCTACTAGAAACTGCTGCTGTTGCTCCATCGGAAGATGGTGGAGTTCACGCAGGTTATCGACTTTAGGTACCAGTATTAGCCATGGAACGCTGTCATCTCTGCTTAACAGCACTTTGCAGAGAGGGAAGTCACCAATATGGGTGGTATCTTTTTCAAGCTGTGGATGAAGAGTAAATGTCATAATTGCTCCCAACAAAAAAGAGCCCCGCAGGGCTCTTTAGCATTACATACGTTCCAGAGTTTCTATACCCAGAAGTGACAGACCCTGTTTTATGGTCTTCGCTGTCAGTGCAGCCAGTTTCAGGCGGCTCTGCTTAACAGTTTCGTCATCGCTGTTCAGGATTGGACAAGCTTCGTAGAAGCTTGAGAACTGACCGGCAAGTTCAAACAGGTAGCTACACATAATGTGAGGCTGACCTTCACGGGAAACCATCTGAACTGCTTCTTCAAACTGAAGTAGTTTAGCGATAAGGCCTTTCTCTTTCTCGTCAGTGATCTTGATATCACCGGCAACATCATCCATAGAGATGCCCGCTTTGGCGAAGATAGAGGCTACACGAGTGTAAGCATACTGCATGTAAGGAGCTGTGTTGCCCTCAAATGCCAGCATGTTATCCCAGTCGAAGATGTAGTCTGTAGTACGGTGCTTAGAAAGGTCAGCATACTTAACTGCCGCCATAGCAACAGTGGTGGCGATTTTCTCTTTCTCTTCAGCATCCAGCTCAGGGTTTTTGCTATCAATAAGCTTCTGGGCACGAACCTGTGCTTCATCAAGCAGATCAGCAAGACGAACAGTACCACCGGCACGAGTCTTAAACGGACGACCGTCTTTGCCCAGCATCATACCGAATGCGTGGTGCTCAAGAGTGACCTCTTCCGGTACATAACCCGCTTTACGAACGATGGTCCATGCCTGCATCAGATGCTGGTGCTGGCGTGAATCGATAAAGTAAAGCACGCGGTCTGCGCCTAGTGTTTCGTAACGATATTTAGCACAAGCGATATCTGTTGTTGTGTACAGGAAGCCGCCGTCACGCTTCTGGATGATGACACCCATAGGCTCGCCGTCTTTGTTTTTGTATTCATCAAGGAACACTACCTGAGCACCGTCATCTTCTTGAGAGATACCTTTTGCTTTCAGGTCTTCAATGATTGGTGGCAGCATGTCGTTGTACATGCTCTCACCCATAACGTCTTTGTTGGTCAGGGAAACGTTCAGGCGGTCGTAGTTACGCTGGTTGTGCACCATGGTGATATCAACCAGTTTCTTCCACATCTCAGCGCAGTACTCATCACCACCCTGAAGTTTTACAACGTAGCTACGTGCTTTCGCTGCGAAATCTTCATCTTCGTCGTAGAACTTCTTAGACTCACGGTAGAAGGCTTCCAGATCCGCCAGTTCCATAGAAACTTCATCAGATTCATTCTGAACACGCTCTAGGTTGGCGATAAGCATACCGAACTGTGTACCCCAGTCACCGATGTGGTTAGCACGGATTACTTTGTGACCCTGAAACTCAAGAGTACGGACAACAGCATCACCGATAATAGTTGAACGAAGGTGACCTACATGCATCTCTTTAGCTACGTTTGGCGCCGAGTAGTCAACAACGATGGTTTTCTGCTCTTCCTGTGCAACACCTAAACGGCTGTCTGCCAGTGCCTGTTCGGCTTGCTTAGCAAGAAACTCTTCGCTCAGGAAGATATTGATAAAACCCGGGCCGGCAATTTCAGTTTTGCTGGCAATACCGTCAAGATCCAGAACATCCAATACTTTTTGTGCAAATTCTCGCGGGTTTGTACCGAGTTTTTTTGCAACGCCCATCACGCCGTTAGCCTGATAGTCACCGAATTGTGGTTTTGCTGACTGTCGGACCGCAGCAGGGCTTCCTGCTGGTGCGCCAGCGGCTTCGAGAGCCTGAGATACTTTGTCGTTAATCAGTGTTTGGATATTCACACGCGTTTCCTTCAATTCTGAGAATTGTTATTTATGCAATACGCCCAGTTTCCACTCTAATGGAAATGAATGCATATCTAATTTGGATTCATAAAATGGCATTTATAGTATCAGGGAAACAGAGCTTCTAACAGATAATAACAAGTAAAATTTCCTAATTTTTCTCCCTTGCTGATAATATATGTCTGTTTCTTTCCTTTTAGACAGATGATTATGAGCAATCCCTTGTTAACAAACGATTTACAACCATTCGAAATGATAAAAAATGTGCAAGATTTCGCCACGAAAGTGCAAGCTCTTGCTACGGATATTGGTGTGAATATCCAGCCTCTTCAGGCTGACCATATTGCTTTGCGCATTAACGATCAAAAAGTGGCCGAGGCGGCTCATACAGAGTGGCTGAGTTATGGCCGGGTTATCTCTCAGGCGGTGATTAATGGCAGACCGATTATTGTTTTAGAATTTAGTCAGCCATTGGCAGTGGCAGGCTGGAAAATAGAGTGTCTGGAACTGCCTTATCCCGCAGCAGGCAAGCGCTATCCGAGGGAAGGGTGGGAGCATATTGAGTTTGTGGTTGAATCTGACAGCTTGACGGCAGAGGAGTTTCTGAACGACCTCAAAAACTACGCTCCTGCACTCGATACAGAGTGGGATAAACTGGCAGACAAAGGGATAAAAACCAAGCTTTCCAGCCCTAAAGGTGAAGGGGAGCGTCTGGCAAATCCGACAGTCGCTTTTAAGCGTGAAGGCGTCTGTATTAAGTTCCACCCACATAGCCTGAAGAAAGTGGTGGAATCAGAGCAAGCCTGATCTCAGGTATTAAAAAAGCCATGAATTTCTTTCTTCATGGCTCTTATTTTTATCTGATTTAATTAACCTTCAAGGCCTGCGCTGGCTGACTTATTCTGAATCAACTCAACCATATAGCCGTCAGGATCTTTCACAAAAGCGATCTCTGTTGAACCACCTTTTACCGGGCCCGGTTCACGGGTTACGTTGCCGCCAGCCGCTTTGATAGCGTCGCAGGTTTTGTAGATATCATCTACCCCGATCGCGATATGGCCAAAGGCGCTGCCCATATCATACTCTGTCGTTCCCCAGTTATAAGTCAGCTCAATAACCGCACCTTGTGATTCGTCTCCGTAACCAAGGAAAGCAAGAGTGTACTTATACTCACTGTTTTCGTTTTTACGCAGCAGATCCATGCCCATCACATCAGTGTAAAACTGGATAGAACGGTCTAGATCTCCCACGCGTAGCATGGTGTGTAAAATACGGCCATTTGACATTGTCATTACTCCTCTGGATAGACTTTATCTTTATATTCACATAAATCTTCGATGATACAGCTGCCACATCTGGGCTTTCTGGCCACACAGGTATAGCGCCCGTGCAGGATCAACCAGTGATGAACATCCAGCTTAAACTCTTTAGGAACCACTTTAAGCAGCTTGCTCTCTACGTCATCAACGGTTTTACCCATGGCAAATTTGGTTCGGTTTGAAACTCGATAGATGTGGGTATCTACCGCAATGGTAGGCCAGCCAAAAGCGGTATTAAGTACCACATTGGCGGTTTTCCGGCCGACACCGGGCAATGCTTCCAGTGCTGCCCTGTCTTCAGGTACTTCACTGTTATGCTGCTCAATCAGAATCTTGCAGGTTTTTATCACGTTCTCAGCTTTAGAGTTAAATAAGCCGATGTTTTTATATACTCTTTTACTCCGTCGACACCAAGGGCAAGAATAGACTCTGGTGTATTGGCGACTGGATAGAGCTTATCGGTGGCTTTGTTTACGCTGACATCTGTGGCTTGCGCTGAAAGCAGTACTGCTATCAGCAACTCGAATGGCGAGCTCCAGTTTAGCTCTGTTTCAGGGTTTGGGTTGTTCTCCCTTAGCCGCTCAAGTATCTCTACTCTCTTGTTATTATTCATATTTTATTGCTTCAGTGTTGAGTTTTATTTATTGGTAATCCGTTACTGGGTTACTCTGACGCGCTCAATGGCAGCTTTCTGTTGTTTTGGTTTTCGGGCTGCAACTTGCGAGTCAATTATATTTTTGAAAGCGATCAGGAAACCGACGGCAATAAAGGCGCCCGGAGGAAGAAGAGCCAGCAGGAAGCTATTTTCAACCTGAAACACTTCGATTCTCAGTACCGATGCCCATTCACCCAGCAACAGGTCTGCGCCGTCAAACAGAGTACCATTGCCCAATATCTCTCTTATTGCGCCTAGTACGACAAGAACAGAGGTCATCCCTAACCCCATCCAGAGACCGTCAAGGGTCGCCGGAAGCGGGCTGTTTTGTGCTGCATAGGCTTCGGCGCGACCAATAATGATACAGTTAGTTACGATCAGCGGAATAAAAATGCCCAGAGAGAGGAACAATCCGTAGGCGTAAGCGTTCATTAGTAGTTGTACGCAGGTCACCAGCGAGGCGATGATCATAACGAAAACCGGAAGACGGATCTCTTTAGGCACATAATCTCTTACCAGTGAAACGGACAGGTTAGAGCCGAGTAACACCAGCGTTGTCGCGATTCCCAGCCCTAATGCATTGGTCACGGTTGATGAGACGGCAAGCAGCGGACATAAACCGAGCAGCTGCACCAGTGCCGGGTTATTGGTCCACATTCCGTTTTTAAACAGTTCTCTGTTCTCACTCATTGTCGCCTCCACAGTTTATTGCCTGTGAGTATAAGGTGTCCCGGTTCTGATTATAGAAGATAGCGGCATTCTTAACGGCTTTGACTACGGCTCTTGGCGTGATAGTCGCTCCGGTGAACTGGTCAAATTCCCCACCATCTTTTCGTACTTTCCATGTGTCCAGATTGCTTTCGGTTACTTTTTTGCCGGTAAAACTATAGATCCAGTCAGAGACCCTGATATCAACTTTATCACCGAGCCCCGGTGTTTCCTGATGAGCAAGTACCCGCGTGCCGGTAATACTGCCGTCATAGTTGAATCCGACTAGTAATTTGATAGAGCCGTTATAGCCATCTGGTGCGACTGTCTCTATTGCCATTGCCCGGTTCTCTGAACCAAGAGTACCGATATAAGCGTGTTGTTGCTCGCGACTGCCCAATAACTGGGACTGAACCATCGTACAGTGCTTATAGAGCTCGTTGTCATACAGCTGATGGGGGATAACCTGATTCAGGGTTGTTTTTAGCTGATTCACTTCCTGAGCCTTGATGGTGTCTTTGGTCAGGGCATAAGTCACAGCAACCAAGCCGGTACAGGCGCAGGCAAAGATGGCTAATGTGACCCCGTTTTTTCTTATTGCGGTTAACATACTTCCTCTCTAGTGCCCGTAAGTTCTTGGTTTTGTGTAGTGATCCATCAGAGGTACTGCCATATTGGCAATTAGGACAGCAAATGCCACACCGTCAGGGAATCCTCCCCAGATACGAATAATGTAAATCAGCAAACCGATAAGAGCCCCAAATATCAACCTGCCCTTAACGGTTGTTGAAGCCGTTACCGGATCAGTAGCAATAAAGAAGGCACCAATCATGGTTGCACCTGAGAATAGGGTGCAGCAGTGGTGATGCTTGCGTCTCTGGTGAGATTATGTAGCCAAGGCTGCTGACTAACAGCAATGTAGCAATCAGAGATACAGGGATATACCACTGAATAATCTTTTGACGGATAAGCAGCAGCCCACCGAGTAAGTAGGCCAGATTAACCCATTCCCAGCCCTTGCCGGCCAGTAAGGAATATATCGAGCTGTTAAGAAATTCTTCAGCAGATGCGCCGCCTGCAATGGCCGTTTTAAACCCATCCAGCGGGGTTGCCATGGTTATGCCGTCTATACTTGTCCGCACTTGCTGAAGGGAGAGACCGTCATCACTGAATCCGGTAAAGATCAGTTTCCATGCATCATACAGGCTGACACTGTTCGGGCTAAGGTCGCCCGGTGCAATCCAGCTTGTCATCTGAACCGGAAAGGAGACAAGTAAAACTATATAGGCCACCATTGCCGGATTAAACGGATTCTGACCTAAGCCGCCGTATAGGTGTTTGGCGACCACTACGGCAAAAAACAGACCGATAAACAGTATCCACCAGGGGGATAACGGCGGTATAGCCACGGCCAGCAGCCATGCGGTTACAATCACACTGTGATCTCTCAGGGCAGACATTGGGTGACGTTTTCTGAGTAACATCACTCCGGCTTCGAGTGCAACTGCCATTATGAGAGCAATTAGCAGTTGCAGGAGTGTACCCCAGCCGAAAAAGTAGCTCTGGGCTGCGAGTCCCGGCAGGGCGGCTAGCAGAACCCATTTCATTAGCTCAGTGGTTCTCTTCTTACTATGAGCATGAGGTGAGCTGGCAATAAATAGAGCCACTAGTCAGTCTCCTTTGTATCATTTTGCAACTGTTCTTTTTGCGCTTTTCTTGCTTTTGCCCTTGCAATAGCGGCAGCAACAGCGGCTTTCTTCTTATCTTGCTCAGGCTGAGCTTGCTCTGCTTCAGGTTCAGAAGGTTTAGCTGTTTCAGTATCAGCACTTTCTTGCTTCGCTTTTCTTGCTTTCGCTCTGGCAATAGCGGCAGCGACAACAGCTTTCTTTTTATCCTGCTCAGGCTGAGCTTGCTCTATTTCTGGTTCAGAAGGCTCGCTGGTTTCAGCTTTAGCGTTTTCCTGCTGCGCTTTCTTCGCTTTCGCTCTGTCAATAGCAGCAGCGACAGCAGCTTTCTTTTTATCCTGCTCAGGCTGAGCTTGCTCTGTTTCTGGATCAGAGGATTCAGCTGCTTCAGTTTTAGCATTTTCCTGCTGCGCTTTCTTCGCTTTTGCCCTGGCAATAGCAGCAGCGACAGCAGCTTTCTTTTTATCCTGCTCAGGCTGAGCTTGCTCTGTTTCTGGATCAGAAGATTCAGCTGTTTCAGCTTTAGCATTTTCCTGTTGCGCTTTCTTCGCTTTCGCCCTTGCAATAGCGGCAGCAACAGCGGCTTTCTTCTTGTCCTGTTCAGGCTGAATTTGCTCTGTTTCAGGCTCAGAAGATTCGGCTGGTTTAGCATCTGCTTGCTGTGCTTTCTTCGCTTTCGCTCTGGCAATAGCAGCAGCGACAGCAGCTTTCTTTTTATCCTGCTCAGGCTGCACTTGCTCTGTTTCTGGTTCAGAGGATTCAGCTGCTTCAGTTTTAGCATTTTCCTGCTGCGCTTTTTTCGCTTTCGCTCTGGCAATTGCTGCGGCAACAGCATCCTTTTTGGTTTCGGAGCTTGCAGATTCTGAATCTTGTTGTGCTTTAGATTCTTTTTCCGCTCTTCTTTCACGGGCCAGTCGCTTGCGTTCTTCCCGCAGCTTGGCCATTTCACTGTTGTCCGGTGTCTGTTCGCCGGACTTGGCTGCTTCAGCTTGCTTAGCTTTTGCTCTGGCTATTGCGGCAGCTACCGCTGACTTGGCTGATGGTTCAGCGGCGGAAGATTTCGATTTAACGCGGGCAATAGCAGCTGCAATAGCGTCAGATTCACCGCTATTTTTGCTCTCTTTACGGCGATCTTCAGCGGCTTTCTTAAAGCGATTTTCACGCTCAGCTTTGTCTCTTTCCAGTCTGGCTTTTTTCTGCTCAAATCGTTGTTTGGCTCTGTCAGAGGCCAGTTTTTCTTCAGCGTTGATTTTTATCTCAGCTTTTGCCTGACGATAGTAATGAACCAGAGGAATTTCACTCGGGCAGACATAGGCACAAGCACCACACTCTATACAGTCAGCGATATTCAGCTCTTCACACTTGTCGTGGTCTTTATCTTTTGAGTACCAAAACAGTTGTTGAGGCAGCAGTGAGGCAGGGCAGGCTTCAGCGCACTGTCCGCAGCGGATACAGGCTGTCTCGTAATGCTTAGGAGATATCTCTTTTTTGGTTGGTGCCAGAATACAGTTCGCTGTTTTGGTTATTGGTGCCCGGCTGTCTGGCAGGGCAAAGCCCATCATAGGGCCGCCCATAATCAGGCGGGGATATTTTTTATCGGCCTGATAGTTAAACTCTTCAAGCAGGGCTTCAACAGGTGTGCCCAGTTTTACCCAGACGTTCTGAGGCTGCTTAAAGGCATTACCAGTCAGGGTAACCACTCTTTCGATAAGTGGCTCACCATCAATGACGGCGCGCTTTATGGCGTAGACAGAGGCCACGTTTTGTACCAGAACGCCAATATCCGCCGGAATACCACCTTTTGGTACTTCTTTATTGGTCAGTATCTTTATAAGTTGCTTTTCGCCGCCAGACGGATATTTAGTTGGTATTGCGCGGATAACAATATCCAGATTAATGGCAGCCTGTTGCAGAGCCTCTATCGCTTCCGGCTTATTATCTTCAACCGCAACTACAACCAGTTCCGGCTTAAGGATATGCGAGACAATCTCAATCCCCTGAACAAACTCGTCAGCATGCTCGCGCATTAGCATGTCATCAGCAGTGATGTAAGGCTCGCACTCTGCGGCATTGATAATCAGAATATTGGTTTTCGCCATACCGGACTGAATTTTTCTGGCTGTAGGGAAGCCTGCGCCACCCATACCGGCAATACCGGCTTGACGGATAACCTCTATCAGTTCATCAGGAGAGTGAGATCTAAAATCGTCGATGGCCTCTTTTTGTAGCCACTGCTCTTTTCCGTCTGGTGCCAACACAATACTGAGTTCAGTAAGACCTGAAGGATGTGCGGTCAGTCTTGGTTCAATAGCGGTAATTGTGCCTGAAGTCGGTGCGTGTACCGGAAGCATAAAGCTGGCAGTAAATTTAGTGAGTTGCTGGCCTTTTAATACTTGATCGCCGACCTGAACATTTAAGTCACCCGGGCGGCCGATATGTTGTTTCAGAGGAAGAATAAGTTCATGTGGCGTGCTTGCTCTGGCAATCGGCTTTTGGGTCGACTGCTGCTTATTTTCCTGCGGATGAACGCCTCCGGGAAAACTCCAGATATGGCCATGACGAATCTGTTCAACGAGTGATAACTTAGCCATTGTTATTCCACGGCCTCTGTCTTTTTATTGGTGATATCTACAACGGGAATCGCATTTAGCTGCCATTTCCAGGTATCTATTGTTGTTTCAACGGGGATCATTTCAATACAGTCAGTCGGGCAGGGGGCAACACAAAGGTCACATCCGGTGCACTCGCTTTTGATAACGGTATGCAGTGCTTTCGTTCCGCCTACAATGGCATCAACCGGACAAGCCTGAATACATTTAGTGCAGCCGATGCACATATCTTCATGAATAAAGGCGACGGTTTTAACCGGCTCTTCACCCTCACTGGCATAATCGGCAGGGTCGACACCCATTAACTCAGCAATGTTCTCTATGGCAGCCTGTCCGCCGGGAGTACATTTGGTAATATCGTCGCCATTAGCGATGGCCTCTGCATAGGGGCGGCAGCCGGGGTAACCACACTGTCCACACTGAGTCTGAGGTAGTACAGCATCTATCTTTTCTACAATCGGGTCAGCTTCAACCTTAAAGCGCACAGAGGCAAAGCCAAGGAAGGCACCGAATATGGCAGCAAGTACCGCAATCGCGATGATGGCAATTAAAATAGCATCCATTACAACTTCACCAACCCTGTAAAGCCCATAAAGGCTAGTGACATCAAGCCTGCTGTGATCATGGCTATAGAAGCACCTTTAAAGGGGGCCGGAACATCTGCTGCCGCAATTCTTTCTCGGATGGAGGCAAACAAAATCAGAACCAGTGAGAAACCGACTGCTGCACCGAAGCCATAAATAATGGACTCGATAAAATCATGATTTTCGTTAATGTTAAGCAGTGCAACACCGAGAACGGCGCAGTTGGTGGTGATCAACGGCAGGAAAATACCCAGCAGGCGATATAAGGTCGGGCTGGTTTTATGTACCAGCATCTCGGTAAACTGAACCACGAAAGCGATAACCAGAATAAAACTCATGGTTCTCAGGTAACTTATTCCAAGCGGAGTGAGGATATAGGTTTCCACCAGATAGGCGCAAACCGATGCCAGTGTCAGCACAAATGTTGTTGCTAAGCCCATACCTATTGCAGTTTCCAGTTTCTTGGAAACACCCATAAAGGGGCATAAGCCTAAAAATTTTACAAGCACAAAGTTGTTAACCAGCACAGTGCCAACTAACAACAGCAAATATTCAGTCATGGTTAATTGAGTTCAGGAAAACCAGAATGCCGCATTATCCCGCTTTGACATCTTAATAACAACTATAGATCGTTAGGGTTATTCGTTATCTGGTTATTTTTTGACAATTAATCTGCTAAGGGTAAAGATTTGTTATTACTGTTTATATGGTACTGATAATTATTATCATTTTCGCGTTGGTGAGCGGGTATTTGCATTCAGGCTGCATAAATCAGATAGCTGGACAGAAGAAGATACAAAATGGCGTTGATTCTATTTATCCATACCTTGCTATGTTCAGTAAACAGAGTGCGTGCCTTATAGGCTAAAAGTGCATAGCTGGCATGGGCACAGATAAAGGCCAGACAAAAAATGGTTACCAGCATGGAAAACTGCGTTATGTAGCTCTCTTTTGCATCAACAAAGTGCGGAAAAACAGAACAAAAAAACAGAATTGCATTTGGGTTAGAGAATTGCAGTAAAAAGCCTTCGCTGAATACGCTGCGTTTTTGGAAAGCGTCAGTTTGAGTGCCTCCCTGAGGTGTTATTTCAGTAAACCACATTTTGAACGCCAGACGCAGCAGGTAAGCCGCGCCGAAATAGGAGATGAACCGAAAGGCCTGTGGTGATGACATAAGTAAAAGACCAAGCCCCGAAGCAGACAAAACAGCGACAGCGCATACGCCTAATGTAAGGCCTGAAATACCAATTACAGAGCCATAAAATCCAAAGTTAATGGCATTGTTAATGGACTTAATAGTGCCCGGTCCCGGCATGTAAACCACTGCCAGTGCGATGGCAGCAAAGCTGTAATAGATATCCAAAATGTACCTCGCTTTAAAGTGAGGTACATTGTCACTATCTCGTTAGTCAGAGTGAAATACTCTTTAGCTAATGCTCTGATACATAATTAGTATCTGGCCTGCTAAGTGACTCTTTTACAGATGATTCCTTCAGCCATTTGACGGCATAGTCAACCATGGGGTGACTGCGCTCTGGGTTCCACACCATAGCGGCGGTTACCACTGAGATAGATTCAGCCAGTGGTACCAGTTTTACATTATTCGGTATCATGTTTTGCATACTCATTGGCACCAAAGCTATGCCCTGACCACAACTTACATAAGCGATTTGCGCTGCAATAGAGCGTACCTCATATAGAATGCGCGGATTAAAGCCACTGTGTCGGCACGCTTCAGTAAGGAGATCAAAGTAGCTCGGGTTCACCTGCCTTGATGACATAACAAAGGCTTCATTTGCTAAGTAACTAAGCTTGATTTGAGAATGAGTCACCATGTCGTGATTAACAGGAATAGCAATGCCTAGCCGATCCTCGGACAAAGGTAATGATTTCAGTTTTTTGCCCAGCTCACCTTCTACCCGGACAAACGCCAGATCCAGTTTACCTGTTGAGAGTGATTCAATAGCTTCGGCACTGTCTATCTCATTAACAAAGATGGTTATGGCCGGAAACACCTGCTTAAAGTGTTCGATTAAGGCGGGCACCACTTCAAACATGGCAGATGTTATAGAGCCGATATGCAGGACTCCGGACTGACCATTAGCAACCTCTTTTACTGTCTGCTCAAGAGAAAACATATGGTCAGCAAAACTTTGTACCAGTGGCAGGATGGCTTTACCGGCAGGGCTAAGTTTGGTCCCTCTGCGGGAGCGCTCGAACAGTGTCAGTTTTAGTGATTGTTCCAGCACCTTAATCTGTTCTGTTAATGGAGGCTGAGACATACCCAGCCTTTTAGCAGCGCGGCCAAAGTGTTCTTCCTCGGCAACAACCAGAAACAGGTATAACTTCTTTATCAAGCGGTAATCGATTTTACTCATATGTATCTTGCCCTCCCATGGGTGGTGCAGTGATAGCATCACACTTGCCCATATTGTAATACTTTTTAAGTATCACAGAGATAGTTAAATAGAAATTTACATATCAGTGCAGGGGTAAATAATAGGCAGACCAGTGAACAGAGCAGAGGTTTAGCCAGCAATGCACAATTCCCTACTTTATGTTGCTGATGTTAGCGGAAGTGGTTTTGGTCTAGGTTCGTTTTTGAGGATTGCTTATGCACTCGATAAGGAATCACTTAGCGTGTTACAGAATACAGCAGTTTTGTGCTTCACTAACAGATAGAAGCTTTCAGTAAGGTGACAATAATGGAAAGAAAAATCTCCCCTTTTGAATCTGTGATAATTCCCTTACAGATAGACGGTGTGGTGCTGGAAATATCAGCCATATACCGGATGGGCAAAAAGCCGCCTTTGGTGTTTTTGCATGGATTTGGTTCAACCAAAGAAGATTATGCAGACATCATCTTTTGTGAGGAGCTAAATGATCACGGTTTTATTGCTTACGATTTTCCGGGCTGTGGTGAAACAATTTGTGCAGTTCTAGAAGCGATATCTATAGGTTTTTTTGTAAAAACTGCGCTGGCGGTACTAGAGCATTTTGATGTCGAAAAGTTTCACCTTTTAGGCCACTCAATGGGAGGACTTACTTCGCTGATACTGGCTGATCAGAACAAAGAGAGGGTTTTGAGCTTTACCGATATTGAAGGCAACATTGCGCCCGAGGACTGTTTTTTGAGCCGACAGATCATCAATTATCCTGCTGATAGCGCGAAAGAGTTTTTTGATAACTTTATTGCGAGAACACGCCATGCCACTGATTATGCGAGTGCGCTGTATTCTGCCAGTTTGCGTCATAAGGTGAGAGCAGAAGCAGTGAAGCCAATTTTTACTTCTATGGTGGATCTATCTGATAACGGTGAGCTAATGGATAAGTTCCTTGGTTTGCCATGCCCGGTGATGTTTATGTTTGGCGAACAGAATCGCAGCCTTTCTTACCTTCCCCATATAGAAGCGGAAGGAGTAATGCTGGCTGAGGTGCCAAATTGTGGCCATTTCCCTATGTATTCAAACCCAGCCTGTATGTGGAAGTTTATCAGTGAAAATATTCAAAGAACCTTAATAGCAGAATAGCGTTATGTATTAGATGAGTTAACACTTCAACTATTTGAAAATAGCTGTTTTATGCTCTCTTTGGGCGTTGCCTTCCTTTAGTCTGTCACGGTCTCCGGAAGGCTTTTTTGTATCTGCAACATTTGTTTTAAACAAACCAGTCGCTTAGAACGAAAAAAGCCACCTCTTGCGAGATGGCTCTTTTACTAAATATGGCTCCCCCTGCGGGACCCGAACGGGCAGGCCTTCCTGCTGCGACATTGGTTTTGAATAAACCATTCGCTTAGAACGAAAAAAGCCACCTCTTGCGAGATGGCTTCTTTACTAAATATGGCTCCCCCTGCGGGACCCGAACGGGCCGGCCATCCGGCTGCGACATTCTGTTTGTCAAAATAGCAGATACGAAAAAGCCGCAACAAATGCTGCGGCTTTCTCTTAATATGGCTCCCCCTGCGGGACTCGAACCTGCGACATACGGATTAACAGTCCGCCGTTCTACCAACTGAACTAAGGGGGAATCGAATAGGAGCGCATCTTAGCCAGCAGCAAAGTTTCTGTCAATACTCTAAGGGTAAGAAAACACAAATAAATTAATAAAAAAAAGATTGATTTTCCTGTATCCCGCACAAGCAAAAGGCTTGACTTAGTTATCCACCAAATTTGTGGATAAGTGTGTTGATTAAACTTTAACAACAAATAACGGATTTTTATTAGAGCTTATGCTTTAAAGTTGGTGAATTTAACACTATGTAAAATAAGGTTTTTTTAATTCAGTAAAAAAGGCAGAGTTGTGATTAACTTTTGTTCAGAACAAAAAAACGACTGAAATAGCAAAATTCTGGGGAAAACAGGTGGATTAAATTGATAGAAAAATCAGCGTTGAAAGGCTGAAGGGCCTGAGAGTTTAGCAAAATTTAAACACAGATACCAGCTTAAATTTAACGTTTTTTTGCTATAGCCAGATATATTCAAATTGGATCTAAAAAGAATATTTTTCATAGCTATAGAGAGTCTTTCAAAACGATACACTATACTGTATTTTTATACAGATATTGGCTTTTGTAATTGTCTTCGGCTTAAATGGCTGGCGTAGATTAGAGTAGGAACGTAATGAGTAAAGTATTTGAACTGGTTTCAGATTATAAACCTTCGGGTGATCAGCCAACAGCGATAAAACAGCTATTGGATGGTCTTGAATCAGGACTGGCACATCAGACCCTGCTAGGGGTTACCGGTTCAGGTAAAACCTTTACGCTGGCCAACGTGATTGCTGAGTCAAACCGCCCAGCAATATTGCTGGCTCCAAACAAGACACTGGCGGCACAGCTATACGGAGAGATGAAGAGCTTCTTTCCAAACAATTCTGTGGAGTATTTTGTTTCTTACTATGATTACTATCAGCCCGAAGCCTATGTTCCGACGACAGATACCTTTATTGAAAAGGATGCCTCAGTAAACGCCCATATTGAACAGATGCGTCTGTCGGCCACCAAAGCCTTGCTGGAACGTAAGGATGCCATTATCGTTGCTTCTGTATCCGCTATTTACGGTCTGGGTGACCCGGACTCTTACTTAAAAATGATGTTACATGTTTGCCGCGGCGACATTATTGATCAAAGGGATATTTTACGAAGGCTGGCGGAGTTGCAATATAGCCGCAACGAAGTGGCGTTTGAACGGGGGCAGTTTCGTGTCAGGGGAGAGGTGATTGATATCTTCCCGGCAGAATCCGATCAACAGGCAGTACGTCTTGAGCTGTTCGATGATGAAATAGAGTGTATCAGCTTGTTTGACCCTCTGACGGGAGCCATCATTCAGCGCGATCTGCCTCGTTTTACCATTTATCCTAAAACTCACTATGTGACTCCAAGGGAAAGAATTCTCGATGCTGTGGAAAATATCAAAGCCGAGTTAAAACAGCGTCAGACCTATCTTCTGGAAAACAATAAATTACTGGAAGAGCAGCGAATCTCTCAGAGAACCCAGTTTGATATAGAGATGATGAACGAACTGGGCTTCTGCTCCGGTATAGAAAACTACTCCCGATATCTGAGCGGAAGAGCCGAGGGTGAGCCGCCACCGACTCTGTTTGATTATCTTCCTGCTGATGGTTTGCTGATTATTGATGAATCCCACGTAACGGTTTCACAGATTGGTGCCATGTATAAAGGTGACCGATCCCGTAAGGAGACGCTGGTAGAGTTTGGCTTCCGTCTGCCTTCAGCACTGGACAACCGCCCTCTGAAGTTTGAAGAGTTTGAAACCATTTCACCGCAAACTATTTTTGTTTCCGCCACGCCGGGTAATTATGAACTGGAAAAATCCGATGGTGATGTAGCCGATCAGGTTGTGCGGCCTACCGGCTTGCTTGATCCTGAACTGGAAGTGCGACCCGTCGCCACTCAGGTTGATGATCTGCTTTCTGAGATTCGTCAGCGCGCTGAAAAAGATGAGCGGGTATTGGTAACCACTCTGACAAAAAGAATGGCTGAAGACTTAACGGAATATCTTCACGAACACGGAGTAAGAGTACGTTATCTGCACTCAGATATTGATACCGTAGAACGGGTAGAGATTATCCGCGATTTAAGACTGGGTGAGTTTGATGCCTTAGTGGGTATTAACTTACTTCGTGAGGGTCTCGATATGCCGGAGGTCTCGCTGGTGGCGATTCTGGATGCTGATAAAGAGGGTTTCCTGAGATCGGAGCGTTCACTGATTCAGACCATAGGACGTGCGGCTCGTAACCTGAAAGGGAAAGCGATCCTTTATGCTGACTCGGTGACTAAGTCGATGAAGAAAGCAATGGATGAAACCAACCGGCGCAGAGAAAAACAGCAAGCCTATAATCAGGAAAATGGATTGGTACCAAAAGCCCTTAGCCGCAACGTAAAAGATATTATGGAGATTGGCGATATCGCCAAAACCCGCAGTAAGAAGGCGTCGAAACAGGTACCTCTGTCTAAAGTGGCAGAGCCTTCAAAAAGCTATGTGGCTCTCTCGCCCCAACAACTGGAAAAAGAGATTCAGAAGCTGGAATCAGAGATGTATCAGCACGCTCAGAATCTTGAATTTGAGTTAGCAGCAGAGAAGAGAGATAAGATCGATAAATTGCGCCAACAGTTTATTGCTAATAGCTGATTTGATGTGACCGGGGGAGCTTGCTGGTTTTCCCGCCAAGAGCTTCAGGCAAAAAAATAGCCAACAGGAAATTGCTCCGGTTGGCTTCATTCTGTGGATATTAGATCCACTAACAACGTCAGTTGGCTAGGTGACCCGAAGGTCAATATAATCTAAGCAGGATACATGCCACTATTCCCACCTTGATTTTAAGCGTATTTATTTCTATTCGAGTAATTTAATTTGCATTTTGCAATGCGGATTGCAATGATTATGGCAATATGCAATAAAAAAAGTGGTAAGAAGGTATAAAAATACCCGCCCTGTTATAAAAATAAATGGCTAGGATATGAATAATTCGACTTCGGTTCAAAAAAGCAAATATCTGCTTATGGTAGAGGATACTGCGTCTGTTGCTGCCCTTTATCGCTCTTTTCTTTCCCCTCTCGGTATCCAAATCGATATTGTCAGTAGTGGCAGGGAGGCGCTGGAAAGACTAAAAACCCGTACTCCTGACCTAATCCTGCTTGATCTCCGGTTGCCGGATATGACAGGTATGGACGTTCTACATAGCACCAAAAAACTTTATCCGGATGTACCTATTATCTTTATGACGGCTCATGGCTCTATCGACACGGCCGTAGAAGCGATGCGTTATGGTGCACAGGACTTCCTGATTAAGCCCTGCGAGGCAGACAGGCTCAGGGTTACGGTCAACAATGCCATCCGTAAGGCAGAAAAAATTAAGATTGGCGTTGAACATAAACGCGATGGGTCTAATAACTATCAGGGTTTTATAGGCAGTAGCCAGACCATGCAGGCTGTCTACAAAACCATTGACTCAGCGGCACCGAGTAAGGCCAGTATTTTTATTACCGGGGAGAGTGGTACCGGTAAAGAGGTGTGTGCAGAAGCGATTCACGCAGCCAGTAAAAGAAGAGATAAGCCGTTTATTGCCATTAACTGCGCTGCCATCCCGAAAGACTTAATTGAGAGTGAACTGTTTGGTCATGTTAAAGGTGCTTTTACCGGTGCAGCGTCGGAGCGGGAAGGTGCTGCCGAGCTTGCTGATGGCGGAACCCTGTTTCTTGATGAACTGTGTGAAATGGATTTAGACCTGCAGACGAAACTGCTGCGCTTTATTCAGACGGGTACCTTCCAGAAAGTTGGTTCATCAAAGATGAAGAGTGTTGATGTGCGATTTGTTTGTGCCACCAACCGTGACCCGTGGAAGGAAGTACAGGAAGGGCGATTCCGCGAAGACTTGTATTATCGTTTGTATGTTATCCCTCTACACCTTCCTCCTTTGAGAGAGAGGGGAGAGGATGTCGTGGAAATTGCTTATTCCCTGCTTGGATTTATTTCGCTGGAGGAAGAGAAAGATTTCGCCCGATTTTCTGATGAGGTAGTAAAACGTTTTGTAGACTATGAATGGCCGGGTAATGTTCGTCAGTTACAGAATGTACTCAGAAATGCCGTGGTATTAAATCAGGGTAAAGAGATTAATTTGAGCATGTTACCACCGCCAATTAATCAACCTAGCACAGAAATTGCTTTAGCCAAGGATAATGATGTAACTGAACAGCCGATTGTCTATTCTGAACAAGATATTACTCCGCTATGGAAGGTAGAGAGAAGGACAATCGAACAGGCGATAGATGCATGTAATGGAAATGTACCTAAAGCAGCGAATGCGTTGGAGGTGAGTCCATCTACCATCTACAGAAAAATTCAGGCATGGAATGCATTACCGGAAAACTGAGTTCCGGATATAGCCTGATAACGGAAGAGAAGGGAAGGAGCAAACGTGGCTGAGTATTTAAATGCAAACAAAATTGACGACTTAAGCAACGAGATTGGTCAGGATAACCTGCCGGTGCTGCTGGACATCTTTTTAGGTGAACTTAACGGCTATCAAACTGAGCTATCGTCTGACAGAGACGGGCTAGAGACCCGCCTTGGGGATATCAGTCATGCCCTGAAAAGCAGTGCAGCCAGTTTTGGCGCGGAAAATCTTTGTCAGGTAGCGACAAACATTGATGCTCAGGTTAAAGCCGGTGAGAAAATCAACACCTTAGAAAACCGCGAATCTATTCTCTCCAGCATTGAGAAAACGATTCGCGCTTATGATGGTCTGTTTGATTAGAGATCTTTTCGTATAGAGAACCGTTAACTCAGTTGGGCAAGAATTGCCTGACTGAGTTTTTCTCTGTCATGACGCCAGTCACGGTTTGGTGAGGCGAGTTCAGTGGTGACACAGTTCCACTCTTTCTCCAGCTCAGGATGAGGTGTATCGCCCAGCACAACATCCAGCTTTCTTCCCCGGCATGCCCTTTCACACCACTCTAGCTTTTGTCGTAATGTCATTCTTCCGGCCGGACCATATTCGGGTGAAAGATTTTCGACAAAAATCAGTTTGGCCTTGGTATTGTTGAGGATTGCCTGTCCGATTTCCGGCAAAAGAAGCGGTGGCATTATGCTGGTAAGAAAGCTACCGGGGCCTAACACTATGCAATCGGCGTTCTCAATGGCGCTGATGCCTTCCTGAGTAGCCGGTACTTCAGGTTCAAGATCAAGGCGCTGCAGATCTTCTTCCATCTCATCCACACTGGTTTCACCATGTATCCACTTGCCATTAACAGAGAGTGCTTTTAAATCAGAAGGGTGCTCAGACATGGGGACAATCCGCACATCTACTTTTAGCATGCTACGGATCAGCTGGATTGCTTCCAGTGGCCTGACGGAAAGGTTATCCAGCGAGGCAAGCATTAAGTTGCCAAGGTTATGACCATCCAGTTCTCCGGTACCTTTAAAGCGGTACTCGAACATCATTGAACCGATAGAGGGCTCGGTTATCAGCTGATTGATGCAGTTGCGGGTATCTCCCCAAGCGATTCCCCCCTGACAATAACGAATCCGGCCGGTTGAACCGCCGTTGTCAGTGGTGGCCACTATGCCGGTCGCGTTGGATTGGAACTCCTTAAGCGCAGATAGCATGCGTCCGAGACCATGGCCGCCTCCTATGGCGACGATTTTTTTGTTGTTATAAATTGTCATATTTTCAATCATTTTTACATATGGTTTGATAATTTATCTTAAGCAAAATCGTGATCAAATTATCCCTAACTATTTTGAGGTATTCACTCGATTTTTGACTCCGGACGGTAGAATTCTATACTTATATTGAGTATTTTAACACGCAAGCTGTTGTTCATTTTGAGCGACTGCCATAACTCCGAGCCATCCTCGCTAAGTTTCAATTTTGATAGGCGTTTTTGGCCAGTGACATAATGTCACCAGGGTTTATTTAGAAATGAATAAGCCTCCCGTGTTTGGAAAGGTGTTCCGTGGCGATACAATTAGAAGATAAATTCCACCGCAAATTTTACTATTTGCGTCTTTCAGTTACAGATGTTTGTAACTTCAAATGCACATACTGTCTGCCCGATGGTTATAAACCGTCCGGGAAGAAAAACTTATCATTTTTATCTCTGCCTGAGATTAAGCGGGTGGTTGGTGCTTTCTCCGAGTGCGGTACCTCTAAGGTTCGTATTACTGGTGGTGAGCCAAGCCTGAGAAAAGATTTCACCGATATTGTTCACGCCATATCTTCAACGTCCGGTATCAAAAAAGTGGCTATGACCACCAACGGTTACCGTATGGCGAATCAGGTTGCCGACTGGAAAGACGCTGGCCTGACACATATTAATGTCAGTCTGGATAGCCTTGATCCGAGAATGTTCTACGAAATCACCGGAGAGAACAAGTTTGCTTCGGTTATGTCAGGCATAGATAAGGCATTTGAGGTTGGCTATGAACAGGTCAAAGTCAATGTTGTACTGATGAAAGATCTCAATAGTCAGGAGCTGCCTGCTTTCCTTAACTGGATTAAGCACCGTCCGATACAACTCAGATTTATTGAACTGATGCAGACTGGCGAAATGGATGAACTGTTTAATAAATATCATCAGTCCGGTGTCAGTATCCGTAACAAGCTTATTGCAGAAGGCTGGATTCAGAAGGTTAAAGAGGCCAACGACGGCCCTGCTCAAGTGTTTATCCACCCTGACTATCAGGGTGAGATTGGCCTGATTATGCCTTATGAGAAGAGCTTCTGCGAAAGCTGTAACCGCCTTCGCGTTTCAGCCACCGGCAAGCTGCATATGTGTTTGTTCGGCGAGCAGGGCATAGAGCTTCGGGATCTGTTACAACAGGACAATCAGTCTGAAGAGCTGATACACCGAATTCAGGCCGAATTACAAACTAAATCTAAAAGCCATTTCCTTCAGCAAGGAAAAACCGGCATGACTCCACACCTCGCCTCCATTGGCGGATAGACACTAATTACAAGGTGACACAATGGGACACGCAGTAAGTGAATTTAAGCCTGCAAATATTGCAGTTCTGACGGTTTCTGACACCCGTACGGAAGAGAATGATACCTCAGGTCAGTATTTTGTTGAGCAGCTAAAACAAGCGGGACACAATCTGGTTGATAAGAAAATCGTTATTGATGACCTATATAAAATCCGCGCTATTGTTTCTCAGTGGATCGCTGATGAAGAGGTACAAGTGGTCATGATCACCGGAGGTACGGGTTTTACTTCACGTGATAACACGCCTGAAGCACTGGTTCCTTTGTTTGATAAGCAGGTAGAAGGTTTTGGTGAACTGTTCAGACAGGTCTCTTATGAAGAGATTGGAACATCGACTATTCAGTCCCGCGCCATTGCCGGTTTTGCAAACCACACGGTTATTTTTGCCACGCCGGGCTCTACAGGCGCATGTAAAACAGCATGGACTAAGATTATCCAGCAGCAGTTAGATGCCAGCCACCGCCCTTGCAACTTTATGCCTCATTTAACGGTTTAATGATTATGGAACAGTTTACTCATATTAATGCGTCTGGTGAGGCGAATATGGTGGATGTCTCTGCCAAGCAGGAGACTGTGCGTGAAGCGAGAGCAGAAGCGTATGTACATATGTCTTCAGAAACACTGAATCTGATTGTTTCAGGCAGCCACCATAAAGGTGATGTGTTTGCCACTGCGCGTATTGCTGGTATTCAGGCTGCAAAAAGAACCTGGGATCTTATCCCTCTTTGCCATCCTTTATTGCTCTCTAAGGTTGAAGTTCAGTTAGAAGCAATCGAGAGTGAAAACAAAGTAAGAATTGAATCTGTCTGCAAACTGGCAGGTAAAACCGGCGTTGAGATGGAAGCACTTACAGCGGCTTCTGTTGCTGCACTGACTATTTACGATATGTGTAAGGCTGTGCAGAAAGATATGGTTATCGGGCAGGTACGTCTGCTTGAAAAGCAGGGTGGCAAGTCAGGACACTTTAAGGTGGAATCATGATTAAGGTACTGTTTTTTGCTCAGACTCGTGAGCTAATTGGGGTGGATAGTGTTGATGTTGACGCCGTTTATCCGACTGCCGAAGCGTTACGCTCAGAACTCGCAGCTAAAGGCGGCAAATGGGAACTGGCGTTAGAGTCTGGCAAGTTGCTGGTGGCAATCAACCAAACTATCTCTTCCCTTGATACAGAAATCAGCGAAGGGGACGAAGTTGCCTTTTTCCCGCCGGTAACAGGAGGCTAATCCATGAGCTACTCTGTTTCGGTCATCAGTGAAGATTTTTCTGTCGCTGATGAGTATGCACAATTAGCTGAAGGTACCTCTGCCGGTGCTGTTGCTATGTTCTCCGGTAAAGTAAGGGATATGAATCTTGGCGATAATGTCACAGGACTCACTCTGGAGCACTATCCCGGTATGACAGAGAAAGCTTTGTCAGAGATTTGTCAGCAGGCGCTTGAGCGCTGGCCACTTCTTAAGGTGCGGGTTATCCATCGTATTGGTGATCTTGATATCGGTGACCAGATAGTTTTTGTTGGGGTGACCAGTGCACACAGGGGAGCTTCGTTTGAAGCCTGTGAGTTTATTATGGATTACCTTAAAACTAAGGCTCCGTTCTGGAAAAAAGAGCGCACTACTGAAGAGTGCAGATGGGTAGACTCCAGAGATTCAGACCATAAGGCGGCTTCCCGCTGGGAAAAATAACACTCTTTAACCAAAGTGATGAATTATAAGCCAGGTGTAAACCTGACTTTTTTACATTCTTTTTATACATGTAAATCTATCTGTACATTATGCAGCTTATAATTTTGGTTTGGATGGGTTATGCTAGCTTATGATGCTAAAAGGCAAGTTATAGTTCAGCATAATATTCTGTAAAAAAGATAAATATATTAACTAGTTTTGTTCGTATGTAACTATGTGAAAAATAAAGGAAACACTAATATTGATATTTTTTAGTGTGATCATCATCACTTTCGTTCATGCAACTTATGAAAGAATGACTATCCGATAGTGAAGTGAATATATTTTACCTGATTCAGTTAAAATATTGACCTAGTCGAGATAATGGCAGGGTAATTATCAGCTTTTTATGGAAAATTTTGTCGAGGATTGCTAACTTGTCCGGCAATCTTTACCGGAGCTGGCTGTTTTCAGATTTATCAATAAGCTGCAAGCAGACAGAAAAAATGCCACCGTTCAGGCATCTGGTAAAGCGTCATGGATGCAAACTAAAAAAATTATTTGGAGTTAAATGCATGTACAAGAATAAAATTACACAGGCACTTTTGCTGGGCGCCAGCTTAACAGTGGCAGCAACTTCTTTTTCTGCTCTGGCTGCTGACGTTCCTGCAGGTACAAAACTAGCTAAGAAACAAGAATTAGTTCGTGGTAACGGTACTGAAGTTGCTTCTCTTGACCCTCAGAAAACTCAGGGTGTTCCAGAGTCACACGTAATTCGTGAACTACTGGAAGGTTTGGTAAACCAGGATGCTAACGGTAATACAATCCCGGGTGTTGCTGAGTCTTGGGAAACGACAGATAACAAGACCTTTGTTTTCCATCTTCGTAAAGATGCAAAATGGTCTAACGGCGATCCTGTAACAGCGCACGATTTTGAATACAGCTTTAAACGTGCTGTTGATCCTGCTACCGCTTCTCCTTATTCATGGTATCTGGAAATGACAACCATGAAGAATGCTGATGACATCATCGCTGGTAAAGCAGATAAAGAAACTCTGGGTGTGAAAGCTCTTGATGACTACACATTCCAGGTTGAACTTGAAACAGCAGTTCCTTACTTTGTTGTAATGATGGGTCACACTACGGTTAAGCCTGTACATAAAGCAACGGTTGAGAAGTTTGGTGATCAGTGGACTAAGCCTGAAAACTTCGTTGGTAACGGCGCGTTTGTTCTGAAGAACTGGGTAGTTAACGAACGTATCGAAATGGTTCCTAACAAAATGTACTGGGACAACGATAAGACTGTTCTGACTAAAGTTACTTTCCTTCCAATCGAGAATCAGGTTTCTGATATGAACCGTTTCTTGGCTGGTGAAGTTGACTTTACCTATGAGATTCCAAACGAGCACTTTAAGCGTCTGAAGAAAGAGCACCCAGATTCACTGTCTATCAAAGGTGATCTGTGTACTTACTACTACATCTTTAACACAAATAAGAAACCATTTGATGATGTACGTGTTCGTAAAGCGCTATCTTACGCTATCGACCGTGATGTAGTGACTAAAGCACTACTTGGTCAGGGCCAGAAGCCTGCGTACTTCCTGACTCCAGAAATTACAGCAAACTTTAACCCTGTAACTCCAGCTTACGGTAAGTTGTCTCAGAAAGAGCGTGATGCAGAAGCGAAACGTCTGCTGGAAGAAGCTGGATTCACTAAATCTAACCCGCTTAAGTTTACTCTTCTGTACAACACTTCAGAAAACCACAAGAAGATTGCTGCAGCCGTTCAGTCTATGTGGAAGAAAGGTCTGGGTGTAGACGTAGCACTTGAAAACCAAGAGTGGAAAACTTACCTGGATTCTAAAGACCAGGGTAACTTTGAAGTGGCTCGTGCCGGCTGGTGTGGCGACTATAACGAAGCTTCTACCTTCCTGACTCTAATGGAAAGTGGTAACACTACTGGTGGTATTCACTATCTAAGCGATGAGTACGATGCACTGATTAAGAAGGCTCTAGAGTCTACTTCTGATGCAGAGCGTGAGAAAATCTATCTTCAGGCAGAAGCTTTGCTAACGAAAGACATGCCTATTGCTCCTATCTATCAATACGTTAAAACTCGTCTGGTAAGCCCTAAACTGGGTGGTTACCCTGTAGGTAACGTAGAAGATAAAATCTACTCTAAAGATCTTTATATCAAAGAGTAATTCTTTACTATAAAACTATAATTATAGGCACTGTGTGTGGAGACACATACAGAGCCTATTTGTTTGTATAACTATTTAACACACTGTCACAGACTGAATAGAGTGAGTTTATGTTTAAATTCATCGCAAAAAGAATATTTGAAGCAATCCCGACGCTGTTGGTATTGATTACAATATCTTTTTTCCTTATGCGCTTTGCTCCGGGTAACCCGTTTTCTACTGAACGCCCGTTACCGCCGGAAGTGATGGCGAACATCAATGCTAAATATGGCCTGGATAAACCGGTCCACGAACAGTATCTGACTTATCTGACTAATATTGTTCAGGGCGACTTCGGTCCTTCATTTAAGTATAAAGACTTTACAGTTAATGAGTTGATCTCAACAGCTCTGCCTGTATCTGCAAAAATTGGTTTTGCTGCCTTTATCTTCACGGTCATTATGGGGGTTAGTGTAGGTACTATTGCTGCGTTAAGGCAAAATACCTGGATTGACTATATAATAATGTCCACCGCAATGTTGGGGGTAGTAATGCCTTCCTTTGTGTTGGCTCCTGCATTGATTTATCTCTTCTCTATTAACCTTGGCTGGTTCCCTGCCGGGGGATGGCTTGACGGCTCCTTTAAATATATGTTCCTGCCGGTAATTGGTATGTCGTTGCTTTATGTTGCAACCTTTGCCCGTATTACCCGTGGTAGCATGATTGAAACGCTAAATAGTAACTTTATCCGTACCGCCCGTGCGAAAGGATTAAGCTACTCTTACATTGTTATTAAACACGCATTAAAGCCAGCTATGTTACCTGTGGTTTCTTATATGGGACCAGCATTCGTAGGTATTATTACTGGTTCTGTGGTTATCGAAACCATTTTTGGTTTGCCGGGCATCGGTAAGCTGTTCGTTAACGCAGCATTTAACCGTGACTATTCGCTGGTAATGGGAGTGACCATTCTGATTGGCTTCCTGTTTATCTTGTTCAACACCATTGTTGATATTTTACTGGCGACTATTGACCCGAAAATTCGTTATTAATTGGGAACGGATATTATGTTAACGAAAAAAGACAATCTTGAAGCGGTTGAAAAGTTTGCAGAAAACTTGGAAGTAGAAGGCCGCAGCTTATGGCAAGACGCCCGCATCCGTTTTATGCGTAATAAGGCGGCAATGGTCAGCCTGGCGATTCTTACTGTAATGATACTGGCAGTGATTTTCCTGCCAATGATCGCTCAGTACACCTATGATGATACTGACTGGTATTCACTGCATGCAGCACCATCTGCAGAGCACCTGTTTGGCACTGACAGCCTTGGACGTGACCTTTATGTGCGTACTCTGGTTGGCGGCCGTATTTCATTAATGGTTGGTGTTCTTGGCGCCCTTGTTGCCGTACTTATCGGTACTCTTTATGGTGCGACTTCAGGCTTTATCGGCGGCCGTACTGACCGTGTAATGATGCGTATCCTGGAAATCCTGTACGCGGTACCGTTCATGTTCTTGGTGATTGTTCTGGTAACCTTCTTTGGCCGGAATATCGTACTGATCTTCGTCGCTATCGGTGCAATTGCATGGCTTGATATGGCACGTATCGTACGTGGTCAGACCCTAAGCTTGCGCAGTAAAGAGTTTATCGAAGCGGCTCACGTATGTGGTGTAAGCAAGTGGAAGATAATTACCCGCCATATCGTACCTAACGTACTAGGTATTGTTGCCGTTTATTCTACTCTGCTAATCCCTAGCATGATTCTGACGGAATCATTCTTATCTTTCCTTGGTCTTGGGGTACAGGAACCAATGACAAGCTGGGGTGCGTTACTGCAGGAAGGTTCGCAGACGATGGAAGTTGCTATCTGGCAGCTGATTTTCCCTGCCTGCTTTATGGTGGTAACACTGTTCTGCTTTAACTACGTTGGTGATGGTCTGCGCGATGCGTTGGATCCGAAAGACAGATAAGCCGCTGGCTTAGAGAATATACTGGAAAGAACAATGAGTTTATTAGATGTCAAAGATCTGCGCGTAGAGTTCACC
The DNA here is from genome assembly GCF_028201475.1 of Vibrio sp. SCSIO 43137. NCBI lineage: Bacteria > Pseudomonadati > Pseudomonadota > Gammaproteobacteria > Vibrionales > Vibrionaceae > Vibrio > Vibrio sp. SCSIO 43137. The sequence goes on along the minus strand of NZ_CP116383.1, from coordinate 2,200,209 downwards.
ACACAAGATGGTATTGTTACCGCAGTAAACGATTTAAACTTCTCACTTAACCAGGGTGAAACCCTTGGTATTGTGGGTGAATCAGGTTCAGGTAAATCGCAGACCGTGTTTGCGATTATGGGCCTGCTGGCGAAAAACGGCATTATCAAAGGTAGTGCTAAGTTTGAAGGTAAAGAGATTCTTAACCTGCCGGAAAAAGAGCTGAACAAGGTTAGGGCCGAACAGATTGCGATGATCTTTCAGGACCCGATGACCTCACTTAACCCTTATATGAAGGTGAGTGACCAGCTAATGGAAGTACTGATGCTGCATAAAGGCATCAGCAAAGCAGAAGCATTCGAAGAGTCAGTTCGCATGCTTGAAGCCGTTAAAATTCCTGAAGCACGTAAGCGTATTACCATGTACCCTCACGAGTTTTCAGGCGGTATGCGTCAGCGAGTAATGATTGCAATGGCACTGCTGTGTCGTCCTAAGCTGCTTATTGCTGATGAACCGACAACCGCATTGGACGTAACGGTTCAGGCGCAGATCATGGATCTGCTGAATGAACTGAAGAAAGAGTTCAATACAGCAATTATTATGATTACCCATGACTTAGGTGTTGTTGCTGGTTCTTGTGAGAAGGTGTTAGTAATGTATGCCGGTCGTACTATGGAATACGGCACAGTAGATGAAATCTTCTACAAGCCAACTCACCCATACTCTGAAGGTCTGTTGAAGGCGATTCCTCGTCTGGATACAGAAGGCGAAATTCTGCCGACTATCCCGGGTAACCCGCCAAACCTGCTTCGTTTGCCGACAGGTTGTCCATATCAGGAACGTTGCCACCGTGTAACGGATCGCTGTATGAAAGAATCACCTATCCTGACGCCATTTGGAAACGGCCGTCAACGTGCATGTTTTTCTGACTGGGAGGCTTGGGAGAAAAAATGAGTGCTGAAAAAAATCTGTTATTAGACGTTAAAGATCTGAAGGTTCACTTTAGCATTGCTGCCAAATCTGCATGGCCTTGGACTAAACCATCTAACCTGAAAGCGGTTGATGGTGTTAACGTACGCCTTTATGAAGGTGAGACTCTGGGTGTGGTAGGTGAGTCTGGTTGTGGTAAATCGACTTTTGCCCGTGCCATTATTGGTCTGGTTGAAGCGACGGATGGTGAAGTGATGTGGCTTGGTCAGGATCTGACCAAGATGCAGGACGTTCAGCGCCGTGAAACGCGCAAAGAGATTCAGATGATATTTCAGGATCCTCTTGCCTCACTGAACCCGAGAATGAACATCGGTGATATCATCGCCGAGCCGTTAGAGACCTTCTATCCGGAACTTTCTAAGCAGGAAGTGAAAGACAGAGTTAAAGAGATGATGGCGAAGGTTGGTCTGTTACCTAACCTGATTAACCGTTATCCGCACGAATTCTCTGGTGGTCAGTGTCAGCGTATCGGTATCGCCCGTGCACTTATCCTTAAGCCTAAGATGATTATCTGTGATGAACCTGTATCTGCACTTGATGTGTCAATTCAGGCTCAGGTAGTAAACCTGCTTAAAGAGCTTCAGGGCGAACTGGGCCTGAGTCTGGTGTTTATTGCTCACGACTTATCTGTGGTTAAGCATATCTCGGATCGTGTACTGGTAATGTACCTTGGTAATGAAGTGGAACTGGGTGAAGCTCATGAGCTGTTTGCTGATCCTAAGCATCCATATACTAAAGCACTGATGTCAGCTGTACCGATTCCTGATCCGGATATCGAACGAAACAAACAGATTCAGATGCTGGAAGGCGATCTGCCTTCGCCAATCAACCCGCCATCTGGTTGTGTTTTCCGTACCCGTTGCCCAATTGCAACAGAAGAGTGTGCGAAAACCAAACCATCTCTGAAAGGCTCTGATGTTCATGCAGTATCTTGTCTGCATGCTGACTAACATGGCAGTTTAATTAAGCCTGTGACAGGCTAAAGCGCGGCTTCTTAACGGAACCGCGCTTTTTTTGTATCTTCAATATATCGGATTAGCTATCAGAAGTGTCTGAAAGAGCCCTTGGTGCAAGTTATCTGATAAATAAGGGGATAGGTAGGGACAAGATACATTTTCCACCTAGTCGTTCTCTGATAGCATAAAAAAGGCCAGGCAATAGTCTGGCCTAATCTTACTAAGAGCTGATATTAAGCTTCTGCTGTTTTCATCTCTTCAGAGTCAGAATCGCTATCGTTGGCTTTTTCAAGCATCTTACGAATAACGAAAGAAGAGCCAAGAGCGATAACAACCATCACTACTGCCCAGATAGTAAGGGTAGAGAAGTAGCCGCCGTAAACCGTCTGTACAATCTCCTGAGTCACTTCCTGACCCTTTTCAAGGGCGATAGAAGTAGAGAATACTGCACCAACGATACCACTCAATGCGATTGCTACTGAGAACAGGCTTACAGAGAAGTTCTCGATATGCTTAGGAGCAACAGAAAGGATAAATGCAACCACCAGGCTACCAACAATTACCTCAGCAAATGCCTGGAAGAAGTGAATCACGAAGAACACTTCCGGACGGATGATAACGTCCTCACCGATAGCAAGAGCAGATGCTGCCAGAATACCAAATGCAATTGCAGTCAGTACAAAGGCAAAGCCCACCTTAGTTGCGGTTGAGAAGTTAATACCACGCTTCTCAAGAGAAGAGAACACGATTGAGATAACCGGGCCTGCGACCATACACCAAAGCGGGTTCATCGCCATAGACGCTTCCGGAGCGATTGGGATAAATCCGAACAGGTCACCACGCATAGTGTTAATAGTAACCATGGTCATTGAAGTCATCATCTGGCCGTAGTAGACGAAGAATGCAGTTGTTAGTACGGTCGCAATCAGGATAGTACCCATCTTAAGTGCGTCAGATTTTTTGGACTTAAACATCAGAGAGATAAAGTACAGAATCGCAGCAGCACCGATGGCGTAAACAATATTTTTACCGATATCCATGTTAGAGAACATAAAGAATACCAGACCGATCATTGCGGCAGATACGCACAGGAAGGAGATCCAGTTTTTACTGCTTACGTTGTTCTGGTCAATTTCTGCTGCCACATTCAGAAGTGGTTTTCTGAATACGATCAGAGTAGTACAAGCCAGTGCAGCCATAACTGCAGAGATCATAAAGCTGCCGTTAAAGCCGATGTAAAGAACGAACATCGGGAAAAGGTACTGACCGAAGAAGGCACCAAGGTTGTTAACAGAGTAGTTTACCGGGAAGCCGTTTTCGAAATCTTCTTCGGTAGCAAAAGTACGCTTGTAAAGGCTAGGGTAAGAAGGTGACATTAATCCACGAGCGTAACTTGCCAGAGCGATACCGACCAGACACATGGCGACATTTTGCGCTGAAGCGCCAAGTACAAGTAGTGTGTATCCGGAAGCGAAACCAAGGTAAGCAATAGTTAGTGAGCGGTAAGCGCCAAGAAATTTATCAGCGATAAATCCGCCTGCAATAGCAAACAGAGGACCGATTGATGAAAATGCACCAACAATCATCATGGTATCGGCTTCGTTATAGCCAAGATCTTCAAGGAAAAAACGTGTCAGAATAATCATGACACCGTAATATGATAAGCCAAACATCATTTGGCAGAACATCATAGATCCATTTAGTCTATTCCACATTATATATATCTCATTGTGTTGAAAAGTTAAGTATAAAAATCGGCTAATTATACCATTTGATAGTTTTATATATTGCATATGCTGCATGAGAATATCTAACTAATGGATTAGTAATTCTAATGGGTGTGGGTGTAAATAATTGAAAAGTAATGTATAAAAAGATGCATAAAATTACTGTTAAAATAGTAAATATAAGATTCTATTACTGAAACTGTGACTCAGGAATATAGATTAATATTTCTAATGTATAAAATTTGAGCGGGTTGAATTGATCTATATCAGAAATAGCAGAAAAGAAAAAAGCCAACTCAAAAGAGCTGGCTTTAAATATGGTGGAGGGGGACGGATTCGAACCATCGAAGGCGGAGCCGGCAGATTTACAGTCTGCTCCCTTTGGCCACTCGGGAACCCCTCCAGGGTATTCAGACATTTTAAATGCCTCGGACAGTCCCAATTCTGACCGGATATATCAGTTTCGATTTACAATCAAAACCAAATTGTATGGTGGAGGGGGACGGATTCGAACCATCGAAGGCGGAGCCGGCAGATTTACAGTCTGCTCCCTTTGGCCACTCGGGAACCCCTCCAGGGTATTCAGACATTTTAAATGCCTCGGACAGTCCCAATTCTGACCGGATATATCAGTTTCGATTTACAATCAAAACCAAATTGTATGGTGGAGGGGGACGGATTCGAACCATCGAAGGCGGAGCCGGCAGATTTACAGTCTGCTCCCTTTGGCCACTCGGGAACCCCTCCAGGGTATTCAGACATTTTAAATGCCTCGGACAGTCCCAATTCTGACCGGATATATCAGTTTCGATTTACAATCAAAACCAAATTGTATGGTGGAGGGGGACGGATTCGAACCATCGAAGGCGGAGCCGGCAGATTTACAGTCTGCTCCCTTTGGCCACTCGGGAACCCCTCCAGGGTATTTAGACATCTTAATTGTCCCGGTTAGTCCCAATTCTAACCGCTCTCAAGTGAGGAGCGCATAATAGCAAAATCGAATGTGCTGTAAAGAGATTTATTGCGAATTTGACTCGGTTGCTGGCTTTTTGGGCAAAGATGGCAGAAAGTAACCATTTACAGCAAAAAATGAGCTTAACTTGCTAACAGTAATGTAGATTTCTCTATCTTTACATTACTTTACACATTGCTTACGTTGACTGAAATGTGCCTTGATAGAATGGCGGAATGTTCAAATTATGAGAAGAATAATGAAAAATTACAATCTGGTTGGCTTTATCTGTCTTGCCGTCACGCTTTTTTCAAATGTAACTTTTGCCGCCGGACAGGGTAAAGCATCAGGTCCGGGTAAGGCACGATCAGTTTTTGTTGTGTCTGAAAAAGTAGCCAGTCATGAAATTTCGCAGTCGCTGACATTAATCGGAAAGCTTAAAGCGCGTCAGTCTGTCTCCGTTTCAGCCGAAGTGAGCGGAAAAGTTGCTGCTATCAGTATGAGTGCGAATCAGCAGGTAGAAAAAGGCGATATTCTGATTCGGTTAAATGATGAGAAGGCGAAGGCCTCTGTCGCAGAAGCAACGGCTTATCTTTCTGATGAGAGGAGGAAGTTAACGGAGTTTGAGCGTCTGGCTAAGAAGGGGGCGATTACTCAGACCGAAATAGATGCGCAGAAGGCGAGTGTTGATATCGCCTTGGCAAGGCTTGATGCTGCCAATGCCAGCCTGAAACAGCTCAATATAGAAGCGCCTTTCTCCGGTACGGTTGGTTTTATCGATTTTAGTCTGGGCAAAATGGTCAGTAGCGGTACTGAACTTGTCACGCTGGATAACCTGTCTGTTATGCAGTTAGATCTGCTGGTTCCTGAACGTTATCTTTCTATGTTGAGTAAGGGTATGCGTGTTGATGCCACCACTAATGCATGGAGCAATACGGTATTTAGCGGAGAACTGGTTGGTATTGACAGTCGTATAAACAGCGAAACACTGAATCTGAAAGTACGTATTGATTTTGATAATGCAGAACAAAAACTTAAACCCGGCATGTTGATGTCCGGAACCTTGCAGTTTCCTGCGATTAATGCACCGGTTATTCCTGTTCAGGCTCTGCAATACTCAGGAACGAAACGTTATGTTTACCTGATTAACGGTGACAATAAGGCCATACGCAGAGAAGTCACCCTAGGTGCCCGGGTTGGCAATGAAGTGGTGATAGAAAAAGGGTTAGAAATTGGAGAGCGTATTGTTGTTCAGGGCATTGTAAATATGCGCGATGGTGTCGAAGTGAAAGAACAAAACAGCCAGACACCAGCAAAGAAGGGTTCTGAATAATGTGGTTATCTGATGTATCAGTAAAAAGACCGGTAGCTGCTGTTGTTCTCAGCATGCTTCTGCTGGTATTCGGGATGGTTTCGTTTAGTAAGCTTGCTGTGCGTGAGATGCCGGATATTGAAAATCCGGTGGTTTCTATCTCTACCCGTTATGAAGGCGCTTCTGCCACTATTATCGAAAGCCAGATTACGTCAGTTATCGAGGATCAACTTTCCGGTATCAGCGGTATTGATGAGATCTCATCTACCACACGTAACAGCTCTTCACGTATCAAAGTCACTTTTGAACTTGGTTATGATCTGAACACCGGTGTAAGCGATGTCCGTGATGCTGTGGCTCGTGCTCAACGGGCATTGCCCGATGAAGCGGATGAGCCTCTGGTGTATAAGAACAATGGTAGTGGTGAAGCCTCTCTCTATATTAACCTCAGCTCATCGGAAATGGACCGGACTCAGCTTACAGATTATACAGAACGAGTTCTGGTTGATCGCTTTAGTCTGATCTCGGGGGTGAGTTCTGTGGATATTTCTGGTGCCCTTTACAAAGTTATGTATGTAAAGCTGAATCCTGAACTGATGGCCGGAAGGGGAGTGACGACGACAGATATCACGTCAGCCCTTAAGTCTGAGAACCTTGAAAGCCCGGGGGGAGAAGTCCGCAATGATGCGATTGTTATGTCTGTGCGTACCGCGCGTACCTATAAGCAGGTTGAGGATTTTCAGTCTCTGGTGATCAAAAGGGCAAGCGATGGTTCTCCCGTCTATCTGCGTGACGTTGCTGAAGTCTATATAGGTTCACGCAATGAAAACTCCACTTTCAAAAGCGATGGTGTTGTTAATGTCAGTATGGGTATTGTGCCCCAGTCAGATGCTAACCCTCTAGACGTTGCGGACAGGGTGCATAAAGAAGTGGATGCCATTCAGAAGTTCCTGCCTGAAGGTACCCGTCTGGCCATAGACTATGACTCGACTATTTTTATCGACCGTTCCATTTCCGAGGTTTACAACACCCTGTTTATTACCGGCGGACTGGTCGTACTGGTTCTGTATATCTTTATTGGTCAGGTGCGGGCAACCCTTATTCCTGCCATTACTGTTCCTGTGTCGCTAATTTCAGCATTTATCTCCGCCTATTTCTTTGGTTTTTCGATTAACCTGATTACCTTGATGGCGTTGATTTTGTCTATTGGCTTGGTGGTCGATGATGCCATTGTAGTGGTAGAGAATATTTTCCATCATGTGGAAAATGGCGAGCCGCCTCTTGTGGCAGCTTATAAAGGAACCAGAGAAGTGGGGTTCGCCGTCGTTGCGACTACTTTGGTTTTGGTGATGGTATTCCTGCCTATCTCCTTTATGGATGGCATGATCGGCCTGATGTTTACCGAGTTTGCTGTTCTGCTTTCAATGGCGGTTATTTTCTCCTCTCTTATTGCATTGACTCTTACACCGGTGCTCGGCAGTAAAATTCTAAAGTTGAATGTAAAACGTAATGCTTTCAACCGGGGGATTGAATTCTTGTTTGCTAAGCTGGAATCCGGTTACCGCTATTTGCTTGCTAAGGTGATGAGAGTTCGTTTGGCGGCTCCCCTGATTATTCTTGCCTGTATTGGGGGCAGTTACGGCCTGATGAAAACCATTCCTTCTCAGTTAGCTCCGGCAGAAGACAGGGGAGTTCTTCTCGCCTTTGTTCGTGGTGCCGATGCCACTAGTTATAACCGCATGTCAGCCAATATGGACCTGGTAGAGTCACGTTTGATGCCACTGCTGGGCAAAGGCGTACTTAAATCCTTCAGCCTTCAGACGCCGGCCTTCGGTGGTAGTGCAGGGGATCAGACTGGTTTTGTTATTATGATCCTTGAAGACTGGGATGTGCGAACGGTGTCTGCGCAGCAGGCGCTCGGCATGGTTCGTAAAGCTTTGACAGGCATTCCTGACGCAAGGGTTATTCCGTTTACTCCGGGGTTCAGGGGCGGTTCCAGTGAACCGGTTCAGTTTGTATTGGGTGGCTCAGACTATAGCGAGCTAAAACAGTGGGCTGAGCTACTTAAACATGAAGCAGAAAATAGCCCTATGATGGAAGGGGCAGAAATTGACTACTCTGAGAAAACACCAGAGCTAGTGGTTACTGTGGACAAACCAAAGGCTGCTGAGTTAGGTATTAAGGTTTCAGACATTTCAGATACGCTGGAAATCATGCTAGGAGGTAAGAGCGAGACTACCTTTGTCGAGCGAGGTGAAGAGTACAGCGTTTATTTAAGGGGTGATGAGAACCACTTCAATAATGCTCAGGATCTTAGTCAGATCTATATGAAGACGGCCAGCGGAGATTTGGTAACACTGGATGCGGTAACAAAAGTTGAAGAGGTCGCCTCGGCTATTCGTCTGTCTCACTACAATAAGAAGAAAGCGGTAACGGTAACGGCTAATCTGATTGAAGGTTATACCCTTGGTGATGCGTTAGATTATCTGGATGCCAAAGCAATAGAATCTTTGCCGGGTGATATTGCGATTAGTTACTCAGGTGAGTCAAAAGATTACAAAGAGAATCAGTCCAGCATATTAGTGGTGTTTGGTCTGGCTCTTCTGGTGGCTTATCTGGTGCTTGCGGCGCAGTTTGAAAGCTTTATTAACCCGCTGGTAGTGATGTTTACCGTACCTATGGGGGTATTTGGTGGTTTCTTAGGGCTGTTCTTTATGAGTCAGGGGCTGAATATCTATAGCCAGATTGGCATGATCATGTTGATAGGAATGGTGACTAAAAACGGAATTCTGATAGTGGAATTTGCTAACCAGCTTAGAGACAGAGGCATTGAGTTTGAGAAGGCGATTATTAATGCCGCAGCCAGACGTTTACGCCCGATTATGATGACGGCCTTTACTACTCTGGCTGGCTCAGTTCCATTGATAACATCAAGTGGGGCAGGCTATGAAAGCCGGGTTGCGGTGGGTACTGTGATTTTCTTTGGTATGGCGTTTGCCACAATAGTGACCTTGTTCGTTATTCCTGCTATGTACCGTTTAATTTCTGCTACTACTCAGGCGCCGGGTCATGTAGAACATGAGCTAAATAAACAATTGCAACATGATACCAAGGCAAGAACCAGTCATGGATAAGCAGATTTAGTTATGAAAAGGCCGGACATTAGCAATAGTGTCTGGTTTTTTTATTTAGAGTCGGTGAAAGATATTTAGAACAACGAAGGTATAGAAAGAGAGTGATTTATATAGTTTGATAAAGCGGAAAGGGTGTTTCTGAAATGATTAAAGGGTGGGCATTTTCACGCCCTCCTTTAATAATCATATTAACTAATAAATTTTAAAATTCAATTAGTTAATCAAAGCAAGTACGGTTGAAGCGGCAACGATGGCTGCACCGATAAGACGTACAAAAATTGGTGCTTCATTGTACTCTGTGATGTCGCTGTTGTGCCAAGTTTTCAGTGCGCTGCGTAGATCTCTGTTTACCATAATACTGTCTCCCATTGTGGGGTTAAATCATAAAGTGAGGTACCTTTAATGTTCGCTATACTGCGTCTATCAAGTGTATTTTGATTGTATATACACTGAAATATAAATGCAATCAAATTGTCATAATTAAATCAAATTAATTTTCATTGACAGAGCTAATGATAAAAATTGATTAATTAATAGACGAAATGGTTAAAAATAAGGAGATCAAATTAAAGATCTTCGCGATCCTGAATATATCCGGTTAAAAATTACTCATATTTAGAAATAGAGTCCTCAGGTGGTAATCGAGTGTGTGATTTAGCCCTATCAATTGCAGAACGTTTCTATATATTTTCTACTTATGGGCTAGAATAGAGAAAATTATTCTAAAGATGATAAGCAATGAAAATCGAGTTAGATAAAACCGACAGAAAACTTCTGTCTATTCTGCAAAATGACAGTACCGTTTCTCTTAATGAGTTGGCAGAAGAGGTAAACCTTACTACCACGCCTTGCTGGAAGCGGCTGAAAAGGCTGGAAGACAACGGTGTTATTAATAAGCGGGTAGCACTGCTTAATCCGGAAAGACTGGGGTTATTCTTTATCGCTTTTGTTCTGGTAAAAACCATAGATCACTCGCATGAGTGGTACCATCGCTTTGTAGAGACTGTAACGCCTTTCCCGGAAGTGATGGAGTTTTATCGTATGGCCGGTGAATATGACTATATGATGAAAGTTCAGGTGGAAGATATGAAGTGTTTCGATGAGTTTTATAAGAAGCTGGTAAACAGCGTGGACGGTATTTCTAATGTCACTTCAACTTTTGCCATGGAGCCGCTGAAATATACAACGGCTCTGCCGATTGATGAAGGTTAATTGTTTATGCGCTTTACTGGGTAAAGCGCATCACCCCTTCCTGAATCGCTGAGGCAACAAGATCACCCTGCTGGTTGTAAATCTCACCCCTTACCAAACCACGCTCATTACTGGCAGTAGGGCTCTCTATTGCATAGAGCAGCCACTCATCCATTTTAAATGGACGATGGAACCACATAGAGTGGTCTATAGTGGCGACCTGAAAGTTTGGTGTCATTAGGGTGACCTTATGCGGGTGCATTGCCGTAACTAAGAAGCCCCAGTCAGAGGCATAGGCCAGCAGATACTGGTGAATAATCTGTTTATCAGGAACTGTGCCGTTAGCTTTAATCCAGAGATACTGTTTCGGGTCGGCTTTTACCGGCTTTAACGGGTTAATAACGGTTACCGGGCGGACTTCGATAGGCTTCTCACCACAAAATACCTGCTGGATTTTCTCCGGCAAAAATTCGGCTATTTGACTGGCCAGCTCTCTTTCCGATTTATAGTTTTCCGGCCCTTCAATCTGCGGCATAGGGTTTTGGTGTTCAAAACCGTCTGTTTCGCCATGGTAAGAAGCGGTCAGATAGAAGATAGGACGCCCTTTTTGTACCGCTTTTACTCTTCTGGTACTGAAGCTGCGTCCGTCTCTTAAGGTTTCCACATCATAGATAATCGGCATTTCAGGGTCGCCGGGGTAGAGAAAATAGCTGTGGAATGAGTGGGCAATGCGGTCATCACTTACGGTATATCTTGCTGCAGATAGCGCCTGTCCCAGCACTTGTCCGCCATATACCTGAGGCAGACCAAGGTGCTCACTCTGACCACGAAAAAGTCCCTGTTCCAGTTGCTCAAGATTCAACAGCTTGAGGAGTGACTCTAATGGTTTACTCATACTTTCTCTCTCTTTCTATTATTCTTTTAAAAACTAACGATACTAAAATACGGCTGGACTAAGAAGCGATTGTTCACCCGGTTTCCATTGATACAGCTTCATTTTAACTCTGCCGCTCTCGTTCACTTCAACGCCTTCCGCTTCAAGTTTCTGTTTTTGTCTCAGCAGGTCGTTTCCCTTGAGAGAGATTTTTCCGGCACTGTTTATTACTCTGAACCAAGGCAGCTTTGAGTCCTTTGGCAGATTTGCAAGGGCTTTACCAACATGACGGGCGTAACCGGGATAACCAGCCATTTTAGCCACTTCGCCATAGCTGGAGACCTTACCTTTGGGGATTTGATGAATAACAATAAATACTTGCTGTAAAAATGGATCCATTCTGAGTTCCGCTTTTTATAATGCACTTTTCAAGTTAACACCTTGATCTGATGCTGATAAATCTCGCTGCAAAAGCATCTTGACGTTATGCGGATATACTACCGGAGTCTAAATGCGAAAAGGAACTGTTTTTGTTGAGCTATCAATCAGAAATTATGCGTAAAGTACATTTAATAGTCATTCAGACAGCAAAGGCAAGAATATGGCTTTCTATTACTTGCAAAGCGATTCCGGATAACAGATAATCCTCCGCACTCACCAAATGGTGAAACAAAATCTATGGAGGCCCTGGTCCTCCCGCAACAATACCTCGTTGACCTGGTCAGGCCCGGAAGGGAGCAGCCACGGCGGGCGACTTGTGTGCCGGGATGTGGCTGGGGCTTCCACCCATCTAGTGTTTGCTAATTCCTTCATTCCAGTTTACTGAATCCAACCAGAGTTAAGGGTGTTACCCCTTCAGTTCAAAATTAACTATCTGTTTTTATTCAATATCACTCGGTGCATGCCGCTCTGGAAACTCGAAGTTGCTTAACCTACTGATGTAAATAGTAAAACAATCAATTACAAATTTTAGTGATCTTTTCATTTGCTCCTTCGTATTACTACCTGAAGTCATTTTGTTGCTGTCAATCAGCCAAAATGGAAAACAGTTTAAGGGCGGGATAGCAGGCAGGAAAAGCTTGTTGCAGAGCCTGATTAGTGAGGAAAGGGAAATGAATAAGTTACTGCTAGCTTCTGTCTTCTCGGCATCAGCATTTATGCTGAGTGGTTGCGGAGAAGATAATGATCGAAGATCGTCTGTACAGGCGGTTCATGCTTCTAAGGATGCCCCTCTGGCTGATGTATCCATCAATGGCAAGAGAAAGTGGACAGGAGGAGATTTTGGAAAAACGTCTGGCTACGTATCTGTACTAGCTGGTAGTAATACGGTAAAAGTTGATGTCCGCCTTCCCGGGGGGCAGAGCGCTACCGTTATTCCTTCAACCACTCTGAATCTTGCAGACAGTCAGAAGTATACTGTTCTGGTTGTCGGTGAAGCTGATGCGGCGACTAGCACTCCTGTTGACGCTCTTATTGTCAGCAGACCTGCGGTCGGTTCTGAGTCTGCAACAACATTAGATGTTCAGGTAGTACATGCTTCAGCTGGTGTACCTGATGTTGATGTCTATGTAACCGCTCCCGGCGCAGATATTAATAGCGCTGCTCCCGTTGATACGCTGGGCTATAAGGCCAGCAGCGGAGTACTGAACATTGCCAGCGGCAACTACCAGATTCGTCTTACTCTTTCCGGTACCAAGACAGTGGTATTTGATTCGGGAAGTGTGCCTCTTGCAGCCAACAGTGAGCTAACTATTGCCGCTATACCGAATACTAACGAGGTTGCTGGTTCATCACCGGTAAAACTGATGGTTATGGATGGTAGCAGCAGTTCTTCGATTATCTATAACAATACAGAGCAGAGCCAGCTACGGGTTGGTCACTTGGTTTACGATGCTCCCCGGGTTGATGCTGCATTAAACGGTACAGAAGCCGTATCCAATCTGGACTTCAAAGATATCTCAACCCCCTATGCTGATATTGCTTCAGGCAGTTATGACATTACCGTATACGCTGGTGATGACCCTGCCGGTTCAACGGTTATAGATGCGCAGGATGTTTCTTTTGCAGCCGGTATGGATTACAGCGTTTATGCCGTTGATCTCCTTGCAACCATCGAGCCTCTGGTTATTCGCGATGAGAGAAGAAAAGTGGCAACCAGTGCCGTACTTAATGTTCTGCATGCAGCTCAAAACCCTGCAGCGGCCTCTGTTGATGTCTACTTAACGGAAACCACTAACTTTGCTGCCAGTAGCCCGGCGATTGAAGATTTTGCTTACAAGCAGAGTGTTCAGCAGGTTTATGTTGCCGATGGCACTTACTATGTAACAGTAACACCGGCTAATGTTGCCACTGCTGTCATTGGTCCTGCTGCCATTACCGTTGAAGACGGAAAGGTGTATCAGGCCATTGCTGTAAGTGATTCTGCATCTACTTTTGATCTGTTAGTCAGTGAAATAACGGAATAGACTATCTGAATAGATAAAGAGGAGGCAGGTATTTCCTGCCTCTTGTTTTTATGCCATCTCTATATGCTCCGCCAGCGCCTTGATAAAACGGGCGGCTTCTCCACCGGTGCAGGCACGGTGGTCAAAGGTAATGGAGAGCGGGATTGCCCTTGTACTGATTACCTCACCGTTAATCATCACCAGTTTGTCGATGATTCTGCCGACACCAACTATGGCGACCTGAGGAGGAGAAACAACAGGAGTGGCATAGATACCGGCAATAGCACCAAAGTTGGACAGGGTAATAGTGGCATGCTGTAGCTGCTCCCTGCCAATTTTCCTCTCTCTTATGCCCTTCACGGTAGTGTCCAGCCACTGGCGAATCTCTGCGCCTTTCTGGTTGTCAGCTTTACGAAGCACAGGCACATATAAACCGTGGGGACTATCGACGGCAATACCGATATTTACTGTGTTATGCACACAACGTGTCATGGTTTGTTCATCGAACCAGGCATTAAGTGCCGGTTCTTTTTCACAGGCAAAGGATACCGCCTTAATAAGCCGGATGGTGATATCTTCATCTTCAGCCCAGTTCGTCAGCAGAGCTTCTTCTGTAATAGTAACTGAGGCGACATTGTGGTGAGAATCGGCCATGGTGTTAACCATGGTTCGACGTGCCCCCTTAAGCACTTCAGTACCCGGTTGCTGTTTATCACACGCCTTGTAGATATCATTATCGACAATCATGCCGTCCGGCCCGCTGCCCTGAACCTGTTTCAGATTCACCCCTAGCTTTTGTGCCAGTAGCCGGGCTGAGGGCATGGCAGTGATATGCTCTTCATGGTCATCATCCGGTGCTGCACCTACCCTGAAATCATCAACGGCGACCTGGTGATTCTGCTGGGATACATTGCCAACCACAGTGGCAGCATCCGGTTGTCTGGTTTCTGCTTGCGCATCGGTGACTGACTCCTTCTCGTCAATCTCCAGTAATACGCTGCCGATGCTGATAACATCACCTTCATCGCCGTAGCGGTTTACAATTGTTCCGCCATAAGGCGCCGGTACTTCAACGGTTGCTTTAGCGGTTTCTACGGTAACAACGATTTGGTCGACTTCTACGCTATCTCCTTTTTTGATATGCCATTGAACAATCTCGGACTCAGCCAGCCCTTCTCCCAGATCCGGTAGGGTAAATGTCTTCATTTCCAGCCCTCCACAAGTTCCCGCGCAGCCTGAACGATATCTTGTTGCTGAATCATAAAGTAATCCTCATTTCGGTAGTAAGGCATAACGGTATCCATACCGGTAACCCGCTTAGGTGGTGCTTTTAACAGGCACATAGCATGCTCTGCCGTGCGGGCGAGTATTTCAGCGCCGACACCACAGGTTTTACTCGCTTCATGGACCACTAACAGGCGTCCGGTTTTCTCAACGGACTTAAGAATTGTCGCCATATCAATGGGTTTGATACTGGCAAGGTCAATAACCTCAGCTTCTATATTCTGGGTGGAAAGCTTGTCAGCCGCCTGAAGGGATTCAACCACACAGGCTCCCCATGTCACTAAGGTAATGTCGCGGCCCTTGCGCAGGGTAAAACAGCTGTCTAGCGGCAGTGCTTCACCATTGTCCTCAACATTCGATCGTACTGTGCGGTAAATTCTCTTCGGCTCAAAGAACATCACGGGGTCATTGCTGCGTATCGAGGCTAACAGCAGGCCATACGCCCGCTGAGGTGAAGAGGGGACGACAACCCGGAAGCCGGGAGTATGAGCGAATAGAGCTTCAACACTTTCGGAGTGATGTTCTGGCGCATGGATGCCTCCTCCGAAGGGAGCGCGGAATACCGCAGGGCAAGTGAGTCTTCCACGGGTGCGGTTTCGCATTCTTGCCGCATGGCACATTAAGTGTTCCAAAGCAGGGAAAACAAAGCCCTGAAACTGAAACTCCGCTACCGGTCTTAGTCCCTGAGTGGCCATACCTACGGAGACTCCGCCAATAAGAGCTTCTGCTAATGGAGTATCAATAACCCGCTTTAGGCCGTACTTCTCCTTCAGCCCTACCGTGGCGCGGAACACGCCACCGTTGTCTCCGACATCTTCGCCGAGAACCACCACTTTTTCGTTATGAGCCATTTCATAATGCAAGGCTAGGTTTACTGCCTCAACCAAGGTAATCTCAGCCATGTTTACCTCCCTGCATTCGCATCGCTTTGTGGATTAATAGATCCCGCTGGTGGTGAAGTTCACTGTCTGCAGACTCATAAAGGTAATCAAATGCCGTTTCGGGCGCCTGAGGCTGGATGCTCAGATAATTTTCTACCGCCTTTTCTACCCTTTCTTTGCATTCCCGTAGCCACTCCTCATCTTGCTCCTCGCTCCAGCCGTTTTGATCGATTAAGTAGGCTTTGAGGCGCTTGATTGGCTCGTAGCGCCACGCCTGCTGGACTTCGTCGTCGCTGCGGTAGCGACTGGCATCGTCGGCGGTAGTATGATCACTTAGCCGATAACTAATTGCTTCAATAAGAGTAGGGCCTTTGCCTCTGCGCGCTCTGTCGAGCGCTGTGGTTATCGCATCGTACATCGCAACAATGTCATTACCGTCGACAGTCAGGCCGGAAATTCCCGCCCCTTGTGCCTTTTCAGACAAAAACTCTGCTGCACACTGTAGTTGTCTCGGAACAGAAATCGCCCACTGGTTATTGTTGACGACAAACACCAGAGGGATATTCCAGCTTCCCGCGCAGTTTATCGACTCAAGGAAGTCTCCTTTGGATGTTGCTCCGTCACCACAGGTAACCAGAGCTGCATGATGCTTTCCTTCGATCTTCAGGGCAGATGCGACTCCGACAGCATGAGTACATTGGGTGGCAATGGGCACGCAGAATGGCAGATCACGGCAGTGGGAGTGGCTTCCTTCTGGTGCAAAATCACTGCCTCTCTCGTCGCCTCCCCAGTACTGCAGGTTTTTTTCCATTGCGATTCCCCGCGCCCACATTGCAGGCATATCCCGGTAATAGGGGATAAAAACATCATCTTCATGCAGGGCACTTCCGACAGCAATGCCAATCGCCTCTGCGCCGAGATGAGAAGGATAAGTACCCAGTTTCCCGGTACGCTGAAGTGCAACGGCTTTATTGTCATAGGTACGGGTTAATATCATTTGCCGGTAAAAGTGAGTTAAACGCTGCATATTTGCCCAATCGGGCAGTTTTTGACAGGGCTCTCCCTGATGATCGATAAATCGATGCATTGGTAATGCCTGAACATTCATCCCAAGCTCCTTCTTATGCATTATCTTATGTTAGATAATCACATCCATGCTTTATTGTTATATTTGGTTCCTGATAGCGCTCAGCGAGGCAATGAATTACCGCTGAGCACACCACTGTTTTCGAGCTTTTAATCTGTTTTTGTCTTTATGAGGGAGGCATATTGCTAATAATGAATCCCTTTTCAGAGCTATATTCCATAAAAGCCAGTTACGTTAAGTGTAAATGAAATGTTAAATTTTGCTGGTAAAGTGAAATGAATACAGAGAAATATTCTGCTGAAAAGAGATAGGATAGGAATGTATGCTGGTTATAAAATGGTCAAATTATTAAAACAATTGAGAATCACTAGATTTTGATGAAAATTCGCACGATTATTTTTTTGGAATCATCCAGAAGTTTCCGTAGTAGAGTTTCTGTAGGCTGATACTGCTGCCTCGCTGGATCAGATAGAACTCCAGAGATTTATCTTTTTTCTCCACCACAATATGGTGAAGCGTCCCGTTTTCTACCGGTTTTGTTCTGTGGGACGTAAGCTCGACGGTTTTGATTTTGTGCTTGGCCAGGTAGGTATACTGTTTTTTCGGACCATCCTTAGCCAGATCCAGTATCACTTGATTCAGTAGCGGGATAAAGGGGTAGGCACTCTGTTCCATTTTTTCTGATTTGTTGGTTCTGCGGTTTTCGATCTGCATGGTCGAAAAGTCGTAGCGGAAAGATTTACGCTTAGAGCCGATTTTCTCCCGGTAGCTGGTTTCCACCGGAGTGATAACGCCTTCTGACTCTCTATAAGTTCCCCGCTCTTCAACATCTGCCCCGATAAACAGAAATGAGCCTCTGGCTCTGCCGTTGTAGGTGCAGTTGTTGTCTTTACAAAACGAGGTAAGAATAACGCCGCCAAGTGTTACCGGGCCGAACCCCACGTCAAACTCGCCGCTGATTCCGGCGTAAGCGGGCTGAGCTATTGCTGTAACACAGAGGGCCATCAGAGTAGAAAACGATCTTATCAGCATAAACCTTACTTGCCTCAGCGGTTTTAACAATACTAACTTTAAACATATATGAGATAGTCAATCTTAGCCAATAACAGTTGGCATATTGTCAATAGCTGTTAAAGATAACCTTCAGCTTCTGTCGGCAGAGCGTATTGTGAAACCTCTTCTATACTAACAAGATAGTCATCAAGGAAATCCGGAGTGACGTTGCGATTAGTTAAATGGGATTTAATATCAGATCGTTATCTGTCCTTACTGAAGGGCAACAGCTGCTCTGTTGCCGCTATTTCCCTGCCTACCGCACTACTTATCAGCTTTTCAACATTTGCAAACGGTCAGACGATTTCCGAATTTCCGTCAAGTGATACTTTTTCTGAACCTCTTCCACCGGTATTGGGTGATGATGATCTTGTCTACCTTCCGCCAGAAGAGTCATGGGTGGATATTACAGAAGAATTTGTTTCCGATTCTGTCCACGATCTCGGAACCTATCTTGACCACAATATCGCGAAAAAGGAGCAGAGTGAAAAAGCCCTGAATAACAGAAGTTTCCTGCAGATACGAAGCCAGTCGGGTTATAGCCACAGGGGCTATTATGACGGCGAATCTAAAGTCAGGCTGAGAATCGATTTTCCTCACGTTCAGGAGAACTGGAAGATCGTGATTGAAACCAGCCCTGAGGAGTATGATTCGCTGGAAAGTAAAAAGCGTGACTTAAACTCTGAGGCTAAATCATCTGGTGCTATTGGTGGAGTGAGGCTGGAGGAGAAACAGATTAGCCACTGGAAGACCAATTTTGATATCGGGATTAAAGTGAAGTTTCCACTGGATCCCTTTGTCAGGGCAGATGTGCGCCGGGTTGAAAATATGACAGATAAGTGGGTGTTTGGTTTTAAGCAGGAATTGTTCTTATTTAACTCGTTAGGTGCAGGAACCCTTACGGACATAAACTTTTACTATCCGCTGAACGAATCTGAATCACAAATTTTTAAGAGCAGTTCAAGTGCCCAGTATTTGTATGATGATCTGGCATGGGAGTTACTGCATCAGTTTCAGATATTTGACCGGCTGGATGAAGATAACCTGATGGAGTACTCCACTGGTATCGATTATGAGCCTGACGAAGATGATGAGATTAGCAACTACTGGGTTTCAACAACATGGCGGCACAACTTACATAAAAGTTGGTTGTTCCTCTCTGTGAAAGCTCAACTAGATGCCCCGAGAGAATTTGGTTACAAAATGAATCCGGGGGTTCTGATTGAGCTGGAGGCGTTTTTTTCAAAAAACAGAAAGGTTGACCGGTTATTGCGCAGTATCCCTGAATCGACCCACCAATAAGGTGTATTTGGGGCCAGTTACTTAGTTTAATCAGAGTGTTATCTGGTAAAATATACATCTTTCAAGGTATATATTTTTTTTAAAATTCCCTCTATATTTGTACGATAAACATTTACTGTAAAAGAGAAAGCTATGTCTACCATTCAGGAATTTATGACGGGTCACCATAAAGAGTGTGATGAACTGCTGGTTGAAGCAGAAAACGCCTTAGCAAAAGGAGACTGGCTACTGTTTGGTCAGAGCTGGAATCATTTTACTGACGAAACCCTGCGCCATTTTGCCATGGAAGAAGAGACCCTGTTTCCGGCATTTGAAGCAAAGACGGGCATGACAGGCGGTCCTACAATGGTAATGCGTCATGAACATAGTCAGGTAAGAGTTCAGTTTGAGCAGATGGCTTTGACAATTGAATCTCAGGATACCGATAAAGCTATGGGTATTATTGAAAGTACTATGCTGTTGATTCAACAACATAATATGAAAGAAGAGCAGATTTTATACCCTATGTCGGACAACCATTTGCCGGAACGTGAAGAGATAGTTGCACAGATGGCAAGCCAAGCTAAAACTGATAAGGCTTAATGTTCTATGGTGATGGTTATTGAGCTGGATGTCAGTGAACTGGAGCCCCCGCAGCCAATGAGGGAGATCTGTCAAAAGCTTGAGGATATGCCACAAAACTCAATTTTACATGTTTTTCATCGTAGAAAACCTGTGCCTCTGTTTGAACTGCTACAGGAGCGCTATCACTACAAACATGTAGAAAAAAGTGAACATTGTCATGAGATCTATATCTGGGATAAACAGAATAGTGATGCGCAAGCCTATGTTTCCCATAAGTTAGCTGAAGAGTAAGTTGCAATGCGATTAACAGGTCTCAGCTTTGATTCCATTCCAGAGCTGAATGTCCCACTCAGATTTTTTCTTGCCGCTCCCGTATTTGCCATTCTCGCAGCCCTGCTCATTATAGAGCAGGGAAGTGTTCTGTGGTTAAGTCGCTGGCTGCCAGCCTCTCTGGCGATCACACATCTGTTTGCTCTGGGAGTAATGCTTAGCATTATGGTTGGTTCATTGTTTCAGGTGATGCCGGTATTGTGCGGAGCACCGATTAAGATTGGCAGAGCGGGGTTAATTTTATTGCAAACCGGTCTGGTTGGCGGAGCTCTGATGTTAGCGGCGGCCTTTATGGGGTGGGCTTCTTTCACGATAAGCATGATTTTGCTCGCCCTTAGTCTGGGTTACTTTGCAATATCCCTGATATTGGTACTGATTAAAAATGCTGCCGGACAGCAGACACGGATACCAATATTACTGTCGGTACTGTTTTTAGTGGTATTACTGCTGGCGGGCATGGGTTTATTGTCCGGTTACCTGACCGGCATGACGGTTACGCCGGGTAAAAGCCTGACTCATATTCATGCGGGGGCTGGGCTGTTTGGCTGGGTATTATTGCTGATGATGGCGGTGAGCTTTCAGGTGATTCCAATGTTTCATGTTACCCCTGTCTTTCCGCCACTCTGGCGACATGGCCTTGTATCAGCTGTAGTCGCTGGCCTGTTAGCTATGGTCGTGGTGCAATTTAATCAAATCGCTTCTTATCCGGTTACCATTTATCTGGCGCTGACGGCGATGCTGTATGCTCTGATTAGTCTGGACAGGTTACGCCAGCGAAAACGCAAACTACCTGATACGGTGATCCGGTACTGGCAGATTAGTTTTGTTTGCCTGATATTAAGTGCCATTCTGATGATGACCCTACCGCTATTTTCTGCTGAGTGGCAGGTAAAACTGGAAATCTTCCTTGCCCTGCTGTTCGGGCTGGGTTTTGTTGTTGGTGTTATGCAGGGGATGTTGCTGAAGATAGTCCCTTTTCTGATTAACCTTCATCTGCAGAATGTCGCAATGCAGAACCCTGCCGGAATGATGTTACTTCCCGATCACTATAGCCTGATAAGCAGAAAACAGTGTAGGGTTCAGTTTCGCTTTTATCTATGTGTGATTGCCGCTATCACTTTGTCGTTTTTCCTGCCGCAGTATACCGCCTTAGTCGGAGTGACCCTGATACTGAACTGGATAGTGATTGCCTTTAATCTGGGGCGTGCTAGTCATCAGTATCGCAGTGTCCGGTCTGCTATGCTGGCAGTGGGTTAAGCTGAGATCGAATCCAGTGGCAGAACAGCGCCACTTTACTCCTTTGGAAGTAGTGGGCCGGTGCACACAAGTAATAACTGTAATCAGATTTTATGGCTGTATTGCCGATTCTGACCAGCTTTCCTTCTTCAATGTAGCGGCGGGTAAGGCTCTGCTTTACCAGAGCCACGCCCTGTCCTGCCAGTGCACCTTCCAGTACGAAGTTTGATCCGTTGTATTTCAGGGCCGGTGCGTTTGGCTCTACTCCCATATGCTGTAACCAGCGTGCCCAGTCCATATCCGGCCAGATATCCTCTATCAGATCAGCATGAGCCAGATCGGCTATGGAATAGATGTTATGTTCTTTCTGATAACGCGGGTGGCAGGCTGGAAGCAACTGCTCTTCAGTTAATAGTTCACTGTGCAGCCCGGGATAGTCTCCTTTTCCGTAGCGGATACAAAGGTCTATCGCATTATCTTCAAAGGTGACCAACTCATTGCGGGGATCCAGCAACAAAGATATGTCGGGATGCTTTTCCCTAAACTGATTTACTCTGGGAAGCAACCAGTGCTGGGCAAAGGAAGGGTGAGTTGAGATAGAAAGCCTGTTTGGTTCCGGATCCTGAGTTAACTTTTGTAGCCCGTGGGTGATCTCTTTAAAACCATTTTTGGCCGAGAGGAACAAGATCTCACCTTCACGGGTCAGGGCAATATTTCTGTGTTGGCGAATGAATAGAGTACAGTTTAGCGACTCTTCCAACTGCCGGATTTGTTGGCTGATGGCGGCAGGAGTGACAAAAACCGCCTCTGCGGCCTCTTTAAAGCTGCCTTTCTCCGCCGCCAGATAGAAGTAGTACAACCCCTGAAGGGGAGGCATCTGCTCTTTCACATTAGTTTTCCTTAACTGTTAGTAAGAAAGTATCGTTTGTGGCAAATGTCAGCATAACCCAGACTAATGGTGTTAATCCAATATAAGGAGATGGTTATGATTCAGGTTAGCTCAGTATCAGGTGAACATAAAGCAGGGCGTAGCGATATTTTAGTTAAGCGTGTCTTTTGTCAAGTTAAGCTCTGGAATCGCAACAGAAAGACAAGAAGGCAGTTGCAGCAACTGCCAACCCGCCTTCTGAATGATATCGGAATAACACGGCATCAGGCCGAGACAGAGGCTGCTAAATCTTTCTGGCTGTGAGCTTTTTTCTCAGCGTTCAGGTAGTGACTCAGTTGTTCGGTCTCTGCCTGACTAAACTCCAGCCCAAGTTTGCTTCGTCTCCACAAAATATCCTCAGCGGTAACTGCCCACTCATGTTCTGTCAGGTAATCCACCTCTGCCTGATACAAACCGTGACCAAAGTGTTTTCCTAACGCTTGCATAGAGGTCTTGCCCTGCAATATCTGGTAGGCCGAAGTGCCATAACTTCTTACCCAGCGACTGGCCAGATTGTCATCCAGCCAGTGATATTGATGAATTAAATCAAGCTGCAGTGATTCGCGGCTACGGAAATCACCACCGGGCAAAACCGCCTCTTTTGTCCAGCCGGAGCGGATAGAGGGGAAGTAGGGTGCCAGATGGCCGACGGCCGCTTCGCCCAGCTTGCGGTAGGTTGTCAGTTTACCGCCAAATACCGACAGAAGTGGTGCGTTATCAAACTCGTCGTCCAGCTCAATGGTGTAATCTCTGGTCACGGCCTGAGCACTGGATGACTCATCTTCGCATAGAGGGCGGACACCGGACCAGCTGGAAATAACATCCTCAGGCGAAATCTGAGCGGTAAAATGCTGATTAACAATATCGCACAGATAACGGGTCTCTTCGTCGTCTATATGTACCTTGGCAGGATCGCCCTGATAATCCACGTCTGTGGTGCCGATAACCGAGTACTTACCCAGATAAGGAATCACAAACACGATTCGGTTGTCGCTGTTTTGCAATATGTAGGCGTGGTCTTGCGGATACATCTGCTTTACGACCAAATGGCTGCCTTTCACCAGACGGATTTTTCTGGGAGAAGTTAGGTGCAACTGGTTATCAAAAAAGCGTTCTACCCACGGACCTGCAGCATTAACCAACGCCTTACACCGGATCTGCTGCATCGTGCTGGTTTGTTGATCTTCTATCTTTAATTGCCATAGGTTTTGATGTCTCTCGGCACCTACGCACTTATGGCGGGTAAAAATGTCTGCCCCTTTTTGTTTAGCCAACTGAGCATTGGCGACTACAAGGCGGGCATCATCAACGGCACAATCGGAATACTCGAAGCCAATTTTCATTTCAGGCTGGAGTGGTCCGTCAGCAGGGAAGTTGACCCCGTGACTGGCTGGGAGGGAGACTCGTTTTCCCAGATGGTCATACAGAAAAAGTCCGGTACGAATCATCCATGCCGGACGAAGATGAGGGCGGTGAGGGAGCCGGAAGCGTAATGGTGAGACCAGATGCGGCGCGTTTTTAAGTAACACTTCCCTTTCAGCTAACGCTTCGCTGACCAGACGGAATTCATAGTGTTCCAGATAGCGTAACCCGCCATGAATCAGCTTGCTACTGGCAGAGGAAGTTGCTGAAGCAAGATCATTCATTTCATACAAAGCGACTTTTAGTCCTCTGCCGGCAGCGTCAGCAGCGATAGCGACACCGTTTATGCCACCTCCTATCACAACGAGATCATATATAGTGTCATTTTGTTGCATTTCGAACGCTCTCCATCTTCGTTTTGCTCGAACGAGCATGTTTACCTACTATATAACCATAGCAGCAACAAAAAATCGAACCTGTTTTTTTGTTTAATTTATGTTATTGATGCCTGCATCAAACATTAACTGGTTTAATTTGCTAGGCTTTCAGTCAGATTGATATGTTAACGAAATGATATTAAACGGGTTATCCTCCGTTTAGTACTAAGTGAGTAGCAATAAGCCAAACCCAGAGCAGGAGACGTGATTGCGTTATGGAAGAGAGTACACAAGTTGAAAGTACACAAGTAATAGTCGCCCTTGATCAGGGAACAACCAGCTCCAGAGCGATTATTTTTAACCGTGACTCAAATATTGTCAGTAAAGCGCAGCGTGAGTTTAGCCAGATATACCCCAAGCCGGGCTGGGTTGAGCATGATCCTATGGAGATATGGGCAACTCAACGCTCATCTCTGACGGAGGTACTGGCACAGTCTGGTGTTGATAACAGTAATGTCGCTGCGATCGGCATTACTAATCAGCGGGAAACCACCATTGTCTGGGATAAACAGACAGGTATTCCAGTCTATAACGCTATCGTCTGGCAGTGCCGCAGAACAGCTGAAAGATGTAATCAGCTAAAGAGTCAGGGGCTGGAAGCTTATGTAAAGCAGGCTACAGGGCTGGTTATTGACTCCTATTTCTCTGCATCAAAAATTGAGTGGATTCTGGACAATGTTGACGGGGCCAGAGAGAGAGCCGAAAAAGGTGAGCTGCTGTTTGGTACTGTGGATAGCTGGCTGATATGGAAACTGACTGGCGGAGAATCGCATGTGACAGATGTCACCAATGCCTCCCGTACTATGCTGTTTAATATTCATACCATGCAGTGGGACAGTAAGCTTCTGCAAACCTTTAATATTCCGGCTGCTATGTTACCTGAAGTGAAATCCTGTAGTGAGGTGTATGGTTATGCCAATATCGGCGGAGGAACCAGAATTCCTATTAGTGGTATTGCCGGAGATCAGCAGGCTGCCCTAATCGGACAGCAATGTTTCCGACGGGGTATGGCAAAGAACACCTACGGCACAGGTTGTTTTTTATTGATGAACACTGGCGACAAGGCGATTGAATCTGAAAAAGGTTTGCTGACGACAGTCGCCTATAAAATTGGTGATCAGGTTGCTTACGCACTGGAAGGCAGTGTGTTTATGGGGGGAGCAGTCATCCAGTGGTTACGTGATGAACTGGGACTGATCAGGGATGCCTCTGATACAGAATATTTTGCCGAAAAAGTACCTGATAGTAATGGCGTCTATATAGTGCCGGCCTTTGTTGGTTTAGGAGCGCCGTACTGGGATTCAGATGCGCGGGGAACCATCAGCGGATTAACCAGAGGTACCAACCGTAACCATATTATCCGGGCGGCGCTGGAGTCTATCGCCTATCAGAGTTGTGATGTGTTAAATGCCATGCAGGATGATGCCGGCCTGATGCTCAACCATATATGTGTCGATGGCGGAGCGGTGGCCAACGATTTTCTGATGCAGTTTCAGTCTGATATTCTGGGTAAAAACGTGGTCAGACCCAGCGTAATAGAGTCTACTGCATTGGGGGCTGCGTTACTGGCCGGTCTTGCGGTGGGCTTCTGGCAAAGTAAAGATGATTTGGTTTCCCGCAAAGAAATTGAGCGGATATTTTCGCCTCAGATGGAAGAGGCTGAAAGGGCTGCCCGCTATTGTGGCTGGCAGGATGCTGTGGAGCGAACTAAATCCTAGTTCTATTAAGGTAAAGTAAAAAAACCGATACCGGCTGAGCGGGTATCGGTTTTTTGTTCTGAGTGGCTTAGATTATTGCGGGCCCAGTTTACTTACAGTACTCGGCTGCAATTTGAGCGCCCAGACGGGCATTGTTTAACACCAGTTGAATGTTAGAGTCTAAGCTGTTTCCGCCTGTCAGTTCACAAACTCTTGCCAGCAGGAACGGGGTCGATTCTTTACCGAAAATACCTTGCTCTTCAGCTTCATTCAGCGCTTGTTCAATTGCACCATTGATGGTTTCTGAAGGCATGGCAAACTGTTCCGGGATTGGATTGGCAATCACCGCACCACCATGAAGGTTTAGCTGCCATTTTGCTTTCAGTGCGGCTGCAATCTCTTCAGCACTGTCTAAACGGTAGTCGATACCATGCTCACTTTCACGGGTATAAAACGCCGGTAATGAATCTGTCTGATAGCCGATAACAGGAACGCCCTGAGTTTCCAGATATTCACGTGTTAATGCCAGATCCAGAATAGATTTTGCGCCGGCACAAACGACAGCAACATCAGTATTGGCTAGCTCCTGCAAGTCTGCTGAAATATCAAAAGTTTGCTGAGCGCCACGGTGAACACCACCGATACCGCCGGTAGCAAACACCTTAATTCCCGCCATTGCAGCAAGGATCATAGTCGCCGCAACGGTAGTTGCACCGTCTTTTTTACCTGCAACAATAAACGGAATATCGCGACGGCTTACTTTGGTAACCTCTGTGCCTGCTTTTCCGAGGTAGGTGATTTGCTCTTTATCCAGACCAACTTTAAGGCGTCCTTCAATAATGGCAATCGTTGCCGGAACGGCGCCGTTTTCACGAATGGTCTCTTCTACCATCAGTGCTGTTTCTACGTTTCTCGGGTAGGGCATACCGTGAGAGATGATAGTGGACTCCAGTGCCACAACCGGTTGATTGTTAGCTAATGCTTGTGCCACTTCAGGCTGGATATCTAGGTAGTTTTCTAACATGGGGAGTTTTCCTCTAATAAACGTAGAACAGCTTGTTCAGAAATTGTTGAATTAATTGTGTTTTCGGCGGTAAGTGCCAAGCGGGCTGCGCCAAGGGCGAAGTCGACAGTCTTGTCCCAGTCCCAGTGTTTTAATTGTCCGTGAGCTAATCCGGCCATCAGTGCATCACCGGCACCGGTGACATTGTTGACCTGAACGGCTGAAGCAGGAATAAAGCGACCCTTTCCATTAACACTTGAGTAGGCGCCTTCGCTTCCAAGGCTGATAAGCAGTTGTTTGATTCCTTTGTTGTGCAGCGCTTCGGCAACCAAAGGGAGATCGGAATCCGTCTCTATGGTCATTCCGGATAACAGTTCTGCTTCCAGCTTGTTTGGCTTAAGGGTGTGAATCTTGTTCAGGAAGGGCACCAGTTTTGAGGCCTTAACCGATGAGACAGGATCGACCAGAATAGTACTGTCACCATGGACATGAAAAAGGTATTCAAGAGCATTAATACTCAGGTTGGCATCCACAATCAGAACCGTCGAACGTGAGATAACACCGTCTCTTTGTGACAACTGAGCGGCGTTAAGAGATTCAAGTAATGCCATATCGTTTAGTGCCAGTTGCATCTCACCGTCTGGTCCGTGAATGGAGAGGTAACTGCTGGAGGTTGCTCCCGCTATGGTCAGGCTGTGATCAACATTAACACCTGCTTCACGGCAAGCTTTTTTCAACTGCTCTCCCCACAAGTCATCTCCCAGAGCACCGATAAACTGAACTGTACTGCCAAGGCGGCTGAGGTTTTCAGCAATATTACGTCCGACACCACCGGCGCTACTTGTCAGGCTTCCGGGGTTTGAATCTCCTGCTATCAGGCCGGATTCAGAACGACCACATAGGTCCATATTTGCGCCGCCGATAACAGTGGCATATTCGTCAGGAGCAATAATATAGCCTTTACCCTGAATAAACCCTTTGCGGGTCAGGTTCATTATATGGCCGGCAACGGCACTGCGGCTGCAGCCCAGCTTATCTGCCAGAAGTTGCTGGGGGATCATGGGATCCTGCTTGATT
Organism: Vibrio sp. SCSIO 43137; assembly: GCF_028201475.1. Taxonomy (NCBI): domain Bacteria; kingdom Pseudomonadati; phylum Pseudomonadota; class Gammaproteobacteria; order Vibrionales; family Vibrionaceae; genus Vibrio; species Vibrio sp. SCSIO 43137. The sequence goes on along the minus strand of NZ_CP116383.1, from coordinate 2,172,409 downwards.
AATGTAAGAATTTGCTGCTCTTTTTCCGTCATAAACATTTGTCCGATAACCAAACAATCGTTTGCTATAGTAACCATGTTTACAATTTACGCACCTGAAAAGTGTCGGATTTTTGTCCATGATCACAAATAGATAGGTTTAAGGAGCAAGCGTTGCTTTGGAAGCTCAACTGGGTTTATCAGTAATTTTCACAATGCAACTAGGGGAACTGAGGGGGATAGGCCGAGAAAAAGGGGGAAATAGAGGAGAAAGAAGAAAATAAGCGACAAGAGTGAAGGTGTGTTTTATAGCAATAGACACTAGTTTCATAGGTGCAATTCGTTAGATCTTCAAGTTTTGTATTGTCAGAAAGTTAATTAATGCACACAAACTCACATAAACAAGCTGCGTAATGGTTGTGAGTTGAAGATTAAATCACCGTTTACTAATACTTTACTTATAAATACAAACAGGGCTGTTGTGAATCAGGGCTTATGCCTGAGATGCCCGCAGCCCTTATTCATCAACCATGGAATGTTGATATGAAACACTTGGTAGGGTTGGTCTATCTGCTGCCAATGAGTGTGCTCGCCAGTGCTGCTATGCAGGACTTAACGGCGTTAAGTATAGAAGAGCTGATGCAGATTGAAGTGACTTCAGTCAGTAAGAAAAGGGAAAAGCTCTCACAAGCTGCGGCAGCAGTCTATGTTGTAACCCGGAATGATATCAGGCGTTCCGGGGCGACTTCTATTCCTGAAGCTCTGCGGCTGGTGCCGGGGGTGGATGTGGCGCAAATTGACCCGAATAAGTGGGCAATTGGTATACGGGGTTTTAACGGGCGGCTGGAGAACAAACTTCTGGTTATGATTGATGGCCGTAGTGTGTATACACCGACTTTTTCCGGCGTTTACTGGGAGAACTTAGATTATGTGATGGAGGATATTGAGCGAATAGAGGTGATCCGCGGTCCGGGAGCGACCTTGTGGGGAACCAATGCTGTAAACGGGGTGATTAATATTATTACCCGGGAGGTGAGTGAAACTCTCGGAGGGTATGCCAGTGCAGGGGCAGGTAATGAGTTACAAGGCCTTCTGAGTGTCCGCCAGGGGGGCAAGGTTTCTGATTCTAGCCAGTTAAGAGTTTACGCTAAAGGGCGAAGTCTGGATAAAGGTAAGGGGATTGATGGATTAACTCAGAATAATGGCGGAGATTCTGTTACTTCAGGGTTTCGTCTGGACTGGCAGGGTGATGATGGGGTGTCAGGGGTGATTAACGGTGAGTTATTTAAACATCATCTGCAACAGGAGCATTCTGCAACGGTTTTTCAGGCACCTTATGGTATTCGTAAAGTTGATGGTGATGTAAACATTGACGGCGGCAATATTTCAGGACGCTGGAGCAAGTTTTTCAGTCTGGACTCTGAGTTCAGTGTCAATGTTCGTTACGATTATTATGACAGGAAAGAGCTAAAGTATGGTGATAAGCGGGATACCGCTGATTTAGATTTTAAACACCAGTATATGTTTAGCGCGGAGAACGAACTTATATGGGGAGGAGGGTACAGATATAGCAGAAACAAGATAACGGATGGTTTGTTAGGCTCAGTGAAGGAGAAAAACCAGAATACAGATATCTGGAATCTGTTTGCCCAGAACAAGCTGTCATTTCCACAGAAGGATACCACGCTGACATTTGGCGTTAAGTTTGAAGGTAATTCATACAGTGATGTGGAGATTCAACCCGGCCTGAGGGCAAGTTGGTCGCCGGATGATGAGTTAACGGTATGGTCGGCGTTATCGAGAGCGAAAAGAATTCCTTCGAGAGGGGAAACGGATATACGTTTTGATCTGCTTACCCTGCCACCGGGAAATGGTAACCCTTTGCCTATGCTGGTCAGAATAGAAGGTGACCAGGACTTTGCAGCAGAAAAGGTCGATGCATTTGAGTGGGGGTTAAGATGGATGGCAACAGATGATCTCTCTGTTGATCTTGCTTATTACTATAACGATTACAGTAATCTCAGAAGTTATGTGATGCAGGGAACGACCATGGAGACAATCAATGGTACCTTGTTTTCCGTTGCTCCTCTAAAGCTTGATAATAATATCCATGGCTATGGTCAGGGGGTAGAGCTACTTACCACCTGGCAGGCAACAGAAATGAGCCGCTACCGGATAAGTTATACCTATATACAGGTCGACCTAAAGGATAGTCAATATAATGACTTTAGTGACGATATGGTTGGACTGATTACCGGCAGGGCTCCGGAGCATCAGGCATCACTATGGGCTAGCTACGATATACAGCCGGATAAACAACTGGATATTCGTCTTTTTTATGTTGATGAGCGTCCGTGGAATCTTCACCAGCCGGGAGGAGTTAAGCGGAGATACAATGCTGATGTGCGTTATGGCTGGCAGGTTAATCGCAATTTAGAACTCTCTGTCAGCGGACGAAATCTTCTGCATACTTCTCAGCAGGAGTTTATTGCTGAGATCTGGCCTTCCTCATCAAAAATAGAGCGAAGCTTTTTGATTAAAGCGGACATCCATTGGTAGTGCCTGCCTATGAGTAGGATTATCCGCAGGACCCGCTTTAAGATCTATCTATGGTTAGTTCTGCCATTATTACTGCTTTCATTCCCCGGAACGCCGGCTTCCGGTCATCTTGCCGGCCTTAAGGCGGCGTATGTCTACAATATCGCCAAGTTTACCCGCTGGCCGGAAAGTACCCTTGCTAAAAATATGCGTCTTTTCAGGCTCTGTGTTTACGGTAGCGGTGAAACGATTGAAGAGTTAAAGAAGCTCAACGGAAAGCCTCTTTCCACTCACTCTGTCGCCATCGTTGAGCCCAAGTTCGAAGCTGATTTTTACCAATGTCATTTGCTTTATATCAGTTCGTCAGAGAAGCGCCGATATCGCTATGTGTTGTCACTTATTGATCGTAAACAGGTACTTACAATCAGTGATGATGCCCGTTTTCTGCGGCAGGGAGGTATGGTCAATCTGTCTGAGCAGCAGCAAAAGTTAGGTTTTGAGATAAATAACACCTTGCTGTCTCAGGCTGAGCTTACCATGAGCTCCAAGCTGCTTAAGCTAGCGATTCTGGTAGAAGGCGAGGAGTGAATGATGAGTAAGTTTAGTCACACCTCTATACGCTCCAGGCTAACCTCAATTGGTTTGTGGTCCGGTACGCTGGTGGCTCTGCTGGTAACGGCGTTGATCGGTTTTATCCAGTATCAATACAACCTGAACGCGAGCAAAAATCAGATTGCAACGCTGGCAAAACTCCTTGCTTCTCAGAGTACTGCTGCCGTCAGTTTTATGGATGAGGTTGATGCGAGAGAAACGCTCAACAGCCTGCAGGCTAAGCCGGAAATCGTATTAGCCAGAATCTACGATTTGCAGGAGAACCTATTGGCTGAGTACGCCAAACCCGAATTTAAGCAGTTAGCTGGTGTGCAATGGGATAATCTGGATTTGAATGCTTTCCGTGCCGGTAAACAGGGCGCTATATTCTACCATCTTGAGCCGATTATTCTAGACAATCAGTTGGTCGGTCATGTTGCTCTGGCGGATAACCTTAAATTGTTAGACGATCATCTGATTAGCCAGTTTATGTTTGCCCCGTTCTGTATTCTGGCGGGAACAATACTCGCCTATCTGTTTTCTGAGAGAATGCAGCGCTCAATCTCTAATCCGATCATTCAGCTTACTGAAGTGATGCAACGGGTATCTGATGAGAAAGACTATCATATCCGCATTCCTAACCAGCGGGCGGATGAGATAGGTTCGCTTATCGACGGATTTAATATGATGCTTGAGCAGGTAGAGGAGAGAGACAAAGTTCTGGCGGATCACAGAGACACTCTGGAGCAGGAAGTTTCCCGTCGTACAGAGGAGCTGGTACAGGCAAAAGAACACGCGGAAGAGATCAATAAAGCGAAAAGTGAATTTCTGGCAACCATGAGCCATGAAATCCGTACCCCGATGAACGGAATATTAGGTATGGCAGAGCTATTGCTGAAAAGCTCACTCGATTCACGCCAGTTTCATTATGCTGAGACGGTATATCATTCGGGACGAAACCTTCTGTCGATCATTAACGACATTCTGGACTTCTCTAAAATAGAAGCCGGCAAAATGGAACTGGAGTCTGTTGAGTTTGATCTGCGGGAGCTTATTGAAGGTTTAGGCAGTCTTTTTGCTGATCAGGCGCACCGTAAAAAGATAGAGTTAATATTGTCTATCCCGTCTGGTTTGCATACCTCTTACCTGGGTGATCCTGTCAGGCTAAGACAGATTCTCGGAAACCTGATCAATAATGCACTGAAGTTTACCGATCATGGTCAGGTGGTTATTCGTGTAGAAGAGCATTTTCATCAGGGGCACCATTTTGTCTCCTTTGAAGTGGAAGACACCGGTATCGGAATTGCTGAAGAGAAGATAGGTCATATTTTTAGCTCTTTTTCTCAGGCGGATGGCTCTACAACGCGGCGCTTCGGCGGTACCGGCTTGGGGCTCTCTATTGCCAGAAAACTGATAAGGATGATGGGAGGAGAGTTGAAGGTTCGCTCTCAACTTAAAGAAGGTAGCTGTTTTTCATTTACTGTCCATCTGGCCCGCTCTGAGGAAAATCAGATGCCTGAGGCAATGAACTTATCCGATTATTGTAACAAGCAGATATTGCTGGTTGATGATAAACAGACTAACGCCATGGTATTGAGTGAACAGTTGTCTGCGTTCGGTTTGCAATGTGAGATTGCCAGTAGTGGAGCTCAGGCGCTGCTTAAAGTAGAAACGCGGCAAGAAAATCAGGCTCCCTATGATGTTATCTTTGTATCGCAAATGATGCGGGGGCTAAATGGTGTTTTGCTGGCCAATGAAATTCAAAACAGCTCTGTCTCCCACGCACCGGATGTGGTGCTGCTTTTGGCGGCAGGGGACGAGTTGGCCGACTATGTTCACAGCGAGCATATTAAAGTGTTACATAAACCCGTGTTGCAAAAAGAGTTGTATCACTGTCTTGAGGAATTGTTTGGCTTACGGGAAGAGAAAAACCGGCCTGCAGGGACAGAAATGCAGCCAGTGAGTCATTTTAAGCACCCTTATCATATTCTTCTTGCCGAAGATAATCCGGTCAATCAGGAAGTCGCTTTGATTATGCTTGAGTCGTGTGGCCTGAAAGTGACTTTGGCTGAAAACGGGGAACAGGCCTGCGAGCTGGCAGCTAAACAGCATTTTGATCTGATCCTGATGGATATTCAGATGCCGGTGATGGACGGACTGACTGCCACTCAGAAAATAAGAGAGGCGGAGGCTGAGAAGCGGGAAAATCGTCTTCTGCCGGTTATTGCGTTAACGGCTAATGCGATGGAAGGCGATATGGAAAGGTGTATTGAGTCGGGCATGAACGGTTATCTGAGTAAGCCCTTTACCATTGAACAACTGGTGGAAACCGTTGAACCTTGGTTGTCTGGTGCTGTGTCAAAATCCGCAAAGCAGGACGAGCAAGATGCGCCCCCAAGGCCGGTGGACCCTCAGGCGCTGGAAAAAATTGTAGCATTGAAACCTGAGCAGGCAGAAATATTGATAGATAAAGTCGTCGGTATATTTCTGACAACACTAGAGAAAACACGCGGCCGGCTAAACGGTTATCAGGCTGAAGATAATACTGAAGAGCTCCGAAGCCTTGCTCATAGTCTCAAGTCTAGCAGTGCCAATGTAGGAGCTCTGCAATTGTCTTCCCTTTGCCGGCAGTTAGAAGAAGCTGCGAGCGCCGGAGACAGAGAAGCCATAGCTGGTTTAACCATACGAATTGAAGAAGAAGCCGATCGGGTAGCTCAGTATTTTGCTGTCAGATCCCTTGCTCCTTCAGAAATGGGAATAAACATGGAGTAGTCAATATTATGGACAGAAAACTGATATTGATCGTTGATGATGATGAAATGACCCGTCTTCTGTTGAGAGAGGCCCTCTCTTCACAACAGCTTTATACCATTTACGAAGCCGAAGACGGAGCTGAAGCACTGGAGTTATACAGTGAGCACAATTTTTCATTAGTATTACTGGATGTCGATCTGCCTAAACTAAATGGATTTGAAGTGTGTAAGTTTATACGGGAAAGTGCGATAGGGCAGGATGTACCTATAATCATGATTACCGGAATGGACGATAAGGCATCCATTGAGAAGGCTTATGAGCTTGGTGCGACCGACTTTATGGTAAAGCCGATCAACTGGTCTTTAATCAGTCATCATGTCCGTTACGTGATGCGCTCAAGCCGCAACCTTAAGGCGTTGCGGGATAGTGAAAACAAGTTGGAGCATGCACAGCGTATCGCCCACCTTGGCTACTGGGAACTGGATTGTGAAAGTCTGCAGATAAAGTTTTCCCGGCAGGCGATGCGTATGTTATCTCTCTCGTCTGCCCGACACGAAAATGGTGCTGAACTTTTTGTCAGCCTGGTGCATAAGACAGAACAGCTTAATCTAAAATTGTTGCTACAGCGTGCTATTACAGAGGGAGCCAGCTTCACTCTTGACGCCAGAATTGCGTTGTCCGGTAATGATTATATCTATACCCATATTCAGGGGCAGAAATTAAAGGAAAACAGCAGTAGTCTGGTGGGAACCATTCAGGATATCTCAGAACTGAAAGAGTCTCAGGCCAGACTTTCACACGTAGCAAATTACGATTTATTGACTGACCTGCCTAACCGGATTCTGTTTCAGCAACTTCTTGAACGGGCTATCTTAAGGGCTGAGAGGTATCGCAGAAAAGTGGCCCTGCTGTATATCGATTTGGATAGATTTAAGAATGTAAATGATTCACTTGGACACGATGCTGGTGATGCCTTACTGGTTGAAGTTGCCCGCAGGCTGAAAAGTGTTATTCGAAGTTATGACGGCGTAGCGAGGCTGGGAGGGGACGAATTTGCCATTACTCTGGACGCTATTGAAAATGAGCAGGATGCCATTCATTTTACTCACAGGGTTCTGAATCTGTTCCAGCAACCTTTTAGTATTGCCGGAAAAACTATCTACGTTGAAGCCAGCATAGGTATTAGTTTTTATCCGGATAATGGGGTTGGTCAGGAAGAGTTGTTGCGTAATGCGGATACGGCAATGTATCAGGCTAAACGTTCTGACGAACAGAGGCTGGCATTTTATTCAGATGAGCTGACAGAGCAGACCCTGAAAATGTGGACACTGGAAAATGAGTTACGTAAAGCACTGGAGAAACAGCAGTTTTCATTGGTCTATCAGCCCAAAGTTCAGCCGGATGGTGAAACAGTCGTCGGCGTTGAAGCTTTATTAAGGTGGAACCGGCCAGATTTGCCGTCGGTTTCTCCGGCAGAGTTTATTCCCGTGGCAGAAGAGACAGGTTTGATTATTCCTATTGGCAAGTGGGTCATTGTGAATGCGATTAAACAGCTTCAGAGCTGGAAAGGAACCTCATGTGAACACCTGTCTATTGCTGTTAATGTCTCCGGACGACAGCTTCATAGTCAGGAGCTGAGCCAGTTTATCGAGCAACAGCTGAATCAGGCGGGTGTATGTGCCCATCAGTTTGAGCTGGAAATCACAGAAGATTTCCTTATTGAAGGTAACAGCGAAAAAAGCAGCCCGGATGTGCTGGACGAACTTGATAATCTGGGTATCCGTATGGCTATTGACGACTTTGGTACCGGATATTCATCTTTGTCGCAACTGAAAAACTTGCCAATATCGATTCTCAAAATTGATAAAACATTTGTTGATAATATCCCGGCAAACTCAAAAGATGTGGCCATAATAAAATCGATTGTCAGTTTTGCCGATAACCTGGGCTTGCAGGTCGTTGCCGAGGGAGTGGAAACAAGAGAGCAGGCACAATGTCTGAGACAGTATGGCTGTGGGCTGATTCAGGGCTATTACTACTCCAAGCCGGTTAGCGCTGAAGAGATCATGCAGATGATCGAGAACAGAGGGAATATCGTCAGAGTTAATATGTAAGTATTCACTTAGTTTTCACCTTGTTACTGATGGTTAACCTTTTTAGTAGGTTGATCGTTTTCCTTTGTCACATGGTAAATTATTGACTTAAAGCATGTTATCGATACTAAATTTAATTAACCCTTTTCGTTTAGGCTTAGCCACGTGCTATAAAGCTGAGATACTAAAAAAATAATACAGCTCAGTTTGTGCTTGGTGATTCGTTGGAAATATCACAATCAACTATCGACCGCTTAATTAGCCTGTTTGATAATGCTAACGAAGGTTTGTGGATTGCCGATACGGCAGGAAGTATCGTTTTCTATAATCAATCTTTTTATCAGCAGTTCGGTTTAGCTATTAATGATGCTCAGTTATCAGACTGGGTAGAGCGGGTTCATCCCTCAGATAAAGAAGATTTTAAACATCTTCTGGATCATTATGCCAAAGGCGGCGATCTGAACAAACGGATTGTAAATCAATATCGTGTGCTCAGAGAAGATGGCAGTTTTTGTTGGATTGAAGCTACCGGGGTAGTGAAGAAAGATGGTGACCATTATTATATGGTTGGTAACCACATAGATATTACCGAGCAGAAGAAGATGGAGGCCTACGTTCATAATCTGGCTTACTATGATAAGGCCAGCGGACTTCCTAACCACGCAAAGTTAATTGAAGATCTGGACGCCCTGCAGTGTAACTCCACCCTTATTCACATTCATCTGGATAAAATAAAATCTTATATCAATCGTTACGGTGATGCGGTTATTGAAGAAATTGTTGAGCAGATGGTGACCTGCCTGTCTGTTTTTGAACAGTTCAAGTGTGAATGTTACAGAAACAGTACTGATAGTTTTTCAGTGCTTATCACCGGCCGGATAAGCGATGAAGATTTGGCGCAAAGTTTGCAGTCTTTTGTCGCTCTGTTTCACTCTCTCTCAAACCAGTCCCGGCAGCTCTACGCCGGGGAAGTTTACGTCGGTGCTTTTCAGCATCTTGCCGGAAGTAAGTCCGCCACAGATGTTTTCAGTTGGGCGTCGAAAACCTGTGAGTACGCCTATCGCCATGAGCCGGCAAGATGGGCGATATGCAATGCGACAAACAAGGTAAAAGTTGAGCATTTTTTCTATATCGAAAGTGAACTAAGAAGAGCAATAGAAAGCAAAGATATCTCAATCAGGTTACAACCGATTACCTGTGCAAAGACAAATTCATTGTTAAGTTTTGAGGCACTCGCCCGTTGGGAGCGCTCCGATATAGGCAAAATCTATCCCGATGAGTTTATACCTGTAGCGGAAAGGCAGGGATTGATCTCTCACCTCGGTGAGAGCGTATTGCAGCAGGCTTGCCAGTTTATCCAGCAGTACAATAATAAATGGGGTAGTGACGTCAGGATTAATGTCAATGTTTCTGCTCTGCAGCTGTTAGACGGGCTGTTTCCCGGACGGGCGAGGGACATTGTTAAGAGTACAGGTGTTGATCCTAAAATGGTTGTACTTGAGCTGACAGAATCAGTATTAATTGATAATCAGCATCATGCCCGTTCGCAGATGGAACAGCTTAAAGCCATTGGTTTTACATTAGCGATGGATGATTTCGGTGCGGGATATAGCTCGTTAACCAGCTTTTTTAAGCTCCCTTTTGATCAGGTAAAAATAGATAAAGAGCTGGCAAATGAGGTAATGAGAGCAAATGAACCTCTGCACTATATGAAGTTCCTGACAAAAATTTGTTCTGATAAGAGTGTTTCCATTACAGTTGAAGGAATTGAGACAGTCGATATGCTGCAAATCTTCAATCAAATGGATGTCTCAACCTTACAAGGATACCTGATGTCCAGTCCGCTTCTGGCGGAGGATGCCTTTGAGTTAAGCACAGATTTTAATATCTGGTTGTCGGAGAAAAGAGCCTGACCTGAGCTTTTGTCTTATTGCGTTTCCATTTAAAACCCTTCAAGCTAACTCTTCCAGCCGGGATCGAAGCCCGGAAACATCACTAATAAGCCATGGAGAGGCAGGGTGATTATCGATAGTCTTATTCTTTTTTTAGCCGGAATCGCCGGCGGAACTCTGAACTCCCTTGCCGGAGGCGGTAGTTTTATTACTTTTCCTGCTCTGCTGCTGGTGGGGGTTCCGCCCGTAATGGCTAATGCAACCAACACCTTTGCATCCTGTGCCGGATATATGAGCGGAGCATATGCCTTCCGGCGGGAAATAGCCTCTGACAGTAACAGTGTGGTTAAAGTGCTGGTGTTGAGCTTTCTGGGCGGTACAGCGGGCGCTATTCTTTTGCTGAGCACCCCGGAAAATGTGTTTATGCAGGCAATTCCCTGGCTTTTACTGTTCGCAACCCTGTTGTTTCTCACTGGTGGAAAACTTAATCAACTACTTAATTCGGTTTCCGGAAGATATAGCCATGGGTCAGGGGTCATAGGCCTGTTACTTTCGGCGCTTTTGCTGTTGGTTTCTGCTTATGGCGGATTTTTTAACGCGGGTCTCGGTATTGTGAGTCTCAGTTATCTTGCGCTGGCGGGCTACTCTGATATCAATCTGATGAACGGCATCAAGTTGCTGGTTTCCACCTCTGTTTCTGCCACGGCGATTGTGGTGTTTTGTATTCAGGATGTTATTGACTGGTATGCAGGGTTTGTTGTTATGGTGGGTGCGTTAATAGGTGGTTATGCTGCTGCTCATATCTCAAGGCAGGTATCGCAACAGAGAATCCGCCAACTGGTATTGCTGATAAGTGTCACCACGACTATCTATTTTTTCTGGGATGTTTATATTTAGCTCAATAGCTCTGCGGAGAGTTACTCTGCAGAGCTATTGGCTACCGCTTAGAAAGCTTTAAGAACAGTGACCCATTCACCTCTGTCCAGTCCGCTTAACTGAACTCCGGTTACCTTACTCTTCTCCGTGACGCCAACAGGAAGCCAGCTAACAGTTATAGAATCAAACTTGGCGGCAGCGTCTGCATTGGTACCGGTATTTTCCAGAATGTATCCAAGGTTTGTCGTGCCCCAGTGGGTAACAGATGAGTCATCCCATTTCTGCAATAAATCAGGAGTCATGGCTTGTGCCGCGACTTTAAGGGGCGATCCCTGAATTCCGGAAAACTGGAAATAGTGGATGCTGTTGTTATGCACAGTTATGGCTTTATCTTTCAGTACAAACAGCTCAACGACACTTGTTCCGGATATTGTAAACTTATCAATTTGTGTGCGGCTGGTATTATCCAACAGGTACAAAGAGGTGTTTGTTACCACTGCACTGTACTTTCCGTCCGGAGAAGAAGAGACGTGACGTATACTGCTGTCTACATCAAGTGAGCCTAACTCCGTTGAGGCAAGAGAGTCATCTACCCAGACAACTTTATCGGGAGACCGGACACCGAACACAATTTGATTTCCGCTGGCAAATGCTGCCCGGTAAGGATTGCTAACACTAACAGAGTAAGAAGCGTTCATGGTCGCCAAATCAATTATTTTTGCCGGCTGGTTTACACTATCAGCGAGAACCAGCATTTTACTACCGTCCGGAGAGGCGACAAAAATATTGTCATTACTGCTCAGTGTATATTTATCATCGGTTAACTTAAGATCTGCAGTGAGTTTAACCAAGAGATCGTCATTAAACACGCCAGTATCAAGCTCAGCAATGACATAGTCTTGACCATATATTGGTTTTATCCACTCAAAGTTATCATTAAAGCAGCTTTCTGAAGAGAGTGGCGCCGGTGTAGGTGGAGGAGGCGGAAGCACTATACCAGTACTTCCGGACGCGCTGGCAAAAGAATCAATACCCGAGTAGCTCGTGGTGGTTGGTTGGCTGCTTGACGCACTTTTTCCGCTGTCAGTCAAACTGGTAAGAAAAATACCTGTGTTTCCGCTGGTAGCGCAAGTTGTGCTTGCAGTAGAACTCCCTGTTGGCTGGAGGACTTTATAGGATTGAACGCTATTAAGTAGCGGAGAAACCTGAATTACACGGGTAGTACCACCTGTGGTATAGCCCGGGACATTGGTGATATTTCCCCCACTGTAATGGTCATCATCATCGCCATCATCATCATCGTCATCAACATATGATTTTTGGTTATCAGAACTAAATGTACTTGCTGTCAGGGATAAAGAACTGCTGTTACTGTTTGCCGTATCAAGTTGTTTAATTTCGTCTGATGAATCAAGAAAAACTATCTGATTGTTTGCTGGGTTGTAAGTGATAGATTTTGCCCCAACCAGTGAAGCTTCATTCTGAGAACCATGGATAGTGAACTGCTCGTCATAAGAGGTATGACGGTTAGTCTCTTTTTTAAGGTCAACTGAAGATAAATCCAGTGTCTTCTTTGCAATCATGACATCAAGGGCATGAGCAATATTTAATAATGGTGACTGAGTTCCCTGATCCTGCGCCTGTTTCAGTGATTTTAGCAGGGTTTGGGTAGCGTCTTGTGGCCCATGGTTGCGGTTTAGCGTAGAGAAGTCTACGTTGACATGATCGCCCAAAACTTTCTGAAGATATACCTGAGCGTTGCTTAAGCTACCTTTCAGAGTCGGATTAAACAACATTTCACTATGTAGCAAGGTCGTAAAAGGGGTGATAATGCTAGCTTCTGCCGGTGCTGTTAATAAAGCACCATCAACGTCTAACACTCTTGAGTAGGAAGATGTGGCTTTGATCTCTTGCTCTGCTTCATTACATTGCCCATCCAGATTTGTATCAGCACATGCATTTAAGCTCTGGTATGCATAGGTAGCATTATTGGAGGTTCCGGAAGAGCCTGAACCTCCTCCACATGCGGATAAAAGCAGTACTCCGGAAATGCTTAAAGCCAGACGACTAACGTTATTTTCTTTAGACATCATCATAATTTTTCAGTTTTAACAGTTTGTTAGGTAAGTAATAAATATTTAATCACTCGCCGATAAAGTAGTCAAATGATATTGATAATAAATATCATTTAGATTAGTATTTGCGACCTTGACCGAACAGGAGTGCTCATAGGAGGCACATAGAAACATGGAAATACGGCATTACAAAAAGGAAGCGGGTGCAACAGTGCTCTTGCTCACCTTAGCTGGATGTGGTGGTGGAAATGACCCTGACCCTAAGCTTAGTCCCCCTTCAATAAACCCGAGTAGCTCGACTCTATCTGGTGTTGTTCTGGATGGTTACCTCTATAAAGCCAATGTTTGTATTGACAGAAATGACAATGCATTTTGTGATGCTGCTGATGGTGTTATCACACAGACGGATAATAGAGGTCGTTATGAACTCGAAATAGGCGATGGGGCTGACGGGCTGACTATTCTTGTGGAAGCCGTTCCCGGAGTCACCATCGATATGGACTCTCCTGATCAGACCGTAAGCAAAGCTTTTACACTGGAAACCCCTTCTACTAGCCCACAAGTGGTTAGTCCTATGACTTCTATGATTTCCAGTCTCGCAGAAACATCAGGTGTTAGCTTTGATCAGGCGGCAATCAATCTGGCAGATGACCTAAATGTTACCAGCACTGTGATCACGTCTGACTATGTTGCAGGCTCATCGCAGCAGAGCCGCGAAGTGCATATGTTGGCACGCGGAATTACCCGTGTTATGCAGGAAGCTCAGCAGGAATCTGTTGACAGTGGTGTAAGCCAAAGTGACGCACGTAAAGGGTCAATTCAACGTCTTGCCTCTCTGGATGTGGCTGGTATGAAGCAACGGACCGACCAGATTTCAGACGGTGCATCTAACACAGATGAAGTGTTAGACCAACTTGCCAGTGATTATCGTGATGATGTAAAAATCAATCCTGATGAAATTAAAGGTGGCAAAATTCAGAATGTTCCCCGTGCTCCCAAGAACGGAGTAGTTAATGATACTGCGGATACGTTTGACTGGAGCTTTGTTCTTCCTCATAACAACGCAAGTGATTATGAGTACTCCACTGATAACGGACAGAATTGGCAGGTTGTTACTGAGAAACCGATTAATGTAGGTGAAAACGCCTATGCTAAAGGGAGTGTTCAGGTTCGCGTAAAAGCTCAGCCTGAGAACGATATTGCCAGTGGTAAAGCCCTGAAATCTGCTCAGGCTTACACCGAAACCGAGGTTCCCGCTGCTCCTGCCTCTTTAACGGTTAATGATGCAGCTAACAGTTTTGACTGGCAGTACACTCCGGGATTCACCCAAAATTCAGCTTATGAATACACAGTTGATGGTGGCACTCACTGGCTAAATGTTTCGGAAAAACCTCAGCCAGTAGCCGATATCGCCATTGCCGCAGGCCAATTGAAACTAAGGGTTAAAGCAAATGCTGAGAGTGCTCAGCCGGCAGGCCTGACAGTTAAGTCTACTGTACCAATGACAGTGACCCCTGCTACTCCTGTTGCCCCAACACTGAACCGTATTGATGATGACTCTGATATTTTGCTTTGGAACTATGTTTCGGGATTTGATAATCCGCAAGACTATGAAATTAACCTTGGTTCAACATGGCAGGACGTTACCGCGCACCCTTATCAAATTGGTGATGTCAATATTGCCGCTAACACAATCAAAATAAGAGTTAAAGCTGACGCAAATACAGGAAGGCAGGCTGGTGCTGTTCTTACTGTTTCCGGGCAGTTTACTAAAGCTAAAAATAAACCTGTCGCACCTACTAACCCGTCTGTAAACGATGCCGGAAACCTGTTTGGCTGGACCATAGTCACTGGCTATAGCAATGCCAGTGATTACCAGTATTCAACTAACGGTGGCATTAGCTTCCAGGATAGTTCAGCTAATCCTCAGCCAATTCCAGACAGTAACTTTGCAATTGGCGCTATCTGTGTCCGAGTAAAAGCTGCTGCCGAAAATGAAACGGGTAGCTCTCTTTGTTCTGATAAAGCTTTTTCCGAGACGCCGCCGCAACCTGCTTCTCCTTCTAACGGACAAGTGAATGATGCACAAAATACGTTTAACTGGGACTGGGTGAGTGGATTTACTAACCCGTCTGATTATGAGTTACGTATAGAGTCCGGTAGCTGGCAAACTGTTTCAGCTAAACCAGTAATCGTTGAGGATCGTGATTACGCTATTGGTGACCTTGAGGTTCGCGTTAAATCTGATCCGGTAACGGGCCGATTAGCCGGACAGATCCTTTCTAATCAGGTTGCGCTGACTAAACAACCGGATGCGCCTGTCGCACCTTCTGGTTTGGTTGTTGATGATTCGGCTGACACTCTGGATTGGAGCTTCGTAAGCGGTTTTGATGGCTTTGCATTTTACGAGTGGTCTCTCGATTCTGGTTCTAACTGGAGCCCGGTAACAGCTAAGCCAATTAATGTTGGTGATATTGCAAAGTCTGCCGGTGAAATCAAGTTAAGAGTAAAAGCCAATAATAGTAATGGTATGCCAGCTGGTGCAGCAGCCTTAACTGCTGATGCGTTTACAAAAGTTCCTGCCTTGCCGGCGCCAGCTTCCGGAACATTAACTAACGCAGCCAAAATTAAAAACAATGGTTTTGGCTGGGCCAATGTAACGGCGACTATTGCCAGCGAAAGTGTGGAGTTTGATCAAGCTTCTCACTACGAGTTCACTGTAGATAAAGGAGCTACATGGACTACGGCAAAGACTAATCCTCAGTTTGTAGGTCCGCAGGCATACGATAAGGCTAACGTTGGTGTAAGGCTGAAAGAGAATGCTATTGACGGAAAAACTAACCGTACCGGCGATGTTCTATGGGCTACGGGTATTTCCGGTCAATTTGAAGCGATTAAGTATGTGCCTATGAATACATACGATAGGGCTGCGGATTTTAGTACCAGTACTTTTAGCGGTAACGGCTGGAGTACATATAACATGAACTGTATTGCCGAGTACGACGATGAAGGTAAAGGCGAACCCTTGTACTGGGCAAACGACATCGGTTATTACGAAAATAAACGAGATGATATTTTCCCGGATATAGCCAAACTGTCAGCTTGTGGGATAGAAGGCTGGTCGTTAGTAACCGCTACTGAAGTGGTGGCCTTATCAGCCCGGGGAGCCGACACCTTGCCTTCACATATTAGTTCTGATCTGATTAATGACAGTCAGAGGTTATGGGCTGATGATAATGGAAATCTGGTTACCTATCAAAATGGCGTTGTAATTCCTGTTCCTGACTACTATCGAGTCTATGCGTTTCCTAAATGGAAACTAGCAGATAGTGCATCTCTTCTGAGCAAGGTAACTTCTGAACTAAATGCAATTAAGAGTCATGTTAGTTCTCAAGATACTGAAATTAGTGGTTTAGAGAGCTTTTTAACCACTTGGGTCAGTGAAGATAAGAATAAGAGTAAAGCTTATTCGGTACTGGCTACAGAAGCTGAAAGTAAGCGTATTTCATTATCGGCTACTAAGGCGTTATGGGATACAGAAAAAGCTGCTGTAGACAATAAGCTGACAAATTTCCTTTTTGAAGCAAAGATGGCAGCTAACCGCAGTGATTCTGATGCAAACAGCTTTATCACTAAGGTAGCTGAGTATCAGGCTCAGGCAGCTCTGGTAGCAGAAAACGGTGTCGCTCTGCAGGCTGGTATTGAGGCAAGTTCTTTTGCCAATAAACTTGCGCTGATGCAACAGAACTCTGATGAGATGACATCTGCAGATTCGACACTCTCTTCTGCATCGGCAGGGCAGGCGATACATCAGGCAACAATGGCGTTTTATCAGGCGCTTGCCATTATCGAAGCAGATCATGCAACAGTTGAAGGGCTGAAAAATAAGCTGGCAGACAGCAATAGTGCCTTGGTGGATCGTTTTTCAGTACTGTCCGGACTGCTGACTTCCTTAACTACAGAGATGACAACAGTTGTTAATCTGAACGATGTCGATTCACTGCATAATACTGCTGTGGATGGTTTAAACCGGGCAAATACGGCTGGTTATGTTGTCTCTGAAGCGGATTCATTAATAGATGGACGCTTTGCTAAACTGGATATTCTTGGCCGTTATATGCCAAAAGCGGCTAGTTTCGCTCAGGGTTGGCGCTGTGTTCTGGATACTGACCAGGGAAGTAAAAAACGTGTCTGGACTCTGCTTAGGGACGGTTTGCCTAAAGGGAAAGATGATCTAGCTTACGATGCCGCCGGTTCGGGTAACCCAAGCCTTCTTGGTGCAGGTGGTTATCTGGAAAATGCAAACAGCAAAAATTACTGTGGCTACAATGACTGGATTGTTCCGCATACCGCTCATTTAACTACCTTACCTACAGCTACAGTGTCAGGAGTATCCTCACCAACGCTGGACGTCAATGTTTTCCCTAACCATAGAGCTCTGAACCCTGACTACGACAAGAGTACCAGCTCTGGTGGGGTGCATTTCTACTATTGGTCGAGTGTGTCACATAAGTCTTATAGTGATCGCCAGTATGTCATTAAGTACGCAACGACTTATTCAGGTAACACATCAAGAGATTACTACAGCAGCAATCCATCCAGTAGCGATACCAGGGCAATTCTGGCCAGACTGGTAAGAGAAACCCCGACAAGCTGGGTATACCTGGATACTGATGGCAATACTGTGTCTGACAGGTCAAGCGCAGTATGCGCTAAGAATGCTGATAACGGAGAGATATGGCAACTGTTCCAAAATGCCACAGAATCAGAACGTTATAAGAAGCTGGCCGAGGTCAATACCCTTATTGGCACGATGAATACCAACAGTAGTTGCGGAAAATCTAACTGGGCTCTGCCGACTCAGGCGCAGATGCTTAGCCTGATTCCGATTAACACAACGGTGTTTACTCACAATGATGTCAGTAAAACAAGCTACAACAATGAAGAGAAATACGTAACTGATGAATCTGATAGCAACCGAATCTACTTTGTTGATTTCAAAGAAGGTGAGGCAGATGACGAGTATCACTTTTCTTCTAGCGCCTATTTATACCGATTAATTTCAAAATAAAAACAATCAGCCCCGCTGAGGGGCTGAAACCTTTCATTTCAGGAGTCAATTAATGTTTTTTCGTAAAAAGCAGCGTGGAGCTGCAGCAATTGAGTACGCCATTTTAGCCGCAGCTATGTCAGTGGTTCTTTTAACCATGGTCGGAGGCAATGAGGGTAAGTTAACTAAAGCACTTAACGACACTTATAACTCAGTCGTAGAGTCACTGAGCAAAAGTCAGCAGGATTCAGGAAATTAAAGATTAGGGAAATAGAATGACTGCTAAACGCTTAATGTTGTTATCTCTGATTGTGTCAGTAGTGGGAGTTGTCCTTCTTATACTGAACGGCGGAAATGAACAACAGTCCCATTTGGTTCAGAAAAGTGAGCCGGTTATCGAGGCAGTAACTGTACTGGTTGCAGATCAGAGTATCGTGCCCGGAGAAGTGTATTCGCCAACTATGTTCCGTTGGCAATCGGTAGAAAGGCCAGAGTTGGACAAGTATATCGACTATATCACCCGCGAGAGCATCGGATCTGACCAGCTCAAGGCAGGTATTGCTCATGTGGCAATAAAGAAGGGACAAGTTCTGTCTATGGCTGATATTACCCGGCCTGAAGGCTCATTCTCTCTGGCAACGAAAGTCAGACAAGGTTTTAGGGCTATCTCAGTACCTGTTGATCAAGTGACGGCTAACTCTGGTTTTATCCTGCCGGGTGACAAAGTAGATATCCTGCTTTTAGGCTCAAAAATCAGTGAGTTGAAAAAGTACGACAATCTGGTTGAAGGCCTTTATGTAAGCACTATTGCTACTCAGGTCAGGGTACTGGCATTTAACCAACTTGATAACACTGAAGATTTTCAGGATCAGCGCCGTTCATTGAACACACAAGTTCCGGAAAACAGTTCAGTTTCACTAGAAGTAACGCCTGAGCAAGCAACGCAAATTGTACTGGCTAATCAATTAGGCAAGTTGACACTTTCTCTGAGAAGTGTAGCAGAGTCCGGCGCTCCCCAGACTCCGGAACAAGCCTATACAGTTACATCAAAACTGGTGAATCCTGACAGCAAACTGATAGCACCGGATGTGGGTCTGGTACAACTCAGAGCCAACAGTGCAAGTAAGAAGTAGCAGCAGTAGGGAAAAATAATGAAAAGAAAATATTACTGGTGGAGCCTGTTTCTTCCCGGTTTTCTGATCTCTTTTGTCTCTTTAGCATCAACATTTGAGGTCAATATTAACGAAGCAAAAATGGTGACACTGCCGGAAAAGGCAAAGTCTATTTTTATTTCGAATACCCATATAGCAGATTACCAGCCAATGACGAATACCAAGATAATGGTATTCGGTAAGGATTCAGGTACAGCAAGCATCACCATTCTTAATGATAAAGAGAAAGTAATCTATAATAGCAAAATCCGGGTTGTTCATGATACTAAAGAGCTTGACTCCGTGATTAAGGTTCAGTTTCCGGAAGCTTCGGTACACTCTGAATCTTTAGGTGGAAAGCTCTGGCTGAAAGGGACCGTTCCGACGCCAGTTATGGCATACAGTATTGAAAATTTAGCCCGGGGATACCTTTCCCCAAAACTAGCTGTAACAAAAAGCGACGATAACTCTTCTGATTCTGACAGTAGCAACTCCGGGTCAACAAACTCTGCTAGTCAAAACAGCAATAGCCGTAATGAAAAGAAGCTGATAAACCAAATGGTTGTCACCATGCCTACTCAGGTAAACCTTAGAGTCCGGATTGCAGAGGTATCACGTAATGTCTCAAATAAACTGGGCATTAAGTGGGGATCGTTACAAAACGGCATCAATGCAGCGGGGAGTTTTACTTTTTCCAATATTAAGTTTGGCGAAAGCTGGGTAACTCCCAATTTGAACGCCCTGGTTGATGCTCTGGCCAGTGACGGTGCTATGTCTATTCTGGCGGAACCTAATTTGACTTCCATGGCCGGCGAAGAAGCCAACTTTTTGGTTGGCGGCACTATTCCTATTCCTCTGATTCAGGGCAATACCGCGTCGGTAGATTATCGTGACTACGGTGTGAACCTTAGGTTTAAACCGACTGTGCTTGGACCGGACAGAATCAGCCTTGAGGTTGCACCAGAAGTCAGCAGTGTATCGGTAGAAAATCAGGTCAGTGTCAATGGCAATGTATTTCCTTCTTTCACAACCCGGAGGGCATCAACAACCATTGAGCTGGCAAGTGGTCAGAGTTTTGCTCTGGGCGGACTATTGCAAAGTAGTGAAATAGAGCAGTTGCAAAAACTGCCCGGTGCCGGAGATATTCCTATTCTAGGTAGCCTTTTCCGCTCAACAGAATATCAGCGCAGGGAAACCGAACTGGTGATTATTGCTACTGCTTATCTGGTTAAGCCGCTGCGCAATAACAGCCTGCCGCTGCCGACAGATAACATTATTCCTCAAAGTGATCTGGAGCGCTTGCTGGCACTGCCTGCGGAGCAAGCTTCATCATCATCGAAAAAGAAAACCTTTACTGATAACAACAAACCGCGCCTGTTGGGTGATAACGGATTCTACTACTGAGGCTTGCTATGAAACTAATTAAATTATTCCCGTTTACCCTTGCCTTTCTGGTGGGGTGCAGCAGTCCGGATCCTATCCAGCATGAGCCTTCAATAAAAGTTCATGCCGTTACCAATAGTATTGCGCTGAAGTTGCAAGGCAACAAAGTTTCCGCGCAGCAGTTGTCAGGTATCGAGCGCTTTATCGGGCGTCAGGGTTCTCCTTACGGTATGAAGGTTCTGCTGCTAGGAAAGAGTAAAACAGCATTTCGTCAGTTGTCGTTAATTGAGCAACGCCTTGTCAGTAAAGGTTTTACCCACAGTCAGATTCAACTTCGTAATGAGGAGTTTGCCGGAAAAGGCGACATCAAGGTGCTAATTGAAACTTTCAGGGCTGAGGTTCCAAACTGCACTAAGGAAACTCGTAACGCACTGATTTTCAATAGTTATAAATCGCACTCCTCGTTTGGTTGCGCAAATGCTGCAGCGTTAGCACAGATGGTGGCTGATCCCCGCGAGTTAATAGTCGGAGAGAAACTTGGGGCAACACACGGTGAAACAGCCGTTAACTCAATTAAAAACTATGTTTCGCCGGTTAGTGCGAATAGTGCCAATAGCGGCAGTGCAACTACTGGAATCACGGCTACAGGCGCAGGAGGAAACTAATTATGCATAAACAACAATTATCGGTACTTCTGGCTGCTTCCAACCAACTTGATAGTTATTCAGTTAACCTGGCTCTGTCTGAACAAGGCTTTAGCAGAGTAAGCCAGACTGGAACCGATCATGATGAAATTGTCAGGCTGGTGGTTAAAGAAAGTCACCAGATAGTGATCCTTGATGTTACTGGTAAAAGTCTGGCTGAAGCAAAACAGCATGTTGAACAGTTGCGTCGGCGTACAGGTTGTCATCTGATAGCCGTTGGTGACAATGAACAGATCTCATATTACAAAGCTGTCCGGGCTGCTGGTGCACTAGAGTACCTGACCAATCCGGTTAGTTCATCTGCATTGTCATCCATTGAGTTTCCAGCTGAAGCTAAGCGTCAATCTGGCAAGGTGATTGCGGTTGCCGGTGTAAAGGGAGGGGTAGGAGCTTCCACTGTTGCTGTTAATCTGGCTTATGCTCTGAGAGAGCGTGATCAATCCGTCAGCGTTACGGATTTGGATTTTGCATCAGGCTCTCTGGATCTTCAGTTTGATGTAGAAGGAAGTACTGCTCTGGTCGAAATGTTGCAATTTCCTGAAAGGCTGGAACCTGTCGTTTATGAGCGAAGTGGCAGCCAGGTTCAGAGTGGCCTTACTCTGTTTACCGGATACATGCCTCTGGATTCAGAACCATTCTGGCCGGAAAAAAGTGCGTTAGATCATTTCGCTAAATTTTGTCTGAACCATTCCAATCATCTTATTCTGGATATCCCCTCGTTTTCTCTGAGGGATCAGGTTGGGTTCGGTCAACTCTACTCTGCGGATGTCCGAGTTTTAGTTATAGAACCTACCATTGCCACTATCCGGAATGCGGGTCAGGTGATTAAAAAGTTATCAGCAGGGAGCTCTCACGGCTCCGAAAAGCTGAACATACTGGTACTTAACCATACCAAGTCAGATAAAGCATCTCTTATAAACTGCAACGATGTCCACAATGCGTTAGGAGTCCCTGCTGACATTGTTTTGCCGTTTGCTCCTTCGCATTTTATGACCCGGGATTCATTAGGAAAAACCGGCCTTAAAGGAGATAGAAAGGTAAAAAATGCCTTTAATCAACTGGCTGCACTGGTTCTGGATGAGAGACGTACCGCATCCGGTAAGCTCTGGAAACGAGGTGCTTAAATGTTCGGTTCATCTAAGTTAAAAGAAACAATTCCTGAATCTCAGGCGCACTCCGCAGGTTTGCAAAGCCGGTCAGGAGAGAGTGACCCTGCCCGCGAGCATTACCATCATATTCATTCCCATGTGGTTAATGCTATTGAGGCCAGTGTAGTGGTTAAGCTCTCTGCTCAGGAGCTGGAAAGCAGAATCGCCCAACTGGTGAATAACATTGTCTCAAACAGCCAACTGCCGTTGGGTAACCGTGATGTCGCAAATGTGGTCAGGCAGTTAGTGGATGAGTTACTGGGACTAGGTCCTTTGCAACCGCTAATCGACGATCCTGTTGTTACCGATATTATGGTGAATGGTCACAGGGAAGTGTACGTCGAAAAAATGGGCAAACTGAGCAAAACAGAAGTTCAGTTCCGTAGTGAAGAGCAGTTACTCAACTTGGCCAGACGAGTGGTTAGTAAAGTCGGGCGTCGTATTGACGAATCATCACCAATGGTGGATGCCCGTCTGGAGGATGGCAGCCGGCTGAATGTCATGATTCCGCCGCTGGCCCTTGACGGAACCTATATCTCAATACGTAAGTTCAGTCAGGATAAGCTCTCTTTAAATCAGTTAGCTCAGAAAGGCAGTATGTCTGACAGTATGGTCAGGTTGCTGGACATTATCGTTCGCAGTCGTCTGAACGTGCTGGTGGCAGGAGGTACAGGTGCCGGTAAGACAACGCTTTTAAATGCCATGTCTTTCAGTATCTCACCTCAGGAGCGCATTATCACTATCGAAGATGCTGCTGAGCTTAAGTTGCAGCAGCCACATGTTATCAGGGCAGAGACCCGCCCGGCGAATGCTGAAGGTCTGGCGGCAGTCAGCCAGAGGGAGTTATTAAAAAATGCCCTGCGGATGCGTCCCGACCGGATAGTACTTGGTGAGGTGCGGGGAGAAGAAGCGTTTGAGATGATGCAGGCAATGAACACTGGTCATGACGGTTCTCTTTGTACCTTGCATGCTAACTCTTCACTCGATGCCCTGATACGCATTGAGAATATGTTGCTGATGGCTCAGTCTAGCCTGCCGCTTTATGCACTACGCAGACAGGTTGCAGATACCATTGATGTGGTTGTTCAGATAGAACGTATGCGAGATGGTAAACGCCGCGTTGTTGCTATTACTGAAGTTCAGGGACTGGAAGGTGAACAATATATTACCCAGGATCTCTATCGCTATGTTATTCAGGGAGAAGATGTTCAGGGTAACGTTCTGGGACATTACCGAAGTGGTAATAGCATGCCTCAGTTCACTGAGAAAGCGGCCTATTATCAGCTAGAGTCTCAGTTACGTCATGCCATGGAGATGACGTCATGATTGCATTGTTAGCTGCAGTTGTGCTGATTTCTTCCATATTTAGCTGGCACAAACTCAGCAGGCGGAAGAGAGTCGTCGCTAGGCTGAATGAACGTCTGCCGAATGTGAGAGAGACAAGTATTGAGTCTATTGTTAAAAGTGAAGGCAAATCCGGCCATTTGAGCCAGATGGTAATCAGATTTGATGCACTATTCTCGCGCAAAGATAAGATTGCTCTCAGTGGAATTTTGCTGACCATTCCATTTGCTGTCCGCCTTTTTCTGGCTGATATCCCGTTAAGCTGGCAGGCCGCTACAGTGTTGCTTGCTGCTTTACTTGTGGCCGTACCTTATTACTTGCTGTTAAAGAAAAGGCAATCTGAGGCGTTTGAAAAGGGCATAGTACAAGTATTGGGGCTGGTCAGTCGTGCAGTATCAGCTGGTTTATCCGTTCCTCAGGCGATTGAGCAGGTAGCCAATAATCAGAATGATCTGCTCGGTCAGGAGTTTGCCAGAATACACAATCACATCTCGGTTGGAATGAGCCTTAGGAGAACGTTGGAAGATGCCTGCGTTCGTCTTCCTTACCCTACTTTTCGTTATTTTTCAGTGGCTTTGTTACTTAATCAGAGTAACGGTGGTCAACTGAGAGAAATTCTGCACAACCTGAGCAGAACCATGCACGATAACCGCGCAATGCGTAAAAAAGTGAAGAGCCTTACCTCCGAACCGAGAATGACCGCAGCATTTCTTTCATTTTTGCCATTGTTGATTCTGGCTGCGGTTGCATGGATTGCTCCTTCCATGTTCGAGTTGTTGATTCATTCAGAGAGTGGACAGTCAGTACTCATATATTGCGGCGGCAGCATCGTTACTGGTGCTCTGATATTGCACTCAATGACCAGAAACAGGAATTTCTCATGATTCAGTTAGTTGCCATGTTACTGGTTTTGTCCGGAGTAGCCGGTTGTTTAATCTTTTACTCTTCTGCCCGTCGGCAGGAGAGAGTACAGCGACGCTTGCAGGCAGTTAGTTTTAACTACACGTCCGGTGTTGCTTTCAGAAAGCGTTGGAGCTGGAAGAGTAATACATCACGAAAACTCAAGTTGCAGATCATTGGTTACAGCTCTGATAGTTCTGAAACCATCTTTATGCTGGTCAGGCTTATGTTGATGGTGACAGCGGCATTCGCCTGGTTCGTTCATCAGCAACTAGAGTTAAATGGCCTGGGGATTGCTCAGTGTGTTGTTTCTGCTGTAGTTGCAGGAATACTGGTCGATCGCCTGCTTGACTGGCGGGTAGCTAATGCCAGAAAAGAGATAGGCAGAGTACTACCTGACGCACTGGACCTTATGGTGGTATGTGTTGCATCCGGACAGACCCTTGAAGCGGCTTTCCGGACCGTAGGCAATGAAATAAAACCAGTCTCCTCATCACTATCGAGAGAATGGCTGACGACTGCAACAGAAATGTCAGTTATGGACTCTCCGCTGCAGGCGTTAGCCAATCTGGATGCACGCCTGGAGCTGGCAGCTGTAAATAACATGGTTACCACCATGTCTCAGGCATTGCAATATGGTACTCCTCTATCAAAAGCCTTGGGTCTGATTGCTTCTGATAACCGTCAATATCAGCTACTTGAACTGGAAGAGTGGGTAGGCAAGATTCCCGCCAAAATGTCCTTCCCGTTGGTGATATTTATCATGATGCCGGTCGTTGTGATCATTGTTGCACCTGTTGTGCTGCGTCTGCTTGAATCTCTGGAACAATTCTAATGCAAAGCTTTAATAGCCAAAAAATAAAATCAATATCGAAGTTTACCTCTGTTTTCGCGCTTCTGCTGACACTAGTTGGTTGTGCTTCAACTGAGAAACAAAGCCCTGTTGAACAGGATCTGGATCTGGCTCAGACAGCACTGTTAAATGGCCATGCAGACCGGGCTCTGTCCATTTACAAGAAGAAGTTAGAAAAACAACCGCAAGACCCGAAACTACTGTTTCTGGCTGGTTCAGCGGCAAATCAATCGGCTAAGTTCAGTGAAGCGCTTCATTATCTGGAAAAGGGCTTAGAGCTTGCTCCTTCAGCAGGCTTCTACCGGGAAATAGGGCGTGCCTACCTTGCTCTTGGTGATCTGTTAAAAGCCAGTGACATGCTGGAAAAGTCGGTAGAGCTGCAGGGTAAAGACGATGTTGCCCTGAATAGTCTTGGGGTGACATTTTCTTTGCAACAGAAGTATCCGGATGCTCGTGATGTATACAAGCGGGCGCTACAGCTGCGCCCTGACAGCATAGAGTACAGGAACAATCTGGCTCTGGCCTGGATGCTTGACGGAAATCCGTCAAAAGCGATTGATATCTTGTATCCAATATATCAACGGGGTGAAGCGAGTAAAAAAGTGAGCCTGAACTTAGCGGTTTCGTATGCCATTGTTGGAAAAGTGGATGCCGCCAAGCTGATTGCCAGTGATGTTCTCACCAATGCAGAGCTACAAAACAATGCTAACTATTACCGTCTTCTGGCAGATGGCCATGCAGCCGGGTCGGAGTAGTGAATGATGCCGTTGCATAGTAAGCAAAAACGTCGCAATGCCAGCCCTGTCAGGCAGGCTGGCAGCAGTAGTGTCGAGTTTGCCATGGTCGCGTTGCCAATGACTCTGTTGTTTGTCGTCTTCTTTGAGATCGTTGCACTAATGTGGAGCCAAATGGTGTTTTCTGCTGCGGTACAAACTTCGGCGCGACAAATAAGGGCGCTACCTCCCTCTGTAATGGCAGACGATAGATTTTTTAATGGAATTTTGGCTTTTCCTCTGCTGAAAGAAGAGCAACTTTCCGTTTCAGAGCCATTCTACGCGGAAGATATTGCAGGTTTAGCCAGCAATCAAAGTGCTTTAGCAAACAAACAGCAGTTAGTTGAATATCGGGTGTCTTACCAGTATCAGTTTGTGACCATGCCATTTATTTCAGAGCAACTTCCTGAGCTATTTTCGTTTAATAAGATTGTGTTGGTGAGTTATGACTATCAATCTTAGTAGCAGGTACTTTTTGCATAGAAAGGCAGGCAGAAGCCGCCAGAACGGCTCTGTTGCCGTCGAGTTCCCGTTCGTCGTTATCGGGGTGCTAATAATTTTATTTGGCCTGGTAACGGTCTACAAAGTTCAAAATGCCCAGACGCAGTTAAATGAGGTTGCATTTTCTCTGACTAATGCGGTGGCTACTACTTTGCAGGAAGCTGATATAGCTGACGAATCTGCAATTGCACAAAATCTGGTTGTTGTCGCGAAACGTTTACTTCCGGAAAGTATAAATGTTGAACAAATAGGGTTAGTTTTGCAGGTGGTCAGTGATGGCTCTGCGCCTAAGTCGTTCAATGGAGGAAATGAAGAGTGTGAGGTTGAAACACCCGTATCTCAGCTAACCGGCATGGCCCCAAAAACCGAACTGGATTCACGGCCCGGCAAGGATACCGATGCAACTTTAATTCAGCTTGTCCTTTGTATTTATGAACCAGTTACCTCTCAGCATGTCTTGCTACCATGGCATTGGTTGCCACTTCCGGATGTTATAAGCAGTCGCTCTCTGCTTATTGGGAGGAGCTATGAATAATCTGAATAAACAGAAAGGATCAGTAGTCGTCTCCTTTCTGGCGGTTCTTTTTCCGATGGTTCTGGCAACAGCGGCAACCATTGTGCTTGGTTACTATATGATGCTGTCAGGACGTTCAGCTCAGGCTGTTGATGCAGCAGCACTGGCATGTGCGTATGCGGATCAGTCCGCCCAGACACTGAATAACAAGTATTGGAACTATTACAAACCAAATATAGAAAACCTTGATGGTGAGATTAGAGAGACCTCAAAATGTAACATATCAATGAGCTATAACCTGCCCAACCTATTTCCATCTCTCAGTTTCGCTCAGGCTGAACTGTCGGCAAATGTACAGGCTGGTGAGTCAGCACATAAAGAATCCATTCCCAATGTCACTCCGACAGAACTGGTATTAGTTCTGGATATTTCCGGCTCTATGGCAGGCAGCACTCTGGATGACCTTAAAGATATTTTGACAAGAGCCATTGACGATATATCTGAGCAGCAAAGAAAAGCCGGAAACGCAGACTTTGTCCGGGTGGCCATCGTACCATTTTCTGACAAGGTCTCTGTTAAAAATGCGCCATGGTTGCCTCAGTCAGGAGTGTTTTGCGTGGAAGGGGTGCTGCAAGATGGGAGCAACAACGCTCTTATCGACCAAACCGTCGCCAATATTGACGTGACTCATGAGGAGCGTGCTGTGGTCTATAAAGCACCTCAAGATTTTCTGGCGGACTGTAGTAAAGACGCGCCAACCTTTCCCCTTAGCTCAGATATGAACGCGGTAAAAGACGCCGTTGACGCTCTTCAGGCCAGCGGCGGAACAAACTCTTCAGAGGGACTTATTTGGGGAATCAGGCAATTGACCCCTAACTGGCAAGAGGCGTGGAACACCCGTTTACTGTTTCAGAATGAAGTGCCTAACAAAAAATTAATATTGATGACAGATGGTGCTGACTTTAACTCAGTTTTTGATCAACTAGAGCAAGCTGGTTTATGTGAAAAGTCCCGACGCTTTCCTGACGCAGGAGGGCTGGATATCGAGCTGAACTTTATTGGTTTCAGGGTTAGTGATGCGCGTCTGGAGCAGTTCAAACGTTGTGCCGGTGAGTCTCAATCAGATAGTAATCAACATATCGGCAGGGTATTCGATGCCAGTGATAAGGGTCAACTAAATCAATATTTTACCGAAGTTATGAGTATTGAATATAGAACCGTTCTAGGGTTCAGGAATAAATAAAAATGATAAATACAGGAGAAATCATGTTACGCCGTTTAGTCATATTAATAGCACTCTGTTTTTCACAAGTGTCTTTTGCTTACCAGCAGGGGGACACTTTATCCCCTGTGGCTGAAGAGCAGTTAAATTTAAATCAAGACGCACTCACCATAGTCGATTTTTTTGCTGAGTGGTGCGTTTCCTGCCGCCATGAGCTGCCGGAAGTGAATGAACTTTATCAGGAACTGGAAGGAACAGGAATTACGGTTGTTGGTGTTGATGTAGATGAGGATATTGAAGTAGGGCGCGCGTTTCAGAAGTCTCTCGGACTGAGTTTTCCGGTTATCAACGATACAGAGCAAACGTTAATCGGAGATTTTAAACCTATAGGAATGCCTGCGCTTTATTACTTGTATCAGGGGCAGGTTATTAAGGTTCGTTTTGGGGCAATTAACGATATTCGTGAAGTGATCCTGAGGGATCTGAGGGAAATGGGAGTCGAGATATGATGCGCATTATTGTCGTTGCAGCAGTGTTTATTGCCTCTTCTGCATCTGCCGAAATAAAACTGAATCTGAAACATCTGGGTAACAAGGCTGCTTCTGCTGCCAGCCAGCAAAGTAATGCTGAAAAAACGGTTGAGAATGAGTTTGGCCTTATTGAACAAGAAACAGTTTCAGGCACGAGTTATAGCAGTGACGGAAATCAAATCGGCCTTCGCAGCAATGTAGAGTTGGTTAAGCCGGGCAAACAACAACTTAACGGCTTAGGGGAATATCCCGGACTTATCGTTGAAGACAGTGTGCAGGCAGAGCCTAAAGCGAATCCTATTAATAAACTCACTCTTAAGCTGGCGAAACCTACAAGCCTGAAACCAAGTGACAAACCAGTATCCGCAGACAAACCGGCACTTAAGGTTGTTCAAAAACCTGAAGCAAGTAAGCCAGCTACGTCTTCTTCGTCCGGTGAACAAAGTTCTATTCTTGCTTCCATTGATAAGGCTTTGGGAATAAAGCCGGTTAAGTCATGGGAAAAAGGAACGTTAGCTAAAAAAGAGATGAAACCGGGCGGTACGGTTCCTGAATTTGATCTCTTCTCTGAAAAAGTTTTTTCCTATAAACAAGGTTCCGTCGGCGGCAGTGGTGTTGGTGGCGGTGGTTGTGGCTGTAACTAAATAAAAATTAATAAAATGAAAAAGATACCATTAACATTACTCAGTGCGGCAGCAATAGCTAATAGTGCTATGGCTGAAGATCATTTATCTGTTCACTATCTGAACTACAGTGAACATGATGATAAAGTAAAAGCAAAAGATACGGTCGTTTCTCTGGAAAAGAGTTTCGGGCTGGACTGGACTCTAAATCTTGAGACAGGTTACGACACAATTTCTGGTGCTTCTCCTTCTCTGGGAGCAACGACACCACTTTCCGGTTCTGCTGATTTTATTGCAAGAAGGAACAATATTGCGCTGGGGCAGGCTAAAACCGATGAAGTTCTGCGTTCTGATTACGATCCTCAACGAAGTGGCTATAAAGTAAATAAGGTTAAACTTAAAGACAGGCGGAAATCGATAAACGGAAGTCTGACTTATCGTGATGAGAAGCGCAATGAATGGACATTTGGCGCCAACTATTCAACTGAAGAAGATTATAAGAGCGTTGGCTTAAATGGTAAGGTTCTTGTTTATGAAAATGAACTAAAGAATCGCTCATATAGTCTTGGCGTATCGACTCTTTTTGATAAAACACTGGCCTTCAATAAGTTTACAACAAGCAGCGGAAACACTCAGGACTGGCAAAACATTTTTACCGGTAGTGTCGAAGCAGGCTTGTCTCAGACATTTAGTCCACAACTGTATATGGTATTTACCGGATACGCCGGATACCGCTCTGGTTACCTGAGTAATCACTATCTGACTGTACTTAGAGAGATTGATATAAACAATAACGGCTCAATCGGCAATGATGAGGTGTTTGTTGGTCAGGATTCGCGTCCGGATAAGCGCTACTCTGGTGGTGTGAATATTCAGGCATTTTGGGCCATTTCAGATGAAGTGGTTGTTCGTCCCCGTTATAAATGGTTTATGGATGACTGGGGAGTAAGGTCTCATCAAATTGGGTCAAAAATGACCTACAAAGCGACTGAGAAACTGACTATTGCGCCGGGATATTTCTGGTATAAGCAGGAAGGGGCGTCTTTCTATAAATCACCAACCGCTTCAGACAATACTTTTGCGGCAACAGGGTTTGCTACATCGGATCTACGCTTAGGTGACTACACAGCAAATGCCTATGAGATTGGTGTTAGCTATAAGCTGTTCAGTAAGTTCAGGCTTAATGCACTCGGTGCTTATTACGAACAGTCGAACGGATTTAAAGCAAACTGGTGGGCAGTCGGAGCCACGTATGAATTCTGATTTGCCTTATGTTCACTGTTTTAAGGCTATGACGGTTCCCTGTGAAGTACGCTTGTACGGCACAGGGAAACTAAGTCATGAGCTAAACCAACTGGCAAGCCGGGTTGAAGAGAATACCCGCAGACTAGAAAAGAAATATAACTTCTATAACCGTGAGTCGTGGTTAAGTCTTCAGGTAAACCAACGTCGCAATAGCTCCGTTGAACTCGATGAAGAGGCTGCCTTGGTGTTCTCTCTGTTACAAGATCTCGTCAACGCAACGCAAGGTGTATTCGACCCTAGCGTAGGAACATTGAAGAGCATAATGAATAGCCAGCCAGAGCTTAGTTATAAGCAAGGGTTTCAGTTAGCCCAAGGTGCAATGGGGGTAGATTCATGGCAGGTTCAAAATGGTGTACTTTTCGTCAAAGACAAGTTGACTCAGTTTGATTTAGGCGGAGTAATCAAAGAATTTGCCATAGATCAGGCTGTGGAGATGTTAATTGAGTCTGGTATAACTAGTGCCCTTGTTAACTTTGGTGGTGATATCCGGGCATTAGGCAGTAAACCAGACGGTACTCCTTTCCAGATTGCTGTTCTAAATCCGAAAAAACCATCAGAAGCTTATTTTTCTCTGCCGTTACAGGATGCCGCATTCACTACATCTGCACACTATGAGCGCCGTTTTCGATTTGCCGATAAAGAGACCTCACATATTCTCGCTGAAGCGGGCACTCACCCTCAGGTATTGTCGGTTTCTGTTATGGCGCCTACCGCTCTTGAGGCTGGTGCAATGAGCACAGCCCTCACGATTCAGCCAGCTTTACCAGTTCCGGACCAGTTTGGCGTGATTTTTATTGATAACCAATTGGTTATACACCAGAACACGGAGTTTTTAGTTCAATGAAGCAATGGATTTTAACTATTTTCCTGCTGTTTTCTTGTTTTTCTTTTGCGCAGGATGAACAGTTTTTACCAGT
The DNA here is from genome assembly GCF_028201475.1 of Vibrio sp. SCSIO 43137. Lineage (NCBI taxonomy): Bacteria > Pseudomonadati > Pseudomonadota > Gammaproteobacteria > Vibrionales > Vibrionaceae > Vibrio > Vibrio sp. SCSIO 43137. The sequence continues at coordinate 2,140,694 of NZ_CP116383.1, read as the reverse complement.
AGAAAAAGCCTTTCCTTATCAATGGTCGGTGACAGATAATGGCCTGGTTGTCCATTTTTCAGTTCATTCTGGTTATTACTTGTATAAATCCCGTTTTCAGTTTAAAGCAGGAGAAGGTGTTGCCATTGATGCCGCGCAATACTCTTCTCCGGGCAAAATGAAAACGGATAGTTACTTCGGTGAAATGCAGGTCTATAGCGAACCGGTGACCATTACCCTTCCATATACGGGAGAGGGAGCGTTGAAGCTTCGTTATCAGGGGTGTGCTGACAAAGGGCTCTGCTATTTACCTCAGACTATCAATATAGACCTGCCGATGGCTTCGTCATCAAATAGTTCCGGTGGAATATTGGATAAAGCGGTAAGTCTGGCTGAGAATACGCAAGGCTTGTCAGACTTTCTGATGCAGGCGTCTAAGACTCAGGCGTTAATTATTTTCTTCCTTCTGGGGTTAGGCTTGTCTCTGACACCCTGTGTTCTTCCTATGGTTCCTATTCTATCCGGTATTATTGGTGGTCAAGCCAATATGACAGGGCGGAAGGGCTTTACCTTATCCCTGTCGTATGTGCTGGGTATGGCAATGAGTTACGCCATAACAGGTATTCTGGTAACGTCACTGGCAAAAGGGATTAACTTGCAGGCTATGCTTCAGCAACCCTGGCTGCTGAGTGTGTTTGCCGCCGTCTTTATTTTGTTGTCTCTCTCTATGTTTGGCTTCTATGAACTGCAATTACCATCATCACTGCAGCAAAAGCTCAATTCAGGTTCAGATAGACTTGGTGGCGGAAAAGTAGTCAGTGTGTTTGTTATGGGAGCCCTGTCTGCTTTAGTCGTTTCTCCTTGTGTAACCGCACCCCTTGCCGGAGCTCTGCTTTATGTTTCAGCAACTCAGGATTGGGTCTTTGGCGGTCTTACCTTGTTTGTTATGGCTATAGGTATGGGGGGGCCTCTTATCGTACTTGGTGTTAGTGGTGGTCGCCTGTTACCTAAGAGTGGCGCATGGATGGTTGCAGTTAAGCAGTTTTTTGGTGTGTTGCTTGTTGCAGTAGCGATCGTATTACTCAGTCGTTTTCTTGATAGCTGGCTGGTTTTAATACTCTGGGCTCTACTGTTCTCGGCAAGTGGTATTCACTTCGGTGCATTAGAGGCGGCGGAGCCAGGCTGGGCAAGAAGTCGAAAGCTGTTTGCATTTCTTTCCCTTTTTTACGGTTTGGTTCTTTTTGTCGGGGCTCTTAGTGGCGGGAGTGACCCAATAAACCCATTAGCCGGAATAGGAGCAGACAAACACTCTTCAGATACTTCTGTTAAGTTTTATAAAACAGCCGATATAGATGAGCTGGATAGGTTGCTGGCGAATGCGAAACAAGCCTCTGCTCCGGTGCTGATTGATTTATACGCTGACTGGTGTGTCTCATGTAAAACTATCGAGCGTGAAGTGTTTGGTAATGAAGAAGTCGAAGATAAGTTAGCGAAGTGGCAACTCATTAAACTGGATGTAACGGAAAGTACTCCCGAGCAAATGGCGTGGCTTAACGAACGTAAAGTCTACGGGCCGCCTGCTATCTTTTTCTACTCACCGCAAGGAAATGAACTGGTTTCTAACCGTCTGAACGGCGGTGTTAATTTAGCGGTGTTTAACCAACAGTTCCCTAAAGATATATAAGACAACCGAAAGATGAAAAAGCCACCGTGATTATGGTGGCTTTTTCAGGTTTTTCTATTTACACCTTAAACTGCTTAACCTGTTCTCCCAGCGTGTTGGAGACTTCAGTCAGGCTATGGCTGTTAGATTCAGTCTGTTGGGTATCTGCTGCTACCTCAGTCGCAACCGTATTAACGTCGGTAACGCCTGAACTAATATCCCTTGCTACTGCGCTCTGCTGCTCAGCGGCGGCAGAAACTTGTATGTTCAACTGATGAATCTCATCAATAGTAGTAAGAATATTTGCCAGCGTTTCATTGGCTTTTTCAACCTGAGTTACGCCTGATGTAACGCTAAGCTGACTATTCTCCATTGACTTAACGGCCTGATGAGCGCTCTGCTGCAAGCTTTCGATAATGGTTTCAATCTCAAGAGTTGATTCCTGGGTTCGTTGAGCAAGAGAGCGAACCTCATCTGCAACCACAGCAAAACCACGGCCTTGTTCACCTGCACGGGCAGCTTCGATAGCTGCATTCAATGCCAGCAGGTTGGTCTGTTCTGCAATACCCTGAATGACATCCAGTACGCTGCGAACCTGACTGCTTTTCTCATTCAACTCTTTAATCACTTCGGATGTACCGCTGATGTCAGAATCAAGATTTTTGGTGATTGAGTCCAGATCGGAAATAACAGACTGCCCTTCAAAGGCGACACTCTGACCATGGCTGGTAGCAGAAGACGCCCTGCTGGCAATATCTGCCACTTCGCTCGCGGTAGCAGCCATCTCTTCCGTTGCGGCGGCAAGCTGTTCCAGATTGGATTGCTGATCCTGCATTCGCTGGCGTGTGACTACCGCATTTTTAAGGGACTGTTCTGCATTGCTGGAGAGGTCGTCAGAACAGAGTTTTACATCCTTAATTACCGGATGCGTTTTATTCAGGAAAGTGTTGCAGGCATCTGCCAGAGACTTAGTTTCATCTTTGGTTTTGACCGTCAGTCTCTGGGTTAAATCACCGTTAGCAATCGTATCGAAAATCGCAACGGTATCCTTAATCGGACGGGTTATTTTGCCCGACAGAAGATAAGTAATGGTTACGGCACATAGGGTGATTGCAATGGAGATCAGAATCTGCAGGTTACGTGATGAGTCATTTGCCTCGCCTACGATTGTTCCGAGTTGTTTAATGTCTTTGTAGATAAGCTCGGTAGGCAGAACAATAGCGATTTCCCACTGAGTATTGGCTTTGCTGAACTTAATCGGAGCACTGGCAATGATGTTGATATCACCCATATCCAGATTCGCCTCAGACTTGCCTATCGCTGATTTAATGCTGTTGTCCGAAAGCCGTTCGCCAATATTTTGCCCTTTGCTGTGCCCGGCAACGAAGCCATTTTGACTGATGATATAAACTTCACCGGCACCATCGTATAAACCAGCGCTGACACTATTTGCCAGCTCACTTAAGAAGTCGACAGAAATATCCAGCCCGACAACACCGAGGAAACGATCTCCCTTCATAATCGGGGCAGACAGTGAAGTAAGCAGTGTTTGCTTACCATTTACAACATAGGTGTATGGGTTAAGGATACACTCTTTCTTACTGTCTTTGGCGCAGAGGTAATATTCACCAACACGGTTTCCGTTGGCAGTGACACTATTGTCCTCATAGCCGGCAAGTGGCTCCAGTACGGCTTGACCGTCACTGAGTGCCCAGTAGGGTACAAAGCGACCATTGCTGTCATGACCGGGCTCAGACGAAGCCTGAAAAGCGTCAAAAACACCGGCTTCCCAGGCAGAATAATAACCAAGATACTTTCGGCTGTGATTGACGTTCTCAGCCAATGCCTGATTAATCAGTTGTTGTGCCTGTACGGCATCCAGTTTTCTGTCAGCAAGCTGTTTCTCGATGCTGGTAAAGTTGTAGGCTAGCGTCCTTGCTGATACTAAAGCTGAATTAATTTCGTCATGAACCAGAGAAGATCCTCTATTGGCTTCCGCCAGCAGATCTTTCTTCACGAGATCTATCAGAAGAGCCCCTGATTTCTGTTCGGTTAGATTCTGGATTTTTTCAGAGTTAATTAACGAGCTGCCAACTAGTACCGCGGATATAAGTAGTGAGCAGGCGAGTATGTAGCTACCAATTTGCATTTGTATAGATTTGAATTGCATAGATAAGGTCTCACTTGTTTTTATTGGAATAAGAGAAAGCTAATATTTGTTCTTCTTATGTTTGCAATATAATCATATCACTATGATAAATCTATAAATAACTGACTGGTTTGGTCTCATTTTTGATATGCATCAGTGCTCATATTTTTTCTGTAGAACTCAAGAGTTCCGGCCGTGCCTTATAAGAAAATTAATGAGTGGCTTTAATTGATATTAAAATCAATAGCAATAGCTAATAATTGCTTTATTAAACAATTGGTTATAATAATTTATCTGACGGTTTATCTGCTTGCTTTGTATGCCGAGAGTATAAGGTGAATTAATAGGCTGGGAAGGGGACGTTATCCGCCCGAACATATCGGGCGTCAGAGTTAGATCATCAGCAAACTGCTTTGTGAGTAGTTAGTTTGAATTTTAAAGCTAAGCGGACTTTACGAGCGCCAGCTATTACCAATAAGCAGTGAAACAGCAACGGAAATGCCCAGTGCTATTAGTATATTTGGTAAGTTAACCCCCCAGATAGCGACACAAATTGCTACGGTGACTATTGACCAAAGTAATGTTTCAAAAATCCAGGTTCCCATCTTTATACCTACTGTTATCTGCTGAGTCTTAATAATAATTTTAGTCTGGTTAACTTTTCGTTATCTAAGAGTCCATCATATGCAATGGGTTTGTTTGTTATGTGTGTGTTGCATATATGTAAAATATCTATAGTGATTTTAACTGAATATTATCTAAAGATTTGAAGATAACTCCTGCTTTTATCAACTTTCCTATGTTAAATGGGTATAAATTATTTACACATTTAGCGAATTATGCTGTTATTCGATGTCAACTTTGGTTGACACAACACTTTACAAAACATTTTTAGAGATTTTGCAATGGATAACAAAAACACAACTGCGCAGAACACAGGTGGCGCTTGGTCTCGACTAGAGCTTTGGAAGAAAATCCTTATCGGAATGATTCTTGGCGTGATTGTCGGTACCGCTATGGGACCTGATGCTGAAGTGCTTAAGCCTATCGGGACACTATTTATTAATGCAATCAAGATGTTGATTGTACCGCTCGTTTTCTGTTCTTTGATTGTCGGTATTACCTCAATGAGGGACACAAAGAAGATGGGACGAATCGGTCTGAAAGCGGTTCTCTTCTATCTGGGAACAACCGCGGTAGCGATTACTATCGGTCTTGTTTTAGCAGCAGTGCTGACTCCGGGTGAAGGCCTGAATATGGTCGCTTCTAATCCTGAAGCTGCGGGTAAAGAAGCGCCGCCGTTGGTGCAGACTTTACTTAATATGGTTCCTAAGAACCCTGTCGGAGCACTTGCTGCAGGCAATATTCTACAGATTATTGTTTTTGCAATTGGTCTGGGTATCTCTCTTGTTCTGGTTGGCGAAAAAGCAGAGCCGGCAATTAAGGTATTTGAGAGCCTTGCAGAAGCAATGTATAAGCTGACAGAGCTGGTAATGAAGCTCGCACCGTTTGGTGTATTCGGCCTGATGGCATGGGTTGCCGGTAAATACGGTATGGATGTTCTGCTTCCTCTGATTAAAGTGGTTGCAGTGGTTTATCTTGGTGCCATTATTCACGTATTAGTATTCTATAGCGGTTTGGTTACGACTCTGGGTGGTCTGAACCCTGTACGTTACCTTAAGGGTCTGGCTAACCCGGCAGCGGTTGCTTTCACTACAACAAGTAGTTCAGGTACTTTGCCGGCAACCATTAAGGCTTCCCGTCAGGAGCTGGGTGTATCTAAGAGCGTTTCCAGCTTTGTATTGCCTCTGGGTGCAACTATTAACATGGATGGTACGGCGCTTTATCAGGGTGTATGTGCGCTGTTTATTGCACAAGCGTTTGGTGTTGATCTGGCAACGTCTGATTACATCACAATTATCCTTACGGCGACCTTTGCTTCTGTTGGTACGGCAGGTGTTCCGGGTGCAGGCCTGATTATGCTGTCACTGGTTCTGACAACCGTTGGTCTGCCTATTGAAGGTCTGGCTATTGTTGCGGGTATTGACCGTGTGCTGGATATGGCTCGTACTACTGTGAATGTATGTGGCGACATGATGGTTTCTGTTATGGTTGCTAAGAGTGAAGGTGAACTGGATACCAGCATCTACAATTCAGACACTGAAGGTGAAGTTGAAATCGCCTAATAGCTGACTGATGAGAAACTCAAAGGCCTGACAGTGATGTCAGGCCTTTGTTGTTTAGAACCTTATTCCACCGCCATTGGCGGCGGTGATGGTTTTAGCATCTCTTCTTTAAGCGCTGAAGATGTTGTCCAGAATCTGTTTTAGAACCGGGTAAGAGTATGAGTGCAGACCAATCTGATAGTTTCTTTCCATCTCCTTCTGGCGGGTTTCCCTGTCAGTCAGATACTTAATGGTTTGCTCCGCTGATTTAGCGTTCTGCTCAGAATCAATATAGGCTAGCCCCTGAGCATCAAGCTGATGAGTGTCACCCAAATCGATAATATCAAACTGATTGGCTGCAATATCCGTGGCATAAACCGGATAACGGTAGACAATCATTGGCAGCTTAGCGATCAAACCTTCAAGGAACTGATTTCCCCAGCCTTCAAGCAGAGAAGGGTAGGTGATGATATCGGCGTGAGCGTAAGCATCCCATAAAGAGTAGACCTTCTCTCCTTCAGCATCAGAACGGGAGTGAGCAATAGCGTCATTAATAAACAGCAACTCAACGCCCTGTTGTTTTGCTTTCTCTTTTAGCTTATCCAGATAGCTCTCTTCTTCACTCATTCCGGCAAAAGTAAGAATTAAGCGGCTCTCTTGTGTGAACGTTTGGCCGTTATACAGAGTTTTTCCGATTAACTTCTGCTTTTGTTTTGCTACTTCAGCAATATGGTCAATCGCCAGTTCAATACCTTTTCTGGCAACGATACGGGTTGCCTGAAGGAACATAATATCGTTAGGCTGGATGCCGAACCTTTCCCGCAGATCGCGGTTGTAGTCGTCAACTTTCCAGTCACTGCTGTGGAAATCAAATACGTTTGGTACAACGTCTGAGTCAATATCACGGCGAAACTTCAACTCTTCCTGTGCAATATAGTTAATAATGCAGTGTTGAATATTATCCTGCTTAGGCGGGAAATATTGATCAAGCAACTCAGTCACTTTTTCCGTTGTAGGTTTTGAGTATTTTTCTCTTTCCCAGTGGAAATCGTGATGGTGACAAATCGCCTTGATTCCGGTTCTGTTAACGGCATCTAAAATACCAATGGCAGCGGGCAAGTGGTAACCGAGAGACCAGACATTATTTGGCACAATAATATCGATATCCAGTTTAGTAATAATATCGGCAACTTTATCTGCAATACGTTCTGCTTGTGCTTCAATCGCCTCAATCAGTTCACTGTCACTACTGTAATCACTCATTTTCACGTAAGCGTTATGAATGATCTTGTCATTAAAGTCATCCAGATAATGAAGCTCGGAAATACACTCTGCTTCACAGTCGCCACTGCTGCCCGCAAGGTAGTGTACCTTATGCCCTGACGCTTCCAGCGCCCATTTCCATTTGTCCATTTCAAGTGATACACCATCGGTTTCACCTACGCGAAAATGGGCCAGTAATATGTTCATTTCTTAATCTGCCTGTGGGTTATTAACTATTAATGTGGAATTTAACGATAGTGATTGTGATAAAAAGTGACCACCTTCACATTACTGTTACGAAGATTCAAAACCGGTTTTGATAAGGTCGAAAAAAGTGACTCAGTTCAAAATAATGCCGCGGATTTCTCTCTAGTATAAAAAACGAAAAGTGAGAAGTCGTTATTTTTGTACATGTACTCCATTTTTTTTGTATTTATTCAAAACCGGTTTTGATTTTATTAAAAAAGTAATTTGTCGTATTGGTAAGGCGCGTTTATATACAAGCCTGAATATAGTGGAAAAAGCAATGAAGCTTGAACTTAAACATCTTAAAAATAATTTGCAGCAAATTTTAGCAGGCGTCTATTCGCCGGCTCAACTGAATCAATTTTTGCCCGAGCTGATTGAAAGAATTGCCAAGTTTGATATCCAGAGTAATCGCAGACTCTGGGTTGATCAAAGTGACATTATGCTGATTAGCTATGGTGATTCGATTAAAAAACAGAATGAAGCGCCGATGCGTACACTTCATGAGTTTTTAAACAGAAACACTAAGGATGTTCTTTCAGCTGTTCATATCCTTCCTTGTTTTCCTTACACCTCAGACGACGGTTTTTCTGTTGTTGACTACTGGAAAATAAACCCGGAACTGGGTGACTGGAAAGACGTGCAAGCGTTGTCGCAAGATTTTGACCTGATGTTCGATGGTGTAATTAACCATATGTCGAAATCGAGTGAGTGGTTTACTAAATTCCTGACCGGCGATGAAGAATACAAAGAGTTCTTTATCGACGCAAACCCGGATCGTGATTACAGCTCAGTAACCCGTCCGAGAGCGCTTCCTCTGCTGACGACTTTTGAAACGCCAAGTGGTCCTAAGCATATCTGGACAACCTTTAGTGAAGATCAGGTTGACCTAAACTTCCGCAACCCTGAGGTTCTGGCGAGAATTATCGAACTGCTGTTGTTTTATTCTGAGCAGGGTGCGTCGTTTATCCGTCTGGATGCCATCGGCTTTATGTGGAAAGAGCTGGATACACCATGTATTCACCAGCCACAGTGTCACGCCCTTGTTCAGGCTATGCGTGCTGTAATGGATTCAGTTGCACCACATGTGAAACTGATTACCGAAACCAACGTACCTCACAAGGATAACATCAGTTATTTCGGAAACGGTGAGAACGAAGCACACCTTGTGTATCAGTTCCCGCTTCCTCCTCTGACACTGCATACGCTACAGACAGGTGACAGCGAGAAGATCGTTGACTGGATGGCAAGCTTAGAGCAGTGCACAGATAAAACCACATTCTTTAACTTCCTGGCCTCGCACGATGGCATTGGCGTTCGGCCTGTTGAGGGTATCCTGAGTCGCCAGCAAGTTGAGGATCTTATGAACATCGTTAAGACCAATGGGGGACGCGTTTCGTTTAAGGACAACGGTGACGGAACACAGAGCCCATACGAGCTGAATATCAACTACTACAATGCGGTGAGTGATATTGAACAAAGCGAAGACGTGAATATCGATCGCTTTATGGCGGCTCAGTCCATCTTAGTCTCTATGGCGGGTGTGCCGGGTATCTACGTTCACAGCTTACTGGGTTCAGTAAACGATAGTGAAGGTCTGGAGAAGCTTGGTTATAACCGTGCTATTAACCGTGAAAAACTGGATGTTGAACGCCTTGAAGAAGAGCTGAACACACCAGAACACCGCCGTAATAAGATCCTATCCCGATATAAGAAGATGCTCACTGTACGTACCACTGAAAGTGCATTTGCACCAAGTGCGTCACAAAGAGTTGTGAAAACAGATTCTAAACTCATTACCATGGTTCGTGATGAACAGCTTGCCGTGGTTGTGAATATTAGTAATAGCGCTGTGGAAATTGATACCACCTGCCTGCTGGATAACCTTAATAAAGATATCCTTTCTGGTGAGGCCGTCGACGCAACAGTAACCTTACAGCCGTATCAAACGATGTGGCTGAAGAACGAATAGTAAATCCTAAACATAAGGATATAGTGATGAAATTGAAAACTCTGACTTTTAGTCTGGCTGCAGCCGGTTTGACAATGTCAAGCCTTGCTCAGGCAACAACGGTAGAATATTGGACGACTCTGACTCAGTCTGACCGTCTTCAGACCATCGAGGTAATGGCAGAAGTGTTTGAAGCACTGAACCCGGGCATCGATGTAGAAGTTGTTGGCGTTGATGAGAACGAAATGCCGACTCAAATCGCAGCGGCAGCGGCGTCAGGTACTCTACCTAACATCGTTGAAGTTGGTTCAAACCTTTCATTAGCATTTGCTGAGCAAGGTATCGTTGACACAGATGCGAACACTGAAGTGGTTAAAGCTCTTGGTGAAAAACGTTTCTATCAGGGCGCATTGAAGATGATTCAAAACCCTGAAACCAGCAAGTACGTTCAAGTTCCTTATCGTGGTTGGGTACAGGGTATCTGGTATCGTTCTGACTGGTTCGAAGAAGCAGGTCTTGAGCCACCAACAACGTGGGAAGCGATTGAGAAAGCGGCTAAGCACTTCTACAAGCCAGAAGAAAACCAGTACGGTATTCTGGTAGGTACTAAAGCAGATGCTTATGCAGAGCAGGTTTATACTCAGTTTGCACTTTCAAACGACGCGGGTGAGTTCGATAAAGACGGTAAGCTAATCTTTAACTCAGCTGCACAGCAAGAGACTCTGGACTTCTACAAACGTCTTGCTCAGTACAACCCTCCGGGTCCACAAACGTGGCGCGCAAGGGATTACTACCTGCAAGGTAAACTGGCGATGTTCTTCTACTCAACTTACATCATGGATGATCTGGCGCTTGCAGAAGCAGCAGCAAGTTCACTAGGTACAGAGAACTTTAAAGATCTTAAAGGTGCTAAGTTTGACCCTAACCTGTCTAAGAACACTCGTTTAGCGGCGACTATCACTCAGAAGTCACCTTCTACATTCGGTACTCTGGTTGGTTTCTCTGTAATGAAGACTGGCGACAAAGCTGAAGTTGACGCAACTAAAGCTTTCCTTGAATACATCAATGAGAAAGATCAAGTTGTTGCCTTCTCTCACATGGCTCCGGGTGGTCACCTGCCAATGCTGCGTGATATCGCTGAAACGGAAGAATTCCTCAACGATCCTAAAGGCATCTTTAACCGCTATGGTAAAGAGTCAATCAAAGAGATCGTTGGCGGTTTCGACACCATTAAGAACTTCTCTGTTGTAGACGGAAAAGCTTTCCCTAAATCAGGTGAAATCTTCTCTAAACAAGTTATCCCTCGTATGATTTACAGCGCTGTTATTGAAGACCAGGACTCTAAGAAATCTCTGGAGTGGGCTGAAAAACAGATGCAAGAAATCATTGCGAAGTAACTGTTGAACAACACTCTGCTACCGTCAGGTAAGTGGCAGTAGCAGACATTCACTTGGGGCGATATTGTGTCACCCCAATCTGAAAGGAATTAATCTCATGACTCCATTAGAGAGAGCTGAAGCGAGACTGGGCTGGAAGTTAGTATCTCCGACCATCGTTTTTATCGCGCTTTTGATACTCTATCCGATTGTTTTTAACGTCTACCTTAGTTTTTTCGACGTTAAGCTGAATGGTGATAAGCTTTTTGTCGGGCTGGACAACTATTCGAAACTTTTATCAAACCCTGATTACTATTCATCTATCGGTACGACCGTTGTCTACCTGTTAGGTACAGTAGCAGGTACAACTTTGTTAGGCCTTTTAGTTGCCTTGCTAATGCGTGAACCTTTTAAAGGTCGTGGCATTGTCAGTGCGGCAATTCTGATGCCTTACTTTGCACCCGTTATCTCGGTTGTATTTGGCTGGCAATTCCTTTTTGACCCGGTAAACGGTGTATTTAACTGGTTGGTTGTTGATGTTCTGAACTTAACTGACACCAGAACTAACCTTATCGGTGAACCAGATACGGCGGTATGGGTCGTTATTATCTTCGATATCTGGAAACACTTCCCAATCGCTTACTTGCTAATTCTGTCTAAACTGCAATCTATCCCTAAAGATCAGTACGAGGCAGCAGCAATAGACGGTTACGGACCTGTAGGACGTTTCTTCCACGTAACTTTGCCGGAAATCTATTTTGTACTGGCTACCGTGGTCATCCTACGTCTGATATGGAACCTGAACCGATTTGAAGACGTTTATCTGTTAGCTCCAAACGTAGAGACCCTGCCAGTATTTACATATTACCAGGCCTTTACCGGAATTATTGACCAGGGCTTAGCCGCCGCTACCTCTGTTATACAGTTTGGCTTCTTGTGTGTGCTCATCTGGTTCTATGTTAAGAAAATTTTGAAGTGGTAAGTCATTATGTTGGGTAAACAAACCGTAAAAAGTCGAGTTGGTTTCTGGGTAGCAATTTTATTGCTGGTGAGCTTCTGCTTACTACCATTTGCTCAGATTCTGTCGACATCACTTAAGCATCAGTTTGACTGGGGTAACCCGTCTCTGATCCCTCAGGTGGTTAACCTGGAGGCTTATAAAGAACTGCTTGGATTTACTGAAGAGAAGAAGGTAGAAATTCCTGCTGCTATTCAGAAGATTCTGGCCAACCCTAAGATTCCTCAGGCGAAAAAAGACGCTATTGAGGCGAAATACAGTGGCGGTGCCGATGTGTTCCCATTCGGCCGGTATATGCTGAACAGCTTTGCCATATCTGCTGGTGCGGCAATGATTTCGCTTCTGTTCGCAGTAATGGGCGCATACTCAATCAGTCGTCTGAGATTTACCGGTCAGGTAGTGGTACAGCGTTCTGTACTGTTCGTCTACATGGTTGGTGGCGTACTGCTTATGGTACCTCTGTACCAGATGGCGGTGAATGTAGGTCTGGCAACCAGTATGTGGGGTTCAGTATTTAGTCTGTTCGCCATCTATATTGTTCAGACTCTGCCGGTAGCCTTGTACATGTTGGGTAACTACTTCCGTACTATACCGTTTGCTCTGGAAGAAGCGGCTATGATGGATGGCTACTCACGCAGACAAGCGATTATTAAAGTCGTTATTCCGCTGTCACTGCCTATGTTGGCAACGGTATTTATGTACTGCTTTATTATCGGGTGGAACGAATATCTGTTTGCCTCGGTATTCTTAAAACAATTTAAAGAGTTCTACACTTTGCCTCTTGCTCTTCAGGAACTATTTGTATCTAAAAACGCAATATGGGACCGCATTATGGCAGCGTCAATGCTGACTCTGGCTCCGATTATTATTTGTTTCTTATTTGCAATGCGCCATATGGATGGCGGTAAAACTGATGGCGGTGTAAAAGGTTAATTATTATGGCTTCTATTTCTCTTAAAAACATTATCAAGAACTACGGCGAAACTAAGGTCGTAAAAGACATTAGCCTCGAGATCCAAGATGGCGAGTTTGTTGTACTGGTAGGCCCGTCAGGCTGTGGTAAATCAACCACTCTGCGTATGATTGCCGGCCTTGAGCAGCCTACTTCAGGTGATATCACTATTGGTGACAAGGTAGTCACTCATGTAGAACCACAAGATCGTAATATTGCGATGGTTTTCCAGAACTATGCTCTTTACCCGCATAAGACAGTTGAAGAGAACATTGTATTCGCTCTTCGTCGTCTGAAGATGGATGAAGCTGAAATTCAGCACCGTCTGGAAGAAGTGTCTAAGATGCTTAAACTGGATGAGTACCTGAAGCGTAAGCCTGCGGATCTGTCCGGTGGTCAGAGACAGCGTGTTGCAATGGGTCGTGCCATCATTCGTGATGCAGACTGCTTCCTGTTCGATGAGCCTCTTTCTAACCTGGATGCGAAACTACGTAACCACATGCGTACTGAGATCGGTCAGATTCACAACAAGTTCGGCCGTACCAGTGTTTATGTAACGCACGATCAGGTTGAAGCGATGACACTTGCTGACCGCGTTGTAGTAATGCGTGACGGTATTATCGAGCAGGTTGGTACTCCGATGGAAATCTATCTGGATCCTAACAACATTTTCGTTGCTACCTTTATCGGTTCTCCGTCAATGAACATTATCGATGGCGTTCTTTACAACGACTATCTGGATGTTGGCGGCTACCACATTGAAAGAAGCAAGCTGGAAAATGTTCGTCTGAAAGATGAGATTGGTGCAGAAGGTATGAAGGTTAAAGTGGGCATCCGTCCTGACTTCTTTAACGATAAGGCGTACTTCTCTGAAACTGAACGTACTTTCGACTTTAAAGATGTTGAAATCGACCTTGTTGAGCCAATGGGATTTGACAAAGAGGTTCTGTTCAAACTTAGCGACCAGAACGTTAAAGCCAGACTGGACCTTCGTTCTGAAGTAGTGAAGGGCGACAAGATGGAACTCTTGGTGGATCTATCCAGAGTTCTGTTATTCGATGTAAATAGCGAAGAGCGTATCTAAGCTAAAAAGCCCCTTAACTGAAGTTAAGGGGCTTTTTTAATTAACTAATAAAACAGTAATTTTAATAGTAACAGCCTCTACCTTGGAACGGTTGAAGCAGGTATTATAGAGAACGTCAGTTAGCTGTATAAAAGAATGAATTTTAGGAACTCGTCAGTATGTCGATTAAGAAATTAGCTGAATCTTTGGGTTTATCAAAGTCTACCGTATCCCGTGCCCTGAATGGGTACACTGATGTGAATCCGGATACCCGCAGGAAGGTATTTGATGCGGCTAAAGAGATGGGTTATAAGCCTAACGCAACAGCGAAGAGGCTGGCATCTGGCAAGTCACGTAATGTCGGCATTGTTCTTCCTTCTAACTCCAGAATGTTCGTTTCTCCTGCCTTCTCCAAGGTACTGGCCGGTGCGTCTACCTTTCTGGCTAAGCATGAATATCAACTAATGGTAACCACTATTTCTGACTTTCAGGATGAGAAAAAGGTCTATCAGGATTTTATCAGCAGCGGCATGATTGACGGCCTGTTTGTGGTACGTACCAGAGTTAATGATTCGCGTATTGCTATGCTGAGAGAGCAGAACTTCCCCTTTATCTGTCACGGTTTTGATGAAGGCTATGAAGAGGACAGCTTTGTCGATGTAGATAATGCAGAAGTGTTTTATGAGCTAACTAAACGTCAGATTCAAAATGGTCACAGCAGAATAGCCTTTATTGACGGCCCGAGCGAGCTGACCCTCTCTGTTGCCCGTTTCCGCGGTTATCATCAGGCGATGGATGAAGCGGGGCTGGAAATTGATCCCCGCTGGGTAAGAAACGGTGAACTGAGTGAAGACGGCGCTGCCCGCCTTGCCAAAGAGGTACTCTCTCTGGCGAAAAGGCCAACTTCTATTCTTTGTGCTGACGATAATATGGCCATAGGTACTATTGCAGCCTGTGAAGAGCTCGGTTACCAGCCGGGTAAAAATATTTCTATAGCAGGGTATGGTGATTATGAGCAGGGACGTTACAGCAAGCCTTCAGTGACAACGGTACGTTATGACACCTTCAATGTGGGTGAAGAAATGGCCAAACTTATGCTTAATAAGCTGGAGAAGCGTAACTATGAGACTAAAAACTGGTATCCCGGCAAGATTGTTGTCAGAAAGTCAGATTTGATAACGGGCTAGCTAGATTTGCCGTTAGCATGTTTAATGAGACTGCTTCCGGCTTAGCATCATTTTATCTGCATCGGTCAGCATATCTTCAAAGTCCCGGCCGGGTTCGATCTCGACATGGCCGAGAGTCAGGCTGAAATCGACGCACAACTCTTCAGACAGTCTGCACTGACTGACGGTATTTTCAAATGCTTCGATTTCGCTGTGCTCTTTTATGGTCAGCAGTACACCGAACTCATCACCGCCTAACCGGCCGACCACGTCATAGCTTCGTATATTATCTTTTAGTGTTTCAGCCACACTCACCAATACCTTGTCTCCAATATTATGGCCGTGCTTGTCGTTAATGGCTTTAAAGCGGTCGATATCAATATAAAACAGCACCAGACGATCGTTGTTCTTTTTAGCTAGGTTAATGCGCTGATTGGCAATCGAATAAAAGCCTCGACGGTTGTTTACCTTAGTAAGCGGGTCTGTCACGGCCAGTTGTTGTAGCTCACTAAATGCCTCCACTAACTGCAGATCGGATTCCAGAATATCTTTTAGCTGGTGGATAAGCTCCAGATAGGGGCCCTGATAGTCGGTTACTTCGTAATCCATTACACAGAAAGTACCGAATGGTTCTCCGTCAGGCCAGAGAATAGGTACACCAAAGTAAGAGCGAAAGCCGTCGTTATGTACTTCAGGATTGGTATCCCAGCACGGATCCAGCAGTGCGTTGGAAACATAGAGGGGCATCTTGCTCTCTACTATTTTGCGGCAGAAAATATTGACGTCCGGCTCAATGGCAATGCCAGCAGGATAAGGGTTAGAGACCTGTTCGCTGGAGATAGTGACCTGAAAACCTTTAGGTGTGTACTGAACAAGAAAACTGGCCGGAGCGTGATACATACTGGCGAGAAGATTGACGGTTTTTTGCCACTTATTCAGGGAGATAAGTTCATTCGGATGATTAAGCAGAAATTCATCATGTTTGTATTTTTTAATCTCGCTTTTCATAAACCACAACCTGAATGTTACAAAAATGTCAATTAAAGCTATCCTATGCCTTACAAATCTTTGGATCAAGGTATAGATTTGAATAAAAAGGGTAATTGGCTGTTAATTCATCAAAGTATTAATTTATAGACAGAGTAAAAACCGCTTACTTATCGCATTGAACAATGTACAATTGTCGCGCTTTTTCGCGTAATTAGCGGCGGAACAGAGCGTGTAATTGAGGAACTATGATGAAATATTTGGTAACCGGCGCATCGGGTTTTATTGGTGCAAAAACAGTTGAAGAACTTTGCAAGAAAGGCCATCAGGTCATCGGCATAGACAACAACAACAGCTATTACGATGTAAAGCTTAAGTTTGCACGTCTGGAACGTATAAAGCATGAGAACTTTGCTTTCCTTGACATGGATATTTCTGATACAGAGGCGGTGATGGCTCTGTTTGCTGATGAGCAATTTGATCGGGTAATACATCTTGCTGCTCAGGCCGGGGTAAGGTATTCACTGGAAAATCCTCATGCCTACTCTCAGAGTAACCTGACTGGTCACCTGAATATCCTGGAAGGTTGCCGGGCAACGAAAGTAGAGCACCTTGTTTATGCCTCTTCCAGTTCTGTTTATGGCCTGAACGCCAGCACACCGTTTAAAACCTCTGACTCGGTAGATCATCCGGTTTCACTGTACGCAGCAACTAAGAAATCCAACGAGTTGATGTCTCACTCATACTCTCACTTGTATGGTATTCCTACTACCGGCCTGCGTTTCTTTACCGTATATGGCCCGTGGGGGCGTCCTGATATGGCACCGTTTATCTTTACCAAGCGTATCCTTGACGGGGAGACCATAGACATTAATAACAATGGTGATATGTGGCGGGACTTCACCTATGTTGATGATATTGTTGAAGGTGTGGTTCGTATTGCCGATGTGATTCCGCAGCGAAACGATGACTGGACAGTAGAAGAGGGTACACCCGCCAGCAGTTCAGCACCTTATAAGGTTTATAATATCGGCCATGGCAGTCCGATTAATCTGATGGATTTTATCTCTGAAATAGAATCGGCGCTGGGTATTGAAGCGAAGAAAAACTTCCGTGAAATGCAGGCAGGGGATGTTTATAAAACTTTTGCCGATACGGAAGATTTATTTGAAGCTACCGGTTACAAGCCGAAAGTGGATGTGAAGCAGGGCGTGGCTGAGTTTGTTAACTGGTATAAAGCCTTCTATAACAAATAGAAATAACAAGTAACTGTTTGATGCTTTAACCATAAAAAAAGAGTCATTTAAATGACTCTTTTTTTGTACCTGAAAGGTCAACAGATGCTACTGCTGTTTTCCGCGGCTCTCTATTACCTTGTAGCTAAACCATGCACAGACAAAGGAGAAATACCCGGCCCATGCTACATCAGTAAAGTGGTGCCCGCCCGCTGCCACTCTGGCGTAGCTTACAAACAGATACCAGCCGACTATGCCAACAGCCAGCTGTTTTGCCAGACGGAATTTTTTACGTCTGTAAGCTGCAAAGGCCAGCAGTAAAAACGAAAGCGGAACGGCAGCGTGACCAGATGCAAAAGATTTACCATAGTTGCCCCAGTTAGCTTCAAGTACCGCCTGAGGCTGATGTTTACCGCCAAACTCTACCGTCTGAGACGGGCGTGGACGGCCGAAGTTCTCTTTAAATACTGAGTTTACAATCAGGCCAGGGCCAAGAACGATGGAAATAAACAGGGCAACAACCAGACGGTTGTGTTTTCTCAGCGGCTTTTTAATCACTGCTGCAACGGCAAAGCCGAGAAAGAACAGAATACTCACTACCACAGAGACGTTGATCGAGCGGTAGAAAAAGCGCACCAGAAGGTTGTTTTTTAGCGGAAACCCTTCGCCGGCCTGATAAAACCAGCCGCTGATAAGTATATCCAGATTAAACAGGCGGGTAGCCACAGTAATTATTGCAATAATTATTGTGGCAATAATGACCGGCTGCCACTTGGAATCCATAATTTTTGACATAGTGATATTTAGTTCAGTGTATTAAGGGCAACTCTGGCTGCCCTGCATTGTTGGATAAAACAGCCGGAGTCGCTCCGGCTGAACTTATTTATTGTAGCCTTTAAAGCCAGAAACCCGGTAGATATCGTAGTCACTGGTTTTGTTTTTGGACAAGCGTCGGTTAACCGGTGCCAGAAGTTCAACTTCGGTGAAATAACGTTGCACGTTACCTTCGCCCATATCTGTCAGGAACAGGGCGGGGGCGTCTGAACCAAGATAAGGTCTGGTCAGCTCAAAGTGACTTTTTACAATAGTTCTCGGCCACCAAGCAACCAGTCTCTCATTTGGTTTATCAAACACGTAAAACGCTGCTTCTGTAATTGCTGTGCGTCCGTCAACAATCAACTGATCCTGTGGGTATTTATCAGTGAAAACTTTCACCTCTTCTCCCCACTCTTTCCAGCCACGGACTCGTTTAAACGGGTCTTTACCGGCTTCAAGTTCGATACCGGCCGCCTTAATCACAGGATCACCAAGGTGAACCACCAAGCCCAGTATCAGGTTGGTTGCCAGCATAGCAATCAGCCATTTCTTACGAGGCTGAAGGAAATGCGCAATACCGATAATGGCAGCCACATAAGTTGGTGCAGCCCAGTTAGCGTTATACTTCCCCTGTAAAGCCACCAGAGAGATAATCACCAGCATTGGCATGCTGAAGTTGATCAGCAGATTTCTCGGTTTTTCGCCTTTAATCAGCCACCACCACAAAACAATAAAACCAACCGGCCCTAAAATTCCGGCCTGTTCAAAGATAAAGTTCATCATCTTTTTAGGGTAGAGACCTTGTTTATCTACATAGTCAGCCGTGTGGGCAAAGGTCGGGAAATCGTTCAGGTAGTTCCAGTAGAAATTTGGCGCCAGAATCAGCAGAGATATCGCTGCCATCACCCAAAGTCTTGGGTTTTTAAGCTGTCTGGCATGGCCGAAAAACAGCATATAACCCAGAGCTGACAGGGAGAATATTGCCATATTGTACTTAGTCAGCAAGCCAAGGCCGCAGACAACAGCACACATTATCCAGTCAAACCATGAGTTGGTTTCGATACTGCGCAGGAAAAACAGCATGGCGCTACTCCAGAACAGGAACAGCAGTACGTCAGTAGAGGTAATGGTCGAAGAGAGCGCAACCCCGGGCAGGGTGATAAACAGAACTGCAGCCCAGAAACCTACCTTCTCTGAGATTAATTTCTGACCAAGCAGGTAAATAATATAGGAAGTCAGCGGGTAAATGAGGACCGCACCAAGCTTAATGGTAAATACAGAATGGCCAAACAGAGAGGTGACTAAATAGATAAGCACCGCGACCATAGGGGGCTTGGAATAGTATCCCCAATCCAGTTCCAGTGACCACCACCAGTACTGAATTTCATCGACATAAAGATCGAGAGTACTGATAGAAAGGGTATAGCCCCGGAAAATAGATATTAGAAATAGAATAATTAATAAAGGTTTTAACATTGAACCTTTAATATTGTTCTCAGACATTTGGTTAATTGTCATATATTCGTTTCAATCAAAGATCTTTTTGGCAGCATGAAAACAATCATGGCACCAAGTATAGAATTAAATAGTATAAAAAAGTGCGAATTTAACGCCGCTGCGACTATAAGAGCCGAGTTTTCACCGTTAAGTTCCGCACCTGCGGACATAAGTCCGAAAGAGACTGCCGCTTCATAGCTGCCGAAGCCGCCGGGCAATCCGGGAAGCATACCAGAAACTTCACCAAATAGTGCAGCTAATGCGGTCTGCTCAATAATCAGCGGGGTCATACTGGCTAACAAAGCAGCGAACAGCACGATTTTAACCGCCCAGTTCAGCCATGAAAGGGCGGTGATATTAAAAAGCTTACTCCGGCTGGCGGGGATTTTACTGAGTATCTGCCAGAAAAAACGCGCTTTTTTCTTTCTGCGATATTTGTAACTTAAGCCGATTAAACGGCGGCGCAGAACAATGCCTATCTGAGGGATAAAAAACGCTAAAGCAAGCCATGCCAGCACCCAGCCCTGAAGGGCAGAGTAGGCAAAGATGGCAACGGCAATAGAGCCTAATACGTAGGCATCAAACAGCCTAAGCACTAACAAGGCAGGAACTGAATGAGTATACGGGGTTGCGAACGCCCGTTTCATCAGAATAGGGAAGGATATCTCTCCGGCTTTGGCTGGCAGCAGGTTGGCCCAGAAGGTCTGTTTAACCACTATGGGTAACACGACTTTAGTCGGCAGTTTTACTCTGGCGTTATTAAAGTAAATGGATATTCTGTAGCTGCGGACTAAATAGCTAAACCAGTAGAGCAGGGTAAAAGAAATTAATGCCGTCGCCGGGATGGATTTCCAGAATGACAGCAGGGTATTCCAGCCCCAAACATATTGAACTACAACGATTACTGAAAGAAACGTCAACATAGAAATAAGTGTCGAACGGTGTTTCATAACTATGCTTGACATCCGAATTGAGTTATAGTGAAAAACTTAAATAGAATAGCATAAAATAATGGTGAGAGTAGCTATTATGTCGGACAGCCAAGTATCCGAAATGAATGAAAAATATAAAGTAAGTATCGTTGTTCCAATTTATAACGAAGAAGAGAGTGTCACTCCATTAGTCGAAGCGATTGATGAGTCTCTGAAGAGTGCTCCTTTTGAGTGGGAACTTCTGTTAGTGAACGACGGCAGTAGCGACCGCACCTTACATGTGGCAATGGAAGAACAGAAGCGTTTTGGTGCTCATGTAAGAATTATCGCTCTGCAGCGAAACTTTGGTCAGACAGCCGCTATGCAGGCAGGTATAGAACAATCAAACGGTGACTATATTGTTACTCTGGATGGCGACCTGCAGAATGATCCTGCTGATATTCCACATATGGTACAGCGCCTGATTGACCGTGACCTTGATCTTCTGGTTGGCTGGCGTAAAGACCGCAAAGATAACATGCTGATCCGTAAGGTACCGTCAAAAATTGCTAACTGGCTGATTGGTAAAACCACCGGCGTTAAGCTGAATGACTACGGTTGTAGCCTTAAGGTTTATCGTGGCAGTGTGATTCGTAATGTTAAGTTATACGGTGAGATGCACCGTTTCATTCCTGCATGGGTAGCAATTCACGTACCTGTTGAGCGTATTGAAGAAGTAGAAGTGAACCACCATGCCCGTCAGTTTGGTGAGTCTAAATACACTATCTCCCGTGTATACCGGGTTATTCTGGATTTGATCTCCGTTATCTTCTTTATGCGCTTCCGTACTCGTCCGTCCCACTTCTTTGGTCCGATTGGTCTTGGTTGTGGTGCTCTGGGCGGTTTGATGATGCTGATGTTGGCGTTTGATAAGTTTATTATGGGTGAAGCCATTGGCGGACGACCAATGCTGACGGTAAGTGTACTGCTGATTGTAATGGCAATGCAGTTTATTACTACCGGTATTCTGGCTGAAGTAGTAAGCAGAACTTACTATGAGTCTTCAAATCGTTCCACCTATGAGTTTACTGAAATTGCTTACGAAGCTTCTGAAGAAGATTCAGAAAAACAAGCTTAAGAAACCAATTTAGAGTAACAATTTTGAAAGCCTTCATTTATGAAGGCTTTTTTGTGCCTGAAAAACGATGTTTTTTCCGTCAATAACGAATATTTCGTTACATTTGAGACTATCTGTAGAGTGTTTACTTAGTTTTATCTTGTTGAAAGTTAGACAAGTGCAACAGAAAAACAATAATTTCCTGCCTGCAATGAGAAGTATTATCATTAAAAATCAGAAACTTATCTGAACTTCACATTTTTCTAATACAGTTGAGCCAGTGTTTTACTTTTCGATCTAGGCCTCAACATGTTCTTAACAATGAGACTATATTTTGAACAGCAAAACCCTGCGTTTAGTGATGAGAACCGCAAGATAGAACAGGAATGGTGCTTACGTCCGACAAAATAATAATTAGGCGATGCTCCGTTCTGACCCAGAATAAGGTAGAAATTCATGAGCAATTCGTTAAAGGATATGACCCTGCCACCTGATCTTACAATTAAAAAAGGCTCAGGACCTATCCGGACTAAATTCCCAATATATGCCAATACTCTCCCGCCATGTAATCACGCCTGCCCCACCGGCAGTAATATTCAAAAATGGCTTTCACTGGCGCAAGAAGAAAGATATGAAGAAGCGTTTCAGGAGTTAGTATTAAACAACCCTATGCCGGCCATTCACGGTCGTGTCTGCTATCACCCGTGTGAAAATGCCTGTAACCGAACTAATGTTGACCAGCCGGTCAGTATTCATGCCGTTGAGCGTTTTCTTGGTGATTTAGCATTAGAAAAAAACTGGCCAATTCGCTATGAAGCGAAAAAGACAGGTAAAAGAATTCTTATTGTAGGTGCTGGGCCGAGTGGGCTGGCAACGGCTTATCACCTTAAGCGCTTTGGTCACGATGTTGAGATAAGAGAAGCCGGTCCTATGGCTGGGGGCATGATGCACTTTGGTATTCCTGCTTACCGTCTGCCGAGAGAGATCCTTAATCAGGAAGTTGGTCGTATAGAGCAGATGGGCATCAAGATTGTGTTGAACAATATGGTTCAGGATATATTGGCCGAAAAGGTGAAAGGTCAGTTTGATGCCGTATTTCTGGCCATCGGTGCCCATATCGGCAGAGGGTTAGATATCCCTCATGATGATCCAAGTAACGCCATGGATGCGGTGACTTATCTGCGTAAAATTGAGACCGATGAAGCTCCGGATATTGGTAAGCACGTTGTGGTTTATGGCGGAGGAAACTCGGCCATGGATGCCGCGCGAACTGCCAAGCGTAAAGGCGCCGAAGTTACCGTAGTGTATCGTCGTGATCGTGCCAGTATGCCTGCCCATGACTTTGAGTGTGTCGAAGCCATGGAAGAAGGCGTTAACTTTATGTGGCAGAGAACCATTAATAAGATTGATGGCAAGACTTTCACTCTGGAAAAGACCGTACTGGATGAGAGCGGGCGTCCGCAGCAGTCCGGTGAGTTTGAATCTCTGGAGGCGGACTTCCTGATTCTGGCTCTGGGGCAGAATATCGATACCATTATTACCCAGAATATACCGGGGGTAGAGTACAAGTCTGATGGTACAGTCATCGTAAATGATCAGATGATGACCGGTTATCCGGGGCTGTTTGCCGGTGGTGATATGGTACCGAGTGATCGTACCGTTACCATCGCTGTCGGGCACGGTAAGAAAGCGGCCGCGCATATCAATGGTTTCCTCAAAGACCGTCCGTTTACCAAAGTGAGCAAGTCGCCGCTGATTAAGTACGACAAACTGCATCTCTGGTACAAAACTGAAGCTGACCAGCGTGAACAGCCGGCTATTCCTCCACAAATAAGAACCGCTTCATTTGATGAGGTTGTCGGCGGACTGTCGGAACAGGAAGCCCTGTATGAGTCTCAGCGCTGTTATTCTTGTGGTAACTGCTTTGAATGCAACGGCTGCTTAGGCGCCTGCCCTCATGATGCCATTACCGCGAACGGAAAAGGTAAAGGGTATTCAGTGGATTATAACAAGTGTACCGGCTGTGAAGCCTGCTATGCGCAATGTCCCTGCCATGCTATCGAAATGGTAGCGGCGGAAGTGAAATAGGGGGAGATGATGAGTACAGAACATAAAGCAAAAATGTACACTTGTGACGGAAACGAAGCCGCAGCCCATATCGCATTTAAAGTGAGTGAGGTGTGCGCAATTTACCCTATTACGCCCTCTTCGACTATGGCTGAGTTTGCTGACCAGTGGGCCTCTGAAGATAAGACTAATATCTGGGGAAATACCCCTCTGATAGCCGAAATGCAGAGTGAAGGCGGTGCTGCCGGTACGGTTCATGGTGCATTGCAAAGTGGCGCGTTAACCACCACTTTTACAGCCTCACAAGGCTTAATGTTAATGCTGCCAAATATGTACAAGATAGCCGGTGAGCTGACACCGACCGTGTTCCATGTCGCTGCCCGTTCTCTGGCGGCGCAGGGGCTTTCTATCTTTGGTGACCACCAAGATATTATGGCGGCGCGTGGGACGGGGTTTGCCTTACTGGCGGCATCGTCGGTACAGGAAGCTCATGATATGGCGTTAGTGGCGCATAGTGCCACTCTTTCTGCCCGCATTCCGTTTATCCATTTCTTTGATGGTTTCCGAACCTCCCATGAAGTGAATAAGATCAGTCTGATTCCTGACGAAGTTATCCGTGAAATCATTTCTGATGAATTGGTGCGTCAGCACAGGGACAGAGGCTTAAGTCCGGATACACCGTTTATCCGCGGTACAGCGCAAAACCCAGATGTCTATTTTCAGGCGAGGGAAACGGTAAATCCTTACTATGCCAAAACAGCCGATATTGTGCAGGCCAGTATGGATCAACTGGCAGAGCTGACCGGACGTGCTTATAAGATTATTGAATACCATGGTGCTGAAGATGCCACCCATATTGTTATTGCAATGGGGTCAGGCGTGGAGACCATAAAAGAGACGGTAGATTATCTGACAGAGCAAGGTGAGAAGGTCGGTGTGATTCAGGTTCGCCTATATCGTCCGCTGTCGACTAAATATCTGCTGGATGCGATACCCGAGTCAGCAGAGGTGATCACTGTTCTGGATCGTACCAAGGAACCAAGTGCAACTGCTGATCCTCTCTATCAGGATGTGATTACGGCACTTATGGAGCAGCCGGAGCAGTTTGAGCGGATGCCAAAAGTAATTGGTGGTCGCTACGGCTTGTCGAGTAAAGAGTTTACCCCGGCTATGGTGAAAGCCATCTTCGATAATATGAGCTCCGGTAAGCTTAAGAACCACTTTACTGTCGGTATTATCGATGACGTTATGAACTCCCATCTGGAAGTGGATGAAAGCTTTGATATTGAGCCAAACGAAGTGGTCCGTGCCATGTTTTATGGTCTGGGCGCTGATGGTACCGTTGGTGCTAATAAAAACACCATTAAGATAATTGGTGAAGATCCGGATTACTTTGCTCAGGGCTACTTTGTTTATGATTCCAAGAAGTCCGGCTCTCAAACCGAATCACACTTACGTTTCGGCCATCATGAAATTAACAGTCCGTATCTGATTCAGTCGGCCAACTTTATTGCCTGCCACCAGTCTACTTTTGTTGAAAAAACTGACATGCTGGCCAAAGCTACAGAGCACTCTACCTTCCTGCTCAATTCATCCGTGGATAGAGAGAGTATCTGGCAGAGTCTGCCGGCCCGTATGCAGAAGCAGCTAATTGATAACAAGATGAAACTCTATGTTATCGACGCTTATAAGGTGGCCAGGGAAACGGGTATGGGCAGCCGCATTAACACCATAATGCAAACCTGTTTCTTCGCTTTATCCGGTGTACTTGAAAAAGATCTGGCGATTGAAAAAATCAAAAAGGCCATTGAGAAGACTTATTCCCGTAAAGGGCCTGAACTGGTTGAGAAAAACTTCCTCGCCGTAGATAAAACGCTGGAAAATCTGTTTGAAGTAGAGATACCTGAAACGGTGACTGCGGAAGAGAAACCGGTTCAGTATGTATCGGATAGGGCACCTGAGTTTGTTAAAGAGGTGACGGCGCAAATGATGGCGGGTAAAGGGGATCTTATTCCTGTCTCCATGTTGCCCGATGACGGTACTTATCCTTCAGGTACCACTCAGTGGGAAAAACGCAACATTGCCCAGAAGATACCGGTGTGGGACTCGGATATCTGTATTCAGTGTGGTAACTGTAGCATTGTCTGTCCTCATGCTGCGATTCGCGCTAAGTTCTATGATAAATCTCTGTTGGATGACGCTCCTGAAGGATATAAATCGTCGGGTATTACCGCCAGAGGCTTCCCGGATACCCGTTATACCCTTCAGGTTTATGCGGAAGATTGTACCGGCTGCAGCTTATGTGTGGATGCTTGTCCGGCGTTTAGCAGCGAAAACAGTGAGCAGAAAGCGATCAATATGGAGCTCAAAGAGCCTTATATGGAGCAAGAAGTGCAGAATCTGGCTTTCTTCGAATCCATTCCATATAACGAGCGGGCTAAAGTGGACTTCTCTCATGTACGTGGTGTTCAGTATCTTCAGCCACTATTTGAGTTTTCCGGTGCCTGCTCAGGTTGCGGTGAAACACCTTACCTTAAACTGATGTCTCAGCTGTTTGGTGACCGTCTGATGATTGCTAATGCCACGGGTTGTTCATCCATCTACGGTGGTAACCTGCCGACGACGCCTTGGTCTGTCAATGAAGCGGGTCGTGGTCCAGCTTGGGCAAACTCGCTGTTTGAAGATAACGCCGAGTTTGGTTTGGGCTTCCGTTTAGCGGCCGTTAAGCAGCGTGAACTGGCAGAACAGCTTTTACTGGAAAATCGTGACTTACTGGATCCACTATTGGTGGATCAACTGCTGCACGCTAAGCAGAAGACGGAGTCGGATATTCAGGCGCAGATAGGCAGGGTTGATACGCTTAAGGCACAGCTAAGTTCTGTTGAGTCTGAATCGGCACGAAATCTGGTTTCAGTGGCAGAACAGCTGATTCGACGCTCTATCTGGATAGTCGGCGGTGACGGCTGGGCTTATGATATCGGCTCAGGTGGCCTGGACCATGTGCTGGCCAGTGGTGCCGATGTAAACGTGCTGGTTATGGATACCGAGGTGTACTCTAACACCGGCGGGCAGATGTCTAAGTCAACGCCATTGGGCGCTGTCGCTAAGTTTGCTGCTGCGGGTAAGCAGGCAACCAAGAAAGATATCGCCATGCAGGCCATAGCTTACAATAATGTCTATGTTGCCAGAGTGGCACTTGGCGGGGACCCACAGCAGACCTTGCTGGCAATGCGCGAAGCTGAAGCGTATCGCGGTCCGTCCATTATCATCGCTTACAGCCACTGTATTGCGCACGGTATCAAAATGGAAGATGGCCTGAAGCAGCAGCAACTGGCGGTTAAATCCGGCCACTGGCCGCTGTTCCGCTATAATCCGGCACTGCGGGATGTTGATATCAATCCGTTCTCACTGGATACCTTACGTCCTTCCATTCCTCTGGAAGAGTACCGTATGAATGAGGCTCGTTATCAGGTTCTGCAACGCAGTGATCCCGATACTGCAGCAGAGATTCTGCAACAGGCTCAACATGTGGCAGAACGTAAATGGCAGCTGTATGAAGAGCTGGCGACCCGTAAGCAGGGTTCTGTTGCTCCTCATATGGAGCTGGAATCGCATAAGTAGCGGATCTCATTATTAATACAAAAGGACCTTCGGGTCCTTTTCTGTTTTCTAGAGTTATTAATAGGCTTTGCTAAGCTCTAATGGCAGGGTTAATCCGTTTTTGCCATAAATCAGAAGTGTGCAGAGTGACTGCTATGATTCATATTCCTACCGCCTTCGTATTGTTTAGTCTGACCCAGCTGGCCTGTGCACTGGTGTTTGGTTTAGTCTGGTACAGAAATCGTCAGATAGAAGGTTTGGGCGAATGGGCCTGCGGCCGGTTTATACTGTTTGCTGCCTTTCTGCTACTGGCTTTCCGGGAGTCCACTCCTTTGATGTTTTCTGTGTTGTTGGGCAACGGGTTAGCAATAACGGGTTTATATATTGTTTGGCTGGGTAATGCCCGCTTTATGCAACGAAAGTTTGCCAATACTCACTTGACCTTTATGACTTTGCTTGCGGTAACCATGGTGTTGTTTGCCGTTCTGGCTCAGATAGACAACGGTTATCTGCTCAGAGTAGTGATTACTTCCAGCTTGATCGCGTTGTACGCCGCCCTTTCTGTCGTGGTGTTCTTGCCAGCATACAGGAAAGGTGATAAGCCTTTAGTGAAGTTGATGATATGTGCCTATATTCTTTTGATAATAGTTCATCTGCTGAGAGTGTCTTTTTATCTGGTTGGTTTTGGTGGTACGGCGTTGTCCAGCGCAGGAACAGTGACCGCTTATACCATTGTCGGCGACCTTTTTGTTTCATTCTTAATTGTTATGATCAGTCTGGCATTTGTGGTTGAGTTTTTATTGCGTGAACTGCAGCATGCAGCAGAAAGGGATCTTCTTACTGGAGCTTATAACCGCCGGGCATTTTATACCATTGCAGACAATATGTTTGCCCGGGCAAAGCGCGAAAGGGCATCGGTATCGGTACTCTCTATCGATTTAGATTATTTTAAAAAGATAAACGATACCTACGGACATAATGCGGGCGATAAGGTATTAAAAAGTTTTGTTGTTACCTGCCAGCAGCTTTTGCGTACGCCGGATCTGTTTGCAAGATATGGCGGAGAAGAGTTTATCGTCGTTTTATCAGATACACGTGCGCAAAATGCAATAAAAATAGCAGAGCGAATTCGCAGCCGGTTTGAACAGATATCACCAATACGCTCCATCAAGGCGGGGGAAGTGACCTGTAGTATAGGGGTAGCTTCGGTCGAAGAACTTGCTGATGATGATTCCATCAACCAGCTTATTGAGCAATCCGATCAGGCTCTGTACCACGCTAAAATGTCAGGGCGTAACCGGGTTTGTTCACACTAAGGCATGAGTTTTTATCCAATCAAACCAATCTTAATACCAAACATATAAAGGTACTCAGGAAGTACTAATGCATAGGCTGTCGCATAGTAGAGAGCGAAAATAAAGAATCCAGCTTTAATGATGGCGGATAAGTTTGCATTCATATGCTTAATCTCTGTCAGTTTTCCTATTGTGGTTAATGCACTAATTATGCCAGCCTTAAGGTGTTGATTCATCGACAAATGCAAGTGTTTTTGTCATAAAGACAATTGTTGAAAAGACACAATGATGTAAAAATGACATGATTTATGGTTGGGTAACCTATTGGTTTCCGACCTTATAGTATATATGGCTAAGTTGCTAACTTATTGTTGTATAAGAAAATTAAAATACTCAGTTAGAGTTATTCTCATTGGCACACTAACTGCAATATCATTGTCGTTAATATTTTAGGTAAGGTGTTTGTGTGTTAAATATCACGGATAAAAGCAAGGAAGAGAAAATACCGGCGCTATTGCGTCTTGGGTTCAGACCATTTTTTCTGTTTGGTACACTCTATTCCATCGTTAGTGTCGCTATCTGGGTGTATGCCTTTCAGAATGGTCAGCCTGAACAGCTGAACGTTCCGGCTATTTGGTGGCACGTACATGAGATGCTATTTGGCTTTGCAATGGCAATTGTCGCCGGATTTGTGTTAACCGCAGTTCAGACATGGACGGGTGTCAATGGTACTAAAAGTTATCGGTTGGCCTTTATTGTCTCACTCTGGGCGCTACCAAGGGTGTTGTTCTGGTTTGACGTTTCAATCTGGCTTATTGCCGGCATCGAAGCACTGTTTCTTGCTGCTCTTGCTTACGAAGTGGGCTTTAGGGTAGTGAAAGCGAAAGGCTGGAGGAACCTGTTTTTTGTTCCCCTGTTTATTCTTGCTTTGATGGCTAACTTTGCCAGCTATGCAGCCATCGAAGGGCTGGTACCTTTCTCTGCATTGTCAGTCTGGCAGGCGATGATCTGGTGGTTTGTACTGCTGCTCTCTATTATGGGCGGAAGGGTTATCCCTTTCTTTACTGCGCGTAAATTTAACTTTGAGAAAGCTCAACCATTAATGTGGTTAGACGTGGCTGCAAACCTTCCGTTGGGTCTGCTGTTTGTTTTGAGCTTTTTCCCGCAATTTTTTGCTGAGGTATCTCCGGCCGTTATGTTAACGGGTGCTCTGTTCCAGTTTATCCGCATGGCACGCTGGAAACCGTGGCGTACTCTAAGTGAACCTTTAGTCTGGTCACTTCACCTATCCTATTTTTGTATACCGCTTGGACTGATTGCCAGCGGCCTGACAACAGGTTTTGAAAAACACGCTATGATTCATCTTTTTGCCATCGGCGCTCTGGGTGGCTTAATTCTGGCAATGATTGCCAGAGTCACAATGGGGCACACAGGACGGGCAATTTATAAAGGCCCGAGAATGTGGCCGGCATTTCTGGCGGTATTCTTAGCCGCGTTGCTGCGAAGCCTTGGGGTAGGTTTCTCTCCTGTCTATATGATGCTGATTATTAATCTGTCGGCTATATTATGGGCATTTGCCTTTACCATGTTTATTTACTATTTTGCGGTTATGTTGATTAGCCCGAGGGTTGACGGACACCCCGGCTAATAAACCACAATGTAATTTAACAAACCCCTGCATTTTTGATGCGGGGGTTTCTTTTTGTTGCATGGCTAAGTTGAACTGTCTCACAACTAGTACTGTAAAAGTGCTAAAAATCGACAATACTTAAAAAGTCTATGGACGGACGATAGTGAAGAGTCACTACGAAAGGAATTCGATGAGAAGACTTTTATTAAGTTTAACGGGTCTGCTGCTAAGCTTCTTATGCTCAACCATTTCCTATGCGAAGGATAAAATTTATATCACTAACGGAGAGTGGGCTCCCTATATGGGTAAGGGGCTTAAACATGGTGGCTTAGTTTCCCGTATTATTTCTGAAGCCTTTGCGGCTGTAGAGATAGACGTTGTATACGGCTATTTCCCGTGGAAACGTTCCTACCGGTATGCCTCTCTGGGAAAAGGTGAGAATGGTGATCGATGGCATGCCGCGGCTGCCTGGTATTACGCTGAGCATAGAGAGAAGGAGTTTATGTACAGCGATATGGTGTTTGAGGCCAGCGAGGTTCTCTTCTACCTGAAATCTAATCCGGTAAGTTGGAATAAAGATAGCGATCTGGCCGGAAAAAGGATAGGAGGAACGGATTACTCCCCTTATCCCAACCTTGAACCTCTGCATGAGAGTGGGGTGATTAAGATCATTCGCTCAGGAGAAGATGATGTGCAGATGCAGAGACTATTTTTTCGCAAAATTGATGCTGTGGTGGTGATCAAAGAGGTTGGTTTATATTATCTGGCAAAGAACCTTTCAAACCTGCCAAAAGAAGAGATTGAAGATGTGCATTATCTGCAACAGTCTGCCAGTCGCCGGCATCTCTACCTGCTGTTTTCCCACAAGGTGGAAGAGAACAAAATGTTACTAAAAAAGTTTAACCGTGGATTAAGAATGATTCGTCTGAATGGACGGTATACGGAGTTACTTAAAGAGTTTGAAGACGGTGCGTATTGGATTGATTAAAGGTGAGTAGAACAAAGAAGAACCAAAGCCAAATTGTGTGGAGGACAATTGTTGTGGCTGGCTTTGGTTCTGTGTTGATTAGCGAGTTAAAGAATTACGCATTTACTGGTGCTTCTTTAATGCTTTCTTCCTTTTTTGATTCTGAAGCTACCTCTTCATCATCCAGCTTATGCATCTGCTGGATTTCAGTCGCTGTCATATGACCGTAATCTTCACTCATGTACTTAAATGTCTTGAATAGCATGTAGCTAACCAATACACCCAACGGAGCAGCAAAAATCAGGATGGCAGACTGCATAGAGCCTACAGGCGCTTTAACAATGATAAATACGGCTGGGATAGCAATAATTACCAGACACCAGAAGATTTTCAGTAGAGTTGCAGGGTTCTTGTCTTTGTCCAGTACGCGCTGAGTCTGACAAGCTACAGTAAATACAGAGCCATCCAGTGTGGTTACCAGCAGAAGGAAAGTGGATACGATAAATACAATCAGCAGAACAGATGAGAACGGCAGTGTATTCAGTGCTTCAACGATAGACTGGCTAGCCTGACCATCGGATACCATCTGACCAATGTTCACTTTCTTATCAAGCTGTGTCTTCATCATGAATGAACCAACGATGGAGAAAAGGATAGTTGTACCAACAGTACCGCCACCTACCATGCAGGCAATCACTTCACGAAGAGTACGACCTTTAGATACTTTAGTGATGAAGATACACATCAGCGGAATAAAGATCATCCAGTATGCCCAGAAGTAAGCTGTCCAGTTCTGCGGGAACTTGTCCTGAGTGATGGCATCAGTATACAAACTCATGTGAATGAAGTTAGATGCCCACAGGCTTAGTGATGTACTTGTATTCTCAAGAATAAATAGTGTAGGTCCGAAGATCAGAATGTAGATTACCAGCGCAATCAGGAAGTAAGTACCTGAGCTTGAGATATTCTTCATGCCTTTTTCGATACCGACAAACGAACTTACGATAAGCAGTGTTGCTACAATACCTAGCATGCCTAACTTAAGTGCAAGGGTATCTTGCAGACCGGTAAGCTGAGCGAATGCAGCCGAAACAATTGGCACACCCAGAGCAAGTACGATAATCAAACCAAATACCAGAGCAATTGGGTAGGTGATATCAATAACACGGGCTACCACTTTACCAACAGCTTGGTTTTTAATCATGCTTTGTACGATTTCACTGATCTTCAGAGAAGGGTTCTTACGTACATAGTATGAGTACATGATAGGCACTGCACTGATAGCATAAAGAGCCCATGCAGTAATGCCCCAGTGATGCAGAGAGTAAGTAACAGCCCACTCATGAGCGGCTACAGAGCCTGCTTCAATGGCAAAAGGTGGTGTTTTAATGTAGTAAGACCACTCAAGGAATGCCCAGTAAACGGTACCTGAACCCACACCGGCGAGTGCCATCATAGTGATGTATGCAAAATTGGTGTACTCTGGCTTTCCCTCGCCCATACGGATGTTACCGTACTTGCTGACCATAAGATAAACAGAAACGATTACCATGGCAAAACCAAACCATAGGATTGGTGTTCCCAGGTTGTAAGCGATCATGGTGAAGATATCACCGGCAATGCCAATGGCACGCTCAGTGTCGGTTAAGAAGAATACAGAGAGCGCACTGATAATGATCAGAGAGATCAGTATTGTAGTACGGTCAAAGTTACTTGATTTGCTATTTTCCATAAAGGACTCCTTGATATTCCCGCCTATAGGGCTGGCGGGAATAGCAATTTCACGTCAATAATAATTAGTTATTCAAAAACATAATGAGCAATAGATGCTTCTTTAACTGCTTCCCAGTCCATCTCTACACCCAGACCGTTACCTTCAGGGGCATGTACATAGCCCTCTTTATCTGTACGGATTTGAGTCTTAGAAGCTAATTCAAAGCTTTCATATGGGTAGAACTGTTCAAAGTATTTGCAGTTGTGGTGTGCAAGGGCAACATGCAAGTTGGCAGCCTGAGTAATGGTGTAACCCATACTCTGGATCTCCAGTGTTTTAGAGTGGCCTTCCGCTATCGCAAAGCATTTATTTAGTTGGGTAATACCACCACAAACCGTGGCATCCTGACGAACATCTGACCAGAAACCGTTGCCAAGTGCGTAAGTCACTTCCTGCAGAGTCAGCAGGCAGTTACCATGGCTTGAGATTTCAAGGTCGGTTTTATCAACTAGACGCTGGTAAGTTTTATAGTCATAGTCTGAAACCGGAGCTTCCAGCCATTCCCAGTCGTAACTTTCCATTAGTTTTGCCATCTTCATTGCTTCAGAGGCGTTATAGAAAGTGGCTGTGTCCAGCATAAAGCGGATACCGGTATCACCGTAACGTTCCTGAATGGCGTTAACCAGTTTTACATCTTTCTCGTATACGCAGTAGCAGTGCAGTTTGATAGCCGTAAAGCCTTGTTCAATACAGTCGTCCACATACGGGAAGTACTCTTCTACTGTGTCAAACATAGGGGTAGAGGCATAAGAAAGCATCTTATGGCGTGCACCGCCAAGTAGCATGTAAAGAGGCATATTGGCTTTTTTGGCCTTGATATCCCATGCCGCGATATCGATAGGGGATTTAGCCGGCAGGCCGCCCCATGAGCAACGTGCGCCCAGCCATGCACTCAGCTCTTCGGTCATAAGAGGGTTTTTACCGATTAAGCCGGGAACAATGGTCTTCATCGCTTCGATAATGCACTTATCAAAATCGTTCTCTGTATAGCTGATGGTTGCGCCAACACCTTCAGTACCATCTTCAGTAATGATACGAACGATATTGTTGGTATACAGAAGAGGCT
The DNA here is from genome assembly GCF_028201475.1 of Vibrio sp. SCSIO 43137. Lineage (NCBI taxonomy): Bacteria > Pseudomonadati > Pseudomonadota > Gammaproteobacteria > Vibrionales > Vibrionaceae > Vibrio > Vibrio sp. SCSIO 43137. Next base: position 2,106,741 of record NZ_CP116383.1, on the reverse strand, counting down.
CCTGATTGTCCGCCCATGGAATTGGCGGTGCGTCACGGTCTGCTACTGCATAAAGCTCAACACGTTTAATTGCTGTACCTTTCATTTTATCTCCTTACAACGCACTGCCGTTATCTATCATAATAGTGCGAATTTCTTCGCCCCGTAGATCGCGGATGCGTCTATTTTCATCAATTGCTTTGACAACAGCGATACCCGCTGCCATACCATATTCAAAGCACTGCGCTGTTACACGGGCAGAAGCCAATGCTTCATGTTCTGCACTTAAACAGCGTCCTGCTACAATGATGTTCTCGCCAACCACAGGAACTAGTGTGTTGAAGGGAACATCGTAGTAATCATCAATAAGCCAATGAAGTTTTGGCTTGTCACCTGAGTGAAGTTCAATCGGCCACGGAGTGCGGCAGATGCTGTCTTGGCGTTTATTGCAGTTAACAACATCGTCATTGGTCAGGGTTTCTACGCCGACAATAGAGCGTGTCTGACGAATACCCACTTCAACACCGGTATCCACCACGTAGGCATCTTCACAGCCCGGAACATAGTTGTTCAGAAAGCGGGTGTAATCGCGCACCTGACGGCGGCCCCATACTTCAGCTTCAGTAAAATCTTTTGGATCAATCACGTTCAGCATGCGACCATCCTGACCAGCCAGACGCGTAGCATTCACCATCAGCTCATTTGGACGTGTGGTCGGGAAAATCCAGATCTTATGGCGTGGCAGTGAGTAGTCGCCTGTGGCGTTTGCGGCGTGAATATTTTCGGTTACTTTTGGCGGACAAATGGTGTCATTGCCGTAGTAGTCCAGATACTTACCCACATCAACACCGCCAATGCGGAAGAACATGGTCGGGTTCTGGATTTTGCCGTTGTCACCAAAGTAGTAATCCATACCGGCGCGGGCGATTAGGGCGGCATCCCCGGAGGCATCAACGATCATTTTCGCCATAATGACGCTTTGCCCTGCGTTGGACTCAATAACAACACCTTTGAAGGCATCTTTTTCCATGATCACGCCGGTAACAGCTGTGTGGAAAAGTGTTGTCACACCTGCTTGTTCCAGAAGATCATCTGCCACTTCACGCCAGATAAGAGGATCGTGAGTGACGGTAAAGGTTTTGCCGTAACGCTGTGGTTCAGTAACACCCCCTCTGGCCTTTAGCTCTTTGCGGAATTTTTCTGTGAAACCAAACACAACCTGTTCAGGTTGAGCTTCAGGATCATCGCTGGCCATAAACATTCCACAAATAGTGCCTGACAGGCCTGCTACAGCCGCACCACCACAAAAGCCATATTTCTCAATAAGCCATGTGGATTTACCCATGCGTCCTGCAGTTTCCGCTGCTGCAACACCTGCAGCGCCGCCACCAATGACTAGCACATCGACGGAAGCCAGAATCGGTAGATCCGGCACTTGTTCAAAACGGCGAACAATTTTCCAATCTTTCATGATTACCTCGCTAATAGATTACTGATAGTCATCTGATATATCAGTTGTGTGTTTTTAATATATGCCCATATTTTTTGTGTTACAATTGCGGTTGTGATATTCGTGAGTTTGCTCACTAAAAATTGGCTGGGAAAATAGAATGAATAACAGTATTAATCCGACAAATAAGACAGAAATAGCCTATAACCAACTAGAAAAAATGATAATTTTCAGGGAGTTGGAGCCGGGTAGTATGGTGAGTGAAAAGCAACTGGCAGAGAATCTGGACTTGGGCAGAACACCGGTACGTGAAGCTCTGCAAAGGCTTTCATATGAAAGAATGGTGGAAATTCATGCCCGCCGCGGTATTCAGATCCCATCAATTTCAGTAGAAAGCCAACTTAAAATTCTGGAAGTGCGTAGAGATATTGAAGCCTTGTGCGTTAAGTACGCGGCCGCAAGAGCGTCAGTGGATGAGAAACAGCAGATGCAGGAACTAGCCTCTAAGTTAGAGTTGTGTGCAGAAAATGGCGATGAAATTGAGTACTCGGTTCTGCTAAAACAGATACACAACGTATTGGTTAAGGCTGCCAGAAATGAGTATCTGCAACTGGCGATGGCTCCGCTGCAAGGTTTGTCGCGTCGCTTTTGGTTTGCTTACAAAAACGACACTACAGATTTAGCGGAAGCTTCCCATCTGCATGCGGCAACTCTCCGTGCCGTTTGCCATACCGATGCTGACGAAGCGGTAAGCGCATCCCACAAACTGAATGACTACCTGACAGATGTTGCCTATCGCAGTATTAGTGCAAGATAGTTATTTTAGTTATCTGGTTTAATCACTACTAAGTAACACAGAGTAGGAAAACTATTGCTTTCTTCTCATAAATATACCTTGATGGGCATTGCCGCCATAGTGTTGTGGAGCTGTCTGGTTGCGCTTACCCGTAATGTTGCTGAACAGTTAGGGCCTGTCGGCGGTGCGGCGATGATCTACAGTGTTGCTTCACTGTTTCTATTAGTGGTCATGGGGGTACCGAAACTCAGGCAGTTCTCACTAAGCTATATCGTTATTGCCGGCGGGTTATTCGCGGCGTATGAAGTCTGTTTTTCTCTGGCACTTGGCTATGCAGATAGCCGGCTTCAGACTATAGAGATGGCGGTGATTAATTACCTCTGGCCTGCTTTAACTGTACTCTTTGCTGTATGGGGAAGCAGCAAACGGGTGAACAAGTTAATTTATCCCGCAATATTGCTGGCATTTTCCGGAGTTGTTTGGAGTCTGATGGGCGGGCAGGAAGTTACATTTACGCATATCACAGAGAATGTAACGGGCAATCCGCTTGCCTATTCTCTGGCATTAATTGGCGCTATCATCTGGGCGGTTTACTGCAATGTAACCAAGCGGTTATCTAACGGCAAAAACGGAATTACTCTGTTCTTTGTGTTTACTGCGATTTCGTTATGGTTCCACTATCTGACCACAGAGCAACCGCCTCTGGAGTTTAACTGCCAATCCATTGGCTACCTGCTGCTTACCGGAGTGGTAATGGGCAGCGGTTATGCATTATGGAATCTGGCTATTATCGGCGGAAATATGTTACTTCTGGCCTCGCTCTCTTATTTCACACCTATATTTTCTACGCTGATTTCTATGCTGGTGTTAGGCGTGTCACTCAGTGCCGGATTCTGGCAAGGCGTAATCTTAGTCACTTTCGGGTCACTGTTATGCTGGTGGGTTACAAGGGAGTAGTGACCCGGATATCAAACTTACATCTTGTAGTGACTAATAAACATTGCTGCAGATTCTTTGGTAATCATCTCTACCTGCTGCTGAGTAACCGACGCTTTTGAGTTAATCAGCAGTGGCCAGAAACAGCTTCCTTTAATCAGATTGTGAAGCTGCCCGTTAGCAAACTCTAAGTCAACGGGCTTTAAGCGGCCATCATCGACTGCGGATTCCAACCACTTATAGAGGGTGGTTTCCTGAGCAGAAAACTTTTTAATCTCTTTGTCTAGCGCATCCTGATTGTAGAAGAAGTAACCGAATGCGACCCGTGACAGGTCTATATACTCCTTGCTGGAGAACATTTCTGCCTCAGCCAACAGTATTTTCGCCAACTGAGTTTCAAGGGCTTGTTCAGAGGAGTACTGAATATCAACCTGCATGGTTGCCTTGCGCCACAACTCGGACATGATGTGCATCACCAAGGCCTCTTTGGTGGCAAAGTGGTTGTACACCGTTCTTTTCGAAACCTGCGCAAGCTCTGATAGCTTATCCATACTGGTTCCCTGAACACCATGTTCAATAAATGCTTTTTTTGCTGCATTTACAATGGCTTCTCTTTTAAGTTCGCTTCTGGTTTTTTTTACTTCTGCCACTTTGAATAACCGCGGAAATGATAATTTTAAACAATTTTACACTGATCGGTTTACTTTTCAATTTATAAATGTAAACTGCTTAGTGTAGATTTTCTGCCTAGGTGTTGAAATGAGAAGAGCGTTTAAAGTAAGTTTGGGAGTTGCGTTTATGTCAGCCGTTTTAGTAACAGCGTGTGCATCGGGTACTGGTGCAGACAAAGATAACAAGAAGTTTGTAAACAGTGAGATTAAATACAACCCGACAATGAGCAATATGTGGGAGATCATCAAGCAGCAGGTTTCTGCTACGCGAAATGAACCTAAGCCGGTTAAAGATATTCCACTTAAAGCGATGACCGCTGCCGGACTGGATAGTAGCTCTGAAGATGCTTTGTTCCGTCTGGGGCACTCAAGTATTTTAATGCGTCTCGATGGCGAGTATGTGCTGGCAGATCCGGTATTTAGTGAACGAGCCTCGCCGGTTCAGTGGGCGGGACCGAAGCGATTCCATCCGACCCCTATTTCAATCGAAGAGCTGCCTGAAATTAAGGCCGTGGTAATCAGCCACGACCATTATGACCACTTAGATAAGGCGGCTATCGAAAAACTGGCCGATAAAGTCGAGTTCTTTTTTACACCGCTAAAAGTAGGTGATTACCTGATAGAGTGGGGTGTGGATGCAGAAAAGGTTGTCCAGTTAGACTGGTGGCAGAGTGGAGAGGTAGGTAGCCTGAAATTTATTGCAACGCCTACACAGCACTTTTCCGGCCGCGGACTGTTCGACAGAGATGAAACTTTGTGGGCGAGTTGGGTAATTAAGAGTGAAAAACGTAACCTCTATTTTAGTGGTGACAGCGGTTATTTCTCCGGATTTAAAGAGATAGGAGAAAAACTGGGGCCATTTGATGTCACCATGGTGGAGACAGGCGCTTATAACAAGCTCTGGTCAGAGATACATATGATGCCGGAAGAGAGCCTGCAAGCTCATATAGATCTGAAAGGTAAGGCGATGCTGCCGATTCATAATGGTACTTTCGACCTATCACTGCATGACTGGTATGAGCCTCTGGAGCGGGTAAGTGAACTGGCTCAGCAGCGGGGAGTGACTTTGCTGACTCCGGTGTTTGGTGACAATGTCACAATTGAGCAGCCAGAAAGCGAATATGCATGGTGGCGAGATGTTGCAGATATTAAGCAGGATAATGTGGAGCTGACCAATACTCAGCAGCCAAAGCTGGCTATGGAAAAATAGCCTTCAGGCCGAGATATTAGAGCCGGACAGCAGTCCGGCTTTTTTATGTCTGTCATTCAGGAACACAAATCTCATCGTTCAAAATGGCTTTTATCGTTCTTAGCACCAACCAGCTTAGCAATAAAGTCACTAAAGTCAGTAGCAGGCCGGACAAGGCGTTAAAAAATGTGGTTGGTACAAAGCCGGACATTTTGGCTGTCGCGATAGTAAGGGCCGCCAGCGGGAAAGAGTAAGCCCATGACGAGATAAAGAAAGGAACTTTGGCAAATCTGAGGATATTGGACACCAGTACCAGGCAAAGAAACAAGCCAACATAGTAAATCACTCTGGCAAATACATCTAACTCACCCACTAAATTGGTATAAGAGACAAAGCCTACTGATGGCGGAGCAAGCAGGATAAACAGCATAGGCGTCAGTCTTGCCGGCAGCGGTTCATGGAAAAACAACCGGTACATAACAATAGTCAAAAGAACAACCCAGAAGACGATACCGACACTGAAGAAGAACCAACTGATCTCAAAATAACCTAAATGTGAGCCGGCTATGGGTGCGATGATATTACCCACGACAGGAATAAACCAGCTGGGGTTAGCATGAGACAGAGTGTAATGGGTATGGTGAATCCAGCTGCTGATAACGTAAACCGTCAGGCATATCTGTACGGCTGCCCCAACTATCCATAAAGTATGAGAGAGGCTATGGTAATCCTGCCAGACCACGGCCAGTAACAGCAAACTAATAGAGAAAGCGGGAAAGAAGTTTAACCGGATAGGGTGGCGCGACTCTGCAATTACGGCTTCCGGATATCTAACAATTTTAATGGTATACAAAATGGTAACGGCTAGCATCACCAGAGAGGTAAACAGGCCAAGCCAGAATGAGGCTGTCGGTAGAATGTCACTACCAGCCGCGCGCCAGGCTAGAGTTAAACCACTTAACCCCATCACTACGGCAAAAAACGATATGGGGAAATGAACCAGCTTTTCAACTGCGTTCTGCTGCTCACTGACGGTTTCACTACTCATTATTCTTCCTTAACAGTTTGTACTCTTAATGCAACCATGCAATTCGTTTTATATCATAGAATTATTGGCATACGCTATAAACTGGATCAGATAATATCAAATCTTCTATATTAGATAAAGCTTATATTGTGAATGGCCGGATAATTATGGATAAATCTTAATAACTGCCCCGGCGGAGTTGACTCACCAGACTCCGGTAACGCCCATTACTATGTAACTTTGCTAACCCCTGATTGAACAGCTTCAGCAAGGCTTTATTCTCATCTCTGTTTTTGGACAGAATAAGGTGATAGGTGCGCCGTTCAATAACCGTTGGAGAGTAGGTAAACTGCTTTTGTTCAGCCGTGGAAAAACTGTGATTGAGGTAATACAGGCCAACTTGTTTCGGCATTTGAGCCGCATCGATCTTTTGGTGGAAAATCCGCTTCAGTAGTGAATCGTAGTTTCCTCCCCTTTGCAAAGTGATAAGACCGTCTTTATGGGCTTTTTCGAAGGTTGGATAGGCTGTATGCGCTGTTCCTCCGATGATTTTTCCCTCCAGATCGGCAACGGTTTTCCAGTGCAGGGAAGATTTAGCCAGATAGAAGAGAACATCTTCATCGGTAATAACAGGATCGCTGTAATAGAATGACTTCATCCTCTGCTCGGTTTTTATCCAGACAATGGTTCCATGCCAGATATTTCCGCCAGGGTCTTTTCCTTCCATAGCGTAGTTATAAGAACGTTTCCATGGGTAGTAACTGATTTCAACCTCTATACCCATCTCGTTAAAGGCTTCAGTAACAATCTTTGTTGCAAAGCCGCCTTCCGCTAAGTGATTAGAGAGGTAAGGAGGCCACTCACCACTAGTCAGGCGAACCACTTGTGTTGCATAGCATGCTGAGCTAAGCAGCAGAGTAAGAGAAATCAGAAACGAAGTTAGATACCGGATGAGTATATGCACAACAAAGCCTTTGCTGATTATTATTTGTTTTATTCATTAAGTGTTGTCATAAACCAGTTGAATAGCAAATCAGTTTCACTTCTTACTCAGGTGAAAGAGCTTACTCTGCTGACAGCAGATAGAGAGACACAGTAACAGCCAGACATAACAAGAAAAACAATAAGGCTTTGCTATTGCCGGCAAAGTGAACTTTGTTGCCGCTGATAGCCTGTTCTCCGGAAATAGTTTGCTCTCCGGTAAACATGGCTTTTACCAAAGGCTTTCCACGAAGTTGGTAGATCAAAATGGCGCTAATATGAAGAGCGATCAAAATCGGCAAGTAGACAATACCGGTCTCGTGTACCAAAACAGCCAAATCAAACACCTCGTCATTCAGCCATGCCTCAGAAGCTGGAAGGGGATCCAGATATCCGGCCACGGCTAACCCGGTCAGGCACTGCAGAATCAATGCAGTTATTAATACAATAACCATATAACCGCCTGCGGGATTATGGCCGGGGTTTTCTTCCAGACTACCCTTAAGGTAGCGAATCACAGCAAAGGGGGATTTGATAAAGTGAGAAAAACGGCTGGTATCACTACCTGTTAAGCCCCAAAGAAGACGCCATAACAGAAGAGTAAACAGTGCTAATCCAAATTTAGTATGAGGTCCTTGCTCTGTCAGGCCGCTAAAAAACAGGCCACAAACTAAAGCGAGCTGGCTCCAGTGATAAATCCTTGTCGGTAGATCCCATACTTTCATTATGTTACTTCCGCTTTTATGTAATTGGTTGAATTTTCGTGTTGCCATATATATTTACATAACCACAACGATTATGTAACTATTTGCAATGCAATGGGCAATAATTAAACAAAAGGAAGTAATTGTGAAAAAGTATATTTTAGCTCTTTTGATACCGCTGTCAGCCAGCAGTTTTGCGGCATTTGACACTGATATTGAAACCCGTCAGAACGCATTTTCTGATATCAAAGACAATGTTGAAATGGCTGGTGATATGCTAGACAGCGGAAAACTGGACTGGCAGAAATTGCAGCAATATGGTCAGGCACTGACCTCGAATGCGTCGATACTGGAAAACCACTTTCCTGAAGGAAGCAAGGAAGGAAGTAATGCAAAAGCAGCAGTCTGGAACAATCCTGATAAATTTTCAGAAGGTTTGCAGATGCTGAACAGCGGATTTGATAGCTTCTATTCAGCAGCAAAAGCGAACGACAAATCGGCTCTTGTGGCCGGATTTAAGCAGGCGACAAAAACCTGTAAGGCATGTCATAGAAAGTTCAGGGTGAAAAAGTAGTTTAGCGCATACGGTGAAATATTCCGGCCAGCTTTTCTATGCTGGCCGCCATGTCAGTTAAAGGGCAGTTGCCAAATCCCATAACCACAGAGTTCCACTGTCTGGGCTGTGCGGATTGTTGATAGTAGCTCAGTGGACGAACGGTAACTCCCTCCTTTTCCGCCTGTTTTGAAAATTCATTTTCACCGGGATTTCCCTGCCAGCGGACGGTGATATGCAGTCCGGCTGGTTGGCTGATTACTTCTAAATCTTCAGCGAAGTGTTGGTTTAAAAGGGAAATCATGGTTTCTCGTTTTAACTGGTAGTGTTTACGCATTTTTCTCAGATGAGTTAAATAGTGGCCCTGACTGATAAACTCAGCAGTCGCTGCCTGAGTATGAGCTGGCGTAGTCCCGCTCAGGGCATCTTTAATGTTCAGACATGGTCTGACTAACTCATCCGGCACCACCATATAGCCGATTCTCAGCCCGTTAAACAGGGTTTTACTAAAGGAACCTATGTAGATACATCGATCGGTCAGGCCAGATTGTGCTGCTAATCCCTGCATGGAGGTGTATGGCCTGTGAGCAAACTGAAACTCACTGTCGTAATCATCTTCAATAATCCAGCTGTTGTTTATCGCAGCCCAATTGAGAACCTGCATTCTCTGATCTGTATTCAGGCTAAATCCCATCGGATATTGATTGCTGGGGGTTAAATAGACAGCTTTGGCCGGAGAGCTTAGCAACCGGCTCAAATCCCAGCCGGTTTCAGGTTCAACGCTAAGGTTGATGGTTTTGATGTTAAACAGCGCTAACACCTTGCGCATTTGAGTATACCCCGGCTCTTCCATTGCGATGGGGCAGGATTTACTGTCCGCCGTCAGAGAAGAGACTGCCAGAGCAGCGATAGTCAGCGCCTGCTGTGCCCCGTTGGTGATAATAATGCGTTTGGCTGAGCAGTCGACAGAACGGGAAGAAGCAAGGTAGTGTGCAAGTGCTTCTCTTAACTCAGGTAACCCCTGAAGATCATTGAGTCCGGCAATGGCCACCCTGCTGCTGTGATGTTGCAGAATTCGCTGCCATTTTGTAAATGGAAAAGCGGATAAATCTGGCACTCCGGGGGCAAAAAAACAGTTTAACCCTTGGCTGTCACTAATGTGTTGATTGTTTTTATTTTCAGTCGCTTGAGTCACCTGCAACAGAAAATGCTCGGGAACTTCTACGGATACGTAAAAGCCGGATCCGGCACGACTCTCAATATACCCTTCAGCGACCAGTTGTTCATAAGTGAGCGTTACGGTATTTCTGCTGATACCAAGTTCTTCTGCCGCCTTTCTGGTTGAAGGCAGTCTGGCGCCTTTTCGCCATAGGCGGTTAATAATCTTGTTTCTGATCTCCTGAAACAGTGCCTGTTGTAATGAAGAGCACTCTGGAGAAAGGCAGAGATCGCCAAGGTCGATACTTTGCATAACTGGACTCATATAAAATAAAATACTGGCTCTAATTATAGTGCCAGTTTGCTATTACATTAAACAGGAGATTTATTGTGCAGGAGAGAAACTATGTTATCCGCCACTCAGAGAAGCAGAATTAAAAAAGCGCCACATAAGGCTTGTACTGATACAGAGAGCCTTTATCGGATTATTGATGAAAGCCTGATTGCCCATGTTGCTATTGTTGAACAGAATGCTCCCTTAGTGATCCCCATGCTGGCCTGGCGGGTGGAAGATAAGGTGTATATTCATGGAGCGAAAAACAGCCGCCTTCTGAAAACGCTTAAAAATGGCGCTGAAACCTGTGTTACTTTTACTCTGTTTGATGGTTGGGTGTTGGCGCGTTCAGCCATGCATCATAGTGCTCACTACAGAAGTGCTATGGTATTTGGCTGCTTTAAAGTGGTCGAAGAGAGAGAAGAGAAAAATGCCTTACTTAATCACTTTATAGAGCAAATAGCACCGGGCAGAACGGAACACATTCGTCTTGGCAGCCGCAGGGAGCTGGAAGCGACAGAATTGCTGGTGATTCCCCTTGAAGAGGCCTCTGTCAAAATTGGTAATCATGGTGTTAATGATGATAAAGGAGATTTAGACCGCGAAGTCTGGGCCGGGGTTTTACCCTACAAAACGGTAGTGGGTCCTTTGCAAGCGGTTGCTGAACTGGATGGGCAGATTGAAACGCCCGATTACTCTTCGGCGTATGGTTCCCGCTGGTTTGAGTAAAACTGGCAGAGCAGGTATATAGCATAAATAAATAGACTAAGAGATGTTTTGCTTTCTTTATGCTTTTCAGTAGATTGAAAGCAATGTAAATATTCAGGAAAGTCTATGAGTTCAGTTATTGAGTGTATACGCACAGTAGGAAAGGGAGAGCGTGGACGCAAGCCGCTTACCTTTGAGCAAGCCTTCAGAGTAATGGATGAATATCTGGATGGTAAAGTGGGCGAAGACCAGATGGCGATGCTGCTGATGCTGATACGTGTGCAGAATGAGACCTGCGATGAAGTAGCTGGTTTTGTGCACGCCTTTCAGTCGCGCCTTCCGGCTATAACATCAGATATTGACTGGCCTTGCTATGCTGGTAAACGCAGCAGCACAGGTAAGCCATGGCATGTTATCGCTGCAAAAATACTGGCGGAAAATGGTTTTAAAGTACTGCTGCATGGTTACCTTGAGCAGGAAAGTGAACGGGAGCATGCTGCCTCATATCTTAAACAGATGAATATCCCGTCCGCCGGCAGTGTCAGCGAGGTTCAGTCACTGCTGGATAAACACAGCATCGCTTATCTTCCGTTGTCGGTATTTGCTCCCAAGATTGTTGAAATGCTCGATTTTAAAAAGCGTTACGGCTTGCGGACACCGGTAAATACCATGGTGCGGGCTCTCAATCCGGGTAATTCAGACTATGGTGTTCGTGGCAGTTTTCATCCCGGCTTTCAGCAGCTACATGCCGAAATAGAGCATAGTGTTGGCAGAAGCGGTCATGCCGTGGTCTCTTTTAAAGGGCAGTCCGGTGAGTCTGAGTACAATCCTAAAGTGAGCCAGACTATCTGGTGCAGCGACTCAGACGGAGTTTCTTCCCATTACTGGCCGGAACAGATGCTGTCGGAAGTATCACTCCCGAAAAGCTGCTCTATGGGAACTCAAGAGTCAGAGCTGAATACAATGGCCAATGCGGTGATTGCTACTATGAGCGCGGTTCTTTTTGCCAAGTTCAGGCAGAGGGAAGTCGCCGCAGAGTTGGCGCTGAAATACTGGAATGAGTGGGTTTTAAAACAGTAGCTGGCGGATTTCAGGTATTAAAAAGGGCTATTCTTAGATAGCCCCGTTCTGCTTGGTTATTTCTTACTGGATTCTTTCCAGAAACGATTTCTGCAACGTTTCAGTTGCGCTTTTCTCATACGTTTTATCATAACTTATCTCTTCTCTAATAATTGTAGATATAGCCATTTCGAAGGTGGCAAGTCACGTTATCGAAACATACTACCAACAGATTTACAGTTGTAAAGTGATTTTGTTCACAATTTATCAACAGATCAGCACCAGTAAACGGGGATAATCATGATTTTTGGGCTTGTCTCGAATTTGAGAAAAGGGCAGGTCATAACAGGGGGGAATACCGGAGCAGATACAGCTCCGGCTGGTTATATGAAAAGCGCTAAGCCGTTTCAGCGTCCTGACGCTTAATCACTTTATGCCCTTCTTCGGTAACGCCGTTTTTCCAGTAACTGCTGATATAGATATGTTCCCGTTCAACCTGACGTTCATTGCGGAAGTAATTTCTCAGGGTGCGCATTGTGTCAAATTCGCATGCACACCAGACAAAGGCAGTGCCATCCATCCAATGTAGTTGCTCCACTTTATCCGCCAATACTTTGCTGCCGGATTTTTTCTCTACCCAGATAACCTCGACATTATCCGGGGCAGAAAGAGGCTGAATGTCGCTCAGAGCCAGTACTTCGATGACGGCGTAACCCTTGGCATTGTCCGGTAGCGAGGCCAGTTTTACCGACAAGGCAGGAAGTGCTGTCATATCAGCACTAAGGAAGAACCAGTCTGCCTCTGTATTAATTGGTTGCAGTTTACCGGGCCCAGAGATGTGAATCTGATCGCCAGCCGCGGCTGACATTGCCCAGCGGGCAGCGTGACCGCATCCGCAATCTTCAACAGTATGACGTACAAAGTCTACGGTAATCTGGCATTTTTCGGCATCAAAGTCTCTGATGGTATACGTACGACGCACGGGTTGGGTATCTGGTGCAAGCTGACTGAGATCCGGGCTTCCTTCGGCAGTAAATAGCAGTTTGATATAACCGCCGACACAATCAGCAGGGAACTGAGACAGCCCCTCTCCCTGAAGGATAATTCGCTGCATATTGGTGGTCAGGGCTTTTGAAGACTGGACAGTAAGTAAAATTGGCTTTGGTTTATTCATCATTATTCTCTTTAAGCGTCTATTTTATTAGCATATTTTTCAAATGGGTCTAGGTCAATGATAACTTTTCTCATTTGCAATAATTTACAATATTCAATACGGCAAATAAGTATCAGGCTGGCAGTTTTCTAAGCGAAAAACCGTAGAGCTGTCATTTAAACTAGCTTGGAAACAATGGCTTACCCATATAAATGACACTTTTGTAAATAGCATCTACACTGATAACAAGCCATTTTAACCAACACAAACCCGGACATTAATTGCTGCTGAGTACAGTATTGGCTCTGTTTTATTAATTAGCCAGTCCGGTTCAGGAGGTTGTTATGAGGGATGACGCTAAAATAGCAGCGTATCGTAAGGATAACGGACTAGAAAAACTCACCTTTCACACTGTCGAAGAGATCTACGCAGGTCATTTTGATATCAGCAAAGCACAACGTTTTATCGCCTTTCAGGCACGCATTGATGCAGAACTGCTTAACCATAAGGTTATTACCGACAATCCATATACTCAGTGGTTTAGCTGCGCCAAATTAAGTGATGCGCATATCAAACAGCTGATAGTTCAGTTTTCAGTGTTTTCCAATCAGTTTCTGGTTGCTCAGCTTGAGAAGATGATTAACGCAGAAACCATAGAAGAGATGAGGGCATCAAAGGAGATTCTGGCTAATGAAATTGGTGTGGTTTATAAGAGCCATCGCCGAAATCACGCTTCAGATTTAACTGAAGAGGAGAAAAACTTTGGTGATCTTGAGGGGAGTATAGATGGCGGGGCTTTCCGCTTTAAAGCTGCCCATTTTGAGCTGCTGAACCGCTTGGCAAACTATCTCGGACTTGGTTTTAACCAGATAGGCAGGAGACAGTTTGGTTCGGTTAAAACGCTGTTCTTCTGTGATGAACTGATACGCCTGTACGGTTCTGCCAACTATGCCACCTCTACGGCGGCTTCTTATGCGGTTGAAAATTGGGCGGCGGCAGGCTTCTGGGATGAACTGGTTGCCGGTTTTGAACATTATAAAAAGTCACGCGACCTGAAAGATCTGCCAACGGCATTCTTTACCTGGCACGCGAAACTGGAAGCCAACCACGCCTGTCATACTCAGGAGGAGCTGGAAACTTACTATTTCAACAATGATGTGGATGAAGACCACTTTATCCGTAGCGGTAATGAGATGCTCGATGGTGTATACGCCTTCTGGCAGGGGCTGGATGAAGAGCGAAAGCAGATCCACTAACACAAAGGCTAATGACGATATACCGCCGGAACATAAGATGTTCCGGCGGTAGGCTATTTGGGGTTAAATAAAAGTAGCGGGTTTGATCTACTCAGCGTCAGGTTGATTTTCCGGGGCGGCAATCCGGAACGCTTTCAGGCTGGTGCAGTGCTGATAAACCTGAACAATTTTCTCAAAAGGTTCCATATCAAATTTAAACCTGACTGCGTTATATACCTGAGGTATCAGAAAAACGTCAGCCAGTGTAACCTCATTGCCAAAGCAATAATCTTCGCTGAGATTCTTGTGTAACCGTGCTTCGATGGCTTTGAAGCCCTCATCCAGCCAATGGAAGTACCAATCCATCTTATCTTGTTTGCTGAGTTCCTGCTGCTCTTCCAGATAGCGGAGTACACGGAGGTTGTTGAGCGGATGAAGGTCGCAGGCGATAATTTGCATTAGTGAACGAACCTGAGCGCGGGCAACAGCATCTGACGGCAGAAGAGGTGTCTCAGGGTACATATCTTCCAGATACTCGCAAATGGCCGTTGACTGGCTCAGATGCTGATTCCGCCCCCGGCTGTCAGTCCATTCCAGACAGGGTACTAGCCCCTGAGGGTTAATGCTTCGGTATGCCGTTCCGTGCTGCTCTCCACCGTTATGAACCAGGTGAACCGGCAGAATCTTATAAGGGACACCTTTCAGGTTAAGGGCAATCCTGACACGGTAGGCTGCGGAAGAGCGAAAATAGCTGTATAACCTGATATCCATAATACTCTCCTTTACCGGCTGACCACCTGCTGCTCAATAGCGCCAAATATCGACAAACCATTTTCATCCAGCATCTCAATTTTTATGCTGTCTCCCGGCTTCATAAAGGGGGTCTGAATTTCGCCTGTCTGCAGTTTTTCCAGCATTCTCTTTTCGGCAATACAGGAAGAACCGGCCGAGCGGTCACAATTAGAAACGGTACCAGAGCCGATAATAGTGCCGGCGGTCAGTTTTCTTGTTTTTGCCGCATGAGTGACTAATTGGGCAAAGTTGAATGTCATATCAGTACCGGCATCGGGAGAGCCGAATAGCGCGCCGTTCAGAGAGCTGAGAAGGGGCAGGTGTAGCGTGCTGTTGCGCCAGTGGTCACCCAACTCGTCGGGAGTTACGGCAACGGGAGAAAATGCGCTGGAGGGTTTACTCTGAAAGAAGCCAAAGCCTTTAGCCAGCTCAGAAGGGATAAGGTTTCTCAGGGAGACATCGTTAACCAGTGTAACAAGCCGGATCGAATCTGCTGCCTCTTTAGCCTGAGTGCCCGCTTCAACATCAGAGGTGATAACCGCTATTTCTGCTTCAAAATCTAGTCCCCAGCTTTCATCGCCTAAAGGGATATCATCGACAGGGCCGAGAAAGGAGTCGCCGCCACCCTGATACATAAGAGGATCGCTCCAGAATGATTCCGGCATCTCTGCGCCGCGGGCTTTGCGCACTAACTCCACATGATTAACATAGGCGCTGCCATCCGCCCACTGATAACAGCGGGGAAGGGGAGATTCCAGTTCGCACTCTGAAAACGGCATAGCATCAAAGGCTCTGCCGGCATTAAGTTCATCATAGCGCCCTTGCAGCCATGGTTTTAGGCTCTGCCAGTTTTCCAGCGCCTGTTGAAGTGTGCGGGCAATGGGTGACGCGCTCACCGCCAGCTTCAGATCCCGGCTTACAATACAAAGGTGCCCGTCCCGGCTTCCGTCTCTCAGGGTTGCTAATTTCACTCTGACGCTCCTTACTCTTTCCAGCTGTCCGCATAGCCTTGCCACTCTGTCTTTTCAAGTGTAGTCCCTATTTTCAGACTGTTACGGGTATCTATCATTACCGCTACTTCATCTGTCTGTTTATTTACCGCTTCCAGCCCCTTTTTGTAGGCTTTGGGGTGAGGGCCATGAGGGAAGCCACAAGGGTGCAAAGTCAGCATTCCCGGCTCGATATTGTCGCGGCTGAAAAACTCGCCGTGATGGTAAAAAATCACTTCATCATAATCGTCGTTGCTGTGGTAAAACGGCACTTTAAGGGCGCCTGCATCACTCTCCATCGGGCGGGGTACAAAGGTGCAGACGACAAAATGTCGTGAGACAAAGGTTGAGTGTGCTGAAGGAGGAAGGTGATAGCGGTGGCTCATTAACGGGCGGATATCGCGCCAGTTGAGCTTGAGTGCGGCAACTTCTCCATGCCAGCCGATAGCATCAAGGGGGTTGAAAGGGTAACTGATGATACTTTGCCGGTTTTGTCTCTTTACTCTTACCTGCCACGGCTCTTCATCCTGTTGTTGCAGAAACAGAGGATCAATCTCAGCGCTTTCGAGTACCGCCTGATCGAAAATGGCGTGCTGACCTACGATGCTTTTGTCCGGCAGACCGTAGCTATCGTTGGTTGCTTCTATCATCAGAAAGCTGGCCGGACTGTCCGGTTCAAAGCGCCACATACAAGAACGCGGGATTAACAGGTAATCTCCCTCAGTGACGTTCAGGTGGCCGTAATCGCAAAATAGCTCTCCGCTGCCCTGATGAACAAACAGTAGATCATCGCCATCGGCATTTCTGACCAGATAGGGCATCTTGCTGTTACATCGCCAGAAACGTATCTGACAATCATTGTTATACAGAGCGACAGGCGTATCCCACGGCGACTGCTGCTCGCACGGTAGCTCCAGCAGGTTATAGGCTCTGGGTCTGAGTTGGCCTTCAAAACCAGACCAGCCGGTAGGCGGGTGCCTGTGATGCAGGTGAGAGGCCGGCCCGAAAAAACCTTCGCGGCTTACTTCCCTTTCATACATGCCTTTCTCCGGCAGGTCAGTGTGAGCCTGCCGGGAAAAAACGCCTTTTCTTAACGGAAACGCTATTCTGCGAATCATACAGCCTCCTCCTTGTGTCTGTACGCCGTGGCCAGATCAACAGAGCCTAGGAAAGAACACCCCGCGCCATTTGATCCCGTTCAATTGATTCAAACAACGCCTGAAAGTTACCTTCACCAAACCCTTCGTCACCTTTGCGCTGAATAATTTCGAAGAAAATCGGACCGATAAGGTTCTCGGTAAAGATTTGCAATAACAGTACCAACTTGCCACCTTCCATATGACCATCTATCAAAATTCGCTGTTCCCTCAGTTGCTCTATGGCTTCATTGTGGCCGGGCAGTCGCTCTGAAATCATGTCGTAATAGGTATCGGGCACATCCATAAATTTCACACCGTTTTTGCGTAGGGTGGCGACGGTCTGGTAGATATCGTCACTGCCTAGTGCAATATGCTGTATTCCTTCTCCATGATATTGGTGAAGAAACTCTTCGATCTGAGATTTATCGTCGGTTCCTTCATTGACCGGAATACGGATTTTTCCACATGAGCTGGTCATTGCCCGGCTATGCAGGCCGGTCATTGAACCTTTGATATCGAAATAGCGGATCTCGCGAAAGTTAAACACTCTTTCATAAAACTCTGCCCATGGATCCATATGGCCGCGGTGGACGTTGTGGGTAAGGTGGTCAATATAAGTCA
Organism: Vibrio sp. SCSIO 43137; assembly: GCF_028201475.1. Taxonomy (NCBI): domain Bacteria; kingdom Pseudomonadati; phylum Pseudomonadota; class Gammaproteobacteria; order Vibrionales; family Vibrionaceae; genus Vibrio; species Vibrio sp. SCSIO 43137. The sequence continues at coordinate 2,089,267 of NZ_CP116383.1, read as the reverse complement.
GTCCGACATCAGCTGCTGTCGTTTCTGTAGCAGGGATAAGTTCAAACTGGTCACGGTAGAGCCGGTCTCTGATATTGTCGTCAACGAGATAGAGCAGGCTGTCACCGATGCCGAAAATAGCAGGGACACCAAACTCCAGCATCTTGCTTTTACAGGCCGTGGCGTTCTGTTTCAGGGCGTGCTGAAAGGCGTGCTGGGCATTTTCGACTTTGAAGCCCATGGCACAGGCACTGGGGCCGTGTAACTTTGAAAAATCAGCAGCAAATCCTCTGCTCTCTTCACTGACCAGAAAGTGGATATCGCCCTGAGTAAACCAAGTCAGTGGCCGGGATTTATGTCTGGCAAAAGGTTGAAAGCCTAACTGGGTAAACAGTGCAGCTAACTGACCCGGATCCGGTGAGGAGAACTCTACAAACTCAAAATCCCGGGTTCCTGCCGGATTGTCAAATGACTCTCCTGAGTGATCGTATGCATGGCTCATCCCGACCTCCTTGATCTATAGGTTGATTGTTATGCCATTGGTTTAGCAATAAACACGATTACAGCTAGTATGGATGAGTTATTGATAGTTTGCTTAATTTGAGAATGAGAACCAGTGTCATTTTCTGTTTACATTTCTGTCTGTTTTGTAAAAAGGCCTCTGCCGTATAACAGCAGAAGCCTTTGTATGCACAGGGAGTAAGTGTGAATCAGTGGAAAACCTGACTACCGAAACTCATGCATTTGCTATTGCTCATTAGCTTACGAAACGCCTGCTGATCTAACTTGATAAGGGTTTCATGATCTCCTGCTTCCAGATAGACGTTATCCAGCTCCATCAGTGAATCATCACATACCATCGCCATATGGTAGGCGCCGCCGATAGGTGGTACGGCTCCGTTTTCACAATCTTCAAAGAAGCGATATACCTCACGCTCTTTTACCATATGAAAGTTGGCATGAAGTTCTTCGTTTAATGCAGTAAAACTGATTTTAGCGTTAGCTGGAAGAACCGCCATCAGGTGACGCCCTTCGTGGTCCTCCAGAACGATACCCTTAGCGACATTCATAGCAGGAATTCTTGATACCACCGCGCTATGGATTGAGCTGTTACTGTGGCTGTGCTCAACCGTTTTGTAAGGAATATGGTGCTTGGCCAGATAGTGGTCAAGCCGGGTTGACATGGTCATAGAAACCTCCGTCTTCTATATACCCACATAGAGTATAGAAAAGGAATATGCTCTGCTCCATTGCAGACAGAGAGTAAAAAATGGTGTCTGAAGCGCCATCCGGACAGGGATTAGCAGGAAATCTTTCTAATTCAGTCAGCTGTGCCTTGCCAAGGCTGATTTATTAGGATAAAAGTATTTTTGTTTGATGAACCTTATGCAAATGGAGCAGGCAGATGATCTCAAAATGGGCGGTTAGATTTTTCCAGATGGCGGAGCTGGTGGGTTCCTGGAGTAAAGACCCTTCGACTCAGGTTGGTGCAGTGATCACCAAAAAGAACCGTATTGTCTCTGTCGGCTTTAACGGTTATCCCCACGGCGTATCTGATAGTGCAGATACCGATGAAAGAGAGATGAAGTACCTGAAAACCCTTCATGCAGAAGAGAATGCCATTCTGTTTGCCAAAAGGGATCTGGATGGTAGTGAAATCTGGGTGACGCATTTCCCCTGTCCCAACTGTGCGGCTAAGATTATTCAGACCGGTATAGCGCGGGTGAACTGCCCTGAGCAGACCGAGGATTTCCTCTCCCGCTGGGGTGAGAAGCTTAAAATCAGCGAAGATATGTTCCAGCAGGCAGGCGTAGAGGTGGTCTGGCTGCCGTTGGATGAGCTGGATAATGCTCAATAGTTTATTTGCAAATGAAAGCCGTCATTATGACGGCTTTTTTATGCCTGAAGGTTTGTCTATCAGGTTAACAGAGGCGAATATTACCCACCACTAAATCAAGTTCCCCATAACTGGTAAGTATAAAGGGGGTGTTAATGTCTGTGTTAAGTAAAGCGTCCTGAGAGGGTAATAGCGAAGCCAAATCCATCTCTATTGTCTGCCACTGTTGATTGCCCTTATTTAACTTCTGCTTTATTTCTATGCCGCTGCCTGTCACTGAAGTTATATCGTTACCCATAGAGAGCAGCACTGAGTGTTGCGGCTTTTGATTGACCAACACATCAAACATCAGGGTAGAAAAGCGGCTCAAATCATCTGTTTGTTTATCAGAGGTCTGAATATAGAAGCAGGCTGGCTGACAACCGAACTGAATCTGTACGGCATCCTGCTGTAGTTGATAGTTATATGGGATTGTAGTGACAGTTCCGGTAGCCATAGGATTGTTCAGAGAGATATCCGTCGCTCCATCCTGACCTGTGACCATTATCTTTGTGATGTAGTCACCTATGGTTGAACGGACACCAAATAGCTCAAGGGCAAGGTTTGATTCTTGCGATTCGCTGGTGTCAGCAAGGATCTGTTCTGTCTGCGGTGCAGTTTTTTTGTCTGAATAATTGAGGCCGTACCCATAAGGAAACAGAGGGGCATGGGCTCCCTGCGGATCCTGCTCTGAAACGGGAACATGATAAGCGGGGATATGCTCTGGTATATGGTTAACCGAGGTTGATAACTTTTTGTTTGGCCAACTGAAGGATAGCCTGCCGGTAAAATCGTTGCGGGGCTGCGAATCCTTGTCACCAATAATCACATCAGAAATCCCCAATGCCTCAGTACCCGGAAGGAAACAGGCAACAAACGCATCTGCAGCCGCAATCTCTTCGTTCATATAGAGAGGGCGGCCGGAAAAGAACAGGCAAATTACCTTGATGCCTCTGCTTTTCAGGCGATGAATTTTGTCGATGTCCTGCTTATAGCTTCTTTTCAGGCTGGAAAATTGCAAAGTCTGCCACGGTTTAATATCACCCATCATCTCAGCATAAGGGTCTTCACCAAAGGCCACCACCGCAACGTCGATATTGCTTAAGTCATCATCGAGTAGAGGAGAGTACAACACCTTATCGCTGCCGAGGGTCTGCTCCAGAGCCGTTTTAACCGTTGTAGCGTTGGGGAAGTCATCCAGGGTGTTTTCCGTTCCCTGCCAGGTCAGGTTCCAGCCACCGGTCTGTTTCTGAATATCGTTGGCAGCACTGCCGGTCAGTAAGATTGTCTGGTCGGCAGCTAAAGGGAGTATTTGCTGGTCGTTTTTGAGCAGGACAAGAGATTTTCTTACCGCTTCCCGGGCCAGCGAGCGATGCTGAGGATTGTTAAGGGCAGATGGTTTACCGGCGAGACGGCGTTCACTCGGTTTGGGTTTCTGCCACAGACCGGCGCGCATCTTAACCCTTAAAATACGCCTTACTGCATCATCTATCCGCTCAGGTTTGATAGTGCCTGATTTTATGTCATTAAGCGTTTTTTTATACACTTCAGGCCAGTGCTCCCGTACCGGAACCATCAGAATATCATTACCGGCATTAATGGCGTAAGTGGCGTCTGTATTGCTGCATTTGCTCACTTCAGAGTGACCATTCCAGTCGGTAACCACAATGCCGTCGAAACCCATCTGATTTTTAAGCACATCCGTTAACAGGTAATGGCTGCCGTGAATTTTACTGTTGTACTCTTCTCCCTGTTGCGGAGTATGGTCATAGTTGGCGGCGTTTGACCATGAGTTAAATGATGACATAACTACCTGGGCACCGGCATTTAATCCGCTGAAATATCCCATTGCATGCAGGTTTATCAGGTACTCTTCACTGTATCGGTTGATACCTCTGTCTATGCCGTGTTCAGTACCGCCGTCGCCCAGCCAATGTTTAACATTGGAGATAACCTTGTCTTCTCCAGCCAGCGTCTCTGCGCATCCCTGAAGCCCCCTTACCATAGCGGAGGCGTAGTGATAGGTGATATGAGGATCTTCTGAGTAACCTTCATAAACCCGTCCCCAACAGAGGTTTCTTGGTACGGCAACGGTTGGGGCAAACGTCCAGTCAAGGCCGGTAGCACACACCTCCACTGCCGTGGCTGCGCCTATTCGTTCAATCAGGTCAGTGTCACGTGCCGCCCCAAGCCCTATATTGTGAGGGAAAACGGTTGAGCTAAACACGTTGTTGTGGCCGTGAACCGCATCGGTCGCCCAGATAAAGGGGATTCGGAACGGACGGTCGCGGAACGCCTCTTCTGTTGCCAGCCAGAACTCATCGGCTTTTTCTGCCCACTCCGCAGCAGTGGCGTATTTGTTTTCGTTTGGCCAGCTTCCGCCACCGTTAAGGATTGAGCCAAGTTTGTATTGGCGTACTTCCTCCGGAGTAACGTCGCGCAGGTTCGGCTGAATCATCTGACCGACTTTCTCTTCAATGGTCATCTGATTAACTATTGCGTCAATTTCTGCTTCTATCTGCGGGTCTTTAGCAATGGCTGAGTCTATCTCAGGCCAGCATTTGTAGTAGGGCAGTGGGGAAAGTTGTGTCATCTGAACGCTCCGGTACAGCTTTCTGGTCGGCAAGGTATAAACAAGCTTTTAATAATAGAGGCTATTTTGCTTTGCGGATGTGAGCTTGTTCAGGGTTATTGGGGATATACAAAAAAGCGCGAATTAATCGCGCTTTAACAACCGGTTATGACATTAGTTCGACTGTTTTTTCACCACAGAGTTTATAAACAGTTGTACAGTATCTGAGGTTCTTCCTATCCAAGACGCAGGGTAGACAGATTCTTTGGTGACCAGAGTCTCGCTGTGAATCACCTCGCCATCAACCAGCCATTTCACTTTACCTACTGTCTGACCTGAAGCAAGGGGGGCTTCCAAAGGGTTAACCACTTCAAAAACCCGCTCTGTCTGACCGATTTTGTTCTGCGGCAGTGTCAGAAAGACATCCTTGTTCACGCCAAGGGCAACCGTATCTTTAGCGCCTTTCCACACGGTGCGGTTGGTTAACACCTCACCGGATTTGGCGAAATTTTTGGTATCGTAAAAGCGGAAACCGTAGGTGAGTAACTGCCTGGTCTCTTCTGTTCTCAGTCGCTTGCTTTTGGTGCCCATAACAACTGATATTAACCGCAGACGTCCTTCCTTGGCCGATGCTGTCAGGCTGTAGCCTGCACTGTCGGTGAAGCCGGTTTTACCTCCGTCCACTTTAAGGGACTTATCCCACAGTAGTTTATTACGGTTATACTGAGTTATCCGGTTCCAGGTAAAATCCCTGACTTTATACAGCTCATAGACCTCAGGTGTGTCTTTAATTAGATGCTGCATCAGTACCGCCATATCATAAGCCGTGGTCTGGATACCTGCCCCGTCAAGGCCGTGGGCGTTGATATAGCGGGTGTTCTTCATACCGATGGCTTTTGCTGTTTCATTCATCAGGCTGACAAAGGCTTCTTCGCTGCCTGCGATATGTTCTGCCACGGCAACACAGGCGTCATTACCTGACTGAACAATAATGCCCTTCATCAGATCGCGGATGGCGATTTCATCCTTTGGCTGAATAAACATTTTAGAGGAGTCGGGGAACTTCATTGACCATGCATTAACACTAACTACTGCTTTGTCATCCCATTTAAGCCTTCCGGCATTGATTTCCAGACCAACCAGATAGGCGGTCATCACCTTGGTCAGACTGGCGGGTGCCAGCGGAGTATCTTGCTCAGAGGATGCCAGAATGGTGCCTGATTGGAAGTCCATCAATATATAGCCTTTGGCAGACAAACTGGGCGGATCCGGAACTAATACTGAAAATGCCGGTGATGACAGCAAAAGGGTAACTGTCACCAATATGGATACAAAGGCTGATCTCATGCCTGTTTCCTCTGGGTTTTGCTAGGGTAATTAACCCTATTTGATGATATGCGGAGAATCCCTATCTTAAACATAGCAAAAGATGCAGGATTATCGCGCCAATCTACATATTGATAAGGCTTGTGGCATCATTTACAGTTGGGATCTTATTGGTCGTTTCTCTTTTGGCAGGGGTCAGCAGTTGACAACAATTTCAGATATAGAGTTATGCAAAAAGATTGATAGCAGAATTGAAGGCTACTACTGCGAAGCACTGCGTTATAGCAGTTCCATTCCGGACTATGCGTTAATTCAGTACCGCAAAGCGGCTGAATGCATTTGTGATGCGCTGATTTCTCACTTCCGGCAACCTTTTTCCAGCAAAAATAGCCTTTGGAAGAAGATCAACTTTCTTACACAGAATAACTATATCGATGAAGAGTTAAGGCTCTCTCTGGATCTGGTCAGGGAAAATGCCAATAACGGTGCACATCATAAGCAGACTTCTGATGGTGAGTTTGACAGCAGCCTGATTATCACTGAGCGGTTAGCGGAAACGAGAGACTGTCTGGTTTCCTCCCTTGTACTGGCTAATCAAGTGATTTCAGGTGAGCTACTGGAACAGGTCACTCCCGCTCAGGTGGCTGCAAAGAACAACAGTGACATCATTGTACAGGCGATAACATCAGCAGACTGGCAGGATCACTATCGGGCAGGTTTATGTTATGAAGAGCTTATTGCAAATGGAGTAATTAATGCTGAAAGCACTTCTGCAAAAGAGAGCGAATCGCTACAGCTGATACTTAGCCACTACCGTAGCGCACTAAATTGTTACGAAACTGCCTATCGTTTAAGTGATAAGTCACTCAGAGCCAGTTCTGAGCAGAATAGAGATTTAGGCGAGTTAGACGGTGAAGCTGACGCCCTGTTCAGTTACTGCAAGCTAATCCTGACCAGTGGTGTATTTGAAAAAGAGCTGGAAGGGACCCTATACCTGCTGAAGATGAATGCAGAATACGGCCATACAAAATCTTGTGGCCTTTTGGGAAACTATCTCTATGAAAAGGGGGATTTTCAGAACTCTCTTGTTTACCTTCAGCGGGCGGCTGAACAGTCAGATGACACTGGTTTATGCGGGCTGTTTTTCTATTATACCGATGGTAAAGCGACGGAACCTGATATTGAAAGGGCAAGAAAGTACCTGAATTTGGGGCTTGAGCAGGGTTCAGTGCAATGTCTGGGAGTATTGGGCGCGGCTTATTTCAATGGCGTTGCCGTTGCTCAGGACAGAAGCAAAGGCCTTGAGTTAGCAAAGGAAGCGATAAGCAGGGGCAGTCTGCAAGCGTTTCAGTTTGTTAAGCAGGCAGAGAGCCAGATGCTTGGACAACTTTATGCCTCTGCAGTGAATAAAGCGGCTGTTGGTGCTGATATCTCTGTGGGAAGAAACGATCCTTGTCCCTGCGGCTCTGGTAAAAAATATAAAAAATGTTGCTTAATAAAAATGTAATATTTTATAGCTTTTACTTAATCTATTGATCATATTGATAAATTCCATTTTGTATTTTCTATTGTGTGAGTTGCATATAAAAAGTTGATCTCGATCACTTTAACTTAGGAGTATAAATCGCCTATATTTAATATTAAATGGAACGGAGATCACACTATGGAAAGTGTCATTCACAATAATTCTCCAGTAGAAATCAGTTGTCGTGAACTTGCGACAATCACAGGTTTGTCTATTGAAGAGCTGTCAGAGCTTGATTATATCCAGCATACAAACGCTGATCCGGCAGGAGTTAATAATGAGCAACTTTATTTCTTCTCCCGGGAGAACAATCCAATCATATTAAATAAAATCAAAGGATTGGATAGGTTCTACTGTTTAAGGGTTCGCCGGAAGCATTGAGCCTTATTATTAAAAGAATTTACCTTTGCTTCTGAGGACTGTAGGGGTTTTCAGGGGAGATTAGGGGAAAGGTAACCATCTGCGCTAATTTATAATCCACATTGAGTTGTCTATTTGCTTAAGTTAACCACTTTGACCAATTGCAAAGTGGTTTTTTCTTGTCTGTATTGCGGTTAATCCTCAATGGACTTCTGCAAAAAGATCTTATCAACTCCTTTGGTTGGGAAACCGCTGTACTTGCCTACTTGCCGGAATCCCAGTTTCAGATAAAAGCCGGCCGCCTGAAATGAGTAGGTATCCAGATAGATATCCGTTGCGCCTAACGCAGCCGCTTCCCGTTCTGCTTTGGCAAAGACTTGTGATCCCAAACCTTCACCACGACAGCTTTCATCCAGCCAGAAATACTGAATATAAAAGGTGTTGGAGAAAATCTCACCGGTTAGGCCGCCGGCAAGCTCACCTTTACTGTTTTTCACAAAGCAGGCCACCTTAGTAATCTCTCTGTCAGGAAAGTGTGGCGAATTAAAGTTTAACAGCCCCTGATAGATGGCATCACACTGCTCTTTTGCCGGTTCAACAACAAATTCTATCATCATCTCAGGCTCCTTATATGAGTATTGGCGCAGTAAGATAGCAGTGCTGAAAAAAAATATCAGCTAAAAGTTATCGCAGTAGACAACCTTATTTTAAAGGGCTTGGGGCTGGATTTTAATGCTTGATAGGCCTTGTCTATTGATAAAATTGAAATAACCCATTTAGTAAAATCAAGAAATTAGGCAACAATTACATTATGTCTTTTATAAAAACTCATCTTTACTTTAAGTACTGAGAGTTCATGTGGTAACAAGGAGAAGGTCAATGGATGCATTAAAAGTGAAAGACTTTATGGATCAACGTGCAGTAAAGTTCACACCGGAAATGTCGCTGACTGCAGCACTGGATAAGGTAATTAGCTCTGGTCATATGGGCGGACCTGTTGTTAATGAAGATGATGAGGTGATAGGTTTTATTTCCGAGCAGGATCTGCTGGAGAAACTTGTGAAAGTCAGTTACCACTGTCAGGACACTCATATAGTGAGTGACTGTATGTACAAAGAGGTACTTTCCGTCACACCGGAGACAGGAATTATTGAACTGGCCTCTATGATGAAAGTAGGTAAGCCGAAAGTTTACCCTGTGGTATCAAACAATAAGCTGGTGGGGATTATTTCAAGGGGAGATGTATTAAAGGCTATCGGCCAGTCGCTGGATGATTGCTTTAAACGACCTGTTTAGTGTTGATATTATGGTCATTGATCCCCATAACTTATGTTAATAAGTAATTTAGTAAATAAGGAAAAAGACGCGTCAGGCGTCTTTTTTCATACTGACCAAACCGGACACAGATATGACAGATCAAACGGCAAAATTTGTACAGGGCTCAACCATGAGGCATATACTGGTAATGTCCGGAACCGGCTCCATCGGTTTGATGGCACTGTTTCTGGTTGACCTGCTGGATATGATGTTTATCAGTATGCTTGGTCAGGTTGAACTGGCTGCCGCAGTCGGATTTGCCGGAACCCTTATCTTTTTTGCCACCTCTGTTTGCATTGGCTTAGCTATCTCTATGGGGGCTTTAGTTTCCCGTGCTATCGGTGCTAAACAGCGTGATAAAGCGCGGCAGATTGCTGCAAGTACTCTGACGGTGGCGTTCCTGATTAGCCTGATCATCAGTGCGGTTATGTTCGCCTATATTCCTGAACTATTGGCGGCGATAGGAGCGCAAGGCTACGCGGCTGAAAGAGCCGAAGCTTACCTGTCAATATTACTACCAAGTAGTCCGGTGATAGCTCTGGCCATGGTGGCAGGTTCAGGTCTGAGGGCGGCAGGTGACGCTAAACGCTCTATGTGGGCAACCCTCTCCGGCGGTATTGTCAATGCCATTCTTGATCCCCTGTTTATTTTTGGCTTTGACTGGAATGTAGAAGGGGCGGCACTGGCATCCGTGGTGGCCCGTTTTACGGTACTTTTCTTCTCTCTCTATCCGCTTATCAAAGTACATAACCTTGTCGCAATGCCAAGAATCGGGGATATCAAACTGCATGTTTCTGCCATTCTGGCCATTGCAGTTCCGGCGATAATCACCAATACAGCGACGCCGATAGGAAACGCCATTGTTACTACCAATATTGCTCAGTTTGGTGAAAATTATGTGGCGGGTTTTGCGGTAATCGGCCGTCTGATGCCGGTGGCCTTTGCGGTTATTTTTGCCCTTTCCGGTGCGGTGGGGCCGATAATCGGTCAGAATTTTGGAGCTGAAAGATATGACAGGGTGAAAGAGACGCTAAACAACTCCCTGCTGTTTGTTACCGTTTACTGTCTGGCGGTATCACTTATTCTGTTTTTAATTCAGGATCTGATTATTGCCGGTTTCAGCCTGAGCGGAGATGCGGCGGTTATCGTTGCAGCCTTCTGTAGCTATGTTGCAATAAGTTTTGTGTTTAACGGAGCCTTGTTTGTTGCCAACGCTTCCTTTAATAATCTTGGTAAACCTTTTTACTCGACCAGCCTTAACCTTGGCAAAGCAACATTAGGTACTCTGCCTTTTGTCTACTTTGGTGCTCAGTGGTTTGGTGCACTCGGGGTTATTTATGGTCAGGCTCTTGGTAGTGTTCTGTTTGGTGTGCTGGGTATTATTGTGCTGCGTAAACATATTGCCGATCTGGTTCAGCATATTGATGTAGAGATAGAAGAAGAGGACCCGGCCACTACCAGCGTGACGATGACCCCCTTCTGTTCCTCTGAGTGTGTCTCTGCTGAGGAGATTCCGGTGAAGCCGAAAGAAGTGACCTAGTTCAAATTTTCTGATTTAGGTCATATTTAGTCGCATTATATTCATAACATGTATGAAATTTGATCTGTGACCAAAAATTGATGCAGTTATATACAACATAATGGACATAGTCCCGTCGGCCTTGTGCCGACGTAATTTTTTGATTTTAAGTTGGAAATTAGTTGTATTATGCGTCAGTACATGAAGTATCTCATTCCTCTGATCATCCCCTTGATCATTCTCGCACTTCCCTTATCTGCATTCCCTTTTGAAGGTATCACTGTTGTTCAGCAGCGGGTTATCGCCATATTTTTACTTGCAGCATTGTGTTGGGTTTTCGAGCCGATTCCTATTTACGCTACTTCAGTAGTCATTATTGTTCTGGAACTGCTGATGCTGTCCGATAAGGGCTTTATACTGTTCAAACTTGGCGCCGGAGAGGCTGAGTTTGGCCAGTTACTGAAATACAAAGATATTATGGCTACCTTTGCCAGCCCGATTATTATGCTGTTTCTGGGGGGCTTTTTTCTGGCCATGGCAGCAACGAAATACCGGCTGGATGTCAACCTTGCCAGAGTATTACTGAAGCCGTTTGGTAAAGACCCGAAATTTGTCATGCTGGGCCTGATGCTGATTACCGGCATTTTCTCCATGTTTATGTCTAATACCGCGACAACAGCAATGATGCTCTCTATCCTGACCCCGGTTATCGCAGTTTTTAATGCAAAAGACCCAGGCAGAATCGCTTTTGCTCTCTGTATTCCTGTCGCCGCCAACATTGGTGGTATAGGTACCCCGATTGGCACGCCGCCTAACGCGATTGCGTTAAAGTATCTGGTTGGTGACAACCTGATTACTTTTGGCGAGTGGATGGCGTTTGGCGTTCCTTTTGTGGTGATTATGATGGCACTGGCATGGTTCCTGATTAATTTCCTTTATGGTGCAGAGCAGAAGAGTATAGAACTGAATATCAAAGGCAAGTTCCTGAAAACCCCTAAAGCGATTACGGTATATATCACCTTTGGTCTGACGATACTGCTTTGGCTGATGGGCTCCCGTCATGGTATGAACTCCTATACCGTTGCCCTGATCCCGGTAGCGATTTTCTCTATTACCGGCATTATTAATAAAGAAGATCTGAAGAAGATTTCATGGGATGTCCTCTGGCTGGTTTCCGGTGGTATTGCCCTCGGCCTTGCGCTGGATAAAACCGGGCTGGCCAGGCTGATGGTACATAGCATTCCGTTTGATGCTTTCTCACCATATGTGGTTCTGTTTGGTGCCGCTTTCCTCTGCCTGACCATGGCGAACTTTATGTCCCATACGGCAACAGCAAACTTGTTAATGCCGATTATGGCTGCACTGGGAGCGTCAATGACGTCACTGGCACCTCTTGGCGGTGAAATGACGCTGATTCTGGTGGTCACTTTCGCTGCATCCCTTGGCATGTCTCTGCCTATTAGTACTCCGCCTAACGCCCTTGCTCATGCAACAGGCAATGTAGAGAGCAGCCAGATGGCCAGAGTCGGGGTAGTAATGGGTGTGGTTGGCGTTTTGGGAAGCTTTGTGCTTGTATGGATACTAAATGTAGTCGGATTTATTGGTTAAAGGATGGAACAACAGAAATTAGCCCGCCTGATAGAGTGCTACTTTAGTCAGGCCGAGCGGCGAATAAAGCTGCCGGCCGGCGAACAGGTATTGCAGCAGGACGCTCATAATGAGCGGCTCTATTATGTCTGGCAAGGAGAGCTTGAGGGCTATGTTCAGGACTTGGAGACAGAAAGAGACACCAAGGTTTTCACTGCAGGTGAAGGGGCTTTTATCGGTGTACACAGTTTTTTCTCCGAAACATTGATTGCCTCATCAACCGTAGTAGCGAAAACCGAGGTTGAACTGGCATGGATTGACTTACAAACCCAGCCGGTAGACCCGTTGCAACACGGGCCGCTGGCGGCGCAGTTTACTCCCATTATTGTTGGCGAGTTATCGCGCCGGCAGAAGCGGGCGATGAAAGAAGCCGTTGCCAAAGAGAAGGCGCTGGAAAAGCTGCATAGTGCTGAGCAGATGACCACCTTAGGCCAGCTTGCTGCGGGTATTGCCCACGAGTTGAATAATGCCGTTGGGGTCCTTAACAGCAAAACCGAGCGTATGCAGTTGCTGGTTCTCTCTTTACTTAATGAACTGCACCCTGAAGCGAACGGTTTTCTCAAGCAGGGACTGGAGCAGGGGCAGGTAGCCAGCTCAAGAGAGATACGCCAACGGGCGAAAGAGCTGGAAAAAGAGTTCGGTTTACCAAGGGAGACAGCGAAAGCGCTGGCAAGGGCAGTGCCTGACGGTGAGCTCTCTTCGGAGTGGTTGGACAAACCTGATGACGCTGTCCGCTACTGGCAGATAGGCCGGGATTTACATGATCTCCGGCTGGCAGCAAGGCACTCCGTCGGTATTGTTAAATCCGTTAAACAACTGGGACGAAATGATATCGATACAGATGAGTGGCTGGATATTAATCAGTCGATTAATAAGGCGATCTCATTGTTGCAAAGTGATTTAAGAAGAGTTTCAGTGCACTTAAGTCCGGCTGAGCTGCCACAACTGAAAGCCTCTTCTACAGAACTGGCTCAGGTTTGGGTGAACCTGATTAAAAACGCATGTGACGCAATGGATAAAACTGCGGATCCGGAAATAGAGATAGCGACCCGTTATAGCAACAAGCGGATTCTAATCACTATCAGCAATAACGGACCGGAAATAGACGAGCCGACACGAAGAAAAATTTTCCAGCCCAATTTCACTACCAAAAAAGGTGGCTTGTCATTTGGCTTAGGGCTTGGCTTATCAATAGTTAAAAGAATTATTAGTGGTTATGGCGGTACCGTTGCCGTTAAGAGCAGCAGCGACAAAACCATTTTCAGAATTAAATTACCTGTCGAGGAATAGTATGGAGAAGTTAAATCTGATCTGTGTTGACGATCAGCGAGAAGTATTGAGTGCGGTTTTACAAGACCTTGAGCGCCTGAGTAACTGGCTGAATATTGAAGATTGTGAGTCAGCGGACGAAGCATTGGAGCTGATGGACGACTTTGATGCTGACGGAGAGTTTGTTGCCGTGGTGATTTCTGACCATGTTATGCCGGGAAAAACCGGTGTAGAGTTGCTGACGGAAATATCTAAGGATGACCGTTTTAGTCAGACCAAAAAGATACTTCTGACCGGGCAGGCAACGCATCAGGATACTATTACCGCTATTAATCTGGCGCGGGTGGAGAGCTACTTTGAAAAGCCGTGGAACGCTGATGTCTTGTGCGAAAGAGTGAGAACACTGGTGACAGAGTATATCTTTGATAAAGGCCTGGATTACACTGATTACCAGAATGAACTGGATCAATCGGTAGTTTTACAAAGATTAAGATAACCCGAGCTGAGGCTAAGATAAAAAGCTTGACCTTGGAGTAGACTCCAAGGTTTATCCTTATATTGATCACACAATTTAAGGATACGTTATGTGTACAAAACATGATGCCTGCTTATCGAAAAACAGCACGGCTAAAATATCAGGAACCAGTTGCAGCGCTCCGGGCATTTCCGCTATTAAGAGCATGGGAACCGAAAGCAGTAGTTCTTGCTGTAGTAGTAAGGCTGAAACCAGCTGTTGTTCCTCCGGAGGGGCAACTGATGATGAGAGTGAGTCCTCAGGGTTAGAAGCCCTTTACACTCACAGCTGGCAGGTGGTGGGGATGGACTGCCCCTCATGTGCCAAAAAAGTAGAGACCGCCGTTAGCCGCATTAAAGGCGTGCAACAGGTGAAAGTACTGTTTGCCACTGAAAAGCTGGTGGTTCAGACTCAGCTTGACTCTCTGGCCGGTGATATTGAATCAGCGGTAAATGAAGCGGGTTTCTCACTGTCATCAGGCAAGCCAGCCAAATCAGAGCCACAAGATTTTAGCCTGACAGGGATCCTTAAACAGAACATTCAGGTTGTCGCCTTGTCTGCCGCGATGGCGATCTCATTTATACTCAGAGATTCATTTCCTGAGTTGAGCCGCTGGGCGTTTATTGCTATCTGCCTTATAGGCCTGTTTCCTATCGCCAGCAAAGCCATTCAACTTGCCCGTAGCGGTTCTCCCTTCTCTATCGAAACCTTAATGAGCGTTGCTGCTCTTGGTGCCTTGTACCTAGGGGAAACTATCGAAGCGGCTATGGTGTTGCTGTTGTTTCTGCTGGGTGAAAAACTGGAAGCATTTGCCGCGTCCAGAGCCCGCAGTGGCGTACAGTCTCTGATGGCGCTTGTGCCGGAAGAAGCGGTGAAAATTATCGATGGCCAGCGGGTTACAGTGGCTGCTGAGTCATTGCAGCCGGATGATGTTATTGAAGTTGCACCGGGAGCCCGTCTGCCAGCCGACGGACGGTTGCAATCAGCTGCCAGTTTTGATGAAAGTGCATTGACTGGTGAATCAGTACCCGTTGAACACCTTGAAGGTGAGCAAGTTATGGCGGGTTCGGTCGTCGTCGACAGAGTAGTGAGAATAACCGTGACTTCTCAGCAAGGTGAAAATGCCATTGACCGTATTTTGCACCTGATTGAAGAAGCAGAGTCTCATAAAGCACCTATTGAACGCTTTCTTGACCGCTTCAGCCGCTGGTATACCCCCCTAATGATGGTACTGGCCGTGTTGGTTATTATTACGCCACCGCTACTATTTGCCCAGCCGTGGGAGACATGGGTATATCGCGGACTGGCGCTACTGTTGATTGCCTGCCCTTGTGCTCTGGTGATTTCTACTCCTGCGGCTATTACTTCAGGTCTGGCTGTTGCAGCTAAACGTGGTGCGCTTATTAAAGGCGGAGCTGCACTGGAATCTTTAGGTAATATCGAGGTTGTTGCATTCGATAAAACCGGCACCCTGACACAGGGTAAACCAAGAGTCACAGATGTGTTGCCTCTGGGAGAGATTACTCAGCAGCAGTTAATTCAGCTCGCCGCGGCTATCGAGGTCGGCTCTTCGCATCCTCTTGCCGTTTCGCTTGTTAAGCACGCAAAACAACAGGGTATCAGTCTGCCTGAAGCAGAACAGAAGCAAGCTTTGGCAGGCGTTGGTGTAAGTGGAGTAATTGCCGGAGAGCAGTACCAGATTCTCTCTCCTTCCAAGGCAGATATTCAGGTTGATCAAAGCGCTCTTAACTTAGTTGAGGCTCTTGAGTCTGAGGGAAAAACCCTTGTTTATCTTGTCAGAGAGAGTGATGTGATCGGTGTTATCGGTTGGCAGGATACGTTAAGAGAAGATGCGAAACAGGCTGTTGCTGATTTACATGCTATCGGGGTAAGAACCGTTATGCTGACCGGTGATCACCCACGTAGTGCACAGGGTATTTCTAATCAGATAGGGGTTGAGTTTGAGGCCGGGTTACTACCGGAAGATAAAGTACGCTATGTGAGGGAGTACTCAGAGAATAGCCAGCTGGCCATGGTCGGAGATGGTATCAATGATGCGCCGGCAATGAAAGCGGCCTCTGTTGGTATTGCCATGGGAGGCGGTACCGATGTGGCGCTGGAAACGGCGGAAGCAGCATTAACACATAATCGTCTGACTGAACTGGCGGCAATGATTCAGCTTTCTCAGGCCACACTAAAAAACATTCGCCAGAATATTACTCTGGCACTGGGGTTGAAAGGGGTATTTCTGGTCACCAGTTTGTTTGGTATTACCGGTTTGTGGGTGGCAGTTCTGGCCGATAGCGGAGCAACGGTATTAGTAACACTTAATGCCCTGAGGTTGCTTAAATATGGCAACAAAGCCAGTCGCTCCGGTTCTGATACTCAGTCTGTATCAGAGCAACCAGTTAAACAACAATAACAGATAAGGCAAAATTAGCAGCTTGTGGCGGTGTTTTCGCCACAAGCTGCTATTGTTTTTTGGTCAATCAATGGCTAAAAACAGATAAAAGTGTGATGCAAACCGGTTTTTTATGTAATCGTGAAATGTTGGTCATTCATTCGTGTGATCATAATCACTCTATGTTGGCCTTTTGTCGGCTAAAGTTGACCATTATCCGTAATTAATTAAAGGCTAATTGAAAGGTTAGTCAATTTAAGGAGCCACCTATGTCTCAACCAGTTTTTCACCTAGGTATTACTGAAGCCGATCTTAAAGGCGCAACGGTAGCAATCATTCCTGGCGACCCGGATCGTGTGCCAAAAATTGCAAACGAAATGGAAAACCCTGTTCAACTGGCAAGCCATCGTGAGTACAACGTATATCTTGCAGAGCTAGACGGCAAATCTATCGTTGTTTGTTCAACTGGTATTGGTGGCCCGTCTACATCTATCGCAGTAGAAGAGCTGGCTCAGTGTGGTGTTAAAACCTTCCTGCGTGTTGGTACTACTGGTGCAATTCAGGAGAATGTGAACGTAGGTGACATGATTGTTACTACTGGTTCTGTTCGTCTTGATGGTGCGAGCCTGCACTTTGCTCCTATGGAGTTCCCTGCCGTTGCTGATTTCCAAGTAGCGACTGCTATGAAAGAAGCTGTTGAAGAAGTTGGTGCACCAGTTCATATGGGTGTTACAGCATCTAGTGACACTTTCTACCCGGGTCAGGAGCGTTATGACACTTTCTCTGGCCGCGTTGTTAAGCGTTTCCAGGGCTCTATGCAAGAGTGGCAGGACATGGGTGTTCTTAACTTCGAAATGGAATCTGCAACTCTGCTGACCATGTGTGCAAGTTCTGGTCTGAAAGCGGGTTGTGTTGCTGGTGTTATTATCAACCGTACTCAGAAAGAGATCCCGGACCATGCGACTCTGAAAGAGACAGAAGCTCGTTCAATCAAGGTTGTAATTGAAGCTGCGCGCAAAATGATCTAATTGCTTAGCAATTAAATACTATTTGAAAGGGCTGAACGTGAAAACGTTCGGCCCTTTTTGATGTTTCTATTTAAGCAGTAAGCTTTTTAGTAAAGTTTGTTGTATTTTCAACAATAACTAACAGTACCCATATCATCAGCAATGATATTGTTTTCTATTCTTGCATTAAAGATAACTTATTAATAAAAAATAACTTTTCCAATTTTTCCTCTTCTGAATACTAAAAGTACTGTTTTACACACTTTAAAATCATAAAATTCATTTATGCTTTCTGATTAGTGATAAGCTTCATATAAAATTATTTGTAAAAGATATACCATCGCCGTCTAGATAAAGTGACACAAATGGACATTTGTTGGTAATTTATGAAAAACATAGCTTTTAAAACCAAGGTATTATTGCTGGTTATTGCAATTATCTCTGTATCGGTACTTACCTCCTATCTGAGCGTGAACTATCACATTAGCAATTACATCTCAAAGGCTGATACCAGCAATATCCGCTCGCAGCTTATTCTGGTAAAGAATCAGCTCATCAGCGATCTGGATAATAATATCAGGCTTGCTAAGAGCTCTAACTTCAGCATTATGGAGATCAACAGCACTCTTGAGGCCACAGGGTTCGCCGATATTGTCAAAATTTCATATAACCTGATATTTGACAGAAATGGTGCCGTTGAAGATGAAGCGCGGAGTCAACGCTATCTCTCTATGTTGCAAGGGGCAAACGGAGAGGTGTTGATTAATGATATCTCTTACCGTGACGGTACCCCCTTGATCAGTATTGTGGTGCCAAGAGGTGGTGAGAGTGGTGATATTTTCTATGTAGATCTGAGTGGCATTCAGAAGATGCTTGAATCCTCTTCAGTGGAGGGCAGCTTTATTGAGTTATATGACTCTCAGGGCAATATGCTGTTTAACAATAAGCAGGATGGCGACCTGATTCCGGTTCCGGACAGTTTTGAGATAGGTGATAAAACGTGGAGTCTCAACGGCTATATCGATAAGCAGCATATTCAAAACAACACCGCTAGCCTGAATAACGCCATTACTATCGCTTTGCTGATTGCCGCGGCGGTGATTGTTCCCGTCAGTATCTTTCTGATAAATATGGCCTTTAAGCCCATTGTGTCACTTCGTGAAGTGATTACGGATTTAGCCAACGGCAGTGGAGACTTAACTCACAGACTTAAGGTTGAAAGCAAAGATGATCTGGGAAAAATCGCCGATGGTATCAACCGTTTTATAGAGACATTGCAAGGTATGATGAAAGAGGTGTCTGGATCCAGCAATAATATCAGCAATGAAATTGCACTGCTGGAAGAGCAGGCTGCATCCAACCAGACTTTGCTCAAGTCTCATAGCTGTGAAATGGAACTTGCCGTAACCTCGATTAATGAAATGAGTTCTACCGCAGAATCTGTCGCCCAGAGTGCCGCGACCGCAGCAAAACAGACAGAAGCGACAAACCGTGAAGCTGAGCAGTCGAAACAGATTGTTCAGCAGGCCGTGGACAATGTATCTGCCCTGATAGAGGAAGTAGGCCATACCTCAGAGACCATCAGTGAAATGAATGAAAACACCGAGCAGATTGCGGAAGTTCTGAATGTGATTGGTGAAATTGCCGAACAGACCAACTTGCTGGCCCTTAATGCTGCCATTGAAGCAGCCCGGGCGGGAGAGCAGGGCAGAGGGTTTGCCGTTGTTGCCGATGAAGTGCGGGCACTGGCAGGAAGAACCCGGCAGAGCACCAGTGAAATAGGTGAGATGCTGACGAAACTCAGGTCCGGTTCAGAGGCAGTAGTAAATAGTATGGAATCGACCAAGTTAAGTTGTGAACAGACGGCAGAAACTACTTCTCAGGTAATGACTTCCCTTGATTTAATGACTGAGTCCGTGGTTGAGATAAACGATTTGACGGCGCAAATCGCAACTTCTGCAGAAGAGCAGAGCTCGGTAACTGAAGAGATTAACCGTAACATGAATGCTATTCAGCAGATGATTTATACCCTGAACTCCAACGGTAATGAAACGGCAAACAGTACCCACCAGCTTACGGATACGAATGGCCAGTTGGTGAATATTGTCGGCAGGTTCAGAGTGGAATAACCCCTTAAGGAAATGGGGGCTATCTGGTATAAAAATGATAACAAAAAGCGCAGCCTGAGCTGCGCTTAAATTTATATAGGTTAGCTGAGTTTTGAGTTTAAAATTACAGCTCTTCGTGGCCGCCGGCTTCGGTAAACCAGCTTGTCAGGTGAGCCTTCAGATCTTTCAGTTCATCTGGGCCAATCAGTGCCAGGCCAAGATCTTCCGCACGGGTAATATCGTTGTGCCTTAGTGGACGGAAGCTCACCAGCATAGCCCTTGCCTGTAGTCCTCCAAGCAGATCACGCAGGGATTCAAGCTTATATAGGGTGTCGTCGCCGTCATCACGCATACCCTTGGTCTTACACTCGATAATGTGCAGTTTATTGTTTACTACCGTAGCAACATCAAGTTCGTTACGTACTTCACGCTCGCCAAGCTGACGATATACCTGAACGTTGAGGGAGCGATCCTGAATAGTAGGCAGCTCATCCTGAATCTGTTTAACGGTGCTGTGAACCAGAGTTTCCAGCCATTCACCATTGGAGAAACGACGGGCATCTTCACTGACGAATGTCAGTATTCCCTTACTGTAGCTGGCGAGCTTAGTGTCAACCAGATCGGAAAGCAGCATGTTCAACTCACGGTAACCTTGTTGCTTCTCTGTCAGCGCCACATCCAGCTTTTGCTCTTTACGACAGGTAGTTGCAAGGTAGTTAAGGGTTGCCAGCCCCGGGCCTAATTCAAGGGCATTTCCTGCCCACTTCTGACCCAGTTCATACAATTTCTGATCAAGTTGGTCCGGCAGGTCATGGTCATTAAACTCAGCTCTGGCGCCGAAAACGGTCAGGTAATCGTTGATAGTAATATGATCCTGAAGCTGTGCATCGGCATTGTTCTCAGGATAGAGCCAGCAGATCTTGTCGCTGTTCGGCTCAACAACGAAAATCTCCCAGTTATTGCCCCTGAACATCTCGTATACCGTCAGCAACCTATGTCGCAAACCACAGCTGGCATTGAGTTTAACGGACTTGCCGCTATTACGGAGATCGGCTTCCAGATTGTGGATAGCCTGACGAATCAGTGCCGTATCAACAATGGAAGGGATTTCAAAAAACTCAGTTTCGATATCTCGCTGACTCAGCACTGACGTTAAACGCTGAAACATGCTCTTCTGAGATTTATCGCCAATGAAAATAATATGTTGGCAAGAAGCACGACTATCTAAAAGCGGAGTAATAAGACGAATCGGGTCTTGATCTATTATGCCTACGTGAACGGTCATGGTGCGTCCTCTGTCGTTATAATTACAGGCTGGAATCTTGCTACCGGATAAGTTGGTCTTCTGAAACTGAAAAGTAAACGTTGATCAAAAAGAGTGTCAGAAAAGAAGTAATACCAGACCTATAAACCGATATGGTATTAACTATAAAAAAAACAAGGGCAAATTAATATAAATTCGCCCTTGTTGAATAAAATTTTTCAGATTTGCTGCTTACAGCTTGAACTTATGCACCAGAGTTTCCTGCTGTTGAGCCAGATCGGACATATTGGTGCTTACCCCGGCAATGGTAGCCATGGCTTGATGGCTTTCGCTGGCAATATGGTTAATGCCTTCCAGACTACGGGCAATTTCTGATGTGGTTTTACTCTGCTCCTGAGCGGCCTGAGAGATATGACTGCTCATATGGCTAATCTCCAGAATCAGGGCCTGAATCTCTTCCATTGAACTGTTGGCATTGGAAGCCTGAGCCACAGACTGCTCCATATCTGTAACGCAACTTTCAATGGCATGGCCGGCCGTTTCTGAGCTGGATTGCAGGTTGCTGATCATCCCTTCAATTTCCTGAGTGGATTCAGTGGTTTTCTGAGCCAGAACCCTTACTTCATCGGCTACAACAGCGAAACCGCGACCTTGCTCACCCGCTCGTGCAGCCTCGATGGCAGCATTCAATGCCAGCAGATTGGTCTGCTCAGCGATTCCACGGATAACATCCAGAATCGAACCGATTTCATTACTCATGGTACGTAACTGAGATACAGCCTCAACCGACTCATTTAATCTGCCTTCAAGATGATTAATCGTGGTGATGTTCTGGTTCATAATCTGGCGGCCGGTATCGGACGCTGCTTCAACCTGCTGAACTTTCTGCAGTGAGCTCTGTGCACTCTGGGTAACTTCAGATACGGAGTGTTCCATCTGAGTCATAGCTGTAGCAACGCTCGCAGTCTGTTCACGTTGTTCGCTCAGTTGGTTCTGGGCATCGTTAGACGTACTCTGGTTTTCACTGGCAGCACTGGTCAGGTTGACCGAGGCGTCATTAAGTTGCACCAGAATCTGATGAAGGTTATCAGCCAAACTATTGATGTGCTTACTTACCCGGCCAAATTCATTTTTATGTTTAATTTCGATGCGGCGGGTCATATCACCTTCAGTGAGAGATTCCAGCGCTTCAAAAATATGCTTTAGGGGAGTACGGACACTGTGAGCAATGTGATAGCCGATACCAATTGCCAGAAGAATAACAATCACCGCGATAACCGTCGCTTTAACCATGCCATCGTTATAGATGCCTTCAGCTTCGGCAAGAGATTGTTCCAGATTTTCTGTTGCGACTTTATTGAACCCGTTCAGCAGAGCCATAGCCGTGTCGATTTCAGCCGCTAAGTTTTCAATATTGGTATATAGACGTTTTTTTGCCACCAGATAAGCGTAGTGTTGATCAAGTACGCCGCCCGGCTTTCCGATATCCTGAGTAAACTGCTCCACCGAGGCTTCGAAGTTACCTTTAATTGCTGGCAACTGAGTTGTGAGGCTGTTAAAGGCGTAGTTCAGGTGTGAAACGGCCTTTTTATTTTTAGCAACAGCTTGTTTTACAAACTCGGTATCATTGCTTGCTAAAGCGTCAGAAGTGGTTACTTCTGCGTCTTTCAGCTTAATAAAGTAGCTTTTGGCCACTAGTTTGACTGAAATGCTGTTTTGGCCGGAAACATACACTTTCATCCCGACGTTCAGTTCAGACGTCAGTGACTGAAAACGTCGTACCGATTTCTGCACCTTCTCCTGATTAACAAACATCTCCTGATAGTTGTCCATCGCTTCTCTGGCTTCACTGAAATACTGCTTCTCCAGTTGTTCCAGTCTGTCCACACTGTCACTGAGTTCCGGGTAGGCCTGACTGGCACTGTTGAGCTGAGAAAAAATCTGCTGATACTGTTTTTCTGCATCAGCAAAGTTGCTGCGTATCTGAGTCATACGCTGCTGATTCTGCGTGGTAAGGAAGTCTTTAAAGGCTTTGTCGGCTGAAAGTAACTGAACACTGGACAGATTAGAGAGTGAAACTAAAGGTAGCGAGCGATTGGTTACCGTGCCGAACTTAGAATGTATATCGTTGATTCCTCCCAACATAATTGCGATGGTTACAATAAACATAACGACGATGACTGAAAAGCCTGCGTACATGCGTCTAATGACTGATCCTTTCATTTTCTCCCCTCACGTTGCATCAAGTGTAAAAATGGCAACAAGCATAAAAATGACCCAAAGTCTGTCTCAATAATTAGACTGGGTGCAATAAAAAATAACAATGTATCTTACCGATATTTTTTCACACATACTGAGATAGCCACCTCAAAACCAAGTAACTAAACCTTTGCTTACAGGAAATAATTATTAATGAACACTGTTTTTTTATTGTGATTTATCAGGGCATAACGCATACTTGAGCCTTTATGTAGCAATCTATTAAATGGAGTATGAAAATGGCTGAAGAAACTATCTTTAGTAAAATCATCCGTAAGGAAATTGAAGCAGATATTGTTTATCAGGATGATTTAGTCACCGCTTTCAGAGATATCACCCCACGTGCTCCAACCCACATCCTGATTATTCCTAACAAACTTATTCCTACTGTTAATCATATTGAACAGGAAGATGAGTTAACCATGGGCAGAATGTTTACCGTTGCTAAGAAGCTGGCGAAACAAGATGGCATTGATGAAGATGGTTATCGCCTGATTATGAACTGTAACAGCCACGGTGGTCAGGAGGTGTATCATATTCATATGCATCTGCTGGGTGGCCGTCCGCTTGGCCCGCTTCTGCTAGGTTAATTTTGCACTGAATCGGGAGATTTCGAGTGAAGCAAAAATTACGCTTTGCCTTGGTGACGTCGGTAACGACGGTATTGACGGCTTGCTCTTCTCTGTCCGCCGGAAACCTGTTTAGCCATTACAGCCAGCAAAATCAGGCAGTCTATTTTGCTGTAGAGGCAGGCCAGTATCAAGAGGCAGAAGAGCTACTTCCTGATATGGTTGGCGGAGAGATTCTGGATAATCTGGAGAAAGGTAGAGTCACCTTTCTCAATCAGAACTACCAACAGAGCCAGTCCTATTTTGAGTTCAGTGAGCAGGCAACCCGGGTTCAGCAGGATCAGGCATTAATCTCACTCAGCGAAAGTGCCAGAGATATTGGTTCTCTGGCTGTGAATGACAATCTGAAAAGCTACTATCCTGCCGATTTTGAGCTGGGCTTTCTCCACCTCTATCTCGGGCTTAACTATTTGAAGAAAAGTTCACTGGAAGGTGCTCTGGTTGAAATGCGTAAAGCTAATCAGGTGCAGGAGAGAGCTAAGGCTGCCCGTGAGCAAGATCTTAAGTCTGCTGAACGTGAGATGCGCCAGAGTGGTGTTGACCCCAATCTTGGTTCGGTTCTTTCCAACTACCCTGACGCCGGTGATTCGTTGCAGGCAGTGCAAAACGGTTATCTTCTTTACTTATCGGCTCTGCTTTATGAAACTTCTGGAGAGCTGAACAACGCCTATGTCGACTATCGCCGTGCTCTGGCTGTTATGCCTGAAAACCGCGAGATAATTGACGGGGCGTTTCGCGTAGCCTCAGCGCTGGGTATGAGTCAGGATTTGCAATTACTGGAAAAAGAGTACGGAAAACCTCAGCTACTGCCGAAAGGACAATCACGCATCATTGTACTGGATGAGCAGGGTGTCGTGCTGGCTAAGCAGGGTTGGGAATTCTCTCTGCCAATCTATTCTCAGGGGAGTCTGGCCTACTATTCAATGGCGGTGCCTTATTATCCGCAACAGGCTAGTCAGTCGTTTGCTAACATTAAGCTAGACGGCAAGGCGTTTACCAAATCTAAACTTGTTGATGTTAATCTGATGGCTCAGCAGGATCTCACTGAGCGAATGCCATCGATTCTGATCCGTCAGGCACTACGTGTGGTTTCCAAGGAGCAGATCCGGCGGGAGACCAGCAGAAATAATGAAGTGGGTAACTTGCTAATGAATGTATGGAATGTTCTGACAGAACAACCAGATACAAGGGGCTGGCAGACACTTCCTGCTCAGGTTTACAGCAATAGCAAAGTGGTTTCACCGGGAGAGCACACACTGAGTTTTTCCGGTCAGGCTTATAAAGTAACAACCAAACCCGATCAAACGATTTTGGTTTGGATGTCGCGGCAAGGTGACAGTTCAACAATCTGGCACAAACAGTTGGGGAATATCTGATGAAAAAAATAGCATTTGCGCTTTTAATGGCAGCCGCACTGGTTGGCTGTGCTAAAAATACTTCAGGCTTAAGGGTAGACGGTAAGTCTCAGAACGTTATGTTTGGAGACAATGTTCTGGGCGGCAGACTGCTGATTGAAAATATCGCTACCGCAGAAGTGGATGGCCATGCCAGAGGGGTAATCACCCTGACCAGTCAGTATAAAGCCGATCAAAATATACAGTATCGTTTTTACTGGTATGACAATGAAGGACTTGAAGTGAACTCTAAACAGAGTGCATGGAAACAAAAAATAGTAAGAGGCTTTGAAACATTATCGATTTCAGAGGTCTCAATTAATCCGAATGGTAAACAGTTTCGCGTTCAAATTCGCCAAGCAGATAAATAAGGAACAGTAATGAAAAAAGGTGTTATAGCTCTATTAGGTTTAGCTGTGGTTTTAGGTGGCTGTTCTAACACGGTAAGTTACGGGGATGCGCAGGAAGCGGAGACAACGACCATAGATTTTGGCTCAACGGATCTACAAAAAATCGCCGCTGAGATGACTGACAGCATGTTGATGTCCGGTTCAGTTGCTTATATCACGAGAGACAACAGACCGATTGTTTTTGTTGAGCGTATCAAGAACAAAACCAGTGAGCATATTGATACTGAATCCATCACGGATACCATAAGTACTAAAATGCTTAACTCAGGTAAGTTCCGCTTTGTCGATATGGGCCGGGTTGAGTCTGTACGTAAGCAACTGAACTTCCAGAATAATGACGAGCTGGTTAACCAGAGCAGTGCCATTCAGTTTGGTAAGATGGTCGGTGCTCAATATATGCTGTACGGCAATCTGGCCAGCATAGTGAAGCAGGACGGTAGTAAAAAAGATGTTTACTACAAGATGACCATGAGACTGATGGATCTGGAAACAGGCCTGATAGAGTGGGCCGATGAGTCTGAAATCCGCAAACAGCAAGAGAAAAGCTTGCTGGGATTATAATTCTTCTTACTTATGTATAAAGAAGCTAAGGAGGTTCAGTGGCAAGGATGTCTTGGAATGAAGCGGTCTCTCTTGATGAGTCGCTACTGTCACTGAATGACTTCTTCGATGAGCCGCCGGCCTTTGCAGAAACACTGGCTGGCGGATTAACCAATCGTTGCTGGAAAATTACCTCTCAGCGAGGAACCCATTACGTTTGGCGCCCCGCCTCTCAGATTGCCAGCCGATTCGGCCTTTCCCGCGCCAGAGAAAATAAACTTCTGGAATCGCTAAAGCCTCACCATTTTGCGCCTGATCCTATATTGCTGACGGAGTCTGGTTTGCTGGTTGAATGGCTGGAAGGGGATGTCGGCACGATTCCTATTGGTGATACGGAACTCATAGGCACTATTTGCCGCATTCATTCCGTTGATATTCATAATAAGCCGGTACCTCTGTTCTCTTATACGGCAAGAATTGACGCCTACTGGCATCAGTTAAATTCAGAATACAAAAGCGACAAGCTGCAACGTTGCTATAAGCGTCTGAGAGAGTTGCCGAATATCCCGCCTGTTGAACCTGTGTTGTGCCATATGGATTTAGGCCAATACAATATGGTGATGACACGGCAGGGGATAAAAGTGATCGACTGGGAGTACGCTGGTGTGGCCGACCCCAGATTAGATCTCTCAATGACCATTGATTTGGCTGGTCTGAATATGCCTCATGCCGTTGCAGACTACTGCAAGCTGAGGCAGATTGAAGATATCGACATCTGGCTGATGGGAGTGAACCAGTGGCAGCCCCGCCATCAGTTTATGGCCATGCTATGGTACTATTTGGGTTTCCAGTTTTGGCAGCAGCAGAGCTATCTGGATGAGGCGAGGCAACTGGAAAACAGGCTGATTGACCTTTCTGGTACGGTTTTTTAGTCAGCAAAAGATAAAATTCCGTTTATAGCGTTCACATTAGCGGATTTCATGGTAGATTTAACCAGACTCAGGCTGTTTTTATATGTTAAATAGGGCTGATAGTCCCCAGCCACGCAATTTAGGAACCTGAGACTCAGATCAGGGAGAAGTATAATGATAATTTATCTACACGGATTTGATTCAACAAGTCCCGGTAACCACGAAAAAGTTTTGCAGCTTCAGTTTATTGACCCCGATGTCAGATTTATTAATTACAGTACCTTACATCCAAAGCACGATATGCAGCATCTGCTGAAAGAGGTACATAGGGCCATAGAGCAGTCCGACGATGATAATCCGCTTATCTGTGGGGTTGGCTTAGGTGGTTACTGGTCTGAACGAATCGGCTTTTTGTGCGGCATTAAGCAGGTAATTTTTAACCCTAACCTGCATCCGGAAAACAATATGCAGGGCAAGATCGACCGTCCGGAAGAGTATGAAGATATTGCTACTAAATGCGTTGACCAATATCGCTCCAAAAATCAGGGTAAATGTCTGGTGATTTTGTCTACCCAAGATGAAGACCTGAATAACCAACAAACGGCTGAAGAGTTAGAAAGTTACTACCAGCTGGTCTGGGATGAAACTCAGACTCACAAATTCAAGAAAATCTCTCAGCACCTTCAGGCAATTAAAGCTTTTAAAGAGTCTTAATGACTTTTTAGTTGTCTGCTGCAAAGGCTCTGTATTCCGGCGGAGCCTTTCTTTTATCCGCTCTCACAATAAATTTATGATCTAGATCAACTTATTCTTGCCAAGTGAGTTAAGCCGCTTATAATCAAATTAAACAAAATTTGAATAAATCAAAAATAATTTAATTTGTCAGCTTTAAACATTTGAATAGAGGGAGTGTGCTTATGTCTCATATTGTGATTGTAGGCGGCGGTGCCGGAGGTCTTGAACTGGCGACCAAGTTAGGCAATACGCTGGGAAGAAAAGGCCGCGCAGAGGTGACGCTGGTGGACAAAAACGCCAGCCATTTATGGAAACCACTGTTGCATGAAGTGGCTACCGGTTCTCTTGATGCCGGAGTTGATGCCCTTAGCTACCGCGCACATGCCAAGAATCACCATTTTAATTTTCGCTTAGGAAGACTGGAACAGATTGATCGCGACAGCAAACATATCCGTTTAGCTGAGATCAGAGATTCAGATGGTGAGTTACTTATGCCGGAGCGAAATCTGAACTACGATATTCTGGTCATGGCGATTGGCTCTGTCTCTAACGACTTCAATACACCGGGTGTGCGTGAGCACTGCATATTTCTTGATAGCCCGGATCAGGCGCATAAGTTCCGTACCCATATGAACAACGAGTTCCTTAAGTTGCACGCTAATTCGGGTAAAGGCAGCGTAGATATTGCTATTGTCGGCGCCGGTGCAACCGGGGTAGAGCTCTCCGCTGAACTCCATAACGCGGTAAAAGAGTTACGTACATACGGGTTTGACGATCTTGATTCCGACAAGCTTAATGTGAGTCTGGTGGAAGCCGGTGAACGAATTCTTCCTGCGTTGCCGGGCAGAATCTCCTCAGCTGCTCATATGGAGCTGACTAAGCTCGGGGTTAATGTGCGTACTTCTACTATGGTGACACAAGCCGATCAGCACGGATTGACGACCAAGTCAGGAGAGAAGATCCCAGCCAGCATAATGGTATGGGCTGCCGGTATTAAGGCGCCGGACTTTATGCGCGATATCGCCGGATTAGAGACTAACCGTATTAACCAACTGGTGGTAAAAGAGACCCTTCAGACCACACGCGATGAAGATATTTTTGTTGTCGGTGATTTGGCTCAATGTGTTCAGGCTGACGGAAGCTTTGTCCCGCCACGGGCGCAGGCTGCCCATCAGATGGCCAGTCTTGTATTCACTAACATTGTTGCCAAGTTAAATCACAGACCACTAAAGGCTTATATCTATAAAGATCACGGTTCTCTTGTATCTCTTAGCCGCTTTTCCACCGTTGGGAGCCTGATGGGGAACCTGACCAAAGGTTCTATGATGGTGGAAGGAAGGATTGCCCGCGTGGTGTATATCTCTCTGTACCGAATGCATCAAATGGCTCTGCATGGCATGGTTAAAACCGGACTGATGATGCTGGTGGGACGGATTAACCGGGTATTAAGGCCAAACTTGAAACTGCACTAACAGAACGTAAAGCCGGGGGTGACTACCCGGCTTTTAACTAAGTGGCTAAAAGTAAACGGCTTAAGGAATAAACGAGAACACCACTCCGTCCCGGGGCTTTCCGGCAAACATATAGCGATTGCGCGCGATACCTTCTTTAACGGCTCCGCAACTTAAAACAACATTGTGGCTGGGTTGGTTATCGGGATCACAGATAACTTCGAGGCGGGTAAGTTTTAGCTGATCAAAGCTTAGCTCGATAATGGCTTCCAGCGCCTCTTTTGCATAACCTTTTCTCTGATATTTGTCGGCAATCCAGTAACCTACCGTTGCCATGTTCGAAGTGAGATGAAGCTCTGTTAACGCGACCATTCCGAGGAACTGGTTACTGCTGCGTTCCACTACAGCAAAACCGTAAGAGAGGTTTTTGACCCAGTTTAGCCGGTTTACTACGATAAAATCCTTGGCATCCCTATGGTCAAAATCGGCGTGACACCAGTCCAGCCAGCGGTGCAGGGAGTCAGATTCAGCTACCAGATTAGCAAAACAGGCAGACTCTTCACTGTGCGGAATCCTAAGATGCAGTCTGTTGGTAAATATCTCAAAATCCGGTGTCATGGCTGGGGAGCTCCTGCAAACGGGCTGACATAGAGAAAGCTCCCTGACGGGAGCTTTACTGTTATTGAGCGGTCTGTTTTACTTTTCGTACCTGAATTATGATCCCCATTAACGGGTGATCAATATAATGGGTTTCGCTACTTCGCATACGGCGCTTTTGATCTAAACGATAGCTCTTCAGGAAACGTTCTACCTGAACCGTAGGAGAGATCTGCTCGAAGTTACCAATCTGTACCGTATCGTCCGATTCCGTTTCACTCAGTTCAAGCTGCTTATCTTCAAGCACCACTTCGCGGATACCCGGTGCTTTTAAATCCAGTTGTGCTTCAAGGAACAGGTAGTGCTGAACATAAACCTGAATAACACCGTCCAGCTCATACAGAGGGTTATCAATGGTCTGCTCTGTCAGAGGTTCACCATTGGCATCGGTCATATCTGCGAACTGAATTTTTTCACTGCCGTCACGGTTAAACTCTTTTGAGTAATCTTTACCGGCGCGAATATGAAATTTAGGCGCCGCTTTTTTACCTTCGTCGCCTTGTCGCCATACTCTGTGCAGCAGTACTTCAAAACCGGCGTGATTAATCAGCTTACCTGCCTGATCCGTTAACTGAAAGTTCTCTTTTTCCGTTGAAAGATCGCTGGCTTTCTTTTCTTCCAGATAGGTAGCATCCCAGAACTCGCCTGCGCTGCTGTCATCAATAGCGGGCAGAACTGTCGGCCATGTTTCGCTTACCTGTTCGGGATCAACGGCGCGTTTAAACACGATAAGTTCAATATCAAATTGTCGTTCTGCTGCATAACCCGGTAGTGTACAAATCGCGAGCATTAACAGGATCAGTTTTTTCATTTTGACTCCAAAGAGGCTGGCTGATTTATGTTTCCGCCAACCCTGATTTAGTTCTGTTATGAGTATACTCAAGTAACCTTGATGCCGCGATGAATTCTGCATTTGAGGCTACTTGGGTATATATTACCAATTACGCTGTTTTTGGCATTCTATTTTGCTGAAATTGTTCAATCAAATCAGAGATAAACAGAATTCTCTCTCTTCTGTCTTCCAGAGCAGCGGATAATTTCAGCTTGGTCGGCCCTTCCATTGCAAACTTAGTCGGATGAGTCTGCAACAGTTTTACCAGAAACATTGGGTTGATTCCGGCATCGGGATAAAACTCAATATAACCGCCTTTTCCGTGTGCCTCGATTTTCTTGATATCAATTTTGGCCGCTTCGATTTTCACCTCACTTACTGAGAGCAGGTTTTTTGCTGCATCGGGAAGCGGGCCAAATCTGTCTATCAGTTCTACCTTCATCTCCGCCAGTTCATCACGGTTTTTCACACTGGCAATGCGTTTGTACATGGAAAGGCGGGTATTGATATCCGGTATATAGTCGTCCGGAAGCAGGGCAGGTAATCTAAGCTCCACTTCTGTCTGCTCTTTTAACAGCTCATCCAGTGAAGGCTCTTTACTTTCCTTGAGGGCTTCAACGGCCTGTTCCAGCATCTCCATATACAGGGTAAAGCCGATAGACTGAATCTGGCCACTCTGTTCGTCACCAAGCAGTTCACCTGCGCCTCTGATTTCAAGGTCATGGGTCGCCAGCGTGAATCCGGCACCAAGATCTTCCAGCGAAGCGATAGCATCAAGGCGTTTAATAGCATCTTTGCTCATCGCTTTCGGGTGTGGCGTCAGCAAATAGGCATAAGCCTGATGGTGGGAACGTCCGACCCGGCCACGTAGCTGATGAAGCTGCGCCAGACCAAGGTTGTCGGCACGGTTCATAATAATGGTATTGGCGGTAGGCACATCGATGCCGGTTTCAATAATGGTGGTACAGACCAATAGGTTAAAGCGCTGATGATAGAAATCGTTCATCACCCGCTCCAGTTCCCGTTCCCGCATCTGGCCGTGGGCAGTGGTTACCCTTGCCTCGGGAATCAGCTTAGCCAGATCTTCCGCCACTTTCTCAATGGTTTCTACCTGATTGTGCAGGAAATAGACCTGACCGCCGCGCATAATTTCACGTAAAACAGCTTCCCTTATCACAGCATCATCTTGCTGACGGACAAAGGTTTTAATCGCCAGTCGTCGTGCCGGAGGCGTGGCAATGATGGACAGATCGCGCATACCGCTCATGGCCATATTCAGCGTGCGGGGAATTGGCGTTGCCGTCAGGGTCAGAATATCGACATCGGCACGCATGGCCTTCACTTTCTCTTTCTGACGGACACCAAATCTGTGCTCTTCGTCGACAATAAGCAGTCCGAGGTCTTTAAAGCGGATGTCACTTTGTAACAACTTGTGAGTGCCGATAAGAATGTCTACCTTACCGTCCTGCGTGTCCTGCATAATCTGCTTCTGTTCTTTGGCAGATTTAAAGCGGGAAAGTACCTCAACCCGGATAGGCAGGTTAGCAAAACGGTCGCGGAAGTTTTCAAAATGCTGCTGAGCCAGCAGGGTAGTAGGAACCAGTACCGCTACCTGCTTACCGTTATCGGTAGAGACAAACGCCGCCCGCATGGCGACTTCTGTTTTACCAAAACCAACATCACCACAAACCAGTCTGTCCATCGCTTTGGCCTGACACATATCCGACATAACCGCGTTAATCGCTGTCGCCTGATCATCTGTCTCTTCAAAGGGGAAGCTGGCTTTAAAGGTGGCATACTGTCCGCGGTCCAGCTCAAATTTAAAGCCCGGCTTGAGCTCCCGTTTGGCGTAAACATCCAGCAGTTCAGCGGCAACGTCACGTACTTTTTCCGCCGCTTTTCTTCTCGCTTTGCTCCAGGCTTCACCGCCCAGCTTATGAATTGGTGCTCCGTCCTCAGCACCGCCTGAATAGCGGCTGATCAGGTTCAGGGAAGCAACAGGAACATACAGTTTCGCTTCGTCCTGATATTCAAGAGTCACATATTCTGTCTTTAACCCACCAGCTTCCAAAGTCTGCAGGCCGATATAACGGCCGATACCGTGGTCAAGGTGAACTACCGGCTGTCCCGGTTTTAGCTCGGCAAGATGACGGATAACCGTATCGCTGTTGACTGCTTTACGGTCTTTACGTCTGCGCTGAATGACGCGGTCGCCCAGCAGGTCACTTTCACATATCAGGGCAAAATCTGGTGAACTGTGAACAAAACCGTGCTCAGCCGCCCCCAGAATCATACTGAACTTGTGTTGTGCGGAAATTGCCTCTTTCAGGGAGCCGGTCTCAACAGGTTTTAGTTTAATTTGTGTCAGTAGCTCAAGCAGGGCTTCACGGCGGCCTTCTGATTCAACGGAGAAGATAACCTTACCAGTAAAGCTTTCAATAAACTGGCGCAGGGCAGAGAGTGGCTCTTTACTCTTATGCTGAACATGCAGTTCGCCAAGAGAAGATATCTCAGGGTTAATACGGCCAACTTGCTCCTTAACGGCTTCTGTCTGCAAGCGAACCTGCGGCAGAAGTTTAAATTGAGTGAATAGCTTCTCTTTATCCAGCCAGAGCACATCCGGCTTAAGCAGCGGACGCAACGGGTCAACACTTCGCTGTTCATAGCGATAAGCGACGTCCTGTAAAAAGGTATCAACGGCGCTCTCAATATCACCAACACTCAGTAGCTGAGTACCGTCCGGAAGATAATCGAACAAGGTTTCGGTCTGGTCGAAAAACAGTGGTTGCCAGTACTCAATGCCGGCCGGCCATGTGCCCTTACTCACCTGCATATAGACGGATTCAGGCTCTCTGCGTGCCTCAAACTGCTGACGCCAGCGGTTTCTGAACTCTTCAATGGCTTGTTTGCTGGTAGGAAACTCATGAGCAGGAAGCAGCCTGATCTCCTGAATATCGTCAATGGTTCGCTGGCTTTCCGGATCAAAGGTGCGGATGGTATCTATCTCATCATCAAAGAAGTCGATACGGAACGGGTCACTGCTCCCCATAGGGTAAAGGTCAATAATAGAGCCACGGCTGGCGTACTCACCCGGGCCGAATACCTGATCAACGTGCCGGTAACCTGATTTCTCCAGTTGCATTCTCAGCCTGTCCAGTGAGTAGTTATCACCGGTTTTTACCATCAGGGTATGCTGCATCAGGAAATCACGCGGGGATTGTCTTTGCAGCAGGGTGCTTACCGGAACAATGGTAATGCCGTGATTTTGTGTCGGAAGCTGGTACAAGCGCGCAATACGGTCTGAAATAATATCCTGATGAGGCGAGAAGTTGTCGTAGGGCAGGGTTTCCCAGTCGGGGAACAGGCACACTTCATTGCTGCTGAACTGCTCCACTTCGCCAAGTAGTTTTAGCGCCAGTTGGGGATCGGGTACCACCAGAAGAGTGTGGCCTGCATGTTGGTCAGCCAGTTCTGAAATGGCCACTGAGAGAGCGGCTCCCGTTAGCTGACCGACGTGTTTTTTATCGCCCGCTTTTGCCGGGGCGACTAAAGAGAAAAGTTCTGTTGTAGACATGTTTAATTATTGGTTTTCGCGTTCTTTAGAGCGTTGTCGTAAAAGTTTTTGCTGTTGGTACAGGGCTGCTTTAATCAGTAAATCCTGATCCTGTTCTCTAAGCAGGCTATAGGTAAGGGTAGCCTCAAAACCCTGCTCGCCTTCGGCGCATTCAACCACCTTGGCATAGCAGTAAATCGCGGCCGGCGGATGGTCAAGAAACAGTTTTACCCGGGCAAGTTGCCCCACTTCCAGTTGTTTAGGTGCGATATAGGTAAACTGACTGGCGCCGAAACGGGTGGTAATACTGCGAATGCTCTCATCATCCTGCTGGGCAAGCATAAAAGTCAGTAGCAGGTTAAGCTTGCCGTTCTGGTGATCGATAAGTTGAATCAGGTGTTTAAAGTCACTGTTTTTAAGCTCGCTCATGGCCCTTTCCGCCAGCGTGTCTACCTGACTAAACTCGCTGGCAACAATAAAGGGAGCGGGAATTTCTGAAACGAATATATTTTGTTCCGGCAGCACAAAGTCGGCAGCTAACGGCTCAACGTTAACAGTCAGTTTGTGGTGTACAGTAAAAAATTCTTGCTGGTCCATACCATGATTCCTTGTGTTCACCAGAGTAGGATTTCTGGCAGGCTAATTCTCTGATTATCGCCAACTAAGCCAACATAGCAAGAAAACTCCCGTTACTATTGTAGGAAAATCCTGTTTTTGTTTGTATTTCTGCCAAATAAACCTATAAACGGGCGACGTTAACCGTTACATTATGGGCTGATTTTATTTTGGTTTTTATCTATGTTTCATCCTGTTTCGGTCTATATCGGACTTCGTTACCTCAGAGGGCGCTCAGGTGACAGGTTCAGCCGTTTTGTCTCACTTATGTCTACCCTTGGTATTACCATCGGAGTGCTCTCTCTGGTTACCGTGCTTTCGGTTATGAATGGCTTTGAGTCTCAGTTAAAAGGGCGAATATTGGGCGTGTTGCCGCAGGCGGTGATTTCTCAGACTGATAATAAAACTGCCCTGCAACAGCAGGTACCGGAATTTATTGAACAACTGCCACATGTTGTTCAGACTGCGCCCATTGTGCGTAGCGAAGCGGTTATTCAAAGTCCGGCTCAGCTCTCTGCCGGTATGTTAATAGGCATCCAGCCTCTGGATAGTGACCCTATTTCTGATCATCTTCTGTCGGGAACTCTGGACACTCTGCAACCGGGCAAGTACAGAGTCTTTCTCGGTCATACATTGGCTCGTAATCTCAGGGTGACGGTTGGTGATAAGGTCAGGCTAATGGTTACTAGCGCTAGTCAGTTTACCCCTCTGGGACGAATTCCCAGCCAACGTAACTTTACCGTTGCCGGCCTGTTTAACACAGGATCAGATGTGGATGCACAACTGATGATTGGCCATATGGATGATGTTGCCAAACTGATGAAGTACCGCCCCGGTACGATTTCCGGCTGGCGGCTGTTTCTTGATGATCCATTTGTGGTATCTGAACTGGCAACAACCCCACTTGCTGACGGCTGGCACTGGAGTGACTGGCGTGAGCAGAGAGGCGAGCTGTTTCAGGCGGTACGAATGGAGAAAAACATGATGGGGCTGATGCTGGGCCTGATTGTCGGCGTCGCAGCATTCAATATTATTTCTGCGCTGATTATGGTGGTGATGGAGAAGCAATCCGAAGTAGCCATTCTGAAAACTCAGGGTATGACAAACCGTCAGGTTATGGCTCTGTTTATGGTACAGGGAGCCAGTAGCGGCGTTATCGGTGCACTGGTTGGTGGCGGGCTGGGTGTTTTGCTGGCAAGTAACCTGAATCAGATACTACAGGCAATGGGGGTGGCGCTGTTTGCTATTGGTGGTCATCTGCCCGTTGTTATTGACCCTGTTCAGATAATCTCTGTTGTTGTGCTGGCCATTTTGCTTAGTCTGCTGGCAACCCTTTTCCCTTCCTACCGCGCATCATCGGTAAACCCTGCTGAGGCTTTAAGATATGAGTAATCTTCTACAATGTCATTCTATCCGTAAAACCTATCGTGAAGGTTCGATGGAGACGGAAGTATTGAAGGGGGTGAGCTTCTCTATTGACAAGGGTGAGCTGGTCTCCATTATCGGTACATCTGGCTCCGGAAAGAGTACCCTGTTACATATTCTTGGTGCCCTTGATGATGCCAGCGAAGGAGAAGTTCAGTTTCTCGAGCAAGATCTGGCGAAGCTTTCCGCTAATAAGCAGGCTAAGCTGCGCAACCGCCATATCGGTTTTGTTTACCAGTTCCATCATCTGCTGGCTGACTTTTCTGCACTGGAAAACGTCGCTATGCCACTGCTTATTGGCGGTGAGAGTAGCGAAAAGGCCAAACAGAAAGCGCGTGATTTGCTGGGACGAGTCGGATTAGATCACCGCCTTGAACACAGGCCGTCAGAGCTGTCAGGTGGTGAGCGTCAGCGTGTGGCTATCGCAAGAGCTCTGGTTAACAGCCCGGATCTGGTGTTGGCGGATGAACCGACCGGTAATCTTGACCACAACACAGCACTCTCTATCTATGAGTTAATGCGCGAGCTAAACCGGGAATCAGGCACCGCTTTTCTGGTGGTGACCCATGATGGTGAGCTGGCTGGCAAGATGGAAAGACAACTGCATATGCAAGACGGATTGCTGACCGGAGGCGGGGATAAGTAACGTGTTTTCATCTTTATCTTTTCTTATCGGCCGCCGCTTTAGCCGGGGCAAACAGAGAAACAAACTGGTCTCTTTTATCTCAGTCTCTTCGACCATAGGCATTGCCGTTGGTGTTGCGGTAATTATTATCGGCCTTTCGGCCATGAATGGTTTTGAGCGTGAGCTGCAGAACCGGGTTCTCTCCGTCATTCCTCATGGTGAGTTTGAAGGCGTAAACAGCGGCATTGAAAACTGGCAGAAGGTAGCTGAAAAAGCGGTCGGGCACAGCAAAGTCGAAGCAGCTGCTCCTTATGTGCGTTTTACCGCCCTTGCGGAAAAAGGTCAGAAAATTAAAGCCATTGAAGTGAGGGGGGTTGTGCCTTCACTTGAGTCAGGAGTCTCCAGTCTGGCCAGCTATATTCAGGACGATGCCTGGCAGAACCTGAAAGGCGGCGAAAAGCAGGTCATTCTGGGCAAGGGTATTGCCGATAATCTGGGGCTGACAAAGGGGGACTATGTCACCTTAATGATTCCTACCAGTTCAGGGCGCTCCGTTACTAAGGTTCAGGCACCGAGACGTATTCGCCTTAAGGTGAGTGGTATTCTCTCTCTGGCTGGCCAGATTGACCATTCTCTGGCACTGATCCCTATGTCTGATGCTCAGGAGTACAGCCGTTCAGGCGATAAAGTCACCGGTGTTGCTATTAAGACCACAGACGTACTCAATGCGCCTTCCATCGTCAGGGAAGTGGGCCGGAATCTGGATGTCTATGTTTATCTGAAGAGCTGGAAGCAGAAGTACGGTTTTCTCTACCGAGATATTCAACTGGTGAGAACCATTATGTATCTGGTGATGGTGCTGGTGATTGGTGTTGCCTGCTTTAATATTGTTTCTACTTTGATGATGGCTGTAAAAGACAGAGCGGCTGAAATTGCTATTCTGAGAACCATGGGGGCAACAGACGGGCTGATTAAGCGTATTTTTATCTGGCTAGGGGTGTTGTCCGGAGTGCTCGGCAGTATTGCCGGTAGTATAATTGGTGTGGTGGTGGCCAGTAACTTAACCGGCCTGATTAAAGCGCTGGAACATGCTATCGGACATCAGTTCCTGTCAGGCGATATCTATTTTGTTGATTTCTTACCGTCGCAGGTCAGTCCCGCTGACACCCTGGTTGTCTCAGCAACGGCGATTATTCTTAGCTTGCTGGCTACCTGGTATCCGGCTCAGAAGGCCAGCCAGATGAACCCGGCCAGAGTATTAAGTTCTAAGTAGATGCGGCTTCACTTCTGAGATTTGCATCCAGATTAAATGTCACAAATAACAAGGCCACACAAAGAGAGTTTTAACTCCGTTGTGTGGCCTTAATCTTTTACGCCCATAATGGCTGATTTCTTCTATCTTACTTGTCTCTGCTGCCAGCTACGTACGACTGAGTATCGCCACAACCCCCTGATACCGAAATAGCCGATTAGAGAGCAGGCGATACCACATACCAGACAACCCAGCAGGAAAGGGGGGCCAATGGTGCTCATCTGATTCATGATGAAGTCCCATGACAATTCAAAGTGAAACTGCTGTGAAGGGGTATGAAGAATAAGTGCGCCGACTTTGTAACAGAAGTAGAACATGATCGGCATAGTAACCGGATTACTGACCCAGACCAGAGCAACAGAAAGAGGCAGGTTAACGCCGAGAACAATGGCCATTCCTGCAGACATAATCATCTGGCTTGGCAGGGGAACAAAGGCCATAAACAGCCCGAGAGCAAAAGCGCCGGAAGCGGATCTCCGGTTCAGGCACCACAAATTAGGGTTGTAAAGCACGTTGCCAAAAATGCGGAGTGCTTTCTGACGTTTGATTACGTCATGGTCTGGCATAAAGCGTTGTATAAACTTCTTCGGCATTGGGGAAAATGACTCTCTTTGTAAACTACTGGAATCTGGTTCTTTTCAATCTGTCTGTGCTGTTTCTAGTCCATACCGGAATTGCCCCGGACTGGCGTTGGTTGTTCGCCTTACTGCTCTATTCCCTTGCAAGCCTGCGTTTTTCTTCTCTGAAATGGACTCATCCGCTGTTTCTGGCGTTTTGTGTTGTTCTCTCACACAACTATCTATTTCAGAAAAAAATCGAAAACCTCTTCCAAGCAGGTGAGGATATTAACATAAATGCTCGTGTTAACAGCTTTTTTGATCAAATAAGTCACGGATATGAATATTTAATTATCATTGAGAAAATAAATGACCAAAAACTGGCGGCCGTTTTTCAGCCTCAGGTAAAACTGTTTACCGGCGAATCGTTAAAACTGCTGCTTGGCGAACGCTGGAATCTGGATATTAAGCTAAAAAAGGTAAACGGAAAGTTAAATCAGGCCGGATTCGATCAAGAAAAATATTATCTGAGTCAAAACTGGCAGGGAAAAGCCGTTGTCAGTGATAACAGTAAAAGTGTAAGACTGGAGCAGAGTGACTCAGTCAGGGCATGGTTACAGCAAAGGGTATTTCGTGTTACTGAGAAACTCGACTCTGCGGGGATACTACTGGCGCTCAGTTTTTCTGACAGAAGCCATATCAGTTCCGGACTGTGGCAACAACTTAAGCAGAGCGGCCTGATCCACCTGGTGGCGATTTCAGGTTTACATATTGGTATTGCTTATTTGTCTGGCTGGTATCTGGGGTGGGGGTTGAGGTTAGTTATTCCGGCGCTTTACTGGTTGCCTGTTTTTAGTGGTGTTCTCTCAGCTTGTGGTTACGCATGGCTGGCCGGTTTTAGTCTGCCGACCGTGCGAGCCTTAGTTATGTGCCTGATATTTTCCCTCTGTACCATTGTCCGGATGAACTACAGCTCATGGTTAAAACTGTGGCTGACGGTTGCTGTGATTCTGTTTTCTGCACCTATGTCGGTTCTCTCTGCCAGTTTCTGGATGTCTTTTACTGCGGTCGGTGCAATATTTATGTTACTTGAAGTTCCTTCTATTCAGGCTGGCAGCAAACTTATAGCTTCTATCAAGCTTCAGGCAGGGCTTTTTTTGCTTTTGCTGCCTTCTACTTTACTGTTGTTTGACGGTATCAGTCTGTTTTCCCCCGTTTACAATCTGATATTTATACCCTGGTTTAGCTTTATTGTCGTACCGGTGATTTTTCTCTCCCTGCTACTTAGTGCCATTACTGCTGAGTTATCGCTTTTGCTCTGGAGTTTGGCTGATCTTTTGTTGCAGCCGGTTGTGTGGGCGATTGGTTTTTCTATGGATGGCTGGCAGGCGATGCCTGCTGAACTGGCGCTTACTGCTCTTGTTCTGATAGTGGTTTTATTGGTCAGGGGAGTGATGCCAGCGGGAGTGAATAATGCACTTATAGCTATCGTTTTGCCTTTTCTCTGGCTGAGAGAGCCTGAGCATAACAGTGAACCGGTAAGTACTGAGTGGCAGCTCAATGTTTTGGATGTAGGTCATGGCTTGTCGCTGCTTATTGAGAAGCAGGGAAAATTTATTCTCTATGATACTGGTGATGCATGGCCCCGCGGCAGTATTGCTGAATCAGTGGTGATTCCCGTTATGGAACGTTTGGGCAGCAGAAATCTGGATGGACTAATTCTCAGTCATCTGGATTCGGATCATGCAGGAGGCAGAAAGGTGATTGAGCAGCGGTTAAATCCGGCAACTAGGTTTGCCAGCCAGTACCTCGGCGGCTATCAGCCTTGTGTCAGGGATACCATGTGGCAGTGGCGGGGGTTGGATTTTAAAGTGCTCTGGCCGCCGAAAATGGTATCGCGTGCCTACAACCCTCACTCCTGTGTTATTCACATCAGTGACGGCGTATCCGGCGTCTTGCTGACCGGTGATATTGATGCGGTAAGTGAACTGATACTGGCCCAGCAGCCGGAAAAAATCAGCGCTGATATTTTGATCGTTCCTCACCATGGCAGTAATAGTTCATCAAAGTCGGGCTTTATCCGCGCTGTATCTCCTTCACTGGCCATTGCTTCTGCCGCCAGAGACGGGCGCTGGGAGTTGCCAAACAAGAAGGTAACCGCGCGCTATTCATCACTAGGTGTTGAACTGCTGGATACCGGCCATTCTGGTCAGATAATAGTCCATTTTTCCCGCAGGGGCTTCAGGGTTAGACAATTAAGAGCGACACAATCTCTGGCTTGGTATAGGCAGATGCTGAGGAAGGGAGTAGAATAGGCAGATTATTGTGCCGAAAAACAATGCATTTCTATGTCAGAACAACATGATGAGACAACCCTGCAGACTTTCAAACGTTTGTGGACCTATATCAGAGACTATAAAGCGGGCCTTATTGCCGCAGTCATTGCTCTGATAATCAACGCAGTATCCGATACTTATATGCTTTCGCTGCTGAAACCGCTTCTTGATGAAGGCTTTGGTGATGTGGAAAGCGACTTTCTGAAAGTACTTCCCCTGATAATCTTTGCTGCGATGATAGTGAGGGGGTTGAGTGGATTCGTTTCTACCTATTGTCTTTCATGGGTCTCCGGTCATGTTGTGATGCGAATGAGACGGGCTCTGTTTAATCATTTTATGCAGATGCCGGTGAGCTTTTTTGACCGTGAATCGACGGGGGCTTTACTGTCCCGTATTACTTATGATTCCGAGCAGGTTTCTGCCGCCACCAGTCGTGCGTTAGTTAGTATCGTGCGAGAGGGGGCCAGTATTATCGGCCTTTTGGTGCTGATGTTCTGGAACAGTTGGCAGTTGTCACTGGTACTGCTGGTCATTGCCCCGGTTGTAGCAGTTGCTATTGGTGTGGTGTCAAAACGCTTCCGCAAAATATCTAAAAATATTCAGACCGCTATGGGTGTGGTATCCACCTCTTCCGAGCAGATGCTGAAAGGGCACAAAGTGGTATTAAGCTACGGCGGACAAGATGTAGAGCGTAGCCGTTTCGATAATGTCAGCAATAAGATGCGTCAGCAGTCGATGAAGCTGGTAGCCGCGCAGGCAATGGCCAACCCGGTTATTCAGCTTATTGCTTCTGTTGCGCTAGTTGTGGTGCTGTATCTGGCCAGTATTGATGAAATCCGCGATACCCTTACGCCGGGAACCTTTGGTGTCGTATTCTCGGCCATGTTTGGTCTGATGCGCCCCCTTAAGGCACTAACCAATGTAACTTCTCAGTTCCAGACAGGTATGGCGGCCAGCCAGACTCTGTTTGCACTGATGGATCTGGAAACCGAAAAAGATAGCGGTAGTTATAAAACTGAACGCGCTGAAGGCAAGGTGTCGGTGAAGGATGTTACCTTTACTTATCAAGGCAAAGAAAAACCGGCACTGAACAAGGTCAGTTTTGATATTCCGGTTGGAAAAACACTCGCTCTTGTTGGTCGCTCCGGCTCAGGTAAGAGTACAATCGCCAACCTGTTTACCCGCTTTTATGATGTAGACTCCGGTGAGATATTACTGGATGACAAAAATGTACAGGAGTATCAGCTAGCTAACCTGCGACAACATTTCGCCTTGGTTTCCCAGAATGTCCACCTGTTTAACGACACCATTGCGAATAATATCGCTTACGCCGCGGATAAAGAGTATAGCCGTGAGCAGATTATGAAGGCGGCTGAACTGGCTCACGCCACTGAGTTTATCAACAACATGGATCAAGGCTTTGATACGGTAATTGGTGAAAACGGTGCCAGCCTGTCCGGTGGTCAGCGCCAACGTATCGCCATTGCCCGTGCGCTTCTGCGCGATGCTCCGGTATTGATTCTGGATGAAGCAACCTCGGCGCTGGATACGGAATCAGAAAGAGCGATTCAGGCAGCACTGGAAGAGCTGCAAAAGGACAAAACCGTATTGGTTATTGCCCATCGCTTATCTACCATTGAACAGGCAGATGAGATTCTGGTTGTCGATGAAGGTGAGATAATTGAGCAGGGCAGTCATCAGCAACTGATTAACATTAAAGATGGCGCCTATGCCCAACTGCACAGAATTCAGTTTGGTGAGTAGTCTGCATGGTTGAAAAGATCTGGTATCAAAATCATTTTCTCGGTCTTATTCTGTGGCCTTTGCTAAGGCCGCTGAGTGCCCTTTACAAATTGATTGCCAATGCCAGAAGAGATAAATTTCTGCAGCAAAGGGAGCTAAGCTACAAAGCGCCTGTTCCCGTTGTGGTGGTCGGTAACATTACCGCCGGGGGTAACGGCAAAACTCCGGTCGTTATCTGGCTGGTAGAGCAGCTTCAGGCACTCGGATTGAAACCGGGAGTGGTATCGCGTGGTTACGGGGCAAAAGCGGATTCATACCCGTTGCTGGTGGATAAGGGAACCTCAACAAAAGCCTGTGGTGATGAACCCATGCTGATTTTTCAGCGTACCGGGGCTCCTGTCGCGGTTGATCCTAAAAGGGCAAATGCCGTAAAAGCCCTGCTTAAGCAGGATGTTGATATTATCGTTACTGACGATGGCTTACAGCACTATGCCCTCGACCGGGATATTGAACTGGTGGTAGTGGACGGCGTACGTCGTTTTGGCAATCAACACCATATTCCTTTAGGGCCTTTAAGAGAAGGTTTGGATCGACTGGAGAGTGTCGACTTTGTTATTGCCAATGGTAATGCCGCTGGTTCAGATGAAATTGCCATGTCACTGTCACCGGGTCTGGCTGTAAATCTGCTCACAGGTGAAGAGAGACCTGTTGCTGATCTGGATTCGTTAGTCGCCTTTGCCGGAATCGGCCACCCGCCGCGGTTCTTTAAAACCCTGAAAGCCCTTGGTGCAGATCTGGTAAAAACTCAGGGATTTGCCGATCATCAG
This sequence comes from Vibrio sp. SCSIO 43137, assembly GCF_028201475.1. Taxonomy (NCBI): domain Bacteria; kingdom Pseudomonadati; phylum Pseudomonadota; class Gammaproteobacteria; order Vibrionales; family Vibrionaceae; genus Vibrio; species Vibrio sp. SCSIO 43137. Next base: position 2,045,772 of record NZ_CP116383.1, on the reverse strand, counting down.
GATTTTCAGCCTGCTCAGATTGAACCCCTTGAAGCCGCAGGAAAAAACGTCATTATGACGGAGAAAGATGCGGTTAAGTGTGCATTTTATGCTAAGGAAAACTGGTGGTACTTACCTGTATCTGCTAGTTTCTCTGCAAACGAACAAACAAAAATTATTAAGAAAATATTAGAAGTTAGGGAAAGTTATGGATCACCGTCTGCTTGAAATTGTTGCCTGTCCTCTTTGCAAAGGAAAACTGACCTTTGATGCTAAGAAACAAGAACTTGTCTGTAAATTCGACCGGTTAGCTTATCCGATAAAAGAGGGAATTCCGGTACTTCTTGAGTTTGAGGCGAGATCACTGGATATGGACGAGGGGAGATAATGTCTTTTACCGTTGTTATTCCTGCACGTTATCAGTCAACCCGTTTGCCGGGTAAGCCTTTAGCCGATATTGGCGGCAAACCCATGATTCAATGGGTTTATGAGCAGTCAGTTAAGTCCGGTGCGGATCAGGTTATTATCGCTACTGATGATCAAAGAGTTGAACAGGCCGCTAAAAAGTTTGGTGCTACTGTGTGTATGACCTCGCCGGATCATGAGTCAGGCACAGAGCGTCTTGCTGAAGTTGTGGCGAAAATGGGCCTTGATGAGCAACAGATTATCGTTAATGTTCAGGGCGATGAGCCGCTGATTCCTCCGGGTAATATTCGTCAGGTGGCAGAGAATCTCGCTTCCAGTGTTGCGCCTATGGCGACATTAGCTGTTGAGATTGAACATGAGTCAGAGGTGTTTAACCCCAATGCGGTTAAAGTGGTCGCGGACAAAGACGGCTATGCCCTCTATTTCAGCCGGGCAACCATTCCATGGGACAGAGATAACTTCAGCGATGACAAGAAGCAGATAGAGCAGCCGCTGATGAGACATATCGGCATTTACGCTTATCGTGCCGGTTTTATTAATACCTATATAAACTGGCAGCCGAGCGCTCTTGAGAAGATAGAGTGTCTGGAACAACTCAGAGTGCTTTGGTATGGCGAGAAAATCCACGTTGAAGTAGCACTAGAAGCTCCGCCTGCAGGAGTTGATACACCTGAAGATTTAGAGCTGGTAAGAAAAATAGTCGCCGGTCAATAAACAGAGTAGAGGAGCGGAAACGCTCCTTTATTTTTACTCAAAATATTTAATTGAGTTGATTGTTAATAGTTGGATAGCAACTATAGTTATTAGTGTACACATTCGTTTGTGGGAGTGGTTATACCCAAGTAACCTCAAGATGCGTTTTCAGCGAGAATATATTGGCTTCTGATCAAGGCACTGATTTGAAGCCATAGTCATTCTACGGTAAGAATCAGTAACACAGAGCAGGAGCCAATATAACTCGCCCTTCGGGAGCTCATCAAGGCGCCCATTTCTGTGTCAGATAACTTTGAAAGGGAGCGCCATTCCTACAGTTATCTTCCTTGAACTGAACACCTTGATGAAGCTCTGAATACTGCATTTTGAGGTCACTTGGGTATATTGGAACTGCATAATCAAAAGGGAGAAATAGCCAACTTAGCCGATAATCTTACCCTGAAAGAGGTGGCTGAAATGGGCTTTTCCATTGATATTTGTGATGAGGTGTTTGATCCGAATGAACACTGGAAAATAGAAGGACAACACAGAGAGATAGACCTAGAGCCACGGCAGAAATAGGCTAGCCAGATAAAGAGAAACCGCATTAAATTAATGCGGTTTTTCGTTTTTAGCTCGCCTCGGTACGGGGAGGGCAGGCGCTGAGAATATTTCTCCGGCCGGTTTCCGTTAACTCTTCCAACACGACATCAAAGCCCCATAGCCGGTGCAGGTGTTTCATTACTTCCTCATGGCCATCCGCTAAAGGAATTCTGTCATGGGGAACATACTGCAGAATCATAGAGCGATCACCGCGCACATCTACATTCCACACCTGAATATTAGGTTCAAGGTTACTCAGATTGTATTGAGCTGCCAGCCTCTCGCGGATCATACGGTAGCCGGTACTGTCGTGTATGTTGCTCACTTCGATAAAGTTCTTTCTGTCATCATCCAGTACAGCGAATAACTTAAAATCGCGCATCAGCTTAGGTGACAGGTACTGGCTGATAAAGCTCTCATCCTTAAAGTTATGCATGGCAAAATGAACCGCATCCAGCCAGTCTGAACCAGCGAGATCCGGGAACCACTCTCTGTCTTCATCGGTCGGGTCTTCGCAAATCCGGCGTATATCCTGAAACATAGCGAAGCCTAACGCATAAGGGTTAATGCCACTGTAGTAAGGGCTGTTGTATGGAGGTTGTGCCACCACATTGGTATGGCTATGCAGAAACTCCAGTATAAACTTATCTGTTACTATGCCTTCGTCATAAAGGTGGTTAAGTATGGTGTAGTGCCAGAAGGTTGCCCAGCCCTCGTTCATTACCTGAGTCTGTTTCTGAGGGTAGAAGTACTGGCTCACCTTACGCACAATACGCACAATTTCCCGCTGCCACGGCTCAAGTAACGGCGCATGTTTTTCAATAAAGTACAGCAGGTTTTCCTGAGGCTCGGTAGGGAAGCGGATTTTCTCCTGCTCTGATTTTTCTTGAGATTTAGGCACGGTACGCCACAGGTCGTTTACCTGAGATTGTAAGTAGGCTTCCCGCTCTTCCTGACGTATTTTCTCCTCGGCGATGGAGATTTTCTCGGGACGTTTATATCGGTCTACACCAAAATTCATCAGGGCATGGCAGGAGTCGAGGATATCTTCCACCTGATCAATGCCGTGTTTTTCTTCGCAGTCACTAATGTAATTACGGGCAAACAGGAGATAATCAATAATGGAACTGGCATCAGTCCAGGTCTGGAACAGATAGTTGCCTTTAAAAAAGGAGTTATGTCCATAACAGGCATGGGCCATCACCAGCGCCTGCATAGTGACGCTGTTCTCTTCCATCAGGTAGGCGATACAGGGATCTGAGTTAATCACGATCTCATAGGCCAGACCCATCTGACCGTGCTTATAGTTCTGTTCAGTCTGGATAAACTTTTTACCGAACGACCAGTGGTGATAATTAATTGGCATACCAACGCTGGAATAGGCGTCCATCATCTGTTCTGAGGTGATTACCTCAATCTGATTCGGATAGGTGTCCAGCCGGTAGTGCTCGGCTACCCGCTTGATTTCCTTGTGATAATCCTCCAACAGGCCGAATGTCCAGTCCGGCCCGTCCGGCAGAGCTCTGTTTTTGTTCTTCTTTGCAGCCATAGCGCATCTCCCTATGCTGTTTCTTTTTTGAACAGCTCCCTGAACACAGGGAAAATATCATCTACTGAACGTATATTCTTCATGGCAAAATTATCGACATTCTGTTGAATCTTTTCGTATTCGTGCCACAGTGACTGATGGGTTCTCCTTGTTATCTCGATATATGAGTAGTACTGACAGTTCGGCAGAAGCTTATCTGCCAGCAGATCACGACATTTAGGAGAGTCATCTGCCCAGTTATCACCATCAGAGGCTTGTGCCGCATAGATGTTCCATTCGCCGGTCGGATAGCGATCCTCAACAATCTCTTTCATCAACTTAAGGGCGCTGGAAACAATGGTTCCGCCGGTCTCCTGCGAGTAGAAAAACTCTTGTTCATCTACCTCTTTTGCTTGTGTATGGTGGCGGATAAACACCACTTCAACATTCTCGTAGGTTCTGGTCAGGAACAGATAGAGCAGTACATAAAAGCGTTTGGCAATATCTTTGGTGGCCTGATCCATTGAGCCGGAAACATCCATCAGACAGAACATCACCGCCTGACTGGAAGGGACGGGACGTTTCTCGTAGTTCTTAAAGCGTAAATCAAAACTATCCAGAAACGGAACCCGGGCTATCTTGTCGCGCAGCTCTTTAATCTCTTTTTTCAGTCTCTTCTCTTCAAGAGGCTGTGCCGGTTCGGAGTTTCCGATACGTTCCAGCTCCTCTTCAAGCTCATTGAGCAGGCGTCGCTTTCCTGATGTCATGGCAGTACGTCGTGCCAGTGACTGTTGCAATGAACGAACGATAGCGATATTGGAAGGGTTTCCTGCTGTCTGATAGCCTGCCCGGGTGGTTTTCCACTCGGTAATTTTATTTATCTGGTTCTTTTCCAGATTGGGTAGTTCAAGATCTTCAAACAGAATATCCAGATACTCATCTTTGGAAATCTGAAATACAAATTCGTCTTCTCCCTCTCCGTCCTGACTTGCTTCACCTTCGCCGGAACCACCACCGGAACCTCCGCCTTTCGGCCGCTCCATGCGGTCACCTTTAATAAACTTATCGTTACCGGGATGGACCCGCTCACGCACACCACCCTGTCCCTGATGGAAGGTTGGTTCTTTTATATCGCGGTGTGGAATAGAGATATCTTCGCCCGTTTCTGTATCCGTGATCGAGCGGCGGTTCACAGCATCGGCAACCGATTCTTTGATTTGCTCCTTATGGCGTCGCATAAAGCGCTGTCGGTTGACAGTACTTTTGTTCTTGCCATTGAGCCTTCTGTCTATAAATTGCGCCATGAGTAACTCCTTGTATACGCCTAAGAGTTGTATTCACTGCCTGCCAGCATGAGAGCGGGCAGCGAATACTTTGCTCACACAAAAAGCGTCAAGCATTAAGAGGACTTACGTACCCGTAAATACCACTCTGACAGCAATCTGACTTGTTTCTTGGTGTAGCCTTTTTCCATCATACGTGCGACAAAGTCGTCGTGTTTCTTCTGGTCATCCGTTGAGGTTTTCGCATTAAATGAGATAACCGGCAGCAGCTCTTCAGTATTGGAGAACATCTTCTTCTCAATAACTGTGCGAAGCTTCTCATAACTGGTCCAGACAGGGTTACTGCCCTTATTACTGGCTCGTGCACGAAGCACAAAGTTAACGATCTCATTACGGAAATCTTTCGGATTACTGATACCGGCTGGTTTTTCGATTTTCTCCAGTTCGCTGTTAAGGGCAGCGCGGTCAAACAGCTGGCCGGTTTCAGGGTCGCGATACTCCTGATCCTGAATCCAGAAGTCCGCATAGGTAACGTAACGGTCGAATATGTTCTGTCCGTATTCTGAGTAGGATTCCAGATAGGCGGTCTGAATCTCTTTACCGATAAACTCGATATATTTCGGTACCAGATAGCCTTTCAGGAACTCAAGGTACTTCTCAGCCATTTCCTGAGGGAACTGCTCACGTTCTACCTGCTGTTCGATAACGTAGAACAGGTGAACCGGGTTGGCGGCAACTTCAGCCTGATCGAAGTTAAACACACGGGACAGAATCTTAAAGGCGAATCGGGTTGATAGCCCGGACATACCTTCATCAACTCCGGCGAAATCACGGTATTCCTGATAGCTTTTCGCTTTTGGATCGGTATCTTTCAGAGTCTCACCGTCATAAACCCGCATTTTCGAAAAGATGGATGAATTTTCTGGATCTTTGATTCGTGAAAGAACACTGAACTGAGCCAGCATATCAAGGGTACTTGGCGAACAAGGTGCTTTTGACAGCTCACTGTGCTCAAGCAGTTTCTGGTAGATTTTGACCTCTTCAGAGACGCGCAGGCAGTATGGAACTTTGACAATGTAGACACGGTCAAGGAAAGCTTCATTGTTCTTGTTGTTACGGAATGACTGCCATTCAGATTCGTTTGAGTGCGCCAGAATCATACCGTCAAATGGCAATGCAGACAGGCCTTCGGTACCGTTAAAGTTACCTTCCTGTGTTGCAGTAAGCAGTGGGTGCAGCACTTTAATCGGTGCCTTAAACATTTCTACAAACTCCATCAGACCCTGATTTGCCTTACATAGGGCACCTGAGTAGCTGTAAGCGTCCGGATCATCCTGAGAGTAGTGTTCAAGCTGGCGAATATCGACTTTACCGACCAGAGAAGAGATATCCTGATTGTTCTCATCACCGGGCTCTGTTTTGGCTACCGCTACCTGATCCAGAATGGAAGGACGGACCTTAACCACTTTAAACTTGGTGACGTCACCGCCAAACTCATGCAGTCGCTTAGCTGCCCATGGAGACATGATTGAGCGAAGATAGCGCGCTTCAATACCGTACTCTTTTTTCAGCAGTGCAGCATCTTCCGCAGCGTCAAACAGACAGAACGGATGGTCGTTAACCGGGCTGCGCTCACCATTGGCAGAAAGCACATAAATAGGCATTTTTTCCATTAGGCTTTTCAGTTTTTCAGCCAGAGATGACTTACCGCCACCAACCGGGCCTAACAGATAGAGAATCTGCTTGCGCTCCTCCAGACCCTGAGCAGCGTGCTTAAGGTAAGAGACAATTTGCTCAATGGAGTCTTCCATTCCGTAGAAATCTTCAAACGTTTTATAACGTGAGATAACCCGGTTGGAAAAAATACGACTAAGTCGAGGATCATGTGCAGTATCAACGACTTCCGGCTCACCAATCGCCAGCAAGAGTCGCTCTGCTGCATTGGCATAGGCACTTTTATCCTTTTGACACAGTGTCAAAAAATCCTGTAATGATAGCTCTTCATCCTTGGCTGCTTCGTAGCGTGCCTGATAGTGGTCAAAAATACTCATGCTGAAACCCCTCTAAACCGTCAAACTGACTACAGCGAAATTTACTAATCCTTCACTTTCTAAGACTAGACACTGTTTCAAGATTTTGCTTAACAATTATGTATTTATTTCTGCATTTATCCGGATTTCTGTAGTGGATAATATGCATAAATTATAAATATCAGTGCATATATTTTGTGTGTAAAAAATTCTGCCAATGAGCTATAGCTAGCAATGATGCTAGTTGCACAATTAATTTCTTGATGAATAAAACACTGTTCGATAAAATGCTTGCCTATTGTTCCTGTAGAAAATATTAAAGAGAAAAATTGTGATAAAAATCAGAAAAATGATGTGTTTAGCGGGAGCAGCATTGATCTGCTCACCGGCCATCGCCGCTAACTCACCCTGGTCATTGGGAGCTGGTGCTGCTTATTCGCCTAATGTTTATAAAGGTACTTCAAGTGACAGAGTGGCGATTCCTATCATAGGTTTTGAAGGTGAACACCTTTATTTACGAGGTTTTAGTGCGGGCTATCGTGTTATGCCAAGAGGTTCAGAGCACAATGTGATTGTGAAGCTTATGTATGATTCACGATCGTTCGACCCTAGCGATTCTGATGATGTAAATATGAAGAAACTGGATAAGCGTCGGGCTACTGTGCTTGGCGGTATCAGCTATCAGTGGCTTTCACCTGTAGGGGTAATAGAAACCGGTGTTGCGACAGATCTGGGCAATGAGCACAATGGCTTGTACGCAGAGTTAGCGTGGAAACTGCCTTACAGAACACCATTCTGGGGTCTGACGCCTGAAGTTGGTTATTCCTATAACAACGACAAACTGAACCAGCACCTTTATGGAGTTTCGAAAGAGGAGTCCGCCAGAACCGGAGGTGCGATTGCCGCTTTCGATCCAAGCTGGGATGGTCATTACTTTATCGGTTTGTCCGCTTATCTTAATCTGACTGACCATATCACGATTAATGGCGGGGTGAGATACACTAATATAGAAGGCGAGTTGGAAGAGAGTCCTATATTAGATGGTACCGTTTCCACTAAAGCAAATATTGGTGTTATTTATCGGTTCTGATATTGATAAGTAAAGACAATAGATTATTGATAACCGCCTTTATCAGCCTCTTGTTTCGCTTTTAAAGGCGGTTTTTTATTATTTAAACACACTTTTATCCCGCCTTTAAATAAGATCTCTGTTCCATTGTTTATTTAAAACTACACTTGTCAGTGTATTTGTTTGCTTTTATTTTTCGACGTAAAATAAATAAAGTATGAGCTACTTCACTGATCATTAATGTATTAATCATCGCTGTAAAATATTGATCTAGGTCTAATTGTGATGAGATTCAATATATTGATTCCTTAGTTAATACCATAAATACCTTTTGAGAAAGCCATCACAATTTGGTGGAAATATAGGCGTTATGGTAATAAAAAATAACCATAAAAGTGAGTAGTGGCATGAGCCATGAGTTTGGCGAACCGATCGACAGAGTTGTTCAGGAATATGTTCCGGGTAAACAGATTACCCTTGCTCATATGGTAGCAAATCCGACTGAAGAGCTGTGTGAAAGGATAGGGGTGGTGCATAAGGAAGCCATAGGCATCCTGACCCTGACCCCAGGTGAAACCGCTATCATTGCTGGTGATGTTGCAACTAAGTCTGCTGATGTAGGTATCGGATTTCTCGATAGATTTTCCGGTTCTCTTGTTATTACAGGGTCAGTGGGGTCCGTTAAAGTTGCATTGGATGAAGTGCTTAGAACTCTCGGACAGGATCTGGGATATACCGCGTGTCAGGCGACCCGAACATGAGTGATGATCAACCAGAACAACAACTCTTACCGCAGAGCTTTGCCGTTATCGGTGAAGTTGATGCGGGCAAGTCTGCATTAATTACCCGCTTAGTTGCCCCTGACGGAAATCAGAAAAAAACTCAAACTCCAATTTTTTATTCCGGTAGTGTTATTGATACTCCCGGAGAGTATGTAGATAACAGAGCGTGGAATGGTCCGCTTTTATCTACTATTTCCAGTGTTAAAACTATTGTCTATTTGCAACCGGCGAATGGGAAAAGATTTTCAGCCCCGCCGGGTTTATTACGTGTCTATCCTAATAAACGCCTGATAGGTGTAATCAGCAAGGTTGACCTTGATGATGCAGATATTAATAACGCGGAAAAACTACTGGTAAATAATGGTGTTCAGCCACCATTTTTTCATACATCGATACATGATGATAATTCTATAAATAAGCTGCGCGAATTTTTAAGCGGCTTTAATTAATAACAAGATTGCCTTAGTCACTAAGGAAAGTAGGGTGGAATTAATGAAAAAGTTAATTACTGCAACGGATGTACGAGATTTTAAAGCTCAGGGAAAAACAGAAATTCCGGCCAAGCCGTGCAGCACAATAGTAACGCCTGAAGCGTATGATGTTGCCAAAGTTCTTGGGCTGACATTTGTTCAGAGTGATGATGTAAAACCTGCCTGTCAGGCAATACCTGCCTCAGCAACTTCGCCAGTTAAAGTTGATAAAGAGACTGACTTACCAAATAACCCTGCCCTTAACCAGATTAAGAACGAAATTCAGTCTCGTCTGGGCAAAGATGTCGATAGTTCACTAATAGACTCTTTGATTAAAAAAGCACTGGCAGATTTTGATCACAAAGCGCCGACCTGTCCGAGACAGATTAACGATGACGGAATCGTTCTGGTCAGGGGGAACACCGTTGATTTAGGCGTGTTTGACGGAGCTCCGGGGAAAAATATCGGCCTGACCGATGTGATTGGTCCTGAGCAGAACAGCACCTTAGGTGTGGGTTATATGGGCTGGGAGAACGCTTTTTTTCCATGGACCCTGAATTATGACGAGGTAGACGTCATTCTTGAAGGCGAACTGCATATCAAAACACCTTCAGGTACAACAATCGGTAAACCGGGAGACGTAATCTTTATCCCTAAAGGCAGTGACATTGAGTTCGGTACCCCGACTCATGTGCGTTTCGTTTACGTTGCCTATCCGGCAGATTGGTCGGAACAGTAGGGGCTAAGATGGGTACCTTCATTACCGAAGAGTATTTGCGGGGGAATTTCGGCCTGTCCCATTCCAGTGAAGTTCAGCTTCCTGAAGGATGCCGGCTGACTCCTTCTGCTCAGGCGCTGTTATCGGAAAGAAAGATCACTATCCGCTATATCAATGAGCAGGGTGAAGTGTTCGTGGCTGCCGATGAGAGCAGCGAGCCAGAGAAGGTTCATCCCCTTAAGACCAATAATCAGCGTCCGGAAAATGCCTGTTGGGCTTGTGGTAGTGATATCGACAATAAACCGTCGTTTATGACTCATCTGAATGACCAGCAACTGGTACCGAAAAACCACCCCAGAATAGCATTGAGGGGAAAAATCGATACTGCCATTTGTTTGTGTGTGGAGGCTCAATGCCTTATTCAGGATCAACCTCCATTTATTGTCCATGCAATGTCAGATATTCGCTCATATCTTGGCCAGATTCTACAGTCAGAAGTGACAGAGCAACCATTGCCTCTGCCTTCTTTCGGTGAAATTGATTCAGAAACCATTCACAAATGGTCTCACAACCCTCTTAAGCATCTGGGCTACGATCATATGCTTCCCGATGTCAGGTTTGGTGCAGAAGTGGCAAAACTAAACACACTAAGGGCGCAAGTGAGAGAGCTTGAACTTGAAGCAAGCAGGGTATTTATCGACATCAGCATGCGCTTAGAGCGTGAAGATATTGTCGCCGGCCTGAACCGTCTGTCCAGTGCGATATATGTGGTGATGATTCTGGTATGGCAGTGCAAAAGTGGTAATCAGAATGTGCTTGAAAGGCTGGTGAACTAGTATGCAGATTTTACAACAGTGCAGAGAGAAATGTCGTCAGGCGCCGAAGAAAATTGTCTTTCCGGATACCGATGATGTACGCCTGTTACATGCGGCTAATGAACTGAAACTGAGCGGTCTGGCAGAACCTATTCTGCTTGGTAACCCGTTTATGCTGAGAGACAGAGCCTACAAAGCGGGTATCGCTATGCCTTGCCTGACGACTCTGGCTCCGGAAACGGCCGGCTGCTTTGACGAAATGGTGCAGATCTATATCAGCAAGCAGCGAAAGCCCGTCAGTGAAGAAGAAGCCCGTAAACTGGTGGCTTCACCATTGCAGTTTTCCGCTTTAATGGTGGATCAAGGTTACGCGGATCTATGTATCGCCGGCAATCTGGCGACTACTGGTGATGTGATTCGTAGTGCTATCCGTGGCATTGGCGTCGCACCAGGCAGTAAAACCGTATCCAGCTTCTTCCTGATGCTGGCACCTGACGGCTCCAAGACTCACGCCTTTGCCGATGCAGGGGTTATTCCTCTGCCGACCACTGAGCAACTGGCCGATATCGCCATAGATACTGCCAATAACTATCGCAAGTTAACCGGTGAAGAGCCGAGGGTGGCAATGCTCTCTTTCTCAACCAAAGGCAGTGCATCTCACCCGTCAGTGAGCAAGGTATCTGAGGCGACTGAGTTAGTCAGACAGCGCTGTCCGGATCTCATCATCGACGGTGAGGTTCAGTTTGATGCCGCAATCGAGCCGGAAGTGGCGGCTCAGAAAATGCCCGATAGTCCGTTGGGCGGTAAAGCGAACGTATTTATTTTCCCATCTCTGAGTGCGGGCAACATTGCTTACAAAGTTGCCCAGCGATTAGGTGGATATATTGCTTTGGGACCGATGCTGCAAGGGTTAGCTAAACCCATGCATGACCTGTCCCGGGGTTGTAGCTCTGACGATATCGTAGATATCTCAGTCCTTACTTCTTGTATGTAACTTATTTGGAAAACCTTAGGAGAATTCAAATGGAAGCTCTAGGCATTATCGAAACAAAAGGTCTTACTGCTCTGATCGAAGCATCTGATGCAATGGTAAAAGCAGCGCGTGTTGAACTGGTTGGTTATAAGCAGATCGGTTCTGGTCTTGTAACAGCAATGGTTCGTGGTGATGTAGCTGCATGTAAAGCAGCAACTGATGCCGGTGCCGCTGCAGCTCAGCGCCTCGGTGAAGTGGTAGCCGTTCACGTTATTCCTCGTCCACACGGTGATCTGGAAGCGATTTTCCCGATTTCACAAGCAGCACCTGCGGCTAAGAAATAGCCGCAGCAACACAGAACGACTCTGAGGAGAGGCTAATGGATGCATTAGGCATTATCGAAACAAAAGGGCTGACTTCATTGATTGAAGCGTCTGACGCCATGGTTAAAGCCGCTCGTGTTGAGCTGGTTGGCTATGAGCAAATAGGAACCGGTTATGTAACCGCACTGGTTCGTGGCGATGTTGCGTCCTGTAAAGCGGCAACAGATGCCGGTGCCGTTGTGGCAGAAAAGCTGGGAGAACTTATTGCCGTCCATGTTATTCCGAGGCCACATCAGGATCTGGAAAAAATCTTTCCGATCTCTGTGAAGAAGTAGTTGTCCGGAGTAAATCAGCACGTCGCCTCCTTACCGGGATGGCGTAATTGAATAAGGGGGAGGCATGCGTGTAGCAAAAGTTGTCGGTCAGGTGGTGGCTACCATTCGTAGCCCTGACATGAGAATGGACAAGCTTTGTCTGGTGGAGTTTGTCGATAAAAAGGGTAAATCAACCAGTGAGGTGCATGTTGCTATGGACCAGCTCGGCGCCGGAGAAGGTGAGTGGGTATTGGTTGTATCTGGTAGCTCAGCCCGGATGGCATATGGCGCTGGTGGTGAGCATTCGCCTGTAGACCTTTGTGTGGTCGGCATCATTGATGAGATTACATCAGATCAGAGTATTCAGTACCACAAGGGCCAGTAAGAAATTCGATTAGGGGTAAATAACAATGGATCAGAGCGAAATTGAGGATATTGTTCGCAGGGTTGTGGTTCAGTTAAAGTCTGAAACCCAGCCATCAGGCGGAGAGTATGGGGTATTCGACTCTCTGGATGATGCGGTTGCGGCTGCGAAATGTTCTCAAAAGCAGATACGCAGCCTTGCTGTCAGAGACAAGATTGTTACTGAAATCCGCCGTATGGCTAAGAAGCACGCTAAAGAGCTTTCTGAACTGGCTGTTCAGGAAACAGGCTTTGGCCGTGTGGAAGATAAAATCAAAAAACATTTGCTGGTAGCATCACGGACGCCGGGAACAGAAATCCTGACGCCACAGGCTGTATCAGGTGATAGCGGTCTGAGCCTGATTGAAAACGCCCCTTGGGGAGTGATTGCTTCAGTAACGCCTAGCACCAACCCTTCCTGTACTGTGATTAATAACGCTATCAGTATGATTGCAGCGGGAAATGCTGTGGTATTTGCACCGCACCCTGCGGCTAAAAAGGTATCTCAGCGGGCGATTCAATTGGTTAATCAGGCTGCTGAGCGAGTAGGTGGTCCGTCTAACTTATGTACCACAGTGAAGGTTCCTTCACTGGATAACGCCAGAAATCTGTTCACTTATCCGGGCATTAAGCTATTGGTGGTTACGGGTGGTGACGCCGTGGTTGATGCAGCAAAAGAGATCACCGATAAGCGTCTGATAGCGGCCGGTCCGGGCAACCCGCCGGTAGTGGTAGATGAAACTGCTGATATTGAAAGAGCAGCAATTTCCATTGTGGAAGGTGCTTCTTTTGATAACAACATTGTGTGTGCCTGTGAAAAAGAGATTATTGCTGTTGAATCTGTTGCTGACAGTTTGATGCAGGCAATGACCTGTAACGGAGCCTATGAGCTTAATGCGGATCAGGCAGAAGCCATTGCCCGCGAGGTACTAAAAGGTTATCCGGGTGATAACCCAAGTGCTAACCCTAAGTGGGTGGGACGTGACGCCGCCAAACTGGCTGCAACCATTGGTCTGACGGTTCCTGAGTCAACCCGTCTGCTGGTATTCCATGCGCCAAAAGATCATGTGTTTGCGACTACTGAGCAGATGATGCCGATTCTGCCTCTGATTAAAGCGCGAGATGCCGATCAGGCCATTGATTGGGCTGTTGAGCTTGAATCAGATAACCACCACACGGCAGCAATTCACTCCAAAAACATTGACGTGCTGACCAGAATGGCCTTTGAAATTGACAGCAGTCTGCTGGCGAAAAATGGCCCTTGTATTGCGGCTATCGGTGCCGGTGGTGAAGGCTGGACAACCATGACCATTTCAACGCCGACAGGGGAAGGAGTGACGAACTCACTGACCTTTACCCGCAAACGTCGTTGTACTGCCGTTGACTCTTTCCGGATTGTGTAACTGATGACTAAGTTAGAGCAGGTTAAACAGCGTCTGGCCATTATCGATCAAATCGTTAATGACGATACTGAGGTAAGCCCTCCGCAGCAGTGGATTGTGGGGGTTGATCTGGGCACGGCAGATATCCAGACCGTGGTTCTGGACGGTTCAGGAGAGCCGGTTGCGGCTTTTCTGGACTGGGCCAATGTGGTGAAAGACGGTGTGGTTGTTGACTATATGGGCGCCTGCCAGATAGTCCGCTCCCAGATTCAGCGGGTGGAGCAGAAACTGGGTATTAGCGTAACCAGCGCGATTACCTCTTACCCGCCGGGAACCGATCCGAGAATCTCTATCAATGTTGTTGAATCGGCTGCCATAGAAGTAGAAAAGGTGATTGATGAGCCTTCCAGTGTGGCTGATCTGTTAGGTATTGAAGAGGGAGCCGTAGTGGATATTGGTGGCGGTACTACAGGCACCGCCATGATTAAAGCCGGCAAACAGATCTTCTCTCTGGATGATCCGAGTGGCGGTCGACACGTCTCTCTGGTTATCGCAGGACGCCTGAAGGTGGACGATGAAGAAGCAGAGCGGCTGAAAAGAACCAGTTACGAAAACCCGGATATTGCCGTCATCGTCAAGCCGGTTATCGAAAAGATGGCAGATATTGTTATGTCCCATCTGCAGGGTGATACCCCGCAACATATGTACCTGACCGGTGGCGGAACACTGGTTAATGGTGTGCAAAGTATATTCAGCGCGACTTTCCCGCAGACGGAAATAGTTACCTTTGAGCATGCCCTTTATCTGACCCCCCTTGCTATAGCAAGTTACGGTCTGGGATTAACGGAGTAATCACCATGTCATTTTCTCGTGAAGAATTAGCAGCAGTAGTGGCACAAACGATTCAGCAGTCAAAACTATACAAAGGCTTTTTCTTCCGTTCTCCGGCTATAACATTAACCGGAGGATACAGTGTCAATCAGATTGGTGATGCACTACTTGAACTTGGTGTGAGCAAAGTATTTATTGTGGTCGACAAACTGGTTTATCAGTTAGGCCTGCTGGAAGGTTGCCAGCAGTCTATTCAGTTTGCCGGTATAGAGTTCTCCATTTACAGCGAAGTAAGCGGAGAACCTGATTCAGATATGATTGATGACTGTATCGCTCAGTTTAAAACCTCGGGTGCTGATTTTGTTCTCGGTATTGGCGGTGGCTCGGCGCTGGATGTGGCTAAAGCTGTTGCCGTCATGGTGGATTACAGCGGTAGCCTGAGTGAGTTTAAAGTGGGTGGTCTTGCCTCCCGCCGAGTTGGCCTTGGCGCCATTCCTACAACGGCCGGAACCGGCTCAGAAGTGACCGATATTACTGTAGTCAAAGACGTTGCAACCGGCGTTAAGCTGCCTATTAAAGGCCCGGCACTGGTGCCGGATCTGGCAATAATTGACCCTGCCCTGATGCTTGGCGTGCCGGCGGAAGTTACCGCGGCAACAGGGATTGATACCCTGACTCACGCCATCGAAGCTTATGTTTCAAAAGATTCAAACCCCCTCTCTAAAGCCTACGCATACCATGCAGTAGAAGCGGTTGCCAGTTCACTGCGCCGTGCCGTTGGCTGCGGTGATAATCTGGATGACAGATACGATATGGCGGTAGCGGCTTATAAGGCCGGGCTGGCATTCAGCAATGCCGGGCTTGGTCTGACTCATGCAATTTCCCACCAAATTGGTTCACAGTTCCATATTCCTCACGGCACGGCAAACGCCATTCTTCTTCCTTATGTAATGGCCTTTAATGCCCTTGTCAGTGAAGCTGAGTATGCCGAACTGGCCGCGGCGTTCGGCGTTGCGAGGGAAAATATGACTCAGCGCGAATGCTGCTGGGCGGCCATTCATGCGGTAAGCCAGTTGGTCAGTGACCTTGGCCTTCCTACTTCACTGGAACATACGGATATCGATCTGGATGCCATGTTACAGGTGGCTGACGGTGCCTTGCAGGATATCTGTCTGTCCGGAAACCCGCGCACCGTAACATCCAAGCAGATTATTGCTCTGTTGCAGGATGTCGTTCAGGGCAAGATCGCCGGAGAGGTCGCCTAATGAATACCAAGTTGATTACCAGTGTCGGAATCGATGTCGGAACCACGACCACTCAGGTGATTTTTTCCCGTCTTACTCTGGTAAACAGAGCACCGGCTTCTCAGGTGCCTGTCTATGAGTTTATCGGCAGGGAAATTATTTATCAGAGTCCGGTGGTGTTTACTCCTATCGATTTTGACGGCGTAATTGACAATGAAAAGATACAAGAATTTGTTCAGAGCCAGATTACAGCAGCAGGCTCAAAAGCTGAAGAAGTAGAAACAGGAGCTATCATTATTACCGGAGAGACGGCCAAAGCACAGAATGCCCGTTCCTCTCTTTTAAGCCTTTCTCAGGAGTTGGGTGATTTTGTTGTAGCGACTGCCGGACCACATCTTGAGTCTATTATTGCCGGCAGAGGCAGTGGTGCTCATCTGGTTTCCGAAGCAAACCACAGCCGGGTAATGAATATTGATATCGGCGGCGGCACAGCGAACTTTGTTGTATTTGACTGTGGCAGAGTCGTGGACACAGCCTGTATCAATATCGGCGGACGTCTTATCCAATTGGATGATAATGGCCGGGTGACTTACCTGTCCGAAGCCGGAGCTATTCTGGTTAAAGAGGTATTCGGCGAACAGATTAGCCCGAATATACTCACCATGGATCATGTGCGTCGTATCAGCCAGAAAATGGCAGATATACTGTTTGGCCTGATCCGCGGAGATAACAGTCAGATTACCGCGCGACTGTTGCAGACCGCTGAGCTGAAAGAGGTTAATGATATCGACGCCATCTATATAAGTGGTGGTGTGGGTAACTGCCTGTTTCAGGAGAGGGTAAGTCCTGTGGCCGAGCTGTCATTCGGTGATATGGGGCCTATGCTTGCCCGCTCAATGCTACGCCATATTGAATATCCGGCACTGCCCATCAAACAACCAAAACAGACAGTAAGAGCAACGGTTATCGGAGCCGGAGCTCACTCTCTTTCCCTTTCAGGCTCAACTATCTGGCTGAAAGTAGACAGTTTACCAATGAAAAATATTCCGGTCATCCATCCGGCCATTGACTGGAACAACCCAGATTTTGATGTCAGTAGCGAAATATGTATCTGTGCCGAGCGTATGGATATTGCACTTGCGACTGATCAATATGCCATTGCGTTAGATAGCAGTATGCCGACCAAGTACAAAGCTGTTCTGCAGGCCGTAAAAGGGCTTGAGCAGTTTTACCGGCTACACGGCAATCATAACGATCCGGCAATAGTAATTTCTCACAATGATATAGGTAAAGCACTCGGAATGGAGCTGCAACCGTTACTTTTACCTCAGCCCCTTGCGGTGATTGATGAGGTAATGACCCGCGAGGGTGATTACATCGATATAGGTAAAAGCTACTTCGGAGGGGAGATTGTCCCCCTTACGGTTAAGTCTCTAGCGTTTCCGTCATAAAGGAGTGACTAATGATTTTGAAAACTCGTCTGTTTGGTCAGACATATCAATTCTCAGACGTAAAAGAAGTGATGGCGAAAGCCTCTGATCTTCGTTCGGGAGATGTGCTCGCAGGTGTTGCGGCCTCAAGTTCTCAGGAACGTGTGGCAGCCAAACATGTTTTGTCTGAACTGACACTGAAGGATCTAAGGGAAAACCCTGCCGTTCCTTATGAAGTCGATGCTATTACCAGAATCAATCAGGACAGCCTGAACCGGGCGGTGTACGAAAAGATTCAGAACTGGACTGTCAGTGAGCTTCGCGAATATGTACTTTCCAATGAACCGAGCCTTGAAGAGTTTCAGAGGCTGCGCAAAGGCCTGACAGCAGAAATGATCGCAGCTACTGCTAAGCTTTGCTCCAATGCCGACCTTATGTTTGGTGCCAAGAAACTGCCGGTAGTTACAAAAGCAAACTGTACCGTTGGTATTCCGGGGCACTTCAGCTGTCGTCTGCAACCTAACGATACCCGTGACAATGTCAGCTCGATTCTGGCTCAGACCTATGAAGGCCTGACTTATGGTTGTGGTGATGCGGTTATCGGTATTAACCCGGTGACAGACAGTGTTGAAAACACCACGCAAATGCTGAATGCCATTCAGGACGTGATTGAGAAGTTTGAGATCCCGACTCAGCCTTGTGTACTGGCGCATATTACCACTCAGATGGAAGCGGTACGTAAAGGGGCTCCGGGCGGCCTGTTATTCCAGAGTATCTCTGGTTCTGAGAAAGGCTTGTCAGAGTTCGGTGTTTCTATCGATATGCTGGACGAAGCTTATGAAGTAGGTAAGCAGTACTGTCATCTTGCCGGCGATAACATGATGTATTTTGAAACTGGTCAGGGTTCTGCGCTTTCGGCAGATGCACACTACGGTGCCGATCAGATGACCATGGAAGCACGCTGTTATGCTCTTGCCCGTCGCTATAAGCCGCATCTGGTGAATACGGTTGTTGGTTTTATCGGCCCTGAGTACCTGTATAACCATCAGCAGATTATCCGCGCCGGTCTTGAAGACCACTTTATGGGCAAACTTTCCGGTCTGCCGATGGGTTGTGATGCCTGCTATACCAACCACGCCGATACGGATCAAAACTCCAATGAAAACTTAGTCACACTGCTGGCGGCGTCTGGAATTAACTTTGTTATCGGTATGCCGATGGGCGACGACATTATGCTCAACTACCAGACCAACGCCTTCCATGATACGGCCACGGTTCGTCAGTTGCTTGGTCTCAGACCTGCTCCTGAATTTGAGAAGTGGATGGAGAAAATGGGGCTGCTGGAGAACGGCATTCTGACGGCGAAAGCCGGTGACCCATCGATCTTTTTTAACCGATAAGAAACGGAGATAACAATGAACGATCAGAATATACAAGATATTGTCTCAGCCGTTTTAAAGCAGCTTGGAGAAAATGAAGTTGCTCCGGCGACGGTTAAGAGAGTAGTCAATGAAGAGGTTGCTCCGGCTGTAAGCGGAGGTTCACTGCCTGATCTTGGTGATGATGAGTTTAAGAACTGGAACGGCGTTGTTACGGCAGAGCAGCCAAAGATTGTAGAAGATCTGATTACCCAGACGGGCGCACGTGTAGGCACCGGTTGTGCAGGCCCCCGCCCGAGAACAACCGCATTGATGCGTTTCTGGGCTGACCACTCCCGTTCTAAAGACACGGTAATCAAGAATATCAGTGAAGAGTGGCTGAAAGAGCATGACCTGCTGGAAATAAAGAGTCAGGCCAAAGATAAAGATGAATATCTGACAAGGCCGGATCTGGGCCGCAAACTTTGTCCGGATGGCAGAGAGATCATCGCTAAGAACTTCGATAAGTCACCACAGGTTCAGGTGGTGCTGTCTGATGGCCTGAGTATGGATGCTATTACCAGTAACCTTGATGAAATCCTTCCACCATTGATGAACGGGATTAAGAGTGCCGGCCTGAAAACCAACGCGCCATTCTTCCTGCGTTACGGACGGGTAAAAGCACAAGATGAAATTGGTGAGTTACTCGATGCTGAAGTGAACATTCTGCTTATTGGTGAGAGACCGGGGCTTGGCCAGTCAGAGTCACTTAGCTGCTACGCAGTCTACAGACCAAACAAGGATACTGTGGAGTCAGACCGTACCGTGATTTCAAATATTCACAGCGGCGGCACACCACCGGTGGAAGCGGCAGCTGTAATCGTTGACCTGATAAAAACCATGCTGGAGCAAAAGGCCAGCGGCATCAACCTGAAAAGATAGAGGTGAATCATGGCTATAAGAGAAAAGATACCTGCATCGGTTCTGGCAACCAGAGTGATTGCATCCGTCGATCCGGATTATGCCAAGTCACTTAATCTGAAGCCAAACCAAGTCAGCATAGGTTTGATTACTAGTGATTGTGACGACGTCACTTATTGTGCGCTGGATGAAGCAACCAAGGCGGCCAATGTTGAAGTTGTTTATGCGCGTTCATTCTACGCCGGTGCGGCTCACTCATCGGGACCAACCTCGGGTGAAGTGATCGGTATTATCGCCGGAGAATGCCCGGCTGATGTGATTGCCGGACTGGATCGCTGTCAGGAAGTTATCGAGAACGAAGCGGCGTTCCAGACAGCAAATGAAGAGGGTGATCTCGCCTATTTTGCTCATTTGGTCTCATCTACCGGCAGCTACCTGTCTGCAGAAGCGGGTGTAGAGCAGGGCGAAGCACTGGCCTATCTGATAGCTCCGCCTCTGGAAGCGATGTTTGCTATTGATGCAGCGCTGAAGGCCGCTGACGTTGAACTGAAAAATCTGTTTGAACCACCGTCAGAAACTAACTTTGCCGGTGCTCATCTGGTGGGCTCTCAGGCCGCCTGCAGAGCTGCCTGTGAAGCCTTTGCTGAGGCGGTAATCAGTATTGCCAGCAACCCTATTTCTCATTAAGGCGATTCAGATGAGTTCATTGTTAGATAAGGTGAAAAGTGCAGGGGTTGTGGGAGCCGGAGGCGCTGGTTTCCCTACCTATGTGAAATTAGATTGTAACGTTGATCTGGTTCTGGCCAACGGTGCTGAATGTGAGCCACTGCTGAACAAAGATCAGGTGGTTATGCAGTTGTGGGCTGATGAGATGCTGGGCGGTATGTTACTGGCGATGAAGCAGACCGGTGCAACCAAAGCCATCATAGGTATCAAAGATAAGCATCAGGACACCATAGAAATAGTAGAGAAGGCCATCGAAAAACTGGCCAATCCGCAAGATTTCAGCGTGTTGCAAATGCGAGATGTTTACCCGGCGGGTGATGAAGTCGAGCTTATTTACGAAGCGACCGGAAAACGAGTTCCTTCCGGTGGTCTGCCAAAGGATATCGGTGTTCTGGTGCAGAACTCAGAGTCCTATATCAACATCTTCCGTGCAGCAACAGAGCAGCCGGTGACACATACCATGGTAACGGTTCATGGTGAGGTTAAGAAGCCTTACACCGCATGGCTGCCGGTGGGTATTTCTGTAGCCGATACCCTTGAGTTGGCAGGTGGAGTTACCTGTGATGACTACGTCATTATTGATGGCGGGCCTATGATGGGTGGTGTGGTTGAGTCAGTTGACGAGCCTATTACCCGTTTATCAAGCGGCTTTATCGTTATTCCTGCTTCTTCTTCTCTGGCTATAAAGAAAACCAGACCGGAAAAAGAGTACCGGCGCATAGGTAAAGCGGCCTGTGACCAGTGCAGTCTGTGCACCTCAATGTGTCCGCGTCATATGCTTGGTTATCCAATTAAACCCCATCTGGTTATGCGTGCACTGCAGACTTCAGGTCCGAATAGCGAAACTTACGCTCTCTCTGCTCAGGCATGTAGTGAATGCAACCTCTGTTCAATGTGGTCCTGCCCTGAAGGTCTGGATCCAAGAAATATGTGTGTAACCACTAAGCGGGATTTAAGAGAGTCCGGCAACCTGATGACACCTGAACAGCTACAGGCAAAAACCATTGATGTGCATCCTATGCGTGACTATCGCGGGGTTCCTACCAAGCGATTGATGCAGCGTCTTGGTTTGTTGCAGTACAGCAAAACTGAAGCGAAAAACCTTGAGCGGGAGTTTGAATTCTCTCAGGTAACTATTCCGCTGAGACAACATATCGGCGCACCGGCAGCACCGGCTGTGAAAGAGGGTGACGAGGTGACAGTTGGTCAGGTTATCGGTCAGGCTCCGGCTGATGCTTTGAGTGTCAATATTCATGCAAGTATTGCCGGTAAGGTGGCTTCGGTTACCGACCAGCACATAGTCATCAAAAAATAATAGTGATCAAAAAGTAGATGAGTAGAAATATGATAAACGCAATTGGATGTATCGAGCTTAACTCTATCGCAAGGGGCTACTTTGTCGCAGACGCCATGCTTAAGTCTGCTCAGGTTGAGATTATTTTTAACCGTAGCATCTGTCCCGGAAAATTTATGGTCATGGTGTGTGGTGATGTGGCAGCGGTTAACGCGTCTGTTGATGCCGGCATGATCGCTGGCGGAACAGAGATTGTCGATGACTTGATTATCTCTAATGTGCATGAAGATGTCTTCCCGGCCATTTCAGGAACCCGGGTTGTTGATCATACAGATGCGTTGGGAATTATCGAAACTTTCTCAGTCGCCTCAATTGTGGAAGCGGCCGATGCAGCGGTAAAAGCAGCCAATGTAGAGCTGCTGGAAGTGCATATGGCAATGGCTATCGGCGGTAAGGGTTACGTAACTTTGACTGGCGATGTGGCATCAGTGACGGCAGCAGTTGAAGCCGGAGCGGAAAGAATTAAACACAAAGGTTTGCTGGTAGATAAAGTGGTTATTGCACAACCACGTCAAGAGATACTGGCTGACAAGGTATAGGGGACAAAAGAATCTAAGGAGTCTGGAGTAAATTTAATTAAAGGAAAAAAGAACAAGCAGTACGTTAGATAAAAAAGGGACGTATCGATCTGTATCCTACAAATCCGGTTGATACGCAAGTCACCCAGCAGCCATAAAGGCTGCTGGGCAAATTAAAAGAATCATACGGGTGGCTTATGTCTGAAAATAAAGCAAATGATTTTGGTTCCTCGGAGTTTATGCACGATCGCCAGCTCAAAAAGGGAGTTGCTGGCTGGTTTTTGCTTGCTACGTTAGGAGTTTCTTACGTTATATCTGGTGACTATGCAGGGTGGAACTTCGGTATTTCAACTGCTGGTTGGGGTGGTATGTTAATCGCATCAGTTTTGATGGGCTTAATGTATCTGACATTAGTACTTTCACTGGCAGAGATGTCAGCAGCGATCCCTACTGCGGGTGGTGGTTACAGTTTTGCCCGTAAAGTAATGGGGCCTGTCGGAGGTTATGCTACAGGTTTAGCGGTATTACTTGAATACGCTATTGCTCCGGCAGCCATTGTTATCTTTATCGGTGGATACTTAGAAGCATTAGTGGGCTGGAATGGTCCTATGGTGTATGCAGCGTTTTATGCAATTTTTATCGGCATTCATTTGATTGGTGCTGGTGAAGCATTGCGTATTATGTTGGTCATTACGGCGTTGGCAGTTGTGGCGATTATCGCGACAGCGTTCGGTTTAATACCATATTTTGAAGTGGCAAACCTTTTTGATATTCCAGCTAATCCAGCCGTCGCAGGTTCTACAACTTTCCTACCTGAAGGGTGGGGTGGTGTCTGGGCAGCATTACCATTTGGTATGTGGCTGTTCTTAGCGGTAGAGGGTGTTCCTCTTGCTGCTGAAGAAGCAAAAGACCCTGCTAAAGATATGCCTCGCGGTATCATCGGTGCAATGATCTTCCTGTTGATCTCAGCAGCATTGGTTATGCTACTGGTTCCTGGTGCGGCTGGTGCCAGCGCAACTGGTGAGTATGCTGCTCCGTTGGTAGACGCACTTCGCAAGGTACATGGTCAGGACTCAATGCTGGCTAACTTCGTTAACGTTGTTGGTCTGACTGGCTTGATTGCATCATTCTTCTCTATCATCTACGGTTACAGCCGTCTGGTATTTGCTCTTTCAAGAGCTGGCTACTTACCTGCCTTCTTGTCACTAACTGGTAAGCGTAAAGTTCCGGCTTGGGCACTGATCATTCCGGGTATTGTTGGCTTCCTGGCGTCGCTGACAGGTGAAGGTGACCGTATGATTATGATCGCGGTATTTGGTGCAACCATCTCTTATGCTCTTCAGGCATACAGTCATATTCTTCTGAGAAAGAATGACCCTGATCTGGAGCGTCCATATAAGACTCCTGGTGGTACCATCACTCCGTGGATCACAATTATTCTGTCTCTTCTTGCACTGACTTCTTGCTTTGTTTATGACGCAACAGCGGCATTCTGGGCAGTAGGTCTGTATGCATTTGGTATGGTTTACTACTTTATGTTCAAACATAAAGAGGTATCGCAGCATACGGCGGAAGAAGAGTTTGAAGCTATCTTTAAAGCTGAAGCAGAACTTAACGACTAATTTATCTTATTGATAACTAGTTAAAAAGAGGTCCGGGATGGACCTCTTTTTTATGCCTGCCGGAATCAACAGATCCCGAAAATAACAAAGGGCTGCCGAAGCAACCCTTTTAAAATCATACTTAGCTTAACTAGGCGTTGAAAATCTGAGTAAACTCACTAACAGACAAGTGATACTGACGAGGGCAGTTGCGCCATGTTGTCAGCATTCTGCGGTACTTATCCAGCATCGGCATCTGTGCATTGAAGTGGTGATCACCTTTATCGAACTGAGGATACAGGCCTTCAGAATCTACCAGAAAACGAACGTAATTTACTAGTTGGTGTTCGCTGGCGATATCAAAGCCAAGGAAGTTCAGGCGACGCTGATCTACGTTACTTTGGTCATCTTCTTTCAGCATTTTGAAGGATTCCTGCATGGCGTGATACATCTCCATAATGTTGATAACTTCACGACACTCTTCTTCAGAAATCTTACCAAACTCTTTGTCCAGCTCGCGCATCTGTAGTGCGTAACCACGCTCTACAATGGTCTGTAGACGCTTATATTTTGCGCTGCTTTCCGGGTTTAGCTGAGCCATAAGATAGTACTGGTTCGAAAGGATTAAACGTTGAGCGTTGGTCATTTCCATGGTGGGGCCTCAATAGAGTCTGTCATTTATTATACTGCTAAGAGTACCAGCAATAGTGATAGCTAAGCAAAGGAAGTTGTACGTGTTTTAAGCAACTAATGTGATTATTTTTTACCTCGCTGATAAATATAATCCCGGTCAGAAAAGGTTCGCAGCCATTCAGGTTTAAATACCGACATCATTGCCGCCGCCATACCGTTTATCAAGCCTTCAGGGAAGGCGAGCAAGGGAAGAAAAATAAAGTAATTGTCATTAATGGTCTGCCAGTCATGCTGGCCGTGAACTATCTGAAAACCGGTGTTCATCAGCAGGTGCATACTGCCGGTAAAACCGCCATTAAAGAATCCGGCAATAAAGATATAGATAAAGATGTTGTGTGGCAGATATCTATAGCTGGCGGCAAATACTGAATAGCTTATCAGTATCGGCAGCAGTGACGTTAACAAGGTATAACTGGCAAGGGTTTCAACGGCTATCTGACCGGTTATCGCTAGGCCGGCGATAACCGGTAGGGTGAGCATAAAAGCGCTTCTCCAGCCAAAAATAAGAGTAAAGCTGGTCATGGCGAGAAAGTGAATAGAGAGGCCTTCTTTAACACTGGCCTGTGCTGACCAGAGAAAAAACAGCCCCAACATGAGAAGAAAGGCAAAATGCTGAAAAGGTTTGTCATTAAGCAGTTTGGCCACAAAGATCTGGTAAAAATCCCGCCAGCAAAACAGTATTGCTGCGATAACAATAAAAGCGGATATCAGCTGTATAGAGTCCATCCTTGAATCCCTGCTGGTTATTTTGTGGTGGAAACCTGCGGCAGGTCATCCAGTATCTCATACCATGGCGCTTTCTGATCTACCCACCAGTGGTACTCTGCCCGTACTCCGGGATCATCATCTAATAAGCCCAGCCGGATATAGATTTCTTGAGGGTTTTCCGGCATTGCTGAGTAGATTGGTGAGCAGCAGTTTTTGCAAAAATAGATTGTTTTACGCGGGCTGGTGCTGTAGCTGTGTAAGCCATCAGCGCCACAAATCATTTCAAAATCTTTTTTACTTACAATGGCATTTGAAGCGTAAACCGTACCATGTAGCTTGCGGCAAGTGGTGCAGTGGCAATGTTTAAATCCGTACACAGGGCCGGATATTTTGATGTGAACATTTCCGCAGTGGCAACTTCCTTTGATGATTTTTTGCATACGCCATCCTCTGGCTGCTATTTGGTTTGTAATAAAAGCTGATAAATAAAAAACGGGTACTTAATAAGAGTACCCGTCTGCCGTATTAGTATTTTACGTTGTCAGTATATTGGCTGAGAATTTCGACCATTTTATCCATGGTTTCCTTGCTTGGCGGATTAACGCCCTCCAGCGGATAATCATGACCGAGCGCTTCCCATTTATGAGCCCCCAGTTTGTGGTAAGGAAGAAGCTCAACTTTTTCAATATTGTCCATATCTCGGATAAATTCACCCAGCATATGAGCTGACTCTTCATCGTCGGTATAACCGGGAACAATCACATAGCGTATCCAGGTTTTCTGGCCGATCTTGTGTAGGTAACGGGCAAAGTCGAGGGTTCTGCGGTTGGATACGCCGATAAAGTCCTGATGAATTTCATCTTTCATCTGCTTTATATCCAACATAACAAGATCAGAGGCTTCCAGCACTTCATCAACTACATCAGTATGTTTGCGGATATAGCCGTTAGTATCCAGACAGGTGTGCATGCCTTCTGCCTGTGCGGCGCGGAAAAAATCACGAACGAACTCAGGTTGCAACATAGCTTCGCCACCGGAGCAGGTTACACCACCGCCTGAAGCCTTCATAAAATGCTTATAAGATTTAGCTTCGTTAATGATCTCTTCTACGCTGACTTCTTTACCGCCATGGGTATTCCAGGTATCACGGTTGTGGCAATACATACAACGCATCAGACAGCCTTGCAGAAAGATAATAAAGCGGATGCCGGGCCCATCGACGGTACCACACGACTCATAGGAATGAATACGACCTGTCACTGACATATATTTTTTCTCGAGGTATTTAACTGCCCGTTATTTTATTACAAATGGCGGGTATAACCTAGGTTAACTTAAGTAAAGAAGGTAACTTTTCCCCCTTGCAGAAAGAGGTCAGACACGCCTTATCGCGCAATCAACTAAAATATACTAGAAAGGTCAACAGAATCTGGATTAAAACCTACAATTTATAGGTAAATAATAACAATTAACCGTGCGTCAGGCTGGCATCAACATATGAGTTGAGGGATGCAGCATGGATAATTTTCAACTGTCACAGAAGCAAAAGATCTATCTGGTTCTGGCCATACTGACCATTGGTTTTATCGGTCTTTCCGTATATACAGCAGGTCGTCTGAATGAGATGAGTCAGGAATACAACACCAGTATTGATGTAACCAACGGTTCAACTGAAATAGAAGCTACACAAGTTAAACTACTGCAGTTGGCAAATGGGCTTTCTGCAATGAATGCCGAGAAAGTTTCACAGATTAATTCGGCGCTCTCTTCTATCCTGCAGAGTACTCAATCTAATCAGAACTACCTGAACCGAATCGGACTCAGTCAGAGTGCGAATAAATTAAAGCTTGCCTTTAGCGACTATCAAAACGCCTTGCAGCCGTGGCTTAGCCTTAAGGCCCGCCTTGGCTTTAATGCCGACGATGGTTTGTTGGGGCAGTTAAAAACTCTGGCACTGGATATTGAAGCAAAAATCAAAGAGACAGGAATGGTGACGCTGGACTCTGATTTTCAGGCCATGATCAAGCAGCAACAAAATTATCTTCTGACGCCGAATGAGAACAACCTTAAACTGTTTAATCGCGCCAGAGCCGGCTTTACCAATATGTCGAATACTTACGCCATGTTGGATCTCTATGAGAAGGAGTTGCAGCAGTATGGGGAAACCTTTGAACAGGTTGCGGCTTTATCTCAGCAGTCTGATGTTCTGGAAGCGGATTTAAGTCAGAAGCAGTCAGCTGTACTCTCCATTATTGCTCAAATTTCTTCCCAGTTAGGTGATATCAGCAGAAGCCATCAGGAGTCGGCTACGGCTAAGGCCGACGGAACCCTATGGTCGGTGATGATTGCCTCCTTGCTGCTGGCCGTTGTGACTATTGGTGTTTTTATTACTCTCTCATTTTCAATTTCGCGCTCACTTGCACAAACAGCAAACGCACTCAGTGCTATTGCAAGCGGTAACCTGGCCAACCGGCTTCCTGTCAGCAATAACCATCAGGATGAATTTAATCAACTGGCAATTGCCATAAATGAAACCTGTGAAAATCTGGGGCAACTGGTTAACGATGTTCAATTAAATAGCGAGGCGCTTTCCAATGATGCCGAAGAGCTAAATCAGGGCATTGATAATGTGGTGGAAAGCCAGTCTGATGTGGTCAATCAGACTCAGCTTCTGGCGACGGCGACAGAAGAAGTAAGCTCAACGGCTCAGCAGGTATCGGATAACCTTGAGCGGGTCGCTGCCGTCAGCCGCTCTTCAACGGAGTCAGCCAATACGGGAGAGAAGGTTATTTCTCTGGCTATCGAATCTATTGAAGAGGTCAGTGAGATTCTGGCCAGTACCTCAGTGCATACCACCCAGTTAGAAGAGGCATCCAACCGGATTGATTCGGTGATGGAGATGATTAATGGTATCGCAGAGCAGACCAATCTGCTGGCACTCAATGCAGCTATTGAAGCAGCAAGGGCAGGGGATCAGGGACGAGGCTTTGCGGTGGTTGCCGATGAAGTCAGAAGTCTGGCAGTCAGAACTGTTGAAGCCGTGGCAGAGATATCCGGTACAGTCGATACCCTGAAAAATGAGAGTGCTGAAGTTATTCAATATATCAGCAAATCTGAGTCTTCTATGATTAAAGGTCGCGAAAGAGGAAGTGATGCAGTTGAGGCTCTGACAGAGATAACCCGTAAAACCAGCGAAGCAAGCGAGCAGACAGAGGTGATTTTCAGATCAATCCGTGAGCTTGCCGAGACCAGTCAGTCGATGGCCGATAGTATGTCAAAAATCTCTTCTTCTATGTCACTGATAGAAGAGAGTAACCATAGCCTTAAACAAACCAGCCAGCTTGTGGATCAACGCTCCACCAAACTGAATAACAAATGTCTGACCTTCTCTGTCTAAGGCTTTTATATATTCGGAAACAAAAAAACCTCGCCGGAGCGAGGTTTTTTTATCAGCACTGAATTATAGAGATTCAGTGAAAGTACGTGCGATAACGTCAGCCTGCTGCTCTGCAGTCAGTGAGTTAAAGCGTACTGCGTAACCTGATACACGGATAGTCAGCTGAGGATATTTCTCAGGGTGCTTAACCGCATCTTCAAGAGTGTCACGGTTCAGAACGTTAACGTTCAGGTGCTGACCGCCTTCGATACCAGTTTCGTGGTGGAAGTAACCATCCATCAGACCAGCAAGGTTAGCTTTCTGAGAGTCAGCATCTTTACCTAGTGCGTTTGGTACGATAGAGAAAGTATAAGAGATACCATCTTTCGCATCAGCAAACGGCAGTTTACCAACAGAAGTCAGAGAAGCTACAGCACCTTTCTCATCACGACCGTGCATTGGGTTTGCACCAGGAGCAAACGGAGCACCAGCGCGACGACCGTCAGGCGTGTTACCAGTCTTCTTACCGTATACCACGTTTGAAGTGATAGTCAGGATAGACTGAGTTGGTACTGCGTTACGGTAAGTCTTAAGCTTACGGATCTTATCCATGAATGTAGAAACAAGTTCACAAGCGATGTCATCAACGCGTGGGTCGTTGTTACCAAACTTAGGATAGTCGCCTTCGATTTCGAAGTCGATTGCCATACCATCTTCATCACGTACTGGCTTAACAGTTGCGTACTTAATAGCAGACAGTGAGTCAGCAGCAACAGACAGACCAGCAATACCACAAGCCATTGTGCGGTATACGTCACGGTCATGCAGAGCCATCAGAGAAGCTTCGTAGCTGTACTTGTCGTGCATGTAGTGGATGCTGTTTAGTGCAGTAACGTACTGCTTCGCCAGCCAATCCATAAAGTGGTCCATCTTTTCCCAAAGCTCGTCGAAAGACAGAACGTCAGAAGTGATCTTGTCCATCTTAGGACCAACCTGAGCTTTAGACTTCTCATCAATACCACCGTTGATGGTGTAAAGCATAGTCTTAGCAAGGTTTGCACGGGCACCGAAGAACTGCATTTGCTTACCAACAACCATTGGCGATACGCAACATGCGATAGCGTAGTCATCAGAGCTCATGTCTGGACGCATTAGATCGTCGTTTTCGTACTGGATAGAAGAAGTATCGATAGATACTTTCGCACAGAAACGCTTAAAGCCTTCAGGTAGTTGCTCAGACCAAAGAACAGTGATGTTTGGCTCTGGGCTTGGACCCATAGTGTAAAGGCTGTTCAGGAAGCGGAAGTTAGAACGCGTAACAAGAGTACGTCCGTCCAGACCCATACCACCCATAGATTCTGTTGCCCAGATTGGGTCACCAGAGAATAGCTCATCGTACTCAGGAGTACGCAGGAAGCGAACCATACGTAGCTTCATTACGAAGTGGTCGATCATTTCCTGAGCTTGTTCTTCAGTAATAACGCCAGCAGCGATATCACGCTCGATGAAGATATCAAGGAAAGTAGACGTACGACCCAGAGACATTGCCGCGCCGTTCTGAGATTTAACCGCAGCCAGGTAGCCGAAGTAAGTCCACTGGATAGCTTCTTGTGCAGTTTTAGCAGGCTCAGAAATATCGAAGCCGTATTTAGCTGCCATAGTCTTGATTTGACCAAGAGCACGGTGCTGCTCAGCGATCTCTTCGCGAAGCTGCATAGTGTCGTGAAGATCTTCACCGTTCTCAAATTTCTCTTGCAGAGAAGTGAACTGAGCCAGCTTGTCTTTCATCAGGAAGTCGATACCGTACAGAGCAACACGACGGTAGTCACCGATGATACGGCCACGGCCATAAGCATCAGGAAGACCAGTCAGTACACCTGACTTACGACATGCAAGGATGTCTGGAGTGTAGATATCGAAAACACCAGCGTTGTGTGTTTTACGGTATTCAGTAAAGATTTTCTTAACTTGAGGATCAAGTTCGCGGTCATAGGCTTTACAAGAACCTTCAACCATGCGGATACCACCGTTAGGGATGATAGCACGCTTAAGAGGCGCTTCAGTCTGAAGGCCAACAATAGTCTCAAGGTCTTTGTTGATGTAACCAGCATCGTGTGCAGTGATGGTAGAGATTACAGAAGTATCGAAATCCACAGGAGCGTGAGTGCTGTTTTCCTGTTTGATGCCTTCCATTACCTTAGCCCAAAGCGCGTTAGTTGCTTCAGTACCTTCAGAAACTAGGAAAGATTCATCACCTTCATATGGTGTGTAGTTCTTTTGAATAAAGTCACGTACGTTAACTTCGTTTTGCCACTCACCTGCAGCAAAACCTTCCCAAGCTTTAGCAAATTGCTCTGCCATGATATACCTACCTTTTTAGTAGAAAAATTACGTACTGTTTTGCCTTAGAAACTAGGGCAATAACACACAGTACACTCTTTATTTAATAACAATATGTATGACCAAATACTTAATCATTTAACCATAGATATTGTAACCAAATTCGCCAGTTCAAAACTGTGATTCAAATTATATTGTAAAAATTAAAAAAAATATATAAAAAAATGGGCAGCGCAATTACTGCCCATTTCTTGAACAATTATAGTAGAGCCGGGATACCGAACTTACTTTCAAGCATACCTACCGCCAGCATAGCCGCCAGACAGATAACCAGAACAACACTAGGAATGATGATACGGTCCAGCGTGCTTAGTTTCTTAGGACGCTCTTTGTCACCAATCAGGCCGTTGTTGTCCAGAAGCATGCTCAGTGCCCATGCCAGAACAGGGTTAGTTACCATTGCTGCGAATACACAGATACCAGCAGACTGAGAGTCTTTGGCGTCTTTAATCATCTGCATACCAGCTTCAAGAAGCGGAAGGGCAACACCTACCAGCAGGGCAACACGCATTACCGGAGGCCATACTGCTGCATCCATCGGGTAACCGATGATGGCGATAAGGATAACCAGAGTACCAAGCAGAATTGCGCCACCAGGGATAGGGCGTTTCGCAATAGCAGCAGGGATCATGTATGTACCCCAGCTTGAAGTGATGTTACCACCACCCACAGCAGTACCAACCATCTGACGGATAGAACACATAGTCATAGTGTCATCAACGTCCATCAGTACTTTGTCAGTGCCTTTAGGATAGTTAAGCTCCTGGAAGATACGGTGACCAAGGAAGTCAGGAGACCACATTGCAACCGCCAGAATAGCGAAAGGCAGAGAAGCAATAAAGTGCTGAAGGTTTGGCAGACCTAGTTGCCAGCCTGTCTCAGTAGAGCCCCACCAGTAAACTGGGTTCAGGTTAGGCAGGCCAGGTTCAGTGGTGAATACAAGGTCAAAACCGGCACCAGATGCCATAGCTACAACAAAACCAGTAACCGCACACAGAGGGATAGCCAGCCAGCGCTTACCGAATTTAGCAAGAACGGCGTATGTCACAACAGTAATGCCAAGAACAATCAGAGCTACATAACCCATATCGCCGGCCATAACACCTTCAGCTTCGTTGCTAAGGCCGTTAGCCCAGCCGATTAATGAGTTAATCTGACTCATAGAACCTGTGAAGCCAAGGAACACCAGTAAGCCGCCTGCAACCCCTTCACTGGTTAAGTTAACCAGTCGGGAGCCACCTTTAACGGCACTAAGAATAAGACCGAATACACCGATAAGAATCGCCAGCGCAAGAGGGTGAGCACCTGCCATAGCAATAACGAAAATCATCGGAATCATTGGGCCGTGGTTACCTGCAAGGTTGGCCCGCGGGTTAATAAAGCCAGATGCCAGAACGCAGAACAATAATGCAGGGATAAGCATCTCTACACGAGAAACTTCGATAGCCCATGCTACGTCAAGGTTTACGTGGTCCCACTTTTCTGTCAGGCCGGCAGCCCATGCCATCATTACGGCTGAGTACATGGCGATGATGCCGATAGTACCAGCGATAGCAGGTACGAAGTCTTCAATTTCGAAACGGAAGTCACGACCCGGCAGGTTAAGGCCAAAGCGGCGTGGCTTCATAATTTGAAGCTCGTGGTCTAGATATTCAGAGCGGCTAGAGAACTCAGAAGCTGGACGATGTAGCTCTGAGTAGCTCTTGTCGTCTATTTCTGAGTGATCTTTGTTGACTACGTCTGACATAGAGTCCTCATATATAGTTAGTAGTTTGAATTATTCTAATTTGAGCAGCGAACGGAAAAGATTGTTTTAACAATGGAATCGACCGCTATCTCATCTGAATGCATGCAAAACAGATCATATGCATTTATTAAGACTTAAATTTTGTTGTAATTTTTGTCTAATTATTTGAAAGGCCAGTTTATCAAGCTACTACTATGGGGTGATTGATCTCGATCACTTTATGAAAAATAGTGAAAGAAAACTACGTAAACAGAGCGAAATTAAATTGTTAAGAAACTGTTTTTGTAATTGTATTTCAGTAATCTACAAACAAAAGCCAGCTATTTTTATTTCTATTAGTATGATCCAGATCAGCAAATTTGCTGTTCAAAAACCGCCAGATTCTGACCACTGTTAACGAAATCAGATTTAACAGTGATTCAGCTCCCGAAATCAGACATAGAATCGCCACATATGAGCATGCATCCGCCTATAAATCGCGCTGAAGCCATCCATAATAGTCAGTTAGATAGATTTACAGTTATTTTTACAGAGATAAATACCGTAAAAGTTGGAAATGGCAGTGAATGGTAACAATTGTGTTACATTTGGGTGGTGAATAAAATTCCCGTCAAATGACAAAATATTCCTTAAGTGTTGGACTATTAGTCTGTAGGTGAATATAAATGCAGTGTTATTGCTTGTGTAACGTGATTCTGGTGGTTAATAATATGTTGCTTTTTCAATGTGGTGTGTTAGGTTGTAGTGCAGATTAGAGGTCGGATTACCTCATATAAGAACAGGGAGCAGTAGCGCATGAGTGATGTAGAAGCGCTAGAAATTAACGATTTACATAAAACATTTGGCCAGAATGAAGTGCTTAAAGGGATCTCCCTTAAAGCACATAAAGGAGAAGTAGTCTCCATCATCGGCTCTTCAGGCTCAGGTAAAAGTACCTTCTTACGTTGTATCAACTTACTCGAAATTCCGACGGCAGGAGAGATCTGGGTTAATGGCGAATTAATTCAGATGAAAATGAACCGTCAGGGAGAAACTGTTCCGGCAAACGAGAAGCAGGTGCAACGTATACGCTCACGTCTTGCCATGGTATTTCAGGGGTTTAACCTCTGGTCTCACCTTACCGTATTAGAAAATGTTATAGAGGCACCAGTTCACGTACTTGGTGTGCCAAAAGCTCAGGCTATCGAAAATGCTGAAATGCTACTGCAGAAAGTCGGCCTCTATGAACGCAAAGATTACTATCCGGGTCACCTGTCCGGCGGACAGCAGCAGCGTGCAGCCATTGCCCGTGCGTTAGCCGTTGACCCTGAAGTGATGTTATTTGATGAGCCGACATCCGCCCTTGACCCTGAACTTGTGGGTGAAGTGTTAGGAGTAATGCGTGATCTGGCTGAAGAAGGCAGAACCATGCTGGTGGTTACCCATGAAATGGCATTTGCACGGGATGTCTCTAACCATGTGATGTTTTTACATCAGGGACTGGTAGAAGAGCAGGGGCATCCGGATAAGTTATTTACAGATCCAGAGTCGGAGCGGTTAAAACAATTTATCTCTTCGATCTATTAACTGGCAGTCTAAAAAGCAAGATAGCTTTTAATGCTGCAAACCGCAGATACAGGTTGCCATTAACCGGTACTGCAAAATTAAAATAGCTTCATAACAACAGAAGCAAAAACAGACAGACAAATCTCAATCACAGGAGTAGGGAAATGAAAAAGTGGTTATTAGCAGCAACAATTGCTGCAACAGCAGTGACAGGTGTAGCCCAGGCGAAAGAATGGAAAGTAGTTCGTTTTGGTATTGAGGGTGCTTATCCTCCGTTCAGTAAAACAGAAGCGGATGGTTCCCTGAGTGGTTTCGACGTTGATATGGCTAATGCACTTTGTAAAGAGATGCAGGTGAAATGTAAGATTGTTGCTCAGGACTGGGACGGCATCATTCCTTCACTGCTGGCTCGTAAATACGATGCGATTATTGCCGCAATGTCAATTACAGAAGAGCGTAAGCAGAAAGTAGACTTTACTGGCAAATATGCACTTATTCCTAACAAATTTATTGCCAAAAAAGGTGCTGGTCTTGAGTTCACTAAAGCTGGCCTGAAAGGACAGAAAATTGGTGTTCAGCGCGCTACAACTCACGACAGATATCTGACTGATAACTATGGCGAGTCTGTAGAGATCGTACGTTACGGTTCTTTTGATGAAGCTTACCTTGATCTGGCAAACGGCCGTATCGTAGCAGTACTGGGTGATGCTTCTGCTCTAGAAGAGGGTGTAATCAATCAGGCTGGCGGCGACGCTTACGAGTTTGTAGGTCCTTCACTGACTGATCCTAAATGGTTCGGAGATGGTTTTGGTATTGCAGTACGTAAGCAAGATAAAGACCTGACTAAGAAACTGGATGCGGCAATTCTGGCTGTACGTGCCAGCGGTGAGTACAAAGCTATTCAGGACAAGTACTTCAACTACGATGTATACGGCAACTAATCATTGCCCTGTGAGGTGGTATCCGTCCGCCTCCACTGAACTTTACAGGCACCTTGTTTAACGGTGCCTGTATTCCCTCAGCCAAGCTGTATCGCTGAAAATGGATATTTAGATGTTTGATCTCAAAGGATATGGGGCTTCAATATTTGAAGGAGCCGTTCTCACAATAGAAGTCGCATTATTGTCACTTCTTCTGGCAATGACTCTGGGCATGCTCGGCGCACTGGCCAAGATGGCACCTTATCGCTGGGCGAGAGCAATCGCAACCCTTTATACCACCATTATCCGGGGCATCCCTGATCTGGTCCTGATGATGCTTATCTTCTTTGGTGGGCAGATCTTCCTCAACAACAGCTTGTACGCTGTTAATGAGTGGATTAATGAGTGGATGACTTCATCCAACCCAAGTCACGAATGGACTTCTTATTTACCTGACTACGTTGATATCAGCCCGTTTATTGCCGGTATTCTTACTATTGGCTTTATCTTCGGTGCCTATATGGCGGAAACCTTCCGCGGAGCCATTATGGCTGTAGACGCCGGTGAACTTGAGGCAGCAAAAGCGTACGGTATGAGTGGCCCGATGGCCTTCAGGCGCATTCTTCTTCCTCAGATGATAAGGCATGCATTGCCGGGGTTTGGTAACAACTGGCTGGTACTGCTTAAGACCACAGCACTGGTTTCAATTATTGGTCTGGAAGATATGGTTCGTATGGGATCTCTGGCAGCAGGTTCGACCAAGATGCCGTTTACCTTCTATATGACTATCTCGATTATCTTCCTGTTTTTTACCAGTGTCTCAACCGGTTTGCTAAAACTGCTTGAACACAAATTTAGTATTCATACGAGGTAGTGATGGACTTTTCTATTATTGTTGAGAGCTTCCCTATTTACCTTGACGGGTTATGGACAACCGTATGGCTGGTGGCATTAGCATTGATCATTGGCCTAGTGATTGCCATTCCTCTCGCTATTGCACGTAATGCCGAAAACTACTTTGTTTTTCTGCCTGCATGGGCTTATATCTATTTCTTCCGTGGCACGCCGTTGCTGGTACAGCTTTATCTGATTTATTACGGTATGGATCAGTTTATCGCGGTTAAAGGCACCCTTTGGGAGAACGCATGGTTCTGTGCGTTAGTGGCCTTTATTCTTAACACTTCAGCCTATACGGCGGAGATTATCCGCGGTGCCATAAATGGTTTGCCGAAGGGTGAGGTTGAGGCAGCAAAAGCGTACGGTATGAGTTACTGGAAAACATATCGCCGTATTATTCTGCCAAGTGCATTAAGAAGAGCACTGCCTGCTTACAGTAACGAAGCGATATTTATGTTACATGGTTCAGCGGTTGCCGGTATCGTCACCATTATCGACCTGACAGGCGCTGCAAGGCTGGTTAACTCACGTTATTACGCACCGTTTGAATCTTATATCACCGCTGGTCTGTTCTATATGTGCCTGACCTTTATGATGTTGTGGTGCTTTAAAAAGGCAGAGAAGAAGTTTCTTGCCTATCTGAGACCACTCTCGTAGGCGATTAGCGCAAATTTCAGATACAAAAAAGAGTCACGTAATTTGCGTGACTCTTTTTTTTGGCTCTGTATCTGTCATTAACTTATTTAAAAGTCGACCAGATAGGGGCGTGGTCTGAAGGCTTTTCAATGCCGCGCAGTTCGTAGTCAATACCCGCTTCTGTACACTCTTTTGCCAGCGACGGGGTAGCCAGTACCACATCAATACGCAGGCCACGGTTGTCATCAAAGCCTTTTGAGCGATAGTCAAACCATGAGAACTTATCATCCACTTCAGGGTAAAGGTTTCTGAATGTATCCTCGAAACCCCAGTCCAGCAACGTCTGTAGCCATTCACGCTCTTCCGGCTGGAACGAACACTTACCCGTTTTCAGCCAGCGTTTGCGGTTGGCTTCACCAATACCAATATCGGCATCAATCGGGCTGATATTGATATCACCCATCACAATCAGTTTCTCTTCATTACTGTGATGATCATTCAGGTAGGTCATTAAATCTTTATAGAACTGGCGTTTGTATGGGTACTTAGTTTCGTGCTCAATGTTATCGCCTTGCGGGAAGTAGCCGTTAAGCACGGTGGTCTTTTCTCCCTTTTCATCTTCAAAGGTGGCGATGATCATTCGTTTCTGATGCTCTTCCGTGTCGGTCGGAAAACCATATAAAACCTGAGCAGGTTCTTGCTTACACAGCATAGCGACACCGTAGTGCGCTTTCTGACCATGGAAGTAGACTTTGTAGCCCATCGCCTCAACATCTTCTACAGGGAAGGCGTCATTGTGTACTTTGATTTCCTGAAGACCGATAACATCAGGCTGATGCTTATCAATAATGGCCTGAAGCTGATGAAGGCGGGCACGCAGGCCGTTAATATTAAAGGAGATTACTTTCATTCTGGTTCTCTGTTTTTTTCTTAGAATAGCAACATAGTAGCATTAATCTGCCAGAAATTGGCCTATTCCTTATCTGGACAGATATTTTTTGTCGGCAGAGGGTAGGCCGGTTTAACGACGAAACTTTCCTTATTAGCTCAAAATTACATTATTGTATAAGGCAATTATTTATCAGCTAAATATGTTGATAAGCTAGCCGATAACATTAAAATAACAGGGCAGGGTTAAGGTTGACCAGCATAAAAACAATAAGGATATGGTATGTTTTCTCTTTCCGTTCAATGGAAGATCACACTTCTTTCCGGACTATGTTTAGTTCTTACTTCATTTTCACTGATAGGCTTTTCTGTCTATAACGGTTATCAAAATCGCAGCACCATTGTTGAGCACAGTACTGAATCTGTGGTTTCAAAATCAGAGCAGTTGCTGCAAGCTCAGTCACAGCTCAATGCCACTGAAGCAATTAGTTACCTGCAGCAGGCGTATAACCGGGCTGAGATGTTAGGCCAGACGGCGCTGTTTCTACAACAGAATGCCGAAGATAATTTTACTGCAAGTGAAGATTTAAGAACCTCTCTGGAAGATATGTTAAGGCTGTCGGTAGAGAGCTTCGAAAGTATCCAGAGTGCTTTCCTTGTATTTCTTCCTGATGCTCTTGATGGTGAAGATGCCAATTATCACGGCGCCGATTATGTTGGCTCAAACGAGGCAGGCCGGTATGCCTCTCACTGGGCTATGTCCCTTGACGGCAGCCGTGCCCTTGCTAACACCATTAGTGAGGCCACCCTGAAAGATAGCGTTAATCAGGAAAGGTTTAGTTGCCCGTTGGAGAGCAAATCCAGCTGTATTTCTACCCCTGCATTTAGTGATTATGGTGATAACCAGTTACTCACTACTTCCATCTCTCTGCCTTTATTGAAAGAAGGAGAAGCGATCGGTTTTATCGGTATTGTAATTAAGTTAGATGGACTTAAGCAGATGGCCCTTAATACAGATGAGTCTCTGTTTGATGCAAAAGGTAAAGTCTCTATTCTTACCTCAAATGGTGTACTGGTAGCGAGCGATAACGCCGAGGCGAATATCGGCTCAGCTTTCAGCACAGACTCTCTGACGACGACTCAATTAAATGACTTGTTACAGCAAAGTGATATTCAGACCCGCTGGAGTGATAACAATCAATGGCTGGTGGTATATGCTCCGGCTTCAATTGCTAATCAGAGCTGGGGTGTACTGCTGGAAATACCAAGAAGTGAAGTAGTTGCCGATGCCAGTCTGCTCGATTCTGTTATTACAGAGCGTACTGAGAGTAGTATTTTTTCCGGTATTTTATTTGGTCTCGGATTTGTTTCTCTGGGGCTTATTATTATCGCTTTTGCTTCAAAAGCTTTGGTTAAACCTATCCGGGAGGTGGTTAACAGGCTGGATGATATCGCGTCTGGTGAAGGGGATCTGACCCAAAGACTGGAAGTGAAGAGCCAAGATGAGATTGGTCAGTTAGCGCAAGCTTTTAATCAGTTCTTGCAAAAACTGCAGACGACCATCAGCCAGGTTGTAACCAGTACAAGTCAGATTGCCGATACTACGGTTCAGGCAGAACAGGCGGCTTCTGTAACCAGAACCAGCAGCGAGGCTCAGTTTAAAGAGGTTGATCTGGTGGCTACAGCATCTGAAGAGATGACACAGACTGCGGGTCTGGTTTACCAGAATGCGGATATGGCCGTAGGTGCGGCCGGCAAGGCAAACGACGCCGCATTGCAGGGACAAAATGTTATCGAGTTATCCGCTTCTGAGATGGATAAACTGGTTGAGAAAATGGATCAGGCCGTTCCTGTTGTAAAAGAGCTGGCTGATAATAACGCGGCGATTACCGAGATTCTGACGGTTATCGAAGGGATATCCGAACAGACCAACTTGCTGGCACTTAATGCGGCAATTGAAGCAGCAAGGGCAGGAGAGCAAGGCAGGGGCTTTGCCGTGGTTGCTGATGAAGTAAGAAACCTGGCAAGCAGGACTCAGGGCTCTGTCGGTGAGATTCGTCAGGTTATTGAGAAAGTACAACACGGAACCACACAAGTTGTTGATGCCATTCAGGATGGTAACGAGTTGGCTCAGGGGGCGTCTGCTCAGGTTGCTCAGGCAGTCGAGCAACTGGCGTCGGTGTTTGATGCTATTGCAGAAATTAACGATATGAACAGTGAGATTGTTCGCGCTGCTGAAGAGCAGAAAGCCGTTTCCGGTGAAGTGAATCAGAGTGTGGCTAATATCCGTGAGCTGAGTGCCCAGATACTGGAGCAGGCAGGCTCTTCAGAGAATGTCGGCCGGGATATCGCCCAACTGTCATCACAACAGAAATCTCTGGTGGATCAGTTTAAGGTGTAGCAACAGATTTTAGCCTCTTGCTGAACATAAAAAAACGCTCGTTAATTAACGAGCGTTTTTGTTTCGGACCTTATACTACCATCTATGGCGGTGGTGATTGTTGTTTAAAAGGTGATTCCTTCCAGCTTAACGGGAAAAGTTACCGGCCAGGGGCGGGTAATCTCTCTTATCATGGCGGGTTCGGATTGCCATATTTCCTCTACGGAAGTGGTCTGCTTGACATAAAGGTTTTCAACCTCATGGTAGCCACTGGATTGATAAACAGATTTTTCACCGAAAAGAACCGAGTAGGAAACATCGCGGGATTCAATATCCCGATGAACGTGACAAAGCAGTTTTCTTACATAACCTTTTTTGCGGTAGAGTGGGTGAACGCAAACTTCTGAAACGCCGGCGATGGATACCGGGTTGTTTTCAATAAATACCTGTTTGTCATGTACGGCGACATGTGCAACCAGTTCATCGTAACTGTCTTTTAGCAGGTAACGGTGAGTGGGAACTTCAATAAAGTAGCGCTGATGACGGAAAATTTTCTCATCGCTGTCGGTAAAGCAACTGGAGAGCAATTTACGGATCTGTCGATCCAACTGACGGTCTACCTGATTATCTCTAATATATTCTATTTTCATAACAGCCTCATATGAGTATACCCAAGTAACCTTATGATATCGCTCTGAATCCTGCATCTTGAGGACACTTGGGTATACCGCATACTAGCGAAAAAAAAGGCCGCATACTAAATGCGACCTCACATTACCAATAGTAAATCAGTGCTCTATGAAAGCTTATCCGTCAGATCTATGGCCTGACCAATATAGTTAGCCGGTGTCATCTCTTTCAGACGAACTTTTTCATCTTCTGGCAGTTCCAGTCCATCAATAAAGTTTCTCATGGCTTCGCCATCTACACGCTTACCGCGAGTCAGCTCTTTAAGCTTCTCATAAGGCTTCTCGATACCGTAGCGACGCATAACCGTCTGAACCGGCTCAGCAAGAACTTCCCAGTTTTGGTCAAGTTCTGCCAGCAGGGCATCACGGTTAACTTCTAGCTTGCTGATACCTTTTAGTGTCGATGTATAAGCGATAAGCGCATAACCGCAACCCACACCAAGGTTACGCAGAACCGTAGAGTCCGTCAGGTCACGCTGCCAGCGTGAGATAGGCAGCTTCTGAGCCAGGTGGCCGAATACAGCATTTGCCAGACCAAGGTTACCTTCAGAGTTTTCGAAATCTATCGGGTTCACTTTGTGCGGCATGGTTGAAGAACCAATTTCACCGGCAATGGTCTTCTGCTTAAAGTGGCCAAGAGCGATATAACCCCAGACATCACGATCAAAGTCGATCAAAATGGTGTTGAAGCGGGCAACTGCGTCAAACAGCTCAGCAATATAGTCATGTGGCTCAATTTGTGTGGTGTACGGGTTCCAGTTAACACCCAGAGATTCGGTAACGAAAGATTCGCTAAACTCATGCCAGTCTACTTCAGGGTAGGCAGACAGGTGAGCGTTGTAGTTACCGACTGCACCGTTGATTTTTGCCAGAATTTCACTGTCGGCAATCTGCTTGTACTGGCGCTCCATACGGTATGCCACGTTTGCCATCTCTTTACCCATGGTAGAAGGCGAAGCAGGCTGGCCGTGGGTACGGGAAAGTAGCGGAATATCACGATACTCTACGGCAAGTGCTTTGATAGCATCGATCAACTCACGAATCTGAGGAAGAATAACCGCATCTCTTGCTTCTTTTAGCATTAGCGCATGAGAGGTGTTATTGATATCTTCAGAGGTGCAGGCAAAGTGGATAAACTCATTAACAGCATGAAGTTCCGCAACGTCAGCAACCTTCTCTTTCAGGAAGTACTCAACGGCCTTAACGTCATGGTTGGTAGTGCGTTCAATCTCTTTGATGCGCTGTGCATCGGCTTCACTGAAGTTTTCAGCAATATCATTCAGATATTGATTTGCTTCCTGACTAAATGCAGGTACTTCTTTAATGGCATCCGTTGCCGAAAGTTTTTGTAACCAACGAATTTCAACGATAGTACGATACTTTAATAGTCCGAATTCACTAAAGTATGAGCGCAACGCAATCGTTTTACTGGCGTAGCGACCGTCTACCGGTGAAACAGCAGTCAATGCTGACAGTTCCATGTTGATTCTCCTGATAAAATTAATGAGCTATGGTTGTGGTTAAATTCGTGCCAACAGAATTTGGGCCTGTTCGACCATTTTCTTACGGCCAAAGACCATATGGCGGCGCTTACCACCTACCTGGCGCCAAAGTACTGTGCTTCTGATCCCGGAAAGAAGAAGAGCACGCACTTTTTGCTGGTTGGAGGTTTGCTGTAATACGGAAGGGGTGCCTGACACCTGAATTCTCGGACCAATCGGACTGATAACGTCCAGATAGATGCTGGCAATATTACTGATCATCTGCTCATCGAACAGATCAAAATGCTCTTGCTGGCGTTCAGCCATCTGAATGCGATCGCCAAGTTTGGCCATCGCATCACGTTTTTCGTCCAGCTTACGCTCTAAAGCCATAAGGCTGATGATATAGCGGGTAATTTCGCTGCCGGACGGCGTACTATCAATGCCCTTGACCATGCACTCA
Organism: Vibrio sp. SCSIO 43137; assembly: GCF_028201475.1. Classification (NCBI taxonomy): domain Bacteria; kingdom Pseudomonadati; phylum Pseudomonadota; class Gammaproteobacteria; order Vibrionales; family Vibrionaceae; genus Vibrio; species Vibrio sp. SCSIO 43137. The sequence goes on along the minus strand of NZ_CP116383.1, from coordinate 2,003,176 downwards.
AGACCCAGTTTAAGGTTTGATTCATGACCAAATACATCCAGCGTGCTGCTGGGGCTGGTGTTTAAAATGGCTTTTATCGATGTCTCAAATGCATCTCTGTCACAATCACCGTTCTTCGCTACTTGTTGAACCAAAGCAACCGCCTGACAGATACCTGCAAATGCGATAGTACGATCATATAGTGAATTCGCCACGTAAAACTCCTGATAGTAAATGCTGTTTAAATTCGTTTTTCAATAATGCCGCCACCGAGACAGACATCATCCAGATAAAAGACTGCTGATTGACCGGGTGTTACTGCAACCTGAGGGTCATCAAAAATAACTTTTATATTCTCATCATCAACCGGGATAATTGTACATGGAATATCAGTCTGGCGATAACGGGTTTTTACACTACAGCGGGTTGGCTCAGAAATTATTTCTCTGTCTACCCAGTGCAGTTGTGATGCGATTAAGCCTTGTGACTTCAGCAGCGGATGATCAGCGCCCTGAACGGCAATAAGTACATTGCGTTCAAGGTCTTTGTCAGCAACGTACCACGGCTCTTCGTTACCGCCGCCGCCTTTCTGACCACCGATATGCAGGCCTTTGCGCTGGCCGAGAGTATGGTACATCAGCCCCTGATGCTGACCAATCTCTTTCCCTTCCGGTGTCTCAATCACACCCGGCTGTGCCGGCAGGTAGCGTGAAAGGAACTCTGTGAACTTACGCTCACCAATAAAGCAGATACCGGTTGAGTCTTTCTTCTTAGCCGTAATCAGGCCTTGCTCTTCGGCAATCTTTCTTACTTCTGGTTTTTCCAGTTCACCAACCGGGAACAGGCTGCGGGCAACTTGCTCGTGGCTCAGGGTATACAGAAAGTAGCTTTGATCCTTATTAGAGTCCAGCCCTCTCAGCATCTGAGGCTTTTCACCGTTTTGCGGGAAAGTGCGACGCACATAGTGACCCATGGCAATGTAGTCGGCGTCGAGCACTTCGTCAGCAAACTCAAGGAAGGCTTTAAACTTGATCTCTTTGTTACATAGGATATCCGGGTTCGGGGTACGGCCGGCTTTATACTCTTCAAGAAAGTACTCGAAAACGTTGTCCCAGTACTCTGCTGCAAAGTTGATGGTATGCAGATAGATACCAAGTTTGTCACAAACAGCCTGAGCATCAGCTAAATCTTCAGCTGCTGTACAGTACTCTTCTCCGTCGTCCTCTTCCCAGTTTTTCATAAACAGGCCTTCTACCTGATAGCCCTGTTGCTGGAGAAGGTAAGCGGAAACAGATGAATCAACACCGCCGGACATACCGACGATCACTTTCTTTTTGCTGTTGTCAGACATTCACTTAGTACCACATTTCATACACGGGCGCTGATTCTAACAGAAAGAATTTAAAGGTTACAGATCCGAGACACCGTTCACAGTTTTTGTTTCGCTTAACCGGGCAAAAAATGAGTACATTGCCCTCTGAATATGGCATAGTGCGCAAAAATAGTTACGGGTAAAAATGAAATGTCTGAGAACAACGATTTTGTTGATGAGAGCGTGCTGTTAGAAGCAGTAGAGAACCAACTGGCAGATGGTGAGCCAATTGAGGTTAAAGAGACCTTAATGCGTCTGATGATGACAGGCAACTCAAGGGAAGATGCGATTGCCCTGATTGCATGTGCTCTCTCTGTAGAGGTTTTTGATGTGATGAAAAACGATGCACAGTTTGACAACAAACGTTATGCAAAGCACCTAAGTCAGTTGCCGGATCTTGGTTTTATGGAAGGTGAGTAACCGAGTCAGGTTTATAGGTGCCTGAAGGGCGCTTAATGCGCCCTTTCTTTTGTCTATATCTTTCCTTCAATCAATTGGTACTCTCCCGGCTGAAGATCGGCCAGCGAGTAACTGCCCATCGAGTAGCGAATCAGCCTGAGGGTAGGGTAGCCGATATTGGCGGTCATACGACGAACCTGACGATTTCTGCCTTCAATAATTGTAATTGCCAGCCAGGTGGTCGGAATCGCTGCCCTGAAACGAACCGGCGGGTTGCGCTCCCATAAATCCGGCGTCTCTATGATTTCAACTTTAGCCGGAAGGGTTTTACCATCTTTTAGTTCAACTCCCTGCCTTAGTTTGTCCAGAGCAGTTTCATCTGGAGCACCTTCCACCTGAACCCAATAAGTTTTTGGTGATTTGGATTTCGGCTGAGTCAGCTTAGCCTGCAAGATGCCGTCATTAGTAAGAATCATTAAACCTTCACTGTCTCTGTCCAGTCGTCCTGCGGCATAAACTTCTTTAACCGGAATATAGTCCGCCAGCGTTTTGCGGCCTTCACCATCAGTAAACTGACTTAAAGTATCGTATGGCTTGTTAAACAGTATGACCTTTCTCTCCTCAGGGGAGACGACTCTTTTTTCCGGCCGTTTTTTACTGCGTTGTTTTGCTGATGAAAAGCCCGGCTTGCGTTTAAAATGGGGGGATTTGGAGGCGGGAGACTTGCCACTTTTACTGCCTCTCAAACGAGATGTCATGTTAACTACCTTACAATTATGTAAATAAAGTGTTTGTTAAATTTTGAAACTGTGGTGTTTTAAGATATTATCTTCGCGCCAAAATTTGGAATTATCACACAAACTAATTATCTGAATTTGTTTAATTATACGTGAAAAAACGTTGCTCATGGAATGATTGACTATCCTTTAGTTAATCTATTGGCGAGCAATCAAGCATAAGTGGTGCCGAGGATGTTTTAGATTACTGCTTATGTCAATTCAATCAGGCCTTTTCCTCATCAATCCGGCCTGTTAAATATAGGGAAATTTCATGCCTACAGAAAAACCAACGATTATCTATACCATTACTGATGAAGCACCTGCATTGGCGACCTATTCTCTATTACCAATCATTCGTGCGTTTACAACATCTTCTGGTATTGATGTTGATACTCGTGATATCTCGCTTGCGGGCCGTATTATTGCGAACTTCCCGGAGTACCTGAGTGAAGAACAGCAGATCGGTGATGCACTGACAGAACTGGGTCAGCTGGCTAAAACTCCTCAGGCAAATATCATTAAACTTCCTAATATTTCTGCTTCTATTCCACAATTGCAAGCAGCAATCAAAGAGTTACAGGCAAAAGGATACGCTTTACCTGACTATCCTGAAGAAGCCGCTACTGAAGAAGAGAAAAAGATTCAGGCGACTTACGACAAGATTAAAGGTAGTGCTGTAAACCCTGTGTTGCGCGAAGGTAACTCTGATCGCCGAGCCCCTACATCGGTAAAAAATTACGCGAAAAAGAACCCGCACTCTATGGGAGCGTGGGCTGCTGACTCTAAATCTCATGTATCAAGCATGAGTGAACAAGACTTTTTTGGTAGTGAAAAATCAGTCACAGTGGATGGCGCGACCGAGGTCTCTATATCCCTTAAGAAAGCCGACGGTTCTGTTGACGTTCTTAAGCAGAAGTTGGCGCTTCAGGATAAAGAGATTATTGATACCTCAGTCATGAACAAAGCTGCGTTAGTTGCTTTCTTTGAGAAAGAAATTGCCGATGCAAAAGAGCAGGACGTTCTTTTATCTCTGCATATGAAAGCGACCATGATGAAAGTCTCTGACCCGGTAATATTTGGTCATGCTGTTAAAGTTTATTACAAAGAGGTTTTTGAGCAATACGGTGAGCTTTTCGATGAACTGGGCGTTGACGTGAACAATGGTATTGGTGATGTTTATACCAAGATCCAGGCACTTCCTGCTGAGAAGAAAGAAGAGATAGAAGCCGCACTGCTTAAAGTGTATGAAACTCAACCGGCACTGGCTATGGTCGATTCTGACCGTGGTATTACCAACCTGCATGTTCCAAGTGACATCATTGTTGATGCTTCTATGCCTGCGATGATCCGTGCTTCCGGTCAGATGTGGGGACCAGACGGTAAACAGAAAGATACTAAAGCTATGATCCCGGATCGCTGTTATGCGGGCGTGTATCAGGCAGTAATTGAATTCTGTAAAGAAAACGGTGCCTTTGATCCGACGACCATGGGTAGCGTGCCGAACGTAGGCCTGATGGCTCAGAAAGCGGAAGAGTACGGCTCTCACGATAAGACCTTTATTCTGCAAAGTGCTGGTATTATTGAAGTCACTGATACGCAGGGCAATGTACTGCTAAGCCAGAGCGTTGAAGAAGGTGATATCTTCCGTATGTGTCAGGTTAAAGACGCACCGATTCAGGACTGGGTGAAGCTTGCGGTAACCCGTGCTCGTGCAACAGGTGCACCAGCGGTATTCTGGCTGGACGAGAACCGTGCCCACGATGCGGAACTGATTAAAAAGGTTAATGCTTACCTGCCTCAGCATGATACAGAAGGGCTGGAAATTAAGATCCTGTCACCTGTAAATGCCACTCTTTTCTCACTGGACAGAATTAAGCAGGGTCTGGATACCATCTCTGTAACCGGTAACGTACTACGCGACTATCTGACGGATCTATTCCCGATTCTTGAACTGGGTACATCGGCTAAGATGCTCTCAATTGTTCCGCTGATGAATGGCGGCGGCTTGTTTGAAACGGGTGCTGGTGGCTCTGCACCTAAGCACGTTCAACAGGTAGAAAAAGAAAACCATCTGCGCTGGGATTCACTGGGTGAGTTCCTTGCACTGGCGGCTTCTCTTGAACATCTGAGTAATGTCAGCGGCAACGCTAAAGCGAAAGTACTGGCAGACACTCTGGATGCCGCGACGGGTCAGTTCCTTGACACTAACAAGTCTCCTTCACGCCGTGTAGGTGAACTGGATAACCGTGGCAGCCACTACTATCTGGCTAACTATTGGGCTCAGGCTCTGGCGGCTCAGTCAGACGATGCAGAACTGGCTGCACAGTTTGCTCCGGTTGCTGCTGCGCTTCAGGAGAAGGAAGAGCTGATTGTAGAAGAGCTGAACAAAGCACAAGGTGTGAAAGGTGAGCTTGGCGGTTACTACGCCCTGAATGATGAGCTAACTTCAGCACTGATGAGACCAAGTCAGGCTCTGAACGAGATTCTTGCTAAGGTTTAATCTGCTATCGGTAAAAATTAAGAACCCGCATAAGCGGGTTCTTTTGTGTTAGGTACATGAAAATAAAGTAATTTACCCTTGGTTTATTTAAAGGGCAGGTTGTTTAACCATAAAAACAGCGCTGCCTCCTAAGGAATGCCTAACTTGCTGGCTTTGGCAGTTGTTTATTTCTTAGTAAGTTGTGGCAAATCACCCAGAAGTTAACCTTTTTCACTTTCCCCAGTTTGCCTTCAAGGGGGTAAGCACTTTCAACATGAAAACGCATTTTCCCTCTCTCTTTCCATACTCTATAAACGACTTGATAGTAGATATGGCCGCCATTTTCCTGTTCAATTTTACAGCTACAATATCGGCTATAACCGCCGTGATAGCAGAACTGCTCCGGCAAGGTACTTATGATCTCCGGCAAGTGCTTAGATAGTTGATAACGCGTTTCGTCAAAGACTCTTCTGTCAACCGGATAGGGATAAATGTCAGCAGGCTCGGTAGCTTCGTTATCTTTTATGGTTCGGGTAAATACGTGATGGGAAAAGGTAAAATGTAATGTGTATTGCTCGTTACGTTCCGGATGTCTGAAAGTTAACTTACATGCATCCAAATGGTTTAAGTTATGCTCAATACCTTTGAAATGGAAACTTTTCCATTGCTGGACAGCTTTATCAGGAAGATTGAACAGTCGCTTTGTTGCCATGAGTGGATAAGTTTCCTTACGCCAGAAATAACAAAGGCTCCGTCTAGGGAGCCTTCGCCAAGATAAATCTTGGATTCAGAACATCATTACCGGACACAGCCTCGACCTCTGAGAGGTTATGCGATGTCATGTTATAAAAACATGTCTGCTACATCGATACTTAAATTTTACGTCAGGGACGATATGTGTCAAGCGCTTTCTGGCACAGCACGGTTGGGGGCAAAAAGGTACACGATGTTAATTTTGACGATCACCGCCTTGTTGTCAGCCTGACCTGACAAGGCTCTTATAATCGTCCTTTTAATTCAATGGATTACCTTCAATTTGTTTAAGTTAAAGGCAACTTAAACACATGAGTTTATGTATGATTCAGGTGATAAAAAACCCGCGGTGAAGCGGGTTCTTTTTGTATATAGAAAACCCCCAGCTAGGCTGGCTGTCTTTTATACAGAAGTCCCTCGCATAATGTGAGGGACTTCTGTATAAAAGACAGCCGGCTATGCCGGTGGATGTTTTTTTTTATCACTACAGCATTTATATAATTTTACTACTTCTATGGCAGCGTATTATTTTGCCTGTTGTCCTTCAATAGGTACAACGGCACTTGCGTGGTAGCCTTTTGGTCCTTGTTCAACTTCGTATGATACCTGCTGACCTGCTTTCAGAGTACGGTATCCGTCCATCTGAATCGTTGAATAGTGAGCGAAGATGTCACCATCTTCACCTTCAGGGCAGATAAATCCAAATCCTTTGGCGTTGTTGAACCACTTAACTGTACCGGTAGCCATGCTATACATCCCTCATTGCATTTTGTAACTGAAGTTGTTGTTCCGGATACGACGTCCATCTCCGGAGTGAGTGAATATCAATTCAGGCGCTGCCAAATTTTAATCATCACAGCACACAATTTAGCCAATGAAACCGCACAGTCAATAGCTAATTGCGATAAAAAGTAACAAAAAATACAACATATCACTTTTGTGGTTAACATTTTTCTAACTTTGTGATCTGTTGAGCATAGTTACTGTCGGATAATTGCGTTCCCCCGAATCTGCTTAGCTTTTGAGCAAACAGCTTGCAGATGTGAAAAGATGGCAAAGTTTTATTTGCAGGGATACAATTGGTGAATTAGTCTCTAAGTTAAAGAAAAGTTATTTTTGTCGCTTTTCAAGTTATCGAAATAATAATGAGTAAACAATATCAATGGGTGACTCCAGACTCTGATTTACTGGAGAAAGAAGAAACGAAAGTAAAACCGCCATCAATGTACAACGTTATTCTTAATAATGACGACTATACACCGATGGATTTTGTTATCGAGATTCTCGATAGATTCTTTTCCATGGATTTGGAGAAGGCGACTCAAGTAATGCTGAAAGTGCATTATGAAGGGAAAGCCATTTGCGGCACATTTTCTGCCGAAATTGCAGAGACAAAGGTGATGCAAGTCACCACGTACTCAAGGGAAAACGAGCACCCGCTGTTATGTACAATGGAAAGGGCGTAACAAATGCTATACCCATTGCAACATAGGTTGCTCTTTGTGGGAGGTCCTTATGCTGAACAAAGAATTAGAAACAAGTCTGAATGGCGCGTTTGCCCGCGCCCGAGATAAACGTCATGAGTTTATGACAGTCGAACATCTGCTGCTTGCACTTCTGGATAACGAAGCAGCCAGAGAAACCCTTAAGGCCTGCCAGGCAGATATCGAACTACTCAAAAATGAGTTAGATGCCTTTATAGATCAAACTACCCCACTGATTCCCGACAATGATGAAACCCGAGAAACTCAGCCGACATTGAGTTTTCAGCGCGTACTGCAAAGAGCGGTGTTCCATGTGCAGTCGTCGGGCAGAAACGAAGTCTCCGGCGCCAATGTACTGGTGGCCATTTTCAGTGAACAGGAATCCCACGCGGCCTATCTGCTGAAAAAGCACGATGTCAGCCGTCTGGATATTGTTAACTATATCTCTCACGGTATCAGCAAAGCGTCAGGTAAAGATGAAGGTTCTTCATCAGATGTGTTTGGCAGTGAAACACCGGCTGAAGAGAATTCATCAGAAGAGAAGCTGGAATCATTTGCCACTAACCTGAATCAGGTTGCCAGACAAGGGCATATTGATCCGCTAATCGGCCGTGATAAAGAGCTGGAAAGAACCATTCAGGTTCTGTGCCGCCGCCGTAAGAATAACCCGTTACTGGTGGGTGAAGCAGGTGTCGGTAAAACGGCCATTGCGGAAGGGCTTGCATGGCGTATCGTGGAAGGTCAGGTACCTGAGGTTATTGAAAACAGTGTTATCTATTCGCTGGATATCGGTTCGCTATTGGCAGGTACTAAGTACCGAGGTGACTTCGAGAAACGCTTTAAGGCGATCCTGAAACAACTGGAAAAAGAGGATGATGCCATTCTCTTTATCGACGAAATTCATACCATTATTGGTGCCGGTGCGGCTTCAGGCGGACAAGTTGATGCTGCTAACCTGATAAAACCTCTGCTCAGCAGCGGTAAGCTTCGTTGCATTGGTTCAACCACCTATCAGGAATACAGCAATATCTTCGAAAAAGAGCGGGCACTATCCCGTCGTTTCCAGAAGATTGATGTTATCGAGCCTTCGCTGGATGACACCACTAAGATCCTGATCGGTCTTAAACCAAAATATGAAGCGCACCATGAGGTTCGTTACACCAATAAGGCACTGCGCGCTGCTGTCGAGCTGTCAGCCAAGTATATTAACGAGCGTCACCTGCCGGACAAAGCCATCGATGTTATCGATGAAGCCGGTGCCCGTAGCCGTCTTGCTCCTGCAAGCCGCAGGAAGAAAACCGTCGGCGTGGCGGATATAGAAGCTATGGTGGCCAAGATGGCGCGCATCCCTGAGAAATCCGTATCATCTTCTGATAAAGATATCCTTCAGTCCCTGAGCGATAAGATGAAGATGATGGTATTTGGTCAGGATGATGCTATCGAAGCACTAAGCGAAGCGATTAAACTGACCCGTGCCGGTTTAGGTGCAGAGAATCGTCCGGTTGGTTCCTTCCTGTTTGCCGGTCCTACCGGGGTAGGTAAGACGGAGGTGACATTACAACTGGCGAAAATGCTCGGAATAGAACTGCTGCGCTTTGACATGTCTGAGTACGGTGAGCGTCATTCAGTCAGCCGTCTTATCGGTGCGCCTCCGGGGTATGTTGGCTACGATCAAGGTGGCTTGCTGACGGATGCGGTGATTAAACATCCTCATGCCGTTGTGTTGCTGGATGAGATTGAGAAAGCGCACCCGGATATCTTTAACCTGCTTCTTCAGGTGATGGATAACGGCACATTAACGGACAACAACGGCCGTAAGGCAGATTTCCGTAATGTGATTCTGGTAATGACCACCAATGCCGGTGTTGCAGAGACGGTTAAGAAGTCTATCGGGCTTATTCAACAGGACCACAGCCATGATGCCATGGCAGAGATTAAGAAGGTGTTTACCCCTGAGTTCCGTAACAGACTGGACAATATCATCTGGTTTAACAGCCTTGATGAAGTGGTTATTCATCAGGTGGTTGATAAGTTCATTGTTGAACTTCAGGCACAGCTGGATTCACGAGGTGTTTCTCTTGAAGTATCTGAAGATGCCCGTCACTGGCTGGCGAACAAAGGCTATGACAAGTCCATGGGGGCAAGGCCGATGGGTCGTGTGATTCAGGAAAGTCTGAAAAAACCGCTGGCCAATGAACTGCTGTTTGGTTCATTAGTGAATGGTGGCACGGTGAAAGTTGAACTGGAAAAAGATGAGCTTCAGTTCCACTACCTGAATGAGCAGGAAGAGCCGGTTCATTAATCCTGAAAGGCAGAAAACAAAAACGGAGCTTAAAGCTCCGTTTTTTTATGATTCGTACTGTGAGTATTAACGAGCACGGAAGACGATGCGGCCTTTAGACAGGTCGTATGGAGTCATCTCTACAGTTACTTTGTCACCAGTCAGAATACGAATGTAGTTCTTACGCATTTTACCAGAGATATGAGCTGTCACTACGTGACCGTTTTCAAGCTCAACACGGAACATTGTATTAGGCAGAGTATCAAGGACAGTGCCTTGCATTTCAATTACGTCTTCTTTAGCCATTTAATCCTCTTTAGAAATTAGGCAATTATCTCCGGCACTGCTTGCCGAAAAGTATAGAAAAATAAGTTGGGCGGTATTCTACCCTTGCCAACGATGATTTACTAGCCTTTGATGGCGTTGAAAACGTACTTTATAGTTCATGGCCGGACATTCATCGATCTGATAGCCGAGATAAAGCCAGTGTTTCTGTTTGATTTGACAAAACTCACTCTGATAAAGAACGGCGAGTGTACCGAGTGATATGGGAAACTCCGGTTCAAAAAAAGTATAAAAAGCACTGGAACAGTGTTGCATACTGTCAGTAACAGCAACACCAATCAGTTTTGAACCCTGATAAATATGCAGATACTGAACATCCAGCCATTCACATTGAGAGAAACGCAGGAACTCCTCTTCTTTAGGCGGGTACATGCTACCTGTGGAGTGGCGTTCATTAATATAGCGGCTATAGAGTTCAAACCAGTCACTGTCCATTTCAGATTTGGCTTGCCAGTGAACGCCCATATCTCTCGCTTTTGCTAATACGCGCTTCTGGCTTCTGGACAAAGAGAAGTCACCAACGACCACTCTGATTGACTGGCAGGCTGAACACATCTCGCAGTGAGGTGTGTAGATGGTATTGCCGCTGCGACGAAATCCGTTTGCCAGCAACAGCTCATACCCGGCAGAGCTATGCAGTGAGTCATCCAGTGCCACGGCCACTCTTTCCATTCTGCCACTTAGATAGTTGCAGGGGTTATTGCTGGAGAGGCCAATCTTAATCTGATGCTTTTCTGATGACACTAAACAGTCTCCGTAGGAGTCGTTGGCAAATTAATCCATTGAGATTCATAGCAGCCAGCTTCAACACTGCTCTCTTTACAATAGGCCAGCTTTTGCAGGTAATCTAGACGATCAATCTCTTTTGCGCCTAAAGACTCAGTATGCGGGTTGAGTATCTGGCAGTCGATTAGCTCGCCCCCGTGCTTGGAAAAATGGTGACAAAACAGCCATAAGGCCACTTTAGATGCATTGGTTTTACTGCTAAACATAGACTCTCCGCAAAACAGTTTACCAACCTGAATACCATACAGGCCGCCAACCAGTTGCTCTTCACTCCACACTTCAACAGAATGGCATCGCCCCAGCGTTGCCAGTTCAGAGTAGGCTTTCTGCATTCTGGTGTCGATCCAGGTCTCTTCAATACTGCGTACATCCCGGCACTGTTTGATCACTTCTTGCGTCGCTCTATTGATACTGACGCGGTAATCAGATTTACGGAAGTACTTCTTCAGGCTTCGTGACGGCTTGAATTCAGCAGGGTTAAGAATTGCTCTGGGAGAAGGGCTCCACCACAGGATCGGCTCGCCTATTGAGTACCATGGAAAAATCCCGTGTTGATACGACTGAACAAGTCGTTCTGGTTTTAGGTCTCCCCCCATGGCTAAAAGACCATTTGGTTCTTCTAACGCTGTCTCTACAGGAGGAAAAAGAGTGGATTCTGAGTCGAGTTCGGGTAGATAGATAGTCATGCAAAGTTGCGTTGCGATAGCATTATTGGTCAATTTTAATCAATTTGACGAAATAAGCGAACCAATCTTGTTTTTTGCTAGCGATCACAAAAATTTTTAGATAGTCTGGCTGCACGAAGAATTTTGTTTCGCATATCTTAGCGAAATCGTTAAGGATATATAAATCTCAATGGAAAGCCTTACGTTAAACCCCATTCACCGGGTCAATGGTGAAGTAAACCTTTCCGGCTCTAAAAGTGTTTCAAACCGTGCTTTGTTGCTTGCTGCCTTATCAGAAGGCACAACCCGACTGACCAACCTTCTCGACAGTGACGATATCCGTCATATGCTTAACGCCCTGAGTAAACTTGGCGTTAGCTACTCCTTATCTGAGGATAAGACCGTATGTGAAGTAACGGGTCTGGGTGCGCCTTTTACTAGTGAACAGAGCCTAGAGCTGTTTCTGGGCAATGCCGGTACAGCGATGAGACCTTTGGCTGCAGCGCTCTGCCTTGGTTCCGGTGAGTATGTTCTTACTGGTGAACCACGCATGAAAGAGCGTCCGATTGGCCATCTTGTTGATGCGCTGAGAACAGCGGGTGCTGAGGTAGAGTATCTGGAAAACGAAAACTATCCGCCGTTAAAAATCAACGGAACAGGGCTTAAGTCCGGTACGGTTTCTATTGATGGCTCTATTTCCAGCCAGTTTCTTACTGCATTTCTGATGGCGGCACCGTTAGCTGACGGTGAAGTAACCATTAAGATCGAAGGCGAGCTGGTCTCAAAGCCTTATATTGATATTACTCTGCATATTATGCAGCAGTTTGGCGTTGAAGTGATTAACAATGACTACGCAGAGTTTGTTATCCCTGCCGGTCAGAAATATCGTTCTCCGGGGGATTTCCTTGTAGAAGGCGATGCTTCTTCTGCCTCTTACTTCCTTGCCGCAGCGGCCATTAAAGGTGGCGAGATTAAAGTTACCGGCATAGGTAAAAACAGCATTCAGGGCGATATTCAGTTTGCCGATGCGCTGGAAAAAATGGGTGCTGAGATAGAGTGGGGCGATGACTATGTTATTTCCCGCTGTGGTGAGCTTACAGCGGTAGATATGGACTTTAACCATATCCCTGATGCAGCAATGACCATAGCAACGACAGCGCTGTTTGCCAAAGGAACCACAGCTATCCGTAATGTGTATAACTGGCGGGTAAAAGAGACAGACCGCTTAGCCGCTATGGCGACAGAACTGCGCAAAGTCGGTGCCGAAGTGGAAGAGGGTGAGGATTATATTATTGTTACTCCGGTAGCCGAACTTAAGCATGCCGCCATTGATACATATGATGACCACCGTATGGCGATGTGCTTCTCTTTGGTTGCGTTGAGTGATACACCGGTAACCATCAATGATCCGGGTTGTACTTCAAAAACCTTCCCGGACTACTTTGACAAACTTAAACAGCTAAGTTGCTAATCTCCGGTTCATAATGAAAAAGCTCCCAAATGTTAGGGAGCTTTTCTGTTTATCGATTCCGGAAACTAAGATTTAAGGGTGAATTCTCCGGAAAGCTGATGGGCTAAATACTTAAACATATTAAACACGGCGGTGGTTTTTTCAGTCGGCAGGCCGTTACTATCTAGAAAGTAGTTGCCCTTAAATACCAGAACATCGTCTTTCTCTTTTACAGACTCTGCTCTCATGCCCTCTATATAACTATCATTTTGCTGAATAATTTGGTTGGCGATCAGCAGTAAGTCAAACTCACTGATACTCTTTTTTTCACTCATAAAACTTTCCTGCAGTTATTTCGCTTTCAGTGTATTCATCTCAGGCGCATTGGTAAATGGCATTGATAAAAGATTATTACAGTAGGATTTTTTGTGAGCTATGGCATAGATTTATATCTGTAGTTAGGTAAAGCAAAACATGATGATTACTATGTGCGCGGTCAGAGACAGCTGAGATCACACACCAGCTCAGGAACGGTTATTTGTCGAGCGAATAAGTCTGAAATGAAAAAAATTGGTTGATCTTCTTGCAGTCTCGCTCAATAGTAAAAAAAGAAGTACTAATTTAGCGCGACAAATTTAATCTCCAGTCGCATATCGAATAACGCCATCGCAATGATTGAGGACGTCAGATTCAATTATGGGTAAGTCACTTGTTATAGTGGAGTCTCCTGCCAAGGCAAAGACCATCAATAAATACCTTGGTAAAGACTTTATTGTTAAGTCCAGTGTAGGTCATGTCAGGGACCTACCAACGGCAGGCCAGAGCAATGGCCAGAAAGCGGCGGCAATTTCGACCAAAGGTATGAGCCCGGAAGAGAAGGCTCGTATCAAGAAAGAGAAAGAGCGAAACGCACTTATTAAAAAGATGGGGATTAATCCCTATCATAACTGGGAAGCGAATTATCAGATCCTGCCCGGTAAAGAAAAAGTTGTAGCTGAGCTACAAAAACTGGCTAAAGACGCAGATAACGTTTATCTCGCAACCGATTTGGACCGCGAAGGGGAAGCAATCGCATGGCACCTTCGTGAGATCATCGGCGGCGATGAAGAGCGATATAAACGAGTTGTGTTTAACGAAATCACCAAAAATGCTATCCAGCAGGCATTCCAGGCTCCCGGTGAGCTGAATATGGATGGTGTTAATGCCCAGCAGGCGCGTCGCTTTATGGACCGCGTGGTTGGCTTTATGGTGTCACCTCTGCTGTGGAAAAAAGTAGCAAGAGGTTTGTCAGCGGGTCGGGTACAGTCAGTCGCGGTAAAACTGCTGGTTGAGCGTGAGCGCGAAATAAATGCGTTTATTCCGGAAGAGTTCTGGGATATCCACGCTGATACCAAAACACAAGATAAAACAGACTTCCGTCTGCTGGTAGCACAGAAAGATGGTGTTGCCTTTAAACCGGTAAATGAGAGCGAAACAAACGCCGCTGTCTCTGTACTGGAAAAAGCGCAATATGAAGTATGCAAGCGCGAAGACAGGCCGACTCAGAGCAAGCCTTCCGCTCCATACATTACTTCTACCCTTCAGCAGGCTGCCAGTACCCGCTTAGGCTATGGTGTTAAGAAAACCATGATGCTGGCTCAGCGACTGTATGAAGCTGGTTATATCACCTATATGAGAACGGACTCCGTAAACCTGAGTGCGGAAGCCGTAGACTCCGTCAGAAGTTATATTTCCGGCAATTTCGGTGACAACTATCTGCCGGAAAAAGCCAATGTTTACGGCAGTAAAGCCGGTGCACAGGAAGCGCACGAAGCGATCCGGCCTTCTGATGTGGCGGTGAAAGCCGACGATCTTCAGGGTATGGAAGCCGATGCTCATAAGCTGTACGCACTTATCTGGAATCAGTTTGTTGCTTGTCAGATGGTACCGGCTAAGTACGACTCAACCACCATCAGTGTTAAAGCCGACGCTTATACCCTGAAGGCGAAAGGCCGTATTCTTAAGTTTGACGGTTGGACCCGTGTGCAGCGTCCTATGGGTAAGAATGAAGACCAGATCCTGCCGGCCGTGCAGATTGGTGATGTGCTTAACCTGCAAACTCTTGACCCTAAACAGCACTTTACTAAGCCACCGGCACGTTATACAGAAGCCGCGTTAGTAAAAGAGCTGGAGAAGAAGGGTATTGGTCGTCCGTCGACTTACGCTTCTATTATCTCAACTATTCAGGATCGCGGTTACGTTAAGGTAGACCAGCGCCGTTTCTATGCGGAAAAAATGGGTGAGATCGTTACAGACCGTCTTGATGACAGCTTTGATGACCTGATGAACTATGATTTTACCGCCCGTATGGAACAGAAGCTTGACCAGATCGCTGACGGTAAAGCTGGCTGGCTGAATGTGCTGGATAATTTCTTCACAGATTTTTCCGAGCATCTTGGCAAAGCAGAGCTGGATGAAGACGAAGGCGGGATGAAGCCAAACAATATCGTATTAACTGATATTGAATGCCCGACCTGTAGCCGCCCAATGGGTATCCGTACCGCATCAACAGGCGTTTTCCTTGGCTGTTCCGGCTATGCACTTCCGCCAAAAGAGAGATGTAAAACCACCATCAATCTCGGTGATGAAGAAGGTATTGTCAACGTTCTGGAAGAGGATGTTGAAACCGCAGCCCTGAGGGCGAAGAAACGTTGTCCTAAGTGTGAAACCGCCATGGATGCTTACCTGATCGATGATAAGCGTAAAATGCATGTCTGTGGTAACAACCCGAACTGTGACGGTTATGTGGTTGAACATGGTGAGTTTAAACTGAAAGGTTACGACGGCCCGGTTGTTGAGTGTGATAAATGTGGTTCCGATATGGTGTTGAAAAACGGCCGTTTCGGTAAGTACATGGACTGCACCAGCGAAAGCTGTAAAAACACCCGTAAGATTCTGCGCAATGGTGAAGTGGCTCCGCCGAAGGAAGATCCGGTACACTTCCCTGAGCTGCCTTGTAGCAACTCAGATGCCTATTTTGTACTGAGAGACGGTGCTTCCGGTCTGTTTATGGCCGCAAGTAACTTCCCTAAATCGAGAGAGACACGTGCTCCGCTGGTGGAAGAGCTGGTTCGCTTTAAAGAGCGCATTTCCGCTAAGTATCAGTATCTGACAACAGCACCGACTGAAGATCCGGATGGTCGTCCGACAGTGGTTCGCTTTAGCCGTAAGTCAAAAGAGAACTATGTACGTTCGGAGATAGACGGTAAGCCTTCAGGCTGGACTGGTCTGTATATCGACGGTAAATGGGAAATTACGGATAAACGGAAAAAGAAAAAATAACCGTTAAAAAGGTATTAAGAGGTAGCTGATGAGCTACCTCTTTTTTTTGCCTGATTCTTAGTTAAGAAACAGATTTTACATTGATTTTTTGAGAAATTGATATATCGGAACTATGCTGAATAATAGGCTCAACAGAAATGGATTTTGATGAGGATACAGAGCAAGTTTTTATCGCTGCTGATTATCTTAGTGATAAGTTGTGAAGCTATTGTCTTTACGACGGTGAAAGGCGTTGCTGAAGATATTGTAGGGGATTTGATTGCCCGCTACGGTACTGTTGTATCTCATTACGACACAGAAAAGACCCTCGCGCCGATAATTGTTGAACTGGATAAGGCAAAACAGCTGGCAGCCCATCCGGATATTATTAACTGGAGTGCTGACCCGGATAACTTCATTCTATACCAGAAAGCCTTTAATACCCTTGAGCAGTACCGATGGAAATTTGCCAGTAATAGTTATTTTATTGCCTTGGTAAACAATAAGGGCTATTACCACAACAACAGTAAAAATGAGTTTGGCGATAATCCGTTAAGGTTCTTCTTAGAGCCGGAGGCAGAAAATAGCCGTTGGTTCTATCAGTTTGTAAAGCAGAGTAACCCGGTACACATTAATATTAATCCTAATGAACAGTTAGGTATTACGTGGATGTGGATCGATGTTCAGATAAAAGCTAACGGTCAGGTGACGGGAGCGCTAGGCACCGGAATCGAGTTTGAATCTATTATGTCCGATCTGGCTATTAGTGATTTAGGCGGTGTAGATACTATCTTTGTTGATTCGGGCAATATCATTCAACTCTACCGCCAGTCAGGGGTTACTCAGGAAGAGTTTAAACAAAATAGCTTTTACCAGAAACAGCAGATAAGTCATTACCTGCAGTCTGAGGAAGAAAGTTTAGCCCTGAATCGTATGATGGCTCAGGAGAGAAGGGGAGAAAAGCCGCAGGCTATTCAGATAACCTATAAAGGCAAGCGCCATCTAGCCACAGTCAGTTATATCGCACCTCTGCAATGGTACGAAATTACCTTAATCGATATGGAGCAAATCCTTCCGGCTGAAAAATTTGTTCTGCTCTATATTGTATTGGGCGTTACCTTACTGCTGCTGGCAGTAGTGGTAACCCTTGCCATTCAGCGTTGGGTCATTAACCCTATTAATGCCCTCGAGTCGAAAACCAGCCAGATAGCAAAGCAGCCCTCTTCTGAGGCTGAAGTGAGTTTTTCCTACAAACCCAATGATGAGATGGGCATGTTAATGTCGAACTTTGAGTTGATGAGTAAGCGTGTACAGAGTTCGGCTCAGGAGCTGGAGCATAAGGTTGCCGAAAGAACTCAGGCGCTGGAACGGTTAGCCAGTGTCGATCCGCTAACTGAACTGTTTAACCGCCGTGGAATGGAGAAACAGCTCAGGGAGGAGTTTAATCATGCCCAGAGGGATAAACATGGGTTTGGCCTGTTATGGCTGGATATCGATCATTTTAAAAAGATAAACGATTCTCTCGGGCATGAGCAGGGCGACAAAGCGTTAAAGCTGATTGCCCGTTCAATTAGTGAAGTGATCAGAGACTATGACAGTGCCTGTCGCTGGGGCGGAGACGAGTTTCTTGTGTTAACCCATACCAAAGAGCAGGAACAGCTCTATCAGCTGGCAGAGCGTCTGAGAAACTGTGTAAGACGTATTGAGCTGACTTCGGCTGACGGGGCAGTCTCTTTCCTGTTAAGTATTTCACTGGGCGGAACCATAGTTACACCGCAGGAGAAACTTGACGTCGCCCTGCATAGGGCAGACAAAGCCCTGTACCGGGCAAAATCGTCCGGCAGAAATAAAACCATTATGTTAAGTGATACGGAACAGGAGTACCGTTCGCAGGAGAGTCGTTAACGCAACTGTATGAAGCTTAAGGTGAGTCATGCCTGCCAGTTTTATTAGCTGTTTATTTATTATCTATTTATATATAAGGAATGTATAATTTTCGTTGTCTGGTGACATGACCGGATATTGTTAGAGCTAGATATAAGAATGGAGGCTTATTAATGGCTGGTGTATTAAGTATGATTCTCGCAGGTGGTGAAGGTTCCCGTTTACTGCCATTAACCAATAGCCGGACAAAACCGGCGGTTCCTTTTGGCGGAAGTTATCGTCTGATTGACTTTGTGCTGAACAATTTCGTCAATGCTGATTTGATGCGGATTTACGTGTTGACCCAGTTTAAATCCCAGTCACTCTATCTGCATATGAAGAAGGGCTGGAACCTGTCGGGAATTACAGACCGCTTTATTGATACGGTTCCGGCACAGATGAGAGACGGTAAGCGTTGGTATGAGGGAACGGCCGATGCAATCTATCAGAATATCAGCTTTATAGAGATAGCTGACCCTGAACAGGTGTGTATTTTTGGCTCTGATCATATCTACAAAATGGATATACGTCAGATGCTGGATTTCCACCGTAATGTAGATGCCAGATTAACGGTGTCAGCCATTCGTATGCCTTTGTCAGAAGCGTCATCTTTTGGCGTGATACAGGTAGATGAAAACGGCAAAATGATAGGCTTTGAAGAGAAGCCGGAGAAGCCTAAAGCGATTCCGGGTCATCCTGATCTGGCTCTGGTTTCTATGGGTAACTATATTTTTGATCGTGAACCTTTGTGTGAAGAGCTGCGGCGGGATGCGGCAGACAAGTCTTCCAGTCACGACTTTGGTAAAGACATCATTCCTAAGATGTTTAGTGAAGGTGGCGTCTATGTTTACGATTTTTCAACAAACAAAATCTCCGGCGAAAAAGAAGCGACATATTGGCGAGATGTCGGTACGATAGATTCTTACTGGTCTGCTCATATGGATTTGTTAGAATCGGATCCTGAGTTTTCTCTTTATAACCGTAAATGGCCGTTACATACCTATTTTCCACCGTTACCTCCGGCGACGTTTGTGGATATGGACAGTCATGAAACCAAGATTACTGACAGTCTGATTTCCGGCGGCAGTTACATTCAGGGCTCAGCCGTGTATAAATCTGTTCTGGGTTATCGAAGTAATATTGCTGCCGGTTCACGCATCAGTGAATCCATTCTTCTCGGGGATGTAAAAGTCGGGGCGGGTTCCAGTATCCGCAGAGCGATTATCGACAAGCATGTAGAGATTGCACCCGGCACGGTTATTGGTGAAGATGCTGAACTTGATGCCAAAAGGTTTAGTGTGTCACCTGAGGGAATTGTTGTAATAGCAAAAGGAACAAGAGTTGGGTTCTAGAATGGAACAAATGAAAATTTGGTTTGTAGTATCAGAAGCGCAGGGCCTGGTTAAAAGTGGTGGATTGGCTGATGTGGCAAAAGCCCTGCCTAAGGCCTTGCAGAATATAGGGCATGATGTATCGATTGTTATCCCGGGTTACAGTACGTTACCGGGGATAGAGCAGGCAGAAACCCTGCTTTCTACGGAGCTGGATTTCTGGCCGCATATTGGTTACAAGGTCAAAAAGCTTGAGCTTGACGGTGTTCCGGTATATGCCATTGATTGTCCTAAGTATTTTGCCCGCGACCAACTTTATGCTGAGAATAATGTCGCCTATGCTGACAACGGAGAGCGATTCTCCTTTTTCTCCTCCGCTTCACTGGACTGTATTGCCAAACTGGGGATTGACCCCGATATTATTCACGCCAATGACTGGCACACAGGATTGGTTCCGTTTCTGCTTAAAACCCGTTACCGCTATGATAAACGCTTCAATCAGGTGAAAAGCGTTCTGACGGTTCACAATGCCATTTTTCAGGGAATATACTCCTATGATGAACTGGGGATAATTCCTGAGCTAAAATCAGCAGGTATGGAACATCTGAGATACAGTCATTCCCACGTTGGTATGTTACGTGCGGGGCTGGCCTATGCGGATAAAATCAATGCGGTAAGCCCTAACTACGCTCAGGAACTACTGACGCCGCTGGGCTCCCATGGTCTGGTCGATGACTTCGGCCGCCGTGCTGATGACCTGTGCGGTATCCTCAATGGCTGCGATTACAGCGAATGGAATCCAGAGAACGATGAGTTCCTGCCGCTAAACTATAAAGCGGAACAGCAGAGCATGCTGGCAGGTAAGCTGGCAGCAAAGCAAGAGTTGCAAGCAGAAACTGAGTTGCCGGTGAGTAATAAGCCTATGTTTGGTATGGTTTGCCGTCTGACTCATCAGAAAGGGTTTGATTATATTCTTCCTATCCTGGAGAAGTTCCTCAGCAATGATGTTCAGGTGGTGATTGTCGGTACCGGCGATCCTAATATCGCTCAGCAGTTACGGGAAATCAGCCAGCGTAACCGGGATAAGTTCGCTTTTATCGAAGCATACAGTAACAGGCTGGCTCATCTTGTTGAGGCTGGTGCTGATTTCTTCCTGATGCCTTCTGAGTTTGAAGCTTGTGGTCTGAATCAGATATACAGTATGGCTTACGGAACACTGCCTGTTGTGCGTGAGGTAGGTGGACTGAAAGATACGGTTCTTGATTATGATAACCATCCGGAAAGTGCCACGGGGTTTGGTTTCCACTATCCTGACGCAAAAGATCTGCTTATTACTATGCAGCGTGCGTTAATTTTCTATCTTCAGAGCCCTGAGAAAATGCAGCAGGTACAGTTAAGAGCCATGAAGCAGGACTTTAGCTGGGAACGCTCAGCTTTCTCCTATGTAGAGATGTATCAGGCAGCGATAAACCAATAAAGAACAAATAACTGACTTAAATATAGCGCTCTGGTTTTTACTGACCAGAGCGCTTTTCTTAAGCCGTGCTTATATATTCTTTTTTGTTCTGGTTAAAGCACCTTATACCCAAGTAACCTCAAGATGCTTTTTCAGCGAGAATATATTGGCTTCTGATCAAGGCACTGATTTGAAGCCATAGTCATTCTACGGTGAGAATCAGTAACATAGAGCAGGAGCCAATATAACTCGCCCTTCGGGAGCGCATCAAGATGCCCATTTCTGTGTCAGATAACTTTGAAAGGGAGTGCCATTCCTACAGTTATCTTCCTTGAACTGAACATCTTGATGCAGCTCTGAATCCTGTATCTTGAAGTCACTTGGGTATACATAGATAATAGAAATGAAACTAACGGCTATGATAAGCTGTTTTTCCGGAACCAGAGATCGAAAAACAAGAGACTATGTCGCAATCGTTACTTTTCCATAAAACCTTTGAGCATCCAACCAGTAAAGAGTGGGTGGTGTTCGTACATGGTGCCGGTGGAAGCTCCTCCATCTGGTTTAAACAGATTAAAGCGTACAAACAGCACTTTAATCTGTTACTTATCGATCTTCGTGGCCATGGTCGTTCTAATAACCTTTTTAAAGACCTTATGGTCAACCGCTACACCTTCAAAGATGTCACCCTGGACATTCTTAAGGTTCTGGATCACCTGAAAATCCAGTCGGCTCACTTTGTCGGTATGTCACTGGGCACCATTATCGTGCGCAATCTGGCTGAGATTGCAGATAAAAGAGTAGCGACTATGGTGCTAGGCGGCGCCATAACCCGTTTGGATATCCGCTCTCAGATACTGGTCAGGCTCGGCTATTTCTGTAAGCATATCGTTCCCTATATGTGGCTCTATAGGTTGTTCGCTTATATCGTTATGCCGCAGAAGAATCAGAAAGAGTCCCGTCACTTGTTTGTCAGGGAAGCAAAGAAACTGTGTCAAAAAGAGTTTAAGCGCTGGTTTATTCTTGCCTCGGACGTAAACCCCATGATGCGTTATTTCCGCGAAAAGGAGATGCCGATACCTACGCTGTATTTGATGGGTGATAAAGACTATATGTTTATCCGTCCGGTAAAGGAGATGGTTGCTCTGCACCGGCAAAGTACACTGCATGAGATCGCCGATTGCGGTCATGTATGTAACGTAGAAAAGTCGGATGAGTTTAATGAGAAATCGATAGACTTTATCCGCCGGCAAATCAAAATCAGCGCCTAATCCGGCGCTGATTCTCCACACTGCCAGCAGATAGCAAACTGGCCTTCATTTGTCTCATTACAATGACTGCACCGCCATTCAGGGGCGTTGTGCTGATGATGTTTAAACTCTTCTACTATCCGCTTCGCTTCACTCTGCTGACGGGGATTAAGCAACCAGACATAAGGATCGCTCTCCTCTGTCATTGGTAGCTCCCCCCTGAGGCTGAAAATACCTTCACCACGCACTTCTGCCTTAATTTTATGCTGTTTAAGAAGCTCACAGAGTATGTGAGCTTCGGTAGGGTTGGCTGCACTATAGATATTCATTTACGTCAGAATTCTCCTTTGTGAGGCCTGCTACGCCGTTAGCTATCAGGCGTGGTTAACAGGACGAACCTTTTTCATAATCCATTTTGCGATAACAGGGAACAGGCCTAGCAGAACAAATGATGCCAGTACACCCGGAGAGACAATACCAGACAAGCTGTCGATATTGGCTAACTGAGTACCCGCATTCAGGAACACAATGGTGCCCGGCAGCATGCCTAACTGGCTAACCAGATAGTAACGGGCAGTGGAGATTGGCGTCAGCCCCATTAGTAGGTTAATCAGGAAAAACGGGAATACAGGGATAAGTCTTAATGAAAACAGATAAAACGGACCGTCTTTTTCCACGCCTTCATTAATGGTCTGCAGTTTGCTGCCAAACTTAGACTGTACCCAGTCACGAAGCAGGTAGCGGCTGCTGAGAAAGGCAAGTGTCGCCCCTATGCTGCTGGCAAATGAGACCAGAATCAAGCTAGTGACAAAACCAAACAGAGCTGCGCCGAGCAAAGTTACAACGGCCGCACCCGGAATGGAAAACGCGGTAATCAAAATATAAGCGAAGAAGTAGATAAGAGAAGCAATAACAAAGTTATTCTCAATATAGTCCGCTAACAACGCTTGTTGAGCTTTGGCGTTTTCCAGAGTCAGATACTGACCAAACTGAGTAGCCAGCAACACAATAAGAGCAACTAAAAAAAGTCCGATAATTAGTTTCTTGTTCATTATTCGTTTCCATAAAATTTGCGTTAACTACTATGACAGGGATAGCCCGAGAAAACTTTCATAATATTTTAATTATGGCCTATGAAAGCAGAGATTATTTCTATTTCGTTTAAACCTTAATCTGAACAGAACAAAAAAGCCGCTAAACAGAGTTAGCGGCTTTGCATTAGCTGGCTTGCAGGTCAATTAATTGAGAGCCTGCATAAGTTCTGCTCGTCTCTCTTGGGTGATTACAGACCAGTGTGTCCCTTTAAGGGCGCCTTCAAGAGCCCACAAAAGTTCTAAATTAACGGTGTCGGGGTGACTTTTCTGTATCGCTTTATAAGCACCAACGGCACCTACTTGTTTCAGGTCGGAGACGGATGCAATACCGGCTTTCTTCAGCATGCGTTCAGTGCCAAGGCGCAGATTAGGTAGATCTTTTAGCCTGCTTGGCTTTTCTTCCGCGTGAGTGGCTTTTTCACTCTTCGCATACTCCAGAGCTTCAGTGGCAATAGAGAGTATCTGATCTGTGTTGTTCCATATTTCATCTGGCAGAGCAAAATACTTAGTGACAACGGGAAAACCACGCTTTTTATAAACGTAAGGTGTGTATCCTGCTGCCTTATACTTTTCAGCGGAAGCTTTATGAGCTCTTATGTGGAGAGAGTTATTTACAACAAGAGCGAACATGGTTTCATCGACAAAAATCCCGAATCCGCCAAACATTGAACGCGACTTTACTTTGCCGAATCGTTCAAATAATAGTAGTGAATCTTTGAGTACTGGTTTATCCATTTTCATAGTCTCGGGTTAGGAAATTGCATCAACCAATTCAGTACCGAGAAATTAACAGAACAGCGAGTTGAGTTGTCAGAACAACGTAAAAACTCAATAGCCTGTCAATCAGTCTTCGGCAACCCCGCTACCTTTCATTTCTGTTAAGGCCGGAAGCTTTGCGTCCCACCCTTTCGGATGGTTTGCCCTGATCGTGACTCTATAAATATAGATAATTTCTGGACAGAGATCACTTTATAGAATGTTTAATGTGATGTTGCTCACTAAATCTCTGGCCGTATTTAAGCAAATTACTAGAGTATTAATTCAAGAGGTGAATGTAATTAGAAGGTTAAATTGCCGTGCTGAAACAGTACTGCACGGCAAACTAAAACATAGCAAATCAGCTTAATTACTAATATTTTTAACGCTATCGCGTACAACCAATTCTGGCTGCATTTCGAACACACGTTTTTCGTGTTCTTTGTTCTTGATTCTTTCCAGCAGAATCTCAAATGCTGTTTTACCTACACGTCGCTTAGGCTGGTGAATGGTGGTTAGCGGCGGAGAGAAATAAGCTGCAAGGTCAATATTGTCATAACCGATCACAGAGATATCTTCCGGGATACGGATACCACGGTGCTGAAGACGGCTCATCAGGCCTAAAGCCATGGTGTCGTTAAAGCAGAATACTGCCGTCGGTTTTTTGTCCATAGCCAGAATCTTGTCAGCGGCCTCAACGGCTGTATCGCATTCAAAGTTACCTTCAAGGATCTTACTTTCGTCAAACTTGATGCCATTCTCTTCCAGCGCGCGGCGATAGCCCTGAGTTCTTTCTATACAGAGTTTCTTATCCAGATGACCGCTAAGGCAGGCGATATCAGTATGGCCATTCTCAATAAGGTATTTGGTCGCTAGGTAACCACCCTCTTCGGAGTTATCAATAATCTTATCTGAATCATCTTCAGAGGACGAGGTACCCTGACCCCAGTCCATAATTACTTTAGGAATATCGGCGTGACCGTCCAGCATCTCCTGAAGTTCAGCTGTCAGGTCAGAACACATAACAAAAATGCCATCAACACGTTTTTCTGCCAGCATGCGGATATAATCGCGCTGTTTCTCGTAGATACCACCTGTGTTACACAGAATAAGAGTGTAACCCTGACGGTAACAGTAGCTCTCAACGCCATCTACAACTTCAGCCAGAAACGGGTTAGTAGACTGAGTTACCAACATACCGATAGTGCGGGTTGTATTACATTTTAAACTTCTGGCCACAGCACTAGGGGCGTAGTTGAGCTCTTTTACTGCGTCCATCACTTTTTGCTGAGTCGCCTCAGCAACAAAACGAGTTTTATTAATTACGTGAGATACAGTAGTCGTTGATACGCCAGCGATGCGCGCAACATCTTTTATGGTGGCCATAAGCTTATCCTATTATTCTGATGTTCTTATAAAGTGTAGACAACTTTTAAATCCATCAATATCTGTGCCGGAAACACAAAAAACCGCTATCTGGTATAGCGGTTTATGATTTTCATGCGTTTATCATCGTTTTCGCAGGCATGATAGCCGCTTTTGCGCAACATACAAAGCTAAAGCTCTAATTAATTTGTATTTGGTCACATTTGCCTGCTATTGCCTGAGATTATTCTCCGGCAAGATAAGTGCAGTCCAGCTTTAAGAAATCGACCAGCAGTGTAGAGACACTGGAATAAAAACCAAAATCATCGAACTTACTGCATTTTTTACTGAACTCAGGGATCCAGCTTAACAGATAAGTTTCAATAAATGCTTTCTGTTCCAGCAGAGCTTGATCAATATGTTCCAGCTTTTCCAGCTCGTTGGATCGAATGATCATATTGCCGAGAAAATCCAGTTCGATGGCAATATGGTCAGCAGGTTCGTTCAGGTCACTGTGTACATCGACACCCTGACTCTGCATCAGTTTTTGCATCTCCTGAGCAGGCTTGTCATTTAACAGGCCGTTCTCACCTATGTACATGGAGGCGTAGGGAAGGGCGCCCGATTTATCTGTCTGCAAAAACAGGCCACAGAAATCTGCTGCCAGTTCCAGTTGAGCATCTTCACGATCCTGAAGACGGTTTAATGCATCAACCATTTTGTCAACAGAAGGCTTAAGGGTAGGGTTCTCACCCAGCCCGGTTAAAAATGAACGGATTTCTGGAGAGTGGTATGCCTGAACATCTTTTTCTGTCAGCTCTTTGGCAAAAAGACTAGAAAGCCACCAGTAGATTTCAGCTCGTTTTTCATTAAACGCTTTTGTCTCTTCCATTATTTAATTCCTAAATAAACAATACTTAAATAATTGTATGCAAAAAATATGAATAGAATTAACTTAAATTATGACAATATATTAAGAAAAATAGGAGAAAATTAACACGGCGTCAAATAGTTGTTCTCCATCAATAAAAATCAAAAAACTCAATAAAAAACTTATTCTGGGCTAGAATTGTTAAATAATATAAATAGAATGCAACGTAACTGAAAAACGGAAAAAGTCATGGTCATGAGCAGTCACGTATTAGTTGTAGAAGATGATGTAGTCACCCGCAGTAAATTGGTCGGGTATTTTCAGAATGAAGGCTATCAGGTCAGTGAAGCCGAAAATGGCGACACCATGCGGGAGGTGCTTCAGGAAAACAATATCGATCTGGTGATGCTGGATATTAACTTGCCGGGTGAAGATGGACTAATGCTGACGCGGGAGCTCAGGACTCAATCGGATATTGGCATCATACTGGTTACCGGACGTACGGACAGTATTGATAAAATTGTCGGCCTTGAAATGGGGGCAGACGACTATGTGACTAAGCCTTTTGAGCTTAGAGAGCTGTTGGTAAGGGTTAAAAACCTGCTATGGAGAATCTCTCTGGTACGTAACCCGCCGGGGGAACCTGACAAGGAGCAGGATTCAGAGTTTGTTGTCCACTTTGGTGAGTGGGTATTTGATATCCAGAGAAGGGCATTAAGCAAAGATGGTCTGCCGGTAAAACTGACCAAAGCAGAGTATGAGTTGCTGGTTGCTCTCTCTTCTAATTCAAATAAAGTTCTTAGCCGCGAACGTATTCTTAATATGATCAGCCACAGAGTTGATGCTCCTAATGACAGAACCATAGATGTATTGATTCGCCGGTTAAGAGCGAAAATGGAATATGATCCAAAAAATCCACAGATATTTGTTACTGTGCATGGTGAAGGATATATGTTTGCCGGCGATTAAGGCCATTATTTTTAATAAATTAATATAACTGTTAATAAAAGCCGGGGTATTTCCCCGGCTTTTTTAATGGATAATGAGAACTAGCTCAGATTAATAATCACTTTTGTTAAACTTATCACTATTCCGGCTGAGTAACGGGCGCTTTTTCAGGTAATGTTGAAGAAGTATCTATGAGCGAATCGCGGATATAACTCCACCATACTCCCAGCTTTTCGTGCCAGTATCTTTCTGTCTGCTCCAGATATCTTGCCTGTGGAGTAAATTTAACCCACGCCTGCTTGATTTCAGACTGAGCCAGATAGTTTGTCGGCGCAGGAACAGGATTCAGGCCGGCGGAATGAAACTCGGTCAGAGCCCGCTTCATATGGCTTGCTGAAGTGACTAAAACCAGCTTTTTCTGCTTTACAAATGCCGCTGCCTGCCTCGCTTCTTCCCATGTATCTTTTGCTGTTTCCAGCAGAATAATGTCTGGCTTGGCAACGCCCAGAGCAAGGGCAACACGAGCCATCATCTTAGCGTGGCTAAACTCAGCGCCGCCGGCGTAACCCGATAAGATTAACTTGGAGCCGGGATACATACGCACAATACGAATACCTTCGGCTAATCTCATTAGCGCCGTTCTGCTTAATTCAGAAGTGGGCGGGATTTGATCGTCTACTACGTGACCGGATCCGAGAACCATAACATAATCGATGCTTTCATCTACCGGAAGAAAAGCGGTGTATTCACGTTCCATTGGTTTTAAAAGTTGTGTAGAAAGGGGTTGGAACGAAACCGCAAAAATGCCGCTTAGGGAGAGGAAAACCAGTAATACACCAAAGCGGTGCCGCTGAGTAAACATAATTAATGCAAGGCCTAAAAAACCAACAATCAGCAGGGCTGGCAGAGGCATTGAGAGGGACGACAGTATTTTTTTTAGCTCAAACATACTTTAATAGTCCGAAAAATCATCACTTAGTTGTAAAAACTCAGCATAACCCTTTATTCCTGTATTTCCTATGACAGAATAGGCAGCAAATTGAAAAATGATAACTCAAACAGCGTGATAGAAGACCGTAACTTTGATGATATAGCGGAAAAATTCGCCAAAAATATCTATGGCTCCGGAAAAGGTGACATCCGGCAAACCATTGTCTGGGAGGATCTATGTGCCGCTATGGAGGTACTAGAGCCCGCTGGTGAGCCTTTGCATATTCTGGATGCCGGTGGCGGACTGGCGCAGATGTCTCAGAAGCTGGCTGCTCAGGGCGGCAGGGTTTCTTTGTGTGATATCTCTTCAGAAATGCTGCAGCTAGCGCGCAAAGAGATTGAAAAAAACGGCCTGAGCGATCAGTTTCGTTATATTCACTCTCCTGTGCAGGAGTTAGGGTGTCACTTGTCAGAGAAAGCGGATCTGGTTTTGTTTCATGCCGTTATGGAGTGGTTAGCAAAACCGGAACAGGCGTTAAAGTTGCTGCTTGAGCAAGTCAGACCCGGTGGTGTCGCTTCGGTGATGTTTTATAACCATCATGGGTTAGTTTATAAGAATGTTATTTGTGGCAACATACCTCATGTTTTGCAGGGGATGCCACACAGAAAACGATTTAAGTTACAACCACAGAAAGGACTCTATCCGGAACATGTCTATCAATGGATTGAAGAGGCCGGATTTGAAATATGTGGAAAATCAGGAATTCGTTCATTTCACGACTATATTGGCAATATGGAATATATGGGCGATTTTCAGTATGAGGATGTATTGGAACTTGAAAAAAGGCTTTGTAGACAAGAACCATACCTCTCCCTTGGCCGCTATATTCACGTATGGGCTAAGAAAAAAGAAAAATAGGAACACCAATGAGCGATATGACTCATGCTATAACCGAGCAACCGATAGATGAGCTGGTTGACTGGGTGCAGCAGCACAATTTCTCATTGAATCTTTCTAACGAGCGGCTGGCATTTTTAATTGCCATCTCTGTGTTAGGAAACGCAAAATTTGATGAAGAACTGGGTGAAGGAGAACTGCATGATGCGTTCTCCATTGTTACCCGGAAATTTGAACAGACTGGTGAGGCGAGTGCATTCAGGGCAAATAATGCCATTAATGAGCTGGTCAGCCAGCGATTGATAAGCCGGTTTACCAGTGAAATTCATTCAGGGGCAAGCATTTATCGCTTGTCTCCTCTCGCAGTAGGCATCACGGATTACTACGTCCGTCACCGGGAATTTTCCAAGCTTAAACTCTCTATTCAGTTATCCATGCTGGCAGATGAAATGCTTAAGGCAACTGAAGCTGCAAGGCAGGACGGTTCGGTGGAGTATTGGCAAAAGAATGTTTACGGGGTACTTAAGTATTCCGTCGCAGAGATATTTGACCAGATAGATCTGAACCAAAGGGTGATGGATGAACAGCAGCAGCAGGTAAAAGATGAAATTGCGCAGTTGCTGAATAAAGACTGGCGCGACGCTATTAGTCATTGCGAAAAGCTACTTTCTGCTACATCAGAAAACCTGAGGGAGTTGCAAGATACTATTCAGGCAGCCGGTGATGAACTGCAAACCCAGTTAATGGATATCCAGCAGACTATCTATAACCGGGATGATCTTGAATTTATAGATGCAGCCTTGTTTTCACTGCAGATGAAGCTAGACCGCATTATCAACTGGGGTCAGCAGGCGATTGATCTCTGGATTGGTTATGACCGCCATGTGCATAAATTTATCCGTACCGCGATTGATATGGATAAGAACAGGGCTTTCAGTCAGCGGCTGCGTCAGTCAGTGAAAGAGTATTTTGATGCACCATGGCAGTTAACCTATGCCAGTGCTGACAAACTGACAGATTTAAGGGATGAATCTCTTATTCTCAGTAGCGAGGAAGCCACAGGATTGGTTCCTGATGAGATGGAATTTGAAGATTTTCAACAAGTAAGTGATGAGTTGGGTGACAAGGTTGCCGAGATGCTTTCCGCTCACAGGCAGAACGCGCAGACCATCGATCTTGCCCGTCTGCTAAAAGAGTGTTTAGCCCTGCATCCGCAGGCTCATCATTTTGATTTAGCCCGAATTGTTATCGATCAGGCGGTACGTCTGGGTTATTCCCAGTCAGATTATCTGGCTATTCAGCCTGACTGGACAGAGATAAACGATTTTGGTGCAAAGGTACAAGCAAATGTCATCGACAAATTTTGATGAATATATGTCAGAGAGTCTGGCAAAAGTGATTGCAAATCCACTGTTTCCGGCACTGGATAGCATGTTAAGAACCGGCCGGCACGTGTCCGCAGAAGACCTGGATAACCACGCCTTGCTGGTGGATTTTGAAAATGAGCTGGTTCAGTTTTACCAGAGATACAATGTTGAGCTGGTTCATGCGCCGGAAGGTTTCTTTTATCTGAGACCGCGTTCAACATCCTTAATCGGGCGCAGTGTACTGTCTGAACTGGACATGCTGGTGGGTAAGGTGTTGTGTTACCTCTATCTTAGCCCTGAGCGTCTGGCTCATGAAGGCATTTTTACTAACCAAAACCTGTATGAAGAGCTGTTGTCTCTGGCAGATGAAAAAAAGCTGATCAAACTGGTGACGAACAGGGCTACTGGCTCTGATCTTGATAAAGAGAAGCTGTTTGAAAAGGTGCGTACTTCTCTGAGACGATTAAAACGGTTGGGAATGGTGATACCTGTCGGAGAAGAAGGAAAGTTCTGTATTAGTGAAGCGGTGTTCCGCTTTGGTGCCGATGTGCGTCTTGGTGATGATATGCAGCAAGCGCAATTAAGGCTGATAAGAGATGGAGAAGCGGTAACCGAGCAGCAAGAAACAAGTGAAAAAGAACAGCAAGAGGCCGACTCATGATTGAAAGAGGTAAATATCAATCACTGACCATGATCAACTGGAACGGTTTTTTTGCCAGAACCTTTGATATCGACCAGTTAGTGACCACACTTTCCGGCGGTAACGGAGCAGGTAAGTCGACCACTATGGCGGCTTTTATTACTGCATTAATTCCCGATCAGAGCCTGCTGCACTTCAGAAATACCACAGAAGCCGGCAGCTCTCAGGCGTCACGTGATAAAGGTTTGTTCGGCAAACTGAAACCGGGAGTCTGTTTTGCGGCGCTGGAGGTGATCAACTCCCGTAAGCAACGGGTGATATTTGCTGTCAAACTTCAGCAAATTGCCGGACGGGATAAGAAGGTGGATATTAAGCCTTTCCTTGTTCAGGGGCTGCCGTCAGCCATGAAGCCGACGGATCTGCTGATTGAAAACGTTTCAGGTGAGACGGCCCGTGTCCGGCAGATCAACGAGGTGAAGCAACTGGTAGCCGGTCTGGAAGGGGTACAGTTTAAGGCATTTAACTCAGTGGTTGAGTACCACTCACTGATGTTTGACCTTGGCGTTCTGCCTAAGAAGCTGAGAAACAGCAGTGATCGCTCCAAGTTTTATCGCTTGATAGAGGCATCACTGTATGGCGGTATTTCCAGTGCCATTACCCGCTCTCTGCGCGACTATCTTCTGCCGCAGAATGGTGGTGTGAAGAAGGCATTTCAGGATATGGAGTCTGCTCTCAGGGAGAACAGGCTGACGCTGGATGCCATTAAAACCACTCAGGCGGACAGAGATCTGTTTAAGCATCTGCTTACTGAATCTACAAACTATGTTGCTTCTGACTATATGCGTCATGCCAATGATCGCGAGAAGAAAATCCAACAGGTTATGTCATTGCGTAGCGAGTTGTTTGCTTCAAGAAAGCGGACCATAGAGCAGACTGAAGCCTTAACCCGGACGCAGAAACAGCTTAATGAGATTATTGAACAAGAATCGTTGCAGGAGTTAGATCTACAGGCTGCTTCCGATCATCTGCAGTTAGTGCAGTCGGCATTACGTCAGCAAGAAAAGATAGAGCGCTATCAGTACGATCTGGAAGAGCTGAGTGAACAGCTTGAAGAGCAGATGATGGTGGTGGAAGAAGCGCAAGAGCAGTTGCTGATTCTGGAAGAGGAAACCACTTATAGTGAAGAAGAGGTAGACAGCCTTAAGTCACAGTTGGCGGACTATCAACAGGCGCTGGATATTCAGCAGACCAGAGCTTTGCAATATCAGCAGGCAGTGCAGGCACTGGAGAAAGCAGCAGATATTACCGGAAACCCGCAACTGAGCGTTGAAATGGTGCAGCCGAAACTGGCTGAACTCAAAAGCGAAGAACAGCAAAAAACCGATCAGCTTCTGGCGACTAAGCATCAACTGGATCTGCTTAGCACTCAGGTGTCCCGCTTCGAAAAAGGGTTGAAACTGGTTACGGATATTGCCGGTTCTGTTGACAGAGAACAGGTAGCAGAAAAAGCGCAACAGTTGACGGAACGTCTGGATCAGTCGGAAAGGTTTATACAAAATGAAGCGCAATGGCGCTCTCAACTGGATAACCTGATCAGAGACAGAGAGACCCAGATAAAGGCTAAGGCGCTTTACCAGCAGTATCTGGATACGCAAGCAGTATCTTTGCAGGATGCTGAGCAGATCGAGGAAGAGAAGTTACGTCATCAGCTGACTGTTGAGTCCGCAGAACATGAGCAGGATGATGCCCGTGATGAGCGAAACCTTAAAAAAGCTCAGTTGAATAGCTTAGAGCAGCAAGCCAGACAGCTGCGGCAGTCTGCTCCGGAATGGATTCGGGCCAATGATGCGTTGAACAAACTGCAGCAGCAGAGTGGCAGAGAGTTCGCTTCAGCTCAGTCGGTAATGCAATATATTCAGACGCTGCTTTCTCAGGAAAAACAGCAACAGAGTGAAAAAGAGAAACTGGCTGAACGCAGGGAGACTCTAGAGCAGACAATTTCCAAACTGGCGTCACCGGGTGGATCCAGCGAACCTTTGCTAAAGGATATTGCTGATTTTCTTGGCGGCGTTCTGCTGTCAGAAATTTATGATGATATCTCTGTAGAGGATGCCCCTTACTTTAGTGCTATGTACGGGCCGGCCAGACATGCCATTGTGGTTTCTGACCTCTCCGGAATTAAACAGAAACTGGCCGAGCTGCACGATTGCCCGGAAGATCTCTATTTTATTGAAGGGGATGTAGAGGCATTTGATGACAGTGTATTTGATGCCGAAGAGCTGGAAAATGCAGTTTGCGTCAGGTTTAGTGATAAGCAGCTTAGATACTCACGTATTCCGGAGACGTCGCTGTTTGGCAGGGCGGCACGGGAACAGAAGCTGGAAGCATTGCGGCTGGAGCGGGACGAAGTTGTCGAAAACTACGCCAAAGCGTCCTTTGAAGTGCAGAAACTTGCCCGTCTGTATGAGGGTTTTAACCAGTTTATTGAAAAGCATATCGGCGTTGCGTTTCAGCCTGACCCAGAGTTGGCACTCAATGAGTGCAGTAAAAACATCAATACCGTTACTCAGGCTCTATCCCTGCTGGATGAGAAAGATACCCAACTGAAGTCTGCTGCCTTACAAAGCAAACAGGCGATCAGTTTGCTGGATGCTATTTTGCCTGTGCTGCGTTTTGTTCAAGACGACTCAATTACCCTTAGTATTGAAGAGCTGGAACAGAAGCTGGCGGAACTGGATAAGAGCAAGCTGTTTGTCAGCCGGCATAAAAAAGCCATTAATGAGCTGAAAAACTACACGGCGGTATTGAGCATAGATCCACTGGCGTTGGATGAAATTGAAGCGAATCATACACAGCTGAATGATGAGCTTATGCAGATTAAGGCTGCTCTGTTTGCGCTGGAAGATCTGTTTGAGAGAAGACAGTATTTCGCTTACGCCGATTCAGTCTCTATTCTGGATAAGAGCAGTGAACTGAATGACCAGTTAAAGGCCAAGTTACAACTGACGGAAAACCAGAGAGACGAAAAACGCAATAAACTGAGGGCGGTTAAGGAGCAATCGGCTCAGTACAATCAGGTACTGGTTTCACTAAAAAGTGCTCATCAGGCCAAGTCAGAAACGGTCAGCGAGTTTATTGCTGAACTAAAAGAGTTGGGTGTACAGGCAGATGAAGGTGCCCTGCATAGAGCAGAAAGCCGAAAACAGACTTTGCAACAACAACTGACGGACAGCCGCACTCACA
This sequence comes from Vibrio sp. SCSIO 43137, assembly GCF_028201475.1. Taxonomy (NCBI): domain Bacteria; kingdom Pseudomonadati; phylum Pseudomonadota; class Gammaproteobacteria; order Vibrionales; family Vibrionaceae; genus Vibrio; species Vibrio sp. SCSIO 43137. Next base: position 1,969,032 of record NZ_CP116383.1, on the reverse strand, counting down.
AGAGTGAGTGTGAGAAACAGATCACCGCGATAGAGTTTGACCTGAAAGCTCAGGCTAAAGGTGCCCGAAAACAGCAGAAAAACTATGTTGAGCTGAGAGCCTTGGTGGTGGCAGCCAAGGCTGGTTGGTGTAATGTACTGCATATGGCGCGGGAGCATGATGTTGAAAGGCGTCTGTATAAGCGAGAGTTCGCCTACAAAACCGCCGATGAGCTTCGTTCACTGTCCGATAAATCTCTTGGTGCCCTCCGGTTAGCGGTTGCGGATAATGAGACCTTACGTGATGCATTAAGAGCGTCTGAAGATACTGCCCGTCCGGAGAGGAAAGTTGCCTTTTATATCTCTGTCTATCAGCATCTGAGAGAGAGAATCCGGCAGGATATCATTCATACGGATGATCCTGTTGAAGCGATAGAAGAGATGGAAGTAGAACTGGCCAGACTGACTGAAGAGCTGACCCAGAGGGAGAACCGTCTGGCCATTAGCTCAGATTCCGTGGCGAGTATTATTAACAAGACTATCCTGCGTGAGCAGAATCGCATTCGTATGCTGAATCAGGGGCTGTCCAATATTAACTTTGGTCAGGTAAAAGGTGTGCGCCTGAACGTCAATGTGCGTGAGAGCCATCAGATACTGCTTAACGGACTGAGTGAGCAACAGCAGCAACATAAGGATCTGTTTGAAAGTAACAGACTGACCTTCTCGGAAGCCATGGCTAAGCTATTCCAGCGGGTAAATCCGCATATTGATATGGGACAGCGGTCAGCTCAGGTACTGGGTGAAGAGTTACTGGATTACCGCAACTACCTTGAGCTTAGTGTTGAGGTCAACCGCGGAACGGACGGCTGGTTACAGGCTGAGTCGGGTGCGCTTTCAACGGGGGAGGCCATCGGTACTGGTCAGTCTATTCTTCTGATGGTGGTTCAGAGCTGGGAAGAGGAGTCACGCCGCCTGAGAAGTAAAGATATTGTGCCGTGCCGGTTACTGTTTTTGGATGAGGCCGCCAGACTGGATAGCAAATCCATCTCCACCTTGTTTGAGCTGTGTGACCGTCTGGATATGCAGTTGCTGATTGCTGCACCGGAGAATATCAGTCCGGAGAAGGGAACCACCTATAAGCTTGTGCGTAAGGTGTTTAAAGATCATGAACACGTTCATGTTGTCGGGCTACGGGGGTTCGGCCAGCTTAATAGCAGTGGCTACCAGCAGCAGGACGCTCAGTTGGAGTTCTCATAACTGATGTAAACCGCTAACGAGATGTTGGCGGTTTTTTTTATCTGGGTATAGGATTTTTGGTTAACGTTAGGGTAACGCTCTGGCAGATAAAGTACTGTCGCTTAGACGTTTTATAGAACAGTTAAAGCTATCTGGTAAAAGAAATAACAAGCAAAGGTCGTAAAATGCAGGTTTTAATAATTGATGACGATATAGAGTTTTCCGGTGCACTAGCTGATTACTATGAGTTAAAAGGGGCTGAGTGCGATTTTGCCTACAATGGTAAAAGCGGATTAGAGCTGGCAAAACAGGGTGATGCCGATGTGATTATCCTTGATGTCAATATGCCTAAAATGGACGGCTATGAAGTTTGCTCTCTGTTAAGAGACGCTTACGTCTCAACTCCTGTACTGATGATGACGGCCTACGACACTATGGAAGATGAGCTTGCCGGCTTCCGCAGTGGGGTAGACGATTTTGTAGTAAAACCTTGCCCTATGCCTGTGGTATGGGCGCGTATTGAAGCGCTGTTGAAGAGAAGTCGCGCTAAAGAGACAGGCAAGATCACCATAGGTGAACTGACTCTGAATATTCCTGCGCAGGAGGTTATCAGGGCAGGAAATGTAATAAAAGTTTCCCCGGTTGGCTGGCAACTGTTATTGCATCTCGCCAAAGAAAGTCCCCGTGTTGTACCGAGAAAAGAGCTGGAACAGTTGATCTGGCCGGATTCAGAAGTTGACCCCAGTAATTTAAAGGTACAAATCAGTAAGCTGAGAAAGGTGATTGATCGTCCTTTTACTACGCCTTTATTGCATACCCGGATTAACTCCGGCATTCAGCTTAAGGAAGAGTAAAGTTGAAAAAGAGCATCTCCCTGCAAAAAAGTTTTGCCAGAAAGCTTGTTGCTTTTGGCTCCATTCTGGTGGTCTCCATGGTGGCGATAGTGGCCATCGGCTACACCTATGGCTTTGATTATGTTGCCGTTGTACTCACCCGTATGGATGCACGTACGTTGGCAGTTCGTCTCGAAGCAGAGAACAGTGGTCAGGAGGTACTGAATGTCTCCACCTCTACTGTGTTCAGAACATGGGATGAGTTACCTGCAGATGTTAAACAGGCTTATATCAGTCCGCAGCAACTGGAATTGGATGTTCCCGTTGATGATTTAGTAGAGCGTCAGGGGCAACATATTTATTTATCCCTGATGAAGTTTCCCTTGGATAACGGCAAGACCGCTTTCTGGCTGGCCGAGTTCCGTGGTGAAGAAGCTGACAGAGTATACAGAGAGTACCTTAAAGTCATTACTATTGCTGCACTGATAGGAGTTGCTCTGTTTATGTTGCTGTTGTTTATTCTGGCGGCAAGATGGATGAGAAGTCTGGAACAGCCCTTTGTTCACCTCACCCGTTGGGCAGAAAAAATGGGAACAGACTACCAGCAGGAAAAAGCCCAATATGAGTATCAGGAACTGAATGAGATTGCCGAGCAACTGGAGTCGGCCATAGAACGAATAACCGCCTATAACCAGCGGGAGAGTCAGTTTCTGAGAAATGCCAGCCATGAACTAAGAACACCTCTGGCAGTTATGCAGGCCAGCCTAGACACCCTTTCAGAGCAGCATGGTGCTTCCCGGCCATTAGGCAGGGCACAACATGCAGTCGAAAATATGAGTACCTTATGCCGTACACTGCTGTGGCTGGCGCGTGAATCGGCTGATGATCTTGAAAGTGAGCAACTGGATCTGGCGGATATTTGCTTAAATCTTTCACAACGTCTCAGCTACTTAAAGCGCTACAAGCAACTTGGTTTTAAGTTGTCGGGAGAGGGGAGCTGTATTGCCAATCCGGCGTTGGCAGAGATCGTAATAAGTAATTTGATCCGCAATGCTTACCAATATGCCGAAGAGGGAACAATTAATGTACGTATATACGGCAGCTATATAGTACTAGATAATGTCAGCCATTATCAGGGAAAACATGCCAGTGGCTTCGGGCTGGGGTTAGAGCTGGTTAAACGTATCTGCGACAGACATAAATGGTATTTTTGCTATCGGGCGGAAGGCGGCAAAGTTATTGTTGAAGTTAACTTTGCCGAAGATAGTAAAACTGGAAAATCTAGCAGTGTTTCAGCCCCTGCAACGGATTTTCAAAAGTAAACCGGTAACCGGTATTGAGTAACTTTTGTGAAGAGATATTTTTATCTGCTTTGTCAGTAACCGGCGGGAAGGGTAAGGAGGAGTCATAGTCGTTAAGAGCCTGACGATAAAACTGCTCTTTACTCACCTTATCCGGACTACAGGCATTGATAACTTCATTACAAAGTTGTTGGTCGGCAAAACGGACAATGTTTACTGCGTCTTCGAGATGCAGCATATTAGCCGGTGCTGTGCTGCTTATGGCGGGGATTTTTGCTACAAACCGCCCCGGATGCCGCTCAGGGCCGTATAGCCCTGCACAACGTATAATGACAAAAGGGACACCAGAATCAATTAACGCCTGTTCGGCCTGCAGCATAATACGGGCGTTATCTGAGAAACGCTCATCATTCATGGCCTTAGCATAACTTGCGACATCCTCATTCATCACCTCAGAGCCAGCCGGATAGACTGTAGTAGAGCTGATCATAATAATCTTTTTGACATCACTGCCTGATACCGCCTCAATCAATGAGCGCCATTGATAGAGATATTCCTGACCACTACCCTTACGAAAACCGGGTGGAAAGCTCCCGACCAGTGTTGAAATATTATTATCCTGAAGAAAACGGATAAATGATGATTGCTCACCAGCGGAGAAAGGAAGCTTAACCAATATGGATTGCAGCCCCTCTTGTGTTAGCAATTCAACGCCCTTATCGCTGGTACGGGAAACAAAAACGGAGTGGCTATCCTGTTTTAGCTGACATGCCAATGCTTTTCCCAGCCAGCCGCCCCCGATAATCGCCGTAGCCTGATTACTCATTATGCAGAGAGTACCCGGAGAAGTTTGTCTGCGTGTTCCGCCATCTCTATGCCTTCATCTGTTAAATAGCCGCCATCGGGCATTGTACATAGCCCTTTGCTATACAGGCTAGCCACGGCATTTTTTACGTCTTCAGACGCTTCCTGATGAACTTTAATTCCTGTTGCTGCGCTGCTGATATCAAACTGAAGCAGCAGGTTTAGTTCTGCTAGGTTGTTTTGGCTAAATTTCATAGTTGTTTCTCTGTTTTTGTTTATCTGTTGAAAACCATAAAGGCCTCACTGCCGTGAGACAAGTTGTTAGGTGCAGAAGTGTTAGCTTGGATTAAATTGGCCAAATTTACCGCAAGATAGCAGCCAGATTTTTATCAAATCGAAACCACCGTCAGGGACGACGGTGGTGGTAATTCATGTGCTGACCGTTTCAGGCCAAATATTGGTCAGAGTGGGTATGTTCTGAATGGCAAAGCAGAATCTGGGTAAAGATGCATGTTGACTCTTCTATATCCAGTTCGTCTGCCTGAAGAGGCTGTTCCTTGAACCAGTTACGTTCATCTTCTGTCAGTGCCAGTTGAAAGGGAGCGCTGTCCTGATATTCACAGGGTTCGATAATATCCATCATCTCAATATTCTCCTTCTATGGAGTGGTATGTTCAGAACTATCAATTCACAGTATCGGTTGATAGTGTTTATGTAGATACCCGATGAAACTTAGCACAAGAGTTCCGCAAAGTCTGTGACCTTTAATGGTCGCAGTCTTTGATCTTTGAATGGGGTCAACAAATTTTCAATCGTTTGCTTATAAGGGGAGGTTATCCACATTATCTGTGGATAACCGTGTGAGAGCCACAAGGGATAAAGGCAGGCATAAAGTGCAAGCTATTTTTCAATAAATTTAGCCTTTACTCTGCCGCTTTCATTGATTGTGTATTTTATGCTCAACTGAAGAGAAATAGTCAGAGAGACGCTCATCATAACGAAGATAGCCACCAGTATTATTAACTGGTATTTAATGGCAAGCATAGGAGAGGCACCACCGAGAATCTGGCCAGTCATCATGCCCGGCAGAGTCACCAAGCCTGTTGTCGTCATAGAAGCCAGTATAGGAGCAAGGGCTTTCTGCATTGCTGCCCTTACAAACGGGTTACAGGCGTATGAAGGCTTTGCCCCGAGGGAAATAGCTGCTTCGTATTCACCCTTACGCAACTCAAACGCGCCATAAAAATTTTGTAGCGCAACGATATTTCCGCTCAGGCTATTACCCAGCAACATACCTGAAACCGGGATCAGATACTGCGCCTGATACCATGGCTCAGGACTAATTACATAGAAGCAGAGTATAAGCAGAACCGGCGACAGGCCGATAAACAGGCCGCTGGCGACCGGGAACAGCAGGTAACGGTTTTCCAGCCTTGCTTTGCTGGTAATAGCACTACTGCCCACCAGCAACATGACCAACAGCCAGAGAAGGTTAAGAGTAAGGCTGTTTAACTGAAACAAGTACTCAAGATAGAGCCCGACTAAGGTGAGCTGGACAACCATTCTGACGATAGCAGTGCACATCTCTTTTGCCAGTTCCAGCTTATAAAAAACGTTAATAGCCAGGGGAACAACAAGCAGCAGCGAAAAAAGAGTAAGTTGCAGCCAGGAGATGTCGTTCGCGGTTTGCATAGTAACTGTCACTTGTAATTATCACTGAACATAAACTGCATACATGATAGCGAATGTTGCAAAAATGAGTAGAGATTTCCGTTTTTTCAAGTCGGTTTTTAATCACTATTTTGTGCAAAAATAGCCTTGATATTAATGTAAATAGAAATAAGAATTTATTTTAATTGCAAACTTTAAATTACAAATAATACATATTGATAACAATATTAATTTTACACATCTGTTCATGTTTTTTCACATTAAATCTTAATAAAACACATCTCCGTTCCATATCAAAAAACCAGTATTTAAAAGGGTTTGGGCGCTATTCCACTATTGAACCACATAAATTGTGTGGTCTAGAATTTCTGTAAAGATAAGTAAGGTAATTTAGTATTTTTCATGCTTAAGCGGAATAAGCTAATTACATAACAGGTAAATGTATGAGTAATGTTAATAAAAGTAATGAGGCGGTAGAGCGCTCTTTAGAGTGGAAATCCTTCCTGCTTATTACTGTCGTTCTTTTCCCAATATTGAGTGTTGCCTTTGTTGGCGGATATGGATTTCTGATTTGGATTATGCAGATGTTATTTATGGGCCCTCCTGGTGCTCATGGTTAATTAACTGCTGTTTATTTGAATTTTAATTTTTAGAGAAAGAATCATGACATCCATTATTAAAAACATCTGGCGAACCTTAACTCGTCCCGCAGTACATATCAGCTTAGGCGTACTGACACTAGGCGGTTTTATTGCCGGGGTTATCTTCTGGGGTGGTTTTAACACTGCGCTGGAAGCGACCAATACCGAAGAGTTTTGTATCAGTTGCCACACCATGGAAGCGAATGTTTATCAGGAGCTTCAGGAAACCGTTCACTGGAAAAACAACTCAGGTGTACGCGCTACTTGCCCTGACTGTCACGTGCCACACAACTGGACAGATAAAATTGCCCGTAAGATGCAGGCTTCCAAAGAAGTTTATGCACAGATTTTTGGCAACTACGACGAAGCAGGCAAATTTGAAGAGCGTCGTCTTGAGTTAGCTCAACACGAGTGGGACCGCTTCTCAGCCAATGGTTCACTTGAATGTAAGAACTGTCATAACTACGCATCAATGGACTTCGACGGCATGTCTAAAGCCGCTCAGAACGCTATGAAGCCGGCTGCTGAGAAAGATCAGAGCTGTGTTGACTGCCACAAAGGTATCGCTCACAAGCTGCCTGAAGGTATGAATAGCGCTGGTGCTATGACTGAGAAACTGGCAGAAGCTTCTAAAGCGACTGACTATGCAACAGGCAAATCCATTATCAGTACTAAATATCTGTCTCTGTTTGAAGACGCAAAAATGGAAAAACCTGCAGGTACTCTTGCTCCGGCATCTGAAGTGAAAGTTGTGGATCAGGATGGCGATATGGTGCAGATCGAAATCTCTGGCTGGCGTAAAGCGCGTGGATTTGCACGTGTTATTCAGGAAGATTTCGGTATGAATATTCCTACTGCAACCCTTGAGAAGAAAACCGCAAAGAACAAGCAAGTAATTCAGAAGTTTGAGAAGAAAGTAGACGAACTGACCGGTCTGCCTTGGCAGCGCGTAACGGCCAAATTGTGGCTGAAGAAAGAGAGCATGCTGAACAATTTCGACCTTATCTGGGATCAATCGAAAGAAGCGTACCAGTCTAACTGTTCAACTTGTCACACTCAGCCGGACGAAGCGCACTTCGATGCCAACACCTGGCCAAGTATGTTCAACGGAATGCTTTCCTTCGTGAACTTCGATAAAGACAGTGAAACATTAATTCTAAAGTATTTACAAAAACATTCTTCAGATTTTTCTGAAGGCCATCATTAAGTTAAAGGAGTAGTACCCTATGACTATTACAAGAAGAAGCTTTCTTAAAGGTGCAGCCGCGACAAGCGCAGCATCAGTAATCGGTCCAAGTCTGCTTATGTCTGCTACTGCCAATGCGGCAGAAGCAGGTGAGTGGAAAACAACTGGTTCTCACTGGGGCGCGTTCCGTGCCCGCGTTGTGAACAACAAAGTTGAAGAGATCAAGCCTCTTGAAGTCGATAAGTATCCTACAGATATGATCAACGGCGTGAAAGGTATTATCTACAGCCCTTCACGTGTACGTTACCCAATGGTTCGTCTGGACTGGCTGAAGAAGCATAAGTACGCTGCTGATACCCGTGGTAACAACCGTTTCGTTCGCGTGAGCTGGGACGAAGCAATGGATCACTTCTATAACGAACTTGAAAGAGTTCAGAAAGAGTACGGTCCTTGGGCTCTGCACGCAGGTCAGACTGGCTGGCGTCAGACTGGTCAGTTCCACTCTGCCGGTAACCACATGCGTCGCGCAGTAGCAATGCACGGTAACTACATTAAGAAAATCGGTGACTACTCAACAGGTGCTGGTCAGACTATTCTTCCATACGTTTTAGGTTCTACTGAAGTATACGCGCAAGGCACTTCATGGTCTGAAATTCTGGATAACAGTGACACCATCGTAATGTGGGCGAACGACCCGGTTAAAAACCTTCAGGTTGGTTGGGCGTGTGAAACTCACGAATCATTCGAGTATCTTGACAAGCTGAAAGAGAAAGTAGCCAAAGGCGAAATTAACGTTATCTCTATCGACCCTGTTAAGAACAAGACTCAGCGTTTCCTTAACAACAAGCACATGTATGTTAACCCGCAAACAGACGTTGCTCTGATGCTGGCAATTGCTCATACACTGTATAAAGAAGAGCTGTATGATGCAGACTTCGTTGACACATACTGCCTTGGCTTTGAAGAGTTCATCGCTTATGTGAACGGCGAAACTAAAGACAAGATCGAGAAGACACCTGAGTGGGCTGCAGAAATCGTAGGCATGAGTGCTGATGATATCCGTACACTGGCTCGCACTCTTGTTAAAGGCCGTACGCAGCTTCTGTTCGGCTGGTGTATCCAGCGTCAGGAACACGGTGAGCAACCATACTGGATGGGTGCTGTACTAGCTGCAATGATTGGTCAGATTGGTCTGCCAGGCGGTGGTGTTTCTTATGGTCACCACTACAGCTCAATCGGTGTTCCTTCAACTGGCTTCGCTAAGCCGGGCGCATTCCCGAGTAACCCTGACAAAGGCACCACGCCTAAGTGGAACAACACTGACTTTAACGGCCATAGCTCTACTATCCCTGTTGCACGTTGGGTTGACTGTCTGCTTGAGCCGGGCAAAGAGATCAACTATAACGGTAAGAAAGTAAATCTTCCTGGTTATAAGATGATGGTTATCTCGGGTTGTAACCCTTGGCACCACCATCAGGATCGCAACCGCATGAAGAAAGCGTTCCAGAAACTGCAAACGGTAGTAACTATTGAGTTTGCATGGACAGCGAGCTGTCGTTTCTCTGATATCGTTCTTCCTGCATGTACTCAGTTTGAGCGTAACGACATCGATGGTTACGGTTCATACTCAAGCCGCGGCATGATTGCAATGCACAAACTGGTTGAGCCTCTGTTCGAATCACGCAGTGACTTCGACATCATGACTGACCTGACTAAGCGTTTTGGTCGTGATAAAGAGTACACCCGTGGCATGACTGAGATGGAATGGCTACAAAGCCTGTACGACGGTTGTGTGAAAGCGAACAAAGGTAAGTTTGATCTGCCTAAGTTTGAACAGTTCTGGGCTGAAGGTTTCTACGATGCAGGTAAAGGTAAGCCTTGGGTTCGCCATGCTGCTTTCCGTGAAGACCCTGAAACTAATGCTCTGGGTACTCCTTCAGGCTTTATCGAAATCAGCAGCCGTAAGATCAAAGGCTTTGGTTACGACTTCTGTCAGGAACACCCAATGTGGTTCGAGAAATCAGAACGTTCACACGGTGGTCCGGGTTCTAAGAAACACCCATTCTGGCTACAGTCTTGCCACCCTGACAAGCGTCTTCACTCACAAATGTGTGAATCTGAAGATTACCGCGCAACGTATGCAGTACAAGGCCGTGAGCCAATCTATATCAACCCTGTAGATGCCAAGTCTAAGGGCATTAAAGATGGTGATCTGGTACGCGTATTCAACGACCGTGGTCAGCTTCTGGCTGGTGCAGTAGTCACTGACAGCTATGCGCAAGGTGTGGTTCGTATCGAAGAGGGTGCATGGTATGGTCCTCTGAATGAGAAAGTAGGCGCTATCTGTACTTACGGTGATCCAAACACGCTTACTCAGGATATCCCGTCTTCTGAGCTGGCTCAGGCAACATCAGCTAACACCTGTCTTGTTGACTTCGAGAAGTTCAAAGGTGAAGTTCCACCAGTAACCGCGTTTGGCGGACCAATTATGGTTACCAAATAATCTGATCCCTGATTAGATAAGAAAAATGCCAGTCTGCGGACTGGCATTTTTTATGCGCGTTTAGTGGATACCCGCTAAAGAAAAGGGGGGCTTACGCTGTAACACCAATTGCGGGCAGGAAGTTGAAACATAATGTGGAGTTATACAGTCTAAAGTCGTAGAGAGAAAAATGATTCTACGCGATGACAAAACTGTAAAATCAGGTAAAGTATCATCCACTGGTAAAGGGCTTGTAAGCTGCTGGTCTAAACACTATTATTTGCCCTGTTTATAAAAGTAAGGTTGAACAAAGATAAGTTCAGCCGCTAAATCAGACATACATAGGAAGAAACATGATTCAAGTTGTCGGTCACAAGAACCCTGATAGTGATAGTATTTGTAGTGCGCTTGTAGCGACTGAGCTACTGAAAGCTCGCGGACTGGAAGCAAAAGCGGTACGTCAGGGCGACCTTAACCGCGAGACACAATATATTATTGAGCAAGCAGGCGTTGAAGCACCGGAAATGTGCACTGGTGTGGCTGGCGAGAAAATCTGGCTGGTGGACTATTCTGATCTGGCTCAGGCACCGGATGATGTAAACGAAGCAGAAATTCTGGGTATTGTTGATCACCACCGTCTGGGTGATGTAATGACAGTGAACCCGCTGGAAGCGTGGATCTGGCCTGTTGGCTGTACCTGTACCATTCTGTTTAACCTGTTCAAGATGGAAGAGGTTGAAATTACCCGTCCGCTGGCAACGCTAATGATGTCAGCCATCCTGTCAGACACCGTTGGATTCGCATCTCCGACTTGTACTCAGAAAGATAAAGATGCCGTAGCTGAGCTGGCTAAGTTCGCTGAAGTGGCTGATCTGGATGCCTTTATTAAGAGCCTATTGATTGCTAAAACAGATATCGAAGGGCTTTCTGCAGCTGAGCTGGTAGAGAAGGATCTTAAAGCGTATCCGTTTAATGAGCGTCAGGTTGTTGTTGGTCAGGTTGAACTGGCAACACTAGAGCAGGTTGACGGCATGATTGATGCACTTGAGCAGGATCTGCAGCGTCGTTGTGATGAAGAAGGTCTGGCGTTTGCCGCGGTAATGCTGACGGATATCACGACAGCAACAACTCGTCTGCTTTATAAAGGTGAGTGGGCTGAGAAGCTGGTGAAACATGAAACTGACGGCATGCTGATGATGGCTGATACCCTTAGCCGTAAGAAGCAAGGCTGGCCATGGCTTCAGGCTGAACTAGTTTAATCAGCTATAGCAAAGTTGTACGGGCGAAGGTGACTAATTGCCTTCGCCCTTTTGTTTTTTAAAAGGTAACTAATGATGACAAACGCGCTTACTGACGACAGGATTAAAGAGATAAACGCACTGGATAGTGAAGCACGCCTGCGTTACAGCATTAAAGAGATGGCTAACAACCGTCAGGTATGGATTCTGAAAGATGAACACGGCTGCGTAATGCTAAACACGGATGACGAAGATTGTGTGCCGGTATGGCCTAATCAGGAGTTTGCACAGCAGTGGGCAACAGGAGAGTGGCAGGATTGCGTAGCAGAGTCTATTTCTGTTAATAAGTGGCACAGCCGCTGGACATATGGCCTAGAAGATGACGAGCTGGCGATAGTCGTTTTTCCAAACCTGTCAGAAGAGGGTGTGGTTCTTTACCCGGAAGAGTTTGACATTGAACTTAAAAAGGCGTCACGTTAAGCTGCCGGTCGCGCGATATTTGTTTGCAACAGGTTGATTAAGCGGGCTGTTCACTCTACCTTTAAAGCAGATAGTTATTCAGGTGGCTGGTTACAGTAGTAAACACGAAGGTACTGTTATTAAACTGACTTTTATAAAAGCGCTTATTTTTCTCTCCGTTTTTGCCTCCGGTACGGTATTTTCACAGCAACCGTACAGGTTGGTGACACTGGATTTTAAACCCTTTATCTGGTGCGAAGAGAGAGTTGCCAAAGGGCTCTATTCTGAAATTATTGCCGAACTTTTCCTCAGGGTGGGCAAGGAGTATAGCGTAGAGTGTTTCCCGTGGAAGAGGGCCATGTTTGAGCTGCAGCAGGGGCATGCTGACGGCTTGTTTGCGGCTTTCCGTACTCATGAAAGAGAAACCTTTTCTATTTATACCCGCTTTCCTTTGCGGCAGAGTCAATACTCGGTATTTACCCGTTCAGATGAGCAGGGAGAGGCGGAAAGTGTCCGCGATCTGTTCGGCAAAACCGTGGCTATCGACAGAGGCCATAGCGTCTCTGAAGACTTTGATGCTGCGGTTAAGTTCAGAATGATTAAGGTACAGGAAGTAAAAGGGGCTGAAATGGGGCTCAAACTACTTCTGGCCGGCAGGGTAGACGCCTATATCAATGACAGAATTGTCGGTCTCTATCAGGCTAAACAGCTCGCCATGACATCAGCGATAAAAGTCAGTAACAAACCCCTGTCACAGGTTAATCCGGCCTATCTGATTTTTTCAAAGCTGTCGCAGAACCTTGATGAGAATGCGATAACTCATATTAATGACACCCTTGAAGCCATGTGGAATGACGGCACTATTGAGGCCATTTATGCGAGTTACCCGCAACGTTTCGAGTAGTAACCGCTCTAAAGTACCGACTCAATAACATTTTTTGTAGTTTGGCGTTTTGTAGAAGTGGCTCTCTACTAACCTCTGGGTAATAGTATGCCGGGGACAGTTAAGAACCTTCTCTGTCTCCCCGTACTCCACAACTTCGCCGTTATCCATCACCATCACTTTATCAGTAATATGCTTAACGATACCTATCTGCTGTGAAGCATAGATAAAGGAAACCCCCATCTCTTCCTGAAGCTCAAGAAACAGATTAATGATCTGCGAGCGCATCGCCATATCAAGTCCGTTGAGTGCCTCGTCAGCGATAATAATTGACGGCTGAAGAATAAGGGCTCTGGCCAGACAGACACGCTGTTTCTGACCGGCAGCCAGCATTTGCGGGTAAAAATAGGCGTGTTCCGGCAAAAGTCCCACCCGGGCAAGCGTATCTTTTACCCTTTGCATTCTCGCTTCCGGCGGCATCTCCGTATTTCGCTTAAGGGGGCCTTCCAGTATTCTGCCAATCTGAATTCTTGGGTTGAGAGAACTGTTAGGATCCTGAAATATCATACGGATAAGCTTACAGCGGGTAGAGTAATCCCGGTGTTCGAGTCTCTCGCCATTGACCCGGATCTCACCCTGAGAGGGCTCTACAACACCTGCCAGCATTTTCGCCAGCGTTGATTTTCCGGAACCATTCTGGCCGATAAGGCCGATTGTTTCGCCTGCTTCAAGAGAGAAGCTAAGCGGTTTTACCGCCTCATGAGTGGTTTTGCCAAACAGGCCTGAGCGGGTGGTAAATCGCTTGGAAAGGTTATCAACTTCAAGCAGCGCACTCATTTCTTCTTCTCCATATTGAGTGGAAAGTGGCAGGAAAACTTATGATTCTTGATCTTCTTAGAGTAGGGGATCTCAACACACTGACGTTGGGCATAAGGGCACCTTGGTCCAAGCCGGCAACCAATTGGCAGGTGCTGAAGGGGCGGAATCGATCCCGGAAGAGATTGCAGCCTCTGCTTATGAGGAATGGCGTCACTGCTGAAATCCGGCATAGCATTGAGCAGGGCAACGGTATAAGGGTGTTTCGGAGCGTTTAGTATCTGCTCTGTTGCAGCGGATTCAACGGTTTGCCCGCAGTACATTACCGTAATGCGGTTGGCCCACTGGGTAATGGTGGTCAGGTCATGGCCAATCAACAAAATAGTGGTGTTATTAACCTGATTCATCCGGCTTAGCAGCCTCAGTATCTGAGACTGAGTGATGGGATCGAGGTCATTGGTAGGCTCATCAGCGATCAAAATACGTGGCTTAGCGGCGATGGCCATGGCAATCATTACCTTTTGACACTCTCCGTCGGTAAGCTCATAAGAGTAGCTGTTCATTACTCTTTCATGATCTTTTATACCCACCTTATGCAGCAGACCAATGGCCTGCTTTTTACGCCATTTAAGGCGTTGCCACCAACGCCCTTCAAATGAACCAGAAGGTATAGACTCTGCCAACTGCTTGCCTACTTCTTCGGATGGATCCAGACAGGTTGAGGGCTCCTGAAAAATCATCGCTACATCTCGGGCAATTACTCTGCGGCGTTCTTTGGGAGTCAGTTGCAGAAGGTCAACATTACCCAGCCGCATTCTGTCGGCGGTTACCCGCCAGTTTTCTTTACAGATACCGACAATTGCTTTAGCGACCAGACTTTTGCCTGAACCTGATTCACCTACCAGACCGCGGATATCGCCTTCCTGTATGGTCAGGCTCATGCGGTCGACGGCTTTTACCATCCCGTGTGGGGTTTCAATCTCAATAGTCAGATGTCGAAAATCCAGTAATGGCATTACTCTACCCCTGCATTTAAAGCTTGTCGTACACCTTCACCTACCAGATTTACGACAACAACCGTAAACATAATAGCTAAGCCGGGCAGGGTAACTGTCCAGGGTGCCAGATAAATCAGTTCCACTGAATCGCCAAGTACCGCGCCCCACTCAGTACTTGGTGCCTGAGCACCTAAACCGAGAAAACCCAGTGCGGTAATATCCAGAATAGCAATGGTCATGGCCATGGTCACTTCGGCGGCAATAACCGGCAGAATATTAGGGAAAATAGAGTTAGTCAGCAGGTAAATGTTGTTTGCCCCGTCTAGTCTGGCGGCCATGATATAGTCACGCTCCAACTCACTGTGAACCGCTGTGTAAAGAGAGCGGATAAATCTCGGGATCAGAGCCAGACAGATGGCCAGCAGAATATTGAATTCACCAAAGCCGAGGAAGGCGACGAAGATAATCGCCAGCAGCAGAGACGGAATCGACATTACCGTATCCAACAGGTGGTTCAGGGTACTTGAGATAAGCCCACGGGTCATGCCGGCCAGAATACCAATGGCACAGCCAATCAGGGTGGCAAGGGCAGTAATCAGTACAGCAGCACCAAAGGTGAGCTGAGAACCGGCAATAATTCTGGACAGAATATCCCGGCCTAAGTCATCGGTACCGAGGAAATACTCAACACTGCCATTATGGTTCCATGAAGGCGGAACCAGCAGATTGCCGGTTTGTAATTGCGGATCATGTGGTGTCAGCCACGGCGATGCGAGGGTGACGATAATGATCATAATCAGACACCAGAGCCCGGACATCGCAAGATTATTGTGCCTGAAGCTTTTTGCAAAACGTTCAAACTGAGTAGGTATATGTTCTTCCTGATAGATATTACTTGTTAACATACCACTCTTTCCTTACCAGAGGGTTTACCATGGTGCCAATCAGATCCGACAGAATATTGGCAGACAATACAAAGGTTGCCACCACGATCACCCCTGCCTGAATCGAGGTATAGTCATGATTGGCCAGAGCGTTCAGTAGCCAGCGGCCGATTCCCGGCCAGTTAAAAATAGATTCGGTGATAATGGCAAAGGTAAACATACTGGATAATTGAAAACCAAACTTAGGGATAATCGGTGGTAGAGCGTTTCGCAGTACATGCTGCATAACGATCTCATACTTTGATAAACCTTTAATTCTTGATGCGCGGATATAGTTTTGTCCCATCACCTCTGCAACAGAAGCCCGCATCAGACGGACAATCTGAGTCGTCGGTGCCAGAGCCAGAACCAGACAAGGCAGTATCAGGTGTGACAGCACACTTTGTAGCGCTTCAGCCCGGTACATGCGGTCAGACATAAAGGCGTCAATTACGGCAAAGCCGGTAATATGGTCAATTTCATACAACAAATTGTAGCGGCCGGAAACGGGTAGGATTTGCAGGTGCAGTGAGAAGAACATAATCATCAGCAGAGCAACCCAGAACAGCGGGGCAGAGTAACCGGACATAGAGATAAAGGATATCACCGAGTCTATCATCTTACCCTGACGCATCCCCGCCAGCGTTCCCAGCGGAATACCTACCAGCAAGGCAAAAATAAAGGCAAACAGGCAGAGCTCTAAGGTGGCAGGAAACACAACCAAAAGCTCATCAATAATGGGATAGCCCTGCTTATTAACGCCAAAATCCAGAAGCATTAGCTGGCCGATATAGCTGCGCCAACCCTGCCAGAAATCGATCTGATGCCACTGAGAACTGCTATCGAGCAACAAAATGTTGTAGCCAATCAGGGTGAGGATCAGCAGGGTGATAACAAAGAGGTTAAAGCGACGCACAGAGTAGTTAAACATTACTTCTTCCTCTCAACTTTGTGAAAGCTCTGAGAGCTGAACGGGCTGATATCAAAACCCTGAAGGGAGTTATGATAGGCCTGAAATTGTGCACCATGAGCCAGCGGAATCACCGGTACTTCTTCGTTCATTATGTGTTGCGCCTGTTTATAGAGATTTTTCCGGTAACGTAATTGATTGGTCTCTTTGGCTAAGTCCAGCAGAAAATCAAAATCCTGATTACACCACATGGAGACATTCAGGCCGGACTGTTCTGCATTACAGGAAAGCAGAGGCCGTAAAAAGTTGTCCGGATCGCCGGTACTGGCACTCCAGCCGGTAAGGACTAAGTCAATTTTACTGTTGTCAGCCAGTTCGCTACGGTCAAACTGATCACTGCTAAACAGCTCCAGTTTTACACCGATATCGGCAAACGCCGCCTGAATCAGCTCTGCGGTCTTTCTGGGGCTTGGGTTATAGGCTGTAGGGTCAAGGGAGACCCACATTGACAGGGATAGGCCGTCCAGATAGCCTGCTTCGCGCAACAGAGCAAGGGCGTAATTGCGATCATAGCGAAATTGCACAGTGTCTTTCTGATAGGCCCATGAATTTGGCGGAAGCAGAGAGTATGCCTGTTCGCCGGTACCATAATAGACAGAGTCAAGAATGTTCTTACGGTTGATAGCCAGATTCAGCGCCTTGCGGACTCTTACATCTTTCAGGGCATTATGTTCGGTGTTGATTGCGATATAAGCTACGTTCATGGATGAACGGGCGTCAAGGGTCAGAAACGACTGTTCTTTAATGATTGGAATATGGCTGGAGATAGGCGAATTAAGCACGTCACACTCATTTCTCAGCAACTTGGCAAGCGGTCCTGTCCCCCGTGATGAGATATCAAAAACAATCTGTTCTAAGTTTGGCTGACCACGCCAGTACTGGTTATGACGTCTTAAACGCACCAGGTCACCTGCCTGATAGTCATCGAGATAGAATGGCCCGGTTCCGACCGGTTTCTGATCAAGCAAATGTTTCTGGTTCTGTTCAGCCAGCTTATCGGCATACTCCTTGGAGTGGATAACGGAATAGGTAGTGGCGATATTAGAAAGGAAAGTGTTATCCGGCTGATTCAGGACAAATTTAACCTGATGATCACTAACCGCTTCGACACGTTTTACCTGAGTAACAAAGTCGATAGCAGAGAACCAAGGGTAACCATGGTCTGAAACCAAATGATAGGGGTTATTACTATCCAGAATACGGTTAAAGCTAAATACCACATCAGAAGCGTTAAGTTTCCGGCTGGGGGTAAACCAGTCGGTAGTCTGGAACTCAACATCCTGCCTTAGATCAAACAGATATTCGGTTCCTTCTTTATTTACAAACCAGCTGCTTGCAAGACTGGCCGTCGGCTCATGAGTATCAGAGTCTAGGGTAAGCAGTGAATCAAACAGTTGCGGGCTTAATGATTCAGAGGTTATACCGCTCTCAACTAATTGCGGATTAAAAGAAGCGGGTGTGCCTTCCTGACCGCAAAATACGAATCCCTGCCGCCTGATTTTGTCTTGATCTGGTGCTTCACCACATCCCGACAAAAGTCCAAGACCACAGATGCCAAGAGTAAACTGTATTAATGCTTTCATAGAAAGAGCTGTCGTTTGTTCTGAGAGTATCAGGCTGCTAACCTGCTGATCCGGCTAATTTACCATTTTTTGATAGTAGACCCAAGTCACCACAAGGTGCTTTTTCAGCGAGAATATACAGTTAAGTCACTCAGATACAATGTTATCCCTTTATTCATTGCTGCTGTTTTGACCAACAAGGTCATATTTTCTCAGCATTCCCCTTAACTGATGATAGCTGAGCCCCAGCATTTCTGCCGCTACCCGTTTATTGTGCCGTGATTGCTCCAGCACCTCAGTTAACAGCTCGATATCGTTATTTTCCTGCCACTGTTTATAATCCATAGGGAAGTTGAGTGGCGCTTTTACTTCTGGCTGTTTTTCGCTTTTGGCTGGTTCTGAACTCCACTCTGTACGAAACGGATCAATAATAAGATGCTCTATTGGTGATTCAGCAGAACCGTGCTGATAAATGGCTCTTTCTACCACGTTTTTAAGCTCCCTGACATTACCCGGCCAGTGATAACTCAATAGCTGGTTTTCTGCACTGCGGCTAAAGCCGACAAACAGCGGCAGCGCCAATTCACGGCACATTTTTATGGCGTAGTGCTGCGCAAGCAAAAGAATGTCTTGCTGCCTTTCCCTAAGGGGAGGCAGATGGATCACATCAAAGGCCAGCCTGTCGAGAAGATCGGCCCTGAACGTGTTCTGCTCTGCCAGTTGTGGCAGATCGGCGTTGGTAGCGCAGACTAAGCGCACGTCCGCTGTCAGGGTTTTGCTACCGCCAACGCGTTCATACTGACCGTATTCAATCACTCTGAGTAGTTTTTCCTGCACAGAGAGAGGAGCGGTTGCCAGTTCATCAAGGAAAAGAGTTCCTTTTTCTGCCCGCTCAAAACGGCCGGAGTGGCGTCCTTTTGCTCCGGTAAATGAGCCGGCTTCGTGTCCGAACAACTCAGAGTCAATAAGGGTTTCGCTCAGGCTGGAGCAGTTGAGTGTGACTAATGGTTTATCCCACCGTCTTGACAGGTAGTGTAGCCGCTGCGCGATTAACTCCTTACCGGTTCCGCGTTCACCTATTATAAGAACTGAACGTTCCACCGGGGCGAGGCGGGAGACTTTATCCAGTACGGATAAGAAGCTTGCGGACTCTCCAATCAGGGTTTGCTGTTCCATTTTACCTTCCTTGAATACGAACGACTTTAAAAGCTGGCGAAATTTACCAATAGTTGGTTATATCCATCATAGCATGTGATTCTGGTTTGTTCTAAAATATCTATTGCATTGAAAAATAAAGTTATTTCACTTAGGCACGCTATTTGATTATAGACAGGTATGAATTCGTTTAGAGTTGTAATTTGATAGCACACAACTGAGGAGTTGTATCATGGGTATTTTTTCTCGTTTCGCCGACATCGTAAATTCAAACATCAGTGCCTTACTGGATAAAGCAGAAGATCCTGAAAAAATGATTCGCCTTATTCTGCAGGAGATGGAAGATACGCTTGTTGAAGTGCGCACAAACTCTGCAAAAGCTCTTGCAGATAAAAAAGAGCTGGCCCGTCGCGTAGAGAGCATCGAAGCTCAGATTGATGACTGGCAGCAGAAGGCATCACTTGCCTTGATTAAGCAGCGTGAAGATCTGGCGCGTGCCGCCCTGATTGAAAAGCAGAAATTGCAGGATATTATTAAGAGCCTGCATACGGAACAGACACTGGTTGAAGAGACTATCGAAAAACTGACTGGTGAAATCAGCAAGCTGGAAACTAAGATCAACGAAACAAGAGCTAAACAGCAGGCACTTGTCATTCGCCGCGAAACAGCGGGTAGCCGCCGTGATGTGCAAAAACACTTGCATACCAGCAGAACGGCAGAAGCTTTCTCAAAATTTGAGCAGTATGAGCGTAAGATTGATGAACTGGAAGCAGAAGCCGACAGTTATGAAATGTCCGGCCGTGGTCGCTCACTGAATCAGGAGTTTGCTGACCTTCAGGCACAAGACGAGATTGAAAAAGAGCTGGAAAAACTAAAACAACAGATGAATAAAGATAAGTAAAAGGAGACGCTATGACGGCAGCATTAATTACGGGACCAGTCATTGTATTTTTGATTTTCGTTGCGCCGCTGTGGTTGTTTCTCCATTATCGCAGCAAGAAAAAGTCGGAGCACGGCCTCTCAACGGAAGACTACGAAAAATTACAAAGCTTGTCTGCTAAAGCTGAGCAACTTCAGCAACGTATAACGACTCTGGAGAAAATTCTTGACTCGGAGTCGCCAAACTGGAGGCGGGACTATGGCAAATAAGCAGCTGTATCGCGATACAGTAAACGGAAAAATCACTGGTGTGTGTGCAGGTATTGCCAACTACTTTGGTGCTGAAATCTGGCTGGTGAGAATACTCGTTGTCTCTGCGGCACTTCTGGGGGGAAGCTTTCTGGTGATTCTTGCCTATGTCGCTTTTACCCTGATGCTGGAAAAACAGCCTCAGGATTATCAGCAGACGGTGAGGGCACAGCAGGATCATACGCTGAAAAGCAAACCCTGGCAGTCGGGGCAGACACCTGCGGCACTGCTGGACAATATAGAGCTGGATCTGGATTCCGTAGACGCTAAAGTCAGAAGAGTTGAAGCTTATGTCACTTCTGATACCTTTAAGGTAAATAGGGCATTTAACGATCTCTAAAGTCTGATTAACAGGGTTAAAATAAATAAAATAACGGCCGTTACAGGCCGTTATTTTTTGGAGGATATATGCAGGACAAAAGCTGCGCATGGGCACTTAAACATGAACTGGAAAAAGAGTACCACGATAAGGAGTGGGGCGTACCTGTTTATGATGATCAGCGCCTGTTTGAATTTATTACGCTGGAAGGTGCACAGGCCGGGCTAAGCTGGATAACCATTTTAAAAAAACGGCAAGGTTACAGGGCAGCATTTAACAACTTTGATATCGAGCTCTTGTCCGCTAAAGGAGAAGAGCATGTTGAAGCGATTATTCAGAACTTTGATGTGGTAAAGCACAGGGGCAAAATCGCATCGGTATTTTCCAATGCAAGGGCAGCACAAAAACTACAGCAAGAGTACGGCTCCCTATCAAAAGCTCTTTGGCAATTTGTTGACCACCAACCCATTATCAATCACTGGCAGACTATGGAGCAGGTTCCGGTTTCCACTGAGCAGTCTAAACTAATGAGCAAGTTTTTGAAAAAGAATGGTTTTAAGTTTGTCGGCGAGACAATTTGCTACGCCTTTATGCAGGCAGTGGGTATGGTGGATGACCATCTTGTGAGCTGCCCCAAAAAAGCGGAGAAAAACTAGCTGATTTATAATTTATATAGGATTTATACGTCTTGCTTATATAAAAGCTACCTAATATAAATAGTAATAGTCCGCAGTCACCCTGTAGTTTAGGCGTAGCCGATGAGTTTAGAGCGAAGTGTTTCAACAGATTTAAAAAAGTACCTCCAGTTCGGTATGCGGCTTTCTGCTGTTATTCATTTTGGCCCTAAAGATCAGTACACCATTAGTTGTCAGTTTGTCGGCTTGAAAGAAAACAGCTTTCTTATATTTGAACTTAGTAACCGCTCCATGGAGGAGCTGGTGGTGCGTAAGGTCAACAATGTTGCTGTCGTTATCCGCGGAGTATCCGACACGGTTGAAGGGCATATTATTGCTTTTAAAAGTAAAATTGCCGGAATAAAGATGTTTGGTACCTGGCTGATGTTTGTCAGTTATCCGCTACAAATCGAAAGTAAACCGATACGCCAGAACCGTCGTTATAAAGTTCATATCGGAGCCGAAGTAAAAATCGGCAGACGAAAATATCAGGCTGAGTTGCTGGATATATCTATTTCCGGATGTGCCATTTATATCACCGATGACCTTGCTGTCGGGATTGGGACAGAGGTTGAAATAAACCCTGAAATAGAGAATATTCCCACGGTTCATCCTAAATGCCGGGTTGTGAACTTCCGCAAACAGTTAGATGGCATTGTGCTGGGCATTGAGTTCGATCAGTGTCTGGATGTTTCTGATGAACTCCGGCTTGAAGTTCTGGAGCACGTAGTGCTGGATAATTTATAAAGGCTATGTCTGTTAACAACATAGCCTTGTTTACATACTCTTTTTACGGCAGGTTATTATAGCGTTCTAATCCTTTTTCCAGATCGGCGATAAGGTCGTCAACATTCTCCAGACCGATATGCAGGCGAACGAGTGTGCCATCGAAATTTGGATGAGCTACGGTTCTGAGAGCATTAAAAGAAGCTGGCTCGTTAGCGAGAATCAAACTCTCAAATCCACCCCAGGAGTAGCCCATACTGAAATGCTCCATTCCGTCAAGCAATGCGGTGGTGGCTTTACTGTTACTGGTTTTCAGTACAAAGGAAAACAGGCCGTTACAACCGCTGAAGTCACGTTGGTAAAACTCATGGCCGGGACAGCTTTCAAGGGCAGGGTGGCGTACATGGTCAACTTCCGGCCTTTGCGCCAGCCACTGAGCGACTTTAATACTGGATTCCTGATGCTGACGCAGACGGCTATCCAGCGTTCTTAACCCTCTTAAGCCAAGATAAGCGTCGTCCGGAGAGACACATTGCCCCATCAGGTAACTCTGCTCACGCAACTGATCCCAGCATTTCTCATTGGCTACCGCTGTACCTAACATAACATCTGAGTGACCAACGATATATTTGGTGGCTGCCTGAACAGAGATGTCAACACCAAAATCGAAAGGAGAGAAGTTAACCCCGGCAGCCCAAGTGTTGTCCAGAATAACAATGATATCCTGCTCATGAGCGATACGGGCTAAGGTTGCCACATCCTGAACTTCCATTGTGATGGAGCCGGGAGATTCAAGAAACAGTATACGGGTATTGGGCTGAATGAGCTCTCGTATTCCTTCCCCTATAAGTGGAGGGTAGTAGCTGGTTTCAACCCCCATTTTCTTCATAATTTTATCGCAGAAATCCCGGGTCGGTTCATAACAGGTGTCAACCATCAGAATATGATCACCGGTTTCAACAAAAGAGAGGATTGCGTTAGAAATGGCCGCCGTTCCGCAAGGGTATAGAGCACAACCTGCGCCACCTTCTATTTCTGTCATCGCTTCCTGGAAAGCAAAATGGGTATTGGTGCCCCTGCGTCCGTAAAACAGAGTTTTATTTGCTCTGTTGATGGTGGCTTTGCGTTTTTCTTCTACGCTGTCAAAAACCACAGTAGAGGCCCGCTGAACGGGAGGGTTAACCACACCATTGGTCCATTTTTTACTGCGCCCTGCGTTAACCAGCTTGGTCTGTTTATGTCCGGACATTTAACTTCCTTTATGCTTTTGTTGGTCTGATTTGTTGTTTTATTTAAACCATGTTGAAAGGCGTAAGGCAAGATTTCTGTTAGCTCTTATGGCTATAAAACAAAGGCTGCGGGTATAACTGCAGCCTTGTGACATGGATAGAAGGTAAATTGGGGATGTTACAACAGCGGACTAAACAGGAAGAAAATACGCTCAAAGAAGCGGTAGTGAACTTTACGTTTTGACCATTGCTCCAGACTGACTGCATCAGATGATTCAATATACTCCTGTTGAAGGGCGTGCATCTGCTTGGTAAAGGCGACACTATCGATAGCCAGAGTAAGTTCGAAGTTAAGCCACAAACTTCTCATATCCAGGTTTACTGTTCCGGCAAGGCAGTACATCTCATCAACCACAACCGATTTGGTATGCAGTAATCCGCCTTCAAATTCGTATATTCTGACACCCGCTTCCAGCAGCTCCTGATAGAAAGCCCTTGACGCCCACTGAACCATAAGGGAGTCGTTGTGTTTTGGTATAATCACCTCAACGCAGACTCCTCGCTGCGCCGTCATCTTCAGCTCTTCCAGCAGCTCCTCACTGGGAACAAAGTAAGGAGTAGTTATTCTTACATTTTTCTGAGCCTGATTAATGGTTAGGGTCAGAACCTGTTGAATAAGATTGTCCGGCATGCCGGGGCCTGAAGGTACAACCTGAATAGGCATTGCCGCTGAGCTATTGTCTAACAGGCACTCCGGCAGTACAGGGAACTCTCTTTTACCCGTTTCAACTTCCCAGTCCCATGAATGTATCGCCGATAATACGTTCACCGTAGGGCCGGTGACGCGGAGCATAACATCGATCCATTTGCCAACACCGGCATTCTGTTTAAAGAAAGCGGGGTCAACCATATTCATTGAGCCCGTATAGGCTATCTCATCATCAATAACCACGATTTTTCTGTGTTGTCTGAGATCCAGCCGGCGTAGAAATACACGCCACGGGCTTACCGCCAGAGCTTGTTCTACCCTTATCCCGGCTTGCTGCATCATGGCCGGCCAATGGCTTTTAAAGAAGCGGTGGCTACCAGCAGAATCGAGCAGAAGGTTAACTTCAACGCCTCTTTTAGCTGCTTTTATCAGTGCCGATCCGACGGAGTCCGCCAGCCCGCCCGGATGCCAGATATAGAACACCATTCTTATCTGGCGCCGGGCAGATTCAATATCTTTAATAATGGAGAGCAGAATGTCATCGGGAGAAGATTTAAGTGACAGATCGTTTCCGCATAAAGCAGGAATGCTCATTCGGTTGGTGCAGAGTTGATCAATCTTGCTAATTTGAGGGCTCATCAGGTCAGGCAGATGAGCCTGGCAGTCGTGAAGTTGATTAAACCAGTCGCCAAAGGGAGAAAACATCTGTTTGGCTCGCTCCGCTCTTTTTCTTCCCAGATTTAGCTCACCAAACAGGAAGTAGCAGAATACGCCGAACACCGGAACAATATAGATAATCATCAACCAGGCGAGAGATACACTTACAGCCCGGCGACGCAGCACAACTCGGATAGTTACACCGGCAACCAACACCCAGTAAAGGGCAACACTGATAAGCGTGATTAATTGATAAATCTGTTCCATCTGTTTTCTGAATTTTTCCGTATAAGTAACTACTTAGACCAATTTATCAGTATACGATTTTAATCTGTGTATGTTTAACAAAAGCAACAATTTACTAATAAAAATTGTTAATAGAGTCATTTTATAGCGGGTAGGCGAAATATTGTGCGCAAGGGCTTATTTTTGTTAACAAAAAGGCTTGTTTTTAAGCAAAGTTATACAAGACTTAGATATGCGATTAGTGACGCATTGAAAGCAGTTGGATAGGCAAACAGTTAAACATCACTGTAATTGACGATTTTTCAGGCAAGAAAGATGACATTGTTCAAATTTAGAGCATTTAAAGTTAATAATTAACATAATTAACGAAAAATATACTCATTGGGGTTCCAATTCTAATCGCAAACTGTTTTACTTGCTATACAAGGAGCGTCACTAATAACCTTTAAGAATGTACAATAATTTTTACAATTATGTTTACACTCATCACTCTAAGACGCCCTGATGCAAACACAACATTAAAACATCAAATTTTGGAGTAACCGTGGCACTAAGTAATTCATCCACACCCGCTCAGGACTCGAACGGCAAGACTCGTGATACCTGGGGATCAAAGCTTGGCTTTGTTATGGCAGCAGCGGGTTCTGCTGTTGGTCTTGGTAATATCTGGAAGTTCCCATATACCGCTGGTGAGAGCGGTGGTGGTGCTTTCGTAGCTATCTACCTTCTTTTCGTAATCTTTATCGGTTTCAGCGTAATGCTGACAGAGTTTGCTATTGGTCGTAAGACCGGTCTTTCTGCTGTTGGTGCTTTTAAATCAACGGATCGCCGCTGGACGTTTGTCGGCGTAATCGGTGTAGTGAGTGGCCTGCTTATTATGGGCTTCTATCCGGTTGTTGGTGGCTGGGCTCTTGCCTATGTTCAGAAAGTAGCAACAGGTCTGTTAAGCACGCCTGAAGCCATCGGCGACAGTTTTGGCGGCTTTATCTCTGATCCGGTTCAGCCTCTGATCTGGATGGGTATTTACCTGCTGCTAAACGTAGTGGTGGTTGTTAAAGGTATTTCCGGCGGTATTGAGAAAGCCGGTAAGATCCTGATGCCGCTGCTGTTCCTGATCCTGATTCTGGTTGCTGTGAAAGGTCTTACTCTTCCGGGCGCTTATGCAGGTGTTGAGTTCCTGTTCAGCCCTGACTTCTCCAAAGTTGACAGTAGTGTTGTACTGGCTGCTCTTGGTCAGGCGTTCTTCTCACTAAGTCTGGGTATGGGCTGTATGCTGACTTATGGTAGCTACCTGAAGAAGAAAGAGAACCTGGTTCAGACTACTGCTATGGTAACAGCAATGGATACTGGTGTTGCACTACTGGCTGGTCTGGCAATGTTCCCTGCTATGTTTGCTTTCAGCATGGAACCGTCTGCAGGTCCGGGTCTGGTATTTGTGGTTGTTCCTCAGCTATTTGCTGAAATGGGCGGCATTATCGGTGTGCTTCTGGCTCTGTTGTTCTTTGTTGCCCTGAGTGTTGCAGCACTGACTTCATCAGTATCTCTGCTTGAAGTGGTTGTATCTTACCTTATCGATGAGAAGGGTATGAAACGTCCTTCGGCAGTATTGCTGGCGAGTGCTGTGATGGCAATTATGTGTGTCTTTGCTTCCCTGTCTCTGGGTGGTGTTGGTCCGCAACTGTTTGAAACCGGTGTATTTGATATCTTTGATCTGCTGACAGATAAGATCTTCCTTGCGGTAGGCGGTATGTTGGTATGTATCTTTGCCGGCTGGCGTATGAGCCGTGAAGATCTGCAGAAAGAGATCACTAACGACGGTAAAGTGTCATTCCCTCTGTTTGGCTTGTGGTACAACCTTGTTAAGTTCGTTATCCCTGTAGCGGTTGCTATCGTAGCATTCTCAGGTATTAAAGGCGGCTTCGACAGTGGCAAAGGTGAAATTATGCTACTGGGTATAGGTATCATTGCGCTGGCGGGGATCTTCTCGAAGAAACTATAAAATCTGTGTGACCACACTCGTGGTCAACGGGATTGAAAAGGGAGTTCCTACGGGAGCTCCTTTTTTTGTCTGCTAAAACGGCATCTGGGTTACAAGAATAAAATGTCGCATCTGAATTATAAAAGCGTATACTCTGCTGCTGTTAAGGAGCTGAAGATATGTTTGATATACACCACCAGTGTGATGATTTTGTCGTTATAGATAAGCATGCCAATGTTAGCGTTCACAAAGACGACGGCGAGACTATGTTGTTGCATGAGGTGGCGAAGAAGCTGGATGTAGAGAAACTCTATCTGGTGCATCGGCTGGATAAAATGACGTCAGGTCTGCTGCTGCTGGCAAAAAGTTCAGAGTCTGCCAGTCAACTGGCTAAGCTGTTTGCTGACAGAAAGATTGAGAAATACTATCTGGCTATCGGAGAGGGCAAGCCGAAAAAGAAACAGGGCCTGATCTCAGGTGATATGCAGCGCTCACGCCGCTCATCATGGAAGCTAATGAAGAGCAGACAGAACCCGGCGGTCACTCAGTTCTTTTCTAAACCGGGAAGTCCTGGCCAACGCTTTTTCCTTTGCCGCCCATACAGTGGTAAAACACACCAAATCAGAGTTGCCCTCAAGTCCGTGGGATCAGCAATAGTCGGAGATCCGATTTACAATACTGCTTCCGCTGCTGACCGCGGTTATCTCCATGCCTATGCCTTAAAATTTACCCTAAACGATATAGATTACTGCTTCGTTTGCCGTCCTGAACAAGGGCAGCTATGGCAGTCAGATATTGCCGATTCAGTATTAGAGCAGTGGTCATCACCGTGGCAACTTAACTGGCCGAAAATTAAATAGAATTATGAAGTTATCCCAATTAGAGACATTCCGTTCACATCTTATTCAACAACTTGAAAGCGCTCCGGATGAGATCCGCCGTCTGTTCCATGGCCGCGGACGCTGCTGGGAAGGGCTTGAGCAGCTTACCTGCGACTGGCTGCAAGGGCAGTTGGTGGTTGCGGTATTTAAGCCGCAGGAAGACGATTTCCTTCAGGCTCTGCGCCAATCCTTGTTAAGCCTTACTGAGAGCAGCATTTGGCAGGAGAAGTCAGGCAAAACAATCTTATTGCAACACAGATACGAAGCAGGGGCGCCAACGGAAATTATCTGGGGAGAAGCTGATAACGCTCCTCAGGTGGCGGAAAATGGTCTCAAGTACCAATTGCACTTAGGCCGCAATCAGAATTTCGGCTTGTTTCTGGATATGCGTTTCGGCCGGCAGTGGGTGGAACAGAGAAGTGCTGGCAAAAAGGTGCTTAACCTGTTTGCTTACACCTGTGGCTTCTCCCTTGCTGCAATTAAAGGCGGGGCAGAAAAGGTAGTCAATGTCGACATGGCTAAAGCTTCCCTGAGTAAAGGCAGAGACAACCACCGACTGAATGACCATCCGTTAGAAAAAGTCTCATTTTTAGCTCACGATATTTTTAAATCATGGGGAAAAATCCGTAAAAGCGGCCCTTATGACCTGATTGTTATCGATCCTCCTTCGTTTCAGAAAGGTAGTTTTGCCCTGACTAAAGATTATAAAAAAATCCTGCGCAGGCTACCTGAGCTGCTAACGGCAGATGGCGAAGTGCTGGCCTGTGTGAATTCACCTTCAGTGACAGCGGACTTTCTTATTGACTCAATGAAGCAGGAAGCCCCGCAACTCAGCTTTGAGCAGAGGCTGGACAACCCGCCTGAGTTCAGGGATATCGATGATGACTCCAGTTTGAAAGCGTTAGTATTTAAGGTGCAGTAGCGCCTGTTTTATAAGAAGAGAAGAAAAATGGAAAACTTAGTTGATCGTTTTTTACATTATGTAGCATTTGATACTCAGTCCGACGGCGAAAACCCTCAGTGCCCAAGTAGCACGGGGCAAATGGTTCTGGCAGAAAAGCTAAAACAAGAGATGACGGCTCTTGGCCTGTCTGACGTTACCCTTGATAGCAATGGCTATCTGATGGCAAAACTGCCGTCCAACTGCGGACAAGATGTACCTGCTATTGGTTTTATTGCTCATATGGATACCGCTCCCGATGAGTCCGGTAAGAATGTCTCTCCGCAAATCGTAAAAGATTATCAGGGCGGCGATATTCTGTTGGGTGACAGCGGTGAAAAACTGAGCCCGCAACAGTACCCGCAGCTGAATAAGTTACTGGGTCACGATTTGATAACTACCGACGGCACAACTCTGCTTGGTGCAGATAACAAAGCAGGTATTGCTGAAATTCTTACTGCCGTTGAGTATCTGATCAACAACCCTGAAATTAAACACGGTGATATCTGCATCGGCTTTACTCCTGATGAAGAAATTGGTCGTGGTGCTGATCTGTTTGATGTAGATAAATTCTCAGCTAAGTGGGCATACACCATTGATGGCGGATCTGTTGGCGAACTGGAGTACGAAAACTTCAATGCAAGTAGCGCTAAGGTAATCTGTCATGGCGTTAGTGTGCATCCGGGAACCGCAAAAGATACGCTGGTTAACTCGATGAATATCGGCGCTCAGTTCCAGCTTATGATGCCTGCGGATGAAACTCCGGAATGTACTGATGGTTATCAGGGTTTCTATCACCTTACTTCTATTAAATCAGGTATTGCCAGAACAGAGCTTAATTACATTATTCGTGACTTTGAACGAGAAGGGCTGGAGAAGCGCAAGGGCTTTATGCAGCAGAAGGTTGAAGAGCTGAATAGCCAGCTTGAGAAAGGTAGCGTTGAAGTCGAGCTAAGTGATAGCTACTTTAATATGAAAGAGATGGTTGAACCGCATCCATACATTATCGAGCTTGCCAAGCAGTCTATGCTGGAAGTGGGTGTGGAACCTGATATTACCCCAATCCGTGGTGGTACTGATGGTGCAAGACTCTCCTTTATGGGACTGCCTTGTCCGAATATCTTTACCGGTGGCTATAACTTCCACGGTATTCATGAGTTTATTACTATCAATGGTATGAAGCAGGCGGTAGAAGTGATTGTTAAGCTGGCAGAGAATGTAGCTAAGAAACAGTACTCTGTAGAGTAACAATCATCATTGAATTAAAAGCCCTTTTAGTCCGGTTACTAAAAGGGCTTTTTGTTATTCTGCTTTCGCTATATCGCTTTTTTCTATATCACGCAGGGTAGTAAAGCCAGCCCAGATACGATTTGCTGTTGTTATCCAGCAAAGGGTGGCAAACGTGTAGGCAATGACTGAGAAGTAATCAGGGAACAGGCAGAGCAGAACAAAACAGGCGATGGTTTCCGTCCCTTCCGTAAGCCCGGCCATATAGTAAAGAGACTTATTTTTATAAACTGGGTTCTCTATATCCCGCTTCCCTGCCATTACGGCAAAGGCAAGGAAGCTGGAGCCGGTACCGATAAATGAAAAAATCAGGAAGGCACCAGCAACGGCATTCTGATCCGAGTTGGCAAGGATAAAGCCAAACGGCACCAGAGAATAGAAAAGAAAATCCAGACTGATATCCAGAAAACCACCGGAATCAGTAATTCCCTGCCTGCGGGCGAGGGCACCATCTATACCGTCAAAAATTCGGTTTATGACAATCAGGGCTAATGCCAGCAGATAGTATTGAAAATAGAGTGCCGGCAGGGCAAAACAGCCGACGATAAAACCACTCAGGGTTACCTGATTGGCAGTAACACCAAGCTTATCCAGCCCTTTAGCCGTCAATGTCAGGGGAGCGCGTATAATCTTAATGGCAAATCTGTCTAGCATACTTGTTCCATCCATGGCCAGGTCAGGCAGCGACCGGAAGAGGGGACGTCAGCACTGTCGTGAGTCACCAGCAGCGCAGGAACGTTAGCATCGGCTATCTGACCGAATACCCACTCCCTGAACTCCTCGCGCAGGTTTTTATCCAGCTTACTAAAGGGTTCATCCAGCAAAACTAGCTTTGGCCTCGCCAGTAACATTCTGACCAGGCTTACCCGTGCCCGTTGACCTCCGGAAATCTGATCCGGCATAGAGTTCGCCAGTGAAGCCAGCTTAATCTTGCTGAGAGCCTGAAGCGCCTGTTTATCTCTCTCTTCTCCCTTTATGGCGTCGGGCAGGGCAAAGGCCAGATTTTCAACAACGCTAAGGTGGGGGAACAGCAGATCATCCTGAAAAAGAATACCAACTTGTCTTTTATGAGCCGGCAGTGAATCCAGCGACACACTGTCCAGCGTAATTTCACCATGGTAGTGAAAATCCTCACTCAAATGTCCGGCAATGGCGCTGAGCAGAGTCGACTTACCACATCCGCTTGGTCCCATCAAAGATAAGATGTGTCCCGGCTGAACATCAATGCTGACCGGATCAAACAACTTCTCTTTGTCTGAGTTATAAATGACGAGGTTTTTTAGCGAAAGAGTCATTATTAATTACTTTCCTTCGGCGATAATAAATGGCTTTGCCTTGTATACGGCTGACAAGGAAAGCAAAAGCAAAAAAGATAAATGGAAGCAGTGCCTGCCAGATGGCGTAAATTGAAGTTACCCTGCGATCAAAGCCGCTGGAGAGTGCAACTGCTTCTGTTGTTATTGTTGATATTCGTCCTGCGCCCAGCATAAGTGTCGGCAGATACTGAGCCAGACTGACACTGGCTCCCGTTGCCCATGCAAACATAATGGCGGAAAACAGAATCGGCATTTTAATTTTAAACCAGACATAAAGTGGGCTTTTGCCCAGACTGAGCGCCGTTTTAGTATAGCCGTCATCATAGCTTCTCCACGGGCCATCCAGAGCCAGAAAGACATAAGGAAAAGCAAAAAAGATATGCGACCAGACCACCCAGAAGTAATAGCTGCCGGAGTTCAGATAAAGGGTGGTGACCTGAATACCGAACAGCAGTGACAGCTGAGGCACCAAAATAGGTAAAGCTATCACCAGATTAGGAATATGCAGCTTATGTTTTTTCTGGTATTCATGAGCAACCAGAGCCAGTAGCAGAGCAACAGAAGATGAGAGTAGCGCTAGTGTCAGGCTATCCTGAATGGTTGGTAGCACGCTACTCCATTCTGTCTGCCAGAAACGCAGTGAAAAGCGGCTGGGTAGAAGATCCGGGAAACGCCATCTGGCGGCAAATGACCAGAGTACGGTCACCGGAATAATAAACAGATTGACTGCCAGCAGCAGGGTAAGAATACTTTTACCGGGCAGACTGAGGCCTTTCCTACCTGAGGTTAGCCAGCGACGGAACTTAGCCGTTATCAGCCACTCAGTCAGACGCAGTAAGCCGATAAGCAGACAGCAGATAACAAACAGTACGACAGCACCGGCTGCCGCTCTCGGGAACAGGCTGAGATCTGGCTCCGAGAACCACTGCCACACAAGGACTGCGAACGTGGGTGGGTTTGTTGGTCCTAGAATCAAACCAATATCAACTACAGAGGCGCCATAGGCAATAACCGCTATCAGGGGAAAGCGCATACGGCTGAACCACTGAGGGAAAACGGCTTTCCACCAGAACTGAGCCGGTGAGTAGCCAAGGCTGGAGGTCACGGCACTCAGTTGGCGGATCTTTAGCTGTTTAAGTATCGGAATACTCATTAGCAGCAAAAAAGGCACCTCTTTTAGTGCAAGGGCGACGGATAAGCCAAGGCCGTAGGGGTCTTTGACCAGAAAAGAGACAGAGCCGGCATCCAGCACGGCGGTCAACCCTCTGGAGAGCAAACCTGTCGGAGAAAACAGAAAGGCAAAACCGATAGCGAAGGCCACATGAGGCATTGCTAATAACGGAGAGAGTAGTCTCTCAACCCAGCCCCAGCGTTTATGTTGCCAACTGGCCTGCAAAATCGAGAAGCAGAGCAATGCGCTAAGGCAACAGCTAAGGATGGTAGTGATCACCGTCAGGGTGATGGATTGCCAGACTGCACTCCACTGAAATACATCAGCAAAGCCACCAAGGGAAAAATGATTCAGCCCGATAGGCGGAACATAGCTGAGAGAGGAGAGCACCACACCGACTGCCCCGGGGACAATCGGTGTAATGCAGACAAAGATCAGTATCAGGTATACCAGACGTAACATACGGATTAAATCTTATTTCCCGTATCTTTCCAGCCACGCTCTTTCTAAAGCAACCTGCCAGCTCGGGTGTGGCTCAGGAAGAGACTTAAACAGTCGGGTATTTTTAGCGCTGCCCTGCAGATACTGGTTTTCCAGCACAGAAGGGTCACCCCAGATTGAAAGATCTCCTTTACGTGATTGCGCTTCAGGGCTTAGCAGGAAGTTAATTGAAACTAACGCAGCTTCTTTAGCCGATGCATTAAACGGAATAGCAAGGAAATGGATATTAGACAGAGCTCCCGCTTCCATAGCATAGGCCTGAGTCGATTCAGCCAGTTTACCGCTGTTCTGCGCTGAGAAAACCGCATTCGGGTTGAAAGTTATGCTCAGGTCAAGCTGACGGTCATCCAGTAACTGAATCATCTCAGATGAACCAGACGGAAACTGCTTGCCTTGCTGCCATGCGTTTTTGTGCAACTCATCCAGGTAGCGCCATAGTGGCTGCGTGACAATATCGAAGTCTTTCTGGTTAACTTGTTTGTAAAGAGATGGATCGCTGTTGGTCAGTTCAATCAGCAAAGCTTTAAGAAAGCTGGTGCCGTGAAACTGTGGCGGTTTAGGATAGCTGATTTTACCCGGATAGGCTTTGGTGTAGCTTAGTAGCTCTGAAAATGAAGCCGGTGGATTGTTCAGGGTTTGTGTGTCGTGAATAAACACTAACTGACCAACACCCCAAGGGGCTTCAAGGCCATCGGTCGGTTCTGAGAAATCGCTGTCAACGGGCAGTGATTTATCTACAAATTTCCAGCTTGGAAGCTTATTTACAAATGGTCCGTACAGCAGGTCGTTGTTCTTCATGGACTTAAAGTTTTCACCATTAATCCATACCATATCGACACTACCACTACTTTCCTTACCTGCGGCTTTTTCCGCTACAAGCTGAGCCGTTGTCTTGGCAATATCACTCACTTTTACATGCTTGAAATCAATATCATATTTCGATTCCAACTGCTCTGCCGTCCATTTCAGGTAGGCGTTGATCTCCTGACTACCGCCCCAGGCGTGAAAATAGACGGTTTGTCCTTTAGCTTTCTGTTCTATTTCCTGCCATTCTGCTTCCGTGGCGGCACCGGATGAAAAGCTGATAAGAGCAGCCGTTAATAATGCGATTTTTTTCATAGGATTCCTTTCAGAATAGAGTTTCTATTGCGCCTATACAGGCCATCAATCATTTGACCGGAGAATATGAGTATTTCATTCATTATGAATGAAAAATAGTAGATGAAAACAGAGCAGGGATAAAAAAGAGCACTCAATGTGCTCTTTTTTCAGGGGTTATTGTTTGGCTTCACTATCTGAGAGTGCAGCACAACTCTCCTGAGATATAACTTTTTCTAACAGTAGCTGGCCGCGGGGGCTTCTTAGTTTGATATTGTAGATGATACCGTGTGCCAGATTGGCTTTAACTTCATTATCATTACAGTAACCAGAGATGCTGTTATTGACCAGACTCTGAGCTGACATGCTGCCTTCACTGTTGTAAAGCATCATAAGTTCAACGGCGTTACCTTTAGCTTTGGCTTGCATAATGGTCAGCGGACCATGTTCTATAGGAAGGCTACTGGAGAGAACACTTGCCCTATGTTTGGCAATGGCTTCAACCTGCTTCTGCTTGTCTGCTGTGGCGCTACAACCTGCCAGTAGAGCGACAGTGGTCAGAGCCAGTAGAAATCTATATTTCATTATTAAAATACTTTCTTAAATGGTTTCACAATCACTTTTTCGTACACACCCGCTTCAATATATGGGTCTGCATCTGCCCACTGTTGTGCTTCTTCCAGCGAAGGGAAGTCTGCAATTACAGTCGAGCCTGTGAACCCTGCTTCGCCCGGGTTTTCCGAATCGATAGCAGGCATAGGACCAGCAGTAAGAAGGCGACCTTCGTCCTGAAGCTGTTGTAATCTGGCAAGGTGTTTTTCTCTTACTCCCATGCGTTTCTGTAATGAGTTTTCAACGTCCTGAGAAAAAATGACATACCACATATTCGTTTCCTTATAACTTGAGTGTATCGGCCTTCTTTTAATAACGGCTTATTATACCCAAGTCGCTTCCCGACGCGTGTATTGAGTTAAGCCGGAGGGTATAAACGTGACCTTAAGCCGGTTTTACCGGGCGGGGACGGCCTTCGCTGTCAATGGCAACATAGTTAAAGGTTGCTTCACAAACTTTAAAGCGGTCACCGACACCATTTTCGTTCACGGATTTAACCCATACTTCTAAGTCAATGGACATTGAAGTTCTGCCGATTTTACTGCATTCACCATAGCAGCAAACCACGTCTCCGACACGAACCGGTTTTTTAAACGTGATATCTGATACAGAGACGGTGACAATTCGGCCACGGGAGATCTCTTTTGCCAGAATGCCTCCGGCCAGATCGAGCTGAGACATAATCCAGCCGCCAAAGATATCACCGTTGGCATTGGTGTCACTTGGCATAGCGAGTGTACGGGTGATCTGTTCACCGCGGGGATTAATTGGTTTTACTGCTTCCATTTAATTTCTTCTTATTTTACTGACGTGTTGCGAAAAGAGGCTGAAGTTCTTTTCGCAACTAAATAAATAAAGATGGGGTAGACCCTGCTTTTGCTAGCAGGCCGTTACTTAGATTCTTCTTTAGGCATCTGCTTATAGATATATAAGCCGGTAAGAAGAGTGAACACCAGCGTGGCCGCCAGCAATCCGAATACTTTAAAGTTAACCCACACATCAAGAGGTAGGCTGAATGCGACGTAAACATTCAATACGGCGCAGAAAGCAAAGAAAACGACCCATGCCCAGTTTATCTTGGCCCAGACAGCGTCGGGAAGTGTCAATTCTTTGCCAAGCATACCTTTGATAACAGGCTTGCCAATCAGGTGAGTTACGATTAACCCCACAGAGAATAAGCTGTAAACAATGGTGACTTTCCACTTAATAAAGTTGTCATCACGGAAGAAGATGGTCATACCACCGAAAATGGCCACAATCACAAAAGTGACAATCTGCATTTTCTCAATTTTTTTGTAAAGAAAGTAAGTCAGTGCGATCTGAATGGCGGTTGCCACGATAAGTGCGCCAGTGGCGGCATAGATACCCTGAGTTTTATACAGAATAAAAAAGATAATCAGGGGAATAAAATCAATAAGTTGTTTCATGTTATTACAACGGCTACGTATAAGACTGGCTACAGTTTAACGAATTTGAGGCAATTACAAAACTGTTTGACGGTTCAGGGGCATAAAAAATGGCCGCATAGCGGCCATTTTTAAATCGGGAAACAGGGTAATTAAGCTTCTTGTTTCTGAAGCTCTGCTGCTTCTTCTTCGATGATTGAGTCTACGATTACGGCGCAAGCAGCATCACCCGTGATGTTCAGTGCCGTACGGATCATATCGAAGATACGGTCCAGAGCGAACAGCAGTGGCAGACCTTCAATTGGAATACCTGCAGCCAGCAGTACCGCTACAACAAGGAAAGATGGTCCCGGCACACCCGCCTGACCAACAGCTCCCAGAGTTGCAGTCACGATGATGGCAATGTAAGCACCCATGCTCAGGTCGATGTTGAACAACTGAGCAAAGAAGATAGCAACCAGGCCGTAGTAGATAGCGTTACCACTCATGTTGATGGTCGCACCCAGCGGCAGAACGAAAGAAGCCGTTGAGTTACGAACACCAAGCTCGTTCTCTACCGCGTCCAATGTAACAGGAAGAGTCGCCATTGAAGAGGCAGTTGAAAGTGCAACCGCTTGTGGCTTCTTCATAATTGTCAGGAACTTACGGGCAGATGTCTTAGTAAACACCTGAATAAGCGCCGGATAAACAATAAAGCCGAAGATAAGAATAGCAGCAACGTAAACCACGAACAGCTTGAACACAACCATCAGTGCACCAAAGCCGAAGGTACCAACCGCTTCAGCCATCAGGCCAAATACACCGATAGGAGCGATCACCATTACTTTATTGATCATCCACACCATAGCGTCAACAATAGCGTTAACACCATTCATCAGCGGAGTGCGACGCTCTTTCTCAAGTTTAGAAACAGCGATACCAAAGAATAAGCAGAAAACGAGAATTTGCAGAATGTTAGCTTCATTCAATGACTGGAATACGTTAGTAGGAATCATGCCTACAATCGTTGCCCAGAACGTTGGTAGTTCGCCTTTAGATGCGTATTCTGCTGAGAACATACCTTCTACAGAAGCTACATCAATGCCGATACCCGGCTGGAATACTTCACCCATAATCAGAGCCAGCGCAACGGCCAGAGCTGAAGTCAGTGCGAAAAAGCCCAGAGTAGTTACACCAACTTTACCAGCCGAGTGGCTGTCACCAAGACCTGCAGCACCTGAGATAAGGGCAACGGCAACCAATGGGATAACAAGCATCTTGATTAAGTTGATAAAAATAGCACCCAGCGGTGCAAACATGGCAGCAGAACCACCCATGACGGCACCAACAAGGGTACCCAGAATCATGGCGATAACAACCTGCACACCAATATTAGTTAATAAGTTTTTCTTTTCAGCCACTACGACAACCTCCGTGCGTGGAAAATGAACTAATTTGGCGATTAGTATCGAATGGTTAACAAAACCCAGATAATAATCCCGCAAACCTTTTACACAGTTCAATATCAATTATCAAATTATTCTGAAGGCCAAATGAGCATAAAATGATTTAGGTTAAGGTTTACAAAACCAGCAGAGAAGCGAAATGAGATCACTGCAACACTTTAGTTAACGGAATGTTTTTAGGTGAATAATATTCACCAAGGCTATTGTTCGGCTAGAGAAAAGTAACCCTCAGACACTTGAATTTAGTATCTGAGGGTTGAAGAGAAGAGTTTTGAATTAACTCTGCTTACAGTTTAGTTGCTGCTTTCATTGAACGTACAAAATCGGCCAGTGTGTCCAGAAGTAACTGCGGCTCATCACGGTTTGTTTCAATAATCTTAACCACAGCAGAACCTGAGATAGCACCTGCAGCGCCGGACTCAATAGCTTCTTTAACTTGTGCTGGTTGCGATATACCAAATCCCAGCAGGGCAGGAGGCGCATTGAACTGATTGAGGCGATCCATCAGCTGTGAAACGGGCATATTGGCCTTGGTTTCTGCACCGGTCACACCGGCACGGGAGAGAAGATAGGTATAACCTTTACTCTTCTCAGCCACCGCTTTCAGGGTTTCATCACTGGCCGTCGGTGGTGCGATAAATATCGGCTGTACGCCATGCTTTTCAGCCGCCTGAGTAAACTCAGCACTTTCATTAGTTGGTACATCGGCGATCAGCACCGAATCAATACCTACTTCGGCACATCGCTGATAAAAATGCTCTACGCTATTTGAGTATACAAGGTTGGCATACATAAGAAGGCCGATGGGTAGCTCCGGATATTGGTTACGGATTTCAGCAATCAGCTCAAAGCAGATTTGTGGGGTTACACCAGAATCCAGCGCCCGGATATTTGCGCCCTGAATGGTCGGGCCGTCAGCTAGCGGATCTGAGAAGGGAATGCCAAGTTCAAGAGCATCGGCACCTGATTCAACCAGAGTCCGGATGATCTTCAGAGAGAGCTCCCTGTCCGGGTCGCCAACAGTGACAAAAGGAACAAATGCACCTTGCTTGTTTTGCTCTAAGCGCTGAAAAAGTGATTGATAGCGGTCCATTAAAGCGCTCCTTTTTGATCCAGAATATCGTGAACGGTAAAGATATCTTTGTCACCGCGGCCGGAAAGGTTGACCACTAGCAGCTGTTCTTTATCCGGTGAGTCCTTTGCCATTTTCACTGCATGAGCCAGTGCATGAGCAGACTCAAGGGCAGGTATAATGCCTTCATTCTTTGCCAGAGCCTGAAATGCTTCGAGGGCTTCGTCATCGGTCACAGAGTCGTAGCTGGCGCGGCCTGTCGCATTCAGGTGTGCGTGCTGCGGACCGACAGACGGGAAATCAAGGCCGGCAGAGACAGAGTAGGACTCTTCGACCTGACCGTGCTGATCCTGCATCAGTGGTGCTTTCATACCAAAGAAAATGCCGGTTTTACCGTGTTTCAGCGGTGCGCCGTGCTGGTCTGTGTCGATACCTTTACCGGCAGGTTCCACACCAATAAGGGCAACCTGTTCTTCTTCAATAAAGTCGGCAAACATACCGATGGCGTTCGAACCACCACCGACACAAGCGATAACGGCGTCTGGCAGGCGTCCTTCCCTTGCCAGAATCTGATTCTTGGTCTCTTCACCAATCATTCGCTGAAACTCGCGCACAATGGTCGGGAACGGGTGAGGGCCGGCGGCCGTACCCAGCAGGTAGTGAGCCTGCTCATAGCTGGCAGACCAGTCACGCAGTGCTTCGTTGCAGGCATCTTTAAGGGTGGCAGAGCCTGAGTGAACCGGAATGACTTCGGCACCCATCAGTTTCATACGGAATACGTTCGGGCTCTGACGTTCAACATCTTTGGCGCCCATATAAACGCGGCATTTTAAGTCCAGCAGGGCACAGGCCAGTGCAGTGGCGACACCGTGCTGTCCGGCACCGGTTTCTGCAATAATCTCTTTTTTACCCATACGTTTTGCCAGTAGTGCCTGTCCCAATACCTGATTGGTTTTATGGGCACCACCGTGCAAAAGATCTTCCCTTTTCAGGTAGAGCTTGGTTTTGGTTCTCTTGGTCAGGTTTCTGCACAAAGTCAGGGCTGTCGGGCGTCCGGCATACTCCTGTAGTAAGCCCATAAACTCACTATGAAACTCCGGGTCTTGCTGTGCAGCAATAAACTCCTGTTCCAGCTGCTCTAATGCCGGAACTAAAATCTGTGGTACAAACTGACCACCGTACTCGCCAAAATAGGCATCTAGCTTCGCCATGCTGTTTCCTTAATAGTCTTTAATCTGATGAAATGCGCTGTCGATAAGGGCTTTATCTTTTTTACCCGGAGCGGACTCAACACCTGAGTTGAGGTCTAGTCCCAGACAGCCTAACTGACTTGCCTGCTTAACGTTGTCAGGGTTAAGTCCGCCCGCCAGCATAATATTTTGTGTTGTGCCGATAAGTGACCAGTCGAACTGCTGACCGGTTCCCCCCGACTGAGATCCAACCTTGCTGTCCAGCAGGTGACGGTCAACGCCGTTCTCTATCAGCGCCGGTATTTGCTCACTTACTCCGTACGCTTTCCAGATTTGACAGCTATGCGGCAATATTTCTCTTAGCTGGTTAATAAAACCCTGGTCTTCATCGCCGTGTAGCTGAACCGCAGCTAACCCCAGAGTTGTCGCGGTATCATTCACCGTTTTCAGTGTCTGGTTCTGAAATACGCCGACATAGTTTAACGGGGCGCCGCTCATGGTCAGCCGTGCTTGTTCTTTATCGACTTTTCGTTTCGATTTCTCTGCGAAAATCAGCCCGCCATACACGGCACCAGCCTGATAGACCGCAGCAGCATCGTCCGGATGAGTCAGGCCACAAACCTTGTTTTCACCGATAAGCACGCGTCTTACTGCCAGTTCAAGATTGTCTTCCTGCATCAGCGAGCTGCCGATCAGGAAGCCGTTGGCATACTGACTGAGATCCCGCACCTGCTGATTGGTATAAATACCAGATTCAGAAATCACAACGGTATCTGCAGGCAATTTAGGAGCAAGCTGGCGTGTACGGGTGAGATCAATAGAGAGATCTCTCAGGTTGCGATTATTAATTCCCACCACTTTGGCATTCAGCTCAATGGCCCGCTCAAGTTCCTGCTCGTTGCTCACTTCTGTCAGAACGCCTAAATCCAGTGAATGGGCCAGTGAAGCGAGTTCACGATACTCCTCATCGTTTAGGATGGAGAGCATCAGCAATATAGCATCCGCCTTGTAGTGTCGGGCAAGGTAGACCTGATACGGGTCAATAATAAAATCTTTGCACAATACAGGCTGAGTAACTTGAGCCCTCACCTGAGGGAGAAAATCAAAGTTACCCTGAAAAAATTTCTCGTCTGTCAGTACCGAAATGGCGCTGGCATAATCTTTGTAAACCGAGGCGATATAGTCGAGGTTAAAATCATCACGAATCAAACCTTTTGAAGGTGAGGCCTTTTTGCACTCGAGAATAAAGGCGGTTCTTTCCGGTGAAAAAGCCTGATAAAAGCTGCGATCCGATGGTGTTAAGCTATCGATAAAGCTCTCAAGTGGCTGCGCCTTTTTTCTCGCTTCAATCCACAGCTTCTTCTCTTCAACAATCTTAATCAGTACCTGAGCCATATCCCGGCTTTTCTGGCTGAACTGCTGTGACATAATTAACCTCGTTGCGCTAACTGTTGTACTAACTCAAAGGCTTTGCTTGAGTTCATTACCTGAATGGCTTTTTGTGTGTTGGCTTTCAGATCTTGCTCTCCGAACAGGCGAAGTAGCAGGGCAACATTGACTGCGACGGCGCCAAGCTGGGCCTGAGTGCCTTTTCCTGTCAGGATATTGGTGACAATAGCCCTGTTTTCATCTGGTGTGCCACCTTTAATTGCCTCAAGAGGCTGTGTTTCAACACCAAAATCTTCTGGTGTGAGAGTGTACTCGGTTATCTCACCATCAATGATCTCTGCTACTTGTGTTGAGCCGTGGATCGCCACTTCATCAAGGCCGCTTCCATGCACCACAGCGGCACGTTTCATGCCCATTTTGGCCATGGTTTCTGCAATCGGGCGGATAAGAGACGGGTCGTACACTCCCATCAGTTCAATATTTGGTCGCGCCGGATTAATCAGCGGGCCGAGAATATTAAAGATGGTGCGGGTTTTCATCGCCTGCCTGACCGGCATGGCATGGCGTACACCCTGATGGTATTCAGGGGCAAACAGAAATGCTACGCCAATATCGTCTACCGCTTTACGGGTATCTTCTGCGCTCATGGCAAGATTGATACCGAAGGCATCGAGAAGATCTGATGACCCTGATTTGCTGGAAACACCACGGTTTCCGTGCTTGGCAACTTTTATCCCACAACCGGCAGCAACGAAGGCAGCCGTTGTGGAGATATTAAAGGTATCTGAACCGTCTCCTCCTGTACCTACAATATCAGCAAAATCGTAGTCAGGGCGGGGGAAAGGTGAGGCGTTTGCCAGCAGCGCTTTTGCTGCGCCTGCAATCTCATCTGAGGTTTCACCTTTTATCTTCAGCGCTGTGAGTGCAGATGCCAGCAATACCGGATCCATTTCGCCTTTAATGATGCTGTCAAAAAGCTGCTGACTCTCTTGCTCAGTCAGTGACGCTTGTTGGTAAAGTTTATTGAAAATGTTCTGCATCTTACTTCCCTTAAAATGATATTAATTCTGACACG
The DNA here is from genome assembly GCF_028201475.1 of Vibrio sp. SCSIO 43137. Lineage (NCBI taxonomy): Bacteria > Pseudomonadati > Pseudomonadota > Gammaproteobacteria > Vibrionales > Vibrionaceae > Vibrio > Vibrio sp. SCSIO 43137. The sequence goes on along the minus strand of NZ_CP116383.1, from coordinate 1,926,787 downwards.
TTTGCATAAGTTAACTGAGAGCCCACTCAATGGTATTTTCCAGCAGTCTGGCACCATGAGTTGTCATAATGGATTCCGGATGAAATTGAAAACCGCACACTTTGTCCCGGTCATGAACCACTGACATCACCAAACCATTAACATCGGCGGTAACCGTCAACTCATCTGGCACTGAAGTCGCAACCAGAGAGTGATAACGGGCGATAGCCAGAGTCTTTGGCAGGTCGCGATATATTGCGTGTGGCTGGTAACGCATTTCAGACACTTTGCCGTGCATAATCTCACCGGCTCCTGCCACAGTTCCGCCATAGGCTTCAACGATGGCCTGATGACCAAGACAGATGCCTATCACCGGCACTTTTCCTTTCAATCTCTGAATCAGCTCAGGCATACACCCTGCATCAGAAGGCGCACCGGGTCCCGGAGAGAGAACAACCACAGGTTTTTCCTTTTCTTGCACGGCTTGTACAATGCTGAGGGCGTTAACGCTGTTTCGGTACACTGTGACACTGTGACCTAATGAACGAAACTGGTCAACAAGGTTGTACGTAAAGGAGTCAAAGTTATCTACAAAAATTAAATCAGCCATCTCTGTTACTCCTTGTGTGCTGCCTGAATGGCGGAGATGACCGCCTGTGCCTTACCGCGGGTTTCATCGGCTTCTGCCTGAGGGTCTGAGTCATAAACCACTCCTGCACCTGCCTGAACCTGCGCCACACCATTTTCAACATAAGCTGAACGAATAACGATGCAGGAATCCAGATCGCCCCGCCCGGTAAGATAACCTACGGCGCCGCCGTAACTGCCTCTGCGCTGCTTTTCCACATCACGGATTAACTGCATGGCACGGATTTTTGGTGCGCCGGTCAGGGTTCCCATATTCATACAGGCCTGATAGGCGTGCAGTGCATCCAAATCAGGTCTTAGCTGGCCGACAACACGGGAGACAAGGTGCATTACATGGCTGTAGCGGTCGACTTTCAGCAGGTCAGCGATATGACGAGTACCGGGTGCAGAAATACGGGCAACATCGTTTCGCGCCAAATCAACCAGCATCATATGCTCTGCGTTCTCTTTTTTGTCGCTACGCAGTTCCAGTTCAATGCGGCCATCCAAATCCGGGTTAATAGAACCATCTGCGTTTTTGCCACGGTGACGGGTTCCGGCGATAGGGTAGATTTCTACCTGATTTGAGCGGGTATCATATTTAAGGGCGCTTTCCGGAGAGGCGCCAAACAGGGTGAACAGCTCATCGTTCATATAGAACATATAAGGACTTGGGTTGTTCTGCTTCAGTTTCTGGTAAGACGCCAAAGGAGAAGGGCAAGGCAGGGTAAAGCGACGCGAAGGCACTACCTGAAAAACATCCCCTTTAACCACAAACTCTTTTAAGTCAGTTACTGTCTGGCAGAAGGCTTCATCTGAGACACTAGCAATGGGTTCACACTGAGCTAGTTTTACCGTCTCTTCCAGTGGTGCCGGTTTGGTGCTTAGTTCAGATATTTTCTTTAACCGATATGAGATCTGCTGCTTAGTCTGCTCTGTTCCGTCAAAAACGGTACCCTGCACAAAACAGGACTCCTGCTGGTGGTCAATGGTCATCAGGGTTTCAGCCAGATAGAAAACATAATCCGGACACTGGTTGCTGGCTACGGCTTCGCCAAGTGGTTCAAAGTTTGCCACTAAATCAAATGCAAACAGTCCCGCCAGAAACAGCGAGAAGTCATGTTCTGCGTCAGCATCTTGCTGAGTTGACTTGAAGCTGTGTTGTACTAATCTCAGGGCGTCAAAAGAGGAGGCTTCGCGCAGCTTGCTATCTTCATCAAGATCCGGGTTCGCTGGGGTGAAGGTAAGCAGAAGCTGAGAATCGGTCTGCTCTATTCCTACATCGCCCTGAGCGTGCGCAGCAATGCGTGTCAGGGCGTGCCGGCCGTTGTCTGACAGGGCAGAGAAGGTGACCTGATTACCGTTACATTCAATTCTTAGCGCTGCATCGATAAGCAGCATGCTTTTAAGATCTTGTTTGGAATCTATATCTGCTGACTCCAGCAGCAGGCTGTTCTGCTTACCGCTGCAAAGTGCCTGAAACAGCCTTGTCGGGTCGGCGGTATAAGGGACAGAGAGAGAAACAATATCTAACTGTCCAACTTGCTTTATTTCTATGGCCTTATTCATAAGACCTCCTCATTCTATTTAATCGCTGACCGTAAACTACTTAATTTGTTTGCTTTCAATTAAGAATATGTCGAATCTGGTGTTTGTTCTAAACTGAAAAGCCCGCTTTTAAAGCGGGCTTATTAATATCCTGATAATGAAATCTGTGAAACTAATGCCCGCTACTTGTCATCCACATACGCCACCAAGCAACAACAGAAAGAACCATCACTGAGATGATCTCTGTAACAATAGTGCTAGGTTTTTGCAAAGTTTCTTGTAACATAATCGCATTATTTCCTGTTCCGAATTGCGTACTAGTAAACTAGTACTTTCGACTAAAGTCAAGAGTTTAATGAAAATAGATTTACACAGCCATACAAATGCATCGGACGGCGGTTTTTCTCCGCAGCAACTTATCGACAGAGCGGTGTCATTTGGTATTCAGGTTTTAGCAATAACGGATCATGATACGCTGGCAGGTCTGGCGCCGGCAGAGCAGCATATTGCAGACAATAATCTTGCGATTAAGTTAATTCGTGGCATCGAAATTTCAACGGTCTGGCAGAATAAAGATATTCATATTGTCGGTTTGAATCTGGACACTGAAAATCAACAGCTTAAAGGTCTGATTGAGCAACAGCAGCAGAGAAGAGTAGAGCGTTCAAAACTGATCGCCGAGCGCCTGTCAAAAGCTCTGGGTGTTCCGGTATACGATGAAGTATTAGATATTGCGGCCGGTGCGCCGGTTACCCGTGCTCATTTTGCTAAATGGCTGGTGGCTAAGGGGCATGTGAAAAACATGCAACAGGTGTTTAAGAAGTACCTGACCCGTAATAACCCCGGTTATGTGCCTCCTAACTGGTGCTCAATGGCGGAAGCTGTAGAAGCGATCCATCAGGCTGGCGGGCAGGCGGTGCTGGCTCATCCGGGACGTTATAACCTGACAGCAAAATGGATAAAACGTCTAATTAGTGCGTTTACCGAAGCGGGCGGTGACGCCATGGAAGTGGCTTTACCGCAACAAGCGCAACAAGATAGGCGCAATCTGGCGGATTATGCTATACAATACAATATATTAGCCTCTCAGGGGTCTGATTTTCATTATCCCTCTCCGTGGACGGAGTTGGGAAGGAACCTCTGGTTACCCTCTGGTGTAACACCTATATGGCAGGATTGGGGTATTACCCCGCAAGAAAATGCTGAGTCCTTCAGCAGTGAGGAGCAATAATGAGCCAGTTTTTTTACTTACATCCGGAAAACCCGCAGGCAAGGCTGATTAATCAGGCTGTTGCAATAATCCGTAATGGGGGTGTGGTGGTTTATCCGACCGATTCCGGTTATGCATTGGGTTGTCAGCTTGAAAACAAGCAGGCACTGGATCGAATCTGCCGAATCCGTAAGCTGGATGATAAACACAATTTTACTCTGCTTTGCCGTGATTTATCTGAACTCTCTATCTATGCAAGGGTAGATAACACAGCATTTCGCTTGTTGAAAAATAATACGCCGGGCCCGTACACCTTTATTTTTAAAGGCACAAAAGAAGTACCGCGACGTCTGATGAACTCGAAGAAGAAGACCATAGGTATCCGTGTACCAGACAACCAGATTGCGCTGGATCTGCTGGAAGCTCTGGGTGAGCCGCTGATGTCGACTTCTCTGATCCTTCCGGGTAACAGCGATACTGAGTCCGATCCTGAAGATATCAGGGATAAGCTTGAGCACTCAGTGGATTTGATTATGAATGGTGGCTACTTAGGTGAACAGCCAACCACGGTTATCGATTTTAGTGAAGATGAACCGGTTGTTGCCAGAGTCGGGTCAGGAGATACCACACCATTTGAATAAAGCTGAGAAAAGAAGAGCGAAATGCTCTTCTTTTTTTATTGCGGGCTGTAAAAACCGGCTGAGTTTCATGTATAATGCCCAGCTGCTAAAAAATTAGTTATTAATAGATTGACGTCTGTGAAGACGACAAAAAAGGGTTATCAATGAGCGAAAAATTACAGAAAGTACTGGCAAGAGCTGGACACGGTTCAAGACGTGAGCTTGAAGCTTTGATTAAAGCTGGTCGTGTCAGCGTAAACGGTATGGTGGCCAAACTGGGCGAACGTCTGGAAGATGAGAATGCTATTGTGCGTATCGATGGTCATACTGTAAACCTGAAAACTACTGACGCTACGGTTTGCCGGGTACTGGCTTACTACAAGCCTGAAGGTGAACTTTGTACCCGCCATGATCCGGAAGGGCGCAGAACCGTATTTGACCGGCTGCCGAAAATCAGGGGATCGCGCTGGATTTCTGTAGGCCGCCTTGATGCTAACACTTCTGGTCTGTTGCTGTTTACTACTGATGGTGAACTGGCTAACCGTCTGATGCACCCGAGCCGTCAGGTAGAGCGTGAATATCTGGTAAGGGTATTTGGTGAGGTTAACGAACAGAAAGTGCGTAACCTGGTAAAAGGTGTTGAGCTGGAAGACGGTATGGCCCGCTTTGAGGATATTGTTTATGCCGGTGGTGAAGGTATGAACCATACCTTTTACGTGGTGATCAACGAAGGTCGTAACCGTGAAGTCCGCCGTTTATGGGAAACGCAGGATACCACTGTAAGCCGCCTGAAGCGTGTTCGTTACGGTGATATATTCCTTGAGAAAACCCTGCCACGTGGTGGCTGGATGGAACTTGAACTAAAAGAAGTGAATTACCTGAGAGAGTTGGTTGAACTGCCACCGGAGAAGACCAGCCTGATTGAGGTTAACAACACATCACGCAAGCGTGAACGTTCAAGAAGCCAGAAAATCCGCAGAGCGGTTAAGCGCCATGAGGAGAGAGTTAACACTCCAAAAGGGCGTTCAAACCAGCAACGCAGAAGAACAAGAAAATAACTGGCCGAATAGGTAAGTGAATAATAAGAAGGGCGCTGTTATAGCGCCCTTCTTCTGTTCGGATATATTGTGTCTGGCAATACTGCGATTAATCGCGTTTCCATAAAATATGGCAGAACTTATGTTCCGGGTCCCGGCTGATAAGTAGCCGTGCAAATACTTCGTCCAGTACATCTGAATCCGGGTTCACCAGACCAATACGAACTTCAGCGTAGACCTCTTTATCTACTTCAAAGCCGACATGCCCGGTCCAGTCGTCAGCAGTTTCAACCAGCTCTGCTGCGCCTCGGTCTTCAAACTGGGCAGTAAAGATAATCACATCGGCTGCTTCCAGATTGTCCGGTGCCATTTCTAAAAATATATCGTAAGCCGTTTCAATAACATCATCGTACGACATTAGCTCAAATGAATTTTCTTGATCCGACATTGCTACTCCTATTAATCAGCGCGACTGATGTACTTGCGTTCTGCGGTGTTAATCTTAACTTTATCACCAGTAGCGATATATTCCGGCACCTGAATAGTGAGGCCGGTCGCGAAACGGGCAGGTTTTGTCCGTGCAGACGCGGAAGCCCCCTTGATAGAAGGGTCAGTTTCTTCAATCACCAATTCGACAGATGCCGGTAGCTCAAGAGAGGCCGCTTTACCGTCAACTAAGATAACAAACAGGCCCTGAGTATCTTCATTGAAGAACAGTAACTCATCCTGAATATCTTCTTTATTAAAGCTGTATTGATCGAAGTTTTCAGTGTCCATAAAGACATACTCATCGCCATCGGTATAAGAGAAGGCTGAGGCTCTTTTGGTCATTTCAACAGTGTCGACAACGTCGTCAGACTTAAAACGCTCATCAACTCTTGAACCCGTTGCCAGATCAGTACAGCGCAGCTTATAAATCTTCGCGCCGCCACGTCCGCCCGGAGTGGTGATCTCAATATCTTTAATCAGCAACATCTTACCATTTGATTCAATGACAAAACCTTTCTTAATTTCACTTGCCTTAGGCATTACAAAGTATCCTTTATCAAAATTTATCTGCGAAATAATGAGGGTAAATCAGCGAGAAAACAAGGGCAAAGTTGAAATCTGATAGGGATAGCGCATATACTCAAAGCCGTTTTTAAAACGGTGTTAACTTTCCGTAGAACAAGGGCTCAACATAAGTGACAAAAACAGTACCATTGCCAGTTATCGACCCCGGTAAACCCTTCCAGTATGAATACCAAACTGTGATCAAAGAGTTGATTCAGGCGCTTCAGGGCGGAATGGGCAGTAACCTACACAGCCTCTACCTGTTCGGTAGTGTTGCCCGAAAAACAGCCGTTCCCGGTAAATCTAATATCGATATTATAGTGGTTACTCAGGGGCCGCTGAGCGACAGAACTAATACACTGATCAACACCATTAAATGGCGTTTCAAAAAAGCTTACCCTTTTGTTACAGAGCTATCATTCCAGTTCACCAAAGCCCATGAAATTCTTCAGCTTGAAAGTATCTTTACCTGGGGCTTTATGCTGAAACACTGTTGCGTTTGTGTGTATGGAGATGATCTTTCCAGCCGTTATGGTGAGTTTGAACCGAGCTGGGAGATTGCCAAATACTGGAATATGGATGTGGAAGAGTGGATCACCCTGTACCGGCAGAAAATCGCCAAAGCTTCCAGCCCGGAAGAGCAGTCTAAATATCAGGTTATTCTGGCCAAAAAACTGCTGCGGGCCAGTTACTCGCTGATTATGTACAAAGATAAGCATTGGTATGACAGCCCGGTTGAGTGCGGAGAAGGCTTTCTGCGCTACCATCCAGATAAAGAGCAGGAGATTGAACGATTGAAGATTCTGCTAAGCGGAAGGGTGATCCCTAAACGCTCGGTGATCGGCCTGATAGACAGTTTTGGTGACTGGTTGGTAAAAGCTTATAAGAAAACTGAATTCAGGATAGGTTAACTCGCCAGATAGTGATGCTTAGAAAAGCCCCAGTTGTGGTGCATTCAGGCTATCAAAATCGAGACCAATAAAGGGCAAAATTGCATCCGCAACCGGCTTTAACTGCTTATCAATATAGTGCTGATAATCAATGGCACTTTTTCTGTACTCAAGGGGCTCAGGCCCGTTTAGCGTAATCACGTACTCAATCCTTCCCCGGTTCTGATATTGCAGAGGCCTTCCAAGCTGTTCATTTATCTGGTCGGCAAGGCGGGCAGCCCTTACCTGAGGCGGAATGTTTTTCTGATAGTCACTCAGTTTGCGTCTTAAGCGTTTTTGATAAACCAGTTGTTCGTCGCGTTCGCCGTTCAGGGTTGAGTCCACATACTGGCGGATAAACTCTGACGGGTCCTGATCATGGAAAACAAGTTGATAAAGGGACTGCTGAAACTGCTGGGAAAGGGGTGTCCAGTCGGTTCTGGCACTTTCCAGCCCTTTAAAGATGATCTCTTCTTTGCCTCTGTTTTCAACCAGTCCGGCATAACGCTTTTTCGACCCTGTCTCTGAGCCACGGATTGTCGGCATCAGGAACTTTTTATAGTGGGTTTCATACTCAAGCTCCAGACATGAATCAAGGGCATACTCATTTTTCAGATGCTCAGCCCACCACTGGTTAATATAACTAACCAACTCCCGGCCAACATTATCGGCATCCTGCTGACTATGGGCATTATTAAGGTGGACAAAGGTGGAATCTGTATCGCCATAGATAACCTGATAGCCTTTTTCTTCTATTAACACCTTAGTCTGTTTCATAATTTCATGACCGCGCATGGTGATAGAGGAGGCCAGCCGGGCATCAAAAAAGCGGCAGCCAGACGAGCCAAGCACACCGTAAAAGGAGTTCATAATAATCTTAATTGCCTGAGAAAATGCCTTCTCGTTGGCCTTCTTTGCTTCATCACGGGCAGACCAGAGTTGTTCAATCATTTGTGGAAGAAAGTGTTTTTCACGATGAAACTGGCCGCCAATAAAACCGATAACGGCTTGATCCTTCTCTTTACCTGTTGTCAGCTTTAATCCTTCAATCAGCCCCATAGGGTCAATCAGAAAGGTTCTGATAATGGATGGATAAAGGCTCTTAAAGTCGAGCACAATAACCGAGTCGTACAGGTCGGGCAGGGAGTCCATTACAAATCCGCCGGGGCTTGCCAGCCAGTTATCCGGCTGCAGTCCGGGAGCAACATAACCAGCCCTGTGCAGCCGTGGAAGATAGAGATTAGAAAATGCAGCTACAGAACCGCCCATGCGATCCAGTTCAAGCCCCGTTAGTCTTGAACGCTGAATGGCGAACTCAATCATATGAGTTTGCTCAAAAATACGGTTAACCAGAACGCAATCCTGCAGGTTATAACGGGCCAGCGATGGCTTGTCATTCCTGAACATATGGTTGATTTCATCCATACGGTCATGAACATTGTGAATCGCTTTTCCTTCGCCCAGCAGCTCCTGTGAGACAGATTCCAGCGACCATGAACGAAACTGATAAGTCGCGGTTTTAAGGGTATCAATACCATCCAGAACCACCCGACCCGGAATGGAGATAAACCCTTGTTGAGTCTGAGCTGACTGGCGAAAGTAAGCCGGTTTACCGGCCCGGCCGATATTGAGCTTGATACCATACCACTCTGCACGTTTTACCAGCAGACGAAAATCGAAGTCGATAACGTTCCAGCCCAGTATTAAATCCGGGTCAAAGCGGCTAAACCAGTTGGTCAGGGCAATAAGCAGTTGCTTTTCATCTTCCACCCACTCAATCGTTGTATCCGCCGGTTCACTGTCGCCGATCATAATAACCCGGCTGTCCAGCGGTGAATCCAGACCGACAGAGTAAAGGATGCCTTTTTCAGAGCATTCAATATCAAGGGAAACATAAGAGAGGGAGGGAAGATATTCACCTTTGCGGCACTTTGCCTGTTTAAACAGCCGATAGTCAGGTTTTTCCTGAGACTGGCCGTAAAACTCAATGCTGCCCTGAATAAAGCGCTCCATCAGAAAGCGATCGGCCAGACGGATATCCTGCTCAAAACAAGCTATCTCATGCTGTTGAAACAGCTGGTTAGCTTCAGTGGCGCTTTGGCTGGTGGTGCAGTAGCAACCTAGTAAAGGGGTCTGCTCAAAGGTCACAAGTGACAGTGGCTTTAGCATGACGGAAAGAGAGTGCTTCTCAATCAGTGAGCGAGCTTCAGTTTCATCGGTTGCCGGAATAAAGAAGACCACAGCTTCATTATCAATCAAAAGGTTTACCGGGCCGTTATCTGTACTCAGCCAGAGGTCTATCTGGGTTCTGCCTCGTATGTCTCTTGCCTGCCGGGTAAGAATAAACCCTTGTTGAATATCCAATGTGGCCTCGCTTTACTGCCTTGTACTGCTGTGATCTTATAGCGTAAGAAGCTGGAGGGGGAAATATTTTTCTGCTTTAAGTGTGAAAATATAAGGCGTTAGCAATTACGGCAAAACAATTTAATGGCGATCGTAGCAATTAATGATGGTAAATGGATAGCCGAACAGGTACTGTTACTGGGGCCTCAATTTAGGCTTTTGATAAAAAACCTAAATAAATTAGCAGCTTGGTGTTATTGATAATTAAGTTTTTGCTAAACTTTGTGGGTTTGCGCAAATAGTTTTTACGCAAATTTGGCCAAAATGAGTTAAGATAGAAAGGTTGATGCATACCTGTGAAGGTAAGTATCAGAACCAAAGTTAGTTGTGTGGAGATACAAGTTTGATAAATGTTTTCCTTGTAGATGATCACGAGCTGGTTCGCACAGGGATACGACGTATAATTGAAGACGTCCGTGGAATGAACGTAGCAGGGGAAGCTGACAGCGGTGAAGAATCTGTAAAATGGTGTCGCAGCAACCATGCTGACGTCATCCTTATGGATATGAATATGCCAGGAATAGGCGGCTTAGAAGCGACTAAAAAGATTTTACGCTTTAATCCTGATGTGAAAATTATTGTGCTCACGGTTCACACAGAAAATCCGTTCCCGACCAAAGTTATGCAGGCAGGTGCGTCTGGGTATCTTACTAAGGGTGCAGGACCGGATGAGATGGTGAATGCCATCCGTGTAGTTCATAGCGGGCAGCGTTATATTTCTCCGGAAATTGCGCAGCAGATGGCGCTAAGCCAATTCTCTTCCGCGTCAGAAAACCCGTTCAAAGATCTGTCCGAGCGTGAGCTGCAAATCATGATGATGATTACTAAAGGCCAACGTGTTACCGACATTTCAGAACAGCTGAACCTAAGCCCGAAAACGGTAAATAGTTACCGCTATCGTCTGTTCAGCAAATTGGATATTAATGGTGATGTTGAGCTTACTCACCTCGCTATTCGACATGGAATGCTAGATACCGAGACCCTTTAGTGCCCTCTCATTTCGATTCAGAAACATTTCTAAAATCAGTTACCAGTCAGCCCGGCGTTTACAGAATGTATAACGCCGAGGCTGATATTATTTATGTTGGTAAAGCCAAAGACCTAAAGAAACGACTCTCTAGTTACTTCCGAAAGAAAGTCGATAGCGAAAAGACCCGCGCTTTGGTCAGTCATATCCGTAAAATAGATGTGACAGTCACTCATACCGAAACCGAAGCTTTGATCCTTGAGCACAATTATATTAAGCAGTATCTGCCTAAATATAATGTGCTGCTGCGGGATGATAAGTCATACCCTTATATTTTCCTTAGCGGACATAAGCACCCAAGGCTCTCTATGCACCGTGGCGCTAAAAAGCGCAAAGGTGAATATTTTGGTCCGTATCCTGATTCAGGCGCAGTGAGGGAAACCCTTCACCTGATCCAGAAAATATTGCCGGTACGCCAGTGCGAAGACACGGTTTACAGTAACCGTACCCGTCCTTGCCTGATGTATCAGATTGGTCGTTGTGCTGCACCTTGTGTTTCGGCTGTTATCTCGGATGAAGAGTACGCCGATTTGACTGAGATGGTCCGTCTGTTTTTGCGTGGTAAAGACAAAAAAGTGGTATCCCAGCTGATCAGCAAAATGGAACAGGCCAGTCAGGAGCTCAGATTTGAAGATGCGGCTAAGATCCGCGATCAGATTCAGGCAATCCGCCGTGTTCAGGAGCAGCAGTTTGTCTCTGAAGACAGTATGGAAGATATGGATGTTCTGGGTTTCGCACAAGAGAAAGGCATCGCCTGTATCCATATTCTTATGATTCGTCAGGGAAAAATATTGGGTAGCAGAAGCCACTTTCCTAAGATCCCGAATAACACCAGCAGGGAAGAGGTATTCTATAGCTTCCTGAGCCAATACTATATTGGCCATAACGAAGCCCGAACCATTCCTAACCGTATTATTCTCAACAAAGATCTGTTGCAGGAGATGGAGCCACTCTCTGAAGTACTTACTGAGCTATCAGGCAGAAAGGTCTCTTTGCACCTGAGCCCGTCCGGAACACGTGGCAGATATCTTAAGCTGTCAAATACCAATGCCCTGACGGCACTGACCAGCAAGATAAACCATAAGATGACCATTCATCAGCGTGTGAGTGAGCTGCAGGAAGCGCTTGGTGTTGCCTCAATCCGTCGTATGGAGTGTTTTGATATCAGTCATACCATGGGAGAGAGCACCATAGCCTCTTGTGTGGTGTTTAATCAGGAAGGACCGGTAAAGCAGGAGTACAGACGCTACAATATCACCGGTATTACCGGAGGCGATGACTATGCTGCTATGGGACAGGTTTTGGAGCGCCGTTACAGTAAACAGCTGAATGTAGAGAAGATACCGGACATCATCTTTATTGATGGTGGTAAAGGGCAGCTCAACAGAGCCTATGAGATTATATCAGCCCACTGGGGCGACTGGCCTAAACTGCCGAAATTAATTGGTATTGCAAAAGGGGTAACACGTAAGCCGGGGCTGGAGACCTTGATAACCACATCCGGAGATGAGTTCCATCTGCCTAGTGACGCTCCTGCATTGCATTTGATTCAACATATCCGTGATGAAAGCCATAATCACGCTATTGCCGGTCACAGAGCCAAGCGGGCAAAAACACGTCGCACCAGCCCGTTAGAGGGTATAGAAGGTATCGGCCCTAAACGTCGTCAGTCGCTGCTTAAATATATGGGCGGATTACAGGAGCTGAAACGCGCAAGTGTCGAAGATATCAGCAAAATACCCGGAATAAGCCAATCTTTAGCAGAAAAAATACATCAGGCATTGAAAGAATAACTTTTTTCCCGCACCATTAGCGGGCGATGTATAAGAGCCTATAAAAAATGCGTTTAACCATACCAAATATTCTTACTCTTCTCAGACTGGTATTAATCCCGGTTTTTGTGGTTACCTTCTATCTGCCGTACTCATGGGCGCCTTTTGTCGCTGCAATGGTGTTTTTTGTTGCTGGTGTGACAGATTATTTTGACGGTATGCTGGCCCGCAAGCTAGGTCAGACTTCAAGGTTTGGTGCTTTTCTTGACCCTGTTGCTGACAAAGTAATGGTGGCGACTGCACTGATTCTTATCACTGAGCACTTTGCCAGTATCTGGGTGACGATTCCTGCGATTACTATGATTGCCAGAGAAATCATCATATCAGCTCTTCGCGAATGGATGGCTGAAATAGGCAAACGCTCCAGTGTTGCCGTTTCATGGATAGGTAAGGTAAAAACCGTATCGCAGATGTTCGCTTTATGGGTGTTAGTCTGGCGCTATGATGACTGGATGATTTGGTTAGGCTATGCTGCGCTGTATATAGCAACCTTCCTGACTTATTGGTCCATGTTCCAGTATTTGGCAGCAGCAAAAGATGACCTTTTGAACGAAGAGCACCAATAGATAAAAATGTATTCTGAAAAGCGGGAACCTGAGAGTCCCGCTTTTTTTGTTTGTGCTAATGATGAACAGTAGAAATACCGCCCGTTTTGTCTAGAAATAGATCTAATTTTGATGATTCTGACGGGAATTTAATCAAACAGTTCAAAAATGAAAAAATTGAGTTGACTCAGTAGGGTGAATGCGTAAAATGCCTCCCCGTAGTCAGGAAGAAGTTCTTGAAAAAGATGGCGCGTTGGCAGAGTGGCTATGCAGCGGATTGCAAATCCGTGGACCTCGGTTCGACTCCGGGACGCGCCTCCATTTCCTGATATATTATGCGACACTAGCTCAGTTGGTAGAGCGCAACCTTGCCAAGGTTGAGGTCACGAGTTCGAACCTCGTGTGTCGCTCCAAACATTAAAACCCGATCAGAAATGGTCGGGTTTTTTGGTATCTATTAGTAAGAAAATACTATTCAGTTGGTAGAGCGCAACCTTGCCAAGGTTGAAGTCACGCTTATGTTCAAAAGAAAGCGAACCTCGTGTGTCGCTCCAAATATTAAAAACCCGCTTAGAAATGAGCGGGTTTTTTCGTTTTAACATCACGAGTTCTCACCTCGTGCCCGCAGCCGGTCGCGTCGCTCCAAATTATAGAAACCCGATCAGAAATGGTCGGGTTTTTTCGTTATAGGTTCAATAAAATACCATCAGAAAAAAGCCCCGATAAATATATCAGGGCTTCTCAATATCTGTTGTTAGCTTAGCCTTGTTCTACAGTAGAGATTAGGCTGTTATCGGTACCGAAGCTATTTCTGACATAGTCATCAGCCGCAGGGTCATTTTCCCATGTAGAGTCATCTATCAGATAGCGAAACTGAAAACTGTCTCCCTTCGGTAATCTTACTTTTAGCCGGTAAGATTTGTTCTTTTTATTAAGCTTTAACGGCATAGCTTCCCAGCCATTAAAATCTCCGGCAACCGCAACCGTGGATTCAGCCCCCTGAGGCCATTCGAATGTTACTTCTACTTCATCCTTGGTTTTAAAAAAACGCTTAGTCAACATCTCAATTTCCTATAAGTCCATAACATAACAATTAATATATCCAAATCACCTCATAAAATTGCTCTGAATCTTGAGGTTACTTGGGTATAAATAGTTTATTTTGTGGCTTACATCAAGTCAGATTATAAAAAGTTTTATTGATAACATTATGAAATATATGTGATTTATTTGTATGAGTTACTTGTTAAACGCCTGATATCATTATGAAACTACTGTATATGAAAAATGTATAGAAGAATATTCTAATGTAATGGTATTGTGCAAAATTTTGCACGGATGGCAAACAATGAGAGCGGATACCAGCTGATACAAAAATAGCTTGAAGTGACACAGGTAAAACCACTTATAGAGCTGATCTACAGTGACATTCACAAGATCTGTGCTGTACTTAATCTTAATAATAAAAAGATTATTAAAAGCGGAGGTTGTATTGAGCTCAGCAGATTTGACCCAGAAGCTATTTAGCGACAAGAGATACGAAAGTAAAGCTGAAGATGCAGCCCGTAAAGTGGCTGAACAAACGGTACAACGGCATGCTCAATGGGTAGTGAGTATGAAGTATATTGTCGATCAGTCGGATGTAGATAGTCTGTTGAGCTTGCAGGGTAAATACTGTGACTCAGTGATATTTGAAGAGAAAGAGCGTATCACTGAAAACCAACGGATACTGTTACAGTGTGAAAAGCAGAGAGTGGTTGAGCGCCGGGAAAAACTAGAAGAGAGGCAACTGGTTTTAGATAAAGTGGTTAAGAGGGTGTCGGTTACTACGGAAAAAATGATGTTGGATCGTTTGTCGCAGATGAGTGTTCAGAAGCTTTTATGGGGATTTCCGGATTTTGGTCATTTTGTCTCTTTTGCGTATTCTGCTTCACTCAGCTTCTCCCGTCTGGGTACTCTTGCTACCTTAAGCTCACCCCTAAGCAATAGTGTGTTGGATTTAGTCGGCAACGACACCTTTTGTAAATTACTGGGTAAATATCCGAAACAGACTAAAGATGCCAAAGTCGCCATCGGCTATATGGGAATTGAAAACTGCAGAAAACTATTCCCGGTTTTGATGGCTCGGCCTTTGCTGAAATGGTCGGATAAAAACACCCGTCTTATCGCCCCTAAAATCTGGCAACATGCCATAGTGATGGCTAATGTAACCAGAATGCGTCTTAATGATGCAGGCTATAAGGAACCCGACGAGGGAGTATTAATTGGTATGATTAGAGCTTTCTCTTACTTTGCGGTGTGTAACTACTTTAGTCAGATATTTGAAGATGCCTTAATTTCAGTAATGCAGGATTTTCGTGATAATGAACAGATGAGCGAATATTTTGCTTGTTCTGAAGTAACGCCAACCCTGTCTGTGTTACCGTCGGTTTTATGTAAGCTTGATAAACAGCTAACGCAGAATATTATTGATTATATTGACTGGGGGCCTCGTGGGGTGCACCTGAAGAATGCCTTAATCGAAGATATTGAGCAAACCCCAGTGCTGGCTCGCTCACTTCATGGTGTTGCCCTTGCACAGGCAAGAGCGTTTTCCATTTACGACACCATGAAAGCAAGCAATGTCTTTATTGATAAACTTGCTCCTTTCTGGTTTGCCAATGTTCAGATGGACGGGGCTTCCCTGAAAAAACTGCAACAATCAAGCCCGGGTAAACTCACCCTCTCTATGTAGTTCTAGTAGCTGAAAATAAACGCTATCTTACTGAAAAAAATTGAAAATCTAGACTTTATCACTCATTCTTAACCTGTGAAGCAAATAATGGCTAATTAACAATAGCTTTGATCAAAGGCATCCGGGCTGGTCACGGAAGACGGCGAGGGATTAACAGTGAAGGGAATTATCTTTACCGAATTTATGCAGTTAGTTGAAGAAAAGTTTGGTC
Source organism: Vibrio sp. SCSIO 43137 (assembly GCF_028201475.1). Lineage (NCBI taxonomy): Bacteria > Pseudomonadati > Pseudomonadota > Gammaproteobacteria > Vibrionales > Vibrionaceae > Vibrio > Vibrio sp. SCSIO 43137. The sequence continues at coordinate 1,911,032 of NZ_CP116383.1, read as the reverse complement.
TGGAAGTATTAGATGCCATGCTGGACAGGGCCGGAGATGAAGGCATTTATACTTCTGTCGGCTCATATGGTCATGGCGATCTGGTCAAACTTATAGTGGCTCTTAGTGACATTACTGGTGTATCTGCAACGGATTTGCAGCAGGTGTTTGGCGAAAGCGTATTTGTTCATCTTTATAACACCATTCCGAATAAGGCAGAGCTGAAAGGATGTAATAGCGCGTTTCAGTTTGTCCGTCATGTAGAAGAGTATATTCATGTCGAAGTAAAGAAGCTCTATCCTGATGCTAAACCGCCTGCCTTTGAATTTATCAGTGAAAATGAAACAGAGATGGTATTTGACTACCGTAGCGTGCGTTGCATGAGCCATGTCTGCTTCGGGTTGATAAAAGGTTGTGCCAGACATTTTAATGAACAGATTGAAATAGAGATGATAAACACCCAGGCAGACGGACAGTTGGTCCGCTTCGCACTGACTAAGAGCTGAAGTTATGGAAAATATCTCTCATCTTGAACGTAAGCTGAAACGAGAGACGCTGGCGCGCAAAGCCGCAGAGAAACTACTGGAAGATAAGAGTCTGGAGTTATACCAGATAAACAGTCAGTTGCAGTCAGCGATGAAACAGCTGGAAAAGCGCTCAGAACAACATTTGCGTAAGTTTGAGTTTGAAGACCATATTGACCGGGTGTTAATTAGTTTCGGTCACTCATTTCTGGCAAAAAAACTGGATGAGATACAACTGCACTCATTTGTCCGTCAGATCACTGAAAACCCGCTCGTTACTGATTCACTACTTTATCTGAATGAGGAAACCTTTCCTGAACTGCCTGTGTATCTATACGGAAACACAAAACTTCAGGGTTGTGAAAACAGTTATTGTCGCTTTAACTGCTGGGAAGAAAACCGCCTTTTTATGCCGATAATGGTTGAGCGAAAACAGGTTGCCGGTTTCGTTTTTATACTCGATACAAGTGAAGTAGACAGAGAGACAATCAGCACTAAGTTAGCGCTTATCGGGGAACTGATAAAGGTAGCGCTCAGTCGCAGTCTGCTGTGGCAGAGAGAGGTGGAACTTAGGTTACGGGCGGAAGAGTCAGAAAAAGCCACAAAAGAATTTGTTGCTATGATAAACCACGAGTTGCGAACCCCTTTAAATGGGGTGTTAGGCAGTGTGGATTTGCTGCAACGAACGGTAATGAATGATGAGCAGCAAGAGTATTTACAAAACCTTTCTCAGGGCGGTGAGTTGCTTAGGGTACTAATCAACGATTTGCTGGATTTCAGCAAAATGAACGCCGGAATGATGGAGATAGTGCCTAAACACTTTATGTGGCAGCAATTGGAGCAATCAATAAATGGCATTTTTGCTGCTAAGTCAGAAGAGTCTGGTGTTGAGTTTTTAGTGGAAACAGACGGAATTCCACAGGTGCTCTTAGGGGATCAGGAACGTATCAAGCAGATACTTGTGAATTTAATCGGTAATGCATTTAAATTCACCCGAGAGGGCAGTGTAACCCTCGATGCAGCCTGGCGCTGTGGAACATTAACTTTTGAAGTGACAGATACAGGTATAGGAATCGCCAGACAGGCGATGGAGTCCCTATATGACCCCTTTATTCAGGCAGATAGGTCAAGTAGCCGGACGTTTGAAGGTACAGGCCTTGGGTTAGCCATCTGTAAGAACCTTGCAGATTTAATGAACGGCACTATTGAGTGTGAAAGTGAACCCGGCAAAGGAACCTGTTTCCGGCTCAGTCTGGCCGTAGCTGAAGGAGACTCTGCCGAATGTGCTCAGGGTGTGCTGGTCAGCGAACAACCGCATATAAACTGGCAGAGTGTCCGTGTGCTGGTGGTTGATGATACCAGCCTGAATCAGCTTATCGTAAAACAGATGCTCGGAAAGATAGGTGTAGAGCCGGACATTTGCAGCAATGGTCTGGAGGCTATAACGGCGGTTAATAGCAAAAATTACCATATGGTGTTTATGGACTGCAGAATGCCGGAAATGGATGGCTATCAGGCAACAGAACGCTTAAGAGAGCAGGGCATAAACACACCTATTATTGCCTTAACGGCCGCCTCCACCCTTGAAGAACGCCAAATGTGTATAGAGTCAGGAATGGACGACATACTAAGCAAACCCTATACGGCCGACGAGATTAAGCAGGTAATGGTTGAATGGCTTGATAAAGGCAGGCAGCGACAGAAAAACAGAGATGTGCAAAGGGTTAATAGGTGACAATCTGTTCAAAACAGTGTGGTTAGGCCGATTTTTAGCCATACAGTTCAAAACAATACATTTTCTTGTTGACGAAAAATTTCAATCCAGTAAAGTACATCCCGTTCCGACGCAATAGCGTTGGGAGCAGATGGTGTTACCATCGCTGAAAAGCGTGCCCTGGTGGTGGAATTGGTAGACACAAGGGATTTAAAATCCCTCGGCGTTCGCGCTGTGCCGGTTCAAGTCCGGCCCGGGGCACCATCTTATGCGACACTAGCTCAGTTGGTAGAGCGCAACCTTGCCAAGGTTGAGGTCACGAGTTCGAACCTCGTGTGTCGCTCCAAATTCAAAGAGACCCTAGTAGAAATACTAGGGTCTTTTGCTATCTCAGGGCTTTGAATTGCACGAGGAACCTCGTGTCCGAAGCCGGCCGCGACGCTTCAAATTAGAGAAGCCCGCTCAGAAATGAGCGGGCTTTTTCATTGTCAATTTGAAACTACCTTCTATGAAGGTGGTGATTGTAGATTCAATTGGTCATCGCAACAGTTTTACTAAAATACTGATTTGCATGGACACCAATGATGAAACGAGCAAAACGTACGTTTACTCAAGAAGAGAAAGATCTCGTATTTAATTTATGGAAACAAGGTACTGGATATAGCGATATTGGCCGAATATTAAACGCAGCACCAGGTACTGTATTTACAGCATTACGTGAAACTGGGGGCATCAAACCCAATACACGAAAAAGGAACAAGCAACACTTAACTCTGGAAGAACGAGAGGAAATCAGAGTTGCTCTATCTGCCAAAATGTCGCTACGAGCTATTGCTCGCATGCTAAACCGCTCTCCTTCAACAATTTCGAGAGAGGTTGCACGCAACCGAGGTCGTCGTTATTACAAAGCTGTTAATGCAGACAACCGAGCAAAACGTATGGCTAAACGTCCAAAGCTTGGAGCTTTAGAACGCAACACTGAACTCAGAGGGATTGTCGTATCAAAACTTGAACTGAAGTGGTCTCCCGAACAAATATCAGGTTGGTTGAGAGTTCAATATCCACGTAGAAAAAGCATGCAGATATCACATGAAACCATTTATAAATCAATGTATATCCGAGCCAAAAGTATTATTCATCACTCCTTCACTCAGCATCTACGCAGAGGTAGGCCGATGCGTCACAGCCGACATCATCGACGAAGCGGTGATAGAAGTTTCACGAGCATTGTGAACGGTGTGTCCATACATGAACGTTCCAAGAACATTGAGAATCGTAAGTCAGTAGGTCACTGGGAAGGTGATCTTGTATCAGGTTCAAAGAATACACATATCGCCACTCTTGTAGATAGAAAATCTCGCTTCACAATCATCCTCAAACTTGCAGGAAAAGACGCCGAGTCAGTCCATACAGCGTTATTAACTGTATTTAAAAAAATGCCTGCTGAATATCGAAAGTCATTAACTTGGGATAGAGGGATGGAACTAGCTAAACACGCTGATCTGACAAAGGAAATAGGTATCCCCGTTTATTTTTGTGACCCTCAATGCCCATGGCAAAGAGGAACGAATGAGAATACTAATAGCCTGATTAGACAGTACTTCCCTAAAAAAACTAATTTATCGCTGCACTCGCAGGAAACCCTTAATAAGGTGGCATGTCAATTAAATGAACGCCCGCGGAAAACATTGAAATTTAAAACACCATCGCACATGATTGAAAAAGGTGTTGCTATGATCCCTTGAATCTACAATCGTTCTTTTTAGCATCACGAGCTCTCACCCCGTGCCCGCAGCCGGCCGCGACGCTCCAAATTCTAAGAGACCCTAGTAGAAATACTAGGGGCTTTTGCTATTTCAAGGCTTTGAATTGCACGAGGAACCTCGTGTCCGAAGCCGGCCGCACCTAGCCGGCCGCGTCGTTGTCGCCTATATTATGCCATCTTTATTTCCGCAATAAGGTTAACGAGTTTTAACCCTGCCTTAACCCACTACAGCATACCTTTGCCCGATAACGGTGAGATTTACTTATAAATTTGGAGAGGAGCCTGAGTGCAATAGTACCAGAGGGTATTATGGTTGTTGTACATAAGAGAGGCAATAAATTGGTCAACAAGAATTAGTATGTAACCAGTAGATAAAATAGAGAAAATTGCGTCTCTCGCTATGTTTAAATTTAAATAAGATAATGGCCGTGACTATCTTTCTTGTTAACGTTCATTTCTGGTTGATGAGGTTGGTACTGTTTAATTTATATTTATATATTTTTAAGCTTCCTGAGCTTAGTGCCCAGGAATCGATTAATTACTACTTGAACGCTCAATTCCGTACCAGACGACTGATAATAAGTCTATATTTGTAGTGATAATAGTATTTGTATCGATAATATCTAATGAAAGAAAATTATTGAAGCTAGTAACGCTCATCATTTTAAAAAACTCGACCAGTTCTTTATTTTCCCTGTCACCAGTATTGATATCGATAACCTCAATCCGCTTTATATCCGACTTAAGAAACAAATGTCCCTGATTCTCCGACCACGCCCCGGGTATAAACATCTTTATATAATAAATCTCAAGATCTTCTGCATCATAGACTCTGATATTTACGCCTTGTACGTAAGATGAGTTATCGAAGAACTTCATATTGCCGTCAATATTGATTCGTGCACCTGCTACATTGTTAATTTTCAGGCGGTTATCATCGGGATTAACAAAGATAACTCTTTCAGAGTGCCAGGTCTTAGACGACAGAAACTCTGTGTAGTTATGTTGAGTAAGCTTGTAAATCACAATGATTGGCAATACTAAAAGTGGAACAATAATCAGTGTGTAGGAGCTGAGGTACTTCTTCATAATTTATCTTTATTGCTGTTACTTAATAAGATGTTTGTTGATTATAAATGTTTTATTTTTCAGTTGGTTATTGTATATGGTATTGACTATTAAATCGCCTTTATAGCTGGAGGCGATAATAAATCGCTCTATCTCCGGGGAATCCGTCATCAAGTCTGTCAGGCTAGATGTTATCTAAATAGCCTCGACACCTTTCTCCGGATTCTGACCGAAACTAAAGACCGGAATACCTTTATAGTCACCAACACTGATAAGATCAGTAGGCTTAGTCTGTTGCTTTGACGAGTAGAGTAAATAGCCACATATACAAAACGACAGCATTGCTAACACTATAAGCGGCAACTTATTATTTGAAGCCGTTGTAAACTTAGTTGGGGCTTGTATATTTACTGTGCTAGTTGTTTCTTCCGCGTTAATAACAGGTTCAACAATTGGTTTTTCTTCAATGATATCGCTAATAATACCAACAAACTGATACCCTTTTCTCGGTACAGTTCTTATAAATAGCGGTGATTTTGTTGAATCATTCAGGGTTTTTCTCAGAGTTGATATAGATTGAACAACACTCGAGCCGTAAACTGCTGAACCTTTATCTTCCCATACCAGTTCCACCAGATCTTCTTTACTTAATACTTCTGGTCTTCGTTCAATAAGGGTAAGGAAAATATCACTCTCATTATTACCAAGAATAATATCCCTTTTATCTTCATATTGAACAGAAATGGTTTTTCTTTCAGGGTCGAATAAATGATTCTCGTTGATTAAATACTTTTTGTTAAACATTATCTTTTACTTCTAATAAATGCTCACTGTTTTCGGATGTTAGCATGCAGTTTAAAAGGTGTCATCCGTTATCAATAATATTTACCTTTCTTTAATAATCATTTTTTACCAGCTTTTCTGTTTTAGTCAGATTTTATGTTCTCCTTTTGTTATTTTCATACTATGTGATTGATATCACCTATAAAATTCAATATTTTCTATTTGTGGCAAAATAAGCAGCAAGTCGGCTTTTAATTCTGATTATGCCCCTTTGGGTGGTGAAATATATTGTATATATAGGTTAATGTTGCTAATTAAGCTAAAAAAATTGGTTGTTTGAGTGTCTGTACTTTTATATTGTTTGGTGATTCTTTATATGTACTTATAGTGATTTTTACGGTCTTATTGTTATTTATAACTCCTTTATAAATCTTTTATAATTCAAAATTATAAATGTAAGTTAATGATATATGAGGTTTTATTGTTTTATCTTTTCGCATTTGACGAAAATTTTAATTAGTGAGAATTTTGTTTCGAACTCAGATGGTCAAACGGTTTTTAACTTATTGAAGTTGGGCGGTTTCGTTTCTGAAAATAACAAAAGAGCGTTAGATAAATGCTCTGACTATTAAATTTTTTGAAAAAAAGTGGAATTAATATGAAAAAGACTCTATTGGCAATTGCTGTAGCAGGTTTATCAACTTCGGCGTTTGCAGAAATCAGCACAGAAAACAGTGAGTTTACAACTAAAGGTACTGTTGGTATCGGCGGTTACTACGATACTGCATCAGAAGCATTCTATGATGACTGGGCAACGGCAATTACAGTAAAGGTTAACTACAAAAACGATGCACTTGTTGGTTACCTTGAGGTCGACCTTGAGCAAAACTACTCTACGGATGAAGAAGCGACCAAAATCGAGAACGAATCGGTTACTGATGTAGACAAAGCATGGATCGGTTGGGATACCGGCTTCGGTGTTGCTTCTATTGGTTGGGAAAACGATACAGCACTAGATAAAGTTGATGGTGCCGGTGACCTGACTTACGAGTTCGGTTCTTCTGCTGGTGACGCGAGTGACGGCTTTAACGTAGTTAAGTTCCAGGGCTCTACCAGTGGTTTTGCTTACGGTATCTCTTACTTTGAAACAGCAGATGATCACGACGTTGCTGATTCAGGTGTGAATGGTTATCTTGGTCTTGAGCAAGAGAGCTTCAACGTTTATGCCGGTTACGAGTCCCGCGATGATGCAGACTATAAGGTTCTTTCGCTGTCTGGTAACGCTACTTTCGGTCAGTTTAAGGCTGGTCTGAACTACTGGGTTAACGACGGTGATGCCTCTGATCTGACCGGAACCAATGCGACAGAAAAAGAGCAGACAGGTTTCTACGCTTCAGTAAGCTACGCTGTAACTGAGAAATTTACTCTGGCTGCAGGTTACTTTGACCAGACTACAGAAGAGAAGGCTCAGGCTGACGTAGACGAAAATGCTTATAACATTGCTGCTACGTATACAATCTCAGAACGCGCTGATATGGGTATTGATATCAAACGTACAGACGATACTAAGACTGGCGACGAAGAGACTCACGTATTCGCTGCTGCATACTACCACTTCTAATTAGTGTGCTAAGTTAGCAAAGATAAAGGCCTCTGATGGAGGCCTTTTTAATGGTGAAATATCGCTACCTGACGGTAAAATCTTTTGTTGGATGCTTTACAGGCTGTCTACCAGTTGAGGAAGTACTTCAAACAGATCTCCGACCAGACCATAATCGGCCACTTCAAAAATTGGCGCTTCCGGATCTTTATTTATCGCAACAATAACCTTTGACTCCTTCATACCGGCTAAGTGTTGAATAGCACCTGAGATCCCAACAGCGATATAGAGCTTGGGAGCAACAATCTTACCTGTCTGACCCACTTGCAGGTCGTTAGGCACATAGCCTGCGTCTACAGCAGCCCTCGATGCACCAACGGCTGCCCCAAGCTTGTCGGCCAGTTGTTCTACCAGAGCAAAGTTCTCTTTACTACCGACACCACGCCCTCCGGAAATAACCACTTCTGCTGCGGTGAGTTCAGGCCGCTCAGACTCTGTCTGCTCAACAGAAACAAACTGCACATCCGGCGCGTTAACTTCTAATGAGTGCTGAGAGAGATCTGCCTGATTGCTGTTTTCAACAGCATCAAACGCAGAAGCGCGGACAGTAATTACTTTTAAATTGTCGCTACAGGAGACAGTGGCAAGGGCATTGCCTGCATAAATTGGCCTGACGAATGTCGAGTCATCTATCACTTTTACAATCTCAGACAGCTGCCCAACATCGCATTTAGCCGCTACCCGCGGTGCAATATCTTTGCCTTTAGCCGATGTGTTAAACCAAATGCCCTCAAAGCCTTCCGCCATTTGAACGACCGCAGGGGCGACATACTCGGCAAAGTGATGTTGATACTGCTGATTATCGATGCAGATAACATGTGAGATATGGTCAACGGAACAAGCCTGCTGTGCTACAGAGTCACACTGATAACCAACAACCAACAAGGTATTATCTGTTCCAGTCTGACTTGCAGCGTTAACGACTTTAAGAGTGTCGGCATGAAGAGTTTGATTATCATGCTCAGCAATAATTAAATTTTTCATGCGATTACCTTTGCTTCGTTTTTCAATTTATCAACCAGTTCTGCAACAGAGTCAACTTTGATGCCGGCTTGTCTCTGCTCAGGAGGAGAGACACTTTCTATCTTATGCCGGTAACTGATGCTAACGCCAAGATCATCAGGTGAAACGGAGGACATAGGTTTACGTTTGGCTTTCATAATATTAGGCAGGGAGGCGAAACGGGGTTCATTCAGGCGCAAGTCGGTACTGACTACAGCAGGCAATGGCATTTTAACTGTCAACAATCCGCCGTCTACTTCCCGTATTACCTGAATTGACTCTTCATCCAGCTCTACGTCTGAGGCAAATGTTGCCTGTGGCCAGTCGAGTAGGGAAGCGAGCATCTGGGCAACCTGATTATTGTCCGAATCAATGGACTGCTTACCGGTGATCACCAATTTTGGCTGCTCCTGCTTTACAACAGCATTAAGCAATTTGGCGACGGTGAGTGGTTCCAGCTTATTGTCTGTATCGATATGAATAGCTCTGTCGGCACCCAGGGCAAGGGCTGTACGCAACTGTTCCTGACACTCTGCACCACCTGCACTGACGACAATTATTTCGTCGGCTTTGCCTGCTTCTTTAATTCTGACCGCTTCTTCTACAGCAATTTCACAAAACGGATTAATGGTCATTTTCACATTGTTTGTTTCTACATCACTGTTGTCTGCTTTAACGCGAACTTTAATGTAGGGGTCAATGACCCGTTTAATTGGTACGAGTATTTTCACGGTAAGTTCCTTCTTCACAAACATGCGCAAATAGCGACAAGATAATTTGATGTTAATTTACCTTTACGTTTACGTCAACTGCATTATAATGAATATTTAACATATGCATAACATGCTGGACTAGGAAAGGAATTTGAGCCATGGAAAGGGAATGCATGGAATTTGACGTACTGGTTGTTGGTGGCGGCCCGGCGGGCTTGTCTGCGGCTTGCCGGATCAAACAACTGGCGATAGAGAATAATAAAGAGCTGTCAGTTTGTGTAGTTGAAAAGGGATCGGAAATTGGTGCTCATATTTTGTCTGGTGCTGTATTTGAACCCCGTGCTCTGGATGAGCTGTTTCCCGACTGGCAGCAGCAAGGTGCGCCGGTTATTACGCCGGTAAACAGAGATGAAACTCTGCTGCTGACCACAGAGCAAAACGCCATCACACTACCTCAGTGGGCAGTGCCGGAAACTCTGCATAACAATGGTAACTATATAATCAGTCTGGGAAATTTATGCCGCTGGCTGGCTGAACAGGCTGAATCTATGGGCGTTGAGGTTTATCCCGGCTTTAGTGCCTCAGAAGCGATTATTGATGATAACAACAGAGTACGCGGCGTTGTTACCGGCGATATGGGCCTGGACAAAAACGGTCAACGAAAAGGCAATTTTGAACAGGGTATCGAACTACGGGCGAGGTATACTCTGTTCTCCGAAGGAGCAAGAGGTCATATAGGCAAAAAACTGATAGAACACTATGCGCTGGCAGAAGGAGTAACCGCTCAGCATTACGCTATCGGTTTTAAGGAGTTATGGGAAATACCGCCGGAGCAACATCAGCCCGGCATAGTGGTGCATGGCTTAGGCTGGCCGCTGACAGACGGTGCGACAGGCGGCAGCTACCTTTATCATCTGGAGAATAATCAGGTGGCCGTCGGCTTGATTGTAGACCTTAACTACAGCAACCCTTATCTAAGCCCGTTTGAGGAGTTTCAACGCCTGAAACACCACCCTATGTTGGCGAAGTATCTGCAGTCGGGTAACAGGATTAGCTATGGAGCACGCGCTATTACTAAAGGCGGGCTTCACTCGTTACCTTCACAGCAGTTTAGTGGCGGCCTACTGATAGGCTGTGATGCGGGAACCCTGAATCCGGCCAAAATTAAAGGGACGCACTGTGCCATGAAGTCCGGAATGATAGCAGCAGAAGCCGTGTTTGATGCGCTGGAGACAGAAGCTGAAACACCAGACTACGCAAACCGGTTTAATACATCATGGCTCTATGATGAACTCTACAGGGCAAGAAACTTTTCTACTGCGGTACACCGTTTTGGTTCCCTAATGGGAGGAGGTATCGCACTGCTGGAGCAAAACCTGTTAAAAGGAAAGACAATGTGGAACCTGCGCTGTGATAAGAGCGATTATTCCACCCTTAAACTGGCTTCGGATAGCAAGCCTATCAACTATAGTAAGCCGGACGGTAAGCTGAGTTTTGATAAGCTTTCATCCGTCTATCTTTCCAACACTTTTCATGAAGAGGATCAACCCTGTCATCTGGTGCTTAAAGATTTAACCATTCCTATCGCGCAGAACCTGCCTGACTATGCAGAACCAGCTCAGCGTTACTGTCCCGCAGGGGTCTATGAGATTATCGCAGAAGGTGAAGAGAAGCAGTTACAAATCAATGCAGCCAACTGTATTCACTGTAAAACCTGCGATATTAAAGACCCGAGCCAGAACATTACCTGGCTGCCACCAGAAGGTGGCGGGGGACCTAACTACCCAAATATGTAGTATCAAGTATTCACGCAAAAAATTCGTTAACATTTTATTTACTTAAACTTTGCGTGACTTCAAATTTTTTCATATGCAATACGATTGAAACTTAACCAACGAGAGACTATTCTGAATCAAGCTTTACGTTTACGTAAACTGAATTTAAAATTTGATGCAGAGGTGTTAAAGCTGTGGCCGGTATCAAGCGTAAATGAGATTTCAGTAAGTGCTCAATGGATTGCACGGACAATAATCAAAGGGAGATCAACCATGGTATCGGAAACGCCTCTGTTGCAGATAAACGATATTTCATTGGCTTTTGGCGGGGTGAAAGCGCTAACCGATGTAAGTTTCCATGTGAATGAGAAAGAGATTTTCTCAATCATTGGTCCAAACGGCGCCGGAAAAACATCCATGCTTAATTGTATTTCCGGCCGTTACACACCGAACAAAGGTTCTGTGGTATTTGACGGTCAGAATGTCACTAAGAAAACACCAAGCCAGCGGGCAGAGCTTGGCTTCGGGCGAACCTTTCAGAATCTGGCGCTGTTTGCCCATATGTCCGTTCTGGACAACATCATGGTCGGCCGCCACCACATGTTGAAGAACAACTTTGTTACCGGCCCCCTCTACTGGTTCTCAAATGCCCAGAAGGAAGAGATGGCTCACCGCAAATATGTGGAAGAGGTAATCGACTTTCTGGAGATCCAGCATATCCGCAAAGCGACGGCGGGAACCTTATCTTACGGTCTGCGTAAGCGTGTTGAGCTGGCGCGGGCGATTGCGTTAAAACCTAAGCTGCTGCTACTTGATGAGCCTATGGCGGGAATGAACCTTGAAGAGAAAGAGGATATGGCCCGCTACATCATGGATCTTAACGAAGAGCTGGGCATCACAGTGATCATGATAGAACACGATATGGGCGTGGTTATGGATATCTCTAACCGGGTATTGGTACTGGATTTCGGTAAACACATTGCAACCGGCGATCCGGAGCAGGTTATGGATAACCCGCATGTTAAACGAGCCTATCTGGGCGAGGAACTACCAACGCTGGAGGAGAGCGCCTAATGGGACAGCAGCACAAACAATGGGCAGACGTAACCACCCTTGACACCTTTCCAAAGGTACTGAAATACAATGCAGAAAAATGGCCGGATCAAATTGCAATGCGTGAGAAAGAGTTTGGTATCTGGCGCGAGTTTAGCTGGCTTGACTATAACGACAGAGTGAAATGGTTATCGCTGGCAATGATTGATCTGGGTATCACAGAAGGTGATGTTGTCGGTCTTCTGGGTGATAACCGCCCGGAATGGGTGTGGGGCGAGTTGGCCGCACATGCCATTAAAGGTTACTCACTTGGGGTTTATCAGGACTCAATGCACGAAGAGGTGGCTTACCTGATCAACTACGCCAAGGCGAAAATCATTATTGCCGAAGATGAAGAACAGTGTGACAAGTTACTGGAGCTGGGCGATGAAATTCCAAGTGTAGAATTTATTGTCTATTGCGACCCAAGGGGAATGCGTAAATATGACGATCCGAGACTGATCGATGTAGAGAAACTCTATGAAACCGGCCGTCGGTTGGATAAGCAGAACCCGCAGCAGTATGACGCATTAGTTGCGGCAACTAAGGGTGAAGATCTCTCTATTCTCTGTACTACTTCCGGCACTACTTCTAAGCCTAAGCTGGCGCAGTTGCGCAGTGGCCCGTTCCTTGAACATTGTGGCGCCTATCTGCGGGCAGACCCGCGTGATCCGGGAGGAAACTATGTTTCCGTACTGCCTTTGCCTTGGATTATGGAGCAGGTTTATGTTGTCGGTCAGGCACTGGTTGCACGCCAGATCGTCAATTTCGTGGAAGAGCAGGAGACCATGATGTCGGATCTGCGTGAAATTGGCCCAAGCTTTGTTCTGCTGGCACCGCGAGTGTGGGAAAACATTGTGGCCGATGTATCTGCGCGAATGATGGACTCTACTCCCTTTAAACAGAAGATGTACAAGCTGGGCATGCAGCTGGCGAACAAGGCTCTGGATCAGGGCAAGCGATCCAAACTGGCAGAATGGATACTACTGAGGGCACTACGTGACCGCCTTGGGTTCTCTAATCTGACATCGGCCGCAACGGGTGGTGCGGCCATGGGGCCGGATACTTTCCGCTACTTGCAGGCGATCGGGGTTCCGCTAAAACAGCTTTATGGTCAGACAGAAATGTGTGGTGCTTATACCGTGCATCATGCTGACGATGTGGATTACGACTCAGTGGGTGTCGCTTTCGATAACTCTGAAGTGAAAGTCATCAACCCGGATAGTAATGGTGTTGGCGAAATCATCGCGAAAAGCAGCGGTATGTTTACCGGCTACCTGAACAATATGCAAGCTTATGAAGAAGATGTACGAGATGGCTGGATGCACACCGGTGATGCGGGTTACTTCAAAGAGTCTGGCCATCTGGTAGTAATAGACCGACTGAAAGATATGTCGGAAACCAGCCTGGGCGCCCGCTACTCACCACAGTTTATTGAAAACAAACTTAAGTTCTCTCCGTTTATTGCAGAAGCCGTAGTAGTAGGCAAAGACAGACCGTGGCTCTCCGCCATTATCTGTATCCGCTACGCCATTGTGGCCAAGTGGGCTGAGCAGAAAGGCATCGCTTTCACCAACTATACAAACTTGTCAGCACAGCCTGAGGTGTATCAGGCGGTGAGAGAAGAAGTGCTTAAGGTGAATGAATCGCTGCCGGAAGCGCAGAAAATCAGCAAATTTATCCTGCTCTATAAGGAGCTGGATGCTGATGACGGCGAACTGACCCGTACCCGTAAAGTACGCCGCGGCGTGGTAGCTGAGAAGTACGGCGACATTATTGAAACCCTGTACAGCGATGATAAACAGGTGGATGTCGATACGGTGATTACCTATCAGGATGGAACCAAAACACGTATCAAGACCTCGTTGGTGGTGGGAGACGCTTATTGAACATGAGCAGCCAGAGGCGCAAAGCGAACAACGGAGGATCGCATAGTGAATACGGAACTATTATTACAGCTCGTCATAAACGGCGTGATTGTCGGCATGTTATACGGTGTAGTGGCTATGTGTTTCGTGCTGATATACAAATCAACTCAGGTGGTTAACTTCTCACAGGGCGAGTTTCTGTTGATTGGGGCATGGGTTTGCTGGGCAGCTCTTGTTCATCTGCAACTGCCTTTCTTTCTCGGCTTTTTACTGACACTGGCTTTTATGACGGTGTTCGGTATTGCGGTGCAGACTATTGTTCTGCGCCCGCTCATCGGTGAACCCATTATTTCAGTAATTATGGTGACCATAGGCTTGTCTATGTTCTTCCAGGCATTGATGAAGTGGATGTTTGGTGTTTCAGCGGTAAGTTACCCGCAAGTATTTGAAACCAATGTAGTCAATATAGGCGGCCTGAATGTTGAGTTTGCCTATATTCTCAGCCTGATCTTCTCGGTCATTATCATGGGCGCTTTCTACTGGTTCTTTAAGTTCAGCAAAATGGGTCTGGCCATGCGTGCCACGGCGTTTAACCAGCAGGTTGCCCAGAGTCTGGGTATTTCCATCAAAAAGGTGTTCGCACTTAGCTGGGCTATCTCGGCGCTGGTATCAGCAACGGCGGGTATTGTTATCGGTATCGTTAACGGTGTATCGGATGCGCTCTCCATTATCGGTATCAAGGTGTTTCCGGCGGTTATTCTTGGCGGGCTGGATTCCGTGGTCGGTGCCATTGTCGGTGGAATCACCATCGGGGTACTGGAGAACCTGGCAGAATTTGTCGACAGTCAGTACCTGCAGGTGGGCAACCTGTACAACATCGCCCCATTCTATGTACTGCTGATCATTCTGGCCTTTAAGCCATACGGCCTGTTTGGCACCAAAGATATTGAACGAATTTAAGGAGAATGACCGATGGCTCAGATTAGCATGCGGCCTTGTGGTGATTTTCGCACCACATACAAAGACGATACACCGATTTTCGAAACCAGCACCATACGTAACATTGCCATAGGCGGCGTAGTGCTGATGTTGGCAGCACCACTGTTTATGGATATCTATCTGCTAAACCTGTTTATTCAGATCTCCTATTTGGGTATAGCGGCGCTAGGGCTAAATATTCTGGTCGGCTTTACCGGACAGATCTCGCTGGGACATGGTGCCTTTTTCGGCTTCGGTGCCTTTGCCTCAGCCTGGCTGAATAATCAGTTTGGTATTCCGGTGGTGTTTGCTATTCCAATTGCAGGCTGGATGACCATGATTGTGGGCATGCTGTTTGGTTTACCGGCAGCACGGATTAAAGGTCTATACCTAGCCATAGCGACGCTGGCAGCGCAGTTTATTCTGGAAGACTTTTTCGCCCGGGCAAACTGGTTTAGTGGCGGCTCTTATGGTGCAAGTGCCAACCCGATTAATCTCTTTGGCTACGAATTTATCACCGATGAGAGCTTCTTCTACATTGCTCTGTTTGCACTGATATTTATGTATATGTGGGCGTCGAACCTGATCCGTTCCCGTGACGGAAGGGCGTTTGTCTCGGTTCGTGACCACTACCTTTCGGCAGAAATTATGGGGATTAACCTCTCCAAGTACCGTCTGCTCTCCTTTGGTATCTGCGCCTTCTACGCAGGTATAGGTGGGGCGCTGTACGGTCACTATCTCGGCTTTGTTTCTGCGGAAGGCTTTACCATTATGATGTCGATTCAGTTCCTCGCCATGATCATCATCGGCGGACTGAGTTCGGTGAAAGGAACTCTGATGGGGACAGTGTTTATTGTACTGCTTCCTGAAGTTTTAGAGCTGGGTGTCGCGGGTTTGTCTGTGTTTGGTGATACAGCGAGCTTCGCCGATGGACTGGCGTACCTCAAAGAGATGGCTGTCGGATTAGTGATAATGCTGTTCCTTATTTTCGAACCTCAAGGGCTGGCACACCGCTGGCAACAGATTCGGGCTTACTGGAAGCACTATCCGTTCTCATATTAACCGGTAGGGCAGGCGCAGTTGCGCCTGCATAAAAACCATATCAACAAGGACATAATAGTTATGAATAAAGGAATTTTGGCGGCACCGCTGTTGCTGTCGGCGGCACTAGTGACTGCACCAACTCTGGCGAAAGACTCTGTATTTGTCGGCCATCTGGTGGATTTCTCCGGACCGACTGCTTATGTGAGTAAGCCATATGGTTCTGGTGTGCGCGATGCCCTGCAATGGATTAACAATCATGGCGGGATTGACGGAACAGAATTGGAGTTCGAGACCGTCGATATGGCCTATAAAGTGCCGGTGGCGATATCTAACTATAAACGCTGGGTTGCCCGTAAAAACATGGTGGCAATGCAGGGTTGGGGTACCGCGGATACTGAAGCACTTATCTCCTTCGTAACAAGGGATAAAGTACCGGTATATTCAGCGTCTTATTCCGGTCACCTGACGGATCCGACTGGAAAGAACCCGAAAACCGCTAAGCCTGCACCTTATAACTTCTTCTATGGCGCTTCATACTCCGATGCCTGTCGCGCACTGGTGAAATGGGCGAAAAATGACTGGGAGCAGAAGGGCAACAGCGGTAAGCCTAAGTTTACCCATATCGGTGATAATCACCCGTTCCCTAACGCACCAAAAGAGGCGTGTGCTGAATACGCAGAGGAACTTGGATTTGAAGTGATGTCACCAGTAGTGGTTTCACTGAAGCCGGGTGACTTTAAGGCACAATGTCTGTCACTTAAGCAGTCGGGCACCAACTACGGCTATATTGCTAACCTTGGTGGCTCGGTTATCTCGCTGGTGAAATCTTGTAACACAGTAGGTACCCAGTTCCAGTATATGGCCAACATCTGGGGTGGTGATAAGCCGGTGATTGAAGCTGCTGGTGATGGCCTGAAAGACTATGTATTCCCAGGTATGACCGCTTTCTGGGGAGACAGCAACAAGGGCATGGAGCTTGTAGAAGAGATTTCAAAACTGTCTGAGTCTAAACCTGACCAATTCCGTACACACCACTATATCCGCGGTGTTTGTTCCGCTTTCTACATGAAAGAAGCGATGGAGTGGGCTAAGGCCAACGGCGGCATTACCGGCGAAAATATTAAGAAAGGCATGTACGCACGTGAAAACTGGGTGCCGAAAGGGCTGGAAGGTGTCTGTATCCCTGCGAACTGGCAGCCGGATGATCACCGTGGTACCACAACTGTTAACGTCTTCATGGGTAACAACAACGGCGGCAACGTAGAGGTGAATAAAGTATCTGAGGTGACATTGTCACGTCGTGATGACTGGTTAGGTTACTAATAGCGACAACAGAACAGCAATTAGATAACAGCAAAAAGCGAATGGCGGAGGGAAACCTCCGCCCATACAAGGAGTCACTTGATGAGTGAAATCGCAAGGAATATAGAGCCTGAAGAAATAATGCTCTCTGTGAATAATATCGAGGTGGTCTACGACGACGTAATACTGGTATTGCGTGGTGTCAGCCTTGAGATTCCTAAAGGGCAGATAGTTACTCTGCTAGGTGCTAACGGTGCTGGTAAATCAACCACATTGAAAGCCATTTCCGGCCTGCTGAAAACCGAAGACGGTGAAGTGACCCGTGGCGAAATCACCTTTATGGGCCAACGTATTGACAATAAAAGTCCGGAAGAGATCGTCCGTGCCGGTATCTTTCAGGTAATGGAAGGGCGCCGTATCGTAGAAGATATGACGGTTATTGAGAACCTACGCCTTGGTGCTTATACCCGTAACGACAACGAAGTCGATCAGGATATCGAAATGGTGCTGGACTACTTCCCCCGCCTGCGTGAAAGAACAGGTCTGGCGGGATACCTTTCCGGTGGTGAACAGCAGATGCTGGCAATCGGCAGGGCGTTAATGGCAAGGCCTAAGATGATACTGCTAGATGAGCCTTCAATGGGGTTATCACCGCTTCTGGTTAAAGAAGTATTTTCCATTATTGAGAAGATCAATAAAGAGCACGGTATCACCATGTTGCTGGTGGAGCAGAACGCCAACTTTGCCCTGCAGGCCGCCGATTACGGCTACATTATGGAGTCAGGCAAAATCGTTCTCGATGGCAGCAAACATGCGCTGCTGAATAACGAAGACGTAAAAGAGTTCTATCTTGGTGGTGGTGAGGGAGAGCGTAAAAGCTTTAAAAACCTCAAGTCGTATAAACGACGTAAGCGTTGGATTTAAGGAGCAGAAATGAGTGAGAAAGTGGATAGCCGCTGTTTTATCGCCGCTGAAGAGAGGGAAACCCTGTTGTTTTCACTTCTTCCTGAAAGAATCAGCAACGCCAAACAGAACAGCGCCTACTACCGGGCACTGTTTGCAGGAATCGATGAGAGTCTGGCTGGTAGCAGGGCAAATCTGAGCCGGTTTCCAGTGACCCGCAAGTTTAGCCAGCCGGAGAAGCAGAAAGCCAATCCACCTTTTGGCGGGCTAAATTGCGTTGATAAGGGTGAGATGGTACGGATTTTCCAGTCTCCCGGGCCTCTTTATGAACCGCAGGCAGATGAGTCAGATTACTGGTGTATGGGACAGGCGTTTACCGCCGCCGGTTTCCGAGCGGGAGATTTGGTACATAACACCCTCTCTTACCACTTCTCGCCCGGCGGATTTATTATGGATAGCGGAGCCCGCGCCTGTGGTTGTGCCGTCTTTCCTGCCGGTGTCGGCAATACCGAAGCCCAGCTTGAAGCGATTACACAACTTCAGCCTACAGGCTTTACCGGAACGCCATCCTATCTGCTTGAGCTTTTGAGCCGCTATGCTGCGGCCAACGGTAATCAGCAGTGCAGCATTAAAAAAGCGCTGGTCTCCGGTGAGGCGGTGACTGCTGATATGCAGCAGGCCTTCGATGAGTTTGGTGTTCAGGTGTGTCAGGCTTATGCCACCGCTGAACTTGGCTTAATCGCTTATCAGGCTCCGGGTGAAGAGGGGCTGATAGTTGCGGAAGACATTATTGTCGAAGTGGTTGACCCTGAGGGTTATCCGGTAGCAGAGGGCGAGGTGGGAGAAGTGGTGGTTACCACACTAAACAGCAAGTTCCCGCTGATCCGTTACGCCACGGGAGATCTGTCCGCCAGAATGGCCGTACCAAAAGGGTCAGAACGTACCAATATCCGCCTAAAAGGCTGGCTTGGGCGTGCAGATTCAGCAGTAAAAATAAAAGGGCTGTTTGTCTATCCCCATCAGGTTCAGGAAATATGCCGCCGTCATAACCTGAAAGGCTCTTTGATGATAGAGAGAGAAGGGCATAAAGACAGCATCACTTTCTGTTGTCAGGAGAGTGATACTCCTGCATCGGAGATCCTTACTACACTGCAATCAGTCACTAAGCTCAACGGCAATATTCAGTTTATGCCGTCGGGCGGTATACCCGCGGAGCTGCCATTAATCGATGACCGACGTGACCATAGTGCCTGATACAAGTGAAAACTTGAACTAGGCAAAAAGGGGATATTGCTGTTGGCACTATCCCCATTGTTTTATAGGGGGAAGCATGAACGCTAAGCAACCTGAAATAGACAGAGCCTTCTGGGACGATCTGTTTCAGAAGCAACGTATGCCGTGGGATCATAAAGGCACTCCAGAAAAGGTGGAACAGTATCTAAACCAGTCCGGAAAACAGCAACAGCAGGTGTTTATCCCCGGCTGCGGTGCGGCC
The DNA here is from genome assembly GCF_028201475.1 of Vibrio sp. SCSIO 43137. Lineage (NCBI taxonomy): Bacteria > Pseudomonadati > Pseudomonadota > Gammaproteobacteria > Vibrionales > Vibrionaceae > Vibrio > Vibrio sp. SCSIO 43137. The sequence continues at coordinate 1,891,367 of NZ_CP116383.1, read as the reverse complement.
TATGAAGTAGCCTGTTTTGTTGAACATGGTCATCAGGTAACTGCGATGGATTACAGCGAGCAGGCAGTAAATACCGCAAAACAGATACTTGGCGGGTATGGCCGTTATGTGACACTTGGCGATGTGTTTAGTTATCCGGAAACAGAGTGCTTTGACTTGATCTATGAACGTGCCTTTCTCGCCGCACTGCCTGTTGAACTGCGTAGCAACTACTTCTCTATGCTTAATAAACTACTAAAACCGTCAGGACTGGTAACCGGTTTTTTCGTAATAGATGATTTTTATCGTTCCCGCTTCCCGCCGTTCTGCCTGAGAACCGGAGAACTGGAACAAAATATGGAAGAGAACTTCGAGTTACTAGAGTGTGAAGAGGTTGAAAACAGCGTCGAAGTTTTTTCCGGCAGGGAGTATTGGATGGTGTGGAGGAAACAGACTTAATCCTCTTGTTGCCATGCTTCATACCATGCTTCATACCATGCTTTCATCACCTTAGCGTGTTCAGAAGCACTTTTTACGTTGCAATCTGTGTATGACATGCCCATTTCCACTACATCATGTTTTATTTTTATTGGACTAAGAAACCAGTGATTTAACGTAGTTTTTGGCTCTTTTATATAAACTTTCAATGATTTATCTAGAGCATTTCTTGAATTAATGTAGTGTTCAACACGTTCAATGCTTCCCCATGAAATAAACCCTTGTTTATGGTGATAGATACCACCGTAGCCGACAACTAACATTGTAGGTTTGAATACCAGCCTTCTAATTTCAATCAACAGAATCGAAGTTAAAACCGAAACTAAAACTAGCTGCATATATCCACTATGAGCCTTGCCTGTAGCAATAAACAGAAAAAACAGAACAATAGCGATGAGAACATAGCGAGTGGTATAGATTTTATTGCCGACCTTAACATTTAGGCCTTGGATCCTGTATGTTTCCATAGCTCACCTGAAAAATAGCCTTAAAATGAACAATGTTATATTGCCCGTCACTCTTGATTTTGTCTATAAATCAAGAAATATCAAGTAGTGGAATACTCTTAAGTAACTGATTATTTTGATCTATACCTAGTTTTACTCCCACTGAAGAGAAAAGTAGCTCATTTCCTGAAAGGAACAGAAACCTAATACCTGAATAAGGTCTTTCAAAAAGATTTATACTAGACGGGAAATTGATACCTCAATAATAGAGATATCTGCTAAACTCCGCCTCTAATTAACTAGCCGGAAACAAAACTGATGAGTCAGGAACAACCCAATAACCCTTTACATGGTCTTACCCTGGAGAAGATTTTAGTTCGTTTGCAGGAACATTATGGCTGGGAAGGGTTGGACGAAAGAATCAAAATCAACTGTTTCTACAGCAATCCTTCCGTTAAATCATCTCTGAAATTTCTGCGTCGTACTCAGTGGGCAAGAGACAAAGTAGAAGCTTTGTATATTGACACATTTTGTAATAAGTGAATTTTCACTAATAGACGTGAAACCTTTCCGGAACAGATAGTTCCGGCACCATAAAAGCTCCCTCTTACACGTTATTTGCTGCACAACTATGACTTTCAGGTTTATCTAAACTCGGAGGCGTATATGCAAGGCATTAAGGTTGATGATGTAAATCAGGCATTCAGGGAGTTGATTGCTGATGGAGTAATGCAGACGGAAGGCACGGTAATACCTGAAGGGTAACTTAGCTATTCGCTTACCTATGAATTTCCCTCCCGAAGGGGAGGGAAGCTTAAAGTATCTGATGTCTCGCTCTTACTTTAACTCACTTTGAACCAAATCGTAGAGTTGTTGTGAACCAAAGGACTCTAAAGGGTTGCCATTGACGAAAAATGTCGGTGTCTTTTGCACCCCTAATGATTTAACGTCCGCCATATCTTGTTCAAGTATTTTTATAATCTGCGGATCTTTTATATCTTCTCGCGCTTTAGCAATATCCAACCCTGCATTTTCAGCAATTGTCCAGACATAAGGTAAATTTGGTTCACTGTGTGATGCCCATGAGCTCTGTCCGGCAAGTATGGATACAAGCACTTCTTTATAAAGACCCTGACGTCGGGCCGCTTCTAACATCAGTACAACCTCATCCGATCCTGAGTGAAATGCCGCATAGCGCATTACAAGCCGGATATCGTCCGGATGTTCATTCATGATTTTCTTAACGAAAGGGTAAAATGCTCTGCAGGTTTCGCAGGCGGGATCAAAGAACTCTACTATGGTGACTTTGGCATTTTCCGGGCCAAAACTGGCCGAATATTCTCTCTCCAGCTGGTTTTTATTTGCTGAAATAGCGCTGGTGTCTTGCTGCTGATACCAACTAAAAATAAAAAATGCGAGTAGTAACCCCATCAGCAAGGTCGTTGAAAGTACTATCTTATTTTGTTTCATTATGCGCTTTATCCTTAAGTTTGAAGAGGTTTGTAACAAGTACTAGTGTTAATAGTGCCAGCAGGATGGATAATCCAAAGATAGAAAGATCGGTAAAGGTAGTATTTCCGAACAGTGTTGCGGGCGTACCGCAAGGGCCTTTAGCCTCAAACATTCCCGGTAGCCAGAAATCCAGAGGCAGGAAGTCCGGGAAAGGAGAACCGGAACTGCAGCCTGAGAGCTTCTGACCCGTTTCAATTAAGTGGTTGTCCCAGGAGAACTGCAATGAAAACCAAGTGCTAATGGTTGCTAATAATAAAGTAGAGATTTTAGTTATGTAACTATCGGCAGAAAAGAGATGTAACAGGCCGGCAATACCGATAAACAGGATAAATAGCCGGATTTGTACGCAGTTCGCACATGGCTCAAACCCAAGGTAGTGCTGTGTGAAAAGCCCGAACAGCTCCATTCCCACACTTGATAAAATCAGAAATGCTCCAACCAAGGTTGAATTTGTTAATGTCTTCAAATTACCTCCGTATTGATAGAAATGAAACGGCGTAGCCACTCGTTTTAATATTCTCTATCGTTTACCATTGCCATCATTAAAAAGCCTGATCTAACTACAGGGTCAAGAACAAAGGGGTGGAAATGAAGATTGGTGAACTCGCTAAAAAAGCCGGTTGTCCGGTAGAGACAATCCGATACTATGAAAAGCAAGGGTTACTGCCTCAAGCTAAAAGAGAGCTGGAAAATAACTATCGCCGCTACGACTCTGTCCACTTAGAAAGGCTCTTGTTTATTCGCCGCTGCAGGGCTCTGGATATGGCTCATGATGAAATAAGGGCTCTGTTACAGGCGATGAGTACCGATGGTGCTCCATGTTCACCCATTGATATAGTGATCAGCGAACACTTGCAGCACGTGCAAGATAGAATTCAGGAATTACAGCTGCTTGCCGCTGAGCTGGAGAAACTAAAAAGTGAGTGTGATTCCAAAGGTTCCGTAAAAGAATGTGGCATTGTAGAAAAGTTGAATTCCGTTGAAAGTTCCACTCCCTCTGTGGCTAAAAAGTCCAATCACCTTGGAGGGCTGCACTGAAAGCAGGCTTCTGCATCACCGTTTTGTAACCCGCTTTTCTAGCCAGAGACTCAAGACATGACAAAACTGGTTGAGTAGGAAACTATCGCTCCCATGTTTTACGTGGGAGTGTATACCAGAGCCTGTTGAAACCTGTCACTTTAGCCAAGTACAACTCCTCCAGACTAAATTATCAACGATAAATCGCCCTTAAAGAGTCACTGAGTATGTCTTAGAAACAATGAATTCCCATTCCTCCACTAATGGTTTTAAATTCTTCCCTTGTCAGTCTCGCTAAATAGCTTGCTAGCAGATGAGTAATTTATACCTGAGTTTAGAATAACTATTAAGACTATGAAGACTTTTTGTTACGTGTGCCAAAGTGACACAATAATTGCTTATTGCACCCTTTAAGACACATAATGTCCATGTGACATTTTGACACAACAGGAAATTACATTATGGCTACTACTTTGCCTCGCATCACTGCCAGAGTTGATGTTGATACACAGGATTTGCTTACAAAGGCAGCAGCAATTGCAGGTACGTCGAGTATTAACTCATTTGTTTTGAGTGCCGCAATCGAGAAAGCGAAACAAGTAATAGAGCGTGAGCAAGCTTTAAAACTTAGTGAAGCTGACGCTATGTTGCTAATGGAAGCGTTAGATAGTCCGGCGGAAGCAAATTCAAACCTGAAAGCCGCATCTGACCGATACGAGAATAAAACTCAATGATGAATACGGTATTGTTGGATAAAGCTAAACACGATAGAAACAGGTTTAACTGTGGTATCGATGCCCTCAATAATCACTTAAAAGTAATGGCTAGCCAGCAAGCAAAGAAAGACAATAGCAGAACATTTGTTTTGGAAGATGACAACAATAACTCGTATATAGTTGGTTTTTACACATTAACGATGGCACCAATTGACTTAAAAGCATTGCCCGATAAGTTACAAAAGATGCATCAGTCATCGACTTCAGGTGGTTTAATTGCTCGCCTTGTTGTTGATGAAAGATATAAAGGGAAAGGTCTCGGTGAATGGTTACTGATTGATGCGCTTCGAAAGCTATTAGCTGCAAGTGATAGCGTTGCATTTCCCATTGTTATCGTTGACGCTAAAGATGGTGCAAAACAGTTCTATGAACGTTATGGCTTTAAGGCATTTCAATATGCTGAAAACAAACTCTTTATTACCATTTCTGATGTCCGGGCGAGTCTAGCCTGAGAAGGTATTTTCAACACATTTGTTAGTTGGTGTAAAGAGTCACTCAACACTCCCACGCTTCTGCGTGGGAGTACATACCTAAGTTTGCTTTAATCGGTATTCGCTAGTGTCCGGCTGCAATCTCTTTGATACGATCAGATTATTTATTGAAGAAGTCCGCTACAGCATCTGCGGAAATATTTACCGCTTCTGGTTTGTAGTAAAAATCAACATGACCAAAATCTTCTAGTGCTAATACCTCATGCTCATTGGTCAGCTTTTCAATAAACGCCGTAGAACAAATGGAAGTAAAGGCTGTTTTGCTATAGATGATCAGTGAAGGCTGCACAATTTTATCTGCGTAATGTTCACATAAAGAGAACAGAGATTGCATCGCTTGATCCGCAGTGTGCATGTTAGTGAAGTTATCGACCGCCTCAGGGCCCCGATAACCGTCCCGGCCATAATAATCATAAGATTCGCCGGCCATTGGGTTATGCCCCCCCATTAGTTCAACAAACTCTTCTCTTGACTGCTCATCAGTAAGACCAAAAGGTGCGACATAGTCAGGCTCGCCTGTTTGGTATATCTTCTGCTTTGATGCGTTGGCGGCAGCGATCATTTGATGAGCCATTGCTTTATCTGTCCACTGGAATGCATCAGCCGCCATCATGCCAGATACTAAGGCAATCTTTTTGATTCGGTGATCGGTAACAGCAGCAGACGCGATGATTGAGCCGCCCTGACAGATACCAAGCCCCTCAACTTCGTCTACGTAAGGCAGAGTACCTAAGAAAGATACCGCATCCCAGGTGTTTTCAATTAAGCGGAACATATAACGAGACTGCATATGTTCACCCGGTAGTGCAGGTGAATCACCCATGCCTAAGTAATCAAATGCCAGAAAAACAAAGCCACGTTTGGCCATTTCCGGACCATAAGTCGCTAACACTTGTTCTTTTACTTGTGGGAACGGGCTTGCCCCTAGGATCGCTTTATACTTTTTGTTCTCATCAAACCCTTCTGGCAGATATAAGTTGCCTACCAAATCTACGCCAAATGATTTAAAAGTTACCTGTTTAACATTCATAGTCTTACCTTTATCTTTCAGTCTGTTATCGTGTTTTATCAATCTAGTTGTTGAGCATTGGAATCAGTTCAAGTGTTGTCGCCTCATGTTTTTGTCTGTCGAACGTTAACCGCATCAATGGGTAAATAAGCCCAAGTAATTTTCGGTAAGCCTGATTCACTTTCGGAATAACCGCTTGCAAATCGTCTGGCACTTTTCCATTAACGAGCACTTCCAAATCACCGACTCTTATTGCGCCGTTTGGCTGTTCGTTTCCGCTGGGGTTATTGATAAATGCGTCATACCAACTGCGTTTACCGAACTTGTACTGCCTGACGAAAAATCTGCCTTCTGTCTGAACGATGGTGATATCAATAAAGCGGTGGTCACCACACCTGATCTGGTGAACTTTGCTGGCATCAACTGCCTGTATTAATTGGTTTAGCTTGGATTGATTTGTCATAAAAGCTCCCCGCCTGTCTGGTGTTTTTCGTCGTTGATGGGGTTATGTTAGAGCTTGTGGATGGAATCGTCAGTGCACAAAACTGTCTAATCTGTACACAAAATGACGGCGAAAAAAAGCAGGCTGATCAGATCAGGCTGCCTTTGTAGAAGAACAAGTAGTTTGCTGAGAAGTTGGTAAATTCGTATACAGATTATGCGGATTTGTGCACTGTGGTAACCGTGTTACTTAGTCATAATAGTTTTAGTCTGATAGCCAAACTGGCTTAGGCTATAGTTACTTACAGCTTGGCACTAAGCATCATAATAAGGTCGAACAATGAAAACAGTCCACTTTAAAACCATTGCTGAGAAAAATGCCGTTTTTGGTATTCGCCCGCCGGAGCACCCTTTAATTGATGTGATAAAAATGACCTCTGACAGCGAAAATAACCAGTTGAGCTGCGAAGACAGCATTGCACTATCGGCAGGTTTTTACTCCATTTCGCTTAAACATATAACCTCTGGCGAACTAATGTATGGGCGTACAAAGTATGACTGTTCAAATGGAACCTTGTTGTTTATTGCTCCTAATCAGGAATTACTGGCGAGTGGAATAAAAGTAGATTCCGTTGCCCGTACTATCTGTTTTCATCCTGACTATATTCGTGGCCATAAGCTTCAAGAGGAGATAAAGCGCTATCAGTTCTTTAACTATTCTGTTAACGAGGCACTGCACCTTTCAGCGAAGGAAGAGCAGCATATGGCAAGCATGTTTGATGCATTAGAAGCGGAAAACAACAAGAGTTTAGATGCATTTAGCAAAGAGCTTATTTTGTCGCAAATCAGTACCTTATTGATGTACGCTAACCGCTACTATCACCGTCAGTTTTTAATGCGCAAAGAAGCGGATACTTCAGTGTATGATAAGTTTTATGCTCTGCTGGATACCCGTTTACAGGCGGTCATGGAACAGTCAGCAGCCATTCCTGAAGTGGAAGAAATGGCTCAATCCATGAACATGACCAGCCGCTATCTGAGTGATGCTTTGAAAGCAGAAACAGGAAAGACAACCAAAGACTGGATTCACTATGCCTTAATAGATAAGTCAAAAGACCGTTTGCTGTCCAGCAAGGATTCAGTCGCCACCATTGCTTACAGCCTTGGATTTGAGTACCCACAACATTTTTCGAGACTATTTAAAAACAAAGTCGGAATGACCCCATCTGAATATCGCACTGAGAATATCCGTCATTAGTCATTAAGGTTACAGGGTCTGATGACAAGTGTTTATCGCTGAATCTTGATTAAATCTCTCCTTCTGTCTTGTCTTTCTGCCGAAAAACTCAAACACGACAAAACTGTTTGAGCTAGGAAGCTCTCGCTCCCATGTTTTACGTGGGAGTGTATACCGGAGTTTAAAGTTAATGGCGGATACTGATTTTTATGGAATGAACTTTTTGTATCAACCTATTGATTATTAATTGAAAATCTTAAATAAAGTCTGCATTATTACACATAAATCAAAGCTATAACGTCAGGAGAAACAGCATGGAATTAATTTCACCCTCGATAGAGTTTGAATCAGAGTTTTCGGCTTTCTATCAGGATTTTGCTGATAATGATCCAGAAAACGCAGAATTCTACCGTTCCGGAGCTACTGACTTCGCCAGCTATGTTCAGCAGCTTCAGGACGAAGCACAGGGTATAAATCTACGTGATGGCTATGTGCCATGTAACCACTTCTGGCTGGTGGACGATAACCGCAATATTTTGGGCGCAATTCGGGTTCGTCATAATATTGATAACGAGTTTTTATCTTTAGAAGCAGGCCACATCGGCTATGATATCGCACCTTCTTATCGTGGTATGGGGAAGGGTAAAATCATGCTGAAACTAGCCCTACCCAAAGCAAAAATGCTGGGCATTACTCAGGCGCTAATTACTGCCGATGAAAACAATATCGCTTCACGCAAGGTCATTGAATCCAATGGCGGGCAGTTCGAAAAAGTGGTTACGGGAAAAGTCTTCCCGGATCCCATTGCCAGATACTGGGTGCCTTGTAAGTAGCAGTTTAGAAAGACATTAACGCAAGTTTGTTGCTTTGGCTCAAGGTTGAGTTTACCAGAGAAGAAGCGTTACGCTTGCGGCTTGAGAAGGAACGCTAACACTTACTTGAGAAAGCGAATAAGGAACCACCATAGAATGCTCGTTTTTAACTGCACCAAAGCAGCTGCAGATTTTTTTACTGTTAAACGCAGCGGTAAAAAAATCTCGCCACTAGAATCGCCACCAACCGACTCAGTTATCGATTCCCGCCCTGTGAATGTGTTAAGTCAGCCGGAGTCACCGATTAGCGCATGGTTGGTTCATGCGATAAACGTTCAGCGTAAAAAAGTGTTGATCGCCATGCATGTAGAAACCCGCTACGCCATGGTATTTGTTGGCATTAGAAAAGGTGACTGGGCGGGGTTTACCAACCAATTACTTGAGCGACTGTTTAATAACATGCAGTTCTTTGGTGAAGAGTTCGAGCTGTGCGATGAGCAAAGCTATGAAGAGATGTTTGATCAGTTTATCAAACTTCATCCTAAGCCTATCTTTTGCCAACGTGGTGACCGTAGCGTGCAAAGCCATATTAATGACGTTGCGTGGCATTTTGAAGAGCGGGTATATCAAATTGGCTCCTTACCCGAAGAGCAGGAAGAGGCTGCTGGCTTTGATGAATGGGTCAACAGCATGATTCGCTCGACCAAACAGAAGAAAGATTATTTTCATCCTGATGAAGAGATGTTCATTGATTGGATGCAGAGCTACCGTAAGTTAGGGGAGAATGAGGACAAGCGGATTCGCCAGTTTTTTAATGCTTTGCGTCGAGAGATGATGCCTACTTCAGATGACTACTATGTTGAGGAGATGGATGAGGAGTTCAGTCAGGCAATCAGTGAACTTTTCAAAGGGGGAGAGACCATTCCAGATAATGTTATCGACTTTAGTCACGCCAGAACGTTAAAAGATAATAAAAACAAAAATTAATCGATAAAAAAAGGAGCCATGCTAAGTTGGCTCCTTTTTTCGGTGTTTAGCTTTGAGCGAATTTAACCCGGATTTTGCTCTTAGCGACACTTGTCATGTTTAAGCTGTTTAAAGCCGTTTTAGCTTCATTTTCATCAGGCATTTCAAGGAAAGCGAACCCCTTAGATTTTCCTGTCTCTTGATCCATAACCAGATCACATTGAGTAACAGTACCGTGAGCAGAAAATAGAACCCGAATTTCGTGTTCTGTTGTGGTTCGCGCTAGATTGCGGACTAAAAGTTTCATAATATTTTGCCTAGTATAAGTTGCGGCGTGATTGTCTCAGGTATGAGCCTGCAAACCAAGAAGAGTTTGGTGTCGGGAGCGATATAGGGGTAATAGTGTCTAATAAGGCGTGGAAATTTGATTTCTAACACTTGGCATTTTTCATACTATGGTTGGCTTTTGAAGGTCTATAAGTTTTAAAGACTGCAATGACAAAATACGTTAAGAACTATACTTAACAAGCAACTCAAGCCGATTCGCAATGTTTGGCCTTTTCTGTTTGAATGGCTGGAGTGCTTATATACATAACCAAGGGTTCAAGGAAGCTATGACTCAAGAATTAATCAAATGTCCCTGTTGCGACAAAATGGTTCCGGCGGATGGCTTAGAACTGTCTTACAAGCTACCCGATGCCATAGCCAGCATGAGTCAGGAAGATATTGATGAGCATTGTAAATACACAAACGACTACGTTATCTGCAATGATGAGTATTTCTATATCAGGTGCACTATTCCCCTGCCTGTGCATGATTTAGGTAAGGATTACGCTATTGGTGCATGGGCTCAGGTATCAGAAAATAGCTTTGGCCGAATTTGGCAGCTTTGGGATGATCCGGCTCAATCAAATGAAGCGCCAGTTCGGGGGCTTTTGGCAAACAACATTCACCTTAACTCCAATTCTGAGAACTCAGAAATTGAAATCCAGCTAACCGGGCCAACAACCAGACCCATGATTACAATTAAAGATCCAGAGTGTTCATTATATAAAGAGCAACAGTCTGGCATAACAATCCACCGCGCTGCTGAGTACTCTGATTTATGCCGGTGATGCGTTGAACAAAGATAGCTAAAGAAATCTAAATCCACTAGTAATCAGTTAAACAAAAACCGTTTATCAAATCTGAATAATTCCTCTCGCTGCAATGCTCCGGCGTTGCAGTGTATACGGGCATTTCCTGCTTACTCACCATAATAAATGGCTTGTAATTATCTAATACATACCTTGTGTAGGTAGTATTATTTTTTCGCGTAATTTATCTCCTGAAAGCCATTGTGGTTCTGAATGATTCTTTATATTATTCAGTTGGTTAGTGTTATTTTCTTATGTATAGTGAACGAGCTCGTGTTTGCACGATACTAAAGTGTTAGTAGTAATTATTAACTTTCTCGCTTGAGGGTGTATTTATGGATAACGAAAAGGCGTATTCAATTATTGATGCTTTAGCAAATGGTATCGATCCGAGCACGGGAGAGTACTTCCCGGAGGATTCTCCCTATAATAACCCTGACGTTATTCGGGCACTTTTTTACGTACTCCGTACTAAGCCCGCTCAGAAAAAACAGAAAAAGTCCCTCGAAGAAAAACAACAAGAGAACATCTCTAAAGGTTTACCAAAAAACTACGGTTTACCTTGGACTGATGAAACAGTTGAATACGTCATAAATCAATATCATGCGAATGTAGCTATAGAGCTTATCGCTCAAGAGGTTGCTAGAAAGCCTAGCTCGATCATAGGGCTGCTGAAGAAAAAAGAAGTTATTACTGAGGAGCAGGCGTTCTCTATGGGGCTACGTTACCAAGCTGGTCGTGTATGAAATTGCGGCTAACTTACTGTTTTGTATCACGTGGTATTTTGCTATGAGTCGGTTTAAGTGTGTGCGTTGCCTAGGGGTAGTTAGGTAAGGACTTAGCGCTGATAAAACCTTAACTTGTCGTTACGCGTAACTTTGTTTGATACTGTATATGTATACATGAGTGAATATTGATTTGTGTATAGATTTAAACCATAATCCGCTTGTGTTATCGGGAGACATACCATGGTGTCGTTAAATCAAAGATTTAGCTTTAATGAAGACAAAGCAATTGAAACAATTGTGTATTTTGCAAAAAAAGCACCAATTCCAGATGTTTATCATCTGGTAAAAGTTTGTTACTTTGCAGATCTTCTTCATATGGAGAGGTTCGGGCGTCCAATCTTTGGTGATGTGTATATCAAAATGGAAAATGGACCTGTCCCGAGTAAGATATATAGCCTTTTCAAGGCGGTAAGAGATTTTAGCCATCACGAACTTGTTTCTGAATTTGCCGTAGAAGGTAACACCATTAAGGCATTGCGTGATTATGATGAAGATGAGTTTTCACCATCAGATGTTATGTGTTTAGACGAAAGCATTGCGACTCACGGGAGCAAAACTTTCCAACAGCTTAAAGATGAGAGTCACGATAGCGCTTGGGAGTCAGCTCAAGATAATAGAGAAATTGAGTACCGAGAAATGATTAAGACTTTGCCTAACGGTGAAGATCTTATTAAGCACCTTTCATCTTGATGAGAGCCTGAAGATAATGTCAACTCTGGTTCTTCCTGGTGATGTTTTTAAGTTGGTATGTAACTTTCCTCAAGTAACTAAACCCAAGTTTGTAATATTACTTAAAACTAAGCCTTATGAGTTTTTCATAATAAACTCTGAAATAAGTAATTATATTGCTAACAATTCTAATCTTTATGCATGTCAAGTTGACGTTCCATATGAAGACCATAAAGATTTTCTGACTCATGATTCTATCGCAGACTGCTCAGATCGTGTTGATACATCAACAGTGATATATGAAAAGCAGGTTACTTTTAATGATCTTGCCAGCCACAAAGTTGGAAGGCTTAAGTCGTATGTCATTGCAGAAATCATCCATGTTATTGAACATAACAACATGACGTTAACTGGCAAGGAAAAGAAAGCTATTACTTCAGCCCTGAGAACCTCGATAGAATAAGTTTGCGTTTAGCAAGTGAGCTTCTGATCTTTGTTTAAATATTCTAAGCGGCTTCTATTCTATAATTCGCACTCACCTTATCCCAAGATACGCATTGCGACGCAGAGCGTCGCAACGATTAGTCGGCGTTCATGGAGTGGTTTGCTTCCCAAAAGGGACTAAACCGTTCGACTTTACTTCAGTGTGATTGGAACGCCACAGCTCAGAGCACAGTTTTGTCGTATATAGCAACACAAAATATGCGAGTGACTATAAAGTATCAGTCGTATTTTATGGTTAGGGAGTCAGGGGTAAGGTAGAACTCAGTTACTGTGAATTGTATAATTAACAAGCGACACAACATGACAGGAGTTAGCTTATGGCGACAACTTCATTTGATAAAGACTTTACCGTAACCGACAAAGAGGTTATTCAAAAGTTGAAGCGGGCAACTGTCCACCCGAGAAAAATCTCAATTAAGAAGAGAGATTATAAGTCTGATGAGTCGGAAGGGATCAACCTATTAAGACGCAAATTGTCAAACTTAGAAAACTGATAAAAGCTTTTGATGAAGATGAATGTCGAAAGCTTTTATCCTCTTTTTCCTGCCCTAAAAACTCCGATGTAGAACAGTTCCTTAAAACCAAAGCCATACGATTCGAACAAAGCGATAATTCCAGAACTTACCTGATCATTGACACTGAAGTAGGTGATATACTTGCTTATTTTTCTTTGTCCTTTAAGGACGTTTCATTAATTTGTTCGACTATTTCCAAGACAAAAATTAAGAAATTGGATGGTATAAGTAAATCATCTGAAAGTATTCGGACATACCTTATTGGGCAGATAGGGAAGAACTATTCAATAGAAAGCAACCCTATTCGGTTGCAAGATATACTTGATGAAATTTACGCCATAATTGATCAGGCAAAAGATCTGGTTGGCGGGCGTACCGTTATACTGGAATGTGAGCGTTCTGAAGAGTTAATTAGGCATTATAGCCAACATGGATTTGATGTTCTTATTGATAACGCAAATGAGTCATTGGTTACTTTGTATACGTGTATCGTTTAAGCATCAAGGCATTCATGTTTGTAAAACAGCAATACCTTGATACTTACAGCTAAACCTTCCCTTACTCCGGCCTCCCCAGCGCCAAGGCAACCTTAGAAACTGGTTCTCTGCCTAAGGCGTTACAGATCTCCCAGCCAGCTTGGTTTACTGTTGCCAGATCGACACCGGTTTCTATGCCCATTTGCTGGCAGAGGTAGAGCACTTCTTCTGTAGCAACGTTACCGCTGGCTCCGTTGGCATAAGGGCAGCCGCCTAAGCCAGCTACAGCACTGTCTATGGTGTTGATGCCCATGGTGAGTGCCTGATAGATGTTCGCCAGTGCTTGTCCCCAGGTATCGTGAAAATGAACAGCGAGCGTCTCTTTTGCAAGCTGCTGAAGCAAACTGTCCAGCATGGCGGCAACAAGGTTGGGTGTTGCCTTACCAACGGTGTCACCTAGTGAGACTTCGTAGCAGCCCATCTCATACAGCTCTTTGGCGATAGCGGTAGTTTGACTGACAGATATAGCGCCCTCGTAAGGGCAAACCATGGTGCAGGAGAGGTAGCCCCTTACCGGAATACTACGCTGCTTTGCCAGATCCATAATAGGTTCAAAGCGTTTAATGCTCTCGCTGATTGAGCAGTTAATGTTCTTCCGGCTAAAGCTTTCAGACGCGGAGACAAATACTGCTATCTGGTTTACTTCGCAGGCCAGTGCCCGTTCAAGCCCTGCCATATTGGGGGTCAGGGCGCTGTACACCACATCGCTTTTGCGCTTTATTCCGGTAAAAACCTGCTCCGAATCGGCCATCTGTGGCACCCATTTGGGTGACACAAACGAGCCGGATTCAATATGCTTTAACCCGCTTTGGCTAAGCTGGTCGATAAGCCGGATTTTTGCTTCCAGTGATACGGCGGCTTCGTTTTGCAGGCCGTCGCGTGGGCCTACTTCTACTATGTTTACCTGAGTGGGCAAATTTGCCTGAGTGGGTAACATAATCACGCCTCCACTTCACTGGTTGAAAGCTGGTCACAAGGGGATAGATTAACCAGTACCGAGCCGTGTTGAACCTGATCGCCCAACTGGAAAAGAACCTCATCCACCAAAGCATGCTGGGAAGAGCTGATGGTGTACTCCATCTTCATCGCTTCCATCACCAGCAGAGGATCTCCGGCTTTCACCTTGTCGCCTTTGTTTACCAGAATGGCAGAGACAATACCGTTTAGCGGTGCCGTCGGGTGCAGCTCATCACTGCCGGAATCGTCTGATTCATAGTTAGCATGGTGTTGGTAACTACGTTGCTGACCCTGATAGAAAACCGCAGTGCTCTGTTCATCGCTGTCGGCCATAAACTTATAACGCTTACCATCCGCTTCAATCAGCATCTCCTCACCGCTGTTGAGCACAGAAAGAGTATGTGTGGATTGCTCTTCGCTGAGATCAGAAATAGTGACACTAAACCCGTCGTTACCTTGGTTGTTTTCAGAGCGCAGTATTAACTGATGGTTATGCTGATCACTGAAGTTAAAACGGAACAGGTTAGCGGGCGATAACCTAAAGCCCTGCCGGTTAGGTGAGGCGAGTTCGCTATCAGTTTGTTCGTTCAATTTTTGCCATCGTGCCGCTGCCGCCATCATCAGCCAAGCGGCATCATCTACATGGTGTTGCTGTTCAATCGCCTGTTCATGAGTGATAAGAAAATCCGTATCCAGCTTGGTTTCAGTAAAGGCGGATAGAGAGATAATGGAGTGCATATAGCCGATATTGGTGGTCACTCCCTGAATATGGTACTCGCTCAGGGCTTTTTTTAGTCTGCTGGTGGCGATATTGCGGTCTTGTCCCCACACAATCAGTTTGCTGATCATCGGGTCGTAATATTCGCTAATCACATCTCCCTCGGTTACGCCGCTGTCCAGCCTAACGTAACGGTCAGCTTTTGGTTCCTGCATACGGGTGATTTTGCCCGTCGAAGGCATAAAACCGTTATCGGCATCTTCGGCGTAAATTCTCAGCTCAATGGCGTGGCCGTTATGGCTGATCTGCTGCTGTGTTATGGGCAGAGGTTCACCTGAGGCAACACGGAACTGCCAGTCGACTAAGTCGATTCCGGTAATCATTTCAGTAACGGGATGTTCTACCTGCAGGCGGGTATTCATCTCCATAAAATAGAAGTGACCGGAGCTATCCAGTAAGAATTCGACCGTACCTGCGCCAACATAGTTGATGGCTTTGGCGGCCAGAACTGCGGCTTCACCCATCTGTTGACGAAGCTGATCTGACAAACCGGGCGCGGGTGCTTCTTCAACCACCTTCTGGTGGCGGCGCTGAATAGAGCAGTCGCGGTCAGAAAGGTATAAGCAGTTACCGTGGGTATCAGCAAAAACCTGCACCTCGACATGGCGCGGTTTGATAATGCATTTCTCAATCAACATTTCGCTGTTGCCAAAGCTGGACAGGGCTTCCCGCTGTGCGCCGTCAATGGCTGCCGGCATTTCACTATGGCTGTTGACCACCCGCATGCCTTTACCGCCGCCGCCAAGGGTGGCTTTTAGCATCACCGGATAACCGATTTTGTCGGCTTCAGCTATTAAGGTCTCTTTACTGTTGTCTTTGCCGTGGTAGCCGGGCACCAGCGGAACGTTGGCGCCGGCCATAATGGCTTTGGCCTGAGATTTTGAGCCCATTTTATCAATGGCAGCTGCAGGCGGGCCGATAAAGCGGATATTGTTGGCTTCACACGCTTTGGCCATTTCAGCATTTTCAGAAAGGAACCCGTAGCCCGGGTGAATGGCATCTGCCTGCCATTTTTTAGCTGCCTGAATGATCTTATCGATAACCAGATAGGACTCAGAGGCAGGCGAGGGGCCGATATATTCGGCATAATCGGCCTGAATAACATGCTGACTTGTTCTGTCTGCATCTGAATAGACTGCCACTGTCTCAATGGCCATTTTCTTTGCACTGGCTATGACCCGACAGGCAATTTCACCCCGGTTGGCAATTAATACTCGTTTAATCATGTTTCCTCCAACTGGCAGGGCGCTTGTCGAAAAAGGCGTTCAACCCTTCCTGACCTTCCGCTGAAACCCGGATCTCAGCAATGGCTTGGCTGGTGTATTCAATAATGGATTCATCAATAGGCTGGTTGTGGCAGGTGAGGCAGAGCTGTTTAGCCGCTTTTACTGCCTGCGGGCTGTTGTTCTGTATCTGTTGCAGCAGGGCTTGTACCGACTGTTCTGCATTATCAGAAAGGGCGTGCAGTATGCCCAGTTGCTGCGCCGTTCTGGCGTCAATCAGCTCTGCGGTGACAAAGTAGCGTCGGCTCTGCCTCTGTCCCATTGTCCTGATCACGTACGGGCTGATGGTGGCCGGGATCAGACCTAGTTTTACTTCACTGAGGCAGAAGTGACTGTCCGGTGTACCTATGGCAATATCGCAGCAGCAGACTAGCCCGAGTGCGCCACCAAATGCCGCACCCTGAACCATGGCAATGGTTGGGCGGCTGAAGTTATCAAGGGTGCTTAACAGCAGGGCGAGTTGTCTTGCATCCTGCAGGTTTTCTGCCTCGGTTTTCTCTGCCATTGAGCGCATCCATTTAAGGTCTGCTCCGGCGGAGAAGTGCTTTCCTTCTGCCTTTAGTACAAGTGCGATAATGCTATCGTCCTGCTCAAGGCCGTTCAGCACTTCTATCAGAGAGGCGATGATTTGATCATTAAAAGCGTTGTATTTCTCCGGCCTGTTCAGGGTGACCCGGGCAACGCCGTTTGAATCTTTTTCTACCAGTAGTTCCGTCATACTCAGTTCCTGTTTTCCATGGTTTTCCGGTGGTTACATCCTGAAGATGCCGAATTTGCTCTCTTCAATAGGCGCATTCAGTGAGGCCGAGATAGCGATACCCAGTACATCACGGGTTTTTTCCGGATCGATAATGCCGTCATCCCATAATCTTGCGCTGGCGTAGTAAGCGTGGCTCTGAGTCTGGTACTGCTCGATAATAGGCTGTTTAAAGCTCTCTTCCTGCTCCTGACTCCATGGTTCTCCCTTACGCTTCTTAATATCCCGTGTTACCTGCGCCATGACTCCGGCAGCCTGATCGCCGCCCATTACTGAGATTCTGGCGTTTGGCCACATCCACATCATGGTCGGGTCATAGGCGCGGCCACACATGCCGTAGTTACCGGCACCGTAGGAACCACCGATAATAATGGTAAATTTCGGCACATCGGCACAGGCCACGGCGGTTACCATTTTCGCCCCGTGCTTGGCGATACCTTCTGCCTCATATTTCTGGCCGACCATAAAACCGGTAATGTTTTGCAGAAATACCAGCGGGATCTTCCGTTGGGCGCATAGCTCGATAAAGTGAGCGCCTTTCTGGGCGGACTCTGAAAACAGAATGCCGTTATTGGCCACTATCCCCACCGGATAGCCGTGGATATGGGCAAAGCCACACACAAGGGTTTCACCAAACAGGGCTTTAAATTCGTCGAACTGGGAGTCGTCGACGATGCGGGCGATTACCTCTTTTACATCAAACGGTTTTTTAAGATCCGTTCCGACCACACCGTACAGCTCCCGTGCATCAAACCTTGGTGGCTGAACCGCTTTGGTTTTAAGTTGTGCCGGTTTAACGTGGTTTATCTGGGACAGAGCCTGACGGGCAAGGTCGAGGGCGTGGTTATCATTTTCCGCATAGTAGTCGGCTACGCCTGAGACGCGGCAGTGAACATCGGCGCCGCCAAGATCTTCTGCACTTACCTCTTCTCCGGTAGCGGCCTTAACCAGCGGCGGACCGGCAAGGAAGATAGTGCCTTGTTGCTTAACAATAATGGAGACATCACACATGGCCGGAACATAGGCACCACCAGCGGTACATAAGCCCATTACTACGGCTATCTGAGGGATGCCTTTGGCCGACATACGTGCCTGATTGTAGAAGATGCGGCCAAAGTGATCTTTATCGGGGAACACTTCATCCTGACGGGGCAGGTTAGCGCCGCCGGAATCCACCAGATAGATACAGGGCAGGCGGCATTTGTCGGCGATTTCCTGTGCACGCAGGTGTTTCTTAACGGTTAGCGGGTAGTAGCTGCCGCCTTTAACGGTAACGTCGTTGGCGACTATCATACATTCGGTACCTTTAACCACACCGATACCAGCGACTACACCAGCGCAGGGTACATAATCGGGGTAGACATCCCAGCCGGCAAACTGGCCGACTTCAAGGAATGATGAGCCGGGGTCGAGCAGGGCAAGAATACGTTCCCTTACCGGTAGCTTGCCTTTTTTCTGCTGGTGCTGGCGGGCAGCTTCACCGCCGCCGTCTTCAATCTGGTTGGTCACCGTGTAGAGCTGATCGACCAGTGACGCCATTGAGCGATAGTTGTTTTGATACTGCTCTGACTGAGTATTAATTTTACTGGATAGCAAAGTCATGGTTGCTGTTTCTCCTTCCGGCGCAGGTTAGTGCGCCTTCTTTAGTAAACTGTTTGTGTTAATAAAAAGTTTTTTGCTTAAGCTGGGTTAAGCACTTTCATCAAACAGTTCACGGCCAATCAGCATTCGGCGGATTTCTGATGTTCCCGCGCCGATTTCATATAACTTGGCATCCCTGAGCAGGCGTCCGGTATCAAACTCGTTGATATAGCCGTTTCCGCCCAGAAGCTGGATAGCATCAAGTGCCATTTGTGTTGCTAATTCGGCACTGTACAGAATGGCTCCGGCAGCATCTTTACGGGTGGTTTCACCGCGGTCACAGGCGGCGGCAACAGCATAAACATAAGCTTTGGCTGCATTCATGCGGGTATACATATCGGCCACTTTGCCCTGCACGAGCTGGAACTGACCGATAGATTTACCAAACTGTTTACGGTCGTGAATATAAGGCACCACGATATCCATACAGGCTTGCATAATGCCCAGTGGGCCGCCAGCCAGAACGGCGCGTTCATAATCCAGCCCGCTCATCAGTACTTTTACCCCGCCGTTTTCAATGCCGAGGATGTTTTCTACCGGTACTTCGCAGTCCTGAAACACCAGTTCACAAGTGTTGGAGCCGCGCATACCCAGCTTGTCCAGTTTCTGCGCCTGAGTGAAACCGGCAAAGCCGCGCTCGATAATAAAGGCGGTGATGCCTTTGGAGTTCAGTTCAGGGTTGGTTTTGGCGTAAACCACATAAGTAGAAGCATCAGGCCCGTTGGTGATCCACATCTTATTGCCGTTCAGTACATAGACATCGCCACGGCGTTCGGCCTTAAGTTGCATGGAGACCACATCGGAACCGGCACCCGGCTCACTCATGGCAAGGGCACCGACATGTTCACCGGAGATAAGTTTAGGAAGGTATTTTTCTTTCTGAGCCTGAGTACCGTTGCGGTAAATCTGGTTAACACAGAGGTTGGAGTGAGCGCCGTAACTCAGGCCGACAGAAGCGGACGCACGGCTTATCTCTTCCATGGCGACAACGTGGGCAAGATAGCCCATATCGGCACCGCCAAACTCTTCACTGATGGTAACACCAAGCAGACCCATCTCACCCAGTTTGCTCCATAACTGGTTAGGAAATTCATTGGATTGGTCGATAGACTGTGCGAGAGGAGCGATTTCTGTTGCTGCGAAGTGGTTGATTTGCTCACGCAGCATTTCAATAGTGGCATCGTAACCGAAGTTTAACGAAGAGTAGGTCGATTTCATTTTGTATCCTTTTTCCTGAAACCAACCACCTTGTCAATTTATCGGTCAGGTGATGGTTTCATCGTCCATGGTTTTAAGTGCATTTTCACATCGCGACTTCGCGGCATTGAGTTCCATCATAACGGCTTTAATATCGTCACTCTGCTGCTGCAATGTGGCTTTCTTCTCTTCGATAAGCTGGATCATGTAGCGCAGTTGCCCTGTGCTCTGATCCGTATCGTAGAGTTCAAATAGCTCTTTTATATCTGCCAGAGAAAAGCCTAAACGCTTGCCTCGCAGAATCAGTTTCAGCCTGATGCGATCACGCCCGTCATAGATGCGCGTGTTTCCCTTACGGGTGGGAGCAATCAGACCCAGGTCCTCATAAAAGCGGATACTACGGGTTGTAATGTCAAATTCTTTAGCCAGCTCGCTTATTTTGTATGTATTCATTACTTAACCTTTCGACTTTCGTATAACTCGGTACGAATATATAACTCGTTAACGTTAAAGTAAATGAAATGTAGCGTCTGTTTATCCTTGAATTAGCTAATGTTTATCATTTGATGTTAACTCTTAACACCACAACCCAAACCCTTTAACTTGACGTTTACGTAAATGTTAGTATATTTATTACGCATACGTCAACGAAAGGTTAATAAAATGAAAAAGGAAATTTGGCTGGTTGCCGCTAAGCGTACGCCTATCGGGGCATTTCAGGGGGTTTTAGCCTCTACCGATGCAGGAACTCTTGGCGCTAAGGCAATAGAGGCTGCAATGAAGCAGAGCCGGCTCGAAAACGAGAAAATAGACGAAGTGCTAATGGGATGCGTCTTGACAGCAGGAGTGGGGCAGGCTCCTGCCAGACAAGCTGCATTAGGCGCCGGATTACCGGAATCTATCGGTGCAACCACATTAAATAAGGTGTGCGGATCGGGAATGAAAACCGTGATGTTGGCGTGTGACCTTATTAATGCAGGCAGTGCCAAAGCGGTCGTCGCGGGCGGTATGGAGAATATGTCGGCGTCCCCTTATCTGATGAAAAAGGCGCGTGAAGGCTTTCGTCTTGGTCACGAGCAGGTGCTGGACCATATGTTTTACGACGGATTACAGGACGCTTATCAGGGTAACCTGATGGGCGTTTATGCTGAGCAGACGGCGCAGGAGTTTAACTTTAGCCGTGAAAGTATGGATAGCTGGGCACAACAGTCACTGAGCAGGGCAAAGCAATCTATTAATGATGGCTTGTTCCGGGACGAGATTGTGCCGGTAGAAGTGAAATCCAGACGAAGTACTTTGTTGGTTGAAGGCGATGAACAGCCGGCGAAGCTGGATATCGATAAGATCCCGACACTAAAACCAGCTTTTGCCAAAGATGGTTCCGTTACTGCGGCGAACTCCAGTTCAATTTCAGACGGTGCTTCTGCGGTTGTATTGGTAGATGCCGAGTTTGGCCGTCAACAGAACCTTCAGCCACTGGCTAAAATTGTTGCTCATGCCACCCATGCCAGAAAACCTCAGCAATTTACTATCGCACCGGTCAACGCAATAGAAGCCTTGCTGGATAAGACCGGCTGGCAGAAATCAGACGTTGACCTGTGGGAGATAAACGAAGCCTTTGCCGTGGTAACACAACATGCGGTTAAGGCACTGGAACTGGATGCGGAAAAGGTTAACCCGAGAGGCGGGGCGTGCGCATTAGGGCACCCCATTGGTGCCAGTGGCAACCGGATACTGGTTACTCTTGTTCATGCATTAAAGCAGAGCGGGGGAAAACGGGGTATTGCGTCTCTCTGTATTGGTGGCGGTGAAGCAACGGCTGTGGCAGTCGAAATAATCTGACCCCGAAATTGAATTTATCACAACCGGATGTGATCACGGATCAGCAGTCGTCCGACTATCAACGGAATACAAGGATGTCATCATGACAACAAAAGTAAAACAGTATATTGGTGGCGAGTTTGCCGAATCAGACTCTGCAAAATGGCTTGATGTAACAAACCCGGCGACTAATGAAGTTATCGCTTCAGTGCCGTGTGCCACAGAAGCTGAAATGAGTGCCGCTATCGGGCACGCTGCTGAAACCTTTAAACAATGGAAGGAGGTTGCTGCGCCGGAGAGGGCACGACTGATGCTGCGTTATCAGCACCTGCTGAAAGAGCAACACGATGAAATCGCCACTCTGCTTTCCAGCGAAACGGGTAAAACACTGGCGGATGCCAAAGGCGATGTATGGCGCGGTATTGAAGTGGTTGAACAGGCTGCCAATATCTGTAGCGCCATGATGGGCGAGACGGTAGAGAACGTCGCGACCAATATCGATGGTTACTCCTATACCCAGCCTCTTGGCGTTTGTGCCGGTATTACGCCATTTAACTTTCCTGCCATGATCCCTCTTTGGATGTTCCCTATGGCGATTGCGTGTGGCAATACCTTTGTTCTTAAACCTTCTGAGCAGGTTCCCCTGACCGCAATGAAACTGGCTGAACTGTTTGAACAGGCGGGCGCACCGAAAGGTGTCCTGCAGATTGTTCACGGTCAGAAAGAGCAGGTGGACAGGCTATTAAGTGACCCTGTCATTCGTACTATCTCCTTTGTCGGCTCTGCTGGTGTTGGTCAGTACATCTATAAAACCGGTACTGATCACCTGAAACGGGTTCAGTCCTTTACCGGCGCGAAAAACCATATGGTGGTGATGCCGGACGCTAATAAGCAACAAGTGGTGAATAATCTGGTGGGTGCTTCTGTAGGCGCGGCTGGTCAGCGCTGTATGGCGATTTCCGTGGCTGTATTTGTCGGTGAAAGTAAAGAGTGGATAGCTGACCTTAAAGAAGAATTAGCGAAAGTTCATCCTGGTGCATGGAATGACGAAAAAGCAGGTTATGGCCCGCTTATTAGCCCGTTGGCCAAACAACGTGTCGTTAAGTTGATAAATGAAGGTAAAGAATCGGGCGCAAACTGTCTGCTGGATGGTTCTGATTGCCAGGTTGACGGCTATCCTGATGGTAACTGGGTAGGCCCGACGCTGTTTAGCGATGTCACTACAGATATGTCTATTTACCAGCAGGAGATCTTTGGCCCGGTACTGCTGACCATGGAAGTGGACTCGCTGGACGAAGCCCTTGCTCTGGTTAATTCAAGTCCGTTTGGTAACGGTACTTCTATCTTTACCGCCAGCGGTGCTGCGGCAAGAAAATATCAACACAATGTTGAGGTAGGTAACGTTGGCATTAACGTGCCGATCCCTGTGCCTCTGCCGTTCTTCTCCTTTACTGGCTGGAAAGGCAGTTTCCACGGTGATCTGCACGCCTATGGTAAACAGGCGGTGCGTTTCTTTACTGAGACTAAGACAGTTACTTCCCGCTGGTTTGAGGATGATATCCCAAGCGGCCCGAATATGACTATTCAGTTGAAATAAGCAGCTTAAGTAACTCGCGTAAGTAACGGGTTAGAGATAAGGGCAGCCGGACGCATTAGTCCGGCCTGCAACAGATAACTTGTCATATGGCAGGAGAGAAAATGGATTTTGAACTAAACGAAGACCAGCAGGCGTTTGCAGATGCAGCTAAGCAGTTTTCCGATCAGGCTTTATTACCTAATGCTGCAGAGTGGGATGAAAACTCACACTTTCCTAAAGACGTGCTGAAACAGGCGGGAGAGATGGGTTTTCTCAGTATCTATACTCCGGAAGAGTACGGTGGTATGGGGATGTCCCGTCTGGATGCGGCGATTATTTTTGAACAGTTAGCAATGGGCTGTACTGCGACAACGGCGTTTATGACTATTCACAATATGGCGACCTGGATGATCGCCAGTTTTGCTAAACCACAAGTGGCGGAGCAGCTATGCCCAGAGCTGGTAACTGGTGACAAACTGGCTTCTTACTGCCTGACAGAGCCTAACGCCGGCTCGGATGCGGCATCCCTGACTACCAGTGCTGTTCTTGAAGGCGACAGTTATGTGCTTAACGGCTCCAAAGTGTTTATCTCCGGTGCCGGTGATACGGATGTTTTGGTGGTAATGGCCCGCTCGTGCGGCGAAGGGGCTGCCGGCGTTTCTGCTTTTGTAGTTCCGGCTGATTGTGAAGGCATCAGTTACGGTAAGAAAGAGCCAAAAATGGGCTGGAATGCTCAGCCCACCCGGATGATTACCTTTGAAAATGTACGTATTCCAACTGACAACCTGTTAGGGCAAGAAGGTGAAGGCTTTAAGTTTGCCATGCTCGGCTTAGATGGCGGTCGCATTAACATAGCCACTTGTTCCATTGGCACTGCTCAGCAGGCGTTGAACGAAGCGCGTCAGTATATGACGGAACGTAAGCAGTTCGGCCGTACTCTTGCCCAGTTTCAGGCTTTGCAATTTAAGCTGGCGGATATGGCAACTGAACTGGTGGCGGCACGGCAGTTGGTTCGTCTGGCAGCCAGCAAGCTGGATAACAAACACCCGGAAAAAAGTGCCTATTGCGCCATGGCGAAACGATTTGCCACTGACGTGGGCTTTAAGGTTTGTGATGAAGCGCTGCAGATACACGGCGGTTACGGATATATACGTGAGTATCCGGTTGAACGTCATTTCAGGGATGTCCGCGTTCACCAGATTCTGGAGGGAACCAACGAAATTATGCGTTTAATTATCTCCAGACGATTACTCACCGAAGGCGTCGAACTGCTTTAAGCGGTGAAGCGGGATTAGTATAAGGATAACAGCACTATGACAGCACAAATTAAATTAGAAAAGCGAGGCCATATCGCTTTGCTGACAATGGATAACCCACCGGCGAACACATGGACGCTGGAGTCATTAGGTCAGCTTAAAGAGCTGATTACTGAACTGAATCAGGACTCATCGGTTTACGCCCTTGTTCTGACGGGAGAAGGAGAAAAATTCTTCTCAGCGGGAGCCGATTTAAATAACTTTTCCGGCGGCGACAAAGGGCATTCGCTGGATATGGCAGTGGCTTTTGGTGAGGCGTTCGAAACCTTATCTGATTTCAGGGGCGTTTCCATTGCTGCGATTAATGGTTATGCGGTTGGTGGCGGCCTTGAAGTAGCCCTTGCCTGTGATATCCGTATTGCAGAGCAGCAGGCTCAGATGGGGCTGCCGGAAGCGGCAGTCGGGTTACTTCCCTGTGCAGGAGGGACTCAGAACCTCACTTCTCTTGTAGGAGAAGGCTGGGCTAAGCGGATGATTTTGTGTGGTGAAAGAATCAAAGCGGCTCAGGCGTTAAGCATTGGTCTTGTGGAAGAAATCGTCGACACCGGTGAGGCTGAACAAGCGGCACTGGCTTTGGCTGATAAGGTCGCCAGCCAGTCTCCGGATTCTGTTCAGGCGTGTAAAACCCTGATTCAGAACCAACGCACTCAGAGCCATGCTGCCGGTCTGGTATTGGAGCGAGAACTGTTTATGAAGCTGATTAACGGTAAGAACCAGATTGAAGGTGTTAACGCATTTCTTGAAAAGCGTAAGCCTGAGTGGAACAGCTAAGCGGGGGGAGATATGTCCGGAAAGGTAAATTTATCTAACCTGAAATGTGTTGATGGTTCGGTAATTGGCGTAGCTGAGCTGGATAACCCGAAATCCCTCAACGCGCTCGGTTACGACATGATAAAGCAGCTGTATGAACAGCTGCTGCGCTGGCAGTCTGATGACAATGTTGTAGCGGTGTTTCTGCACGGTAAAGGTGAAAAAGCCTTCTGTGCCGGCGGGGATATTCAGGCTATCTATCAGGTTCTGCTCAATAAAGAGGAAGACGCTGCGACTGCCCGTAATGCAATGGAGGAGTTCTTCAGCCTTGAATATCGCTGCGACTATCTGATTCACACTTACTCAAAGCCGGTAATTGCATGGGGCCACGGTTATCTGATGGGCGGCGGTGTCGGTCTGTTTATGGGGGCGTCTAAACGGGTAGTGGCTTCTAACACCCGCTTTGCTATGCCGGAAGTAAAAATCGGCCTCTATCCTGATGTAGGAGCAACTTATTTCCTCAATAAGTTACCGAAACATAATGCCCTGTTTCTGGCGTTAACTTCTGCCCAGATCAATGCAGCAGATATGAAAGCGCTGCAGATGTGCCATTGGATTGCAGAGCCGTCAGATAAGGAGGCGGTTTTAAGTCAGCTAACTGAAATCTGCTGGCACAGTGAAGGCGATAAAAACGCAGTTATCGATCAGGTACTAGACAGGTTTGACTGTGCAGAGAGCGAAAGTGGCCTGATGCAGGCTCATAATGAACAGATTAAACAGCTGTGTCAGATCGGCGACCTGGCGGCCACTGTGGATAATATCTTAAATGCGCAAGCAGGTGATAAGTGGTTTAAACAGGCTCAGGGTTCACTGGCTTACGGTAGCCCGCTTTCCATGCAGATTAGCTACCAGCAACTGACACAGTATAGCGAGCTTTCTCTTGAAGAGTGTTTCAGGCTTGAATATGCCCTGACCATTCATTGCGGTATGGAAGGGGATTTCCGCGAAGGGGTCAGAAGCCTGCTGGTGGATAAGAGTTTGGATCCGGTCTGGATACATCAGAACGTTTCAGAGGTGTCACCTGAGCTGCTGCAACGTTTCTTTTCACCAATTTGTTCAGCTCAACAGTTACTTAGCCACAAATCAATGGAAGAGAAAGTATCATAACGGAGATGATTAGGATGAAACAGATAGCATTTATCGGATTGGGTAACATGGGTGGCCCGATGGCGGAAAATTTACTGGCAGCACAGTTTGATGTGACTGTGTATGACCTCAACCCTAAAGCCCTTGAAAAAGCGATTGAGAAAGGGGCAAAAAGTACCGACTCAATTGCACAGGCAGTTAAAGAGGCTGACGTGGTGATCACCATGCTGCCCGCCAGCCAGCATGTTAAGAGTGTTTATTATTCGCAAGACGGCGTACTTGCCAATGTGCGTCCGGGAACCCTGCTTATTGATTCGTCAACCATTGACCCTGCTACGGCAAAAACTGTTGGTGGTGATGCGGTAGCGAAAGGATTGCACTTTGTTGATGCGCCAGTTTCCGGCGGTGTAGCAGGTGCGACAGCTGGTACATTGACCTTTATTGTCGGCGGCGCGCAGGAGTGTTTTGTTCAGGCAAAAGTGATTTTAGATCATATGGGCAAGAATGTGTTTCATGCCGGTGAAGCAGGTGCAGGGCAGGTAGCGAAAATCTGTAACAATATGATGCTGGGTATTCTGATGAGCGGTACCTGTGAAGCCTTAAGTCTCGGCATTAAAAATGGCCTGGATCCTGAAGTGTTGTCGAACATTATGTTGCAAAGCTCGGGCAGAAACTGGGCGTTGGAACTGTATAACCCATGTCCGGGTGTGATGGAGAATGTGCCATCCAGTAACGGCTATCAGGGCGGCTTTATGAGTCAGCTTATGGTGAAAGATCTCGGTCTGGCGATGGAAGCGGCGACGCAATGTCAGGCATCGACGCCGATGGGAAGTCTGGCGCGAAACCTGTTTGCTCTGCATAACAGTCAAGGTAATGCCCAGAAAGACTTCTCCAGCCTGTTTGAACTGTATCAGCAACAAGCTAAGTCGTAAGGAGCCGGTATGGAACTGACAAATAAGGTGATTGCCATCACCGGTGCCGGTCAGGGGCTGGGTAAAACCATGGCCCTGACTCTGGCGGAGAACGGGGTCAATCTGGCTCTGCTTGACTTAAATCCTGAAGCGCTGGCGGATACACAGGTTGAGTGTGAAAAGTTTGGCGTAAAAGCGGCCAGCTATGTTACCAACGTTTCTGATGAGCCACAGGTATGTGAAACCTTCAGCCAGATTGGCAAAGAGTTTGGCCGCCTGAATGGAGTGGTGAATAATGCTGGTTTGATGCGTGACGGTATGTTTATAAAAGCGAAAGGTGATCAGGTTCTGTCAATGTCGCTGGAGCAGTTTCAGACAGTAATGGATGTGAATGTTGCCGGCAGTTTCTTATGTGGCAGAGAGGCCGCTAAAGTGATGCTGGAAACAGACAGTGAAGGGGTGATCATCAATATTTCCAGCGTAGCGAGGGCCGGGAACATAGGGCAGACCAACTACTCAGCTTCTAAAGCCGCTGTGGCGACTATGTCACGGGTGTGGGCAAAGGAGCTTGGCCGCTACAATATTCGTTCTGTTGCCATCGCACCCGGGGTAATAAAAACCGCAATGACGGATCAGATTAAACCTGAAGCGATGGAACGTCTGGTTGGTATGATTCCCGTTGGCCGTCTTGGTACAGCAGAAGAGATAGCCGCTACAGTGAAGTTTGCTCTTGAGAATGACTTTGTTACCGGAAGAGTGTTAGAAGTTGACGGCGGCATGGGGATGTAGAACCGCCGTCAGCTTTAGTTAATATATCCGGAGGCCTTATGGCCTCCTTTTTAATCGGTATTTTTGTACAGGAAACTAACGAATGACTGCCATGACTTCTGATCGGCATCTTCACGATAGCGTGGCGAACCAAATACGGTAAAAGCGTGTGGAGCTCCGCTGTATGTGATCATTTCATGGGGGACATTTTGCTGTTCAAGCTCATCAGCCAGTTTGGCAAAGTCACTCATCGAGATAGCGGTATCTGCGGTTCCGTGCAGGACAAGCAGGGGAGACTTGGTTTTGTTGTAATCTTGCCCGTCTGGTGTGGTTAGCCCACCGTGGAAAGTAACAAACCCTTTTGCATCCATACCGGCTCGGGCAGATTCCAACGTCGCTGCGCCGCCAAAACAGTAGCCCATTACCACGGTATTACTTAGGTCTCCGCCTTGTTTTCCGGCTTGTTGCATACCCGCCTGCATTAAACTGCGAAGCTTGGTGCGGTTTTTGTACAGCTCGCCGGTGTGCTGCCGCTTATCTTCCATCTTAGTCGGCCGCACTCCCTGACCAAACAGATCAACGGCAAATACGTTATAACCCAGCTCTGTCAGCATGTCTGAACGCTTCTTCTCGTAATCCGTCAAACCGTCCCAGTCATGTACCAGCAAAACCAATGGGGCACTATCTGACGCTTTGGCCCAGTAGCCCTGATAATTTTCGCCATTGACCTGATAGACCACCTCTTGTCCTGCGTAGCTGTATGCTGCAAAAATGACAGTTATTACGCCTGTAAGTAATCTTTTCATTGCCAGTTCTCCCTGTTTTCACCTTTATTCATGTGTCGTTAAGCTTAGTACAACTAAAATCGCAAATTATTGTCAGATTTGAGATTAAACATCGACATGATGCAGTAATCTAACTAGCATGTTGTAACATAGTGTTTACATAAAGATTTTTACCCATAGCAGTAACTGGAAGTGACTCGATAGTGCATAAAGATAAGCAATGTAATCCTTTACCTTTGGTCATTGCCGGCCCAATCCTGCGTAAATGTACAGCGGAGGAGATAACCGTCTGGCTGACCACTTCTGACCCCCTGAGCGGAACACTGTCCCTCTATTATCCTCAACAGCAGCAAGCTTTTCAGGTTCATCAGATATCCGCAGAAGAACAGATTCAGATCGGCCGAAATGCCTGGGTAGTTTTGCTGAGAGTGTCGGGAGACTTTCCTCTGGACAGAGAGCTTCAGTATCAGATCTCTACACAGCTGGGCGATTTAACAGAACTGGATCCGTCACTGCTCTATGGTGATGAAGAGCGTATCTCTTTTGCTATCCATTCTAGAGCGGACTATATGCTGCATGGTTCCTGCCGGAACCCGCACCATGGAAGTAAGGATAGTCTGGTTGCTGCAGATAACAAAGTTTCCGGCCTCAGTATAAGTGAAAGGCCTGCACTGCTTATGATGAGCGGGGATCAGGTATATGCCGACCATGTTGCCGGCCCTATGCTGGATGCGATCCAGCAGGTAATCACCTTGCTGGGGTTGCCCGATGAAAAACTATCTCATGCTTTAGTCCCGGATAGTCAGGCCTTGTTTCAGCACGACTTTAACTTCTACGCCCGTGAGCGGATTCTTCCTCACTATACAGAGCAGGGAAGCTGGCTTTCTGATGAGAGTCTGTTGAGTTGGTTGCCCAGACGAAGCAAACCTGTATTCAGTTCCCGCGAAAGTGAAAACCATCTAATCACTTTTTCAGAGTTTTTCGCCATGTATCTGTTGGTCTGGTCGCCTCTGCTCTGGCAACGGGTGAATAGTGAAAGATTAAAGCAGAACGGCTTTGTTAGTGGTCAACGTGCTATCGAAGCCAAATGGCAGCGGTTGTGGCATCAGGAAAAGCGGAATATCGATCAGTTTGTCTCCGGGTTAAATCACTGCCGGCGGTTAATGGCTCATATACCGACCTATATGATTTTTGATGATCATGACGTTACTGACGACTGGAACCTGACGGTCGGGTGGGAAAAAGCGGCCTATTCGAATGCTTTTGCTAACCGGGTAATAGGCAACGGCCTGATCAGCTACTGGCTTTGTCAGGGCTGGGGCAATGAACCACAGAACTTTGATGGTGAGTTTCTCATCCTTGCCCGTCACTTTTTTGCTGAGCAAACGGAACAGAGTCACGATACCTTTATCCGTTATTTATATGCCTTTGAGAAGTGGCATTTTGATATTGATATAAAGCCAAAGGTAGTGGTATTAGATACCAGAACCCGACGCTGGCGGTCGGAATCCAAAATGAACAAGCCTTCAGGGTTAATGGACTGGGAAGCCTTGAGTGAGTTACAGCAATCTCTGCTGCATGAGGATTCGGTGATTATTGTTTCTGCAGCTCCAATGTTTGGTGTTAAGTTTATTGAAGCTTTGCAGAGAGTGATGACCTGGCTAGGCCAACCACTGCTTATTGATGCCGAAAACTGGATGGCTCATCCGGGGGCAGCCAATACCCTTCTGAGTATCTTTACCCATACCAAAACGCCCGATAACTTTATTATTCTGTCCGGTGATGTTCATTACTCTTTTGCTTATGACATTAAGCTGCGTTTTCGTCGTAACAGCCCGAATATCTACCAAATCACATCAAGTGGTATTAAAAACGAGTTTCCCGCCGGACTGCTTAGCTTTTGCGAGCTTATGGACCGGGTGCTGTATAGCTCTTATTCGCCATTAAACTGGTTTACCAAGCGTAAACGCCTGCGCATTAAAAAGCGTTCTCCTGATACTCCGGGTCAGCAAAAGGTGGTCAACACCAGTGCAATAGGGGAGTTGTATATAGGGGAGACTGGTGCTCCTGAAACCGTGCAGATTTTGACAGGTGAAGGTAAAAGCATACAGTTTATTCCCACTAAGCAGAATGTAGATATATCCAGGTAACCTTGAGACTCAAGAGGCCTCTTCAACACAAATACATTGGCTTCATATCCGGAGATGATTTGAAGCTACTTCCCCTCTTCAGTAAGAAATAAACTGCAATAATACTCTTAAATAAGACTAGAGTGAAATAAGTTAATATCAACTGGTTTTATATGAAGCCAGATATATTGTTATTTAACTCAATGAAACTACACTTATATAGCACTTGTAATGCAATTACATCATTTAAGAATATCTAATTACACGGAAATTAGACGGTGATTATAAGGGCGTTATAATGGTGTTATAATGTGGTAATAATATGATTAATGCGTTAATCATTATATTTGCCCTTAGAAATAAATAGGGTGATTTGATATTTTTTCAAAATGATTAGATTTTATTTAAAGGTTAAATAAATGTTATCTTGCGGTTATTTTCTGTTATTTTGTTCATGTAAGCGGTTGATATATATGAATATAAAAAAGTTGAATTGTTCAAATATATTTGATTTTTATATTATGCACTCGGTTTCTTTAGTGGTAAAAATAATGAGATATATGTCATAAATATGATCTGGAATATATTTATGCAGAGATTAGTAATGATATAAATTCACTGTTGAATCATACTTTATAATACTAATTGAATAGTTAACTTGTTAAGTAAGCTAAACATTCAGATTATTAGTTAACATATTAAAAATTAATATATTAAATAAGTTGACTGACTTTGCGATTAGTAATTTAACCCGTCGGAGAAGACATGAGTAACCAAACTACTTACCAACAGCGCCGCAAAAAAGCGAGCGAGTTTGAGTCAAGGACAGAATATTTAGAACACGAGCTATCGATAATGGATCTGAAAAGATGGCGTGTTCACTTACCATTCCGTGATTTTGGTATTGAGATAGAGGACTGGGTTCCTGCACTTGCCGCAACTATTGGTAAAGTGGTTATGGTTACCGCGATGGTTGCAGCTTTCGCAGCACAGTTTGGTTTGTCTCCTGAGTTTGTAGCTGAAAACGTTCGTTTTGAACTTCTTATTGCTGGCGCTATTTTTGTGGTCTTTTTCTCAGCAATTATTAACCCGCTTACAAACCTGGCCGGTACCCATGGACCTATGATCCCTTTGATACCATTGATTGCCGCCGCCGGGGGACATCCGTTAGCCCTCGGTATTATGGTTGGTGTGTTTGGCTTGATCTTGAGTGCAACCAAGGGGGGATCACGACTACTTAACCTGACAGGTGAAGGTGTACGTGGTGGTCTTCTGATCTATCTTGGTGCCGTTGGCCTTATCGGTCAGCTAGGTAAATTTGAGAACTGGTCTATCGCTGAAGGTCAGGGCGCAGTCTCGTTTGTGGTTATTCTGACAACCATCATTATTTACGCTTACCTTGCTAAAATCGAGAAGCGCTGGCTGGCGATTCCTCTTTGTTCACTGATTGCCGGTGTTGTTGCATTCGCAATGGGCGTACCTTTCGAGTTCGTTACAGAGCCAGGTCTTCCGAACATGAGCCCGTTCTACTGGTGGGGCGAAAACACGGGTTGGCAGATTGGCTGGCCTCAGCTTGAGCACTTCATCGCGGTAATTCCGTTTGCGATTCTTGCGGTTGCAATGTGGTCTCCGGACTTCCTTGGTCACCGCGTATTCCAGGAACTTAACTATCCTAAGAGCGCAAACAAAGCTCTGATGAACGTTGATGACACAATGGCGGTATGTTCTGTACGTCAGATCATTGGTGCCGGTCTTGGTGGTGGTAACCTTGCATCATCTTGGGGTACTTACATGATTCCGGCTGCGATCGCTAAGCGTCCTATTCCGGGTGGTGCTATCCTGACTGGTCTTCTTTGTGTTGTCGCAGCGGTACTTGGTTATCCGATGGATCTTGCTATGTGGGAACCTGTACTGCGTGTTGCTCTGCTTGTAGGTGTATTCCTGCCACTACTTGAAGCGGGTATGCAGATGGTTAAATCTTCTCGTAGCTCTCAAAGTGCTGGTATCTGTATGTTTGCTTGTGCACTGGTTAACCCTGTATTCGGTTGGGCTCTGACTATGCTGCTGGACAACACTGGTATCATTGGTAACAAAGAGCGTGCGGACAGCCTTTCAACAGCAGACAAATACGTTGTACCTGCTATCGCAGTAATTATCTGTGTGGTTGCTCTTGGTGTTGTAGGTCAGCTACCGGGCATTCCAGCTCTTATTGGTTAATCTAAGCTCACTAGCTAATTAATCACGAAAACGGCTCCTTCGCTAAGGAGCCGTTTTTTTGTCTGTTAAATCTGCGGAATATTATGCGTAGCTGCGCTGAGTGGCAGACACACAGATAAGGCTTCACTCTTTGCTTGCCACCTTATTTCTTACCTTGAATGTACACTCGTAACCATCTGGTTACTTTATTACATTGATTACCTCAAAAGAGAACCACGTCATAACTGTTCAATTTAGTAGGAACTGTCACTTTTATTAATTACCCATGCTGATATATTACAGATATATTTATTGTGTGTCTGGGTGTTGTGACGATGAAAATTAGAACTCAATTTATTCTGGCCATTCTGACCAGTATTCTGGTTCCTGTGTTAGCACTATCTTCACTGGTGTTTTATCAGATAAGAGAGCAGGCGGTTGAACAGTTTGAACAGAACAGCCTTAGTGAAATTAAACAGATAGATAACACTTTTTCTCTCTATATTTCCGGTCTTGCTGAAGACGCTTCTTATCTGGCCACTACTGGTCAGGTTAAGATTATCAGCAGTAATGTCACCAGCTACATGGATAGTCCCGCTGTAGAGATGACCCCTTTGAGTAATGGTGATGTCGAAGCCAACGTTTATCGTCTATTTGAAGAGTTTGGTGAAGCGCGTCCTGATTTAGCATATGTGTTCCTCGGAACCAGTGAGGGAGGCTATATTCAGTGGCCGGGTGGTAAAAGTATTGCCAACCTGGACCCCCGAGTTCGGCCATGGTATCTGGCAGGGCAGAAAGCGCTTAATGGCGGAGTAATAAAAGCGCCGGCTTATATGGACTTAAACTCAGGAGCTCCGGTTCTTGATCTGCTTACTCAGTTTAAAGGTGAGAATGGAGTGAGCGGTGTTGTCGGAGTGGATGTTAGCCTGAACAAGCTTACTGAGATGCTAAACGAAATCACCTTCGGTCAGTCAGGTTATATTATGTTGGTTGAAGATACTGGTGTGGTTCTGGCTGATCCGTCTGATAGCGAACGTAACTTTAAACAACTTAGTGAGCTGGAAGGCGATCTGGCAACCCTTTCAGCGGCCTCAGGCCTGAAAGAAATCTATGTCGATGGACAGAAGTGGTATGCGAATGTCTATACCTCCGCAGAATTGGGCTGGAAGTTTATCGGTTTTGTTCCCCAGCAAGAAGTGTTTGCATCGGCTGATTCACTTATATACATCACTACCGTTATTGGTGTAGTGCTCTGTATTCTTTTCATCTTATTTGGCTACTGGCTGGCGGGTCGAATTACTAACCCAATTAACCGGATTACCTCTGAACTAAAAAACATCGCTACTGGTGAAGGTGATCTGTCCAGGCGAATTGATATAGAGAAAAACAACGAAATTGGGGAAATGGCGTCTGCATTTAACCATTTTGTCAGCTCCATTAATGATCTGGTGAAAGAGATTAAACAGAATGCCGATAGTGTTAACAAAACCTCTGTTCAAACTAATGAAACCTCACAGAAAGTAAAACAGATCTCCGTATTGCAATCGGGATCGCTGGAGCAGGTGGCCACGGCATTTAATCAGATGGTGGCTACATCCAATGATGTTGCCGAGAGTTGTAACCGCACAGCGACAGCGGCTTCTGAGGGACTGGATCACGTTGAGAGTGGTCGCGAGTTTATCCAGAGCACATCTGAACTGGTGAATGTACTGGAGAGCACGGTTTCGGAATCTAATCACTCTATGCAGAAGCTGGCACAGGAGTCAGGCAGAATCACATCAATTCTGGATACGATTCGTGAAATTGCAGACCAAACCAATCTTCTGGCACTCAATGCCGCCATTGAAGCGGCACGCGCCGGAGATCACGGCAGAGGTTTTGCAGTGGTTGCCGATGAAGTGCGAAGTCTGGCAAAGCGCACTGCGGAGTCGACAGAAGAGATTGATGTGATGATTCGTAACCTGACGGAGCAGACGGAACTGGTGTCCGGCAGGCTATCTGAAAGTATGCAGTTTTCAGGTAAAACAGTAGAGATGACGGAACAGACAAAGTCGGTGTTTGAAGCGATTAATCAGTCTGTAATATCCATTGGAGACATGACATCACAGATCGCTACCGCTGCGGAAGAACAACATATCGTCGCTGAAGAGATAAACAGAAATGTGGAGAGTATTCACACAGAAGCAAATAAAGCGCGTGAGGCATCGGTTGAGTCGGAAAATCAATCCTTCAGACTGGAGCAACTTTCAACAGAATTAGCTGGTGTTGTCGGAAGATTTAAAACCCAATAACTAAGGCGGCATTCAGGACTGTCTCGCCCGTGCAGTCCTGTATGCCCCTATATTGCTTTATTCAGAATTGAGCCGCCATCAGAGAGGGACTGAATCTGAGAAAGTGACAGCGTTTTAACCAATCTCTCTGACTTAACATCGTATATCGCAATATATGACTGCCCTGACTGAGTTGCCATTTTAGCCTCTAACCCTGTGTTCAGATAGCTGAGCAGAGACTGGATAGCCCGCATAGACTCTTTTAACTGAATATCATCCTGAACCTGAAAGCGCTCATTCACCTGCTTCCTTTGCTTGGCGTTTAAGGCTTCATTCTCAGGGACATGGGGTTTAGCAAACCCGGTATTCTTAGAGTGTGCCATTTCAGAGACACCCCCGCGTTCTTGTTGAATGATCATAAACATGGCTTTTTCTCCTTCCAATATTATGACTGTAATTTGATATCGGCATAGCCCTACATTTCTTTAACAATTTTGCTGATTATATGTACAGACAGGTAAATTGCAGGTAAACATAAGTCTTCCGCATATATTCAGAAGAGAGGAAAGAGGATGAAATATAAGAACTAATCGGAGGGGAAAGCTTCCGGCAAAGAACCGGAAGCGTAGGAAGTTATTTTTTAAGCAGGTAATTAACCAACTCAAAGTACTCCTGATAGGTTTTTACTTTGTCCGATTTAACCAGATATTTATTGTTAACCAGAATGCCCGGAACGCCTCGTAATGTGCTGTTGTTGAACTGTTTATCAAAACGCTTTTGCATTGAATCGACGGCAAAGCCGTTATAGGCAGCGTCAAAATCAGCGGCATTGACACCGTTATCGAGAAATATCTGTCTTAGTGCGGCTTTCGTTGGTGGTCTGAAGCCAAGCTCATGAATCTGACGGAACATCTCCGGAACCATTGTCTCTTCAACGCCAAGGACGACCATAGTGGCATAAGCTTTTGCCATTGGGGTGGCCATACTGTTTCCCATAAAGGAGACGTGTACTTTTTGCAGTTTGGCATTATCAGGAATGGCATTTTTAAGTTCACTCATTACATATTCAAACCTGTAACAGTGAGGGCAATAAAAAGAGAAGAACTCTGTAACAACAGGAGTAGTGGATTTTTCCTGATCCAGAACAGTATAGTAGTCACCTTCAGTAAACTGTTTTGCCTGAAGTGAGAAAGAAATTAGTAGTGTGGTTATAAAAGTAAATAGGGTTTTCATTAATCGCGCTCCATTTAGGGCTAAGTGTTCTCTATATAGTTGCCATGATAGGAACGAAAAGCCGTACGATATTATATAGATACTTGAAATTAAAGCTAAAAAGTAAACGGAACTTAGCTAATAGGAGGTTTAAACAGAGCATTATTAAATGCGTCAGATTTTGCTGACGTTTCAGTTGCTATTAGTGCCAGCCGGGAAGGCTGTGTTATTACTCTATGTATAGCAGAGCTGACGGGAAAACTGACTGGGCAGGCACTGGTACAACAGCTTTGCTCTGATGAATCCACTTCATCGAGCTCAACTTGGTCGGTGCAGTGAGCATCAGAAATATGCGCTTGAGTAGTAATAGCAGGATCGAAAGCTGAACGTTTTGATACTGCAGAAGGGGTATAGTCAGCAACACTGATGACCGACAAAGCGACCAGTGTTAAAAGGGCTATCCAGATTTTTCTGCTGCTGGTGAACATTCAAATACCTGATTACTAACTAGGTGGTCAATAATAACTGAATTACCGGCACAAGTGTCAAGTAGCAAAGGCTACTGATAAGATCTTGCTGTTAAAACAACGACTATACAGTTTGTCTGAACGGCTTAATTATCACCATTGTGATATCTTTTTGTGCATATCGATGGCCTAATAACCGGTTGATTAAAATAAATTATTTTTTTGTTGACTCAAAATCATAATCCGTTAAAGTACCACTCGTTCTCAGGGGCAAGCCCCTAAAAACAAAGGCGCGTTGGCAGAGTGGCTATGCAGCGGATTGCAAATCCGTGGACCTCGGTTCGACTCCGGGACGCGCCTCCATATTAATAAATAGTGGCTTAAAGCCGGTATTTAAGATGGTGTACTAACGTTTCGTTTAGCAGCATCGCAATAAATTATTGCATGCCCTGGTGGTGGAATTGGTAGACACAAGGGATTTAAAATCCCCTGTTTTGTGCTCGCTACCGAGTAAAATCCCCACGCAAAATATGCGCAAACAATAAACAGAAGGCTGACCTCATAAGGGTTGGCCTTTTTTTGTTGCTTCATGCTCACATGTGAGTACAATACGCCTCCGAGTTGATGGAGGCCTCGCCACTATCTCTCCTTCGAAACAGCAAGAAAGCATTAAGAATCTTTATGCAGTTTTTTTGCATGTTTAATTAGGCCACCTATAGGCGGAGGCCGGAAGACAACAGGAGATACCCAATGACATTTCGCAATACCTTTACAGTAAACGGAGACACTATCGCTTATGAACGGCCATCGCCGGAGCTATTAGGCTTAGAGATCGCTGATGGCTTCTCACGTGATGATTACGTTAAGCAGATAGACCTAGAGTACACCATGAGGGAAGAACGTTACCTGAAGGCTATGGAGGCGTTCAATGAAGCAGCACGTAATGGACGTGAGACAGAGGCCGGTTATGGGGCGGTTCTACTTCAAACAAACCTAGACGCTTTCGCTACGTTCCTTAAAGGGTTTACAGAAGAAGCTACACGAGGCCGTCAGCACGTCTTGAAGGAGTTCTTTAGGCACGTGTTCCCTCATTACGATGTAGTTGCGACGCTTACACTGCACCATGCTATCGAGGGTGTGTCGGATGTACGCCCGTTAGGTAATGTCGCTCATGCTATCGCTCATGCTATCGAAGATGAGGTCAACTACCATCTACTAATGCAGACAGACCGTGGCCTCGGTACTGTTGCTGCTCGTAACATGGAGAAGAAGAAGGACACGTCCCATAAGAGGGAGTCGCTTAAGTGGGCTATCATCCGTACGGCGGGTATGGATTGGTTTAAGTTAACACCAGAGGAGCGCGTGCAGATTGGCAATGCGCTTCTTGAGGCTCTCGTTCAGATGACAGGCTGGTTCAAGATTGAGCTACGGGCTGAACGTAAGGCTAACAACAGCATTGCTACTCGTCCTCATCTAATAGCGCAGGCAGAGATGATGCACTGGATTGAAGAGAGTCGTGAGGAGATGGCTCGCATCATGCGTCCTGCTTATGCTCCTATGGTTGTGCCGCCTGCTCGTTGGAGTCCTGAGACGCTTACACGCGGTGCTTACCTGTCGCCAGCGAACCGCCCGTTGTCAATGATTAAGACACGTAATAAGGACTACTTGAGGACGCTACGTACAGCAGGTATGGAAGGTGTGTATGATGCGCTGAACCGTATTCAAGAGACGCCTGTTGCTATCAATAAGACCATCCTTAAGTGGCTAGATATCTTCGTTGAGCAGCAGATACCGTGGGCTATGGACATCAAGCTACCTGCGATGCATAAGCTACGTATAGAGGAGCACACTCCACCTAAACCTGTGGGGCTGGCTGATGATGACTACCGCGTGAAGGAGTACCAGAAGGCGTGCCGTGAATTCTACATAATGCAGGCGCGTGAGAACAGTAAGCTCACGTCATTCGTGAACCTCGTCGAGATGGCACGTAAGTATGAGGACGATGAGCGGTTCTTTGTGCCGTGGCAAGGCGATAAGCGTATGCGCGTCTATCCGGTATCTAAGTTGAACTTCCAAGGCGCTGACTTTGTTAAGGCTCTACTTCGCTTTGCTGATGGTAAGAAGCTAGGTAAGCACGGCATGAAGTGGCTAATGATACACATGGCTAACCTCATGGGAGTCGATAAGGTCACCTTTGAGGAGCGCGTCGCTTGGGTGGAGCAGCATAAGGAGCAGATAATCGCCTTAGCGAATGACCCACGGGATTGCGTGGACTTCCTTAAGACAGCAGATAAACCAATGCAGGCTATAGCTTGCGCTACAGAGCTGTCCGAAGCTTGGTCAATGGTGCTCGCTAGTGAGTATGTGTCGCATCTGCCGATTGCATTAGACGGCTCTTGCTCAGGTCTTCAGATTCTAGGCGCAGCGTTACGTTGTGAGGACACTGGTCAACACGTGAACCTGATACCGTCGGATACAGTTGCGGATATCTATCGCGTAGTGGCCGAGCAGGTAGAAGAGGAGTTCAAGCGTATCGTAGGAGGATGCACCACTTCTAGTCAGGCGGCAGTTAAGGCGTACAGTACAGCTAAGCGCGTCTTCTATGCTGAGTGCCCTGATGGTGACTTCAAAGCTTGTTATGAGCTGGCTTTAGACCGTCGTCAGAAGGGTGAGGCCGCTGTGGTCTCGAAGGTGAGGGCTGCGTACTATAACATCACTGAGGCCTATGCATGGCTTGCCTTTGGTATCGACCGTGGGACAGTGAAGCGTAACGTAATGACTTATTGCTATGGCTCGGCGCAGTTCGGCTTTCAAGAGCAGTGCATGGAAGACATCATTAAGCCAGCGTTCGAGAAGTACACCGCTAAGCGTAACCGTGGTGAGGATGCTGTATGGCACTTCGCTGGTAACGGTAACCAAGCGGCTCGTCTAATGGCGGCTCATGCGTATCCTGCGGTTAAGCGTACTGTTAAGCGTGCGGCTATGGCTATGGACTGGATGCAGAAGGCAGCCAAGCTTATCGCTTCAGCCAATGCGCCTGTTACATGGACGACGCCTTTAGGCTTCCCAGTACTGCAAGAGTATCGCATTGAGCGTGACCGTCAGGTGAAGTGCGTGATGCTAGGTAAACGCCGCCGTCTTAATATAAAGGACGAATCGCTAGATTATGACGCGAACAAAGCGGCTAACAGCATCGCACCTAACGTCGTACATAGCTTGGATAGCTGCCACTTGCAGATGTTGGTTAACCTAGCGTTCGAGAAGCACGGCATTAAGCACTTCGCTTTGATTCATGACAGCTTCGGGACGCACGCAGGTAATACAGAGGTGTTCTTTGCGGTAATACGTGAGGCGATGGTCTTAATGTTCAGTGAGACGGACGTCTTTAAGGAACTAGAGGCCGAGTTCAAGATGCAATGTCATCCTGATAAACACGGTGACTTCCTTGAGCTACCAGAGTACGGTAACCTTAACCTTGAGCTTATCAAGGAGAGTGCGTTCGCCTTTGCGTAGCTTATGCTCACATGTGAGTATGAAACAGAAGTGATATTGAGGTGGTCTATTTAAGGCCACCTATAAGAACAACTTGATTCAAACATTTTGTTCATTCATTTATCAAACAATCAAACCTATGGAGGGACATTCCCACTTAATGACAAAACAAAAGAAAACTCTAATCACACTTCCTATCGGCACAGCTAAATACCCTTGGCTAAACAAACCAGACACAGCCTATAACAAGAACGGCGTCTATAAGGTTGACCTTGTTGTTGACCCGAACGACCCGCAAGTTCAAGCGGTGTTAGGCCAACTTCAGGACGAACTTGAAGCCTTCTACCAGAACGAGAAGGGTGGCAAGGGTGAACTAGCTGACATCCTGATAGAGAAAGACGGTGAGTTCTTCTTCCGAGTTAAACAATCAGCCTTTGAATATAAAGGTGAAGTTATCTTACCTGAACCTACGTTCTACGACGCGAGTGGTAAGCGCATTCTGAAGAAACCTCAAGTATTCGGCGGTTCTCGTATCGCTGTAAGTGCTGAAGTATGGCCTTACAGTAAACAAGAGAAGTACCGCGAAGGTGGCAAGATGATGACAGTAACGGTATCAGGTCTAACCCTGAAGCTTAAAGCTGTTCAAATCATTGAGCTATCGCAAGGTAGCGGCGGCGGTGACAACCGTTCGGCAGAGTCTTACGGCTTTGGAGCGCATGAAGGTGGTTACTCGTACGACGAGGACGCCGACGGCTTCAATGACCAAGAAGGCAACGAACCGCTTGAGGAAGAAGGCGACTTCTAATCACTCAGCATGACATCAACATTGATGTTAAACCAATGAGCGCGAACGACATGTATCAAGGCCGCAAGGTCAAATCATCGGCATACCGTCGGTGG
Source organism: Vibrio sp. SCSIO 43137 (assembly GCF_028201475.1). Classification (NCBI taxonomy): domain Bacteria; kingdom Pseudomonadati; phylum Pseudomonadota; class Gammaproteobacteria; order Vibrionales; family Vibrionaceae; genus Vibrio; species Vibrio sp. SCSIO 43137. Next base: position 1,849,683 of record NZ_CP116383.1, on the reverse strand, counting down.
GAGATGCAGGTCGCTCGCGGTCTTCCTGACATAACCATCCCTAAAGAGACTAAGCTATCCGTCCGAGCGATAGTGCGTTACTCCAATAAAGCCTCAGACCTAGACAATGCAGCTAAATCAATGCTTGACGTCCTTCAAAAGCGTTACAAGTTCGATGACAAGTTCGTCTATGTCCTGAAGTTATACAAAGTATTAGTTCCAAGAGGGCAGGAGGGTTTAACCATCAAGATAACAGAACTAGAGGAAAGTAAATGGCGAAACTTCTTAAAAGAAAAGCTACTTCCTACATTGCGGTCATTTATACCGACACTGGACGTGAAGATCTGAGTGATTTCGACATCATGGCAATGGACAGGCAGCGATGCGTCCGTGGCTACGGTGCTCATATCCTCGTTCGGCGCGACGGTTCGGTGCTCGACTTAAACGACCTTGAGGTCTACGGCAACGTAGATGTAGAGGACACCACAGTACTAGATGAGTCCATCTTTGTGCAGGTTGTATCGAGTCCTGACACCATGACCGAGGAACAGGTAACCACCCTAGAGCGTACATTGGATTCGCTCGAAGCCTTATATCCCGACGCTTCCATCGTCTATCTGGATTAAAGGCCACCTATAGGATTCAACAACACGAGGATTCTATAGAATGAAAACATCCACTACACAACAAGAGGCGGTCATCAATTACGTTAACCGTCATGGGTACGTCGATGCCCATATCGCAGCCTATGAACTAGGCATCACCCGCATGAGTGCTATCGCTTATGCCCTTAAAGACACCCACCACGCGCTGAAGCAAGGTAACAACGGTAAACGAGTTGACGGCTATGTCCGCTACGTACCTGACTTTGAATCGCGCATCGCTGTACTCAAGGCCGCACAGGTCGCCGAGCTACACGGTGTGTACAACTGGCGTAAACGTCTTGAAATCAATACCAAGTACGAGCAGATGGTTAAGAACGTTGTATTACAGCGTGAGGTGGCCGTCTACAAGTGAGTGAACATGATGAATCAGTATTAATCGCACGAGGGCTTCCTTGTGACGACTGTGGTTCTTCTGACGCTCTAGCTGAATACTCTGACGGTCACACCTTTTGCTACTCCTGCGAGAAAGTAAGGGGTGGCACTCCTTCAGGTGACCAAGCAGCCGCTAAACCCATCGACTTCACTCCTATCAGTGGTGAACTTCAGGCTCTCAAAGCACGAGGCATTACCGAGGAGACATGCCGTAAGTTCGGTTACGTGTTAGGCGAGGCATGGCACTCCGGCAGTGAGCGCATGGAGAAGGCGCACATCTGTAACGTAAGAGACGAAGAGAACAAGCTTGTCGCACAGAAGATACGCTTCCGTGATAAGCACTTCTCGGTTAACGGGAAGATCCCTAAAGCTTGTCTCATAGGGATGCACCTATGGTCAGGCGGTAGGCGTCTTGTCGTTACTGAAGGTGAGATTGACATGCTGACCGTCTCCCAAGTTCAGGGCAATAAGTATCCGGTAGTTTCACTACCCAATGGCGTACAGAGTGCCAAGCGTAACCTTCTAGGCTGTATCGACTTCCTTAAGTTATTCGATGAGGTTGTGCTGTGTTTCGACATGGACGACCAAGGCCGAGAAGCAGGGCGTAAGGCCGCTGAAGCTCTAATGGGCGTGGTTAACATCAAGATAGCCCGTCTATCGATGAAAGACCCGAACGACATGCTTTTAGGCGGCTGTACGGATGAGCTGGTTAAGTCCATCTGGAATGCAGAAGCTTATAAACCTGAAGGCATGGTCTCCCTGCGAGACCTACGTTCACGTGTTATGGAGCGCAAGACTCCCGAACCCGGCTACGCATGGTTTCTTCCATCTCTAACCGCTAAGACCTACGGACGCCGCGAAGGTGACGTCATTGTGGTAGGTGCGGGGACGGGTGTCGGTAAGACTGACTTTTTGACGCAGCAGATGGAATACGACGTCGCCGAGTTAGACCTAAAGGTATCAGGCTTCTTCATGGAGCAGGATGTCGTAGAGACAGCTCAACGTCTCATGGGTAAACACAGGCTTAAACGTTTTCACGTTCCTATGGAAGAAGGCGATGAGGGCTACTGGACAGAGCAAGAGTACGAAGAAGCTTTCGACGCTCTTGAGGCCACAGACAAGATTGACCTCTTTGATTCCTTCGGGATGTCGGATTGGGATGCTGTTAAGGCTCGTATGGCTTATCAGGCCGCTATGGGTACGAAGGTGTTCTACATCGACCATCTAACCGCACTGGCTACAGGTGTGGACGAGAAGGACGAGAAGGCCGAACTTGAACGTATCACCGCTGAGATGGCTGAGTTCGCTAAGCAACGTAAAGTCATACTCATCGTTATATCACACCTGACAACTCCACAGATGGGCAAGTCCCATGAAGAAGGTGGACGAGTCACCATCCGTCAATTCAAAGGTTCACGAGCAATCGGCTTCTGGGCTTACTTCATGATAGGTCTTGAGCGAGACCAGCAAGCTGATGATGAGACAGAGCGAACCACTACCTACGTACGTGTCCTTAAAGACCGCTTCACAGGTAACTCACTCGGCCTCGTTGTGCCTATGGCTTACTGCACCGCTAAAGGTATCTATTCAGAACGAAGTGAGGCAGGCGATGAGTGTCCTTTCCAAGACCAGTCAGGAGATTCATTTTAATTGTTCAAACTCCGCAACTATAAAGCTTTAGACATACTCGCGGATTACTTACGGACAGGTTACACAGACAAGACCATTATCGCATTCGATATAGAGACTAACGGCTTACTGCCCACGGTCTCTAAGTTCCATTGCGCGGTCTGCATAAACCTCGTCACAGGCGAAGTAACTCGCTACCGTCCTTTCCAATATGACCTGTTACTCAGGGATCTGCACGCAGCCGACGTCGTCATAGCACACAACGGCATTAACTACGATGTGCCAGCTTTACGTAAGCTTTACCCTCATTGGACTCTTGATGAAACGAAGATGATAGACACGCTAGTCATGGCACGTCTTATCTTCTCGAACATTAAAGATAGGGACATCCCCGCTGTTAAACGCTACCGAGCAATGGAGCAAGGCCGAGAGGTGACCGGATGGGTTCTCCCGCCGAAGCTTCTAGGTTCTCAAGGCCTAAAGGCTTGGGGTTACCGCTTAGGTGAGTTTAAGGGCGACTACGGAGAACAGGAAGATGCGTGGGAAGTATTCAATGAACCCATGCTCGAATATTGCGAACAGGACGTAGTAGTAACAATCAAGTTAATCCGTCGACTTATGAAGTCATGGAATGACACCACCTATGAAGCGATGAGGCTTGAGCATGAGATTCAGTGGCTTATGTCGCAGCAGGAGCGTAACGGCTTCAAGCTCGATGTAGACAAGGCTGAACAGCTCTACTTCAAGTTACTAGGTGACCGAGAAAGAATCCGACAGCAGCTCGTAGAACGCTTTGGTTCATGGTGGGCAGCTAACGGCATCACCTACCCGAAACGCTCTATGAATCGCATGGGCTTCTCGTACACCAAGGACGCACCTTATACCAAGCTCAAAGAGGTCACATTCAATCCAGCTTCAAGGGCGCACTGTGCGAAGGTGCTCCAAGAGGCAGGCGTGGTCTTCACCATCTTCACGGATAGTGGGCAACCTAAGATTGATGACGACACCTTAGAACACGTGAACATTCCTGAAGCTCAGGCGCTTAAAGAGTTCTTTATGCTGAATAAGCGTATCGGACAGATAGCCGAAGGCAAGCAGGCATGGTTACGAGTGGTGACGCAGGAAGGGTTCATTCATGGCTCAATCAACCCGAACGGTGCGGTTACGGGACGTGCTACGCATAGCTTCCCTAACATCGCCCAAGTACCTGCTAAAGGTAAGCCGTACGGTACTGACTGTCGGCAATGCTTCACCGTCCCTAAAGGGTGGGTGCTCATGGGCTCGGATGCCTCCGGTCTCGAACTTCGATGCTTAGGCGCGAAGATGTCTCCGTGGGATAAAGGCGCTTACATCAAGGTAATACTTGAAGGTGACATTCACTGGGAGAACGCTCAGGCCGCTGGCTTCATAGCTAAAGGCACTATTCGTGACGAGCATAACGACGAGCATGATGATGCCCGTAATAAGGCGAAGACCTTCATATACGCTTTCCTCTACGGCGGTGGTGATGAACTTATCGGACAGCTTATAGGCTACTCCGAAGAAGACTATCAACGCTGGAAGGCTGAAGGTGCTCACGTACCGGTTATCAACCAGCTCAAGCGACGGGGTATCCGCTGGACTCGCGAGATGGTGTGCCACATCTTGAAGGGCAAAGAGGTTAAGAAGACCTTCCTGAACGGCCTACCTGCACTAGGTAAGCTAATCAAAGCCTGTAAGAAGCGTGCGAAGGATGACGGCTTCGTGGACGGCCTAGACGGTCGTAAGATATACACAAGGTCTCAGCACAGCTCCCTAAACTCTCAGCTTCAGTCTGACGGTGGGGCAGTGTGTAAGCTTTGGTGCGTCGTAGTTGACCACATGATGAAGGCTAAGGGCTATAAGCATGGATTCGATGGTGACTACGCTTACTCAGCGTGGGTGCATGATGAAATCCAAGTAGCCTGTCGTACACCTGAAATCGCTCATACGCTAGGACAAACCTGTAAAGACGCTATGAAGTTTGTGGAGTCCTTCTACAAGTTCGAGTGTCCTCTCGATGCTGAATATAACGTCGGCAGCTCATGGCTAGAAACTCACTAAGGTTTTAAGGCCACCTATAAGAACAACCTTCGGATGACTTTAAGTTGTCCGAGGGCTTCTTTCGATTCGTTCTGAGTCATATCTAATTGCTCACTCTCCTTTTGGCTCTCTGTCCGTGTTTAGGCAGAGAGTCCCTTTTTCCAGAGCCAATCGAAAGAAGACTTAAATAACCAACCAACTAAAGGTAATCAATATGAAGTTCGTATTTAAATCACTAGAAGCAACCATCCGTGAGAAAGCACTTGAAATGATGAAGAAGAATCCTAAGCGGGAGCTTCTAGCTATTGAACTTAACGACGCTGAATGGGTAGAGCTGGCGCAAGAGCTAAAAGCTCCGACAGACATCCATCACCTAATGCTAGCCGTCTTCGATACGGTTACGTACCTACATGCTGAACGTGACCTGATTCCTGATGATGTCATGAAGACCATCACGGTACGCCCTCAGCACTACTGCACGGCACGCGATGCACTACGTCAGGCACGTGGTGAGTACCCATGCCACTAAGCATCGCTCTACCCATCCTAGTGGTAGGCACGCTAACCCTCACATACATCACCCTGAACAACCAACGCCCCAAACACTAAGGTATCTAATGAAAGTTATCTATAAGAAGTCGATGACCGAGAAGGTCTACGAGGCTGTTCGTGAAGCTAAACAGCTCGTGAAAGACATTGATTATATCGAACTGACGAACGATGAGTTTGACCAGCTACTAAGCGAGCATCATGCCGCATGCATGTTAGCTATCCCGACACATCACCACTATCAGCTACGTAACCCATTCTGTTTATCTGAGATTGCACTCCACGGTGTAACGGTGAAGCGTGAGGTATCTCATGTCTTTTAATCCTCAGAAAGCACGCGATTGGAACGGTAAGTCGCTTAAGGGCGAGTACCTGTTCACTATCAAAATGGATGGCATACGTCTCACAAGGAATGAAGATGGAATCATCGTATCTCGTCGCAATAAACCTTTACGTAACCTACCTGTTATCCCTGAGCATATTCAGGATGCAGAGTTCTTCCGTAAGGACTTGGGGACATCGCAAGGCATTACTAGCACACACGATACGGTTGCTACCTCTATGGATGATATCTATGAGCTGTCACCTAATGTAGACCCTCGTATGAAGCTGTTCACCGCGAACAACCCTTCAGCTAACTTCATTCAGACAACCTTGGAACGTGTCATGGCTGATGGTCATGAAGGTCTAGTCTTGCGCCGCCTTAAGGATGGCGTCTGGATTAAGGTTAAAGGTGAGCAGACCTATGACGTAAAGGTCACAGGCATGAAGGAAGGTAACGGTAAGCACGCTGGCAAGCTAGGCTCATTGCTGACGGCCTATGGCTCTGTAGGCACGGGCTTCTCAGATGAAGAACGTGAGGAGTTCATGAAGCTCCACGCTGAAGGCAAGCTAGTAGGTACTCTTATTGAAGTGGAATGCATGGACATTACCGCTAAAGGTAAGTTCCGCCATGCTCGCTTTAAGTGCGTCCGTACAGACAAGGACGAAGAGTCACCACCAGAACCGAAGGCATAATCAATGCGCTTCCTTCCTGAACTTCTGTTTATCAGCGCGATGTTAATCATATTCGTCGCTATCCCTTTCCTCCCTCTTTAGGACTACACCAATGAAGACTATAGGTCTATTCGACGCTGACTGGATTGCGTTCCAGATGGCAGCAGCCGTGCAGCAGCGCGTAAGGTGGGACGACGGTCTTTGGACACTTGAGTTACCAGAGGACGTCCAGCAAATCATCGACCGCTTCTACTTCACTCACCAGATTAACGGCATCTGGAACATAGAGGTAAACGAGAACGAACTGTACCGAGCTATTGATGCTCGCGTAGAGCAGCTTCGTAAGGATATCTCATGCCGCAAAGAGAACGTGTTCATGTGCATCTCAGGTCAGTATAACTGGCGTAAGGATGTCATGCACACCTACAAGAGTAACCGCGAGGCCTTGGTCAATAAGTACATCTCGCGGCCAATCATTCTCGATATTGCCCTTGAGTATATCCGTCAGAACTATCAGGTCTTGGAGAACCCAAGGCTTGAGGCCGACGACATTATGGGCATCTACGCCACCGACCCAGAATTCTATGGCGACCCTGACTACCGCAAGGTAATCGTGACGGTTGATAAAGACCTGAAGTCTGTCCCTGCATGGCATTACACGCCTGATAAGGACTTCTCGCCGTGGCTTCAGTCAGTCGAAGAGGCTGACAAGATTTATTACATCCAGTGGCTCATGGGCGATAAGACCGACGGCTACGATGGGTGTAAGGGTATCGGTGGAGGCACAGCAGCCTCAATGGTAGACATCCCGTTTATCTACGTGGAGACGCTTCACGAGTTTAAGTCAGGCGCTCGTAAAGGGCAGACAGAGACTCGCTGGAAGAAAGAGCCCACAGACGACCTAGCAGAGATGGTCAAATCGGCCTACCTCAAGACAGGTCATTCAGGCGAATACTGTTATCAGAACGGTATGGTCGCTCGCATTCTACGTCATGGCGAATACTGCTTTGACACCAACAAGCTTCAATTCAAACCTCAATAACTCAGAGAACTTAATATGAACATGAAATCAATCGTAACTGGTGGCCTAGTGGCTATCGGTCTTGTAACCGTACTTGCTCTTAAACCATTCACAACTGTAGGAGCAGGTGAAGTAAAAGTACCTGTCGTATTCGGTAAGGTACAGCAACAGGAGCTTTATGAAGGCTTCCACTTGGTGAACCCGCTGGCCTCCTTTGACACCTATGACATCAAAGAGAACGCCTACGAGCTGAACAACGTGACCATCCCCTCAAAGGATAAGTTCAAGTCGAACGCTAACGTAACAATCATGTGGTCAGTCGATGGTAACGCAACGCCAAAACTACGTGGCACAGTCGGTACGATGGCTGAAGTAGAACATAAGTTACTACGTCAACCGCTCCTATCGCTACTACGTGAAGCAGGTCGCTCGGTAGAGAAGGCTCAAGACCTGTTCGATGATAAGACTCAGGTACAGCTTCAGACTGACATTATGGATGGCCTGACTAAAGCGACTGAGAACTATGGCGTTAAGATTCACGCTGTATACATTCAGGACATTGAGCTACCGAGGGTTATTCGTGATGCTATCGTACGTACCAAGCAGCTTGAGGAGCAAGAAGCTCAGGAGCAAGCTCGCCTAGCTCAAGAGAAGCTTATCTACGCACGTGACACAGCTAAGGCAGAAGCCAAGGCCAAGTCAGCAGAGCATAACGCAACAGCCCGTAAAGCTAATGCAGATGCCGCTCTCTACGAGAAGCAGCAAGCCGCTGATGCCTCTGAGTATCGTCAGAAGAAAGACGCTGATGCCAAGCTGTACGCAGCTAACAAGGAAGCACAAGGTAACAAGGCAATCGCTAAGTCACTGACGAGTAACCTGTTAGAAGCACGTCGTATCGATGTAGACATGCAACGTATGAAGTCATGGAAGGGTGCAGTACCAAGCACTCTGATGGCTGGCGAAGGTACACAAGCAGTTCCTCTATACCACATGGGGAATAAGTAATGTTTGCTATCCGCTGTATCACCAAGACTATCAACTTCCTAATCAAACTCACCGCCCAGACCGCCAAGAAAGAAGGTATGAAGGCCGCTAAGCGTGAGGTTGCCTTGGAGAAACATATCGAAGCTACGAACGCCAAGATTGCTGAGAACCAGCAGAACTGCATTGTCGCTGAGAACCTTAACCGCAAGCTATCACAGCTCGCAGACTAAGGGTTAAGCCTATAGGTCATCGTCCGGTGGCCTATGTGAATAATCCTAACCAATCAAGAGATATTCCAATGAAACTAAATGACTACCAACAGCAGGCGACTGTCTTCGCTCGTTACGCTTTCCCTGATTACCCGTTCGTCGGACTTCAAGAAGAGGTCGGTGAAGTGGCAGGTAAGCTCGCCAAGTACCAGCGTAAGTTCGGTGTGACGATGGAAGAGGCCGTAGGCTTCGCAGCCGAACCTCAAGACTCTGATGACCAAGACCTACGTGACGCCCTTAAGAAAGAACTGGGTGATGTGTTATGGCAGGTTGCAGCAGCAGCTAACGAACTAGGTCTTACCCTCGAAGATGTTGCTACAGGTAACTTAGACAAACTGAATGGCCGCGCTGAGCGTGACACTTTGGTAGGCGAAGGAGATGACCGCTAATGGACAGGACAGAACTAATAGCAGCAGGCGTTAAGGTAGGCGACAAGCTCGAATGCGTCGATGGGATTGCTTTCCGTAAGGGTGAAGTTGTTCAAGTAACAAGAGTATCTCCCGTATCAATTACAGTTGCACGCGAAGACGGGCAGACGAGCGTCATAGTGGATTCACGTTTCAAGTTAATCGCCTCAGCTCTACCAGAGGTCGAAGACATGGTGAATAACCCTAAGCACTACGAAGTGATTGAAGACGTGGAAGCTAAAGACGTCATCAAGGCCTCGCTTACGGCCATCTATGGTGAGGCAGGCTGGAAAGCTTATTGTCTCGGTAACATCCTGAAGTATCGGCTACGAGCTGGCGGTAAGGATGCGCTTGAGCAAGAGATCGCTAAGGCAGTGAAGTACAAGGAGATGAGCAATGAGTAATGTGATTACACGTAGCTCCGACCCAGAGCTTTTCAAGACCCTTGCAGATGCCTGTGATTTTGACAACGACCATGTCCCTAAGCACGGCTCAGGTACAGTCATCTGCCGAGCAGAGCACGAAGGCAAACTCTATGAATGCGAGGAAGTATGGGACTACTCATGGGGCATTGATTGGACGTACAGCCACGCAGAGTGGCAAGAGATCCCGAAAGACGCTCCTAAGTGTTGTCCTTCCTGTGGGCAGGAGATGCCTAATGCCTAAAGACTTCCTTGGTAATGAGCTATCCGTAGGAGATGAGGTCATAGTGGCCGGACGCATCCGTCGCGGTGGAAGGCCTTGTCTTGACCGTACAACTATCACCGAGGTACGGGAGACACCTAAACGGATACGTATAGCACTAGCGAACGGCGACAGTCTTGAGAAGACCGAAAGCCTCTTCAAGGTCACCGCCTCCCTAAAAAAGAACCAACCTTCGCACAGCTCTGTGTAGAAGGTAATCGCAGGTATGGCCTTGGTGAAGGTCATATCGAATGCCGCCGCACTATCAAAGAACTAACCCAGAGAAAGTACTCATGAAAGAACTAAACCGTAAGGACTTTACTAATGGCTTCGTAGCAGCTTTAGAGCTGGACGATGGTAAACGTATTGAGACAACAGCCACATGCCTACCTCTTGCTACCGAGATGCGAGGCACAGGCCGTACAGACAACCGTGTGGATTACAATCAGCACGACAGTGTGCATTGGTCTGAGAAGTTCATGGTGGGCATCAGTACGCAATCAGGCTGTCCCGTTAAGTGTAAGTTCTGCGCCGTCAACAAGCTGACCGAGCGTCAGGGCTGGCGTAACCTAACAGCTAACGAGATGATTGAGCAGGTTCTATGGGCTATCGACCAGACAGGTCATGACCCTATGGATGCCAAGCTGTTCCGCATTCTGTTCACTCGTATGGGTGAGCCAGCGATGAATAGCGAGGCCGTCTGTGAGGCCATTGAGACGCTTCAAACGATGTTCCCTAATGTACGTATTCAAGTAAGTACCATTGGGTTTGGTTCGCACAGCGTCAAGCTAGTTAATCAGTTATCACGGTTCGATAACATTGAGCTACAGTTCAGCATTCATTCGACCGACCATGAGTACCGCCAGTGGTTACAGCACCGAGGTGTACTCTCTAATGAGGCCATCTCAGAGCTTATCCGGCAGTGGCATTCAGTCCCTCGTGAGTGGAAGGTTACGCTTAACTTTGCGCTTACCACCGAGACACCGTTCGATGTAGTTAAGCTACGCGAGCAGTTCAACCCAGACGAGGTCTTCATTAAGGTCTCGCCAATCAATGAGAACTCAGAGTCCGAAGATAACGGCCTGAAGTCTCTACTCCCTAATAACAACACCATTTAAGGTAATAAACATGACAGTAACTAACGAAGAAATCATGAAAGACGTGCAAGGCCAAGGCTTTGAGACAGGCCTAGCGATTGCGACAGATGCCGAGATTGAAGCAGGAGCAGCGTGCGGTCAGATGGCCATCCTTGAAGAAGCGCCTACTTTGCAGTTGTCTAGTAAAGAGCGTGTAGCTATGGGCGAGTCAGTGTGTCTAGTCGCGGGACTAGCCGTCGCTATGGCGAACGCAGGTATTGCACGTGCGATGGCGAACATTGATAAGGCTGGTTACCTACTAGGCGCTCCGTTGGACAAACTAATGGAGGCAACTAACGAAACATAACCAACTATTCGACACCATCTACGGCATTGTAGGAGGCACGGCGAACAAGGAGCTAATGCATAGTAATGCGAATAAGGCTTCCGAGCGTATCCCTACTCAGCGTGACATGGTGGCAGGCGAGGTGTCCAAGCACCTAGCACTCACTCAGATTCTCCCCAAGAACATATCAGAAGCTCACCGCTCCGGTGACATCCACTACCACGACCTTGATTATGCTCCGCTCTTTGCGATGTTCAACTGCATGTTGATAGACGTTAAAGGGATGCTTGAGCGTGGGTTCAGTATGGGCGGCGCAGAGATTGAAACCCCTAAGTCCATCTCAACAGCTACCGCTATCACGGCTCAAATAATCGCTCAGGTTGCCTCGCATATCTATGGCGGTAACACAGTGAACCGTATCGATGAGGTACTAGCTCCCTACGTCCGTAAGTCTTACGACAAGCACTTGCAGACAGGTATGGTATGGCTGAAGGATGAGCGGAAGGCTTCTGTATATGCGACCAAGATGACCGAGAAGGAAACTTATGACGCATTCCAAGCTCTTGAATATGAAATCAACACCCTTCATACGGCGAACGGGCAAACTCCATTCACTACCTTGGGCTTTGGTCTCGGCACTTCATGGGAAGCACGTCTTATACAAGAGTCGATCCTACGAGTTAGACTTGCAGGCCTCGGCAAGAGGAAACGTACTGCGGTGTTCCCTAAGCTCGTCTTCGTTGTCAAGGAAGGAGTTAACCGCCGTGCGGGAGACTGTAACTATGACATTAAGAAGCTGGCTCTCACTTGCGCCTCTCAACGAATGTACCCTGACATACTCAACTACGAGAAAGTGGTCGAGGTCACGGGAGGCTTTAAGACTCCAATGGGATGTCGGTCTTTCCTTAGCGAAGTAGCTTCAGGTGAGATTGACGGACGCAATAACATGGGCGTCGTGTCCCTGAACCTACCACGTATCGCGCTGGAAGCTGAGGGTAATGCCTATAAGTTCTGGCAACTCTTGGATGACCGAGCAGCATTAGCTAAAGAGGCCTTGATGACCCGCATTAAGCGGCTTGAAGGTATTAAGGCTAAAGTAGCTCCAATCCTATACGTCGAAGGCGCTTGCGGTGTCCGCTTGAACCCTGAAGACGAAGTGTTGGATATCATGCGTAACGGCAGGGCTACAATCTCTCTCGGCTATATCGGCATTGAGGAGACCGTCAAGGCTCTATTCCCAGACTCCGACATCGCAAGCTCAGAGCTGCTTCAGGTCTTCGCTAAGAAGATTGTGCAGGTACTCCGAGAGCATTGTGATAACTGGAAGAAGGAGACAGGCTTCGGCTTCGGCCTCTATAGCACTCCAAGCGAGTCACTATGTGACAGGTTCTGTCGTCTTGACCGAGAACGCTTCGGTATCGTTAAAGGTGTGACCGACCATGGTTACTACACCAATAGCTTTCACCTCGATGTACGCATGAAGGTTAGTCCTAAAGAGAAGGTTCACTTCGAGATGGATTACCCGACATGGGCGAATGGCGGCTTTATCTCATACGTCGAGTTCCCCAACATGAAGAACAACCTTAAGGGTTTAGAGCATGTCTGGGACTACACGTACAGCCGACTGCCTTACTTTGGTACTAACACCCCTGTGGACTACTGCGGTGAGTGTGACCATTCAGGTGAAGCACTAGCCACGCCCAAAGGCTTCCAGTGTCCTAAATGCGGGAACACTAACCCTAAGACCCTCAGTGTCACACGTCGAGTGTGTGGTTATCTGGGATCTCCTAATAACCGTCCTTACATCGAAGGTAAGCAGACGGAAGTAATCAACCGAGTTAAACATCATGATTAAAAAAGAGAACTATATAGGCTTTGCAATCATTGCCTACGTACTTATTGCCCTGCTAGCTATCGGCGGGTATGTAATGAATATCTACAAGGCGCTCGCTGATACTGGTGGCGTCGATGAGTTAATACGTGTCGTAGGGATGGTCTTCCCTCCTATCGGTGCGTTCATGGGGTACTTCTAATGAGCCTATTCCTACTCATCATCCTCCTTGTACTCATACTGAGCTAGCTATGCATTACTTCAAGTACTTTCCTGAAGACTATGTTAACGGAGAGGGACAGCGCGTCTCTCTCTTTCTTTCTGGATGCGACCTGCAATGCAAGGGCTGCTTCAATAAGAAGGCATGGAGTCCTACTTCAGGGACTAAGGTCTCGCTAGGCTTCTATAACAAGTTACTAGCTGACCTAAAGGACTCCGACGGCTTGAGCCTCTTAGGAGGTGAGCCACTCGACGAGGCTAAGGCTTATCAGGTCACTGCTCTCCTAGCCATCGTTAAACAATCTTATCCAGACAAAGACATCTGGGTATGGACAGGTCACACCTTTGATGAGGTGAAAGACCATCCGGCACTTAAACACATCGACGTCCTTATTGACGGGCGCTTCGACATCGACCAGCCAACTGTTAAAGCATGGCGTGGTTCTGACAATCAACGTTTACTCCGTCTAGAAGGCGGCAAGGTTACCTCTATAGAATGATATTGACAGTTCATGGTTTACACGGCATTGGACTTGCCTCATTAGTCCCACAACTGGCGAACGAGCTTCACTTTAAGACTCAGGACGCCGAACCCATCGACTTCACCGAACTAACCGAACGCCGCATCGTAGCCGACTCAAAGGCATACGCAGACCGTAACCGCGAGCTACTTAAAGAGGGCGGTGATTGGATTGTAGAGGGTGGTACAGTGTCCTCTATGCTTGAAGGTCTCGCGATGGACGCCTCTGATGAGACGCTTAATGTAATCTTCAAGGACACTATCAACGCTCCCGCGTCACACCTACATGTCTTTATCCGAGACACACCTAAGCATTGCATGAAGCGCCTGAAGGCTGAAGGCCTGAAGAAGGGTGAGTTCAACCTACGCTATCTTAAAGATCTCGACAAGGCCTACCGTGAATGGTCAGCCATTGGTGAAGAGATTCATAAGGTTCTAATCATCGACCGTGACGAAATGTCCATTCAAGACATGGCGAAAGTCATTAAGTCGCACCTGAAGATATACGGTGTACTGGGCGATGACTATGAAGCACAGGAAAGCTTAAAGAATGGCTAATGTTGCAGAGATGTAATTAAGGCCACCTATAAGAGAAGCCTAATGGAACTTAAAGCTCTACAAGACCTCAAGCGACGCCTTGAAGAAGGTAACGACTTAGAGGTCAGCCTACATGATTCAGATCGAACGGTAGGCTACAAGCTAGGCAAGAAAAGCCTACTCAATCAAATTGACAACATTATCACAGAGATAACAGAAGGAGACGCCTAATGTGTGGAGGTTCATCACCCAAAGCACCCGCGCCACCGCCACCGCCAGCACCGCCACCAGTTAAACCCGCCGAGGTAGACACGGATGGTATCGATAAGAAGAACAGCCGACAACGTAAGAAAGCACAGCGTCGCGGTGGTGATTCGACTCGTCGAGACCTGAAGATTAATACCTCAAGTTCAGGTAGTGGGCTAGCCGTAGGAGGCAAGTAATAAGCCAGAGCCCTACTCAGCAGCTATACACCCGATTAAAGACCGAGCGTGACCCGTACCTCACAAGAGGCCGTTTATGCGCAGGTCTAACTATCCCTTCACTTTTACCTGAAGAAGGGCAGGATGAGAACACTCAGTTCGCCGTCCCTTACTCAGGCTTCGGAGCAAGAGCAGTTAAACAATTAGCTTCGAAGATAGTGACAGGCCTCTTCCCTCCGTCACATCCGTTTGTTCGCCTTATGATTCCTGAAGACATGGTCAGTGGGGATATCACAGACGACCAAGCGAGCGACTTGGAGAAGGCACTATCTCAGACAGAAGGCGCTATTGTGCAGAACATGGAGCGACGAGCCCTACGTTCTCATCTCTTTGAGGTGGTCAAGCACCTACTAGTGACCGGAAACGGTGTCCTGAAGATAGGCACTAAGTCAGTCCGTTTCTACCGTCTGGACAAGTATGTCGTGATGCGTGATAACGAAGGCGAGGTAATCAAGCTCATTATCTGTGAGAAGGTTAACTTTAAGCGCCTTGATGACAAGACACAGGCTCAGGTGGTCGAACGTAAGAACCTTAAGACAGCTCCCCGTAAGGACGTGACAGTCTACACGGTAGTAGAGCTTCGAGGGAACACATGGTACGAACACCAAGAGTGCGAAGGTATTGTCCTTCCAAAGTCAAAAGGACGCTACCGTAAAGACCGTTGTCCTTACATTGTGTCAGCTCTAAGCCGTCTCGACGGTGAAGACTACGGACGCTCATTCTGTGAGGAGCACTTAGGCGACCTCAATACCTTGGAGTCACTCGTAAAGGCAATTACTCAGGCCTCAGTAGCCGCCTCTAAGGTTCTATTCTTGGTTAAGCCTAATAGCTCGACCAGAGCGACCAAACTAGCTAAAGCTAAGAATGGTGACTTCCTTCAAGGTAATCCAGATGATATCGGATGCCTTCAGTTGGACAAAGCGCATGACTTAGCGATGGCGCAACAGCTACGCAATGAGATTAATCAGGCTCTATCTGAAGCCTTCCTAATGACCAGCGCCGTGAGGCGAGATGCAGAACGTGTGACAGCCGAAGAGATTCGAGCTATCTCGCAGATGCTAGAAGAAGGTCTGGGAGGTATGTACAGCCAGTTAGCTCAGAGCTTACAGCTACCACTTGTTCACGTTCTTCTCGGCCACATGGAGAGAGACGGAACGCTACCTCACTTTAAAGAAGAGACCTTTACTCCAATCGTCATTACTGGTGTAGAGGGTATTGGACGCTCAGCCGACCTTCAGCGACTTAATACCTTTGTTGGGCTAATCCAGCAGGTAGGCGCAGACAAGGCCGAAAGTGAGATGAACTTAGGCGAACTATTCAAACGCTACGCCGCTTCACTGCAAATCGAGACAGATGGTCTGATGCGTACTGAAGAGGAGAAGGCGGCGTTCGCTCAACAACAACAGGCCACCCAGTTCGCACAGCAGAACGGCGGTCAATTACTTCAAATGGCTCAAGGCCAACAATAGGAATAAAACATCATGCAAGACGAACTTAAACCTCAAGAACAAGAAGCACTAGCAGCAGCCGCAGGCGCAGACATCGTGGATGACCAAGGTAATGCAGTGGAGACCGTTCCTGAAGCTGAGGCCGCCTCTGAGCACATCGAACAACCTGAAGCTGAAGAACAACCTGAAGCTGAATCTGAAGAGGTTGAAGCAGAGACAGAAGCCGAGGCTGAAGAGGAAGAAGAGGCTGAAGAAGACCCTGAAACTAAACGCCTCCGTGAAGAGAACGAAGCGTTGCGCATGGAGCAAGAGAACCGTGTGTTATTCGACGCTGTAGGCGGTCAGGAAGTCTATGATGCGATGACTAAATGGGCTGAAACAGGCCTACCAGAGCCTCAGATTGAAGCCTTTAACAATGTCATCGACAACGGCACGTTAGGTGAGAAGCAGTTCGCTGTAGCCGCCTTGCAAGCCATCTATCAATCAAACGTCGGCGTAGAAGGTCAGCTTATCGTGGGTTCAGGTGAATCCGAGACGAAAGGCTTCGAGTCAGACGAAGAGTTCTATGCAGCTCTAAACGACCCTCTCTATAAAGAGCAGAGTCCAGCAGGCGAAGCTTTCCGTGAAAAGGTAGCTAAGCGCATGGCAGCAATGCCTACTCAAACATCAATGGACGGGTGGGTTTCAGCCTAACCGTCACCCTTAATCAAACTAGAAGGAAACTTATACAATTACATTCCCAACTCAACAAGTAGTATCTCGCGTCGGTCAAGTAAACAAGGCTGGCAATTCACGTCAAATGTTCCTGAAGCTGTTCGCAGGCGAAGTCCTAACGACCTTCAAGGCAGATAACCTAGCACTAGGTCTAACTCGCGTTCGTACCATTAAGAACGGCAAGTCAGCCTCATTCCCTATGATTGGCCGTAACGGTGCGAAGTATCACACTCCGGGTACGCTAATCGAAGGTAACAAGATTGCACACGCAGAGCGCGTAGTGACTATCGATGACGTTGCTGTATCTCCGGTATTCATTGCGGATATCGATGAGGCGATGAACCATTACGACTTCCGCTCTCAGTACTCAACTGAAGGTGGTGTTGCACTGGCTGAGCTAGTTGACCGTAACATCTTCCGTATGGTCGCTAAAGCGGCTTACCTGACGAATGCTACCAAGGCAGGCGCAGCAGGTCTAACCGTACTGGAAGGCGAAGAGTTCACTAAGAACATCTCTATTGCTAAGGCTGATGGTGCTCACATCGTGGCATCTATCTTCAAGGCTCGTACCCTGTTCAAGAAAGCAAACATCAAGCAGATGCCTATCTGTGTGTTGCCGCCAGAACATTACGAGACGCTAATCAACGTTCAGGACACCACTAAGGTGACTTGGATGAACAAAGACGTGGGTGGTTCAGGTTCAACTTCTGAAGGCTCTATTGCTCGTGTGGCTGGTATCTCCCTAGTGGAATCAAACCATCTACCAATGCAAGACGAGACCCTGAAGCTGAAGGGCGACCCAGAGCCTCTAGCTGATGTAGCTGTGGGTTCAGGTAATCAAGCTAAGTATCGTGTGCAAGGTGAAGGCCTAGTGGCTCTAATCTTCACGCCTGACTGTGTGGCAACTACTAAGCTAATGGACGTTCAGACTCGCTCTGTAGACGAACCATTACGCTTGGGAACAACTATTCTATCTAAGCTTTGTGTCGGTCACGACATCCTACGCCCGTCTTGTGCGGTGGCGGTTGTCCTAACTGGCTCTAAAGCAGCAACAGCAGCTAACGACGTTGAGGTCATTGACCTAGCGGCTTAATAGCTTTCAGTAAACCTTAAAGGGGATGTCTTCGGGCGTCCCCTTTTTTTTCATAGGAGACTCTATTGAGTAAGAATAACCTAGAAGCTTTATACCCTTCGAGCTATCTCGATGCTGTTAACGAGTTACTAGCAAGCATTGGTGAAGCTCCCGTGAACACTATCGGTGAAGGCCTCTCGGAATCCCGCTTAGCTCAGCTCACCCTAGACCGTGCTTCACGTAATCTTCAGGAAAAGGGATGGTGGTTCAACACTGAGTTACTAACTATCTCACCAAACCTCCGTAAAGAACTGGCACTCCCTCGCAACACCTTATCTATTGAGTCAATGAATGGTCGCTATGTCTATCGTGACTATAAGGTCTATGACCGTGAGCAGAGTACCTTCAGGTTCGAATCTGATGTTCAGCTTAAGGTGGTACTGGCCTTGGAGTGGGACTTTATTCCACAGACGGCGCGTACCTATATCGTGCGGAAAGCCTGTCAGATGTTCCAACAGCAGACAGTAGGTAGCTCACAGATGAACGCCGAGCTACGGGAAGAAGTGCATCTAGCATACGTCGCCTTGCAAGAGGAGGAGCTAGAAGCCGTTCCAGTGAACCTGTATGACAACGCTGAGCTTATGGCTGGCGCTAACATGTACCGGAGGTAAGCTATGAGTTTAATCTCTCAACCAGTAGCAGACCTAATCGGTGGTGTCTCTGAGCAGTCGCCTATCATGCGCTATCCCAACCAAGCACAGACGCAAATCAACTGCATCAACAGCCCAGTGACAGGCATGTCGAAGAGACCTCAGACCACCTTCATTGCTGAGCTAGTAGGTCAACACATGGACTTCATCAACATGAAGACTCATATCATCCGTAGAGACTCTCGCGAGAACTACTTGATAGGGGTGGGTAATGGTAAAGTAAGAGCATGGAGTCTGGATAGTGGCGTCGAGTATCCCATAGAGGGAGGCGCGACCGAATACCTCAACGGTGACTCTCGGCCAGCTAGCGCGGCCTATCAGCTCATGACATTAGGCGACGATACATACATCCTGAATACGACAGCTTCAGTTAGGATGGATTACACCAAGCGAGAAGCATCGGGTACACGTGAAATGACTACACAGGTGTACAGGTTCTCTATTCTGGCTCGTGATGAATTGAAGCCTGATACGGATAAACCTTACTCGTCATCTCAGGTACTAAGCGCCAATATTCAAGGGATACTCCGAGTAGGCGATAAGGTCATTAGCTACAATACTGCACCTGATGGCGCTCAGCTCTACCTCAAGAACCTCTTAGCCGCTCACGGAGTATCTTCGTGGACAGCCGACCGTTACGTTTACATGGAAGTTCCGGCTAGCTGGCTGGTGAGTGTGGACGACAGCACAACCTACAGGATGTCATATACCCACACATATACCCACACATGGCGGTCAAACGGTGACGATGAGTCTGAGACCCGTTCTGAGTCATGGGAGGAGGACGAGAGGGCGCTAGGTGTTGCCATGAGTCGACACGGAGGCGAGGCTGAGCCTTTGACACCTGAATCACCTCAAGCTTATGTCTGGATTAAGCAGGCGGATTACTCGGTAAACTATGACGTAATACTGAACGGTGTAAAGGTGAGTATTAAGACACCTGAAGCCACTTCAGACCGAGCACGCGCAGGCCTAAACTCGTCATCACTAACCGACCAGCTTATCTCAGGACTGAACGCTCAGACCTCCAAGCATGGCTGCACGGTGTCACGTGTGGGACGCTGTATTCATATCCGTAACCCTTCAAACAATAAGTTCACCGTTGAGGTGGACGACGGTTTATACGGTGAAGGCCTGAAGCTAGCGCGTAACACAGTGCAGACGCAGAAGGACTTACCTCCTGATGGTATGGAAGGGTGCATCATCCATGTGACAGGTGCGGCTAATGAAGATGAGAATGACGGCTACTACGTTATCTGGGACATAGAGAACAACATGTGGCAGGAGAGTACCAAGTATGGCCTAGCCAATCACTTTGACGCTACCTCACTGCCTCACATCCTACGTCGTTACCAGAAAGAAAGTTACCAGAACAGCAAGAACCCTTACGGTATCTACTTCAAGCTTGAACACCCAGACTGGGCAGCTCGAACAGTAGGTGACGAAGAGTCATCGCCTATACCTTCCTTCTGTTCCTCACAGGATTCGAACGGCAAGATAACTGAGCCAAGGTCTATCAGGGCTATGGCATTCTACAGAGGCCGCTTGTGGTTCTTAGGTGGTGAGTACGCTTCGGCTTCGGTGACAGGTGATAACCATAACTTTTTCAGGTCTACAGCCTTGAAGGTACTGGATGATGACCCTATCGACGGCTACACGGATTTAACAGGACAGGCAGAGACCATTCACGCCGCAATCCCGTCTTCAGATAGTCTCGTAGTGTTCACCGAGAGAGGGCAGTACGCAATCAGCTCAGAGGGCTTGATGTCCCCTCTTACTTTCCAGTTCAAGCGTTCAGCTAGCTACGCTTCGGATGCCTTATGTACACCAGTGAGTTTAGGTGACCGGATTAGCTTTACGACCAGATCTTCTGAATACGTCGCTGTGTCCGAGCTTTACATAGACACTCAGTCAGGCGTACGGCAGGCCAATGAAGTAACCTCCCATTGCCCGACCTATATCAAAGGCCGTGTGCATAAGCTTTTAGCACATACAGCAGCTAACACAGAACTACTCGTCATGCGGAACAACGATGGAGGCGCTACAGGTCAACTCTTTGTCTACAACTACTTAATCAACGGTAGCGAGCGGTTGCAGTCAGCATGGTCAGAATGGCGCTTCAACAACGCATTGGTAATAGATGGTGTCTTGGAAGGTAAAGACCTTTATCTCATCCTCCAACGCCAACGTTTTAAAGAGGGCGACTCTAAGGGCACGCCGTACTTTACCATTGAGAAGATGTCATTAGGTAATGATGTTAACGAAGCCACTTACGGTCATCCCATCTACCTTGACTGTCTGCGAACTACTGAAGCTGAGCCTACGGACTTACTCGCAGGTGAGGTCAAGAAGAAGCTTGGCGGAAAGTGGCATCGAGGCTTCCCTTACTTGATGCGTTACACATTCAGCCCGTTCTTCTACAGACCTGACCCTAAAGGTGCAGGGCACTCAGGCGGTCGCTTACAGCTCCGACGTATCCATCTCAACTTCCACAAGACAACCAGCTTCGTCGTGGAGGTGGTCACTCGTGGCAGGGAGACCCGTTCGGTACTCTTCCAAGGCCGTGTATTAGGTGACCTGAAGAACATCATAGGCAAGATACCGGTTATATCAGGTGAACGCAGCTTCCCCTTGCTGGGTAGCTCAGAGTCCATCTCGGTATCAATACTGAACGACAGTGTCTTTGACTCGTGTTTCCAGTCAGCCTACTGGGAAGGTAAGTTCCACAACAGAGCAAGGATGGCCTAATGCATGTAAGACATGTTAAACCATCTGACGTGCTCTACTTAGCTCAGCACATGAAGGCTCAGGATAGGGTGGAGCTTAAAGCCGCTCTAGGCCTTGAGCCTTTAGAAGGTCTTAGGGCGTCACTGAAAGACTCTCACTTAACCCGCACCTTGGAGGTCGAGGGACAGGTGGTTGCTATAGGTGGCGTCACTAAGACGTTTCATGGCGGTCTCATATGGCTACTTACTGTAGATTCTCCAAGTGCCTTTGGGAAGACGCTTACCAAGGTGGCTTCAAAGAGGCTGGATGTTTACACGCAAGCATGTGGGATTGTTTATAACTACGTGGCTCAATCGAATAAGACGACATTACGCTGGCTTCGACGCTTAGGCTTCAAGACAGGTGACAAGTGCGTCTTTCGGGGAGAGCCTTTCATTCTAATGTATAGGAGGTAACTATAGCTATAGGAATAGCCTTCGCAGCAGCGACGTTCGTGGTCGGCATGTATCAGAGTATGCAAGCCTCGGAAGCAGCCGAAGAGTATAACGAGCAGATGCGCGATAACAATGTCATTGGTCTTATGTACAAGAACCGAGGACTAAACCAGCAACTAGCGTCAATGGAGGACGCTTACGCAGACAAGAAGCTGAACACACGGATTCAATCAGCTCAGGCGCAAAGCGCAGCCAAAGCAGCCGCAGCAGATGCAGGCGGTGGAGGTAACAGCGTAGACGCAATCATAGGTGACTTCTCGACCGAGATGTCCCGTAACCTTGCCACCATTCAGGATAACCTTGAGGCCACTCGCGCTCAGACCGCTAGTCAGGTTAATGCAAACCAATGGGGTACAGGTTCAAGTATCAAACAACAGACCCAAGACACGTCAGTAGACATCATCTCGCCCGTCATGAGCGCAGCGTCTATCTATGCGTCCAGTGAGTCTACGCTCAAGGCTGGTACTACAACACCTAAGCCGACAAGCACTAACGTAAACACAGCAGCTCGTATAGGAGGTAACTAATGAGTAGACGAGAACGTGTACAGCTAAAGCCTAACTTTGAGAACGTGCTTACACCTTCAATGCCTGTCAACCAGTTCACACCTCAGATGCGAGGGAACACGGCGACACTTCAGAAAGCACGTCAAGGGGAGCGTCAAGCTAGTGCAATAACTAAGACGCTGAGTACTGTTAATGAGGGTGTTAACCGGATGCAACTCGCTCAGTATGATGCTGATAAACGTGCAGACGCTAACGCTCAGACGCAGTACGTGAAGCAGATGGAGGAACGCTCAAAGTTCACAGAGACAAGACTGAAGGCTCACTTAGGTAAGAATGCAGCAGCTCTCTTCGACCTTAGCGCCGAGGAGCGGTTAGCTTGGTTACAGAGCGACGAGACGTCACAGAGCATCATTAAGGGGTACTCGCAAGACCCTGATGAGCTTGGGGAGTTTAGCCGTACTGTTATCGCTGGTATGTATCAGGGGTGGGCAGAGGAAGACGGTCAGAAGTTCATGGAGAAGCAGAAGAGTACCCACTTAGGTGAGACCTCGGACGCGCTCAATGGTGTTCTTGAAGGTGCGCTTGAGCCAGATACTCTAGACCAGTTCCTCAATAACTCTACGCTAATGTCAGCTACTCGTGATGATGTAGCGGGTACGCTTGTCGATGGCTTTGAGGATGCCTTTGATAACATGACTAATGCGGACTTCAAACAGGTAGAGAATCTATACGCTTACCTGAAGAAGACTGACTTAGGCTCACTAAACGAGAGCTTCAATAACACGTCAGCTAAGTATGAGGAAGGCTTCCGCAAGGCAAACATCAACGCGCTTCAATCCCTCAGTATTGACTCCACGGCTTATCTTGAAGAGAACTTCATCAAGAGCGGTAAGGTAGAGGCTCTAGGCGAATACCTTAAGCAGTTACCTGAAGGCTTCTATACCGTTGACCAGCAGCGTGGTTTCATGACTAAAGCACACGAGCAGTATGCTAAGAAGACCAAGGAGAGTCACGTCTACACGGCTCTAACGTCAGGTAACCTATTGAAGGATGCTAGTGATTTCACCGCCGCTCAGCTTAAGGCCGCCGACGAGAAGCTAGTTAGTCTGATTCAATACAATGACCAGAACGTTCCTGTTATGGAAAAGGGTGCAATGGTACGAGTCATGGATTACGTCTATGGAACGAACGGTGACCATAAAGTACCTCGCTTCACAGCGACCCTCTTCCAAGGACTGAATGAGTCACCTCTCACAGATGCCGGAGAGTTAAATCCTCGGTACGCTTCAGCCGCAGCCACGGCAGCTACACTCGCGATGAACGTCGGTCAACCTAAAGCTAAGGCCATCTTAGGCGAGGAGCGTTATAACGAGTGGCGTCTTTATGATGCCTTCACTAACTCACGCTACGGTGACCCTGAAGCCTCAGCCAGCTTTGTGCAGGTGAAGAAGCGTTATGAGGAAGCTAAGAGCAAGCGAGCTGGTACAGACATCACACGTCAAGAGCGTTCAGAGCTTATATCAGCCATGAAGAAAGAGACCGACCTAAGCACCGATGAGGTGAATACTTTCCTGCGACAGAACAAAGGGCTAGTCGAAATGACAATCCTGGGCGCACCAACGGTCGGACGTGCAGGGCAGTTATTAGCGCAGACGCGTGGTCTTGACTTCACAGAGTTCGACTCAGGGCGGGTGTTCAATGCAGGTCACGCCTTGCAATACGCAGGTCAGTTCTCAGGTAACCCTACTGAAGCCATTGATGAAGTCTTAGAGACCTACGCCGAGGCGAGTGGGTTTGAGATGGACGATGCTGTCATTGAGGTTGACCCAAGCGACTTCTTCCGGTGGGTTATCTATGACGAAGGTTCGATGGTAGGTAAAGAGATCGACATGAAAGAGCTTATCGACACTCATAACAAGGCCAAGTGGAAGACCCAGAAGCAGCTTGATGATGACCACATGAATGCCCTTCTACGTGGCCGTGACACTGACCGAGCGAACTTCCAGCAAGACCCTTATGTACAGCGAGCTAAACATGCAATGGAGACTAAATGAAGCAGTTTCAGCAGAATACACCACGTAATACCCTAGCCGAGTCAGGAGGCTCGCTAGGTCTCATGGACGGCCTAAAGCTAGGTCTACAGGCGGAAGGTCAATTCAAGCCGAGCGATGTGGAGCATCTCAAGCCTCACGCTACGATGTTCGACCCAGATTACAGAGCAGAGAACCACCCACGCTTTAAGGAACTGAAAGAGCTACCAAGTGAGACATGGGACAAGGCAGTTAATGCTACGAGCGACGAGGAGTTTGAGTACTGGCTGGAACGGGCGCAGAAGTCAACTGAAGCGCGTAATGAGCTAAGTGAACACGGCTTCCAAGGGATGCTTTACTCAGGCATCGGTAGTATGGCATCTATAGACATGTTTGCAGGTGGAGCAGGTGGGCTGGGCAAGATTAAACATGCCTCAGAGATTGTTAAGGTAGCTAACCGCTCCCGCAAGGCTCGTGCAGCGATGGTACTTAAAGATGCTATGGACAACAGCGCCGTTATGGGCGCTCTGTCAGCAGCGCGTGCCACCTCGGATAACACCTACTCAGCGTCGGACGCAATGTTTGACACGCTTTTTGTAGGTGCGGGTACAGGCCTCTTAGAAGGCGTAAGGGTAAGCAAACTGACCCGCCAAGGTAAGACCATTCAGAAGCAGATGGACAAGATACAGGCTCTTGAGAAGCAGTTAACATCCATCGAGAAGGTCACCGAGAAGACCAAGAAGCGACAGCTTGAGATAGGTGAGCAGATAACCGAGCTTGAGATGGAGCTACCAGCTACCAAGGCCGACTATGTGCCAGCCTCTAAGCGCAACCTCACGAATGATGAGCTAAGAGCTTTAAGGGACAAGAAGCTTAAGCGTAGTGAGTTGCGGGCATTAGAACGAGAAGTGCCTACGGTAACCACTCAAGGCCGTGCTACTGAGATACTCGAAAGCTTAAGAGGGCATAAGGAAGCAATGGAGGCGACGGACGTCCTCCGCAATAGACAGGCAGGTCTACCAGATGGGACAGCCGCAGACCAGCGAGCTATGACCCGACGTAACCTCATTGCGAAGGACATGGACGCCGCCTTAGAGATCTTGGCTAAGCAAGCAACCGTCGATGCACTGAGCCAGCCTAACGCCATCAAGAAGGTCATGGATGAGAACTTCGGCTCATTAGGTCTTGAGAAGGAGCTGACTCACATTGACATTGAGGACGCCCGTAAGATGCTTCAAGACTCTGTCCATCGTAAGCTCAAGGCTAAGCAGGAAGGCTACCGCAAGCTGTGGAAGGAAGCGGAGGACGATTTGAAGAAGCTTGATAAGACCCGCACTGAGTTACTTGAGAAGGCCTCACAGCCTAACAAGTCGACCAAGAAGCGAGGGGCAGGGTTCTCAGGTATAGTCTCGTATCCTATCCGTATGGCCTCAGAGCTAGGCAGGGCGATGGCCTCAGATAACGATGCGTACAGGGAGTTCGCCTCGAAGATATTGCAGGACTCAATTCATGGAGGACGCTCAGCCGCTTCAGTTACCCAGTTCAACGCTGAGGACATGATGAAGGCACTGGACGCCAAGCAGAACCGCAAGCTCATGAAGGCCTTTACTGAGGAGTTCAAAGCAGAGGTGAATCCACATGCTGACTATGACTCGATGATGGAGCACGTGTCAGACCTGATAGAGGGGTACGCACACGTACCAGAAGGTTCAGCCAGAGCCCAAGTACGTGACATCTACCGTGAGTTCTACGCTGATGCTGTGGAGCGGTATCTAGCCTATAACCCTACCTCTAAGCTGATAGCTAACAGTAAGTACCAGCGACGCCTCATTAACCGTGAAGCCATCCATAAGGCGCTAAAAGATGGTGGTGAAAGTACAGTGCTTAAGGCGATAGCCAAGGGTATTCGAAAAGCTCAGTGGGATGAACTACTGACCACACACGGTGAGGCTGATGCTAAGGCACTTATCGAGGCTTCAGCTAAGGGGTACGTTACTAAGCTTCAATCGCTACTTAACATCCGTAACGTAGACAACGCTTCCTCTATTGACTCATTGTCAGGCATGGGTGAGTTCTTAGGTGAACTTGAGCCAGAGGACGTCGTTAAGCATCTCGATAGTGAAACGCTCGGACGCCTAGCAGGGGAGAAGGGCGCTAAGACAGGCCGCCCAGACTTCCTTAAGACACGTATCCGCATGGACTTGGATGTCTCTGAGGGTGACTTGGACTTACGTTCGCTGTTCCACCGCAATGCCTTTGAGGTAGCTAACAGGTACGCTCGTGAGACATCCTCATGGATGGGCTTAGCCTCTCAGGGCATCTACACTCCGCAGGACATGGAGAAGCTACTGACGAACATCCACGTCAAGGCCAAGGGTGACCGAAAGGCCGCTAAGCAGGCTCGCAAGGCTCGCTCATGGGTAGCTCAGCTCAAGGGTGTTCCGATACACGAAGATAACTTCATGAACAATGCCATCTCAGGCCTTATGTCCTATCAGTTCATTACTAAGATGGGGGCAGCTCCGGTAATGGCAGCAGCAGAGTACGGTAGGGCGATGTCTATGTATGGCCTTGAGGCTACCCGTAACATCCCGTTCGTGTCTCAGTCCATCCGACGTATCCAGAAGATGTCGCCTAAAGAGGCCGCTCAGTATGGTGACGACCTTGCCGCTATCACTCAGTACCATCACCAGCCGTCACTCGACATGCACCGCTATGTAGACAAGGCCGAGCAGGAAGCTATCGGTAAGTTCTCAGGCATGATGAAGCAGTTAGCGAACAGATGGTCTCGCTTTACTGGGATGGAGCAGGTAGACCGTATAGGACGTTCGAGCGCGGCTTATGCTATCCATAACCGCTTAATAGGCCACCTTCTAGACGGTAAACCTTTAGGACGTTTAATCGACGCTGATTACATAGGGCTTGACCTAAAGGCACAGATGGATATCCAGAAGCTACTCAAGAAGAGTGTACGTAAAGAGCAAGGACTTGCAGGTCAATACTATCACGTTGACTTCACGCAATGGGACATGGAAACCATGCTCCGTTACAAGGAGGCTATTGATGTGGCAGCACGCCGCACCGTACAGAAAGCCTATCTAGGTGAGAACATGTTCGAGGGTGCTCACCCACTCTTACAGTTAATCACTCAGTTCCGTGGCTTCGGTATGACAGCCATAGGTAAGCAGTTTGGTGCTGACGTAGCGATGGCTCAGAAGCAGGGACTCTCAGGCTATGCCGACCTTGCTTACTCATGGTTATTCACTTCAGTAACTACCGTGCTAGGCATCGAGGCACGTAAGAGATTGCTTCTTCAAGATACCGATAAGGACACCTTTGAGAAGGACGTAGCTACTTACTGGCGTTATCACCCTGCAATGGGTTGGACACGTGACGCTTTTGATGGTGCAGGCCTCGCTATGGATTGGACAGGCGTCATGGAGCAGGACGAGTGGAATGAACGCTTCGGCGAAGTGTCCCGCTCCACCGGACTATCAAACGTAGGCCTAACGTCTACACCCGTGGGCGGCATGTTAGGAAAGGACATTCCAAACCTACTTGACGACCCTAACGTTAAGAACGCTTCTAAGCTGCTACCCGATGCAATCTACTTGCGACCGATGTACAGCCTGATGAGCGACTAATCGGAGGCTGAAGCCTCCACTCAATATAGGAGTATTATATAACCGAAACACAAACAAACGCTGAACTAGCGTATCTATCACGTGTCCATTACAAAGGCACGACAGGCTCGCAAGAGTTCCCCATCCCCTTCCGTTATGAAGACAAAGAGTCGGTAAAGGTCTTAATAAACGAACGTCCTTTAACGTACATCACAGAATACACTTTCAGCCACCAAGGGTTAATCAGGCTCGTAACCCCTCTCAATGAGCCTGCTCAGGTGACCATTAGGAGAGATACTAATCTCAAAGCACGCGCTGTGGACTTCGTCAATGCAGCGGAGCTTACGGAGCTGGATCTAGACAGGTCGGCTAATCAGGTGTTCTATGCTATGCAAGAGGCCTACGATAACGCGCTGGATACCGTGAAGAACGGGGCTGACGGCTCGCTAGACGCCCTCGGTAAGCGCCTGTCTAACCTCGGTGAACCCTTAAATCCAAAGGACGCTGTTACAAAAGGGTACTCTGACAAGCAACTAGACAGGTCAAAGACTGAAGCTGACAGGTCAAAGACTGAAGCTGACAGGTCAAAGACTGAAGCTGACAGGTCAAAGACTGAAGCTGCTAAATCAAAGACTGAAGCTGACAGGTCAAAGACTGAAGCTGCTAAATCAAAGACCGAAGCTGACCGCGCAGCCGCAGCCGTTACAGAGGCCTCTGCTACTACATTAGCCGCAGCCGTTAAAGCATCTGACAGGTCAAAAACTGAAGCTGACAGGTCAAAAACTGAAGCCGAGCGTGCCTTCTCGGAAGCCGAGCGTGCTAAGACAATAGCCGACATTGACAACGTAGCGAAGGCTATATGTCCCTACGGCGTGCCTCTCCCGTATCCCTCAGATATACCACCTGAAGGGTGGCTTATAATGAAGGGACAGGCGTTCGATCCTGTACTCTGTCCTATCCTAGCTAAGCTATACCCTAGCCATTTCCTCCCAGATATGCGAGGTAAGGCGGTTGTAGGTAAGAAGGACGGTGAAGCCGTTCTGTTCTATGAAGAAGACCACGTCAAGAGTCATAGTCATTCGGGCGCTGTGGGTGGCACGGACTTAGGGCGTAAGAATACTAATGAAACGGGGCAGCATTCACATTACACGACGCACTGGCGAGGACACTACGCGAACAATACTGAGGGCTCGGCGGGTTCACCCGGTTTCGGAGGTACTAAAAACTGGCACACGAATGCTACAGGGGCGCACTCCCATTACGTAGACATAGGTGCTCATACCCATCCTCTAGTGATTAACGCCTTTGGGGATGAGGAGAATACGATTAAGAATATCAAATATAACTGGATAGTAAGGAAGGCTTAAATGAACTACCAAAAAGAAGATTCAATCATCCATGTATCGCGCCTTGACGCTGAAGGATGGTGGCAAGGCAACTGTGATGAGTATGTATCAGCAGGTACAGCTCTAGGGAAAGAGTTCACAGAGAAAGTATACACCCCTTCAAAGGAGGGACGTACTGCCCGTTTCAGTGACGGTAAGTGGGTGGAGATAGAGGACATGACCTTAACGCCCTTTTGGGATGAATCAGGTAAGGA
Organism: Vibrio sp. SCSIO 43137; assembly: GCF_028201475.1. NCBI lineage: Bacteria > Pseudomonadati > Pseudomonadota > Gammaproteobacteria > Vibrionales > Vibrionaceae > Vibrio > Vibrio sp. SCSIO 43137. Next base: position 1,820,132 of record NZ_CP116383.1, on the reverse strand, counting down.
GCATCGGGTAACTAGGCCTGATGAGGAGATCCCTTCGTGGGGAATACTAACGCCACCTCCATCGATAGACCCTAAGACTTCCACTTTAGTGTTTAAGGGCGGATGGCACATCCATCGGCGTATGCTAGGTGAGAAGTACTGGGACAAGGACGGCAATGAGTTAACCGTGAGTGAAGAAGTCTTTAAGCTTCCTCCCGACCATACCTTCATTGCTCCTCCTAAATGTGAGGATAAGCAGCAGCCGTTACTTAAGGACGGAGTGTGGGCAGTAGTGGAAGACCACCGAGGTGCTATGGCTTATTCCAAGGAGAATCGTACTGAGTTGGACTTTGTGGTAGATGCTGTAGGTTCACTGCCAAGTACCCATACTCTAGATAAACCTTCACGTTATGACTCATGGAGTGCGTCGGGGTGGTCTTATGACAAGGAGCGGCATCGTCCTCATAAAGCGTCAAAGGAGCGTGCATGGAGGGATGAGTTACTTACAAAGACTCTTGACCGGATAGATCAGTATGAAAAGGATAAGACGTATCCCTCAGAGTTACGTACATCACCTCTATCGGAAGCTGATTACCTGAACCTACTACGTGACCGCAAGAACCTCAGTGATTACCCTTCACGTCAGGATTTCCCGTTCGGGGAACGCCCTACACTCATGGTTACTAAGGAGGCCTAATCCATCTACGTGACGGCATTATTGCCATCATTATTACAGTCCTACTCGCACTGGGAGGTGCTTCATGGCGTCTCTCAGGGCGTATCACTTCGCTTGAGGTGAACCAGAAGTATCTATTAGAACAGCGAGCCGAGACAAAGCAACTTGTAGAACTTAATCACAAGATGGACAAGCGTCTATCTATCATCGAAAACTACTTTATGAAAAAGAAGGAGTAACTAAACGACAAAACCACTTGAAGGTAAATACTTCAAGGCTCACGAACTGGCTTGCTCTTGTTGTGGCGCTCACGGTGTCACACAGGAGCTTATCGACAAGCTAGACCTACTGCGCGAGCTTTGGGGTAGACCTATTAACCTCACCTCAGCATACCGCTGTAAGAACCACAAGAACGAACGCTCAAAGACCACTATCGGCAGACACACTCAAGGTATTGCCGTGGACATTCAGTGTTCAGGGCTTCCAACTCAACTAAAACTAATCCTCTTGGCAGCGTCACTAGGCTTTAAAGGCTTCGGCGTCTCCAAGAACTTCGTACACATCGACTTAAGACGACAAGAGAGGTATTCAACATGGGATTACTAACCATTCTTAAAACTGTAGGCCTAAACGTACTAATGGCCTTCTTCGGCGAGAAACTTATCGGCAAACTTGTGTTCGGCCTGTTAGCCAAGCTAGCGGCCAGTACTAAGAACGGCCTAGATGATGAGATCGTCGCTGACGCTAAGAAACGCTTCATGGAGAAGTACTAATAGCAGAAGACCCGCAGAAACGAGCAGCTCGACAGAAGCGGTACAACGCTAGACCAGAGAACATCAAGAAACGCTCCGAGTGTAATAAGGCTCGGCGCATGATGATTAAAAAGCACGGTAAGAAGGCGGTGGAAGGGAAGGATGTTGACCACAAGGTAGCGAACAACCCGAACCGTAAAGGGAACAACTCCACTACCAACCTGCGAATCATGTCTCGGAACAAGAACCGAGGCCGTAACAATAACTAGGAGGTACTATCGCAGACGACAAGTCTAAGAAAGACATAGTTGAAGAGATGGACAAAATGCTTGCTGTAGAGCTGTTGGAGAGGGTGCGTTCAGGCGTAGCTACCTCGGCAGAACTAGCGCAGGCTCGCGCCTACCTTAACGACAACCGACATCTAATCGGCTACGCGCCAGAGCATCCCGCTCACGGCTTTGAGGAGACTCTACCTGACGTTTCCTCACTACCTGACTCATCATTCCGACACTAAGCCTAAAGCTCTCAGAGACGATCTGAGGGCTTCTTAGCGCCTATCTAAGAGGAGACTCAATCACATACAGAAACTAACCCAAGACAAGTACGTAGAACAACTTAAAGCAGACTTCCGGCTTTTCCTTTATGCAACATGGAAGCACCTTAACCTACCAGAACCCACAGAGTGTCAGTATGACATCGCAGACTACCTTCAGCATGGTGGTAAGCGTATCATCGTGCAGGCTTATCGTGGTGCTGGTAAATCATGGATTACCTCAGCCTTCGTAGCGTGGCAATGGCTCAGAGATCCTCAGTGCCGTATCATGGTGGTATCGGCTTCTAAAGAACGTGCGGATAGCTTCTCCCAGTTTACGAAGCGTCTACTACATGACATGCCTGTGCTTCAGCACTTAGCACCCAATGGTACTGGACGTGACCGGAACGACGTGTTTGATGTCGCTATTGCGGTGAACGACCATTCTCCCTCTCTTAAGTCTGTAGGTATTAATGGTCAGCTAACAGGCTCACGTGCGGACATCATCATTGCCGACGACGTGGAGGTACTGAACAACTCCGCTACTCAGGATGCGAGGGATAAGCTAGGCGAACTGGTTAAAGAGTTCGATGCTATCTTGAAGCCTCTAGATACATCACGCATCGTCTATCTGGGAACACCTCAGACTGAGATGACCGTGTACAACAACCTCGCAGAACGTGGTTACCTCATTCGTATCTGGCCTGCAATCTTCCCGACAGAGCAACAACAAGCAGCTTACGTCTTCAATGGACGTTCTAGACTAGCTCCGCTGATTCTGAGCCGAGTCGAGCTGGATGAGAAACTGATAGGCCACACTACCGACCCTAAACGCTTCTCTGATGCTGACCTAACAGAGCGGCGGATATCCTATGGTAAAGCTGGCTTCGCATTGCAGTTCATGCTTGATACTGCGTTAAGCGATGCTGAGAAGTATCCCCTTAAGCTACACGACCTGATTATCCATAACGTAGGCCGTACGAACGCTCCCGCTCACTTTGAATGGTGTAATGACCCAGACAAGCGCGTGAGGGATCTTGAGGCGCTAGGTTTGGCTGGCGACTACTATTACCGCCCACTGTGGTACTCGGACTCAATGAGAGGCTTCACAGGCCGTCTCATGGCTATTGACCCTAGTGGTCGAGGTAAGGATGAGATGTCGTATAACGTGACTTACTTCCTTAATGGCTACATTCACCTAGTGGAGTCTGAAGGCCTACTTGATGGCTACGCTGATAAGAACCTACGTCATCTGGCAGAGGTCGCTAAGAAGCATAAGGTGAACAAGGTGGTCTATGAGTCGAACTTCGGTGATGGTATGTTCGGTCAGCTCCTAAAGCCGTGGTTAACTCGAATCTATCCGGTAGAACTGGAAGAGGTGAGACATAGCCAGCAGAAAGAGGTACGCATCATCGACACATTAGAACCGGTTATGATGCAGCATCGTCTTGTAGTTGACCCGAAGGTTATCGAGAGAGACTTGGAGACTACTCAAGGCCGTGTCTATTACAGCCTGTTCTACCAGCTAGGCCGACTCACAGCAGAGCGTGGAGCACTGAAGCACGATGACCGTCTCGATGCCTTGGCTATTGCAGTGGCCTACTGGAACGAACAGATGGACGCTGATGCCGCTCAGATTGAAGCAGATATGAGGGCAGAGGCTCTTGATAAGGAACTGGAAGACTTCATTGCGTATGCTGAAGGTGATACCCATGAGCTTGAAATGGGTGACTTTGGGCTTGATTTTGGAGATACAGGAGGTTGGTTTGATTAACAAGCTAGCTACATAAAAAACCTTTAGGGAACATGGAGTTAGCTCTGTGTTCCCTTTTTTATGTTAATGGGCTGTAATTAAGGCCACCTATAAGACTAAAGGCCTCTGTAAGTAGTAACATAAAGTAGGCTCTTAGCCTTCCATAGGGCTTATACCTTGGTGCAATCGAGAGACTTGGTCTAATCGGCTAACCTCGATGCGCACCCAAGGTGTACGTTAAGACGCCTATTCTAATGATATAGACATAGTACTTGGTGGAATCGAGAGAGTTACAGGCTCACCACTAGATGCCTAACACAGAGCAGTAGCACAACGACGCCTACAAGCATCTTACCTTTATCTGTGTCAGTTAATTCAACCTTGTCTGGGAGACCTTCAGAGGCTACCTGCACCTTCATATCGTAATAATCCTTGAGAGGGCTTACCAAGAAGTAGAGCCCGAAGCCAGCGTAGAAGATGGCCTGTAGTAGAACCTTCCAAGTGTATGTATCCACGAGTAATCCTTAAGTAGTTGATAGGTCTCTAACTTACCATAACCGTCTGATTTCCTGAAGCTTACACAGAGCTGACCGATCAGTATTTAACCAGTATGAAAATCTCTGAGAAAATCTGAGAGGGCATATATATAGATATAGATTCCTAGTTTCCCCCATAGGGGTACGCGCATACGCACGCGCATGGGTAAATAATCACGTGCAGGCGAGCATTATAAGGCAAATCAAGGGCTTAAGGTGTCACAGACAGGGGATTAAGCATCCCTTGGTGTCACAACAGGCCATGACATAGAGTTTTCGTACTAGCTGGCTGATACACAGAGCTGACCACATGCTATCCTTTTCGTACTAGTCAACTGATACATGCTTACATCTGCGATACCCTGCCTATTGCACTACCCAACGAGTACACAGAGCCACACCACTGTACTACCTAATGAGTACACAGAGTTAGCACTGAGATGTCACAGAGCTATAGGTTATTTACTAGGTTAAACGATAGATATTGGTTACTTAATGTACAAACTACAGGTTTTATCGTGACGTGGCTCACAGAATACAACCTCATGCTCACAAGTGAGTTGTAATCACAAGGGATTTAATTCATGATTCATCTCGTTGGAGGCACTGAGCCTGACCAGCAGCTCTTTAACAATATGGATTGAATCAAGTATCTAACTCTCTAACCGAGTGATACGTCAGACCGCACAGCGACCACCTGACGTTATCAGCGCACAGCGACAGCAGGTTAGCTTGACCGCACAGCGACCACCAAGTTTAACAGAGAGTATGCCAGTACATGAAGGTCTTTAACACAGTGTTATCTAAGGGTAGCACTGGATTAAACATCTTTTAATGCTCACTAACGAGCACAATACACAATGGAGTATGAGCCATGAGACAAGTAGTAACAGCCCGTAATAGCCTAATGACCTTTGAACATGAAGCCTTGTTCTTAGAGCTAGCATTAGCCACGACAGAAGCAGGTGACAAGGTAGTCCAGTACAGACGCACACGACAGGATGAGCGTCGAGGTATAACCGTCACAGGCAAGGCGTATGAGCAAGACGCATGGCAGAACGTTGGCTGTAAGTCAGTGCGTAGCATTGTACCGGACGATGTTGATGGTCTCCCACGTGATTTACGTAAGGAGTGGGTACAGAAAGTCACTGAGGTGATTGATACGCCTGAAGCCTTTATCACTGAGGAGCAGGAAGAGGAAGGCATCACGGACATGTGCACAGCTATCGAAGCTATTAAGGCGCTGAGATGCGACGAAGATAGCATGGTGTGTTTCAGGTTGTACGGCCTGAACGGGCATGACTTCTGGATGGACGTTCAAGTTATCGTTGAGTCCTACGAGGGTGATATGTGGGAGTACCTGAGAGAAGAGGCCGGACTTGCTGAGTCATTCATTGAGCAGGCTAAGAACCAAGACTGGCAACCAGTAGACCACAACGGCGGCCTAGTCAGACACTTCTATAGTGAATGGTCTTTTGACTTCACGGAGTACGGTAAGGCACTGGAACTAGGCGGAGACGAAGAGGTGCTGGACGCTATCATTGCGCTAGGTTATGACTCCGGTGAGTGGGAGAACGCACAGGAAAAGTATGTTGGCCACTTCGAGAATGAGACAGACCTAGCAGACCACCACATCGAGAACGGCCTGATGGGAGATATACCGGAGAACATCCGACCTTACATTGACATGGAGCACTTAGGCCGCTCGTTATCCTTTGATTACTCAGAGCATGACGGTCATTACTTCAGTCACTAGCCATACATGCTCACAACCGAGCACAATACACAAGGGAGCACATGAAGCAAGCCTTTGAATACAGTCTCTTGGCTCTCTGTCTGTTCGCCTGTTGCGTAACCGTAGCGGGTGAACCCAAGGCAGGCACAAAGCAGGCCATAGAGACAACACACGAGCGACTATGCAGAACCTCGGAGCACTACCGCAAGCGTAACGAGGAGCTATGCAGCATCAAGCTCACCAGAGACAACATTCACACCATCTCAAGATACATCGAATATAAGGGGTAACACCATGAGACAAGCAACAGCAAGCGAGCTGTACGAGCTACGCGACAGACTGAGAGTAACGCAAGGCGTACGTACCAGACAGACCGTCGTGGTTATCAGTAAGGGCAGAGGTAAGGCTCAGCTCAGACACAAGGACGGCTCAGTTATGACCGTATCGAAGCGCGACGCTTTCACGCTGGCCTACGGGAGACGCGCTTAATGAGTCTTGAGCTGTTCCTACAGCGGCTCGATGTGGAAGAGGGCTATATGCCTTCTTTCATCACCGCACATTCAGGTATCCCGCTAGGAGCTACCGCTTTTAATTACGAGAAGAGAGCTACACACATGGCGAAGTTCAATAAAGCCTCCGTTGAGTACGCGGAGCAATGCATTAAAGACAAGGCTGTCGAGCTGATGGATATCGGCGTTTACTCCCTGCTATGGCTGGATAAGGCCTTCGCAGAGTGGGCAGATGATGCAGCCCTGCAAATGTTCCACATGATGAGCCAAGAGCAGCGCGAGGAGTGTTGCAAGTTATCCGGCCTTAAGTATGGCGGATGGGGAACGGACGGTATTAAGCCGAACTGGTTAACAACAATGATGAAGAAAGTATATCGCAACCTTAGAGAGTGGGAGACAAACCAATGAGAACCATCGATATTAACGCAAGACTGAGACTAGCGCAGGCAATGGGCGCGAGCCTTGAGCGTAGCCTACAGCTTAAATCCATAGTAGGTGAGGACGTCTTCGGGAAGGGTGGCGGCTGCGAACTGAAGATAGTACGAGTGGGCGGTGAGTTTAAGCGTGCATACCTTGAGCATACCGACGGTAGCCAGACGGAAGTCACGAGCGTGCAGCTTATCGAACTAGGCTATGAGCCTCATCTACCACAGGCAGCGCGGGGATTGCGTAATGAGAAGGCGGTTAACTAGGTATAAGACAGGGATGAACATTGCGAGGCGCTCTGCTCGTCTCGCTCTTACAGCATCACAGCGCGGCGACCGTAAGGCGGCGCTATCACTATGGGCATTCGCACAGAGCACAGCCCGAAGCACCCTTAAGAATCAAGAGTAATAACCATGCAACAAATAAAGAACATTGAAGCGGTACGAGACGCTTTAGTAAAGCTGGCAGCTACAACAGTGAATCAACTACGCATCGAAGCCACCGCACGCTTACACGGTATCCAGACGCCTGAGCTTGAGTTAGGTCTAGCGATGTTTAGAACAGGTGAGTTAACGATATGCCGTAAGATACCGCACTACAGCATGCGTAAGCTGTTCGGTGTGAAGGGAACGGAAGGGTATCCCATAGGTTACCGGAAGGCCGCTATCCAAGCATTAGCGCAAGACGACGCCACAGTCGCGCAGGTCTCTAAGATGTACAACGTGTCAGCCCATACCCTTAACATCTGGGCGACCCAATTAACCCGCCTAAAGGATACGGCAGCACCCGCACAAGAGGTGACGCCCGACCCAGTACCAGAGTCACGTAGTGATGACATGGAGCTTATCCAAATGCGCAACCTGACCGAGTTCTACAAGACAACCATAGCCTTACTTAAGCAAGACCCACTATTCGCTAACCACCCTGTTCTTAACGCATTAATCTAAGGAGTAACACCATGCAAGACTTTAACTTCGAACTACCAGCAACACGAGGCATTCAAGCAGGCCGTCCGTACATTCAACTTAGTATCCCGATGAAGATACTTAAGAGAGTCACAGCGTTCGACGATGGTGATGTCTTGAGCCGTAGCCAGCGTGAGGTTGAGCTACCAAGAGCCAAGAAGATAGCACAGTACATTGAGGCGGCTCATAACGCTGATTCGTTCTATGTCATCCCGACGCTTACGGGTACGGTCAACAAGATTGACTTTGAAGAGGCCGGAGGGCTACCGAACGTAGGTAAGGCAATCATACCTATGGACGCTACTATTCATCTGTTTGATGGTCAGCACCGTGCGTCAGGCATCATTCAGGTAGTCGAAGCGTGCGAGAACTTAAGTGATACGGTCAGCATCCTACTGTACCCAGAGCTGACACTGGCAGAGCGACAGCAGGCCTTCGCTGATATCAACAGTAACACCAAGAAGCCAACAGGCGCTATCACGACGGTGTATGACCACCGCGACCCTCTGTCGCAACTAGCTGTAACCTTAGCACGTGAGGTGGACTTCTTCAGTGACCTAACCGATTACGAGAAGAACAACGTAACGGGAGGGAGTGGCTACTGCTTCTCCATTAAAGCTATCAAAGATGCTACTAAGATGATGATAGATAAGAAATTACTAATGGATGGCGTAAGCGATTGCTCTCACAAATCCAACAAATTAACTGAGCAAATTGTCATTAATGGAGTAAAAGCTCTTTGGGAGGCTTGGAACGAACCTCTCGGTTTTGGTATGCTCTCCGACCTTGGCGCTCAGGAGCACCGTGAGAGGTATATAACCACACAAACCGTGATGTTAAATGTCGTAGGCATGACAACGGCGGTTGTTCTGAAACATGTCGAAGGTAACGTTGAGAAGGCTTGCGAGCTGATACGTAACATGGGTGAGAATGAGGAACGTCTGGTTAAATCATATTGGTACGATAGGATTATCAATCGTGCTGATGGTCACACGAAGGCGAATAAACGCGACAAGAACCTAGCTGTTAACCTGTGGCTCACAGCGATGGGTATCCCGCTACCAAAGGACAACCAAGTTGCAGAGGACAAGCTTGCTGGAATAGAGTCTCAAGAGGAGGCACAACCTCAAGAGACCGCAAGTGCTCCTTTCACCATGGCAGAGCAGGGTACTGACACCAATGAGCAAGCCGAAACGTCCCCAAGCGCAGGGGAGGCTTTTCCGTTCGGCTTTACCAAGAACGAGTATGACGCATACTTGCTTAAGGTAGGACGCATCGTTGACGAGTTAGGTATTACGGACGCAGCTTCTTTGTCTGATTACTTGGAGAAGAACTTAACGGATGTACAAGCAACTAAGCTATCGTCTATCCGCAAGCTCTCCAAAGAGTATAAAGCAGAGCAGGCCGCGTAATTCAATGAGGGAGGCGCTTAGCCGTCTCCCCAGTGTCATTGGCACTACCGCGAACCTAAAAGAATATAAGTAAGTAAGATGAAAGCAGTAGATTTAAACACCTATACCATTAATGTGCTCGTTAGTGAGCTAGTTTTGCCTTGTGCAACAGACAACGAAGTGTATAATGCGCAGAACCTTAATGGTTCAACAACATGGTTCGTAGTAGACCCTGAAGAGATTGTTTTATATAAGAAAAGTGGACACCCTGTGATAGACAACGGATACGGGTGTTTCGTTGGAGTCAATAGTTATGAGCGAATTACCGAGGTTAAACTCGACAGCAGTATTGAAATTAACTAAGCAGTTAAACGCATTCCGAGAGATAGTTCACTCGGAGGTGCATCCAGTAACCATGATGGTGCTTTGTGATGTCATTAACCAGCCAGCACTAAGCGTCTCGGCCAACTACGTACATGAGAAGTACAACGTAAGTAAGGCGGCAGGCTCACGTCATTGCCGTCTGTTGACCGACCGGAAGTCTCCCAAGGAAGAGGGCTTCGGATTGTGTCACTGGGAACTAGACCCAGAGAACCACCGCTTTAAGTACCTAGCCTTGACAGAGAAGGGTATTGAGGTGGCTCGTAAACTACAAGAGGTATTCAACAAGTAAACGGGAGGAGCAGCTAAGGGTAGCTGTTTCTTTCGGTGGAGAGGCTCACAAGTGAGTACAATACGAATTCCCAAGGGTTGCAAATCTGCAATCATTCAAAAAGCACATCACATGCTAAACACCCAGAACCCAAGGAAGCTGAGGGAGTCTGGATTCTTATCAATCAAAGTCAACTACAACTACCGACTGTTAAACCGTGGCTCTTGTTGGGAGCTACTGACGCACGAGAGGTATAACCGATATGTCTGAACTAGAAGAGAAACTAAAGCGTCTCGGAATTGCACTGAGACAGCGTGGTTCGTCTTGGCAGGTCTCTTTTTATAAAGACGAGAAGCGCATCCAGAGGCAGCGACCTACGAGGGACGGCGCTATCGAGTGCGCTCTCATAGAACTGGGTGACATCGTTAAGGATAAAGAGGAAGAGGCGCAACTTAAAGCTCAGATACGTATTAGAGCGAAGGGAGCACTACACCACGCTTACACGAACCTCTGCACAGATAAATGGTACGAGGGCTGCTCTAACAGAGATTGGAAGAAGTCTAAGAAGCACGCAGAAGAAGCTCTTGCTTACTTCGGTAACGATAAAGACCCTAACGAAATCACATCACTAGCCTTGAAGCTATACATGAGTCACCTCAAGGAGACCAGAGGTAATAAGCCAGCCACTATCCGCAACAAGATGAGCGCACTCAATCAACTACTCGTTGAATGCCAAGAGCTAGGTGTACTAGAAGTACTGCCGAAGGTGAGTAAACCACAGCTTGATAACATGCGTGACTTTGTCATTAGTTATGAACTGGAAGCTAAGATGGTCGAGTACTTTAGAGGCACAGGTGATAACGATATGGCTGACTTCATCACGCTTGCCCTGTACACAGGCTGTCGGGTTAGTGAGTTAACCGACTCAACGTGGGAGATGTGTAACTTCGTTGAAGGTGAGTTTCATATACCAGCCTACATGAACAAGACCAAGGTGAACCGAACGATACCGCTTGAAGAACACATAGTAGTCATTCTGTACCAGAGATATGTCAGAGGTGACGATAGTCCTTTCGCTTATCTGACGAGAGACAAGGTGTCGGCCAGATGGCGCAGAATGCGTAGAGAGCTAGGCCTTGAGCATGAAAAGGACTTTGTACCTCACAGTATGCGACATACTAAGAGCACACGTTTAGCTCAGGGCGGAGCATCCGTCGACGAACGTAAGCTGTGGATGGGACATAAGACTATTCAGATGGCAGACCGTTATACACACCTTGAGCCTACAGCCTTACGCGACACAATGCAGCGCGTAGCTGATACCAGAGCAGAGCAGGAAGCGCGTACGGCAGAACGTGAAGCCTACCTTCAAAGACTGACTGAGCGTTTAGCAACCGTCCAAGCTTAGAAAGCAACCACTTGATTCAATTCCATTAAATAATGCTTGATGTTTGTTTCGGAGCGACTTAATATCCGCACCCAGAGACAAGACGCGACTATGGTGGAATAGGTAGACACAAGAGATTTAAAATCTCTCGGCTTAGGCCGTCCCAGTTCGATTCTGGGTAGTCGCACCATCTTACAGAAGGCTGCTTCGGTGGCCTTTTATTTTGCCTTCACAAAGAAAATCCCTTGTGTGTGACATGAGAGGATGAGGGCATAAATAGTCACTCACTTACGATGTCACAGAGGATGTCACAAGCGAGCACGTCCTGTCACAAAGGGATGTCACACGGCTTGTAACCCATTGATTTATCTAGGTACTGTGACATGCAAGGGATTTAAAATCCCTCGGCGTTCGCGCTGTGCCGGTTCAAGTCCGGCCCGGGGCACCATCTACAATTATCTCTTTGAGATATAAAACTCGCCATCGGGCAGGCCGGCCGAAATGTCGGACCATCAATTCCGGCCCGGGGCACCATCTACAAAAATTTGCGACACTAGCTCAGTTGGTAGAGCGCAACCTTGCCAAGGTTGAGGTCACGAGTTCGAACCTCGTGTGTCGCTCCAAATTCAAGAAAACCCGATCAGCAATGGTCGGGTTTTTTACTATGTACTCATTTCAAGGCTCTTGCTCAGTTGGTAGAGTGCAACCTTGCCAAGGTTGAGGTCACGCCTTATGTTCAAGAGAAGGGAACCTCGTGTGTCGCTCCAATTTGAAAAGACCCCGACAGAAATCTTGGGGTCTTTTTGCTTCAAGCAAATTATTGAATGCACGAGGAACCTCGTGTCCGCAGCCGGCCGCGACTCTCCAAATTAGAAAAGCCCGCTCAGAAATGGTCGGGCTTTTTGCTATGTACCCATTTCAAGGCTCTTGCTCAGTTGGTAGAGTCCAACCTTGCCAAGGTTGAGGTCACGCCTTATGTTCAAGAGAAGGGAACCTCGTGTGTCGCTCCAAATTCAAGAAAGACCTCAACAGAAATGTTGGGGTCTTTTGCTTTAGGCGAATTTTTGAATCCACGAGGAACCTTGTGTCCGCAGCCGGCCGCACCTAACCAGCCGTGACGCTCCAAACATAGAAAACCCGATCAGCAATGGTCGGGTTTTTTCGCATTCCATCTCTTATACATCTACAGCAGATTAATTTACTTATGATTGAATTGTCCAAATGTTGGATTGTTCCGTCCTAACATTCTGGGTAATAAATCCGTATATTGATACTTCTTTTTATCGTAAATAATTGAAATATAATGAGTTATATAATCGTTGAGTCATTGCATATGATAGGTGTAATTATGTGGATAACAAGTATGTTGTCTGCACCATATTTGCTCAAAATCTTTGCTGATACTCAAAAAGGGCAGAGTACACCCGATATGGCCTCCTTTAAACAGTGGAACAAAGGCTGTGGAACTATCGGAATAATTCTGACATGGGTTACTGGTATTTTTTTAACAAGTTGGGTTGGCTGGATGCATTCAAATTGGTGGATGGTTAAGGTGATGTTTGTTATTGCTTTATCTGCATTGCATGGTTTTTATAGCGCTCAGTATCGCAGAGTTCAAACCGAATCAAACTATAACCCTCGGGGGATTCGGTTAGCTACTATTATTCAGCTTTCTATTATATTAATAGTTGTATTTCTAGTAATGTTAAAACCATTTTAGCAGTAATAAATAATATCGTTATAAAAGATTGTATAAAGGAAAAACAATTAATAAGCATGCCTCTACCGGTAAATAATAAATACAATAGTGGCATTACTTTATGTTACTGATTTTTCTGTATATAAGTTCTCATTCCAAAATATAAATACAAAGTAAAGTTAAAAACATTACTCAGCTCTTAAATAAAGAGCTGTTGTTGTGTGACAAAAGGATATTGATATGTATAAAACTCAACCAAATAATAAAAATAATGCGCAATTACCAGTTGAAAATAGTATAGAAACCAGTATGAGCAGGGCAAAAAGCCGATATTTTTTGGTATGGCGCTGGCATTTTTATGCCGGATTTTTTGCCGCGCCGTTTATGTTGATATTAAGTCTGACTGGCTTGGTAATGTTGTTCGATGATGAAATAGAAATGGCACGTTATAGTGATGTTCTGAGTGTGACGATCCAGCAAACTGAGTTACCAATTTCGTATCAGTTAGATGCTGTAAAACAGCAATATCCGGATTCCATAATTACCCAGTTTATTCCTGCCATTTCCAGTGATCAGGCAAATCGTTTTAACGTTAGATCTCCCGGAGGAAAATCGGTATTGGTAACTATAGATCCCTTCACTGGAGATGTTTTGGGGGAAATAGATCGCAGTAATAGTTGGTATGAATTAGCGAATAAAATACACGGAACCTTGCTTATAGGTAACACTGGCGACTTTCTTATAGAAACGGCAGCGAGTATTAGCATGTTATTGCTTATTAGTGGTTTATACCTATGGTTTCCGACAGATCGTGCGTCACGTGCAGGGTTTCTTGTGCTTAGAATGAGCAGTGGTTTACGTATATTTATGCGTGACTTACATGCTAATTTAGGCGGTATACTTTCGCTTATCTTATTTCTTTTTTTGTTATCAGGTCTGGCCTGGACAGGTGTCTGGGGCGCTAAACTTGTACAGGGCTGGAACACTTTCCCACCCTTTTATACATGGGGAGAAAAACCTGAGTCGCAGTTGACTCATTCAAGCCTTAATCATGGTAGTGAAGAAGAGATGCCATGGAATCTGGAGTTAGCAATACTGCCGGAGTCTCAGCATGAGCAGCACAATGCAGAATCACATTTAAGCGCAACTGAACAGGAGAAGAATGATAGAGCTGATAAGGCGGTAAGCATTGATGTAATTACTCAGATGGCAACTGAATTGGGATTTAGCCGGTACAAACTGTTTTTACCTCTGTCTGAAACCGGGGTATATACACTGGCAGCAAATACAATGGCTGGTGATATTGTTGATCCAAGAGATGATAGAACCACTCATATTGACCAGTATAGTGGCAAGGTGCTTATTGATGTTACCTGGCACGACTACAGTATTTTTGCCAAGCTTATGGCTGCCGGGGTTTCCTGGCATCAAGGGGACATGGGGCTGTTAAACAAAGTAGCAAATGCATTTTTCTGTTTTTCGTTTATTGCTATCTCTGTAACTGGTATCTATATGTGGTGGATACGACGTCCGAAAAATCAAAGTAAACTGGGTGTCCCTGCCCGGTTTGAACATGATGGTGTCTGGAAAACGGCTATTGGAAGTACTATTTTGGTTTGTTTATGTTTCCCGCTTGCAGGAGTGCTGATTATTGCTGCGCTAGCAGCGGATATGCTTATCGTCAAACACAGTGCGAAACTACAAAATTACTTGTCGTAGGCTTGTTTAATATGATGTTGTTCAAATACTCCCAGTGCTCTTTTAAGAGCCCGGGCGACTGACAATGTTAGTTGTAGGGCAACTCTGATAGCGCGGTAGTTCTACAACAGCTGATACAAAAAAGGCTCATAGTGCAGACAGCATTATGAGCCTTTATTATGGCTAAGCCATAGCCGCTATCTCTCTGTACGTAACCCTTTAACCAGGCTGACACACATCAGGATAAGGATAATGGTGAATGGCAATGCCGTTGCGATAACACCAGCCTGAAGAGCCTGTAGGGCTTCAGAGCCGCCGATATAGAGCAACACACCGGCAATAGCACCCTCAATCACTGCCCAGAATACACGTTGTGGTACCGGAGCATCGATTTTGCCGCCGGAGGTAATGCTGTCTATCACCAGAGAACCGGAGTCTGAAGAGGTGACAAAGAAAACCATAATAAGCGCAATAGATAACAGTGAAATAAAGGTGCTCATTGGTAATAGGTCAAACACCTGAAACAGGGCAAGGCTAACATCCTGAAGCCCGTTAGCTCCAAGTTCACCCGCCTGATTAATGATCTGATCAATAGCCAGACCACCAAAGGTAGACATCCAGATCAGGGTAACCAGAGTAGGGACAAAAATAACCGCAGTAAGGAACTGACGAATTGAACGACCTTTAGAAACACGAGCGATAAACATACCTACAAATGGCGACCACGAGATCCACCATGCCCAGTAGAATACTGTCCAGCCATGCATCCATGTTTCATCTTCACGTCCGTAAGGGTTACTAAAGGCGATAAAGTTTTCGATATAACCCATGGTGGTATCGAACATGTAGCCCGGAGTGGTGTCCAGAGTTACAGCAATAACAAATAGCAGAAGCGCCGTTGCCACAATAATATTGATATTACTGATCACCTTAACGCCGGCTTCGATACCCCGCACAACTGAAATGGTCGCCAGAGCGGTAACAATTCCGATAATAACCAGATGCATTCCGATATCACCCTCAGTGCCAAACACGAAGTTGATGCCGCTGGTTACCTGCTGAGCACCTAGACCAAGTGACGGAGCCAGACCAAAAATAGTAGCTATAACGGCCAATATATCAATCACATGGCCAAACCAGCCCCAGGTTCTGTCACCCAGTATCGGGTAAAAAATAGAACGGATAGAGAGAGGCAAACCTTTATTATAGGCAAAGAAGGCCAGCGACAAGCCTACTACGGCATACATAGCCCATGCATTTAGTCCCCAGTGGTACATAGTGGCACCTAAGGCAACTTTTACCGCTTCGGGAGATTTGGCTTCAACGGCCAATGGCGTTTCGTACCAGCCGGTAAAATAGGCTGTTGGCTCAGCGACCCCCCAGAAAAGTAGCCCGATACCCATTCCGGCTGCAAACAGCATGGATAACCAGGAAAAATTGGAGTGTTCAGGAGTGGCGTGTTCACCGCCTATAATTACTTTGCCGTAAGGCGAAAATGCAATTGCGATGCAGAAGAAAAGGAAAAAGTTACCAGACCAGATAAATAGCTGATCAAAATTACCAATTATGCTCCATTTTATATCGTCCAGTGCTTGCTTTGCAGTAGCAGCGTCCAGCGCTACCAGAATCACGAGAAATAGGATCATTAGGCCTGCACTTAATCCAAATACAGGGTTATGAACGTCGAAGCCCCATTTCTGTACATTGTCTTGTCCTACTGTGTAGTCAGTATTATCAATACTGTACTTATCAATTGTTTGAGTCATTTGTCCTCTCTGGATCCTTCCAGTTTGATTATTGTTATGTGTACGTATCAATGCAAAGGTGTTTTTAGCAAATAAATTACGTAAACATAGAGTGCTCATTATAAGAAAAGTCGATCATGTTACGTGAAATCTGTTTGCAAAGCCAATTAATGGTAACTATGACGCATTTTTGCTGGTTTGAGCAGGAGTGAAGTGAAAAACCGTTAATATATTACATTTGTCAACAAACGTTTTGTGTACTAAGTAATGTTCTGGTTGTAGAAGATTTAGGCCTTCTTAAGATGTGATGTAAGTGCTTTCTTCAGAAGGGAAATTGATGTAATTTCCCATTTCAGTAATCACTCCTATAACGCTGTCGGGTAAGTAATTGGAAAAGCATGAAGAAGTACTGGTGTCTCTGCGCCAGATAATAAGAGCGATAGATATTCACTCGAAGAAACTGAGTAAGGAATCGGGGCTGACAGGTCCTCAGCTAATTCTGATGCGCTCCATCGAAGAGCTTGGTGAAGTAACCATTAAACAGTTGTCCGGCCATACCAATATGAGTCAGGCGACAGCGACTGCAATACTGGATCGGTTAGAACGAAACGGCTATGTACAACGTATCCGCAGTACACAGGATAAGCGCAAGGTACACGCTTATCTGACAGAAGCAGGAAAAGAACGCCTCGAAGCTGCACCAACACCTTTGCAGGACAGTTTTATCAGGAAGTTTCAGAAATTGGATGAGTGGGAGCAGAGTTTACTGCTCTCTTCTGTACAGAGAATTTCAAGCATGATGAATGCAGAAGATATTGATGTAGCACCTATGCTTGAATTGGGTTCGATAACAAAAACTGACTGATGCAACTGGCTATTAGCACAAAATAACTATGGCTTCAGATTGCTACCTTGATCAGAAGCCAATATATCCTCGCTGACAATGCATCTGGTGTTACTTCTCTATAGGGAATTTGGTGCTTCTTTAATATTCTAAGATTGACTTATTGTTTAATAATATTTAATAATATTTAATAAGTTTTAATATTTATTATTATAACTTTCAATTGTTGTGTGTTACTAATTATTATCTTGAGGTTTAACTGTATAGGAATATAATTTCGATATATAACTAATATTAGTAATTTCGATGCCTTATATTAATTCAAAATTAATTTTTCTATTAACTGCCCTTCTGTTTTCTTGTTTAATTAATGCTCAGCCACAAGAAGAGTTAAGTCAATGTGGTGACAAATGCCACATTATCAAACCCTATGAAGAGGGGGCTTACCACAACGAAAAGCTGCTTGCCTATAAACATACTATGGATTGGGAGTTGTCATGCTCAGATTGTCACCAGCGCAGTGATAATGAGCTAGCCCGGGAGGAGAAACTCTATCACTCAGGTGAGTTTGAACAGCCTCTCTTCAGAAGAGAGTTCAGTAATGCTCTTTGTCTGCAATGTCATGAAGATTATCCCGGTCTGATTGAACGAACTGACTATTTCGAGCATGAAGGCTATATTAATCCCCACAGAAACCATGGCCGGCTGACGGACTGTTCGAATTGTCACCGGGTTCACCGGAGATCTCGTTTCAGTTGCTCTGAATGCCATAAATCTGACTGGCAAAATATTCTCCCGCCGGGTTGGCAGATTGCTGACTAAGCCGTTATTCCGCAATCTTTATATCTCAAATAGTTAGATCTTGGCTAAGCTTATATTAGGTTTAGGTAATAAGGATGTGTAATGGTTCGCTTATTGATTGGATTGTCAGTTGTTTTTCTGCTGTCAGGTTGTCAGCTTACCCGGGTTGAAGGGGAGGTTGATGATGTGGAAGTGAAGATTAGTACTAAGGATGATAAGCCTTCTTCTAATGGTACTTTCTGCCCACCGGGGCAGGCAATGAAAGGGCGTTGCTAGCCCCGGTAATGAGTATGTGTTTTAACTGAACTCTGACCTTAAATGGATAACCCCTGAATCCTTGCTAAACTAGTTTTATACCAAGCTGATTTATATATCAGCAATAATAACTAAAAACAGGGCTAGGTTATGTCAGCAAACAAACGTAACGGCTTGCCGTTTATAATAAAGTATCTGGTGGGTTGCGCAGTGGTGTTTATGACATTTGCTGTGGGCTCCAGCTACGCTACCGACACATCACCATCTGCTGAAAGCGATACTATTGTGATAGGCAGGGTCAGTACTAATCCCAAAAAACATTATAATCACCTAAAGCCGGTTGCCGATTATTTAACTGAAAATCTGCGAGATCTGGGCATTAATAAAACTGAGATTATTTTTGCCAAAGATAATAAGCAGATGATTCGATATATTAAACAGGGTAAAGTTGATCTAATTACTGAAACGGCCTTTTCTGCTGTTGTTTTTCATCAGCAAGCGGGGGCAGATATTGTATTAAGGCGCTGGAAAAAGGGGGTGCCTGAGTACTCTTCAATAATATTCTCCCGTAACGATAGCGGAATTCAATCCTTTGATGATCTGCTGGGTAAAACTATTGCCTTTCAGGATCGCGGTTCTACCTCCTCTTTTTTTATCCCGGCTTCTATTCTGATTCGTGAAGGGTATGAGCTTTACGAGCTTGACAGTCCGAGGGAAAAGCCGCCTGCCGATGCTATTGGTTTTGTTTTTGCAGAAAAGGAGATAAATATTTCTGCATGGGTACACAGGAACATCGTTGCTGCTGGTGCAATGAGTGACCTGAACTGGAACAACGAAAGGGATATGCCAAAAGAGTTTCGTCAGCATACGGCGATTCTTTACCAGAGTATTGCCTTTCCAAGAGGAGTTGAGTTGATCCGTAAAGAGCTGGATCCTTCCATTAAAAACCGCATTGTTGACGTGCTGGCCAGTGCTCATGAGTCAGAAGAGGGGCGAAAGATGCTAAAAGCCTATCAGAAAACTAAGCAGTACGATGCTTTATCCATACAAGATGACAGCCTGATTATGGCCAGGGAGTTGCAACGTATTGTTGAAGACCATCTGTAAAACATCGAACCACATTTTCAGAGGTCAGGGCTTATGAAAAGAGTAAAACTAGGGCTGCAAGGGCGTCATATTCTGATTAATATCAGCATGATTTTGTCTATTGTGCTGATTATCTCAGCAATCCAGCTCTACTATTTTAAAACGAATTCCGACAGGGTACTGGTTGAGAGCAGAGAGAATACCTCAAATAGTCTGCTGGTACAGATGGAAAAAAGGGGGCTATCGATACTTGAATATCTGTCAGAGTCTGTAGTTAATCCGCTCTATCAGTTTGATTTGGAGAAAACCTACCGATTGTTGAAACCGGCTTTGTCGAATAATGAAGTTACAGCCATTACCGTGTTAGATGCTGATGCTGTTGTTTTTCATGATGGTCAGAAACTGATACCAACTTTTGGTGCGAAGTACAAAAATAGCGAGGTTCTGCATAGCTTGTTTAAGGAGAAAACACGTTATACCAAGCTAGACAATCAAACCTTGCTTATTGCTGAACCGGTTTTTATCGGTGATGAAGTTTTAGGCGGTATTGTTATTGAGCTTTCACTACTGAACGTTAAAAAAGATATAGAAAATATGTCAGATTCTATCTCTCTGATTAATGATCAAAGCTTAATGCAGATAACGGATAGTAGTGTGCTTTCAGCCATTCTGCTCGCCCTTGCCGGAATTATCTTTTCCATACTCAACACCCGGTCACTAATAAAGCCTATACAGGATCTGGTGCTACACGCCAAACGTATTGGTGTGGGAGAGTATGGTGCTGAAAACAACATAAACCGGCAGGACGAAATGGGCGAACTGGCAGCCGCCTTCAATGATATGGGACAGAACCTGAAAAACCATACAGAAGAGATCTCCTTTCTTGCCTACCACGATGCCCTTACTCAGCTACCGAACCGGGTGATGTTTATAAAGCAACTAGACTCAATAATTACTAGTCCTCTGCACAGAAATCAGCCTCTGGCAGTACTGTTTATCGATTTGGATGACTTTAAATTTGTTAATGATAATTACGGCCATAAAGCCGGGGATTACCTGCTATGCGAAGTTGCAAAAAGAATTAAACGCAATCTGAGAAGCGCTGATATCGTCATTAATGCCCACGAAAGCATCAATAGTAATGAGATGGTTGCCCGTATTGGTGGCGACGAGTTTTTGATTTGTCTGCCAAGGATTCATAGTAAGAAGGTGATTAATATCGTTGTAGAGAGATTAATTTCCGCCGTCCGGGCTCCGATTCTTATCGATGATGAAGAGGTTGTTATTGCCGGTAGCGTGGGTATTGCCAACTACCCTGAGGATGGAAAAACGGCGGAAGAGTTGATTAAAAATGCCGATATCGCTATGTATCAGGCTAAAGGCAGTGGCAAAAACACCTATAGCAATTTTACTTCCGAAATGAATCAACAAGTCCAGTATCGTTCTGCTATTGAGCGTGAACTAAGAAAGGCGGTAGCAGATATGCAGCAGTTTGAGCTTTGGTATCAACCGCAGATTAGAATGAACGACGGTATAATGATTGGTGTTGAGGCTCTTATACGCTGGCGTCATCCGGAACAGGGGTTAATTCCTCCTGATGATTTTATTGCGATAGCTGAAGAGACAGGCCTTATTATTCCGATCGGGGAATGGGTAATACGTCAGGCCTGCCTACAGGCGAAAACGTGGCAAAACCGGCTTGATGATGAGTTTCATATTGCGATTAACCTCTCGGCCAAACAGATATACCGGCAGAATATACCTCAGGTATTCAGCCGTTTACTGAGTGAGTTTGATATTGGACCACAAAGAATCCATGCCGAGGTAACGGAGAGCATGCTTATGCAGGATGAGAGAGTGGCTAAGGAAACGCTGGATCAGTTGCGTGCTCTCGGTGTTCAGGTATGGCTGGATGATTTTGGAACCGGATATTCGTCATTGGCCTATTTGCGACGTTTCCATGTCGACGGTGTAAAAATTGACCGCACTTTTATCGCTGATATTGAAGATGACGCTTACGACCGGGCGTTGAGTTCTGCTGTTATTGCTATGACAAAAAATCTCAACATTTCTGTAATCGCGGAAGGGGTTGAAACGGAGTATCACCGCCAGTTTCTATTTGATAAGCAGTGCGATATTGCACAAGGTTTTTACTACTCTGTTCCGTTGCCGGCTGAGCAATTTGAGCAGAGGTATCTGTCGGTAGAATTACTCAGTGTTGGCGGCTCTTAATATTAGCCGGTTTTATGGCTGCCACTCCTGCAGATATTGCTGATTTTCTGCCATCATTTGATCACAAGGCTCAGCTGGAATAATAATATCGTCAAGCTCTTCAGGCGGGATGGAGTTACGAACCTCCATGGCTTTGGCATAGCCTTCCTGACGGTGTTTGTTATTCAGAACCAGAGACTTAAGTTTGTTTAAGTCCTCTTCACCAAAACCGTGCTTGTACCAGCATGCTTCGGCCATACTTTCCTGCAGGTAAATGGCCATCTGGCGCGACATTTTTGTTTTGCCGCCATCTTTGGCCATTCTATCCCATGCCGTGACCACCTGAGTCAGAATTGCCCGGTTTTTTGGATTATAAGGGTATTTGTAGCCAATATAGACTTCAAGGTCGTCTCTGACGCGATTGCCGTTCCTGTCTATCTCTGTGGGATCTTTGGGTAGCGACTGGATAAAAGGCGGCAGTGAATGGATATCTGTGCTATCAATCTGCTTCTGGATAATGTCGTGTACCGACGATTTCCCCCAACTCATGCCACCCTCTTGTTCCGGCTCAGAGGCAGGAGCTGGGCTTGTTTCGCTGACTATGACTTCTTGCTCGGATGATTCCGGCCGCAATACCTGAGATTGCTCCGGTTGAATAATCAATATAACCAAGCTGATAAGAATAATGGTGGTCAGTCCATAAATCGCATACCTGAAAAATTTCATCGGTGTCAGTCTCACAGTGTCAGGTTTGTTATCGAGCCAATAGAGTCGCTATTTATAGTTTAATTTATATAAGTATCAATACTCTTATATAGATATAGTATATTTTTGTATAAAAAACAAACTATTAAAAACAGTTGTTTACCGAACAGTGTAAAGTTTACTGTACTTTTATTAGTCAGTTATCCAATGCAATTTTATGATTGAGGCCAGTTGCAGCCTGTTCGCGGTTTAAAATTTCAATATGAGTTTTGTTGACCTGTTCCAGAGAGTGAGCCGTCATCTGAATAGTATTTGCCATCGCAGCCACATTGTTGGTAGCAGTAGTAATACCTTGTTGTACAGGGCGAATGATAAACCAGTATAGTGCCAAGAGTATGAGCAGCAGGGCAACAACAAGCAAGCAGACAATAATGATAAGCCTGAACTTAAGCTCATCATAAAACTGTTCGCTGCTGGTTGTCAGTGTATTTTGTGCCTCGTTGATAGCCTTAGGAAGAGCACTAACGACATCTGTTGAAGTGACGGTGAGTTGGTTAATGTTGTTTACCGTCTTGTTTACCAACTCGGTTTGTTCGGCTGTCAGATTTTTGTTTTCAGCAATTTGCTTCAGCGTAACAATTAGCTCTTTCATAGAGTTATTAACTTGATCAATTGAACTGGCAACCCCTTCAGTATCCACATTCATTTCAATTTTAAGCAGTGGCGAATTTGGCGGGGTCGCTTCTTCTGCGGCTATTACATTAAACGATAAAAGAATTAGAGAGATAAGAGCAGCAAGAAGTTTCATTTATAGTAATCCAAGCAAAATATCATTTGTCACATTTATGTAACCTGTTAGTCTAATAATAAATAGGTATAGATCAAAATAGAACAATAATAATCAGGCATCGCAGTCATTTTTGACATCGGTTACTTTCTGGTCAGTAGGAATAGGCTACTCTTTTAAGACTATATGGAGGTAGTTAATGGCCCTTGTGAAAAAGAATATCTGGACATTATTCTGGACAATTATTTTGTTAAGTGTCTTGTTGTTCTCCTATTACGGCTATTATCTCTGGAAGCGTAACCAGGCTGACTTCCATCAGTTCCAATACACACAGGTAAACCTCTTTTCTGATTCTGTTGAAGCTTTCCTGAAAAGTCAGGAATCTCTGCTACAGGTACTGGGCAGCCAGCTTGCCGTAGATAACCAGATCCCCCAGCAGGCCACTCATTCAGCAACCCTTGACCGGGTAAGAAAAAACCATCCGTTTTTTGCCGGCTTCGGTCTGGCAAATCTGAACGGCGATCTTAGAGTTGTTTCTTCGAATCTGAATCTAGAGAAGCTGCCAAACCTGCTGGAGCAGGAAGTAAGCCGGAATGGATTTATGCAGACGCTGAGAACGACAAAACTGGTGGCAGGCAGAACTTATCAGCTTAAGGCATTAGATGATGATTCCATTGCTATCGCTATACGAAAGGCAATTTTGTCAGATAAAGGTGACGCTGTAGCGGTAATGACGGCCGGGGTAAAAGTAAACGAAACCGTGTTGTTTAATAATAAACGTCACTCGGCAGCGAAGTTTAATGAGTTGGACATCATTCGTGATGATGGATACCTGCAGTTTTATTCAGGAGACAAGTTAGGAACAAAAAGTTATACCAAACCCGTACCTTTGAACACACTACAGGCATTGATAGATTCTGTTCTGCTTGATAATGATGTCGATCTGGAAACACTGAAAAGCTCCAGAAAACCATGGGCGACAGAGTTTGTATTAAATCAATCCACTAAGCGTGTGATGATGGAGTATGATCCTTACTTCCAGTTCTGGATAGTTTCTACTGTTGAGTCCAGTTATGTAAACTCGCAGTTCTTAAATCGTTTTCTGTTCTCGCTGGTCATCTCAATTGCTTCGGCATTGGTTTTCTATATGCTGGTTCGTTCAATTGCTGTTGCGGAGCAGGATAAGTACGAGCAACTCTTGTATCAGACCCGCCATGATCTATTAACGGATCTGCCGAATCAGGTCTATCTGAGTAACCTGATTGATAAGAGTCAGGTTCCGCCTTTTGCCACCATTTTTATTAATATTGATCGCTTTAAAAGTGTTAATGATAGTTACGGCCACGAGTTTGGAGACAAGGTGATAAAAGAGGTGGCCAGCCGGTTGATGCCTTATTCAGAAAGTAAAGACTGCTTAATCCGTGGAACCGGTGATGAATTCATGATTCTGACCTCCAATCTGGATGATGAATGGCTAATTACAATCAGCGAGAAGATTCTGGAAAAACTCTCTCTTCCGTTTGTGGTCGGAGAGGTGAGTTTTCTGCTTACAGCCAGTATTGGTATTGCTAAGTATCCGCCTCACGGCAGTAACTATGATGAGCTGATTCGTTCTCTGGACTTTGCCATGTTACAGGCTAAGAAAACCAAGAATGCCATCTATTTCTACTCGCCAAGACTGCAGTCTGAACATGTTGAATCTCTTTATCTGGAGCAGAAATTAAGACAGGCAATAAAAGAAGATCAGATCACCTTGCTTTATCAGCCTCAGGTTAATGCGCAAGGTGAGCTATATGGTGCAGAAGCACTGGCACGCTGGACAGATGACGAGCTGGGCTTTGTTCCGCCGGATCGCTTTATTGCTATTGCTGAACAGTCCGGCTTAATGCCTGCGCTGGGCCAGCAGATTATCACCATAGCCCTGAGTGAAATCACCCCGCTGAGAAGCAAGCTAAGTAGCGACTTCCGCTTGTCCATTAATATTTCTGTTAAACAGTTTATGATGAAGGATTTTTATAGCCAGCTATTAACCAGCCTTGATGATTTCGGCTTCCCACCATCTTCTGTCACTCTGGAAATAACAGAAAACCTGTTTATTGAAGATTTAGATAAGGTTAAACCTATATGTGACAAGCTGATTCAGAAGGGGATTATTATTTCTCTGGATGATTTTGGTACCGGATACTCATCCTTAAGTATTTTGCGCGACTTGCCAATTAAAGAGCTGAAAATCGATAAATCCTTTGTCGACAATATCGATAGCAACGGTAAGTCAAAAACCATGATCCGAAATATTATAGAGATTGGTAAGAACTATCGCATGAATGTGCTGGCGGAAGGAGTGGAGACGGAAAGTCAGAAACAGGTTTTGTCGCAACTCGGCTGTGATCATTTTCAGGGTTATCTCTACTCTAAACCTATTTCATCTTCGGAGCTGTCGGCCTATTCCGCTAAGTAAGGTAAAGGTAGCTGAATTAGTGTTGGTCTAGCATCAAAATTATCAGTAATATCTGAGGCCTGCTATTCAATTTAATACAGGCAAATATATGATTCTGATTACCGGCGCAGGAAGCTGTCTCTTGATCACAAGTCCTGCTCAAGAGACAGAGCGAGTTCGTAGCCTTCAAGGATGGCTTGTAGTTTGAGCCATCCTTCCCAGAGCGTCTTAACTGACGCTCTTCCATTTCTTTTGCTGTCTTTCCAACCGCCAAGTCTTGCGAGGTGTTCATAAGCCCATTTTGCTGTTGGAACCTCCTTTGGAAGTGGTGTCTTTACTCTTTTCAGCCAAAGCAACTTCCATGCTCTTGAGGACAAGATTTTCTCACAACTAACGTCTTCGATTTGCTCATTGGCAAATTTCAATTGGAAAATTCTTACTGCTAAAAACGCATAAATTGTTGCTAACCTATCTAAGTTATCTTTACTTTGTAACCGAAGCTCTTCAACTCCTGTCCCTTCAGTTTTCCAGACCTTGTGATACTCCTCAATCAACCAGCGTTTTTCGTAGTAACCAATAATTTTTAATGCATCTTCTGCACTATTAACTGGCTCATTAGTTAAAATATGCCAATTGAGCCTCTTTTCTCCATCACCGATTTCGGAGCAGCCAACATAGTTGAGAGAAATAGGAGCTCCTTTTTTGTTTGAGGGTGTTTTTAAAGTCACTGCTGCATATTTTACATCCAGAGTGACTTCACGAGCTTTCCGGCCACCCCTTTGAGCTATTTGGATTTGACGTTGCTTCACACTTTGAAGTTCTGATGCAAAGTGATAAAGCTTGTCTGAGCCTTCTTCTATATGACGGCTCATCATCGACCGCACAACAAAACGTTGCTGATTCGCCATTTTATAAATGAGGTAATCGTAGATATCGGCCTCGCGATCGCAAACTGATATTACGTTAACCATCGAGGTACCTAAACGGGCTGCCATATTGCGTGATGCTCTTTCCCATTTATAACCTTCTTTTTCTTCATAAGGTCGTTTCAACCCCTTACGACGGATACCTCGAGTCTTGATATCTCTCGTCCATCGTTGTTGTTCAACTAACCCAATAACGTCGAGAGTTTCAGGAGCAAACAGCAAAATACTATGGGCAAACAACCCCCTATAACGATTACCTTGGTTTACATGTCCTAAGTCCGCTCTAATAGAGCGATGTTTGTAGCTTAAGGTAGTTGTATCTTCTAACGCGAGAAGGAGAGGGTAACGATGAACTTGATCTGCAGTTGCTTTAAAGCCTGCTTCGGCAATATCGTCTGATGAGACATTGTCGTTCCGAATAAATCGGTAAGCGCCCTCCATACTTGCTGGAGAATGAGATGATTTCACTACCGATTTACCTGGATGCTGAGCTAAGTCTGATGCCATTTTTACAAGTCTAGCCGTTCTTCTTGGGTCTCCAAGTTTAGCATGACCAAATTGCTCTTCAGCCCAATCACTATTGCTTTTAATCATCTCAAAACCCTCAACTAAGTCCGTTAAAGATCTGATCGTAAACCAAGAATTAAGTTCAAAAAAAATCCCTCACATTATGCGAGGGACTTCTGTATAAAAGACAGGCGCAGGAAGTGGTTTAGGCGCAGCATTGGCGAAACAGTATGACTCAGAAGGACAAGCGCTGCTATTGTCCGGTCGTAGTCAAAGCAAACTCAATACCCTTTCAGACAGCCTTAATAACACTCCTATAATTAAAACCGCTGATCTGGCAGCGCCACAAGAGGTTGAATCACTGCTGGATTGTTGTCAGCAGCCGCCAGAAATGGTGGTTCATTGTGCCGGTAGCGGCTACTTTGGTGCATTGGAATCCCAGAACCCTGAGCAGATAGAGCAGTTAATCTCGAACAATCTTACCTCTTCAATCTTCTTGTTGCGTGAACTGGTAAAGCGCTACAAAAATGAAAAAGTTAATGTGGTAGTGGTCATGTCTACTGCGGCTCAGGTCGCCAAGGCCGGCGAAAGTACCTACTGCGCAGTGAAGTGGGGAGTAAAGGCTCTGCTCGAATCTGTCCGTGCTGAACTCAAAGGATGCCCAATGAAGCTTATTGCTGTCTATCCGGGTGGTATGGCAACAGACTTCTGGCCAAGTAGCGGCAAAGAGATGGATACGTCCGCCTTTATGACTGCTGATGATGCCGCCTATATGCTGAAACAGGCGCTAAACAGCGCTGAGCATGGCTATGTATCGGATATCACCATTAACCGCTGTTAGCCAGCCGACTCACTTTTTAAGCAGAGGCTCCTTTTTCAGGAGCCTTATATTTTTCTGCCTGAGCAAGGTTATTTTCTGTCTGCATGCCTTCTTTGCGCAAACAAACGGTTAAGTTCAAGGGCGTGGTAGAAAGACTCTGTTGTTGCCCTAGAGAAGCTAAGCTGATCGACTTTAATAAACTGACTATTGACCAGAGAGTATTGAGGTCTTTGTGGCGGCGGAGTGGGGGATTTGTTCATCGGGCCAACCTGGTAGATGTAGTAATCAGGATTATTTACCAGAACCGATTCAATGTTAAATTTGGCAATTTTGCGGTTTGACGGGGCAAACAATGCGCCGCCCGCCTGTTCGACTATGCTGCGGACAATGCTTTTTTTCCCCGCAATCATAAACGGCGCTTCAGTCACTTCATAAACCACGGTTGGCGGTGATGCTATATCGACAAACTGCTCTTTTACCGCCTCCAGTTCACTTGTCAGCTGTTTAGCCTGAGATTGCCTGTTAAGTATTGCTCCCAGCTTATCTATCTCAAGCAGAATTTCGTCCAGTGTCGCCGGGTTATAGATTAGGGTATCGGCGTTAACCAATGAGCTCATCTGATCGGTAAAGAAACGGTTGGAGCTGATAATGATTAAATCTGGGTTCAGCGATTTTATCAGCTCAACGTTAGGCTTAATATGAGAGCCGATCTTAACCGCATCAGGAAAGTCGAAATTATTTCTGGTAACGCCGACCACCTTATCTTGCGCACCTAATTTGCTGAATATGTCTCCGGCGGAGGGGGCAAGAAGCACTACTCTGTCATAGGCAAATGCGTAGTTAACGGGGTTGAAAGCTAAAGCTGTCAGAATCAGTAGTAACCGAAACATCATAGACCTCTGAGAGTAATTGACTGGTAATTTGACTGCGGGATACATCATAGAGCAGAGTCCCTTGTTTAAAGAACAGAAAACGATCGAAATAGCGGTAGGCCAGATTAATATCGTGTACTGAGGTGATCACCGTTTGCGGCAAGCGGCTCAGATGCTGAAAAATCTCAAGGGTATGGCGGATATCCAGACTGGAGTTTGGCTCATCCAGATAGATAACCGGAGCCTGCTGGTTTAGTACCCGCGCCAGCATGACACGTTTTTTTTCCCCTCCGGAGAGCTCAGCATAGCTCTTATCCCGGTATTTGATTAAATCCAGTAGCTCAAGCAGCTTTTCACTTTGCTGGTCATCAGTGTCACTGAACTGGTTACCGTTAATATGAACAAAACGTCCCATACGGACTACTTCAAATACAGTGAAGGGGAAAGAGATATCAGAAAACTGAGGTAAAACAGCAAACTGCTTTGCCCGCTCAGTATGATTTATGGCAGAGAGTTTATTTTCCTGATAGCAGACCTCTCCCTTTCCTTTGTCCAGCAATCCAGTCATAAGACCGATTAAGGTACTTTTACCGCAGCCGTTTTCCCCCATAAGGGCGACTTTTTCACCCTGACGGATATGTAACTGTTCAATAGTTAACTGAAAGTCAGAGCGGGTGAACCTGAGATTTTTGAGCGTAATATCAGCCATTCCAGAAGGTCTCCCTGCGGGTTCTGAGCAGATAGAAGAAAAACAGACCGCCAAACAGCGCAGTTACTATACCGACGGGTAGCTCAGCACCTCCGGGAATAATGACCCGCGACAAGGTGTCTGACGCCATAAGCAGAAAACTACCAAACAGGCTGGAGTAAAGGATATTAAGCTTCATATCGCTGCCAAACAGGCTGCGGGCCACATGGGGAACAATTAAGCCGACAAAGCCGATAATTCCGGAAAAACT
Source organism: Vibrio sp. SCSIO 43137 (assembly GCF_028201475.1). NCBI lineage: Bacteria > Pseudomonadati > Pseudomonadota > Gammaproteobacteria > Vibrionales > Vibrionaceae > Vibrio > Vibrio sp. SCSIO 43137. The sequence goes on along the minus strand of NZ_CP116383.1, from coordinate 1,790,487 downwards.
AACTGCAACAGAAACCAATAAAGTAGAGAGAATAAATACTGCAGATCGAAGATAATGAACATTCACTCCCAGGCTCTGTGCTGACTGTTCATCCAGTGCCAGTATGTTCAGTTTTAACGAATTTCGCTGAAGGAAGAAGTAGACGGCAGCAAAAAGCGCAAAACATAACGCCAGCTTATCCCAGCTCACCATAAAGATGCCTCCCATCAGCCAGTAGACGATGGAGTTCAGGGAGTCTTCAAAATAGTACTTTGAAAAACTGATCACCGCAGAGGCGACAACGTTCATGACAACGCCGGCAAGGATCATCGTAATAGGGTTTATTCTGCCGTGTGTCAGAGACATGCGATAAACAAGAAATAGCCCGCTGATGCCTGTAGCAAAGGCAAAAACAGAGACAAAATGAACAGGCACGCCAATTGAAATGGCCAGCACCGCACCAAGTGCAGAGGATGAGGCGGCTCCGGTGGTAAAACTGTCAGCCAGCGGGTTCTTTAAGGTGAGCTGATAGATGCTGCCACTTAAACCTAACATCGCTCCTATAACTGCAGAAAACAGCACCCTCGGTGCACGAAGTTCTAGCAAAATGCTGCTCTCCAGCTCCGTCATGTTTAACGGGTTTATCCAGTTAGGGCCAATTAGCATGGCGATGCAGCAACTGATAGCAAGCAGAGCAATTAACAGGGACTTCATACTTCTACCTTCTGTACTATGCGGCTGGCAACAAACAACAAGATAAGATCCAGAGCAACGAGTATAGCGACGGAGTTGAAAGAGAAGCCGCCAGTGTCCAGCAGTGCCGTGCGAATAAGATCTGCGCTATAGGTCAGGGGTGAAATGCCCGCCAGTAGCTGGATAATAAACGGCATCTGATCAACAGGAAAGAAGGTGCCGGAGAGAAACATCATAGGGGTAATTATAAATGCATTCATGGTGGCTTGATCCCTGTGGTTCTTCATCTTCAGGGCAACAATAAAGCCAATCAGTGAAAAAGCGACCAGATGCAGTGCAAGGGCAATTAAAAACAGCAGCGAGAAGCTAAGAGAAACTCCGCAGGCAACACTGTATATAGCGATAATAACCACGGGAATCATCCCTTTAGTCATACCGTATAACAATTCGCCAATGACAATTTGCCAGCGTTGATTCGGTGCCAGTAAAAACTCTTCAAAAATCTTCAGGTAAAAGCGGCTGATATTAATCTCTGTGGCTATATTGTAACTCTGGTTCATACTTGCCATGGCTAAAAGGCCGGGAAGCAAGAAGGTGAGATAGTCGATTCCTTCAACCGTTGTCCCTTTACCCACGCCAAAACCGAACGCCATCAGATAGAGAAAAGGAGGAACAGCACCGGCGAGAACGGTACGCACCAGCTTCTTTCTGAGAATGCTGCATTCGCGGTAATAAATACCTTTAACTCCGTTAAGCATTTTTCAAAAGCCTCTTTCCTGTCATGGTAATAAATGCGTCTTCCAGCGTGGTTTCCCGGATGCTCACTGCGGTTTCTGTAATTTGCTCCAGACGAGTTAATGCCTGCGTTCTGCAGTCAAAAAATTCCTGTTTAAGCTCCTCGCCCTGAATATCGACAACATACTGACCAACCGCTTTTTTAAGTGTCTCAGGGGAACCCTCAGTGATTATCTTTCCCTGCTCGATAAAGATGACTCTGGCGGCCAGCTTTTCAGCTTCTTCAATATAGTGAGTGGTGAGAAATATAGTGCACGCCTGCTGGCGATTAATTTTACTCAGAAAAGCCCACATCTTGCGGCGGCTATGGGGATCCAACCCTACGGTCGGCTCGTCGAGAAACAGAATTTTCGGTTTGTGCATAAGGGCACGGGCAATAACTAACCTGCGCTTCAATCCACCGGAAAGTTTTCCTGCAGGTTTCTTGGCATGATCAGTGAGTTCGGCAAACTCAAGACACTCTCGGATACGCTGGCTTAGCTCTGCACCCTTCATATGATAAAGGTATCCGTGTACCCGCAGGTTCTCTTCAAGGGTAAGTTCCCGGTCAATATTGTTATGCTGAGGAACCACACCAATCAGTTTTTTAAGGTTTACCCTTCGCGGGTGATACTTCTCTCCCTGATAAAGAACTTCACCGCTACTGGGCTCCAGCAGGCCAGTTAACATTTTTATTGTGGTGGTTTTACCGGCACCATTGGGACCAAGGAAGGCACAGATTTCACCCTTATAAAGGGTAAAATCTACTTTATCGACCGCTGTTGATTTATCAAACTGGCGGCTTAAGGCGATTGTCTCAATGATCGGAACAGCTGCGGTTTGTAATGACATAGTCAGGCTCTCTAAAACTGGTAAAAGGGGCCGGCGTCAATCCGGCCCTGCGGACAGTTGTTTATTACTTAAGAGTGATACCTGTGTCTTTAGCAGCATCGGCCAGGTGCTGAAGATAAATTTTCTGAATGTCACTGTTACTGCCAAGACCGGCAAGAACGGGTGTTGTCTTGATTCCGGCATTCGTCAGGGCAATTTTCCACGAATCATCTTCGTCGCCTGCCATATCGTTAGTAGCGTGATCGCCGGCAACCACCATTAGCGGCTTAAGCAGCACTTTTTTAATGCCGTCTCGTTGCAGCTTAGCCAGAAGAGTGTCAAAACTCGGATTTCCTTCCACCAGCCCGACATAAGATGAAACTTGTGGGTAATCTTTGTTTAACTGCTCTTCCAGTTCGTAATAGAGGCCGGTAGAGAGGTGTTCATTGCCGTGCCCCATATAAACAAGAGCCGCGCCATCTTTTTCTGCCTGCATAACGTCAGATTTAAGTGCCTGACTGAGCTTTTCTATATCCTGACCATACTCGTAGGCATGCCCCCAGGTTCCCATCAGCGGCCGGCCAATGGCTACCTTGTTAAACGGTTTATATTTCTGCTTAATGGTTTCAATGGAGGCTAATGCATCTACATAGGCTTTCAGATCGATAAATTCTTCGCCATGGGTTAACAGAGTGGTCTGAACCACAATATCTCTGTAGCCTTCATTTTGGAAATCAGCCATGGTACCGAGAACATTTTTTACCTGATAAAAAGAGTCCGGTACTTCAGGGTGCTCTTTTTTATATTGTTCATCGTTCTGACGCTTGTGCCATTTCTTTCTGATAATGTTTGAAGTAAAAGCAAAGCGAACCGGAGTGTCCGGATAAGCTTTCTGAATTTCCTGCTGAATGCCGATTAGTGAATCTACAGCGGTATTGTAAGTGGTTCCGAATGCAGCCAGTACAATGGCCGACTTCTCTTGTTTTTTCTGTTTCATAGAATTATCTGCATAGACTGGGGCGGATAGAAAGCAGGCTGCTGATATAGACACAAGAGCCTTGGTAACTATTTTTTTAAGCTTCATGGAAAGTCTCCGAAATAACATTTAATTATTAACCTTTCTTTGCTGAGAAAGGTTATTTAGTTTTGCTAATTCAAAAACAGGCAGATGGGAAGTTACGCTCTATTTATTACAAAGAGTTGTATTGTTAATAATTAGAAATCGTCGAGTAACCCGCTCGCTTGTTTTACGGAGAAATTAATCTCCCGTCAAAAGGCAGGTCTCCTGGCTTATGGGTCTTCACTCTTTTGCTATCCTTCCCGAAAATTTCAGTGGATATTGTCGCAAACAGCTCGCCATTTACAGTTGCGGGTACAGCCCGGGAATTACACCCGGTTCCCTTTTCAAAACGTCAATTTCAGTTTCACCTTTAGACTGACCTAGTGTGCCCAGCAAATGGTCTGCTAAACCTGAGATAGGTCAATTTTAAGTTAATTGTCTGAAATACAATTTAAAATTCTTGAGAATGACTGTGATTTTTAACAGTTATTTGAGGGGGCTTACTCAACAGCAACGGATTCCTGTTGGCGGGAAGCCGGTGTGCCGATGCGGCTTTTAATAATGCCTGCCAGTGCCACCACAAGCCAGATAGAGTTAGAGGTAAAGTTTGGCCAGTTCTGATCCATGTAAAGAATCGGGAGAATGGCTATTGGCGCCAGAACATTGACGTAGCGATAATAGTCAAGAGACATACGCTGATTGAGTAGCAGCCAGTAGGCTGCCAGATAAAGCCAGACGGATAACCAGCCAAGTATATCTATAGCTAACTGGTGGGCATTACTGTAATAGGCGATTACGTCTCCCAGCAATAAACCGATAACAACGCCGGCAAACACCCGGCCGTCAAACAGACGCAGATCGGGTACGCGGTTGTAACAAGCGAGAACGCTGACGACTATCCAGACCAGGTTAATAACCGCTATCTGATAGGAGTTGATGCTAACAGAATAGATCACCAAAAACAGACAGCCTGATGCATTAAGAAGATAGTAGAGGCGGTTCTTTTCAATGATATTCAGGCTAAGTAATACAAAGGCGACAAGGTACTGAGCCATTCCGATCCAGCCAATAACGGTCATCAACATCTATTTTTCACTCTCTCATCGACGTCTATTTAGCGCAGCGAAATATACCTTAATGCATGCCTGATATATCAGTTGTGTATCAAAAAAATAATCAAAAATCCCTCCTAAAGGTTATTTTTGATTATCAATAGCTGTTGTTTGTAAATAGTTGAAGATGAGTTAGCGCCATTGAGTATTGGCAGATTTGATAGACCACTCACTATTACCCTTTAACAGCCGGACAGTGCGGTGTTTAACATCTAAAGGTATATAATTAACCTTAGTCTGATTAGTGTTAATTATAGATTGAACTATCTTAACTGCTGAAACATGGAGTGTGCTGTTAGTGGAACTACTACCGGGTTATAAAAACGCAAATGAAAATGATTATAAAGAACGATTTTTACTGTTAAAGCGGGATGAACATCAGTGGCTGCGTGGCTGGTCAAATCAGACAGAAAGCTTTCAGGTTCAGGCGGCTAAAAAAAACGAACAACAGTGCCTCAATGAACTCAAGGGGCAGGGAGCTCCTGAAGTTTTATCTGAAGAGGATAATCATTTAAGGCTGACGTCCCGTTGCCATTACTGGCTTCCTGAGCTTGATATAAACAGACTTAGTTTTGAACAAAAGCTGGCGATTGCCAGCTCAGTGACCTCCGCTTTAGCTCAGGTTCATGGGCGCAATATTTTTCATTTTTCTGTCAGGCCTTCCAGTTTTATTGTTAGTCAGGATCTTAAGCAGGCTCAAGTAATAGATTTTAGTGTCGCGCGTACTTGTCCTAAAGGATCATCTGGTATCAGCGCCTTTTATCCATACAATGCCGATGCTCATTTTCTCGCCCCTGAGCAAACCTACCTTCTGGAACAGACAATTGATAACCGCACCGATTTATACTCACTGGGCTGTGTATTGATTTGGTTGTTTACCGGTAACCTGCCTTTTGCCGGAATTCAGGATCCTGAAGAGATTGGCTACGCTCATATCTCGCGCAGCATGGAGTACCAGAATCAACTGCGCATAGATGATTTTGGTGAGTATAAATTCAACGTATCTGAGTTGATACGTGCTCTTGTTGAGAAGGAAGCGGCTCATAGATACCAAAGTGCGGAAGGCGTACTTAAAGATATCAGCTTTATTTCAGCCAATTCTTCATCCAGACTAATGGCTGACAGGGACTCTCTGCGGCTTTCGGACCGTTTAGTTATTCCGCAGAAACTTTACGGTCGTGAGCAGGAAAGCAAACTGCTTACCGATGCATTTGTGCGGGTAACTAACGGGCCTTCTGAAGCGGTTCTGGTCGCGGGCTATTCAGGAATCGGTAAGTCGTCGCTGGTGCATGGTATCCGTAAATCTGTAATCAGTTCCGATGGCCTGTATCTGTCCGGGAAGTTTGATCAGTTTCAGAGAGATGTTCCTTACCGGGCGATTGAGCAGGCGTTGAGCCAGTTGGTGAAGCATATTCATTCCCTGCCGGATGACGAAGTGGACAGCTGGAAAGAGCGAATAAATAAAGCGCTTTTCCCTAATGCTCAGGTGTTGGTGGAAATACTTCCTGATCTTGGTCGTTTGCTTGGCCCTCAGCCTGTACTGCCCTTGTTAGGTGCAGAAGAGCAGCAGAACCGCTTTAACCGGGTATTCCTCGACTTTATTCATACTATTTGCACCTCATACCGACCATTGGTGTTTTTTATCGACGACATTCAATGGGCAGATATGGCGAGTATAAACCTGATTCGCCTGTTAATTGCCGACAACAGAAGCAAGAACTGCCTGATTGTAGGTGCATACAGGGACAATGAAGTCGATGAAAAACATTCATTTAGTAAAATGTTACAAGAGGTGGAGCAGCTGTCCATACGGTTAAAACGTATCTCTCTCGCACCATTGTCACAGCAGACTTTGCAGCAGATATGCTCGGATACCCTTCAGCAACCCGTCGAAAAAGTGGCCGCCCTTGCAAAACTGATATACGAAAAGACAGGTGGTAATCCGTTTTTCTTCCGTCAATTTATTCAGGAGCTGTATCAGAGAGAGCTACTCGGTTTTGATCGTGTAAAGAAAAAATGGAGCTGGTCTACGGAGCAGATCCGCCAGCAAAATATTACCGATAATGTCGTCAGCCTGATGACTAAAAAACTAAGCCGCCTGCCAGAGGGCACAAAGCTGCTGTTGCAGCAGGCTGCCTGTATAGGGGCTTCCGTTAAAATGGAAGTGTTGCAGCATCTTTCCGGTCAGGCTAATTACCAGCAGACATTGCGTTTGCTTCAACCGGCGCTTAATGCAGGCTTGTTAATTGTTATAAGCCGCGGGAAGGGCAGAGAGAAAAAGCTAATTGCCGGGATCCGCTTTCTTCATGACAGGGTTCAGCAAGCAGCCTATTCTGACGCAACAGATAAACTGAAAGGGAGCACTCATTATCAGGTCGGTAAGCTATTGCTGGACAAAATCGATTCGCAGCCCGAAGCAAAAGAAGAGTACTGTTTCAGTATTGTCTCCCATCTTAACCGGGTGCACGATAAGTTATCGCCGGAACAGATAAGCGAACTGATTCAGCTTAACCTGCTGGCAGCAAGAAAGTCGAAGGCATCCAGCGCATACAGTACGGCGGTGAGTCACCTTAACCAGCTGTTCAGGCTTATTGAGCGGGACGTTAACCTTGATATAGCTCATCAGGCATCTATTGAGAAGCTGGAGTGCCTCTATCTGGCCGGACGTTATGAGGAGGCCGAAGAGTACCAAAGTCACCTTGAACATAAGCAGTTAAGTGTTCAGCAACAGACCATGCTTCAGGTGATTTTGATCACTCAGTATACCCGTTATGGTGAGCTTAACAGGGCTATAGAGCAGGGGCAGAAAGCGCTTGCTCAGCTTGATTGTAAGCTTGAAGGCAATATGGAAGCCTTGCAGGCGGCCATAGCGGATGCTCAGAGGCAACTTCGGAAGATTCCGTTTAGTAAGCTGGTGGATAAGCCGGACGCGGAAAACGAAAAGGTTATCCGTACCCTTGATATCCTTATGGCGATGCAACCTTGCTGCTATAACTCAGGTTCACTGCTGTTTCCAATGACCATTCTTAAACTTCTTGAGTTGACTCATTTGCACGGTAACTCTGCGTATTCAAGCTATGTATATACAATGTATGGCTTGTTGTGTACTAAGGTTTTAAAAGATTACCCTACGGCGTTCGAAGCCAGTCACTACTCTCAGATAATCAGTCGTAACTACGAGCGTAACCCTCTGTTGCAAGGCCGTTTATCTATGATGCAAAGTAACTTTATTTTGCCGTGGCAACTGCCACTGAGAAAAAGCGCGGAACTGAGAGATGTGGCATTTCAGCAATGTTTTGAGCAGGGGGATTACTATTGGGGCGTACACGCTTATATCTTCGGCTTTTATGCTGAGTTGCTTATCGCGCCGTCTATAGACTCAATGTTGAGCCGGGTTGAAAGGGTTATAGAGATCTGTCGTGAAATAAAGCAGCCGGCTCAGGTGTATCTTAGCCAGCTACAGAAGAACCTGTTGCATATTTTAGACGGCAGACTGGACAATCTGGTGGATCTGGATCATACACAGGGATATGAAGGTGAGGCCTGTGAATTTTACCAACAGACCAATTACATGTGTGGCAAGTATGACCGTTTAATCGGCCGGCTGTTGCAGGGCTATCTGTTTGGCAATTATGAAAAAACCTTAAATGTTACCTTGTCTGAATCTCTGGGGCAGGATGAACTGGATGAAGGGATTTTCCATGAGGCGGTTTATACTCAGCTTTCAATTCTTTCCATACTTGCCCTGAAGCAACAGCATGCTGAAAAAATAACCCCTTACCAGCAAAACTGGTTTGAGCAGGCCTGGATTAAATATCAGGGCTGGTATGAGCTGAATCCGGACAACTTTACATCGGGATATTGTCTGATAAAAGCCGAGCTTGCCGCCATTGAACAGGATGAAATTAATGCCTACTGCTTTTATGAACAAGCCATACAAGCAGCAGCAAAACAGGGTTTTGCCCTTTATCAGGCAATCGCTAATGAGAGAGCCGGACTCTATCGTCAGAAACTAAATCAAAACGCCATGGCAACGGCCTACTTTGAGCAAGCCAGAAGTATATATAGTAAGTGGGGTGCTTTTGCTAAAAGTAATGAGCTGGATATTCAGTTAAGAGAAACCAGCTATCTTCCGGACCGGGCATCAATGCAACATTTTGACTGGCGTTCGGTGATCTCAGCCTCTCAGGATATTTCACAGCCTCTGGTTTTAACAGAGCTGATTCACCGTATGTTGCAAAAGACAGCGACTTTGTCCGGGGCGCAGAACGTGACTCTGTTTCAGTTTACTGACCGGAGCTGGAAAGGGGTAGCAGGGTGGCGAAAAGGTCGTTTAGCTGAGGAATGTGATGAACCGCTACAAGGTCCTGAATCCATGCTGTTTTACAGCCTGAATACCAGAAAAATGTTGGTGGTTAAGGATGCCACTCATGATCAGGAGTATATGCAGGACAGTTATGTTCAGCAGCACAATGTCTGTTCTGCTCTCTGTTTGCCTCTGTTTGTCCATGACAAAATGATTGGTACTCTTTATCTGGAACACACTGAAACGACAAATCTGTTTACCGCACAAAGAGTACAAGTGTTGGAACTGCTGGCAGGCCAATTTGCTATCAGCTATCAGAATGCCAGTTATTATCAGCAGATGGAAAAGCAAAACGAACTGCTGGAAAAGGCGGTTGATCAACGAACCGTCGAGCTGAATCGTAAGAACAAGCATTTGGAAGTGATTATGCAGGCAATGCCTGTCCCTTACGGAATTACGACCGTCGAAGGGAGTTTGATTCAGGCCAATGAGCTATTTTTTGAGTGTTTAGAGTTAAGTAAAGATCAGTTCTATAGCGTTAATGCCAGCCAGTTTTATGCAGACGAAAACGACAGAAAGCGTATGTTTGCCAAGCTGGAACAAGATGGCGGAATCACAGATTTTGAGTGTGAAATGCGCACCTATTGCGGCAAGTTGTTCTGGGCAGTATTGACCGTAACTGAGATAGCACTGGACTTTGGTACAGGGTTGTTTGTCACTATTACTGATATTTCAGACCGTAAAGAGCGTGAGAGGAGGTTAAAACATCAGGCCTTTACCGATCCTCTTACCGGAGCTCAGAACCGAAGGGCATTCAAGCGCAACGCAGAAGAGTTAAGAGTCAGTGAACCGCTTCTGCCGGTATCCGTGGCCATGCTGGATATCGATCATTTTAAACGTCTTAATGATACCTATGGTCATACCGCTGGTGATATTGTTCTGAGACAGTTCACTGAGTATATCCAGTCGCATTTGCGCGAGAAGGACATCTTCGGCCGTTTAGGCGGAGAAGAGTTTGGTTTGATTATCAGCCATATCACCGCCAAAGAGGCCAATAAGGTAGTAAACCGGATTGCCTGCCTGGTGGAGCAGATGGTTGTAACTTACGAGAAGCAACAGATACAGTTTACCGTTAGTATCGGCCTTACTTGCTGGGACTATAAAGAGAACTTCCCACAGGCATTGAGCAGGGCAGATGATCTGCTTTATCAGGCAAAGCAGGAGGGACGAAACCGGGTTTGCGACGATATTGACAAATAGTTTTCGCTTATCAGCCGTTCTTATACAAAATAGCCAAACGATCTGCCGGCAGACAATTGTCGGTAGATTGTTTATGCAGACACTTCTTAGCCGTTTATAATCCCCGGTGTTAATACACTGTTAATATTTTACCCGCCGGATATCAATATAACTCTGACATATTCATAGATTATAGCTATTAAAAAAGAGACATTAAATGGCGCTGCATTGTGAATCATATAATCCTAAAGGATTATTCTCTGCTAAAAGTGACCAAAACCAAATCATGCAACCGATTGATCTTAAAGTGGAAAAATCACCTCTTTGATATTCATCAAATTGCCCACCAAAAAACCTTAAAAAAATTGTGTGATCATTGTTGAAGGATTCAATGTTTCTGCCTAAATCCATAAGTAAGTTATGGACATCTTTATTATATTAGTATTATGTTTATAAGCAAATAGTGAATTAGTGAAGGCTAAACACGTAACTTTATGTTTTGTATTAGCAACCAGATTCAATTAATAACATTAGTGTTACATGATGTACTTAATTAAAAGGCTGGTTCTTTATACCTTGTAATTTTACGTGATTGGAACACTTGCCGGGAAGTGAGACGTAAAATGAATAGAATCGTATCATTTAGTTTAGTTTTGATGGCTTTGCACAGTGGTGCACTGCTTGCTTCGGGTGCTGCTGAAGTTGATAGCAGTAAAAAGGAAGTGACCTCTGTCGCCAGTACGGCTGACCACTCCACCTTTGAGGTTCTGGATCAGGAGTTTGACTACGCCCCTGACGTGACAGAAGCTTGTTTAGAGTGCCATACAGAAGCATCGAAACAGATGCATAAGACCTTCCACTGGAACTGGGCCAAAGAAGTTGACGGCGTGATGGTGGGTAAAGCCAAGAACGCGTTTAACAACTACTGTGTATCAGCCAAAGGCAATGAAAGTTGTACCCAGTGTCATACCGGATACGGCTGGCGCAATGAAGATTTCGATCTGGAAGCGGAAGAGAACGTGGACTGCCTGGTCTGCCATGACACTACGGGCACTTATAAGAAATCGGCTGCGTCATCGGGTCACCCTTATTACGAAGACACAATGGTAGGCGGTAAGCTGAAAAAGGCGGTTGACTTAGCTTATGTAGCCCAGCATGTGGGACGCCCTGATCGTGATAACTGTCTTGCCTGTCATGCTCTGGGTGGTGGTGGTAACGGGGTTAAACACGGCGATACCGACCTCTCTTTAATCGATCCTCATTTTGAACTCGATGTTCATATGAGCCCCGAAAAGCTTAACTTTGCTTGTCAGGATTGCCATACCACCAGTGATCATAAAATCTCAGGTCGTTATAACGACAGAAGCGCCTTTGTTGATCATGAACTGAATATGGGGCAGCCGGAGAGAGAAGGTAATAATGTCTCTTGTGAATCTTGCCATAGTGCTACGCCGCATCAGGACCGTGAGATAGATAACCATACTGCCAAAGTTGCTTGTGCTTCCTGTCATATCCCCGAAATGGCGAGGGGGCCTTATCTGACCAAACTTTCATGGGACTGGTCTACGGCCGGTGATCTGAAAGACGGCAAGCCTTACAGCATTGATAAAGAGTTCGATGGAGTGGTGAATCACGCTTACATGAGTAAGAAGGGAACCTTTGAGTGGGGCAGAAATGTGGTTCCGGAATACCGTTGGTATAAGGGCGAGCTCAAGCAGATGACCTTCCTTGATGAAATCGACCCTTCACAGGCACCAATCGATGTTAATCCTCCGACAGGTGACTATAACGACCCTGATGCGCGCATCTGGCCATTTAAGATTCATAAAGGCAAACAGCCTTATGATTCAGAACGCAATCATATGCTGCCTATTAAGCTCTATGGCCGTAAAGGAACCGGTGCATTCTGGACAGAGTTTGACTGGGGTAAGGCGCTGGCAGCCGGTGCAAAACTGAACAACCTAGAGTTTAGCGGCAATTACGATTTTATCGAAACAAACGGATACTGGCCTATCAAACATATGGTTGCGCCGGCAGATCAGTCCGTTGCCTGTGTTGAGTGTCACAGCCGTGACGGTCGCTTAGAAGGGCTGAACGACTTCTATCTGGTCGGGCGTGACAGCAGTTCTCTGGTTGAGATATTCGGCGCTCTGGCCATCTGGGGAGGACTGGCAGCAGTAGCACTACATGCAATCACCCGTCTGATTTCTATCCGCCGAAGAAAGAGCCTTCAGCGAGACGATAAAAGCCTTCAGCAGAAGTAGTTTAAGGAGCAGCAAATGAGTAACACAATGATCATTTTCAAACGATTTGAACGCTTCTGGCACTGGGCTCAGGCAGTTTTAGTGCTGGCTCTGATTGTGACAGGGCTGGAGCTACACGGACTGATTAGCCTGTTTGGCTTTGGAGAGAGTTCCAATATTCACCATTGGGCCGGATTTATCTGGGGGGCATTGGTGGTTCTTATCTTTACCTGGATCTTTACCACCGGCGAATGGAAGCAGTTTGTTCCCGAAACTAAAGGCATTGACGGGGTAATCCGCTATTACCTGCATGGGGTATTTACCGGTGCCAAGCACCCTCATCATATGTCTGCAGAGCAGAAGTTTAATCCATTACAGAGGCTGGCTTACCTGGGTTTGTTGTTCGGACTGGTTCCGTTGCAAATCATTACCGGCCTGTTGTTCTTCTTTTTCCCTGAATTACGTGCAGCAGGAATTATTGAAGACATTAGTGTGGTGGCCATTCTGCACACCTTATGTGCATACAGCATTATTGCCTTCCTGATTATCCATCTCTATCTAATCACGCTGGGAGAAAAGCTGACCAGCCACCTGAGAGCCATGGTTACCGGGAAAGAAGCAACAGAAGAATAATTTGATTTAAGAGTAAACGAGGATAACAAGATGAAAAGAGTATTAATCGGCTTGATATCGGCATTGATTTCGTTCGGCACACTGGCTGATCCCGCTAAAGGTCAGGAGGCTTACTTAGAGTATCTGAGACCTGTATTCGGCTATAACGGACAGGACTTTGCCCAACAACATCTTAAAGTTGAGTGGAAACGCTACTTCAAAAAAGATGCCAAGAAGTTCATTAAAACCTATAGCAAAAAGCATCCTGATGCGACTGAGTTTTTAAACAGCGATAAGTTTCAGGAGATTGCACCTGATATCAAAGACTTCGCGATGAAATACGCAGCAGACAGCGGTGAGCTGGCGGCTTGTGACTAAGCCGTGTCGTCATCTACACAAGCAGATGGCGGGTTAACGATTATTAATCGTCTCTGTTTCAGGGCGAAACAGAGACTCTGGAGGATACTATGTTCAGGAAATCTGCGGTACTGGCTTCTTTACTGGTAGTGATGCCTTTCTCTCTGGCAGCCGAAGAAGTAACGGGAAAAATACAATCAATTATTCATTCATCTAAGGTTATTCAGTATCTGAACCCTAAAACAAAAGCGGTTCAGGTGATTAAATATACTGACGAAACGAAACTGGAAGCGGCTGATTCATTTAAAGACCTGACGGTTAACACCAAGTTTAAGGCGACGCTGAACGAAGATAAAATCGCTACAAAAATCAAACGAGTATTGGTGAAGCTTCCTGATGATCATGTAATAGATACAGACACACTGTCTGAAATGCTTGACGAGGGTAAAACCGTCTTTATCGGTGACGCCAGACCTAAGGGTAAATATGACATCGGCCATATTCCGACTTCAAAGGCGACCCCTTCAGACAAGCTGGAGAAGAACCTTAACTGGCTGCCGAAAGATAAAGATACCTTGTTGGTGTTTTACTGTGGTGGTGTCACCTGTCCGTTAAGCCCTAACGCACTGAAAATCGCAATGGCTAACGGCTATACCAATGTTAAGGCGTATGTTGAAGGTTTCCCTGCATGGAAAGCAGAAGTGTATCCTTCCCATGTTAATAAAGAGTGGCTGAAAGAAAACCTGGACGTGAATCATGTGATTCTGGATGTCAGGGAAAACCCGGTTGCCCATATCAAGGGCGCGGTTCATATGCCTGTGGAAAAACTGGTTCAGCTTCATGAAAAATGGAACAAAGAGAAACTGGCTACCGGTAAACGGACTATTTTCGGCCTGAGAGATAAAAAAGCACCGATCGCCATTATTGCTGACAGCGCTGATGCAGATGAAGCGATTGAAGCTTATGAAATCCTGAGTTTCTGGAAATTTGCTAACGTAGCTATTCTGGACGGTGGCATGGACGAGTGGATCGCAGCTAAACTACCAGTGGGTAAAGGCGATATTTCCACTCAGCTCACTTATGTTAAAAAGCCTGTGAAGGGAGCTGTTGAGATAGAAGAGTTTGTTAAGATTGCCCTCAACGGTGGTGGTACCATTATTGATGTAAGAAATCCGGACGAAGTTGCACAGGGTAAACTGAAAAACTCTGTCAATATTCCATTGAATCAATTAGATAAGCATCTTGCAGAAATCCCTAAAGATCAGCCTGTTGTTCTACACTGTGCAGCCGGAGCGAGAGCATCACTGGGTTACACTCTGCTGACTAAGAAAGGCTTTACCAATGTGAAATTCCTGAATGACACCTTTAATGCGGTCGCTAAGGAGAATAACCTTAAATTACTCTAATTACAGTTACTAAGTATGAGTCACCTTGACAAATACTGAACACTATCACACATAAACCCCTCCACGTCATCCTTGGTGCGGAGGGGTTATTTATCTCTATAGCCATCTTGATAAGGCTGGCTGAGGATAAGAACTGAAGCACAATTACCAACAGCAATTTAGAGTTACGCTACTGATGATCACCAAGGCCGGCATTTTTGTGTCGGCCTTTATCCTATAAAAGACACTGCTTTCATATTCTGTTGTTGATTAGTTAAATGTTTACCAATAATGAAATTAGCCAGAAGGGAATAAAAACGGCTCAGGTCTGTTAAAACCTGAGCCGTATAAGAAGAGCAGTTTATATTTAGATCTAAGGACTAATCCTCCAGAACTACCCGGGTATCTTCACTTAAAGATTCCAGCTCTTTAGTCACGTCTTTAATATCAACGGCGACGGGAAGGCGGATAGCCATATCAGCAGTAAATATACTTGAGCTTACCCCTCCGCCGTCAGCAATAAAGACCCGCTGACAGTCCATATCCAGAATATTAATACCCTGATCATCCAGAACATGGGTAATATCATTGACTATGCCGGCACGGTCATTGGCGTCAAGGCGGATTTGAAATATCTGCTCTTTATCGTGTAGCTGATTATCGCTGTCTACAAACTGCACCAGCAAATCGGGTGTTTCAGATATAACCTGCTTGACGATATCAATGTTCTTTTCAGGAAGGTCTATTTTAATGACTGCTGCAACCTGATCATCTATAAAATTAACTTTGCTGATCAACCATTTTCCACCATTTTCATGGGTAACAGCCGCGAAATTCTTAATTGTGGCAGGCGTAGCCTTACCGACAAAATTAGCGATAAAGGTCCTGTTCATATAACCACCCTCCTGGTTTTAGGCAAAACGTACAACGAAAAGCTAAGTCCATGAAATAGAGACTATTTAATATCAGTGTAGGCGGATATCAGCGGGAATGTTTGATTGCCGTCAATTTTTGCGAGTGAAAATCGGGCATAGGTCAAAGATTACCTATCTTGTCTGCAAATAATGACAGCTTTATAAATAGTAACCATTGATTTGAAGGATTTAGGTTTCCCAGAACAGAGACTAGCTGAATAAGTTTGCTATTAAAGCTCGACAAAATTGCTGTTTTTAAAGTAGTTTTAAACCACTGCCAAAAATATAAAGAGGCTTAAATGTTAAAAATTGCAATGCTAAGTACCGGCGAAGAGGTGCTGCATGGTGATATTCTGGATACTAATGCGGCATGGTTATCCCGCCAGTTTTATCAACAGGGTTTTTCACTCACTAAACGCTCTACAGTGGGAGACGAGAAGCGTAGTTTAGTCAATGAACTGGTAGGCCTAAGCCTCAATTATCAGGTAGTTATTGTAAACGGTGGCTTAGGCCCGACCTCTGATGATATTACCGCCGAAGCTGCCGCTGAGGCAGCAGAGCAGGAGTTGCAGCTTTCCGAGCAATGGGTTGAGGTGATGCAGCAAATGTTCAGCCGTTCAGGCAGAAGCATGCCTGCCAGCAATATAAAGCAGGCAATGTTGCCGGAAGGTTCAGTTATACTTGATAACCCTATCGGAACCGCCTGTGGTTTTTCAATGCAGATTAATAATGCGGTTTTCTATTTTACTCCCGGCGTGCCGTCAGAATTTAAACAGATGGTGGAAGCTCAGATACTGCCTGATTTAAACAAGCGCTATCCTCAACCTATCCGTTCCGCGGTAAGTCGTATGTATACTTTTGGTCTGACGGAATCGGGTCTATCTGATGTGCTGGACAACATTCAGTTACCAGACGGCTTTGAACTCGGTTACCGCTCTTATCTGCCTTTTATTGAGGTTAAATTGTTTGGACCGGAAGCGGAATCAGATGTTCGTCTGAAATTGATGCAGATTATTTATAGCCACCTCGGAGACAATATTGTTGGTGTCGACGAAGAGCTAATAGACAATCTGGCCGGCCTGCTGAGTGAGTCCGGCAACTCGGTATCCGTTTCCGAAGTTGCCACAGGCGGTGTATTGAGTAGCGAGTTTCATAGCAATGAAGGGTGCGCGGCATCATTGGTTCAGGGGTGGATTTTAAACAACGCACAAAATATCGATATGGCGGATCAAGACCCGTTAGCTGCGTCATTAGCACTGGCGGCGGCAATAAGGGAAAAAACCGCCAGCCGGATAGGTTTATCCGTAGGTAAACTGGAAGAAGACAGGGTTGCAATCGCCCTTTCTACTGCAAGTGGCGAGTGGGGGCAGTTGATCCGTTTACGCAGAAAATATCAGCATAAAGATCGTCGAAATCTGATGGCGACAGTGGCGCTGGATATGCTTCGCAGGCATCTGGAAAACAAACCTGTGTTTGGAGAATACAGTTCAGTTGAACGAATTAAAGAGCTTTTCGTACCAGTTACGCTGCTTTGACAGGCAGTCTGCGTTTAAGCTATTAAAATCTCTATATATTACGATCGTCCAGAGATCAAATGATTAGCTTATAACGTATTAATCTAAGCTTTATGTTTTTGAAAAATATGTAAATTGTTTGACAGGTTTATGAAATTTGATCTTTGATCTGGCTATTCATATAAAAGCTTTTAAACTGAATATTGTTCGTTGCAAAAAACGCGAATAAGTCCAGGGAAGGTAGGAGGTTTGAAAATGCTTTGTCAGTCTAAGATAGAAGTATGGTACAAGGTTTCAGGAGAACGGATTCTGCTTGGTGAGACCTGTAGCTCAAGAACAATGGATGTTATTTCTTTATGGGTTGATCTTCCTTTTGATATAGGATCACCGAATAATCAGGGCTACCGTTTATCACTTTTTGATGATGATGGCCGCCATATCGGAGACAAATCTGTTTCTCAAATTAATGCCGAAAAGGTGTTGGAAAATCCCCTGACGACGGATACCTGTCAGGTGGTCAATCAGCTAACATTAACGGATAATTCAGATTTAGTCATGGTTCAGTAAAATTAATAATTAATCACTCCGGCCCTGCAGCATAAGCAGGGCTTTTTTGTTTCTGTTTTTGGGCTGTAAATAGAAATTAGCCGGTAAATCTGCTAGTTTCGCCGGCTATGCGAATGGGGATTATGACTAATGTGGATTAAGGTGATGCTATGAAGGTTCTTATCACAGGTACAGCAGGCAGGGTCGGGCGGCACATCTATGTGCATCTGATGCGCGACCATTCGGTGACAGGTATCGATGTAACCCCTTGTTCAACGGCAGACTTTATCGGTGATATAAGGGATAAGAATTTTATCGCTAACCTGCCGGGAAATTACGATGTGATTATTCATACCGCAGCCTTGCATGCTCCTCATATCGGTATCAGAAGTGATAAAGAGTTTCAGCAGATAAACGTGGATGCGACAGAGATGCTGGCGCAGTACGCTGTTGAAACTGGCGTTAAACAGTTTATTTTTACTAGTACTACCGCCCTTTACGGCAGAGCCTCGACACCAGAAGGAATAACCGGCTGGGTGACTGAAGAGACAGTTCCGGCGCCTAAGACCATTTATCACACCAGCAAAATCGAAGCAGAAAAACGATTAGAACAGATCTCCGGGCAATATAACTTGCCTGTTACTGTGCTGCAGATGTCGCGTTGTTTTCCTGAGCCCGCCGATATGATGGCTATTTACAGGCTCAACCGCGGTATAGATGCAAGAGATGTCGCGTCTGCCCACGCTTGTGCCCTGAATAAACGACCTGGCGGTTTTAATCGTTATATTATCTCTGCCGATTCACCTTTCTTGCCTGAGGATTGTGAGCAGCTTTATCTTAATGCAGCCGATGTGATCACAAAGCGAGCCCCTGAGTTAGCCGAAGCGTTTACCCACAGAAGCTGGGATTTGCCGGAGAAACTGGATCGTGTCTATGTCTCTTCAATGGCGCAGCAAGCGCTTAGCTGGCAGCCACAATATGGCTTTCAACAGGTAATGGATTTTCTGGATATGGGGATAGCAGAAGTGCTTGCGCCAGAGAGCAATAAAACCTAACGCACACCCATAAACTCTTTCATTACCATATTGTCGAAGGTTCTGTCTGACAGTAGCCAGCGGGCAAACAAGAAGGTGCCGGCGCGATGGCCGATGGCGTAGCGGGTTTTGGGTTTATCTGCTTGTATAGCCTTTGCTATTCCCGTTGCTATTTCTTCCGGCTGGCTGGCGGTTTTATAGCTGTTTTCCATCGCTTTAATGGCATATGGAACATACTCCTTATAGGGACCGGAACCGGAAAGGTCAGATAGGGCATTGCTGGCGATATCCTGCCACTCTGTCAGTATTGCTCCCGGCTCAACCACGATCACATCGATACCAAAAGGCTTAAGCTCCATACGCAGTACATCACTCATTCCTTCAACAGCAAATTTTGTCGACTGATACCACCCACCGAAAGGAGAGGTAATCTTTCCGCCAATAGACGAGATATTGATGATCTTTCCGTGGCCTTTGTCTCTCATTGAAGGTATTACGGCTTTGGTTACGCGCATCAGGCCGAATACATTCACCTCATACTGAGCGATGCCAGTTTCAATAGGAGTATCCTCTACTGCTCCAAAATGACCGTAACCTGCAGCATTTATCAATATATCAACTCCTTTGTACTGATCCTCTATCCAATCAATACAACTGCTGACAGATTGCTCATCCGTGACATCAAGAGGATGAACAGCAATGCCCAATTGTTTAAGCTCTTCTATCCGGTCAACTCGTCTGGCTGCGGCTATAACCTGATAACCCTGTTGGTGTAGTGTTTTGGCTGTGGCTTTACCTATTCCCGATGATGCTCCGGTGATTAAGACAGTTTTTTTCATCTGTTACCTCTGATAGTGATATTGAAGCGGACTCAGGACTATCCTAAACTGTAGCCTTAACCCTACAGTCAAGAGGTTTCTATGTTGATTGGCGAAATTTGTAAAAAGACAGGTCTGGGAAAAGACGCAGTAAGGCATTATGAAGAGCTGGGGCTGATATATTCTACAGACAGACCAGCCGGCAGCAGAACCTATAGTGATTATGGCAAGGATACTCTTTACCGGATCGAGCTGATACAGCAAGGCAAGGCACAGGGTTTTAAGCTTTCGGAAATGCAGCCATGGCTGGACCTGTTTGTTTCAGATGATATGGATGAGAAACAGCATCGCCAATTGGTCGAGCAAAAAATTGAAGAGATAGACTTGAAAATAGAATCTCTGCAAAAAATGCGTTCTGCGCTAAAAGCTAAACTGAAGTGAAAGCTAAATAGCGATATCTGAAGGAGTCTTTCTAAGTCGTTGATTCAGTGAGTCACACCTAAGCTCGGAAGGCGCTGAGATCTTGTCTATATGCTGTTGAATTAGCTGTTTTACTTCTTCCGCCTGACGGATAACTCTCTCCATCTCAATAAGCTGTTGGTGTAGCACTTGTTGTGCATCGTCTTCGGACATCTGATGATTTAAAAAAGCGTCCAGCAGAGGCTTAATCTGCTTCAGAGATAATCCTATCGACTTGCCTTTCTGAATCAGAGATAAACGAAATAGCACATCCTGATCAAAATGACGGTAGCTGCGGCTGCCGGCCTGTAGCGGATTTGAACTGATTAATCCTAGCTGCTCATAGTGGCGTATGAGCTCTCTGGTTACGCCTGCTTTATTGCAGACCTCGCCGATAAGCATAAAATCTTCTTCTTGACTGTGTGGTATACCACACAGTTTACACTCCTGCTGACAATTGATCATCTGCAGGAGAAATAAAATGAGCAGAATTTGGACCACAGGTAACTTGCCTGAAATGAAAAACAGAGCCGCTATCGTTACCGGAGGAAACAGAGGCCTTGGTTACGAGAGCGCACTGGCACTGGCTAAAGCAGGTTGTAGTGTCGTTATTGCGTGCAGGGATGAGCAGAAAGGGAATCATTCGGTTGAGAGAATTAAGGCGCAGGTGGAAGGGGCAGATGTCCGTTGTCTTCCGTTAGATCTGACTTGTCAGAAATCCATTGCCATATTTGCTGATCAGTATCGCAAACTATTCAGCCGTCTGGATATATTGCTTAACAACGCTGGTGTGGTCAATCTGAGTGAACTCCGCCATACGGATACTGGTGATGAGATGCACTTAGCTACCAACCATCTGGGCCATTTTTCGTTAACAGGGCAGCTAGTTGACCTTATCGCCAATACGCCTTTAGCACGTGTTGTGACGGTAACTAGTGGTGGTTATAAGTTTGGTGAAATACGTTTTGATGATATCGACTGGACGAAAAGGCCTTACCACAGGGTGAAATCCTATGGTGACAGCAAACTGGCTAACCTTTTATTCAGTAGATCGTTAAACAAACTATTTTTGCATCATAAAATCGACGCAATCGCCCTGAGTGCCCATCCCGGACTCACGGCCAGTGAACGTCAGCAGAGTGAAGGTATTGGTGGACCTTTGTCTAAATTACTTGCCTCACCACTATCTTGTGGTGTTCAGCCACTGCTTCGGTCATGTTGCGATCCTGTCCTGACAGGTGGTGAACTGATAGGGCCAAAGTTTGGTATTCGCGGTAAGCCAGTTTGTCAGAAAATAACCAGTGCTTCATACAATGATGAAATGGCCGATGCACTATGGGCATATTCGGTTAAGAAAACAGGCGTTCGTTACCTAATTTAAGCCCTTGTCCGGGGCTTCTATGGCATAACCCGATATTGAATCTATTTGCGTTCCCGCGAAGCATAAGTAAAAACTTGGTGGTATTTTAACCAGCAACTATCCTTATTATTCATGGTTAACATATTGTTAACCATGAATAAATTAAGGCTAAATGCAATATAGATAGAATTATAAATATAACAGTCTGTATATGTTGCATATATTGTTTACAAGACAAGCATATCAATATATGTGGGGTACAAAATGGTTGGCAAAGGGATTTCACTAAAGGCAAAACTGATTGCAGGCTTCTCTATACCTGTAATAACCATACTTTCTCTGACGTTAGTGATAGATAACAGTATTAACTCGCTGTTAAAGGCAAACGGCTGGGTAGATCATACCCATAAGGTGATGGCTGAGGGTAATAAAGTACTTTTTAATATGGTCAATATGGAGACGGGGATGAGGGGCTACCTTGTAACCGGCGAAGATGAGTTTCTGCAGCCATACAGTCAGGGCAAAGAGACCTTTATGGGCACTATTCAGGATCTAAAGCAAACCGTCAGCGATAACCCGAAACAAGTAGAAAGGCTGAATTTTATTGAGCAGAAAAAAAACAGCTGGCTTAAGGTGGCTGCAGAGCCCCAGATAGATATCCGCAGAGAAGTGCTAAAAGGCGAGCAGGCTGCGCGACACTTCGAAGAAATTTCTGCAAGAATTGTAGGCAAAGAGAAGTTTGACGCTTTCAGAAAAGAAGTGGCCATTATTGAGCAAGAACTTATCAGCAACAGTGATCTTCAGGGACGCTATCTTCTGAAATCTATCTTGCTGGATATGATTAATCAGGAAACCGGGCAAAGAGGCTTTTTGTTAAGCGGAGTAGAAGCATCGCTGGAGCCTTTTATTCAGGGACAAAAGGATTTGGTTGAGCATGTAGATGGCCTGAGGCAGCATCTTATTTTCAATTATGGACAGTCCAGCGAGATGATTAGCCATCTGCAACAAGCTCTGGCATTAGCTGATGACTGGAGGACGCAGGCCGCTCTGCCTGAAATTGAAGCGAGGCGGGCAATGAATCAGGTCTCTGCAACCATGCATGATGTTATTGCCGTGATGGATTCAGGTGTCGGTAAGAGCAATATGGATGAGCTCAGGGCAGTCATTGGTGATTTTATTGCTGAAGAACAGATATTAATCGCTGAGAGAAGTAATGAGGCTAATAGTGTTGCAGCCCTGACGAAAACTATTACCTATAGCGGAGCGGCTTTCTGTACGCTTCTGGTGGTTATTGTCAGCTTCTACATAGTCAGAGGGGTCAGCTCTCAGGTAGGGGGAGAGCCGGCTAAATTGGCAGAAATTTCCCGCAAGGTGGCTGATGGCGATCTCTCCCTTCACCTTGATAACACAGGCAAAGAAACGGGTATCTACCTTGCCATGCGGGATATGACCGACAGATTGAGGCAATTGCTGGAAAATATCACAGATACCGCAAGTGCCCAGAATGGGGCTGCGCAGGAGTTGGCGGCAGTAGCGGTGCAGACCAACCGCAATGTTCAGGTTCAGCAGGAATCTACAGAGCAGGTAGCTGTGGCTATTAACCAGATGCAGGCAACCGCCGTTGAGATAGCAACCAATACTACCGGCGCTGCTGAATCAGCTAATCAGGCAAGAAATCTGGTGGATCAAGGTAACCGTAAGGTTGAACAGGCGACTAATGAGATGAATCAACTACTGGATAATCTGGATAATACCGCCAATGTTATCGAAACCATGGCTGCCAGTGCAGACAATATCTCCAATATACTGGATGTAATAAAAGGGGTGGCGGATCAAACCAATCTGCTGGCACTGAATGCAGCAATTGAAGCCGCCAGAGCAGGGGAACAGGGACGGGGTTTCGCTGTTGTGGCAGATGAAGTGCGAAACCTCGCCCAGAACACTCAGGAATCAACGCTGGAAATTGAAGAGATGATTAGTAAAGTGCAAGAGGGGGCTAAAGCTTCAGTGGAAAGCATGCAGAGTGGTCAGAGTCAGGCTCAGAGTATCGTTCATCAGACCAATGAAATGAAACAGGCGCTGAATGACATTATGTTATCGGTGAACAATGTAACCGATATGACCACTCAGATTGCCACGGCAACAGAAGAGCAGAGTGCCACCGCCGGAGAGATAAGTCGCAGAGCCGAAGATATTAAATTGCAATCGGCTGAAACAGGTATCGGAGCGGAGAAAATTGCCGACTCAACGGATGATCTGGCCAAACTTGCAGACAGATTAAATGTAGAGATTATGAAGTTTAAAATTGCCTGATGTGAACATTGTTTGCTGTCAGGGAAGAGTTTAAGTTAAACCCCAAGTTCCGTTAACCCGGACTTGGGGCTTATTTCTGGCGTGAGAACATCAAACAATCAGGCCGTTTTTGCTTTTAACTGATAGCGCACTTTTTCCAGTACTAAACTCGTTTTGGCCTTGCTGATACAGGGCAGTATTTCCCCCGGTTCGGTATAGGCCATTTTAAAACCTGTTTCCTCAACGTCACCGGACACCAGTTTGCAGCGACAGGCACCACAATGTCCGTCACGGCAGTGATACTCTGGCTGGATACCTGCCAGTTCCATTGCCTCTAGTACCGTTTGTCCTGGAATAGCAAGGATAGGGGATAAGCCGTTTATTTTAATTTTATGCATGTTAGAACCTAGCAAGCAGCTTTCTTTTCTGAAAGCTGCTTTTAATGATGTACTAATTAAAGTTCGAAATCCTCAAAATCGTCTGCGGTTACTTCGTTATCGATCTGTCCGACCAGATAAGAACTGATTTCCGCTTCTTGTGGTGCAACCTGTACGTTATCCGATGACAACCATGCGTTAATCCATGGGATCGGGTTTGAAGTCGCCTCAGGGTAGGCAATATCAAGACCAACGGCCTGCATGCGAATATTAGTAATATATTCAACGTACTGAGAGAGGATATCTTTGTTCAGGCCTATCATAGAGCCATCTTTAAACAGATACTCTGCCCACTCTTTTTCCTGTTCGGCGGCATCTTTGAACAGGTCAAAACACTCCTGCTTGCACTCTTCGGCAATTTGCAGGAAGCTAAAGTCGTCCTGCCCGTTACGTAACAGGTTAAGCATATACTGGGTGCCTGTCAGGTGAAGTGCTTCATCGCGGGCAATCAGTTTAATGATTTTTGCGTTACCTTCCATTAGCTCCCGTTCTGCAAAGGCAAATGAACAGGCAAAGCTGACGTAAAAACGGATCGCTTCCAGCGCGTTAACAGACATCAGGCAGAGGTAAAGCTTCTTCTTTAACACGTTTAGATCGACAGTAACGGTTTCGCCGTTTACCTCGTGTTTGCCTTCACCGTATCTGTGATAATCAGCAGTTAGTGCGATAAGCTCATCGTAGTAGTGGGCGATATCTTTGGCGCGCTTAAGAATATGTTCGTTCTCTACGATGTCGTCAAACACCACTGCCGGATCATTAACAATATTGCGAATGATATGAGTATAAGAGCGAGAGTGAATGGTCTCAGAGAATGACCATGTTTCAATCCAGGTCTCAACTTCCGGTAGAGAAACCAGCGGCAACAAAGCAACGTTCGGGCTTCTGCCCTGAATAGAATCAAGCAGCGTTTGATACTTCAGGTTACTGATAAAGATATGCTTTTCATGCTCCGGCAGATTGTTGTAATCGATACGGTCACTTGATACGTCCACTTCTTCAGGACGCCAGAAGAAAGAGAGCTGCTTCTCAATCAGTTTTTCGAAGATCTCGAATTTCTGTTGGTCATAGCGTGCAACGTTTACCGGCTGGCCGAAAAACATCGGCTCTTTAAGCTGGTCGTTTTTGTTTTGGGTAAATGTACTGTAAGCCATAGGATGCTGTTTCCTTGCATTTCCCCCGCCTCAGCAGGGGAGATTAAACTGTTATCTTTGCCGGTTATTTCCGGCTGTCGGGTTGTTAGGTTATAAGCGTTAAATCTTACAACCGCCACCGGCACAATCGTCTTCCTGTACCTGTGCTGCGCCATTGCTTTGTTCGTCACTGGCACCATCGCGGGTGTTGTGATAGTAAAGGGTTTTCACGCCGAACTTATATGCAGTAAGAAGATCTTTCAGCAACTGTTTCATTGGTACCTTGCCGCTTTCGTATACGGCCGGGTCATAGTTAGTATTCGATGAAATCGCCTGATCAACAAACTTCTGCATAATACCGACCAGATGCAGATAACCGTCGTTTGAAGGGATTTCCCACAACAGTTCATATTGATCTTTCAGAGCCAGATAATCAGGAACAACCTGCTTCAGAATGCCGTCTTTTGACGCTTTAACTGAAACGAATCCACGTGGAGGCTCAATACCGTTAGTTGCATTAGAGATCTGAGATGAAGTCTCAGAAGGCATTAGTGCAGTCAGGGTAGAGTTTCTCAATCCGTGAGTTTTAATCTCTTCTCTTAACGCTTCCCAGTCATAATGCAGAGGCTCGTCGCAAATCAAATCTACATCTTTTTTATAAGTGTCGATTGGCAGAATGCCCTGAGCGTAACGGGTCTCATTGAAAGAAGGGCATGCGCCTTGCTCTTTAGCCAGATCCACCGAGGCTTTCAGCAGGTAATACTGAATGGCTTCAAAAGTTTTATGAGTCAGGCCGTTGGCACTGCCGTCAGAGTACTTAACACCATTCTTTGCCAGATAGTAAGCGTAGTTGATAACACCAACACCCAGAGTACGGCGGTTCATTGTTGACTTATAGGCTGCCGGTAACGGATAGTCCTGATAATCAAGCAGGGCATCCAGTGCACGGACAACCAGCTCAGACAGCTCTTCAAAGTCGTCTAGTGAGTCAATAGCGCCAAGGTTAAATGCAGACAGAGTACATAGGGCAATTTCACCTTGATCGTCTTCCACATTTTCAAGTGGTTTAGTCGGCAGTGCAATTTCAAGACAAAGGTTGGACTGACGAATAGGGGCAACACTTGGGTCAAACGGGCTGTGAGTATTACAGTGATCGACATTCTGAATATAGATACGGCCTGTGGATGCGCGTTCCTGCATTAACAGCGAGAATAACTCCACTGCTTTAACAGTTTCGCGTTTAATAGAGCTGTCAGCTTCGTACTTAGTATATAGCCTTTCGAATTCGTCCTGATCCTGGAAGAAAGCGTCGTAAAGACCCGGGACATCAGAAGGAGAGAACAGGCTGATATCACCACCCTTGATCAGGCGGGAGTACATGGTCTTGTTGATCTGTACACCGTAGTCCATATGACGGACACGGTTCTCTTCAACACCACGGTTGTTTTTCAGTACCATCAAAGATTGTACTTCACCGTGCCACATTGGGTAGAACACCGTTGCCGCACCGCCGCGCACGCCGCCCTGAGAACAGCATTTAACGGCTGTCTGGAAGTACTTATAAAACGGAATACAACCGGTATGGAAGGCTTCACCACCGCGGATTTCAGAACCAAGGGCACGAATACGGCCAGCGTTGATACCAATACCGGCACGTTGAGAAACGTAACGGACAATTGAACTTGCCGTTGCGTTAATCGAGTTAAGGCTGTCATCGCACTCGATCAGTACACACGAACTGAACTGACGGGTTGGCGTGCGGACACCTGACATAATCGGGGTCGGCAGTGAAATCTTAAAGGTAGATACTGCATCGTAAAAGCGCTTGATATAGTCAAGTCGTGTCTCTTTCGGATAGCGGGCAAACAGACAGGCAGCAACCAGAATATAAAGGAACTGAGCGCTCTCATAGATCTCTTTAGTTACCCTGTTTTGCACAAAGTACTTACCTTCCAGCTGTTTAACAGCAGCGTAAGAGAAATCAAGATCACGCTTATGGTCAATAAAGCTGTCCAGTTGAACAAACTCATCATAGCTGTAATCTTCCAGCAGGTGTTTGTCGTACTTTCCGGATTCAACGAGCTTAGAAACGTGGTCATAAAGTGTAGGTGGCTCGTATTGACCGTAGGCTTTCTTCCTTAAATGAAAGACTGCTAGTCGGGCAGCCAGATATTGGTAGTCCGGAGTCTCTTCAGAGATAAGGTCGGCAGCCGACTTGATGATGGTTTCGTGAATATCTGACGTTGTGATGCCATCATAAAACTGAATGTGAGATTTGATTTCAACCTGAGAAACAGACACATTTTCCAGACCTTCGGCGGCCCATGTAATCACCCTGTGGATCTTGTCAAGGTCGATATTTTCTTTGCGCCCGTTGCGCTTAGAAACAGTAAGTTGTTGGTTCATTATTGTAAATATCCCTAATAAGACTGACTAAAGCCCGGTTTTTTGTAATCTTTGTTAAAACATAACCTGACTTTTGTGATCTTTACCTACTGAGTGAAAATGAAATAAACACTACATATAGGGGTTTCGATCTGAGCGACTTACAAGATAGACGGATCTTTACGGTTTTTCAATATTTGCCTTGTGTGAAGATCTGTGGATAAGTTGTATAAATTGTAACAATGGTTAGTAGCTGCTTACTGAGGAAAATAGGCGGCAATTAGAGGGGGTAAACTAGCGATTTCGTTCCTTATTCCAGAAACAGAAAATAAAAAATATTTTTCTTGATTTTAGCCGAAAAGTCACTGTGAAGATCCATAAGATTCGTAAGTGAATTTCCGGCTATTTATTGAGCTGAAATCTTAAGCGGTTTTCTGGGTGTGGATGATGTAGTTTACATCTACGTTGCTGCCCAGTTTGTAGTTGTCTGTAACCGGGTTGTAGTGCAAACCTGTGATACCAAGTTCTGTCAGGCTGGTTTGGTCAATCATCTTCAAAAGCTCAGAAGGCTTAATAAACTTTTCGTGGTGATGGGTGCCTTTAGGAACAATTTTTAGTAACTGCTCTGCACCAACAATAGCAAACAGATAGGACTTAATATTGCGGTTAAGGGTAGAGAAGAACACCTTACCACCCGGTTTTACTAACTGTTCACAGGAACGGACAACAGATAGTGGGTCCGGTACATGCTCAAGCATCTCCATACACGTTACAACGTCGTACTCACCGGCATGTTCCTGAGCGTGTTGCTCGATAGTGCTTTGAATATACTCAAGCTTTGTGCCTGTCTCTAATGCATGCAGGCGGGCAACTTCGAGGGGCTCTTTGCCCATATCCAGTCCGGTCACTTTCGCGCCTTCCTTTGCCATGCTTTCGGCCAGAATTCCGCCGCCGCAGCCAACATCTAATACGCGTTTGCCGAATAGGCCATCGCAAGCGTCTAAAACGTAATTAAGCCTGAGTGGGTTTATCTGATGAAGGGGCTTAAACTCACCTTCCAGATCCCACCAGCGAGAGGCCATATCTTCAAACTTTTTAATTTCATCTAAATCGACATTCATAACTAACTGCCTGTAATTGTAATTTGTGGCAAACAGAGGTAACAGTCCGGGCTATCAACGCCGGATAAACCTCAACTTTTTAATAAAGAGCGGTTTGCGGCAGGCCGGGTGAACTCTGAAAAGCATATTTGCAGTTAAAATAGTGCTATTTTGTCGCGAATAAAACTAATTTATTTAATTTCTTAACGGGAAGGCGATAATTTATTGTCAACAACTGATGAAAAACCAACCACTATTCAAACGCATAGATCCAGATAGTCGTTTTTTTGTACGTTAGAATCTAAACCAATGTCACAACATTATAAAAGGTGAGTGAAAGGGATGCAGAATCCGTTAATTATGTGATATATTTTCTCTCCTTGTACGTATCGAATATACGATCAAACTATAGAGGGATAATGGCTCTATGAGCGATCTAGCTAAAGAGATCACGCCCGTAAACATAGAAGATGAGCTTAGAGGTTCATACCTCGACTACGCGATGTCTGTAATCGTGGGTCGTGCTCTTCCTGATGTGCGTGATGGCCTAAAACCAGTACACCGCCGCGTTTTGTTCGCGATGAATGTATTAGGCAATGATTGGAACAAAGCATATAAAAAATCCGCCCGTGTAGTAGGCGATGTAATCGGTAAATATCACCCTCACGGTGATAGCGCGGTATACGACACGATTGTTCGTATGGCGCAGCCATTCTCACTGCGTTACATGTTAGTTGATGGTCAGGGTAACTTCGGCTCAATTGACGGTGACTCCGCGGCGGCAATGCGTTATACCGAAGTTCGTATGGCGAAAATTGCCCACGAACTGTTGGCAGATCTTGATAAAGAGACTGTAGATTACGTACCAAACTATGATGGTACAGAACAGATTCCTGCTGTATTACCAACTAAGATTCCTAATCTATTGGTAAACGGTTCTTCAGGTATTGCGGTTGGTATGGCAACCAATATACCTCCGCACAACCTGACGGAAGTTATCGAAGGTTGTCTTGCTTATATTGACAATGAATCCATCACTATCGATGAATTGATGGATTACATTCCGGGTCCTGACTTCCCGACAGCGGCACTGATTAGTGGCCGTAAGGGCATTGTCGACGCTTATAAGACAGGTCGCGGTAAAGTTTACATGCGTTCTAAGGCTGATATTGAAGCTGATAAGAACGGTAAAGAGACCATTGTTGTTACTGAGATCCCTTATCAGGTTAACAAAGCCCGTCTAATTGAGAAGATTGCTGAGCTGGTTAAAGATAAGAAGGTTGAGGGCATCAGCGCACTGCGTGACGAGTCTGACAAAGACGGTATGCGCATCGTAATCGAATGTAAGCGTGATGCGGTAGGTGAAGTGGTTCTGAATAACCTTTATTCACTGACTCAGCTTCAGACTACTTTTGGTATCAACATGGTTGCCCTTGATAACGGCCAGCCTAAGCTATTCAACCTGAAAGAGATGTTGAAGTGCTTTGTTGATCACCGTCGTGAAGTGGTTACCCGCCGTACCATTTACGAACTGCGTAAAGCACGAGACAGAGCTCATATCCTTGAAGGTCTGGCGCTGGCACTAGCCAATATCGATGAAATCATTGAACTGATTCGTAGTGCTCCGACTCCGGCTCAGGCTAAAGAAGGTCTGGTTTCACGTGGTTGGGATCTGGGTAATGTAGCCGGCATGCTTGAGAGAGCAGGTACCGATGCAGCACGCCCTGACTGGCTTGAAGTACAGTTTGGTATCCGTGACGGACAGTATTATCTGACTGAGCAACAAGCACAGGCTATTCTTGATCTTCGTCTGCAGAAACTGACTGGTCTGGAACACGAGAAGATTCTGGACGAGTATAAAGAGCTGTTAGACGAAATTGCAGAACTGATGCATATCCTTGCCAGCACTGAGCGTCTGATGGAAGTTATCCGTGAAGAGCTGGTTGCAGTAAGAGATGGTTTTGGCGATGAGCGTCGTACAGAAATCACGGCTGCTGTCCATGATATCGATATGGAAGAGCTGATTGCTAAGGAAGACGTAGTTGTTACCTTGTCACATGAAGGCTATGTTAAGTACCAGTTACTAAGCGAATACGAAGCACAACGCCGTGGTGGTAAAGGTAAGAGTGCGACTAAGATGAAGGACGAGGATTATATCGAGCGTCTGTTAGTTGCTAATACTCACGACAATATCCTCTGCTTCTCTACTCGTGGTAAGACTTATCGTCTGAAAGTGTTCCAGCTTCCTCAGGCAACAAGAACGGCTCGTGGTAAACCAATCGTCAATATTCTTCCGCTGGAAGAGGGCGAGAGAATTACAGCGATTCTGCCTGTTTCCGAGTATTCGAATGATAAGTACATCTTTATGGCAACGGGTGACGGTACGGTTAAGAAGACCTCTCTGGATCAGTTTGCTAATGTACGTTCAAACGGTCTGATTGCGGTTAACCTGCGTGATGATGACTCTCTGATTGGCGTTGATATTACCGACGGTGACAGCGATATCATGCTGTTCTCGAAGACAGGTAAAGTTGTACGCTTTAAAGAAGATCACGTTCGTGCAATGGGTCGTACAGCCGCTGGTGTCCGTGGTATGAAACTGGCAGACGGCGATCAGGTGGTTTCACTTATCGTTCCTGCTAACCAGGGTGACGTACTGACAGTAACTCAGAACGGTTACGGTAAACGTACTATTCTTGATGAGTATCCGACCAAGGGTCGTGCCACTCAGGGTGTTGTATCTATCAAGGTTTCTGAACGAAACGGCGAAGTTGTCGGTGCGGTTCAGGTTGAAGATGGCGACGAATTTATGATGATCACCGATGCCGGTACGCTTGTTCGTACAAGGGTTGCAGAAGTGAGTCAGGTCGGTCGTAATACACAGGGTGTTACTCTGATCCGAACGGCTGAAGATGAAAACGTTGTTGGCCTTCAGAGAATCGACGAAGTTGAAGAAGTTGAACTGGAAGAGGGCTCTGAAACTGAGTCAGCAGAAGCAGCAACTGAAGCTCCTGAGCAGGATGCACCTTCTGAAACTGAAGAGTAAATTCAGTTAAATAAGCATAGTAAACCGGGCGAAAAGCCCGGTTTTTTTATGCCTGTAATGTTAAAATATCTGTCTGTTTTAACGATAGATTCTACTTATGCATATAACTCTGCTTTCCCTGCTGGCGATAGCCGCTGCTACGTTACTTTTTATAAAAATATCCGGTAAAAAACAACTTAAACTGCCAATAGTTATCAGCGGTTCTCTGGTTCTCTGCGCATTAGCGATTTGGTTCACAGTACCTTTCTGGGCAGTGGATCCTCAAAATCCGGATAGGGTTGCGACTAAAGCTGATAAATCTGAAGGCAAGACCATAGATGCGATAATTGAAGAGATTCAGGATCAGCTGCGCGAAGACAGAAATAATGAAGACTTGTGGTTCCAGCTTGGTCAGGGCTATTTTGCTAACGGTGAATTTGAATCGGCTTCTACCTGCTTTAGCTATGTTCTTCGCTTGACCGATGAGCCGTCTTCTACGGTTTTTGCGGCCAAAGCCACAGCGGATTATTACATTAGCTCTCAACGGATTACCGATCAGATACAGCAGTTACTTGATATCGCACTGGAGAAAGATCCACTAAACGATACCGCATTGATGTTGATTGCTAATGACCACTTCTTAAGTTTCCGTTATAAAGAGGCTATCGCCGTTTGGCAGTCGATTTTAGACTCAGACCGGCCAAATATAGACCGGGTGACCATTATTAATTCTATAAATAAGACAAAAGAGATGATGAACTAACAGTTCGAAACTATTAAATACATCGTACACACAAGATACCGGCTTTTATTGCCGGTATTTTTGCATCTAAGCAATAGCAAAACAGCGTTGTGAGTGTCTAGTCCGGGCTCTGAACATCGCTCAACTAACGGAAAATTAGAGCTAGCAGAGCGAGATTTTAAGAGTCTGTTTGGATGATTAGACTTGCCGGCAGGTAAAGTTACAAACGAGATGCAAGGGAAGGGGAGGAGTGTCACCCTGAAAGAGCTTCACCATTCGTAGATGTTGCTACCGGACATAGAGGTATATGGATAGTGCTTTACCTGAAGGACGCAAGAAGTTAACTGAACGGGGACGATGCATTAGGTATTCGTTGCTATGGAGTTTTTTCTATAAAAAATGCCGGCAATTGCCGGCATTTTATCAGTAAGATTAACTAGCGATTAGTAGCTGTACTTAGCTTCGCGAGCTTCTGCTTTCTTGTCCCACTCAGGAGCAAGAGTTTTCAGGAACTCTTGTTTTTCAGCGTTCATCTTATCCATGTCCATACCAAGAGCTTTCTGTGCAGCTTCTTTAGTAGAGATATCAGGGATTTGAACTGGCTCTGTGATGCCTTTCTTCGCTAGAAGACGTACAAGTTTAGTACGAGCGTCTGCAGCTTTATCTACCGCAGTACCAAGAATTTCAAGAGCAACTTCAGGAGCGTGCATATGTACACCGTGAGATGCAATTGCATAGTCCCAACGCCACTGAGCATGACGGATATCCATCAGGATAGGCTTCATTTCAGCTTCAGTTGCACCAGCTTTCCAAGCTGCACCAGCTTCGAAGTGAGCAGCAACGATTTGCTTCTCTGCAGTCAGTTTCATGTTAAGAACCTGAGCTTTGCGAGTTGAAACTACTTCTTCCAGGAACTCTTTCTCTTGGTCGTGACACTGAGCACATGTGTCATCAAAGCGATCTAGAGGGTTACCCACTTTGTGGTCTGTGTAAACATTACCGTCAGCGTCTTCAACTTTAGGCATGTGACAGTCAGCACAAGTCACACCGTTCTTACCGTGCATACCCATCTTCCAGGTTTCAAAACCTGGGTGCTGAGCTTTAAGCATAGGTGCTTTAGATACTTTGTGAGTCCAGTCTTTGAAGTTCAGAGCATCGTAGTAAGCTTCCATGTCACCAACAGTCGTGCCTTGATCCCAAGGGAACTTAACAGACTTGTTAGGGCCAGTGAAGTAGTACTCTACGTGACACTGAGCACAAACAGTTGCTTGCTTCTCGGAGTCATCTTGCTCATCGAAAGGCATACCGATTGTAGCGAATGCACGCTCAACGTATGGGCGAGTAACCATTAGCTCTGGTTCACCGTTTTTGAATGCTTCGCTCTTCGTGTTGTGACAGTCTGAACAACCGATTGGGTTCACGACTTCGTGACCAAGACGAGCCCACTTACCAGTGAAGTAGCCATCTTCGCCTTTCTCATCGATTACGCGAGCAACGTCAGGGCCCTTACAGCTCCAACATGCCGCCGGCATAGGACCAGTTTTCTCATCTTTTGGCGCACCAGTACGTAATGTGTTACGTAGGTCGTCAATAGCATAGAAGTGGCCACGTGCCTTGTTATAGTCTTTTGCAAAGCCATAACCAGCCCACAGAATAACCATGTTAGGATCATGTGCTAATGCATCTTCGATTTCACTGCTTTCAGAAGTTTGTTTCCAAGTTTTGTATTGATCAGCGTGTGAAGCCTCGAAACTATCGTTGCGTGGGTCACCGATCTTACCTTCAGCGGCACCAACACTAGCTGCACTAAAAATTAAGCTAGCAGCGATGGCTGTTATGGAACTTGATATCCAGTGCTTATTCATGGTGTTGCCTCCATGTTTGTTGTTTTTTCATTATTTACTCCGTTTACTTTTTTATACCTAGCGTTGTGGACTGGTATCCAAAATAAGATCTTGGAGTTACTGGTTTATTCTAGCTAAAAATTATGAAATGTTATTAAACAAATTAAATAAATTGTTTCAGATCAATTTAAGCAGGTGATCCAAACCACACTTCATATTTTATACCCCTTAAGGGTTAGTTTGGGTTATATATATAGTTAATATATTAACATTGTTTTTCTACCCCTAAAGGAGTAGGTTTAACATAAAATTAACGCTATATATTCAACGGCTTAGAGTATCTCCTCAGTAAAAATAAGGTGAATTAGGTCACTTTTTTAGAGACTGAATAGAGTATTGAGCAAATAAATATTTATACTATATTCCAACTAGCGTTGTGGCTGTTTCAAAATAAGACTTATTCTCA
The DNA here is from genome assembly GCF_028201475.1 of Vibrio sp. SCSIO 43137. Taxonomy (NCBI): domain Bacteria; kingdom Pseudomonadati; phylum Pseudomonadota; class Gammaproteobacteria; order Vibrionales; family Vibrionaceae; genus Vibrio; species Vibrio sp. SCSIO 43137. The sequence continues at coordinate 1,755,830 of NZ_CP116383.1, read as the reverse complement.
TTTGGAGTTATTTTAAACTTCATAAACTTTTATATTTGTTCAAAAGTTAAATGATATTTTTAGTTATTAATACTTTTGAAATGTAGGATAGGTAAACATGAGCAATCGTAGGTTGACCATAGCCATAATGATGAAGTCTCTTCTTATATTATGTCTTTATGGTTTTTCATTTAATAACGCAATAGCTGCGGATGGGGCATCAGCCTCGCAAGCTGAAACGGCAACCGCAACTAAAGCCGTTAAAAAGGTTAAGAAAACAACACGTAAGAAAAAAGACAAAGACGCTAAATGTCTTAAGTGTCATAACTCTGCACGCGTTACCCAACATGAAACTCATGGACAAGCCGCTACAGACATACTGGGTAAGCCGGTAACTTGTGAGAGCTGCCATAACAAAGTCGGTACCAAACATCGTAACGGTGCCAAGAAAGTGACCAAATACTCATCTGCGCAATCTCAGCCGGGAACGAAGAAGAAACTGTTAACTCAGGACGAAGTGTTTAAGGCCAATAAAGAGTGCGTTGAATGCCACGACGGCAAATCCCTGCAAAAAGCAAGCTGGACTCATGATGTACACGCTCTAAATCTAACCTGTTCGAACTGTCATGATATTCATGTTGCAACACCAGAAAGTAAGAAGATCAAGAACAAAGCAAGACTGAAGAAAAAGAACGACACAGGTGTGGACATTCTTCAGTTTGATAATCACAAAGAGATTGTAGGTATGTGTGTCGACTGTCACTCCGATTTCAACGCAATCAATGCGAAAAAGGAGGATAAGTAATGAGTTGTTCAAGACGTAATTTCTTAACCGGAGCGGGAGCCGTTATTGTCACAACGGGCGTTGCCGGTACCTCTGTGATTAGCAGCAAGTCATTGGCAGAATCAAACGACAAGCCTGAAAACAAGCGTTACGGAATGGTGTATGACGAAACCTTATGTATCGGTTGTACTGCTTGTGAAGAAGCGTGTCGCGAAGTAAACAGTGTTCCTGAAGGTGTTTCAAGACTGAAAATTGAACGTAGCGAGCCAATTGGCGAGTACCCGAATGTGGATTACAGCTTTAACCGGGTTTCCTGTCAGCACTGTGAAAATGCACCATGTGTCATGGTTTGTCCGACTGGCGCTGCTTATAAAGATGAAGAGACAGGTATTGTTGATGTTCACAATGATAAGTGTGTAGGTTGTGGCTACTGTCTGGCTGCTTGTCCTTATCAGGTTCGTTTCTTTAACCCGGTAACAAAATCTGCCGACAAGTGTAACTTCTGTCGCGATACTAATCTTGCGCAAGGTAAACTGCCTGCTTGTGTTGAATCTTGTCCTACCAAAGCACTGACTTTTGGTGACTTAAACGATCCTCAGTCTAAGATTAACGCGGTTCTGCGCGATAAGATTGTTTATCGAGATAAGGTTCAATTAGGAACCAAACCTAAGCTATACAAAGTTCCACACGAGAAAGGGGAGATTTAAAATGGAAGCTGCGTTTAATTTCGATTCCCTTGTATGGGACTGGATTATTGCTATTTACCTGTTCTTAGCAGGTATGTCTGCCGGTTCAGTAATGATATCTATCTATCTGAAGCGTAAAGTTATTGAAGGTGATCCTGCTAACAACGGTATTCTTCAGGCCACAGCATGGCTTGCTCCGTTTGGTATTATCTCAGGTCTGACGATTCTGATTTTCCACCTGACTAAGCCGCTAATGTTCTGGAAGATCATGCTTTATTACAACACCTCTTCGGTGATGTCTATGGGTGTGATGCTGTTTAACATTTATATGGCTGTTCTGTTTGCCTGGATTGCAATCATCTTTAAGAACACCATCTTAAGCTATACGCCTAAGCCTTTTAAGTTTATCGGTGATTTGATTGATAAGATCGCTAAGTTTGAAAATGCTCTTGAGCTGTTCCTTGGCTTCCTGGCAATCATTCTTGCCGCTTATACCGGCTTCCTGTTGTCAGCACTTAAAACTTATCCGATGCTGAACAACCCGGTACTGCCGATTCTGTTCCTGTTCTCAAGTCTCTCTTCAGGTGCCGCGGCGGTTATGCTGTTTGGTATTCTGGGCTTTAAAGAACCAGTGAATAGTGCAAGTGTTAAGTGGGTTCACAGCTTTGAACGTCCAGTAGTGATGTTTGAACTATTTGTTATGGTTACTTTCTTTACTGGCCTTATCTTCGCTGGTGGTCGTGCTGAAGCTGCTGCATGGAACGCCATTGGTGGCGGATTCTGGGCTAACTGGTTCTGGTGGGGGGTAATCCTGTTTGGTATGTTGTTACCACTGGCACTGAATGCATTTTGTTCTAAAGAGGTTCGTCACAAATCTGCATTTATCCTTCTGGTAACCACATTAAGTCTGGTTGGAGTATTGATGCTACGCACCTTTATTCTATATGCTGGACAGATGACAGTCGTATAGGAAAAAGAAGGCTTTATCCTGCGGGATAAAGCCTTCAGTTTTAATTTATGTATTCAGAAATCGGTCAATTTTCCCTTCTCTTCGTCGCCATTGCTTCTATCGCTTCCATTGTTATCGCTATTTTAGGTTTACTGCGTAACAAAACTGATTTTACGGTAATGCAGGATGTACTGGCTCACATTAGCTTGTTGTTTTCCGTTATTTCAATTTCCGTACTGGCTGTAGCCTTTGTTAATGATGACTTTTCAATAAATTATATCTCCACCCACTCTAATAGCGCTCTGCCGGTTTTCTTTAAAGTGGCGGCGGTATGGGGGGGTCATGAAGGGTCGTTACTTTTCTGGGTGATTACCCTTGCGGTATGGAATTCGGCAATAACTCTGATGAGGGGGCGCTTACCAAGCGACTATCTGAGCAAAGTAATCATTATCTCATCAAGCCTTGTGGCTGTATTTGCACTGTTTACCCTGATCGCTTCAAATCCGTTTGAGCTAAATAGCGTAATCCCTGAGCAGGGCAGGGATCTTAACCCTATGCTGCAGGATATCGCCCTGATATTTCATCCGCCGCTCTTATATGTTGGTTATATCGGTTTCTCTTCTAGTTTTGCTTTTGCCCTTGCAGCACTGTGGCAAAAAGAAGTTCCTACTTACTGGCTTAAGGTCAGCAGACAGTTCTCCCTGTTTGCATGGGTGTTTCTTAGTGCCGGCATCCTGCTTGGTGCATGGTGGGCTTATTATGAGCTTGGCTGGGGTGGCTGGTGGTTCTGGGATCCGGTAGAGAACGCCTCTTTATTACCCTGGCTGACCGCGACTGCGCTTATTCATAGCCTGATAGTCAGTGGCCGCAGCAGAAGATTGCTGGGGTGGACCCTGTCTCTTTCATTTATTACTTTCTCCCTGAGTCTGCTGGGTACCTTTGTGGTTCGCTCGGGGATTTTGACCTCAGTACACGCTTTTGCCGTTGATCCAACACGTGGCGTAGTATTGATACTGATACTGCTCGCCTTAGTTTTACTTGGATTTGGTAGCCAGATTTTCCGTTCTGAAGATATCCGTTCAGAAAGAATTACCAGTTTTACGGGGCAGGGATTTATGTTCCTGTTGGTTAACGGCTTGTTCACCATAGCAATGCTGACGGTATTGCTGGGAACCTTCTACCCTATGATTTTCCAGATTTTCTCTCTGGGGAAAATATCCGTAGGGGCACCTTACTTTAATACACTGTTTGCACCGCTTACTTTTATGGCCTTGTTACTGATGAGTATTGCGCCAATACTGTTTTCTAACCGTAGTGGCAAAATGAAATCATTTGTATTGCAGCTCGGTGCGGCTGTCGTTATTGGCGCTCTTCTTTACCGGTTACAGTATGCAGAGATGGAGTGGATGGTACTGATTACCTGGATACTGGCCAGTAAAGTCACTATTGCAACTCTGATTCAGGGCCTTAAAGCGCCTAACGCTAAAGCGCGCTTTAAAATGTTACCTATGTGGATTGCTCATATTGGCGTAGTGCTTATCTCTACCGGTGCGGCAATGAACGCTTATCACTCTCTTGAAACCAGCAATAAATTACAGGTGAACAGTGAACTGACTTTTGGCCGCTTCAATCTGAAGTTTGAACGTCATGAGCTGTTTGTCGGGCCTAACTATACTGCTGAAAAAGTGATTCTTAGTGCCAACAATAAAGATAAAATTATACCGGAGCGAAGACATTATCAGGTCAGGGTAATGAATATGACTGAGCCGGGTGTGCGCAGCTACTGGGATGGTGATCTTTATATTACTCTTGGTGAAAAGCTTCATGACGGTTCATTTGCCGTAAGAATCCAGTACAAAGCCTATGTACAGTGGATTTGGTGGGGCGGGGTGATTATTATTCTTGGCGGAGTTATGGCCTTTATCTCCCGTATTATTAACCGTATTCCAAAGGACGACATTCAATGCGCGTAGTTAAAATATCGCTGTTTCTGACTGTATTGATCATTGTGTTTGGTGCACTTACTTACGCTCTTAATGACGATTCCGCGGAACAGAATACCGCCATGCTAGATAAGCCAGTACCTGCTTTTAGCCTTGCCAGTCTCTCAGACAACAGCAAGATTATTGATCAGCAGTCGTTGGCCGGAAATGGTTATAAGCTTTTAAACGTTTGGGCATCATGGTGTGGTGTTTGTAAATTAGAGCATGATTATCTGTTGCAACTTGCCGGTAATGGCGTGGATATTGTCGGTCTCAACTACAGGGATAATCGAAAAGATGCCCTTAACGTTTTGAATAAAGATGGCAACCCATACAGTGAAGTACTGTTTGATCCCGACGGTAATCTGGCACTTGATCTGGGTGTAATAGGCACTCCGGAAACCTTTTTAATTGATAACAACGGAGTGATAGTTAAAAGGATTAGTGGTGTACTTGACCAACAGGTATGGGACTCAACTTTTGCCGGTTTCTTTGGAAAGTAAAACATGAAAAACCAGACTGCTACATTCAGCGCTTTTATTCTGCTCTTGATTAGCGTTAGCAGCTTTGCTGCACAAAACAGTAACCAGACTATCTTTTACGATGACAATAAAGATGTAGCCATTAAGGTAGATCTGTTCGAGTTTGACTCGGAAGAGCAGAGACAAAACGCTGTGCATCTGGCTAAAACCCTGAGATGTCCCCAATGTCAGAACCAAAATTTGGTTGAGTCTAACTCGCCTGTCGCCAAGGACTTGCGCCTTAAAGTTTATCAGATGATTAAGCAGGGCCATTCAGATGAAGAAGTGGTCGCGTATATGACAGAGCGATTTGGCGACTTCGTTTTGTATGATCCGGCATTAAACAGCAAAACTTATCTGCTCTGGTTTATCCCGGTACTACTGCTTCTTACCGGAGTAGGGCTGGCCATAAGAAGCGTTAAACGTAAGTAGTCAGAACAGCATTGTTGATATCTTATAATTCCGGTTGATGAATTTTATAAATGTTATAATATAACATTCGTAGCTTCTCAATTGAGATGTTTTAAGTTTTGGCCAATGTTTCACTGTTGAATTCTTCAAATCAGCCCCAATATTGCCAATATCAGAATGAAAAAGAGAACTTACCCCTTGATGAGGTAGGTAAAGTTAAGTGAGTAAAGTTATGGCGGAAGTCCGTGCCAGAGTAGCGTTAAAAGTCGGTTTAAAAAGCAATATTGATGCTGAAATCCTATCTTTCCGTGGTTTAAAAAGTGATAAAGAGCATGTTGCTCTTGTATTTAAGTCCGCTGATTCTCATAAGCAAACCCCTCTGGTGAGAATGCACTCTGAGTGTCTGACCGGTGATGTGTTTCACTCATCACGCTGTGATTGCGGTGAGCAGCTAGAAGAAACGATCACCAAAATGGGCAGTGAAGGTGGCATTATCCTTTATCTGCGTCAGGAAGGACGTGGCATTGGTCTGTACAACAAAATTGATGCCTATCGGCTACAGAGTCAGGGTATGAACACCTATGAAGCTAACAATCACCTTGGCTTCGGTGATGATTTACGTGACTTTGAAGAAGCGGCGCAGATGCTGTCAGCCCTTGGCATTAACAAAATAAATCTGATTACTAATAATCCTAAGAAGATCAACGAGATTCAGGAGTATGGCATTGAAATTGAGCAGGTGGTTCATACTGCAGCCCATGTAAAAAGCGGTAATGAAAACTACCTGAAGGCGAAAGTTTCCCACGGTAAACACCAGCTTGATATCTAACTGATCTAGTTTTTATATACCCTCCTATATAAACGGTGCTCATTTTCAGTGAGTGCCGTTTTTGGTATCCGATATTAAATTTTACATATCCTGCTTTTTTTGACCTCAGTTCCAAAAACTTTGCCATACTTAAAGGGTACAAGGAGTTGGGAGGCTGGAATATGTACCGTTTTCTGCTTACAGTCTTATTGATTTGTGCCTCATCAGCAGGCATGGCAACGGAAAAGTTTGTTCAGCTAGGATGGCTAAAGCCCAACGCCTCCCTGATAGACGAATTTATCTATCCTGAACAATTGCAGACCCTCTATGCCAATAACCATTATCAAATGATCTGGTATCAGGATGGTGCGGGAGAGTTGTTAGAAGCTCATATTTCCTTACTACACTACTCAGAGTTGAGTGACTTTTTCTCAAGGCGATATTTTGTACTTCAGCAGTTGCGGAATAAGCAGAGGTTGTTTGAGTATGACTTACTGGCCACGGACACATTGATTGCTTATCAGCAATATGTAGCAGAAACGAAAAATCACGGCGAGCAGTGGTTTTACGGTAACTACATCCCAGATAATGAACTGTTTCAGGGAAGAGCAGATCTTTCTTTGTTGGAACAGCATATATACTTTGACTCCATTAAAACGTATATAACAGCGCTTTCACCTTTACAGGAGAGCGTTCAAAACGTAATGCCGGCAATAGCTAAACTAAAACTGGCTGTAGAGCAGGGGTTTCCGCTATACAAACAGCGTGGGTTGAAAAGAGAAGGAGATAAACTGCCACAAATACCTGATTTACTACGCCGTCTAGAGGTAATAAATATTGAGGTCAGCCATATCGATCCTAATGAACCTTACTTCGATAAAAGCTTAACAAAGGCAGTGAAAATGTTTCAGGCACGACACGGAATTAAGGCCGACGGAATTATAGGCCCGGAAACACTTTTCTGGATTAACTACCCACTAAGGGACAGGATCAGAACCATTGCCCTTAACACTGAACGGGCGAGATTGTACCCGAGTAACAAAGAGAACATCATTCTGGTTAACCTGCCAGAGTTTGAGTTGAGCTACTGGCATAAGGGCGAGGAGACTTTTAGTTCTAAAGTCATTGTGGGAAGAGTTGAGCGAAAAACACCCATGCTGAAAGTAAAACTGGATACTCTTATTTATAACCCGACATGGCGTGTGCCGGGCAAAATATTGAGGGAAGATATTATTCCCGCCATTAAACGGGATCAGACTTATCTGGAAAAAAACAATTTTCGCATTGTAGAAAGCTGGAGTGCAGAAGAAGAAGTGATGCCAGATTCAATAAACTGGGACGAAGTTACGCCGGATAACTTTAAGTATAAGCTTATTCAGGAGCCGGGCCAGCGTAATGCTCTGGGGCAGTATAAATTCAATACACCTAACCCAAGGGCGATTTTTTTGCATGACACCCCTTCAAAACACCTATTCGGGCAAAGTATTCGTGCATACAGTTCGGGCTGTGTCAGGGTTCAGTATGCCGATAAGCTAGCCATGGCTTTACTTAACAATCAGCAAATTATACCGCCACAAGATCAAGAGCTTGCCGGAGAAATGAACTACAGAGTACCTCTTAAACAGCGAGTGCCGGTTTATATTATTTATCAGACAAGCTGGTTGGATGATGGCCAGATACAGTACAGAAAAGACGTTTATGATTATGATAGACGGAAGCAAGATCTCATTCTGACCATAAATTAAATATTAGTTATATCAATAAAAATGCTTTTGTAATCAGCTCATAATGATGTTTTAGCGATGGGCTCTCTTCATCTGGCACGTTATTCATGTTTGACTGGTTAAATTATATACGATAACTTTGAGGCTCCTGTTAGCCAGTTGTTGTTGTATATATGTCGTTAGAGTTATTAAATCGCCGTCAGTTTCTTAAAGCCACAACAGGAGGTGTCGCTTTAGCAACTATGTTCCCTACCCAAGCATTCGCTGCATTCGCAGACAATCGCAGAGTGATTTCACTCAACAATCTCCATACCGGGGAAACACTTAAAACATGCTATTTTGACGGAACTAATTATCTTGATTCTGAGCTGGAGAAGATAAACCATCTTTGCCGTGACTTCCGCCGCAATGAGGTTTTTCCGCTGGATAAAAACCTGCTTAGCCAACTAGATGCCATCCAGACTCTGCTAAAGAGCGATGCGGAAATCCAGATTATTTCCGGCTATCGTTCGCCGGCCACCAATGAAGCGCTACGCTCAAAATCAAACGGTGGTGTAGCAAAGAAGAGCTTGCATATGCAGGGGCGGGCGCTTGATTTCAGAATTCCCGGTGTTGATCTGAAAGATGTGCGCAAAGCTGCCTTGCAAATTAAAGCTGGTGGTGTAGGTTTCTATCCTAACAGTAATTTTGTTCATATCGATACAGGCCGTGTGCGCTCCTGGTAGAGCTTGTAAAATATATTCTCTGGTGTCATAGTTTTGCCCAATGTTATTAACTGAGTAAAACTATGAGCCTTCAATATCAAATTGTTCCTGTCACCTCCTTTTCGCAAAACTGCTCCATTGTCTGGTGCGATGAAACCATGAAGGGTGTTGTGATCGATCCCGGTGGTGATGTTAAACAACTTGCTGTTTTGATTGAAGAGTTAGGGGTTGATGTTGTAAGTCTGGCGCTAACTCACGGTCACCTTGACCATGTTGGCGGTACCACACCTCTTGCAAATATGCTCAATACCAAAGTGGTTGGCCCTCATAAAGCGGATAACTTCTGGCTACAAGGCTTGGAAGGTCAGAGCCAGATGTTTGGTTTTCCTCTTACCGAAGCTTTCGAACCGGATCAGTGGCTGGACGAAGGGGATGAGATCCGTTTTGGCAATCAGGTACTAAAGGTCTATCACACTCCCGGCCATACTCCGGGCCATGTTGTCTTTTTCAGTGAACAAGCGAAACTCTCTTTTGTTGGTGATGTGCTGTTTGCCGGTGGTATCGGCAGAACTGATTTTCCTCAGGGCAGCTATGAAACACTGATTGATTCAATCAAGAACAAACTTTGGCCTTTAGGTGACGACGTCACGTTTGTGCCCGGCCATGGTCCGACGTCAACCTTTAAAAAAGAGCGTGCCACTAACCCGTTTGTTGCTGATGAAATGCCTCTTTACTAAAGGCTTTTGCTGGTTATGACCGTTAGATAATCTGACCGTCTTAACTATTCTGCGGCAAAAAAAGAGTCAAAAACTGTCAATTTGCTTAGAAATTTGCTATAAAACGCGCTTTGATTTTTGCCAATTAGGCAGTGATTTTAGGAAATTAACTTAATGAGACTTGCGCATAAACGTAAAGTGCAGATGAAACTGCAAAAGCGTATTAAAGCTACAGTAGGAAATCAGCTTGCTACTCCGGTTGCAGCTAAAGAAGTTAAAAAAGCTGCGGTTGTTGAAGCACAACCTACTGCTAAAGCGACCAGCGTTAACCTGACACCAAAACAGCAACAAGTACTGGATATCGTGGCTGCTAAGCCAGAGGGTATTAACCCTAAAGGTATCGGCCTTGAAGCAGGTCAGGAAGAAGCAAAAGCCGCTTCTTGGGCAACAGGTGCCCTGAAGAAACTGGTTGAAGAAAACCTAGTGGCAAAAGAGCAACTTGCCGGTAACAAGGTTATCTATAAGTTAGTTTAAATCTGTAAGAATTCTTCTTCAGATTAGAAAAGCCCCGAATGGGGCTTTTCTCGTTTATGCAGCACTATCATACGTCTGCTAAATCATTCCCCATTTAAGTATTTCCCTGTTCTTTACTTAGTTCTTGCTGCTTTATTAGTGTATTTACTCAATCGCTTTTTATGCATATTTCTGAATAACTTCTATGTCGCACTTATACAGTGCTTTGAATACGAAGGTCACTGATAACATTAGACTTATTTAAATTAGATTGCTCACTTTTTGTCTGGCTGAGAAGCTGCTTCCGTCCCGGTGAATTGGTTAAAAAATCACCTTTTTCCTCTTTTCACTATGGTATATGTTGCCCGAAATTGCTGTAACGAAAATACCGAATAGGTTGAATTATGTGGTGGCTGGGAATAATAGCAGGCGTTGCAAATGCACTCTCATATCGGCTTGAGTCGATAGGGTTGCTAGTTGTATTAGCAAGCTTCTTCCTTATCTTTCTGGCTCATTTGCGCTTTGTTTCTCTGACTGGTCAATGTACCTTGTGGTTTCTTTTTGGTCTAGGCTATTACCTTACCTCGCTGTTTTGGGTAAATGGCTATCTTGCTTATGAGTATGGTGATGCCAGTTGGATACGTTGGGGTCTCTGGCCACTGATTATTCTGATCCTTTCAATAAGCTTTGTTATTGTTCCTCTTGCTTCATTCAAACTCAGTTCAAATCGGACACTTATTGCTGTTCCGTTTATTTTGGTATCCATCGATATTCTGAGAGAACAGAGTGCTTTTTCCTTTTCCTGGCTTCACCCCGGCTTTCTTGCTCTGGACTTTGGTCTATCTGGCTGGCTAAGCGTTGTGGGCGCTTTTGGCGTCAGTTTCATCGTATATGTTTTTGCTGGTTTGCTTGTGTGGTTCTGTGTCAACCATCGCTGTTTAGTTCGCTCTGCAACTACTCTGCTCATTGCTGTTTTTGCGGTATTCGTTCTGGATAAAGTGGCTCAGTTAGCGGGTATATCTGAACAAGCTCCTGATCAGGTAAAGGTACGAATAATACATGGCAACTTTGCCGGTACTCATAAGCTGTCGCAAAACGACGTTATTGAGCGGGTACAGCGCTATATCTCCCTTTCATTGCAGGCTCCCCGGGTAGACATTGCTATCTGGCCGGAATCTTCTATGTCAATGCCGTATGAAGAAATTGCACCATTTGTACAGCAAGGGCTGCAAAAGCTTGATGATAAAAACGTAACGGCAATATGGGGCGGTCAGGCCAGAAACGGTCAGCATCTGCAAAACGTCATTTATCAAAGTGGCCACTCAAAACCTATTTACTACAAACAGCGCCTGGTTCCGTTTGGCGAGTACCGGCCTGCTTGGTTTGTTGACTGGATAGAAAGGGTAACTCTGTCGAGAGGCGGAGATATACAAGTTATTGCAAACACCAGAAACGAACATGTTATAGGCGACCTTAACGCGGTGTTGGCCGTTTGCTACGAAGCCCTCTACTCAGATGCCTTTACCTCAAAACTAGATTCCGGAAATGTTGCCTTGTTACTAAGTGATGTTGAGTGGACTCATACCCCGTGGGTTAAGAGGTTTTTGCTTCGTTTGGCCCGTGTAAGGGCAGCGGAAGTGGGTAAGGCTATTGTGAACTCAACAAATCAAGGCTTCACCGCTCTTATCGGGCCAGACGGAGAAGTTGTTTCTCAGGTTACGACAGCAAAAACACAGGTATTAGATGTCGTGGTGCCTCTGGTGCAGAAACAAACCTTTTACACACGCTATGGACATCAGTGGTTGTTGTGGCTTTCGGCAGTCGTGTTACTGCTGCTCTACACACTGAACAGGTACGAACTTATTAATTTATTTATCGCAAAGAGTAAGCGGTCATTAAAGGCTTACTGAACAGAAAGGGGGATACATCATGACGAAATCCTGGTTAACGGTTATTGCTGGCTTTTTCTTTGTAGTGGCGATTGGGTTCGTTGCGCTTAATTATGACCAGCCCTCTGCTACAAATCCAATGTCCGGGTATGAATCACCTTCTTCAGAGGATCAAACCCCACCGAAATACACATCGGAAATCAGCCCTGTTTCTGGACAGAAGTTTGAGACTCAAAGTGAGCGTATTGAAGCGCAGATGCTGGCAGATTTGCAGCTACTCAATCAGGAGATTGAACAGGCAAAACGCAAACTGGACAAAGAAACTTCGATAGCACTGTCCCGTCATAAATCGCCGGAACTGGTTCTTGCTGAAGCCAGCATGATTTTATCTGAGCTTGAAGAGCAAGGCATTGAGGTGAGTTACTCTCCGGTTTTGCTTGCGCCAGATAATCCTTCCCCTCAAGTCGAAGCGATAGAAGAGCAGATCGTTGAAGTAGAAAAACAACTTATTGATATTGAACGCAGATTTAACAATCTGGGCAGCAATAAGGAGTCATTGTGATGAAAGTAAAGCGTATTTTAGTATCAGGAGTATCTTTATTGATGCTGTCTAACGTTTCGTTTTCCGCCATGTCTGAATCTGTCGGGGAGCTAACCGGCAACGCATTTGTGTCTCAGGGAAAATCAGGCTACCGGATTGACCTGCAACTTCCTGCCGGAGTTAATGATTTGACTCCTGCTCTATCGATCCGTTATCAGCAAGGTTCCCAAAATGGCCCTTTGGGGCTAGGTGTGTAGCTAGGTGGCTTATCCGGAATTGCACGTTGTAGCAGGAATAAGCAAGATGACGGCGTTAGCAGTGGCTTAAGATTTGATGATAGTGATGTTTACTGTTTAGACGGTCAAAGACTGTTTTTAATTTCAGGCAAGTTGGGTCAGAGTGGTAGCGAGTATCGCACCAAAGGAAACTGGCAAAGCAAAATCGTAGCCAACGGTCATTTATCCTCAGGACCGCAAAGCTGGACAATATATTCGTCTGACGGTTATATCACCCGCTATGGCTCCGCAGATAATGCACTATTCTCTGTGGATGGTCATGGACTTGAGTGGTTTATCTCTGAACAGTCTGACAGGTTCAATAACCGTATTATTTATAGTTATCGCATTAATCAGGGGCAACATTATCTGGATAATATTAAATACGCTGATGTAAAGGTGGGTTTTAACTATTCCGGCCGCACTGACAAACTTACCGCCTACCGGTATGGCCATAAACAAGTACTGGCTCAAAAGCTGGATACTATTCAAATCCAAAGAAATAACACTACCCTGCGCAAGCTGGAGATCAAATACGGACAGGCAAAACTTAAGGGCATGCCGCTGACTCGGCTGGATAGCGTGCGTGTTTGTGGCTCAAAAGGCGAGTGTATGCCGCCCCATACCTTTGAGTGGCTGACTAATCCTTATGCCAACAGCGAAATAGAACAGAAAACCTTATTTAAGCTGGATGACTTTAAAGGTTTTATTGCCGGAGACATTAATCGCGATGGTTTGAGTGACATTTGTTACCTGAAAGACGGGCTCTATTGCGGGCTAAATCAGGGCGGCAACCGCTATGGCAGAGTAACAAAGTGGAGCGATGATTTTCAGGGTAATGCCTGGAAAGAGACTGAAGATTATGCGTCGATGAACTTACTCGATATAAACGATGACAGCTATCAGGATGTTTGCGCTTTTAACCAGTTAGGCTTTTTCTGCGCGTTAAACAATAATGGACAAACCTTTGAAGCTGGCCGTTACTGGAGTCGCAACTACACCATTGAGCAGGCGGTACGCTTGCTGGATAGTAATAATGATGGGTTAGTGGATGTCTGTCGTGTGGAACCCGAGCGTGTTGTCTGTGCAAACAACAACGGCAGTGGCTTTTCCAATGATTATCAACTGATTAATCATGGTTACCCGTTGGAGAAATCCTATAAGCCTAATTCACAGGGCTATAATCAAGCTAAACTATCTTCTGCAAAAATGCCGGAAAGCCGTTTTGTTGACATCAATAACGATGGCTTTGTTGACTTGTGTGGCGCAAAACTCGACGGCAATTTTTACTGTTCGCTAGGGAGAGCATCAGACGGTCAGCTTTCTTTCCGACGTTCTCAACGTTGGGCAGACAACCTTCCCATAGGTCTGAAAAACAGTAATTCAAACTCGCCGGGTAAAGACGCTCATCAACGAGACATTAAAACGGTCGAACAACTACAAAGAACCTTTAATCTTGTCGATATTACGGGAGATGACTTACCAGAGCTTTGTTATCGAAACAGCAATAGTTACCTGTGTCATCAAAATACCGGCAATACATTCTTGCCGGCAAAAGTGTGGCTGGCTTTAGGCAAGGATCATTTTGAAATTACCAATGATAAGGAAAACAATGTTGCTCAGGTAGAAGCTTCTATTATGCTTTCTGATCGGAACAGAGACGGCCTTGCGGACTTTTGTTATATCGCCGGTGAACGTATTTATTGTGCATATGGTACCGGTAGCCACTTTAATAAGGTGGAAATTCTGACTGATATTAATGCCGACCTTGAGATGGTGAGAGACAAAATGAGTTTCTCAGGAAACCGGATTAAAAAGATTTTTGGCATTAAAACCACCGTTTATTCTCTTGCCGTCAACAGTGTTTACGGACCGTATAAAAAAGGTGCTGATATAAACGGAGACGGCTTGCTTGATGACTGCTACCGTTCGCTGGAGGGGTTAACTTGTCTGGCAAATGAAGTGGAACCGATAGCTCTGCTCAAGTCGGTGACATCAGGATTGGGAGTAAAGAGCGAGTATGAGTATGGCATGACAGGGGATAGAAACATATTCCGAGGTGCAACTGCACCATCAGGTCTGATAAACCTAACCCCTAACTTTAAAGTGGTTCAAGCCCTAAGCCAGAGCAATGGTATCGGCGGAGTTAATCGTACAGAGTACTTCTATAAAGGATATTACGCTCATAAAAAGAGAGGTTTACTCGGCTTCGGTGAAATTCAGACCACAGATATTGCCAGTCATAGAGTGACAACGTCTGTAACTGCCTATCATAGTGACTGGACGCCTTATATAGCCAAAACAGTGACAAAGATAAAAGATAAAACTGTGTCACAAAGTGAGTTTGATTATCAGCAAGTAAATGCGCCTGTGTCGGGTAAAAAATGGCCACGCCTTACAGAACAGAGGGAAACTAACTGGGATTTATCAGCCAAGCTGTTAACCAGTACTACCACACAATACAGTCGTTATGATCTACTTAACTACCCGGGAACAGTAACTAAAACGATTCAGGACGGCAATGGTGACAAATTTACAGAAGTAACCAATACACGTTTCCAACATAACTCTCAGCAGTGGCTGATTGGCAAACCTATTGAAATCTCGGTAACCAAATCGAATGGTCACGATAGTCAGACAAGGCGTACTACATTTACTTACAACCTGAATAACGGTGCCTTACTGGAACAGGTGCTGGAACCGGGTCATGAACTGTCTCTCAGCACCCGGTTTGGATACAACTCAAATGGGTTCAGAATTTCGGAACAGACCTCGGGCAGTGGTGAAACCAGACAATCAGCCACCACTTATGATGCCTATGGCAAGGTGATAAAACACACTAATGCTCTCGGTCATTCGGTTCAGACTAGTTACGATTCACGTTGTGGTCTGCCAGAAACAGTAACGGATGCTAACAGCTTGGTGACCCGTTTTAAGTATGATGATTACTGCCGGGAAGTTAAAAAAATACGGCCCGACGGTAACTGGATCGCACAGGTATATGAGTGGAGTGACGGAGCAGATGCCGGTTTAGATCAATATGGATTGACTTTGGGTGACCGGAGTGTGTTTATGGTAACCACGCAAAGCTCTCAGGGAGCAGTGTCAGTAACCTATTTCGATCAACTGGGTCGTGAGGTGCGCAACACGCAACTTGATGGCTTTGGCAAAACAGTTGTTGTCGATAAAGCCTATGATGCAAACGGCCGGCTTGCAGGTGAAACCATTCCTTTCTTTGAAAATGACGCTGTAGCAAACCTTACCTACTGGATACAAACCTCTTTTGATGATCTGGGGCGCCCTGTTACACAAACCCAGCCTACACAGGACTCGGGAAATCTGGTTTCGCGGATGAGTTATCAAGGGCTGACAGCCACCATTACCGGCCCGGGTAACTTTAAGAAGTTTGAACAGAAAAACGGATTGGGACAAACCATTAAGAACACTGAAAATGATCAGTCTACGGTGCGTTTTTACTATGATGCAGTAGGTAACCTGACTAAAACCGATACTAACGGACTGATAACTGAGCTTAGCTATAACAAGCTAGGCTATAAAACCTCAATGAACGACCCTGCCATGGGTAAGTGGATATATGGCTATAACGCGTGGGGAGAGTTAGTCTGGCAACAGGATGCTAAAGGTCAGCGCACCACGTTTAGCTATGACGCGCTAGGTCGTAAAACGGCTGAAGTGCGGCCTGACGGCAGTAATAAATGGCAATACGATCAGACGTTAAAAGGCGGACTGGACAGTGCCGCCACTAGCAATGCTAAACGCAGTTATACCTACGATAAGCTGGGCAGAACCATGTCTATGACCCTGAAAATAGATGGTAACGCCTATACCACCCATTATCAGTATAACGAGCAGGGGCGTCTTAGCCGGGTGACTTTTCCTTCAGGATTAAATCTGGATAAGGACTACGATATTAACGGTCTTTTGCAACGTACCAGCATCCCATACTCTGATATCTGGGATAGTCAGTATCTGCAAATTGAAAAAGCGTTAAAGGAAACTTCTGAACGTATTACCGAACTGGAAGCAAAAGCTTACGAGCTGGAGAAAAGTGCCCAGTTTTACCTTGAAGAGTCTGAACGTCTTCGTCAGGCAGCGGAACAGTTATTTACTCAAAGCAACAACTATCAAACACAGGCAAATCAATTAAGTGCTGGCGCTCAATCACTATTTAGAAGTGCCGGTATCAATAGCGCACAGGCAGAGGAGTATAAAAACAAAGCAAAAATTTACCTGAAACAACTCGGTAATCGGGTGCTTAAGCACTATAAGACACAAAATGGTGTAGCGTATTACAAGTATGACCGTTGTGTAAAAAAAAGCTGGAAAGGCAACTGCAAAAAGAGAGAATATCTTACCGCTAAAGTACCACTGTGGATGGTGAAGACCCATCGCTGTACTAACTGGAAAGGAATTACATCTTGTTCTTACGGGCCGAAAGCGAGTGTTAATGTGTCACAGGTATATAAGCAGTGGGCTAATCATTATCAGGCAATTTCGGATAAGCAAAGAACCGAGGCAGAACAGAAACAGAAGCAGTCAAACCACTATCAGCAGTTATCCGGTGAGGCAAAACAAAAAGCTGAAGCGATGATCGCTCAGGCACAGAAAAATGCTGATCTGGCAAGGCTGCAAACGGAGATGTTATCCAAATTTACTGATGAACTTGATGATTTGGTGACCGCGGAAGCTGAACTTACGGAAATTATGGATCAGCGCCTAAAGGATGAAAAGGCAGAAATTATTTGGCTTGCAACCAGCCGGGATAATTTTGGCCGTATCGGTGGCGAGTTATTTGGCAATGGCTTACTGACAAGGCGCGATATTGATCGTTCCCGTGGAACCATACGTCGTATTACTACCGGATTAGGCGACAAGTACCTTCGTGATATTAACTATACCTATGATGCACGCAGTAACGTTTTAAGTAAGGTTAGTGTTATTCGTGATCAGCAAGAGTATTACCGTTATGACGATTTTGATCGTCTGATCCAATGGAACTTTAGTGATACTAAAAAGCTAATCTCTGCTCAGCGGGACTATCGTTACGATATTTATGGCAACCTTACTTATAAGACCGGTCAGGGCAGTTTTGATGTCAGTCCTAATGGCCGCTTATCCAGAGGCTATAGCTATGATGCCAATGGCAATATGCTAACAGGGCGTGGACGCACCCTTACATGGAACTCCTTTAATAAAGTCGCGCACCTCAAAGATAACGGCACTGCAGTGCGATATCAGTATGGCAGTGAGAGAGAGCGCGTTAAGCAAATCGCTGACGGCATCACCACTTACTACATTAGCCCTGAATATCAACTGGAGATTTTCACTGATAAGAAAGGCAAAAAGATCACCAAGATGCGTCACCGTATCATTGCAGATAAAAATGCAGTGGCTGAGCATGTTAAGACCCTGATAGAAGAAGAGAAGCAGATCGACCGTACCGCTTATTTCCACCGGGATGCGTTGGAAACCACTGATCTTGTCACGGATCCTAACGGACAGGTTCAGATAGAACGGGGCTACACGCCATTTGGTGAGTTACTGGCCTCTGTTGAACTGCAATCGCCGCCAATGTTTATTAATAAAGAATTACGTGGTTTTACCGGCCATGAAAATGTCGGTTACAGCAGTAATCTGATTAATATGAATGCGCGACTGTATGATCCGGTTATCGGCCGGTTCTTAACTGCCGACAGTTATATACCGGAACCTGGCTATAGCCAGAGCTATAACCGTTACGCCTATGTACTGAATAATCCGGTGAAGTTTAATGACCCTACAGGGCATGTATGGGGATGGTTTATTGCCGGGTTAACAATATTTGTCGTCTCCCAGACATTTGATGACCCGGCAATTCAGAAGGTTGGTGCTATCGTTGGTTCGGTGATGATGGCCTATGGTGCTGGCGGATTTTATACAGGTTTAAGTGAACATGCACAAATAGCCGCTGCTGGTGCTACTACTTCGTTTACCACCAATTATGTGATGACCGGAGATTTCGCTTGCGCAGCAGAAGCAGGGGCAATGGGTGGAATGTCAGCGTTAGTAACCTACGGTGTGGCTCACGGTGCGACCGGTGGCACCAGCCCGTTTGGTGATGCTCTGCCATTAGCGCACGGTGTAGTGCAGGGCGGTTTCCATGAAATGCGTGGCGGCAGCTTTAAACAAGGCTTTATCGCCGGAGTTATTGGCAAGATGGGTGGAAGCCTTGTTCATAATGGCGATAACACCCTTACTCTGATGGAAGGTGGCGGTCTGGTGATCGTCTCTGCCGTTGCAGCCGCCGCAAGCGGTGCTAATAGTCAGGATGCAGTACTGCGCACCGCGGTGAGTGTGGTTATGATTTATCTATATAATGACAACCAATCTGATACTCATTCATCTAGGTCTGAAATGGCGAAGCGTAGCGATGGAGTTTGGCAGCATAGAGATAACGTAGCTCTTACTGCTGCAGGGCTAAATCCTGATACATCTTATGGTTGCTCCGTGTATGAGACAGTCACGTGTTCGATAGCTGGTACAATATTTGGTAAAGGAGGTAATGAAGTAACAGAAGCCCTTAATAATGTGTATAGCAATGGTAAAACGCTTATGGATCTTAAAGACTTACCAGTCCCTAAACAATATGACGCGGGAATTTATATATATACTTTTTTTGAGAGGTATCAAAATAATAAGGAGTACTGTATTGTTATGTGTGAACAACAATCATTTCAAAGGAATATGAATGAATGACTTTATTTCGTAGAATTTATATATTATCAATAGTTTTGTTTGTGGTTTTTAATTTATTAGTATTATTATTGGAATGGAACGTTAGTGGGATTAGTAATGAGTTTATAGAGATTGCTGCTTATGTTCTTATGATGGTTGTTGGTCTGTATTGTTCATTCAATAGCTTTCGGCTCTATAGGTTTTTCATGTTAACTTTATTAGTTTTCTATGTTGCTATCTATATCAACTTTCTACCATTTCATGCATTTGGTTTTTCGATAGGAATGTTTGCTTTTTGGATGGTTGTTTTTCTTCCTATTCCAATATGTATTGCCATATTAATTAAAAAAAATGGATTTGGACAATAATAGAAAGACTACACATCGTAGGGGTATAGGAACAAGATATATACTCAGGACACTCGTTGCCATGCTCTGCGTGGCAATGCATAGCGTAGGTAGAAATAAAGGCTAAATATGTAGGTGTTAGCAAATCTGGTATGTATTCCCACGGAGACCGTGGGAACAAGGTATTTGATTATAACTGCCAAAGTATTACGTGTGAAGTAGTGGGGTATGAATGATGAAGTTATTACTGACTATTATAATTACGTTTACTTCTCTTGCAATTAGCTTCTCTTCTATGTCACGTAGTCAAAGTACATTTATGGGATGTTACTGGGATATTCCTTATGATTTTGAGAGGTTGAATGATGATACATATTTTTCACTTTCTAAGCATAGCAAAATTTACTTTGATAGAGGTTCTGACTTAACTCAATTAAAGTCTATATATAGTGATGCAAAGGTTTTGGAAGATTACACAGAACAAGGGTTTCGTTTTCAACGTCTATCCGGGAAAGGAGAACTTTCCTATATTAAATTTCTTTATTTGGTTAGGGATAATTTTGATAAAGAAATTTTGACGATATCTATTCGCGATGGTGATATTTTAGTGAGTGAGTTAAGTGAAAGTAGCATTGAATTAGTAGCTGAGAACAAAGACTATAAGATTACGGCAAGTTGTGATCTTGAGTGATGACTGGTATAGATAATGAGTAAGTTTGTACTAATAATGCAGATGACTACTTATTTAATGCTTGATTCGGTCTTGGTGTATGCAGAAAGCTATAACTTTATGGGATGTCGCTGGAGCATCCCCTTGGACATGGAGAGACTAAGCAGTAAGGTTTATTCATCACTTACAAAGAATGTGATAATTGATTTTGAGGAAATGTATGAGCCTACGCTGAATGATAGTCATGAAAACGCTGAAATTTTGGAAGAGTATAAAGGAACATCATTTCATTATCAAAGAATAAAGGGTATTAATAGGTTTTCAGATATTAATTTACTTTATTTAATGAGGCGTGACTATATGGAAGAAATATTAATGATTTCGTCCCGGGGTAGCAGTATTGAGGTGAAAGAAATTAACGAACAACGTGTAATTATAAAGCTGGCCGGTGATGGGACATTCTTTCAAGCTGATTGTAATTAATGATTAGTAATGTGTTGCATAGCGTAGACTGAAGTAAAGGTATACGCTATGTAGGTTCTAATATGCTAAGTATGTATAACTCAAAAGAACTATTTTCTATTGGGGAACATGTAGCAACTTCCGCAGCGCCTTATTGGATTCTGCATGAGTTTGACCATAACACTTACTGGAAGTTAGATGGAATAAGCATATGCGTAATAACCTGCTCTCCGCGGTAAAAATGGTATCAATCGGATTGGTAATAGTGCTTCTGTATTTTGCTCAGAGCACTATAGCTAAGTATGAGATTAATAATATGCCTGTTGATAATTCTGGTTTTAGCGATTTTTATAACTATGCTAAGGATAAAGTAATATCTAAACAAGAAGGTGTAATTCTTAGAAAAAAAAGTGAAGAAGCAGTTAGGTATAGACTAAATAAAGATCTTTTTGAAAAGAAAATAACATTCTTTCATTATTTTCTTCTGCTTCCTATTGGATGTATTAGTATGTTCATATTAGGACGAAGGTATAAGCTAGATCGAAACTCATATATATCAAGTGGGATTATCTATGCATCACTTGTCATTGGTTTTGGTTATATACAACCGTTATTTATTTCCGCTAGTTTTTTGTTAGGTGCGTATTATAGCCAAAGAAAGAGAATAAAGGAGAAAGATTTATCAGCTTAGTTTTTATTATGGTGTTTATAAGCAACACACTCGTTGCCATGCATAGCGTGGCAACGCATAGCGAAGTTTGAAATATGGGTAAATTATGCAGGTATTAGTAAATCTGGTATGTATTCCCACGGAGACCGTGGGAACAAGGTAGTTCAGATTACTTAGATGTTAATAACTAGTAAATTCTCGAATTAAGGATGTTTCATGAGCAGAGCCTTCGAAATAAAGGGTATATATCCAAAATTAATGATAATGATGTTATCTGGAGCAGCTATACCTCTGACATCTATTTATATTAAAACTGGTCGATATGAAGCATTGGTAATTGCGATGATGTGTTACATTGGATTTATACAGAAGTACCCTAGATTAATGTTTAAAACTGATCGAAAATACAGAATTAGCGTGTTGTTGATCTCCGTTTTATCTGCGATAAGTTGCGTTCTAATCCCTGATTATATTGTTGTCTTATTAGTCTTGCCGATAATGTTCTATGTATCATTGGTTGGTTTGGAAAACCATGTTAAAGCTTACGGTAGCAGTTAAGATAGTAGCGTAAAATTGAATTTTTAATTGGACATTAAAGCAACATCGCTATGAGAAAATACTTGTTCTCCGCGGTAAAAATGCTATCAATCGGATTGGTAATAGTGCTTCTGTATTATGCTCAGAGCACTATAGCTAAGTATGAAATTAAAAATACACCGATTGATACTTCAGGTTACTCCAAAATGTACGGTGAACTGAAGAACAGAGTCATTACTAAACAAGAATCGAAAATTCTGTCTCAGAAAGAGAAAGTTCGTATCAGATATATTCTTAACTTGGACTTGTTCAATAAAAGGATAATGTTTTTTCGTTACTTTCTTCTTCTTCCGATAGGATGTCTTAGTTTGTTTTTATTAGGGAGAAAGTATAAGCTAGAACGAAAATTGCATATATTGAACGGTTTGATTTACGTATCACTTGTCATTGGTTTTGGTTATATACAGCCGTTATTTATTTCCGCTAGTTTTTTGTTAGGTGCGTATTGTAGCCAAAGAAAAAGAATAAAAGAAAAAGATTTATCGGCTTAGTTTCAAATTATGGTATTTATAAGCACCACTCTCGTTGCCATGCTTTGCGTGGCAATGCATAGCGTAGGTAGAAATAAAGCTAGTTACGTGGGTATTAGTAAATCCGGTATGTATTCCCACGGAGACCGTGGGAACAAGGTATAAATATATTATATAGATTCTGATAATAACGAAATTTGCTACTTTTTATTTGTTTTATTTCAATGAAACGCTTTTATTATTGGTTGGTGATTATTAAATCTTGAACTGTTAGAGTTTTTTCTGAATAGAATTTTTGGATTTCTGTGAAATAATGAATCTACAAGTAATTAAACGTTCCAGTTTAAAATACTTATAGATTCTTATCCTAACATTCAAAAGATCGCATTATTTTAAATATCAGTTAGAAAGGGTGGTTCTATGAAAGCATATTATATATTAGCTTTAGTTTTTCTTGTCGGTTGTGGTGGTGGGGGAGGTGGTTCCAGTTCAAACAAAGTTAATTTGAGCAGTGACTTTGCAACTTCTGATGTACGTGTGGATTTTATATTGTCGGGAGAAACTTCATCTGAAGCTAAGTTTACCGCATATGTTAAAGACCCTTTACAGCAATATATAGAATTAGGTGGTAACGACAAACTTGTCGCCGAGGTCGATGGCGTAAATTTTATTCTGACTGAGACGCAGGAAACTGGCGGGGTCTATTATACTAGTCCTGTTGTGTCAGCAAATGCTTCAGAATATACGGTTAAATTTATAAGAGATAATGTGGTTATCAGTTCACTGACAGCAACCGAGTTACCTTTACCTTTTACATTAACCTCAAGTTTAGCAGGTGAAGTGATCGATGTGTCATGGGCTCCGGAAGCAGATCATAAATATGTTTATCTGGGAGAATGGTTGACCTGTAAAAACAATGTAAAAACAATGTAAAAACATACATCTCTGGCGTATCACCGGATATAAGGGCGGGTGAGCATATACTTAATTCGGGATCTTATAATAAGAGCCTGAGTGATATATTCGAAAAAACTCAAGCACAACTAAAGCAAGGTTATGACAAATGCGTGTTTGAGATGGATATTGTTGCTACCAAAAATTCAATACAATCCTCGTCTAATGGGCAGTTGATTCTAGGTGTAGATCAGAGAAGAAAAGTAAAACTCACACTTTAGATAATAGCCACTCACAATGGTTAATCTGGCGATAAAATTGTTGTAAATCTCACTTTATAGGCATAGTTATCATCTCAATTTTTCTGAGGGTAACTATGCCAGTCAACCTGATATAAAGTTAGTTTACAGATTAGTAATACACTTCAGGCTAAGCACTTTAACCACTAAAACGTGCAAAAACTCTAATTTATGTTAATTCTGGTAACTTTCTTATTAGGTTGTAATACCTAAGTGTTTATCCGTGTAAGTGAACATCGTGTTTTCTATTAAACTATATAAAACAGAAGGATAAAAAATAACAGGCGATTAGGCTACGTATAACTACTTAATACCAAGGTCTAATGCGTAGTGGTGTTGCAAAAGGCGCTCAGTGTTCCTGCCAATATTAATTCTGTAACAAAATGGTCATGGTAGCTCATGTATTAATCTTCCGGGGTTAATTGTTATCACTTGTATAAAGGATTATAGGGTATGAGCCTACTTAAAAAACCGATAAAGAATCTTGTGGCGGGCGTTATGCTGGCTGCAACTGCTTGCTCCGCAATGATCTCCACCTCTGCTTCTGCAGCCGATAAAGTGTACCGTCTTAAACTGGCAGAAACATGGGGACCAAATTTCCCTGTATTTGGTGATGCCACTAAGAATATGGCAGCAATGGCTGAAAAGATGTCAAACGGTCGTCTGCAGATCCGTATCGACTCTGCGAACAAACATAAAGCACCGCTGGGTGTGTTTGATATGGTTAAATCCGGCCAGTACGATATGGGCCACTCAGGTTCGTACTACTGGAAAGGCAAAGTGCCAAACACCCTTTACTTTACCTCTATGCCTTTTGGTATGACGCCTGCTGAGCAGTATGCATGGTTCTACCATGGCGGTGGTATGGAGCTGATGGAAAAAGTTTACTCTCCGCACAACCTTCTTTCCTTCCCGGGTGGTAACACCGATGTGCAGATGGGTGGCTGGTTCCAGAAAGAGATCAACTCTGTTGATGATCTGAAAGGTCTGAAAATGCGCATTCCGGGTTTTGCCGGCGAAGTACTGGCAGAGCTGGGTGCGAAACCAACTAACATTGCACCGGGTGAGCTGTACACTTCACTAGAGCGCAGAACAATCGATGCGCTGGAGTGGGTAGGTCCTTCTCTTGACCTGCGTATGGGCTTCCACAAAATCGCCCCTTACTACTACACTGGCTGGCATGAGCCGGGTTCAGAGCTTCAGTTCCTTGTGAACAAGAGAACATGGAACCGTCTGCCGGAAGATCTGCGTGAAATTCTGCGTATAGCGATGCGTACTGCTGCTTACGACATGTACACACAAGCAACTCATGAGAGTGGTAAGAACTGGTCATCAATCAAAACTGAATACCCTAATGTTCAGGTTAAAGATTTCCCACCGGCTGTAATGAAAGCAATGCGCGCAGCTAACGATAAGCTGCTGAAAGAGCATGCTGCTAAAGATCCGCTGACTAAAGAGATTCAGAAATCTCAGGCGGACTACCTGAAGCAGGTTCGTTCATGGACGGATATCTCGCACCGCGCTTACCTGAATAGTCAGGCACAAGCTCAATAAGAAGACAAGCCGGCTTATCTGATGTAAGCCGGCTTTACTGACTAACTTTACTTACCCGATAAACCGTTTTCCATGGAGTCTGAAATGAGAACCCTCATTAAGATGGAACAGTTAATTAACCGCATCGGTGATTTTCTCGGCTGGCTATCCAGTATCTTATTCATTTTGCTGCTGGCAAATGTTGTCTACGACGTTGTTATGAGATACGTATTTAATGACGTATCTATCGCTTTTCAGGAGATGGAGTGGCATCTGTTTTCTGCTGTATTTTTGCTGGGCGTTCCTTTTGCGATACGCAGTTCAGGCCATGTGCGTGTGGACATATTCTACGAGCGACTCTCCCTGAGAGCTAAATCCATTATTGATCTGCTGGGCACATTGATTTTCCTGCTGCCGTTTTGCCTGTTGGTGGCATGGTTCGGTATTGATTTTGCCAAAGAGAGTTATCAGTTGGGTGAGACTTCCGGAGATCCGGGTGGTCTGCCTTATCGCTGGATCATCAAAGCCATGATTCCTACCTCCTTTATCTTTATGGCAATTAGCGGAATGGGACTTCTTCTGCACTCAGTAAACTCTATTCTCTATCCGCAGATAGTTCATGGCAGTAACAACGCACACGGAGGTGAACTATGATCGGCATAGTGATGTTTTTTGTCGCACTGTTAGCCCTGCTGCTTGGCTTCCCAGTGGCGTTCACCTTCGGCGGTATCGCGTTGATATTCGGAGTCTGGGCAGAAGGGATAGAGATGTTCGCCTTTATGCCATACAGGATACAGTCCATTATGGAAAACACGGTACTGATGGCGGTACCTCTGTTTGTGTTTATGGGGCTGGTATTACAGAAAACCAAACTGGCAGAACAGCTGCTGGAATCCATGGGGCGCCTGTTTGGCGGAGTTCGCGGTGGTATCGCTATTTCCACCGTTCTGGTTGGTGCGCTACTGGCGGCTTCCACCGGTGTTGTCGGTGCTTCTGTTGTTGCAATGGGTCTGATATCCCTGCCGGTAATGCTTAAGTACAATTACAACAAGGGGCTGGCCTGCGGAACCATCTGTGCTTCCGGTACTTTGGGGCAGATTATTCCGCCATCTATTGTTCTGATACTGCTGGGTGATGTGTTGGGGGTTCCGGTTGGTGACCTGTTTCAGGCGGCACTTTGGCCCGGTTTTGTACTGGTCGGCGCGTATATTCTCTACATTCTTATCTATGCAAAACTTAACCCTGAAGCGGCACAACCAATTGAGCGTGATGAATCTGTTTCCCGCAGAGATGAAGTTATCAGCGCATTAAAAGCGGTTATTCCGCCTCTGGCATTGATTATTGTTGTACTGGGTTCCATTTTTGCCGGTGTGGCTACACCGACTGAATCAGCAGCCCTTGGCGGCGCGGGTGCTATCGTGCTGTCACTGCTTTATCGTCAGTTTAGCTGGCGTATGGTGTATGAGGCGGCAAAAGAGACAGTCAAAGTTACCGCTATGGTATTTGCTATTCTGCTTGGTGCTACGGCGTTCTCGATGGCGTTTACCTATACCGGCGGCGATCTTCTGGTAGAAGAGTGGATGCTTGAGCTACCGGGTGAGAAGTGGGGCTTCCTGATCATCGTTATGTTGGTGATTCTGCTGCTGGGCTTCTTTATCGACTTTGTTGAGATCTGTTTTATCATCGTGCCGATTATTGCACCGGTAGCTGAGCTGATGGGGATCGATATGGTCTGGTTTGCCATTCTGATTGCCATGAACCTGCAAACCTCATTCCTGACACCACCATTTGGCTTCAGTTTGTTCTACCTGAAAGGTGTAGCGCCTAAGGGGGTTACTACCATGGATATTTACCGCGGTGTGATCCCGTTTATCGTCATTCAGGTGATGGTACTGGCATCACTGCTGGTTTTCCCCGGCTTCTATGGAATGTGATCAACAACGGGTAATGATAAGTAAAGTTTTTTCTTGGTTAATTAGCTTGCTATGATAGAAAAATGCTCCTGAACAGGAGCGTTTTTTTATGAGGGAATGGAATGCCTCTGAAAGCAAAGCTTATTTTACTTACCTTGATCCCGCTGATTATGGTCACTGCCAGTATCAGCTGGATAGCTATTTATCAGGCGAAATCACTGGGTGATAAGGAAGTGGAGATCTTCCGTCAGAATCTGATCAAATCACGCGAGTCTGCCCTGAAAGACAGTGTTGATTTAGCTATCAGCGCCATACGTCCTATCTACGACAATCCCTCTCTGGACAAAGAACAGGCCAAGCAAGCGGTTAAACAGGTGATTAATGAGCTGAGGTTCGGCTCAGATGGTTACTTCTTTGTTTATGATAAATCCGGAACCAATGTGGTTCACCCCATACTGACGAATCTGGTGGGAAAAAACCTGATCGATCTGCAGGATGAAAATGGCAACTATCTGATTGAAGCGCTGCTCAATAAGGCGCAATCGGGCGGTGGTTATCACTCATATATGTGGCAGAAACCATCCACTAATGAGACAGTGCAGAAGCTGGGCTATGTGGAGTGGCTGGATAAATGGCAATGGATGATAGGTACCGGCCTCTATATCGAGGATGTTCATCAGGAAGTCGCCTTTATGCAGGCTTCCGTTAATAAGAATATTGAAACCACCTTTTTTTCTGTGATTGTGATTCTGGCTTTTACCGTGGCGGTCATTATTGTGCTGACTCTGGCCATCAACCTTCACGAACACAGGCTGGCAGACAGAAACCTGAAAGAGCTGGCCCATAAAACCGTGATGTTTCAGGAGGATGAAAAGAAACATCTGGCCCGGGAGTTACATGACGGAATTAATCAGTTGCTGGTATCCAGTAAATGTCACCTAGAACTCTCATCACGTAAGTTAGATCGCCTGTCGGGGGGAGAAGAGTTAATCCCTTATATGGAGAAGTCACAAAACTCCCTGATAACGGCCATTAATGAAGTCCGGCGTATATCCCATAGCCTGCGTCCCAGTGCACTGGATGATATAGGGCTGGAAGCCGCCTTAAATACCTTACTTAAAGATTTTCAGTCTCACTCCGAACAGGTAGATGTTGAGATTATGTTTGATACTCAGGATGGCCAGTTACAGTCCGAGGTCGCCACGACACTTTACCGGGTTACTCAGGAGTCACTGACCAATATTGAAAAACATGCCCGGGCGACTCAGGTGAGCGTGATCCTCCGCCAGATGGGCTATATGTTGCAGCTTATTATCCGTGATAACGGTGTCGGGTTTGATGACGGTGATCTCTCCCGCAATAAGGGAATCGGGCTACGTAATATGAGAGAAAGAGTTGAATTTATCGGCGGCGACTTTGAGCTGGTCAGCGAGCAGGGCGTCGGAACCGAAATTACAGTGCTATTAAATATTGATGGATTGATGGTATGGAAAAAACGATAAAAGTCGTCATTGTGGATGATCATCAGGTTGTGCTGGATGGTTTTATGGCGAGGCTAGAGTCTGAAGCAGAGATTGAAGTGGTTGCCACCGCCTGTAACGGCCTTGCAGCTATAGATGTAGTAAGGAATTATCAGCCTGATGTGGTGCTGATGGATATCAGTATGCCGATCCTTAATGGCATAGAGGCAACCAAGTTGATAAGGGAAGAATTCCCATCAGTTAAGGTGCTTATGCTCACTATGCACGACAACCGCGAGTACATTATGAATGTAATGCAGGCGGGGGCTGTGGGCTATATGCTGAAAGAGATTTCCGCTGAGAAAATGGTACAGGCGATTAAGACCGTCAACCTCGGCTCCACCTACTTCTGTGAAAGCACTACTCAGACACTGTTTACCGAACAAATTGTTCCTGCGGCTAAGAAACTTAACCCCCTTAGCCGCCGTGAAGAGGCGGTACTGAAGTTAGTCGCTCAGGGCAGTAGTAGTAAGAAAATAGCCAGTTTACTCAGTATTAGTTACAGAACCGTAGAAACCCACCGTCAGAATATAAAACATAAGCTGGATATACACTCTACGGCTGAGTTAGCAAAATATGCCATGGAGAAGGGGATCATAGACTAGTCTTATAAGGTAACCTCATGGTATTGCAACAATTAAGCTCTGAAATAAAATTTCAGAAATGTTAATGTAGTGCCCTTCATCGGGAAAAGTAGTGCTTCATTTTGCGTTTACCGTTGCTTAAATTGAAACTAAGTTACTTTTTTCATTGTTCATAAAACGGAATTTCCAAGGTGAAATTTTGACTAAAGGAATCGATAAATACAGTATCGACAGTACTGACTATACAATTGGTCAGGATAACGTCCAGAAATGGGGGTTTGATGTACATAATCCGGTGTTTGGTATCAGTGCCGGTCTGATAGTTCTCTTTATAGTTGCTTCTCTTGTCAGTGATGCTGAAAGTACAAAGTCTGTGCTTGACGGCGTGAAATGGCAAATCATCGGGGCTTTTGACAGTCTGTTTATCTGGTCAGCAAACATTTTCGTTATCTTCTGCCTGGCTTTGATTGTCTCTCCATATGGAAAGATCAGGCTTGGTGGTGAAGATGCTGAAGCGGAATACTCGTTTAAGTCATGGATAGCCATGCTATTTGCTGCCGGTATGGGTATCGGCCTGATGTTCTGGAGTGTGGCAGAGCCAATCGCTTACTTTACCGGTTGGTATGAAACACCGCTGAATGTGGAAGCAAACTCCCCTGAAGCGGCTAAACTGGCGCTCGGCGCAACCATGTTCCACTGGGGACTGCACCCATGGGCTATCTATGGTGTTGTGGCTCTTTCACTGGCTTTCTTTACCTATAACAAAGGTTTGCCTCTCTCTATGCGCTCTATTTTCTACCCGCTTCTGGGAGACAGAGCATGGGGCTGGGCAGGGCACATTGTTGATATTCTGGCTGTGCTGGCGACTCTGTTTGGTCTGGCAACCTCGCTGGGCTTAGGTGCGCAGCAGGCAGCAAGTGGTATTAACCATGTGTTTGGTATTGACGGCGGGCTTGGCCTGCAAATCGTTGTTATTACCGTAGTTACATTACTGGCGGTTGTTTCGGTGCTGCGTGGCATTGATGGCGGCGTCAAGGTGATCAGTAATATCAATATGGTTGTCGCCTTCCTGCTATTGCTTCTGGTTGCACTGATTGGTTACGCCATTACTCTCGGCTCAATTCCGACTACCTTAATGGCTTATGTAGAAAACATTATTCCGCTCAGTAATCCGGTTGGTCGTGAAGATACGGCATGGTTCCAGGGCTGGACTGTATTCTACTGGGCATGGTGGATTTCATGGTCGCCATTCGTAGGTATGTTTATTGCCCGCGTATCGCGTGGACGTACTATCAGAGAGTTTATTACCGCGGTACTGATTGTACCGACACTGGTGACTCTGATCTGGATGTCTGTATTTGGCGGCATGGCGATTGATCAGGTAATTAATGGCATCGGCGCACTGGGCCAGAACGGCCTGACTGAAGTTCCGTTGGCCATGTTTGAAATGTTTGAAGCGATTCCGTTCGGAACGGTTCTTTCTGTGATTGCCATTATTCTGGTGCTGGTGTTCTTTATTACCTCATCAGATTCCGGTTCGCTGGTTATCGACAGCATTACCGCTGGTGGTAAAGTGGATGCACCTGTTCTGCAACGCGTATTCTGGGCATTTCTCGAAGGTGCGGTTGCTGCGGTTCTGCTCTGGATAGGTGGAACTGAAGCGATACAGGCACTACAGGCGGGCGCAATATCAACCGCCTTACCATTCACTTTTGTCCTGCTGGCAATGTGTCTGAGCCTGCTGCTTGGCCTCAGAACCGAGAAATAGTGCCAAACATTACTGCAAGATGATTGTGATAAGGGCTTCCGTAAGGAAGCCCTTTTTAGTATCACGGAATCTGTTTCAGAGAACGACTCGCTAAGTATTACTTCCAGAGCTGCTTAATCGGCGTATCAGGCGAGAAGTGATGGGCTATCTGAGCTTGTAATAACTCAGCAGTGGCAATGGAATCCGTTAACGCATGATGAGGAGAGTAGTTCGGCAGCCCGTAGCGTTTTCTGCTGGAGCCAAGTCTTACCGAGCCGGGCTTAGCACCTTTTAAGCGGTTAATAATGCCGCTGGTTTTCTTTGCCTGAATAGTACTTTCCAGATCCAGGGTATCAATAACCGGAAACAGAATACCTTCACCAATACGTTCATCCAGCGCAATATCAAAAAACTCGCGTTCAATTCTGCGGTAATGAACCACCACAATATTACCCGCCAGCGCATCCAGCACCTGTTGCAGAATACGTTTAAGATCCGGAGCGTCAACAATATCACTATGGGTGATGCCGTGGATAACGACAGAATCTTCGCTTAGTGAGGTGTTCGGGTTAACGTACCAGTGTTTTGCTTCGTTTAGGAACACTCTGTTAAGGGTAAAAGGGACAAGGCCTATACTGATAATATCGTCCCGTACCGGGTCTAAGCCTGTGGTTTCAAAGTCCAGCGCGACAAACCTCACTTCAGACAAAGGCGTCTCTTCTGTTACTACTCCTTGCTGATAAAAGTGCTTAAGGCGCTCATCCTCTGCGACTTCCGCCATTTTCCGGTAGTGCTCAGGCCAGTCTATCTGCTGTGGTTTCTTGACTAAGTTCAGTAGTTTCATCTGGATACCTTAATTGAACTTATTACTTGCCTGGTAACGGAACTTAAGGAAGTTTTGCGCATTACTCAGAATCTGGAAAGCGTCCTTCAGGTTGCGTCTGTCGAAGTCAGAAATATTGTCCGGCTCGATATTGTTATCGGGCTCTATTTCGCTCTCTATATCGATCGCCTGATGGCGTATACGCACCATGGAGATAAACTCCATAGCGTCACGTAAGTCCTGAGCCCGTCCTTTCGGTAAAATGCCGGCGTCGGCAATGTCATCCAGCCGTTCAAAAGAGTTTTGCGAGCGGGAGCCAACAGCCAGTGCGTGTACACGAATCAAGTCAGCAAGTGGTGCAGTACCACGTCTTTTAAGGTTAATGGAGTTTTTGTGCTGGCCGTCTTTCTCCATTACAAAGCTCTGGAAAAAACCTAACGGCGGTGTTCTGTTGAGGGCATTACGCGCCAGACAGGCAAGGAAGCGATTGTTTTTACGCGCCCTGCGCAGAATAAAACTGTTTAACTGCTCAGCCCATTTAAGCTTGCCGTAAATACCGTCCAGATCGAAGAAAATTGAGCTGTTAAGCAGGGCTTTAGGGTTTGGATTATCTATCCAGTCGGCAAAGCACTGTTCCCATTCTGAACGGGTCATACGCCATTCCGGATTGGTTGCCATAATATCGCCGGTGCAGTAGTTGTAACCGCACTGGTCGAGAGCATCACAGACAAACTTAGCCAGCTTTTCAAAGTAGTCGCCGTGTATCCTTTCGATATAGTTGTCATCGAGGATAATGGCGTTGTCCTGATCGGTTACAATAAGCTGTTCATCTCTCGCCATGGAGCCCAGCGCAAGAAAACAGTAAGGGACAGGCGGTTTACCCAGCTCCTGTTCAGCCAGCTCAATAATCCGCTGTTTAAAGCTGCGGCCTATTACTGACATTGCGGTACCTACCATATGGGCATTCGCGTCTTCATTAACCAGCCGGACAAAACTGTCTTTAACCTGCTCGGAAAGGGCTGCCA
Organism: Vibrio sp. SCSIO 43137; assembly: GCF_028201475.1. Classification (NCBI taxonomy): domain Bacteria; kingdom Pseudomonadati; phylum Pseudomonadota; class Gammaproteobacteria; order Vibrionales; family Vibrionaceae; genus Vibrio; species Vibrio sp. SCSIO 43137. The sequence continues at coordinate 1,723,059 of NZ_CP116383.1, read as the reverse complement.
GTTCTTCAATGGTAGACTGCAAAAAGATACTGCTCACCAGCAACAGCGAGTTTTGCGATTCGTAGCGGACAATATCAGTAGACTCAACAATGCCGACGGGTTTTCGGTTCTTTAAAACCGGAAGATGGTGCACGTTATAACGAAGCATGGTCAACATTGCCTCATAAACGTAAGCGTTGTGATCAAGGATAATCACTTCGTGGGTCATTACCTCAGATATATCTCCGGCAGGGTCGAGCCCTTCAGCAATAACGCGGGTACATAAATCCCGGTCAGTGATAATGCCGATTATTGATGAAGTGTCTTCTTCCTCTTCATCGATATCGGGATCGTAAACCAACAGAGAGGAGACGGCTTCATCAGCCATCTTTTTAGCCGCGTCCTGAATAGAGAGATTTTTGGCCACAATAACAGGATCACGGGTTATCAGGGTAGTGAGCTTTGAGGTTGTCAGATCGTTAGCGTCGTTATTGCTGGATACGGTTTGTCTGAGGCGGACAGTATCTTCAACCTCAACAAAATCGGCGAAGGTTTCGTGACTATCGTAAAGTTCCTGAAATACTTTTTCGGGGATACAGTAGAGCAGGGTGTCTTCAATGGCTTTTGCCGGAAAACGTACTTTATTATTGGTCAGTAAACCCATCTGACCAAACAGTGCACCTTCACCTATGCGGTTATAGAGCTCACCTTTACGGCGGTAAACTTCAACCACTCCGGTTCGTATCATATAGAGATCGTGGATATGGTCACCAAGATGAACGATAGGCGTATCTTCACGAAAATAGGAGATCTCAATATTTCTGGCGATTAACGAGATAGCATCCTCAGGAAGTTCGTTAAAGGGAGGGTGCTGGATTAAAAAACTCTGGATCTCTAGTAACTCTGCGTCCATGAATGCCTCGTAAGAAAAAGGGCCAGTCTCCGGAAGGAGGAGACTGGCCCCATTAGTCAGGATATCTATTATAGTACTGCGGCAATGCCTTTACATAAAGGTTCCATATTCGCTTTTGTCATTCCGGCTACGCTGATACGACCGGAACCAACGATATAGATGCCGAACTCCTGCTTCAGACGCTCCACCTGCTCTTTCGTCAGGCCGGAGAATGAGAACATGCCATTTTGACGCTCAATAAAGCTGAAATCTTCTGTTACACCATTAGCTTTCAGTGTTTCAACAAAAAGTGAACGCATCTCCTGAATACGATCGCGCATCTCTGCTACTTCCTGTTCCCATTCTGCTCTTAGTTCAGCATTGTTGAGAATATAAGTAACAACCGCTGCACCGTGTGCCGGCGGGTTTGAGTAGATTGAACGGATAATGGCTTTAACCTGAGAAAATGCCGTCGCTGCCACTTCTTCTGATTCAGCAACCAGAGTGAAAGCGCCAACACGCTCATTGTACAAACCGAAGTTTTTAGAGAATGAGCTGGCTACCAGAATCTCTTTGTTGTACTTAGCAAAAGTACGCAGGCCAGCCGCATCTTCTTCAACGCCTTTCGCAAAACCCTGATAGGCAAAGTCAAACAGCGGCAGTAGTTTTTTCTCTGCACACAGTTTGGCCAGCTCAAGCCACTCATCTTGTGTCGGGTCGATACCAGTCGGGTTATGGCAGCAGCCGTGTAGCAGAACAATGTCACCTTCAGAGGCTTTTTTCAGATCTGCCACCATTGCAGCAAAATCTTTCTCTTTGGTGTCGGCGTTGTAGTAACCGTATTGCACCGTTTCTAATCCGGCAGCAGTAAATACACCATTATGGTTCGCCCATGTCGGGTTACTGATCCAGATTTTAGGCGCGCCTAACTGGCGTTTGATAAATTCGCCTGCTACGCGAAGAGCGCCTGTTCCGCCGGGAGCTTGCGCGGTTTTGGCTTTTTTGCTGACAACGATATCGGATTGTTCACCAAACAAAAGTTTTTGTACCGCTAAACCATATTCTGCAGTACCTTCAATAGTGAGGTAAGATTTGGTTTTTTCCGATTCAAGCAGTGCTGCTTCCGCCTTCTTTACGGTAGCCAGTACCGGGGTAGTTCCCTGCTCATCTTTATAAATACCAACACCAAGGTTGATTTTTTCTGCGCGGGTATCTTTTTTAAATAGCTCTGTAAGGCCAAGAATAGGGTCTGCCGGGGCAGCAACAACTTTATCAAACATAATCGTCATCCATGTTAACTGTGATAGGTACGGTTTATTTATACCTGTAAGGATCGGCAGAAACAACAGCTAAAAAACAGAAAAGTTGAATTTTTTCCAATTTGAAGGACATAAATGATTTAAGTCATTTATTTTGCCAGTTAGCAGAGGGAAAAAAGAGCAATTTGATGAGGAAAAGTGCCGAAAAGAAGAAGGCGGGACTAGTAAGTCCCGCCTGCAGATTATTCGTTGTCTTTAAAGGTAGCAGCGATGCGGACAAACTCATCTTCGATAGCGACAAAGGCTTCTACCACTTCAGGGTCAAAATGACTTCCAGAGCCTTCAAGGATGATTGCCTTGGCCTTTTCGTGGCTAAATGCCGGTTTATAGACGCGTTTGGAGATAAGTGCATCATAAACATCTGCCAGTGCCATTAACCTGCCGGAAAGAGGGATATCGGTACCGGAAAGCTTATTAGGGTAACCGGAACCATCCCACTTTTCATGGTGAGTGAGGGAGATCTCTTTTGCCACATTAAGAAAAGAAGAGGAGCCCAACTGCTGTTCCGCCGTGGCCAGAGCATCAGCACCTATCTGCGGATGTCCCTTCATGGTTTCAAACTCTTCGTCTGTTAGCTTGCCCGGTTTCAGTAACACGCTATCCGGGATACCAACCTTGCCAACATCGTGCAGCGGAGCAGACTTATACAGCAAGTCGATATAGGCAGGGGTAAGTAACTCTGTGTGCTGGGGCTTTTGCGACATAAATTCAGCCAGCGACTTAACATACTGCTGGGTTCTTAGGATATGAGCACCGGTTTCATTGTCTCTTGACTCCGCCAGTGCTGCCAGACTGACAATTGCTACGTCCCGCGTTGTCTGCACTTCCTGATGAGAAACTTCCAGTGAGTCAAGCATACTGTTGGTCAGTGAGGCAACGGAACCCAGTTCATCATGATCAAACACCGGAACTCTTGTCTGAGCATCTCCTGCGCTAACTGCCGCTAAAGCTGACTCTTGTGAATTTAATACCGCTTTAAGTAAGCGGGTCCAGAGACGGATGATATAAAACGCATAAGCGAACAAAACCGCTGACACATAGATAAACTCTTTAATGACACTCAGTTTACCGCTGCCGTCTGCCAGTTTATCGATATTATGCTCAAGCCAGTAGATATCTTTAATTTCAATCATCACCATAGAGACAGTCAGGGCGACAATCAGGGTGGTGAACAGGCCAATCATCTGCTTAATAATAGAGCGGCGTTCACCAGACAGGCTAACCGGAAGCTTATCGCTTTGCAGATATCGCTCTTTATCCAGCAACTCCAGAATGGTTCCGGTCAGGAAGCCAAATAGCGTCATGCCGAATACGACTTTAAAATGACTGTCGACACCGAAATCATAAACAAGGTTATAAAACAGAGAGAAAGGCAGAGAAAAACTGAAAAACAGCAGGGTATCTAATTTAGCAATGCTGCCTTTGTAATCCGGAATGCCTCTCTTTGCTAAAGTAAGACGGGTAATAAACAGCAATGCAAATACAAAGGAGACTTGCAGGAAAATCTCTTTAGTAGTTAATGTGTCGAGAAAAGGGCACACGCGGCTCCCGTATGTCCCGTAAACAATTGCGGCCACTACATAACTCAGGAAAGTGTTTTTTTCCTGATATTTCGCTTTATACATTAAATTCTATCCTGCACTTATATGTGTAGTTCATAACACCAGACCATATGATTGAGTAAATTATTTCAATGGTCAATAAATTGAAACAGAAAAGTGGTAAATGCGAGGGCTAGCAAAGGAAACCAACAGGATCTAAAAAAGCCGCCTTGATGGCGGCTTTCAAATTAAGCTCTAAACTTTCATTTTAAGCTCTTAGCTTAGAAGTTTGCGCTACGTGGTGTACGTGGGAACGGGATAACGTCACGAACGTTAGCCATACCTGTCACGTAAGAAACCAGACGCTCAAAGCCCAGACCGAAACCTGAGTGAGGAACAGTACCATAACGACGTAGATCGCGGAACCAGTTCATATGTTCAGGATCGATGTTCATCTCACGCATACGGCTGTCCAGCATATCCAGACGCTCTTCACGCTGAGAACCACCGATGATTTCACCAATGCCCGGTGCCAGAACGTCCATAGCCGCAACTGTCTTACCGTCGTCGTTCATACGCATATAGAATGCTTTGATATCTTTTGGATAGTTCTTAACGATAACCGGCGCTTTAAAGTGCTCTTCAGCAAGATAGCGCTCATGCTCAGAAGACATATCGATACCCCATTCAACAGGGAACTCAAACTCACGGCCAGAATCCAGCAGGATCTGGATTGCGTCAGTGTAGTCTACCTGAGCAAAGTCGGAATCTACGAAGCTCTCAAGACGGCTGATAGCGTCTTTATTAATACGCTGAGCAAAGAACTCAAGATCGTCGCGACGCTCTTCCAGAACCGCTTTAAATACATACTTAAGCATATCTTCAGCCAGTTTTGCCACATCATCCAGATCAGCAAAGGCGACTTCAGGCTCAACCATCCAGAACTCGGCAAGATGGCGGCTGGTGTTTGAGTTTTCTGCACGGAATGTAGGACCGAAGGTATAAACCTTACTTAGTGCACAAGCATACGCTTCAGCGTTAAGCTGGCCGGATACTGTCAGGAATGTCTCTTTACCGAAGAAATCTTCGTTAAAGTCAACATCGCCTTGTTCAGTGCGTGGCAGGTTAGCCAGATCCAGCGTTGAAACGCGGAACATTTCACCGGCACCTTCTGCATCAGACGCAGTGATTAGCGGAGCAGACATCCAGAAATATCCTTGCTCGTGATAGAAGCGGTGGATTGCCTGAGACAGACAGTTACGTACACGGGCCACGGCACCGATTACATTGGTACGCGGACGCAGGTGAGCAACTTCACGAAGGTACTCAATTGAGTGACGGGTTTTCGCCATCGGGTAAGTATCAGCATCTTCAACCCAGCCGACAACTTTAACGTCAGTGGCCGCCAGTTCAAAATCCTGACCTTTTGCAGGCGATTCAACAATCTTACCTGTTACTTCAACGGAACAACCAGTGGTGAGCTTTAGTACTTCATTCTGGTAATTATTAAGTTCATTAGGGACCACGGCCTGAATCGGGTCGAAACAAGAGCCGTCGTATATGGCAAGGAAAGAGATTCCGGCTTTGGAATCACGACGTGAGCGAATCCAGCCGCGGACAGTTACTTCACTGTCTACCGCCAGCTTACCGCTAAGTACGTCTGTTACAGGCGCGTAAGTCATTTTATTAATATTCTCCGTTGAATTAAACGTTAAGCCAATGGCACTCATCCGGAAAACCGGCAGAAATACCATTGGATTACTGGAAATTTCTATTTCAGCAGCACATATTACCTGTGATTTCTTTAGCTTCAAGGATTATTCACGTTTAATTAGATAAAATTGATAAGTTTTTTGATTTAATCTAACTAAAAACCCATAACACTAAAAAATATTTAATTAAATGCGGCTTTATGTAGAAAGCATCTAAGGGATGGGTTTTCGCAATACATGTTGTGGACCGGCATCACCGCCATGATAGATGGTGTCGGTGTCACTGAAGCCAGCCTTAAGATATAAATCGTGAGCAGCTTGGTTTTTTTTGTTTACCGTCAGCCCCAGAGTATCAAAGTCGGGATAGGCTCCGTATAGGTATGGAAATAACCGGTTTAACGCCTGCTTGGCGTAACCTTTACGTTGATGTTGCTGATCTACAACCAAGTTGCGCAGGCCAAGCTCTTTGGCGCGGGCAAATGTGTATTGACGGGCATAGGATTTATCCAGCATAAAGAAGCCGAAAATCTCTTTTCCGTCATTAATCACATAAAACTCATGATCGGGTGTTCTGTGTTCAAACAGGGTATTAAAGTCAGAAACGAAATCCCGTTGCTCATTAGCTACACGGATTTCCATCAATCTTGCATAGTCTTTAAATTTCGCTTTTCGAATTGTAATCATCTAGTATGCCCAGCCTCTGAATAAACCCAAAGATAACCAGAAACTTTGATTATATAGAAGAAATGTTATTTATCCACGAAAGTTGTCGTTGAAGTGCCTGAACAATTTGTGCAGTAACTCCCCAGATAAGGTGGTGTTCATAGGGGATAGCAAAAACACGATGAGAGGCATTTTTTAACTGAAAGTCCTGACTATAGAGTTGCCGGGTATCCAGTAAATGGCTTGCAGGAACCTCGAAAACTTCATCGACCTCATTGCTGTCTATACTGAGCTGATAGTCCGGATTTATCATCGCCACTACTGGCGTCACCATAAAATGACTGACGGTCATAAGTTCAGGTAACTGACCGATAACGGAGATCTGCTGCTGATAGATGCCTATCTCTTCTTCTGTTTCCCTGATTGCGGTATGAACAAGGGATAAATCACTCTGTTCAAGTTTGCCTCCGGGAAAGCTGACTTGCCCCGGATGATGGCGTAAGTGTTTTGCTCTCCGGGTCAGTACAACCATTAGTTGATCGTTACGCTCAACAAAACCTATTAGTACCGCTGCTTTTCTGGCTGTTTTAGGATCTAACCCCGCGATACGTTTTAACGCCTTCCTGTGATACTGGGCAGGAAGGGAGAGATTAAAACGGGTAAGCAGGGCAGTTTTATTCATAATTTTTCGTTCTCTAATACCGGAAGTATCTTACTCAGCTTATCCAGCGTCTCCTGATACTCTGCATCGCACTGACTGTCAGCGACAATCCCGCCACCAGCCCATGCATAGATGCGGTTCTTACGTGTGATCAGGGTGCGGATGGTAATACTGGTGTCCATGCGGCCACTGCTACTCAGGTATCCGATACTGCCGCAATAGACGTTTCTGCGGTGAGGTTCCAGCTCTTCAATTATTTCCATTGCCCTTATTTTGGGGGCTCCGGTAATGGAACCTCCCGGGAAGCAAGCTCTAAGTAGTTGCGTTGCACTGTAACCTTTATCCAGCTCGGCAGTCACCGTACTGACAAGGTGGTGTACTGCGGGAAAGCTCTCTACATCAAACAGTTTTGGCACCTGAACCGTCCCCGGTTTTGCCACTCTGCCGATGTCATTACGTAGCAGGTCGACAATCATCAGGTTTTCCGCCTGATCTTTTTCAGTATTAGTCAGTTCAACGGCATTTGCTAAATCTTGCTCAGGATTATCACTTCTCGGTCTGGTGCCTTTAATGGGTTTTGTCTCAATTTCGCCCTGTTTAAGCTGGATAAACCGCTCAGGAGAGACACTCAGTATGGCGCAATCGTCAAGACGGGTAAAGGCGGAAAAAGGCGCTTTATTGTGCGATTGAAGTCGCATAAATGCATCCCACTCAGAGCCGCTATACTCTGCGGAAAAACGTTGCGCCAGATTGATTTGGTAACAGTCACCTGATAACAGGTAGTCCTGAATCTTATCAAACTTAGCCTTGTAGCTCTGTTTTGACATATTAGAGCAAAACTCAGAGACAAGAGTGAAGGGAGCAGAGGCATTTTGTTTCTGTGCCTGCAGCCAGAGGTGGTGTTTCTTAACTTGCTCTCCCACGACTGTTGCGCTTTTCTCTTTGTGATCAATGATAACGGCCCATTGATAGATCCCCACAGCCATCTGGGCGGTATCAATATCGTTTTCAGCAATTTCTGGTATCTGTTCTACTCGTCGCCCTAAATCATAGCTGAAGTAGCCAAGGGCGCCGCCGGTAAATGGATAGCGTTCGTCAGACTCATATTTTGTCACCAGCTTGTCTAAGTGTTGTTGCAGTAATTGAAAAGGACATTCGTCACTGGTTGTCGTAACATTGCCATCACTATATGCAGTTTGTTGATCTTTAGTCAGCAAAGTTGCAACTGGATTGGCGACAATAATATCGAATCTGCTGTCCGGATGATCTGCAGACGCAGAGCTAAGCAGCATTGACCAGGGCATAGCGGATATTGGCGCGAACAGAGTTGTTGCTAATTCAGGGTGATACTCAAGTTGCAGAGTCTCTGGCTTATTCGTGTTAATCATTTGCGTAATTTGTGACAAAGAATGTAAAGGTGACATAGCGTGACATTGGAAGCGAGAGTATCATAATTTCACTTTAATAAAATTCTAAATATTTCAGTTGAGAATGTAGAGGGAAAATAAATTACATCTCATTGAATCCATAACAAATAAAGAGGCAAGCAATGACCGTCATCCGAAAACAGGATCTCATCAGCAGTGTTGCTGATGCACTTCAGTACATTTCCTACTACCACCCGTTAGATTTTGTTCAGGCGCTTGAAAAGGCGTATGAAAAGGAACAGAGCCAGGCAGCAAAGGACGCTATCGCTCAGATCTTGATTAACTCCCGTATGTCCGCTGAAGGGCATCGTCCTATTTGCCAGGATACGGGGATTGTGACCTGTTTTGTTAATATTGGTATGAATGTTCAGTGGGAGAGTGACCTTACTGTTCAGCAGATGGTGGACGAAGGTGTCCGTCAGGCTTATACCAATCCGGATAACCCGCTGCGTGCTTCTGTTCTAAGCGACCCCGCTGGGAAACGTGCTAACACCAAAGATAATACTCCGGCGGTTGTTCATATTAATATGGTTCCGGGCGACAAGGTTGAAGTTCAGATCGCGGCCAAGGGCGGCGGTTCAGAGAACAAAACTAAGATGGTTATGTTAAATCCGTCTGATGATATCGCTGAATGGGTAGAGAAGACGGTTCCTCTGATGGGAGCGGGCTGGTGTCCGCCGGGAATGCTGGGTATAGGTATTGGTGGTACGGCTGAAAAAGCAGCGGTACTGGCGAAAGAGTCTCTGATGGAGCATATCGATATTCAGGAGCTTATCGAGCGCGGCCCCGAAAATGCAGAAGAAGAGCTGCGCCTTGATATCTTTAACAGAGTAAACAAGCTGGGTATTGGTGCTCAGGGCCTTGGCGGGTTAACTACCGTTGTGGATGTGAAAATCAAAACAGCGCCAACACACGCGGCATCAAAACCTGTTTGTATGATCCCTAACTGTGCAGCAACCAGACACGTTCACTTTACACTGGATGGCAGCGGCCCTGCTGAGCTGACACCACCTAAGCTGGAAGACTGGCCTGAAATCACCTGGGAAGCGGACGAAAATACCCGTCGTGTAAACCTTGATGAAGTGACCAAGGAAGATGTACAGAGCTGGAAAACCGGTGAAACTGTACTGCTCTCCGGTAAGATTCTGACCGGTCGTGATGCTGCCCATAAAAAAATTCAGGGGCTGCTGGAAAGCGGCGAAGGCTTGCCTGAAGGTGTCGATTTCAACGGTAAGTTTATCTACTATGTCGGCCCTGTTGACGCAGTAGGTGATGAAGTGGTTGGTCCTGCCGGCCCGACTACCTCAACCCGTATGGACAAGTTCACCGACATGATGCTGTCGCAAACCGGTCTGACAGGTATGATTGGTAAGGCTGAGCGTGGCCCTGCTGCCATTGAGTCCATCAAGAAACATAAAGCGGTTTATCTGATGGCCGTAGGTGGCGCGGCGTATCTGGTAGCTAAGGCGATTAAGAAAGCGCGTGTGGTTGCTTTTGAAGAGCTTGGTATGGAAGCTATTTATGAGTTTGAAGTGGAAGATATGCCGGTAACAGTAGCGGTTGACTCTACCGGTTCGAACGCCCACCAGATTGGCCCTGACACGTGGAAAGTTAAAATCGCTGAAGCGGAATAATTTTATTAACATTGGCGCGTTAAATGGTTTAGTGCGCTAATAACCTAAGTACTAATGGCTCTTTGAGAGCTGAAAGCAGGAGAGAGTATGCCCCGTTTTGTTCAGTTTCTTCAACTGGTTATCGCCGTTGTCGTTGGCTTTTTTGTTGCCCGGGACATTGTACTAAACGGTATTGCCATTTTTAATCAGCACTGGGTAGTGATAGCTGTTGCGACCACACTTCTGCTTGAGCTGGCATTACTGGTTATTTATAAGCTAATTGAAGATGATTAACCAGATACTGGTTATAAAATAACTGTGTTCGCGGCTGGTTATTGGACCAGCCGTTTTTGTTTGTAAAGTAAGTTAAATTTCCTACTATTTCATAGTAATGAACCTGTATTTACCTTACTCTGGAGCGGTTCAGAGGAAAATAGATAATGAAAAAAATTCGTCAGGAAATTAATGACTTTATTAACCGCGGCATGGACAGTCATCTTAAACTTGCCGTAACCGGACTGTCCCGGGCAGGGAAAACCGCCTTTATTACTTCACTGGTAAACCAGATGCTGCACTCTTCTACTGCAGATAACCTGCCTTTGTTCCATGTATCCAGAGACAGACGGCTTATTGGTGCTAAGCGTGTTCCTCAGCAAAACTTAATGGTGCCCCGATTTGGCTACGATGAGTCAATGGAAGCCTTGTTTAGTCAGCCTCCGTGCTGGCCTGTCCCTACAAGGGATGTGAGCGAAATTCGTTTGGCGATTAAGTTCAGGCCTGAAAAGGGCGCTAAAAAACTGATTTCTGACAGTAGTACTCTGTATCTGGATATTATTGACTATCCCGGCGAGTGGTTACTGGACCTCCCTCTGCTGGACCTTACTTTCGAACAGTGGTGTGAGACACAGTTTGAGAGTATGAAAGGTAAAAGAAAGCAGCTTGCTGAGCAGTGGATGCAACTTGAACAACAACAAGATCTCATGGCAACCGCTGACGAAAAACAGATTGAGCAGGTTTCGCAGGCCTATACTCAGTACCTGCATAGCTGCAAAGATGCCGGACTACACTGGGTACAACCCGGGCGCTTTGTATTGCCGGGTGATCTCGATGGCGCACCCGTATTACAGTTTTATCCGGTACAGCTGAAAGGCAAGGAAAAGCAGCTGCAAAAAGCGGCTAAAGATTCTAATTTCCAGATGCTGAAATCCCGCTATCGTGAGTATCAGAACAGTGTTGTTAAGCGTTTTTATAAAGAGCACTTTTCTACTTTTGACCGGCAAATTGTTTTGGTGGACTGCTTGCAGCCACTGAATGCCGGACAGGAGCCTTTTTATGATATGAGGGATGCATTAGAGCAGATACTAAAAAGCTTTAAGTATGGCCGCTCATCGATGCTGAAACGACTGTTTGCCCCAAGAATCGATAAAATACTATTTGCTGCAACCAAAGCGGATCATATTACCCCGGATCAACACAGCCACCAGGTGTCGCTGCTTCAGCAACTGATTCATCCGTCATGGCAGCACGCCGCCTATGAGAACATCGATATGGAGTGTATTAGTATCGCTTCCATTAAAGCTACCTCGAACGGTTTTGTTTCCGACGGTGAACAGAATATACCCGCTATTCAGGGAGTTACCCTTAGCGGTGAACCTATGACACTATTTCCGGGCGAGGTACCTAAGAAATTACCCAAAGCGGATTTTTGGCAAAATAACCGGTTTGACTTTAATAGTTTTCTTCCACTGGAGAGCGAAGCGGATGCTCCTCTGGCACATATACGTCTGGATAAAGCGATTCAGTATCTGATTGGAGACAAATTAAAATGACAGAAATAAAAACCAAGCAGATTTTTGAACAGCCTCTTCAGAAAGAGCGTTCTGATGAGGAGCTGACTCTGCAGCAGCAGTTTGAGCCGAAACAGAAGTTCGTTCCCAGTGAAATTGACGAAACTGAGTCTGAGCAGAGTGAACAGCAACTTGAGTCAGTTATCCGGCCAAAGAAAAGCAGGGGAGTTATGGTGTCAGCCTTGCTTGCATCATTTACCGGCTTAGTCGGCTGGCAGACGGTGGATAGCGTCATTACGGCGTGGCAAAGCTCAGACTGGCTGACTATAGGCTGGTCAGCATTTATTGCTGCTGTTGCAGGCCTTGGTATTAGTGCGTTAACACGGGAATTATGGAAGATACGCAAGCTGCGCAACCACTTTTCTGTTCAGGAACAGAGTGAGTCAATAATAAACAGTGACAGTATCGGTAAAGGCAAAGCATTTTGTGAAGATCTGGCCGCACAGTCACGAATTATTGCCGAAAATCCTTATCTGGATCGCTGGAGCAATGCTATCGACCCTTCTCATAGTGATGCTGAAATTATTGAAATGTATGACGGTATGGTAGTTAGCCAACAAGATAAACAGGCAAAAGCCATTGTAGCTAAACTCTCTACCGAATCTGCTGCACTGGTGGCCATCAGCCCTTTGGCAGTGGCCGATATCCTGCTGGTGGCGTGGCGCAACCTGAAAATGATCGACAAACTGGCTGAAATATATGGTGTTGAACTGGGGTACTGGTCGCGAATTCAGCTGTTTAAATTAGTATTGATCAACATGGCCGCTGCCGGAGCAACGGAACTGGCAACTGATGCCGGTGCGGATCTGCTTTCAATGGATCTGGCAGGAAAACTGTCAGCACGAGTGGCACAAGGCTTTGGTGTTGGGATCCTGACTGCAAGGCTGGGGCTTAAAGCTATGTCTCTGCTACGCCCTGTGCCTTGGAACGAGCAAAGCAGGGTTAAACTTGGCGAGATTCGTAAGGCGCTGTTGTTAGAGCTGAAAAATAAGTTGTAAAACTTATGTTACCTGATTGCATATTTGCTGAACAAGTGAACAAAATCAGTCGTTAAACGAGCAATTAGCAGCGCTTTTTTAAAGGCGACTTGACGAGGCAGGGCGGTTAATTCAAACTGGTGTCAACTTTTCCTGACACCCTTGAGGATATTGTCTTGCGTCTAGAAGTTTTATGTGAAGATCGGCTTGGGTTAACCCGTGAGCTGTTGGATATACTCGCTTCAAAAAATATTGACCTCAGAGGCATTGAGATAGATGTCAGCGGTATTATCTATCTGAACTGCCCTGAAATCGACTTCGAAGTGTTTAGTGAACTGATGGCTCAGATCCGGCGCATATCCGGTGTGATGGATGTGCGGAAAATCCAGTTTATGCCCAGTGAGCGCCACAATACCGAACTGGTTTCCCTGCTGGCTAACCTTCCTGATCCTGTCTTGTCTGTCAGCCTGAAAGGCTCCATTGATATGGCAAACCATGCCGCCAGCGCGCTTCTGGAAACAGAGCAGGATGAACTGGTCGGCAGCCAATTAAACAACTATATCTCTGGCTTTAGCTTTTCTAATTGGGCAGAAGGTGAAATCAGCCGCAAAAGAGAAAATGTTGTCGTCAATGGTCTCGACTATACCTTAGAAATTGTTCCTGTTTATATCAGGGGGGAGAACAGTGATGAATCAGTACTGGCTAGTGCCGTAGTGACTCTAAAATCTGATAATGCAGGCAAATCCCGTGTGATGTTCCTTCCTGAGTCAAATACCATAGGTTTTGAACATTTTGTCGGTATCTCTAACCGTCATAAAGCATTGATGAGTCAGGCTAAGAAGCTGGCAATGCTTGACCAACCCTTGTTGATTGAAGGCGAAACCGGAACCGGTAAAGAGATGCTTGCCAGAGCGTGTCATAACCGTTCTGACCGGGCATCTAAACCGTTTCTGGTGTTGAGTTGTGCTTCTATGCCTGACGATGTGGCAGAAACAGAACTGTTTGGTCATGCGCCCGGAGCATTTAATCAGGGCGCAGGACACAAAGGCATTTTTGAACAGGCTGACGGCGGAACGGTATTTCTTGACGAGATAGGTGAGATGAGTTCCCACCTGCAAATCAAGTTACTACGATTTTTGCAGGATGGTACTTTCCGCAGGGTGGGTGAAGAGCATGAAGTGCATGTCGATGTGCGGGTTATCGCCGCGACTAAGCAAAATCTGGCTGAGCTGACGGAAAAAGGTGAGTTCAGGGAAGATCTGTACTACAGATTAAATGTATTAACCCTGTCTATACCTTCGCTGAGAGAGCGTTCTAATGACGTAAGTTTCCTGATTGACCTGTTCCTTAAACGTTATTGTCAGGAGCTTGGTATAGAGAAACCTCTGCTGACGGAAGAGACAATGGACGAACTGGCCGCCTATCAGTGGCCGGGTAATATTCGTGAGTTGGACAATACTGTCCTTCGTGCTTTAACCAGAATAAGCGATAACCTTCTGACTATCGACGAGTTCCAGTTGCCGAAAGTTGACTCTGCTGTTGTAAATCAGGTAGGCGTTAACCTTGATGGTTCGCTGGATGAAATCATGAAAGATTATGAGACTAAGGTACTGGATCGTCTTTATCAGTCATTCCCTTCCAGCCGTAAACTGGCAAAGCGTCTTGGCGTATCGCATACCTCCATTGCCAATAAACTACGTGACTATGGCATCAGGAAAAAATAACCATGTGGCGTGATTACAAAATCCATCAGATGGATTTGCGAAACGGTGATATTCAGCTACGGCTGGCCAGAAAAGATGACGCTGCATTGATCAGTGGTTACTTTTTAAAAAATCGTCAGTTTCTTAAGCCGTGGGAGCCGAAAAGGGAAGAGGCGTTCTTTACGGAACAGGGCTGGAAGAAAAAACTGATTAAGTTATGTGAACTTCATGCCCTTAACCTTGGGTTTTACTGCCTGATTATCGATCTTAAAAGCGGCGAAATGCTGGGAACGGTCTCCTTTAGCAATTTAGTCCGCTTCCCGTTGCACTCGTGTAATGTAGGCTACTCACTTGATGAGGATGCCCAAGGCAGGGGAGTCATGCGTCAGGCTGTTAAAATGGCTTGTGACTGGATGTTCAGGGTGCAAAATTTACACCGCATATCCGCCAGCTATATGCCCCATAACCTGAAAAGTGAAGCGGTTCTGTTAGCTAATGGCTTCGAACCCGTCGGTTATGCCAAAGATTACCTATTGATTGATGGCCGCTGGCAGGATCATAAACTCACTTCCCTTATAAATACCGAATGGCAGGATAATAATGAATAACGAAAGATTAGCCCGTCAGCTATCACTGATTATGGAGCTGGACCGGCTCAAGTCAGTATTAAGAAGAACAAGGGTAAAATGCGCAGATAAACGGCTGGAGAACAGTGCTGAACACAGCTGGCATGTAGCCCTGATGGCAGTTCTTCTTGAGGAACACGCTAATGAGCCCGTTCAGATAGAACGCGTTGTGAAAATGCTGCTGCTGCACGATATTGTTGAGATCGATGCAGGCGATACCTTTGTTTATGATGTGCAGGCTTCTGAGCAGCAGGAACAGAAGGAACTTGAAGCGGCAGAAAGGCTTTTCTCTATGCTTCCTGACGATCAGGCTGAGCAGCTTAAAACTTTATGGCTGGAGTTTGAACAGGCTGAATCTGCTGATGCAAAGTTTGCCAAGGCCATCGACCGTATCATTCCCATTCTTATGAATCACAATAACCACGGCCAGAGCTGGATTGAACACGGTATTGCCAGACATCAGGTGGTTGAAATAAATCAGAGAATCGAAAAGGGCTCAGAGCGCCTGTGGCAGAAAGCCTTGCAGATCATAGACGAGTCTGTAAATAACGGCTGGTTGAAACCTTAATATAGCGGAGTATAAATGTCCTATATCAACATCAATGACTATAACCGAAAGTGGATTTTTACTCATCAGTCTATGCCAGTAGATGAAAGTGAGCTTGAGCAGATTAAACCAATGACACAAGCTCGTTCCAGCCAGTTATGGATCGACAATATCAGCAGTCAGAGCCCTGACGCTGAAAGGCTGAGTAATCAGGACTGGCCAAGCAAAAAAGCAAACTGGCACAGTGAAGTTTCATGGATGGGGGCTTGGGAAGACGATGATCCTGCTATGCCGGAAGAGATCCTGCAGGCGATTGACTGGCAGGATGATGTAACTGTGTACTTCTGTTATGAAAAGTACAACGTCATTGAAACTAAATGGTCAGTATTTAAAAATAACTGGAAGAACTTCCTGTTTTTTGACGACGGACCTATCTTAATAGGCCGTCGCCGCTCTGAAGCTTTATGGTTTTCAGATAATGGCAAGGTGAAAATCGGCGTCAGAAAATAACCGGATACAAACGACTCTTCGAGCGACTTTTCAAGCGACTCTTTAGGGAGTCGTTTTTTTATGTAGGAAAAACACCTTTAACTTAGATAAATAGGCCATTTTCTTTAAAGATTCATACAATAAAGCTATTGTTTAGTTTGAGGCCGGCTGAAAAGGACTAGAGAGAACTGTATATGGGGATAAGGGTGTTTGTGGTTTTTTCGTTCTCACTGTTGATTACCCTCATCGGTTTGGTGAACATTTGGAATATACAGCGCGATAACTCAATAGAGATGAACAGAATTGCTGTTGAGCGCTGGACCCGCCTGCTTGAGAGTACCGTATACAGTGACATCGGTTCTATTGGGGCTGTAGCCAATTTTTTTCAGGCCACTGAGCCTCAGGACTGGCGTCATTTCAGTGATTTTGTTCAGGGTATGTCTGATCAGTCGCAAAGTCTGGTGGCTGTGCAGTGGATGGAGAAGATAGACTCAACCAACCTTCAGGAACATCTCCGCCGTATTAACCGCCAGTTTCCTCAGGCCAACCTGTTTACCACCACAGAAGACGATGAAGTCATCGTTTCTCCCTCAGACCTGAAGGGTAGCGAAATTTATGTTGCTACCGATGTTTATCCCCGCACGGAAGCAAACCTTAAAGTTCTGGGCTTTTTCTCAGAAAAAGAGCGTTTTACTCGAGTCGTTAAGTCTATTTCCGTTAGCCGTGAGGCGAGCATTTCGGATATGGTTACGCTGCTACAGGATGATATTCATAATAAAGAGGCCGCAGACGGTTTTCTTGTCTACTCTCCGGTATTTAATTACCCGGATTCAAGTCTGCTAAAAGGGATAGTGATAGGCGTTGTGCGCGCCAGTGTCTATTTCGATTTTCTGATAGCGCAAACCATGCGTAACGATAATATTCAGGTACAAATTCGGGACAAAGGTTTTAATGCAGAGGAAGACCCTATTCTGTATCAGAGTGACGGCTGGGATTTATCATACTCTTATCAGTTATCGCAGAAAGTGCAGTTTCCTAACCGTCACTGGCAACTTGAGTTCAGATTTAGTGATGTGGTGACTGAAAGTGACAAAATATCTCTGATTTTTATCGGAATGTCGGGTTTTGTTATCTCATTTTTAATTGCCAGTATTGTAAACAAGAGTATTAACCAGAGGGAAGTTCTGCGTCACGAGCTAAAGAAGCGAACCAGAGAACTAAACTATCTTGTTAATCATGACCCCAGCACAGATACACTCAACAGGCGGGCATTTAACCGCGATTTTGAACGTTTTGTTTCAGAAGAAAGCGGCTTTTCACTGGTCACCTTTGATATCGATAATTTTAAAGTCATTAATGATATATATGGTCATCCCGTTGGTGACGCTGCGTTATCTCATATTGCACTGAAGGTAGCTGAGGAACTGGGGAGTCAGGGGAATTTATACCGGGTTGGTGGTGACGAGTTTTACATCATATGCCAGCTAACGGATATCAAGCACCTGGCTGAGTATGCGGAGAAGGTTCGTCTGGCAGTCGCTGAGAATCCGTTAACGACAGATATAGAAATTCCCCTTACTGTCAGTATAGGTGCTGCGGTATGGACGGGGCAGGATAGTGAACAGTTTATTCAGCAAGTGGATCTTCAGCTATATAAAAGTAAAGAATTTGGCCGCAATCGGGTCTCAGTACTGGGCGACAGTGAGGATATAAGCTAGAATCGCGCCTTTGAAAAAACAGCAAGTGTAAAGGGAAATAATGAATTACAACCGAGTAGTCTGTTTCGATTTGGAAATGTGCTGCTGGAATGTCGACGGCGTCGGCACAACAGGTGAAATTATTGAAATTGGTTTAGCTGAGATTGATCTTGCTAAGCAAGAGATCGTTAAACGTGCTCAGTATTATGTAAAACCTGAAACAGATAAGGTTTCGCAGTTTTGCACCGAGCTGACCGGCATTACGCCGAAAGTAGTGCAAAAACAGGGCAGAGAACTTGGCTCTGTCGTTCAATCTATGCTGAAAAATTTTGGCGGCCCTAATAAGATCTACGCTGCGTGGGGAAGAGATGATCTGATCCTGAAGAATGAGTGTCTGCAGAAAGAGGTTGAGATGCCTTTTAGCGAGTTTATTAACCTTGCTACCCTTTACCGAATCCAGAACCGTCTGAAAGATAAGCGTATTGGTCACAGTGCCGCACAGGAGCAGAAGAATATTCCATGGGAAGGCCGCCAGCACTCTGGTTACGTGGATGCTTATAATCTCGCTAAGCTTGCACTGACCATGCTCTGATAGCTGTTGAAGTGGGATGGTCGACGGCAGGTTACTCTGTTAACCTTTGTTCCATATCCGTAATAAAACCGGTATATCGATTTGAAATTTAGCCAGAAATATTATTAATATATTAATTTTGTTGTTAATAATAAGGTTTGATATGAAAAACTGGCTGAAACTATCCCTGCTACCTCTCTCTATTTTGGCTGCAAATGCATTTGCCGAGCCGGTAGAGTTCCAGAAAATTCCTCAGATTATGGCGAAGTTTGAAAACCCTCAGCTTTTTGTTAAGAAAGCAAGAACGCTTGGGCGTCTGGCTGAAGCTAACGAGATAGGCAAACCATTTGATACTTATGTCTCTGACGGAAAGGGCGGCTATACGCTGGAAACCAGCAATACAATGAGTGACGATGTGGTTGTCGCCAGCATGCCTGAGCCAATCGCCGGAGAGGTGTATAATCAGTGGTTAGTGCCTAAATCTAAGTGGGTTGAGAACTATGGCAAGCTTCCTGAGTCGACAAAGTTTGAATCTTTCCGCCGGGTGAAAACCATCAAAGCGATTAAAATTGATGACGAGATGCTGAAGCTGCTGGAAAGTACCGATGGCAAAACGGCAATAATCAAAGTGAGCTGGGATAAAAATGGTATGACAGTCTATAAAGACGGCTATCTTGCTAACTATGAATACGGTATTGCACCTGAAGAGATGAAGGCCAACTACGAGTTAGTCAAGTAGCAAAAAGCCCGTCAGCTTTATCGGCTGGCGGGCTTTATAGAAAAGGGCAGATAATTAACCATCGATAACGCTAAGCTTTGCCCTGATAAATTCACTATGATCAACATAAAGCAATTCAGCGACCTGTCTAATCACCGCATCTTCCAGCGGGTCTATCACACCATCAGCATTGGCCACCTGCCACATCGCCTGAACCAACTCGTAACGTTTTTCGTGGTCAAGTTCGCGTAACTGAGTAGTAAACTCGTAAAGTGAAATCGCTTGTTCGGCTGTTTGCTCAGCCTTATCAAGTAAAGACTTTGCTTTATCTGTATCGATATCCAGCAGGTGAGTCAGTAACTGTACTTTGGCTTTTTTCTCGTCTTCATCGACTTGTTGATCGGCCAGAGCCACCTGACATAACAGTGCAGCAATAGCCAAATCCACTGATACTTCAGAAGACTTGGCTAAGTCTTCACCTTCAAGTAACTGTTTAAATATTGAAGTAATTGAGGAGAACATAATATAACTCTTGAATTTATAACTTGTATTATTACATTGTAGCTGCGAAAGCTTATTACAAGTTGGTCATTACATTAATTTACTTTAATAAACAGAAACTAGGTTAGAATAGCGTTTTCTATCATGGAGTTAACCATTGCCTGAACTCAATATCACCATCTTCTACGCCATGACTTTTATCTTTCTCGGCGCTTTTGTTCAATCGACCATAGGTTTCGGACTCGCTATTGTTGCCGCGCCGTTGCTTATCCTCTTGTCGCCGGATTATGTGCCGGCACCAATAGTGATAGTGGCTCTGTTTATTTCTCTGTTTAATACTTTAAAAAACCGGGAAAACATACAGCTTGGCCGGCTGAAAAGTGCGTTAATAGCCAGGGTTCCCGGCTCTGTAATAGGTGGTGTGATATTAATGAACATCTCAGCCAGTCTGTTATCCCTATGGCTTGGTATCGCTGTGTTGCTATCCCTTGTGGTCAGTCTGCTCCCTTACAAACTGGAACCTACCCCGAACAGAATGGCAGTTGCAGGGTTTTTATCCGGTTTTATGGGCACAACATCCAGTATAGGTGGCCCTCCTATGGCCATACTGCTCCAGCATCAAGAGGCTGCCGCATTCAGAGGAAATCTTTCTGCATTCTTTCTGTTTAGTTCAGCAATTTCGTTAATTGTGCAGCTTTTTGCTGGTTATCTGACGGTAAAACATGTTCTGATTAGCCTGCCATTGCTACCGGCTGCATGGCTGGGATATCGTGCCGCTTTACTCTGTATTCCTTATGTATCAAAGGAAAAAATTCGCATAGCGGCATTGATTTTATGTTTAGTCAGCGGGACTAGTGCTATCTGGCAAAGTGGTTATTTCACTTCGCTCTGAAGAGGAATCTCTCTGGAGTGGAGTGGTGAACTCTCTTCAAGGATTTCCACCACTTCTGAACTGCTCTTTTCATGAATCATCAGGAACAACTTAAGAAATACGTCAGTTTTAACTTTCGCCGGCATAGTGTCATCGAACAGTAGCTGTACAATCTTGTCTCTAAGCATATTCACTTCATGCTCAACAAAACCACGCCCTTCGGTATCACCGGCATCGTCCTCAGGAGCATTATCAAACTCAAGGTTGATAAGTTCGCCGTCAAACTCAGCATTTATTAACTGCTCAGGCAGCCAGCTTTCACCGGTAACAATCTCTTTGTCGCCGTCAATGTCTGACAAAAATGCCATCAGTTCTGATGCTTTCATAGGTATTCTACTTCTTATTAATTTATTGGTATTTTAACGGCTAAACAGAGGAAAACCTTATAAGTAATCTCTGTTTTTCCGTAATAGTCTCTGAACAGATTGCTGTGGTACAATCGGCGCAATTTCAAGAACATTTCAAGAACTACGTAGGTATAGCTTTGACATCGTCACAGGCTGGCACACAAAATCAAAGTGCCGAAAATAATCATTCAGAAAAAAACAGTGCAAAACAGCTAACAGCAGCGTTAAAAGATTGTCTGATTAAAGACAGATTCAGGCTGCAAAAAAGAATCTCAGGTGCGAGTAAAATTAAAAAAGACGCATCGAGAAACGCCGTGTTTGATGAAATTGCGTTAGATATTGCAAAATCAATGATGGCAGTTCAAGAGAAATCGCAAAACAGAGTCAAAATAGAGTATCCCGATCAACTTCCTGTTAGTCAGAAACGTGACGACATAGCAAAAGCTATTGAAGAAAATCAGGTAGTTATCGTTGCCGGTGAAACAGGCTCGGGTAAAACCACTCAGTTACCGAAAATCTGTGCCGAACTTGGCCGCGGTAAGTTTGGTTTAATCGGTCATACTCAGCCAAGAAGGTTAGCAGCCCGTTCCGTTGCCAGCCGCATTGCCGAAGAGATGGAGACTAAACTTGGCGAGTTTGTCGGTTATAAAGTCCGTTTTAACGACCAGATATCTGATAATACCCAGATTAAGCTGATGACTGACGGTATTTTGCTGGCTGAGATTCAGCATGACCGTTTTCTTAACCAGTATGACACCATTATTATCGATGAGGCTCATGAACGAAGCCTGAATATTGATTTTATCCTTGGCTATCTGAAAGAGCTGTTACCTAAACGTCCTGACCTGAAGGTGATTATCACCTCGGCAACCATTGATCCGGAGCGTTTTTCTAAACACTTTTTTAATGCTCCTATTATCGAAGTGTCAGGCCGCACCTATCCGGTAGAAACCCGTTACCGTCCGTTAAGCTCAGACAACGCGGATGACAGAGATCAGCTTGAAGGCATTTTTGATGCGGTTGATGAGCTGTGCGATGAAGGTCTGGGTGATATTCTGATCTTTATGAATGGCGAACGGGAAATCCGCGATACCGCAGATGCATTAAACAAGCGTAACCTGAGAGGTACCGAGATTGTTCCTCTTTATGCCCGTTTGTCTGCCGGGGAACAAAATAAGATTTTCCAGCCGCACAGCGGCAGAAGGATAGTACTGGCAACAAACGTGGCGGAAACCTCGCTGACGGTACCGGGCATACGCTACGTTATTGACCCGGGTACCGCACGTATCAGCCGTTATAGCTACAGGACCAAGGTACAGCGACTACCAATTGAACCAGTTTCTCAGGCTAGTGCTAATCAGAGGAAAGGGCGTTGTGGCCGTGTTGCCGAGGGTATCTGTATACGTCTTTATTCGGAAGAAGATTTTCTCTCCAGAGCAGAATTTACCGATCCGGAGATTCTGCGTACTAACCTTGCTTCGGTAATTTTGCAGATGACGGCCATTGGTCTTGGTGACATACAGGCATTTCCTTTTGTAGAAGCGCCGGATAAACGTAACATTCAGGATGGTGTACGTCTGCTTGAAGAGCTGGGGGCATTTAACTCAGGTGCTAAAGACAGTAAGAAAAAGCTAACAACTATTGGGCGGAAACTTTCCCGTTTGCCAATTGACCCGCGTCTTGCCCGTATGGTAATTGAAGCGCCAAGATTTGGCTGTCTGAAAGAGATTATGGTGATTGCATCGGCGTTATCGATACAGGATCCAAGGGAAAGACCATCAGACAAGCAGCAATCGTCCGATGATAAACACAAACGTTTCTTCGATAAAGAGTCCGACTTTATTACTTTTGTAAACCTGTGGGACTACATCCAGAAGCAACAAAAAGCCTTATCTGGTAATCAGTTCCGTAAGCAGTGTAAACAGGACTACCTGAACTACCTGAGAGTGCGCGAGTGGCAGGATGTCTATTTCCAGATTCATCAGGCGATGAGAGAGATGGATACCAAGGTGAATGACGAGCCTGCAGGCTATCAGGGCATTCATAGTGCGCTGTTGGTGGGGCTTCTTTCTCATATCGGTGTTAAGGATCAGGAGAAGAACGAGTATCAGGGGGCGCGGAATGCACGGTTCCATATTTTTCCGGCATCTGGCCTATTTAAAAAGCAGCCTAAATGGATTATCTCCGCTGAGCTGGTAGAAACTTCCAGGCTATGGGGGCGCATTGTCGCTAAAATTCAGCCGGAATGGATTGAACCACTGGCAAAACACCTGATCAAGCGCAGTTACAGTGAGCCCCACTGGTCGAAGAAACAAGCCGCAGTTATGGCTTACGAAAAGGTGATGCTGTACGGCATTCCTGTGGTACCTAAGCGTCAGGTTAATTACGGTAGTATTGATCCTGTGGTGAGCAGAGAGATCTTTATCCGCTCAGCTCTGGTTGAAGGCGACTGGGAGACCCGCCATCAGTTCTTTAAGAAAAACCGTAAACTGCTGCGGGAAGTGGAAGAGCTGGAACATAAGTCACGACGTCGCGATATTCTGGTAGACGACGATGATCTGTTTGATTTTTACGACCAGCGGGTAGGGACGGAAGTTGTTTCCGGTCGTCATTTTGATAGCTGGTGGAAGAAGCAGAGTCAGTCTCAGCCTGATATGCTTAACTTTGATAAAGATATGCTGTTCCGCGGTGATGCCAGCCATGTAACGGATCTCGATTATCCTAATTTCTGGCATCAGGCTAACCTGAAGCTGAAACTCAGCTATCAGTTTGAACCGGGCGATGATAACGACGGGGTTACAGTTCATATTCCGCTGCCGATACTAAACCAGATCGATATGAGCGGCTTTGATTGGCAGATCCCGGGCCTGCGTCATGAACTGGTGGTCTGTCTGATTAAATCGTTGCCAAAAACGCTACGCCGTAACTTTGTACCTGCACCTAATTACGCTGATGCCTTTCTTGCCCGTGTTAATGCTATGGAAGCCCCGCTTCTCGACTCTCTTGAGAAAGAACTAAAGCGCATGACCGGTGTTGAGATCTACCGGGAGGACTGGAACCTTGAGCAAGTACCCGAGCACCTGAAAGTGACTTTCCGGGCAGTAGACCAGCATCGTCGTAAACTAAAAGAGCATAAAGATCTGCACGAGTTAAAAGAGAGCCTGAAAGAGAAGGTGCAGGAAACTCTTTCGCAAGTTGCCGATGATGATATCGAGCAGCAGGGGATACATACCTGGAGCTTTGGTGAACTGCCTAAGGTTTATCAGCAAAAGCGCGGTGGGTTTGATGTTAAAGCCTATCCGGCGCTGGTAGATAACCGTGACAGTGTTGAAGTGAAGCTGTTTGAAACCGAGCAAGAACAGATAAGTGCAATGGCAGCAGGTCAGAGAAGGCTTGTACTGCTTAATGTTCCTTCGCCAATTAAGTATCTGCACGCTAATTTGCCTAATAAGTCGAAGCTTGGCCTCTATTT
Organism: Vibrio sp. SCSIO 43137; assembly: GCF_028201475.1. Taxonomy (NCBI): domain Bacteria; kingdom Pseudomonadati; phylum Pseudomonadota; class Gammaproteobacteria; order Vibrionales; family Vibrionaceae; genus Vibrio; species Vibrio sp. SCSIO 43137. The sequence goes on along the minus strand of NZ_CP116383.1, from coordinate 1,698,826 downwards.
CAACCCCTATGGCAAGGTAATGGATCTTATCGACGACTGTATTGCCTGTGGGGTAGATAAGCTGATAGAAGAGAAAGGTGGTCTGGTGTGGCAACCGGAACAGTTTGAGCAGGTGAAAGAGTATGTGAGGGCTGAGCTTGGCGATACTGTGGTTGATATTGCCAAACAGGTGGAAACCATTCTGACGACGGCATTCAATATCAATAAAAAGCTTAAAGGTAAAATCGATTTTACTATGGCGTTTGCCTTGTCAGATATTAAATCTCAGGTAGAAAACCTGATATTCAGAGGTTTTGCTACCGAATGTGGATGGCGCAAGCTACCTGATATTCTTCGCTATCTGAAAGCGATTGAGCGCAGAATGGAGAAGCTACCTATTGACCCGAACCGCGACCGCTTACATATGCTTAAAATCGAAGCTGTTTACCATGATTACAAGGAACTGTTAAATAAGATACCTAAAGGGATGCATATTCCTCTGGAGGTCAAAGAGATACGCTGGATGATTGAAGAACTAAGGGTAAGTTACTTTGCCCAGCAACTTGGTACTCCATATCCGGTATCAGATAAAAGGATTAAAAACGCAATTGACGCTATCTAGCAGAAAATTTGCATTCTCTACTAAACTTCTATTTGTGGGGCAGGAAATACCTGTAACAACATCTTATTAGGGAAGGTAGAGTATGAAAAAAACGTTAATTGCGCTAGTGTTAACCGGCTTTGCGAGCTCTGTATCCGCTGACGCTTTATTGTATGGCGGTGCCATGGTCGGGCAGTCTGAGTATGATGGTGATAATTCAACGGCTGCCAGTGCCTATATTGGTACAGGGATCTTACCTATTCTCGGAGTAGAAGGTGGCTATGCCGACCATGGCGAGTTTGAGTTTAAAGGCATAGCCGATGTTAAAGCCAACTCAGTTTTTATTGCACTGCGTCCCAGTCTCGATCTTGGCCCGCTGCACATATACGGCCGGGCCGGTGTTCACCGGTGGGATATCAGTGGCGGAAGGGATGACGACGGCGTTGATATGATGTTTGGCTTTGGTGTCGAGTATTTTACCATGGGGCCTATGGCTCTGGGGGCGGGATATCATGTCTACTCAACCGACGATGAAAACATTTCTAACCTGAACTTAAGTGCAACCATACATTTCTTTTGATTTACTTTTCTAATCCTGAAGCCGCCGTAATGGCGGCTTTTTGCTTGTTTTCATTGATGAAATCTAATTCTTTACTCTTGTAGTATTATGGAGTTTAATGTTACCTTGTAAAAAGGAGTGCATAAATACGCAGGAGGCGTTATGAAGGCAGAATACGATTTAATTGCTGAGCAGTGGCGTCAGATAAGGGTTAAGTTGCCGGAAAAAGATTTTTCTATGTTTAAACTTTTTTTATCTTATCTGAATAACGATGCAAAAGTGTTGGATCTTGGTTGTGGTCACGGAGTGCCTGTTGCCAGCCTGATCTCCTCATACGGTCATCAGATAGTTGGGGTGGATCGCTCAGAAAAATTACTCTCTCACGCTAAGAGCCTGATGCCCGAACACCAATGGGTGCTGAGTGATTTGGAGAGCTACCAGCCTGCAGAGCAGTTTGACGGTATTGTAATTTGGGACTCTATGTTTCACCTGCCAAGAACAGAGCATGTAAAGCTGATTGAGAAAGCTTACAAAGCATTGCGCTATGGAGGGGCAGTGATACTCTCCAGCGGAGGCTCAAATCACAATATCAGCCCCTTTACCGGTTCCATGTTTGATAAGGAGTTTTATTATGACTCTTTCACCATTTGCGACTTACTGGATCACTGCGAAGCGATAGGCTTCAGGGTTATTCAGAGTGAACTGGTTAATGAGCCAGATGGTGGCCGGGATAAAGGCCGCCTTGGTGTTATTCTGAAAAAGATCTGACATTACTCTGGGTTTACATATTGTATAGGTTATAAATGTTAACTATTGCAGCTTATTTTATTGATATTTGCTGGAATAGTTAACCATTGGTAACTATAATGGCTTATCTCAGATATCTCTCCGGTATCTTTTTTTAACTCACTTTTAGCCAGAAAACCTATGTCAGGAAACCTTCTTTCAGTCTCTGCATTTTTTCTATGGGGATTAATCCCTCTCTATTTTCAGTTTCTTCCTGATGCTAACGTCCTTGAGTTACTTTCCATAAGAATATTAGTTTCGATTCCTATCATGCTGCTGCTGATAAAATTATTGTCCGGCTCTGTGCGTACAATTTATCAGGCGTTAGAAAATAAAAGAGTGCTTCTCCTTTGCATGTTAGCAGGTGTCGTTAATACGGTTTCTCTTTACAGTATGACCTGGGCACTGACCAATAATGAAGTGCTGGCAGTGAGTATGGGCTACTTTATTAACCCAATCATATCCATCGTACTTGGGGTGATGTTTTTTAAAGATAACCTGACGCCGGCACAAAAGGCCGCGGTAGTATTTTCCTGTTGTGGTATTGCTTATCAGGTATTTTACTATGGTGAACTACCCTGGTTGTCACTCGTTATGGGTGGTGCTTTCGCTCTGTATGGCCTGATAAAAAAATACATTCCCCTAGACCCAATGACAACGACCTTATTCGAACTCATCAGCCTTATGCCTGCTGCTATGATGGTTATTTTGTGGGGAGTAAATCACTCTGACTCTATTCTGCTCTCTCCCGAAACCTCAGAAATATTGCTTTATCTCGGTGCTGCGCCCGTTACCTTGATTCCTCTGGTGCTGTTTGCTATGGCCGTTGAACGCACAACCCTGACGATGATTGGATTGATTCAGTATATCGAACCGAGTCTGCAGTTTATTCTTGCTGTACTTGTATTCGGTGAGTTGTTTGATATGGCAAAATTTATTAGTTTCAGCTGTATCTGGCTCGGCCTGTTTTTAGTCAGTGTAGAAGCACTGTCCCGAAAAAGAGCAAAGAAATTTAGCAGAGCAACTGAGTAGCTATTACTGTAAATTTTAATAATCTGACTCAATATGTTCATTCGCCGATTCGTGTATGCTGGCTTATTAATTACCTAATGCAGATAACAGACTCAGAGCGTTAATTTGTAAACAGGCCACTGAAAAGATAGGCTTTTATAACAAAAGAATCGCGTTAGTCTTTAGTGAAAGTAACAGCGAGTATCAGGAGCAGTAAGTTATGCAATATTATTGGAGAGAGCTTCGCAGTCGTATGATCGTTTGTCTGCTCACTTCTGCAATTGCTTTTTCTGGTCTCGCCGATGCTGAGCCATTGAAACTGGAGCTATACACAGAAGAGTTTCCGCCACTTCAGGTTCAGGTCGAGGGAAAACCCGCCGGCTATGTTGTTGATTTCGTCAAAGCCATCGTTGAAGATGCTGCAGCATCTGTACCGGTTCAGATTAATAAAACCCATTTTGTACCTTGGAAAAGAGCCATCAGAGCGACACAAATGGCTGATAATGTGCTCTATTTCTCCATTCTGCGTACCCCGTCAAGAGAAGATAAGTATCACTGGATAGGTGAGATCTCGCCTTACAGCATGGCTCTTTACCGGCACACAAACGGGCCGGACGTTGCCCCTTCGAACCTGGAAGATATAAAACAATATCGTTTTGGTGCCCAGTCAGGGAGTGCCTTTGAAGAGCTTCTGATTAAGAAAGGGATCAGCAATATAATGTCTGTTACTTATGGCCGTCGCTCAATCCTTCTGCTGGAGGGGAAACGGATAGACTTTGCACCATTAGTTTCTTCCAGTTATTTCTACCGGATGGAGCAGTATGGGTTTGATCCGGCTCGGTTTAAACCCGTACTTGAAATCGAAGAGCTATCTCACTCGCTTTGGCTGGTAGCCAGTAAGAGAATGCCTGAGCCGGTCGTAGAGCAGCTTAAACTCAGCTACAGAAAACTTTATGACCAAGGGCTTTTATCCCGTTTAATCGAAAGCTATCAGCCTCATAGTGAGTTAATGTTGAAATACCGCAAACAGAAAACGGCTTCACGTTAACTTAGTCCACCAGAGAGCTTCTGTTTTTGATGTATTTTGGTAGCGTTACCTGCCAACGTTTAAGCTCACTACGGCTAAACATAATATTTCCCTTATCCGGTACGGTAAATAATGGGATGTTGCCACTTTCAAGCATATCATTGGCTGCAATAGCCGCATTGGCGCCTTGTTCATAACCACTAATAACCATACCCCCTAACGCTTTTCCTTTTCCTACCCGGTTACTCCAGAAAGTGAAGATGGGCACAATACTGTTCAGACTGGTCCAGCGGTAAATTTCCTTATCGGAAATTTGTGTTTGCCCCGGATTTTTAAGGGTAGAAAAGCTACCGATTAACACTGCATCATAGTGTTGCGGAGACAACTTACTAAACTTCTCTTTCCAAGATTCCAGAGTTTCGGCCATATAGACATCGAGCTTTATACCATTGATAGTATGAGAGGTTTTTTCATTTAGTGTCTGTTGATAGAAGTTACTTGATGTGGTTCCGTTATCCATCACAAGAAGTACCCTACGGTTTTTCATTGTAAGCACTTTAGAAATCAGTGCGACGTTTTGCTTCAGAAGGGGACGCTCAAAAATTCCGGCTACTTTAGCCGGAATAATCTTATTGCGAAAATAGATGGCCGGATCATTGTTAATGCCCATAAACAGCAGTGGATAACCGGCATCGGTTATACGCTGACCAAGATACTTAAGGGCATTGTCATCCATAGTAATGATAAGATCAGGATTACCGACAATGAGTTTAGACCAGATTTTATCTGCCCGCGTTGCAAATTGTGAAGGCGGGATTCGCTTGGTATCCATTTCAAAGTAATGAACTTGATATCCGTCAGCAAGGTTTTCCTCAAAGCCTAAGCGGTTGGCTGCTGTCCAGGCAAAACTACCATGGTAACTATCTACAACATAGATAGTTTTTGCATAAAGACCAGATGCTGAAAATAGCAGAAGAGCTGTATAAATGCCGTACCGGAAAAGTATTTTATGCATTGCGCCCGACTCACTTTTGTTATTAATAAGGTTAAAATGCAATTCGTAGCAGTACTTCTAATAAAAAGTATAGCAAACTACAGGAGAACCATGAGCCGGGGCTATTATAGGTAAATCAGACCTTAAAGTATGAAAGCTCAGATTTCTGAGTATCTGACATACGCGACAATTCTGTTGAAGCCTGAAGTATCTGATGTACCGCTTCTACATTCTCTTGCACTAAATCATAAGTACGATTAACATTGCGTGAAATCTCCTCAGTAACGCTATGTTGTTGCTGAGAAGCCGTCGCGACAAGGGTATTCATCTGTGAAATAGATTCAACAGAGTCTGAGATATTGCCGAAGGCAAGCTGAATGGTATCTGCAAGGACGACAGAGTCAGCTATCAAGGCCAGGTTATCTGCCATATTATGGTTCGCTTTGTCAGAGTGCTGCTGCAGTTTCTCAATGATCGACTGAATGTTGGCGGTAGATTGCTGAGTCTTAGACGCCAAAGCTCTTACTTCATCGGCCACTACCGCAAAACCCCGTCCATGTTCTCCTGCACGTGCTGCTTCAATAGCCGCATTTAAAGCCAGTAAGTTAGTTTGTTCAGAGATGGAGTCGACAACTTCGGTAACGGAACCTATTTCGATAGCGAAGTCTCTAAGCTGCGTTATCAGTTCAGCCGTTTCATTAACTGATGCGTTAATCTTATTAGATAGCTTAATGTTCCGTTGCAGGGTGGTGATACCTTCCTGTACTTCTTGTTGTGCTTTACGGTTTTTCTCCTCTGCTATTGCTGCGTTATCGCTTACCTCAAGAGAAGTTGACGACAGCTCTGTAATCGCTGTAGATATCTGCTCGACCTGATTCAGCTCTTGTTTGGCATTGTCCAGTGAGCTTTGCATCGTGGTACATAACTGGTGAGAGGAGGCGGCAATATTCTCGGAGATCTTATGGGAGTTGTTGATCAAGGAGGAAAGCTTACCGGAAAGATTGATAACAGAGGCATAAATACCGCTGCGATGGCCGCTATTGTGACTTTGAAATGAAAGCTGTCCGTCTGCCATATTCTCCATCAAAGCTTCAATTTCCCTGGGCGCTCCACCGACAGGCTGCAGTACCAGACGGTTAATCACATACATTGCTACGATTCCCGTTAGCCCGAGGCATATAAGAGTAATCAAAACTGAATGAATAAGCTGTTCTGATGCGGCACTCTCTATAACTTGATCTTTTTCAAAGGTCCCTATACTCCAGCCGTTAATATCAAAACTGTCCCAGAAGGCAGTAAAGTCTATACTGTCTCCTTTATGATTAACGGTATAGTTTAGCTCTGGCATGCTTTTGCTGAAGTTTGCGTACTGGTTACGCACATCGCTAATCTTCTTTCCTTTAAGCTCAGGGTAGGGGGAGATTAAAATAGTGCCGTTTTTGCTATACAGGAACAGGTTCTCAGGTTGATTATCCTGTGCAATAACCGAGTTCAGAAATGCTGAAGTTCCTACAGCTACTGAGTCAGTCAGCTTCTGAACAATAATGATGATCTCTTTACCTGTAAGGGCTGATGTTATCGGTTCTGAAACAAAGAAATCCTCCCCCTGCTGAAATATCGCCCTGTAATAGGATCGGTTCAGTTTTTTTACGTTATAACCGAGTAGCTTGCCGTTTTCATTAAAAACATCTCCGTCCTTGTTAAACACACGGATCCCCTGACTAATCTCTTTATAAGCACGGCTAAGGGGCTGAAGTTGTTTTATTAGTTGTTCAGACAGTCGGTTATCTTCAATGTCTGAACTTGAGGCAGATATAGCGGAAAGGGCCTGTTTGTAGCCACTAAAGCGCTCTTCGAGAACGGATTTAAAGGAGTGACTTTGCTGTCTGAGAAGCTCTTTGCTCAACTGTATGCTTTCAGCACTAAAGGATTGATGATTAAGGAATATAATGGTTGAAACAACCGAAATAAGAATGATACTTAATGAACTTAAAATTTGAAATTTAAACTTCTTCATTTGCGAGTACCGGACAGGTTATCGTTATTATTACGCTGAAGCTAATTCAGCGCCCATCGGTATCATGAAGCAGGTTAATAATAAAAAAAATGCTATTAATGCAAGTTCTGTTGAGAAAAGTGCATCACAGAAAAAGGCCTGACAATGTCAGGCCTTTTGAATGTTGTTTTTGCTGTTTATCGTTACTCAGTCATTGCGCGGGCTACCGCTTCAGCAACACGGATACCATCGATCCCTGCCGACAGGATTCCGCCAGCATAACCTGCGCCTTCACCGGCAGGATAAAGACCCGGGGTACTGATGCTCTGAAAATCTTTACCACGCTTGATACAGATAGGAGAAGATGTACGGGTTTCAACGCCTGTCAGCATGCCGTCCGGTTTTGAGAATCCTTTGATTTTCTTTTCAAACGCTGGAATCGCTTCACGGATGGCTTCAGTAACATAGTCCGGTACTACTTTACTAAGATCAGCAAGGGTTATACCCGGTGTATAAGACGGCTGAACCTCCCCAAGCTCTTTACTTGATTTCCCTGCCAGGAAGTCACCAATTAACTGGGCTGGCGCATGGTAGTTTTCGCCACCTTCTTTAAAGGCTAAGGCTTCCAGTTTACGCTGGAACTCAATCCCGGCTAACGGGTGGCCCGGGTAATCCTCTTCAGGGGAGATACCGACCACAATGGCACTGTTAGCATTTCGTTCATGTCGCGAGTACTGGCTCATACCGTTTGTTACTACGCGCCCCTCTTCAGACGTGGCTGCAACCACAGTTCCTCCCGGGCACATACAGAAACTATAAACACTACGCCCGTTCTTACAGTGATGCACCAGTTTATAGTCAGCGGCACCCAGCAAAGGGTGACCCGCATTGTCACCAAAACGGCAACGGTCAATAGCACTCTGTTCATGCTCTATACGGAAGCCCACTGAAAATGGTTTTGCTTCCATATAGATACCTTGCTCATACAGTGAGCTAAACGTATCACGGGCACTATGACCAACAGCAAGGATAACGTGGCGGCTTTTCAGGTACTCACCATTTGATAGATGCAGGCCCTGAACCCGATTATCGACAAGATCGAGTTTATCGACACGGGTACTAAAGTGGATTTCACCACCCAGTTCGATGATTTTTGCCCGCATTTTCTCAATCATGCCGACCAGCTTAAACGTACCAATATGTGGCTTGCTCACATATTGAATCTCTTCCGGTGCACCGGCTTCAACAAACTCATTAATGACTTTGCGGCCATAGTGATTTGGATCTTTGATTTGGGTATAAAGCTTGCCGTCTGAGAAGGTACCAGCGCCGCCTTCACCAAATTGCACATTTGACTCAGGATTCAGTGGCTGTTTGCGCCAGAAACCGAAGGTATCTTTTGTACGCTCACGCACAGCCTTACCACGTTCAAGAACAATTGGTTTAAAGCCCATCTGCGCCAAAATAAGGGCAGAGAATAGTCCGCAAGGACCAAAACCGATAACTACCGGTCGCTCCTCTAATTGCTCAGGTGCCTGCGCAACAAACTTATAGCTCATATCCGGCGTCTCTTTAACGCGGTGATCATCAGCAAACTTTTCAAGAAGCTCTGACGGCTTGTCTACCTCAACATCAAGGGTGTAGATAAGCTGAATGTTTTTGTTATTACGGGCATCGTAACCACGTCTGAACATAGTAAAGGACAACAGTCGCTCTTTTTTAATTTTTAGTTTTTTCAGAATGGCTTGTTCGAGTGCAAGCTCATCGTGATCGAGGGGCAGTTTGATGTCTGTTAAACGTAGCATAGATAAATGTCTCTTTTATATGCCGGACGGCCTTTCCGTCAGGGCAGGATAAGATCGAAGTACGAAATTAAGGGTTGGATTTTACACGATATCACTAACAAAGAAACTTGTGTTTTGAGGGGTATTCTTTAAAATCACGCCACACTCGATAAATGAAGAAATAGCGTTTAAATGACTTTTGTAGTGACAGAGAACTGCATCAAATGTAAGTACTCCGACTGTGTAGCAGTTTGCCCGGTCGATGCCTTTTTTGAAGGTCCCAATTTTTTAGCGATCGATCCGGATATCTGCATCGATTGCTCCCTGTGCGCACCTGAATGTGCGGCTGATGCCATTTATCAGGATACGGAAGTGCCTTCCGATCAGATTGAGTTTATTGAGCTTAATGCAGAACTTTGTAAGATTTGGCCTAATATTACCGAGGTAATACCAGCACCCGAAGATGCAGATGAGTGGAATGGCGTAGAGAACAAACGTCCATTACTTGAAAAATAAAGGCTTGAAAAATAAAGGCTGGAAAAGTAAGCCGGAAAAATAAATCAAAAACGTCAGGTAAAATTTCTCCCCTCAGCACATCTATTAAAGGAAATAAATTTAACGAAATAGATGCAAAAGGGGAGTTAATTGACCCGAGTTAGCCTTTAAATCCTTTGCCGACCACATATACCTCACGGGAACGTGGGCGTGAAGCCGCAGGCTTACGGATAATTACCTTGTTAAATGAAGTGCGGACATCTTTTACATACTCTTCGTAACCAACGCCCTGAAAAACCTTAGCGCAAAAGTTGCCACCCGGCTTAAGCACATTACGCGCCATATCCAGAGCAAGCTCAACCAGATACATTGAGCTGTACTGGTCGGTGGTTTTTACGCCGCTCATGTTGGGAGCCATATCAGAGATAACGACATCAACCCCTTTGCCGTCGATGGTTTGCAAAATACGCTCGTAAACCGCTTCATCGGTAAAGTCGCCTTGAATAAAGGTGACACCCATCAGGCCATCCATAGGCAAAATATCTGAGGCGATAACCTTACCGTTATCTCCGACAAGAGGAGCAACAATCTGCGACCAGCCACCCGGTGCTGAACCAAGATCCATAGCGATATCGCCCGGTTTTATAAGCTGATCTTTTTCGTTAATTTCGATTAGCTTATAACTTGCCCGCGAGCGATAACCGTCGGCTTGAGCTTTTTTTACATAAGGATCGTTTACGTGTTCATCGAGCCATTTTTTGCTGGTTTTTGAACGTGCCATAGGTTATTCGCCATATTGGTAAAATTTAAGGAGCGCTATTGTAATCGTGTCCTGTTGATTTGCCAATATCTGCAGAGTTGGGGTGGTGACATTTTACCGGACAAAAGAGTACAATCGCCGGCGAAGAAATAGCAAGCCACATAAAACCGGACAATATATGAAACTGGATAATGCAAAGAAGCTGCATCAAAAAAAATATCGTGAACAATTTGGTCACTATTTAGTTGAAGGGGAACACCTGATCCTCGAGCTGGATAAAGCAGCGCAGACGCAGCCCTATCTTAAAGAGACCATTTTATATGTAACTGAAGAGTATCAGGCGTGGGCAGAGCAGCTTACTCATTCGTACTCGATTACTGTTATTAATAAGAAACAGATGGCCGGACTAAGTGATACTAAAACGCCACAAGGCATTATCGCCTGCGTTCCTTTACCCGCTAAAACAGAGAGCGCGCCTCTGCAAGAAGGTGAGCGCTGCATCTACTTACATGAGGTACAGGACCCAGGAAATCTGGGGACCATTTTACGTAGCCTTGCCTGGTTTGGTCACTTTCGCTTGCTATTAAGTAACAACAGCGTTGATCCCTATAACCCTAAAGTGGTTCGTTCTAGCATGGGTGCCATTTTTCATCTGCCTGTAGAGCAAGGGATTGAGCTTACTGAACTTAATCAACGCTTTGATCGTTTTGCCTATCTGGATATGCAAGGGGATAAAGTCAACTCTTGCCAGTTTTCTGATTATGAATGCTATCTGTTTGGTAATGAAGCCCGTGGCGTACCTAAGCAAGCATTAGCCGACTGTAATGCTCAGCCTTTTACTATCGCAGGTAGCGGTAAGATAGACTCACTAAACCTTGCCAGCGCAGTGAATATCTGTGCTTATCAGTTGTCCATATAAACTGGTCATCACGCCAGATCGTAATTTGATTACGTTATATAAAGGCTGAACCAGAAACTAGGCCAGCCTTTGTTACCAATAATCTTGTGAACCATATATTTAACCTGATAGGGATAAATTGAGGCTATATTTGATCTCTAAACAGTGTTGGCATAAAATTTTTGTGTAACTTTTAGCGAGGTCACTATGAATAAGACTCATACCATGTCACAACGTGCAGCAAAAGATAGCCTTGGTAATCCTGATGCCTTTAAAGGTGGCTGCGTTATAACAAAAAATGGCAGTGCTGAACTGTATATCCAAACGGCGGAAGAAAGAGAACAGGAAGAGCGGGTTATTCATGCTGAGCGACAAGCAAATGCGCTATTGAAGTTAGCTATGATGGCCAAAGAAGACGTTTCTGCTGGTAGGGTTCATTCAAAAAAAGAAGTATTAGAACGCCTTCGCGAAGCAAGGAGCTAACACTTGGAAGTCATCTTCACTGAAATGGCGGTTAACTGTTTGTTGGAAATAGAATCCCTTGCAGTTGAGAACCATTCCTAACAGCAAGTCGCAGCGTTTACTGACGGTTTAGTAAATCGGAATTATGATGCTATCTCAGAAAACCCGGAACGGTACAGATATAACGCTACGTTGCTAGATTTCGGAATCAAGTTTCAGGAAAGGTTAGAGAGTTCGTATCGATGTCTCTATGAAGTAATCGATGACAAAGCCTATGTGATGCTAATTTTGCATACGAAACAAGATTTAATTAGTGCTCTATATCGGCACCAAATCATCAAAGACTTAAATTAATTAGATATGGAATTATAGCGGGAACAGTCAGGCTGTTCCCGCACTAGGTTATAGATAACGACTTGTTAAATGTTTCTGGAAGTAATCGGCATTCAGAGTTTCACCTGTCGCCGCTTTTACTAAATCATCTGTTTGCAGCAGGCTTGCTTTACTCCAGATATTTTCAGACAACCAGTTAAAGATCGGAGAAAGATCTTTCGAGGCGATCGCTGATTCTACATCAACAGTTTTGCGCATGGCCGCCATAAACTGAGCTGCATACATAGCACCAAGTGTGTAGCTAGGGAAATAGCCGAAAGCGCCGTCTGTCCAGTGGATATCCTGCATACAGCCATTCTTATAGTTATCTTTGGTGGTTAAGCCAAGATAAGATTGCATTTTCTGATCCCACAACTCAGGAACGTCTTTGTAGTCAATCACACCGTTGATCAGGTCGCGTTCAATCTCATAGCGCAGAATGACGTGAGCAGGGTAGGTGAGCTCGTCAGCATCAACGCGGATAAATCCTTTTTCTACCCGGGTGTATAGCTTTTTAAAGTTGTCCGCGGAGAAAACAGCGTCACTCTCAGTACCGAACGCATTAGCCGCCATATGAGCCAGATGGTTGATAAAGGTGTCGTTTCTGCCTACCTGCATCTCGAAAAACAGTGACTGTGATTCGTGAATACCCATTGAGCGCGCTTCACCAACAGGTAGACCAGCCAGAGACTTAGGCAAACCTTGTTCATAACGGGCATGGCCGGTTTCATGTACGGTTCCCATCAGTGACTGGATAAAGTCCTTTTCATCGTAACGGGTAGTAATACGGACATCCTGAGGCACACCACCACAGAAAGGGTGAACACTTTCGTCCAGTCTGCCGTGGGTGAAGTCAAACTTAAGAAGCTTCATGACTTCTAAGCCTAACTCCTTCTGTTTTGCCGCCGGGTAGTGGCCTTGCGGCAGAAGAATCTGTTGCTGATTCTGCTTGTCGATCACTTGATCGATTAATCCCGGTAACCACTGTTTTACATCAGCAAACAGGGTATTCAGTGAAGCACTGCTGGTGCCGGCTTCGTATAGATCAAGCATTGCGTCATAGGCAGAAAGGCCTGATGCTTCAGCGCGAATCGTTGCTTCTTCCTTGGATAAAGCAACCACTTCTTTCCAGTTTTCAGCAAAACCCTGCCAGTTATTTTCGCCACGTTGGCTACGCCATGCGTGCTCGCATTTTGAACCTGCCAGAGATTTCTTCTGTACCAGTTCTTCTGGTAATACGTTGGCTTGTTGCCAGCCGCGTTTTAATTCGCGCAGGCTTGCCTGCTGTTCAGAGTTAAGCTCTTCTTGTTCTGCTTTATCGAACCACTCAGCCAATTGAGGTTCTGTCATTAACTTATGGATATGAACCGAAAGCTCGGCCATCGCTTCAGAGCGCGCCTGATTACCGCCTGAAGGCATAACCGCGGCCTGATCCCAGCCGCAGATGGCAGCCAGATGATTAAAGTGTGAGATTTTTTTTGAATGCTCAGTTAGCTTTTGATAAGCCTGCATAACTTATTATTCCATTTGCAAAAAAAGCTATTTTAGCACTGAAATCAGTAAAGTCTCAGATTATCGGCATGTAAATAGGCTGCCGGAACTATTGGTTTATCAAAGGAATGTTGATATAAGGAGAATAAAGGGAAAGCATTACAGAGGATCTATTTTTGCACATTGTTAATTTTGAGGCGTTCTTAATCGCCATAACTATTCTTACTGTCACTCCCGGTCTGGACACCGCCGTTATCATCAGAAATTCCAGCCGTTCCGGGGCGAAGGACGGCTATATTACCAGTCTGGGTATCTGTTCAGGTCTTTTTGTTCATGCAACATTTTCGGCAATTGGGGTTTCCGCTATTTTGCTGCAATCGGCTGAAGCTTTTCAGGTGATGAAGTGGATAGGGGCGGCTTATCTGATCTGGCTTGGCATTTCAGGATTAAAATCGACATTCCGCGGTAACAATAAACTTAACGTTGAAGTGACTCAGCAGAGACAGTTTGATGCTAAACGATCTCTGCGTGAAGGTTTTCTGTCTAATGTGTTAAACCCGAAAACGGCGGTTTTTTATCTGGCCTTTCTTCCTCAGTTTATTGACCCTAATTACTCGCCGTTTATTCAGTCTCTGACCATGGCGGGTATTCACTTTGTTATTTCCATGGCGTGGCAGTGTGCTCTGGCCGGTACTGTAGGCTCTGCCACTAAACTGATTAAGAACAGCGCTTTTCTTAACTGGATGGAAGGAATCACAGGTACTGTTCTGATTGCATTGGGCGTTAAGTTGATTTTGGAAGAACCGCCGACAACCTGATTCTTATCACCAATAAAAAAGGCCCGTTACTGACAAAATGACGGGCCTTTTTGCTTGCTTATTCAACCTTAACTGTGCTGGAAGGAAAGCTCTTCTTCACTTTCTGTATCGATATCGAAGAATCGTTTTGTCTCTTCGATGACTACATGACGAAGGGCAATCAGACCAATCAGGTTTGGTACCGCCATCAGCCCGTTTACGATATCAGCAATCAGCCAAATCATATCTAAGTGAAGGAATGCGCCGGATGCCACCAAAGCAAGGAAAATAATCTTGTACGGCAGCACCGCTTTGGTTCCCAGCAAGAATACCACACAACGTTCACCGTAGTAGTTCCAGCCAAGAATGGTAGTAAAGGCGAAGAACATAAGACCGATAGAAACCAGCATAGGGCCGAAAGTATCGGAGTTCAGGCCAAGTTCAAAAGCGTAGGTGGTCATTTCTGCGCCGGCGTAATTACTCTGCCATGCACCTGTCATAATTAGCGCAAGGCCGGTCATGGTACAGATGATAATGGTATCAAAGAAGGTCCCTGTCATTGAGATTAGACCCTGACGGACACAAGAGTCGGTCTTCGCTGCCGCTGCGGCCATTGGCGCACTACCCAGACCGGATTCGTTAGAGAATACACCGCGGGCGATACCAGACTGAATTGCCAGCATTATCGACGCACCTAAAAATCCACCCGTTGCTGCGGTAGAAGTAAAGGCAGATACCACAACCAGCTCAATGGCTGCCAGCAGTTGATCTGCATTGCTTACCAGAACCATCAGGCAGGCGATAACGTAGAACACCGCCATGGCAGGAACCACTTTGCCGGCAACTTTTGCGATAGATTTAATACCGCCAATGGTGACAAATGCGACCAGCAGAGTCAGTACAACAGCAGAAACATCACGCGATACACCAAATGAAAGTTGAGAGGCGTCCAGAATGGCGTTTACCTGTGGGAAGGTACCGATACCAAAACAGGCAACACCAAGGGCAAAAATCGCAAACATGGTTGCCAGAACTTTAGAACCGACACCGTACTGCAGGTAGTACATAGGACCGCCGACCATCTGACCTTTGTCATCAGTTTTACGGTATTTTACCGCCAGCAGACATTCGGCGTACTTAGTTGCCATTCCAAACAGGGCAGCAAGCCACATCCAGAACAGTGCTCCCGGACCTCCAAGTTTAATTGCGGTTGCAACACCAACAATATTACCTGTACCAATGGTGGCAGAAAGTGCTGTACAAAGAGCGGCAAAGCTGGATACGTCACCCTGACCTTTGTTTTTATCCGAGCGGGAAAAAACCAGAGCTAACGCTGTTGGCAGGTGCCTGAACTGAAGTAAGCCCAGACGAAAAGTAAAGTAAACACCGGTTCCGACCAGCAGAATCAGTAGTGGTGGTCCCCAGACAAAACTGTCTATGGTTTGAAGTAGAGATTGAAAATTATTCATTGCTTTCCCCTTAATAAAACAAAAATTTAAGGAGAAGAGGGAAAGACCGGTGATAGATCACCAGATATAACTAAATTGGGCAAAAATAGGTTGTAACTTTCCACTCCTCTGTCCTTTTGCCTGAGAGTTTGACCTGTATAAACAAGCTTGCTCCTTCGGCGACCGATTAAACGGTTCTCTCCAGAGGTTCCTCCAACTACAGTCCTCACCGCGCGTGCGGCACCTGAAAGATTAAACGAATTAAGTTACTTCGCTGTGCTTCTTCGGCAGACAAAACACTCAAATAGGGTGCGTTGTCTTTCTCCTATAGTCTTCATCGGAACTGATTAACTTTACAAAATTAATCAAGGCAGCATATGTTACATAAAAAGTTAGCTATGACAAGATTAAATACTAATATTAATTAAAGGGTTAGCTGATGTGCGGCGTTAATAATATGTAAACTGCAATAATTGTTTACAGGAAATGGAGCAGCGCGGGGATTTTTTTTGCTGCATTGTTGTGTGCTTGTTTGCTGCATATGCCTTCGTATTCGACGGGAGTGCAAGGTTTTAGCCTGTTTATTATGCACTGTAGAATTGAAATGTAGTCAGGGTTGCAAAGTAACAGATGATTTACATCTGATGAATATCTCATCAGAAAGAAATAGATAATTTTTTACAATGGGTTGATATTGCCGGTTAGATTTAAACATTACTTAAGACAAACTTAGCAATCCTTTGATATTTAATGCTATAAATACAAAGTGCCATTTCAGAATATGGTCTGAATGTTGCTAGACGTTATGTACGGAGGTTATATGACCAGACTTGTTGCAATCGCAGCCTTTATTGCGTTGTCGGTATTTTTGTTTCGTTACCGTACCAATAAAAATGTCCAGCAAGGCGTCACCATAGCATTTTTGTGCGGCCTCGCTATATATACCATTTTAATCGTAATTAGTGAGCTATCCCGTTAAGTTAGGAGTAGGTAAGTAGTGAATAATGAAGACCAGCCTTTGGATCAAGACGAAAACGTTGTTGTTATTGAGGAGCGGGATAGTAAAAATATCCTTTATATCGCAACGGCGGCTGTGTTGGGTCTGGCAATGGGTGGATTGATTGGTTCGTATGCAACCAATAGCAAATGGCAGTCTGCCTATATTTCACTTGAGGCAAAAATCGAGTCTATTAAGAGTGAAAAAGAGCAAATCGTCACTGAAAAAGTGATTCAGATAGAGCAAAAACAAGAGAATATCGATCAGCTAATCGAACAGAGAGTATCTGAACAAATTGATGTAATGACTGAAGATTTTCAGCAGAAACTCGCTCAGTCAGGCGCTATGGTCACTGAACTGGAAAAACTTAATATAGAGCTGGAAGAGCGGGTTCAGGCTCAGCAGAAACAGATAGATGAGCAAATTGGTCAGCTAAGCTCACTTAATCGTCAGAGCGACCTACAAACTGCCGTACTTGAGCGTTCGCGTGAGCTCTTCCAGCGGGAGTTTAGTATAAAGCAGCAACTCGCCAAGCTTCAGGAAGAGCGTGAAGCCTTAGCCCCTAAACTGGAAACCTATAAGAAGCAGTGTGATATCTATCTTGAAGGAAAGTCCTGGGACGCATCGTCTAAGTCCTGTGACCAGCAGGATGCAGTAAACTCTGAACTAAGTCAGATAGATCAAATGATTGAAGTTCATAAGCTGGATTTAAGAGAAATCAAACAAATTTCTGAACAGATGGGTTTGTAAAAACTCCTCAACAAAATACAAAACAATAAAGGGGCATGATGCCCCTTTATTGATCTGCTAGCTCTGTACTTGTCTAAATTTTCTGTCAGCAAAATAAGCCAAAACTCCCCAGCTTAAGCACTGTATCCACATCAGGCCATATTGCTTAATGACTTGCGATAAATCTGCACCCATCTGATTTATCTTGACGAAGCTCTGTATCGCAGGAGTAGAAGGGAACAGGTTGGATAATGCAATCAAAGGGGTTGGGACACTTTCAAGCGGCCATATAAACCCTGCGATGAATATTAGTGGCATTGAACTTATTAACACCACAAAGGTTACCAGTTCTCTTCTTGGTAATAGTGTTCCAAGTAACGAACCGATAAAACTGCTGGTCAGCAAAAAGGGCAGAAGCAGCATTAATAAGGTTTCAGGCTCTGCCAGGCGGCTTATATGGTAGTAATCAAAACTAAAGCCAAAGTAATACATGGAGAGGAAGTAGTAGATAAAAACAAAGATCAGGCTTCTTACCAACAACAGCTTTAAGTGAGGTACTTTACTCCAGTATCCAAGACCATATTTCTGAGTTCCTCCCATAAGGCCGACGCCCATAATCAGGGTTTGCTGGAGAATTAGTACAAATACCGCCGGAACAACATAATCTACATAACCAATAGTTGGGTTAAAGGTCGGTTTTAAATTTACCGAGCTTGCTGAGAACTGCTGCTGGGCAGCAGAGAGGGGGCTGCCTTCCATTAAAAGCTTGGTGACTTTTGCCTTGGCAGCAAGAGTTCCGCTCGCTTTCGCCAGTCCTTCGACTACTGTTCCGTAAACAAGGAAATAAGCGGAATCTCCGGCAAAGGCCAGTGTCGGGCTTTTGCCAAGTAGCAGGTCACGGTAAAAGTGTTTAGGTATAAACAGTATTCCTTTGGCCTCTCCTTTTAGAAACAGTTGCTTCGCCTCTTCAAGTGTATGACGTCTGTGAGTGATTTTAACCTGAGGAGTGGCATCAACCATCCTTTCCAGCTGCAAACTGGTCAGGCTTTTATCCTGATTAACCACCACAATTTCCTGTTCTCGCGGAGTCTGATGAGAGTAGGGCAAAGGATACAAAAATGAGTAGAACACGACACCGGCAAACAGAGTCAGGACAATCACCGGATTAGTGAAAATCCCTTTGAACTCATTTTTAATCAGTTCAACACTGTTCATTCTGAGCCCCCCGATTTTGCTAAGTGTCTGCTAATGAGAGGGACGCACAGTAGCAGGGGAATAAGATAGCCGGCCATTGACGGAGTAAGGTCACTAATGGTTTGCCATGGTGTGACATTGTAACTAACCTGACTTATCTGAGCTTCGATATAGTGACTGGCCGGAAGAAGGCTTCGCCACCATTGTGCCAGTGAGCCCATATCGCTGACAGGGAATGTCACCCCGAGAAAGGCGAAGCTGGGAGCGGTAAATGCACCGGCGAAACTCATCGCTCTTGCGGGGTCAAGGGTAAGAAAAAAGAAGAACGCCCCCATAGCCATACTAGCCAGTATGGTAAGAAACTGGGCGTAAATCAGCGGAGCCAGTGTCCCCTCAAATGGAAAATCGAGACCGATATAAAACCACAGCAAAAAACCAATTCCCATCAGCATATAAAATGGCAGGTAGAACAGAATAAAACAGAAACAAGACTTTGCCTTTGAGCCCCCCAGCATTCCTTCTAAACCGTAGATTCTGTGATTGGCTGTCAGAGCCAGTATGGTTCCGGTAACAATAAAAATCTGCCACAAAGCCGGAACTATTGCCGTTACCAAAAACTGAGCGTAGTTGCCGTTTCGGTTAAACAGGGGAGTTATCTGGTTGCGTACTGCAACGGTTTTGGCAACAGCAGAGCTTGATGTGGTGTTACCTTTGGCCAACTGTTTTAAAGCTCCGACTTTTGCATTAAAGGTTCCGTGAGCCTGCAAAACAGCAGAATTAATCAGCTTGCCAACCAGAATATACTGGCTGTTATAGAAGACAGATACCTGCGGGTCCAGCCCGAGACGGATATCGCGGTCAAAGTTTCGCGGGATAACCATATAGGCATACACTTTATCGGTAATTAGCTGATTTTTTGCCTGAGCGACGTCAGTAAAGGATTCCTCTACCTTGAGGGACGCAGTGGCGTCTATTTCCCTGACAAGGGTTCTAGACAAACTACTTTTCTGCAGGTCAACAATGCCAACGGGAAGATCCCGGGCGATCCCCTGCGAAAAAATCCACCACATAGTGAGGGCGAGGATAAGAGGAATCCAAGTCAGGCAGGAGAGCAGCCATTTATCGCTGCTGATCACATGCCACTGGGATGGTTTTTGATTAAGCTGCATAGTTAAAGCTCGACAGAAACGCTCATGCCAACCCTAAGGTCAGTCAACTGCTCGTTCACAGGCTTAGCTTCAACTTCAAATGTGCGCAAATCAAAACCCTGAGAGGCATCGGTTGAGCGCCAGGTCGCAAAGTCTCCCATCACTGAAATATGAGTCACTTTAAACTCAACGTTTTTCTGCAGGGCAGGAAGGTAACCGGTAAAGGTTTTACCTTTCTGAAAATCTTTAAGTAAGTCTTCCCGCACATTAAATACAGCCCACGCGTCTTGCATATCAACGACGGTAACCACGGGGAAGCCCTGAGGCGCAAGCTCGCCGCTGTTGAGCAGTACCTGTGAGACTTCGCCGTTAAACCAGCTTTTTATCCGGGTGTCAGCAGCATAAGCTTCAACTTCCGCAACGGCTCCCGCCGCCATACGGGCTTTCTCTTCTGCAGCGCGTTTGGTCTCTGCACGGGCGCCTTCTCTGGCCATCTGATACATCTGATAGGCCGCACTCTGTGTATATTCGGCCGCTTTCCATTGTGTCAGCGCTTCATCTCTTTTCTGTTCGGCAACAACGCCATCTTTATACAGATTATCTACCCGGTTAAAGGTCTTTTCTGCAAGCTGTGCCGCTGCTTTGGCTTTCTGCCACTGGTCTTTGGCAGCAGAGATTTGCTGGCTTCTTGCCCCGTTCTGAGCTTCCTGAGCCAATGCACCGGCCGCTTCCTGACCGGCTTTGGCCTGTTCAAGCTTGGCATCAATTTCAGGGCTATACAGAGTAAAGATAGGATCTCCCTCTCTGACCATATCGCCTTTTTTTACCATCACTTGATCGATACGGCCGGCGACTTTAGATGAAATGCTGTATTGCTGAGCTTCAATCTGACCTTGCAGTCTTACCGGCTCAGGCTGGTAGGCCTGATAAAAACTATATCCGACCCAAGCCGCAATACCGACAGCAACAGAGGTGACTAAAATTGGTTTTACTTTGTTCATTGAGTTGCCTCGTCGTTAACTGGTTGGTACGCCGTTCGTTCGTACTGATTATATGTATTGATTTCGTTACTCAGGGCCAGCAGCTTGTTCAGTGCAATTAGGTAGTTAAAACGGGCAAGTTCCTGCTGGGTTTTTACTCCGGCCAGATACAGTTCTGCGTCAACCACTTCCAGTGAGGTAGAAAGCCCTTGTGAAAATGCTCTGTTTCTTAACTTAAGGTTCTCATCGGCGAGGGTAATGCTTACCTGTAAGCCTTCTGCCTCTTCGACGGCCTGTTGCGCTTCGAAATAGGTTTTCTCCACCAGCAGAGTAAGATCTTTTACCGCCTGCTGATTAAGATGGTTGATCTGTAATACGGCGCTTTGTGCTGCCTGCATGTTTTCCGATCGGCCACTGGAGTCAACAAGGGGCAGGCTGACACCTATGCCGACCATCCAGTCGGGCGCCATTTCACTCGCCAATGTGTCATCTTCATGCAGGGTGTAGTTGCCATAAGCCATTACCTGAGGGAAGTAGCGGCCTTTCTCTGCTTTGATTAAGTTGGTTGCTTGCTTCTTTTTCGCTGCCAGTAGATCCAACCCCGGATAGGTGTTCAGGGTCTGCTCTGTAAAAGCGGATTTCGGGGGCAGTGACTGGTTAATAAATAACTCAGTGTTCGGCAGTACTTTTTCGTTTTGGTTAAGTATCTGACTAAGGGCAGAAACCGCTATCTCAACATCTTTTTCCGCTTTCTTTCTGTCTACAACCGCCTTTGCCAGTGATGCTTCTGCCTGAAGTCGTTCAACCTTAGCAATCTGACCCTGTTTTTCCATCTTCAGGGCAAAGTTGCGGTGTTTTGTCAGCCCCGCTTCCACAGATTGACGGGTCTGAAGAACCTGACGGGCAAGAACCACACTAAAATAGTACTTGGCCAAATCTTCATACTGAGCCAGAACTTCTATCTTTAACTGAGCAACAGCTTCGTCTGTCTGGCCGGCAGCAATATTTTGCGCTGCGGTAATTCTGCCACCGGTAAACAGCGGCCATGTCGCGCGTATAGAAGAGGTAAACAGATCTTTTTCGGCTATGGTAGAGACGGGATTTAATCCGCTTAGTGCACCGGCTAGTGCCGGGTTTCCAGCGGCTAAGCCTGCCAGAATCTGGCCGAGAGAGGCTCTACTGGCGGAATCAAGGCTATCCAGTAGCTGTTCGCCGTTGACGGTTACATCACTATCCAGACGGGTATAGTTAGCACCTACGGAGATAGTGGGGTAGTTAAGAGCCTGTTTAGACTGTTGCAAATGTTTATATCTGTCGACATTTGCTTTACTTGCCGCTATCGGATTGTTCTTGTCCTGCAAAAGCTGCCACGCCTGCTCAAAACTGATTTCAGCAGAATGACTGAAAGGTGAAACAGCAAACGCCACAAGTAATGTGGTAAATCGGATCTTATGGGTGATCATTCAATTGACACCGGAGATAAATAAAAAATAGAGTATATACTCTAATAATTTCACTCTCAATGGTTAGACCACTCTAACTATGCAAACTGTCGCTCTTTCTTTAACAGCTTCTACCGATTGTCGACAATCCCTTACTTAACCGGTTGGTAATTCGCCCTTTTATGTACAGAAAGCCCCTCAATACGCCTTTCTACTGATAATTTTCTTTACACTTGGCTTTAGACATTAGTCTAGTTTGTCGACAATCTTCTTGTGTAGATGCCGCCTGATGGTCTATTTTTATACTGTTTCTTACATATTGTTAACATTCTGGAATTTATAAATGGGTTTAGTTGCAGATAAAAACAGGCGCACCGCAGAGAAAGAAGGGACTAAGTCAGAAAACCTGACTGAGTACCTGATTGAAGCCATTGTCAGTGGTGAATTAGCCTCCGGGCAGAAAATTTCTGAGCCGGAATTATCTAAGCAGTTCGGCGTTAGCCGCGGGCCGTTGCGGGAAGCGATTATGCGACTGGAAGGTCTGGGTCTGATTGAGAGAATTCCCCATGTTGGTGCCAGAGTCGTTACCTTTTCCTCAGAGAATTTGTCCGAACTGTATGCAGTAAGGGAGTCTCTTGAGGGGATGGCGGCACGCCTTGCTGCGAGAAATATCAGCGAGGAAGAGCTCGACGCCTTAAAACAGTTATTGTCGACACATTCAAAGCATATCGATCAGGTAGAGGGTAAATCTTATTTTCAGCAACAAGGAGACTTCGATTTTCACTACCGAATCATCAAAGCAAGCAGAAATAAAAAGCTGATAGCCCTTTTATGCGACGAGTTATATCACTTGCTACGTATGTATCGCTATCAGTCACCACGGTCTCACTCAAGACCAGAAAAAGCCCTTGAAGAACATAAGTTTATTTTAAAAGCGATAGCTAACCGCGATGAAGAGCTGGCCGAACTTTTAATGCGCAGGCATATATCCGGTAGCAGAATTCTTATCGAGCAACAGATGGAGTCAGGAAAGGAGAACCACTCATGAGTTTAAGTCAGGGCGCTAAGTTTCGCCTCGCTGTTAAAGAAAACAATCCGTTACAGATTGTCGGTACGGTTAACCCATACTGCGCCATGATGGCCAAGAACGTCGGTCATCAGGCCATTTATCTTTCCGGTGGTGGTATCGCCAACGCATCCTATGGTTTGCCGGATCTAGGTATTACCACACTGAACGATGTTTTGGTGGATGTAGACAGAATCACTAACGCCTGCGATCTGCCTCTGATGGTGGATATCGATACTGGTTTTGGTGGTGCTTTTAACATTGCCCGTACTATTAAGGCGATGGAGAAAGCAGGCGCCGCTGCCGTTCATATGGAAGATCAGGTGGCTCAGAAGCGATGTGGACACAGGCCTAACAAAGCCATCGTCAGTAAGCAGGAGATGGTTGACCGTATTAAAGCGGCGGTAGATGCCAGAAATAACGACGACTTCGTCATTATGGCAAGAACTGATGCACTGGCCGTTGAAGGGATTGATTCCGCCATTGAACGCGCCATTGCCTGTGTTGAGGCCGGTGCCGATATGATCTTTCCGGAAGCAATGACAGAACTAAGCCAGTACCAGACATTCTCAAGCGCACTATCCTCAGCCACTGGTGAGCATGTGCCAATTCTGGCAAACATCACCGAGTTTGGTCAGACACCTCTTTATGGCGGGGAAGAGCTGGCCAATCACGGTGTTGATATGGTGCTTTATCCGCTCAGTGCATTCCGGGCAATGAACAAAGCGGCTGAGATGGTTTATCAGCATCTGTTAAATGAGGGTAATCAGGAAGCGGTTGTTGAACAGATGCAGACCAGAAAAGAGCTTTACGCTCATCTGAATTATCACGATTACGAAGACAAGCTGGATCAGCTGTTTTCTGAAAAATAATGACTAATTAATTGTGCTGAAATGTGTAGCGGCTTCTTTACAAGGAAAACAGCGATAAACAAACCCTCCGCGTCATGGATGGCGCAGCGGAGCACCAAGGAAGGGTTTATGCGTGATTGTGTTCGGTGTTTTCTGGCAGCAAAGCATATTTAGCAACAGATATTTAATCCAATAACGTTAATTAAGTGAAGCAAAAGCAGTAGGGAAGCTTCAGAAATAAAGGGAAGGAGTTCGTCATGTCGGACAAGAAACTTGGTGGTGCAGGTCTTCGCGGACAAAGTGCAGGTACAACATCTCTCTGTACCGTAGGAAAGTCAGGAACAGGCTTAACCTATCGCGGCTACGATATTACCGATTTGGCAAATAATGCCGAATTTGAAGAAGTCGCCCACCTTTTGTTACAAGGTCACCTGCCTAATCAGAAAGAACTGGACGATTATAAGACTCGTCTAGTCGGCCTTCGGGGGTTGCCTCAGGAGCTGAAAAATGCCCTTGAGTTAATCCCGAAAGATGCCCATCCAATGGATGTTATGCGTACCGGTTGTTCAGTATTGGGTAACCTTGAGCAGGAGATGGATTTTTCACAACAACAGCACGCAACAGAACGTATGCTGGCCACGTTCCCGGCCATCATTTGTTACTGGTATCGTTATAGCCATGACGGTGTTCGTATCGATACTGAAGATAACAGTGAGAACTGTATCGGCGGCTACTTCCTTAAGATGCTGACCGACAATAAACCAAGTGAACTGCACAAAAAAGTGATGCACTGTTCTCTTATTCTTTACGCTGAACATGAATTTAACGCATCGACATTTTCTGCCCGTGTCTGTGCTTCTACACTTTCGGATATTCACTCTTGTATCACAGGTGCAATCGGAACACTTCGTGGTCCTCTTCACGGCGGCGCTAATGAAGCCGCAATGGAAATGATCGAAAATTGGCAGACTCCGGAAGAAGCAGAAAAAGAGATTCTGCGTATGCTGGATGCAAAAGAGAAAATCATGGGCTTTGGTCACGCTATCTATCGTGAATCAGACCCACGTAATGCACTGATTAAGAAATGGTCAAAAGATCTCTCTGAGGCAGTGGGAGATACCCACCTGTATGCCGTATCAGAAAGAGTAGAAGCGGTAATGAAACGTGAGAAAGGCCTGTTCTGTAACGCAGACTTCTTCCACGCATCGGCCTATCACTTCCTTGATATTCCGACCAAATTATTCACCCCGATATTTGTTATGAGCCGTCTGACTGGCTGGGCTGCCCATGTTTATGAGCAACGTGCCAATAACCGCATAATCCGCCCAAGCGCAGATTATGAAGGACCGGAAGCACAAGAGTGGCTGCCGATCGAACAGAGAGATTAGCAGCAAAAACAGAAGCGGGATGCCCAGATGTGTCCCGCTGGTGAGCAAATGACGGAACTAACTATGAACAGCCAATATCGTAAAAAACTTCCCGGAACAGAGGCAGACTATTTCGATACCCGTGAAGCGGTGAATCAGATAAAGCCGGGCTCGTATGAAACCCTGCCTTATACCTCTAGAGTACTGGCAGAAAATCTGGTACGACGTTGTGCACCGGAGTCGCTGACAGACTCACTGAAGCAAATTATCGAACGTAAAAGTGAACTGGACTTCCCCTGGTATCCGGCGCGGGTAGTGTGTCATGACATTCTAGGTCAGACTGCACTTGTGGATCTGGCCGGCCTGAGAGACGCTATCGCCCAGCAGGGCGGAGACCCGGCAAAAGTAAATCCGGTAGTTGAAACTCAGCTTATTGTTGACCACTCACTTGCGGTAGAACACCCGGGTTCTGACCCCGAAGCTTTTGATAAAAACAGGGCCATTGAAGACCGCCGTAATGAAGACAGATTCCACTTTATTGAGTGGTGTAAAACCGCCTTTGAAAATGTCAGTGTAATACCGGCCGGTAATGGCATTATGCACCAGATTAATCTGGAAAAAATGTCCCCTGTGGTTCAGCTGAAGCAGGGTGTTGCTTTTCCTGATACTTGCGTAGGAACAGACAGCCATACTCCCCATGTCGATGCCCTTGGTGTTATTGCAATTGGCGTCGGCGGACTGGAAGCGGAAACCGTTATGCTTGGCCGCCCGTCAATGATGCGCCTGCCTGATATTGTCGGTGTAAAACTGACAGGAAAGAGGCAACCGGGCATTACTGCAACTGATATTGTTCTGGCCATTACTGAATTTCTGCGTGAGAAAAAAGTGGTCTCTTCCTATCTTGAGTTTTTCGGTGAAGGTGCAAGAGAGCTCACCATAGGTGACCGTGCCACTATCTCGAATATGACTCCGGAATACGGCGCAACAGCTGCCATGTTTTATATCGATGAGCAGACCATTAATTATCTGAAACTAACGGGCAGGGACGATAAGCAAGTTGAACTGGTTGAAACTTACGCTAAGCAGACCGGCCTTTGGGCGGATGATTTAGAAACTGCTGAGTATGAAAGAGTACTGGAGTTCGATCTTTCGCTGGTTGGCCGCAATATGGCAGGCCCTTCCAATCCGCACCGACGTCTTCCTACGGATCAACTTTCACAGCGCGGCATTGCGGCAGCATGGCAGCAGGAAGGAAGTGAGCTACCTGATGGCGCAGTAATAATCGCTGCAATCACTTCTTGCACCAACACCAGTAACCCGCGAAATGTAGTTGCAGCTGGCTTGCTGGCCAAGAAAGCCAATGAACTGGGCTTAATCCGCAAGCCATGGGTTAAAAGCTCATTCGCTCCCGGTTCTAAAGTAGCCAAACTCTACCTTGAAGAAGCAGGCTTACTGGAAGAGCTGGAAAAACTTGGCTTCGGTATTGTGGCGTATGCCTGTACTACCTGTAACGGTATGAGCGGAGCGTTAGATCCGAAAATTCAGCAGGAAATTATTGAGCGTGACCTCTATACCACCGCTGTACTGTCAGGAAACAGAAACTTTGACGGACGCATTCATCCATACGCGAAACAGGCATTTCTTGCCTCACCGCCGCTGGTTGTCGCGTATGCTCTGGCCGGAACCATGCGCTTTGATATCGAAAGCGACGCCCTGGGAACGGACTCAAAAGGAAATCCAATCTATCTCAATGATCTCTGGCCGACAGATGAAGAGATTGATCAGGTGGTCAGCAGTTGCGTTAAGCCTGAGCAGTTCAATCAAGTTTATATTCAGATGTTTAAGCTGGATGATGAGAAAACTAACAGTGATCCTCTGTACGACTGGCGGGAAATGAGTACCTATATCCGTCGGCCGCCTTACTGGGAAGGCGCTCTTGCTAAAGAACGTACCTTATCAGGTATGCGTCCTTTAGCTGTGTTACCTGACAATATCACTACGGATCATCTGTCTCCTTCAAACGCCATTCTGGCATCAAGTGCTGCCGGTGAATACCTGGCGAAAATGGGAGTTCCGGAAGAGGATTTTAACTCCTACGCCACCCACAGGGGCGATCACCTGACAGCCCAACGGGCAACCTTCGCCAACCCTAAACTGTTTAACGAGATGGTTAAAGAGAACGGCGAAGTTAAACAGGGTTCTTACGCCAGAGTAGAGCCGGAAGGCAAGGTTATGCGTATGTGGGAAGCCATAGAAACCTATATGGATCGCGGTCAGCCACTAATCATTGTAGCCGGTGCCGATTATGGTCAGGGCTCTTCGCGGGACTGGGCAGCCAAAGGGGTGCGTTTAGCCGGAGTGGAGACCATTGTCGCAGAAGGGTTTGAACGAATTCACAGAACAAACCTTGTAGGAATGGGCGTGCTTCCGCTGCAGTTTAAATCCGGCGATACCCGCCACTCACTCAATATCGATGGTACGGAAGTGTTTGACGTAATTGGTGAGATAAAACCACGCGAAGATTTAACACTGGTCATCAGACGTGCAAGCGGGGAAGAGAGCAGGGTTACGGTCACTTGTCGTCTGGATACTGCCGATGAAGTGGAAGTATACAAAGCCGGTGGCGTGTTGCAGCGTTTTGCTCAGGATTTTCTTGCTTAGGAGTCAATTATGAAAGAGAGCAATGGAAATACTCCGTCGCAAATAAAAATCCCCGCAACCTATATGCGGGGAGGCACCAGCAAAGGGGTTTTCTTTAGCCTGAAAGATCTGCCGGAGCAGGCTCAGGTTGCAGGTGAAGCACGGGATAAACTATTGATGCGTGTTATCGGCAGCCCTGATGCGTACGAAAAACAGATTGATGGTATGGGGGGCGCAACATCCAGTACCAGCAAAACAGTCATAGTGTCAGAGAGCAGCAGTCCGGATCACGATGTTGATTATCTGTTTGGACAAGTATCCATAGATAAGCCTTTTGTCGACTGGAGCGGAAACTGCGGTAATTTGTCTGCTGCTGTCGGTCCTTTTGCTATTCATGCCGGGCTGGTTGCACCGGAGAGGCTGGTTGAGAACGGAATCGTTACGGTCAGGGTATGGCAGGCCAATATTCAGAAAACCATTCTGATACATGTCCCTATGAAAAACGGATATGTTCAGGAAACCGGTGACTTTGAACTGGATGGCGTTACCTTTCCGGCAGCGGAAATTCAGGTCGATTTCGTTGACCCTGCCGATGGCGAGGGCTCTATGTTCCCTACGGGTAATCTGGTTGATGTACTCGAAGTTCCCGGTATCGGTTCCCTCAGGGCAACCCTGATCAACGCCGGTATACCAACCATTTTTGTTGATGCGGAGTCAGTTGGTTATCAGGGCACGGAGTTACAGGGTGACATAAATAGCGATGCCGAGGCACTGGAAAGGTTTGAAAAAATCCGTGCCTATGGCGCGTTAAAGATGGGCTTGATTACTGAGCTTGAACAAGCGGCAGGCAGGCAGCATACGCCTAAAGTGGCATTTGTCTCAGGAGCAAAACGGTATACAACATCAAGTGGAAAAACCGTTACTGAAAATGATGTTGATTTGCTTGTCCGGGCTCTTTCAATGGGCAAACTGCACCACGCAATGATGGGAACCGCAGCAGTGGCCATAGCATCGGCTGCCTGTGTACCTGAAACACTGGTCAATATGGCGGCCGGAGGCGGGGAGAGAAACTCCGTCACTTTTGGTCACCCGTCGGGTAGCTTAAAGGTCGGTGCCAGTGCGGTACAGCTGCAGGGGCAATGGTTGGTTGAAAAAGCCACTATGAGCCGCAGTGCAAGGATAATAATGGAAGGATGGGTACGTGTACCTGTCTCTACAATGGATGAATAAAACACTGGAGTGTGCAAATGTCTGGCTACGAAAAAGAGTACTTATTCGCGAAAGAACAGCCTGAGGAGTTTTGGAAACAGCAGGCAGAGCAGCTGTCATGGCATAAATTTCCCTCTTCCATATTACAGCAGGATTCGAATGGTATAGAGAGATGGTTCGCTGATGGTGAACTGAATACCGCATGGCTGGCTCTGGATTACCATGTAGAGCAGGGACGGGGAGACAAGGTCGCATTGATTTACGATTCACCTGTTACCCTGAGTAAAAAACAGTACACCTATGTTCAGCTAAGGGATCAGGTTGCTAAAGTTGCCGGTATGCTGGCCGCTCAGGGCGTCACTAAGGGCGACAGAGTTGTTATCTATATGCCGATGATTCCTGAAGCGGCAATGGCCATGCTTGCCTGTGCCCGCCTTGGTGCGATTCACTCAGTGGTATTTGGCGGTTTTGCCCCAAATGAATTAGCAGTGCGTATCGAGGATGCAGAACCTAAAGTGATTATGACCGCCTCATGTGGCATTGAGATCAGTAAGGTGATTCCGTATAAGCCATTAGTCGATAAAGCGATTATGGACAGCCGCTGGAAGCCGGAAAAAGTACTGGTTTTGCAGCGTAAGCAGGAGCTGGCAGAGCTGAATAATGAACGGGATCTGGACTGGCAGCAGGAGGTTGAAAAAGCGACGCCTCACGAGTGTGTGCCGGTGAAATCAACCGACCCTCTCTATATTCTCTATACATCAGGTACAACCGGTAAGCCAAAAGGTGTTGTGCGTGATAACGGCGGCCATGCTGTAGCAATGAAATACAGTATGAGCACCATCTACAATATCAGTCAGGATGATGTTTTCTGGGCGGCATCTGACGTGGGCTGGGTAGTAGGGCACTCCTATATTGTCTACGCTCCCCTGATTCATGGCTGCACCTCAATACTATTCGAAGGAAAACCAGTACGGACACCTGATCCCGGTGCCTTCTGGCGCGTTTGTCATGAGTATAAGGTGACTGCCTTGTTCTCAGCACCTACTGCCTTCAGGGCAATCAAGAAAGAAGATCCAGAAGCTACTCAATTAGAGAAGTACGATCTCTCTTCATTGCAAACCATCTTTATGGCCGGTGAACGTCTTGACCCGCCAACCCTTGAATGGGTGCAGGAGAAAACCGGTAAACCGGTTATCGACCACTGGTGGCAAACGGAAACCGGCTGGGCAATTGCCGGTAATCCGACAGGCATTGAAATGATGGAAGTGAAAGCAGGATCGTCAACCAAGCCTATTCCGGGTTATCAGGTCGAAGTACTGGATGAAACCGGAGAGAGTGTTGCGCCAAACCAGCAGGGCTTTGTGGCACTGAAACGGCCATTACCACCAGGTACATTGCCGACCGTATGGCGTAACCATGACAGATTTGAGACAGGTTATCTGAGCCAGTTCCCGGGTTACTACGTTTCCGGAGACGGCGGCTACTTCGACCAAGATGGCTACCTGTTTATTATGGGACGTATCGATGATGTGATTAACGTAGCCGGTCACAGGCTCTCAACCGGTGAAATGGAAGAGATAGTTGGCGGGCACCCCGCGGTAGCAGAATGTGCAGTTGTCGGTATTCACGACGACCTTAAAGGGCAGCTACCGTTAGGATTGGTAGTACTGAAAGACGGTGTCAAAGTGGATGAACTAGCACTGGAAGGCGAGCTGGTAGGTAAGGTGCGTACTGAAATAGGTGCGGTGGCTTGCTTTAAACATGCCCTTGTAGTGGACCGTCTGCCTAAGACCCGTTCAGGTAAAATTTTGCGTCGGGTAATTCGTCAGATTGCCGATGGCGAGTCTTATACTGTGCCGTCAACAATTGATGATCCATCCAGCCTCAACGAGATTGAGAGGGTACTACACAACTAATATCAATCGGAAACGCTTAGCTACAAGCGCCGTTATTTAAAGTGCCTGAGTTTTCCCCGGACACTTGATTTAGCGGCGCTTTTCTTTTTCTCTGTTTCTAATATTCGGTCATTAACCTTATACTTGAATACAAATCAATTAATTAGGTAATGACTTTGTCTTCAGTTCAAATCCGTATGGCCGGCTATGATGATCTTGAATTTCTCAACCGCCTTATGTATCAGCTTCATGAACATCACCATATTGCTCAGCCAGACCATATTAAGACGGCGGCTGAAATAGAAGAAGAAAAAAGCATCACCCGTTATCTGGATAACCCCGACTGCTTTGTCTACGTTGCTGTAGAGCAAGGCGTCATAGTCGGTTTTATTACCGGCCAGTTTTGTGAGTTGATCTCTCAGATAAGTAAGCCTGTTCCCATGGGAACGGTAGATGAACTTTACGTTATTGAAAGCCATAGAAACAACAAAGTAGCTGGCAAATTGATTGAGAAACTGGAACAGATGTTTAGCGACTTAGGCGTGAAGAGAATGTTTGTTGAAGTATGGAATTTCAACCAGCCGGCAATCGCACTGTATAAGAAGCAGGGCTTTTCTCATCATATCCACTGGCTCTGTAAGGAGCTTGGATGAAGCTGTTGGCTACGCTGTTTCTGTTGCTTGTTCTCTCTTTACCAAACGTGCACGCCGGCGATAAACCCGTCAGAGGCGCTTTGTGTCTGATACGTGCTGATCATCAGCTGCTTCTGGTACAAGAAGTGATGACCAATAAGCTCTCTCTTCCCGGTGGAACTATAGAGAAGGGTGAGCCGCCGGAGTTGGCAGCCGAACGGGAAACCTGGGAAGAGACAGGTTTAAAAGTCTCGGCCGACAGGCTACTGGGAATGACAGATAGTGCTTATGTGTTTAACTGTGCGCTGCAAGAGCAACTCACCGCTTATCAATATCAGGATGCATCCCATTACAGAACCGTTCCTTTATGGGCATTTCCTCACTATGGCGTCGAGGTTCGCAGGGTACTTCTGGTCGCGCCGGAGTTTGTTCAGGCCGCACAGTACCGCTATCCGCAGCAGTGGAATGGGATAGTTAAGGATTTCTTTAAGGCAACAGAGCAAACAGCCAGATATATCGAAAACCTGACACATCAGGCTTCAACTATTGAACAAAAGCAGCTCTATTTTTTAGCTCAGTTACAGTCGCTGATTGATAAAAGCTTTACAGATAACCAGATACTTTGGCTGCAAATAGCTGACTCTCTATCCGGCATTGCTGTTTTCAGTCTGATTATAGCCATCACGTTACAGTTTTTTGGCTTTGCTTTTACACTCAGGCTTATGTTGATCTGCTCTGTTTCCGTCGGGTTTGTCGTAGTTAGCCGAAGTTACTTCGCACTCGCAAGACCGTTTGAGTATCTGCCTTCAGTACGCCTTGGTAATAGTTTCGGCTTTTCAGTTCCGGATTTAACCGTTGTTATCGCGGTTGTGATTAGTTTGCTGGTGCTAAAAAGAGTGTCACCAAACAAAGGCTCAGGGCAGGGGATGGTTGCGGCCAGAAGTTGTAAATTTCTGCTGTTTGCTGTTTTTGCTACTTATGGGGTGTTGCAGTTCAGTCTGGGTAATCAGTTTATTAGCGGAATGCTGATTAGCCTGCTGGTTGGCTACCTGATAGTAACCATTTTCAGTTTTGCCGGGC
This sequence comes from Vibrio sp. SCSIO 43137, assembly GCF_028201475.1. Lineage (NCBI taxonomy): Bacteria > Pseudomonadati > Pseudomonadota > Gammaproteobacteria > Vibrionales > Vibrionaceae > Vibrio > Vibrio sp. SCSIO 43137. The sequence continues at coordinate 1,666,136 of NZ_CP116383.1, read as the reverse complement.
AAAGGTTGCTGAAAGGCAGTGAGTACCAGAGCAATCCTCTGCTATGGGTATTTATAGCCTCGTTCTCTGCGGCCTTCACTTATCACTCTTACAACGTAGAGATGGCTTATATATGCTTGTCTGCATTAACTCTCGCCATCTTACTTTATGCGACAAAATCGCCCCGTGTAGTGCACTTTTCTCTGTCCCGGGCGTTTACTGCTTCAGTTTTGATAATTGCTCTCCATCTGGCAGTAAATAGTGTCACAAAGATGGTTTCATACAGTGGTTTTTATAGCTCATTAGCAGAGTTGAGCTATGCACCTCTGCTAACTTACCTGATTTGGTTAATCCTTGTCAGAAAACCTAGCTCAGAACAAACTTCTCGATGATCTGAGCTACGCCTGAATTATCGTTAGTGTCTGTAATAATATCGGCTCTGCGCTTTGTCTCCTCACAGGCATTACCCATAGCGACACCTAGCCCGGCAAATTCGATCATATGATGATCGTTTTGTGCATCACCCATACAGATAACCTGTTCAGAACTAATACCCATATGCTTAGCAATACTCTCAACGGCCAATCCTTTATTACTCTGCTTGTGCAGAAACTCGACAAAGATAGAGGCACTTCTTACTAGTGTGTATTTTTCACTAAATTCCTGAGGAATTTTAGCTATTACTTTATCCAGTACCTGCTCAGAGTCAGCAAACATAGTTTTAATAATCACTTCATCGTCTTCAAGCTGGGTGAAATCATACTCATTGATTTCCACCCCATTCACCGTCGCTTCATGGCCGGTATAAGGGTTATTTTCCGGGGTGATTAAACCTTTAGTTTTACTGAAGGCGTGGTGGTGAACGTTAAGACGTTTTGCCAGCTGAGAAGTCTTTTTCGCGTCTCTTCCGCGGATAAGATTTTCACGAATTATCTTGTCGTCTGAGGCACGAAAAACCATAGAACCGTTGTAGCAGACAATAAAGTCATTCTCTGAGGTCATATTAAGCTGCTGTGCTATCGGTTTCATTCCTTGTGGCGGACGCCCGGAGGCCAAAACCACGGTTACCCCTTTAGCTTGTGCTGAAGCAATGGCTTCTCTATTTCTCCGGGAAATAGTTTTATCGCTGCTTAACAGCGTGCCGTCCATATCCAGAGCAATTAACTTGTACATTGTTAAACCTAACCCGCTGAATAAATTTAATAAAATGAGGGTATGCCTTTTTTGCGGACTCTGCCAGAGAAACTTGCCGTTGACCTGCAATTAATAACCCTTTACTGTTGCGCCAAATAGTTAAAGGTAAGCGATATGAAAAAAGCAGTTGTTGTATTTAGTGGTGGTCAGGATTCTACAACTTGTCTGGTAAAGGCAATCAAAGAGTATGATGAGGTACACGCTATTACATTCGATTATGGGCAGAGGCATAAGCAGGAGATAGAAGTGGCCAGAGAGCTGGCTGAATCCCTGAAAATTAAAGCACATAAGGTAATGGATGTAGGCTTGCTGAATGAGCTGGCCATTAGCTCGTTAACCCGTGATGATATTGCCGTTTCTCATGAGCTTAATGAAAAAGGGCTGCCGAATTCTTTTGTACCGGGACGAAATATCCTGTTTCTGACGCTGGCGGGGATCTACGCTTATCAGGTCGGGGCTGAAACTCTGATCACTGGTGTATGTGAAACTGACTTTTCTGGTTACCCAGATTGCCGTGATGAGTTTGTAAAGTCGATGAACGACGCCCTTGCGAAGGGGATGGATTACAAACTAAGTATAGAGACGCCGCTAATGTGGCTTAACAAAGCTCAGACATGGGCATTGGCGGATAAGTATCAGGCTCTGGAGTTAGTAAGAGATAACACTCTTACTTGCTACAACGGAATAATTGGTGACGGATGTGGAGATTGTCCTTCGTGCCTGCTGAGAAAGAACGGACTGGATGAGTATCTGGCCGATAAACAAGCCATTATGGAATCCATTTCAGGCTAAGCCAGCGACTTAAGCTATATCGGGGCATTAAAAAAGCAGCCTTAAATGGCTGCTTTTTCATGTCTGTTTAGGAAAGAAACCTTATAGATATAGCTTGGCCAGATCGGTCGGCTCAATTTCTTTTCCTTCAAGCTCGGCATTCCAGTTAGTACCCACCAGTACACCGTCTTCAGACAGGGTAATCAGCCAGTCTTCAACAAAAACATCCAGAGGGATTTCGCATACCTCAAACTCCTGCCACTCTTCAACGTTGTGTATTTCAGCGTCTTCACGGCTGGACCAGAATGGCATAACTTCACTGTTTTCAAACTCAGAAGAGTCACAGGCCAGCCAGTCTTCTTCTTCATTTCTTAGCCCCCAGACAACCTGAGTCTCTTTAGTCTGGCTGATAAATAGTTCCAAATTCTGTTCAATATCGGAAGTTAACTTGCTCATTTTGTTTAGCCTCGTAGTGATGATGCGACAAGGGTACAGATTTTTGCCTGTTTTTAGTAGTTATTTGTTAAATATGAACAATATTGGTGGTTTGTTGTGCTTATCAGTCTAAAGTTAGCACTATAAATTGGTGGAACTAGTTATTGTTACTTAGTCGTAGCAAACTGATAATTTTAGAGTCTAGGGCTAATGGTATAGAGCTGAACCAATTTCAGGCGAATAGTTTTTTTGTTTATTCAATCAGTAACACGAAAACTATTAAAATACTCGTACTCAGGAGTAAGTAATGCAGCCACTTTATACAAAAACGCCACTGGCCGAGGCCATTTTTGAGCTGTTTGCCGATTTAGAACAGCTTATCCGGGAAAAGGATGAGTCATTAACAGCAGGTTCGGTGAAAGCCTATGTCTTTGGTGGTTGTGCTATCCATATCTATACTAATGCCCGCGGAAGTAATGACTTGGATGCAGAGCTGGAAGCTACGAAAAAGCTCGATATTCAAAGCTTGATTATGGATTTAGACCCTATCTATTTTGAAGATCCTGAAACAGGGGAGTCTACACTGGATTGGGATCCAAACTTTAACGTTGGGCTGCCTTCACTTGCACCGGAATATAAAGAGAACAGTATTCCACTGCTCACTGGCGAGAGTATTTTGCATGTGTATCTGGTCAGCGCTGTTGATATTGCGGTTTCAAAGTTATCCCGTCTTGCTAAAGATGATATGAAAGATATCCTATCACTGTATAAGGCTGGGCGTTTCAGCTTAGAAGAGTTTAAGGCTACTGCTCAAGATGCTGTAGACTACAGTGCAACCCCGGAAAGTTTACAAAATCAGGTAGATTTTGCTATAAAGACTTTAGAAGCCGCAGACTAAGGCATAGCTCATTAAGGAATTATGAAAGACGTACAACAAGCATTCAACTCACTGGTCACAAATGACTTCAGCAATGCATCTTTTGATGATGTAAAAGCTGTTGCGCTGGCTATGTGGCATGAAGAGTTTGTTCCAAGTGTTGATGGCCTTTCAGAACAGTCTGCCCGTTCAGCTGGTTATCTGGTGGATAAACTGATGCGGTATAACTGTGTTAATGATGAGGTAAAAGCCCTTTTACGCATACAGGTTATGAAGCTGAAAAGTACCGCGACGGTTGTTCCGACTGAAGATAGAAAATGCGAGAAACTCGCCCGTAGCTGGGGACTGCATCAAGATTTGAAACTTCAGGTACGGCAACTATTGGAGTACCAGACACGGCATTACGTCCATTATCACTAGTATTGTTTACCCCTCTTAATGTAAAAAAGCACCGCTAATGGTGCTTTTTTGCTCCCACTATACCCAAATATAACTACCTGAACGGCTGACTTAGCATCTTATCCAGATACTGTTCCCTCGGTTGGCGGAACTGCTCTATACCAATAGTGCAGCCGTCATGGCCTTTTTCTGGCTGTGCTCGATAGGTGCCAAACATTTGATCCCAGATGGAGAGGAAAAAGCCAAAATTCGAATGGGTCTCACGCAAAATAATAGAGTGATGAACGCGGTGCATATCTGGGGTGACCACAAGCTTACGCAGTAAATTATCCAGACTAAGTGACATCCTGCCGTTGCTGTGATTAAACATGGCGCTGACGTTAAGCACAACTTCAAATATTAATACCGCCATTGCAGGTACACCTAACGCGAAAATCACAGCTATCTTAATCCATAGGGAAAGAATAATTTCTATGGGGTGGAAGCGTGCTGCAGTGGTGACATCAATATCCTGATCAGCATGGTGAACCTTGTGTAACCGCCAAAGTAACGGAAGGCGATGGAACACAAGGTGTTGAAGATAAATGGCAAGATCCAGCAAGATCACGCAAGTAATAACGATTAGTTCGTAAGGAAGATTGATTTGATTAAATAAGCCTAACTGCTGTTCGGTTGCTATTCCAGCCGCCTGAAAGGCAATAATAGGCATTAGCAAAGTAGCACAAACACTATTTAATCCAATTAAGCCTAGATTGTTCACCCACCTTACCATGCGGCTTTGAGTCAGTCGCTTTCTCGGCCAGCGGGTTTCCCAAAAGGCAAACAGGCAAAAACCAGCAATAAAAAAGCTGAAACGAATTAAGGTGGGATCGTCCATCAGGTATCTCGGTCAGTGATTGATATTAGCCTCACTCTAAGTACAATCGGGTAGTTTTTCCAGTAGCAGAGTCATTTATTTAAACCCGATGCGTATACACTCAGTACATAAACTAATTCATCAGCGCTTACAGCAGGCAACCAAACCGTTTAACGCCAGAGGGGCAAAGGTAAAACGCTGCCGTTATTGTCAGGTGGCACAGCAGTACTGCATCTGCCCATACCAGCCACAAATAGACAGTAACCTTGCTGTTATTCTGCTGATGTCAGACGCCGAGATTTTAAAACCGAGCAATACGGGAAGGTTGATAGCTGATGTGGTTGAAGAGACCTATACCTTTCAGTGGAGCAGGACCGAGCCATCGGCTGAGCTACTGGCTCTGCTGTCGGATGAGCAGTATTTCCCGGTGGTTATCTTCCCTGAAGAATATGTTGAAATAAAACAGCGTGTTATTAGCAGCGTATCCCAACAACGTGAAGGTAAAAAGCTGCTGTTGATATTTATTGATGCAAGCTGGCGTGAGGCAAGGAAGATTTTCAGAAAATCCCCTTATCTGGATAGTCTGCCGGTGATGTCCGTTTCGCCTTCCGCGTTATCTGAATATCAAATGAGAAGCTCAGATAATGAAAACCATCTTTCAACGGCAGAGGTGGCTCAACTAGTACTTGAGCAGGCAGGGGAACACGATGCAGCCGGACAACTCAACGACTGGTTTAAAGTATTCAGGGAGAGCTACCTGCTCAGTAAAACACGACTGAAATCGGATCTTAGCCGACCAGAATTGCAGCGTTACGTAAGTCGTTATGCCAAAAAGGAATGTGACTAACTGGCATGATAAAGCAAGCAAACCTGCTTTAGGTCACGGAACATAAGTCAGTCAATATGGATAATGCCAAGGTTTTATTTGTTTCCCGCCGTTGGGAAATGTTTTTAGGAGAGAACTATGTATTATGGATTTGACGTTGGTGGTACCAAGATTGAGTTTGGCGCTTTTAATGACAAGCTTGAAAGGGTCGCTACTGAACGTGTACCAACACCCGGTGATGACTACCAGAAACTGGTCGATACCCTTGCTGGCCTGGTTAAAAAGTACGATGAGCAGCTTAACGCAGAAGGCACTGTCGGACTAGGTCTTCCTGGTATGGAAGATGCCGATACCGGAGCAGTAATGACAGTAAACGTACCGGCTGCAAAAGGTAAGTTATTACGTAAAGATCTTGAAGCCGCTATCGGCCGTGAAGTTCGCATTGAGAACGATGCTAACTGTTTTGCACTTTCCGAAGCGTGGGATGAAGAACTGCAAAATGAGAAATCTGTTGTCGGTCTTATTCTGGGCACAGGGTTTGGTGGTGGTTTCGTATTTGAAGGCAAAATTTTCTCCGGACGCAATAATGTTGCCGGTGAAGTAGGCCATATGCGACTTCCTCTTGATGCATGGTTCCACCTTGGTGACAATGCGCCGGTATTCGATTGTGGCTGTGATAAGAAGGGGTGTTTAGACAACTACTTGTCAGGGCGTGGTTTTGAGCAGCTTTATGAGCACTATTATGGCGAAAAGAAAAAGGCCATCGATATTATTCAGGCCCGTGAAGCGGGCGATGCTAAAGCAACAGAGCATGTAGAAAACTTTATGGAACTGCTGGCCATCTGTTTTGCCAATCTGTTTACTGCTTTCGACCCGCATGTTGTTGTTCTTGGCGGCGGCTTGTCAAACTACGACCTTATTTATGAAGAGATGCCAAAACGCATTCCGAAATATCTGATGTCAGTTGCTAAAGCACCTAAGATCATTAAAGCCAAGCATGGCGACTCAGGTGGTGTACGCGGCGCAGCGTTCCTGAACATCAAATAATAGTACTGTGCTATTTGTTGAGATTAAAAAAGAGAGCAATGTGCTCTCTTTTTTTACAGCTGAGTTTCAGTGGTGGGGTTACTTTTTACCAACGCCTTTATTCTCTTTTTTCGCCAGTGTGATTTTGCCAAATCCCAGTTTTTTGAAATAGTTATCCCGATAGTCGCGAACGGCTTTGGTATCCGAAACGGCTTCAATCTGTTGTTCCATTTTCAGATATTCTGAAATATCAATACCTTCTTCGGCTGCTACCGCTTCGTGAATTGAACGGAATTTCTCATAAGAAAACTGTAAAGTTTTATGCTGCTTTTTGTACTCGTACAGTATGGTTCGTGCCATTAATCTACTCTCTTTCTTCAAAATTATTCGCAAAATTAATTACGAAATCTGCCACCGCCCTGATGTCGTTTATATCCATCTGAGGCAGTTCAGTACTAATCTTTGTATCTGCTGCTATAGCAATAATGTCATCATCTTCACCGTATAGCCACGGCTTGCCGACAGAGTCTCTATGCAGCTCTATTTTAGGGAAAGACAATGTCTTACAGCCTTCAACCAGAATAAGATCCAATTTGCTATGGTCGAACATGTTGAGCAGGTACTCGAAACTCTCTTCCTGCTCAGGGGTCTCAGTAAACAGCACGTGACGGTTTCCTGATGCAACCAGCATTTGATCCGCGCCTGCTTTTCTTAACCGGTAGCTGTCCTTTCCCGGCGTATCCAGATCAAAATCATGATGGGCGTGTTTCAGTACCGCGACACGTATTCCTGCTTGTTTAATTAACGGTAAAAGTGCTTCCAAAAGGGTGGTCTTTCCTGTGCCGCTATAGGCAGCGAAGCCGAGTATAGGCAGGTTAGGCAGTTTAGTCATTATCGGTTCCAAATCTACTTAGTTCTTCCGGGGTATTCAGGTTAATAAAGGTTTCCGGTATATCGGAGAAATCAGCATATACGGTATTACATTCATTAAGCAGCATTTTCATTTTACGGTCACCACGCTTAAGAAACTCAGATAACTTATTATGGGAGTTACGGTTCCACAAACTAAAAACCGGCTGAGGGAATTTACCGTCATAAGCCACTATGATATCTACCTCTTCACTACAGTGTTGAGACAGGCGGCTTATCAGATCTTCAGGAATATTCGGGCTATCACAAGGTGCAAAACCAATCCACTCTTGCTCAATACTCGCAAGACAGGACTCAATACCGGCAAGGGGGCCCTGAAAGTCGGGAATTTTGTCCTGAATTACTGGTGCGTACTTTTCATAACAGGCCAGATTCCGGTTTGCGTTGATATAGATTGATTCAGTCTGATGAGCAAGTGCCTGATAAACGATTTCGATAAGAGGCTTATCATCCAGCAGGATCAGGCCTTTATCATTTCCGCCCATTCTGCTCGCTCTGCCACCAGCCAGAATGACCCAGCTGATGTTATTTGCTTTTAATTTCATTTTTTCTTATACGTCTTTAAGCAATAGCCGGCTATTTTACCACTTATTGTTGAAAGATGATCGACCCCTATGTTAATTCTGCAAATTAGAGTTTTGTCTGGCTTAAACCGTACGCGGTCTCTATAATCAGAGCCCATGTAAATGCGCCTTTCCGGCGTATGGTCTTTGATCTGCACACGCAATAGTTCGATTATGTCTGATTCATTTTCCCTGCACACATTCTCAAACCATGATATCCGCTATCAGGGTATTTCAATATTGGTTGTTGATAACGAACCGGGGATGCGAACCCTGTTAAAAAAGGCACTCGGAAAGTTATTCGGTAATATTGATACGGCAGAAAGCATTGAACAGGCAGAAGTGCTGCGGCTGCAGAAACATTATGATCTGGTCATTCTTGATATCAATCTTCCCGGTCGTTCTGGTATTGAGTGGGAAGAGGTGTTTGAAGAGTCGGAATATCGCCCTGACGTAATATTTATTACCGGTTACGCCGACTTACAGACCACTATTCAGGCGCTGAAGTTAGGCGCATCAGACTTTATTCTTAAGCCCTTTAATCTTGAGCATATGTTTATCTCCGTCAGGAAGTGTATTGATAAACGGCTGGAGAATAGGGTAAACCTTGCCCTGAAAAGAGATGTTCAGCGTTTTGTTAGTGCAAAGATTGTCGGCTCCTCTGATAAAACCAAACACTTAACTCAGCAGATATCTCAGTTCGCGCCATCAAAGGCAACGGTTTTGATTCAGGGAGAGTCGGGTACAGGTAAAGAGTTGGTTGCAAGGGGGCTACATGAGAAAAGTGGTCGTAGCGGACCGTTTGTCCCCATTAACTGTGGATCAATGACAGAGTCGGAACTGGCGCGTGAATTATTCGGCGTCAATAGCACTGCCCCTGAGCTGGCACCTACGGAAGGGCTATTTCAGATAGCGAACGGCGGCACCCTTTATCTTGATGAAGTGATAGAACTACCAGAACAGATACAAACGGCACTGCTTCGTGTTCTTGAAGAGCGTCGGGTACGGCCGATTGGCTCCGATAAAGCGATTCAGATCGACGTGCGGGTTATTGTTTCCACCAATAAGAAAATTAAGCAGTTGGTGGATGAAGGTAAGTTTCGTAAGGATCTTTACTACCGTCTTAATGTACTGGAAATCTTCGTTCCGCCCCTCAGGGAGAGAACCACAGATCTGATTGATCTGATCCCGTTTTTTGCCTTGCAACTGAGCAATGAACAGGGGATAAATAAGCCAGACTGGCTGGCGGAAGACGTTAGTGCCATGCATTACTATGACTGGCCCGGTAATGTCAGGGAACTCAAAAACCTGATAGAGCGCTGTATTCTGTTAGGTAAGTCACCTGCACAGTACTGGCGTGAATCAAATATGGAGAATAAGGTACTGCATAATAATCATGCCGCCGTGACAATGTCACATGAGGGGGTAAGTAGCTCATTCCCGGTTTTCTCTGAAGAGAGCCCTATCGGTTACCCTGATAACTGGACACTGCGTGATGTAGAACGCGCCCATATTCAGCAAGTCGTTAAGTATTGTGATTACAATAAATCATCTGCCGCCAAGCAACTTGGTGTAGCGAGAAAAACCATTGATCGCAAGTACAAGGAGTGGGAAAGTCAGGGCGAATGAAAACCGGCGATACTGAACCGTTAAGCAATCCTCTCACCAAGCTGATTTCTAATATGCGGACTAAGGTTCGCTACCGGCTTATCTGGCTGGTTACCGCCCCTATGATGCTGACACTGGTCTTGCTTATCGGTATCTCATTCTACTGGACAACTCAATATACCTGGCAAAATACTCTGGAAAGTGTCTCTGAAAAACTTAAAGTAGCGGAAAATAGCATAGAGATACTGCAGTCACGCCAGCGGGACTCTCTTCGTTTTTTTGCTAACTCTTATCAGTTCAAAAGCTACGATAAACTAAGTAAAAGTGATGAAGAAGTAAATGCGTGGATTGCGGAACATAATAGTCAGCCAAATTTCGACTATATCCGCTGGACCAGTATCAGAAGCCTTGCCGATAAAATACGTTATGAGCGTCTGGCGAAAAGCCGTAGCTACTTTGATGTTCTCAGCGCGGATAGTCAGAAAAAACTGGATCCTTCACTTCCAGCTTATGCGCGTATCAGTACCGGCGAGAATGAATTCGAAACCCGCGGCATGTTTAGCCGGACTATTTATCCAGTCAGAGATGATAAGCGTGAGATAGTCGGATACCTTGAGAGCTACATATTACTTAACAATAGTAACCGGCTGGTGGACCGTATCCGTGACCTGATATATCCGCACCCTTCAGGCCTTTATGGTAATACAGGTACCGTGACCATTTTTCTTGATGATCTTCGGATCAGTACCAATGTGCCGGTAAATGACAGCGGAGACAGGGCAATTGGAACCCGGGTTTCAGATGCGGTAAAAAGTAAAGTCCTACACAAAGGTGAAAACTACCTTAACTACGCCTACGTATATAACCGCTGGTATATCTCAGCATACCGGCCACTATACAATCAGGATGATCTGGTAGTAGGTATGCTCTATATCGGTCAGGAACTGTGGCCAATGCTGAAGGTTTACCTGATTAATTTAGCTGAAATTGCGGGCGTAGTGATTTTAGTCATGACCTTCACGGTTATTTTTGCTTATCGCAACAGTAAAGATCTTTTCACTCCCATTGAAAAAATCGCCAATGTTGTCGATAAAATCAAGGCAGGTGACGAGCAACAGAGAATAGGTAAGCTGGGAATAAGCGACGAGCATGAGCTTTCACTACTTGCCAGTCAGTTCGATGCCATGTTGGATCTGCTTTCAGAAAAAAACCGCGCCATTCAGAGTGCTGCAAACCTGCTTGAGTTTAAGGTAGAACGGAGAACCGCCAGCCTTAAACAGAAAACAGACGAACTTGAACAGCATATTGAGCTACTGCATCACGCCAGAGACCGCCTTGTAACCAGTGAAAAACTGGCTGCGTTGGGTAAGTTAACTGCTGGTATTGCCCATGAAATCAATAACCCCGTCGCGGTAATACTTGGCAATATTGAACTGATCAAGCTAGAGATGACCGGCAGCAATACTGACCTGAGCGAAGAGGTAGCCACCATTCTTCAGCAGGTAGACAGAATTAACAATATTACTTCCAGCCTGCTTCAGTACAGCCGTAATGGCGGTGTACAGGATATGCTGGCACTGCATGATATAAATGAAATCGTTAAGGAAGGGATAACCTTAGTCCATACAGGCTCGAATGCACGACGTATCCATTTTGTTACTTACTTCGCTGCAACTGGTGCGGTAGAGTGTAATCGCAACCAGATGTTGCAGGTTATTGTAAATATCCTGATGAATGCTATTCAGGCGATGGATTCTGAAGGTAGCCTGACCGTGATGACTGAAAACTGGTTAGAAGAGAGCAAGGATCTCGGCTGCATTGTCCATATACAAGATAAAGGCTGCGGCATTAATCCCGATGCTTTAAATACTATTTTTGATCCTTTCTATACCACCAAATCCGATGGTACCGGCCTTGGCCTTGCTGTATCACAGAGCCTGATTAACCGGCTTGGCGGACAGATTAAGGTTAAATCTGAGCCGGGATCCGGCAGCACTTTCAGTATCTATCTTAAATCCTTTGCCGATAGCCACACTTGATGGCTGCACCTTACTTGTGTTCCATTGTTGTGCACAAGCCCTTAATTAGTGCATTAATTCACTCCTCTTTCGGATATCTTCCCTGCGCCATTTTTATCGATACCTGATTATCCCAAATAAAACAGCAAGTTATTTATTTTAACTCACCTTGTAAGTTCACTGGCAAAACTGGAACACTACTTGCTCATAAAGATAACTTATTGAGTAATTTGTAATTCAGGGACGCACAGACGTTGTGCACCAGCAAGGAGTGGTAATCTAAATGAGCAGTTCTTTAAGTCAGGTGAGCGGGGCGGTACAAACCCTTACGCAAAGTTCAGACACCATGTTTCTGCTACTCGGCGCCATTATGGTCTTCCTTATGCATGCAGGGTTTGCATTTCTGGAAGTTGGCACAGTACGGAAAAAGAATCAGGTTAATGCTTTGGTAAAAATTCTGGCCGATTTCGGCATCTCAGCGTTGGCCTATTTCTTTATCGGCTACTGGCTGGCTTATGGCGCTCATTTCTTTTCCGGAGCGGAACAGCTTGCAGCCGGAAATGGCTATGAGTTAGTGAAGTTCTTTTTCCTGCTGACTTTCGCTGCCGCTATTCCTGCCATCGTATCAGGTGGCATTGCAGAGAGAGCGCGTTTCTATCCGGTATTAATCGCGACCTTCTTTACCGTCGGCCTTATCTATCCACTGTTTGAAGGTATGATCTGGAATGGTAACTATGGAGTACAGAGCTGGTTTGAAGCTAACTTTGGCGCAGGTTTCCATGATTTTGCCGGTTCGGTTGTCGTTCACGGTGTGGGTGGCTGGATTGCCTTAGTTGCCGTTATTTTCCTCGGAATGCGTAAAGGACGAATTCGTGCCGGTAAACATACTAACTTTGCTCCTTCTAACATCCCGTTCCTTGCATTAGGTGCATGGATTCTCTCTGTCGGTTGGTTTGGGTTCAATGTAATGTCAGCTCAGACACTCAACGGCATAAGTGGTTTGGTGGCCATGAACTCTCTCATGGCTATGGTAGGTGGTATCGTCGCCTCTCTTATTGCCGGCAGAAACGACCCAGGTTTTATCCATAACGGCCCGCTGGCAGGGCTGGTCGCGGTTTGCGCTGGCTCGGATGTTATGCATCCCCTTGGTGCACTAGTTACGGGCGCTGTGGCAGGCGGGCTGTTTGTCTGGTTGTTTACCTATATGCAAAACAAAACCCGAATCGATGATGTGCTGGGTGTCTGGCCTTTGCACGGTGTTTGCGGTGCATGGGGCGGTATTGCAGCCGGTATTTTTGGTCAGCAGGCACTAGGCGGGCTTGGCGGAGTCAGCCTGACGGTGCAGACTCTGGGAACCATGATAGGGATAACCATCGCAGTGCTGGGGGCCATAGTTGTTTACGGAACGTTAAATGCCTTAACCGGCCTGAGATTATCCGCTGAGGATGAGTTTAACGGCGCCGATCTAGCTATTCACAAAATCAGCTCAATTAATGAAGATTAATCCAAGCTAAACATAACAGGGGGCAGAAATGTCCCTGTTTCGACTATGGTCTAAAAGGCTAAAGCTATTAGTGAAAAATCCTAAGTGGTAGACTTTACTTATAACAGTGAGGCTAGCAAATAAGGATGTACTATGTCATTTCCATATCAGAATATCGTTATTCTAACGGGTGCCGGCATTTCAGCCGAATCCGGAATCAAGACATTCAGGGCTCAGGATGGCTTATGGGAAGATCACAAAATCGAAGAGGTCGCCACGCCGGAAGGGTTTCACGCTAACCCGGATTTGGTTCAGAACTTCTATAACCAGCGTAGAAGAAAGCTGCAAAGTGAAGAAATAGAGCCAAATGAAGCGCATAAGGCCCTTGGCAGGCTGGAATCCATGCTGGATGGTAAGGTGACCGTAATTACCCAGAATATTGATAATCTGCATGAGAGAGGCGGCACGCAGAATATTATCCATATGCATGGTGAGCTGCTGAAAGCCCGCTGTTCTGAATCGGGGCAGGTTGTTGAGCATAAAGAAGATATAAAAACCGGTGAGCTTTGCCACTGCTGTCAGATCCCTTCGCAGATGCGCCCTCATATTGTCTGGTTTGGTGAAATGCCCCTTAAAATGGGCGAGATTTATGCCGCCCTTGAAGAGGCCGATCTGTTTATCTCCATCGGTACTTCCGGGGTAGTTTATCCGGCGGCCGGTTTTGTCCATGATGCCAGAATGCACGGTGCTCATACTATTGAAATTAATCTGGAGCCAAGTGCGGTAGAGAGTGAGTTTGAAGAGAAGCGCTATGGTAAGGCCAGTGAGTTGGTTCCTAAACTGGTTGATGAGTTACTTAACCACTTAGAAGCCAAACGGGCATAATTTAAAAAAAAAACGTTAAGATAAAGAAAAAGCGGCATTACAGCCGCTTTTTATGCTTTAGAGAATGGATTACTTTTCAACTTTTAGCTTCTGGAAGTACTCTTCATAGATAACGCTGGCTTCACCAACTTCATCCTGCCAGAAACCTGAATCCATGATCTTCTGAGGAGGGAAGATGTTCTTATCTTCAGCGAACTCCTTAGGAAGCAGAGGATATGCACCTTTAACCGGGGTCGGATAACCGATCTCAAGGGCAATCTTAGCTGCATTTTCAGGGCGTAGCAGGAAGTCGATCATCTTATGCGCTGCTTCAACGTTCTTCGCACCGGCAGGAATTGACAGGCTGTCCATCCAGAAAATCGCACCTTTCTCAGGCCAGATAATTTCGATGTTAGCACCTTCCTGACGGGCAGTATAAGCTGAGCCATTCCAAAGCATGCCAAGTGGTGTTTCACCAGCCAAGTATGGGTTAGCAGGGTAGTCTGAGTTAAACACCAGCACGTTTGGCATCAGCTTTTTAAGCTCTTGGTAAGCAGCTTTAATCTCTTCAGGGTTGGTGGTGTTTGTAGAGTAACCCAGACGAACCAGAGCGATATGGAAGAACTCACGCGAGTCATCCATCATCATTAGCTGACCTTCCCACTTAGGATCCCAGAAGTCATTCCAGCTCTTGATATCAGAAGTATCAAGCATATCAGCATTCACACCAATACCCGTGGCACCCCAGATATAAGGGATTGAGTAGCTGTTATCCGGGTCGAAAGATTTATTCAGGTAGTTGCTGTCCAGATCTTTAAAGTGGGTCAGTTTTTCTTTGTCGATCTGCTGAAGCATGCCTTCTTTACGCATCTTAGATACGAAGTAAGTAGAAGGAACAACTAAGTCGTAGCCTTGCTTTTGCGTTTTTAGCTTGGCATACATGGACTCATTTGATTCATAAGTCGAATAGATAACCTTGATGCCCGTTTCTTTTGTAAAGTCTTCCAGTACTGAGCTTGGGATATATTCAGACCAGTTGTAGAAGTAAAGTTCCTTATCAGCAGCCAGAGCAGGAGCGGATAGGGTTGCTGCACATAAGGAGGCAGAAATAAATTTAGACCAGTTTTTCATTATGTTTCCACTGAGTTTGTTAATTTACACCGCAATCTGATTTGCGGGCCTTACAAAGCACATTTTTGATTGCGAAGATTCTAACCAAGAACTTGTACTTTGCAATCAAAGAGGAGTTATTTCACTTTTTCTCTGGCCAGTAGCTGAGAAAGAATGACCAATAGTAACGAGACAACAAGCATTAATGTTGCCAGAGCATTTACCTGAGGAGAGATGCCTACTTTTACCATAGAGTAAATCTTAAGAGGCAGGATCTCGTATCCCGGTCCGGTAACAAAGGAGCTGATAATTACGTCATCAAGGGACAAGGTAAAACTCAACAGCCAACCCGCTGCTACCGCTGGTTTCGCCAATGGCAAAATAATCTGTTTCAGAATTATCCATTCGCTGGCACCAAGATCTTTTGCTGCTTCCAGCATCTTTACATCAAAACCGTTTAAACGGCTGTAAACCGTGACCACCACAAAAGGCAGGCAAAAGGTGATATGAGAAACCAATAGGGTAAAGAAGCCTAGCTGGAAGCCCATAACAAGGAATAGTGCCAGCAAGGAGATGGCCATGACGATATCAGGTGACATCATAACCACAAACAGCAGGCCGTTAACCAAGCCTTTGCCCTTAAAGCGATATCGGAACAGAGCGACAGCAGTAAGGCTACCAATAATGGTCGCAGCAGTTGCTGAAAAGACAGCAATATTCAGGGAGTGCCATGCCGCCTGCATCAGGCTATCGTTATTAAACAGCGCATGGTACCACTTAGTGGTAAAGCCCCCCCATTTCATACCAAACTTACTGGCATTAAATGAGTTAGCAATAAGAACAAGAATGGGGATATATAAAAACGCATAAACCAGCGTCATAAATCCACTATTAATAAAGCGCATCATGATTCCAGCTCCACTTTTCTGTTGAGCAGTTTACCTGCACGGTAGTAGGCGTAAAGCAATACTGCCATAGCGATAGTCAGGGCGATGCTGGTTGCCGCGCCAAACGGCCAGTCGCGCGCATTAAGAACCTGACTTTTAATTACGTTACCCACCAGAAGGTTCTTAGCGCCGCCAAGGAGATCGGACACATAGAACATGCCAAGGGCAGGGAGAAGCACCAACAGGCAGCCGCCAATAATTCCCGGCATGGTCAGGGGAAGTACAATTCTGAAAAATGTCTGTACTTTACTTGCGCCTAAATCTTTGGCCGCTTCAATATAGGTATGATCCAGTTTTTCAAGGGCAGAGTAGAGAGGCAGAATCATAAACGGCAGCAAGATATAAACCAGACCAATCATTACAGCGGATTCCGAATACATCAGCCTGATTGGTTTATCGATAATATCCAGTGCCAGTAGCCCCTTATTAAGCACGCCCTGAGTACCTAATACGATTTTAAGTCCGTAGGTACGGATAAGGGAGTTAGTCCAGAACGGTACGATAACCAGAAATAGCATCACCGGCTGAACTTTTTTCGGCATCCGCGCAATGATATACGCAAAAGGGTAACCAATAATCAGGCATATTAGTGTTGCTACAACAGCCATATAGAAAGAGTGCAGCAGCACTTTTCCATAAAGAGGATCCATCAGGCGTGTATAGTTGCTGAAGGTAAGTGTCAGCTCAATAAGGTCGGCTTCATCCCTTGTCAGGAAACTGGTGCCGATAATCATCAGGTTGGGGATCAGTACAAACAGAGCCAGCCAACCTACGATTAAAGCCACAATGGCTTTTTGCAGATTAAACTTGCTGTTCATCTTTTAGTACCACTTCCCAGCTTTCAACCCAGGTCACTTTAACTTTCTGCCCAAGGGAATGGTCTACATCGGGATCGTCTTCGTTAAAGAACTCACTAACCATTACACGGTTACCTGACTCAAGCTCGACAATAGAGTCCAGCGTCATGCCCTTATAGGTACGGTCAATAACATGGCCGACAATACCGGTACTCTCACTTTCACCGATTTCCTCAAGACGAAGATCTTCCGGTCTGAGAAGTACCTGTAAAGACGGTTCATTCTCGTAAGGTTTATCGCAAAAGATTACCGATTCATTGCCTTCAATAGAGGCGAGAATACGTTTTTCATCAAGACGTTTAACCGGTGTTGCATTAAACAGGTTTATTTCCCCTATAAAACGTGCAACGAACAGGTTTTCCGGCTCCTCATAGATCTCTTTAGGCGTACCATCCTGTTCTATCAAGCCGTCTCTCATCACAATGATGCGATCTGACATAGAAAGGGCTTCTTCCTGATCATGAGTAACAAAAACAAAGGTGATACCAAGTTTTCTCTGCAGTTGCTTCAGTTCAATCTGCATCTGTTTACGAAGTTTATAATCCAGCGCAGAGAGAGATTCATCGAGTAAAAGAACTTTAGGCTTATTGACCACGGCACGGGCAATGGCTATTCGCTGCTGTTGACCACCAGATAGTTGATGCGGTTTACGTTGAGCCATCTCTTCGAGGCGTACCATACGCAAAGCTTCCATCACTCTAGGTTCAATATCCTGACTCGTTACCTTTTGCATTTTCAGCCCGAATGCAACGTTATCAAACACTGTCATTTGGGGGAACAGAGCATAGCTTTGGAATACGGTATTTACATTGCGGTGTTCCGGCGGGAGTTCGGTTACATCTTGTTCACCTAATAAGATCGTACCGCTATCTACCTGCTCAAATCCGGCAATCATACGTAAGACGGTTGTTTTACCACATCCAGAAGGACCCAGAATGGTCAAAAACTCACCGTGGTTAACGTCCAGATTCAGACTGCTGATTATCTCTTTACCGTCAAAACTCTTTGATACAGAAGATAGTTTTACAACTGGTTTTTCTACTGAAGCTACCTGATTCAACTTATGTTCACCTCCCGGTTAACTCTTAAAAAATGAGTGGTTTTAAATCGAGGCGAATAATAGTCCCAGTTTTAAGTAAATTAAAGTCTTTTGCGCATTTTAATTGACTTAATTCTAACTTAATTTATCCGCAACAAACCGGCAGTAGATACCCGCGACAGTTACCTAAGTTACATGGGTTTTAACACCAGCCTTATTTTAATATACTGTAGCGAATTTTTAACAATGAGCCAGCTCAGCTTGTATGGCTCGGAAAAAGATATGAACAAAAAAATTGAGAAGAACTTTGTGCTCGGCGGCTCGATAGAAAAAGCCTTATCAGGCAACTACGAGTTGCGCGTAGGCTCAGTACTTCAGGAAGCATGGAAGTTTACCTTAAAGAATTTTCTTTCATTCTCACCGGCTATCGTTATTTTACTCGCTGTTCAGTTAGCCATCTTCTTTATTGCTATGAAGCTTCAACTGGGAGATCCACTTATCTTCCTGCATATGTTTGAGAACCCTGAGCTGATGGAGCAGGGGATCTTTGACGCCATATTTATCGCTAACTTTAGTTATGAAGTGATTTCTGCACCGATTTATGCCGGCGTATCATTGATGGCAATGAGCCATGCAGCAGGCTTACTAACCAAACCTCAGCATATTCTGAAAGGCCTGCAATTTACCGTTCCTGTTATTGTTGCCACTCTGTTTAGTCTGGTTTTACAGTGGGTTGGCGGGATGCTGATTCCGTTGCTGTCTATGTATTTCTCCGTCGCATTCAGTAACTCAATTCTGTTGATTTGTGAAAAGCGCGTCTCTCCGCTTCAGTCATTATGGCTTTCATTCCGTGCCGTAAACAGAAAGCTTTTCCCGATTGTCGGCCTGAACATTATCATGATGATGCTGCTGTTTATTTCCATAGTGACTTACGGCGTTTTCCTGATTGTGGTCCTTCCTTTCTTCTTCCATGTGAAAGGTATTATCTACAGAAATATGTTTGGTATTACCCTGAAGCTTGTCACGACCAACCAGCAAGATGACGATGACGAAGATAAGGATGACTCAGGCCGTTCTGAAGACTCTTCAGGTACCGATTCACACCAGAAAGGTTCACAGACGTTCGATGCATAATTTATTTAGATTTGCTTTTGCCTGCGCTCTGGTAGTGATGATGAGCCTGCCGTTCTGGCCAAAACAGGAACAGCCGGCAGAGCCGGAAGAAACAGCGATTGTTTTACCGGATAGCAGGCCCGATTTCGCAGCGATCACAGATGTAAAACAGAAAAAGAAGGCATTCTTTGATTACATTCGCCCGGCGGTGCAGATAGAGAACCGCAGAGTCGCTAAAGAGAGAGCAAGACTTATTGCCATTCAGGCTGACTTTAATAAGGGGTCAGTATCCGGCGATGATCAAAAGTTTTGTCAGGCGCTGGCCGATAAATACGATACTGAGTTAAATAATAATCAGCTTTCGGCCGAATGGTTTGAAAGCATGCTGCTAAAGGTCAATATTATTCCTGAAGCCCTTGTGCTTACTCAGGCAGCCAATGAATCTGCGTGGGGAACATCCCGTTTTGCCGTTGAGGCAAATAACTATTTCGGTCAATGGTGTTACCGTAAAGGTTGCGGTTTGATTCCGCTACAACGTATTGAAGGGGCTGCCCATGAAGTGGCTAAGTTCAGTTCGATGTCAGGCTCTGTTCACGCCTATTTTATGAATGTGAACCGCAACAGGGCGTATGCTCAACTACGCCTTATCAGAGCTGAATTAGCAGAAAAAGGAGAAGCGTTAAATACTCCTCAGGCCGCTACTCAGCTATCTAACGGACTACTAAAGTACTCTGAGCGCGGGCAGGAATATGTCAGCGATTTACAAAGTATGATCCGTGTTAACCAACAATTTTGGAATGCCGGTTAGAAACTATGAAAACAATAATATCAAGCCTTCTGATTGCTGCGGGTGTATCAGCTTTTGCCCCAGCGGTGTCTGCTCAGGAATATATGTTCACTTACTCAAAGCTTTACTCTCAGCTTAAAAATAACGTCAAAGAGGGGCATGAAGATGTGAAAGTCGGCGTGTTCTTTATTAATGCAGATGACCGTTCCCGCTGTGAAATAACAAAGGCATGGATGGAGAAGGAAAAGCACTACGAAGAACTTAAAGTGTCGCCAGCAAAAGAGCTGATGCTTCCCGTGGATAGCAACCTAAAAAGTGCTAATCCTCTGGTTTTTGTCAGAACGCCGATGGATCAACGCTGTGACTTTTCTTTGGTAGTGATGACCAAACAACCAATGAAAGGCAAGGTATCTTATGCTGATGTGGAGAAGCTTCTTCCGCAGATGCAGAGCATGCTGGAAGATCTTGGTGGTATGTTTGCAAGTTGGTTCACACCAGAGGTTGAAGGAGTAACGCTAGAGTTCGCTAAAGATGTAAACGGCAATATAGAAACCTCCGATGGTAAGAAGATTCCGGTTCAGAATGGTATCGCCAGAGTTTTACTGTCTGAGATCCCGGCTGATGGCTTTCTAAATGTACCTTACGAAACTAACAGAGTGCTTCCCTGGCTCCCTTCCGCTAAGAAATAACAAGATATAAGATAGAGAAAAGGCTGCATAATGCAGCCTTTTTAAGCTTTATAGGTTAGTCACATCCAACTGAAGTGACGGGTCAAACTCCATTACTTCATCGCTGCTTGGTTGTGGCTCAAGAATCTCTTTATCAAATCCAATATCGCCGCCGTTGATAATGCCTGAGTCACGGTTGATGGATTTAAAATCAAACAACTCATGGTCAGCAAGGTGGCTTGGCACAACATTCTGCATTGCGCGGAACATAGTCTCAATACGTCCCGGATACTGTTTGTCCCAGCCGTTCAGCATCTGCTTAATCGCTTGTCTCTGCAGGTTAGGCTGTGAGCCACACAGGTTACAAGGAATGATAGGGTAATCTTTACCTTCAGAGTACTTAATAATGTCTTTTTCACGGCAGTAGGCCAGCGGTCTGATAACAACGTGCTTGCCATCATCAGAAACCAGTTTAGGAGGCATGCCTTTCATTTTCCCACCATGGAACATGTTCAGGAACAGCGTTTCAAGGATATCGTCTCTGTGGTGACCCAATGCGATTTTGGTTACCTTAAGCTCAGTAGCGGTACGGTACAGAATACCGCGGCGTAAACGTGAGCATAGGGAGCAAGTGGTTTTGCCTTCAGGGATCTTATCCTGAACGATTGAGTAGGTATCTTCTTCTACAATCTTATACTCAACACCCAGACTTTCCAGATACTCAGGCAGAATATGTTCTGGGAATCCCGGTTGCTTTTGATCCAGATTAACTGCAACAAGCTCAAAAGAGATTGGGGCGCTCTTTTGCAAACTCATTAAAATATCCAGCATGGTAAAGCTGTCTTTACCGCCGGACAGACACACCATAATACGGTCACCGTCTTCGATCATATTGTAATCGGCGATTGCCTGCCCGGTATTGCGGCGAAGGCGTTTCTGTAACTTATTGAAGTTATATTGCTGAGCTTTAGTTCGCTCTTGAGTTTGCTCGGTCATAAATCTTAACTGTCTACTATCTGAAAATAGACTGCGTATGATACGGATAATTGCCAAGGATACCAGTGATAAAAAACCCTTAAGCAAATACTTAAGGGTTTCTGTCTGTTTAACCTGTTAACGTAAAGGTTATAAAGCCTGATTTGGATCGAGTGGGCTGATAAACCCGGCCGGTTTCAGGGCAAGGATATCGCAGTTGATCTTATCGATGACATGCTCAGCTGTATTACCGATAAACACCGCTGACATTCCGGTTCTGCCTGTAGTACCTAAAATAACAAGACCGGCTTCCAGCTCATTGGCGATTGAAGGAATAACGTCTTCAGGCAACCCTTGTTCAACACGGGTATTGGACTCGTCAATAGAATGTTTCTGCCGCAGTGCTTTCATCTCCTTCAGATGATGCCCACGCACAGCATCTGTGTAGGTGGTAGGGTCAAACTCAGGTAACTCGATTGTGATGTTGGCTGGCGTCACAGGGTAACAATTAACCAGATAAGGGGTTGCATCAAGCCTTCTGCATAAATTCAGAGTCTGCTCAACAATAGAATCATTCAGCTCCAGATGGGTAGGGTTTTCTGAGCCAACATGGACTGAGGCAACTACGTTACCATTTTCCGGCCACTCATGATTTTTCACTAGCAGCACAGGGCAGGGAGATTTTCTCAACAGATGCCAGTCTGTCGGGGTGAATATAACGGATTCAAGCACATCATGTTTGCGGGTCGCTTTGATAAGTATTTCATGGGCACCGTCAAACACTTCAGCAATAATGGCTTCATAAGGACGGTTGTGCCATACCACTTTAACATCAAACTCAACGCTGTCATCGATATAAGGCTGGGCAACTTCCCTCATCCATGCTTCACGTTGCTGTATAACACCTTTTCTCATCGCATCTCGTTCATTAAGCGACAACATAGAGGTCATCTCATAAGAGAAGTCGTATATGGATAAGAATAGGGTAATGTGACTTTTCGAAACGCTTTTCCGGGCTAGTTGCATTGCACGCGCCAATGCTGGTTGTGACTCATTGTTTACGTCGGCAACAACTAATATTTTATTATAAATGCTCATAAACACTCCCTGTTTTTGGAGTAGAACCAAAGAGTTAATCTCTGATTTAAATGTAGCTTATTTGACTGGAATTTTTTAGAAAAAGGAATTTTGCTTAGGCAGAAATATGAAGTGGCTCAGTAAGAGCCACTTTTTTGATTATTCTTCAGGAGAGATTCCTGCAAGGATTTTGAGTTCTTCGTGGTCAAGGATAGTGATGTACTTACCTTTTACACTCAGAATTTCAGACTTCTGGAAACGACCAAGCAGACGACTGATGGTCTCTACTGTCAGGCCAAGGTAGTTACCAATGTCACCACGTGTCATTGTAAGACGAAACTCTCTCGGGCTGAAACCACGTTGAGAGAAGCGGGTAGACAGATTATAAAGGAAGGCGGCCAATCTCTCTTCTGCATTCTTTTTGGAAAGCAGCAGGATCATATCCTGATCGCCTTTAATTTCACTGCTCATTAAGCGCATGATTTGCTGACGCAGTTTCGGCATTTTACCGGACAGGTCATCAAGAATCTCATAAGGAATTTCACATACCATAGAAGTTTCGAGTGCTTGCGCAAAAGAGGGGTGTGAATTTCCGTTAATGGCATCAAATCCGACCAAGTCACCAGCCAGATGGAAAGCGGTTATCTGCTCATCACCCTGCTCTGTAATGGTGTAGCTTTTGATGGTTCCTGAACGAATAGCATACAGCGATTTCAGTTCATCACCGGCTTTGAACAGCTCCTGACCTTTCTGGATTGGTTTTTTCCGTTCGATAATCTGATCAAGCTGATCAAGTTCAGACTCACTCAGGGTAAACGGAATACAAAGTTGCGAAATACTGCAGTCCTGACAATGGATTGCACATCCGCCAGATTGAATTCGCTTAGTCGCTTGTTTTTCTGAAATCATAACTTCCAAGTCACTATTTGATATACATCAATATTTTAGCATCGCTATAGATTAAAGGGTAGCGAAATAAACAGCGAATAATTCAAAAAGTTACATTTTGTTAAGTCAACAGGGGTAATGTTGAGGCTGCGACATAGACTCCATATGCAAGCAGAAGCATTGCGCCGACCTGACGGAAAATGACTGAGTTTTTTAGGCCTGAAACATAACTTGCACTTACTCCGACTAGTAACATTGAAGGCAAAGTTCCCAGACCGAATGCCAGCATAATTAAGGCACCATTTACAGCACTACCAGATACCGCGGCCCAGGTAATGGTAGAGTAAACCAAACCACACGGTAGCCAACCCCAGAGGAAACCTAAAGGCAGAGCATGTAACGGAGAGCGTAAGGGGAGTAACTTATTTGCCAGTGGCGATATTAGCTTCCACAACCACTGACCGCTTTTTTCGATATAGATTAAGCCTTGCCACCACTTACCTAAATATAACGCCAGCACAATCATAACGACAGCGGAGAGCAGCCTTAACCAGTTAAGGGCTGCATTTTCAGTCATAACGGCAGAAGCGGAAGAGACGGCTCCGCCGACAATCAGTCCAAACAGCGCATAGCTGGTTAAACGGCCGATATTATATAAAGAGACAGTGAGCAACTTTCCAGACGGATTAACTGCCGTCAGGCTCATTGCGGAGGCTATTCCTCCACACATGCCGACACAGTGCGCTGCACCCAGAAACCCAATAAAAAAAGCGCCAAGAAAATCAACGTTCATCTTTGTTTTCAGACTCTCGCTCATCTTCGTCAAACAGTATGCTGTGACCTTGTCGCTCAAGATCTTCAAACTGTTCGCTTTTTACTGCCCAAAGAAATATCGCTACAGCAACACATACCAGAATGATTGCAATAGGGATCAGAATATAAAGACTAGCCATCTTTTTTCAGTAACCTCAAAGAATTTGTTACTACTATAATCGAACTCGCAGACATTCCCACAACCGCGATATACGGAGCGACGTAACCTGCAACGGCGAGTGGCAGGATCAACAAGTTATAGCCTAAAGCCCAACCCAGATTTTGTCTGATAATAGAACGGGTTTTCAATGCCATCTGTCTGGCTAGGCTGATTTTATTTAGCTTGTCACCCAGTAAAACCATATCCGCAGACGCCTTTGCTACATCGGTTCCGCTTCCCATTGCCACTGATAAATGAGCGCCTGAAAGTGTAGGGGCATCGTTAATACCATCACCAATCATTAGAGTAATATCACCGGACTCAAGAGATGTTAGATAATCAAGCTTACTCTGCGGAGACGCATTAGCAACTATATTGGTGATACCGACTTCGTTGGCAACCTTTTCCCCATTGCTACGGTTATCACCGGTCAGCAGGGTCACTTTAATGCCCAGATCTCTTAGTTCACGAATAAACTCCGCACTCTCTTCCCGAACAGGATCACTGTAACTGAATGAAGCGACATGCTCACCGTCAACAGAGAGATATATTGAAGAACTGGCGGAGCTCTGCTCATCAAGGCCAATAAAGCCGGCGTTACCTATTTTGCATACCTGTCCGTTGATATGTCCCTGAATACCAGAGCCAATAACATTGGTTACATCGGTAGCTATTGTATCTTTGCTGTCGTGCTTTTTAAATGCAGCCGCAATAGGGTGATTTGCATGGCTCTCAAGAGCAGCCGCAATTTCAAAGCACTCTTGCTCAGAAAGGGACGAAAAGCACTGCACAGACTGAATTTCAATTTCACCTTTTGTCAGGGTTCCCGTTTTATCAACAACAAGATGATTTACCTTACAGAGGGTTTCAAACACATGAGGCTTTCTCAGTAAGAGACCAAGATCGCCCATACGGGACGTTGCACAGGTGATGGCCGTCGGCGTTGCAAGTGAGAGAGCACAAGGGCAGGTTGCTACCAGAACAGAGAGCATAATCCAGAAAGCATCATCCGGCTTAGTTTGCTGCCAGTACAACCAGGTAAAAAATGCGATTGCCAGAATCACTGCAACGAAATAACGCGCGACGACATCCGCTAGTTCAGCAATTTTCGGCTTGGACATTTGAGCTTCATCCTGCAGCCGGACAATCTTAGCCAACATAGAGTCAGCTTTACTGCTGGTGACCTCAAGCTCAAAAGACTCATCAGTATTGATACTACCTGCATAGACTGAAT
Organism: Vibrio sp. SCSIO 43137; assembly: GCF_028201475.1. Classification (NCBI taxonomy): domain Bacteria; kingdom Pseudomonadati; phylum Pseudomonadota; class Gammaproteobacteria; order Vibrionales; family Vibrionaceae; genus Vibrio; species Vibrio sp. SCSIO 43137. The sequence continues at coordinate 1,640,639 of NZ_CP116383.1, read as the reverse complement.
CGCCCACTGTTTTAACGACAGGAATGGATTCTCCCGTCAGCATGGACTCGTCAACATGAATGCGGCCGGAAATAATAGAGCCATCAGCAGGGATATGTTCACCGGGCAGCACTTTAACCTGATCGCCTTTCTTTAGTACCCTCACTGGCACCTGAGTTCCGCCTAGCTTAGTGGCCATCGCCGGAATAAGCTTAAGCAGATTTGCACTGGCAGCAGCGGCTTTTCTTCTTGCCCGCATTTCCAAAAAACGGCCAAGCAACAAGAAAAAGGTAAACATAGAGACAGATTCGAAAAACACTTCTCCGTTTTCCTGAACCGTGGCAATAACACTGGCGCTATAGGCGAAAATAAGTGCGATGGAAACGGGAACATCCATTCCCAGCGTTTTGCCCCTTATACTTCGCCACGCATTTAAATAAAAAGGCAGGGCGGAGTATACAAGCACCGGAGTGGCGAAAATCAGGCTGACCACCCTGAGATACTGTTTAAACTCTGCATCAAGATCGCCAAAGATTTCAAAGTAGAGTGCAACGGCCAGCATCATAACTTGCATGGTAGCAATACCAGCTATACCGAGGCGGTAGAGGTACTGCTTCATTGATTCATGGTAGGTTGCTTCGTGGGCGTCGGCTTCAAAAGGGGCGGCTTTATAACCCAGTTTATGAATAACAGACAGAAGCTCACTGAGCTTGGTTTTGTCTTCGTTCCAGTTAAGAATCGCGCGATTGGTTGTAGTGTTTACCCTGATGCGGTTAACACCGCTTTGATCATTGACCTGCTTTTCGATTAACCATGCGCAGGCAGCACAAGTTACCCCTTCAAGGGAAAGGGTAACTTCAGAGCTTGACTCATCTTTGCGGACAAACTCTGACTGAACATCTTCATTATCGTAGTTAATTAAAGATTGTAGCTGCTCAGGAACCAACTCTGCTTTTTCTGCAGTTTCGGTTCTGTATTGGTAATAACTGACGAGGCCGCTATCAACAATAGTCTGAGCAACGGCGTGACAACCGGGACAACACATGTCTCTCGGTTGTTCGAATATTTCGACTGTCAGATTCGTGTCTTCTGGTACATCTTCACCACAGTGATAACACGTTTTAGTCATTGAGCTGTCCTAGTTGTCCAGAATGGTTGGCTCATCGGAAGGGAAAGTGACTTTGCCCTGTATTAACCAATCCTTTGAGTGTGGCTGAACTTCAACAAACCAAGGGCCTGTCATCTTTTCATCCATCATAATTCTATAATGACCTTTAGCGTCAGAACTTACTGTTTTACTAAAATCTTTGTCCGCCAGTGTACGGTGACTAAAGGTAATGTTTAGGGCAGGGTAAAACTCTAAATCACCTTTATCAAACTGAACCACGATACTGTTGTTTTCAGAAACAACTGAGGCAGTAAGCGAGAGGCTTTTTGCTGCTTTCATCTTGGAAAGGTCAACGTTAATACCTTTGCCTTTCTTATAATAATCTTCAGCGACCAATGATACAGAGTTTTTCGAAAAAACATATAAAGTTGAAAAACTTGCGATTACAACAGAGGTTGGAAGAAGGATCAGAAACCAAGGCCAGAATTGTTTATACCAGGGCTTAATCATAGGAGTTCTCTACTACTTGAAGGGAGGGTGGTACGAAAAAGCCAGTAACAGCCCCGACAGGGCCATCACTGGCTTTGTTTTTTACTTCTCAGAGTTGCTTAAACCCCAGACATACGCTGAAACAAGCTGAACTTTTTCTTCGCCCAGAATGTCTTTCCACGCAGGCATAACGCCCTGACGACCGTTAACAACTGTCGCTGTTACGTCCGCACGTGTATCACCAAATAGCCACACATTATCCGTCAGATCCGGAGCACCCAGAGCAGGGTTACCTTTACCGTCAGTACCGTGACAGGCAGCACAAACAACGAAGCGTTGTTTACCAGCGGCAGCTTCACGAGCGTTTACGCTACGGCCGGACAGGCTAAGAGTATAAGTAACTACCTCTTTAACACCTTGGTCACCAAGTACTTCCTGCCATGCAGGCATAGCACCGATTCGGCCATTCATAATAGTGGTTACGATAGCTTCCGGCTCACCGCCGTATAGCCAGGCGTTGTCCGTCAGGTTAGGGAAGCCGATCTGTCCGCGGGCATCTGAACCGTGACACTGAGAACAGTTCTGCAGGAACAGACGCTGCCCAACCTTGAATGCTTCAGGATCTGCAGCAATCTCAGGTATAGAGCGAAGTTCAGTTCCGCCATTCTTATACGCTAAACGGTTAAATGCTTCACCAAAATAGGTGTCGGCATCGTCCAGCTCTTTTGCGTATTCATCAAGCAGCTTGTTCTTTTGAGAGTTCTCGATGGAACGACGAGACTCTTCAAGGTTCATTACCTGTTGGTCAGAACTCGTCCAGCCCAAAAAGCCTTTAAAGTTACCTAAACCCGGGAATAGCGCCAGATAAACAGCGGCGAAAATGAAAGTACTGATGAACAGATAACTCCACCATTTAGGTAGTGGATTATTCAGTTCACGGATACCATCATACTCGTGGCCCATGTCTGCGCCGTCTTCTACGCCCATGTTGTCCTTAAGACACCAGACAAGCATTACTCCACAGAAGATCAGAGTAACCAGCGTAATTACAATTATCCATATACTCCAAAACGAGGTCATTAGTTGCTTACTCCTTTGTCTGTCTTGGTCGCAGAAGTCTGCTCATCGGCGAATACCAAATTAGCATCTTCTTCAAAACGAGATTTGCGGCTTTTGCTAAACGCCCACCAAAATATCCCGATAAAGCTAATAAATACGGCAACGGTAAGGATTGAATGCAAAGTTGCTATTGTCATTTTTGCCTTCCTTACTTCATTGCGTGACCAAGAGATTGAAGATACGCAATTAACGCTTCCATCTCAGTTTTGCCTTTAACTTCGCCTTCAGCATTGGCAATCTGTTCATCTGTATATGGAACACCAAACTGATCACGGAACACGGTTAGTTTCTCTTCGATCAGCTCTCCATCAAGAACATTTTCAGCCAGCCAAGGGAACGCAGGCATGTTTGACTCAGGAACCAAGGCACGTGGGTCCATAAGGTGAGCACGATGCCATTCATCTGAATAACGACCGCCTACACGAGCCAGATCTGGACCTGTACGCTTAGAGCCCCACAGGAACGGGTGTTCCCAAACGCTTTCACCAGCTACAGAGTAGTGGCCATAACGTTCTGTCTCTGCACGGAAAGGACGGATCATCTGGCTGTGACATACGTTACAACCTTCACGAATATAAATATCGCGGCCTTCCATCTGCAGGGCAGTATATGGTTTAAGGTTATCTACCGGTTGGTTCGTCTGTTTTTGGAACATCAAAGGGACGATCTCAACCAGAGCACCAAAGCTAATAACGATAACAATTAGAATTGCCAACAAACCTACGTTACGTTCAACCAGTTCGTGGCGATTATTTGAATTAGAACTCATTCATCAATCTCCTATGCCGGTTGCTCGATAGCTTTCAGGCTATCTTTTGGTGCATTAATTGTTTTGTATGCGTTATACGCCATCAGGAACATACCTGACAGGAATATAAAGCCACCGATAAAGCGTACGGTATAGAACGGATATGACGCCTGTACAGACTCTACAAAGCTATAAGTCAGAGTACCGTCAGCATTCACTGCACGCCACATCAGACCTTGCATTACACCAGAGATCCACATAGCAACGATATACAGAACAGTACCTATTGTCGCTAACCAGAAGTGAACATTAATCAGGCTTACTGAATACATTCTTTCCTGACCAAATAGTTTCGGAATCAGATGGTAAACAGAACCGATAGAAACCATCGCAACCCAACCAAGAGCACCAGAGTGCACGTGACCGATTGTCCAGTCAGTGTAGTGGGATAGGGCGTTGACCGTCTTAATCGACATCATCGGACCTTCAAAGGTAGACATGCCGTAGAAAGATAGTGAAACGATCAGGAATCGAAGGATTGGGTCATAACGCAGTTTATGCCATGCACCAGACAGCGTCATAATACCGTTAATCATACCACCCCATGAAGGAGCAAACAGAACCAGCGACATCACCATGCCAAGAGACTGAGTCCAGTCAGGAAGTGCTGTGTAGTGAAGGTGGTGAGGGCCTGCCCAGATATAAAGAGCGATCAGGGCCCAGAAGTGCACGATAGAAAGACGGTAAGAGTAAACCGGACGTTCGGCTTGCTTAGGTACGAAATAGTACATCATACCAAGGAAACCCGCTGTTAGCAGGAAGCCAACCGCATTGTGTCCGTACCACCACTGAACCATTGCATCGACGGCACCGGCATACACTGAGTAAGATTTACCCAGAGAAACAGGAATCGCCAGACTGTTCATAATATGTAGCACAGCAACGGTAATGATAAAGGCACCGAAGAACCAGTTCGCTACATAGATGTGTGAGGTTTTTCGCTTAACTAATGTTCCAAAGAACACTACGGCATAAGCAACCCATACGACAGCAATAGCGATATCGATAGGCCACTCTAGCTCTGCGTACTCTTTACTGGTTGTATACCCAAGAGGAAGGGTAATTGCAGCAGCCAGGATAATTGCCTGCCAACCCCAGAAGGTGAATGGGACCAGAACACCACCGAATAGGCGAGTCTGACATGTACGTTGCACTACATAATAAGATGTTGCAAAAAGGGCGCTTGTTCCAAACGCAAAAATTACGGCGTTTGTATGTAGCGGGCGTAATCTACTATAGGTTAACCACGGCGTATCAAAGTTAAGCTGTGGCCAAACTAACTGAGCAGCGATCAACACACCAACTGCCATACCTACAATTCCCCAAAGTATGGTTACCAGGGTGAATTGACGGACGACTGTATAGTTATAGTTGTGCTCAAGCTGTTGTACTTGGCTCATTTTTTATGCTTCCAATTTTCTGAAATGACTACTTTACTTCTAATTTTCGACTTTACGTCGTAATACATTCCTCAAAGCGACAAAACAATCAGTGAAAAACAGTGAAAGTTCTATCAAAATACTGTTTGGAATGATATTTTCACACGTCATGATAATTGATTTAACATTTTAATGACAACGGCTTAACCTTCAATTTTTGCAATGTTTAGCTATTTATTGTTAAAAGTTTGAAGTTTGTAGCAGGAGAAAGAAATTTTGGCCGCAGAAAAACTGACAAAAGCCCGTTTAGTGCAAATACTCGTCATGATGGCTCTGTTGATTTCAGCATTTACATGGAGAACGATCACACATGTGAAAGAAGACGTTGCTTGCTTTGTTCCAAATCCATGCAACATATCTGTAGGTGGGCAAAAAATAGCGTTCAATCCTGATGAAATTATGCCCGGGAATACATCATATCAAATGGTTTCAAAGGACGGACTAAACCTTCAAATAGAGTCTGGAGAAGGAGTCGTGAAAATGACGGCGGAACGTACAATCATTCATTTCACATCTCAACAGGTTACATTGCAACTCTCGCTATCATCAGAAAAGCGTTATTTGACGATTCTGCACAAAAATTAACCCGTCATAATTAACAAACTTGATCCATTTCAATCTATAACTCTTAACAAATGTGAATTGTCTATTTTATCCGCTACGCTAATGGTTCTATAACTATAAATTTTAGCGTTTCGTTGGGGTAAAAATCATGGATTGGTTAGGTAACTTATCTATAAGGAAAAAACTGCACGTCTTAGTGTTGGTTTCGGTGATCATAATTGTTGCTCTTAGCTTATTTCAGCTACTGGAGCAAAAGAAAAGCTCACTCAGTGAAAGGAAAGGTAAGCTTCAGGCTCAGGTAGAGTCAGCATTAAGTCTGGCGACACATTATTACAATAATTCATCAATTTATGGCGAAGAAGAAGCAAAAAAAAGAGCCATAGATGCCATACAGTCACTCAGATATGACGGTAAAACATACTTCTGGATAACCAGCCCTAGTAATGTTGTGGTTATGCATCCGATTAAACCTCAGCTTAATGGTAAAGACGCCTCAGATTTTAAAGATGGTTCCGGTAAATTCCATTGGCAGGAGATGGCCCAGATAGGTAAAACCAAAGGAGCCGGGTTCCTTGACTATACTTGGAAATCTCCAGACGGCGAGTTATTAGATAAGATCTCCTTTGTTGCTGCTATGCCTGAGTGGAACTGGATTATTGGTACCGGTGTCCTAATCAGTGATATTAATCAGGCCTTTATTTCAGACCTTATTATGGCTGGCATCACAATTGGTATAGCTTTAATTGCACTTGCTATCTCAAGTTTTATCCTTGGCAGAAACATCGTAATGCCAATAGAAAAACTGCTTGGCAAGGTACACCAAATCTCAGACGGTGACTTAACGTTACGCTTAAATACCAGCAGGAAAGATGAAATAGGCGATATATGCCGTGACATGAATGCCATGCTGGAAAAGTTACAGGGTGCATTTACTCTTGCTAATGAGTCTGCAAATCAGTCTACAGATTTGGTTAGTAGTATTGCTTCGTCGAGTGAACAAAGTGCCGTAAGTATTCAGTCACAATATGCACAGTTAGATTTACTTTCTACGGCGATGAACCAGATGACCTCGACCACCGTAGAGGTTTCCCGTAACGCTGAGCAAGCTTCAAACACGACAAATACGGTGGCAGAACAAGCTACAGAAAGCAGCAGCGATATGGAAAAAACCGTTCAGAATATAGAGGATGCGGATAATCAAATGGCATTAACCTCTCAACTGGTTGAACAGCTCAACACTGGGGTTATGAACATCTCTGATGTCGTCACAGTTATCCAGAATATCTCTGAACAAACCAACTTACTGGCGCTAAATGCTGCAATTGAGGCTGCGCGTGCAGGAGAACAGGGAAGGGGTTTTGCCGTTGTTGCAGACGAAGTACGAAACCTTGCTTCCAGTACTAATGAATCTACCGAGCAAATTCAGGCGTCAATTAATGAACTGACTAACAGCGCTCAGGATGCATCTAAAGCCGTCGCCCTTAGCAGGGAAAAAGTTCAGACCTGTGTTAAAAGTTCAGAAGAGACCCGCGACGAGCTGGGAAGAATGGTAGAACTTCTTAACCAGGCTAATGATATGGTGACTCAGATTGCTTCGTCAGCAGAAGAGCAAGGTGTAGTTTCTAATGAGATAAATGAGAACGTCGCCATTATTAATACGTCTGCTAATGAGATGAATAGCGCTGCAACTAATCTGGCACAGCAAAGTCAGGTACTGGTGGAATCATCTAGTGATCTTGCCGAGCACCTGAAGTACTTCAAAGTTTAACCAATAAACTCTGTTATATACGGCCACCAGTTGAATAACCGGTGGCCGTTTTGTTTTATACTGTTTTAGTTAAAGTTTTAAAATCAGACAAATAATGAAAATTGAATATCTTCAGCTCTTTATAAGGGTCGCCTCGACACTCAATATTAGCCAGGCCGGTCAGGAATTAGGTTTATCACCCGCGGTGGCCAGTATGCATATCAATAAACTTGAACAAGAGCTTGGCGCAAGACTTATACATCGTACAACCAGAAAGATATCCCTTACAGAAGAAGGCAGGGCATTTCTGCCACACGCCGAGGAGATTCTGGCCAGTATTGAAGCTGGGCGGGCGTCGGTAGGCAACAGTAACAGTCGGCCACAAGGTGTTATTAAAGTAACCGCGTCTGCCTCATTTGGCAGATTGCACCTAATTCCAAAATTGAAAGGTTTTTTCGAGTTATATCCGGAGCTGTCCGTAAACCTGCATTTTAGTGACACAATGGTCGATCTCGTAGAAGGAGGATATGACGTTGCGATTAGAAATGCAGCACTCAAGGATTCCAGCTTAATCGCTAAAAAAATAGCAGATGACACTAGAATCCTATGCGCATCTAGAGAATATATAGATAAATATGGCGAACCAACGACGCCTGACGAGCTAGAGAACCACCAATGCATCTGCCTGGCCAATCAAGACGTTTGGACTTTCTCTACACAAGAAGGAGAAAAGAACATCAAGGTTTCCGGTTATGTCCGTGTCGATCATGGCGAAGCATTAAGAGATGCCTGTGTACATGGTCTGGGAATTACTAAGTGCGCCAAATGGGTAGCTTACGAGCAAATCAAACAAGGCAAGTTAGTACAGATACTTGAAGACTATCCGCTGCTCGATCAGGCCGCGATCTGGGCGGTATACCCAAGCTCTCGTTTGTTAGCACCAAAAGTAAGGGCATTTATAGACTATTTTTCGCAGTGCTACGGAAACCCGCCGTATTGGGAAACCGAGGTTTAGCTTGTGGTAGAGTGCAGAGAAAGGTGGGATTGATATATCCCACCAGAAACCCTATTTAACAAATCTACGATAAATAAGCTGTACATGCTTGGTTGGTCGAAAATTAATTCATATAGATCATTATGTTAGTGATAAATAATCGTGAATTATGAATATTGCTAGTACATGTACTAGCAATATTCACGGAAAATTAAGCAAAATCCACTTAACGAGTACATGTACATTACAGAACAACCTCTGTATCGGTGAACAGCTAAGATCGAAACTTCAAGTAGTTGTCGGAAAACAATATAGTTAGTAAATCTGTTTATTTTAGGTCAGCTCAGTGCAGGCAGTACAGATGGCCTAAAACACTTCTGCCCCATTCCGTAGCAAGCCCTTAGAGTGAGACTTAACAAAATGTCATTGTTGTATTAGGATGACCTTGTAGTCGCGAGGCACGATTCAAAATTAGCCGCAAGGCAAGTTAAAGAAGGCAGAGTTATCACAACTCTGCCTTTTTCGTATTCGTAGTTTTCAAGCCTAAAGCGCACTTTTGCCCCAAAAAGAGTTGAGCATTCATTTCAGTAACACTCATTTCAGAGTGTTTCACGACACAATAACTAAGCTTAGCTACCGTTCTTATAAGCGAGCAATAAGAGAGCATTGTTTAATGTTTTTGTCGGCGGACAATAAAGTTTGAAACTCTGACAATAAAGTTCGCAACTTTTACATTAAAGATGCGAACTTTTTTGGGGAAGTACTGCTCCTGCTGAAACAGTTTTTTGGACAGAAAGGAGTTAGAGCATAAAGTCCAATCTTCTAAGAAAAAGAACGTGGAACCTTAACCGCTAGTTATATTAATTTTTTGTACTCTTCAACGCTAATTATATTTATATTTGGCAAAATTGATTCAAATATTTTATCGTTACTGACCATAATAGAGTCATGCTCAAACAAATAAACTGTATGCAATATGTCTAATAAGTCATTCTTTGCGGCACTTTCTCTTAAACAGTGTTTCTTCAGTTCGTAAAAATGGCTAGCAAAGAAATACAAGTCGAGGCTGTCATTGTAGTAATCAAGAATTTTTTCATTACTAATATTCTCATCATCAAAAAATGCTCTAAAAACAGCAGGTGCTAACTCTAACTTATGGATCTCCATAGCTACCCTAGAAGGGTGAACGTCTTTCGGTAAGTTTTTTACACCAAGAGGTATATCTGACTTAGGTTCAGCGAACATTGTTTCCCAATCTAGCGTAATATATTCTGGTTCTGGTTTCGGTCGAACATGGCGATGATTTGATTTAGCTTGGAAAGCCAATGTATCAAACTCATAGTTTTCAACTAAAGCTTTGTAATCATCAACATCCGATACTTCATCAGCTATTAAGTTACGTAATTGTTGAATTACCGTATTACTTTGCTCCCCAGTTTCTTCATCAGTAAATGCACTCTTCATCACCTCAAAAGGCATGGCAGGGATTAGACTAAGATCACTACTTACCAAAGTAGATAGTATCTGCTTACGCTTTTGACTATCTGAGCGCTTATCAATGCCTTTTATTAGCTCAAATATAGAAAATAAAGACGTATATGATTGGCTTTTCAACTCTTTATTTTCATCAATTTTCCCCCCCAACGCTCGTAAAGCATTAGTCTCTAGATAATATTTCAAAATATATACCTCTATCAATATAACGCCAATTAGACGACTAAACGTGTTTCTATTTTTTATCTATAAGCGTTGTAGTTTTAGCACATTTATAATTAACAAACAAAGAGTTAGCTCGAAAATCCACTTGATAGGTTGCAAGATTCGCCTTAATAATCTGTAGGCAAGTGGCGTTAGAGGCAATGAGTTCTTTAACGCGTTTTGGGGCAAAAGCTTGCTACAACAAAAGATAGACTAGGACAAAAAGCATCGAAAAGTTTCGAACTTTATTGTTTCTTCTTGCTTTGAGTTGGCCTCTTAAATTTTGATCTTTATTGTCACTTCTTTGCTATAGCGTCACGTAGCAATCAGCCCTGCGAAACAGAAAAGTTTCAATCTTTGTTGTCCACCCACAGTTTTAGCTGATGAGTGGCAACGATTATGCGTGCCAATTACTATTGTTTAGTTTATCCATATGTAACCTGTTGAAATAAAACTATTAGATTATTAACGTTTGGGATAATATTTGAAAGATAATATTGATACTAATAGAGGTTTGCATGGCTGACTTGCGATTGATGTCTGGCGATTTTTTAGCTAGAAAACATGTTGTGTTTATTCATGGATTAGGTGGCAATGCTGAAACCACATGGCAATCAAGTGATTCAGAAAAAGTCTTTTGGCCTAAGTGGTTACATGAGGATATAGAAGATATATGTATATGGTCGATTGGTTACGAGGCTCCTAGATTAACAATGCGAGATTCCGGAATGGGTCTTCTTGATAGAGCGCAAAACGTACTTGAGACACTCTTAGCTGAGCAACAACTAAGTAAGGGTGAGCTAATACTAGTTGGTCATAGCTTAGGCGGACTAATTATTAAACAGTTACTTAGATTAGCAAGCGATCAGAATGGGCGTAAGGGGGCGATTGAACTTATAAATAGAGTTACTGGTGTGGCGTTTTTAGGCTCACCTCATACTGGTGCAGATCTAGCGCAAACAGGTAATTCTCTTTTCGGGCAATTGTTTCTCAAGCTGTTCTTACATCAACCTTCTGCGGCAACTGCCTCACTAGAGCGCAACGATGCCACTCTGCGTGATCTGAATACTTGGTATCGAGGTTGGTGTCACGATAAAGACATTCGGCATTTAGTATTGGTTGAAACCAAGCCATATTTAATATTTGGACGGATTGTTAAGGCTGATAGCTCAGATCCAGGCTTAAAAGAGCGGGTAATTCCAATAGATGCTCATCATATTAATATAAGTAAGCCATCTTCAAAACAAGATGATATATATAAGCATGTTAAGAAGTTTGTGGCTGAAGATACACTATCCAAACAAGCTAGTTGGTTACGAACTAATTTTGGGAGAGATTATAGTGGCTGGGAAGAATATGGTAATTGGGCTAAGTGCCCAAAGGGCACTGAGGAACAATACATATTAGATCAAGCAGTGCGCCTTCACAATTCTTCTTCTAGTGACCCAGAAGGGTTAGCTACAGCTGATGCATTGAATTTACTTCGAAATCGCTTACTCAAAGCTGGCGCGTCTATTCGTTTAGTCGGGCTGTCAGGTGTAGGTAAAACTCGCTTCGTACAAGCATTATTTGATGAGAGAATCGGGGAAAATGCTCTTGATAAAGAGAGCGTGTTCTATTCGGACATTAGTCTATCTCCTTCACCCACTCCACGAGTTTTAGTCGAACGGCTTGTTAGAGACAATATTCAGTCCATTGTAGTAGTGGATAACTGTGCCCCCGACTTGCATCGTGAACTTACCAATTTATGTAAAGATAACAGCAAAGCTAGAATCCTAACTGTTGAATACGATGTTAGAGAAGATCAGCCAGAGGAAACTGAAGTTTATACTCTAGAACCAAGTTCTAGTGAGCTTATCGAAGCAATGATTTCATCAAGATTCCCTCATTTAAGTAAACAAACTACTGAAAAAATCGCTGACTTTTCAGGAGGTAATGCAAGAGTAGCTAATGCACTTGCCTGTACTGTTGAGAAAGATGAAAACATATCCAGATTAAAAGATGAAGAATTGTTTAAAAGGCTATTTCACCAGCGCCATGATTCAGATATTGGCTTGGAAAAGGCCGCAGAGGGGTTATCATTAGCTTATTCGTTTCAGTTGGAATCTGAAGATGATTTTAGTGAAGAATTAAAGTTACTCGGTGGAATAGTGATGCTTCCTCCTCATGAAATGTACAAATTTGCTAAAGAGCTGAAACGACGAAACTTAGCGCAAGTACGTAGCATTTGGATGGCGATATTACCTCACCCTATAGCGAATAGACTAGCCCGTTTAGCGTTGCAGAACGTGCCACATTCAAATGTTGTCAAGTTCATAAACAGCAATACACAACCAAGACTGCTTAAGTCATTTTCACGTCGTATTGGGTACCTTAATGATAGCGAAGAAGCTGTTAAGTTAGCATCATCTTGGCTAGAGGCTGATGGAGTAATAGATCTACTTTTTAAAAAAGGTAATGACGACTTATCGATCTCATTGTTGGTCAATATTGCGCCAGTTATTCCAAGTGAAGTACTCACCTATCTGGAACAAAGAGCAAAATGTGATTCAGCTTTCTTAAATAGGGAGAATCCTCACTACATATCAATTACAAGGCTTCTTCGTTCTCTAGCATATGATGATAGTTTGTTCAGTCAATGCTTTGATCTGCTCTGTCGTTTCGCATTATCTGAAAAAAAGGGAGAAAATAACAACTCAGTTAGAAGCTTACTTTGTAGTTTGTTTCAGCTTTATCTATCAGGTACACACGCTAAAGTGAAACGTCGAGTTAACTGTATTGGTAAACTCATAAACAGCACGAATGAAAACAAAAGAGAACTGGGATATGAGTTACTCAATAGCTCGCTAAAGACTCATCATTTTTCATCAAGTTATGGTTTTGATTTTGGTGCTAAATCAAGAGACTTTGGTTACGAGCCTCAAAGTCGAAAGGATGTGCTTTCTTGGTATCGTGAGTACTTATTGCTTATTCGGAATCTCGCTTCATCAGCTAATGTTATAGATGAGCGTATCAAAGAGGTTTTTGCTAGTCATATTAGGGGGCTATGGAAAATAGCTGAACTACATGATGATCTCGAATCCTTATCCAAAAGCTTCTGTAGCAATGGGGGATGGGCACGAGGCTGGCTGGCTTTAGGGGCAATATTGCGGTTTGATTCAGCATCAATGACCAAAGAGCACAAAAACCGACTTGAAATGTTGAGGGCAAATATGGCGGCTCAAGATCTAGATGGTCAAATGGAGCTATATGTATTTGCTGATAACCATGATTATTTCGGCCTCGATGAGCTAGATGAAGAAGGTGAAACGGTAAAATGGGGCTATGAAAAAGCTCAAGAACTCGCAGAAGAATTAGGCACACATGTTGCTCAAGGACACTATAACTATCTTATAAACAAGTTAGCTAAGATTCTTACAACTATGAGTACTAACAACCACCTATTTAGGTTTGGTTATGGAGTTGCGAGCGGAATAGATGATATTGAAAAGGTATGGGGTGATATAGCCACTTGCCTAGAAAAGCTAGATATCACAAAAGTAAACTCGAACTTTGTCGGAGGGTTTGTTAGATGCGTTTACGACAATGACTCAGATAAAGCACAATGGATTTTAGATTGCTTATTAATCAACGATAAACTAAATCAGATATACCCATTGGTGCAGTTTGATTGCCCTCTAGATGAAGTTGCTGTAGATAGGCTCATAACATCGTTAAAAAACAATTCTTCTCCGAGTTGGATGTACCGAAATATGGCATTTGGTAGACGGCATGAATTAATATCTGACTCTGATTTAATTACTATCTTGGATCTACTCTGGTTGCAACCAAATGGGCACAGCGCAGTTATTAAAATACTAGCTATGCGGTTGCATGGTTTGAAGAAACAAGCCATTTACGCTCCCAGTGTGGATTTGATTAAAAAATGCAGAGAGTTCTTAATCAATCATGATTATAGCCGAGAACCACGCGACCATGGTGGCCGAGATTATTCTTTGACACAGATAGCTAAAGTATGTTTTTTGGAAGATAAGGCCGGAGAAGATGCTAACACTCTGTTCAAAAAATTGTTCGAAGGCATAGCTAGTTATAAAGTTTACGCTTTTGACTATGGGGAGTTTCTATCAACTTTAATCGAACTACAGCCGACCCAAGCCTTAGATGTATTTCTCAAAGATGACAATGTGTCAGGTCAAATCGCAACGAGTCATTTATCTACAAAAACAAGCCCATTCTCTAAGCTCCCTATTGATAAAGCTATAGCTTGGTGCAAGGAATCACCAATATACAGATTTAAAACTCTAGCATCGTCGATTACTCCATATGAGAAGAGTGGTGAGAATCTTAAACTAACCAACTTATCAAAAGCTCTAATTAACAAAAGTCCTGAGCCGTGGTTAGTGATTGAAGCTTTCGAAAGAGCAGCTATCCCAATGTCTTGGAGTGGTTCACGTGCATCCATAATTGAACAGAGAGCTGAAATGTTTGATGAGCTTCTTTCCCATGAAAACCCTGATGTTGTAGAAAGTACCAAAACGATACTTAGCAAGCTAGAAAAGAAAGTAGGACGAGAAAGAGCCGACGAAGAGTTAGAGTCAAGACGATCAGAAGAACGGTTTGAATGGTGAGTTTGGAAGAATACAGCCTTACTTTTGTCCAAAACTGAGCCGGTGAGGAACGAAACCCGAAAACACCGCCAATTAGCTAACTATTTGGATCTATCCAACTCGTGAATCAAAAAAATAATATGTGAATATGGAGATAAATTGATGTACCAATACCCAAAAATAATGCAGCCTTCAGGCTCTAATATGTGCGGGGCATACAGTTTAGTGGGGGCGCTAAGTATTCTTGGATGTTTTGATTCTTTCGAGCCCGTAGTACTAAAGAGGCTAGATCTAAGAAGTCTGACATTTACTGCAAAATCTATTCGAATACAGAAAGAACAAAGTTTAGACACTATTGCTAAACTCGTCTATGAAGTTACAGGTATCATTCCTGAAACTGAACAGCATACTTTCGCGAATGTTAGCAATGGGTTGAACTCTATTGTTGCAATGGCTTATGTTGCCAATGAATTTGGGCTTTTGACTTCTGTAATCGTGAAAGACATGGATACTTACCAAACTCTATCTCAGGTATACCCTCAAGAGCTTGAACTAGCCAAGGCTCAAAACCTTAAAATTGAAGTAGGTTTGAATAATCAGGATTCTTCTACTGTATTACTACCAACTATCGTTCATAGTACAGGTGAAAAACACAGTGTAGCCCTTAGTAAGCAAGGTCTATTTGATCCAGTTGATGGTTCAGTCAATCAAGTAGCCCCTATATCAGTTTGGGCTGACTGGCTAGGAGTAGCTCTGAAAATTAAAAAACTCACATAACAAGCATTCAAGCAGATTTATGAAGCTTGACACTTTTTGTTTGAATTGCTAGCACACTACTTAATTGGGCGTTAATTTCTTGGAGTATATATGGAGCAATGGATAAGATTTTACAAAGAGTATTTTGACTCCGAGCTAGAATTAAATAAGTTTATACTTAAATGTGAAGCAGTACTGAAAGATGAACCTGCTCATCGAGCAAAACTGATGATGCATCAAGGGCAAAGGCTTGTAACACTTGCTAACGGGATGGAGTCAATAGCCGCAAGTCGTGATGCGTTGAAATTGATGTTTCTAATCATTGCTTGCGAGCATATAGCTAAGGTGCACGATCAGTTTGTTGGTGAGGGTCAATCTAAAGCTCATGTCATTAAATTCTTTGAAAACTTTTTATCTACCGAAGAACAACAAACATTAGTTCGTGGTATTGAGCTATGTGGCGGGAAGTATAACCTGCAAGATGTTGTCAAAGAACTGTATACTAGCCGTTGTGATGTGGTTCACGAGGGACATTACTTTAGCTTTGATTTTGCAACACAACAATTTCCAAGCATCCTAAGTGGGCGAGGTAACAAGCAACTGCTTAGAGTTACTCTTACTTATGAAGAATTTAGAAAATTGGTTGTATCAGGCATCATTCGAGCTACAAAACAGGCGTTAGGTTGAGGATGAACTTAACTTAATAAAGAGCTTACGCCTGATTCACAACGCTTGGCACTTTTCATTCCATAGTTGGTTCATGTTTTTACAGTGGTATGGTTAAGTTTCGAGGTAGTCCTGCTCAAATCTTAATGCGGCGTGACTTCATTATATAGTTATGGTGCTATTTTGTATTATGTTAATGCTGTTCATCCGTACTAAATGTTATCTCAAAAATTTCAATAAGTCTTGGACGAGGAAAATAAATAGAGATTACTGAATAATTTAACAATGCTAATAGGCTATATTTATTGATGTGTAAATTTGGTAAGTAAAGTAAAGGGCTAGACAGCACTACATAGATGTGTTTACGCTATTAAGCAAAAGTTAAAGTGCCAAATTAGACAATTTATTTGGCAGAGCGATTATAAACTGTGTTATAGGAAAAAAAACTGTGCATATTTTTTAAAAATATGACGTTAATCATGCTTTAGATCACAAAGCTTCGTGATATCAGTTGCTTTGTTTTCACATAAACATGTTTCTTGTCTCAATAATCGAGTCAACTTTTTCCAGTTTTCTTCCTCTGCGAAAAAAAATATCCTACTAAGTAATATATAAACTAATGGTGTTGATGCTAAAGATGTTCATAAATGAAAAAAAAGATCAGTTTAGAACATTGGTAATAGAGGTATTGGCATCTTCACCTTCTTGGCTAGCTGGCGAATGGAGCGAAAGTGCAATTGGAGCCTTGACTCAAAAACTTGATCATATGGAAAACTTCCCAAACTACTATGGGCTGAATTCATTTCTATGGGAGTCATGTGATTTTCTCAACATGAAGGAAGCTTCTCAGATAAAGAATGAACTATTAAACACGTTAAAATGTATTTATATACGTTTAGGAGGAGAGTTGTCAATTTATAATTGCTTGACGATAGAATCCAAAACAATAGAATTTTTGAGTATGATTGATCTATTGGCAATAAATAACAACTCTAGAATAGCAGTATTTATAAATGAATTTCACTTACTTGCTCAGTGCGAAAATGGAGTTAAATTAGAATGGGAGATTCGTAATGCACTACAGCACTCTGAAAGAGTTTCATTTATATTCAGTGGAAATAACGCAGAGTTATTAAAGTCAAGATTCATTTATCGAGACTGTGCTTTTTTTGGAATGTGCAGGCCAGTTTTTAATAAAAATTAACATCCAAAAAGTGTTAGCTTCTCTTTATTGGGTGTTAATTAAGTACAAACATCCATTTTTTAGAATTTTGACCTGATATTTTTTAATTCATACATAAGGATAGATTATGTCACACTTTGAAAGTGATGATCTAGTAAAACTTGTAAGTCGTTTATCTATATCAAGGACTCCTTCAGATATAGCTTTTTCGTGGTTAGAAATGAAAGGAAAGTATCCTGAACTTAGCGGTGTTATACATTTAGATGATTATGATAAAGATGTTCTTCCTTGTAGTATTAGCAAGTACACTAAAGAACCAAATAATTATTTGACTCCTTATTTTAAGTCGGAAAATTTATATTTTATAGATGATGAAATGCTAAAGTGTATATTCTTAAATGGAACTAATGATTTTCTCATAGATTACACCGTAATGTTTGATACTAATATGGCTTCTTATATAAAAAAACTAGTTCGCGGTGAGTCTGTAGGTGAGGTGCAAAACAAACTTCTTACTTTGATTGATGGATTACTTAGAGACCAATTGAACTTCGACTTTCTATTCTATTTAGTCGAAAATATAAAAGTTATCATGATAACAGCCAACTTTGAAGCGCGTAGTAAACTTGAGTTTTGGTTAAGTTTAGATAAGGCGTTTAGAGAAAACTTGTGTTGCCTTCATCTTTTTGCAAGTATTAACTGCGAAGAGTATAAAAGAACGCTTAATCCTAGATACACTGTCTCTTTTAATAGGGCTGCGCATAATGCCATGGAAAGCGCCTATGATTTTTACGTTAATAAAAAGTCAGAGTTGGAAGCAATCATGTTGATGCAAAGAAATCTACTATTAAATCTGATTGGTATGATACGCATTCAAGAAGAGTCAAATAGAAATGAAAGAAACAAGATGACTTCATATCTAAAATTTATGCATGAGACTATTGGATTATATATGGATAGAGAAGCAATAATCGCTCATAAGTATTTCTCTTCTAGGAGTAATTTGCCTATTCTAAACCAAGTTCATAAGAACTGTAATACGAAAAGACTACTAAAAAAGCTAGACAACATAGCATGGGATATGGCAGTTCCAAGAATAATGGAAAAGCTTATACCTCTAGGTATGGGAAGTGAAGGACACTATTTTGTACCAATGTTTCTCTCTTTTGATAAAAATTTAAGAAAGATGCTTAAAATGCACCCAATTAAAGGGACGGTATACAATAGAGATACTGGTGATATTGTAACTTTGCCAGACACAAATAGCAGTGATTACTTTAGCGCAAATAATCTAGGAAAAGAAATCAACTGGATTTGCAGTAATGAACAAAGAAATGAGCGTAAGCAACGATCACTGCACACTCGAAGTAGCACCCATCAACAAATAATCATTGAATACAGAAAGTTATTAAATGTTCTCAAGAAGCAACCGGCTAAACATTAATTTTCAGATCAACTTTAAGATGAGTTATTCTGAACTCCACCTATCATAAATGAAATAACGCTCTAATTATATTCAATATGTTGCACTATACACCTTTGTCCCGAAGTGAGTCAGAAATGCCTTTGCCAAGACTTAATAATCACAACTTATTATTGTTAAGTTCTCGTATGAGGTGAGGTGACAATAGACGTTCGATATTGCATGCAATAGACTGAGTTTTAATATTTTTTACAATACTCAGCAGTACCGTTGTATTAATTATTAGCTGTTCTTTAGCTTCTTTAGCCTCTTGAGTTAGTATTGCGTTACGTCGAATTAACTCAGCTCGAGTCTGGTTTTTGCCTTTTGCTAGACTTTCCCCAAATGCCCCTTTGACAGTGGCTATTTGTTTTTCTTTATACAACTCGATTATCGGCGTTCGTGTTGTAAGAGTGCCTTTACTTGAAATGACGTTTTTAGCCTTCAATCGTTCAAATAATAGTTTGTGAGTGATCGGTGCAGAATCATAGCCTTCAGTAAGCATAAGAATCAACTCAGCTTCTATTTTCTTATCCATTTCAAGACGACTCATCTGTAACTCTCCTTAACATTTTTAGTTAAACGTGTTAATTAGCGGAATTTGGCTTGAACGATGTTTCTTGGGTAGCCAGTTTCTTCATATTGCGATGCTCAAGAGCAAATAGTGACGACAATGTTTTAGGCTTTTGTAGAGCATCCAGTTCAAGTAAATTAATTTGGATTTTCTCTGATTCAATCTTCGCACTTTCTTCCATCAAGTAGAGGATATTTTTCTTTCGTAGTTCGAGATCAATCAGGACTTCATATGCTTCTTCTAAAGATAATTCACCCATGAGCTCCATCTGGTTTATCATGGTTATCTCTGACTCGATGGAGTTGACTAGTGCCTCAATCTTATTAGATTCGTCAATTCGTCCTGTGAGTGTGAAGTAAGGGCAGGGGGTACCATCTTGGCATTTAGTGTTGTAAGGGCACTGAAAAGTTGTTAACTTTCTCATACAGCTTCCAATAGACACCGGAGCTAAATCAGCATGAGTATGTAGAAGATCTTTCTTTTCTTCAGGTTCAACTAAATCACCAAACATTTCTTTAAACTCAGAAAATAAACCAGAATCCGTAGCATCAAGCACTTCACTAATAAATGACGCCTGATCTTTCCGCGTTGTGAAGGTTTGAGTATTCTGAGCAAATGCGTTACCAAGCGACAAATTTGGATTAATGCCGATCAATGCTTTTTCTTTAATTGTATCTAACGCATTGTTGTGACTATCAACATGTTGACGAGCCTTGGACGATAATACTAGGTTAGTAGACAGTGCCTTTTCTTGTATTGCTAGGTGTTGATAGCTCTTGTTTTGTTCTATATCTACACGCCCCATCATCATAGCTTGCAGATGCTCAGAAACTTCCGCAATAGCTAAGAAGGTATTAATGTTATGACGTGGAATATGTGTCGTTAACTGAGTAACATTACCGGCTTCATCATTTAGGTTGTACTTAGCAAAAGCAGAACTATTTTTCTTTTTACCACCACCAAGAAACTTATTCATATCCGAATATTCAATATATTGTGGTATAGGTTTAGTTACGCCTGTACGAATAAGAGAGGCACTACCTTGTGGTATCAGAAACAATAAGTCCTCATAATTAGCAGTATATTGAAAGTTGTTCTTGGTATCATTTATATTGAGTATTAAATCGTCAGCTATAGCTTTATCTTGTTTCAAAGAGAAATGAAGGAAGTCATTGATATCTTGGATATTATAGTAGACCTGTTTACCGTTACTAACGATGACTTCTCTAACTGGCTCAATCGCTAGTCGTTTCAACCTTTTTCTTGCATAGTCTCTTTTTTGAGACCTAGGACTACGTGATTTTCCTTGTCCTGATTTGGATAGTGACTCATAGATATGTTCGACTATTTCATCTAAGTCAATTAGCCTAGGTACACGTTGCGTAACGCTATCTTCGTTAAAGGGTATTCCGAGCTCTTTGGGTAAGAAAGTTTTGAAGTTTTCTGCTCTAATAAATTCTGTTTGTGCTCGGAGTTTCTCAGTTTTGGTGATCGTATCAACGAAGATCTCCTCAACTAAGGGGATCGCTAACGGTTCGATCCAGTGAGTTCTTTGTCCTGCTCCCTTTTCTCCTTGGTAGTAGATACCGAGATAAAAAGTTGATAACCCACGTTTTATCAACATTCGCTTTATAGCTTCATCTTCAATTTCTACAATTTTAAATGAATTGTATTTTAACGTAGATGCTTCGTGATAACGCATTCCAGTTACCATCAAAAACATAACTAGATTTAAAATGACTTGTTCATACGGAGTTTCTACTAACGAACGTAACGCAACTACATTAAGAAATGCATGAATTTGCAAATTTTTTTCATCGCTGTCATCTCCAAAATCTTCTGCAAAGTGCTTTTCTTTGAAAGCTCTATCCTTTGCTTTTCCAGCGCTTGCTGTTGATTTCCCAGACGATCTTTTTATTTTTTTATTTAGTTCAAGGCTAGACTGAGTAAATGCATAATAATTAATTCTATTGACAATACTGTTCATGAGCGTGTAGTCATCACCAGCATTGTCTTGCCTTTTGCGACTTCTAGCTAATAAATCAACAGCGTCCTGAATAACATCTGAAGTGATATTCACGGGGTGTGGTTCGGTTTTATTAAAAAGCATACGAACATAAATACGTTTCAATAGTAATTGCAAAGGTACTAGCGTAGAGCCGGATGGGCACTTAGAAGACTGCTTAATGACTGATACTAAATAAGCTTTAATAAAATCACGATACTTTTCATTTATCTTTATAGCTCTACCATCAATATATTCAGTCTCGTGGTACGTATTTTTAAGCAAGTTCAGATTGATTTCAGAAAATGTTGCTGACACAGACCCAGAATAGGTCAAAAATCCTTTCGCCTGTTTATTAAACTTCCATGAATCAGTATCCCATGTAATGCCTGCTTCTTTTGCTAGTACCTCATTGAAATAAGACCTATGCATATCAATAAAAAGTGCATAATTTTCAAAGCATTTTTTCATGATAAGCCTCCTGTTAACCGATTTATCACCATTTCAACTTCCTGTTTTGTATCTGTTGCAGTGTCGATTAAAGGGTTGTTAGCATTACCTGATTGAGTTGATACCTCTACCAAATCAATCAGCTCTTTGGTTAACACTTCGAGTACCTTTTGATGTGTTTTAATAGTTCTAAAAGGCCTGAAATAAAAGCATCCATAGCAAGATCGAACTTTAGATAAGTGACATTCTGTCTGTTTGCGTTCACAGCCCCCAACTCTCAGGAATAACTTGCCACCTAACATTCCTGAAACGGTCTTACCTGTCCACGTATGACTATCAACAGCATAACCAGTCATCATTAAACCTATCATATTTTGCCATATTGGATTTTTTCCGAGCGCTTTATGTTTGAGAATTGCTAGTTCAGGGGTAGCCGTGATGTAGTGCGTCGCTGCTACAGTAGTGGAATGACCAAGTACATATGCAATCTCTTCTGCACTCGCGCCACGCATTGCCATTGAGTGACCTATGTTATGTCTGAAATCGGTTACAGCGTAGGTAGGGGGGAGCAGTTTTCCGGAGCGTATAGCTTTTTTAGTCTCATCATTTTGAATAAAAATCAGCGCAGCCTGTAATGCTGTATGCAGTTCACGGGACAGGGCTCCTGAAGTGTCCTTGAACATTTGACTCTCATTACTTATGTAAAACGCATCTTTGTAAGAATCAACAATGCGACCAACCTCATAAGATAGAGCTACGCTCTGCAAAGCACCTGTAACCTTTTGTTGTTTTGCAAGAGGTACATGAATACGGTAACGCTTAAGCTTGGTCTTACGATTTTCAGAATCCTTCTTTATCGATGATCCTTTTAACTTTGAAAATTGTGCAGAGCGCATCCCCGTCGAGTAACATAGACTGAGAATTGTAATGTTCTTAAGTTCACTTTTCGATAAACTAACTAAACCTTCCTCTGTGCTGTATTCAGCTATTTTTTTTACAATCAGGTTTTTCAGATGAGTTGGCATAGTATTCTCAACATCCTGATATTTAAGGAAATGATTTTTTTGATACGGAACCTTTATGTATTCCAACGATTCATAATCATTGATATCAAATTCTGGAAAACCAATACGAAATAAGCTTTTAGCAGCTGATTTTAATTGAAAATAAATATACTCATCCCCAGAAACTGCGAGGTTTTCTAACTCAGTTAGCCACGAGTTAGCGTCTATCCTCATTTCTCCAATGATTCGTCGTAAGACAGTAAACTGAGGGACAGTAAGCGGAGATGAGTGAGAGTCGGTGTATTGTATGACTAGAAACTTCAACAGCTTATTCTTTAATTTGCTTGGCAAATTAAATAGAAAAACATGTCTAGTTCCATTTCTAGAGAACTCCCACCGGAAAGATTTAGTATCTATAGACGCAGTATCGAATTCTGAATTTGAAGGAATGTGCATACAAGAGGGGATTTGTAGCTCTTCAATGAATCTCTTTTGCTCGTCAGTTAGTCGAGTAAGACTGGAACTAGACAGTTTTCGATTTTCAGAATAAATCATTCCAATCTTCCTCTATAGCGTTATAAATAACATTGTTGTTATAGATGTCCAGTAGTGTACTATTCGCATTTTCAGCAATAAATCTCTTTGCATATTTTTGTGGCATCTTGGATTCAAAAGACCAACCACCAAGAGCTCTTAGTTGATCAATTGAATCCTCCATAACACCTTTAATGCTTATGACACCATCAGCTTTGAACTTATTTTTATTGGCTTCATATATTTCAGAAAGTACACCATATGCCCATGTATGCCTCAACCAATGCGGAGAAATATCACCAACGATAGATTCTGCATACTGAGGATCGAAATGTTCGGGAAATCTAGCTTTAAACGCTCTTACACAGGCTTTGAACTCATCCAATGCAGATTGATAAGATAATGGTGCGTAAGGTTTTCTATGAGATGTAACTATAAACTCATGTGGAGTATCCGACGGCCTAAACCTGTTGTAATAACCCATGATAACCTTGTAATGGTGAGAAGAGATCTCAATTTCCCTATTACTCGCAACAGTTTTGATCTCTGGTTTTCTATTCCTCGTGTCGACACTATCCGTACTATTCTTTAGATTGCGAACGAGCATCAAATATTTAGATGGATCTGATATAAAAGGCTTAAAAGATTGCTTTTGCAGAAGCAATATTTCTCCAACCCGTAACCCATAACGACTTAATAACGTCATAACTATGTAATTACGCAGCTGAATATCTGTACTGATGAAAGGGTTAAGTGAATTTGCGTTCTTTAAACTAGGGGCGAAAATTTTTGAAAAATCGGAAAACTGACTCTTCGTTAAACTTCGATAAACCGCCACATCGTCCTGTAACCCTCTGTTATATTTATTAAATTTCTTCTTTTTCTCACTCAACCTCAATAGAATAGATTTTCGGTATTTCTCTATTTCCTTGAAAGAACCATTGCTATATGCCGGAGTTAGGTACGTCGTCGCTAAAAACTCTATAAAGCGTATAACTGAAGCACAACGAGCAGCACTTGTTCTGAGAGGCTTTTTATCTAAGCTAGAAACGATAGGCAATAGATGAATATTCGATAGTTCGCGACCTGACAGAAGGTAGTCCCAAAAAGCATCAATTTCATCGAGCACTTTAATAATATCTTGATAATCACTAAGGTGTAATGAATAGTCTAAGGTGGAACCAAACTTTGTCAGCCAAAACTCATAAAAGGCTTTAACCGCATCTAACTCATACTTCTGATAATTCAATGCTTTTGCATGCAAGATACCTTCACAGTACCTGAGAGACAACAAGGGAGGGAAGGTTGTTTGCATATCGAACAAGCAGTAAAACTCATCATCACATTTCATCACTTGATACATGAACCTAATCCTTAAGCGACATACATAATGAACCATATTAAATACGTAGATTACATACATCAAGTAATCAAAATAAAGACATTAACTATTTGATTTAAATATGACAACTTAAAAAAGATGAACAGGATCACTCCCTGTCGGTATTTAACATAATATACCTAATGCGCACCAGAGCCTGTAAATTTAACATTTGCCGATATTTGGCCTTACTGAGTATTTACTCTATGCAAAACAGCTATTTACACATCGTCTTACATCCTTTTATCCGCTTGGGTTTCCATGCTTTCTATACATGGCATAAGAAACAAAATGTTCTGCGCATGCTATTACTGATATTTGTTAAATAATGTCCGTAAAGTACCCCCTCCATAAATATTATAAATGTGAGGAGTATCACAATGTTACTGCATTCCTTTCGAACGTTATTCTGGCAAGAGTTCAATTCCATCAAATCTGGTGCTGATTTTTTTCACGTACAACCCGTTACCGTTCGGCGTTGGTTGTCTGGTGAAAAGAATATCAATCCCATGGCGGAAAAGCTCTTAATTATCAAAGCCATTGGCTACCTACCTAACGACATCCGTTGGTCTGGGTTTCGGGTGGATGAAAACCGCGCCGTCATGATAACCCCGACTGGCCGCGAGTTTAGCCCTAAAGAGCTGGAAAACTTCGCCTTATGGCGTGATGAGCACATTCAGTTAGTCGAACGTCATGGCCGGATTGAAAGACCCAAAATGCAGCCCGCAAAAGAAAACATCTTACCGTTTCGCGGTGGCCGACGACCCAGCGCCGCCCCTTGGATACCTTCACGCGATAATAATGGCGTCAGCTCATGGCGCTTTAAGAAGTAAATAACAAAAAACCCGCCGTTAAGCGGGTTTTCTTCTGCAAATGTTTGACCAGGTCACGCCATTTTCAGTATTTTTTACTTTTTCTTGGCCTTGATGATTCGGCCATTTTTGCCATAACGAAAGCCTTTTTTCAGTCGGCCATTCGCCTTAAGTGCTTCTTTTTTCGTTGCCATATTAGCCCCTTTTCCTTTTCAAGAATACCAGCGCCGCAACCGACACCGTGAACCCGACAAGCATCATGGTTCGCTCAGAAACATCAATACTCACTTGTACTGGGTCTGGTGTCGTCACGTTAACGCCAAACTGTGTTGGTATAGCCATTAATTCACCTTAGTTTCCACTATGGTTAACCGCTTATCGAACTTATAGGCTACGTACAAAAGCAGCACCATAGACGGCGGTAAACCTATGCTGGTTAGGTACTGCAGAAATTCACTCATGCAGCCGCTTTGCTGTCGTCGCTAAACGTTTCAACTAAGCCAGATACGGAACCCGCCGCCGCGATAGCCGCGCCCATTAAGCCACCCGTTGCTGCTTCCCCTGCTACATAACCCAGAGTCAGTGCTAAGGTAGATAAGCCTTGCCAAGTAGAACGCTGTTTTAAATACTTTTTTAGTTTACCGAACATGTAATTTCTCTCTTGTAATAGATTGATTAATGAGTGGCAGATACTGCGGTTTCATTGCGCCGCCTTTACTGCCGAAAAGCTCTGTTAAAAGTGGCCGCCATGGTGACCATTGCCACAAGGTGCGCTCCGCATCCGCTGTTAACCGGTAGTTTTCATCCAGATAAAAATCCTGAATCATTAACGGCTTAAGCTCCACCGGAGACCAGCCATTCATTCTGGCGCTCAGCTCTGAAAACACCTCACTGACCGGACGAGTGGCGTTATCGGCTAACTGGTTCAGTTTGCGCCCAGCAACAAAGCCGGCACCACCAACCAGTGACACCGCCGCCAGTAACAGGCCAGCGCCTATCAGAAATGCATCAAGCTGCTTGGATACCAGCATGGATTACCTCATCGCTGTAGGGTTGAACGCCGTTTTCGTGCTTGATAATGGTCTTTATCAGTTCCGGATAACGCTCCATTGGAATGCGGGTATAACGGTCTAAGTTGAGCGCCTTTTCAGCGTGTGCAATGTACGCTTCCGTGTCATTCTCAACCGCCGGAGCCCAGCGGTTAATCACTTCATGGATAGTATCGAACCCCTGCCCGCCTATGCCTGACAAACCCTGATACTTATTGCGGTAAGTAAACAGCGTTCGCGCCATGGCTCTGATACCGTTCGTCGCGTGGTCAAAGATGATAAAGCGGCCATCATTACCGACGCGACCGCGCCATGGTGTGCCGTTATCCTCTATGTTGCCCGGATTGTTGTTTCTGATTCCACGAACCATAGTTGACCCCTTAAGCGCCAGCAGCAGCGTTGCCGCCGTTGCCAGCATCCACAAGTGCTTGTTGTTCATTGGCCAACGCCTCCGCTTTTGCCTGTACTTCGGCCTGATGTTTCTGGTAACGCTCATGCTCAGTGACCAACCATGCATAGTGCGCGTCAAAACCTTGCTGGGTTAACGCTTCGTTCGGGCGGTTATCCAGATACTCAATTTCGCCATAGCCTTTGTCGGTATCAAAATGCACTGCCCATTCACCGCGCGTCATGTTGTATCCGCCAAGCTCCGCCATGAGCGCAACCGCGCCATTCACGACAATAATCTGGTCTTGTGTAACTGCTGTAATGTTCACGGTTAAAGTTTCCTTATTACATAAAGTGCAACGGATTTTTGTCTTACATCCATGTTGCCGTGGTCATGCGCCTGACTGCCGCCCTTACTGCTGGTTCTCGGATGACTAGCACCATAGGGAACATTTCCGTAATCTTCACGGAATCCGCCGCCTACTTCCTCAACGCCATAAATGGCCGCACCTTCGTAGCCGTCAGATATGACGCCTGCCTGAAGATGGTAATGGTAGGGAATCTGCGCCTCTGACAATGTGTGTGCATTGGTTCGTTTTGTGTCCTCTCCGAACTGAGCGCCACTTTGATGGGTACCGCCCGCACCAACAATGGCGCGGTCTAACGTATCACCATCAATGACCCACCCTTTAGGGATGGAATCGGCAGAACCATGCCACAAACGACGGTCACCTGATTGCCATCGGCGTTCCTGAATTCGTGCCATTAGTTCACCTCAGCCATGTATTTCACACGAATCGCACTCCCTGAAAGCACATACAGTGCGGCACTGGCCTTGATTTCAATGGCACCATCCACTTCAATGCCGTTATCCGTGGTCAGGTTCTCCCCGCCAACCAGAAACGGGCTGTCTGCTTGCATCAGCACGGAGCGCCGCCCCAGTTGCTGCGGGACGACTTTAGTCAACGTATTCACCGGCACGTCTTTAAAACCGTTCAATATGGCGGTTGCCCCATTGATAGTGGTTTCTCCGCTTTTGTTGGTCATTTCGGCCATGCCCGACCAGACCGTTATGGTCTGGGCGAATTCGGTTTTAACCCAGACGGCCTTAAACGGCACATCAAAGCGAATGCCGCGCCCCTGTGTCAGCTCAATTTTTTCGGTTTTCGCGCCGTCAAATTCAAACGTTAGTGACACAACGCCAGCCGCTGCAATTACATCAAAATAACGCCCCGTCAGACCATTCGCCGCGCCGGAATTACCTGTAAAAAGCTTGTGTTGTGCCATTACCATTTCCCCCGTAATGCGAATGCAACGCCTACTGCCGCCATGGCATAGGCAAAGTACTTCCCTAACTCTTGCGATGTGCTGGCGTCGTTGGCTTTTGCCGTGGTTGCTGCCCACTCCATCGCCCCCATGGTGGCGCGCTCTGTGGTTCTTAATGCGTCACCGGTTACGCTGTTGGTGATATCCCTGACCAGACTGGTTAAGTCAGTCGTTAGCTGTGAAGCCAGTCCGGTCACCTTCTCTGTGGCTTGTTGCGTTACCAAGCCGTTCGACTGGAGTGCTGCCGAAACCGCGCCACCATCGGTCATAGTGATGGTTGAACGGTTGATGTTTGAGAGCAAAACGCCCTGATTGGCACCAGATACACCGACGGTTGAACTGTTCGCTTCCGTTTGCGTGTTATTGGTGGTACTTGAACTGCTGCTGCCGCCAAATAATCCCATGATTGCCCCCTATTTTTTGTACAGATAGGCGGCAACGCCCAATGCTGCGACCGCGATTAGCGGCCAGTTAATGGCGCTTTTGGGTTGCGCCATGTTCAGAACCGGATTGAGCACAAACGAAGAATCATGATAGCCACCGTATGCGCCGGACGGACCCGCCGCACCACCGGAAGCTGATTCAAGCGCGCCGAACGCGCCTGTTAAATCCATCATTTTGCCCCCTTAGCGACGAGCAACGAGCACCAGAACCCCGACCGCCATTAATGCGCCAATACCGTATTTCATTTCTTTGGAAATACCGCCTTGCGTTGGTGTTGCCAACGTTGAGTTTTTCGGAATGGCTTGGCTGTCTTTTTGAGGTACTTTTGTGATTGTTTCCTGACTCTGGCCAGAAGCATCAATACCATGCTGTATGCGCTGATACTCCAAGCCATAACCAATCATTCTGTCAAAGGCACCATCTTTATCAAACAAGCCTGTAAACATGCTTGTATCCATTGGCTACCCCCTTAACCCAGAATGGTTTGTGCGCCGTTTTCGATGTACTCAACCACAATGTCACCGCTGGTTGCCTTGGCTAAGTCCATCGTCAGGCGGAAATCATTCACCTTATCCAACTGAATGGCCTGAGCGATATCACCTTCAAGGATGAAATCCAGAGATAGCTTATCGGCGCTTTGCGGGTCGCGTCCGTAATCGGTCTGCACCTTCGCCGCCATGGCGCGTTCCAGCTCGAAAACCGTTTCGTTATTGCGCTTAAGCGTTACGCCGTCCACATCCGCCGAATAGATGTGAATCGCCGCAATTGCCGCGCCTTTGGTGTCAATTGGGATGTTAGATACTTCAAACTTGCCGCCTGTACTTGAGGCGAAAGGCAGTACCAGTTTGCGAGTGATGATATCCAGTGGCGCTGGGTCACCGTGAATTGTCCACGCATCCAGTTTCGGGTTTACCGCATCGTCTGCAATGGTGATATGCAGTGACATAGTAGACACGTCCGCCGTACCAATGGCGAACATACGACGAGCAAACACGTTATCCATTTCCGGACGGATAAAGTACAACGGCAGCATATTGGCCGTAGCCGCGCCGCGCTTATAGTGCTTGTTGTCTGAGTTCAGGCGTTCGCCGTCCTTCCATTCCTGAAACGTGTGACCGTTGATTTTCAGCTTGATGTCCGTCATTTGAGCCAGTGACATGTTTTCAAACTTCAGAATGGTTTCGTGGTACGACAGACCGCCAACAGGAAAAGTTAGCACTGCGGTCGAACCCGGAGCGACGTTGTTAAATGATGCGTTTTTTGTGGTTAAGCGTCCCATGTAACCCCCTGTTACTGGCCGTGAACAAGCTGGCGAACAGGCTGGATGCGATTAACAATCGCGGCGCTTACGATAGATACCAATACGAGAGGTAAATACTTTTTAACCATGTTTTATGATTCCTATAAGTGACGTCATCACGACGTGAAAAATGGGCGGCGTCTCCCGACGTGACCCGTAATGAGGACTGAACCGTAACGGGCGGAAATCAGCCCGTCAAATCGCCCCATTTCCTACGTAACGTAAGGTTACGTAACGTAGGTATTTAGCCTCCTTTTCGTTTTGTGAAGCCGTTCACAATTAGCGGTGCATTCCAGTTCTCACGGACAATAATCCCCTTGCCTTTGTACCCGCCTTTCAGCTCTCCGGTTCGTCTGTCCAGTTCAAAAAATTCCAGCTCACCCAGAGAGGAAATCAACTGCGGGTCAATGCGCATATTCGCGGCTACTCTGGCAATATCCCCTTCACCATCCAGACGACCTGACCAGATTTTCGCGGCTTGAGTAAACACGGTTTTATCCGCCTCAGCTGGGCGCTGAGTCACGGCAAAAACCGTTACCCCACGTTTACGGCCACGACGAAGCACAACGCCCCACCCGCTTGCCGCTTTGCTGGCGCTGGTTACGTCTGCGATTTCTTCCCCCACAAAGGCGCATTTACCCCAGACGAACGCGGCCAGAGAGATAAACCCGAAGCATTTACACAGCATCTTGCTGTCCATGGTTTTCGGTACAAATCGATAAATACCATCACCGGATGCAATGAAATCCATCAACTCAGAGGCTAAATGCGTTGTTTTGATGCCGGGCATTGCTCCATACTCATCGTCTGGATCCCAAATCAAAACTCGCTTAAAGGATTTAATGCGCTGTTTGACCTGATAACTCTTACCAGAGCCGGACGCACCAATCACATAAACGTGTTCACAACGCAGAGTTGTATCAACCTTCGTCATGGTTTTCCCCCTTACTTGGAAGCTCACCACGCGGCGGGATACCGGCCTGAGTGCGGGACATAACGACACCGGCAACCGCAATACCTAGCGCGATTTCGGGGCCACCTTTTTCAACCAAGTTCGGGCAGTGTTTATCCAGTAGCAGCTTTGATAGCTGGGCAATGGGTTTCAGCTCCGCCTCTTCCAGTTTCCAGTTAGGGAAAGCCAGCGACCAAATTGCGTCTACACCACCTGCAACAATGGCTTCAGCTTGGGAATCGGCAATATCCACAGCGGCGCTATCGATGCTTTGCCGTCGCTCTGCTTCATCCGCTGCTTGCTGCTCTTCCGGCGTGAGGGGCAACGCTTGCGCACCGTCAATTTCCGCCGCAATAGCGCGCATTTGCGCCAGCTCGTGCGACACATCGCTCTGATACTCACTATCAGATTCAGAACCGTTAAGAGGCTGGTTATCTGGATTAGAATTATTAAGCGATACATTCATCAGCACCCCCGAACACGTCATCTAACAGACCACTGAACAGCCCACCTGACTTGGCAGTTTCTTCACGTTCAATGTTTGTTGCAATCGGCTCTTCATGTGCTGGTTCAGGTTCTACCCCTTCCAGATTGGCATGAGCTTTTAACCAGCTCTGACCGTCTGCACTCTTAGGTGATATCAATCCGGCCTTGCCTGAATAGTAAAGTTTGCCGTTTTTGTCCTTACGAACGTCAGCGACATCACCGCACATAGGGCAAATAATGGTTCCGATGGTAGGGTTAGCCATGGTGCGCCCCCTTTAACGACTGAATTTCCAGCATCAAATATTCAACAATATCAATGGCGATGCTCGCGGCCTTTTCGGCCTCAGCCGCTTTGGTTAGCGGGCTAATGGATTTTTTCGCCGTCTGTTGGTGCTGGCGAATCTGTGCAAGCTGATATGATGCTGCACTCATGTTTTGAATTTTCATTTTTCGACGTCTCCCGACGGTAAATTAAGAAATGGCGGCGTCTCACGACGTGACCAGACAGTGATTAATTGTGTTGATTCTCCTGGGCCATCGCCTCCATTTGCTGCTCTAACTGTAGGAACTTGGATTTAATAAAAATCCAAATCATCCGAGGTAAGTAATGCGAGTTCTTTACCTTGTCGTCAATTTCTTGCTGTAGCCGGTCAATTTCATGCTGTGATTTGTTGAATTTCATAATGCGATAATGTCTCCAGATATTGCTTTTCTGCCAATGCTATTTCGTCATCTGAATACACATGTGGCCTAGCTTGTGTTAACTGACTGCGCCAGTCGGCGCGGGTTTCTAAAAATCGTTGGTATTCATCTTCATAACGCTCTACGGCGTATTGCTGAAGGTCGGATAAATCCGCGTCTTTGGTGTTCATTGTCCAGTTACGAGCGCCAGCCGCCCAAACCAGAAAGTTGTCCATTTTTTCGCGCGCTTGCTCACCCTCAAAGACGATAGAAAATGTATTGTCACTGCGGGCAAACGCGCCGCGATTTCTGATAGTCTGCTTAAGCTCAAAACATTCTGTTTCCAGAGTAGAAATCAGCCTTTTCAGCTTGTTTAGTGTACGTCCGTCGCCCTTCTCTTTAGCAACGCCAGCCGCCTTGATAAATTCATCTTTCTTCTGCTTTTTGGCGTATATCTTGCGCTCTATTGGTTTTCGCCAACGCTCCAATTTATAACCGCATTCTTTGATGATTGCGGCCATGTTATCAGCGTCGAACGAGGCCAGAACCTCCCAAGCGGGAGCGCGCGAGCAGCGAGCAATGTTATAGCGGTTTCCACGTATAACACCTTGCTCTGCATTAGCGCCCTTAGCAGCGTAACCAACAGCCTTAATCAAGTAAGCACTAGCGGCCTTAGGTTGTTTAATTCTCTCCAGCTTTGCATACCCATGACCCCAAACGCCCTCAATTCGCTCAGCCCATGTTTTAAAGTGGCGACGTGCAACATTCCAACTAAGCAAAACGTGAATGTGTGGGTTCGGGCTACCATCTTCATTTTGCGGGCATTCCGCAACCCATATGTAATGAAAATCGTCGGATTTTCCCTCTACAAACTCAGTTTCGTTGAAATCAGCTATGTCACCTTGACGATTGTCGGCGTTTTGTCCTGAAATGACCGCATCAAATCCACGGCGGTATATTTTTTTAATACCATCCAGAAAGCGGGAAACTTCAGCCCCCATGGTTAGCTCATTGTTAACTAATATTTTCTCTCTTTGTTCCGGTGTAAATGTCAGCGTCAAAAACGTGTTAAAGCCATTTTCACAGGTTGCCACATATGCGCCTGATTCAAATATCTTGCGAACAGCGCGAGAGGTTAGTTTTTCGCTATATCGGTCACCGCTGTTTGCGTCTGGGGCGTCACATGGGCGCGGCTGGTAAATCATCTGCGCTTTAATTTGCTCTGACCATGGACGATTAAGCACATAGACTCTTGATTTGCCATGGTGCTGGCGCTCTCCAAGCTCATACAAGGCGTCAGAGTTGTAAAACGACTCACTGCTAGAAAGAATACTAACAGGGCTAATCTGACCCGACAGGGTACGCAGACGGCGGGATAAACGTGTTTTTCTTGCGTCTGGTTTGCCTGTCGGACTTTTGCGCCCTTTGACGAGCCTAGCCTTTTCGGCACTTCGTGCCGCCGCTTCGCGGCCGTGTTCCGTATGTAAATTCCTGCGCACAGCATGCGCCTGTTCCATAGCTTTTAGCTTACGGTTTTCAGATCCAATTCGTTCTGCAGAATCCTGAGCACTAAAAAAACCGCTATCATAAGCGGCTAAATTCTTTTCAGTAATGTTATGCGGCTGAACAGCAGCCGCAACATACAAAATGTCTTTTTCGTTCATCAGATTAGCCCTTTTTTGTCAAAAAGGTTAAGCACCTGATACAAGGCCAAGAAAAATAATGCTACACCGCCACTGATTGGCGGCCAGTAGTTGGCTAACCAACTGGATACAATAAACCCATTCATGAAAATGAAAATTGAGCGACGCTTAAAGGGGTTCATTATTTCGCTCCCTTAGCTGCACCAGATGCAATTGTTGCTTTAGTGATTATCACTCTGTGAGGCAATGACATTTTGGATTTAGTTGGATGAGCAGCTAAATAGCCAGCCATGGATTCTGCTACTATCACAGCCACATATTGGAATCTCAAAGAAGAACCAGTGGCTTTCTCTTTCATCCATTCGATAAAGAGTTTTTCTTTTCGATGGTTAGCCTCAAGGACGGCCATTTCGGTAATTGGTGATTTGAACCCTCTCACGCATCACCCCCAACAAGGGAAGAATCCGCGCCATCAACGGTTAAAACCTCCGGCGCTTCATCTTGCTTAGGGATTCTTTTCTTAAGGGCGCGAATCTTAGCGCGTAGCTTTTTCGACTGAAGTCTAAAAACTAACGACTGTTCGCGTGTGGCATCTCTCGTGATTAGTAAGCCTGAGATAAGGAGATTTATATCTCTCGCTAACCGTTCGCTTCCAAGCTCTTCAGCCAAGTCCTCAGTGTTATGAATTATTCCGATGATATTACCCAGCTCAGATGAAACCTTCTGCTGAGCATAATATTCACGAAACTCTTTTGAACTCTTCATACCGATGCCCTCACTTCTCATCTGCTGGAATGTCACGGATAGACGCTTGTCGATAGCTCTCAGGAATCTGAGAAACTGTCTTGCGAGGCATTCCGGAGCGAACCATTTTCAACAGTTCGGCCAGCTTTGGCGCATTGCGCTTCGAAAGTGATGGGTCGAAATTGGTACACCCTGCCATATCTGGGCAAGGCAAGTGAATGGGGTCTGAAACTTGAGTTGTCATAACGGCGTATCCCTAAGCTGTTGTTTGTTCTTAAATCACAATAAGGCAAACAATTTGCTATGACAACTCGGTTTCGCATAGTGAAAAGAACATTATGATCCACTATGATTTAACAAATGACCTTTAAGGGATTTTGCAAATGACAAATTACACCAACACGCTGCTAGACCGCTTGAAACTTAAGTTTGAGCTAACTAGCGAGTACCAATTGGCTCAATTATTAGAGGTTGGGCATGGTAGATTGCGCCACTGGCGCAAAGGTAAGTGTTCTATGGACTGGGATGTGGCTTTCCAAATAGCCGATTTGTTAGAGGAAGAGGATCAAAATGTCGTCTATGGTTTGATAGACGATAAGTATACAAACCCTCGCCTAATCAATGCCTTACATGATGGGCGCGCCTCCTAGCGCCTATTTACCACATTATACCTAATGCGAACTGAGACATGGAGGTGCTTGTATCTTCAATACATAACAAAAAAGCCCGTAAGCATGTCAGATTATGGGCTTATAATTAAAACGATTTTTTTACTGTTTACATCTACCAAAAAC
Source organism: Vibrio sp. SCSIO 43137 (assembly GCF_028201475.1). Classification (NCBI taxonomy): domain Bacteria; kingdom Pseudomonadati; phylum Pseudomonadota; class Gammaproteobacteria; order Vibrionales; family Vibrionaceae; genus Vibrio; species Vibrio sp. SCSIO 43137. The sequence continues at coordinate 1,605,454 of NZ_CP116383.1, read as the reverse complement.
TAGCGAGCCTTTTTGTTTCCTTTGCTGGTGAAACCCTGATGTGGAAAAACATTCCTGATCCGTTGTTGAATCTTATTTGAAATACCTTTTGAAAACTTCAATTTTGGGCCTGAGCGCGTCATATAGACTTTAACCGTTCCGCTAAATGGTGTCTTATGCCCAATTTCGCGGCAGTTATGACTGAAACCATGAGGCATATTACCTTTATGCTTTATCAGTTCGCCATCTTTAAACTCCATTTTCAAAACAGGCCTGTCTATTGCAACTAACCAGAAAATTACTAAAGCACCTGCAATTATTACATACATCATAACTTACAACTCTCCTAATTAATCACCTAGCAATTTGCTTAAATCTTCCTTTAAAGTATTCACTTTCTTTGCCGCTTTTTCTGTGCGTGCTGCTTCACTAAGAAGATATTCAATAGCATCTGACAAGGTACAGCCAAGCTCATTTGCCTGATTGGACAATTTTTCCCAGACACGATAATCAAGATCGATCGACTTCTTCTTAGTATGGACCTGTTCGGCGTTAAAGTGACGCTTGCGCTTGGCACGAATAGCCTGCTTTAACTTATTATCCAACTCGGGAGCCATATTAGCGTCAATCCAATCCAGTACTTTCACCGGATCATGTTCTAGTGCCTTCAGTGCCTCAATGGCTTGCTGCGCTTCACTAGTATCAATATGACGCGTAATGGTTTCTCCATCTTTCCATTTCTTTATAAGATAATGCCACTTCCAGCCACACTCTAAGTTTTCAAGTTGTTGGTATTTCATAAATTATTCCTGCCGCAAGTTATAGTGACAGCGTAACCCACATATCACTAACAACCAAACATTTTTTTACTGACAGATTAAAAAATGTTAACTAGATTAGAAGTATAAGAAGCAGACATTTTTATATATAATCGACACCCTTTTCCTTAACTTAGTTTTTCAATGAATCAAGAAAACTGGCGCTCAGTCACTCCTCAATATGATGAATACCAAACGAGTATTGATCGTTTTGCCTCTATAAACAGTCTTACATTTTTAGATCTGCAACCAAGATTGCGTGCAGCCTTGGTTCGTTTCGAACAACTTAAAAACTGGACCAAAGTTCTTCTTGTTAACTCTCCGGACAATGCTATCTACCGTAATGCTGTAATTGACGCTATCCGCAAAGAGCATTTAGTTCCTGATGACCGGGTTGTTATAAAAGCCGAAACGCTTGAGATTCGCTCTATTCTGGGTGAGTACAAAGCCAAAGATGGTCAGGTTGATATTTTATCTGAAGGTTTATTAAGTAAGGCAAATGGCGGCTATCTCGTGGTATCAGCCAACTTAATTATGGCAAATCCATCATCCTGGATGATACTGAAGTCAGCTCTACTTGGTGAGTCGGTATCCCCAGTCAGTGTTGATCCTAAACACCTGACATTAACCCCACCCTCTAATCAGTATGACATCAAACTGATCGTTATCGGTGACAGGGAGCAGATGAGTGAGCTCGACTATTTTGATTCTGATATTCATTCAGGCTTTTGCATCTTTAGCGAAATTGAGTTAGAGGCCAAACTCACATCAGAAAGCATTGAGGGCTATCTTGGCTATGTTAAAGGTCTGTGCAGTGAGTTTGAACTACCGCTCCCTGACAGCAGCGGAGTTAAGCGCTTATTATTAGCCGGTGCGAGAGAAAGAGAAGATCGACATGTTGTTCCTCTGTGTCTTCAATGGCATAACTCTTTGTTATCAGAAGCCGCATTAGAATCTAACGGGAATTTCATCTCTGATGGCGATCTTGATGCTGCACTTGATAAGAAGTATTACCGAGAGTCTTACCTGCCCTTACGAGCCCTTGATGATATTCTTGACGGCCAGGTAATTATTGAAACTAGTGGCGAGCAAGTTGGTCAGGTAAATGGTCTTACTGTTATCGACGTGCCCGGGCACCCGGTCTCTTACGGCGAACCGGCACGAATTTCCTGCGTTATTCATTTTGGTGACGGGGATATTTCAGATGTAGAAAGAAAGGCTGAGCTGGGCGGAAATCTCCATGCTAAAGGTATGATGATAATGCAGGCCTTCGTTAGTTCAGCTTTAAATCTCGATGAACCTTTACCCTACTCAGCTTCTATCGTATTTGAACAGTCTTACTGCGAAGTTGACGGCGACAGTGCCTCTCTGGCTGAGCTCTGTAGTTTAGTCAGTGCCCTTTCCGGATACCCTATTAATCAGCAAATCGCGGTTACAGGAGCGGTAGACCAGTTCGGCCGGGTCCAGGCTGTGGGTGGATTAAACGAAAAAATAGAAGGTTTCTACCGGGTTTGCGAGCATCAAACTCTGACAGGAAACCAAGGTGTAATTTTACCTAAATCGAACCTCAAGCATTTAGCATTGCATAAAGACGTTATTCAAAGTGTTAAAGATGGACGTTTTCATATCTGGTCCGTTGAGAATGTCGATGAAGCTATAGCGTTACTAACTGGTAAGGTGTTCAGAGGCGATGACGACGACACCATTATTGAAAAAATATCTGAGCGGATCGATCATTTTAACCGTGGTGATTATGCTCCCGGCCTAATTCAGAGGTTAAAAAACAGGCTGCTAGGTAACTGATCGGACTTGATTAGCGTACACCTGTTCACTAAGATGCTCTTACCAAAATCTGGAGTAACTAAAAAATGCAAAATAAGCGTAGTTCATATAATCGTGAAGACCTTTTAGCTTCTAGCCGTGGCGAACTTTTTGGCCCGGGCTACCCACAACTTCCTGCACCTAACATGCTGATGATGGATCGCGTCACTCTGATGACAGAAGATGGCGGTGATTTCGGTAAAGGTTATATTGAGGCAGAGCTGGATATCACTCCAGATTTATGGTTCTTCGACTGCCACTTCCCGGGCGACCCGGTCATGCCAGGCTGTCTTGGCCTTGATGCAATGTGGCAGCTAGTTGGTTTCTTCCTTGGCTGGGTTGGCGGAAAAGGTAAAGGCCGCGCACTAGGTGTTGGTGAAGTTAAGTTCACAGGCCAAATTCTGCCAACAGCGAAAAAAGTAACTTACCAAATTAACATGAAGCGTGTTGTAAACCGCAAGCTAGTTATGGGTTTAGCTGATGGTCGCGTTCTGGTTGACGGTAAAGAAATTTATGTAGCGAAAGACCTTAAAGTTGGACTCTTCCAAGACACATCTAATTTCTGATAAGATTTTGAAAAGGCAGCAGAAATGCTGTCTTTTTTGTATCTAAATATTTAGTTATAATGCATTATAGGTGTAAAATATGACCCCAATTAAGGGGTCTTTGCTAAAATTCTGAGACTTATCTATTTATAGAGACCCGTCTGTTTGTCGTCTCTCGCATCACGCCATCCGCCTAGCCAGAATGATCTTGCGTCTGTTTGTTGATATGGACATGCGTCCACTGACCTTCCGTTTAGACCCGCTTTATAGCCTTGCGATTGTGCTCTTTCCAGGCGATCACGCTTCTGTCTCTTCATAGTGCAGTTCCTCATACCTTGAGATGTTTCCTAACGTACTACTATTACTGTTTCGTGGATGTTTTGTTACCCCACGAATTAAGAATGAGTGAATTAAAACTGTTTCTCAAGCACAAAAAAAGCACAGGCTCAAAAGTTTGAACCTGTGCCTCGTGAAAGAAAAAATTATTTTCTTCTGATGAAACTTATTAGCCCTAATAGTGTCAAAGTTATCCAGCCAAGGCCAGAACCCTGACGCGACACTTTAGTTGTCGTTGTCGAGCGCTCTACAATATCTGCGCTAGTAGCACCATTAATCGGAATCAATTTAACTGCAACAATCTTCTCTACTGATGAACCACCACCACATAACGCATTGTGAGCCGTAGTGTCATATTCACCAGCAGAACACTTCACTGCCGTTGCAGAAATTACACCGGCATCATTAATATCTGACGCATTAATTACACGGAAGTGGTTGTTTGCACTGCTAAACGCACCACCGTTGGTCAGATTATCAATCCACCAAGCCTGATTTTTAAATCTGGCCATACGTGTTGCATTAGAGTTAGTACCGTTGTACGGATAAATAAATGCCCTATGTTTGCGCTCCCGGCCATTTATTTCTCTAACAGCTTCTGAATCTACCTGACCTACAATTTCATTGTGGTTGTTGATCGCGTTAGCTTCTCCACCGGCACCATTAAAGAAGATACCACCGGAAAAATAGTTTGCTGATGGGTTACCAGTTGAAGCATCGGCAATAAACATCTTATTAGGTAAAGCATTGTTATCATTAATTGCGCGCTTTGCTTCACCAATAACTAATAAGTTTTTATTTATATCTTTGGCCAGAGAGTTACGGTAAACCACATCACTGCCATCTTTCACCGTTGCGCTGGTAATAAATTTGTTCTCCCACGCTTCCGGGTTAGTAATAGTAAAACCCGCTTTAGGATAATACACTGCCGCCTGCATAAATAAGCTTGAACCATCTTTTTGGGTATTAAAACCGGCTAGTACAGGGTTACCATTATGCAAAGCTACATCTGATAATACCGCCGCTCTTACACTACCAATAGCTGAAGCATTACCTTCTCTTGAATTGTCCACTGTTTCACTGTCATGAGCAGCACTCATTCCCACCCAGTTAACGGCTGGCAGCCCTGAAGGTGTTGCTGGTGTCGTAGTCATATCCCAGACATATGGTTTAAGAGCGAAACCGACAGTCTGACATGCTTTTACTGACGATGGGTTAGCTGCGGCCGCACATGTACTAACGTCACCTAATACATCTTTGTTTACGTCATCAAAATAGTAAGGTGCAACGGCTGCTGCTCCGACAACGTAAGTTTTCCCTCCGAACGTGAAAGAATCATAAGCAAAGGTTCTGCCCATCTCTTTTACAATGGCTGCCGACGCACCTTGTCTTGGAGGTAAAAGTACGGGAGAACCACCAACAACATCATAAAAACCGCGACTTCTGAATACCTGAGCATTTTTAGTCGTTGCTCCCATCGTATAAAAGCCGCTACTAGTGATGCCTATGGCTTGGGTTCCGTCTAACGCAGTAATCACTATATTCTTCGAGTTAACATTTGGGTTAGCACTAGCGCCCGCGGGAGCAGAAGCCGCGTCTGCGGTATCAATAGCGGTTGTTGATGTAGGCTCGATAAATCCCGAAGCATTCGACGGATAATTTGTTGAACTGTTCCACGCAAACAGCTCTCTTTTAAATCCACCTAGTCCCTGAGCATCTAGCCCCAACCACTCTGCAGTGGTCCACGCTCCGCAAGTCGCGTAATTAAGATAAGTTGAGCAATAACCACTTAAATCAGATTCAGAGTTATATGAAAAAGTATTATCTACTTTAAAGGCTACTTCATCTTTATATGGGTTCCCTTCCGGTCCCTGCAATATTTCCCCGGCGAGATCATAGGCATTGTCTGCACAAGCTGATGTAAAACAGTCGCCTGTACCCGCTTCTATTGCACTACCGTATGTACCACGTACATCAGGCTGTAGGTTATAGTTCTGAAGAGTCGGTCCCGGTACTTCCACAATACGATACAGAGCCGCATTTGCCTGTGTGGCTGCCAGAATAACAGCGGATAATGTCGATAATTTAAAAATTGTACTTCTCATTTAACTACTAAATTCCTGTTGCATCGCTTCAAGCTCTTCCCATCGTTCAAACGCTGTTTCAAGCTCTTGTTCTTTTGCAGAAAGTTTATCTAAAACTGTTTGTGTGTAATCGACGGGTTTTGTGAAAAACTCAGCCGAATTCACTTCTTGTTGTATAAGTTCTATTTCACTCTCAAGCTCTTCAAGCTTAAGAGGTAGCGACTCTAATTCGCGCTGTAGTTTATACGATAGTTTGTTTGGTTTACTTCTCGAAACCTGAGGTTTGGGACTTTCGACAACCTCTTTTTGCTTATCGGTCAAATGTTGTGCACGTGACTGACGTACTTGCTCTCTCTGTTGTTGTGCATCGTGATATCCGCCAACAAACTCTTCGATTACGCCATTGCCTTCAAAAATCCAACTTGTGGTAACTGTGTTATCAACAAACTGCCTGTCGTGGCTGACCAATAATAATGTGCCCTCATAGTTGGCAAGCAAATCTTCTAAAAGTTCCAGAGTTTCGATATCTAAATCGTTAGTTGGTTCATCGAGCACCAATAAATTGTTCGGTTTTAGCAGGATTCTCGCCAGAAGAAGCCTATTTTTTTCACCACCAGAAAGGGCTTTTACCGGAGTTCTGGCCCGCTTAGGCGGAAACAGAAAGTCTTGCAGATAACTAAGGGCATGACGCTGTCTGCCGCCTACCATCACTTCCTGCTTACCATCGGCAAGGTTATCGATTACCGTCTTCTCAGGGTCTAACTTCTCCCGGTACTGATCAAAATAGGCCACTTCAAGCTTAGTGCCACAGCGAAGTTTGCCGGTCTCCGGCTTTAGCTCGTCAAGCAGTAATTTAAGTACGGTACTTTTACCGCAGCCATTTGGCCCGATTAAAGCAATACGATCCCCACGCATAATATTAAAGCTGAAGTTGTTAACAATTGGTTTTCCTTCATAACTGAAGTTGACCTTTTCAGCTTCAAATACAATTTTGCCGGAGCGGGCTGAGCTATCAATATTCAGGTTTGCTTTACCCTGCACTTCGATCCGCTCTTTTCTTTCCCGTCTAAGCTGTTTCAGCGCCCTTACCCGTCCTTCGTTACGTGTTCTTCGCGCTTTAATACCCTGCCGTATCCAAACCTCTTCCTGAGCCAGCTTTTTGTCGAACTCAGCGTTCTGCATCTCTTCTACCCGCAGAGCTTCTTCTTTATCGACAAGATACTGATCGTAGTTACCCGGATAAGAGCTCAGTTTGCCCCGATCAAGATCGACAATACGTGTCGCCATAGATTTGATAAAGGCCCGGTCGTGAGAGATAAAGATAATTGAGCCACGGAAATCTTTCAGAAAAGTCTCCAGCCACTCAATAGTGGTCACATCAAGGTGGTTGGTCGGTTCATCGAGCAGAAGAACGTCTGGGTCGCACACCAGCGCCTTAGCAAGAGCCGCTTTTCTCTGCCAGCCACCAGACAAAGATGAAAGTTCCGTATGTCCATCCAGTTTCAGGGCACCAAGTACATTCTTGATACGATCTTCAAAGCGCCATGCACCGGAATGCTCCAACTGCTCCTGAATTCTTGCCAGACGGGCAATATTCCCGTCTGTCGGTTCAGTCGCTATCAGATCTAATTGATCCTGATAGATCTTTAACTGCTCACCTATCTCTTGCAGGCCACTGGCCACATAGTCCATAACGGTTCCGGACTGATCTCGCGGTGGGTCCTGTTCCAGACGGGATACAACAACATCCTGAGTCACCTGCATCTTGCCGTCGTCCATAATGACTTCGCCGGCAAGAACTTTCATCAGGGTTGATTTGCCGGCTCCGTTACGCCCGACAAGACACACCCTTTCGTTCTCTTGTAAAACGAAATCAGATTTATCTAATAAGGGGTGATCGCCGAACGCGAGTTGTCCGTTATGTATGGTAAGTAATGCCATTATTTTCTAACCAAATTTGTAATTGTTCTATTTGAAAAGGCCAGTTGAGCTCTGATTCGTTAAACTTAACTACGGGAATAGTGACCCCGTAACGCTCAAACAGTGTGTCGTCGAATGCTATATCCACCAGCTGATAACTGACGCCACATGCATTAAGCTGCTCACTTGCTAACTCACATAAGTGGCAGCCATCCGTGCTGTATAAAATTACCTTGTTATCAGGCATGTGAAATCACCCAGCAGTTATGAATATGCTTGTTTCTCTGAAAATCGAGGGGCAGCGTTTGTGAGGATATATTATTAGCTGACAATCCAAGAGACTTAAGGCCTTCAAGGTCCATTTTAAAGTGACGCTTGTTATTAGAGAACACAATGACGCCGTCGTTTCTCAGCAGACGCTTAAGGTTTTTCATCAGCTCAAGATGATCGCGCTGAACATCGAAGGTTTTTTCCATTCTTTTTGAGTTTGAGAACGTCGGCGGATCAATAAAAATAAGGTCATACTGCCCCTTCTCACTCTCCAGCCACTGAAGACAGTCAGCCTGCTCAAATCTATGTTGTCTGCCGACAATGCCATTTAGCTTCAGGTTCTCTTTTGCCCATTCAAGGTAGGTTTTGGACATATCTACTGTTGTGGTGGACTTAGCGCCACCACAAGCAGCATGAACGGTAGCAGAACCAGTATAAGCAAACAGGTTAAGGAAATCTTTACCTTGTGCCATCTCAGCAAGCTTGCGTCTGGTCAGTTTGTGGTCAAGGAACAGGCCGGTATCCAGATAGTCGTGTAAGTTAACCAGCAGTTTTACGCCATACTCTTGTACAGCGAAGCTGGCAGAGCCCTGATTCAGTTTCTGATACTGAGAACTGCCCTTCTTTTTCTCCCGTGTTTTCAGCACCACATCATTGGCATTAACACCCAATACCTGAATCGTAGCGCGGATAACATCGGTTAAACGGCGTTTGGCTTTCTCTTCTGCGATATTCTTAGGCGCGGCATACTCCTGAATCACCACCTGATCTAAATAGAGATCGATAGCGACGTTGTAGTCCGGCAGATCGGCATCGTAGACCCTGTAGCAGTCAAGTTTCTCTTTACGGGCCCACTTTCCTATTTTCTTAAGGTTTTTCTTTAGCCTATTCGAGAAGTCCGGAGCGATTTCAGCCTCTTGTTTAACCGCCTGACCATCGCTTTCAGCCCTTTTTTCAGAAATACTGTAGTTCTTTTGGTGACATTGTAACGAACCATTGTTCAGCTTGTACTGCTTATCTGCCCGCATACGCAGGCAACTTAACAGCTCATCAGAACTAGAGAAGATAGAGGCTTTACAGCCGGCAAACTGCTCTTTTAAGCGTCCGCCAAAAGCTGTGTATAGGGCGATAAGGCCCGGCTCAGTGCCCAGTCGCTCACCATATGGCGGGTTACAGATAATAACACCCGATTCAAAGCTTTCAGGCTTCTCAATTACAGAAGCGTCTCCAAGTTCAAACTCGATAAACTGGTCAACACCCGCGCGCTTTGCGTTCTCTTTCGCTGTGCGAAGTACTTTTTTATCGTTATCAAAACCGAAAAACTTAGTGTCATTATTTTTGACACCACGTCTGGCTTGTACATTTGCTTCTGATTTAATCTCAGCCCAAAGCTCGGGTTCAAAGTCCGTTAATGACTCAAATCCCCAGTAGTTACGCTTCACTCCCGGAGCGATATTACAGGCTATTAATGCCGCTTCAATTAGTAACGTACCTGAGCCACACATAGGGTCTAGCAGTGAGAGCTCCTTGTTCCAGCCTGATCTCAATACGATAGCAGCAGCTAAAGTTTCTCTTAGAGGCGCCCTGCCTGATTCAGTCCGGTAACCTCTTTGATGAAGGCCGGAACCAACCATATCAATACCAAGAATCGCTTTGTCTCTATGCAGCCTTACATGTACGCGAAGATCAGGTTGATCTTTGCTGATCACCGGTCTTGGAAGATTCTTTTTGTTGAAGCTGTCGACAATGGCATCTTTCACTTTCATCGCGCCATACTGGCTATTGCGGATTTCCCGGTTGGTACCATTGAAGTCCACCACCAGCTTACTACCCGCTTTAAACTGAGACGACCAGTTAACTGCGCTAGCTGACAAATAAAGGTCCATATCATCCTGACATCGAAATTCTGATAAAACCCTTACAAATCTGGACGCTATTCTGCTCCAGATACAACAACGATAAATCTGTTCATTGGTTGCTTTAAATTTTACTCCCGCCTGAACTGGTTTCGGTTCATTTATTCCGAGCATTTTAAGCTCTTCAACCAGAAGGTTTTCCAGCCCGTTTGAGGTAATCGCTAAATATTGATTCATGGTGTTCTTTGTCAGCAAAAAAATGAGCTTGATTATACCTGAGAATCCGTCAAATGCAGAAAAGAAAGCAGTATAAATACAAACTACTCAGCTAACTGGGCAGAAATTAGGCACAGACAACCGCCCTTATAGCCAGTCATCTTAATTTTTTGAAAAAATGAAGTGAGCATTTACTTTAGAATTCGTCCGAACTTATCTAACTCATTTTTAAATGCTTCCAGCCGAAGTGACTACTTATTCACTTAAATTTTGGTCTAGACCAATGGCAAATTAACACTGTAAATTTGCTACATTTTTATCTAAAACGGGAAGAATTGGCGAGTTGTTAAGCTAAAAGTGAGGTTATTGCGGAAATAAATAAGTAAAAAAATAATCGATATTTTGTCACCACCTCACAAAGACGGAGACAACAAACGGTAGGATTATCTTCTGATAGCAATAAAGTCTACTCTCTGAGTCTGTAAGCAGACGCTTTTGGAATTTCAGACTTGTTTATAACAGGCAAAAAAAATCGACCACCTGGGTCGACTATATAAAACAACAAAGGAACGAATAAATCAGCCGACAAGTGCTATCGGCAAATCGGAGAAATGGTGGTTTGCACATTCCATTCTATCGTGCATAACTTTGATTGGCTGGCCTAAGGTTAAGCATTTACGTCCGTCAAGAACAAACTCACCCTGTTCAATAAAGGAGCACAAGCTTGCGGTTTCGCAAACTTCAATAACCATAAAATAGCCTTGGCCATATTTATTGTGCAGGTGAACGATATCTCCTTCATTTGGAAGGTATCCTTCCCCTTTCGGATCGAAGAACCAGCTCTTTGGCTGTACTGGTTTATGAAACCGTTTCGCCGCAACACAGTTTAAAACTAACTCGGCCTGACGAGGAACAGAGAGCTCTAATAGTTCTGCTTGTTCTTTAAAAGTTTGAAATGCAGACGCATCATCAACGGTGAACTCGTTATTACGTAGCGCACAATCAACAAGTAATTTTTTAGGGAGGTTTACTTTGAACAGCATATCGTTGCCAAGATCCAGCATCAAAGTATCTTTACGTTCTTCAAAGAACCACTTCCATGTATCGTTTGGTTTTAGCATCGTTCCGTCTCTTAAAATTATTATGTCAGATTTGGTAACCTGAAAGTTACCTATAGCCAACCTGCCAATTAATTCTACAAACGGATAGAGAAAAAAAAAGAGGAAATCAACATTCCCTCTTCTCTCTTACTAACAGTAAATTCTGAGCTATTTTGTCGTTATAGTCCCTTTACGATGTCACGAACCAAACCCGGCCCTTTATAAATGAATCCGGAATAGACCTGAACCAGTTTTGCACCAGCCAGTAATTTTTCTTTTGCTGATACATAACTATCAATACCGCCTACACCAATAATCGGAATGTCGTCTGCCAGTTCCTGATATAGCTTGCGTACAACTTCCGTACTTCTCGACTGAAGCGGACGACCACTCAAACCACCCGCTTCTTCTGCATGCTTCATCCCTTTTACGATACTTCGGTCAAGAGTTGTGTTTGTAGCAATCACGCCATCAATTTTGTAGCGTTTCAATGAGTCGCAAATCTGTACTATCTCTTCGTCACTGAGATCTGGTGCAATCTTTAATGCCAGAGGAACATATTGATTGTATTTGTCTGCAAGCTCTTGCTGTTTTGTCTTTAAATCAGAAAGCAAACTATCTAATGCTTCACCATACTGAAGTTTTCGTAAATCCGGCGTATTCGGAGAAGAGATATTTACCGCAATATAACCAGCGTACTGATATACCTTATCCATACAGATCAGGTAGTCTTCACTGCCGTTTTCTATCGGTGTATCTTTATTTTTTCCGATATTGATTCCGAGTACACCGTCATAGTTTGAACGCTTAACGTTTTCAACCAAAGCATCAACACCTTGGTTGTTAAAACCCATCCTGTTAATGAGTGCTTCAGACTCCACCAGACGGAACAACCTTGGTTTATCGTTGCCCGGCTGCGGTCGTGGTGTTACTGTGCCGACTTCAATAAAACCGAATCCCATGGCACCAAATGCATCAATACATTCGCCATTTTTATCCAGACCCGCCGCCAATCCGACCGGGTTTTTAAAAGTGATCCCCATGCACTCAACGGATCTATTCGGCAGTTGCTGACGATAAACCAGATCAAGTGGAGTTCCCTGAACGCGTTTGAAATTTTGAATTGCTAGATCGTGTGCCTTTTCGGCATCGAGTTGAAAAAAGCCAGTCCTGGCCAGACGGTAAAGCATACTTGCCTCCGATAGAAAAAAGCCCCGTGTAAACGGGGCTGTATTATTTACTTATTTGTTGAACAATTCAAATTTAATAACATCAACTCCCTTAACGCCACGGAGAACTTAGCAAATTCGTGTACTGTACCAACCTTAAACTCGTTAAGTATATTCTCCCATCGTTGCAATGACGCTTCATTGGTCTCAATCCAGCTGTCGAGTGCTTTAACCGGTTCGAAATCATCCGTTGCACAACCACAACCAAGAACCTGAGCGGTCAATTGACGCTGTTGCCAGTCAAGATCTTCGCGGAATGCCGCTCTTGCCAGTGCCTGCCAGTTATTATCAACACCCTGAGCATTGATCTGTTTCAGGAACCAGTGCAGCATGATTCGATCGCCAAGGGTAAAGTAGAGCTCTGCCGCACCCTGAATACTTCTGCCACTCTCTTTAGCAACAGATGAGATATCCAGTGCAGAGTTAAGGCTTGAAAGACGGGCAACATGATTGGCCAGATCTTTACCCACGCCTTGATCTATCCATGATTGTGCCAGATCGTTATGCTCCTGAACCTCTTCCGGCACCAAGAACTGATCCAAACCAGATCGAACGGCAGTAACATCCTGTTTAAACTCATTAATCAGATCACTTACTGACGAGTGTGTTGGTCTGTTTCGGATCAACCAGCGGGATAAACGACGCAGTGTTCTTCTTACATAGAACATCAATTCATACTGAGCTGTTGTGCTGGCAATATTATCCAGTTTACGAATCTCTTTTAACGTCTGCTCAAAATCATAAATATCCCGTGCAGCACTATAAGCTTTCGCAACGCTGGCAACGCTCGCTCCTGTCTCCTCCTGCAGACGGGTAACAAAGTTGCAGCCCATTTCGTTCACCATCTGGTTAGCCAGTGTTGTTGCGACAATCTCTGCTTTCAGCGGATGGTTTTCTGCATGGTGAATATAGTTACGTCGTAACTCTTCCGGGAAGTACTTCACTAATAGTTGTTTGTGATAGTCATCTGAAGCTATCTCATCACAGACAAGTTCTTCTTTCAGTACCATTTTTCCGTAAGCAACCAGAACGGACAGCTCAGGTCTGGTAAAGGCAAGCCCCCGCTTTTCACGCTCTAACAGCGTTTCGTCATCGGGAATATATTCCAGAGCACGATCCAGATGACCGGCTTTTTCCAGATGGTGAATAAAGCGAATCTGTTCTTTAACCAGAGAGACGCCAAGCAGTTCACTTACCGAAATAGATTCTGCCTGACAGTATGCATCGTCAAGAACGATCTCACCGACTTCATCTTCCATCTTTTCCAGAATCTCATTCCGCTGCTTAACGGTCATATCGCCATTGCTGACCAGACCGTTAAGGAATATCTTGATATTTACCTCATTATCCGAACAGTCAACGCCGCCAACATTATCAACAAAGTCAGTATTAACACGACCGCCTTTCAACGCGTACTCGATACGTCCTTTCTGAGTAACGCCCAGGTTACCACCTTCGCCGATAACCTTAGCTTTCACTTCACTGCCGTTAATACGCAGCACGTCGTTCGCTCTGTCACCTACATCGACATCGGTTTCATCTGCCGCTTTAATATAGGTACCAATACCGCCATTCCATAACAGATCAACTTCCATCTTAAGGATCATTTTTATCAGATCGTTTGGCGCCACAGAAGCTTTACGGGTACCCAGCATCTTCTGAATTTCAGGTGTAAGCGTAATGGACTTGGATCTTCTTGAGAAAATGCCACCACCTTTAGAGATCAGTTTTGTATTGTAATCTTCCCAGCTTGATCGAGGCAGATTAAACAGACGATCCCTCTCTTTCCAGCTTTTCGCTGAATCAGGGTTTGGATCAATAAAGATGTGCATATGGTTAAATGCAGCCTGCAGGCGGATATGTTTCGACAACAACATACCATTACCGAATACGTCACCAGCCATATCACCGATACCCACGGCAGTAAAATCCGTTGTCTGGCAGTTGATTCCCATTTCACGGAAGTGACGTTTAACTGATTCCCAGCCACCTTTGGCAGTAATACCCATGGCTTTATGGTCGTAGCCATTTGAACCACCGGATGCAAATGCATCACCCAGCCAGAAGTTGTACTCCTGCGAGACAAAGTTAGCCAGATCAGAGAAAGTAGCTGTCCCCTTATCCGCAGCAACCACCAGATAGGCATCATCTTCATCGTGACGCACCACATTTGGCGGAGGTAGAACCTCACCTTCTACGATATTGTCAGAAACATCCAGCAAGGCGCGGATAAATCTCTGATAACAGCGTTGCCCTTCTGCAAAGATCTCGTCACGGCCGGACATCAGGTGTTGACGCTTACAGACAAAGCCGCCTTTAGCACCAACAGGAACAATTACCGTATTCTTAACCTGCTGAGCTTTAACCAGCCCTAGTATTTCAGTCCTGAAATCTTCTTGCCTGTCAGACCAGCGTAGACCACCACGGGCAACTTTGCCGCCACGCAGGTGAACACCTTCGATATCCGGTGCATAAACAAAGATCTCAAATGCAGGAACCGGAGCAGGAATTTCAGGAATCTCAGACGGGCGAAGTTTAAGAGACAGCCAAGGTTTAGGCTGGTCACGACGATCTTTCTGGAAATAGTTTGTTCTGAGGGTGGCAGAAATCATCTCCATATAACGGCGGATGATCCTATCATCATCAAGACTTTCTACATGATCCAGTTGCTCTGTCAGTTTAGCAATAAGATCAGCCTGACCTTTTTTGCTGCCTTTAAACTTAGGATCAAAACGCTTATTAAATAGTGCCACTAACCCTTTAGCCAACTCAGTATGGGAGTTCAGGGTATCCTCAATATAGCTCTGACTAAACGGGAACCCGACCTGACGCATATATCTGGCATAACTACGAAGAATAGTCACTTCTCTGCCGTTTAGCCCTGCGCCTAAAACAAGTCGGTTAAAGCCGTCACTTTCCAGCTCTCCCTTCCAGATAGCAGCAAATGCCTGCTGGAAACGATCCCTTGCTTCGCGAAGATCAATTCTGGTTTCACTACGGTGAAGCATTGAGAAATCAAGGATCCAATAAACAGTGCCATTCGCTTTTCGGATCTCGTAAGGCGATTCACCGACTACCCTTAAGCCGAGGTTTTCAAGCATTGGCATAACATCAGACAGATGTATAGGTTCATCACGATGGTAAAGTTTTAAGTGAACAACTTTAGAGTTTGACGCCTCTTCCTGCGGACGGTAAAACAGCATGCCCAGTTTGTTATCATCACTGAGCGCATCCAGACGTTCAATATCGGCAACAGCGGTTCCCGGCATCACATCAGATTTATAGGAACTCGGGAATGCGCGTTTAAACTCTTTGGAGATAGGCACTCCGCGGCTTTCACCAAAACTTGCAATAATCGCGCTCTTTAATCTGTCGTCCCAGGTAGATGATGCTTCCATTAGGTTGTGCTCTATCTCTTTAACATCGATATTAATATTGTTGTTATCAACGCGAACTATATAGTGCGTTCTGGCCAGTGAACTTTCGGAGAAATAGGTAGTAAACTCCACGTCTTGTTCTGAGCGGCAATACTGCTTCAGCAATCTTTGGGTTTGTCTTCTTAGTTCAGTGTTGTATCTCTCTTTAGTTACATACACCATACAACTGAAGAAGCGGCCAAACGGGTCTTTGCGCACAAACAGACGAACTAGATCCCTGTCCTGCATCTGAACAACACCGGTACCCACTTCAAGCAGTTCATCTTCTCTTGCCTGCAGCAGTTCGTCTCGGGGGAAGTTTTCCATAATATTTAGCAGTGCTTTATAAGCATAAGAACCTGCGCGGTATCCGCTGGCTGCCAGAATACGGTCAACTTTCTGACCAACTAAAGGAATGCTTGAAACACTCTGGTTATAAACGATCGAGGTATATAAACCAGTAAATCTGTGCTCGCCGATTACCTTGCCGTTTTTATCAAATTTCTTAATGCCGATATAGTCAGTGTAAGCCGGTCGGTGAATTCTGGAAGCGGCATGGCCTTTTGTCAGAATAAGCAGATAAGGTTTTGTTGCCTCTGCCTGAGCAGACTCAGCAAACTCAGACAGTTTTACTGTTCTTACCCTGCGTTCAGCAGCAAATAATCCAAGCCCCTGTTCTTCAGTGGGTTGCAGAACAGTTTCCCCGTCAATATCAACAAGGTCATACTCTTTATAGCCCATAAAGGTAAAGTTATGATCCCCTAGCCAACGCAAGAACTGAAGGCTCTCTTCCAGATGTTCCTCTGAAAATCCGATATGTTTCGCCTGCTTTTCTACCTGTTTAGTGACCTGCTCAAGTTTCGCTGACATTGGTTTCCAGTCAGAAACCACTAATCCTGTATCAATTAAAACGCTGATCAGTTCTTCTTTCAGCGCTTTCATCTCAGCTTTTTCGTTCAGGCGGTCAACTTCAATATGGAACAGAGACTGATAACCACCTTTACTGCTGTTCAGTTCGACGATTTTATTTTTGCTGTCTCGTTCAACACGCGTCGGGCCGTGCAGCATAAAATGGCAATTCAGCTCAAGCCGGTTTAGTGCCATTTTGGTTGAATCAACCAGGAAAGGACTGTCCGGCACAACAATCTCAACAATAGTATGAGTTGACTGCCAGCCATGACGGCTTAATGTCGGGTTAAAAACCTGAACGGATATTTCACTCTGTTTCGTTTCAACAACGTGTTGCCACAAACTGACCACCGCGCCATATAAATCGGATTCGTTTCGATGAAAAAGGTCATCGTGAGCGATGTTGTTAAACATATGTTGCGCTAGTTGGGTGACTAACGGTCTTTGTGCAAGTTCAACTTTTTCTTGAATCAGCTGATAAACCTTTTCAAGCAGAACCGGTACTACAGGCTCTCGTGCAGTCATAATATCGCTCCATTCTTTGCATTCACTGGGGGAAACTATAGACACTGTCTATCTTTAGCGACTGTTAGTTTTACCTATGCGGTAACGAACAACAGCCGAAAATGTGTATCTATATTGTAAAAGCAATATTGTTTTTTAGTTAACAGTATCGGAGGGATTTGCCATGAAATGTTTGAAATTGTGATAAGTATATCGATTTAAATCACTGATAAAAAAGAGAACTATAGAACTTCTAACTTTACAAAGCGATTGTTCTGGTCAGTTGTCAGCCTGAAACGCCCTTTTAGCCCGATTTGACTAACAAAAGGTCGTAGCCGCGAAGCTGGCACCTGTAATTTTAAACCCTGTTCGGTATAAACAATTACATTACTTGCGGCACCACTGTAGTGCTGTAGAAAGGTTTGATAAGGAATGGATAAACGAAAAGTGTACTGTCTCATCTCTCTGGCTCAAAGAAAAGGGTGACAACGTCACCCTTAAATAGTAATTATGATTCAAGTGCTTTGGTCACTTTCTCATACAGGTCTTTGGCTAGATTATCCAGTCTGGAAAGTTTTTCAAGCTGTTCACGCATTAACCCCTGTCTCTTTTCGTCATAGTTGCGGTACTTCAGCAGAGGATCAATCAGACGGGAAGCCACTTGTGGGTTGCTGCTGTTAAGTTCAGTCAGAATCTCACCGGCAAAAACATAACCGGAACCATCAATAGCATGGAAGTTAGTTGGGTTTGCAGTAAGGAAAGACCCAATCAAACTTCTGATCCGGTTCGGGTTTTTAAGACTGAATGCAGTATGGTTCATGGTCTGTTTCACCACCTCAAGGGCATTGTCTGCCGGCGTTGTTCCCTGAAGGCTAAACCATTTATCCATCACCAGACCATCGTGACTCCACTGCTCACTAAAGTCATCCATTAAAGCACTACGACAAGACAACTGAGCCATATTGGCATTGGAAAGTGCCGCCATTTTGTCGGTCATATTATCGGCTGACTGGTATTGCGCCTTAACAAGATCTTCGCCACCATTAAGGTGAGCAAGATAACTGAGACAACTGTTTCTCAGTGCGCGTTTACCTATTGAGGCGTGCTCAATATTGTAGCTTTCTTGTGCCAGTGAGTGATAAACCGCAGAAAGTTCATCTTGCAGTTCAGTCGCTATTGTCACTTTAAAGAACTTAAGAACCGCAGCAATTCCATCAACATCTACCGGCTTACTCCAGCCTGCCACTTCATTCTGATTTGGCAATGCCATCATTTCAGCAATAAAGGCCGGCTCAAGATCCCGATTTAACAATACACCACGGAATGCGTCTACGACTTCTGACGGCAGTTGTAGCTCTTTACCGGCTGAATGATTTTCTAGGTTGCTACGAATATATTTTGCCAACAGCATCTGACCTGCATCCCAACGGGCAAAATCATTACGCGCATGTACCATCAGGAAGATGAGCTCATCATCACTGTATTGATAGTTAAGTTTCACTGGTGCTGAGAACTCTCGCAACATTGAAATTATTGGCTTTTCACTTACCTGTTCAAACACAAAAGTCTGCTCTTGTTCAGTAAAGTTAAGCACGTTTGAAACGCTGTTTCCGTTACAGTGTAATGGAATAACGCTGCCATCTTTTGAATACAGCTCAATATCAAATGGAATATGCAGAGCACTCTTATCACTCTGCTCTTGAGTCGGCGGAGTAAACTGGCTCAGTGTTACTGAGAAAGTTTTGTTTTGCTCATCATAGTCAGTCTTCGCCGTTACCGAAGGCGTACCCGACTGGCTATACCAAAGTTTAAACTGGCAAAGGTCAACACCAGAAGCATCCTGCATAGCTGCAACAAAATCATCGCAAGTTGCCGCTGTACCGTCATGGCGTTCAAAGTAGAGTTTCATCCCTTTCTGGAAGTTCTGTTCGCCCAGCAGAGTATGCATCATACGGATAACTTCGCTTCCCTTTTCGTAAACCGTCAGGGTATAGAAGTTATTCATCTCAATCACTTTGTCCGGACGGATAGGATGAGACATAGGGCTTGCATCTTCTGCGAACTGTGGTCCGCGAATAATTCTTACATTATTAATTCTGTTTACCGCGCGGGAACCCAAATCTGAAGAAAACTCCTGATCACGGAAAACCGTCAGGCCCTCTTTCAGGCTAAGCTGGAACCAGTCGCGGCAGGTAACGCGGTTACCTGTCCAGTTGTGGAAGTACTCATGGCCGATAACCGCTTCAATACCAAGGTAATCGGTATCCGTCGCAGTCTTCTCATTGGCAAGAACAAACTTGGAGTTAAATACGTTCAGACCTTTGTTTTCCATTGCTCCCATATTGAAGAAGTCAACGGCAACAATCATGTAGATATCCAGATCATACTCAAGACCAAAGCGTTCTTCGTCCCACTTCATCGAGTTAATCAGCGAAACCATGGCGTGATTTGCCCGGTCAAGGTTACCTTTATCAACAAAGATCTCCAGCGCTACTTCGCGGCCTGATATAGTGGTATAGCTGTCGGTCAGAACATCAAAATCACCGGCAACTAAGGCAAACAGGTAGGCTGGCTTCGGATGTGGATCCTGCCATTTAACCCAGTGTCTTCCTTCACCTGCCTCTCCCTGAGAAACCTTGTTACCGTTGCTAAGCAGGAACGGATACGCTTGTTTATCGGCGATAACGGTAGTGGTGAATGTTGCCAGAACATCAGGGCGATCCAGGTAGTAAGTGATACGGCGAAAACCTTCTGCCTCACACTGGGTACAAAACGCACCATCGGATTTATACAATCCTTCCAGTGCACTGTTTGCTTCCGGGTTAATTTCTGTCTCAATCTGCAGTTCAAACTCTGACGGTAACTGGGATATTTCCAGCAAACCTTCACTCTCCTTAAACTGGCTCCACTCTTCACCATTTACTTTTACTGAGCGCAAAGTCAATTGCTCTCCGCTAAGAGTTAAAGTATTACTCTCTTTAAGCTGAGTGACTTTTGATACAGCGGTAACAGTTGTCTTTGTGTCGTGCAGATCAAAAGTTAAATCTATATGGGAGATAGTATGGTCCGGAGACTGGTAGTCTTTGCGGTATTTCGCTTTTGGCGACTGGCTCTGTGAAGGTTGAGACATTGTAATATCCTTTTCGAATTCTTTTCAGATAGCTAGATCTATCCTAGTTCTATATTTATGGACTGCAACGGTAAAAAGCAAGTGATAACAATTATTAATTTCGAAAA
This sequence comes from Vibrio sp. SCSIO 43137, assembly GCF_028201475.1. NCBI lineage: Bacteria > Pseudomonadati > Pseudomonadota > Gammaproteobacteria > Vibrionales > Vibrionaceae > Vibrio > Vibrio sp. SCSIO 43137. Next base: position 1,585,214 of record NZ_CP116383.1, on the reverse strand, counting down.
ATAGACATATATCAGAAATGAGTATGGCTTAGTAAGAACTATGCCATACATATAACTATATAATTGAGAAACATTAGATTATTCATTCAATACGATTAAGCACAGCGAGCATATCGAAGTTACCGCTCTCAAGGGTGAGTTTACCTTCATTGATACTGTATTTAGAAGCCTGTTCGCCTTTTTCATACATAAGCACCAGGTTGTCCCCTTCGAAATAGTATATTCCCTGATAAGCAGCGAGATTACCATCAGTAGATTCAGCCTTAAACATGAACATAAAGTCAGGCTGCAGAACCAAATTCACTTTGCTCACTTTACTTGCACGTATCTCTTCGCCTTTCAAATCTTCACTTGTCCAGCTTCCGACTAACTCCGAATGGTATCCTTTAGAAAAATAGATGCCGTTTAGAATAAGTTGGTTGTGATTAACCATATAGCTATAAAGCTGCGGATTTTCACTGTCCATGCCCAGCACTATGGTGTCACTGTTAGCACTGTATTCACCACCCCAGTACTCATAAGTGTTATCTATTTTCTGGATTTCGATACCGAATGTGTAATCTGATGTGATATGTAGCCGGATAACAACAAAATCCTGTTCTGATTCATCAGGATAATGATTAACCAGATACCAGTCACCTAAAAGAAAAGGATGGTCGAACTGGGTAATGTCAGATCTATCATTATCTATCTCGTAGCTTGCAACTGTAAAAGAGATGCAGGCAAGAATTACTATGATCCATCTCATAACTAATTCTCCTCACTTTTCTTTAAGCGTAGAGTTAGTTATCAAATAAAGCGAAATTTTAGACCCAAATCACACTAATTAGCAGAAATGAAAAAAGCGAGTTATTCACTCGCTTTTTGACAGTTTACACAATAAACGACTATTTACTTTCTTCGTTTATCATGTCCACCATAATGGCAACTGTTTCATTCAGGTAGGCGTCTGGTGCTTCATAGTCTTTTGGCACATCTTCAAGAGATTTATATGTCTCTTCATTCGCAGCAGACTGACGCTCATTGATTCGCGCTAAACGACGTTCGTCACGCTCATCACTTTTATTACGTCTCACTTTCTCATTCAGAGAAAGCATATTGTCATCTTTCTCAGCTTTATAACGGGCAATATCCGATTCGATAAAGCTAAACTCAAGATCCTTTGCAGTACGGGCGTGATGCGCTTTTTTCAGTTGAGCAATTTCGGCATCCCTACTCGCCAGCTTTTTATAACTTGCCCGATCTATGCTGTCCCACGGCAATGCGTTGTCTTCGACACTTTCACCGGTTTCGCTTGGATCAATAGCAGTAGGATAAAGGATATCCGGAACAACACCCTTGTTCTGAGTACTACCGCCGTCAATACGATAGAACTTCTGAATAGTGAACTGGATATAGCCCGGATCTTTATCGAACATATCGTAGATTTCACTTAGTGTTTTATGCTGCTGAACGGTACCTTTACCGAAGGATTGCTCACCTAAAATAATTGCCCTGCCATAATCCTGCATGGCTGCAGCAAAGATTTCTGAAGCTGATGCGCTATATCGGTTGACCAAAACGGTTAGTGGTCCCTGATAGCTAACAACGCCATCTGTATCCCGGTTAACGGTTACCCGTCCGTAACTGTCACGGACCTGAACAACCGGTCCTTTAGAGATAAACAATCCTGAAAGTGCCGTTGCTTCTGTGAGTGCACCACCGCCATTATTACGCAGATCGACAATAATACCGTCTACAGACTGAGCTTTAAGTTCCTGAATCAGCTTATCAGTATCTTTCGAGAGACCGACATAGAAGCTAGGCACTTCTAGTACACCAATTTTTTTGCCATCTTTTTCAATGACTTCTGACTTAACTGCTCTGTCTTCCAGACGAATTTTATCGCGGACAATAGTGACATTGTGACTTTTTGCATTCTTACCTTCCGGCAGAACCTGTAAAATCACCTTAGTCCCTTTCGGGCCTTTGATCAGTTGAACAACATCATCAAGTCGCCAGCCGATAACATCCACCATTTCAGAGTCTTCCTGAGCAACACCAATGATTCTGTCGCCTTCAGATAACTCCTTGCTTTTAGATGCAGGGCCACCAGCCACTAATGAACGAATTACCGTGTAATCGTCAGTCATCTGCAACACAGCACCAATCCCTTCCAGAGACAAATTCATCTCTGACTGGAACTGCTCGGCGTTACGCGGTGACAAATAGCTTGTGTGCGGATCAACTTCACGGGCAAAGGCATTCATATAGGTCTGAAATGCATCTTCGCTATGTGACTGAGTGATACGCTTGATGGCATTGTTATAACGCTTTTCAAGCATCTCTTTGATTTCCGGCCACTCTTTGTCCGTCAGCTTCAGGCTCAGAGCGTCATATTTAACCCTTTTGCGCCAGAGCTCATTCAGCTCTTTTTCATCTTTGGCCCACGGCGCTTCCGAGCGGTCTAACTCGATCTCTTCATCCGTATCAAACTTCATCTCTTGGTCGAGAAGAGATAACGCATATTCAAAACGTTCAAAGCGCCTTTTCATCGCCAGATTATAAACATCAAATGCGATCTGGTTATTACCCGCTTTTAGCTGGTCATCCAGTTGAACAGACCAGTTCTGAAACGAATCAATATCTGATTGAGTGAAAACATTACGGTTAAAGTCGAGCATTTTCAGGTAACGATTAAAAATCGCTTTAGAAAACTCGTCATTAAGACTGAAGCGTTTGTAGTGGGTGGTTGTAAACTTAGAGGTTACCCGGCGACTGGCAGTTTTATGCTGCGATTCAGGGGCAAGAGTTGGTAATTGATCTTTAGAAATTTTTGCTTCTAAAGCTTGAGCAGAAGCCGCTAAGCAGATGCTAGCGGCTAATAATGTAACTTTTAAACGGCAATTCATGCGTAGGAATTTCTCCTTTATGCGCGCAAGTGTTCCGCTTTTACCACCATTTGAAGGCCGTTGGTTAGGCGAACTCGCACATCATCCTTATTAATTTCAACAATGGTCGCAGCCATGTTTCCTTTACCCATATTTACATTGACATCTTTACCTGTCTTTAGTTCATCAGATGCTAATGCACGTGTTTCAGTCACTACGGGTTTGCTATTCTGCTTGTTCTGCTTACTTGGGTTTTTCGCACGACGTTGCTGAGGTTTATTTGCCTTAGCTTTTGCCTTTGCTTCTTCCCTTGCTTTACTTGCCTGCTCTTTGCGACGAGCCTGAACACGGGCTTTGCTTTCAGCTAGTGCTGTTTTTGCATGCTCAACATGTTCTTCTTCAAGTTCACCACACGCATTACCATCAAGATCAACACGAACTGCACCCGGCTTAACACCATGCAGGTAACGCCATGATGACGTGTACTGTCTTAACGCTGCACGAAGCTGAGTCTTACTCACTTTAGCATCATCGGCCAATCGTTCTGCCAAATCTTGGAAGATACCGATCTTTAATGGTTTTGCTTCACCTTCTAGAGTAAAGCAGTTAGGGAAACATTCAGCAATATATGCAATCACTTCTTTGCTGTTTTTTAACTTTTCAGTGTTTTCCATGTGGATTCCTGGTTTTTGCGGCTTTTTCCGCAGAGCGTTCTGATAAATATTTGGGCTATTATAGTGAGATGCTTATGAAAAACCACTCTGATTACTGATTTTATTCATCGTTAGCGTGCGAATTGAGCAGCTTTTCAACTTCTGACATCAGATATGTCAGTCCGCTCTCGTCGTTTTCATCAAATCGGCCTATTTCAGGACTATCAATATCCAGCACACCAGCCACTTTGCCATTAATAGAAAATGGGATCACAATCTCTGAATTACTTTGTGCATCACAGGCAATATGGCCTTCAAACTGATGAACATCATAAACACGCTGAACGCTGTTTTCAGCTACTGCTGTACCGCATACGCCTTTACCTACAGGAATACGTACGCAGGCCGGTAAACCCTGAAAAGGCCCCAGTACCAACTCTTCCTCTTTAAGGAGATAAAAACCGACCCAGTTAATATCTTCCAGCATCATATTGAGCAAAGCGCTCAGGTTTGAAAGGTTAGCAACAAAATCTTTTTCCGATTCAATCAGTGCTACAGCTTGTTTGGTTAGTGTCTGATATTTCTTTACTTTCATATTTCTTCTATTTATTAGTTTAACTATTCAGGTCAACAGCAAGGTCTAACCGGTTATTTAACCATAAAGAACTTGCCATCTTTTCTGTTAAGCCAGTGTTTATACCTTACATTTACCCTTGCCGCTATTAAAATGTCGGTTGGTTTTATTCCAGTTTGCTTAAAGATAGATTTAGCAGATCTATTGATGCTCAGGAAATATTAGCCTGGCACTGGTATTTAGACCTATTATTAGAGCCTCGTATATAGAGAAAATCTCTGGTTTTGTTATTATCACTGTTCGCCTTACCGGCAACATTCAATACCTAACTAGATGTTTTATCAAGGATAAGGGATATAGGGACCAATTAGTGATTGTAGAACAAAGCCCGGCTATCCGCTTATGTAAAGGTTGTGAGCTACCCGTCTCTGTTGAGACCCTGCCGAGAGGAAAAAGTGCTTATTGCCCACGCTGCGGTACCAAACTCTATAAAGGTGGCACCCTTCCGTTAGCAGGAAATCTCGCCATCGCGGTCACCTGCCTGCTGCTTTTTATTCCTTCTCACTTTTTTCCTTTTATCAGTATTCGTCTGTTTGGCGTGATGATTCCGGCCACACTCCCGTCCGGAACCTTTACCCTGATGCAGGAAGGCTTTATCGGGCTAGGCCTGCTGATTCTTTTTTGCAGCTCCATAGCTCCTCTATTGGTCTGTAGTGCGGTCACACTTTGTCATCTGTCCCTGAAAAAGCGCTGGTTTAACTCATTTCGCTATAGCGTACTGACAATGCAGATGCTTAAGCCATGGATGATGCTCGACGTATTTCTGGTCAGTGTGGCTGTCTCTTGTTTTAAGTTACAGGATTACGCCGACATCTTTGTCGGGCCAGGGCTAACGGGCATTATATTATTACAACTGTTTACCCTGATGTTGATACCGAGATTAAGTGTCAGGCGTTACTGGGAGGCCTGGCAGGCCGAAACCGACTATCAGTTTTCAGAAAAACAGGAGCAGTGCCGTCACTGCTATCTTTCTCAGCCATTAGGCTCGCACTGCCTGCGCTGTAAAGGTAAGCTCTACTACAGAAAACCCCGCTCCATACAGAAAACCTGGGCACTGCTTATCGCCGCGGCTGCTTTTATCGTTCCGGCGAACATCATTCCCATTTCAATCCTTTTTACCAACGGAAAACGCATTGAAGATACTATCTTCTCCGGCGTTGCCAGCCTGATAAACAAAGAGATGTACGGCATAGCCCTGATTATTTTTGTTGCCAGTATTGTCGTTCCTGTCGCCAAGATTGTTGGTATGAGTTACATACTAGCCAGTATTCAGCTTAAACAGAAACGGTTTAAAAAACAGAGAATGATCATATATTTCGTGGTCAAGTGGATAGGAAAATGGTCTGTAATGGATCTCTTTGTAATATCCATTATGATGACTCTGGTTGACCGCGGACAGATACTAAATTTCTCGCCGGGTTTCGGCGCCGTGGCTTTCGGTGTTGTCGTTGTCCTGACCATGCTTGCAACAGAAAATTTCGATCCCAGATTGATCTGGGATGACAGAGAAGATAACAAGACGAAACCGGACAGTACCGGTTGAAGTAGTTTGAGATTGACGGAAGAAACTATCAATGAATGATAAAGATTCACAGGTACATAAACCCAAGGTTCAAAGGGATTACGGTATCTCACCTCTGTGGATTCTCCCTATTGTGACACTGGCCCTCGCCGGCTGGCTGGTCATTAATGCCATTAATGAAGCGGGACAACGGATTCAGATCTACTTCTCTGATGCTCAGGGGCTGATTGCCGGCAGAACCACCGTCCGTTATCAGGGGCTGGAAGTGGGTATGGTAAGGGATATTACCCTTTCACCTGATCTTGAAAGTATCTATGTTGATGCCGATATCTATCCTGAAGCAACAAAATTACTGGGTGAAGATACCCGTTTCTGGCTGGTAAAACCGACTGCCAGTATTTCCGGCATTTCCGGTCTGGACGCACTGGTTTCAGGCAACTATATCGCTATTCAGCCCGGCAGTGAGTCAGATGACGACGATGAGCTAACCAAGGTTTATACCGCCCTTGAAAACAGACCGGCAGATTTACAGGCGTCACAAGGGCTTAATATCACCCTGAATTCACGCGACCTTGGCTCCCTGTCCATTGGATCTCAAATTGTCTACCGTAAAATTCCTATCGGGGAGGTTTACAGCTATAAGCTTGATGAAGAGGCTCACTCTGTACTGATTAAAGCCTTTATCAAAAATGAGTACGCCCACATCATTACTGACAAGAGTCGTTTCTGGAACGTCAGCGGTGCAGGTGCGCAAATCGGTTTTTCCGGTGTGGATGTTCAGTTTGAAAGCCTCAGTGCATTACTTGCCGGTGCCATCGCAGTAGACTCTCCTGACGAGGGCGAACCGGTGAAAGAGAACAGTGAATTTAAACTATACAGAGATCTTAAAACCGCCGGCCGCGGTATAGCGGTTAAGATCGCCCTGCCGGATAACAATAAGATACGCAGTAGTGGCGCTCCCATTATGTACCGTGGGCTGGAAATCGGCCAAATTACTGACCTGAATTTCAGTGAGGGCAGACAGAGCATTATTGCCTCCGCGGCAATACAACCCTCTTTTGCCGATATGCTTAACACCGGCTCCCAGTTTATGCTGGAGGAGACAAGGTTATCGATTTCTGAGGTAAATAATCTTTCTAACCTTGTTACCGGCAACTACCTCTCTATTATTCCGGGTGAAGGTGAAAAGTCCCGCCAGTTCACTGCCATAAGAAAAGACGATCTGCTTAAACAGAGCATGCACTCTATTCCGGTCACTCTGATTGCCGACGAATCACGTGCTGTCTCTGAAGGGACAGAAGTTCACTATAAAGGCATTAAAGTCGGCTATATCTCTGAGGTCAGGCTAAAGCAAGATAACGTGGTTATCACCGCCCTAATCGATAGTGCCTATAAGCATTTAATCAAATCGCGAAACCGCTTCTACGTAAACGGCAGTGCTTCTGCGGAACTAACCGATTCGGGCTTAAATATCACTGTGCCGCCAGCTAAATATCTGCTTACCGGCTCTGTGGCTTTTATCAGTGACGGCTCAGAAAAAATTAACAATAGTTACCGTCTATATAAAAACCGCTCACTGGCGGAGATAGCCCTGTATAACCAGTCAGGCTCAAGAACTCTGACTCTTTTCTCAGAACAGTTGCCACCGGTATCTAAAGGCAGTCCGCTGCTCTACCGCAACCTTGAGGTTGGTAAAGTTTCCGGCTATACCCTTACCTCCCAGGGCGTTCAGATTAAGGTTCAGATAGAAAACCGCTACCGTAATCTGATCAAAGATCAAACCGTATTCTGGAATCACTCCGGTGTAGAGGTGGATGCCAGCCTTTCCGGCGTGAACATTAAAGCTGCCCCGCTAAAAGCCATGCTTCAGGGAGGAATTGCCTTTGATACGATTTCGGGTGTGGAGAACAGATCTGGCAAGCACTGGAAACTGTACAACAGCGTCAATGAAGCAAGAAAATTTGGCGCTACCATTATGCTTAGCGCTTCGGATGCATCCAGTGTACGTGAAGGCACTCCGATTAAGTATCAGGGCGTGGATATCGGCGAAGTGATTCATCTCTCTCCTGACTTTGAAAGCAAACGGGTTAATATCACCGCCCGTATTAAACCTGAGTTTACGGCTACTATCGTCCGTAACGGCAGCTATTTCTGGACCACCTCTCCACAAATTGGCCTTAAGCAGATTAAAAACCTGGATAGCCTGATTTCGGCCTATATACAGGTTGCTCCCGGTAAAGGTGCGGTAAAACGCAGTTTTGTGCTGCACAATGAAGCCTCGCGCCAAGGCGGCACTAGCTTTACCCTACAGAGCGAAAAGAGAAGCTCTATCGACATTGATACGCCTGTTCTGTACCGCGATATTGAAGTGGGTCGTGTTACTCAGGTTGAGCTGGGCGCTTTTGCAGACAGGGTCATTACCACAATCGAAATTCAGGATGAATACGCTTATCTTGTAAGAACAAATAGCGTGTTCTGGAATGTTTCTGGTGTGGATGTCTCTATCGGCCTTGCCGGTGCACAAATCCGCTCCGGTACTGTTGATAGCCTGTTGAGGGGCGGCATTGCCTTTGCCACACCGGAGAACAGTAAGCTATTACCGCCAGCAAAACCGGACACCGCTTTTATCCTGAACAGTGAACCTCAGGATGAGTGGACTCAGTGGCGCACAGCCATACCTAAGCCCTGATAGCCAGCAGGAAATAATCAGCAAGAAATGCAGCTTACGGGCTGCATTTCTTTTTGATGTTGTATAAAATTGGCGCCTATTTTTTCCTGCTGAGATTTAACCGTGCACGCAAACATAAAACTTCCAGACGCCTTTATCAGTCAGATTGAACAAATCATGCCTTCCCACCTGAACATGGATGACTTTATTGCCGCCTGTAAGCGCCCGTTAAGACGAAGCATACGGGTAAACACCCTTAAAATCTCAGTGGCTGACTTTCTGGACAGAGCAGCAGATAAAGGCTGGAGCCTGACGCCGGTTCCGTGGTGTGATACCGGCTTTTGGATCGAGCGCGACCAAGCTGACAAAACACCGCTGGGCAATACTGCTGAACATATGGCCGGTCTTTTCTATATTCAGGAAGCCAGTTCTATGATGCCGGTAACGGCTCTGCTGGACAATCTGGATGCCCCATTTGAAACGGTTCTGGATGTCGCTGCCGCACCCGGTTCTAAAACCACGCAAATCGCAGCGGCTATGAACAACAACGGTGCTCTGGTGGCGAATGAGTTCTCAGCCAGCCGTATTAAAGGCCTCTACTCCAACGTTCAGCGCTGTGGTGTACGCAATGTGGCGTTAACCAACTTTGACGGCCGTGTATTTGGCGGCTGGCTGCCTGAACAATTCGATGCCATTTTGCTCGATGCACCATGTTCAGGCGAAGGCACTATCCGTAAGGATGCCGATGCCATGAACAACTGGAGCAAAGAGTCGGTACTGGAGATAGCGGAAACACAGAAAGACCTGATTGAAAGCGCTTTCCATGCACTTAAACCGGGCGGTGTTATGGTCTACTCTACCTGTACCCTTAACCTTGAAGAGAACCAGCAGGTTTGCCACCACTTAGCAGAGACGTTTCCCGGCAAGGTCGCCTTTGAACCACTAAACCATTTATTTGAGAATGCTGAAGCCGCAATCACAGAGGATGGTTTTTTGCACATCTATCCGCAGATTTTTGATAGCGAAGGTTTTTTTGTTGCCCGTATCCGTAAGTTAGAATCAGAGCCGGCTCCGGCAGTAAAGAAAAGGCTCGGCAAGTTCCCGTTCAGTAAAGCTTCTAACAAAGAGTCTGAAAAGGTAAGTAAAGCTCTGGCAGACACATTAGAGATCACTCTGCCCGATTCCGGACAAATCTGGCTACGTGACAATGAGGTGTGGCTGTTTCCTAAAAACCTTGAACCTATGATTGGCGAGATCCGTTTTGATCGTATGGGAATCAAGTTAGCGGAAGCCCATAAAAAGGGATATCGCTGGCAGCATGAAATGGTGATGGCTCTTGCCAAAGGCAGTGAATCCAATACCGTTTCCCTGACCACTGAGCAGGCCAGAGAGTGGTATATGGGCAGAGATATCAGGCCGGAAGAGGTAACGGGTAAAGGCGAAGTTATCGTAAAACTTGAAAACGACGTTATCGGTCTTGGAAAGTGGGTAGGAAACCGGATTAAAAATGGCTTGCCAAGAGAGTTAGTAAGAGACGGGAATCTGTTCTGATTTAGAGGTTGCTTCTAAAAGTGAAACTCCTCCCTGCCCTTTAGTGGCAAAGGCCGGAGCCTGTACTAGACTTATTACTAATGCAAGTGAGTAATGATTAGCGCAGGTTCTATACTTTTAAATACTCAGTTTAGAACCTTTCCCCTAAGCCCAGCCACAGGAGAGCGCTGGGCTCTTTTTCGTCTTTACATTCTTATTATTAAAAATTAACTGTTTTTCAGGCGAATACCTTCTTTTTCCAGCGTTATTTTACCGGCTTTATACAGCGCACCAATACTCTTTTTAAAGGTACCTTTACTGGTTCTGAATACAGAGAAGATAGCATCCGGTGTCGATTTGTCATTCAGTGGCAGGAAGCCATCTTTCTTTTCTAATAAATCCAGAATCTTTTCACTCAAATCATCCATCTTACCGGTGCCGATTTTCTGTAGTGCAAGATCGATTTTGCCGTCAGCGCGGACATTTTTGATATAACCCTTTAGACGCTTACCGATAAAGAGTTTTCCGAACACATCTGAAGGAAAAATCATTCCCCAGTGGCTGCCGTTAATGATGGCTTTATAACCGAGATCACTACGCTCAGCGATGAGTAGCTCCACCTGCTGGTTTCTGCTGTAATTTGCCGGCGTTTTATCAAGCAGTTTATTGAACTTGGTTGTACCCACGATTCGGCCGGACGCTTTATCGGTATAGACATAAACCAGAATGTTCTGTCCTTCACGGTAACGTGCACGCTGCTCACTGAATGGTACAAGAAGATCTTTTTGGGCCACGCCCCAGTCAACAAAAGCACCGGTACTATTAACACCGACAATTTTCATTAATCCCCATTCGCCTACCTGCGCAATTGGGGTTTCGGTGGTTGCCGTTAGCTGGTTATCAGCATCAAAGAACAGAAAAACGTCCAGTTTTTCTCCCACAGTGACCTGTTCAGGAGCCAAACGTCTGGCAAGCATGACACTGCCGTAATCGTCTGCATCTAGAAAGATACCGAAATCTTCAATTTTCTGTACTTCAAGGGAATTAATCTGACCAACTTTTATCATCAATATGTACTCGTACCTTAATCTGGAGGGGAATTATACCCAATCCCTGTTAAGAAGCGAGTGCCGATCAGTCAGCAAGCTCAACTAAGGGTTTTAACCGACAGCATTAGATCGAATTCGGCCATGGGCTCATCACCATTTATCGACGGGCAAGTAGCTACAATGCGCACCGGACGGTTAACCCTTTCACCCGTCTCACTGCTCTGCTGAAGTATTTCGTCAATCAATTTACCGTCGGTACAGGTAAAAATCACATCCGCTTCAGGCCGTTTCAGAAATCGCCCTTCTACCTGCTTAAAAGCAAGAGAGATTTTTTTGTTGTTCTCTTTTGCCTTGCTCATGGCTAAAAAGCCACCAGCCACGTCGGCACCTACGGCAAGAACACCAAAATACATACTGTTCAGGTGATTTTTGGTTCTTCTCTTCAGAGGAATCTTTACCACCACTTTCTCTTGGTCTATTTCGATGATTTTTGGCCGGCAAAGCCAGATTAAAGGCACCTTAGTAAAGGCAAACAGGTTTAAGTAAAAATTAACTTTTGTAAGATTTGAAAACATAGTTCCATCCTTGGATAACTGATTAGACCAGTTAACCTGCCATCAAAATAATTGTCAACATATTGTTAACAAAACAGATTCACTTTTAGACTAAGGGAGTAGAGAGTATGGCAGCAAAATAAACCCTCTGAACTAACATGCTGACCGCCACTTGCCTAGTAGCAAATATAGCCGTAAATCAACCTGATAGAGCTCGCTTTACACTTGATGGGCTGTTTTTTTTATTGATCTAAGCAATCTCTGTTTATTACTTGCTTCATTTCCGTTATCTTTAGCCCTTCGCCATAGAAATACAGTTGTAACAATGCCTTTAAAAACTGATGAATTAAGAACTCAGCCTCTTGGCCCGATGCCAACACCGGCAGAGCTCAGTGATCAACACCCTATTACAGATGAAGTTGCAGAAAGAATTGCAAACTCCCGCCGACAAATTGAAAGAATTCTTAACGGACAAGATAACCGCCTGCTGGTCATTGTCGGTCCTTGTTCAGTTCACGATACGGACGCCGCGTTAGAATATGCCAACCGTCTGGCACACGTTCAGGAAAAGTATCAGGACGAGCTATTTATCGTCATGAGAACCTATTTTGAAAAACCGCGCACCGTTGTTGGCTGGAAAGGCTTGATTACCGATCCTAACCTTGATGGTTCTTATGCGCTGGAAGCGGGTCTTAATAAGGCGAGAAAACTTCTTCTTGATATCAATAAACTCGGGCTGGCAACGGCAACCGAGTTTCTCGATATGATTACCGGCCAGTACATTGCTGACCTGATCACCTGGGGTGCAATCGGTGCCCGTACAACAGAGTCACAGATTCACCGTGAAATGGCTTCCGCTCTTTCTTGCCCTGTCGGTTTTAAAAACGGTACTAACGGCAATGTTAAAACGGCTATTGACGCCATTCGCGCCAGCCATGCCAGCCACTATTTTTACTCGCCGGACAAAAATGGCCGCATGACGGTATATCGCACCAGCGGCAACCCATGGGGACATATTATCCTGCGTGGCGGCGATACTGGTCCTAACTTTGATGCAGAGTCTATTGAATCTGCCTGCAAGAGACTGGCAGAGTTTGATCTTCCACAACGTCTGGTTGTTGACTTCAGCCACGCCAACTGTGAGAAGAAACACCGTAAACAGTTAGACGTTGCCAAAAATATCTGTGATCAGATCCGTGGCGGCAGTAAGTTTATTGCAGGAATTATGGCTGAGAGCTTCATAGAAGAAGGTAACCAGCCAATGCATGATCTCACGGCACTTAAGTATGGTCAGTCAATTACTGATCCATGTATCGGCTGGAATGATACCCTTACTATGCTAGATATGTTGGCAGAAGCCATTAAAACACAAAACAATTAGGAGCCAATCCAAATGCCCTCTTTTGATATTATTTCCGAAATAGATTTAGTCGAAGTCAGAAATGCTGTCGATAACTCTAACCGTGAACTTTCAACACGTTTTGACTTCCGCGGTGTTGACGCCAGCTTCGAACTTAAAGATGAAGTGGTTAAAATGGCCGCTCCTGATGATTTCCAGCTAAGACAGCTTATGGATATCCTGCGTGGTAACCTTGCTAAGCGTGGCGTCGATGCAGCTGCTATCGAAACCAAAACTGCGGTTCATTCCGGTAAAAGCTGGTATCAGGACGTTCTGTTTAAACAAGGTATCGAGACACCTGTTGCCAAGAAAGTGGTTAAAGCCATTAAAGATGCCAAGATTAAAGTACAGTCTTCAATTCAGGGAGACAAGGTACGTGTAACAGGCAAAAAACGTGACGATCTTCAGGCTGCTATCGGTCTGATTAAAGAAGCTGAACTGGGTCAGCCATTCCAGTTCGATAACTTCAGAGATTAATTACTGTTCAGTAATAAACAATCACCACCGCCACAGACGGTGGTACAAGGTTCTAAAAACAAAGGGAAGCATGCTGCTTCCCTTTTTTATTTCCCTACTCAACGACTCTGAAAAGCGCCTCATTTTTCGCAAAATCAGCGAGTTTCTGATTGGCAGACATTTCACCTCTCGGAATAAATATGCAGATATCAGTCATATTTTCATTCTCAGCATTGCCTAGTAATTGTTGTAAATCGTGCAAGTTTTTATACTCAACTCTTTCAGCATCCCTGCGACATAGATCGATAAACTCGAACGGACAATCAGCCGGATAAAAAACCACTTCAGCTTTCTGCATTGTTCTGAGGGTTTTCAGACTTAAACTGTCAGCGTCGCAGCCAAACTCCAGCCAGTTACGTGACAGTGTCTCTTTTATACCCTGCTTTAATATCGTCTTGTACAGAGTCTCAAGCTCTTCTTTACTGCCTGCACTATCAATGGCCGGAGAATCGAAAAAATTCTGCCAGAACACTCGACGCTGAGAGACTGAGCTAAACCTACTCTGTACATCCTCTCGTTTATCCATCGCGAAATCAGCTATCAACTCCAGATTCTGAGCAAGGGATGTTTCTATCGTTTCACGGATTCTTCTTACCAATACCGGCGAAGCACCACCACTCGATATGGCCACCTGAATACGCCCGCGGTTAACCATAGAAGGAGTAATAAAGTCACAGTAGGGTTTATCGTCAACCACGTTAACCATTATCCCATCACTTTTGGCATTTTTATGCACCAAATGGTTCAGTGGCTTATCATCGGTAGTCGCCCATACCTGCACCATACCGGATTGATGTTCTTTGTTATAAACACCTTCAATCCAGCGGCACTGCTTGCGGCTGATCAGATCTTGCAGAAAAGGAGTAACCTGCGGTGAAACGATAGTGACATCAGCACCGGCTCTCACCAGCATATCGACTTTACGTGAAGCGACTTCTCCCCCACCGACTACTAAAACGGGCTTATTGGTTAAATTATAAAACAGCGGAAAATACTGCATATTCTCTTTACTACCTCAATGACTAAGCCTCTGCGCACCACTTTAGTGCACAAAATTAACATATTTGTTACATCCAGAACGATGAACTATTAAATTTCCAACTCCGACCAGTGATCATGTTTACTTTAATCGAAATTGATAGTGGATATATCTATTAAGTCGACTATACATAATATATATAACCGCGAACCTATATGGTGCGCTTTTGCACTATTTACAAATAAGCAACATTTGGTCATTCTAACAACTGTTCGGTTATAAAAATTCTCTGGCTCAGGTGATGTTGAAATTCTCTAGGAATTTTATAGACCTTGCCGGTAGATACAACAGATTGTTTTAGGCCATCCGGTCATAAAACAGTTCAAATAAACATAACATCAAGGAACTTGTATCAGGTGTCACCTGGTTCAAAATGGATCATACAGGAAGGATACAAATGGCAAATAAACTTACAATTCTTGCTTCAGTCGTAGCTGCATCAACAGCCCTTATGAGCAACACTGCATCCGCCGCAGACGGTACTCTTGATAAAGTCACTTCACAAGGTTTTCTGACTTGTGGTGTGAGTACTGGTCTTCCGGGCTTCTCTAACCCTAACTCCAAAGGTGAATGGGAAGGTATCGATGTTGCTTACTGTCAGGCACTGGCAGCAGCTGTTTTAGGAGACAAGTCTAAAGTTAAATATGTCCCTCTAACTGCTAAAGAACGTTTTACAGCCCTTCAGTCTGGCGAAATCGACATTCTGTCCCGTAACACCACATGGACTCTGCACCGTGATACCGCACTGGGTCTGAACTTCGTCGGTGTAACTTACTATGACGGTCAGGGCTTTATGGTAAATAAAGATCTGGGCCTGAAAAGTGCTAAAGAGCTTGACGGCGCATCAGTATGTGTTCAGTCAGGTACAACAACAGAACTTAACCTTGCCGACTACTTCCGTAACAACGGAATGTCGTATAAGCCTGTAGTATTTGATACAGCAGCTCAGACATCGAAAGGCTTTGACGCAGGTCGTTGTGACGTGCTGACTACTGACCAGTCTGGCCTGTACGCACTTCGCCTGAATCTGAAAGATCCATCTTCAGCAGTGGTATTACCGGAAATCATCTCTAAAGAACCTCTAGGACCGGTAGTAAGACAAGGCGACGACCAGTGGTTCAACATCGCTAAATGGACTCTGGCAGCAATGATCAACGCTGAAGAGTACGGTATTACCTCTAAGAATGCCGACAAGATGCTTAAGTCTACCGATCCAAATATCAAACGTATTCTGGGTGTAGACGGACCTAAAGGTAAGGCACTTGGTATTCGTGACGACTGGGGCTACCAAATCGTTAAGCAAGTGGGTAACTACGGTGAACTTTTTGAGTCTACTGTAGGTGAAGGCTCACCACTGAAAATCTCTCGTGGCGTTAACGCACTGTGGAATGCGGGTGGCTTTATGTACGCTCCGCCAATCCGTTAATTCGCTAATTGGATAGCTTGATTGGGCGGAACTTTCCGCCCTTTATTCAATGAATTCAGAGGTTATAGTTGTATGAAACCCACAGATACTGTCGCGCATGATTCGCAGGCACCAAAAGCGAAAAGTGCCAATCTGCTTTACAATCCCACCTTTCGTTCCGTCATTTTTCAGGCACTGGCCATTCTTGCACTGGTTTACTTCTTCTACACCATTGTAAACAACGCTCTTACTAACCTTGATGCCCGTGGCATTTCCACCGGTTTTGGCTTTCTCAGTCAGGAAGCAGGGTTTGGTATTGGCCTGACACTGATTGAATATGATGAAACATTTTCTTACGGAAGAACCTTTGTTGTCGGTCTTCTGAACACAGCACTTGTCTCGTTTCTGGGCATTATACTGGCAACGGTACTCGGATTTGCTATTGGTATAGCTCGTCTCTCTTCAAACTGGCTAGTCAGTCGTCTGGCAGCGGTTTATATCGAGATTTTCCGTAATGTCCCTCTGCTTCTGCAGATCTTTTTCTGGTATTTCGCCGTACTTCAGGCTTTACCGTCGCCACGCCAAAGTATGAGCTTAGGCGAAGCGATATTCCTTAACGTTCGGGGCCTTTACTTCCCTGCTCCGGTGTTTGAAGCCGGAAGTGCTATCGTGATCGGTGCCTTTGTACTTGGTATCGTTCTGTCGGTACTAATCAATATCTGGGGCAATAACCGTCAGAGACTGACAGGCCAGATAACTCCAATGGGACGAATCGTCTTCGGTCTCTGCGTCGTTATGCCTGTTGTGGTTTACTTCCTTGCCGGTTCACCTATCTCAAGTGAGTACCCTGAATTGAAAGGGTTTAACTTCCGCGGTGGTATCAGCATTATTCCTGAGCTTGCAGCCCTGTTGCTTGCCCTGAGTATTTATACCGCTTCTTTTATCGCTGAAATTGTACGCTCCGGTATCAATGCCGTCAGTCATGGTCAGACGGAAGCGGCTATGTCTCTTGGCTTACCAAGAAACCGTACCCTGAAGCTAATTGTGATCCCTCAGGCACTGAGAATTATTATTCCGCCGCTTACCAGCCAGTACCTTAACCTGACTAAAAACTCATCGCTGGCGATGGCTATCGGTTATCCGGATCTGGTGTCTGTGTTTGCCGGTACCACCCTTAACCAAACCGGTCAGGCTATTGAGATCATCGCAATGACCATGGCGGTTTATCTGACCCTGAGTCTGGTGACATCAGCGTTGATGAACATCTATAACAAGAAAGTCGCATTGGTGGAGAGGTAATTATGAAAGTGCATCAATTTCAAGAAAGCCTCCCGCCCCCGGCAAATACTGTCGGTGTTGTTGGCTGGCTGAGAAAAAACCTGTTTAACGGCCCGGTCAACTCTGTTGTTACCGTCATACTTGGTTATTTAGTTTTTAATTTGCTCTGGGTTATCGCTGACTGGGCATTCCTTAACGCTGACTGGATTGGCACCACCAGAGAAGCCTGTAGCCGTGACGGAGCCTGCTGGGTGTTTATCAGCGTCCGTTGGGAACAGTTTATGTATGGCTTCTACCCGGAAGCTGAACTTTGGCGTCCCCGCCTGTTCTACGCAACGCTGGCTATCTTTGTCGCTCTGCTGATGTATGAGAAAACACCAAAGAGAACCTGGATCTGGCTGTTTTTTGTAAACATCTATCCGTTTATGGTGGCGGCACTGTTATATGGCGGCATCTTCGGCCTTGAAGTGGTTGAAACCCATAAATGGGGCGGCTTGCTGGTTACTCTGATTATCGCCATTGTCGGTATCGTTGTTTCCCTGCCAATTGGCGTTGCCCTTGCGCTGGGACGGCGTTCAGAGATGCCTATTATCCGCAGCATCTGTACCACCTACATTGAGATCTGGCGTGGTGTGCCTCTGATTACTGTTCTGTTTATGGCTTCGGTTATGTTACCCCTGTTCCTGGCAGAAGGCTCAGAGACAGATAAGCTGATCCGTGCCCTTATCGGTGTGGTGATGTTTAGTGCTGCTTATATGGCGGAAGTTATTCGTGGCGGTCTTCAGGCCATTCCGAAAGGCCAGTATGAAGCTGCCGATGCGCTGGGTCTGAGTTACTGGAAGAAAATGGGACTGATTATCCTGCCTCAGGCACTGAAAATCACCATTCCATCTATTGTTAACACCTTTATAGGCCTGTTTAAAGACACCAGTCTGGTACTGATTATCGGTATGTTTGATGTACTTGGTATCGGACAGGCAGCAAACACCGACCCTGAGTGGTTAGGTTTTGCAACGGAAAGTTATGTATTTGTCGCGTTAGTGTTCTGGGTGTTCTGTTTCGGCATGTCGCGTTACTCGATATGGCTGGAAAACAAACTCCACACCGGTCACAAACGATAGTTAAGAATTCAAGGACGTATTATGACGCAACAACAAGATTACGTAATCGAACTGGATGATATGAACAAATGGTACGGAGAGTTCCATGTTCTTAAAAATATCAACCTGAAAGTAAAAAAAGGCGAAAAAATCGTTATTTGTGGCCCTTCCGGCTCAGGTAAATCAACCATGATTCGCTGTATTAACCGTCTGGAAGAACATCAGAAAGGCAAGATCATCGTCGCCGATAATGAGCTGACAGAAGATCTGAAAAACATTGAAGCGGTGCGAAGAGAAGTTGGAATGTGTTTCCAGCACTTTAATCTGTTCCCTCACCTCACGGTACTGGAAAACTGCACATTGGCACCTATTTGGGTTAAGAAGATGCCGAAAGACGAAGCAGAAGAGATTGCCATGAAATATCTGGAAAGGGTTAAGATCCCGGATCAGGCAGATAAGTATCCCGGTCAGTTATCCGGTGGTCAGCAGCAGCGTGTTGCCATCGCCCGCTCTCTCTGTATGAACCCTCAGATCATGTTGTTCGATGAGCCTACATCAGCACTCGACCCAGAAATGGTTCGTGAGGTACTGGACGTTATGGTAGAACTGGCTGAAGAAGGTATGACCATGCTCTGTGTAACCCATGAAATGGGCTTTGCTAAAGAGGTTGCCGACCGGGTGATATTTATGGATGCAGGGGAAATCATTGAGGAGAATAATCCTGTTGATTTCTTTGAGAATCCACAGTCGGATCGAACTCAAAACTTCTTAAGTCAGATCTTGAGTCACTAACAGAAGTGTTACACAATAACGGAAAGGCAGCTAAGCTGCCTTTTTTCTGATTGGTCAGCCGATTACAGAAAGTTTTCTATTTATAAATAAAGTGAACTTGTTAATTATAAGGGTATTTAAACGACTACTCTTTATATATCAGGACTTGAAAATTGGAACTTTCAGGCCAATATATATACTAAGTAATTAATCAGTTACCTATTGAGGAAGATTATGAACAGTCCAATGGTTTCCCGCTCGTCAACACAACAAGGCGTGATTCAAACGAACAAAGTATTACGCAATACTTATTTTCTATTATCTCTAACGCTATTGTGGTCAGCGGTTGTCGCTGGTGTTTCAATGGCAATGAACCTGCCATACCCTAACTTTATTATTGTACTGGTTGGTTTTTACGGTCTGCTTTTCATGATTGAAAAGAACCGCAACAACAGCTTAGGTTTAGTATTTACTTTCGCACTGACCGGATTTATGGGCTATACCTTAGGTCCTATCCTTAACATGTATATCGGCGCCGGCATGGGTGACGTTGTAATGACGGCTCTGGGTGGTACTGCCCTTGCCTTTATGGCAGCCTCAGCTTATGCACTAACGACTAAGCGTGACCTGTCGTTCCTTAACGGTATGATGCTGGCTGGTTTTGTAGTACTGATTGTTGGCATGATTGCTAACTTCTTCCTGCAAATGCCTGTGCTGTCACTGGCGCTAAGCGGTATGTTTATCCTGTTCTCTACCGGTGCAATCCTTCTGACGACTCAGTCGATTGTACGTGGCGGTGAAACAAACTATATCTCAGCAACGGTGACTCTGTATGTTTCTATCTACAACATCTTTATCAGCTTGCTAAGCATCCTTGGCGTTATGAACGACGACTAAATCTGATGCAACTAAATATAAGCCCGGATATTTTATCCGGGCTTTTTTGTTACGCTAAAACGGGTTATTCTGTCGCAAAATTTCCACCGGACAGAGACAATGTTTGAATACAACGGCCATAAGATAGAGACTGATGCAGAGGGTTACCTCCTCCACTTTGATCAGTGGGAAAAAGGCATGATTGAGATATTAGCCAAGGAAGAAGGTATTGAGGTCACTGAGGCTCATCTTGAAGTGATCTTTTTTGTTCGTGCATTCTACGAAGAGTTTAACACCTCTCCCGCTATCCGCATGTTAGTAAAAGCGATGGAGAAAGAGCACGGCCCTGAAAAAGGCAACAGCAAATACCTGTTTAAGTTATTTCGCAAAGGCCCTGCAAAGCAGGCAACTAAGCTTGCCGGCTTACCTAAACCGGCCAAATGCCTGTAGTTTTAAATAGGTAACCGTCAAAGAGTAGCCAGATGCTACTCTTTTTTTAGTAACGAATTTCAAAACGGCTGTAAGGTTTTACCTCGATTACCTCGGTGACCAACCGATCAACCCGGGCGGATACCGGCCCCTGTTTTAACCACTCATGAATAGAATCAACCTGCTGTTCACTCCCGCAGGCAATCACTTCTACGTCGCCGTTCATCAGATTTTTGGCATATCCCGTCAGGCCCCGCTTAATGCCCTCATGACAGGTGTGATAGCGAAACCCTACCCCCTGAACCAGCCCTGAAACAATAAACTTCATTGCTTTTTCACTCATTGAAGATCTCCATTTGCAGCAATTTCTCAGCAAAAGTGTATACCATCCGCCTGAAGGCTGGTTTGATATACAACTCAAACTGAGTTTCCCTGTTGATTTTCCCATACTAATTCCCCACAATACCGCTCCTTCTAAACTATCTGGAACTCATCATGGCTGCAGCAATTTATCTGGAAAAAGGGCGCGAAAAATCTCTGAGACGTAAACATCCTTGGATTTTCTCCCGCGGAATCAAAAGAGTTGAAGGTGATCCTGTTTCTGGTGAAACCGTTGATGTTTTTGCTGCAAACGGCGAATGGCTGGCTAAAGCCGCCTATTCTCCCAGTTCACAAATCCGTGCCCGTATCTGGAGTTTTGACAAGCAAGCTATCGACAAGTCATTTTTTATTCAGCGTATCAAACAGGCCCAGTTGCTTCGTGAAGAGGTAATTGAACGCGACGGTCTGACTGGTTACCGCCTTATTGCTGCTGAATCTGACGGCTTACCGGGTATTACTATTGATAAATACCAAAATTTTCTGGTCTGCCAGTTACTCAGTGCCGGCGCCGAGTATCAGAAAACCAACCTGATTGAAGCCCTTATTGACTGCTTCCCCGACTGCAATATTTATGAGCGCTCAGACGTCGCTATCCGTAAAAAAGAAGGCCTGAAAGAGGCCATGGGAGTACTTCACGGTGAAGAGCCGCCAAAATCTGTCGTGATTGAAGAGAACGGTATCAAGATTAATGTTGATATTCAGGGCGGTCATAAAACCGGCTTCTACCTTGATCAGAGAGACAGCCGCCAACAGTCGATGAAATATGTTAAGGACCGCGAAGTACTCAACTGCTTCTCTTATACCGGTGGTTTCGGTCTTTATGCCCTCAAAGGTGGTGCTAAGCGTGTAATTAACGCCGATGTTTCTCAGCCAGCACTGGATAATGCAAAAGAGAATGCCCTGCTTAACGGCTTTGATATCTCCAAAAAGCGCGCTGTATTTCTCAATGCAGATGTTTTCAAGTTGCTTCGTGAATACCGTGATCAGGGAACAAAGTTTGACGTGGTTATTATGGATCCGCCAAAGTTTGCTGACTCAAAAGCCCAGTTAAATGGTGCCTGCCGTGGTTACAAAGACATCAATATGCTGGCAATGCAAATCCTTAAACCGGGCGGAACCTTGCTAACTTACTCCTGCTCCGGCCTGATGGATCAAAATCTGTTCCAAAAGATCCTTTCCGATGCGGCTCTGGACGCAGGAAGAAGTGTTAAATTTGTCGAGCGTTTTGAGCAAGCCGCTGACCACCCGGTCGATACCGCCTACCCCGAAGGTTTTTACCTGAAAGGCTTTGCCTGTAAGGTTCTGTAGCTTTAGCAGTGAAGTCATATAAGAAAGGGGCATTAGATGCCCCTTTTCTATTTTAGTCCAAACCCTATCTTTACGGCTCTGAAGTCATACTGGCTTTAAGTGAATCCAGATAGTTTGTCATTTCTGTATCCGTTACTCCGGTAAATTCAATCATTACAGATTCACTTCCCGAGCCGACGATAACAGTGGAATTCACACCGTCATCAGTAACTGTGTTGATCATATCGTCAAAGTAATTCTCAATCTCTTCGTTATCCATTCCCTCAAGAATAGCGGAGAAATCAAGTGAGTCACCCTCTGCCAGATTAAAATCAACGATTCTGTCAGTACTGCCATCCAGATCGGTTTCTGTGTATCTGAAGGTATCGGCATCGTTACCACCTTTCAGAACATCATTCCCTTCGCCACCGTTCAGGACATCATTACCATGATGGCCTTCGATATCATCATCACCGGATTCACCAAAGATAATATCGTCACCTTCATTACCGTTAGCGTAGTCATCACCTTCGCCCAGTAAAATAAGGTCATCCTGCTTAGTACCGTTAACATGGTCATCCAACTCACCGGTATCAATGAAAGCACCGTTTTCTACATCTTCAATAATGGTGATTACCGGCCTTCCGTCGACAGGATCATATTTCCAGTTGAGTTCATCATTACCATGACGCGCTGTAACGATATCAACCGCCATACCTTCTGAGACAATATCAAAATGGATATTTACCGTAACATCGACTTCACCAGTGACTGTACTGGTTCCGTCGTACACTTCATACTCAAAATTACCGGCATCAAAGCTAAAGGTCTGACTGCTGTCACCGTTATCCAAATCGGTCGGGTCTATGATATCAGGAGCCGCATAAACAAGGCCTGTCAATTGCTCAGAGGTAAGCACCATACCCACAGTTACCATAGTAAGGCCATCGGCAAGATAAACGGTTCCCTGCGGAAGCTTAGTGACAGTTATCAGCAGGTTATCGCTGTCTACATCCGTTGGTGCAGATAAACCGAGGTTAGTCAGGTTATCTTTATAATCAACTTCCAGTGAGTTACTTGAGACGATTGGCTGATCATCAGAACCTTCAATTTTCACTTCAATCTGGTATGTTCCGGTTCCGTCTATTGAAGTGATATCCAGTGTATCTGTCAGTGGTTCGTCTTCCGGCAGCAGTGCATCAACTGCCGGGTTATTATCATTTAAGGTATAACTCCACTCACCGGTTTTACTGTCAAAGGTAAAGGTACCGTACATACCATCAAGGCTAACCGGCGTCTGGAATATATCCGGATTTTCCTCTGAACCTATGTCTGAGCTATCCACATTATCTACATCTGAAACCACAAGAACACCTGATGTAGAAGGGCTACCAACGGATGACTCAACCCCGTCAATGGTTTGATCCGCTGCTTCTACAACGATTTTTTCTTCTTCATTCTCAGGTACTATGATGGCTTGATCATTGCTGCCTTCAATATTGACAGTGATGGTATATTGCGCTGTTCCGTCTGTTGATGTCACCAACAAAGTATCTGTTACACCGACATCATCCGTATTAAGCGGGTCAGCCAAGTCCTGATCTAAGGTATAACTCCAGGTACCATCTTCAAAGAAGGTAAAGGTACCGTAGCTACCCTGTAGATCCTGTGGAACAATAAACTTGCTCTCGCCACTATCAGGGTCAGAAACCGTCAGCTTACCACCTGCATTTGGATCACCGGCTACCTGATAGCCCTGCTCCACAACATTGTAGTCTGCTTCGCCACCTTCTCCGTCACCATCGTCGGTGATCACCGCGCCATCATTTGTCCCTTCAACATTCACCACAATCTCATAGCTGGCCGTTGAATCAAACGAGTTGACTGTTAGTGTATCCTGCACCTGAGCACCATCAACAAGTGCCTGAGTCTCCGGCTTAGTATTGTCTAAAGTATAGCTCCAGACTCCGCTGTCTGAGTCAAACGTAAAGGTTCCGTACATGCCTTCATGTTCACCTGAATCATCGGGGTGGAATACATTTTCACCATCATCGACATCCAGTACCTGAAGCTGACCACCTGCTGAGTCATCTCCCGCTTCGGTCACGGTTCCGTCACCAGACTTACCCTCTTCTTTTACATCTGTATCCTGATCACCCACAGTAACAATTTTAGCTTCGTCATTAGAACCTAAAACGTTGACCGTAATCGTATAAGAGTCTGTACCGTCCGCGGAGACTACAGTAAGCTCATCAACTTCCTGTTGACCTTCTGTCAGGCCATTGGTTGCCGCTCTCTCGTTGTCCAGGGTATAGCTCCATACACCTGTATCAGGATCGAAGGAGAAGTCGCCATAAACACCAGTCAGATCGTCAGCATCAACAGGCTGGAACACATCCTCGCCCTCATCAACATCCTGAACCAACAATTTACCACCGGCACTTGAGTCTCCGGGATCGATCACCACACCATCTGCGTCACTTGATGCCTCAACGGTATTGGTGTCCTGTCCGCCTTCACCCTCTCCGCCATCGTCATCATCCACAATAATGGTTGCACCATCATTTGTCCCCACTACTTCTACGGTAATGGTTTCCGTAGCGGTACCGTCAAAAGAGGTTACCGTGAGTGAGTCAGACTCAACATCTCCGTCATTTAATTTATCCGCCAGATCTTCATCAATGGTATAAGTCCAGGTTCCGTCATCGGTGTTAAAGGTGAAAACACCATAGTCACCCTGTAAATCTTCGGCTGTAGGAGGCTGGAATGTAGCTTCACCATCATCCACATCACTAACAAATAACTGACCACCGGCGGTTGAATCTGCCGGTTGCTCCTGATCGGTTCCTGTTTCAGTAACGCTGTTATCTCCCTCACCGCTAGTAATAAACGCGCCGTCATTGGTACCAAATATAGTAATGGTAATTTCCTGAGTGGCAGTGCCGTCAAGGGATGTAACGGTTAACACATCGGTTTCGATATCACCTTGATTTAACGGATCGGCCAGAGTGTTATCAAGGGTATAGGTCCAGTTACCCTCTTCATCAAAGGTAAAGGTTCCCCAGTCACCAACAAGATCTTCTTCCGGAGGAAGGGCAAACAGGCTTTCGCCGTCATCAGGATCAGTAATATCCAGCTTTCCGCTGGCCTCATCGTCGCCAACCACATTTAGGCCAGCCTCGACAACACTGTCGGCCGCAAAACCTGATACTACTGCATCGGCCAGTAGTTGAAATAACTCCAGACTCTGGGTAGTTGATAATCCCTGACTTTCCAGCCCGGTGGTATCAAAAGAGGTGGATGCCAAAGTCTCGGCGCCTGTCCTTTCTATGGTTCCGGATGTTGTCAGCGCAGAACCCTGCTGTTCACCAGCAGCCGGTGCAAACTCTTCACCCAACAATGTAGGGTCCAATCCTGCCTCTAATTGGGCCAACAAGGCCTGAATATCATCACCAAGATTAATATTGGTAAGTTCATTTTGGTCATTTGCTATGGCAGCTATGGAATCTAAATCCGTTACAATCGGTCGGCTGCCGCTCGACACCACCACTTCACCGGGAAGAACCTGTGAGGGATCGTCTAAGAATCTCATACGGCCATTAACATCTAAAATGATAAATTTTGTGCCTTCCGCTGCACCTGCGAATAATACGTTCATAACCTTAGCCCTTAATAAAAGCAGAGTTTATATAAGATTATTCTTATACAAAGAGTACTGACTTCTATTAATAGTTACGCTCATATTTACAAAACTGTCAAAAGTACTAACATCTGAATCTATCTATATATTTTTCAACAAGATAAGTTTTAAGCAATATATAAAACAGAACCTTAAAGAGCCTAATATGACATTTAGAGTATAATTACTAATGCTAAACAAAGATAACAACTACTTTAAAAACATACTGTTATTATTATTTGTATCAAAAGTAAAACAAACACACTAATTCCTTCTCCTTGCTTTGCGCTATCAAATTAACTCTCCTAGACTTTTACACAAATAATAATTATTTAATCCAATTCCCAATCTTGAGACATTTTATACGGAAGTTTTTGGAACTTATTTAGTTTAAATAGGGACAGACAATTTCAGGAGACAAATTTTGAAACGGTATCAACTCAGTGTGCTCGCCAGTTTGATTGCCTTAAGCAGCTCTGTACAAGGACAGACACTGGAACAAGCTATTGCCATTACATTGGCAACTAACCCCGACCTCAGAGCGTCCTACAATGATTACGCCAGTTATGTAGAGCTACATAACAAGTCGCGCGGAGATTATCTTCCCACTCTGGATCTTGACGCAGGTATCGGTTACGAAGGGATAGATCCCGTAACGGGAGACGGTACAGACCTTACCCGTAAAGAAGCGTCACTTATCTTGAGGCAGCTTATCTGGGACGGGGGTGCGACATGGAACGATATGGACAGAACCGCTGCAGAAGCTGAATCAATGCGGATGCAACTCCATGCGGACGCCTCAGATAAGGCTCTGGAGGTGACAAAGATCTATCTTGACGCAGTTAAGGCTCACGAGGTGCTGGCGCTCTCTGAGAGTAATCTGGCTACCCATAAGCGTATCTTCCGAAACATTCGCAAACGGGCTGAATCCGGCGTTGGTTCAACTGCTGACTTGTCTCAGATAGAAACACGCTTAGCACGTGCTCATGGCAACCTTCTGGCCGCTCAGAACAACATCTATGATGCACATACCCAATTTACCAGAATAGTCAGCCAGGGACCTCAGGGGCTGATATTTCCCCAGGCTGACGAAGAAGCTATCCCGACAACCCTTCAGGACGCAGTCGATCAGGCAAATCAGTCTCATCCTGTCATCAAGATTGCTCAGGCCGATGTAGAGGCTGCCCGTTTTCAATATAAACAGTCTAAAGGCGCCTACTATCCGACCTTCTCTTTTGAGGCCAATCAAACTTGGTACGATGATGTTGACGGTATTGAAGGTGGCAGAGAAGAGCTCACTGTTATGTTACGGATGAAATATAACTTATTTAATGGCGGCTCCGATCACGCTCAGTCTGAACAGACTGCTTATATGCTAAACAAAGCAAAAGATCTCAGGGATGCCGCCTCAAAGAACGTGGAAGAGAGCCTGAGACTGGCGTGGAGTGCCCTTGACCTGACACTTCAGCAAAAAGAGTTTCTGGCTGATCAGGTGGATACGGCATCAGATACCGTGGATGGTTATGAAAAACAATATTTAATTGGCCAAAGAACACTTCTTGATCTATTAAATATGGAGAACGAATTATTTGAGGCAAGAAAAGATTATCTGGATGCCCATTACGAAGAACAATATGCAAAATACCGTGTTTTAAATTCAACTGGTATTTTACTTGAGTCTCTTCTGGTGGACACTCCATCCGATTGGAATAATAAACAGGATTATTAAGGGGTAAGCATGAAGTATAAACTCTATATTCTTTCATTTTTTATCTGTCTATTCTCCTTAGTAGTAAAAGCTGGAGATGAATATGCCTATCGTGCGGTTCCCGTGGCAGATCAAATAGCGGATTTAATGGATGATGATAAAGATGGTGTAATTAATGCAAGAGATATCTGCCCTGATACACCATTAGCATCTGATATTGATAATGACGGTTGTGAAACCTATCTTGATGATGAGGAAAACTGGGAACTTAAAGTTTTATTTGAGCATGACTCTTCCAATATAAGCCCTGCTTTTATCGGTGAAATCAGCAGCATGGTTGAATTTCTCAATCAATATCCTGAAACCTCTATTGAGCTGCACGGCCATGCCAGTGTGGTAGGTGAACCTGCTTACAATCAGAACCTTTCTGAAGAGCGTGCGTTAAAGGTTCAGGAGCAACTTATCACTTCGGGAATTACCCCTGATCGTGTTCGCATTGTCGGCTTCGGTGAAAATGTGGTGGCCAACAAAGGCGACTCCCCTATCGATCACGCCGTTAACCGCCGCGTTGTTGCCAGAGTGGTTGGTTATGACCGGGATGTAATCAAAGAGTGGACCATATTTACTAAGCGTAAGAAGTAACTGTAATTCAGTTAACGCTGTTTTGAGGGTGTAATAAAGGGCTCCGAAGAGCCCTTTTGCAATTACTGTACTTTATGGATTTTGAATGAACAAATCGTCCAATAGTCCATTCACTATACTGGAATCTAAAGCACCATCGCTCTGATTATCAACTCCCAGCGTGCTTGCACCATGATCAATCACTATAGTCTGATTGTTTCCATGGTCTGCATCCAAGTGAATTTCTAAATCATCACCGTTTTTAACAATTCCACCGACATCCGCCAGCAAATCAGTTACTGATTCACCTTCACCTAGCAAATCAGACAAGTCGATCTTATCACCTTCAGCTTTGCTGAAATCAGTGATGGTATCAGTGCCGTTCTCAACTGATGTCTTAGTCCAGACAAATGTATCTGCACCTGACCCACCAACAAGGATATCGTTGCCTAAGCCGCCATCTAACGTATCGTTACCTGAGCCACCATGTAGGCCATCATTACCCGAACCGCCTACTAAGGTATCATTACCTGAACCACCAAAGATGATATCGGTACCCTCTTCACCGTAAACAGTATCATTGCCCGAGCCTGCATCAGCATAGTCAACTGCATCAGAATGACCTTTTAAGCCGCTATTTGAAATTGAGCCATTCTGAGCAAAATCAGCCAAATATGTTTCTGCTTTGCCATGATCGACAGAGGTTCCACCTGAGCTTTCACCAAGATAGATAGTGTCATTACCGGTCCCAGATTCAACATAGTCACCGCCGGCACCAACATCAATATGGTTATCACCATCTTCGAACTTGTTACCTTTAGCTTTATCAACACCATAGTTTGGATCATCAGCTAAAAAGACATGTCCATTTTCGTTGGCTGTTGCTGAATGGTGTACATGCAGCCCCTTACCATTAACCGTAATGGTATCAACATGATTACTCGCATCACTGTCAGAATCAGTTGAATCACCACCAGATACAGGATTTGTTTGCCCAGAAACCTTAACAGTTGCTACTTCAACACTTTCCAAACCGTTTGAATCAACTGCCCGATATTGAACTTCATCTACAACTTCAGCATTAGTAACTTTAATACTGTCAAACGTTATGTTGGAGTTGATCGTAGGGTCAGAATTAATATCAGCACCGTTATTAATATGTTGAGTAGTAAAGATACGGAACTCATCTATAGTTAAACCGTCATCAGCAGTAATATTCGCTTTAAACTGCTTGCCTCCATCGTACACATCACCAACATTTTCAGTAGTAATAGCAGTCTGGATGCCATTAGAGTCATAGTGGATAACGGTGGCTATATCATTTCCATTTTCATTGGTATCACTAAATGTATATAGTTTACTGCTACCGTCGCTCTGACTAACTAGTACATTAATTTGCGCATCTGTCCTGACATCATCGGATGATGTCCACCAAGTTCCATTTGAGCTGATATAGTCTTGACTATAATGAGCAGCGACACTTCCAAAGGTAAGCTCTGCACTTTTAACTGCTGCATCAGCATTTGAGTAGTCAATACTTATAACTTCTTTATCAAGAACATCAATCTCAGTGCTCTTTCCTCCCTTAACACCAAGACCAGTTTTGCCATTATCCAACACTAACTCTTTAGACTCTAACTCTCCAAATGGCACTGCACTTGTAGAAGTACCAGCGGTAATTACCACCCCACTATCTGTCTCACCATTTTCAAGAGAGCTAAAGTCGCTAAGCGAGTTAAAGCTCAGATCTTCATTTATCTCATCTAAACTAGAATTAAGAACAAATTGAACATCCTTAATACCAGTTACCACATCGTCCTCAACCAACTCAACTGTCTTGCCATCCACCACGTGATAGAGTGAGCCATATTTTCCTACGCTTTCAATAACAACAGAGGTCATTGCGCCTGAATTATCATCTTCTACGTCTGAAATATTATTCTGATCACTCTGACCTTTATCAAATGAGAATTGTGCAGAGTTACCACTGTTTAATTTGACATCAAAGTCAGAGTTAGTTGGATTGTCGTTTACTGCATTCACAGTTACGTCAACACTATCAAAGACTGTTTTATCGCCATCATAAACACTGTAACTGAACGCACCAGCCGATGAATTAGTTGCAACTTCATCAGGCGCATCATAGACAAGCTGAGTCAGTTCAGCTTTTGAAAGTACTTGATTAACAGCGACTGGTTCACCATTAAGCTTGATTGTACCCATGCTAGGTAAATTAGTGACTGTAATGGTCAAGTTATCGTTTTCAGCATCTGTCGGTGCAGAAATATTAAGCGGAGTATCTAAAGCCTCTTCATTGACATTTAAAGGTGAACTTTGAGTTTCAGGCGCATCATTTACTGCCTCTACCGTGATAGTAGAAGTAGCAGTGGCCTTACCTCCATGTTCATCAATAACAGTAATATCTATACTACGCGGAGATTCATCTGGATTCTGGCTGTCAGACTGGAAACGAATAGCTTTCAGCGCTTGTTCATAAACCTCATGAGACAGCAACTCCCCCCCATCAACATTGGTAATTACAATCGTTTGATTCGCATCAATTGTATTACTAACCGCAATAGGAGCATCTTCACCTGTGCCTAACTTGATAACAACGCCTGCTGGGAAGTCATCGTCAACAACAATCGTGAACTTATCACCATTTTGTGGGTTATCAAGTTTCACCTGTACTGACTGTAGAGCGTCACCATCAACATCTTTAATAGACACATCGGTGTCAACAATGGAGACACCATCACTGTTACCTTCTTTAAAATGATTAGTATAATCAATCGCCGAAGCTGGTTCGCTTTCAATACGAAGTAATACATCAGCAAAATCTGCATCACCTAAGTTAGGGAGATCTTCAATATTTACTTCTAAAGTTGAACCGCCATTAGATTTTACAATCTTAAAATGATCTTTTTTATCTGAGTTTAATTCTGGTTGATCAAAATAAACTGGCTTACTGATAGCAACACCATTATTATCTACCAAGGTTGTTCCAGAGAATGATAGATTACCCGTTACGCTGTGGTCTGCATCGGCAATTATAAAGAAATGCAGTTCTTCTATTGGAACGTCTATCCCCTCTGCCAGCACTGTTCCTTTAGCTGTAACATCTCTGTTCAACCCTTCAGATAAAAGTACTGGATCAGTTGGATTTCCATCTTTGTCCAAGGTGTAGTAACCAACAGCACTAACAAATGCACCATTTTCATCCAAGAAAGTAACTTTAGTTTCAGAGCCATTTAGATCAATAGTTGGCTTTTCGTTTACATTGCTCTCTTTCAGTGTCACCGTCGCTTCAACTTTCGAGCCATAACCGTCGGTCATCACCACTTGATAATCACCGCTATTACCGCCTTTCTCGAAGTCATTTACGTCCGCTGACACGCCCGCTGCCGTGATGCGGATATCACCGTTCGCATCGATGGTGTAGAACCCATCCGGGCTGGTGTTGCTCAAGCTGCCATTGGCGCCTTTGAACTGGTAGTTGCTCACGCCATCTAAATCGTTGCCTGAAACGCTGCCAACGACCGCATTTTCAACCTGATTTTCTGCGTACGTCACTGTCTGCGCATTAAACGAACCAGATTCATCCACATTGCTCTCTTTCAGTGTCACCGTCGCTTCAACTTTCGAGCCATAACCGTCGGTCATCACCACTTGATAATCACCGCTATTACCGCCTTTCTCGAAGTCATTCACGTCCGCTGACACGCCCGCTGCCGTGATGCGGATATCACCGTTCGCATCGATGGTG
Organism: Vibrio sp. SCSIO 43137; assembly: GCF_028201475.1. Lineage (NCBI taxonomy): Bacteria > Pseudomonadati > Pseudomonadota > Gammaproteobacteria > Vibrionales > Vibrionaceae > Vibrio > Vibrio sp. SCSIO 43137. The sequence goes on along the minus strand of NZ_CP116383.1, from coordinate 1,553,479 downwards.
TAGAACCCATCCGGGCTGGTGTTGCTCAAGCTGCCATTGGCGCCTTTGAACTGGTAGTTGCTCACGCCATCTAAATCGTTGCCTGAAACGCTGCCAACGACCGCATTTTCAACCTGATTTTCTGCGTACGTCACTGTCTGCGCATTAAACGAACCAGATTCATCCACATTGCTCTCTTTCAGTGTCACCGTCGCTTCAACTTTCGAGCCATAACCGTCGGTCATCACCACTTGATAGTCACCGCTATTACCGCCTTTTTCGAAGTCATTCACGTCCGCTGACACGCCCGCTGCCGTGATGCGGATATCACCGTTCGCATCGATGGTGTAGAACCCATCCGGGCTGGTGTTGCTCAAGCTGCCATTGGCGCCTTTGAACTGGTAGTTGCTCACGCCATCTAAATCGTTGCCTGAAACGCTGCCAACGACCGCATTTTCAACCTGATTTTCTGCGTACGTCACTGTCTGCGCATTAAACGAACCAGATTCATCCACATTGCTCTCTTTCAGTGTCACCGTCGCTTCAACTTTCGAGCCATAACCGTCGGTCATCACCACTTGATAATCACCGCTATTACCGCCTTTTTCGAAGTCATTCACGTCCGCTGACACGCCCGCTGCCGTGATGCGGATATCACCGTTCGCATCGATGGTGTAGAACCCATCCGCGCTGGTGTTGCTCAAGCTGCCATTGGCGCCCTTGAACTGGTAGTTGCTCACGCCATCCAAATCGCTGCCTGAAACGCTGCCAACGACCGCATTTTCAACCTGATTTTCTGCGTACGTCACTGTCTGCGCATTAAACGAACCAGATTCATCCACATTGCTCTCTTTCAGTGTCACCGTCGCTTCAACTTTCGAGCCATAACCGTCGGTCATCACCACTTGATAATCACCGCTATTACCGCCTTTCTCGAAGTCATTCACGTCCGCTGACACGCCCGCTGCCGTGATGCGGATATCACCGTTCGCATCGATGGTGTAGAACCCATCCGGGCTGGTGTTGCTCAAGCTGCCATTGGCGCCCTTGAACTGGTAGTTGCTCACGCCATCCAAATCGCTGCCTGAAACGCTGCCAACGACCGCATTTTCAACCTGATTTTCTGCGTACGTCACTGTCTGCGCATTAAACGAACCAGATTCATCTACATTGCTCTCATTCAGTGTCACTTTCTGTTGAGCAACACCACCTTTACTATCTGTAGCAGTGATAATTAGCGAATGAGAATCAATGCCTTGTGCATCCTCAAAATCATTTGCTGCAGCATTCGCGCCGGCTACAGTCAATGAAATTGCGCCTGTCTTCGAATCAATCTGGAACCATTTGTTCGAGTTACCACCGGTAATGGTATAAGTAACGTCATTCAGATCATCTTTATCAGTTGCCTCTACCTTCGCAAGCTCGACACCAGCTGCAGTATTCTCGTTATATGAGAACTGCATAGCGTCAGAAGCAAACTCTGGCGCATCATTAGCATCAAGCACGTCAAGTTTAAACGACCCAGTAGACTCAGGACCTTTTGTATTATCAGACTCAACTGAATGAGCTATAACACCAACGGTATAATTACCTGAATCAGCAACATTGATGGTCAGCTTTGACAAATCGAGTTCTGAAATATCAGCTGGATTTGTACCATCGGCAGTAACCGACTTAGTTCCATCGGATATTACAGCGCCTTTAGGAAGTCCTGTTAACTTAACAACTAAGTCTTCTGAAGTGTCGGTATCTTGTAAAGATGCCTTAATTTCATTGACTTTGATCGGAGTACCTTCATAGCCGGTATTCGCCAGAGAAGAAACGGTTACATCATCGATTAGCGCACCTACTGTGCTAGAGGTATCAAGGTCAGCACTTTCAAACACCAACTTATAGCTACCATCTTTCGCATCTTCAGGAATAGCAAAGACAACGTTTTTGGTAGACCAACTAGTATCAGACGGATCAAATACATAAAGCAGTTTTTCTTGCTGTACACCGTCCTTGTCGATGTAAACAAGTTTTAGGTTGGCATCGGACTGAGTATCATTGTTCGAAGGTAAAGAGCGTGCTGAGATATCAAATTTAACTTCGATAACTTCATTTGGCTCTGCTTTAAAATCGGCAGTAAAGGTTTTGTCATTTGCTCCGCCTTCAAGCTCCATTACTGTATTGGTAGAGCTGCCACCTTTATATGTTTTCTCAAGTCCGACTTCAAACTCGTTATCTGAGTTGTTTGTACCCCAAGTAACATCTGTTTGACCTGTGTTAGCAGCATTTGCATTCCCGCGGGAAGTCCAGCCACCACTGAACTTAATATTGTCAAAGTCAATGGTCTGAGACCAGCCTTCGTTTGGAACAATCTCAAAGTTAACAGGATCTGCTACAGGTGAAACTTCAATACTCAGTGTTTTTGATACAACAGCCGTATCACCGCCATCAGTTTCCTGAGTAGTAACTTCTACAGTCAGATCAAAATCTTTATCTGAATCATGTGGTGGAGTAATAGTCAGATCTTTCAAGTCGTCTGACGTTAAAGTCCATGTACCGTCTTTATTATCAGTACCTGCACTTAGCAGGGCGCCTTGTGGAACACCTTTAATCACAATGGAAGATATTGATTCACTGTTATCAGTGTCTGTCAGACCGGCTGTGATATTCAGGCTAATCGCGCTATCTTCATCACCAGTAGTGACTTCTTTAACCCACTCACCTGCACCATTGCGGACATAAACACCATCATCAAACTGAAGACGCTCTATATCAGTAGATACATAATCGTGGCCACCTTCTTTGGTATCAACAGAATAGTGGTTGCCTTGTTTATGAAGTTCAATATCTGCGTCTTTAAAGTCGCCTTTAAAGACAACGGTATCATTGCCCTTGTAGCCGTAATAGGTTGTTGCATCTTTACCTGTGTCATACATAACATCATTGGCAACAACATTACCAATATCACCGTGGTTGCCTGCGGTTATTGTTGTATCTGAAGCGCCAGTTGTTACAACAGGAGCATCAGCAACAGGGTTAACTGACACATTTAGTGTTTCACTCACAACAGCTTTGTCACCACCGTTTGTTTCAGTAGTGGTAACTTCAACGGTCAAAACAAAATCTTCACCTGAGTTATGTGGCGGAGTAATAGTCAGATCTTTCAACTCGTGTGATGTTAAAGTCCATGTACCGTCTTTATTATCAGTACCTGCACTTAATACAGCGCCTGCCGGAACACCTTTTATGGTAACGGACAAGGTTTCACTGCCATCTTTATCTGTCAGTGCCGTAGTTATATCCAGAGCAATCGCTGTATCTTCATCACCTGAAGCATCTTTTACAGTCAACTCTGCTTCATCTGCCAGCGCATTAACTTCGATACTTAAGGTTTTTGATACAACTGCAGTATTGGCGGCATCATTGCCTTCCTGAGTGGTAACAACAACTTGCAGATCAAAGTTCTTATCTGAATGCTCTGGTGGTGTAATAGTTAAGCCTTTTAACTGAGCCGGGGTTAATGTCCATGTACCATCTTCATTATCAGTACCTGCACTTAGCTTGGCTCCTTTTGGAACATCTTTAATCAAGATAGATGATATTGATTCACTACCATCAGTATCTGCCAGCCCTACATTAATGTTCAGGCTAATCGCTGTATCTTCATCACCAGCGGTGACTTCTTTAACCCACTCACCAGCGTCGTTCCGGACATAAACACCATCATCAAACTGAAGACGCTCTATATCGGTAGAGACATAGTCGTGACCACCTTCAGTGGTATCAACAGAAAAATGCTTTCCTTCCCAGTGTTTTTCGATTTCCGCGTCTTTAAAATCCCCTTTAAAGACAACAGTATCAACACCTTCATTACCATAATATGTTTTAGCGTCACTTCCGGTGTCGTACATTACATTGTCAGCGGCATCACCCTGAGAACCCTCAATGATCTTGCCAAGGTTGCCAGTAGTTAGCACTGCTTGATCGGCAACCGGAGTTACGTTGACCGTTAATTGATAGCTATCCTCACTGAAGTCTTTACCATCACCAACTTTGAAGCCGATTTGAGCATGATCATCGCCACTTGCATTCGAAGCTGGCGTGTACTGCAAGCGCCCTTCGGAAATGTCGTTTGCAGAGAAAACCTGGCCTTCTGTTACTGCAACCCATTTGCCTTCAGCGTTCTTATACTCAAGCTTACCTGCATCAGGCAGATCCGTTATCTGGATTTCAGCCAGAGCTTCATTTTCAACATCATTATAATTGCCAAAATCATTTAGCGTCAGAGCTACGGTTGTGTCTTCATTTATTTCAATAATATCAACGGTACTAGTTGGGGCGTCATTAGTACCTGTTATGGTGATAGTCGCTGTGGTTGGGTGCGTAGCTATAAGGTTACCTTCATCATCCTTTTCCAGCACATTATAGGTGTACTTGATAACCGCTTTTTCACCCGCAGCAAGGTAGTTGTATGCATTCGGATCAACTATTAGTTCGCCGCCATCAACCGTTACGCCTTTAGGCTCTCCCACAGGAGTTACATCGCTCACACTCAGTACATCACTGGTATCTGCATCACTACTGTTTTCCAGTAGATTTACCCTAAACTCGTCCGCATCTTCCGTACGTTCAGCTGTTACTTCCGACACTACAGCAGCGTCATTTTTGCCTGTAATAGTGATGGTCCGCTGTGGTTGGGTGCGTATCTATAAGGTTACCTTCATCATCCTTTTCCAGCACATTATAGGTGTACTTGATAACCGCTTTTTCACCCGCAGCAAGGTGGTTGTATGCATTCGGATCAACTATTAGTTCGCCGCCACAACCGTTACGCCTTTAGGCTCTCCCACAGGAGTTACATCGCTCACACTCAGTACATCACTGGTGTCTGCATCACTACTGTTTTCCAGTAGATTTACCCTAAACTCGTCCGCATCTTCCGTACGTTCAGCTGTTTACTTCCGACACTACAGCAGCGTCATTTTTGCCTGTAATATGTGGTCGCTGTGGTTGGGTGCGTATCTATAAGGTTACCTTCATCATCCTTTTCCAGCACATTATAGGTGTAACTTGATACCGCTTTTTCACCCGCAGCAAGGTAGTTTGTATGCATTCGGATCAACTATTATTTCGCCGCCATCAACCGTTACGCCTTTAGGCTCTCCACAGGAGTTACATCGCTCACACTCAGTACATCACTGGTATCTGCATCACTACTGTTTTCCAGTAGATTTACCCTAACTCGTCCGCATCTTCCGTACGTTCAGCTGTTACTTCCGACACTACAGCATCGTCATTTTTGCCTGTAATAGTGATGGTCGCTGTGGTTGGGTGCGTATCTATAAGGTTACCTTCATCATCCTTTTCCAGCACATTATAGGTGTACTTGATAACCGCTTTTTCACGCCGCAGCAAGGTAGTTGTATGCATTCGGATCAACTATTAGTTCGCCGCCATCAACCGTTACGCCTTTAGGCTCTCCCACAGGAGTTACATCGCTCACACTCAGTACATCACTGGTATCTGCATCACTACTGTTTTCCAGTAGATTTACCCTAAACTCGTCCGCATCTTCCGTACGTTTCAGCTGTTACTTACTTCCGACACTACAGCAGCGTCATTTTTGCCTGTAATAGTGATGGTCGCTGTGGTTGGGTGCGTATCTATAAGGTTACCTTCATCATCCTTTTCCCAGCACATTATAGGTGTATTTGATAACCGCTTTTTTCACCCGCAAAGGTATTGTATGCATTCGGATCAACTATTAGTTCGCCGCCATCAACCGTTACGCCTTTAGGCTCTCCCACAGGAGTTACATCGCTCACACTCAGTACATCACTGGTATCTGCATCACTACTGTTTTCCAGTAGATTTACCCTAAACTCGTCCGTATCTTCCGTACGTTCAGCTGTTACTTCCGACACTACAGCAGCGTCATTTTTGCCTGTAATAGTGATGGTCGCTGTGGTTGGGTGCGTATCTATAAGGTTACCTTCATCATCCTTTTCCAGCACATTATAGGTGTACTTGATAACCGCTTTTTCACCCGCAGCAAGGTAGTTGTATGCATTCGGATCAACTATTAGTTCGCCGCCATCAACCGTTACGCCTTTAGGCTCTCCCACAGGAGTTACATCGCTCACACTCAGTACATCACTGGTGTCTGCATCACTACTGTTTTCCAGTAGATTTACCCTAAACTCGTCCGCATCTTCCGTACGTTCAGCTGTTACTTCCGACACTACAGCAGCGTCATTTTTGCCTGTAATAGTGATGGTCGCTGTGGTTGGGTGCGTATCTATAAGGTTACCTTCATCATCCTTTTCCAGCACATTATAGGTGTACTTGATAACCGCTTTTTCACCCGCAGCAAGGTAGTTGTATGCATTCGGATCAACTATTAGTTCACCGCCATCAACCGTTACGCCTTTAGGCTCTCCCACAGGAGTTACATCGCTCACACTCAGTACATCACTGGTGTCTGCATCACTACTGTTTTCCAGTAGATTTACCCTAAACTCGTCCGCATCTTCCGTACGTTCAGCTGTTACTTCCGACACTACAGCTGCGTCATTTGTGCCAGTGACAGTGATAGTTACTGTATTTGGTACACTTAGTCCACCGCTGTCTACTACATCATAAGAAACTGAAACGACACGAGTTTCTCCTACAGCCATCGAGTTAAATACAGAGTTACTTGGATCTACTTTTATCTGATTTCCATCCAGCACAAAACCTGTAGGCAGGCTACTTACGTTTGCAACAGAAAGCACATCTCCGTCATCAACATCACTCGCACCCTGTAACAAATCAATTTTGTATTCTGATTTGCCTTCATCGGTTTCGGATGTAAGAGGCGCAGCTACGGTTGGTGCTTCGTTAATATCATTAACATCAAGAGTGGTGCTTGTTGAAGTTGGTGCAACACCTGCAAGGCTGGTATCTGTTACAACAACATCAACATCCATACTTGCCAAAGTTTCGTGGTCAAGTTGCTGACCTGCACGCAGATATAGTTCAGAACCAATAATTTCAAACTTATCAGCATCAGTACCCGTCAGGCTTAATACGTTTGCACCTTGCTCATCATCGATAATGCTGATATCAGCAATTTTAATTCGGTTTGTCGTGTCAGTGTTCTCATCGATATTTAACAGAACACCACTTAACGCAACCGATGGTGGGTTATTGATAAACTGCTGCTGAGAAGTCAGTAATGTATTCGCCTGAAACGCCGTTAAACCCTGCGCCTCTAAACCTGAAGTATCAAAAGAGGTTGACGCAATAGTCTCGGCACCTGTGCGCGCAATAGTTGGCAGAGGAGTAGTAGAAGAACCCGTAGTTCCGTCACCACCTGCGGCAGTCGCAAACTCATCGCCTAATTGAGTCGGGTCCTGCCCGGCCTCTAACTGGCCCAAAATCTGCGCGATTTCATCATCGGTATCAAGAGGAGTGATTTCACCTTCATCACCAACAATAGCAGCTTCAATAACTACGTCAGAAACCATAGGGTCGTCACCCTTGGTTAATATGACTTCGCCTGGAAGTAGCTGGGTATAGTCTGTAATCGTTTTTATATTTCCGTTTTTATCGATAACTACTAAATTGCTGCCTGCAGCAATACCGCCAATAAGTGCATTCATTAATTAGATCCTTTCTCAAGCTGCTCTGTTTGTTTAGCCAACAACTTTCTCACTAAAACAATTCATGGATTGGTATTCATATAGTGAATAAAATACCATTGTTGTGGAAGCAAGACCACACTTTTACCAAAAACGATGAAACAAGTAGTGCGCTGGCTCTAAATTTCATTTGTTAACAGTATGTTGTATTTTTACTGATATTTAAGTCATTACTTAATCTTTTTAAATTGCTGTATCTTAAAGGTATTTTTTAACCTCTATATGCCATTACACGTTGTTGCTTCTTTCAATGCTGTTAACATAGTTGAGCAAAAACCCTAGATCTGCACTTTAAAAATTTGTATTACTTCAAGAAGTTAGTCAAAATGATACAAAATATGAATGAATTCTCATAAATGAGACAGATTTTGTGCTTAGAATACCCCATTCCAAACTGAGGAGAATGACTTTGAAACGGACTCGATTAGTTACACTCGCTTGCCTAGTTGCACTTAGCTTCGGTGCAAACAGCCAGACATTAGAGCAAGCTATTGCAACCACCATTTCAACAAACCCTGAAATTAAGAGCGCATACAACGACTACATGAGCTATGTTGAGTTAAACAATGTGGCCTTTGGTCACTATATGCCGTCACTGGATCTGGATGCTGGTATAGGGAAAGAGCGTACAAGCCAAGCAACTGGTAGTGCATCCAATTTTACCCGCAAAGATGCCACACTAAGGTTGACTCAGCTATTATGGGATGGTTCTTCTACCCTGAACGATATTGACCGTACTGCAGCAGAAGCAGAATCTATGCGCCTTCAGGTGGTCTCCAGCGCTCAGGATAAAGCACTGGAAGTTTCCCGTGTGTACCTGAATGCCGTACAGGCACAGGAAGTACTGAGATTATCTGAGAAAAACCTTGCCATCCACAAACGTATCTACCGCGATATTAAGAGACGTGCAGAATCGGGAATTGGTTCAACAGCAGACCTTTCTCAGGTTGAGACACGACTGGCCAGCGCTCAAAGTAACCTGTTAGCGGCTCAAAACAACATTTTTGATACTCACACCCAATTTACCCGTCTGGTTGGTCAGGCTCCAATGGGTCTGATCTTCCCTAGAGTTGACGAAACAGCGATTCCTGTATCAGTTGAAGAAGCGACAACGATTTCAGAACAGAAACACCCGGTTCTGAAAATTGCGGCTGCCGATATCGATGCTGCCAGATATCAATATAAACAATCGAAGGGTACTAACCTTCCGACCTTCTCCATCGAAGCTGCTCAAACCTGGTATGACGATGCAGCTGGTATTCCGGGCCGACGTAACGAAAGTTCTGCAATGCTAAGAATGCGATATAACCTGTTTAATGGTGGCTCCGATGCAGCAACTCAGGACAGAATGGCTTATCAGTTAAACAAAGCCAAAGATCTTCGCGACAATGCTCACCGCTCATTAACTGAGAGCCTGCGCCTGTCATGGAGTGCGCTTGATCTAACGCTTCAGCAAAAAGAGTTTTTGGCCGATCAAGTTGATTCTGCTGCTGAAACGGTAATCGCTTATGAGAAACAGTACCGCATTGGTAAGCGTACGCTGTTGGATCTTCTTAACTCAGAGAACGAGTTGTTTGAAGCCCGTCGAGCTTACCTGACTGCCAGCTACGATGAGCAGTACGCCAAGTACCGCGTATTGAATGCTTGTGGAATCTTGCTTGATTCACTGTTAGTGGATATGCCTGCGGAGTGGAACCAAGCAGTTGAATACTAAGGGAAGTACTATGAAATTAGCTAAACTGACCCTGTGTATTTTTGCTCTGGGTGTTTTTGCAAACGCAAATGCGGCCGACAATGCTTCAAAGTATAATGATATGGCACCGGCTAAGCAAGTTGCTGATCTAGCAGATGATGATCGCGATGGCGTGGTAAATGCCCGTGACAAATGCATGACAACCCCGCTTGGGGCTGAAGTAGATAATAGTGGCTGCAGCAGTCATGTAATGGCAGCAAACGAGTTACAGCTGAAAATTTTGTTTGCTAACGACTCCTCTGAAATAAATCCAGCGTTTTTGAATGAGATAAAACGCATGGTGGAATTTCTCAGCCAGTATCCGCAAACAGCCATTGAGTTACAAGGTTATGCCAGCAAGGTAGGCACATCTGATTACAATATGAAGCTGTCTCAACAGAGAGCCTCTAAAGTCAGACAAAGCCTGATTGATGCCGGTATTGAAAGCTCTCGTGTCACTATTCTCGGCTTTGGTGATACAGCATTAGCGGATAGCGGCAGCTCTGAAGTGGCTCACGCTCTTAACCGTAGGGTTATTGCCAATGTTGTCGGTTATAACGACAAAATACTGGACGAGTGGAACATCTACACTAAGCGTAAAAGGTAAGCGTAAGAGATAACATCGCCCCTCCTAATAAGCCCGGATTTAATCAGTCCGGGCTTTTTTAAGGTGATAGCAAATAGTATTCAGGGTTAGATTGAAATTGAGTTAAAGGATGATTAGGATAAATATCATTAATTCATTGAGAGAAACTGCAACAGATGAAAGTGAACATTTCCCATATCACTCTAGTTTTTATTCTCGGTATTAGCGGTTGCAGTACTACATCTCTAATCGGCCAAAATGGTGCAGAGCCAGTTTCACATTCAGCTCAATCTGTTCTTAACAGAGCAGAGAATCAAGCCTATAAAACCGAATTTGAGAAATGGGCAGGAACACCATATAAATACGGCGGCAATACTAAGCAAGGTATTGATTGCTCTGCCTTTGTACAATCAGTTATTTTTTCCGCGCAGCAAAAGTCACTACCAAGAACAACAGAAAAGCAGAGTCAGTCAGGAATAAAAATAGATTATAACGATGCCAAAAGCGGAGATTTGGTGTTTTTCAAAACCAACTTAAAAGATAAGCATGTGGGCATTTTTATCGGCAATAACCAATTTATGCACGCGTCTACTTCAAAAGGGGTTATCATTTCAAGGCTAGATAACCCATATTGGGCATCGGTATTTTGGCAGGTACGAAGAGTTAATTAATCGTATTTAGCAACAGCACTGTCAAATAAGTTTTTTACTAAAGCGATATACTCATCCAGAAAGATAATTTGTTCGTTCGTTGCTTTTTTGACCCACACACCAGCAAGCACTTCACCTAAGTCTTCTAAGACTAAATCGGCTTCTTTCAACAACTTGAAACGCACGCTTGAGTGAAGCTCTGGGTTTTGTTCAAATATTGTCATAATATTTGAAGCAATCATATCCGTCACGACATCTTCAACAGTCTCTACCCCTGTGTCCCCTTCTTCCGAAGTGAAAACACTCAGGTTGAATGTTAAATGCTCAATCAGAGACAAATACCCATCAGTATCTACAACCACTATATAACTCCAACGGAAATTCTTGTTTGATACGACTATCACCTACACAACTAAACTTATACTAATCCATTGAAATAAATGTTGCCACTTATTCAGTAAGCTAATGATCAAATATCAGAGCTACCACTTTATTTCCTTTATAAGCTCACTGTAGCTCTTTGTGATGAGATGCTAAATTTTTGAAGTAAGTAATTATTTTTATGATCATTTTTGTAGCAATTGAAAACAATGTCCTAAAATCAGGTTATGAGATTTGAGTTTTCAAGGGGTAGTTATGTGGCAGGCTATATCTCAGCGACTTTCTGATGAGCTAATGTTCGATTTTAAAATAAGAGAACGCACCCGTGTGGAAGGCGGGGATATCAACGAATGCTACATGATCAGTGATGGCGAACAACGCTACTTCGTTAAAGTAAACTCACGGGAGTTTCAGGTTAAGTTTGAAGCCGAAGCCGACAATCTTAAAGAGCTTCGCGCAACAGATACTGTCTATGTTCCTGAGCTGGTTCTGTTCGATAACTGTAAAGAGAGCGCTTACCTTATTCTCAACTATATCGCTACCAAACCGCTTGACAATGGTAAAGCAAGCTATCAGTTGGGTGAATCAATCGCAAAACTGCATCAATGGGGCGAGCAGCAAGAGTACGGCTTCGATCAGGATAACTATCTGGGGGCTACATTACAGCCCAACCAATGGCGGAAAAAGTGGAGTCGGTTTTTCTCAGAACAGCGAATTGGCTGGCAACTCAAATTACTTGAAGAAAAAGGAATCAGCTTCGGCCATATTGACGATATTGTTGAAACCATAAACGAGAGACTGATTAACCATCACCCCAAACCGTCCCTGCTCCATGGTGATCTCTGGCACGGCAATGTTGCTAACACTGCCTTTGGCCCTCTCTGTTATGATCCTGCCTGTTACTGGGGTGATCGCGAATGCGACATCGCCATGACAGAACTTTTTGAAGGGTTTCAACCGGAGTTTTATCAAGGCTACGAAAGTATCGCCCCTTTAGATTTAGGCTATAGCGAAAGAAAACCTATCTATAACCTTTATCATATTCTCAACCACTGCAACTTATTTGGCGGTCACTATCTGGATGAAGCAGACCAGTATTTTTCCGGAATCCTCTGACTCGCATCAGAGCCTTCTGAAAACAGAAGAGGAAAGAGTATGAAAACCATCAGCAGAAAATTCTATTCCTGCCCCCATTGCGGGCACTCCATTGAAGTAACCTTAGATACCTCGCAAGGGAGTCAGGAGTTCTATGATGACTGTCCGGCCTGTTGCCAGACAAATCATCTGACCATGCAGTTGGATGAATTGCATGACGAAATTCAGCTATCTGTCGATGCGGACGACGAACAGTACTTTTAAATTATTGAGCTAGCTTCTCTGCCAATACTCGTTCTACCGTATCTACAATCGCTTGTGTCTGCGGGTCAAATTCGATATTGACTCTGTCACCAACCTTACGCGAACCAAACAGAGTTCTCTGCATTGTTTCAGGGATCAGGTGCACGCTAAATTTATCTCCCTGCACTTCACCTATAGTCAGTGAACAACCATCTATTCCGATATATCCCTTTGCCAGCACGTACTTTATTCCCTCATTCTGAACAGAGAACCAGATCGTTCTGTTATTTTCTGTATCAATAACATCACAGATTTCAGCAGTACAGGAGATATGGCCAGACATACTATGACCGCCAATCTCATCACCAAACCGCGCTGCGCGCTCAAAATTTACTTTGTCACCAGCAATCAAACTCCCCAGATTGGTGTGCTTTAGTGTCGCCTGCATTAGGTCAAAAGAGATATCACCCCCATCTATTGCCGTCACCGTCAGGCAGCAGCCGTTGTGGGCAACAGAGGCGCCGATATTAATGCCTTCAACAGCCTGAGGATCAAACCTTACGATATGGGTTTGAAAATCTTTTTTTCTGATAATTTCAACAACTTCCGCCGTTCCCTGAACAATTCCTGTAAACACGGATTACCTCATTTTTTAATGGTACTGATAACAACAATTCACTATTATATACACAATTGAGCAATCGATACTTACGGCTCGGTAGATAAACCGGAACAAGTTGTTTTTCAGACCCGTTTCCCTCCGGAGCAATCACTGCTGATTTACCTTTTCAGCCCTCCATTTACCGCAGTTTATAGCCGTACTCAGACTTCAATATATACAGGAGAATTTCGTGCACCTTTATCAGGAAGAGGCCATTAAACTTATCCGGCTGGCCTCCCCGGTACTTCTCGCATCTGTGGCGCAAATGGGAATGGGATTTGTAGACACCATTATGGCGGGAGGCGTTAGCGCAACCGATATGGCCGCTGTTGCGGTTGCTGCCAGTATATGGAACCCGAGCATTCTGTTTGGCGCCGGTTTATTAATGGCGTTAGTACCTGTTGTTGCGCAGTTAAATGGTGCCGATAAAACCCATAAAGTGCCATTTGAGATTTTTCAGGGCTTCTGGCTTTCTCTGTTTCTTACCCTACCTACTATTGCCGTTCTGTTTCAGACACAGGTCATACTCGGCTGGATGGATATTGAACCGCTGCTGGCTGAAAAAACCATCGGCTATATGAACGCCATTATGTGGTCAGTTCCGGCGTTTCTGCTCTATCAGACCCTAAGAAGTTTTACTGATGGTATGGCGGTTACTAAGCCAGCTATGATCATCGGTTTTATCGGTCTGGCAGCGAATATCCCGTTAAACTGGATGTTTGTGTACGGTAAACTCGGTGCCCCCGCTCTGGGCGGTGTCGGTTGCGGCGTGGCTACCGCCATCGTTTACTGGCTGATGTTTATCGCTATGCTTGTTTATATTCTGGTCTCATCCAGACTAAAACACGTCAAACTGCTTGAAAAGAACCACTGGCCCGTTAGCCGTTCACAAATAAGGTTAATCAAACTTGGTCTTCCGGTCGCACTGGCTCTGTTTTTTGAGATAACGCTATTTGCCGTTGTAGCCTTGCTTATCGCCCCGTTAGGTTCAACCATCGTTGCGGCCCATCAGGTTGCTATTAACTTCTCATCCATGGTGTTTATGCTGCCGATGAGTATTGGTGTTGCGGTTAGTATCCGTGTCGGGCAAAAACTTGGTGAAGAGAACACTCAGGCAGCAAAAATTGCCTCCCATGTTGCCTTAATGGTTGGCGTGCTTTGTGCCATGGCAACGGGTTTACTGACCATCCTTTTCAAAGAGCCTATAACCCAGCTCTATACATCAGATATAGATGTGTTAAACATTGCTGTCCAGTTACTGTTTATTGCCGCAATCTATCAGGTTACCGATGCCATTCAGGTGGTAGCGGCAGGTGCGCTACGCGGCTACAAAGATATGAAAGCCATCTTTATCTGTACTTTTATTGCCTACTGGATGCTGGGACTGCCTGCCGGATACCTGCTGGGTCTTACCGACGTCATTATAGAAAGGATCGGGGTATATGGATTCTGGATAGGGTTTATTATCGGCTTAAGCAGCGCTGCAGTTATGCTGGGAGCAAGACTGAAATGGATGCACGGGCAGGATCATGAGACTCAGTTAAGGTTTTCTCTTCGCTAAGTATTCTCTCTGTTAGAATTAACCTGCTAAGCTTTTGCCGCAACCCTGTGGCAAAAGCCTGCAACAATAGCAACACATGAAATACACTTTGTTAACAAACAATCAGTTGCTTATGTAAACAGTATCCCTCCGATAATTGTGAGCTTTTCACAAAATTCACTCTTTTTCTGCCATTTTTTACCCACAAACAGGTTTTCCGCCCTCTCAAGGATAGCGGAAACGGCTATTTCCCTTTAAAATCGGCCTTCAAGTATTTACCAGAGTATCAAGATATGCCCAACAGTTTAGCTGTTACCGTTTCAGGAGTGAAAGGAACCAGCCACTTCAAATTAAGTCGTAAGACGGTTGCACGCCTCAAATTATTAATGTTCGGCATTATTGTGACACTATTTGTTGTCACCACGACTGTACTTAAACTTGTCGATGAAGTTCAGTTGTCCCGTGAGAAACAGGCGTTTCTGGAAACTCAGTCATCGGATCTTTCCACCCAACTTGAACAATATCAAAACCTGAAGCAGCAACTGGAAGGTGATATCTCAGCCAAAGAAGATGAACTGCTTTCTGTCTCTTCCCGTCTGGAAGAGATCGAAGAGTATCTGGGAGGCGAAAAACTAGAGCTGGATATGAACTCCCGGCTTGATTTAGCCGCGATAAACACCGCTGTAAGGCTTGAACTGTTAAAACAGATTCCCAATGGATCACCGGTAAAAATCGGAAGACGCTCTTCACGATACGGTATGCGTACCCACCCGGTGACCAAAAAGAAAACCATGCACCGCGGGCTGGATTTCGCCGTTAACACAGGTACAGCGATTTATTCGCCAGCGGACGGCGTGATAGAAGTAACCAGAAAGAGTGATAAGGGTTCAGGAAACTTTATTCGTATTTCGCATTCTTTTGGAATTACGTCATCATATTCGCACATGAAATCATTCAAGGTGAAATCCGGACAATTTGTCAAGAAAGGCGACCTGATTGGTTACTCCGGAAACAGCGGCCTTACCTCCGGCCCTCACCTGCATTATGAAATTCGATTCGTTGGCCGTTCAATGAATCCGGCAAATTTTGTAGATTGGAACATCGATAATTTCGAATCCTTATTTGAGAACCAAAAGGGCATACAATGGGACTTTTTGATAAAAAGCGTGGAGCAGCAGGTAAGCATGGCGCTCCAACTATCATCGCCGAAGGGGCACGTATCACCGGAGAGCTAACTCTCTCCAGCAACATACAAATAGATGGTGAAATTAAAGGTACGATACGTACTGAATATGATGTCACCATTAGCCCGACCGGCCATGTTGAAGGTTCTATATACGCCAACAATGCCATTGTAAACGGTCGCTTCGAAGGTGAGATTTTTGCTAAGAATATCGATATTCTCAGCCGGGGTGATCTGAAAGGTAATATCACCTGTTCTGAAGTTACCATTGCTAAGGGTGGTTTGTTCTTAGGTACTTCTGAAACCGTCACCAATGATGAAGTTGTCTGTCTGGCAGAAAGTAAAGAGAATGCGCTGCAACTTGAGCAGAAAATTACTGAAGCCAAGGTAGTTGAGCAGAAATAAACAACAGCTGTAGCACCGGGTTGCCAAAACACAAAAGAGAGCTTGTCCGGCTCTCTTTTGTGTTTGTTTGAAAACTAGTTTTTCGGCACCACTCTGATAAAGCGGGCGAATCTTGGCAACCCCTTACTGGTCATACCGTTAAATCTGAATGTAATCACCTCGCCTATTGCCGGTGGGTGCTTTCTCAACTGCTCAGATAAACCAGAGCCTATGTAAAACTGTTTACCATTTTTCTGACGAACAAGAAGTGAGCCCGTCATTCCTGTGTACTTTCCCTTCCCTGCCCGATAACCCACTACCATTGCTTCTGCATCCTGATGCTTCTTCAGCTTAATAAGATCATTACTTCTCCCCTGCCGATACACGGAATCAGGGTTACGTAACATCAAGCCTTCTGCACCATTTTTATCGGTCTCGTTAAACAAATGTGACAGTTGATGCTGAGATTCTATAGCGTACTGTCGTATAACCTTTACAAAATTTGCTTTAGCCACAACCTCCAAATCAAGAAGCCGTTGATAACGCTGCCTGTACGTCTTTTTTGAGCCGGGAATATCAAACAACATAAAGCGGATATCCTTCCACGCAACATCTGATGGCTGAGAAGTCAGTACCGTCTGTTGAACCTTATAAAAGTTGCCTCTGCCAGCCCATAGCTCTCCCTCTAGTGGAATACCGGGCAGCGCCTTATAAAACCAATCCGGCGCCACAATCTTGTTTCCTTTTCGCGTAAGCAGCTCTTTTCCGGTCCATAATGCGCGAATACCATCCAGTTTTTCACTATACCAGTACCCTTTCAGATGCTGATCTTCCGAATACTCCTCTGCAAGAATCAGACTTTGCTCAAGTGTCGATGCCTGACTGTAAAATGGACATAAAACGAAGGAAATACTGATACTAAGTAACGAAAGGCTGATTCTCTGATTCATTTCTCACTCCTGCCTGTTGTAACTCACTTAAAAGCAGAGCGATAGCAGCATGAAACCGGTAAAGAAACAAAACCAATCAGCAGAGAATGCGAGTAAAACTAAGATAGGGCCGACAGTTTACTTAGCCGACATAATGAAGAAACGACTGAATTCACGTTTCAAAGAGTACTTTTTCGACAATGTGATGAATATAGCGTCAAACAGTTCAAAAACATGGAAATTCTTCTTGCACAGCACAAGGTGAAACTATAATATTCACAGCGTTCCAAGACAATGCGTCCGTAGCTCAGTTGGTTAGAGCACCACCTTGACATGGTGGGGGTCGGTGATTCGAGTTCACTCGGACGCACCATATTTAAACAGAGAAGCCTGCACATAAGTGCGGGCTTTTTTGTATCTGAAATTTGCCCTATAACACCGACAATTATCGGAAAGCAGATGAATAGCACCCTGCGGTGCAGAAGATGACAGAGCCAGTATTACACCAGCCGCGATGTAAGAGCGTTTCACAAGATTCCCTGTGGCTGTATACGAAAAGAGCCCCTGATAAATCAGGGCCCCGGTCGCCAATTCCAGGCACTTGGAATGCGGGGGTGACTGTTTGGAGGGGAGATCAAAAAAGCCCGAGCAATGCTCAGGCTCCATGTTCCGATTCACCCAAAAAGTACTTGAGATACTAAAGGCTTCGGATGACAAAATTATTGGTATAGGCAGTACTCAATTAACTGCTTTTCAATGCTCTGTTTGGTTCTCAGGAACAACAGCAGATTCACGGTGATTTCGTTCTCTCCATCTTCTACTTCGTAAAGAAGACGAAACTCACTAATATGAGCATTACGGACTGAGTTCACTCCCAGTTCCATAAGTTCAGGGCAGCGCGAATAGGATAATGGCTGCGACAGGACTTGTGACTCAAATTTTTCCAGGGCACTTTCTACACCAGTTATAACGTTTAACTCTTCATTCCACTGACTTAAGTAGGTGATCGAGTTATCGATCGTTTTATCAAATGATGCAGTGGTAAAAATATTAACGGGTTTCTTCTGATTCATTGATGTTATCACCCTCTAAAGTCTGTTTGCGTTCTGACAAACGAGCTTTTAGATTCCCCAGCGAACTAACACGGCCATTGGATACATCCTGTTTAGCCAGCATAACCATTTTCATCATGGCTACCGCATCATCACGTCGTTGTTTCTCTTCATAAGATTCAATAACGTACTTAGGTGTTCCGTTCTGTGTTATTACTAGTGGCTCATCTAAAGGCAGATCTGCCGCGTTTTTTTTCAAATAACTGATTGTCTCAGTGTTCATGGTGTCTTACTCCTAGTGCCGCTCCCTAATATCGATGCGGTTTCTGGCGGTTCAGGTGGTGGGTAGTATTTTAAGGAACCTTAATTATTATTCAGCAGCGAACTAATGCATCACTCTAGCCGCCTTACTGTTACAGATACTTCGCTATACTCTCCTCTTTACTTCAATGAACCAAATTTAGACCATATTTAGAACCCAGTCAACAATCAGTTTTAATTTGGACTAAATTTAGTGCTTCAGTATTTACGCACAGTTTTTCTATATCATTTTGATACAAAAATACCTTGACGATTTCCCTCATCAGAACTAACATTTGTATCAATTTGATACAATTTTCGTTAACTTTAAGTCCATACGTTGGTGACCGTGCCTGTATACTTGGCCTTGACTGCATAGTAAACAGAGACATTTTAGCTATGAGCACATCACAACCTTTGACTGTTGCAGAGTTTCCGCTGACACCAAAAACCGCTAAGCGGATTGTTCAGGATTTAGCAACGAACCATACGGGCAGGATAAAGTTATCTAAACATACCCGTATCCGGATGGACGAAAGGGATATTACTTTTCAGCAGATTATCGCTGTACTGAGAAGCAACTCCAGTCGTTTTGAAGAGCATCCTTATCAAACGGAATGCGGAGACTGGAAAATGAATTTTGAGGGCATCTCTTCTGGTGAAACGATAAGAGTACCGTTAATACTCAGAAGGTATGAAGATGATCCATCGGTTTTAATCGTGACGGTAATCGATGTTTAAAAGAGAGATAAACATGAGCGCAACTTACCACTACACCGAATGTGGTTTGCCCAATGTGTACCTGAAGAACGGTTACACTCTAGAAACCATAGACGGTGAAGAATATTTCAGTGTTGACGATATAGACGGGCTGCATATTGCTATCGGCTGCTTGTTGGCTGAGAAGCCCCAATCTCTTACAGGAAATGAGTTTAAGTTCTTCAGACAGCATTTTAATCACTCCCGAAGAGTGCTTGGTGAACTGCTTGGTGTCGACCAACAAACTGTAGGGCGCTGGGAAAAGGCGGAATCCACTATTCCTAAAACCGTTGATGTCACAATGCGTTTACTGTTTCTTGAGTCTATCAATCAGGACAGCAATATCGGCTACCTTTTGCAGAAGTTAGCAGAGAATGAAGCGGAAGCGTTAATGTCTGAAATTGTTCTGGAAGAAGTGGATCATCACTGGCTTAGAGCCGTCTGACATACTAAGCCATATTAACTACAAAGCCTGAGCACCCGCTCAGGCTTTTTTACCTCTCCCCTATGCCGCGTCTGAAAGCTCCAACTCTTCCAGTGCATCATCAAGTTTGTCGCTTAGCGAGGAAAGCAGGAAGTAGAGTTGATCGCCGGTGAGGGTTTCAAAGCAACCTTCGGCTTCGCTGGCCAGTGAGGCGATTCCGCCGCATATCTGACGGGCTTCAACGATGATGGTGTGGGGATCTTTTCTGGATTGGTGTTGTGTAGACACAATGATGTCTCCTATGGAAGTTAACTACCTCTGCCTCCGAGAGAATGCTAATACCCAAAGGAGACAGCTCGAACAGCGTTAGCATTACCAGTCCATAGGTTCTGGCGCAACCGAAGTCGCCACTGTTCGAGCCACCATAGAGTACAACTTTTTTTGGTATGCGCGAACCCTGCCCACAAAAAAAGACGCGAGCGCGTCTTTATGAGCTCCTATGAAATTATTCTGGATGCTAAGCCAGATAACAGATTTTGCTGTTATGCAACCACACTACCTTTACGCAGTTCAACGGTCAATAAAATGCGCAGGTGAAAAGTGTAACAGGGTGTTAATGGAATCAAACATGTATTTGGTGATGGATAAAGTACCCAAAATCAAAACTTCATTGCTCAATAAAGTACATCTATTTATTATGCTTTAAATTCAATCACTAACTTTACTGAAAGATGATTCCGTTTAACTTAAGTCTTGATGTTATTATTGAAGCTCCATCTATCTTTGATGCTTTGGGAGTATTGGCGACTTCTGCCGCTGCAATAGCGACTGCATATGCAGCATATGCTACACATAAAGCATCAGAATCAGCTGAAAAAAGTGCTATCGCAGCAGAGAAAAGCGCAAACCAATGGAAGGAGCAGATATCATTTAACCTATATTACCAAAAAGCAGGCTACGCACTTGCTGCATTTGATAAGATTGACCGCGCTCTATTCACTCCATGCTTAGTTAATATAATTAGTTGCCAAAACGACGAAGAAATAGCAACTGCTTTTAGTCAAATAGGGACAGCAAGAAATGTAATACTAGATGCCGAAGTCAAACCTATACGCAAAAAAATATTGAACAGTATAGAGGTCCTTGAAGATTCGCTAGACAATGTATATCAATCTATAAAAGAAGCACATATTTTAAGTAAGGAACATATAAAGTTATCCGCTTCAGCTCATAAAAATATTGGTTACGCTATAGAAGAGTCTCATAAGCTATCTCTCAGTATTCTTGATAGCTTTAAAATGCTCGGTTTTGGTGAAGCCCGTGAAGTGGATGTAAAAAATATAATAAAGAAGAATAGTCAAAGAACAATGCTGTCAAAAAAAAGTCAGGCATACAATCACTTGATGGAAGCCTATCTTAAGTTTCTCTTAGATCATAACAATAAGAATAGTCAAAAATGGGATGAAGCAAAAACTAAGTTTATTCAAGATTTATACACTTTTAGTGAGCGTGTTCAAGAAAACCTAGACGAGAAACAAAGTAACAACTTGAAAACTAACTATGACACATATTTTGATTAGTGACCTCACGCCACACAGAGTTGTTCTAGTTTATAGGCAAAGGTAAAGTGCTTAAAATACTAGAATAATAATCATAGAAGTAAATAGGTCTGTACATAGCTCAGACCTTACTCCCACCCAACAGGCACCCTTACCCACCTTTTACATCTGCACAGTGCTTTTCCTTCGCGTAGCTTTACGCAGCGGGCGCGGATTATTCCCCTGTCGTCGCAGATACGGTGGCCGCAGATACAGATAACTTCGGTGTAAGTCTGAGGTTTGGCATGGTAATAGGATTGGTTGGCAGGCTTAATCATGTTCTGGCTCCTATGCTTTTTCATATCGCTGTCGCAGGCATTATATAAGCTGAAGCTTGGAAAACAGGGGGCAAGTTATTCACAGGCGGGCGCTACAAACTGTCCGTATCAATGCCCTTTCGCTTTAGTGCCGGCTCCACATATTTCCATGGTGTGGCGATCATGTTCTGGCTTAAATGACCTTTCCTTAGTGCCGAGACTTTCTTGCCATGGCCAAGCACGGCGATTTGGGTTTGATAGTTCTGGCTCTTTAGCCAGCTCAGGCGGTCGGTTTGCCCTTGCTTATCTTTATCGGTTACCTCATCCACAAACACCACCTGCTCATAACTCAGTGTATTGGGGTGTGCCGGCCACGGGCTTTTGCCTTGCGGGTATCCCCCATTACCCAGCCCGTAAAGGTTGGCTTTGGCGTGCATATCGCAGATATCCAGTTTAGGGTGATTAGGGCTAAGACTATACCGCCAACAGCCTACCCATCTGACTCTTCTATCCAATCCGTAAATAGTGTATTTGCTACCCTGCTAATAAACATCACAATTTCGTAATGACTCTCTCTTAAAAGTAAGCAATATAACAGCTTGCCAGCGCTGGCGTTTTTCTAACTGACTAAGAGATTTCATTATGATAACTAAATCAAAACCTCTTCCCTCTTTTATTGAGGAACGCCTGAATTTTTATATTGAAGATATTATTGAACCAACGCAGAACAAAAAGCATTTGGTACTTGGAAAACGCCCTAACGAAGGGGATATCGTTATGCAGAGTAACGATTATCTGGCGTTATCCCACAACCGCGAGATTCAGGCTGCCCATAAAAGAGCCATCTCTGAATGTGATGATAACGTGGTAATGTCCGGCGTGTTTTTGCAGGATAAAGAGAGCAAGCCTGCGTTCGAAGCCGAACTGGCAACTTTTACCGGAATGGAGAGTTGCCTGATATCTCAGTCAGGCTGGGCAGCGAATATTGGCCTACTTCAGGCTATATGCACCGAAGGGACTCCTGTTTATATCGATTTCTTTGCCCATATGTCTTTATGGGAAGGTGCCAGAATTGCGGGGGCTTCTGCCTACCCTTTTATGCACAACAATATCCGTCACCTGCGTAAACAGATAAAGCGTTACGGTGCAGGAATCATTGTGGTTGACTCGGTCTACAGCACCATAGGCACGGTAGCGCCTCTGGAAACTCTGTGTGATATCGCAGAAGAATCTGGTTGTGCCCTTCTGGTGGATGAATCACATTCACTCGGCACACACGGGCCCAGGGGTTCCGGCTTGGTCAGCGCATTGGGGCTGACAAGTCGTGTTAACTTTATCACCGTCAGTCTGGCAAAGACTTTTGCCTACCGTGCCGGTGCGATTATAGGTCCTGAAAAGCTGAACAAAACACTGCCGTTTATCTCTTATCCGGCTATTTTCAGCTCGACCATTCTGCCACAGGAGATGGTTAGGCTTAGCAAAACCCTTGAAGTGATTAAAGAAGCGGACCAGAAACGTGAACGGCTGTTCCAGCGCGCCGGTGAACTAAGAAGCGGGCTTAAAGATATTGGCTTTACTATCCGCAGTGAAAGTCAGATCGTATCACTAGAGACAGGTACGGAACGAAATACCGAAAAGGTACGTGATTTTCTTGAGCAAAGAGGCGTATTTGGTGCCATTTTTTGCCGGCCGGCTACCGGAGCCAACAAAAACATTATGCGCTTCTCCGTTAATGCCGATTTAACGGCCGCTGATGTGGATCATGTGCTGACGGTATGTCATCAGGCTTACAACCAACCTAAACTAGAGTTTGTCTGATTACCGGTATAGTTAAACCCCTGAGGGGCTAGCAAGCAGTAGCTCCTCTATACCGGCTAAATCCAGTCGGCGATTTTATCCAGTAACTTCTCTTTGTCTGCTGGTTTTAAGATATAGTCAGACATATCCGAAGAGTCGATTTTATCCATCATAGCCACGGAGTTATCGCCGGTATGAGCGATAATCGGAATTCCGGCGTAGTTTTTATCGGAGCGGCGGATCCGGCTGCTCGCTTCAATGCCGTCCATTAACGGCATTTCAATATCCATCAGTATCAGGTCAACATCCTCTTTTTCAAGAGTATCAATCGCCTGAAGACCATTTTCCTTCTGAATCACCTCAATACCCTGTTTTTCCAACAGAATAGCGGTAAACCTGCGTAGGGACTCATTATCGTCAACGATCATTACGGTTCTTTTGAAATCCGTTTTAGGGATCGCCACACTAACAGGTACTATTACCTGTTCGGAGTCAAACAGCAGCTTATCCATTTGTTGAACCGGACTCTGCTGCCACTGCTCTTTCTTTATCCAGAGTGGAGAGACACCAGCCTTGACAGGCCGTTTAATAATTTCACCGCAATAAAGATAGACAAGTTGGCCTTCACCATAGGCATACATGGCTTCAAGTTTATCCAGTAGGTTTGCCGACCGTCGAAGCGGATCCAAGTCGATAAGCACAACATCGTAATTGGCCTGACTGCTGCTCAGGGCAGATTCAGCTGTCACGGTAGTTAACTCAAAACCGATGATATCCGCCGCTCCTCTTATCTGATTGACCAGAAGCTCACCTTTAGAAATCATTAAAACTGACTTTTGTTTGGCCAGTTCATTTTTGATTTCCGCCACTGAATCTGATTTTGACAGAGGAAGGGTTAAAGTGAACTTAGTCCATTTACCCGGCTCAGAACTGCATTTTATTTTGCCGCCAAAAGAAGCCATTACTTTTTTGCAGAAGGGCAAGCCAAGGCCATGACTACCGCTTTGGCCTGTGGTATAGAAATCCCTGAAGATATCGTTAATTAACTCAGGCGCAATACCCGTGCCGTTGTCGCGTACTATAACCTTGTTATTACGCACTCCGGCACGAAGGGTAACATCAATGGAGAACGCCTCTTTAAAGCCGTGGTGAAAAGCATTTTTTAACAGGTTATAGACCACATACTTCAGCAAGGTATCGCTACCGAAAAACTCAAAATCACCCTTTATATTGAGGCTTACCGCATTCCTCTCTTCACTACTTTTATAGCTAAAACTCTCTATCGCATTTTCGACTATATCCTGAGCTGAGTAGAGCTTAAAACTGGAGCGGGAAACCCGGTTTTCATCAATAGAGGTAAGCAGAAGATCTATAGTTTCGTTTCCGGAGCGAATCACTTTCCAGGCATCATCACTCGCCTGCTGTAGCCTTGTTATCTGGCTGCGGCTAAGCTGATAGTGATCTTTTCTGTCAATGCGGGTATTAGGAAGCGAGCTTTGAATTACATCGATAAAACGGCTAAGGCTACTTAGCGGGTTGCGCATTTCATGGGCAATGCCGGCGCCGAAAGATTTTGCCAACGCCACTTTGGAGTCATAATCCACGTTATAGCGGTAAAAACATAAACTGCCGAACAGGTAAGTAAACAGAAACACAGGTAGCTGAGACCAGTCAACCACCATCTCCAGACTGTACCCTTTGGCCACCCAGGCAAAAAACGTTGCCAGAACTAGCGCAATAATCGTCTGAAGGCACATTATCCAGGTAATGTGTACCAATAGAATATGCAGAAATATAGATGACATAAACGACATCACCCAGATCTGGGACCAGCCGTTCATCAACAACATATAGAAAAAAAAGAATGGCAGACCAGCGATAATAACCAGCTGGTAATAGAGGTGCATATAAGAACGCAGCCTGACGTTCAGCTTATTGCGGACAACAATGCCAAGAAACAGCAGTGAACAAATCAGGCGAAGCCACACGTTTTCATAGGGCTGAGGAAAGATATATTGCCAGACAAAGTAATAGGCAGGGAAACCGACAAAACCCAACCAGCCAATTAAGGTAAGGTTAGGTTCAGCATATTGATAAACCTTGCGCAACTGTTCCATCAGACTTAAATGCCAACCAAAAATGTCATTATTATTTAGTTAAACAATAGTACTGGGCTGAGTTGTTTATCGCAATAATGTTCGCCCTGATGTGAGAGCTCTGATTAGCAATAGCTTTTATTCACTAATAGGCAAACTATCACTACTTACTCGTCTTGTTTTAATCCGGCCACATCAACTGGTCTTATTAGGTTTTTACTGCCTCTTCATCTGATGACTAACAAAGGGATATGATGTAATCTTAATTGATTGAATCTATGATAATTTGTTAGTCATTTGGGGGATTTATGGCTTCAGGCGAGTACAATAGCGGCTCCCGCCCTTTAACAACCAAGCTTAACGGAAAAGGCCCCTATATCACCACAGATCTCACCTGCAAAGAACAGCTCTCTGCAGGGTGTAAAATCAGCTTGTCTCTGGTTGCACCTGAGCCTATCGATGAGTCAGCTCTTGGCAAAGCCGTCAGCATCGAGTTTACTTTCCAGCAGGAATCCCGCTTCTACAATGGCTTAGTCACTTCTATTGAGCTGATTGAGTACAGTATTGAGAAAGATCTCTACTACTACCGTATCGGTTCCAGCGACGCTTTCTCACTGCTGGCTTTCCGCCATAACCGGCAGATTTTCCAGCAGATGACCAGCAAGCAGGTTATCGAGCAGATCTTCGGCGATGCCGGAATTAAAAGTTACACCGACTTCTCAGTATCTGGTGACGGAGAAGAACATGAGTACTGCACTCAGATGGATGAAACAGATCTCGCCTTTGTTCAGCGTGTAATGGCGACGGAAGGCTGGCACTACCGGGTAGATCACTCCTCATCTTCCCACAAGGTACAGCTATCGGACAGCAACCAGAATTTCGAAAGTGCAGAAAACTCGCCATATAGCTATAAGAAAACCGGCAGCAGCGATTACAATCTGGCTAACTGGAAACAAAAGAGCAAAGTGACCACAGCTAAAATCAGCCTTGCCGATTACAGTCAGGAACTACCTGAACTGATCGACAGCGGTGAGCAGGCCTCTTCTCTCTCTAACTCACTGAGTGAGTTAAGTGACTATTACTATGGTCAGGGCAGCAAGGATAAATCTGTTATCCGCGATCTGGCCAAAACCAGAATGGAAGCTTATGACTCTGCCAAGATTATCTGTAGTGCTTCCTCGACCATTATGGCGCTCTCTGCCGGTAAGAAGTTTAAACTGACAGAACACCCTATCTCCGCCAGCAATCAGGAGTATCTGGTCACTGAGATTGTTCACCATATTAAGTGTTCAGAATCCGGCCGTGAGCTGCAATACCGCAATCAATTTGAGTGTATCCCCTCTTCGACCCCGTTCCGGCCTAAGCACCTTGGCAAGCCCAAAGTGTCTTGCGTGCACAGCGCGACAGTGACGGGCCCTAGCGGAGAAGAGATCTACAGTGACGCTCTTGGCCGGGTTAAGGTTCAGTTTCACTGGGATGCTAACGGTAAAAATGATGAAAACACCTCCTGCTGGCTACCTGTATCGCAAAACTTTGCCAGTAAAGGGTTTGGAGTGCAGTTTACGCCGCGCATCGGCGATGAGGTGCTGGTAAGCTATATTGACGGTGACCCTGATTACCCTGTTGTCTCAGGTTCTATCTATAATCCAACCAATACGCCTCCGTTTGAATCCGCAACCCAAAGTGGCGTAAGAACCCGTGCTACTCCTGACGGCAGCAGTAAAACCAGTAATGAAATCCGCTTTGACGATCAAAAAGACAAAGAAGAGTTCTATATCCACGCCCAGAAAGATATGTTAACGGAAGTGGAGAACGACGCCACCAGTACCATCACCGGGATTAAAACCGTCAGTGTAGAAAAGAGTCTGGATATCAGCAGTAAAGAGGAGTTCTCAGCGGCAACGGAAAAGAGCATGTCGGTTTCATCGAAGGAGGCCTTCTCCCTTAGCTCTGACAAAACCGCGGATATGTCAAGTAAAGAGGATTTCTCCGTTAAGTCTGATAAGAATGTGGCTATCGAAGCTAGCTCTAATGCCGACTTAAAAGCTACCGCTTCCATTACCGTTGACGGACAAGAGATCTCCCTAAAAGGCAAAACCAAAATTGCACTGGCCGTCGGTGCCTGCAAAATCGAGCTGAGTGCCAGCGGAATTAAGATTGAAGCACCGCAAGTCAGTATCGCCGGTCAGGCCAAAGCTGAGTTAAAAGCCGCTATGGTTACCGTTGAAGGGCAAGGTAAAGCCGACCTAAAAGGTGCACTGGTCTCCGTTAACGGCAGTGCAATGACGCAGATTAAAGCCGGAGCCATGGTAGAAATTCAGGGCGCAATCGCTAAGGTAAACTAATGAAATATATTAAAATTCCTCATCAGTTCGCAGAAGACATTCTTGCTCTGTATCAGCCCAGTGCAGAGATAAAAGCCCTGACAGAACCGGAAATGTCTCCGGCTGAACTGGTTAGCAAAGCACTGGAAGCCGAGCTATATAGTGACGCGGTCACCTTTATTGCCCATGGCCTGCCTATCCGCGAGTCTATCTGGTGGGCTTGTAATTGTGCCAGCCAGCGGCATGACTGGTCACAACAAGAGAACGATGCCATTAATGCAGCTAAAGCGTGGGTACATACTCCCGATGAAACCAGCCGCCGTCACGCTGAGAATATGGCAAAAGAAGCAACACTGGATAGCGGTGCCGGCTGGGCAGCACAAGCTGCTTTCTGGAGCGGAGGAAGTATGACCTCACCGAAAGACCCTGTGGTTCCGCCACCGCCTTATCTATATGCGCAGGCCGTGACTGGCTGTATTAACCTGAGCGCAATACTGCCTGACGGTGCTGATGCTAAACAGCGTTTTAATCACTTTATCGAAATCGGTACCGATATCGCCAATGGCGGTAACGGCGAACTGGAGGAAAGCTAATATGTTTCCTGCTGCAAGAGCAACTGATATGCATGTCTGCCCGATGCAGACACCGGCTGTGGTTCCCATCCCCCATGTTGGAGGGCCTATTCTACCGATGCCTTCGACCGTGCTGATCGGTAACCTACCCGCAGCTACTCTTGGGCAGATGTGCGTTTGTGTCGGTCCGCCGGACAGCATTATTAAAGGCAGTGCCACAGTACTGATCAACAATATGCCTGCCGCCAGAATGACGGATATGACGGCACATGGCGGAACCATCATTCTTGGCTGGCCGACAGTGTTAATCGGCGGCTGATATCTGGCTCTCCAGCCAGCCAATTATCCGCTTTACCTTTAAGGTCTGTCTTGTCGTGAGTGGCTTGCTCAGCAACTGTTCCAGCCACCGCTTCAGGGCATACCAGTCATCGGCTTCACAAGCTACACCTTCACCTTTTCTCTGATGTTCGCGGGCAAACTGAGAGGTAAACTGCCACTCCGTCAGTTCTTCGCGGCTCTGGCCGATAGGTAGCGCCGCGGCAAAATCAATCAAGATCACCCTCTCCTCACCAGCAAGATACAGCAAGTTTGAAGGTTTAATATCTCCGTGTACCCAACCCTGCTGATGGCAATAACGGATTGCCCTGATAATTTGCGGCAGTAAGGTAAGAAACTTGTCAGCATCTTTATAAGAGAAGGAGAGAAAGTTATCGGCCTGTTCAAAATAGTGCAGCCAGAGCGTTTTGCTTTCAGAGTCTTGGTCCAGCAGCGGTTGCAGCCGGTAGCAGGCACACTGCTGCAACGCCTTTAGTTCAAAGCGAAATGCTGTTTTATCTTTTCTGACCTTAACTAATGCCATTAATAGCAAATACCCTGATTATCTGATTTATGTTTTAGCTTGCCTGCGACCTAAGCTGATATCTTCACCTTTTCGTCGGGCAAATATCGATAAATAAACCCTCTGCGCCAGGGATGGCGCGGCGGAGCCCCAAGGACGGGTTTATGCGTGTTTGTGCTCGATACTTGCCAAGATAATATTATATTGCTTCATCTGGCGAATAAAAAATTAAGCCAGCAAAATGCTGGCTTAATTGAACCCTGACTCTTCTCTGTTTCAGTTATAGCTTACGCGGCAGGCTGAAGCCAGAAAAGAAAGGTTTGCTGAACTTCACAGAGCCATCACCAATAGAGCTATCGAAGATAATATGCTTACCCTCTTCCTCAAAACGAACCTTGCTGATGCGACTGTCACCAGTGGCTGATATCTTACTGTCAAACACCACCCTTATCAGACCCCATTTGCCCTGATAAGCCTGTGTAGCGACTCTGTCTTCACCACGGAAGAAGCTAAGCCTCAGTTCAGAGTCTTCGGCGTTGGACGGCCAGTTGATATCACTCCATACCCTTGGGCCATGACGATAATCAAACAGCAGTTCCACCTCGCTCATTCTGAACTCAGTTACATCAGTACTCATAGAACTTGGCTTAACCCTGAAGTTTAGCGCCAGCTCTTGCCCGGAAGTATTAAAGAACAGCTTCTGCAGCTGCTTACTCTTAGAGAGCTGAGCAAGGGCATCACGCTTAACCGGAAGAGCACGGCCGTCAATTTCACGGGTAACCAGCTTTTGATTTTCCCACTCTACAAACGGGCTAAGCACATCATCGACAAACTTCTCTACCGTTCCCTGAGCTTTAAAGAACATAGCAAAGTCATTCAGTTCAATCTCACTTCTGCTGTCCGTTGAGAACGGGAATCGACCGGCAATCGCCTGAGAATAAAAGCCGTACACCCGGTTTTGCCACTCAACATTAATATGCTCAACCGAGCTGTTAATAACACTGGCCCACGACTGACCGGCAATAGCTTTCACCCAGCCGGCAACCTGATTTGGCGCTTTTCCGGCCTCACGGGAGAACATCACAATAGCGTCCTGACTTCCCTGAGCATGAGCAGTCGCATAGCCATAAAAAGCTTTGGCCGGATTTGCGCTACTTAAAGCGGAGTCAAAGTAGCTATTAAGTTGATCAAACTGAGCCAGCAGGCTGTTCATCGGCGCTCCGCCAGTTGCTGCTGCTTCAGAATCAATATAAGCGGCGTAATTTTTAAACGCTTCATTCACCACAAATGACGGTTGCAGCCTTAATAGCTTATCTCCGGCCAGACGATTAATTTTGTCAGCCTTCTTAGCGATATTGGTCAGCTGTTTTACCCCAAGTTGTGCCGCCACCTGTTTCTGCTGGCGAGTATCCGGTTGCTCTTCCACTGCCAGTGTGGTGTTAACCACAATAGCATCCAACACATCCAGAATCGGGCTGGTGGCTGGTTCTCTTGCCAGTCTAAGGGCGAGAGATAGCTCCTGAGCAGTAGCAAAGTCTCTTACCTTGATATTGGCGATCAGATCCTTCCAGCGGTAGATATAATCGGCAAAGTAGAGACGCTGAATCTGACGGCTCAGTTCTGTCATTTCAGTGATAGAGACGGCTGAGAAGTCGCCCTGCATCATCTTA
The DNA here is from genome assembly GCF_028201475.1 of Vibrio sp. SCSIO 43137. Taxonomy (NCBI): domain Bacteria; kingdom Pseudomonadati; phylum Pseudomonadota; class Gammaproteobacteria; order Vibrionales; family Vibrionaceae; genus Vibrio; species Vibrio sp. SCSIO 43137. Next base: position 1,522,756 of record NZ_CP116383.1, on the reverse strand, counting down.
AACTCTTTCATCTGCAATCTGAGAATTGCTGACTTAGCACTAAGGTCAAGATTGCTGTAACCCTGACGGGTATAAATCTCAGGTATCAGGAAGCCGTGATACCCGTCTTCAAAAAGGAATATATCACTGAACTTCTCTCCCAGTTGCCTGCGGATATCCACCTGACCGTTATAGGCTGGAAGGCTCTTAATTCTCGAGTAAATCAGACGTTCGGCTGACAGACCTTCAAGGTTGTTCACCGCAACAGCAATCAGCTCTTCATTGGCCGTCAGAGTTTTGTCGTAAGGGCCGGAAAACAGGTCATCAATCAGCAGTGACAACTTGTTAATATCCTGCTCTGAAACATCCCCCTGATCATTGAGGTTTTCCAGCAGGTACTCCTGCATATCATTAATATCCAAACGCTTTTCATCAAACAGCATCTGATAAAAACGTAGAATCTCAAAGATCTTACTCGGGTTTCCAAGGCTGATATAGACATACAGTTCGTTACTGATGATCTCTTCCACCCGTGGCAGAAGTATCTCGTTAAGCTGGTCGTGGTAAGCACGGTTAACCAGCTGCGCCGTCTCATCCTGACGGATACTCACCTTCTCATACCATGGACGGTCAACTGCACCTTCAACCACTACTTCACGCAGCTCATACAGTACCGCAATAATATCAGTAATGGAGACTGTCTCCCGGTTCAGGCGGGCAATGTCTGAGGCATAAACACTTAACTGAGTGGTTGTTTTAGCACGCCAGGCTTCATCCTGATTCCAGTTATTCTTAAGTTCAAGACCAGCCAGTGTCAGTACAGAAACCATAGCCAGCATGGCTACGGCAGTCAGCAGAAAATAGCTTGTTTGTCTTCTGCTGTTCACACCAACTAAACGGCTCTCAGGAAGAATCACCTTACTGAACAGACCGGATACAAAATAGCTACGGCGGTTTTGATCCTGCTCACTAACCACAGCGGTATTAAACTCCGAGCGGTCAGCCATGGTTTGCGTCAGCAAGTCAAAACTGGCCCCTTTCTGGCCGGAAGAGAGGAAATAGCTGCCGCGAATCCAGACTGACTCCCGTACCCGGTTCTCTCTGCCGATATCACGCAGAAGCTGCTTACAGCGCTGCAGAAAGATAGTGAACTGATACGGGAACGCAACTACCGATCCCGCTTTATCACTGTGGCTGTTCTTAAGCAGTTCAAACTGCTGATCAGCAAGGGAAGAAACCAGTGCCTTGGCTTGTTTATCAAACAGGTAAGAGTCAAACTGACCGGCAGGAGTATCTTCAAAGGTGATGCCCATAGGGCTATCAAGTGTTGTACCTGAGAATGACTCAAAGAACTCGGTAAAGTCCGTCAAAGTGTCGCTCTTAGAGAAGGTCGCATAGACAGGTACGCGGATACCGATGCGATCACTCAGGGTCAGAATCGCTTCCTGAATAATGCTGCTCAGTCTCTGTCTGTCTTTACGATCTCCCTTCAGCAAGCGGTCACAACCGATAACAGAAACCACACCGTTGATTGCCTGACGAGGACGATACTTAATCAGTTGCTGGCACAGTACGCTCCACAGAGCTTCATCGATACCTTCGTTATCAAACAGGCGGTGTCCTACTTCCAGTACCACTACCCTGTCATTACTCCAGAACTTAAGGTAGTGCTCTTCATCCTCTTTCTGAGTCTGATTATTCAGTACCGGCTCAAGGCCATTTTGCTGCAGTATCGAGCTCTTGGCATCGCCTTCACCACCAATAAGCAGGTACCAAGGCAAGTCATACAGTGTTTTTAGCTTAACGCTGCCGCTACCCTGTACCCGTTTTACGGATTTTTTAAAGATATCCTGAATATACTGAGTATCTTTTTTTAGCAGAACTTCCTGCTCATGGGCTTTTCGGGCTGCACGATCTTTACTTCTCTGTCTGTAGAGCCATATCAATGCCGCTACAAATACAATAGAACCAGCAATAAGAGAGGCGATATTTAGCCAGCCCAGATCCTGTTTAAACACCTCAAACCACCATACGGAAATTCCCGATAGCAGTATTAGCAGGGCGATAACAGTGACGATTATTTTTTTTATCATATTACTTCTGCGCCCTCTCTAAGGTGGCACTTAACCCGAAGCGGACATTGATTTCATTTTTCAGTTTTTTCGCCGCTGAAAGATCACTACCGGCATTCAGAATGACATCAAATCGGCTTTCTTCATTATGACTTTCTTCATTACGAACAGACACGTCATACCCTGAACGCGTCAGGGTGTTAAGCAGAGAGTCAGCATCTACTTTTTTGGCAAAAGAACCCAGCATCAACTCCCATTCCCGCTGTGTAACCGGTGTGGTGGGTTTCTTCTCCTGCGGCTCCGCTTTAGGTTTTACCCCTATATCGCTATCGCTGCTGACATAGACCAGATCGCCTCCGCCATCTGTCAGCTTCATACTGACCTGATTCAGTTGATCCAGTTGACGGATAAAAGGCTCACTACGGTTCAAATACCAATACTCAGAAGCAGCGTAGGCCAGCACTAACAGACTGCCCATTAATATCAGGCTTTTAGTCAGGCTTAATGGCCGGGTCGGCTGCTTGCCGTTTTTAAGTTCCGGTGTTTGCGGAGATAACAGAGGTTTCTCCTCGCGGAAATGACGGATAACCGAATAGGTCTCGGCTTTAATTTCATTCAGCTCATTTTCTTCACCGTGCCTGAAACGCCCTTTGAAACCAAGCATCATCAACACATACTGGAGTTCCAAAAAGTCCACCAGCTTGGTCGGTTGCTCTTTTGCTTTATTCAACAGAACAAAAAAGGCTTCACCACCGTTTCGCTGTGAAAATACCTTACTCAGCAGAGAGTAGTTCTCCCAACGGCTCGCCTGCCCCCAACGGGTATAGAGAACCGCTTCATCAAAAGCGGCACACAGTACGAAACAGCTTTTATCAATCACGCTAGGGTGATAATCAAGATAGAGGCCTTTGTTTTTAAACTCGCTGATGCCATCCAGCACCTGCTGACGAAAACGCTCTATATTTCTCGGCACTCCCTGACGGGGAATCGTCACCAAAATACTTAACAGATCACCGGCTGCATCCAGCAACGGCGAATCGTAGAGGTGTAGATCGTCCAGCACACTATCAGCGCCGCTGGTATCAAGAAACACCTTCTCCTGCGATTCACTGCTTTGCTGAGCTTGTGGCCGGCTACGCTGAACAACAACCGTCGCCTCTTCACTAAATAGTCCACTCATGGATTCACCTACCTAATCACATGAAATTCAACCTGCACATCGCCGATCCGATCATCGATATGCAAGGCTATAGGCTCATCTTTCTTCACCAGCGATTTCCACAACTCTGACTGGGTATCCAGCTCAAAGTAAGCAGCATCGTGGCGGGTTTTCAGCTCAGAAGGCGCATAAGGAAGTGGCAACAAAGGTACACCAGACAAAGCATTACGAACCAGATCAGCAATGGCACTGTTACCCGCAAGCTTTGCCGCATATGGGAACTGTTCGCCCAGCTTGGCAGAACCTAATGATGAAGTGACCACAAGAACAAAGCGGCCTTTACTAAACAGGCTGCGCTCTTTAACCAGTGTCCGCAGCAGGCGTCGGCTTTCAAACAATTTAGTATCCCACTTAAGAGTGGTTACATTATCCAACTGCACTTCACGCAGATGCAGCATCAGGTGAGAGAAAACCGTAGAGAACAGTTTATACAGCTCATTGGGGTTCCAGCTTAATGCCTCTTTTGGCATCTTGCCTTCTAAGCCGGACATCTGCCCTGCCATAGAGATGCATTCGAAATAGAGAGAGCGTGTAGCGATATAATCACCTTCGACCCAGAGCTTCAGCTTAGGCAGCCAGCCTCCCAGTGCCTGCATCCACATATAATCACGAATCAGTGACTGGTAACTCTTACTCTGGCTCTCGGCATTCAGACGCACCGAGATCGCTTTGGCCCGGTACTGCATCTGGGCATAAATATCACCAAGGTTTTCCACCAAATAGGCCGATGCGCCAAAGTGGAGGCAGTTAGGAACAAAAGCACGGTTCAGCACCACGGTTCCTTCTGATTTATGTTCACTTATCTGGGCAACAGGGATCAGGGTATAGTCTTTCAGCTCTTCACCCTGAAGTTTGAGTGAAAGATTAAGGGCTGCGACTTCAAGCTCAACGGGCTCACTACGGTCACGGCTGGTGTCATAGACACTGTTTTGCATCGGGCGCAGTCTTAATCTGTCATCTTCGCCGACATTAACCGCACCGGAGCGATAAACGGGAATCGCCAGATAGACACATTTATTCAGGAAGCCCTCAGGAATATCAATCACCAGAGATTCCTGTAACTCAAACGGCGTTCCGTCCGGAAAAACACCCTTGGCTTTCTTCAGGCCAAACTTACCTATTTTCAACAGTGAACTGTCGATCTCCAGCTCAGAAAAGCCAAAATCTTTCTGACCACACTGTTCATTGATCTCTCTGACATAGTTTTCAAGGTAGCGTTCCTGCTGCTGAAAGTGTTGAGGGCTGAGGAACATGCCTTCACTCCAGACAACTTTATTATTATCCATTATTCTTCCTCTGTTCCGGAGATGGAAACATTCAGACCGTCGACGGAGATATTGACGGTGACAAGACCAAACTGGTCAATTTTGTAGATGGCTTTACTTTTCGCTTCACGGTAATTAGCGAACGCCCCGAGCACGGCAATATAGCGGCTGTCCAGAACAAGGGGAAATTCCTCTTCCCTTGTCTCGCCGGGCAAAATACTCGGCAAATGACGCTTGGCCGTCAGCCCCGACTTTAACGCCCCCTGATCATCAGAATAGAGCTGTAAAAAGCTGGCCTGATTAAAAGCATCATCATCAGAAAGCTGATAGATACGCAGCTCAAGGGGAGACGCCTTGCCGTTTACATTGGGGTTAATATTATCCTGTGCGGTGATTTTCACCGTTAACTTGGGCTGAATAACTTCATCATCAAAGAAACTACAGGCTGAAAGCAGTGTTGCCGCGATCAGCGACACAAAGAGCTTTTTCATTCTTTCTCTCCTTCCAGTTTATGCTGAACCTTAATTGAGTCCTTAAAATAGGCGTTAAATTTAACGTGGAGATCGCGGGAGTTGATCTGCCTTTTAAAGTAGCGTTTATACAAGTCCCAGTATTTCGGCTGCCTGCGGAACAGTCCCGGAGTAGACAAGTCATCAAACATAGATTCCAGATGTTCAGGAGAGAGCTCTGTCAGCAGGCGGGTCAGCGCCATTTCAATGGCCTGCTCTATATCCGGTTCATAACGCTTCACTTTATAGTAAGGGTCTTCTGCCAGACTGTTTTCCGGGCTGACCGGCGAATGAGAGGCAAAAGAGAGGCTCTCTTCCGGCTGAACTGCATGAGCTTCAGTGGCGAAGTCCGGGGACAGGTCTACCTCAGCAAACGGGTCATCATCCATATCGCTGAAGTTCTGCTTAACGGGTTCGGCTTTGCTGCTCTTCTGTTTTACTTCTCCGCCAAAGGGGTCGTCTTCCACCACCGCATAGTCAGAGATGGTAAATTTCACCTCTTCTATCTCATTTTCTTTGGCTGGTTTACCGGAACTCTCTGTCTCCTCCTGTACGGAAGCAAATGGGTCATCAAATACATCGTCCGCACTTTCCGCTAACGGGCGGGATAACAGAGCCGGCTCGCTCGGTACAAAGCAGGAGACCAGTAACCTAAATCGTCCCATATCCAGTACATCACCATCATTGAGCGGTGACTGGTTACCTTTGCCCAATGGTGTACCGTTACCATTGAGATAAAGCCCGTTAGAGCTGTTATCAATAATATGATAGCCACGGCCGGACTTCTTAATGATCGCATGAGTATTTGAAAGCTCCCGTGTGGCGTCGTTGAGCTGCAGTGTTGAACCAAACGCCCGACCAATATCGCCACCTTCTTCGGGAAACTGTTTGTTCCACTCTGTAATGTTCTCTCCGTCCGGAGAACTTATAATTCTAATCGATAATGGCATACTAAATACTCTTACACTTGTTTATCGCAAGATTAAATTCCGGTAAAAATCCCGGATACTTCTTGGTAAAAGATCTGGAAAAATAGACCCCCAGAGGCTTTCTTTTAACCAAGGTTTTTGAGATCGCCCTGTAGCTTAATCCCATCTGTTTTATGGTCTGTTCAATTACCTCGTCATTACCGAGGATCGCCCCTACTTCACCGCTAATCAGCAGCTCCAGCATGGCTTTTGCCGACCTTGGTTTTTTGTTGACCAGGTAGCCCTGATTTTGCAGCCAAAACCACTTATTGGAGCCAAACAGTGCCACCACTTCCACCTGCTGCTTAAACATAGACTGATTAAGATCTATCGCATCAGAAAGGGAAAACCAGCTCCACTTCTGTTCCAGCACCATGTCGGACAGCTCAGCATACTTGTCCCGGACATCGTTTCTTGATGCCAGAAAAAAACCGTTATGGGTGCCCACTTCTACTAACAACTGGGCATTATCCCATTTTGTCATGGTCAGTTGATAAGGCTGTTTCATCTCACGCATGATGCACTTGACCTTATCAATACCACGGCCTTTCATCTCTCCGTTTACACTGTATTGAAACGGATACCACTCCTGTGTGGTTAACAATAGCCGCTCCGGTTTTGCCGCAGCAAATACCGGGAGTGATAACCCCAGACACAATGCAGCGCTAATAACTGTTTTTAACCCGGCCGGCTTTCTTACTTTCATTAATTAAATATTTCCTTGCTCATACCACCAGTCCTGATAATTGCACCATCCTGAGCGTATATTTCGCTGGCCATTTCCACCAGTACAAAAGGGATTACTGTATCAATCCTTTCAGCTTGTTTAAAGTTTAGAGAAATATCAGGCGGATAGATAACACCAACGGGTAAATCTTCAGGTTCAGTCTCTTTGTTTAGTATTTTTAATCCGTAAAGTGCTGCCTGATAGGCGTTATTAACAAAACTTGTCCCCACCGACATCAGGGCACTACTGTTACTGTTATTTACTGCCTCAGGAACAGCCGTCAGCAGAGGAAGATTATCCGATAACTGATTTATCTCTTCTACACGTTTAAGCAAGCTTGAACTGCCCGTCAACCAGAGCAGCGAATGTTTCAGATCAGGATCCTGCTGCTTCATCTTCTCAAGCTGTCTGGTCATAACCTCATTTAAGCCGGAACCAGCCACCGTTTCATCAACGGCAATCGGATAAACGGCGATTCCCTGCTTTTCAGCCTGCTCCTTAAGCGGCAGATACTGAGTCAGATAGGCACTCTGGTTTTGCTGCGCGTACAATACGCCAATTTGCGCCAATTGCTCATCGTACTTCTTAATAAAGCTAAGAGTGACAGCCGATGAGAGATTGAGCGAGGTAAAGGCAAAGTTATTGCCTGAGCCGGAATAGCTATCTATTAGTCCAAGCAGTACAGGATCTTTTGCGTTTACTGAAACAACCGGCACGTTACCACCTGCATACTGCCGGTAAATAGTAACCGTCGCTTTTGAACCGACGGTATAGAGTAAATCGGCCTGTTGCTCCATTTTCTTTAACCAGCCCTGCAAATCTTGCTGCTGTTCACTTAACAAAAACACCCGGAACTCAATATCATCCGCCTGCTTCTGGTACACATTCAGCATGGTTTTCAGTGCCGTATCGTAAGAGTCTGCTTTCTTGGAGAGGATCACCCACACCTTTGACTGCTTACTGATACTGGAGAGGCGTACCGACTCCTCACCCTTTAAAATATTCCAGTTAGCCTGTGCACTCTGTTTTACTTTACTGCCTAGCCATGCCGGCCAGTTGTCTGCCTGCTCGGCATGGACAGGAATAAAAAAGCTCAGAGTTATCAGCAGCAGTGTCAGCCATCTGTTCATGCTGTCACCTCCGCTTTTTGATCTTTTTCCCAGATAAACACCACCAGAGTCGCCAGAACAAAGAACAACGCCAGAATATAGAAGGCCTGCTCACTACCAAAAGTACTTACCAGAACAGCTACCACCACAGCACCAAGTACATGACCTATACGTTCCAGAAAACGATAAGTCGAAGCAATGGTGGTATCAGAGTCTGCAGTGGAAACGCTGACTACGTGGCTGATAATCGGTGCATTAATAAAGCCATGAGAGATACCCATAATCAACATAGCTGTCATAGTCAAGTTCACTACCGTTGTGCCGGACTGGAAGGTAACGCCATAAGCCAACAACAGCAATGAGAAGACTGAAACCAGACTGCCCAGAGTCAGTGCCGTTTTATAATTCTGTTTCGCATCTATCGCTTTTGACGCCCTTCCGCTCACCAGCAAGACTGCACCGGCATAGGCCATCAGTACCTGACCGATGCTCTCTTTAGAAACGCCCTGATCGCTTAGCAGTATCGGTACCATATAACTGACCACACCAGTCAGCATCATCTTGGTCGGGATACCGACAAAGAAAATAGTACGAAAGAAGGGTTTCTGTCTTATTAACTGAGCAGAATGTGTCAGCGTTAGTTTTAATTGTGCGGAAAAAGAACCCGATGCTTTTTTGCTGGCTTTCATACGTGGCAGTAAGGTGGCAAACGCCAGTACTAGTAACCCGCTTAATGCAGACAAGATAAAGATACCTGTGATACCGATATAGTCCACCAGCAGAGCACCAATGGAAGCACCGGCAATAAAGGCGGCGTTAAAACAGAACACAATAATAGCCGCTGCCTGTGTCTTATTAGCCTTATTACTAAAGCGCAGTATATAGCTCTGCACCGAGATAAATATCACCGCCTGACCAATGCCGGCAAAGAAGCGGGAAGCAAACACCATGGTGACAGCGTCACTATATGCCAGTATCAGACTGGCTGCGACGGAGAGCAGAATACCGCTATTAAGCACACTCTTAATCGGATAGAGCTCAACCAGCCTGGATGCCGGCAACAGCATTAACGCAAAACCAGCAAAGTAGACAGTAAAGATATAGGATGAAAGTGCCATATCACTACCGGCTGCACTGGCCAGCTCTGCCAGATACGGTGGCAATACCGGCGCCATAATGGACTCCATCAGTACGGCCATCAGAAACAGGGGTTTAAGCCTCTCCAGCACGGTATCTGACTGCGGCTGCTCTTCGGGCGTATGCAGCACTCTGGCAAAGACAAAACAGATAAAGGCACAGCCGATAAACAAAATCACAAAGCTCTTAATAATGCTCAGCAGATTTGAGATAAGCGCAGAAGCGTTAAAGCTCACTTCCACTTCACTTCCGTCTGTTACTGCAAACTGATAACTGGAGAAATCACTCGATTCAACCATGCCACCGCTCGCTGTGGTTGCAGCAACAATCGTCTCCCCTTGCGTCACTATAATTGAAGAGACTTCACTGTTGGCTGTGCGGTAGGTTTCCAGCAGCTGGTCAAGGCCGCTTACCCTCTCCGCACTGATATCGGAGCTAAGCACAGGAGCCAGTCTCTGACTAAGAATATTAGCCATAGAGCCAGCTTTATCCTCCAGACCGGAACGATACAGGCTGACCACTACAAAGATCACCGCCAATGTAACCACGGCAAATACCGCACTAAAGCGTTTCAGATACTGTTTCGGGTCGCTGTTGTGCAGTTCGCGGAAAAAGAACAGCAGTAACACCAATGCCGATCCGGCCAGCAGAATACCGAACTCACCCTGTACCCGCTTTTCAATAACACTGTCGTTCACCACGATCTCAAGATAACCCACCTCGGTAAACTTGTTTTTCAGTGGAATCTTAAGGTAGGTACCAAGAGTGGAATCATTGTACTGATACAGAGACTTTTCATTGGCAATGATACGGATATTGGTTACCGCATCGTTTACCGCCACAATAGGTTTTAGTACAGTTTCCAGATTGGCAATATCGTAAATAGGCACCCCTGAACCCAGAACCTGCTCTATGCCTATTTTTACCGCTTCAGCCTGTGCCAGCACTACTTCATTGGTCTGCTGCTTATAGCTTTTAATTGCCTGTGCATAACCGATCACCATCACAAGGGTGACTGACAATGCAATCAGCAAAGTGCCCGACAGCAGATTCAGTAGTGCTCTTCTGTTTCCCATACTCTGTTAGTCTTCCTTTCCTAACGCTTCAAACTCTTGCGTAAAACAGTGCTTAAGTGTCACTGCCCGTGTTTTTCTTAAATGGATAAGACGGTTAAACACCATGGACTGCAACAGGTCCGTATAGCTCATCTTCTCGCTGGCGAGATCGTGACAAACAAGGCTCACCTTATTACCGCACGGCTTTTTCAGATCCGGTTTAGGGTTGGTCTCCAGAACCAGAAGGTGACCTCTGTGATCCATTCTCAGATCGACACGTACCAGAGTCTGCAAACCAAGCAGCTTATATATCTTCTCACCTATGGTTGAAAGCTGTTCTCGCAGCTTTGGATCCCTTACTGCCAGTAATCTGTCCTGAGTAATGGGCTTAACGTCCATAGAAGTGAAAATAACTTCATCCTCTGCCAGTACCCGTTCAGTAATAGAGAAAGTAAATGGCTTACCCAGCGGCTCAATGGCACCATCACGGTAAACATTGTCACCAGCGACAGCGACCACAAACTCGCGGCCGTTCAGGTAGGGCTCCACCATGACCGTATTGCTGGTCGCTTTTTGTACTTTCTCTACCGTGGCATTCAGTTCACTGCGGTCAAACACCGGATAGACATGAATCGATGCACGGCCGGACACCGGCTTAACGATAAATCCCTTACCATACTCTGCTTCGATACTATCTAACTCACGCTGATAGGCAGCTTCTGCAATGCTCTCTTCCGGCTGAACAGTAATAAATGGCGCAGTGGCAATTCCTGCTGTGCCTATCTCATGCTTAAACAGATGCTTATTGTCCAGAACACCTGCTGTCATTGGAGAGTGACCGACATAAGGTACTCCGGCCATTTCCAGCAGTGACGGCAGATGGCACATGGAATCAAAGCCTTGCAGGCCACCGCTGTTGGTTATAACCAGATCCACCTGCTGCTCTTTCAGGCGCGATATCAGGTGAATATCTTCAGGCAGCACTGTGACATGCCGGAAACCGACACTTTTTAGTGCCTCAGCCATATCATAAGCTACTGCCTGATAACTTTTGGTCGACCTCGGATTGAGGTTTTTATAAATATAACTACCGCTATCCTGATTATCGCCACCATGGATCACCGCCAGTTTCAGGTGATCTCTTATCCAGTCTGTCTGTTTTCTGGAAAAAACTGTACTACTCATATCATTTACCTTTAATCAGTTTCATCCGATGAAACACTTGGACTTGTTTACTTAACCACTTGTTTACTTAACCACTTGTTTACTTAACCACTTGTTTACTTAACCACAAGCTCCTTACTGGATATCAAACTCAAATTCGCCTTTACCCATACCAACACGAATCTGCTTAATCGGCAGTGACTCGCTCATGCGGGTAATACACATATTAGCCAACTCAGGCATCAGTTTGCGGTTGATTAGCTGTTCAACGGCCCTTGCACCTGTTTCCGGTGAGTTATTTAGTGCCACAAGACGTTCAATCACCGCCTCGTCGTATTCAAACGTCGCTCCGTAATGTTCCTGAACCCGTTTCTTAATTCTACCCAGTGACAGACCGGCAATCTTAGCCATTTCTTCTTCATTCAGCGGGAAATAAGGAATAATGGTGGTTCTGCCCAGAAATGCCGGTTTAAAGAACTTCTGCAGTTCAGGGAAAATGGTCTCCGTCAGTTTAGCCACGCTCGGACGGCTCTCTGAACAGGCATTCACCACCGCACTGTCAGCGGCATTGGAGGTCATAATGATAATGGTATTTCTGAAGTCGATATTACGTCCTTCACTGTCAGAGATGCTGCCCTTATCAAAAATCTGATAAAAGACATCGTGAACACTCGGGTGTGCTTTCTCCATTTCGTCCAACAGCAGCACGCTATATGGGTTCTTGCGCACCGCCTCTGTCAGAATACCGCCTTTACCGTACCCCACATAACCGGCCGGAGAGCCTAGCAGCATGGAGATCTTATGCTCCTCTTTAAACTCGGTCATATTGATGGTGGTGATATTGTTTTCACCGCCATAGAGAAGATCCGTTAACGCCAGAGCCGTCTCTGTTTTACCCACACCACTCGGGCCACACATCAGGAACACACCAACAGGTTTGCGCGGATCCGTCAGTCCGGCACGGGACATTCTGATGGACTGGGCAATCTCGTTGATTGGCGTTGTCTGGCCGATAACCCTTTCACCGATATGGCTCTCAAGGTGCATCAGACGCTCTACTTCTTTCTTCAGCATGTTGCCGACAGGAATACCCGTCCAGAGAGAGATAACCTCGGCAATAGTCTGATGAGTAACCTGAGGCAGAACCAGAGGTTGCTCGCCCTGAAGGGATTTAAGCTGCTGCATTTTCTGCTTCAGTTCGGTTTTCTGCTCAAGTCCTGATAGCTCTTCGCCGGCAAGGAACCGGTCATCCAGCTCTGCCTGAAGTTCCAGGATCTCTTTAACCAGTGTTTTTTCCTGTTCCCAACGTTTCTCAAGCTCATCGTGCTGTTCAGTGATACGCTTCAGTTTCTCTTCACAACCCTGAAGACGATCATCTTCAATAGACCAAAGGGCTTTCTCGTGATTCAGGGATTCTATCTCATTCTTGGTATAAGCGATCTGTTCTGCCAGCCCTTCCAGCTGGAACGGTGTAGCGCTCTGGCTAAGGCCGATCCGTGAACAGGCGGTATCCAGCAGGCTGATGGCTTTGTCCGGCAGCTTACGTTCAGGAAGATAACGGACTGACAGGCTGACCGCGGCATCAATGGCTTCCCTGAGCACTTTCACGTCATGGTGTTTTTCAAGAGCAATTTTGACCCCGCGTAGCATCTGCACCGTATCTTCTTCGCTTGGCTCACCGACAGAGACCACCTGAAAACGCCTTGTTAGCGCCGCATCACTTTCAAAATACTGCTTATACTCGGCCCAGGTCGTCGCAGCTAAAGAGCGAAACTCTCCACGCGCCAGAGCAGGTTTGAGAATATTGGCTGCATCATTCTGCCCTGCTGCACCACCGGCACCAATCAGGGTATGAGCCTCATCGATAAACATAATGATCGGCTCAGGCGATTGTTTAATCTCGTTGATAATGTCTTTCAGGCGGTTTTCAAACTCACCTTTAATGCTGGCACCTGCCTGTAGAAGAGAAAGATCCAAACTTCTTAGCTCCACATTGGCTAGCGAAGGGGGAACATTGCCATCCACAATCTGTTGCGCCAGACCTTCCACAATGGCGGTTTTACCTACCCCCGGATCACCGACCAGAATCGGACTGTTCTGACGGCGGCGGCAGAGAATATCGATAGACTTTCTGATCTCCGAGCCCCTGCCGACAATCGGATCCAGCTCGCCATTGCGGGCAGCCTCCGTCAGGTTTCGTGAATATTTGTCCAGCGCTGTCGTTCCTGCTTCGCCCTGTGGCATAGCTGGCTGACCTGCTGCCTGTCCTGCGCTTGTTGCCGCCGGAGCCAACCCGGCAGATTCTGATTTCAGCCACTCATTGGAGATAGTACCCAACCAGCCGCTCAGGCAGCCGGCATAAGCGCCGTCGGTGACCCGCTGTTTCAGCACCATCAGCAGATGATATTCGTTAATTGCCGCATGGGAGTGATCCAGCGATGCCAGCATCCAGCTGTCTTTCAGCAGTTCAACCAGCCCTGCAGCCAGAGCCGGTGCAGAATCATTACCTTTAGAGTAACGCGCCAGTTGCTGATTTAGCTGGTCGATTAAAGTCTCTTTTGCCACCCCGGTTTTTACCGCTGCCGAATGCCAGCCCATAGAAGGCTCCTGCAACAACTGAATAAACCAGTGTTCGAGTTCGATACTAAAATGAGTTCTTGCCAGACAATCGCCTGCAGCTGCCTCTAATGTTGTTTTAAGTTGAGGAGTAAGTCTTTTTACCAGACTCTGTAGTTCGATATTCACCATAATTAGCTCGCTTTTAGTGGCAATTCCACATATTGAGTGACACTGTTTTTTCCTTCCATCCATGCGGATTCGCCCAGCTTTAAACCGCGTTCTCTGTTATGAGTCAGCTTAAGGCCGGGAAGGTAACTGCCGTTCACTTTCATATGCAAACTGAAAAGAATATTGACGCCGAGATACACCTTAATCATTTGATAAATGGCGCGGATCAGCGTGGGATTACTGTTTATTTCCTGATATTGACGGTAACTGGCGGGACACACTTTTATTCTCAGCTTTTGCCCTGCCATTGCCGCGCTCTGACCGATTAATGCCCCCATACCAAGAGCCTGATTCTGTCCGTCCTGACCGATACGGGTAAGCGAACAGGCGGTCAAAGGCTGATACTCAACCGATGAATGTTCGACTTCAAACTCGTAGCAGAAGTAGTCTTTAAGCAGGTTTTTCAGCACACGCGGACAGGTCAGTTTCATACCTATTGTGCCGGTATACTGAATCAGGTGTGAAGTGGGGATATCTCTCAGTTGGCTGCCTGCACCGGTCAGGTTGACCAACATATCTGAGATGGATTTCTGATAATTCTGTGCGTTCCAGCTAAAGGTCTCCTCTTCCATCAGATCCACAAGGCTATGCTTGATCATGCTGGAACAGTAGAGCCTGTAATAGCGGTTATTGAAAGAGTTATAAAAATCCAGCGGCGCTTCATTGCCCTCATCAAACAGTGCAGAGAGTGCCTGTTTGTTCATGGAACGCTGCAACACACCCTGATTACCAGACAAAGCCGGAACACTGGTTTTAATCACCCAGCCGTTTGCCGGCTTCTGATAGACGGCGGTCACTTCTGAGCTGTAATAAGCGGGAAGATCTTCGCTTATAAAGCGCACTTTTGGCCGGTTGCCCATACTCTGGGCATGGTGCTTCATCAACTGCCATGCCCTATGCAGTTGTTTATCAAAGCCGTCAGAAAGCAGGAGATCTATAACAGGTTTTTGCATCCTGATCTCCTCGGGTAGCTTTTATAGATACCCTCTTTACTTTGCAGACGGATATCCAGCTGGGTAAAACTGTTAAAGCCACAAAAGTAGCTAAAGAATCGATCCAGCATGGCTGAAAACAGTTCAACACCTCCGTTAAGGGATTTGTCGTCTAGTGTCACTTCAATACGGGTACCGTAGGCAAAACAAGATTTACCGGACAAGCGGATGGGAGCCACCACATGCTCCTGCTCAATAGCGGTTACTGATTCAATATAGGCGACATTTTGCGGGCTCTGATTATGGTTATACAGATGGAAAACATGCTTCAGGTTGGCCACAGGATCTTCTGCACCCAGTATCGCCTGATAATTGAACTGCAGATGGGATAACAGTACCCAGGCACTCTTCTTGGCGTCCAGATTACTCACCGGTGTTGTCGGCCTTTTCGCCAGTGTCATTTCACCGGGAATGGTCAGTGAGTCGCGGCAGCGAATTTCACTACTGGCCTGTAAAAGAGCAGCCCTGCTGCCATTGGAGCAGGTAACATCCGCCACCCAGACCCTTTCATCGTCAGCCAGACAGTTATTTTCCAGATCCGCCACCTGAAAGCTGCTGGCCAGCCTGCCGCTCTCCTTTATGGTCTGAACCAGATTCCAGTGCAGACCGGCACTGTCAGCGGCAAATTTGTTGCTGTAAATTTGCGGTACTTCAAGCGTTTTTGATGGCGAGACATCCAGCACCTTATCGACGGAAAACAGCTCACAGGCAGTCGGATTTGAGGCATCCACCACAATAGGGTATTCATTGCGGCTGAAGTCTATAGTCAACGGCTCTGTTGTGGTGTTAAACAGGTTCACCAACGGAACCGTGTAAAGGGAAAAGTTATCCCGGCTCAGTGCCCGTGCCAGATCTACTGAAAGCTCAGAAAGGTATAACTGTACCGTAAAGCTGTTGCCCTCAAGCTTTGAAACTGCACTGTTCAGATCCAGTTTCAGACAGTTAAACTTATCCGGAAACATAAAGAATTCCGTCAGCAGTTTATAGCCGTCAAAAGTAACCGGGTTATAAGGCAGCATTGCTTCATCAATATCAAAGCCTGAGCTCTGCAGGGCATCACGTCCCAGAGGCACTACTTTATCGCCCGCTTTTACACACACCTGTGATACAGAGTGAAATAGCAGGTCGTATAAGCGCAGTATAAAGCCTGAGTCGCCGCGAAGGTTAAGCTGCAGTGAGTCCGGATTGATTTCACACACTTCCAGCCCTTCATCCACAGCACAAATATCAAATTCAATCAGAGCCTTTGCATGTTCTGCACCGCGCGGTTTCTGATTTTTAAAAGGGGCAAAATGAACATTAACCTCGTCCAGTTTTAACGGGTACAGGGTCAAGTCGCGCGACGTTCTGAA
This sequence comes from Vibrio sp. SCSIO 43137, assembly GCF_028201475.1. Taxonomy (NCBI): domain Bacteria; kingdom Pseudomonadati; phylum Pseudomonadota; class Gammaproteobacteria; order Vibrionales; family Vibrionaceae; genus Vibrio; species Vibrio sp. SCSIO 43137. The sequence goes on along the minus strand of NZ_CP116383.1, from coordinate 1,506,421 downwards.
GATAGCAGCGGAACCGTCACTGTCTTTAATTTCAAATTCGGTTCCTTTCGGGATCGGGTGTCTTGCGCTGGCATCATCGCCTATTTCAATATTCAACTGGCTATATGATGGGATCTGCCTCAGATAATGGGGGTACAGCAAACGGATCAAGCTTTCTGTCAGTTGCGGAAAGCTGTCATCCAGCCTTTGCTGTAACCTGCCGTTTAGCAGCGCTACGCTTTCGACCAAACGGGCAATTTGCGGGTCATCAATACTTTCATTGCGGATACCGAGCGCATCAGCGGTTCCCGGATGGCGGGCGGCAAATTCGCCCGCTTCTTCACGGATAAATCTTAGTTCCTGCTCAAAATACGATAACAGTGAATCAGACAAGATTAGACTTCCTTATATCCAGTTTACTACTTCCAAAATCGAGGAATGAATCAAGCACAATGGCCTCACTCCCCTGACTGGTATTCATCACAGCGGAAATTCTGAACTGCAGGCGGTTCTGCTTTATGCTCTCTTCTGCCAGCTCAAGCTCTACCTGACTCAGCCGTGGCTCAAACTTGCGGATCACCTGAGTAATATCCTGAAGCACCACCTCACTGTTGGCCTTACTCTGTGAACGCGCCACATTCTGCAGGCCAAGGGTGGCTATGGTTCCGTCAAACTGAGAGAGATCTGCAGATTCAGGCCAGACAGGTGCGCGGCTGGAAATCAGTGAGCAGATGTTTTCGATAATCGAGTCACGAATATCGTCGCTGTTGTTTTTCCAGTTGTTGTTTAATTTAGCTACCAGACTCATGCCACCTCCCCGACTTCCATATCAGATACAGATGTCGCCAACACAATATGAGCATCCAGAATTTCATACTGATACTGAGGCTGCAGGGTGATGCGGCACAGATAGCGGGTTTTATCCTGCGGGTCTTCCACTAACTCAATATCGCAGGATTTAAGCGGATAACGGGCCATTACCGCATCTTCGCCATAATCGACTTCACTGATGTAGTTACGCAGCCACTTCTCAAGGCTTCTGCGGCAATCATCCGCGCTATCGTAACTCCCCAACTGGTCGCGTATCTGGGCTTTGATATAGTGGCCGAAGCGGCAGGCCATCAGGTTAGTCTGTAACATTCCCAGCAAGCGCGACGCTTCATTTGGTGCTTTCCACACCGACTGATTGCTGAAAAATCCGTTCTGTTCAGAAAGGTAGAGGCTGGAGAGGGGAACAAAACCCTGCTCGGCCCAGAAGCCGTCATCTTCACTAAAGATCTCTACCCTGCCCTGCACCTTACGGTTGGCAAACTCAGGGATAATCGCGCCATAAGAGCCCTGCTCATCATAGGCGCGGAGGAATCCAAACCAGCTGATACGGTCAAACTCTCTCAATACATTACCCGCCAGCAGATAAACCGGATTGCCCCACAAAGTACTCTGCTCTGAGTAGCTCTCGTTAAACACAAACCCTGCCGCGCAGTTTTTCCACCCTGAACGCTGAAAATACTCGGGAAGTACCAGATGCAGGAACCGGGCTGAGTTAACCTCTCTCAGTAGCTGCCAGCTCTGGAAATCACGGCTGTCGAGAATACGTCTGATACGCGAACTATCATGAAGCTGACGGTTTTGATCATCTCCAAAGAAGTGCGGGTGAACCCCAAGCAGTACCGGACAAAGGGCGCGCTCACCTATCTCAGCCAGCAGCTGAAGGGTATAGAGATCATCAAACTCTTCATCGTCCGCCATATCAACAGAAACCTTGTGGTCTACCATCAACATTCCGTATGGATTACCTCCGGCAGTGTCCAGCTCCTGCATATACACTTTTTTGTAAATCAGGCTTCGTTTTAGGTCGAAGCAGAGATTAAGATCGGCAGAAAAACGTGACCAACTGACATCCAGCATCTTTATTTTGATGCGTCTCTGGGATACAGGTAGAGTACAAAGGCCATGTACGCCTCTCCAGCTGGATTCCAGCTGTTTAAAGTCATCGTGCTGAATCACTTCAGACAACTGGCTGCTGAGTCTGCGGTCAATCTGGGAGATAAGAGTAGTTAGAATAGCTTTAAATTGAATACTGTCCTGACCCGAAGCGGCTTGAGCCAGCTTTGCCAGCGCCTCTTTCCCTAAAATGTTTTCCAGTTCTGAGCGCATTTCCGGGTTCTTCATACAAATTCCAATTCAAAGCTATTCAGGGGCTTTCGCCCCTGAATATGGCGGTTAACCAGGTATGTTTGCAACCATACGCAGTGAAGTCGTCAACTCCTCCATCTGCAGCCATGGACGCAGGTAAGCAACCGCAGAGTAAGCGCCCGGACGACCGGCCTGCTCTTCAACAGTTACTTTCGCTTCAACCAGCGGGTGTCTGGCTTTCGCTTCGTTGCCGATGGCATTCGGGTTAACGTACTGATGAATCCAGGTATTCAGATCCTTTTCAACATCAGCCGGCTCAAGGTTTGAACCGATACGGTCACGACCCATTACTTTCAGATACTGAGCGATACGGCTACTTGCCATTGTATATGGCAGGCGCGCAGAAATTGCAGCGTTAGCCGTTGCATCAGGATCGGTATAAGTCTTAGGCTTATGTGCGGTTTGTGCACCAAGGAAAACAGCGTAGTTACTGTTTTTATAGTGAACCAGTGGCAGGAAGCCAAGATCACTCAGCTCTTTTTCACGCTCATCTGTCAGGTTAACTTCTGTCGGGCACTGCTGAAGCAGATCACCAGCATCAGACTGATAAGTAAAGTTTGGCAGGTTCTCAACTTTACCACCATTCTCGGCACCACGAATTGCTGTACACCAGCCAAACTGAGTGTATGCCTGAGTCATCAGCAAACCGTAATCATAGGCCGCGTTACTCCAGACAAAATCACTGTCTGAGTTCACTTCTTTGTTACCGTTGGCTTTAGTCGGCAGCTCTTCAAAATCGAACGATTTCACAGGTACCGTGTCTGCGCCGTATGGCAGGCGAGCCATGGTTTTAGGCAGAGTCAGTGCCACATAGCGGGAGTCATCACTGGCACGGAATGCATTCCAGCTTGCGTAAGCTGGTGAGTCAAAGCCTGCCGCGACAGGTTTGCCATCGGCAAATGTACCGAATGAGTTGAAGTCAAACATGCTGGCATCTGCCGCCGCAACAAACGGAGAGTGAGATGCTGAAGCCACTTCACCCATATAGCGAAGCAGTGCGACGTCTTCGTCACCGTAGCCAAACTCGTAGTCACCAATCAGCGCACCGTATGGCTGGCCACCGGCTGTACCGAACTCTTCCTGATACACCATGGTAAAGAAACGGCTGCGGTCAATGGCAGGTGCATCTTCAAACTGCTCTAACAGCTCATCTTTGGTGTAGTCAGCCAGTTTGATTTTAAGATCCGGACCCAGCTCGCTGTTTTTAACCAGCTTCTGCAGGCCAAGCCATGTGCCTTCCAGCTTCTGGAAGTCATCATTTCGCATTACATCTGACAGCTGCTCAGAAATCTTAGCGTCAAGAGATTTAATCGCTTTCTCAATGGTCAGGGTCAGGTTTTTATCCCAGGTCACTGTACCTTCCAGCGCCTGAGAAGTAAGAATACCCAGCAGTTCTTTAGTGGTATCAACCGGCGTCTGCGCCGTAGCGGTTATCGCTCTTTCCAGAATGCTCTGCTGTTCTACTGTTTCTTGCCCTTGTTCAGGGCTGTTTTGCTGTTCAGTCGACATTACTCTTCTCCTTTACCAACGCCCAGTTCTTCTGCCAGTCCCTGAATCGCTTCTGTGCTCTGCAGTACTTCTTTCAATAGTTTTTCCAGATCGCGTGAACGATCTGCTTTGCTTAGCAGAACCTTAAGCTGATTACGGGTCTCAACCAGTTGTTTAAGCGGGTCAATCTGCTCAACCACGCTCTCCGGGTGAAAATCTTTCATCGAGTTAAAAGAGAGATTTACTTCAAACTGGCTGTCATCGTCAGCAAGTTTGTTGTCAACCTTATAAGAGAGCTGAGGGCCAATCTGCCCCATTACTGAATCAAAATTATCTTTGTCTACGCCGGTAAACTCACGCTCATCGAGGTCAGTTTTCTGGTCTTCTGGTTTGTGGCCGGAGAAATCACCAATGACACCGACGACAAACGGCAGCTCTTTAGTTTCTACAGCTCCGTTTGTTTCAACGTCATAAGTAATACTTACTCTGTTTTTGCTTACACGTTTATGTTGTGAATTTAATGCCATGACAATTTCCTAATTGTTATGATTTTTAACTGATCAAAGCCCCGGACAGACTGCCCGGGGCTTTTATTCTCGTCTTTTTTGTTACTTAGCGCCAGATAACAGCTTAGCTTGTGGAACGTTATACGTCACAATACCGCCATCTTTCATTTCACCGCCTTCCAGTTCGTAGTTGTGCTTCTGAGAAATCTCAACATAAGAAAGTGCAACACTTTCGTATGGCTGAGCACCGTCAGAACCACTTACGTTATAAGATACAAGACGTGCATTAGTTAGTTTAATCTGGAAGTAAACAATTGCACCCTGTCCTGTTGGTTCAGGCTTAGTAAATGCAATCTCAACTGTCTTACCTTCTTTGCCCGGGTTGAACAGGAAAGATAATAGGTCTTCAGAAGCACCATCTACTTGCTTAGAGATGTTTACTTCGCTCATTGCAACCATGCCTGAGTCAGCATTGTTGCCGTTACCGATGTCCATTGCTACGTTACGTACACCACCCCAGCTATAGGAGCTTAGTGCAAACCAACCTGTACCTTCCAGGCCCTCAACCGTAGCACCGCCTTTAACATCAACACCGTCAATACGCATATAAATACTTGCCATAATGATCTACTCTCTTTTAATTGTTGAAAAATTACCAGCGCAAACTCGATGATGAGCCGGACGCTTTCTTGGTTTCACTTTGTTGTTTTGGTTCTGTATCAGCAGGCTGTTCTGCTGACTGTTTTGACATCCCCGAACCCGGATGATTGTGGTTCGCACCGGAAGCCGGGGCAAACTCATTCTTTTGACTGATAGCGTAACCGGCAACGTCCGGTAACACTGTCTGTTCTGTTTGATCTAAGCCGGCAAGGCTGAAGATCAAATCTGTATCTCCCTGCTTTTCTGCCATCATTTCATTGAGCAGATCCGGCAGCGGCATATAGCCCCAACGAATCGCCTTTTCAATTAAAAATGATACCGGGCTATGAGGTTCACTGACCCGGAAGAACTCCGCCAGCTCACGCAGCTGATGAAACGCTTTATCCCGGTTCATACTGTTTGTATTAGCCACTTCCGACAATGAACGCATATTATTAACCGTTAGTTGCTGTTGAGAATAACCAGACTGATCTTCACTCTGCTGGTCAACCGGTGCCTGAACCGCATCAGCACTGACACTTTCCGGCGAGCTGGCCGTTACTTGCTCCGCTTGCGCTTCTGCAACTGCCGGGGCTGGTTCGCTTTTCTCTGCCAGCCTTAAGCCAGTCAGTTGCGTCACCGCGCCTTTGACTTTATCCAACAACGACTGTACAGAGCGGAAGTTTGGCGGGTTGACGCCGTGCTCCATCGCCTTGCGTTTGGTCACCTGTACCAAGTGTTCGAGGCCAGTCTCAGCAGCCGCTATATTGGCAAGTAAGGCAAGGATCTCTTCCCGTGCACTCTGAGCCTCTCTGGTTGCCTGTTGCCTCAGAACACTAAGCTCACCTCTTTTCTCTGCACTCTGGTACTGATAAAAGGTGATTTGCCCCACTATCGGCATCATCAGGATGGGCGCATACAGCAGGCTACTCTCTTCATTCTCACCCAGCAGTTGAGTAAACGCATTCAGCTGCGCTTCGCAACGCTCATCCTGTCGCCCTTTCTCCGTCTCGGATTTAAGCTTCTTCTCCGGCAATATCGGATGAAGGGCATCCCAGCTCGATTCTGCCAGCTGGCTGAACCAGTCAAGGGTGACAGAGAAGCTCTTCATACTGGTATCCAGAATAATCTGCGATGCCAGCATCCAGCCAATCAGCTCTACATCACGCGACTGGCTGCTAAAGGTCTTCATCAGGCTGGCAGAAATAGCAGACCAGTTATTGATGTTCTCTTCGTGTAACGCTTCAAGCTCGCTCGCATCGGGATTCTGAGTCAGTTTTCTCAGCGACGTTAACGCCACATTAAACTCGTTCCTCAGCGGGCGATACAGGCTTCTGTCCCCCTTCAGGTAGACACCACATATAGCTTCATCAGAGATGGGAGCCAGAAGCTGTTCAATATTTTGTTTGGCAAATAACAAGTTTTAATTCACCTGATTTAATTATTAAACGGTAGTTTCTTTATGGGTTACAAAGGCAGTTGCTGTTTTAGCAATGGCGCCCAGTCCGTTTCTGGTGACTGACTCAACCACAAACTCTTCACCATGCAAAACACCCTTACCTGTGTGCAGCTCAGCTAAGCGGGCGGCAACAATGCCATCCTCGCTGCGAAACTCAACGTTATACCCGTCTGCATATTCTTGAACGTACGAAGCGGATAAATCTTTCAATTTTTCTATATAATTGACGCCTTTATCATATTCTGCCTGACTGGCGATCTCTGTACTGCTCAGCAGAGAAAGGAACTTCATCGGGTGAGCAACAAAGCCTGAACCCATGACCAGTGCCGCAATAATTGGTGTAGTCACTACCGCACTCTGGAACCATTCTGAGAAAGTTTTATGGTCGTTCAGCATGCTGGTTGAAGAACTACGGTTATCCCACTCTTTGCGTGCTTTTTTCAGAACTTTACGTACCAGGCTGCGCTGAATCATGCAGTCGAAGAAAGCCACTACCCGCTCCAACATACCCGACAGGGCACTAACCAGAGTACCGACACCGGCGAAGGCATCACCTGCGGCTTCTAAGCCAATTTTGGTTGCTGCCACTGCGGTGGTTTTTAGTCCACCCATCAGACCAACTGCTGAGTGACGCGCCAGTGCATTGGCAATAATGCTCGGATGTCCGCCAAGAAGCTCTACACCACGTCCCGCATACATCTGAGTAATAAGATCTTTTGATTTAAAGATGGCTTGTTTAACACCAGAATAGAGGTCTACTGCACTCTGCACATAACCCCAACCCGGAATAAGATTTGAAAGGTTGCCGGCAAACTCTGCCACCATCCAGCCTGCATACTCAGCAAACCAGCCTAAATCTTCCAGCACATCGCCATAAACCAGCTTAGCTTTTTCTACTAACCCTCTGAAAAACTCAGAGATGTAAGTTTTAATCTTTTGAATAACGGCAGAGGTTGCTTCGCCTACAACAGAAACTGTCTCAACAAGCTTCTTACCTGCATTGCTTTTCTCAATCAGTGCTTTGGTTTTAGAAGCGGCACCCGTTTTATCGATAATAGACATAGAGATGCTTTTTAAATCGGAAAGAGGCTCTGAACCGACAACAAAGTTATCGAACAGATGGGAAGCTGAAAACGCCGGTAACTTATGGTAGTCAGTTTTAGCCAGCATATACATGGCTCCCATTCGCGCATCGGCCATTTCGATACTCTGAACGCCCACGGCTGTGTCCGTCGTTTTGCCGTAAAATTTATCTTTTATGCGACGCTTATAAACTTTAAATTGCATAGGGCCTTCTCCAAAATTTATTTTCTCTTAGTACGACTTATTTCATTCGTCAAGCAACCTACTGCTTATATAGTTACACCATCCAACAATTGATAATTATTGTAAATATATTTGTTATACAAAAATTACTGTTCAGACCACAAAATAAAATTAGAAGCCCCTAATTTAAAAGGCAAACTTCACAGTTCACAAATTTAAACAAATAGTACTGAACGTTTTATTCAACTTCTTTATTTATCATATATATCAATATGATACGGACAAAAACCACAAGGCAAACGTTTGCCTTGAGAATGAGTCAGTTAAAATTTGACCAAACCAGATATATAAATGACTTATTAGGTCACATTTTCCATAAAACGGGATTATTTATTGCAAATTAGAGTTTTGACTCGAAATGAGATTTAGGTCACATCATCATCTTTTGCTAATATGTTTATATTTTGGTCACCAATATTAGTTTAAGCTTTATTATGGTTTGATAAAATAACCAACTGGTACAGAATTAATAGGTTAATGAAGTGTGTATAAATCTTAGCAAAATATAATTTGCGCCTTACAGAAAAGAGTCCCGATTTAACAACTCCTACCAGTGAATATATAGCTAAATGAACTCGATAAGCAGAATTTAAAGTTATGCTAGTTTAGTACTTTTAACGGCTCAGACAGAGCCTGATTCGAGATATCAACAATAGGCTGAGGCTTGCTATAAAGATACCCCTGCTGAAAGCCAACACCCAATTCGCGCAGCATATCGGCCTGATGTTCAGTTTCTACCCCTTCTGCTACTACCCTACAATCGAGAGAGTCAGCAACAGCAACCAAAGCTTTAACCACCTTATAGGCGCGTGACGAATCTTTAAGATCACAGACAAAACTTCGGTCAATTTTCAGTTCTGAGAAGGGTAATTTAAGCAGCTCAGTAAACCCTGAGTTCTGGGTACCAAAATCGTCAATCGACAGGCTACAACCGGCGATTCTGAACTCATTTAAGTTATGCATAACAAAGATATTGATGACCGGGCTGTTTTCAGTTATTTCAATGGTCAGCCTCTCTACCGGGAAATTGAAACGTCTCACTATATCTAACAGACGTCCGGCAAAGTCCTGCTCACTCAACGACTGGTAATCAACATTAACCGAGAGATTACCGTCAAAAGCATCTACAACCCGCAACAGTCGCAGAGACTTTTTAAGTAACTTGCAGGTAAAGTCCGATATCTTCTCAGCCTGCACCAGTACACCAATGAATTCTGAAGGCAGATAAATCATACCGTTACATGAAAGGCGGGCGAGCAGCTCAAACCCTGTTACTTGCCTTGAATCAGAACTGACCTGAGCCTGAAAGAAAGGTTCGTAGCTGTCATTATCAAGAGCAGCAAGTATGTGGTTTCTGGACAGAGGTTCCCTGTAGTCCGGCGTCATACAGACAATCTTATCCAGCTCAACGATTTTAGAAATCTTATTTCGTATCGCCTGATTTTCAGCAGGCAGCGTCAGACCATCTATATTATTGAAGCCCAGATCATTAGCAATCAGCTTTGCAGTAGAAATAATGTCATCACTGTATTGGCTGAGAAATAAGATACCCCTGAAATTCTTCATCTGAAGAATCATATACATATTGGCCAGATCAAAGTCTCTTGAGCTGATGATTTCACTTAAAAGGATAAAAGGAGATGTCTGCTGACGGACGTAATCCAGTGCTTCATAAACAGACGAAAAGGAAGAGAGGCTATAGGCTTGAGTTCCGATACAATTCTGGATAAGTTGTCGTGTCAGTTGCTCTGTTTCAATTATTATTATTTTCATAAGCCTATCTGCGAATGACGTTTAATTGGGTTAACTAAACGTATAATTCACGATATGCATTTTGTCGACTAAGCAGAGGCTCGGTTTGTACTTGTCTTAATTTTGATACGCTACTGAAGAGTGTATAACCTGATGATCTGATTACAGCTCTGCCTAACCAACCACCCGATTCTTACCCTGTGACTTAGCCTGATACAGCCGATCATCGGCATCTCTAATCAGGCTCTCTATGTCTTTACCCTTTTTGCCAACAGAATAGCTTCCATCTGAATAACTAAAACCGATACTAACGCTGACATTAAACTGGCTGTCAGCAGTTTCAAAAATAATCTCGTTAAATGATTTGCACAGCTTTTCAGCCAGCTTACGGCTGTCACCTTCACTGGCATCCGGCAGAAAAACGATAAACTCTTCTCCGCCCCAGCGTCCGGCTACACCTTTGCCTTCAACTATAGATTTGATAATGGATGCGAAAGTGCCGATAACGTTATCACCTGCCATATGGCCATGGGTATCATTAATCTTTTTAAAATCATCGATATCCATCAACATACAACTCATGGTCTCTGCCGTCGCCTGCTGTTCCTTCAGCCACTCATAAACAGAAAAACGGTTAAGAAGGTCCGTCAGTTGGTCATGGCTGGCTTTGTAGGCCAGCTCTTTTTCCAGCATTACCTTTTCAGTAACATCTTCCAGAACCACCTGAATAGCAGGTTCATTATCCCACTCAATCAGGTTGTCATAGACATTAAAGTAACGTTTAGTGCCGTCATAACAGATATTGGCAAACACATTGCTCTCACTTTCGACGGTTTCTCCTGACAGCTTGCTTTGGTTGCGCTCTATTGCCGTCTGACGGCTTTCAGGCTCAACAACATCCAGTACTGAATCTTTGTTCATCACGGCTTCAATGGATTCGGCACGCATCATTTTAACCCATGACTCATTTACCATCAGAGGTTTAAAGTTACGGTGTACCAGAATGCCCTGACCAGAGCGGGTAATCAGGCGCTTATATTTAAGATCACTTTCCCGTAAACGCCGGTTAGCCTCTTCCACCATGGTCAGATCCATGACAGTTACCTGAAGAGCAGGTCTGCCCTGCCACTCTATAAGGTGATCTATGGTAAAAACGGTAAACTCACGTCCGTTAGGATCGACATTTTTAAAGGTGTGGCCACGGGGTACTGTCTGGCCGGAAATAATGTCATTGTAGTTCTGACGGGCAATGTCATGCCACGAAGGGTCAATCAGGTCAAGAAAGCTATCTATGCTGGAAAGTAGCTCTTCCGGGGTGCGGTATCCATAGATTTTTGCATAATTTTCATCAACACTAACGGCTTTCATATCCTGAACAATGATAACGCCATAAGAAGAGTCTATATTTAGCTCTGTCATAGATAACCTTGTACTACTTTTACAGTAACGGGGTACACCCCAATTTTGGAACAAGTATAACAATGGTGAATGTACGTTACAGTATAAATCTATTAATAGTATGATCCAGCTTTCAGTGTGAATGCTATTTATACCATTTTCCCGCTTTGTGATTTTTTAAAAAGCTCAGTTTTTCTTATTTAAGTTAGAATCCACGCTGTCTCCAGAACTCACCTTCATCCCGGGCATAAAGCTGAAAAGTTTTATCGGCAACAATGGCTCCGTTTAACTCTATGGTCATGCGCCACGGGCCAATTTTATTCTCTATCGGTTGCCAAATGGTGTCACCAAGATAGAAGCTCCAGTCATTGCTGTTAATATGCTCTTCGCCGTCAAAAGGGGCAAGTGTCTCGCCTTTATCGGTGGTAATTCCCGGGTGGTAGATACAGTAACGAATCTTCTCACCTTTGGCCTTTTTAATGTTAATGATAAAGCCGAACTCAACATCGAGCTCCGCCGGAACCCGAACAGTAAACTCACTGATTTTCGGCAGGTGCTTTGACTTTGAATCCCAACCTGAATAGATACCATATGAGCTCATTTCAACAACAGGTGTACGTTTTGCCATTTTTATATATTCGCCCTTAAGCCTTGCTTACGCTTATTTTCTGAGCCGGTAAAATAGCACTACTAAATATAAACAGCCAATTTATCGCTGCATCTTTTACCGTTTAATGGTTATCCGTTACATTCTGAATAACAACTTGGCTTTCTCGGGCAAACTGCCCCACGGGAACAGATAAGTCTGGCCGGAGATTCTATTCCCCGTTCCACCCAGTTGATATTCAAAATACGGGAAATGGTCGACAGATCTTTCTTAATATGGCGGGGAATCACCACCTCTCCCCCGCCCTTAACACACAACTCCTTAAGCTCACTGGCGATTGCGATAGCATTTCCACCCTGAGCATCAATAGCCGGGTTTAGATCAAGACCGGCACACAATACTCTTTTATTGCTCGCCGGATCAGTCACATGCACAGATTCACAACAGTAAAGCCTTGGCTCATCATTAACATTCAATATGGAAATCTGGGCGCAAGTACCCTCACGGGAATCAGATAACATTCTGAATACTGACCAGTGCTGACAAGGATCGTTCACCAGGCGCATATTACCCCACGGCAAGGGGATACCATTGCCGCGATAAACGGCCTTCAGTTTACCAGGAGCATAAGCATCAAAGTAATGCCAGTGCGGGTAAGGAGATACTACAGTCATACGCCGCATTGCCACCGATGGCGAAACACCAATCGCTTTATGCACATCAACTTCATAACCGTGCCTGTCCAGCAACTGACGAAATGGTACTTTCGGGCACAAAAGTGCACCGGCAAAAAAGCTTGATTCAAAATCGCGCCAGGCATGCAAAATGTCCTGCGGATTGATAGGAGATCCCTGTGAGACACTATCATCAGCACGCCACGAATGGTTGCCGATAGTGAGAACGCTCTTTAACCCTTCCCGGTTATGCAGCACACAATGGCCGATGTAAACAGCAAGGTCATACTTCAGCCGGGTAGGATATTGCTTAAGAATGGAGTTGAGATAGATATTGCCGGGTGGCTCAAAATGGGAAGTCATTAACTGACGGCTTACAGTACCCAATTCATCGATCACTTCCTGCGGCGTTGAATCCACCCAGTTGATAGTCAGCCCCTGCGCTTTAGCCAGCTCAATCATATCTTCCGCCGACAAGTTGAGACGCTTAAGCCCTATCTCCTCTGCCGCCCTTTCCAGATCGGGAAAGTGGTTCTGGTGGTGTTCCTGATAGGCCCTGATCAATAGCTGGGCAAACTGACGTCCGTTTACTCCTGTTTGTGAAAGCAGCTCAGGGATCGCTATCTGCAACATATCGTTGGAAAACAGAAAACTCGGCTCGAGAGGAATTCCGTTAATGCCCCCTTTTCTGCCTTTATCCGGCGTTATGTTTTGTGCTTCCGGTTCGTCATCAAGAAACCATGCCGGTTCTTTCTGAAAAACCTTAGCAATCACTTCAAGCATATCGGCACTGGGGACCCGTTTTCCACGCTCAATCATGGAAAGGTATGAGACAGAGGGAGAATTCTCAGCATCAATCCTTACACAGCGGGCGGAAAGATCCTCCATGGTTAAGTGATTGCGTTTTCTCAGATTTCTGATTTTTGTACCGAGAAAATGGGACTTTCTGATCAAGCTCTGTGTCTGTCTCATATTGTAAAATTCACATTGTAAAATTTTTGTTGTGAAATTGTAGTCAAAAATTAGTTAGGCTACAAACTAAGCAAGAAAACAAATCAGACCTGTTTAAAGAAATGTTAACTCAGTGACGACTTGCTTGAACATTAAAGGACTTCCCAACTAACGGAATAGCTAAAGAGGGCGAAACCATGAATATGCCAGCACACATCAGCACCAACAACCAGAATAAAAACGGATCTTTTATTGCTGAAGCGGTTTTCGCCGTCGAGACAATAAAAAGCCAGCAATTAAGTGAGAAACAGAACAGAGCTAAGCAACTACTGGATACCATTTTCCCGCTGGATAACGGCTCTCATGCAGAAGTAACCAGCTATATCCTAAACGGCCGCCATCTGATGGCATTCTTTAAGCAAGGCAAACATTGTGGTCTGTCTGAATCAGGACAATTTGTTGCTTACACAGGCCACAGAGACTGCCCTGACTCTATACTGCTACGCCAGCGTGACGGTAGCCATATTGAAGTAAGCTTTGTAAAAGGCAGTAACCACGGTAACAGTCAGAGCGTAGAAATCAGCGATATTCAGATGGAGACTTGTGCCACTTTCAGTCACGGCAGCCTTGATCAGTCACTGGAAGGAATGCGTCACTGGATTAGTCTGCTGAAAACCGATCAGTATGGTCAGCCAAAAGCGTGTCTGGATGACAAGGACTTTACTGCCAAAAACGGTGAAAACTATCTGCTTACCTGCTGGTTTATAAAGTAACCTGCCTGTGAAAACGCATAGCAATACATACCACCTGTTTAGCTCTGTTAATCAGGTGGTTTTATCATTTATTCTTACTGATGTTTTTCTTTCTTCCGTGAGCTTTAATGGATTGATACTCCCGCCAGACAACCCGGATAAACAGCAGGCAAAAAACAATAGCAGCAAGGGCAATTAACAGGTTGATGCCGTCACAAACTATTTCAGGCTCGCACGGCATATAAATCTCAATGGGCATAGCTCACCTTTTGATAGTGGCCGATGGCTAGATAGCCGACTCCCATAAACAGACCTGTTTTGGCAGGTTATTCTTTCAGCTGCAAATAGATCATATACAGGCGGGCATCCAGTTCTAACTGGTGATAATCAGGCTCCATATGGCAGCAGAGCGCATAAAATGCCTTATTATGCTCCTTCTCCTTCAGGTGTGCCAGTTCATGTACCACCAGCATACGCAATAGTGCTTCAGGAGCCTCCCTGAACAGACTGGCAATACGGATCTCATTCTTTGCTTTTAGTTTTCCGCCATGATTTCTGGAGACAAAAGAGTGCAGGCCAAGGGCATTATTAATCAGGTGGATTTTTCCGTCATACACCACTTTGCTGACCGGCGCGCCCTTTTTGATATAGCGGTTCTTTATATCGGTGGCGTAATCAAACAGGGCTTTCTCACTTTTATAATTGTGACGGTCGGGATAGCGGCTGTCGAACCAGCGGATAAAGCGCCCTGAATCTATCAGGGACTGAACCTGAGAAACAATATGTTCGGGATAACCCTGAATTGAACGAAGTAGATCTGTCATAGCTTTTTAAGATTCTGGAAAATGGCGCTATTGTATGTTTCAATTCGTATCCATTCCAGAGCTATATACATACGGGAAACCATACTAATGAAGCGATTGGTTTTATATATTAAAGACAAATGCCCGCACTGCAAAGATGCGCAACGCTACCTTGACTCCAAAGGGATTAAGTACCGTCTGACCAATGCCAAAATGCAGCGTGGCCGCAAAGAGCTTGATGCCATAGGCGCACGCTCAGTACCTGTACTGAAAATCGGCGATCAGATTATGATTGGCTGGAACCTGAAAAACTTTGAGCGTATGTATAACGCAAAGAACTAGAAGCTATATACTTAACGCCAGCTTCTGCGCTTTGGTCAGTTTGGAAACCACCAACTGATAGGATTTAGCAATTAAATCCTCTAAAACAATTTCATTTTCAGAATGATCGAGCGTCACTGTAACCCAGTGGCGCTTATTCATATGGTAACCACCTGAAATAGACTCAAATTGTTCAATTAAAAAAGGAACATCTTCGGGGTCGGCCTTTAGATTAATAAAATCTTTCCCTTCCCTGCGGCCTATCAGGGCAAACATCTTACCTTTTACTTTAAACACCTGAGTCTCAGGTCCGAACGGAAACTCCTCTGTTGAGCCCTTATACGACAGCAACAGACTAACTAGCGACTTTAATTGCACAACTATCCTCAGACAAAAACGGTTCATGACAGCTGACTACTCTATCACGTCCGGAGGATTTTGCTTCATACAGCGCTTTATCTGCACTGGATAACAGCTTATCGATGATCTCATTGCCGGCAGGAAGCTGAGGACTATTTAAGCTAAAATGGCAGACACCACAGGAAAGCGTTAATGGCTGACCATCCAGTAAAATATGATTAACTGCCTTCGCCAGCTGCAACACCACCTTACTTCTATACTGTTGGCTGGAATCCGGCAGCCATACAACAAACTCTTCTCCGCCAAATCTGGCGATAAAATCCCCTTCACCTGTGCACTCTTTCAGAAGACGTGCTGATTCTACTAAAATCTCATCCCCTCTCTGATGGCCGTAGGTGTCGTTGATCATTTTAAAATAATCCAGATCGATTACCACAATACTGCCCTCAGCTCCTTTGCTGCGCAGAGCTTCTATCTGTTGGTTTAAGGTTTCAAACAGAAAACGGCGGTTAGGAATCTTGGTCAGGGCGTCATAATTTGCCTGATAAGCCAGCTTTTCATTTAGACGGGTAAGCTCTTTCTCCTGTTTATGGCGGACAAGTTCAGACTCTATCCATGACGCCATCAGACGAATAAGATCAACATCATTCTGCCGGAATGGTTCACTATGTCGCTCTGCACTGGAAAAATTGAGCGTGCCGTAAAGCTCATTATTTAAGTAAATCGGCACTCCTATGTAGCTCTCAAGTTTCATCTCCCGGTAAGCAGGATGCCTGGCGTACTGTTCACTTTCACCTGCAAAATCAACCGCAACCGGAGTGAGTGACCGGCAGGTTACTTCACAGTAGGTTGCCTCAAAATCGAAACAGTCACCACTGCTTAGCTCAACCCCTTCAGGCGCAATACACTGGATAATTTCATATTTATTGTTACGAATTTTGGAGAAAATACCGATATCGAGATTAAATTGTTCTAACCCAAGCATTAGTAACTGGAGAAGTTGAGTATCAAACCCTTTTTGATAGTCACTCGTTACCTGGTATAAACGACGAATGATCATTTCCGTCTGGCTTGTTCTATTCATATCAAAGCCTTTTTGTAATTTTTGAAATCCTTTTCTCAGCAGCTCCAGTGTTTGCCTAATCACTGTGCCTTAGTTAAATATAGACAAATATTCTGGTTTTGTTGTTACTTTTATCACTTAGGAGAATTGTATAAAAACAGCGCTTACATACGCATTTACCCTTACATTGATTAAGGTTAATAATAGTTTTCATACTATAAAACTGACAGCTTTGCTGCACCTGACGACAAGTTACGGTTATAATGCTGGCTTTACCGTTTTCCGATAAACCACAGGGATAAAAATGAAGCTTACTCAGTTGACTCAGCCAATCTACGATCACATCTACAAAGATATAGAAGAGTTCCGTTCCACATTTGATCTGCCCGTTGATGACGCCTCATCTATGGATGACAAGCTGGATACGCTACACACCTCGCTGATTATTGAGGAGCTGACAGAACTTGCTCAGGCTGACAGTAAAATCGAACAGGCCGATGCCATTGTTGACAGTGTTTACGTATTAATGGGCCGTCTGGTTCACCTTGGTCAGAAACGCGTTGAAGATAATATCGCCATCAGTTACCTGATTGATATCCTGTTAAATGCCGCGGTCAACCTTGATATTGACTTTGTTCCCTGCTGGGATGAAGTACACTCAAGCAATATGAGTAAAGTGTGTCGCAACACCGGCGAATATCAGGAAACAGAAGCCTTTTATGCTGAGCAGGGCATTAAACTGATGGCTATAGAAAAAGGTCACTATGTTATTGCCAAATGTGCCAAGGATTTTGTATCAGAAAGTAAAACCGTACGTGCCGGAAAGGTTCTTAAGTCCGTTTACTACCGCCCTGCCGACCTCTCTACTCTGGTTTGATGATTTCTAGGTTCTAAAAAAATGCCTGACTTATAAAGTCAGGCATTTTTCTATTTAAATAAGCTAACACCACTTAATCGTAGACCAGTTGATCTTCTTCATAGCGGGTTTCAACAGGGGACACCATCAATGCAGCCCTCTGCCCTACCGCAACTTTTCTGTTAGGGAAAACCACCGCTTCATGCTCTACTTTGGCAAACAATAGCTTGTCACCATCATGACCAATTACCTGTCCATGCTCAAACTCGGTAAAGTTCTCTACATCATCGCTGAAATTAAAGTCAAAATCTTCATGCAGACGTTTGATTGTCTGTGTTACCCGATAAGTCGTCAGCGGTTTTGCAGCTAAAGCGTCAATACTATTGCTCAATAGCCCGCGAAGTGCATTATCAAACGTCTCCAGTACAGAAAGGTCATTCTCTCCCAGAGGCGCGACCCTTCCTAACTCAAGCGTCAGCGCCTGCGCAGCAAAGTTCTCAGCGCTATACCAGCTAAATGTACTGGACGGAGAATTGGAAAGCAGGATAGCTTCAATATGTGCTTTCTCTATAAAGCTGACCAGTTCTCTGCTACGGCTCAGACCATTAGTGACTTTCGGACTAACAGCAAAAGTATAATGTCTCGACTTCCGGATGGCACAATGAAGATCCAGATGCCAGCGCTGATGCATTTCAGTGCCGTTATAGAACTCTGTCACTACTTTCTTGTGCTGCTCTGCCAGCCGGGTTTCCAGTGATTCGGAATGAGGCTTGTCATCAAACAGGCGGTTTAGGTTCTCATCGATAAAGCGGACGTGGCTGTTGGTTGCAACAGGGTGACCGATCAGGAAAAGACAACGTTCAGTGATTTTCAGTTCACCGCTTAGAATATCTGAGATGATGCTGTCAATCAGCTCCATTGGCGCCGTTTCATCACCATGGATCCCGGTGGAAATCACAATAGATTTGCTTTTATCTGACATTGCATAAGGAGTGACTTCAAGCACCCCTCTCTGCAGCAGTTTTACGCTCGCACCACTCACAAGCTCCAGTTGACGAGCGGGCATTTCATTGTCTAAATCCAGAGTATCGTATAGAAAGGATTGACGAAACAAAGGTTTTACCATATCTGACGAGCTCCGTTGTAACATCAGGTTTTTACCAGTTAATTTCGGTAGATTATGTTAATAAGTTCTGTTTTCAAAGTATGGCTCACATCTAAAATATGTGAGCTGGCTTTGGCAAATAAGCGGTTTTAAGCAATATGCCTTTTGCTACACCGTGACACCGGCACTTTCAAAGCTGGCCATATGGTTATAGAACTCAGCAGCCGCTTCAATCAGTGAGAAGGCCAGTGCCGCTCCGGTACCTTCCCCCAGCCTTAACTCAAGATCCAGCAAAGGTTTACCATGCATCTGCTCCAGAAGTAGCTGATGACCCGCCTCATGGGACTGGTGGGCAAAGATATAGTAATCACGGCAGTGCGGGTTTATCAGGCTGGCAACATAAGCAGCGCTGGAAGCAATAAAGCCATCGATGACTACCGGTATATTGCTCTCTGTTGCGCCCAGAATCGCACCGGCAATCTGTACAATTTCAAATCCGCCTACTTCTGCAAGAACCTGCTTAGCTGATAAGCCTTTACAGCGCTCTACCCCCTTACCAACCAGAGCCACTTTCTTAGCAAACTGCTCGGCACTGATGCCTGTACCGTACCCGACACAAACACTTGGATCTTTACCGGACAGTGCACTAAGAATCGCCGCCGCTGAGCTGGTATTGCCGATACCCATCTCGCCGAACATAAGAATATTGCTGCCCTGCTCAATGCAGCTCTTGGCTAATGCGCTACCTTTGGCCAGCCCCTCTTCAACGGTTTCGATACTCATCGCCGGCTCATTGGCAAAGTTATTGGTTCTGTCACCAAGGCGCTGAGATATAAAGTTTTTAGCTGGGCTCTCAACAGGCAATAAGATACCTGCGTCAATAACCTTAAGTTCAATAGCATTGGTACGGCAAAAACAGTTAATAGCCGCTCCGCCATTAAGAAAGTTCAGTACCATCTGCTGGGTTACCGCACTAGGTGCAATACTGACCCCTTCTTCCGCAATACCGTGGTCTCCGGCAAACACCAGCATGGTCGGCCGGCTGATATCGATGTAGGTTACTGCCTCTTCTTTTCCCTGACTCTGAATCAAAGCCAGTTTTGCCGCAACACTCTCCAATTGTCCCAGCGCCCCCAGAGGTTTGGTTTTTTGGTCAATCCGTTCAGAGATGGCTGGAATATACTGGGTATCTAACATCGGCATAATAGGTCTTCCGCAACAAAATAGGTCAGACCCTAAAGTGTACTGACCACAAGGCTAATTGGCTATATAAAAGAGTAACTTATTTCATTAAACCTGTGTTTTTTGCTACCTCGGCAATATGACTTTGCAACTGGGTGGATATCTCGTTCAGACGCTCAGTTTCAGAAGGTTCAAATGGATGGATAAGTATTTTCTCCGCGCCTTTGCGGGAAATAATGGTTGGCAAACTAAGCACAACGTCACTCAATCCGTACTGCCCCTGAATCAGGGTACCGACCGGCAGTACTGATTTCTCATCAATCATTATAGCCTGAATAATACGGAACACACTGGCTGCAATACCATGAGTGGTGTTCTGCTTTTTGGTAAAGATTTCAAAACCGGCCTGCTTCACCTCATCCAATAGTTCATCAGCGTCGATAGCAGACAAGCCATTACTGCTGCAGTAGTAATCCGCCGGCTGCCCTGCAATACTAATTAAACTCTTTGGTGTGAAGCAGTTGCTTCCGTGCTCGCCAATCACGTAACCAAATACGTTTTTAGGGTCTATGCTGGCTTTGTCGGCCACAATGGTCATCAGGCGTGCAGTATCAATCAGACAACCGGAACTGATCACCTGAGAAGCGGTATAACTGGTATTGGCAGCAACAAAGTAGGTAACAATATCGCACGGGTTAGTCACCACAATAAGAATGGCATCCGGAGCAACTTTTTCCGTTTGTTTAGCGATATCAACGCAGATTCTACTATTGATTTCGGCCAGATCTAATCGTGTCTGTCCCTGCTTTATCTGAGCTCCGGCGGTAATAACCACTATGTCTGCTCCACGCAGTATTTCGTAGTCATCGCCCGACTTAAGATGAGTGTTTTTGCTAAACGTGAGAGCATTGGTGTGGCTGAAATCCAGCATCTCTCCGTCTGCTTTTTCCCTGTTAAGATCCAGCAGTGCCAGTTCACTGACGCTACCAAGAGTTAACAGGTAATTGCATATCCCTACACCTACAGCTCCGGCTCCGATAACACCGATTTTCATACACTTCTCCATGTTAAGTATGTAACAACCCAAGACAATAACTCAGATAATAATTTTTTTACAAACGATAAGTCTGGTCATTGAGCATTTCAGCAGAATCTTCTGCTGGAAGCTTTATTATTAAGCATAGTATCAATACAGAGCTATAATCTAATAGCGAAGGAGAAAAACAGAAGCAGGAGGTAAGTTGTATGCTGCTAAACAGAACTTCTGGAAACAATAAGCGATCTAAATCTTCCAATAAGAAACGGCAAAAGCCGGGAAATTTTTTCCCTACTTCTCTTACATAATGTAACCAAAGAGCTCATTACTCTGATTTATCACCAATGTGATGAGCCCTGAGAGCACTACTTGTTCTGCACTCAGAATAGACATATGATTAATCTATGTGAATCAAATAGATGGATCAGGTTATGGACAAATTCGGAGACGGTGCTCAGGTCGTTATTGCCGGTGCAAGTGGATTAGTTGGTCAGCAACTAACAAAATTGCTGCTGGACGAGCAAGCCGTCCGTCAGGTTCATGCTCTGGTAAGATCCCCACTTTCTTTAGAACACCCTAAACTTAATCAGATACAGGACGGCCAGCTAAGAATTACCCAATGGGATGACAAGCAAACGGCTGCCGATTTTGGTTTTATCTGTCTGGGAACCACGAAAAAGCAGGCCGGCGGTAAACAAGGATTGGCCCATGTTGACTATGAGCTTGTCTGTCAGGTTGCACAAACCATGAAGCTTGTCGGTGTTAAACGTATTGCTGTGGTATCCAGCTTCGGCGCCAATGCCCGCTCTTTGTCTCACTACCTGAGATGCAAAGGCAAAATGGAACAGAAGCTTCTAACCATGGGCTTTGAGCGCACCGTGTTTGTCAGGCCGGGGCCTCTGGCAGGAGAAAGATATCCGGCCAGAACGGATGAGGTGTTTATAGGAGCAATCCTGAAGGTACTCTCTCCGCTTCTGATTGGTACGGTAGCTAACTTTAAACCCATTCTGGCTAAAGATGTTGCCAGAGCCATGCTCTATTCCATCTATAAGCCATTCCATTCACCAGGCGATAATTACATCACTTTAACCAGCAGGGAGATGCATCAGTTATTAGATAGCTACCATATCAGCTCTTAGAGCTTTTTCAGACGCATATCTAAAAGCATAGTAATTTGACCATAATTAATGCAGATAAACGCGGCATTGATTGATATGCACCCTCTGCAATGGTCTAATGTGCCCGATGGCTCATTTAACCTGCGGAAATTACATGCAAAACGAACAGCAACCGACCTTTTTCTGGTTTGATTATGAAACATGGGGAGTGAACCCGGCAACGGACAGACCTTCTCAGTTTGCGGGTGTTCGTACCGATAAGGATTTCAATATTATCGGTGAACCGCTGGTGATTTACTGTCAGCCTCCGTCAGATTATCTTCCTTCTCCTGAAGCCGCGCTTATTACCCGGATTACTCCGCAACGAACGGTACAGAAGGGTTTGCCTGAGCCTGAGTTTATCCGCCGGATTCATCAGGAGTTATCGGTGCCAAACACAACGTCACTCGGCTACAACAGTATCCGCTTTGATGATGAAGTTACCCGCCATACCCTGTACAGAAACTTTATTGACCCCTATGCGTGGAGCTGGAAAAACGGCAATTCCCGCTGGGATCTTCTGGATGTGATGCGCACCTGTTACGCACTACGCCCCGACGGTATTAACTGGCCGACCGATGACGAAGGAAGACCAAGCTTTAAGCTGGAAAAACTGTCTGTCGCTAACGGTATTGAACATGAAAATGCCCACGATGCCATGGCAGACGTTATCGCAACCATTGAGTTAGCAAAGAAATTGAAAGCCGCCCAGCCTAAGCTGTTTGATTACCTCTACAGCATGCGAAACAAGCGTAAACTGAATGAGCTTATCGATATCGTTAATATGACTCCTCTGGTGCATGTATCAGGTATGTTAGGGCTGGAGTGTTCTAATACCAGTTGGATGGTTCCGTTGGCCTGGCATCCGGACAATCAGAATGCCGCCATTATGGTCAATCTGGCCATGGATCCTGAACCACTTTTCCAGCTTAACAGCGAGCAGCTAAGGGAACGTCTCTATACCCGACGCGACGAGTTAGCCCCCGATGAACTGCCGGTACCGGTGAAACTGGTTCATATAAACAAGTGCCCGATACTGGCTCCGGCAAAAACCCTGACGGCAGAAAATGCAGAACGAATCGGCATCGATCGTGAACAGTGTCTGAAAAACCTCAACAGACTTAAACAGCACCCTGAAATCCGGGAAAAGCTTATAGAAATGTATAGTGTTGAGCGCGAATACCCACAGGATAGTGATGTGGATAGCCAGCTTTACAACAACTTTTTCTCACCTGCTGACCGCGCCTCAATGGATATTATTCTGGAGACTAAGCCGGAAAATCTGGCTGCACTGGATATCAGTTTCAATGACAGCCGTATTGAACCGCTGCTGTTCCGCTACCGGGCGAGAAATTTCCCCCATACCTTAAGTGAGTCAGAACAAGCGCGCTGGGCTGCACACTGTCGTGACTATTTTGAGTCGAGACTGCCGGACTATATGCTCAATCTGGAAAATCTTGCCCATGAGCATGAGAGTGATGCAGACAAAATGGCCATTCTTAAGTCTGTTTACCAATATGTGGAGAAACTTGTTTCCTGATTATGCTAAAAACCCTAATCGTTTATTGCCGTTCTCTGGCAATCTTACTATCAGCACTTGCACTCGGCATTCTGATTCAGAACACACTTAACATTAGCATTCCCGGCAGCGTTATCGGCATGCTGCTGCTGTTCTTTGCTATGGCGGGTGGCCTGATCCCGGCGAAATGGGTACAACCTTCCGCCAGTTTATTTATCCGTTACATGATTCTGATGTTTATTCCCATTAGTACCGGGCTGATGGAGCATATGGATCTGCTCACGGATAACGCACTGCAAATTCTGGCCAGTACAATCGGAGCAACATTTATCACGCTGATCTCACTCAGCTACCTTCTTGAGCGGCTTCTGGTAGGTAAGAAATGATCTGGTTAGCCCTGACACTAGTCACCTTTTTAATTGCCCGCGCACTAAGCAAAAAGCTTAATCACCCGCTGGCAAACCCACTGTTAATCAGTATCTCTATAGTTATTCCCCTGCTGCTGTTTCTTGACGTCCCCTATCAGGAATATTACCAGCATAATCAGTGGCTCACCTATCTGCTTCAGCCGGCGGTGGTTGCTCTTGCCTACCCTCTTTACGAGCAGTTACCCGAAATTAAGGCAAACTGGCGAATCATTTTCCTCGCTTGCGGTGTAGGCAGTACTTTATCTATGTTAACCGCCTCCCTGATTGCTGTAGCTCTGGGAACCGATTTACCGCTGATAGCCAGTATTCTCGGTAAGTCTGTCACCACACCGATTGCCATGGCAATCTCCAGTCAGCTAGGCGGTGAAGCGGCAATAGCCGCTATTATGGTTCTCCTTGTCGGCGTGTTCGGGGCGATTTTTGCTTATCCCATCTATAAGCTTATCGGCATAACTCACCCGATAGCTAAAGGGCTAACCATGGGCACTGTATCTCATGCTTTGGGTACGGCAACCTGCGTAGAAAAAGATCCCCGTGATGCCGCCTTTAGTTCACTGGCGCTGGTTCTGTGCGGAGTTATCACCTCGATACTGGCTCCTGCATTTTTTACCTTTGCTCTCTGGCTTTCTTCTTAAGCTCAAAACCTTGGTTAAATTAGGTGCTTTTGGCTATTTTTTGCCCTCACACAAATGTGACCTCACTCAATTTATGCAACATGAAAATACATTGCAACATCTAATGTGACGTTAATCACAGATAATAATGAAATACTATCTAAAATAAAATGAATGCTTAACTAAGGATTCGTCATGAACTCAAGAATTGAAACCGCGCTAAAAGAGGCTCCCTCTCATATCGCATCCTATCTGGAAAATATCTTTAAAGCGGATGACTTTGACGCCACTATTTCTAAGCAACAGTTTGAAGAGCTGCTGGAACTCTCTGGTCTGGAAGATAATGAGCTACGTGTAGCCCTGCTTCCTTTTGCTGCTGCTTACTCCTACGCTCCGATTTCAAATTTCTATGTTGGTTCCATTGTCCGCGGTCTGTCCGGCCGCATCTACTTTGGCGCCAATATGGAGCTGATTGGTGCCCAGCTTGGACAGACGGTTCACGCCGAACAGGCAGGTATCAGCCACGCCTGGATGAAAGGTGAGAAAGGCGTTCAGGACATTACTATCAACTACAGCCCTTGCGGCCACTGTCGCCAGTTTATGAACGAACTAACCACTGCAAAAGAGCTGATTGTTCAGCTTCCTCAGCGTGATGAGCAAACTCTGCAGGAATATCTTCCTGAGTCTTTCGGACCAAGCGACCTTGATATTGATGCCCGTCTGATGGGTGATGCCGACCTTGGCCACTCTACAGAAGGCTGTGAACCACTACTGGCCGCTGCAGTTGAATCCCTGAACATGAGCCACTCACCTTACACTGAGAACTTCAGTGGTGTTGCTCTGGAGCTGGACGATGGTTCCGTTTACCGTGGTGCTTACGCGGAAAATGCGGCATTTAACCCTAGCCTGCCTCCTCTTCAGGTTGCACTGATTCAGATTATGGTTGCCGGCAAATCCTTCGAGCAAATTAAATCAGCCGCCCTAGCAGAGCTTTCAAGCGGTAAGATCAGTCATCTGGCTTGTACTCAGTCGACACTGGATGTGATCAACCCGGATATTCCGTTAAGCTATATCGAGCTATAAACGAGTGCTCTTTCGACAGGCTCTGATTAATCAGGGCCTTTTTTAAATCTCATTACGCAAACGTTTGCTTTAAAGAAAAAACTACGTATGATCCGCTAAAACTGTAAAAATAGCTTTAAGGACGATGTATGTTTGGAACAGCAGGGTGTAAAAGTTCAACTAAGGTACTTCTACTGGGAAGTGGTGAACTAGGAAAAGAAATTGCCATTGAGTGTCAGCGGCTCGGTATTGAGGTCATCGCCTGTGACCGCTATAGCAATGCGCCGGCTATGCAAGTTGCCCACCGCAGTTATGTATTTGATATGTTAGATGAAGTCAGTCTCAGAGAAATCATTGAATCTGAGCAACCTGATTTTGTTGTACCGGAAATTGAAGCGATCGCCACATCGGCATTAATTGACATTGAAAAATCGGGCACCCGTGTCGTCCCTACCGCTCAGGCAACTCAGTTAACCATGAACCGGGAAGGTATCAGACGCCTTGCTGCTGAAGAGTTATCAATCACAACTTCCCCTTATCAGTTTGCCGATAACTATGACCAATTTGTCGATGCCGTTAACCAAGTCGGAATGCCCTGTGTCATTAAACCTGTGATGAGTTCATCAGGTAAAGGACAAAGCGTCATTAAAACAGAAAGGGACATAGAGAGAGCATGGAACTACGCGCAGGAAGGCGGCAGAGCCGGACGAGGAAAAGTGATTGTAGAGGGTTTTGTCGATTTTGACTTTGAAATCACCCTGCTTACGGTACGTGCCGTTGATGGTGTGTTTTTCTGTCAGCCTATCGGCCACAGACAGGAAGATGGTGATTATCGCGAATCATGGCAGCCACAGGCTCTCTCCCCCGTTGCAGCGCAACAGGCGCAACAGATGGCTGAAAAAGTGGTTAACGCCCTCGGAGGTTACGGACTGTTTGGCGTAGAACTGTTTATTAAAGGTGACACTGTCATTTTCAGTGAAGTATCACCCCGCCCTCACGATACCGGCCTTGTTACTTTAATATCTCAGGATCTGTCGGAATTTGCCCTGCATGTGCGTGCTTTCCTTGGCCTGCCGGTAAAAAGTATAACCCATTACGGCCCCTCTTCTTCTGCGGTTATTCTAGGTCAGGGCGTTTCACAAGATATCCGTTTCAACGGCTTAAACTCAGCCCTTATCCAGCCTCAGACTCAGCTAAGGCTGTTTGGTAAGCCGGATATTGATGGCAGACGACGCTTAGGTGTTGTACTTGCCCGTCGTGATAGTGTTGAAACCGCCGTAGAAGATGCCGTCAGTGCAGCATCACAGATTAACGTTCACTATTAACAGGCTGAACTCTCAACAGATAAGTCAGGGCTTCTCTATCAGCCAGACAAACTCAGCAAAGCGGCTTAAGCCCTTTTGGGCTATTTTCGGATGAGTTTCGTCGGCTACATCTCTGTTCAACTGGGTTACTATGTAATCACTGAACAGAGCCCTGACTTCACTCTCAGGCACGCTGAACGGAGGGCCGCTCATTTCATCCTGAATGTAATCCAGCGTGACCAGCAGAATGCGCCCGGATGGCTTGAGCAGCGTCTTCACTCTCTCAACATACTCTTTTCTCATCTCTTCAGGCAGTGCAACCAGTGCAGCTCTGTCATAGATAAGTTCATACTCCGCCAGTGGCGCGGTAAAAAAGTCGCCGCTATAAACCGACAGTTCATCAAACTGATACAAGGTCTGCTCACCATCTAGCTTAGTGACAGTCGGGGTATAAAAGTGTTCTGCAAACAATGCCCTCACGGCAATATCACTCAACTCTGCCCCGGTCACTGAATCATGCTTTGAGGCCAGCCAGATAAGATCTTCTGACTTTCCGCATAACGGCACCAATACCTTTTCATCACGCTGTGGTGACAAGTGACTCCAAAAGTTAATCAGTAAGGGGTTAACGTCTTCCAGATGA
Source organism: Vibrio sp. SCSIO 43137 (assembly GCF_028201475.1). NCBI lineage: Bacteria > Pseudomonadati > Pseudomonadota > Gammaproteobacteria > Vibrionales > Vibrionaceae > Vibrio > Vibrio sp. SCSIO 43137. Next base: position 1,479,241 of record NZ_CP116383.1, on the reverse strand, counting down.
AAACCTATCTGATTTTTTGCCCATTTATCGTGCCAGAATTCTCTATCTCTCATAGTTCCAATCAATAATACGTCTCAGTTAACCGGTTATGTTAACCATGTGATTGCCCTTTTCAAGAAATATATGTGAGCCATATCGCGCTGAATGTAAATAAATGCAAATGGAGCATTGTTTTTCTTAGTTTTGCCCTAAGATAAAAAATGTACGCGACAGAAAACCTTCGCAGCGAGATAAATTCCAGTTCTTTTAACTCACCGTTTTACTGAGAAATTATCTACTCTGAAGGAGTTTAAATGAGCGTAATCCTACGAACAGTTCTGACTATGTTGATGCTAAGCCGTGCTCCGGCATTTGCCTCGACTGAGCAGATTTCTCAAGAACCTAGCAACAAAAAGCAGACCCAGAATCAGGTCACCCCTAAACTGTTTAAGCACAGCCTCAGCGGGCTGTATGGTATTGAATCTTTTAAGCAGGATATCCACCAACCCTACTCCGAGTTTGAATCGTTATACCTAACCGCCGTTTCAGCACAACAGGAACTGGAAACTATCTGTATGAGCAGCGCTCTGATTTCCGGCACTCAGACTCAGTTCGCCGGTGTTAAGTCCCGCCAGAGAGCAGAAGAAAAAATCGCTGCTGATCTTGACGGTAATGTAAGCAAAATCACTGATCTGGCGAGGGCCACCATTATTGCAGAAGATGTTGAAGGCTTAGTCAGTGCCTTTGAAAGCATCAGCAATCAAACCAAGATTGTAGGGGTAAAAAACCGCTTCAAATCTCCGGCACCTTCCGGTTACCGGGATCTGAATATTCTTGTTGAACTACCGGAGACAAAAATCGTTGCTGAGGTTCAGTTGCATCTGGCCGGGATTGAAAAAGTGAAAAGCGGCCCCGAGCATGATCTTTATGAAATTATTCAGGGTATTGAACGCAAAGCGCAGAGTGAAAACAGAGCAATGACCGAGTGGGAGGAAAGCAAAATAGCCAGCCTGAGAAATGAGTCTAAAGCACTTTATCAGCAAGCCTGGCAACCCTATATCACCACGCACTTAAAAGCCGCTTAGGTTAAGAGTGTAAGCCTGGGAAATGACATCTGTCAGATAAACAAAGACCACCGATTTAGACGGTGGTCAGGCAGAAAATAAAAAGACCACATTATGTGGTCTTTTTACTTGGCTATTTCTCGACTTTGATATTCTCAACCCGAGCTTTCAATTTCTGGCCGGGACGGAAAGTCACAACACGTCGGGCAGTAATTGGTATATCTTCGCCAGTTTTAGGATTTCGGCCTGGTCTTTCGCTTTTTTCTCTTAGGTCAAAATTGCCAAATCCGGATAGTTTGACCTGTTCGCCACTTTCGAGAGCTTTGCGAATCTCCTCGAAAAAAACTTCAACTGTTTCCTTGGCATCCCGTTTACTATATCCAAGTTTCTCAAACAGGTTCTCAGCCAAATCGGCTTTTGTGAGTGCCATAAAAACTTCCCTCAAAGCTGTGTTAAACAATGCTACCGGTAAGTAGCGCCAAATCATTATTAGTAACAGCCGATTGCGTTATCGGCAATATCAAGTGAAGTGTATGCCAAGCTCATGATTTTCGCCAATTTTTTTCTTTCATTTATCTGTGATTTTTTCTAAATAAACGGAAAACGGCCTTATTGATACAAATAAATATAAGGAATTAGTGACAATACTCTCACTAATTCTGGCATATATCACTGCATATTATAAAATATCAGCATAAACCACCAATGCTGGCTTTTTGGCTAATATTTAAATTTTTTTCAATCATTTCATGATCTTGCATATGTTTCTATGTTAATTTTACTCCAATATAAGCAATTGTGAATATTCATTGCTGTGAGAGTGGATAGTAGCAAACTGGAGTTGCTATACCCTGTGTCAGGCAAACCGTCAGAGAGTGAGTAAAAGGTAGCTATTACAGTTTAGTGATGTACATCATAAACAATAAACTTTTACTACATTCTTATTCAATCGGTGACAAACCTGACATCCGCAGGCAGTTAATCATAGTAGTTTATATTCAGTACCGGTTGTTTTCTCTGCCGGTCTACATGTAAGTTTTTTGCCGCCCCCTAAACTCTGAAACGGCAAAGGCTTATATCAAGGATTACATTCGATCTATAAGGCTTTAAAATTTATGTCAAGTAACAACTATTCGCATGCTGATACCAACAAACTTGTTAGGGAAACAAGTGCATTAATTCTGGCTGGAGGCAAAGGAACTCGATTAAAGGAACTGACAATTAATAATGCTAAGCCTGCCGTTTCGTTTGGCGGTAAGTTTCGTATTATAGATTTTACGTTATCTAACTGTATCAACTCAGGGATTCGTCGTATCGGGGTGTTAACTCAGTATATGGCTCAGGATCTTATCGATCACCTACAAGCTGGCTGGCAAATTTTGTCTCCTGCTATGGGTGAAGGGGTAAACATAGTACCGGCACAACAAAGAACAGGTGAAAGCTGGTACAGAGGGACAGCAGATGCTGTCTATCAGAATCTGGATATGATTCGCAGACAGAACTCAAAGCAAGTTCTGATTCTGGGTGGTGATCATATCTATAAAATGGACTACTCACGTATGCTGAACTTCCATGTGGAAAACAATGCAGCCGTTACGGTTGCCTGCATACACAAACCTATTGAAGAAGCCTCTTCTTTCGGGGTTATGGGCATTGATGAGACCGGTGAGATAAAGACCTTCGTTGAGAAGCCGGAGAACCCGATGCCAGATCCGAATGATTCAAGTAAAGCGCTTGTCTCTATGGGCATCTATATCTTTAATGCTGATCTGCTGGAAGAAGAACTTGTAGCTGCGTTGGAAGACCCGGACTACAACCACGACTTTGGTCATAACATTATTCCCGGCCTGCTTGGCCGCCATAAAGTGTTTGGCTATGTGTTTACTGAACAGGGTCACCCGAGTAAAACTGCATACTGGCGTGATGTCGGTAACCTTGATGAGTACTATGCTGCCAGCATGGATCTTCTGTCACCGGACCCGGAACTAGACCTCTACTCTCACTACTGGCCGATTCTGACCAATCAGAAGCAGCGCCCCGGTGTTAAGTTTGTCTTTAATGATGAAGGTCGTCGCGGCTATGCGGTTGACTCGGTACTGGCTGCCGGTGCTATTGTATCCGGTGCGGCAATTGAGCACTCTCTGGTATCAGTCGACGTTATTGTCCACAGCTATGCTGAAGTCAAAGATTCCATTCTGCTGCCGAACAGCGATATCGGCAGGCACTGCCGCCTTAACAAGGTGATTGTCGGCGAAGGATGTAAAATTCCTGAAGGCACCGTAATTGGCGAGAACCTCGAAGAGGATAAGCAGAAGTACACCGTATCTGAAAACGGCGTTATTCTGGTAACTGCTGAAATGTTTAAATAAATTTCGGTTTTCAAATAATCAGATAGCAAAAAAGGGTTCATATGAACCCTTTTTATTTTCTAATCTGCGGACGATTGCCCGCAGTTTAGTCGTTAAGCTTAGTCACGCAGTGCAGCGCCAAACTTGTCAGAAACTGAAGCAACAATCGCTTCTACAGCGCCTGCAATATCAGCTTCTTCCAGAGTGCGCTCTACTGATTGCAGTGTCAGGGCAATAGCAAGGCTCTTCTTACCTTCCTCTACGCCTTTACCAACATATACGTCGAACAGTTTAGCATCTGTCAGGAACTCACCACCCGCTTCAAGACAAGCAGCAACAACATCACCGGACTTCACAGAGTCATCAACAACCAGTGCGATATCGCGGCGGTTTGCAGGGAACTTAGAAACCGCTACAGCTTCAGGAAGTACACGCTTATTAATAGCATCCCACTCAATCTCAAATACGATAGTACGGCCATTCAGGCCAAATGCACGCTCAAGCTCAGGGTGAACGGTACCGATAACACCGATCTGCTTGCCATCTAGCATTACAGCGGCAGCCTGACCCGGGTGCAGAGCAGGATGTTTAACAGCAGCAAAGCTATAAGCTTTCTCGTTTGCGGTCAGTTCAAGTACCGCTTCCAGATCACCTTTAAGATCGAAGAAATCTACCGTATTAGATTCGATATCCCAGTGTTCTTCACTTCTGGTACCGGCAATAACACCTGCCAGCATCTGCTCCTGACGCATACCGTTTTCAGCCTGCTCATCAGGAGTAAAGCGTAAACCAGATTCAAACAGACGTACACGCGGCTGCTGACGCTTCTGGTTGTGAACCACTGTGTTTAACAGGCCCTGAATCAGACCCAGACGCATTGCAGACATATCTGCTGAGATCGGGAATGGCAGAATCAGCGGCTCAACATCAGGCACAATCAGTTTCTGCTGCTCAGGCTCTACAAAGCTATAGGTAATTGCTTCGTGATAACCACGGTCAACAAGCAGGTCACGCACACGTTTCAGAGGCTGGTTTACCTCTTTGTGTAAGTTCATATTAAGCGCTGCAACAGGCGCCTGATTAGGGATGTTGTCGTAACCATAGATACGGCCGACTTCTTCAATCAGATCCTGCTCGATAGCAATATCAAAACGCCATGCCGGTGAAACGGCTGTCCAGCCCTGCTCAGTTTCAGAAACCTGACAACCAAGGCGGGTAAGAATTTCACTGACATCTTCTGAAGGAATTTGGTGGCCTAGCAGATCGTCCAGCTTAGTGCGACGCAGAGACACTGTGTTCGCTTTAGGCAGATCGGCTTCTGATTCAAAACCAGCAACAGGACCGGCTTCACCGCCACAGATATCGATTAGCAACTGAGTTGCGCGTTCCATACACTCAGCCTGGCGTGAGTAATCCACACCACGCTCATAACGCATAGAAGCATCGGTATGCAGACCATAGCTACGGGCACGGCCGCGGATCGCATCCGGCGAGAAGAACGCACACTCAAGCAGTACATCTGTAGTTTCTGTTGTAACACCAGAACCTTCACCACCAAAAATACCACCAATTGCCAGTGGCTTGTTATGGTCACAGATGATTAGCGTATCGCTATTAAGTTCTGCTTCGTTACCGTCAAGAAGGGTCAGTTTTTCACCCTGCTCCGCATGACGAACAACAATACCGCCTTCAATCTTGCTTAGATCGAATGCGTGCATTGGTTGTCCCTGCTCAAGCAGAACATAGTTGGTAATATCAACCACAGGATCGATAGAACGGATACCACAGCGACGCAGTTTCTCCTGCATCCAGATAGGTGTTTCTGCTTTAACATTAACATTCTTAACCACACGGCCAAGATAGCGGGGACACGCCTCAGCAGACTTAACTTCGATAGAAACTGTCTCATCAATTGATGCCGTTACGGCTTCAAAAGCGGGTTCAGTCACTTCGGCACGGTTTAGTACACCAACTTCACGGGCAAGGCCACGCAGACTGAAGCAATCAGCACGGTTTGCCGTCAGGTCTACATCAACAGTTACATCATTAAGATCCAGAAACTCTCTGAAATCTTTACCGATCTCTGCACTTTCCGGCAGCTCAAGAATGCCGTCAGACTCAACATCGATACCCAGTTCGGTAAATGAACAAAGCATACCGTGAGAAGGCTGACCACGAAGCTTGGCTTTCTTGATCTTAAAATCGCCCGGCAGAACAGCACCTACAGTAGCAACCGCTACCTTGATGCCCTGACGGCAGTTAGAGGCACCACAAACAATATCTAGCAGCTCTTCTTCGCCAACATCAACTTTGGTTACTCTCAGCTTATCGGCGTCCGGATGCTGACCACATTCAACAACCTGACCAACCTTTACGCCGGTAAAAGTGCCCGCTACCGGGATAACATCATCAACTTCCAGACCAGCCATAGTGATCTGATGCGTTAGTTCATCGGTGGAAACAGCAGGATTAACCCACTCACGTAGCCAGGATTCACTGAATTTCATTTTCGACTACCTCTGTCTTACTTGAACTGTTTAAGGAAACGCAGATCGTTCTCGAAGAACGAACGAAGATCATTTACGCCATAGCGAAGCATGGTCAGACGCTCAACGCCCATACCAAAGGCAAAACCGGAGTACTTCTCAGGGTCGATACCAACTGAACGCAGTACATTCGGGTGAACCATGCCACAGCCAAGAACTTCAAGCCATTTGCCGTTCTTGCCTTTTACGTCTACTTCAGCAGAAGGCTCGGTAAACGGGAAGTAAGAAGGACGGAAACGGACTTCAAGATCTTCTTCGAAGAAGTTGCACAGGAAGTCATTCAGAATGCCTTTAAGCTGGGCAAAGTTTACCTTTTCATCAACCAGCATACCTTCTACCTGATGGAACATTGGCGTATGAGTCTGGTCGTAGTCGTTACGGTATACACGACCCGGGGCAATAAAGCGCAATGGCGGCTGACGCTCTTCCATAGTACGGATCTGAACACCAGAGGTGTGAGTACGAAGCATCAGCTTAGGGTTAAAGAAAAAGGTGTCATGATCAGTACGTGCCGGATGATCATCTGCGATGTTCAGTGCATCAAAGTTATGGAAATCATCTTCAATTTCAGGACCAGACTCAACGGTAAAGCCTAACTCGCTGAAAAAGCTTTCGATTCTTTCGATGGTACGGGTAACTGGGTGCAGGCCGCCATTCTCAATACGACGTCCCGGAAGAGTCACATCAATGGTCTCAGCAGCAAGTTTTGCTTCCAGTTCTGCTTTTTGCAGAGCGTCTTTTCTTGCCGCAATTGCTTGCTGTACCAAGCCTTTTGCTTTGTTGATTTCCTGACCCGCCGTACGACGTTCTTCAGGAGGAAGTTTACCCAGGCTCTGAAGCTGAGCCGTAAGCTCACCTTTTTTACCCAGGAACTGAACTCGCACTTCATCCAGTGCGACTAACGAATCAGCACTCTCGATAGCTGATTGAGCGTTAGCAATAATCTCTTGTAGATGTTGCATCTTTTCCTCATCTACCCTCAGGTAGTATCCATAAACAGGGCGTTTTGTTCTTTCAAAATGGCACTCTTATTTTGAAAGACCAATACGCCCGACAACGATAATTTGAATAGCTGTACATAGTAATCAAACCTAAGGTCAATGCCAATCTGAATATGAGTTTATTGGCCTTATTGCCGAAAAAAAATACAGTTTTTTCAGTTCTTTTACGTACATTAGTGCAAATAGGCTAAGACAATTAATAAGGCCGGGATCAACAGATATAAAATAATCTTTTACCTGCTAAGTAGAACTGCGGAACAAAATTTTATTATGAGCTGATAACAAAACACATCAAAACCGGTTTTGGTTATTGTTAGATCTGTCACGGTGAGCACCCGGTGTAATTGATAGACTGATGCTCTTCTTGCTGGAGGATGTAATGAAACTTAAATCTATTCAAAGCCGTATCGGGCTCTATATTTTAATGTGCTCTGTTGTTGTCTCATCGGTGCTGGTATTTAGCTCGGTGGTCAGCTCGGACAATATTCTGGAGCTCACCCGTAGCAATACTCAGACACTGGTTACCGGGTTGACTGAAGCCAACCTGAAATCAGAAAGTAATAAAATAGCCAGAACCGTGCACGAGGAAGTAAGCTCTGCACAAAAGTTTGTCGGCTCTCTTGCCCTTAGTTTTGAAGCTGTGAAGCGGGAACTCGCTAACGGCAGCATAGGCGCCATGGAGGTCAGGCAACTTCTTAACGGCCTGCTGGCCAGCAGCGTAGAGAAAAACCCTGACTACGAAGGCTTTTTCAGTGTCTGGCAGCCTAACGTGCTCGGTGGTTCAGATAAAATTTTCCGCCATCAGCAGGGACATAATAAGCAGGGCCGCTTTTCTCCCTACTGGACAATGGAAGGCGGTGAGCTGAAAGTCATAGCCCTGAACGACTTTGAAGATCAGTCTCTGCATAACTCCGGAGAGAGAAAAGGCGAGTACTATCTCTGCCCTAAGGAGAGCAAACAGACCTGCTTTAGTAAACCACACCGTTCCGCCAGCGACGGTAACAATAAACTGATTACTTCCCTTTCTGCACCCATTGTTGTGCGGGATAAGTTTTTTGGTGTTGTCGGCCTGAATCTCGATATCCAGTTTCTCAATGAAATTGCCACCAAATCGGCCTCTGCTCTATTTGACGGCAGCGGTAAAGTTATGATCCTATCCGAAACCGGTTTTGTTTTAGGTAGTAGCATAAATGGTCAATCGGGAAGTGAGATTTCAGACAGCTCAGTACAATCCTTGCTGGGGAACAATCAGGCTCAGGTCTCTATCGAAAATGGGGTTATTACCGCATCAAGCCCAATCCGCTTTACCGAACTTAATCAAGGATGGCAGATCATTATTCAGATTGATGAGGCAGTCGTATTTAGTGATATTAACCAGCTGGAAGCCACCATTATTGCGGAAAATCAGGCCAGCAGAAATATACAGTTTGTTATCGCGATTTCTGTTGCTCTGGTGTGCGTGATCATCACCTCTCTGTTGGCGAAAAAAATCGTCACCCCTATTCACCGTGCCGTATCACTTCTCTCTGAAGTTGCTTCAGGTAACCTGACTCAGCGGACAGAAGCATTAAGCAACGATGAAACCCGCACTCTGGTTGAAGCTTGTAATAGCTTCCTGAACAAAATGCAGCCGGTGATTCAGGATGTCTCCCGCTCCACCAGCCGCTTGTCTCAGGCGTCAGAGAGTATATCTGCCGGAGCAAGCGATAACAGTGCAAGAATAGAGCAGCAACATCAGCAGTTAAATCAGCTGGCAACGGCGTCCGGTGAGATGGCCTCAACCTCTTCAGAACTGGCAGAAATTGCCAGCAATGCATCTGATGCCGCCTCTCAGGGCCACACCGCCATTACATCAGGCAAAGAGTCGTTAGAGCAGCTTAAACGGGTAACAGGAGAACTTTCTGAGGAAGTTGTCCATACCACTGACGTAGTGAATGTACTGAGCGAACGTAGCCAACAGGTTTGCAGTGTGATGGAAGTGATTCAGAGCATCGCAGAACAGACTAACCTGCTCGCCCTGAACGCGGCAATAGAAGCAGCACGTGCCGGCGATCAGGGCCGTGGCTTTGCTGTTGTAGCCGATGAAGTTCGCTCACTGGCGATGAGAACACAGTCTTCCACAGAGGAGATCGATGCAATTCTGAAAAATCTGGAAGCCGACACCAGTACTGCGGTCAGCGCTATGCAACTGAGTAAAGAAAAAGTCGAACTTAACCTGACTCAGGTTGAAGAGGTAAGCCACTCTCTTGAATCTATCAGCAGCAGTATGAACACCATTGGCAGCCTGAATGATCAGGTTGCAACAGTTTCAGAGGAACAGAGCGCCGTAGCCAGTGAAATCAATGATGCTGTTAATAACGTAAGCCATTCAGCCACCCGGGTATCTGAAGAGAGTGATAAAGCAGAAGTGCTGAGTAAAGAGCTTTCCAAAATCTCAGACTCCCTGAGCAAAGCGGTTTCAATATTTAAAGTATAAGCATTCGCTCAGCAAGGATAAAAAGCAGGCCAAAGGCCTGCTTTTTTATGAGGAAACGTTAACGCCGCTACCCTCTCTCCTTTAGCCACTGTTTTCGCTCTGAGTGGTTCATAAAGCTCCAGCAAACAAAACGGCTCTTCTTCTGCCCCTGCTGCATCTCAACTATTTTGATATCGGCTACAGCGACTTTTTCCAGTGCTTTACGCAGAAAGCGTACGTTTTCCTTTTTTGAAACCAGCGTACTAAACCAGAGCACCTGCCCTTTAAACTGGCCACTTTCCCGAGCGAGATTTCTGATAAAAGCTTCTTCACCGCCGGAGCACCATAACTCCGCTTTTTGTCCGGCAAAGTTAAGAACGGTTTTGCTTTTTTCTTTGCCGAAGTCCTTATTCTGGCCACGTTTTTGCCTGTTGGCATTCAGGTTACTGATTTTACGTTCAGTCCCTTTAGTCGCTTCCTGCAGAGATTTATGAAAAGGCGGGTTGCAGGTGGTGACATGGTAATACTCATCGGGCCGGATAATTCCGCGGAAAAAGTGTCTCGCTTCTGACTGAAGACGGCAGTGAATGTTTCCCTGCAATACAGCATTATTCTCAGCGATGACCTGTGCTGACTTTACCGAGACTGGATCAATATCGCTGGCAGTATAATGCCAGCCATATTCAGTGACTCCGATTATCGGGTAGATACAGTTTGCCCCGACACCGATATCCAGCGCCTTTATTGCGGCGGCTTTTAAAACGGGACTGTCCTTGACTAACAAGTCAGAGAGACGGTGAATATAGTCTGCCCTGCCGGGGATCGGTGGACAAAGATAGCCCTCAGGAATATCCCAGTTGCTGACTTTATACTCTTTAGCAAGAAGGGCTTTATTGAGCAGTTTAACCGCCACCGGGTCGGAAAAGTTAATACTCTGTTCGCCACGCGGCGTAATAACCAGATGCTTTTCCAACTCAGGAACGGCACGAATCAGAGCCGGAAGATCATATCGGCCTTTATGCCTGTTGTTGTGGTGAAGGCCTGACGAACTGATCTTGGTTATTTTAACCTGTCGCGAGGTATCCTTTTGCCTGACATCTGCGTTTTGGCCGTCTTCTGCCTTAGATTTACTCATATCACTCTATCTGGATGCTGATTGAACCGCGCATCATAAATAGCAATAAAAGAGTTTGTCAACGTAAGGGCGAGAGAATTACTCTTGTATCGCCCTGATACAGTTTTTACCGGCATTTTTGGCCAGATAAACGGACTCATCAGACAGCTTTATCAACTGCTCAACGGTTTCTACGCCTTGTCCGATACTACTGACACCAACACTAATACTGCCCTGCCAGCAAAACTCATCAAACTCCATACGGATCTTCTGCATCTCATTATGCATTTTTGCCGCCAGTAACAACCCCTGATGCATATCCAGCTCCGGGCAGATTACCAGAAACTCATCACCACCCAAGCGACATACCATGTCTTCTTTTCTGAAATTTTCTTTTAATCTGGTAGCGATCTCAATCAGTAACTCATCACCGGCATCATGGCCGCAGGTATCATTGACCAGCTTAAACTTATCAACATCGATAAGCATGCAGATCAGCCCTGCTCCGCTGCTTGTCGAATACTGCCACTGTTTTGCTATCTCTTTCATCGCAAAACGGCGATTCGGTAACTGGGTAAGGGTATCTGTGTAAGAGAGCTGCTTTAGTTTTTCATTGGCCAGAGAGAGTTCCTGAGTACGCTGTTTTACTTTATCTTCAAGGGACTGGTTAAGAAGTAGCAACTCTTTATTTCGCTGGGATAGCTGCTCAAACATTCCTTTCAGAGATTTAATCAGCGGGCCGATGGCACCATCGTGTTCACGCTCACCATCCTCAAAGGCAGTGTCTGCATCTTTACCTGCCTCTATAGCCCTGACCTGACGAGCCATATTCTGATCACTGCCGAGAATATGATAAACCAGCCACTGAACAAGGAAGTCCCGCAACGAAGCAGACAGGTTAACGCTATCGTGGGAAACAGCATCGGCAAACTCTTCGATATCACGGACAAACTTCTGGTGGGTTTCACAATGTTCATCGTAATGTTGGCGGGAGATACCTGCTCTCTTCATCATCATCTCTTCATTGCGGAAGTGGTACGAAGTATAAGCGGAGAGCTCTTTCAGGGCAGATTTGGCATCTTCAATGGAAAAGTCATTTTCAGTAATTAGTTCACCATAGCGGTTAACCAACTCAACCAGATATAGATGCTGTTCATCGACCTCTTTTATTCCGGTCTCAAAGTTTTTATCCCAAATAAATGACTTCATTCTGCCTTCCTGATTATGCCGATATTTCAAGTATATATAATGACAATATTAGCTATGCATTATTTTCTAAAATAATCAGCTAAACTTTGACTCCGGCATATTTTGGCTAAAATAACTACAATTACTCTATTGAAAATAGTCCGGCGAAAGAGTCTTAACCATGAAAAAGCTTGTCGTTTCCACACTAATTGCACTCTGTAGCTCTGTTTCAGCACAGGAATATCAATATCAAAAAGTCTTTTCCGGCTTGAGCGTACCATGGGGTTTTGACTTTGTAGATGCTTCCACTCTGATAGTGACAGAACGATCCGGTTCTCTTAAGCGACTAAACCTGACTAACGGCACATCTGAAAGCTTAAATGCACCGAACAATGTCTATAGCGGTGGTCAGGGCGGCCTGATGGATATTAAATTGCAACCCGGCAGCTCCGGCCAGATGTTCCTTACTTACAGCAAAAAAACTAACCCGGGTGCGGTTACTACCCTTGTTAAAGGTAAGCTTAGTCAAAATAACCGAATTGAGTGGCAACAAGTATTGCAGACAGATTCCGCCACTAACACCAGCCGTCACTTTGGCAGCAGAATTACCTTTGATGATAAGGGCTACCTCTATATGTCCGTTGGTGACCGCGGAGTAAGAGAAAATGGTCAGGACACAAGTAACCATGCCGGCACAATTCTTCGCCTTAATGCTGACGGAACCAGCCCGGCAGATAACCCTTTTACAGATGATGCAAAAGTGCCTGACGAGATCTGGAGTTTTGGTCACCGTAATCCGCAAGGTATCTTCTATGACAAACGAAAAAAACAGTTGTGGTCCATCGAACACGGCCCCCGTGGCGGTGACGAAATCAACTTAATCAAACCCGGTGCAAACTACGGCTGGCCGGTGACTTCACACGGAAAAGAGTATTGGGGGCCAATCAATGTTTCAGATTTTAAAGAGAAAGCCGGAATAGAGTCGCCTCTTCTGGTCTATATTCCCTCAATCGCACCTAGCAGCCTTATTCTTTACCGCGGAACTAAATATCCGCAGCTGGATGGCAAACTTCTGTCCGGTGCCCTTAAGCTGACCCATATTAACGTGGTGTCTGTCTCAGACAGCAATGTTCTTAAGGAGGAGGAAAGGCTGGCAACTGATCTCAATCAACGGATTCGCCATATTGCCCTAAGCCCGGACGGCTTTCTCTATTTCAGTACTGACAGAGGAAATATCTACCGGATACTACCGCTTTAAGCCGTACCGCTGGCTACCTTAACGTAGACCAGAACAAATAAGCCGGCAAACACAAACACAGTAAGCAGAAGTTTTAGCCAGAGAAATTTCATGATTAATCCTGTTTTAATATTGTAATAGCAGTCTGCTGCTGAATAACTGATGGAAATAGCAGCGACAATTTAACCGTCCACTATCACTAATTTAACAAACAACCTTAATCCTTTAGAGGTAAAAGCATTTTATTATTGATTTAGATCAACATTTCAATCCCGCAAGCATAATATGTTGCAAGCAGGTAAACAAAAGATTAAGGATGTAACCATATGAAATTAAAACAAGACCCTAAATGTTACACAGATGTATGTGTTAACGGTAAATGGTTCCACCATGATCATGGCACAACAACCGCATACATGTTGAAAGGGGGAGCTTCTGCTTATGTAGAGCTGTCTAAAATGCCCACAACAGAAAATGAGCTGGTAGAACTGTTAACCGAAACCTTCTAAGTTGGTTTAAAAAATACTCCGTTTACGAAGGCCCGCAAGGGCTTTCTTCCTTTCTGTAAACCGAAAACAGAGAAGCAGTGCTCTATATCTACTGCTTTATTCAGTAGAAATATTAGCTGAACCTGACATGGCTAAAATGGGGATTATGCTTTAGTACTTCCATCTCGGTTATCTGTTGCAAAACAACCAGTCTGATCTTATCCTCCTGCTGAATCTTAATGCACTCATTGCGCTCGCTGTCCAGCGAAGTATCCAGTGCCACGCCTTCAATAACATCAGAACTTTGCATAGTGATTTTCAGCGGATATCTGTGCATACAGGCTATTTCAATATAATCATAAAGATTGCAGCTAATCATAAACTCTCCATATCCTACTTCCGTGAGAACATGCTTATGTTTTTTGTTGTCGTGTTAAGCATCTCTCCAGTATCTGCTGTCGCTGACTATTGTTGCTGGCAGACCAGTTAATAATCTCATCAAGGCTTCTGAAACAACCGACACAAATGTCCTGCTCATCCAGACAGCAGTGCCTGATACAGGGCGACTCCACCTGCGACTCTTCACCCTTTGCTGTGGGATTTTTCACACTCACTCCATAGGTAACACTTTTCGCTGACATTAAGTTTAGCCCAGCCAGTCAGAAGACTTTTGTTCAGCTATAAAAAAAGAGACCCTAAGGTCTCTTTTTAAAAGCCTTTACAGCAGCTCTGATTAAAGAGCAGCTTTCGCTTTTTCAACAAGTACTGCGAAAGCAGCTTTGTCGAATACAGCGATATCAGCAAGGATCTTACGATCGATCTCGATAGAAGCTTTCTTAAGACCGTTGATGAAACGGCTGTAAGATAGACCATTCTGACGAGAAGCAGCGTTAATACGAGCGATCCATAGTTGACGGAACTGACGCTTCTTAGCGCGACGGTCACGGTATGCATATTGACCAGCTTTAGTAACTGCCTGAAAAGCTACACGATATACACGTGAACGTGCACCGTAGTAACCTTTAGCTTGCTTTAGAACTTTCTTGTGAGATGCACGAGCTTGTACACCACGTTTTACGCGAGGCATGTTGTCTCTCCTAAACTAAACGATTAATAAACTAAAAAGAATTATGCGTATGGAAGCATACGAACAACTGCAGCTACTTCACACTTAGGAAGGATTGCATTTGGACGAAGCTGACGCTTGTTCTTAGTAGTACGCTTGGTCAGGATGTGACGTTTTGTAGCGTGCTTGTACTTAATACCACCAGCTGTTTTCTTGAAACGCTTAGCAGCACCTCTGTTGGTTTTCATCTTAGGCATGATGAAGAACTCCGCATTGTTAGTTGTTAATAAACATAGTAACCAGGGCGAATAAAACCCCGTAGCCTTAACAGCTACAGGGCTGTATTACTTGCAAGCCGTTAGTTACTTCTTCTTAGGGGCTAGCACCATGATCATTTGACGACCTTCAATTCTGGTCGGGAAAGATTCTACTACTGCTAAATCAACAGTGTCCTCTTTCAGACGATTCAGAACATCAACGCCAATCTCTTGGTGTGCCATTTCGCGGCCACGGAAGCGAATTGTTACCTTCACTTTGTTGCCGTCTTCAAGGAAACGGGTCAGGTTGCGTAGTTTTACCTGATAGTCTCCAATATCAGTTCCAGGACGGAATTTAACTTCCTTAATCTGAACCTGCTTTTGCTTCTTCTTCTGCTCTTTAGCAGCTTTGCTCTTTTCGAAGAGGAACTTGCCATAGTCCATCACACGACAAACTGGTGGCTCGGCGTTAGGGCTGATCTCAACAAGATCCATACCAGCTTCTGCGGCAGCTTCTAATGCTTCAGCAATCTTTACGACACCTACTGATTCACCATCTGCGCCAGTTAAACGAACTTCACGAACGCCACGAATTTCACCGTTTAAACGGTGCTGGTTTTGTTTGGCCGGTTGTTGGCCACGTCTTCCGCCTTTAATAGTTTATTCCTCCAGATTAAGCTTACGGCTTGAAACCTCTTGTTCAAGGTGACTAATAAAGTCTTCAACCTTAAACTTACCCAGGTCCTTGCCCTTACGAGTACGTACTGCGATTTCGCCGGCTTCCATCTCCTGGTCACCACAAACGAGCATATACGGCACACGTTTTAAAGTATGTTCGCGGATTTTAAAGCCTATCTTCTCATTTCTCAAGTCTGGTTTGACTCTAAATCCTGATTTTTGCAATTTATTTGCTACTTCTTTAACGTATTCAGCCTGTTTGTCAGTGATATTCATAATCACTGCCTGCTCAGGAGCAAGCCAGGTCGGGAAGAAACCTGCATATTCTTCAATAAGAATACCGATAAAGCGCTCTAACGAGCCTAAAATAGCACGGTGAATCATAACAGGAATTAATCTCTCGTTATTTTCACCAACATAAGTTGCACCTAAACGACCCGGCAAGTTGAAGTCTAGCTGAACCGTACCACATTGCCATGCGCGATCCAGACAGTCATGCAGGGTAAACTCGATTTTAGGTCCGTAGAATGCACCCTCGCCTTCCTGAATCTCATATTTGATATCCAGATTTTCCAGCGACTCTTTCAGTGCTTCTTCTGAACGGTCCCAAATTTCATCACTACCTACACGCTTTTCAGGACGGGTAGAAAGCTTAACTTCAATCTCTTCAAAGCCGAATGTCTTGTATACGTCATAAACCATCTTGATACATTCAGTCACTTCAGACTGAATCTGGTCTTCCGTACAGAATACGTGAGCATCATCCTGAGTGAATCCGCGTACACGCATCAGACCGTGTAGAGCACCAGATGGCTCGTTACGGTGACATGAACCGAACTCAGCCATACGCAGAGGCAGGTCACGGTAAGATTTCAGGCCCTGGTTAAAGATCTGAACATGTCCCGGACAGTTCATTGGTTTGATTGCGTACTCACGGTTCTCTGAGCTGGTTGTAAACATGGCATCTGCATACTTGTCCCAGTGACCAGAGCGCTCCCACAGTACACGGTCCATCATCAGAGGACCTTTTACTTCCTGATAGCCGTACTCATCCAGCTTGGCGCGGACAAACACTTCCAGATCGCGGAAGATTGACCAGCCGTTATGATGCCAGAACACCATACCCGGTGCTTCCTGCTGCATATGGAACAGGTCAAGTTGTTTACCGATTTTACGGTGGTCACGCTTAGCGGCTTCTTCCAGACGAGTCAGATGCGCTTTCAGTGCTTTCTTATCATGAAAAGCCGTACCGTAGATACGCTGAAGCATTTTGTTATCGCTGTTACCACGCCAGTATGCGCCGGCAACATTCAGCAGAGTAAAGTGCTGACAGAATCCCATATGTGGTACGTGAGGACCACGACACATATCGATATATTCTTCATGGTGGTAAAGTCCCGGACGGTCATCTTTAGAGACGTTTTCATCCAGAATTTCCATTTTGTAGCTCTCGCCACGCGCTTCAAAAGTATCGCGCGCTTCCTGCCAGCTAACGTTCTTTTTGATAACCTGATACTTGGTTTTCGCCAGCTCTTTCATACGCTTTTCCAGCGCATCAAGATCTTCTTGAGTCAGAGAGCGCTCAAGATCGATATCGTAATAAAAACCGCTATCAATGGTTGGACCGATAGCCATTTTCGTTTCAGGGAACAGCTGTTTAATTGCATGACCAAGCAGGTGAGCACAGGAGTGACGAACAATTTCCAGTCCATCTTCATCTTTAGTAGTGATGATCTCCAGACTTGCATCGTTTTCAATCAGGTCACAGGCATCAACACGGTTGCCATCAACACGGCCGGCAATGGTTGCTTTAGCAAGACCAGGGCCGATAGATGCAGCAACATCCATAGTTGAAACAGGGTTATCAAATTGACGTTGACTACCGTCAGGAAGAGTAATTACAGGCATGTTAGTTCCTTACAGTGGTGTTGCGTACCAAGCAACACATGTTAGTTTTGGTAAATTGAATAATTTGCTCAGTGAACCTCACTCAGTAATACGTATACCGGAGATTCACCAAGAGGGGGATTTTACTCGCTAATAATTGAAATGCAAAGAGAAGCGGCGAATAAATTATCAATCTATTCGGCTAATTGATATGAGATAACCCATAACTTACTTATGCCGGGATAGATTTCAGCAATAATCTCCTTTAACTGCTGAAGAGTCATATTCTCCTGACTGGCGTGATAATCGGTCAATTCATCAAACAGTATCGGTTCAACCTTGGTTATTTTCAGACGACAAAACCACTGATTCTCTTCGAAGGTACTTACTTCTACGGTACTTCCCGGCAGATAGTTGTTCTCACTTTCATCTCTGATGGTGATTACTTTTTTGCCCGACAAAATATCGCTGACAAAGCGTTTGAAAAAGGTCATTTCAGTTGGATGAGACACGAGTATATTTCCTGTTAATGCTATTTTTGCGCAGCAAGTTTACCACTGTTGTTGCGTTTCTCTCTGGATTTAATCAAAAAAGCTCTAAATAACGGTTCTTAATTGTGCTCCAGATTTTGTCATCAGGCAGATATCGAAAAACAAACCCTCCGCGCCAAGGATGGCGCGGCGGAGCCCCATGGATGGGTTTACGCGTGTTTTTGTTCGATATTTGCCGAAGTGACGCATATTTAGGTACAACTATTTAGCTGCTGAAATGAAAATCTATTTATTTTTTCTGCAAAATACTCCGTCACACTATATGATTGTCATTACATATCTGATGCTGTGGCACTGGATAGACCATTGACTCAGTTATTTTGTATATAATTACCCCGTTTTTTGGCTATATAAAGAAAATTATGTTTCTAAATCCCTATTTTTCAGTAAGTAACGAACAGTTTCAGTTTACCCGCCAACAGGCAAGCCACTTTGCCAAAAAGGTAGCGGGCGACTTTAACCCTATCCATGACGAAGATAACAAACGTTTTTGCGTTCCGGGCGATCTACTGTTTGCCGTTCTGCTGAAAAAAGAAGGTATCAGCCAGAAGATGCGTTTTGACTTCTCCGGTATGGTCAGTGACGGAGTAGCACTACACATTGAAGAGAGAGGCGAAAATGACAGCTCTCTGGTAGATGAAAAAGGTAAAGAGTACCTGCATATGCAGCATCAGGGTGAAGTAAACCACAACCCTGAATTTATCGAACATGTAGTGAAAAGCTATGTGCAGTTCTCTGGCATGAACTTCCCTCATATTATGGTTCCGCTGATGGAAGAGCAGCAGATGATGATCAATTGCCAGCGCCCGTTAGTGATCTACGAAAGTATGGAAGTAGAGTTTGACCGTATGGATATTACTCACCCTGAAGTAGAGTTTGCCGGTGCCACTTTTGACGTAGACGGTAAACGTGGTGTTGTAACACTTAATTTTGATTTTAAAGAAGATGGCAATATAGTAGGTAAAGGCGTTAAGCGTATGGTTGCCAGCGGCCTTCGTCCATACGATCAGCAAGCTATCGATCAGCTAGTGGAATACTTCTTTGAGTGTAAAGAAGCTTTCCTGCAAAAACTGGATGCTGCTGCATAAGCAAATTATCCGATCAAATTAGTAAGGCCTGCTTTTTAGCAGGCCTTTTACTTTTTTCAACTATATCCAGCGTCTTACCTTTTCCTTATAGCGAGTGTAATCATCCGCGAACTTAAGCTGCAAAAAGCTCTCTTCAGGAGTGATCTGAAAACGGTTCATATACAGCACAAACAAAACTGAAACCAGCAGGCTCAATAGGTTTTGCTGCAGATAACCATAGCCAATCAGAAGTAACAGCAAACCAAGATACATAGGGTTACGGCTAAACCTATATACACCACTATCAACAACTGCGCTGGCTTTCTCTATCTCTACCGGGTTAACCGTGGTACCGGCCTTTTTAAATGCCCAGATACCACTCAGGCCAAAATAGCCGCTGGCAACAAAGCAAACGGCAAACACAAGCCAGCTAAACGGCAACTCAATATCAAAGGTGTTAACCTTATCAGCCAGATAGATAAGCAGCAGAGAAACAATAAAAACCGCTACAGGTGGTACTTTTAGCTCAAGTTTATCCATCTCTTTCTCCGCAACTTGCTGTTAGTTTTCCGTCAGGCTCAGTAATGCCTGTAGCGGATGTCTGACTTTTTGCTGTTCAAAGCGTTTTACCTGACTACGACAGGAGTAACCAGAGACCAGACAGCGCTCTTTCGGCAACTTCTCCATTTGACCACTCCAGCTCAGATCATAGATATCTTTCGACATCTGATACTTATCCAGTTCATGACCAAAAGTACCCGCCATACCACAGCAACCAACAGGAACACTCTCAAGTACACCACCAAAGAATTTGAAAATAGTCTGCCACTCTTTTTCAGCATTCGGCATACGTGTTTTCTCGGTACAGTGAGCAAACAGATACCAAGGCGCCTGATCGGACGGGTTGCCTACTTTCAGGCTATCAAGGGTTTGTAGCAGGTACTCATGTACATTCGCCACATGAAACTCTCCCCTGCCCTCAGCAAGAATATCTTTATATTCATCGCGATAGCAGAGCACCAATGCGGGGTCAACGCCGACCATTGGAATATTAAGGTCAGCGACCATATTAAGAAAACCAGACGTTGTTCTGGCGGTATCAGTAAACTGCTTTAAAAAGCCTTTAATATGTTGCGCTTTACCAT
Source organism: Vibrio sp. SCSIO 43137 (assembly GCF_028201475.1). Lineage (NCBI taxonomy): Bacteria > Pseudomonadati > Pseudomonadota > Gammaproteobacteria > Vibrionales > Vibrionaceae > Vibrio > Vibrio sp. SCSIO 43137. Next base: position 1,459,170 of record NZ_CP116383.1, on the reverse strand, counting down.
TTGGTTTAAAGGGTAAAATTACCGGCTTCTTGCCAATTCTCTCCAGCAACGCAACAAAATCAGCCACAACCTCAGCTTCATAGAAAGAAGTGAACGGGTCCTGAACAATCAATACATGTTGCTCACGCTCCTCTGCTGAAAGTGACGCCAGAGCCTGCATATCAAATAACTTGGTCGGATAATCAGCAATCCGTTTCGCCAGTACCGGAGTGGAGAGCAGAGGCGCATCTATATAGCCGACTGTTGACGCTGTCAGCTTCTGTACCCAGGACTGTGAGAGAGCCGCATTCACCACTTTCGGTACTTTAGCCATCACAGGCAGCATGGTCTCAATATTGGCCACAAGATAGTCTTTTGCCGGCCGCTGATAGCGCGAATAGTAGAGGTTAAGGAAGCGGGCTCTGAAACTTGGTACATCGACCTTGATAGGACACTGAGTGCCACACGCCTTACAGGCAAGACAGCCATTCATGGCATCATAGACTTCATGAGAGAAGTCATACTCATGTCGTTTATTAACGCTGTTTGTTACTCTGTCCAGCATCTGCTTTATTGTCGGGCTTTTCTGCAGGGAATTATTCTCTAAATCCAGAATATCAATACCCTGATCAGTCAGTTGCCTCAGCCACTCCCTCACCAGACCGGCACGCCCTTTAGGAGAGTGACGCCTGTCAGCAGTAACCTTCATTGATGGACACATTGGTGAACTGGTATCGTAATTAAAGCAGAGACCGTTGCCGTTACACTCCATTGCCTGACGGAAGCTGTCGCGAACTTTTACATCTATCTGACGGTCAAAATGGGCCCGCTTAGTTCCGTCCACTTTGACCAGTTCGGCACCGGATTCAAGGGGAGTACATATCTTGCCCGGGTTCATTTTGTTATGAGGATCGAAGGCCGTTTTAACTCTTCTTAGCTGATAAAACAGTGAATCACCGAAAAACTCCGGGCCATATTCTGAACGGTAGCCTTTTCCATGCTCTCCCCACATCAGGCCGCCATATTTGGCAACCAGTTTTACAACATGATCAGAGATCTCCAGCATTAGCTGCTCTTGTAGAGGATCACACAGGTCTAAGGCAGGACGAACATGCAGTACCCCGGAATCAACATGGCCGAACATACCGTACTGCAGGGATTTGCTGTCCAACAGCTCACGGAACTCAGCAATAAAGTCCGCCAGATTTTCCGGTGGCACACAAGTATCTTCAACAAAGGCGATAGGTTTTGCTTTACCTTCCGTTGCACCAAGCAACCCCACCGCTTTTTTACGCATATTGTAGATGCGGCCGATACTGGCAAGATCATCACAAACCTGATAGCCGATAATGCCCTGCTGCTGCTTTTCTGCCATACCATCCAGAATACCCGTCAGGCGCTCAACGGCAGCCGTGATCTCTTCACTATCATTTCCGGCAAACTCAACAATATTAATGCCCAGCATCTCTTTATCCGGAACATCGGTAAGAAGTTCGCTGACGCTATTCCAGACAATATCCTGCTTAGCCAGATTAAGTACTCTTGAGTCTACAGTCTCAACCGACAGTGCATTGGCTTCAACCAGTAACGGAGCAGTTCTTAGTGCCGAATCAAAACTGTCATACTTTACATTAACCAGAACACGTTTCTCGGGAATCGGTGTCAGGTTCAGCTTTGCCTCAGTTATAAACGCGAGGGAGCCTTCAGAGCCACATAAAATCCGCGTCAGATCAAACTCACCACTTTCACTCAGGGCATTTTTCAGATCATACCCGGTCAGAAAGCGGCTGAGAGGCGGAAACTTAGCGCAAATCTCCTCTCTGTTCTCCCGGCAGACCTGCTCAGCTATCTCAAAAGCCTGATAAGCCAACTCTCCTTGCTGAGGAAGCCCTTTTGAACCGTCGGTTTCAAACTGAGAACCATCGGCAAATACCGCCTGAAGAGAGAGAACGTGATCGGAGGTTTTTCCGTACACCAACGAGCCCTGACCGGACGCGTCAGTATTAATCATTCCGCCTAGTGTTGCCCGGTTGCTGGTTGAGAGTTCCGGAGAGAAGAAATAGCCGTATGGCCTGATAGCATCATTGAGCTGGTCTTTGATGATTCCGGTCTGAACCCGCACCCAGCCTTCCTGCTGATTGATTTCCAGAACCTTATTCATATGGCGGGAGAGATCCACCACTATTCCGGGAGTCAGTGACTGACCATTGGTGCCGGTACCACCGCCCCGTGGCGAAACGGTAACTCTTTCATATTCCTGATTGCACAACAGTTTACCGAGTAAAACGATATCTTCTGTTGCTTTAGGATGGACAACCGCCTGAGGCAGTTGCTGATAAATACTGTTGTCAGTCGCAACGGCTAAGCGGCTGCTATACTGAGTTTCGATATCACCCAAAAAACCTTTAACTTTTAGATCATTGAGTAACTTAATAACGACGGGATCAACACTGTTGCTATTTTCTAGTCTTGGTAACATCTTGCTTCCTGCCCCAACTTCACTGAGTCCTACAGTACGGGTTTCGTTCTGATTTTTATGATTGCGGTCACTTTACAACATTTGAAATATGAACAAAACCTTGCAGACTGCTAATCTTTTTAATCAGTATCAGAAAGTGTGTCAAAACCTGCGAAAGAACGGACTAAAATGAGAAAAAATAAAGTAGTAACTACAGAAGATATTCTTCTTAAATTATGCCAGTCAGTATCTGGCGTTTTATCATCAGCCACAGATTCAAATGTTTCTTACTCTGCTATGGTGCAGAAAATCAATAAAACCTGCTTAAAGCCTGACTTTGGCTGTTTTGTTCTGTTTGACGGCGGTTTCTCCGGCTTAGTTGTTATTAACTTCACTTCACAAGCTGCTTTAGAGATCTACACCAACTACATGAGACATATGGGAATGCCGGAAGAGGAACTGGCAATCCTGCACACTTCTGACGAAGTAGGTGATGTACTGGGCGAACTGATGAACCAGCTGGTCGGTGACTTTACCAGTAAAGTCCGTAAAGAGTTAAAAACTAATATTACTCAGAACCAGCCTAAAATGCTGGCCATCAACAAGCAGGTAATGATCTCTATCGATACTAACCTCGACAGACCTCAGGCACGCCGTGTTACCTTCACCACAGAAAACAACAACATTTTCTATCTGGAACTGGCGATGGACAAAACTGAGTTTATTCAGTTAGAAGAGTTTGATTCTGAAGAAGAGAATGAAACACCGGATTCCATTATTGAAGCGGCGCAAAACAAGAGTAATCAGGCCAAAGAGAAAGATATCCCTGATGACCTTGCCAGTGATCTTCTGGACGAGCTGGGAATTTAACGCCACAGCCCGCAATCGCATCATTAAGCGGCCACTCTCTAAGGGTGGCCTTTTTATTGTTCCTGCCCCCGAATAGATTCACATCTTTTATAATTAAAACAGTCAAAGCCGTTTAAGCCGCCCGGTTTTATTAGCCATTGCTTTATCTCACAGGCAAAAATCGGTAAAATAGCCGACTTTCTTTACCAAATTGGTCAGAATAAGAAGTTCGATGGATAAACAAAAAGCCCTTAAAAAAATCGCCAAATGTCTTGAACTGGGTAACTCAGCCAACGTAAATGAGGCTGCTCAGGCGATAAAAATGGCTCACAGACTGATGCTTAAGTATGGTCTGGATAAAGACGATATTGAGTTTATAAAAATGGGTAAGACCCAGTCGACTCATCTGCTACCGGCGAGTATCAGCTCAACCATCCTCAGAATTATTCGTGGTATCAATACTAAATTTGGAGTGGAAGCGGTACTGCTTAACCACAAAGGACTTAAGCGCGCCGAGTTTATCGGTGAAGCGGACAGAGCGATTTTCGCCGCCTTTGCCTTTGACATTATCTACCGTGAGATGAATGAACAAACGGGACAGTTCCGTAATAGCTTTGCCGGTTCCGGCACCAGCAATACTGAAGTGACGAAAAGGGTTAACTCCTTTGTTTCCGGCTGGGTAGAAGGAGCACTGGAAAAGCTGCCTGAAATTGCGCCTGATGAAGACTCTAACAACAAAATCAATAACTATATTGATAAAGAGTTTAAAAATATCGACCGGGAAACGTTTAAACAACAGCTAAAAGAAGCGATGAAAAATATTACCGCGGATTACGAAGTCGGCCTGAAAAAAGGGCGCAAGATCTCGGTAAATAAACCTGTTGAAGGTGCACAAGCGCGTAAGATGCTTAAATAAACATAAGCTATAAACCGAGAGCAACTAACCGAGGATAGGATAACAATGGGAAGTCATAACAAAACGCTGCGCTTTCTCTGGCTTTCCCTGATTTTCAATTGCTCACTGATGGCACAACCCAGTGAAGACCTTATTGCCCGGGCAGAACAAAACCAGCTTGATGCCCAGATAGAACTGGCAACTCAGTATCAGAAGGAAAATAAGTTCAAACGGGCTCACTATTGGGCTGCAAAAGCCGCTGTTAATGGTGACAGTTCAGCGGCAGCGCTGTTAGCCAGCTTGTATGAATCAAAACAAGAACAGTTTCTTAACCCACTCACTGTCTCTGAAAACTGGTATCAAATTGCCACAGAACAGGGAGACTCAGAAGCAGAACAAGGCTATGCCCGCGTATTGGAAGCCTTGTTTAATCAACAGCGCGCCAGACAGGTCTCTTCTATTGCCTCACTGGATAAACAGATAGATGAAGATCTCGCTCAGAGTGAAGATATCCCGCCGGCGAAAAACACAGACTCAGAATCTCATAAACTATTCCGGCTGGATGCCGTTATCACCGCGACTCTGCTCACTATGGTGGTCGCTTTCGTTGCCCTGAAACGTTCCAGAAGAACTAAAAAGCAGTCTCAGACTGACGCGCTGCAACAGACCATATCTCAACAGAAAAAGAAGATTAAATCCCTTCAGTTACATATCAATAAAGCTCATCAACAGTTAAAACAGAATCAGCAGGTAAAACAGATAAACGCTGCAGATAATAATCTTTCCCTTGCTTGTGCCCTGCTCGGCTTTAAAACAAATGATATCCCCGGCGAAAAAGCGATAAAGGCCAGATATAAAATGCTCAGCCGTGTTTACCACCCCGATGCCAACGGCAGCGAAGAAGAGATGAAACGCTTGAATGCTGCGGTAAAGCTTGTTGTTAGCCACTTAAAAAAAACCAGTAAAAATTAAAATAACATTTTATTAACACGCCAAGATGTTTTGTGTATAATCCGTGACCGAATTACGATTCCCTACTCGTAATCGATTAATCGATGTTGACGGAGAAAAGTTATGTTCACTAAAGAAGGCGTATGCGATTGGTGTAACAAACTAAGCTTACTGACACGTCACGATTATGTTGACGGCAAATGCCATTTTTCATGTGCTCAATGCAATGATATGGCAAGGTTAGATGTCCGCCTATTCAACAGGGATGAACTCGCACTCAACGGAAGAAGCAGCGATATCAACCAATAAAATAAGCTTAGCTTCAATAGAGTCGCTGTATAGCGACTCTTTTTGATCCTGCCCACTCTCTATCTTCAGCAAAGTACTCTCTGTCAAAATTCCTTTTCAGAAACAGGTTAAAACCGCTCTCGCGCATCAATTTGTCAGTTTATTCATCACATCGATGAATTAACCGACAAAAAACACTTGATCAATGGGTGAAATACAAGTACTGTTTGTTTATACAGTATGTACATGGGAACAGTATTATGCTTCAAATCAATACAGAAAAACGCGCACTACCGGTTAATAACAGCACTGATTTCTCTCTGAATACTAATCAGTATGATCACAATGTTTATCGCCAACTGGCAGAGCTATCCAATAAAAGACAATGGATTTTGTTTACTGCAAACTGTCCCCGCCCTTCTCATACTGAGCTAACTTCATTCGATATTAATTGCAGCAATGTCATCCATATGAAACCTTCACTGCACCTGAGTGAAGCAGAGATTGTTATTAAGGCAATTCAGGCTGGTACCGCAAGTGCCGTTGTTGCCAGTAGCACTCTTAGCCATTACGAAAAGGCCAAAGTTCTTTCTGTTGCCGGCGACTATCACTGTAACGTTTTTTTCCTCACTGAGTCACAGCAGAGCGCTTCTCACCTTTGGCACTAATTTACTTCAGCCTGCCTGCATCCGCAGTCAGGCTTTTTCTCTGTTCTTCCTTTAAGCCTGCTGTTATTTTCTAAAACTCAATTCTTACGCAATCGTTTGCTTTTTATCTGGAAGGTTTGAAAACTTCTGGTATCATTCGCAGTTATCTACAGCCTGACCTGTAAAATAGTCGATTAAAATCATTACGTAGTAAGGGAATACAACATGAACCTTTCGGATCAAGTGCTCGCCGTTAACGATGATCTTCCAATTCGCACCGATAAGCCCGTTCATAGCGGTAAAGTCCGCTCCGTTTACTGGCTTACTGAACAAGATAGCCGTAGGCTGATTAAACAGAAAGGTTATGATGTTCCTGCCGACACCCCTCTTGCGGTCATGGTAATCAGTGATCGTATCTCGGCATTTGATTGCATCTGGAAAGGTGAAAACGGACTTAAAGGCGTTCCGGGAAAAGGAGCGGCGCTAAATGCTATCTCTAATCACTGGTTCCGGCTGTTTAAAGAGAACGGTCTGGCCGAAAGCCATATTCTCGATATTCCCCACCCTTTTGTCTGGATCGTTCAGAAAGCCAGACCGGTAATGATAGAAGCCATTTGCCGCCGCTATATCACAGGTTCGATGTGGCGTTCATACAGTAACGGAGAGCGTGAGTTTTGTGGCATCAAGCTTGCTGAAGGACTAACGCAGAATGGCCGCCTTGCCGAGCTTCTGTTCACACCATCGACCAAAGGCATACTTAAAGGTATTCCGGGCGTTCCTGAGGCTGATGATGTCAATATCACCCGCGACGATATTGTAAACAACTACAACGCTTTTAATTTTCAAAGCAGCGAAGATATCGCTTTATACGAAAAGCTGCTCAAGGATGGTTTTGAGGTAATTAGCAATGCCCTTGAAAAGCTAGGTCAGATCTTTGTTGATACCAAATTTGAATTCGGATATGTCACAGATAAAAACGGCCAGAGCAAATTAATCTATATGGATGAGGTTGGTACTCCCGACTCTTCACGTATCTGGCAGGAATCAGAATATAAAAAAGGCAATATTGTCGAGAATTCCAAAGAGGGCTTCCGCCAGTTTCTACTTAACTACTTCCCTGACCCGGATATTCTGCTGAATAAAAGTAGAATGGATGAGCGTCAGGCACTGGCAGAAGACAACGAGTTGCCTCTTCATGCCATTCAGCAAATCTCAGAAACTTATATAGGTATCGCTGAAAAAATCACCGGCAGTAAAATTGAGTTATCTGCCAACCCTAAGCAAGAGATAATTCAGGTTCTGCAACAGGATTACGATTTAATCGTCAGCTAAACTGAACCCATTCGTCGAACTCCACCGCGCCATCACTGGCGCGGTGTTTTTTTATTGATATCTGTCTGATGACAATCGCGGTAACTTTTTGCGATCTGTTATTTAAAATCTTCCCTGATGACAGAACGGTGGTTACTTTACAATCGCCCTTTTCTCCACTAAATAAAAAGTTATATCTTTGTGAAATATTTTTCAGCCCTCTTTGGTCTTTTGATGGTATACGCCACTGGCCACTTAATTACAAAGGACTTCTCATGAAATCTAAGCTACTAAAATTTGTACCATCCGCATTTATTGCATTTGTTTTTATTCAGTCTCTGTTTTTTAAATTTACCGGTTCTTATGAGACAGAATTTATTTTCGGTACATTGGGTGAATGGTCAGGGCTGGCATGGTTTGGCAGTGTCGGTGGTTATCTAATCGGCTTCGCCGAGCTGATTGCCGCCTTTATGCTGTTTAGTCGTTTTCACGGTCTGGGCGCGCTGATGAGTGTTGGCATTATGACTGGTGCGATTTTCTTCCACCTGTTCACACCACTAGGTATCGTGATGCCTGAATTTAACAGTGCCGGTGAAGTGATTGGTAACGATGGTGGCCTGCTGTTTACTATGGCGTGTATTGTATGGACATGTGGCGCATTCCTGACTATCCGCGATCTACGCAGCGAACAAAGTACTTTAAAGCTGTTACTTAACAGATAGAGTTTTAAATGTTGAGCAGGTAACCGCCTTTTCTGCCTGCTCAACAACTCTTCTTGTTCAACTGCCAGCACAACTAACTTCTACCCCGCCGTTTATCTGCCTTAATCAAACTCGTTAAAGATCAATTTCCAGAAACTGCTGAACGTCGCCGCTGATATACATCTCCTCCAGTGCCCTGTCTATCTTCTCCAGTTTTGACTCGGAAATATCCGGGTGACAGGCCATATAGTTAATACTGGTAAAGAACACCAGCTCTGGTTTACCTAATTTAAATCCATATTGCTCTGACAGCCTTTTTGCTGCATTAACATTAACCACCCACAAATCCACCCGGCCATGTTTCAGCATCAGCAGGCCTTGTTTCATCTCTCTGGTAAGTCGTACGCTAAAGCCGTTTTTCTTCAGATAATTGCCGATACTTCCGCCAAGGTAGGTAGCGATATGGTATTCAGAAGCATCACTAAGGTTTATCAGAGGAATCTTTTTGTCCGGCGCACTGTAAAAAGCGTACTGATTAATGGCTATCGGACCGACCCACGAGAACATAGACTCCCTTTCCTGAGTGCGGTTAACAGGAAACACACAACTGTTTTTGTTGTGAACGACTGTGCTAAACCCTCGCATCACGGGTTTAACCACTACCTGATACTCAGTTTGCGACTTATCCAGCAGTTGCCTGACTACATTCCATGCACTGCCATTAATATTTTCAGGATCAGACGCGTCTACCAAAGGGGGATAATGGTAAGTGAAAAGAGTCAATGGCTGCTCCGCCAACAGTTTAAATGAAGGCAGAACAGACAATGCCAGCAATGTGATTAGTCTGATAACCATAATTGAAACGACTCTTCAAATGTCAGTGTTTGCGGCTTATCTTCCACGGAAAGCGCCTTCCACGGGGCTCCTTTTCTATTTAGCCAGTAATCTTGCTTGCGGGGCTCATTCAGGCGCGGTTCGCAGCGAATATCGGCCCGGTTGCCAATTTTTATTAATCTGCGTTCCATCTCTGCAGCCAAATCCCCCATGCTCTGCTCTACACTCTTCTCTAGTTTGACTGCGGGCCCTATATGTTGCCACCATGCACTCGCCAGTTCCGCATAGTTAGGCACACTAAAGCCGGTTGGTGTCCAGTAATTACGGGCATTACTGCCATAGAACTTTAGTAATCCGCCCCACTCAGAGGCCCTTTTTTGCAGATATTTTGAATTAATATCAGACTGTCGGATTGGGGTAAAACCAGTTAAAAACTTCTGCATGGATACGGTTTTTGACACGGTAAACTGGGCGTAAAGCCAGGCCGCCATGCTTCTTTTGTCCGGAGTAAACACCAGAAAAGTCCAGCCGCCGATATCCTGATAACCAAGCTTCATGCCCTCTTTCCAGTATGCACCACGAGGTGAGGGAGCCAGACGCCACAGCGGCTTACCTTCATTGTCTACTACAGCCGAATCCGGATCAATTAAGTCGGAAATAAAGGCGGTATACCAGAAAATCTGCTGGGCAATATTGCCTTTGGCTAAATACTGGCTGGAGGAGCTGAAATCCTGATCTTTTGCTTCCGGGGGAGCATACTGATAGAGCCACTGGATATACTTGTCTACGGCATAAATCGCCGCCGGACTGTCCAGAGCCCCTCCCCTGCGCACCGTTGCGCCTGCCGGATGGCAACCATTAAGACGAATGCCCCAGTCGCCCACTGAGTTATCAGGGTCATTAACACCGGCAAGGCTCAGCCATGAATCAGATATGCGCCAGCCAAGGGAGGGTTCAAAATGGCCATAATCCATATGCCCCCAAATCCGTTCACCATCAATATACTGAACCACCTCGGTAAAAAACTCAGCAATATCCTCATAGGCTGCCCAGTTTTGCGGTACACCAAGCTCATAGCCGTAGAGTTGCTGAAACTGCTGTTTCAAGTCAGGGCGGGAAAACAAGTCGTGGCGATACCAATACAGATTGGCAAATTGCTGGCTGGGAAGCTGATACATCACTTTGTCTGGGCCGGTAACAAACTGAATACCGATAAAATCATCAAGATCTATAGTGGGAAGAGTAAGGTTACGCCATTGGCCGTTCATTTTTTCTGTAAGAGACACCACCTTCTGGCTGCGGTAATGGGTTCCCAGAAAATCAGCATCATTGACATAGGCATCATAGATGTTGATACCTGTATCGAGTTGAACCTGAAGCTTTTTTACCAGATCATCCTCTCCGGTCACTTCCTGAATAACATGAATTCCCGTTAGCTCAGTAAAAGCTTTTGCCAGTACATCTGACTCGTATCTATGGGTCTGAATATCCTCAGAGACAACCCGGATAGTCATCCCTTTAAACGGCTTTGCTGCATTAATAAACCACTCAAGTTCTTTGTACTGCTCCTGACGGGAAATAGAAGAGTGTACAAACTCGTTATCAAGCCAATGGTTGATCTGCTTCTGATCCTCTGCGGTCAACGGGTTTTCACCACAGAACGCTGAAAAGCTGACCAGCAAAGATAGAATGACGGAGGTACGAATCTTGGCCAATAGTCAATCTCTTAGACACATTTAGTAACAAAAAAGAAATATATCATCAACTTCTTATAAGACTAGAAAAAGATAGGCGAATTGCGACTTAATAACGCACAGAAAGTAATAAATCGCAGTTTTCACTGCGATTTAACCATAACCATCATAACTATTGGTTATAAACCAATAACAAACTCATCCTTATCAACATGAAGTATTTTTGCGTTGGTTTTCTCTGATATTAACTCTAGTTGCTGCTGATCCAGTTCGTAAGGCATCATCAGCTTTAACTCACCAATACCTTCTATTTTGGCCAGCTTTACCAGCCGGATAAGATTACTCTCATCACTGTTTTGAGCTGAAAGGGTGTTAAACGCCTGCTCCCACAGCCTATCTTCAGGTCTTGCTGAATCATTAAGACTATCTTTCCACACCGTACTAAATACAGGTGCTATCGAGGTGAGAATCTCTAAAAAAGTCCATTTTTTCTTACAAGATGCTCCTAAAAATGAAGTGTAATCAAATACAGCTGATACGGTTTCATTTTTCTCCATTATCTACTCCCCATTTATGGTGGTAATTACTACCTATATACCCAAGTCTCTGACTTAGGTATAACTACTATTGACCACCTTTATGCATATAGCAATGCGATATAAAACATTGGTCTTTTATACTTTGCTATATAAGGTAAAAGGAATATAAAAACCAGATTGTTAACAAGTTAATATACAGCTGTTCTAACTCTTGGTTCTTACGTTTAATATTTTAGCTATCAAAGTAAATTACTTTGAAATCAAGCTTATCCGTTATTTAATTATTTTTATGCGGCTGGCTTTTTTATATTGAATCTGCCAACCTTGCCACTTAGGCAACTCCCAACGTTTGGGATCTCCCTTACGGTTTCCCTCAAGATACACAATTTGCACCAGTTTTCTGCCGGCAAAATACTCTACTTTCATTCTGAGATCACCCAGATTGATGTTATAGGGGTAAGTTTCAGCAAACTCTTTATACTCCCAGTAAGGAATACCCTGAAAAGGAAAATCCTCACCGCTGAACATGCTAAGTTCATCTGCTGTACTGATGCCAAGCTCTTGTAGCTGTCCGGTAAACCAGCTTTCAAAACTTAGTTCACTAATATCATTTTTTGTTTCGGCCAAGCCAAGTTGATTGTATAAACACCAGTGCGCAATCTGCTGGCTACGCTCACTGGCAAAACCGGGTAAGATCTCCTGAGAAATAACCGCATCCAGAATTGACTTAAGTAACAGATCGCCTTCCGGTTGCACCCTTTTGCTGGCAATGTTTCTTCCGGCATAAATAAGGTCAAACCGGGAATATATCTTACCGTTCTCAAGCAGGGTTTCTCCCTGAAGCCACTCTCCCAGAGAAGCGTCAGACAAATAGCTAAGGGGAACAGGCAACATAACCGTGGCCAGATTCAGTGTCTGTTTCACCCCTCTTCCCGGCAATGAGTGTTGATCTAATACAATGGCCGCTTCGGATTTATCGCTAAAGCGGCTATTTCTGCCCGGTGACACTTCACTGTAACCATTTCCCAACGCCTGACGCCGCTTCTCCCGCCGGACAAATACCAGCTCACTATGGCTGTTGATGATCGACTTAACCAGTGACTGCCTGTCCAGAGCAGATGCGACCTCCAGTTGAGGAAGCTCGAATAACTCCCTCATCTGTCTGGCGAGGGCTTTCGCCTCTTTTAGGGCATCACTGTCCACATTCAGGGAATCAAAAGTTTCACCACGAACCAGACGGATAATCAGCTCGCCATCACAGTGCTGCTTCTCCTGTTCATTCAGACGTTCTGCTTTCTCTTCTGAACAGGGCAACTTGTATAGATTAGCCGGAACTGACAAACCAGCAGCCAGATCAACCATGGCTTCAGTGGCTTTTTTTGTCTCCATTCTGGTAATTAAGTCAGCGTATAGCGCATCGATTGGCAGAGGATAGATAACTCTTCCATGTTCTGTAACCTTACCCTTGCTATCAATAGCCCGCATACCTTCAAGATAGGCACGTGCATTCGCCAGAGACTTTGCCGGTAGAGTATCCAGAAATGAAAGCTGCACCAGTTGATAACCACAACAAGCACATGCCAGCATCGCTTCTGTCAGTTCTTCGCGAAGTAACTCAGGCGGGGTAACTGACTCCATAGCCGCATGGCGGCCATACAGGCGGATACAACGCCCATCCATTACCCGCCCTGCCCTGCCTGCTCTCTGCCTGGCACTGGCCTTAGATATACTTTTCAGTGACAGTACTGTTCTTCCGTTTCTCTGACCGGTTCTGCGCTCTAAACCGGAGTCAATCACCAAACTAATATCAGGAATGGTCAGAGAGGTCTCAGCAATATTGGTGGCCAGAACCACTTTTCGTTGCTCAAGTTTATGAAGAGCCTGATGCCTCTGTTCATCGGATACTGATGAGTGCAAAGGAACAGTGATAACTTCTGGCACCGCTTTCAGTGCCTGCATACATTGGCTAATCTCCTTTCTGCCCGGAAGAAACACCAAAATATCGCCTTCACTCCGGCTGAGGTTTGCTTTTACTGCATCCAGTACTCTTTTATCTAACTCCCTTTGATCCGGCAGATAGTGACTGTCAGCGGCGGAATGCTCAATATCAACCTTATAGACCCGTCCTTCGGCTGCCATCCTCTCAGCGCCGACATAAGCCGCCAGTTTCTCTCCCTCGATAGTGGCAGAGGTGATCACAAGGCGATGCCGGTTAATCTGTTTCAGAAGGGCAAGTAGCAGATCCGTATCCCAGCGCCGCTCATGAAACTCATCGATTAAAACCACATCAAAATCTTCCAGCCGGTTTTCTGCCAGCCAGCGCAATGCTACGCCCGGGGTAACAAACACCACTTCACTGTTTTCGTTAAAGCAGCTGTCCAGTTTTATGGCGTAACCAATCTTATCCCCCAACTGACAAGCTTCATTTCCGGCAATAAACTCTGCCAGAGAAGTGCAGGCAATTCTTCTTGGCTCAACCACTAAAACCCGGCCACAAGCTCTCGACCACAGCGGCAGCTTAGTCGACTTACCTGAGCCAGTTTCAGCTTCCACAACAAGGTGATTCTGCTTAATGCTTTGAATAAATTGGGTTTTTATTGCATCGATCGGAAGTGAGGGCATAAGGAGTTATTCTGAGTTTCTTAGTTCGGGCGAAGCATTATACCTAGGGTCAATATACTTGTCTGATAAAAAATTATTGACCCAGAGGCGGGAAACGCATTTCAGATTGCGGTATGCTGATTGTTTTCTCTGGCGGATTTATGGTCTGCCAAGTTGCGGAGACATAATAATGCTGGAAGTATTTGCCCCGGCAGGTCAGCACATCGTACATTACATTTCGCAGATTTCAGTTGCCTTTATCGCCTGTAGCCTTGTTATTCTGGGCGGAGATATTAACCGCTTATTGCGTAATATATTATCAGGACAACATTTCATCATCAGGACACTGGCCTTTATCGCCCTGAATGCCTTTGGTTACGGCTTACTGATTGTCAAAGCTTCGCCGCTTCTGTCTGGCTGGCTCCACTCTCTTGACAGAGGGACACTGTTTGCGGCTGTGTTGTCCAGCTTTATGAATCAAAAGTTTCACCACGAACCAGACGGATAATCAGCTCGCCATCACAGTGCTGCTTCTCCTGTTCATTCAGACGTTCTGCTTTCTCTTCTGAACAGGGCAACTTGTATAGATTAGCCGGAACTGACAAACCAGCAGCCAGATCAACCATGGCTTCAGTGGCTTTTTTTGTCTCCATTCTGGTAATTAAGTCAGCGTATAGCGCATCGATTGGCAGAGGATAGATAACTCTTCCATGTTCTGTAACCTTACCCTTGCTATCAATAGCCCGCATACCTTCAAGATAGGCACGTGCATTCGCCAGAGACTTTGCCGGTAGAGTATCCAGAAATGAAAGCTGCACCAGTTGATAACCACAACAAGCACATGCCAGCATCGCTTCTGTCAGTCTTCGCGAAGTAACTCAGGCGGGGTAACTGACTCCATAGCCGCATGGCGGCCATACAGGCGGATACAACGCCCATCCATTACCCGCCCTGCCTGCCTGCTCTCTGCCTGGCACTGGCCTTAGATATACTTTTCAGTGACAGTACTGTTCTTCCGTTTCTCTGACCGGTTCTGCGCTCTAAACCGGAGTCAATCACCAAACTAATATCAGGAATGGTCAGAGAGGTCTCAGCAATATTGGTGGCCAGAACCACTTTTCGTTGCTCAAGTTTATGAAGAGCCTGATGCCTCTGTTCATCGGATACTGATGAGTGCAAAGGAACAGTGATAACTTCTGGCACCGCTTTCAGTGCCTGCATACATTGGCTAATCTCCTTTCTGCCCGGAAGAAACACCAAAATATCGCCTTCACTCCGGCTGAGGTTTGCTTTTACTGCATCCAGTACTCTTTTATCTAACTCCCTTTGATCCGGCAGATAGTGACTGTCAGCGGCGGAATGCTCAATATCAACCTTATAGACCCGTCCTTCGGCTGCCATCCTCTCAGCGCCGACATAAGCCGCCAGTTTCTCTCCCTCGATAGTGGCAGAGGTGATCACAAGGCGATGCCGGTTAATCTGTTTCAGAAGGGCAAGTAGCAGATCCGTATCCCAGCGCCGCTCATGAAACTCATCGATTAAAACCACATCAAAATCTTCCAGCCGGTTTTCTGCCAGCCAGCGCAATGCTACGCCCGGGGTAACAAACACCACTTCACTGTTTTCGTTAAAGCAGCTGTCCAGTTTTATGGCGTAACCAATCTTATCCCCCAACTGACAAGCTTCATTTCCGGCAATAAACTCTGCCAGAGAAGTGCAGGCAATTCTTCTTGGCTCAACCACTAAAACCCGGCCACAAGCTCTCGACCACAGCGGCAGCTTAGTCGACTTACCTGAGCCAGTTTCAGCTTCCACAACAAGGTGATTCTGCTTAATGCTTTGAATAAATTGGGTTTTTATTGCATCGATCGGAAGTGAGGGCATAAGGAGTTATTCTGAGTTTCTTAGTTCGGGCGAAGCATTATACCTAGGGTCAATATACTTGTCTGATAAAAAATTATTGACCCAGAGGCGGGAAACGCATTTCAGATTGCGGTATGCTGATTGTTTTCTCTGGCGGATTTATGGTCTGCCAAGTTGCGGAGACATAATAATGCTGGAAGTATTTGCCCCGGCAGGTCAGCACATCGTACATTACATTTCGCAGATTTCAGTTGCCTTTATCGCCTGTAGCCTTGTTATTCTGGGCGGAGATATTAACCGCTTATTGCGTAATATATTATCAGGACAACATTTCATCATCAGGACACTGGCCTTTATCGCCCTGAATGCCTTTGGTTACGGCTTACTGATTGTCAAAGCTTCGCCGCTTCTGTCTGGCTGGCTCCACTCTCTTGACAGAGGGACACTGTTTGCGGCTGTGTTGTCCAGCTTTATTGTTGTCGGTATGTGGGCACAAAGAAACCGTCACGTTTAAAGGAATTGCCGTTGAAAAGAGCGCTTATCAGAAAGTTCAGAATTGCCTCACTCTTGATTGCCGCTTCGCTGCTGTCAGTTGTGGCTATTGTCTGGCTTTCTGACCACCTGATAAGCCATAACAGCGAAGACAAAATTTACACCCGCCATGCCGATCTGCCCAATTACCAGACGGCGCTGGTTTTGGGTACCAGCAAATATCTCGGCAGAATACTTAATGACTATTATGCCAACCGCATTGACGCCGCCATCGCTCTTTACAACGAGAAAAAAGTAAATACCTTTTTACTCAGCGGAGACAACGCTCATCGTTCCTATAATGAACCCTGGACGATGAAGCGTGATTTACTTAAAAGCGGGTGTTCCCGAGCAGGCTATTTTTCTCGACTATGCCGGATTCCGCACCCTTGACTCCATTATCAGGGCCAAAGAGGTATTTGCTGCCGATGAGTTCATTATCATCACCCAGCGCTTTCATTGTGAGCGGGCCCTCTATATCGCCAACCACTTCGATGTTCATGCTGTTTGTCTCGCCGTTCCCGGCCCGCAGCAAGGTTCCAATCTCTCTATCCGTCTCAGGGAGATGCTGGCGCGGGTAAAAGCCATGCTGGATCTCTATATATTCCGGACTCAACCTAAGTTTCTCGGACCCAAAGAACCTATCCAACAGAATGAGACGCTCTGATCTCTGCTTAGCTCTCAGCTACAGATTTCGTTGAATATTTTAACCAGATCGGCTTTTGCAGCGGTTTTCGCAACAAAACACTAAGTTCACCCGCCAAAACAATACGTTAACTTCTATACTTAAATCGTTATACCTAACTAACCTCTGGCATAACTTAATGTAATGAGCTTACGACTTTACTACGTATTAGTTGTCTACCAAGCAGAGGTTAATTTGGTATATCTACTACAAATCAGGAGTTTGGTATGTTGGAATTATCCTCTCATTCTCCAAAAGGGTATATGATCAAAAAAGCGACCATTATCATTCTGGATATCGCCCTGTTTTTGACTCTGCTGTTTACACTTCCTTTTGAGAAGGACATTGTTTACGGACTTAGCATCCTAATCTTTATCGCCATATTATGGCTGACAGAAGCGTTGCACGTCAGCATCACTGCCCTTCTGGTGCCCATGCTTGCCGTTGTTTTTGGCATTTTTGATACCTCAAAGGCGTTAAGCCACTTTGCAAATTCCATTATCTTTATTTTCCTTGGTGGTTTTGCCCTTGCGGCTGCCCTGCATAAACAAGAAATTGATAAAGCCATTGCCGATAAGGTTTTAATTGCCGCCAAGGGCAAAATGTCGCTGGCAGTACTTATGCTGTTTTCCGTCAGTGCAGGGCTTTCAATGTGGATCTCTAACACAGCTACCATTGCTATGATGCTGCCATTGGTGCTTGGCGTTATGAGTAATGTTGATAAACAGAAACATAAAAGTACTTATATTTTTGTTCTGTTAGGCATAGCGTATTGCGCCTCAATCGGCGGAATCGCTACTCTGGTAGGCAGCCCGCCTAACGCGATTGCAGCAGCCGAACTCGGCCTGAGCTTTACCGACTGGGTGGCAATGGGGCTGCCTGTCTCACTGACTCTGCTACCCATTGCGGTCATTGTGCTTTATCTGATCACTAAGCCGAATCTGAAGCACACCTTCGAAATTCATCATACTACGCTGGAGTGGACCACTAACCGCAAGCTCACCTTAATGATCTTCCTTATCACCGTCAGCTTCTGGATATTCAGCAAACCCATTAACGCTATGCTTGGCGGCTTCTCTAAGTTCGATACTCTAGTTGCAATAGGCGCGATACTGATGCTGGGTTCTGCCCGGGTAGTTGAGTGGAAGGATATTGAAAAGACCGTCGACTGGGGTGTGTTACTCTTATTTGGCGGTGGTATCTGCCTGAGTAATGTATTGAAGGCAACCGGCACCAGTGTTTTTCTTGCCCAACAGCTAAGCGAAGTTCTTAGCCAGATGGGTATGTTTATTACCCTGCTTGCTATTATTGGGTTTGTGGTATTTCTTACTGAGTTCGCCAGTAATACCGCCAGTGCGGCACTGCTCATCCCAATATTTGCCAGCATTGCAGAAGTACTCGGCGTCTCTCCGGTAATACTGTCTGTAATTATTGCCGTATCAGCTTCATGCGCCTTTATGCTGCCAGTGGCAACACCGCCAAATGCTTTAGTATTTGCCTCAGGTCATATAGAACAGAGAGATATGATGCGGGTGGGAATCGTGCTTAACCTTGTCTGCATCTGTACCCTGACAGTGATAGCGCATTTCTTCTGGTCATAAGCAACAGGTAAAATAACCAGATTGCCGTTCTGCCTATAATTCCGGCAGAACGGCAATCACTATTTTCCGGCTTCAGCATTTACTCTTTAACCTGATGCGGTTTTTACTTACAATCGACAAAAATTAATATAATTCGGAGTCAGCTCAATGAGTGAAGTTAAACATTGCAACCTGCTAATTTTGGGGTCAGGTCCTGCCGGTTATACCGCTGCAGTCTATGCTGCGCGTGCAAACCTTAATCCGGTTCTGATCACTGGTATGCAGCAGGGCGGACAGTTAACAACAACCACTGAGGTTGAGAACTGGCCGGGCGACGCAGAAGACCTGACCGGTCCTGCGCTGATGGAGCGCATGCAGGCTCACGCAGAAAAGTTTGAAACAGAAATTATTTTTGACCAGATTTCAGAAGTCAACCTGAACCGCCGTCCGTTCCAGCTTAAAGGTGACAGTGGCGAATACACTTGCGATGCCCTGATTATCTCTACCGGTGCATCAGCTAAATATCTGGGTCTGGAATCGGAAGAAGCATTTAAAGGCCGCGGCGTATCTGCTTGTGCTACCTGTGACGGTTTTTTCTATCGCAACCAAAAAGTCGCGGTTGTCGGTGGTGGTAATACTGCCGTTGAAGAAGCGCTTTATCTGTCCAATATCGCCTCCGAAGTTCACCTGATCCACAGACGCGAAGGCTTTCGTGCAGAGAAAATTCTGATGAAACGTCTGATGGATAAGGTAGAGAACGGCAATATCACTCTGCACCTGAACCAGACTCTGGAAGAAGTGACCGGAGACGATATGGGTGTTACCGGTCTGAAACTGAAGAACACCGTATCTGGTGATATCAGTGACCTGGAAGTAATGGGGGCCTTTATCGCTATCGGCCACCAGCCAAATACCGCTATCTTCAAAGGCCAGCTTGAGATGAACAATGACTACATCATTGTTAAGTCCGGCCTTGACGGTAATGCTACCCAAACCAGCATTGAAGGCGTTTTTGCCGCCGGTGATGTAATGGATCATAACTACCGACAAGCAATCACATCAGCAGGTACAGGTTGTATGGCAGCGCTGGATGCCGAACGCTATCTGGATGCATTGGCTGCCAAATAATCAGCAAATAGTGGCCTGATATCAAAACCCTATAAACCAGTGGTATTCCCGCTGGTTTTCTTTTTGTATACTCAGGCTCCGGGTTTTCCAGCCAATACTGCCATCCACAAAGTAGCTTGTATTGCCGGAGACTCAGGTATTAAACCCATTGGTTTTACCGGCACAGTTATTCGTTCCTGAACAGCGGCGATAACCTGCAAGTACAACTCCTGATAACAATTATTAAAAGAACACCTTCAAAGTAATGGACAAATCTAAACAGCGAAACTTAAATAAGTGGCTGAAACAACAAGGGAAACAGGCTAAGCGTTGGTTAATGCTTACCATCTCTCTTGGTGTTATATCCAGTCTACTTCTGCTGGCACAGGCAGGCCTTCTTGCTTCCATACTTCACCAGCTTATTATTGAAAACACCGACAAACATCAGCTAATTCCTCACTTTGTCGGCCTGTTTGCCACCATAGCCGCCCGATCTGCCTGTACATGGGGAAGAGAGATAGCCGGTTTCCGCGCCGGTGAACAGATACGCGGTTATATCCGCCATCTTATTCTGCAAAGGTTAAGGGAAGTCGGCCCAGCCTATATCAAGGGTAAGCCAGCCGGAACATGGGCAACCCTGTTACTGGAACAAGTAGAAGATATGCAGGATTTCTTTGCCCGCTATCTTCCGCAGATGTCCCTGTCAGTACTCACCCCGTTAATCATTCTGGTCGTGGTGTTTCCAAC
The DNA here is from genome assembly GCF_028201475.1 of Vibrio sp. SCSIO 43137. Taxonomy (NCBI): domain Bacteria; kingdom Pseudomonadati; phylum Pseudomonadota; class Gammaproteobacteria; order Vibrionales; family Vibrionaceae; genus Vibrio; species Vibrio sp. SCSIO 43137. Next base: position 1,438,910 of record NZ_CP116383.1, on the reverse strand, counting down.
CAACTGGGCAGCCGGCCTGATTTTTCTGATCACCGCACCATTGGTGCCTATCTTTATGGCACTGGTCGGCAAAAAGGCTTCCGATGCTAACCGGAAAAACTTTAAAGCTCTGCAGAGGTTGTCAGGACATTTTTATGACCGCCTGCAATCTATGACCACTATCAGGCTGTTCAACCGTTCAGAAGTGGAAACAGAAACTTTGCGTGGTGCCTCTGAAGTATTCAGAAGCCGTACCATGGACGTGCTGAAAGTCGCCTTTTTATCGTCAGCCGTTCTGGAATTTTTCACCTCTATCTCTATCGCGATTACTGCTGTTTACTTTGGTTTCAGCTTTATAGGTGAGCTGGACTTTGGCTATTACGGTGCAGGTATTACCTTGTTTACCGGCCTGTTTATCCTGATTCTGGCACCAGAGTTTTATCAGCCGCTACGGGACCTTGGTACTTTTTACCATGCCAAGGCACAGGCGGTTGGTGCCGCAGAAAGTATTGTCGAGTTTCTGGAAACCGATATCGAACTACAGAAACAGGGGGATACCGCTATCCCTTGCGTTGAAAACATCGCCATCAGTGCCAGTGATCTGATTGTGAAAAGTCCGCAGAGTAAACCACTGCTTGGCCCGGTTTCATTCACTATCGATTCAAACCAGACGACGGCTCTGGTGGGGCCTAGCGGCGCCGGTAAAACCAGCCTTATCAACGCTATTCTCGGTTTTCTGCCTTATGAGGGCAGCCTGAAAGTAAACGGTGTTGAACTGAGCCAGAGTGATAAAGCTCAGTGGCGGGAACAGATTAGCTGGGTAGGACAAAATCCTCTGCTTCTGCACGGCTCCGTTAAAGAAAACATTACGCTGGGTAGAGATGAAGTGACCGAAGCTGAAATCCGTCAGGTACTTGAAGAGTCCTTCTCTGCCGAGTTTGTAAACAAACATGGCCTTGATTATCAGATAAGCGATCGTTCCGGCGGTCTCTCTGTCGGTCAGGCACAGCGCCTTGCTCTGGCACGGGCTATGTTGCAGAAAGGCAATTTCTGGTTGCTGGACGAGCCTACCGCCAGTCTGGATGCCCGCAGCGAAAAGCTAGTTATGCAGGGTATTTCGAACAAAATTGAAGGCCGTACGGCACTTATGATTACTCATCAACTGTCACAATTACAGAGTGTGGAAAACATACTGGTGATGCAACAAGGGAAAATTATTGAATCTGGCAGCTACGCTTCACTGGCTGGATCAGACGGGCTATTCGCTGAAATGCTCAATAACAACCGTGCCCAGTTGAAACAAGGAGATCTCGATGCGTGATTTACTGCCGTTTCTGAAACTGTATAAAAAGCACTGGTTCGGCCTCTCTTTAGGGATGATTCTGGCGTTTCTGACTTTATGCGCCTCAATAGGTTTGCTTACTCTGTCGGGCTGGTTTATCTCTGCCGCCGCTGTTGCCGGCCTTACCATAGCCAGACAAACCTTCAACTATATGTTACCCGGTGGTGGTGTCAGAGGGCTTGCCATTGCCCGTACCGCAGGACGCTGGGGGGAAAGAGTTGTCAGCCATGACGCAACGTTTAAGCTACTGACGGAACTAAGGGTATTTTTCTTTAAAAAGTTGACCCCGTTGATTCCGGGGCGGGTAGCTAATGTCAGGGATGGTGATCTGCTTAACCGTCTGGTGGCTGACGTAGATGCTATGGATCACGTCTACCTGAGGTTAATCAGCCCAATTATTGTCGGTGTACTAGGCATTATCTCCCTTACACTGCTGCTGTGCTGGTTTGATATGACTCTTGGTCTGACCCTTGGTGCATTTCTTTTCTCACTGCTGCTTACCTGGCCTGTTATTTTCTATAAGTTAGGTAAGAAAAACGGTGCGGAACTAACCGAGAACAAGTCGGCACTGCGTGTTACTTCTCTGGACTGGTTACAAGGTCACAGTGAATTGGTTCTGTTTGCTGCTGAGGAGCGCTACCGGGATGCCATTCTGCACTCGGAACAGAAACTGTTTAACAACCAGTATGTGAATGCCAAACTCACCGGACTGGCAAATGCCCTGCTTATGCTGGCGAACGGTTTTGCCTTAACCCTGATTCTCTGGATGGCAGCAGACGGTGTTGGCGGAGCAGCTCCTGATCCTATGGTAGCTATGTTTGCCTTTGCAACTATGGCCAGTTTTGAACTGCTAATGCCAATCGCCGGAGCATTCCAGTACTTAGGACAGACACTAACTTCTGCCCGTCGCTTAAATGAAATTATCACAGCAGAACCAGAGGTGACCTTTGCTGAACATGGTCCGTTAGAATCTGAGCAATACGATATCTGTTTTGACAATATCTCGTTTAGCTACCCGGATGCCGATCAGTCAGCTATTCAGGATCTAAGCCTGTCTATACCGGCGAAAAACCGCGTGGCCATTCTTGGTCAGACTGGCTCAGGCAAATCTACCCTGCTACAGCTGTTATGCCGTTACTGGGATGTAAACAATGGCAGCATCTCCATCGCCGGAACAGAAATAAAACAGATCAGCGAAGCTGTGCTGCGTAATTCAATTTCTGTAGTAAGCCAGCGAGTGGATGTTCTTAACGGCTCCCTGCGCGATAACCTGATTATGGCCCGTCCTGATGCCGATGACAGCGAATTAATTGCTGTGCTGAACAAAGTTGGTTTAGAAGCTCTTATTGAAGATAAAGGGCTGGATAGCTGGTTAGGCGATGGCGGGCGTCAGCTATCCGGTGGCGAAAAACGCAGAACTGGTATTGCACGGGCTATTCTGCACAATGCACCGATTATCCTACTGGATGAACCTACGGAAGGTCTGGATAAGAAGACAGAGCAGCAGATAATGGCGCTGTTTGACCAGCATTTCACCGATAAAACTGTACTGTTTATCACCCACCGTCTGGTCAGTCTGGAACAGATGGATAGCATCTGTCTGATTGAAAACGGTACTATTGTCGAGCAGGGAACTCATAATGAGCTTCTGCAACAGCAAGGCAGATATTTTGCCTTACATCAGACGCTGTAGCCTATAAAAGGTTAGAAAAAAGCCCCTGACAGTCATTCTGTCAGGGGCTTTTTATATCAGTTGTTGTTTACAACGCTTATGCGTTTTCGGCTTCAAACTCTTTCATAAAATCAACCAGCGCCTGAACACCCTCAACCGGCATAGCGTTATAGATAGAGGCTCTCATGCCACCGACAGCACGGTGCCCTTTCAGCGCTTTCAGACCAGCTTCATCAGCGAGTTGTAAAAACTTGCCATCCAGTTCAGGTTTAGCCAACTGGAATGGTACATTCATCAATGAACGGTTATCGCTGTGTACCTGGTTACTATAAAATGGCGAAGCATCAATATAATCATAAAGTAGCGCGGCTTTCTCTTTGTTAATCTTCTCAATGGCCTCAACACCACCCTGCTGTTTCAGCCATTTAAACACCAGACCAGACAGGTACCAAGCATAAGTTGGCGGTGTGTTATACATGGACTCTTTTTCTGCCAGCACTTTATAGTTAAGTACGCTCGGCAGCTCATTCATGGCAAGCTCAAGAAGATCATCCCGCACAATAACAATACAGATACCGGCTGGGCCGATATTTTTCTGCGCACCGGCATAAATCACACCGTATTTTGAAACATCGATCCGGCGGGAAAGAATGGTCGAAGACATATCGGCAACAATGATTTTATCCGTTTCTGGCAGATCATTAATCTCGATACCGTCAATGGTTTCATTAGGGCAGAAATGAACATAAGCTGCATCTTCAGCAATCTGCCACTCAGAAGCAGGAGTTATGGCAACTTTGCCTTCTTTCTCTGTCTTAGCATTAAAAACATCCGGCCGGCAGTATTTTCCCGCCTCTTTAATGGCACTTTCCGCCCAGTAACCGCCATCGATATAGCTGGCTTTGCTCTGGCCGCCTAACAGGTTCATCGGTACTGCAGCAAACTGAGCTCTGGCACCGCCCTGACAGAACAGAACCTTATAGTTATCAGGCACAGCCAGTAATTCACGGAAATCCTGCTCTGCTGTTTCAGCCACCTGAATAAACTCTTTGCTTCGATGGCTGATCTCCATCACTGACGTTCCAAGTCCGTTCCAGTCAACCAGTTCTGACTGCGCTTTCTCCATAACAGCTTTAGGTAAAGCGGCGGGGCCGGCACTGAAATTGTAAATCCTTCTCATGATGGTGATTGCTCCTGCTTAAAGGTAAATAAATGTGAACTGGGACAAAGTAATACCATGTTTTCTTCTGATTAAAAAGCACAAAAAAGAGCTCAGAAGAGCTCTTTTTTATGAAACGGCTATTTTCTTACATTTATTGTGTCATTGAAGAGAGTAATAAGCTTAATAAAGGTAGTTTTTCCCCGCTGGAGAATGTCAGTTCCCCATTGCCTATCTCTGCATTCAGCTTATAACCCGACTCTTCCTTGGTCATATATTGCATAGCCACCATATTATCAATACCCGGTCTGATAAAAGGATAAGAGTCAACCAACCCTTCGGAGATAAAGGAGTCAACATCCCCCTGCAGTATAGAAATGACACGGCTGAAATCCTGAGATATGTTACTGCTGCCCTGAGGAACAACCAACTTCCATTGATTATCAAAATAACCGCCGGCCAGCTCCATCTTCATATTATCCATCGAAAGATAAAAGCCCTGCTCAAACAGGCTATCAATATATGGCGTTGACTGAGCAAAAACCTGCTCGGTAATCACAGGGTTATCCTGATAAATCGCCACCAACTGCTCAAAAGACTGGCTGTGCAGATCGCCAATAGAGAAGTCCAGAGTCAGCTTGTCTACCTTGCCACTGTCTGTTTGCAGCTCTCCCGTTGTAAATTGATGGTGAGTATTAATGCGCTCACCAGTCTCATCGGCCTTAGAGTTAAACTGATAGTTGATCGACTTTCCGCCAGCCAGAGTAACACCGTCATTGGTCATTACTGACACAGTATCTATCTGTAAACTCTGTTCACCATGCCAGAATTGATTGATTTTCTTACCCCGCGCATGGCCGGTAACGTTAGAGAATGACAAGTTTTCGCCATTGGCAAATTTAAACTGAGTCGAAGGGAAACGGAAAGATAAATCAACTTCACCCAATACCGTTGCGCTACCTTCAACGATAGAGTTACCTATGTACAAAGCTGAGCCGGGCGAGTTTTCCGGCTGATAGTTAAGCTTTTCCAGAGCCAGTACAAAGTCCGTGTTGCCATTTAACTGGGTTGTGGTTGACAGAGTCAGAGGTACCTGGTCCATATCAATCAGGTGGGATTCCGCTGCAATCCTCATCAAGCCATGCTGTATCTCATGCTTTACTCTGAACTCAGTCGGCAGACCGTCGGAGATTAACTGCTCTCTGACAACGGGGTTAACTACTGAGTACTCTGTTTCAGCAGAGGCAGAAAGATAACTTCTGTCATAACTGACCAGAGTGGCAGAGTAATCTTTACTGTTCAGGTTCTTTACGGCATCAGTCAGTACATTCTGGGCAATCTGCCCCACTGCCAACGGCCAACAGGCAACCAGAACAACAGCACCACCAATGGCAGCAATTCTTTTTAAATCTTGCATGAAATCTCTTATCTGTTTAAGACTATTTATCTAGTCTAGCTTATGTGGAATTAAGTTAAAACCTTGAGTTAAATCAGGCTTTTCTCTCAATCCAAACAAAAGAACAGTACTCACCTCTCAACTCCCTCGGAGGAAAATTGCTACATTGAAAAATAAAACTGTTCCGAGGCTGATGTGAATCCCTACGTATTACTCTATCTGGACAATGATCCGGTAGCAGTAGAGTTATTAAGAAAAGAGCTTACCCCGTTATCTGCCCTGTTTGATATCTACTGTGTAGATTCTCCTGATGAAGCTATCCAGACTTTAGAGTATGTTCAGGAGCAGAAACAGACCCTTGCTATGGCCATTGCAGCCAGTAGCCGCAGTTTTAATGGCGCAGATTTCCTTATCCATCTGGAGCGCTCTGACCATACAAAAAATTCACGTAAAGTTCTTGTCAGTGACGGAGAAGATATTGAGAGCATTCTTGCCGCAGTCAATGAAGGCCGTCTGGATCACTGTCTGACAAAGCCTCTGAAACACAACGCCCTGTTTGATACTGCTAAAAAAGAACTCACTACCTTTATTCTCAGTATTAAAGATGAAAACTGGCTGCACTACAGTGGTGTACTGGATCAATCCCGCATACTCAGTGCCCATATTGAAAACAAACTCGACTCTTTCCGCACCGGCTTTATTCATAATTTTCATGAGCTGAGTGACTCTTATCTTGCCGATCAGTTTATTGGCACCTTGTTGCAGTTTTTCTCCGAAAAAGATGAGACCAGAGCCTGCCGCACCTATTCTCCCGACCACCTGCTCACTGTAGAGGGCGAACCAAATCAGTTTCTCTGGTTTATTGTTGAAGGTGAAGTGGCACTGTATAAATACGATGAGCAGAATGTTCAGCGCGAGGTTGTCCGCCACTCAAAAGGTAATATTGTCGGTGGTATGTCATTTGTTACCGGAGAGCTCTCTTTCTCCACGGCTATTACTCTGACAACCACCAAAGTGATAAAGCTGAACAAAGAGGTTTTCGCTCAGGTAATGCACTCAGACAGCGAGCTGCTGCCCCTGTTCACCAACCTGTTACTTCGTCACTTTAACCGCCGGCTTCAACGTAGTATCAATACCAAGCTGGAACTTCAGCACACCTATGAATCGCTGGAAACCGCTCATCAACAACTGATTGAAAGAGAAAAAATGGCCATACTGGGCCAGTTGGTGGCAGGCGTTGCTCATGAGCTAAATAACCCGGTAGCCGCCATACTACGTGGTGCCGACACCCTGACAGCTAAAATTGATGAACTGATACACTCGCCACTGCCCGTATCTCATCAGGAACTCGGGGCAAATATTCTTAATGAGTCGCTCGGCTCACGCCCTATGTCTACTTCAGAAATCCGTCAGCAGACAAAACAGATTTTACCTCAGATTGATGACCGCCAACTGGCGAAAAAGATTGTTCAGTTAAATCTGCATAATGATCTGGACGAAGTGCTGCAACTGGCCAATGAGACCAAAGACCTGAAAGGAACCATAACCGGGCTGGAGAAATACCATATTGCCGGGACAACGCTTCGCTCCATTCAGGTTTGTGCCAAACGCATTGCTGATATGGTGAAGAGCCTGAAAGGCTATGCCCGTCAGGACGATGAGATTATGCATGTCACTGACATTCATGAAGGAATAGAAGATACTCTGGTGATATTCGAAAACAAACTGAAGAGACATACTGTTATCAAAGAGTATCAGTCTATTCCGCAGATCCTCTGCCTGACCAACGCTATGCAGCAGGTCTGGACCAATCTGATCTCAAACGCCATTGACGCTTTTCCTCAGGACGGCATTCTTAAAATCAGTAGTGAGCAAGCCATTAGTGACGGTACACATTACGCAAAAGTAACTTTTGAAGACAATGGCTCAGGTATCCCGGAAGAGCAGAAGGAAAAAATATTTGAGCTGAACTATACCACCAAGAAAGAGGGTAACTTCGGGCTGGGCATCGGTTTGTCCGTCTGCCAGCAGATATTAGCCCAGCACAAAGGCTGGATTGAAGTTGACTCCCGCCTTGGCGAATACACCAAAATGATCGTCTGGCTGCCCTTTCATTCAGCCGGTAGTGTGATTAAGAAAGATAAGGAAATGTGATGAAAAAGTATCTTATTCTCTGTGTCGATGATGAACGCGAAGTACTTGATAGTGTGGTACAGGATCTGTCTGCTTTCGAAGATCACTTTATTATTGAAGATGCCGAATCTGTTGCTGAAGCCAGAGAGGTCATAGAAGAGTATTCTGAAGACGATGTGCCTTTGGCATTGATACTCTGTGACCATATTATGCCGGAGCAGACAGGCATCAGTTTCTTGATTGAGTTAAATAATCAAGATAAAACCAAAGCGGCGAAAAAGCTTCTTCTTACCGGTCAGGCCGACCTTGAGGCGACGATCGAAGCGGTAAACAGTGCCAGTCTGGATTTCTATATCGCGAAGCCGTGGAAAGGGGAAGAGCTGGTTGACACTCTGACTCAGCAGCTGACCCAGTATATGATAGACAACGAATCTGACCTGATGCCGTGGGGAAGAATTCTGGATACAGAGAAGATTTTTAACGCCATAGCGTCAAAAAGAAGTCAGTTTGGCGAATAAATTGTAGTAAATGACTCTTTATTCTGGCATTTTTATTGCTTATTTTGATTGGTCAGCACAATATTGACAAACATTTGCTGACTAAAGTCGGAATTTGACTAAGATACTGACTCTATAGAAGTAGCCAAAAGCTACTTTCCCCATGGATTCAAATAGAACATAGGTTTACTTAAATTATGCGTAAGATTTTACTTGTTGCTGGCCTAGCACTTGCAACCAGCTCGGCGTTTGCCGTCACAGACCCTAGCAGTCCTGCAATCATGAGCAACTTTAGCTACGACTACGCAGAAGCGCGTATTGGTATGGATCCTGTTACTTTTGGTGGTGCGTACAGTAAATCAATTCACCCTAATGCTCACGCCATTGTTCGTCTGGATTCTAAGTTCGACAGTGATTATAACTTTGGTGGTGGTATGGGTTTCCATGCACCAATCAATAACTGGGCAGACCTTACCGGTGAAATGCTGATGCGTGTTGTTGACGGTAAATCTAACAGCAACGATATCGGTCTGGAACTGAACCTGGGTGTACGTCAGTGGCTTGGGCCACAGCTGGAAGTTGGCGGCCGTATCGGTTATGTAGAGATCGAAGATGACAACGACGTAGTAACAACTGCTTTCGCTCGTTTCCACTCTACTGAGCTGTTCTCTCTGGGCATCGAAGGTAAGTTTAATGATTTCTATGGTGACCAGCTAATGTTCACCACCCGCTTTAAATTCTGATAAGACAAGGTTCTTATAACAGAGCTCTGAGCGACAATAAAAGCACTGCTTACTAAAGGCTGTGCTTTTTTTATTTTCTTCGCCTGTTTTTCGGGTGGTTAGCCGGAATTGCGGCCAGCAGTGTACGCGTATAATCGGCCTTCGGCGACTCAAAAATATCCTGCACACTTCCCTCTTCCACTATCTTACCAAAATACATTACCGCCACCCGGTCTGATACATGGCGGACAACGGAGAGATCATGGGAGATAAAGATCATGGCCAAATCCATCTCCTGTTGCAGTTTCAGTAACAGATTCAGAATCTGAGCCTGAACCGAAACGTCCAGCGCAGACACAGATTCATCACATATCAGCAGCTTAGGTTTTAGCGCTATGGCTCTGGCAATGCCTATTCTCTGTCTCTGGCCTCCGGAAAATTCATGGGGATAGCGGTTCACCGCCCCTTTATCTAAGCCGACTTTTTCCAGTAACTCTTCTACCCATTGTCTGCGCTCTTCAGCTGTACCGATTTTGTGTATCACAAAGGGCTCTTCAATGATCATTCCGACCGTATGCCTTTGATTCAGAGACTCAAGGGGATCCTGAAAAATAATCTGCATCTCCTTTCTCAGCGGCCGCATCTGCTTGGCAGATAAATGAGTAATACTCTGCCCCTGATAATAGATCTCCCCTTCTGTCGGCTCATAGAGCTTAAGAATGGTTCTGCCCAGTGTACTTTTACCGCAGCCAGACTCTCCCACCAGCCCCAGAGTTTCCCCGCGGGCTACCTGAAGAGAGACACCATCTACCGCCTTCACCGTATACCCTTTACGAAAGACGCCTCCTCCGGAGGTAAAGTACTGCTTAATGTTCTCAATTCTTAATATTTCTTGCATCTACAGGCACCTTTACAACGCAGTATCATTCAAGATCAATCATCTGCTTAGGAGGATTATCAAGATTCGGCATCAGACCAAGAAGTTTTCGGGTATAAGGATGCTGAGGATTATCAAAAAGCTGAAATACATCCGCCTGTTCCACTATTTTCCCCTGATACATAACCGCAACATCGTCACAAATCTCTGCGACAACACCCAAATCATGAGTAATAAATATCATCGCCATTCCGGTCTCATTTTGCAGTTCAATCATTAAGTCCAGAATGGAAGCCTGTACCGTCACATCCAGTGCTGTGGTCGGTTCGTCACAGATTAATATATCGGGTTTACAGGCAAGAGCCATGGCGATCATTACCCTCTGCCGCATGCCTCCGGAAAGGTTATGAGGGTACTCGTTCAACCGTTTTTCCGGCTGGGGAATACGTACTTTCTCCAGCATCTCAAGGGCGTAGCTTTCTCTTTGCTGCTTAGACAGCTCAGGGCGATGCAGAACTAACACCTCTTCCAGCTGTTTCTTAATGGTATGAACCGGATTAAGTGCCGTCATAGGGTCCTGAAATATAACCGAGATTTTGTTGCCGCGCATAGCAAACATCTGCTCCGGCGGCATGGTCAGCAAATCGGTTCCCCTATAGTAGATCCTTCCCTTGGTGACCTGACCGTAAGGCTTAGGCAACAAGCCGAGTATCGACATGGAGGTGACACTCTTGCCACAACCCGACTCTCCGACCAAGCCGAGGGTTTTACCGGCACGGACATCAAAACTGACACCATGCAGCACTTTTACTCTGCCATCATCGGTTAAGAACTCAGTTTCCAGCTCTTCAACCTTTAGTATCGTCTCTCTGCTCTCCACTCGCTGGCCTCAGAACTTATAGGTTTCGTCAATGGTGGTTACCGGCTCAAACTTGCTTCCTTTCTTGATTGCCGCTTTCGTCTCTTTCTTCAGCTCTTCATCTATCCAGTAAGTACCAAGGTCATAAGGCCCGCCAATACTGAACAGGGCTTCGGTTTTTTTCGTCATTGGTTTGGCCGGGAACTTCATCCAGCGCCAGTAAGCTTCTCTGGTATACGGAACCATATAACCGGGAATGATGACAAACTGATCCGCCACTATCTGCTGAATCTGGCGGGACAGCTTCTCTCTTTTATCACGGCTGAACTCTGTGCGGTACTGCATCACCAGCTCATCCATTTCCGGTGAGCTGTAGTTGGTAAAGTTGTTGGTTTGCGGTTTATTGGCATTAGATGAGTGCAGATACTCCCAGTATTGAGGTACATCACCGCCGCCCATGGTATGGAAAGAGATATCGTGTTTCTTCTCGCTGACATACTTAAACGCTGAAGAGCCATCAATCAGATTAAGGCTGAACTCTAATCCGGCTTTTTTAGCCTGCTCTTTCAGATAAGCAATACGTGGTGTGTGATGGCGGGCTGAGTAAGTGATAGCAAATGACAGCCTGTCACCTTGCGCATTCATTCTGATGCCATCTGAGCCAAACTGGTCATATCCGGCTTTGGCAAAAAATTCTGCCGCTTTATTTGGATCAAACTCAGGGGCTGTCACTGAAGTGTTAGTGAAGCTATCCTGACCAACTCCCATTCCGTTTGGCTTTCTGACATAGTCTCCGCGGAGTACATTGTCTATCATGCCGTCAAAATCGGTGGCGTAGCTAAGGCCTTTTCTGACATTGATATCACTCAGCTTATCTTTAGCTGTGTTCAGCCACATACCGCCGGCGCCCTGAGGCGTCTGGTTAAAGCCCCAGAACTTATGGATATAGCCATTCTGGTAAGGCTTGGTATCAGATTTATCATGCCAGAGCTCAGGCAACACTAGGGCGTAAGCATCCAGATCGCCTTTCTCAAAGTATTTTCTGGCAATATCGTTATCTCGGATCACCTGAACACGGATCTTCTCAACGTTGTAACGATTTTTATAATAAGGGTTGCTGTATCCCCACCACTCTTTACCCACGTGTTTCATGGTAACAGAACGCCCTTTCTTCACTTTATCGACTTTATACGCCCAGGTTGTCGGTTCAGCTTTAAAGTTGTATTTACGGACAAAGTTGTCATCAATACCGTCACTGTTCTTATCTACGCCCGGTTTATAAAAATGCTTAGGCCGCGGACTAAGGGAAGTTGAGCTAAGCAGATCCTTCTTATCTTTCGGCTCAGATAAGCTGACAGAAATAGTATGGGAGTCATACTTAGTAATGTCCTTGAGCACCTTGGTGTAGTAGGTGTTATACCATGGCGCAACAATATCTTTGGAGCGCATCAGGGTTAGCACAAAAGTAAAGTCATCGGCAGTAACAGGCTTACCGTCAGACCATTTCGCTTTAGGGTTAATTTTGTAGTAAACGGTTTTATTATCTTCGCCAAACGCCCAGTCAGTGGCCAGATCCGGAATCCAGTTGCCTGTTTCAGGGTGCTTACTGAGCAAGCTTGGGTGGGCATCGAGCAGCCATGTGCGGAACGACCCATTGGCATCCGGCCCTACGATACGGAAGGTTTGCGGAAAACTACTGATATAAGTACGGAATGTTCCGCCAAACTGAGCCTGATCCGAGGCAAAAAGTGGCTCATCCAGATTTGTCTGCCAGTCAAGGTTCTCCGGTAGCTTATTGGCCGCTAAGGAAAACAGGGGAAAAGTGGTCAGTATCAGACTGGTCATCATTTTATTCATTTTCATATTCTCTTCCTTATACTGGTACTCAGCTATAGCGGGTAAACTTCTTGGGATCGAACGCTGCCCGGACCGCCTCTCCGATAAAGGTCACCATTACCAGAACAGAGACAATGGCGGTGACCACAGAGGTTGCTATCCATGGAGAATCAAGGTTTGACTTTCCTTGCTGTAATAACTCACCCCAGCTTGGCGTCGGCGGCATAAGCCCTAAACCGAGATAATCCAGTGCGGTCAGGGCGGTGATATTGGCGGCAATGGTAAAAGGCGCCAACGTCACAATCATCACCATGGTATTGGGCAATATATGCTTTAAAAGAATTCGTGAGGTCGACGCCCCTATTGCTCTTGCTGCCAGCACATATTCTCGCGCTGACTCTTTGTAAGTCATGGTTCTCATATACCAGGTCATCCCCATCCAGCCAAACAGCACGTTTATAAAGACAAACAGCATAAAGGTTGGCTGGATAATAGAGACCAGAATCATAATCACGTACAGGAACGGAACCATAGACCAGATTTCAATCAGTCTCTGGACAATAAGGTCGAACTTTCCGCCCCAGAACCCCATAGCGCAGCCCACCACAGTACCTATTGCGTAGGAGATAGACATGGTGATCAGGGCGAAACCCATGGCAATTCTGAAGCCATAAACCAGCCTTGCCAGAATGTCCCGGCCAATAACATCGGTACCAAGATAATGTTCGGCGGCAAAATCAGGAGCGACAGGCGGGTAATCGCCACTAAAGTCCTGCTCATATGGGTTCCACGGCACAAGGGGCATAATGACGAAATCACCGTTGCCTTGCTCTGAAAGCTTTGCTGAAAGCTCACGGTAGTTCGCCTCTGCCGCATAGCCAAGACCAAACTCGTCCCCTCTTCTTACATCGGTAAAAATCGGAAAGCTGTATTCGCCCTGATAACGAACCACTAAGGCTTTACTGTTAATAAACAGCTCAGCAACCACGGAAAACAGCAGTAACACGCTAAGTAAAATAAAAGACCAATAGCCGCGCTTAATTGACTTAAACCGTTTTATTTTCTTTGCCGTCAAAGGATCAAGTGTCATCATCTTTACCCTCCGAACTTAACGCGCGGATCAACCAGCGCAACACAGATATCAGAGACAATATTGCCAATCAGCAGCATAAGGGCATTAATAGCCACAATGCCCATCACTACGGGGTAATCACGTTCAACAATGGATTCATAACCAAGCAGACCTATTCCGTCGATATCAAAAATTACCTCAATTAAAAATGAGCCGGTCATAAAGAACAGCAGTGAGTTGCCAAAATGGCTGGCAATGGGAATAAGGCTATTACGTAACGCATGTTTGCGCACCGCCTGACGAAACGGCAACCCCTTGGCGATGGCAGTACGAATATAGTCAGCTGATAGATTCTCCATCAAATTATTTTTCATGGTCATGGTCAGGGTGGCAAAATCCCCTATCAGGTAGCAGATAAGCGGCAGTACCGCATGCCACATAATGTCTTTTACCTGCAACAGCACCGATTCATAATCTTCAAACTCATCACTGGTAAAGCCTCCCATAGGAAACCATTCAAGGTTGTAGGCAAACCAGGTAATCAGCAAAACCCCCACCACATAACCCGGCAGAGCGTAGCCGATAAAAATCAGTACAGACGAAGCAGAGTCGAACAGGGAACCGTGCTTAAGGGCTTTAAAGTAACCTAGGGGAATGGAAATAAAATAAGCGATAAAAAAGGTCATTCCGCCATAGAACAACGAGATGGGCAAACGTTCGGCAATCATATCCGTAACGGGTTCGTAGTAGCGGGTAGATTCTCCGAAATCCAGTACCAGCAACTTTTTCAGCCACTCCCAGTAAGCCTGAGTAACCGGTTTATCCAGCCCGTAAAAAGCATTTAGCTGAGCAATTTGATCATCAGAAAGTGCTGTGCTTGCACCGACTTCATTGGATACCGCTGCAGTTTCTTCACTACTAAACTGCATGCTGGACAAAATTCTCTCTACCGGCCCGCCCGGCACTAATCTGGTAATAGCAAAGATAAGAATGGTGATGCCGATAAAAGTCGGTATAACTAACGCCATCCTGCGTAAAAAATAATCTAGCACTAAGAAAGAGTCTCCAAGTCCTTTGGTTGCTCCGGTTACAACATTCTTGTAACAAATTAATCTTAGTTAATCATATATTTATTATCTATATAAATGCCAGTAAAACAGCCACTTTTATGCGTAAAAAGCACAAAGCCTGATGATTAATCAGGCTTTTTCATAGGTGAGTTTATTTTTTAGTTCAATTTACAAGCTTCCAGTAAACCCTTTTTCCTCGACTCCGGCAAAAGCATCCAATGCACACCGTCTATTGCCCCGGCAAACTTCCACAGCAGTTGCTCGTTAATGTGCGGCCCGTGTTTGTCTTTAACCAACACAAAGGTTTTCTCTGCGCCATAATCGAAAAATGTAGCTACATCGGCAATACCGGAACGTTTCAGCATTCGTTCCAGAGTAAGATTTAGGTTTGGCAGATCCCTTAGTCGCCGGCTTTCAAAGGAGCTCTTGTACTTTTTATGTTCAATAGCGCACTGTATGGAACGCCTTATCAAATGATCCAACTCCCTGCTACCGGAATAAAAGAGAGCAGTCACATTATAATAGTTCACCAAAGCAGTAGACTGTCTTTTTCTATGGAGGTATTTGTCGCAATTTAGCCTGATAAAACACTCATCAAGCCCCTCCCCACCACGAATAAAATACTTTTCATCAACAATCAATGCGTACATAGCGTTCTCAACAAACAAGCCTATCCCACCAAACATTGAACGCTTTTGAAAACAACCAAACTTTTCAATATAGCGATAAAACATCTTAGTCATAGTCATTTCACCCTTCACTTTTTTGTAAAACAGACCAAGAACGCGTTTAATTTTACCCAGTGAATTGTTGTGAAAAGTATTAATGTTAAGATTGTGTCTAAAGACTGGCTTAGGATTTTTATTGCATATACACAATATGGCTATAATACTTGAGTGAGAATGATTAAAAAATATGGTGAAACTAGCCAAGTTCCACTTGAGCTATTATTTCTTTGTTCGCTTATATAACAACCAGTTAAATATCAATTAGTTAAAAGTCACATCGTTGTATTTTGTTACAATTTTAACAAAATAAATGTTTGAAAACAGACCAAAAACAACGACAAATTTATGTTGGTACTTTCAAAACCCTAGATGTACTATATCGTTCTGAAGACTAGGACAAACTATATGAATCACTTATCATTTTTTTGGCTTTCAGAAAACCGACAAGAGTTAGTCGAGAGTCTGGAATCTGAATTTGCCCAACTTGTAGAGCAATCTATTGCTTCCGGGCGAATTACCCTACCACCCATTCCGGATGTTGTTCTGAAAATTCAGCAGCTCTGTATTCAGGAAGAAACAGGCATTGCGGAAATTACTGAGTGTCTTATTGAAGATCCGAGTCTTGCCGCCGTTGTTATTCGTGTAGCAAATTCCGTTATTTTTAACCGCCGTAATATCACCTGTACTGATATCCAGACTGCAGTATCACGGCTGGGCATTATGCGAGTCAGGGATATTGTTACTGCTCAGGCCATAGAGCAACTCAAACATACCGCAAACCTTGGTAAAGAGTGCAGCTCTATTTTGGTGAAAAGTGCCGCCAGCTCTAAAGAGTTTGCCGCCACTATGGTTCTGGTGACCAACGAGTTACTGGAGCACTCCGCTGATGAATATGATTATCTGGAAGTTGAGAAAGCTCTGCTGGTCGGTCTTCTTGCGGATATTGGTTTGTACTGTCTGGTGAACGAATACCATATTTACCTGGACAGGGGCAATTACCTTGACAGCAAACTGGCACTGCAGATTTTTAACTCCCGTTGTCCCGCAACCAGCGAACTGGTACTGAAACATTGGCAGTTTGACACTGACTTTATAGAAGTTGCCAAGAATCAAGAAATAGATGACAATCGCAAAGAAATCTCATACTTAGATATTGCCAGAATGGCTAATCACCTGCTGATGTTCAGACGCGATGACGAAAACATCGATGAGCACCATGTAGAGATTAACCTTGCAGGTGCGGAAGCACTTTATCAACTGAGCAATCTCAATGAGAGAGAATTTAAGTCACGCATCGGAGATGTCATAACCGCAACCGGGCTCTAACTATGTAAAGCCCGTTCAATACAGGCTTTAACATGTTTTCAGGGATGATCTTTATTTTTACCCCACTGGTTGTGGGTTATCTTTTTTCGCTTTCAAATAAAAACCTATTAGACAAGATAAACCGATACACCTCTTATCTTGTCTATGTGATTTTATCACTGATGGGACTGAGCTTGGCTGCACTGGACAACCTCGGTTCCAATATTCAGACCATTCTGACTTATACCGCCACCTTTTTTATTCTTATCGGTGGCTGTAACCTGGCTGTCCTTCCTATTCTGGACAAACTATTTCCCCTGAAAACTGAGCAACTAAGGCAAAATCTCCCCCTTTCCGCTATGGCGGCGGAATCATTGAAACTGATCTTTGTTGTAGGTGCGGGTTTACTTATCGGCCTTGTATTGCCCTTAGACCTTAGCTGGGTAGATACTGCTAGCGAATGGATCCTGTTTATTCTGCTGTTTCTTATCGGCATTCAGCTCAGAAACAGTGGCCTGACCCTAAAACAGATCCTGCTTAACAAACACGGTATGCTAATCGCTGTCGCTATTATTATCACTTCATGGTGCGGCGGCATACTGGCAGCATTAGTGCTGGATATACCACTGACCAAAGGTCTGGCTATGGCTTCAGGTTTCGGCTGGTATTCACTGGCGGGTATTTTAATGGGAGACGCTTTCGGGCCGGTTTTCGGCGGGGCGTCCTTTATGATAGAGCTGCTACGCGAACTGGTTGCGCTGGTAATGATCCCCATGCTTATCAGTAAAAAGCCATGCAGTGCTATCGGCTATGCCGGAGCGACCGCTATGGACTTCACCCTTCCGGTAATACAAACTACCGGAGGTGTCAGATGTGTTCCGATAGCAATAGTCAGCGGCTTTATTCTCAGCCTGTTGGTTCCGGTGTTTATGCTGTTTTTCGTTTCTCTAACCGCCTGAGTTAGTTAATAGATTAAGTATAAGTCTGTTACACGGCTCTCAGCATACCGGTTAATAACTTGTTACCATCTGGCAAATTATAAGATCCAAATGCCCTGAAAGGCTGGCTACAAAAAGGTTTTTTCAGAGTGCATATGACAATAAAAACATAATTATATAGTAAAGGAAGAAAAATGAAGCGCCTTGCCCTGACACTGCTGCTATGCAGTGCTACTTCAACATCATTTGCTGCTGACACTCAATGTTTGTCCGGTAAATACGATAGTTATATCGACGCATCTCTAAATTGGTATAAAGATCTGCTTTCACTAACAACAGAGCAGTACCCTGACCTTAAAGAGGTTGGCGACTGGTTTTATAACGGAAGACAGAATCACTTTGAGCTCAACCGCACAGCCGTTCACTATTATCTGCAAAACGATATGGCCAAAGTCGCTACAGAAAAACCGGTAGAAGCGTGGCTAAAACTTGAACAAAAAGACATTAAACAGTTGGCAGAACGTTCCGATGAGTTAGGCACAATTGCTGCTAAGTCTTTCGCTGATCGCCAGTCTAAGCCTCACCCGAAAAACTACGAGCTAAGATCGGCATTTGCTGATTTACTTAGCCATCCCAATAAAATTGATACTGCCCTAAGCAAATATAACCAGTCAATTTCAGCAGCTGAAGGCATTACGTGCCAGTAACCATATCAGACGCTTAATGTCGATCATCGAGTTATCGAAAATCAGATTGCGCAATTAAAACGGGACATCAGTCCCGTTTTCGTTTAGATTTAGCTCCTCGAAATCAGAGATAGTTACAAAAGTATTTGTCGTTATGGAAAACAGAACAGCAGAAGCCAGCTTCGAAAGCCTATTGCGAATCTTCACCATTCCGGAAGCAGCAGATTCCGCACTGACCAAAATAGAAGCACGCCTTTCTCAGAACCTGAACGAATTTCTTAGGGAACATATTGTTGCTGAAGAAAAGCCATTAAGAGAGATCGAGAAAGACTTTTCTGACGCTGTTATTCCGGAAACTCCGGCATTTGTTTCCGAGCATACCCAGCATCTGCTGGACACTCTTGTTTCTCACTCCGTGCATACCTCTGCGCCGAGCTTTATCGGCCATATGACCTCAGCACTGCCCTACTTTCTGATGCCTCTGTCCAAGATTATGATTGCCCTGAATCAGAATCTGGTAAAGATTGAAACCTCTAAAGCGTTTACACCGCTGGAGCGTCAGGTGCTCGGTATGCTGCATAAGCTGATCTATGGAGAGTCAGATGACTTTTACAATCAGTGGATGCACAGTGCCAAACACTCTCTGGGGGCATTCTGTTCCGGCGGAACCATCGCCAACATCACTGCACTTTGGGTAGCACGAAACAACGCACTAAAAGCGGACGGCGACTTCACCGGTGTACAGAACGAAGGGCTGTTCAGTGCCATGCGTCATTATGGCTACGAAGGTCTGGCGATTCTGGTATCAGAACGAGGCCACTACTCGCTGAAAAAAGCAGCCAATGTTCTGGGTATAGGCCAGAGTTCACTGGTGGCGATAAAAACTGATGACCATAACCGTATCTGTACTGAGGATCTGGAACAGAAAATCAGCCAGCTTAAGGCAAAAAACATTAAGCCTTTTGCTATTGTCGGTGTTGCCGGCACAACCGAGACAGGCAGCATAGACCCGATCAGAAAAATAGCCGAAATCAGCCAGCGCGAAGGCTGCCATTTCCATGTCGATGCGGCATGGGGGGGCGCCACACTGATGTCCAACAATTATCGTCACCTTCTGGACGGTATCGAACTGGCAGACTCTGTCACCATTGATGCCCACAAACAGCTGTATATCCCTATGGGAGCCGGAATGGTGCTGTTCCGCAATCCGGACGATATGAGAGCGGTCGAGCATCATGCTGAATATATTCTGCGTAAAGGCTCAAAAGATTTGGGCAGTCACACCCTTGAAGGTTCACGCTCCGGAATGGCCATGCTGGTATATTCCAGCATGCATATTATCAGCCGTCCCGGCTATGAGCTGTTGATCGATCAAAGTATCGACAAAGCCAAGTACTTCTCTTCACTGATTAAAGAGCAGCAAGACTTTGAGCTTATTACTGAGCCTGAGTTATGCCTGCTTACCTATCGATATGTTCCGGTTATTACTCAGCAAGCTCTTGCTGCCGCTAACCCTGCGCAAAAGAGAAAGCTTCTTAAGCTTCTGAATGATCTCACCAAATATGTTCAGAAGAAACAGCGTGAAACCGGTAAATCATTTGTTTCAAGAACACGCCTTAATCCACTGCAATGGGATAAACATGACACCATTGTTTTCAGGGTGGTACTTGCCAATCCGTTGACCAGTGAACAGATATTACAATCGGTTCTTAAAGAGCAGCGGGAAATTGCCACAAACAGCGGTTCTCTTATAAATGAAATAGAAAGTTACAGCCGGAAAGTTATTTCTAATTAGGGAAAGTAATGTTTGCAAAACTGAAACTTTCTTTCTTAATTTTGTAACTTAATCATCATTTAACCCTTAGGAAAACGTTAAATTTCAAAGATGATTCAGGCTTAAGTTTCTAAACTGAAATTTAGTTTGAACTTTGTCATGTTATTGCCATTAAATTGCAATTTTGATCCTCTTTTGTTTCTTTCCTGAACAGAGATGGGTTTATACTGATTCAGAGTTATATACTCAAGTGATCTCAAAATGCAGGATTCAGAGCTGCATCAAGGTGTTCAGTTCAAGGAAGGTAACTGTAGGAATGGTAATCCCTTTCAAAGTTGCCTGACACAGAAATGGACACCTTGATGAGCTCCCCGAGGGCGAGTTATATTGGCTCCTGCTCTGTGTTACTGATTCTCACCGTAGAATGACTATGGCTTCAAATCAGTGCCTTGATCAGAAGCCAATATATTCTCGCTGAAAGTGCATCTTGAGGTCACCTTGGGTATAAGTTCAATTATTGCCTAATTCTACAAGACCATAATTAAATGGCGTCTGAGCAATAGTATATGAACCCGTTTTTGATACTAACTTATTAGTAGTAATTATGAATACATTAGAAAAAATTCAGAAAAATCTGGAAAACTTCAGCAAATCCGAAAGAAAGGTTGCTGAAGTAATAATGGCCTCCCCCCAGACTGCCATTCACTCCAGTATTGCAACACTGGCCAAAATGGCCGATGTCAGTGAGCCGACTGTTAACCGATTTTGTCGTCGTTTAGACACCAAAGGCTTCCCGGACTTTAAACTTCACCTTGCGCAGAGCCTTGCTAACGGCACGCCTTATGTGAACCGCAATGTTGAAGAAGATGACGGACCTGATGCTTATACGCACAAGATTTTCGAGTCCACAATGGCTTGCCTTGACGTGGCGAAAAATAGTCTGGACTCAATGCAAATCAACCGCGCCGTTGATCTGTTAACACAGGCTAAACGAATCTCTTTCTTCGGACTTGGTGCATCTTCAGCAGTAGCTAAAGACGCACAAAACAAATTTATCCGATTTAATATTCCTATCGCCTGTTTTGAAGATATTGTTATGCAGCGCATGAGTTGCATTAACTGTACAGATAACGATGTTATTGTACTTATCTCTCATACCGGCAGAACTAAGAGCATGGTAGAGGTAGCAAATCTTGGCAGGGAGAATGGCGCAACGGTTATTGCCATTACCGCTAAAGATTCGCCGCTGGATAAAGCCGCTTCTCTTTCTATCACGCTGGATGTGCCTGAAGATACCGATGTTTATATGCCGATGGCCAGCAGAGTTGTACAGATGACGGTTATTGATGTCCTGGCAACCGGCTTTACCTTACGCCGTGGTTCAGGCTTCAGGGATAACCTGAAACGGGTTAAAGATGCACTAAAAGATTCCCGCTACGATAAAATCACCAATTTCTGATCATTGGTTTTAGTGCAGTAAAAAACTTTAAAAACGGAGCAATATTTGCTCCGTTTTTTATTCAGAGGTCTGCTTTTCATCTACAGCATAACCGAACCTGTTCACTTTCACGCTGACCTTCTGCTGTTCCGGCATTTCGCTGTCCGTTTGTTCATGACAGTCACAAACCTGCTCAAGAATATGCACAAGTCGTTCCTGTGTCAGGGGTATCGGATTACCTTTGATTGATACCGAGTGCATTCCGTCCTGAGCAACTTTCTCAAAACTTGTCATACAGATACCGAATTCCGCCAGATTTGGCAGAGATAGTGCCTCTAATACTTGCTGAGTCCAGACGACTGAATCTCCATACTCTGCATCCGGGCGAGCGGTGACTATTTCAGCAATCGTCTTATAGCGACTGAGGATATCACTCCTACCAGCCTCTTCAGCAGCCTGAATATTCTCCTGCATAACAAAAGGTGCCAACCTTGCAGTAATCACGCTATGAGGTGCTGTCAGTTTTCCCCCTAAAGAAGAAGCCAGACCGTGCGCTGCGCCAAGTTTGGCATTTGAGATAGCCATTCCGCCAAGCATAGCAGCAAAAGCCAGATCGGAACGAACCGCTTGATCATAGCCCTTCTTCAGGCCTTCAGTGGCTCTGACCAGCCGCCTTAACCCTTCTTCACACACCATATCCGTTAATGGGTTCGGCGCCCCACAGACATAGGCTTCCATCAAATGAGTAAAGGTCTCCATCGCCCCGCGACTGACAATATCTGACGGGGTATCAATGGTTAAATCGGGATCGACGATCGCCACATCAGGGAAGATATCAGCAGAACGTAAACTCACTTTCACCTTATCCTGACCAGATCTCAGCACCGCTTTATTAGTCACCTCTGCGCCGGTACTGGCCGTAGTGGGAACTGCTATAAATGGCAGAGGCTTGGTTTTCAGGGGCACACTACGGCCGACAACTTCCACATAATCATAGACATCGCCCTGATTGGGAATAATTGCGGCAAGTGCTTTACCCATATCAATAGCGCTGCCGCCACCGACGGCCACCACCATATCAGGCTTAAAGCGCCTGCCAATTACAGCGGTCTCTTCAATCATGGTGATATAAGGTTCACCGGAAATAGATACATGCTGGTAGCGCATGTTTTGCGAGTTGATATAACGGATAACCTTTTCAGCACGTTGAGTATTCTGCCCTGTGACTAAGAGTACACTGTATCCATACTGATTTAGCATAGAAAGGGAAGCATTCAGCGAACCTTCGCCAAATACTATCTTTGAAGATGTCATAAACTGGAACATACGTATCCCTGATAAATTTAGTATACCCAAGTTGTCTCTTTACACCCCTAACTGAACATAACCGGAAAACGACTTGGGTATACTGATATCAGAGTGCGCCTGTTCTCAATGCAACTTATTGATTTAGTTCAAGTCCACATAATTCTTTTCAACTCATGAGCAAAAGTTTGCAATGGTTCACACCAAGGAGGAATCAACAAATTAAGATAGTATCGGACTTGGTCACAGGTTACTTTGCCGTCAATCGATTTTACCTATCAGATCCAGAGGTTATTCAAGCTTTATTTTCTAAATCGCTTAAGGCATAGTTAGCCCATCAGAAAAATATAGATAAATCAGGAGAAAGCAGATGTTTGTAGTTATTTTTGGTCGCCCGGGTTGCCCATACTGTGTAAGAGCAAAGGATATTGCAGAAACCCTTAAAGAAAAACGTGATGACTTCAACTACCGTTATGTAGATATTCATGCGGAAGGCATCAGCAAAGCCGATCTGGAAAAGACAGTAGGTAAACCAGTAGAAACTGTACCTCAGATCTTTATCGACCAAGACCACGTAGGTGGCTGTACTGAGTTTGAAGCGTACGCAAAAGAGAACTTAGAGCTGTACTAATTAGCAGATAATTAGAATAGAGATTGAAAAAGCTGCTAACATCAATATGTTAGCGGCTTTTTATTTAACCTGAGTTCGGGATATTTAGATATCAATAATATCGAAATCTACAGCCGGGTTAACGTCAGCTTCATAATCCACGCCTTCAACACCAAAGCCGAACAGTTTCAGGAACTCTTCTTTATACTCAACGTAATCTGTCAGTTCCTTCAGGTTTTCAGTCGTGATCTGAGGCCATAGCTCACGACAGTGCTGCTGGATATCATCACGCAGTTCCCAGTCATCCAGACGCAGACGATTCTTATCATCAACTTCTGCTGCGCTACCGTCTTCTTTATACAGGCGCTGACTGAACATGCGGTAGATCTGTTCCATACAACCTTCATGAACATTCTCTTCACGCATCTTCTTAAATACCATTGCAATATACAGAGGCATTACAGGAATAGCTGAACTTGCCTGAGTGACTACAGATTTCAGTACTGCAACGTTAGCGCTACCGCCAGTTTCAGCAAGCTTGCTGTTCAGGGCATCAGCGGCTCTGTCCAGATCCATCTTAGCCTGACCCAGCGCACCATCCCAGTAGATTGGCCATGTCAGTTCTGTACCGATATAACTGTATGCCACTGTCTTACAACCATCAGCCAGTACGCCAGCTTCAGAAAGCGCGTTGATCCACAGCTCCCAGTCTTCGCCGCCCATAACAGTAACCGTATCTTTGATTTCCTGCTCTGTTGCCGGCTCTACACTCGCTTCAATAATAACGTCTTTGTTAGTATCAACAGCGGTAGAAGTATAAGTGTCACCAATTGGTTTCAGGGCAGAACGAATCACTTCACCCGTTTCCGGAAGCTTACGTACCGGAGAAGCCAGTGAGTAAACCACCATATCGATCTGACCAAGGTCTTCTTTAATCAAATCAATGGTTTTTTGCTTCGCTTCGTTAGAGAACGCATCACCGTTCAGGCTCTTAGCGTACAGACCTTCTTCGTGAGCCAGCTTGTCGAATGCGGCAGCGTTATAGAAACCGGCTGTGCCCGGCTTTCTCTCTGTACCCGCTTTCTCAAAGAAAACACCGATTGTTGATGCACCGCCACCGAATGCAGCTGCGATACGTGAAGATAGTCCATAACCACTTGATGAACCTACAACCAGCACCCGCTTAGGTGCATTTTTGATTTCGCCCTGAGCTTTTGTGTATTCAATCTGCTCTTTTACATTAGCTTCACAGCCTACAGGGTGTGTTGTTGTACAAATAAATCCACGGATACGGGGTTTAATGATCATTTTCAACGTCCTTTAATAAGTGAGGTTCGCACTGTTTTTGCTGCGTCACCTTTTAGATTCCCGCTAGGATAAAAGTTTAGCCGCAAATTCGCATCTTTTTTCTGCCAATTAGCCGTTTATTTTGAAGTGGTTGGAGTTGTTGAGACGAAAAAGGCACCCCGGATGAGGTGCCTCAGTTACGTCAGTGAATATTCTACGCGACGCTATTTAGCTTAGGTGTTGACTGCTTATGAGTCAGAGTCTCCGAGAAGTCATGACTGAAGTGATCCACCTGTACCGCTTTAATTCGTATCGCTTCTGCCTCAAGGATCTGCTTCACTTCCTGATCGGTCAGTACGCCAGCATCAAAGGCCTGCTTAAGTCTCTCTTTCAGGATACCTTTACGGGCTACTTTGCCCTCTTTCGCTGCCTGAACCAGCTTACGCTCAAGGCTACGAATCTCATACATCTTAATAAAGGCGGTTTCCATCAGACCAACCGCATCATCTGGATCATTACCGATATAACAAAGATGAGTCAGACGGTCACGATGTGCACCCGGAGTCATAATGCTTTCCGCAATACGCACAGAAAGGTTATCTTCAGGCTTATTAAAGTGGTTACCCAGCGGGAATACCAGAAGCTTCAATAAGCGACCGGCAACCTTGTTAGGGAAGTTAGTATAAGCTTCCTGCAGAGATTTCGCCGCGTTATACAGACAGTGCTGAATCGAGTAGTGAACATAATCCAGATCACTCTGCTGACGGCCGTCATCTTCATACTTCTTCAGCACTGCCGATGCCATATAGAGGAAACTCAATGCATCACCAAGGCGGGCAGAGATCATCTCTTTACGCTTCAGATCGCCCCCCAGCGTCGCCATGGCAACATCGGAACTCAACGCCAGCGCACGGCTGATTCGGGTCAAATCTTTATAGTAAACCTTGGTCGGCCCGCTCATGCTTGCCTTGATAAACTTAGAGCCAGTCAAAGCGGCAAACAGCGATCCAAAGGTGTTCTTCGCGCCATGTTTAATATGTTTAAATAGCAGTTCATCAAACTCTTTAGCACCCTGCCCCTGATCCGGGTTTGCCGCTGCTTCCATCTCTTTCAGTACATAAGGGTGACAACGTGTTGCACCTTGTCCGAAGATCATCAGGTTACGGGTAAGAATGTTGGCGCCTTCTACAGTAATGGCAACCGGAGCACCAATATAGAAGTTGGCCAGATAGTTCATCGGCCCCTGCTGAATACCACGACCGGCATGGATATCCATCGAGTCATCCAGCACAGTTCTTGCCATCTCAGTCATATGGTACTTAGCAATGGCAGTAACAATGCCTGGCTTCTCTTTCATATCCAGTGACGTCGTTGTCAGGGTGCGGGTCGCTTCAAGCAAATAAGTTAAACCACCAATACGTCCCAAAGCTTCTGCAACACCTTCAAACTTACCGATTGGCAGGCCAAACTGCTTACGTACATAAGCGTAAGCACCAGTAGTACGGGTAGTCAGGTGGCCCACTGCTGCCCCCATTGCCGGCAGTGAAATACCACGACCTGCAGACAAACACTCTACCAGCATACGCCAGCCTTTACCTACGTAGTCCTGTCCGCCGATAACCCAATCCATAGGAATAAACACATCTTCACCGCGGGTCGGGCCATTCATAAAGGCAAGCCCCAGCGGGTCATGACGTTCACCTATTTCAACGCCATTATGGTCAGATGGGATCAAAGCACAGGTTATACCCAAATCAACCCCGCCACCCAGAAGCCCGTCCGGATCCTGCAGTTTAAAGGCCAGTCCCAGAACCGTTGCAACCGGAGCCAGCGTGATATAACGCTTGTTCCAGCTGATACGCATACCAAGAACTTCTTTACCCTCATGCATGCCTTTACAGACAACACCAGTATCAGGAATACCGCCGGCATCAGAACCCGCTTCCGGCCCTGTCAGGGCAAAACAAGGAATATCGGTTCCGTCAGCCAGACGCGGCAGCCAGTAATCTTTCTGTTCCTGTGTACCGTAATGGGTAATCAACTCACCCGGGCCTAAAGAGTTAGGAACCATCACACTGACCGCAACACTATTACTGCGGGTAGCGATTTTAGAAACGATGGTTGAGTTCGCATGAGAGGAGAACTCACGGCCCCCATATTTTTTAGAAATGATCAGAGAGAAGAACCGCTCTTTAAGGATATAGTCCCAGACCTCTTTCGGAAGGTCTCTGTCCTCTTTCACAATCTTATGGTCATCAATCATTTCAAGAAGCGTTTCCACTTCATTATCAATAAACGACTGCTCTTCAGCGGTTAAGCTTGGTTTTGGGTAATGATGCAGCTTCTGCCAGTCAGGAGCACCGGAAAACAGTTCACCGTCCCACCAGACACTCCCAGCTTCCATTGCCTCTTTTTCCGTACTGGACAAAGGGGGGAGTACTTTTTTAAACATCTTAAATGCCGGGTCACTAACCCATTTTCTACGTAGAGAGCACATAGTTCAGATCCTTTTGTTCTATTCGATATTATTGCTTTAATTTTTGAATGTTGATGTTATTTCGCAGCAACGCCTGCTGCTAAAAATGGAATCAGCTGGTTAATGACCACTGTAGAATCAACCGCCTGACCATAATCGTTAAAAGCGATTTCCGCTAACGCCTGACTTGAAGCCATAGTGAAAACGCAAGTACCTAAAGTGAAGTGAAGCCGCCAGAACAGGGTTTCCGGACTAAGAGCCGGACCCGCTTTAATAATAGATTCAGTAAAATGGCGAAGTACTTCGCTGTATCTGGTAGTAATAAACCAGCGCAGGTGACCCTGAACATCGGTATATCCCCTACCCACCAGCAACATAAACCGGCTGGCTCCGTTTGGTCTCATTTCGTCCAGCTTAAGCAGAGGTTCCCTGAGGGTCTCAAACACCTCTTCCATGCTGTAGTCTTGTCTTTGGTTCAGAGTTATTAATGCATCACCAACGGCAGGCATAAACGCTTCCAGATAACGGTCTAAAACCGCCCTTACTAAGGTTTTCTTATCACCGAAATGATAATTCACAGAAGCCAGATTCACTCCCGCTTTGCTGGTGATCGCCCGCAATGAGGTATCGTTAAAGCCCTGCTCTGCAAACAGGCTCTCTGCCACATCTAAAATTTTGTCTTTTGTTTTGTTCTTCTGAACCATTTCAATCAACCGTATCAAACAACTGTTTGAAAATATACATCCGCAAAACAATATTAACAAGTACGCAACATCACATTTATGCTTTTCACATAAAGTAAATGAAAAATTTTCTGAAAAACTTATTTGTTACCGGAAATGGAAAAACTATAAATATCAATGAATAAGCAGCAAATATCCGTGCTCATAAGAGGAAGCTAATAATTTATTCTAAATTAATTAAAAATTAATTGAACTGTTTGCACATAGGCAAGTCTGATATTAGGTAAGTAAACAGAGCATTCGGAAAGGGGGCTTTGCAGGTCATCCTTGATTTCACACTGTTGAAAGCGAACATGCTGCTTTTTTTCTTATTAACTCCTATATTTGTAAAGCCCAATCCGGAATGGATTGGGCTCTTTTTTTATCTGGCTTTACAAATTCTGACTTTCTACTGCTTCCGGTTTCTTGTCTGGCAGAGTTACACGCAAAAGAACAAAGCCTATTACTGCTGCGCAAGTTGATCCCATCAAGATTCCCAGTCGCGCATAAGTATCAAACTCAGGGCTTACGCCTACGAACGCTAGAGACGAAATAAATATTGACATGGTAAATCCGATACCACACAAAACCGAAACCGCAAATATATGCCTTAACTTAATCCCGTCCGGAAGTTTTGCCACGCCCATTTTCACTGCAACCCAACTGAAAGTGAATATACCCAGAGGCTTACCAATCAACAATCCAAGCCCGATTCCCAGTGGTACCATAGAGGTAAGTCCCGACATTGAAACCCCTTCCAGAGATATACCCGCATTGGCAAAAGCAAATATCGGCAGAATAATAAAGGCAACATAAGGGTGTAATGCATGTTCCAGATGTTTAAGGGGCGAATACTCTGACCCTTTATCTCCGTCAAGGGGAATGGAGAATCCGATAACAACACCCGCCAGAGTTGCGTGCACACCGGACTTAAGAACCGCTATCCACAAAATGGTACCGGCTATCAAATACCAGGTCAGGTTAATCACATGACGCGAGTTCATGATAAACAGAACCGCAGTCATAACAAACCCTATCGCCAGTGCCCAGGTAGAGAGATCACTGCTGTAGAACAGGGCAATAATCACAACAACGCCAAGGTCATCGATGATCGCCAGCGCCAGCAGGAACACCTTCAGGCTGATAGGAACACGGGAGCCCAGCAGAGCCATAATACCTAATGCAAATGCAATATCTGTTGCAGCAGGAATCGCCCAGCCCTGAATGGCATCGGGATCAGAGAAGTTAAATACCGAGTAAATTAAAGCCGGTGCCAGCATACCACCTACCGCTGCAATAGCAGGAAAGATGGCTGTTTCTCTTGACTTTAACGCCCCTTCCATCAGCTCTCGTTTCACTTCAAGGCCAATCAGCAGGAAGAAGACAGCCATAAGGGCATCATTAATCCAGTGCAGAATAGACAGACCGAAAACATAAGTATGCAACACGGCATAATAGGTCTCACCCAGTGCTGAGTTGGCAACAACCATGGCGACCGCAGCAGCAATCACCAGCAGAATACCGCCGGCAGACTCCATTTTTAAAAAGTCACGAATGATATCAGTCAAAGTTCACCTCACTGTTATTTTTATTCGAGTTTTGTTTCATAACGAGTAATGCGCAGTTTAAAGCCTCAATAAAGACAGGAATAATCGATTCTTCAGAGATAATAGTTCGGAAATACCGAATTTTTAACATGCTAACAACATTTATAACCAGTATTCGCAAATACTGTATAAAATAGTAGAACAATTTCTGTCAGTTAGAATATTTTTAGCTGATATCTTGATTGCGCATGCACACAGTTTCACTTGTTTGGCAATCAATTTCTGTGAAGTGACAAGGAGTTAATTGGATTTAAAACAGAGATCAGTAACCGGATAGCCGTAATGAGCCGCTTCCTTTGCTATTGCCCAGTACTGCCACTGGCCCCTGCCAGTATGGTTCAATAAAGGCGTGCCACATCTCTTTCTTCAGTGCGCTTACGGTGAACTTAACATCCAGCTTGGGGATTGAAACTACCCAGTTAAGAGGAAGGGATTTACCATTGTATAGTTGCGACAACTGTAATGGGGTTATTTCAATATCGCTGTCTTGTAACAAAATACGGTGACCTTGCCGGTCGGTAACAGAGCCAAAACTATAGCTTGGCAGTGACTTGATACGGTTGTGCCGAATAGAGACAAGCCTGCCGTCGTCAAGGTTAACAACGAACTCTGCCTGCTTCTGTACCTGCATAATCGCTGAGTCACTATGCCACTCTTTATCCAGTGTTGCCCTGCCCTCAACAGCAATCAGTTTTCCGTCCAGCAGCAAATTTCCGATAACGCGGATAAAGGGAACCTGAAAACCGTAGGAAGCAACAGGTAGTAAATTATGCTGTTCAACATAACCTGACACTCCTTCTGGTATATAAGGTGATTGCGCCAGAGATTTTAATGACAACGAGAAGCTATCCGTTGCGACATCCAGAATACCGGGCAGAGGAGAAGCACTTGCAGAGCGCCACAACCAGTTATCAATCCAGAGTCTGAATGGACGGGTTCTTAATCCTGCCTGCCCCAGCCCTCCCCTTGCAAGGCGCTGCTGGCGCCAGACACCTTTGTCGGAACTGACAATAATCTGGGCAATATAGAGCTGGGAGCTTTTCCATCCACCTGAGATATCCTCATCACGGGAGACTCTCTGATAGTTCCAGTGCACCGAGTAACGATTATTTTTTGTGTCGGTCAGATGCGCTGAATAGTGCCAGGTTTCATTCTGAAAGCCGGGGTGAAAGGCAAAATCTTGTGGAAATGTAACGGTTGAGTCAGGAAGAACAGGATCAAAGGTGGCAGCTGGGTTTACCCCATAGGTGCTGTGTAATTTAACAGACACACTTTCGCCCGGCTGCTGTTGAAAAGCAGAAAAGTAAAAGGCTATTCCGGCTACCACAATAACGAATAATGCGCTGTTGAGAACCCCTTTAAGCTTCATATTACAACGCATCCCTTAAGGACTTCATCGGCGTTCGTTTTACCATACCCACCACAGGAATCGCCCCCGCTATCACCAGAGCGATCATAGCCCACATAAAGGTATTAAAGTATTTCCAGGGTATTACGTATAGATGCATTGTCCAGCCGAAAGACTCTTTCAGCACCACTTCCACCATTATCTGAGCCAGAGCCAGTCCCAGCGGCATGGCCACCAACGCAGAAATCACCCCAAAGACAAACAGCTGCAAACAACTCAAAAACACCAGTTCTTTACCGGACATACCAAAGCATCTGAGTAAGGCAATATTTCTCTGTTTAGAGATTTCACCGGCGATGGTAGCAAAGAAGATACCACAAACCGCAATAATCAAAGTCAGGTTACCCAAGGTGTCGGCAATAACGAATGTCCGGTCGAACACTCTCATCGCCTGACTATGAATATCCTTGTTGTTAAAGATTCTTTCCGCCGACATACGGAAAGAGGCCTGCAACTTATCGGTCAGAGCGGCATGTTCTGCATCAGGTTTTAGCACAACACCAAGCCCAACATTGCCCTTGCCGTCAAACAGCCTCATCCAGTTATTGTGTGATAGCAGCACCTGACGATATGGGTTACCGTAATCGTAATAGACACCAACAACCTGCCATTTATCTGCGGGACGGTTGTTCGCTATTGAAGAGTCTGCAGCACTGCCGAGGGCAATATAATCACCGGGACGGATACCATCCTTAAGAGCCATAGACTCACTGACCATCAGGCCTCGGGAACTGTTCAGGTGATACCAGAAATTAGGGATAGCCAGTTTCACCGTAACCGCATTTCTTTCTGCCAGACTCTGCCCCGTACTGACCACTTCCAGCATGCCTTTTGATGTGCTGACATCTTTCTCCCAGCGCCACCAGACATCATCGACTTCCGGCTGATTTTCCAGCCAGCGGCTGATGCGCGACACAGAACTGCTGGTCGGATAAATATACATATCAGCGGCTAGCTTTTGATTCAGCCAGTTATCTGTTGTTTCGCGGAAGCTCCCAACTAAGGTTTCTACCGCAACGTTCGCAGACATAGCCAACATAAAGGCCATCACTGCCACACCACGAAAGCTCATACTTGCCGCCGCATCGGCAAAGAACCAGCGTGCTTTAACCCACTTAAGTGAAAACGACAAAACCGTAAACAGCTCGAAGATAACGAACGGCATAAACAGGGCAACGCTGATCAGCAGAAGCGCCACAATAACAAAGCCCACCTGAGGGCTGTCAGACACCTGATACAAAGCAGCAGCAATCACACAAAGTACGCAGGCAACAAACGCCTGCCATGAGAACTCTCGCCCGGCAAAACGAACCAAAGATAACCGGGCTGTCAGGCGGATAGGCTGAGAGCGCAGCAGACGAATCATAGGCCAGGTACAGGCCAGTACGGTACCGAAAACCGCCATTCCAAGGCTCTGCACCATCGACATCCAGTCCCAGTCGATGGTAAGGCTTACGTTAGCATTGTATAAATCCGATAACGTGGTCGATACGGCCGGCATCAGTTTATTGGCCAGCATTAAGCCGAATACATTGCCGTAGATCCAGCCGGATAGAATCAATATTACCAGTTCAAGAATCAGAGCTTTGGCAAGTTGCCAGCCTGAAACACCAGCCTGACGCAGAATTCCCACCATAGGCTGACGCTGAATAAAAGAGAGTGAAATCGCCTGGTAGAAGATAAAAAGACCGACCACAAAGGAGAGCATCCCCATAGCCGTCAGGTTCATATGAAATGCCTGAGTAATAGACTCAAGTTCCGCCTTAGAGTTTTTAGAGAACTCCATTCCGTTAGGAATCATGCCCTTCAGTCTTTTCAGCTTCTGTTCCGGCATATTGGCGCAGGCAATAGATGAGAACCCACCCTGCCTCTTTAAAGAGCGAACCAGCGACATATCGGCAACAATCAGAGTACCGTCCAGCAGCTTGTTATTATCGATAATAACCGGGCCAAGAGAGATGCCATTCTTAAGCTCAATTTGATCACCGGCCTGTTTTCTCAGATGAGATGCCAGCTCCTGACTTAGCAGAACCGGCGAGCCCTGCTGCATTAACTGAAAGTGAGAAAGCTGGTTTGAACCGACTGATAACCCGAGCTCAATCATAGCAACAGGATCTATGCCCACCAGAGAGATATCCTGCCCTTTTTCGGTTTCTATCTGCACCGTATCAAACGGCACACACTGATGAAAACCATCACGACGCAGCTGAATATAGAAACCCTGCGGAATTTTATTGGCATTAAACTTAGGTGTTATCCGGTAAGGCAGAGGATTAGAGAAAAACTTTTCCCCGTCTTTATAGCTCTCTTTAGCGTGATGGTTTATCGCCGTTACACCGACAAAGATAGAGACACCGAGTGTCAGGCCAAACAGAACCAATAGAAGTTGCAGGGGATGACGACGGTAGTGGCCAAGTAGCGCTTTAACTACGGGCCATAACATGCAACTGCCCTCCCTGAAGGCGGATGCAGCCGTTCATATGTTGCGCCACTTTTTCACTGTGAGTGACCAGAAGCAGCGTCGTGTTAAGTTGCTTGGCCAGCGAGGTCAGAAGGCGCATTACCGCTTCGGCATTTCGTTCATCTAAGCTACCAGTTGGCTCATCAGCCAGCAGAAGCTTCGGCTCCATATAAAGCGCCCTTGCGATCGCTGCGCGCTGTTGCTGGCCACCGGACACCTCTTCAGGGTAACGTCCCAACAGAGCCATAAGATCAAGAGAAGAGAGGATCTGACGCCATAAACCTTTATCTTCCGGCAAACCTTTAAGCTGGCGGCAGAAACGAATATTGTCGGCAATGTTAAGAGTCGGTAGCAGGTTATATTGCTGGAAGATATGGCCGATATTATTGCGGCGGTAGGCGGTCTTTTTTACTTCAGAACTGTCATTCATATCGAAGTCAGGAAAGGTGATATCACCGCTGTCAGCGACATCCAGACCGGCAATCAGGTTGAGCAGAGTACTTTTGCCTGAACCGCTCTCTCCCATCAGTGCCAGTTGGTCACCCTGATTTAATACTAAGTCTGCGCCCTGAAGTACAGGATGGAACTCACCTCCATCAACATAACCTTTACTCAGGTTGACAAGTTTAAGCATTAAATCACTCTCAACAATTCCAAATTGGGTATGTGAATCTACACTAAAACCGCACAATCTCAAAGTGTTTTGAATAGCTGATCACACTATTTAAATTGAATATGAAAAACTGAACGATTCGTGTCCTATTTTGACTAATTTTTTTTGCAAAACGAAAAAAATAGCACCTTTCTGCTCAAATCGCCGACAGGTAAAGAGTTAATGCTCAATAAGGTTGCGAATCCACTTTTTACTTCTTAGCCGGGCGATGGCGGTAAAGCACTTAATCACCTCTTCAAGCAAAAATAGAGCGTATACCCATTCAGGCCGGATACCGAAGTAAATCGCTGCGGCCGCCGCAACGGGAATACCGATAAACCACTGAGTGATCATATCCTGATACAAACAGTACTTAACATCGCCTCCCGCTCTTAATACCCCGACAACCAAGGTAAGGGGAATCGAACGAATAACCATAGCAACACAAAGTACCAACATAAATTTATCCGCCAGTTGGCGGGTTTCAGCAGTCAGGGCGCTGAACGAGTCCAGAATGGGTATCTGCACCAGATAAAGCAGAATAGCGACACAAAAACCAAGGCCGATGCTTAAAAACAGCAAACCGACTGACTGGTAATAGACGGCATCATAACGTTTTGCCCCGATCTGATTTCCCGTTAATACTGCGGCGGCATTAGAGGTTCCTATTAGCAGGCTTAAGGCAATAGAGTCTACCGGCGTCATAACAGAGAGCGCAGTCAAACCCTGCACCCCTGTCTGGCCCATAATGGCATGATAAGTAAACATACCGGCAGCCCAGATAAAGAAGTTAAAGGTGGTGGGAAGAGAGAGTTTCAGAAAGCGATAAACCTTAGTACCCTGCATAGCGACACGGATATCGCATAACCTGAAAGCGAGCAAATTATCTCTGGAGTAGAGATAGTAGTACAGACAGACAATCTCAATGGCACCACTCATCACAGTGGCAATAGCCGCGCCCTTAATGCCCAGCGCCGGCATACCAAGATTACCGAAAATAAGAACCCAGTTAAGAAACACATTGGAAAGAATGCCGATACCACTAAAAAAGGTACTGATGCCCGGCTTATGCATGGCCCTTAAGCCAACCGCCATACTGCTGACACAAGCAACGGCAAACATACTTAATGAGGTGATAACAATGTATTCACTGCCAAGTTGAGTTACTTCTGCGGAATCCGTTGCCAGCCCCATAACCTGCTCAGGAAACATCATAAACAGGACAACCGTTAACAGGGCAAACAGGTTAGCAATTACCCAGGTCAGGGCGGTACTCGCGCGCACGCCATCTCTGTTACCTGCCCCCCAGTACTGCGCCGTTAACAAAGCACCGCCTGTGTTTACCCCCACCAGCATAATGGTGGTCACAAACATGGCCCGGCTGGCCACCCCTACAGCGGCAATATCTGCTTCACCTAACTGACCCAGCATCAGTACATCCACCAGACCACGGCTGGAGAACATTATATTCTGCAGTGCTATTGGCAGGGCAATAGCAAACAGACGACGCAGAAAATCGCCTTTTGTATGCTGGTAAACTAGTGATAAGGTATTGTTCATTAAGACCTCAATGAAGGGAAAGAAGCTGCCGGACGGGATTAAATGGCATTCTACGCCCAATACGCATCAATCACCATAAAAAAGGAACTCGTCTTAAATGGAACAGAAAAAAATATTGGTACTTGGTGCTTCCGGTTATGTCGGATCCCAGCTTATTCCCCTATTACTATCTGAAGGACACAAGGTCACTGCGGCTTCAAGGAACATCGATTATCTGAAAGCGCGGGTAAAACCCGATGACAATCTGGCCATTTGCTATCTGGATCTGGTTGATAAAGAGGAAACCGAAAAGGTTGTACTAGGGCATGACTTAGTCTTCTTTCTTGTCCATGGTATGGCTCACGGCCATGACTTTCTCGACTATGAAATCTCTCTTGCCAATAACTTCAGAGATGCACTGGCTCAAAGTGAGGTAAAGCATGTGGTTTACCTGAGTGCTATCCAGCCTCAGACAGGCAACTCAGAACACCTTATTGCCCGCAAAAAAACCGGAGAGATCATTCGTCAGGCTGGTGTTCCCGTTACCGAACTTCGTGCTGGTGTGATTATCGGCCCCGGTTCTGCCGCGTTTGAGATCATGAAGGATTTTACCTATAACCTGCCGATACTCATTGCACCTAAATGGGTGGATTCAAAAGCCAACCCCATTGCACTAGAAAACCTTAATCATTATCTGCTTGCCCAGCTCGAAGAGTCCCCGACCGAGCATCTCTACTACGAAGTGGGCGGCCCTGATGTACTTAGCTACCGTGACCAGTTTGCTGTGATTTGTGAGGCTGTTAACCGCCCGCTGAGGCTGGTTTCGACTTCACTACTGACACCTAAAATGGCCTCATACTGGCTGGGCTTAGTCACTTCTGTCCCGTCCAATATCGGCAGAGCATTACTTGCCGGACTGGAACACGACTATATTGCCGACTCACAAGCCATCAGAACCAAATACCCGCAAATATTAATCCGCTATAAAGATGCGGTATTCAGTTCAATCCGTTCAGAGGGTGAGTTTGTAAGAAGCAATATCTGGGGTTACGACTCTGCCGCCTTAAAACGCTGGCAGCCCGGCTATGGCTATTACGCCAAAAACGCCGGTTCTTCTATAAAAACCCAGTTGAGTAGCGAAGAGTTATGGCAGGTAGTTAAACAGATAGGCAGCAAGAAAGAAGGCTACTTCTTTGCCAACTCACTATGGCGTACACGGGAGTGGCTGGATATCTTTTTTGGCGGAGGCCTGCCCAAAAGGCGCTCTCCGGCCGGGCCGGAACTTAAAATCGGTGACCATATCGACTCATGGAAAGTGATCCGCTGCAAAAAGAATCGGTTCTTGTCATTGCTATTCGGTATGAAAGCGCCCGGTTTAGGACGACTGGAATGCACCATAACAGATCACGGTGATTACAGAGAGTTGGATGTGCGGGCGTGGTGGCACCCTGCCGGATTCAGGGGACTACTCTACTGGTTCGCTATGATGCCTGCGCACCTGTTTATATTCCGAGGAATGGTCAGGGCGATCGACCGTAAAGCCGCCGCCCTGAAAAACAGAGCCTGAATTAAAAGCCGATTGGGATTTCAGCCAGCTGATTTCCGGCATTGTTAGGAAACAGCAGATACTCGCCGTGATATTTCACCAGAGATTTATACTTGGTTCGCTTATGCAGCAAAAAGCCAGCATCCGTGGCCAGTTTAATAAACTCAGCGTGGTTGCCACGAACGTAAAAACTCATTGGTTTCACCAGCTCACTGCCGCCTTCAAAGCAGTCGTCGCACTGCTTTGCACACAGTACCAGAGAGTTATCCCCTTCGGTATAAACCTGCACTTTTTCAGTCACTTCATATTCTGAACAGTAGCTCCAGCCTTTATCATAAAGCTGATCCAGAAACTCATTAATCTGAGAGTCCAGAACCGGCTTTGGCGCTTCATCTACTGGTAAAAACTGACCATAAAAACGAGAGATATTTTCAAAGGTAAACATCAGCTCAGACTGAGTTCCCTTACTACGCCCCATTTTCTGCCAACGTTTTAAATCGTCGACAACACAGCGATCAAAGGTCTGTGATTTAAGGTGCTTACTTACCCAGCGAACCAGAAAGTGGGTATTGCTGACCGGAGAGTTTACCAACCGGCCTTTTTTATGTTGCTGCTGAATCTCGCTTAACGCGCTATTCACTACATTTTGTATTTCAATATAGTAACAGGTCATGAAACCTTTCTTCCTAAAAACCAATAGAGTGAGGCTGATAATACAGCACACATTGTCATTACAAGTATCATCGGCCAGGCACTGTTACTCGGTAACATAGCCACCAGAACACCAACCAGAGAACCGGTACCGAATCTCAGGGTTCCTGCCAGTGATGAAGCCGTACCCGCCATGCCCGGATAATTAGATAGCAGTAACGCCATAGAGTTACTACCGATTGTGGACATAGTTCCGATATAAAGCATAACAAAAGGCACAATGCCCCATAAACCTATGTCTGCCATCCAGCCGAAAAACAGCGCTATACCGGCAATTAACTGAACAGAAATGCCGAATGCCAGCATCCACTTCGAACCCATCTTTTTAACGATACGGCCATTAATGGTGGTCATCAGAGTCAGACAGATAATATTAAGGCCGAACAGATAACCGAAATCCGACGGGTCTACACCGTATATATCGATATAAACAAACGAACCTGCCGTCAGAAAAGCAAACATACCGGAAAAAGAGAAAGCGCCGGAAAAGATCAGCCCGATAGCAATAGGGTTGGTGCATAAGCGGGCGTAATTCTGCATGGTAGTCTTGAAGCGCAGCGGCTGCCGGTTCTCCGCGGCCAGCGTTTCCGGGATCTTCCACAATACAGAGAGAATAACTAAACCAGAGAACAGAGTCAGAACCCAAAAAATAGAACGCCAGCCAAACCATTCAGCAAGATGTCCGCCCAGCATAGGCGCAATCAGTGGAGCAACCATCATCACCAGAGTGATAAAAGACATGGTACGGGCGAAGTCTTCCCGGTCAAACATATCCCTGACCACAGCCTGAATAATGACCGCTGCCGCGGCACCGGCAAAACCCTGAGCTGCACGGATATAGGTAAGTGACTCAATATCCGTTGAGATGGCGCATACAATGGAGCCGACGGCAAACAGCAGTATTCCCGTCAGCAGAACAGGCCGGCGGCCATAGCTGTCGGATAACGGCCCATGCAGTAGCTGGCCGATAGCAAAACCTGCGGTATAAGTGGTCAGGGTAATCTGAACCGCACCCGGCTCTACGCCGAGTTCACGGGCAATGCTGGGCATTGCAGGCAGATACATATCAATCGCCAGAGGAGTCAGGGCACTGATAGCGCCCAGTATTAAGAAAACAAGCAGGCTGAGTTGGGTAGTTTGACTCTGAGTCATACGCCTCCAGAAATGGGTTGAATGTTAAAAAGCAAAAAATTATTTAACATCTTAATCTTTAGTTTGACAAATGTTACAAAAAATCAGCCCCAAACAGAGTTAATTTCTTCTTCAGTCAGATAGCGGTACTCGCCCGGTTCAAGCTCTTCATCCAGCTCAATGGCGCCGATGCGCTCACGATGCAGAGCTTCTACTTTGTTGCCCAGCGCAGCAAACATACGTTTTACCTGATGGTACTTACCTTCAGTGATGGTCAACAGCACCTGATGCTCGTCAATGATCTCTAGTTCAGCAGGCAGAGTGGCTTCGCGCTCGTTTCTTAACTCGATACCGTTTTTAAACTGCTCTGCGTAACTGTCCTGAACAGGATCAGCCAGCCATACCCGGTAGGTCTTTTCGCATTTATGTTTAGGTGAGGTGATCTTATGGGACCATTTACCGTCATCGGTAATCAATACAAGGCCTGTGGTATCCACATCCAGCCGGCCTGCAAAGTGGAGCTTTTCCATCTTCACTTCATCCAGCAGAGCAAATGCTGTGTGATTAAAACCATCTTCGTGAGAGCAGACAAAACCTTCCGGCTTAAACAGCATAATATATCTTGGCCCCTGCTTAGCCACTTCCCTGCCCTGCCACTCAACAATGCAGCTCTCGGTCACCTTATAAGAACCGCTTTTCTGTACCTGCTCATTGACGGTGACATCACCACTTTTAATGATCTTTGTCGCTTCTTTACGGGTTGCCCCCAGCGCATCACACAAAAATTTATCCAGACGCATGATTACCTCTTTTTTATCAAGTGGGGTAGTATAATCGCTTTCCCTTTATTAGTTGAGCTATTTCACACTTTTAACTCAGATGTATACACTCAGACCCTACCAGGCCGACTCCGTAAAAGCGGTGGTTCACTACTTCCGCAAACAGAGTACGCCTGCTGTCATCGTACTGCCTACCGGCGCAGGAAAAAGCCTTGTTATCGCTGAACTGGCGCGCTTAGCCAAAGGGCGGGTGCTGGTACTGGCTCATGTAAAAGAACTGGTAGAGCAGAACCATGCTAAATATGAAGGATACGGACTAAAAGGCTCGATATTCTCAGCGGGTCTGGGCAGAAAAGAGACCGACCAGCAGGTTGTGTTTGCCTCGGTACAGTCGGTAGTGCGAAATCTGGACGCCTTTGCTAATCAGTTTTCCCTGCTGGTTATCGATGAGTGCCACCGTGTGCCAGATGATAAGAAAAGTAGCTATCAGAAAGTGATTAGCCACCTGACTGAGCTTAACCCCGGAATTAAAGTACTTGGATTGACCGCCACACCTTACCGGTTGGGAATGGGCTGGATTTATCAGTACCACACAAGGGGACAAGTGCGCACAGAAGAGAAACGCTTTTTCCGCGACTGTATTTTTGAGCTGCCAATCCGCTATCTGCTGGATGAAGGCTTTTTGACTCCGGCAGAGCTGATTGATGCCCCCACGTTAAGCTATGACTTCTCTCAGCTAAAACCAGCCAATACCGGACGTTATAAAGAGTCGGAACTGGATATGGTGATTGAGCAGTCGAAACGAGCAACACCGCAAATCGTCCGCCAGATAATTGAACAGAGCAAACAGCGACAAGGAGTAATGATCTTTGCCGCTACCGTCAGGCATGCTCAGGAAATTCTCAGCCTGCTTCCGCAAGAAGAGTCCGCCATTGTTATTGGCGATACTCCGGGGCCGGAGCGGGACTTAATTATCAAACGATTTAAACAGCGGGAATATCGTTATCTGGTTAACGTATCGGTACTCACCACCGGATTTGATGCCCCCCATGTTGATCTGATTGCCATTCTGCGCCCGACAGAATCCATCAGCCTGTATCAGCAGATTGTCGGCCGTGGTTTGCGTCTGTCGGAAGGGAAAACCGACTGTCTGGTGCTGGATTATGCCGGCAACAACTACGACCTTTATCAGCCGGAAGTAGGCAACCCGAAACCGGACAGCGATAGTGACATTGTCACGGTTCCCTGCCCCGCCTGCGGCTTTAACAATAACTTCTGGGGAAAACTGGACAGCAACGGCTTCCTGCTGGAACACTTTGGCCGCCGCTGTCAGGGCTATTTTGAAGAAGAAGACGGCACGCGGGAACATTGCGGCTACCGCTTCAGGGCAAAATATTGCAACGACTGTGGTGCAGACAATGATATCGCCGCCCGAATCTGCCACGAGTGTGATGCCACCTTAGTGGATCCGGATAAGAAGTTAAAAGAAGCCCTCAACCTGAAAGATGCACTGGTGTTTGAGTGTCGCGATATGCAGCTGTCCACCATTAAAGATAAGTCCGGCAAAAACCAACTTAGGGTCACTTATATTGGTGACGATAACGCGCAAGTTCATGAGTTTTGGTCTCTAAGCAGCAAAAATCAGAAGTTGGCTTTCGAGAAGAAGTTTGTCCGCCCTCACCTAGCCGATCATCACAGACCATTTACAGAAAGTTCTCCCACTAAGGTAGTCAGCAACCAGCACAGATTCAGGCTTCCTCTATTTATTATCGCCCGTAAATCAGGCCGCTTCTGGAAGCTCAGGGACAAAATATTTGATGATGAACTGACAAGCCGATAACCACAATCAGATGCGCAGCAGCGCAATTAACCTGTTTGCATCTGTTATCTTATTCAGGTTTTGTTCATACTCACTAGGATAAGCTCTGTCGAAGATAAAAACGTAACTAGCGAATATAGATATGAAAGTACTGATTGTTGAAGATGATGTAATTCTTGCAGGACAACTTAGCGACGCACTGGAGAATGAAGGCTGGACTACGGAGATTTCCGCGGATGGCATAGATGCCCTCTACCGCGCCACTTCAGAGAGCTGGGATGCGATTATACTGGATCTCGGCTTACCTAAACTAAACGGTATTGCAGTACTTAAAGGTATCCGTGATGAAGGCATCACTGCTCCTGTGATTATTCTTAGTGCGCGGGATGCCCTTACCCAACGCATAGAGGGTTTAAACGAAGGCGCAGATGACTATGTAACTAAGCCTTTTGAAATGGCTGAACTGGTAGCCCGCCTTCAGGTTCAAATCCGCAGGCAATCCGGCACCGCGTCACCAGTTATCCGCAGCGGCTGCCTTTCACTGGATACGGTTTCCTCAAAAATCTCCCTTAACGGGACACCTTTAACCTTGACGGCACTGGAGTACAAAGTGCTGTCTTACTTTATCAGAAACAAAGATAAGGTTATCTCCCGCACCGAGCTGGTAGAGCATATCTACAAACAGGATTTCGACCGCGACTCCAACACCATAGAAGTGTTTATCGGTCGGTTACGCAAAAAGCTGGGGGCGGAAAAAATTAAAACCGTACGTGGTCTGGGGTATCAGCTCAATGCGGATTAAGTCCCTGATTAAAGAGAGCCGCAACTGGCTACAACCAAGGGTTAAGCAAAAACTGGCCAACCTTAGTGTGCGTAACCGACTGATTCTGGTTACGGCACTCTGGCTTAGTTTAATTGTCTCTCTTACCGGTACAGTAATCCCGTTGCTGATGAGCTATCAGCTTGAACAGAATGCCAAGTCTGAGCTTAACTTTACCCTTGAAGAAATTACCGAGCTGCTTCGTTCCAACCCGGCTCAAAACCTGAATAACATTACCCTTTCAAACAGCAAGCTGTATGAAAAAAAACAGGATAGATTCTGGCTGATTGAAATTGACGACAGGTTATATGGTTCTCCCTCACTTGACGGTAAAGATCTTTCCGATAAATCTGAATTCTCCAGTCACAAACTGGTTATGGTGCACGATAAGCTAAATATTGAACCGTTCGGCAAGGTTAAAATCTGGGTCGCCTTTGATGATGACGATCTGGAAGAGAGCTTAGAGCTACTAACAGGGGTGCTCTGGTTTATTCTCTCCTGCCTGTTCTTTGGCGTACTGATACTGGTCGCCGTACAGGTTCGCTGGTCATTAAAGCCAATAAATTCAATGCAAAACGAGCTAATCAACCTGAAATCCGGCAATATCGAGAAGCTGGAGAACCGCTACCCAAAAGAGCTGGCTCCATTAGCAGGCAGCCTGAACGATCTTCTGTTCCATTATCAGGATTTACTGCGCCGTGCCCGTAACCATACCGGAAATATGGCACACGCCCTGAAAACCCCTCTGGCTGCCCTGAAAAACCAAATCAACCAGTTACCTGAGCAGCAAAAAAGCGACATGCAGGAATCTGTCTCCCGTATTGAACGCTATATTGACTACCATCTGACCCGCGCAAGAGTGGCTGGCTCTAACACCATACTTTCAGTAAAATCCTCACCTTCTCAACGGGTTGAGGCCATCAATATCGCCTTTGATAAGGTATATGCCGAAAGAGAAATACTGCTTATCAATGAACTGGATGATGATCTGGAAGTAAAAGTTGATAGTGCCGATCTGGATGAAATGCTGGGTAACCTGCTGGAAAACGCCTATAAGTGGGCGAACTCTCTAATCCGGGTATATTCAG
Organism: Vibrio sp. SCSIO 43137; assembly: GCF_028201475.1. Lineage (NCBI taxonomy): Bacteria > Pseudomonadati > Pseudomonadota > Gammaproteobacteria > Vibrionales > Vibrionaceae > Vibrio > Vibrio sp. SCSIO 43137. The sequence goes on along the minus strand of NZ_CP116383.1, from coordinate 1,395,466 downwards.
AACAAGCAGACGATAACCAACTGAAGCTTATTATTGAAGATGACGGCAAAGGCATTGATGAGCAAGAGTTCCAGACCGTATTGAAGAGAGGTGCAAGGCTGGATGAAAAAGTAGCCGGAACCGGCCTTGGCCTGAATATCGTTCAGGAGATCGCTCAAAGCTATCAGGGCAGTATCCAACTCTCCCACGGCCAACGCGGCGGACTAAAAGTGATATTGACTTTGCCTTGTTGATATATGTCTGAATTCCCCAGAAAAAACTTCTGGGGTTATACCCTCTCCCCTTGTTCCAATGCTTAGCGTTGGAACACATACCGGACTTATCAGATCTGCAAGATCCAACATTCGCACGATTCTGCACTAATAAAGCTAGCCCGGTATGCATTACCACGGGAACCGTGGTAATGAGTGCAAAACAGTTAATGCACTGCCTGTCAAAGCTTATTTAAAGAGATTTTGAAAGCTGGAGTACATGATTGTTATAAAATTCCCCATCTAGATCAAAATTCACTTCACCTATCATCTTAAAACCTAACTTATGGTAAAAACCAATAGCATTAACATTTCCTTCCCAAGTCGAAAGCCAAAATGGTAAACCGAACTGAGCCTGAACTTTACAGAGTAACTGTCGGCCAATACCCATTCCGTGAAAATGTTCCGAAACATATAGAGTACTAATCTCATAGCCGTTGCCTTCCGACTCATACTCAGAGGTTAGATCTACGGTAACAAAACCCACCAAATGCTCGTCTTTAATATAAACCAGTACTTTAATTTCTGGCCTGTTCAAAAAATTAAGAAATTGTTGCTCGGTAAAGTTATTAAGTACATAACGAGAAATTTTTTCTCTGACTCCATCTGTCGCGTAGGTATGCAGCCACACTTGAATGGACAATGCCGCAAGGTCTACGCAATCTGTTGGTTTCGCTTCCCGTATCATTACTTTTCTCAATATTGTGAATGGAAAACTGCAAGCATATCACTGATAACGTATTGAGTTGTGTTTATCAGCAACTGACCTATGTTTATAGCTCTGCCTACAGGAGTATAAATATGTCATATGTAGATGGTTTTGTTGCCGCAGTCCCGACCGCTAACAAAGAAAAATATATTGAACATGCAAAAATGGCTTCAGAAATGTTCAAAGAGTATGGTGCAGTAAAGGTTGTAGAAACATGGGGAAGTGATGTTCCTGACGGAGAGGTAACTTCATTTCCAATGGCGGTGAAAGCAGACAGCACAGAAACTGTCGTTTTCTCCTGGGTCGTCTGGCCTTCAAAAGAAGTTCGTGATGCAGGCTGGCAAAAAATGATGGATGATCCCAGAATGAACCCTGAGAATAACCCTATGCCTTTTGACGGTAAAAGGCTGATTTATGGTGGCTTTAACGTTATTTTAGATAACTAGTTGAAGGCTAGTTATCTTGCTCATTCCTTATATGGCTGACTACCTCTTGTTCTATCTCGGCTAGAATTTTCTTTGCTTGAGTAAACTCCAGATCCAGTTCAACCCAGCCATCAGTACCCATATATTCAGCCGAACTATAGCAAATAGATACGTGCTCACTCACCATGCCCGACAGACGAAATATTCCTTTTGATGTGTGTATACGGCTAATAGTAAATTGCTTCATTTGTGCTTTACCTGTACCTACATTACATATATCTCAACATACCGTCAGGCCAATTCTAATTCATAGAACTGTACTGGCATCCCCTGAAATGAACCTTTATCTCTTTGCTTAAATCCGAGCTTCTGAAGAATATGGTGCGAAGCCAAGTTATCTGTATGTGTAAGTGCCAGAACTAATGTATGACCTTTCTGTTTTAGGCTCTCAAGTATTGCTTCACTGGCTTCTAGCGCATAACCATTGCCGCGGGCTGACGCTGCCAGCCGATATCCAAGTTCAATATGAGCTTCCCCATGATAATTAAAAGGCTCAACACCGCAGTATCCAATCAAACTTCCAGATATTTTTTCTACAACTGCAAGCTTTCCGATTTCACTATCTTGATATCCTGTAAACTGACGATACCGGATTTCAGCTTCCGGGTATGTCATCGCGCCATTTGGAGAATAGGCCATAAAAACGGCATCCGTTAGCAGAGAGATAATCTCTGATTTATCTTCTTCACTAAATGGCCTGAGAAGTAACCTTTCTGTTTGAATATTCATAATGAAACCTGTTAATCAGGATCGCTCTAGTTCAAATGTCAGTTTATAAATCATCTAATGGCACCTCTATCTCCGGCGAGTTTTGACGTTCTCGTACGATTTGAGCAAGCTCGATATCTTCCAGCTTTTTCATTAACAGCTAACAAGCCTCTGCTGGTACGCAATAAAAAGCTGGTTGATTCCGATTCAATACTGCTACTGGAAAACCATCGGCACCTTCCTCCACTGCCATAGGGTTTTTCTTAAAATCACCGATACTGATTGAACAATCTACAAGAATAGGCTGGATAACGAAAGGATTCTCATATCTAAGCCAGAGCAAAATCAATATTGATTGAGCCATCACCTATACTTATTTCTTAATATCTGAGTCCAACAGGGAGAGCACCAGATGAAGAAATTAGCCAATACCATTCTGCTATTAATAGGCCTGCTTGTTTTATCACCGTTTGCCCTTAGCCACTGCCAAGTGCCTTGCGGCATTTATGACGATCATGCGCGGGTTCAGGCTATGATTGAAGATGCCCAAATCACTAGAAAAGCCGTCATGGAGATGTCAGCGTTGGAAAAACAATCCGGCATTCAGGTTACCAATCAGTCCGTCCGCTGGGTGATGAACAAAGAACAACACGCTCAAAAAATCATCTCAACAATAAGTGATTATTTCCTGACTCAACGTGTAAAAGCATCTCAAAAAGATTATGTAGAAAGGCTAAAAAAACACCACGCTGTAATCGTTGCAGCCATGAAAGTAAAACAAACGGCAGATCTAAACTATGTGGATAAGCTTGAAGAAGCCATTAAAAGTCTGCTGCCGTATTACCCTGAACATAAACATTGATAGATTTTTTAGCTAAGTCAGATAGCAACACACCAGATATTATTACCAATGGTGTGTTGCGTGTTATTACACTGTTTAACAGTTCTCTTCTTACAACTAAACACCGTCTCAAACATGGCTAGCCAACAGCAACTCCCACGCTTTCGGCCTGCCATAAAAACGGCTGTGAGGAAGTACGGTAAACACAGTATCCTTTTCAACAATCAGGGTCGGATAGCCCTGAACTTGTAACTGTTGCATTAGTTGATGGCTTTTGTGGATTTCTGCCCGTTTAATATTCTGATTGGCAGTGAACGCTTTTTTCCACACTGCTGTGTCTAACCCTAAGCTGGCTGCAAGCTCCTGCAGAACTTCAGGGCGATTAACCTGCTTACCTTCAAAGTAATGAGCAGACTGAATCGCTTTCAGCATTTCCAACGGAGCAGCGCCAAGTTGCTGCGCAGTAACAATGGCGCGGGCAGTGATAAATGAATCCAGCACCATTTCATCACCGCTTTTTACGCGCTGAATATATCCTTCACCAAACTCAGCGCCTGTTATTTGGGCAATACGTTGATCACTGGCCAGAATATGGTTACGGAAATCCGGTTCGATAGCTCTGTTATCAATCATACCGCCGGGATGAAGCTCTAACGTAATCTCAGAGTTAGCTGCAATAGCAGCTAACAAAGAAGTCGCACCGTAACACCAACCGCACATCGGGTCGAAGAAGTAGTGAACTTTTACCATTTCATCTCACCTGTATGTACCTTAGCGCCAATACTTAATACCATAGGTAATTGTGCATCAGGATAGCTTGCTGACATTTTGTCGATCAGTTCGGCACTATTTTTACTGCTGGCTTTAGCCTGCTTAAAATCTGAAAGATAGTTCAACGAATAACTTATAGTACTTGCATCCAGCTTGGTTCCGGCTTTCATATGTCCCGGAATCACAATCTTCGGGTCAAGGCTCTTCAGTTCATTTAACTGATCAACCCAGCCTTTCTGAGCACTGTCTGACTGAGCATCTGCCATCCAAAGGTGCAAATCACCGTATACCGCAACATTACCCAGAACCGCTTTACTGGAAGGGATCCATAGGTAAGGACGATGAGCCAGTTCTCCCTGAGTGCCGCGAATTTCAACCTTGTGTCCATCAACGGTCAGGAAGTCAGCCTCAATAGCCTTTGGAAGATAAGGTTCTACCGGAGCATTGCCGCCCATTTTCGGGCCCCAGAACGCCAGTTTACCTGCAAGCTTTTTCTCAATAACTTTTTTAACTGCCGGAGTGGTCAGAACTTTTGCATCAGGAAACAGCGCATGCAACGCTTCAGCACCAAAGTAATAATCAGGGTCAGCCTGACTGATAAAGATGGTTTTCAGCTCTTTGCCGCTGTCCAGAACCTTGGCGGCAATGCGCAGGGCGTCAGCTTTGGTAAAACCGGTATCCACCACCATCACTTCGCTCTCACCCATAACCAGAGTTGAGTTTACGTGAAAGCTGTTTTTGTCAGCGTTATAAACATCGAACGTCAGTGGTGTTTTGTCAGCAGCAGTTGCGTTTGCGGCCAGTAATACAGATGCAGCCAGAAGAGTTAACTTGTTCATACCTTTCTCCTTTGTTGTGTTTGGGTACGGAGAGAATATTAAAGAATTGACATGCTCGGAAAAACATACCAAACTGAGCATTATTATTTCTTAAATCGAGCAAATAAATGGACAGGCTAACCGCAGCAAAAGTGTTTGTTGACGTTGCAAGCAGCGGCAGTTTCACTGCCACGGCAGACAGGCTGGAGATGTCCCGCCCTATGGTGACCAGATATATCGAAGCAATGGAAGGCTGGCTGAACACCCGCCTGCTACATCGCACTACACGAAAAGTCTCATTAACCACAGCGGGAGAAACTTGCCTTGAAGAGGTAAAGCAGTGGCTAAAGCAGGCAGAAAGTTTGAGTGCTCTGGCCGACAATAGCGGTGAACTGTCAGGCAACGTTCGCTTAGCCACTAGTATGTCGTTTGGGTATTCTCATTTGGTGCCGGCCATTCAGGCATTTATGGCAAAGCACCCTAAAGTAAATATCGATATCGACTTGCAGGACTCTGTCGCCGATCTGACAGAAAGGCAGATAGATCTGGCTATCCGCATTGCTTCATCACCGGATCCATCCCTGATAGGCAAACCTATATCAGTTTGTGAGTCGGTTATCGTGGCTTCGCGTCAGTACTTAGCGGGAAACAAAACCATCTCCACACCAGAGGATTTAGCCGATCACGCCTGCCTCGGTTATAAAAATTTTCAACAGCATATCTGGCATCTGACAAAAGACGGCTCGCAACAACCGGTCGCGGTAAACTGCCAGCTCACCGCCAATGAAGCAACCGCTTTGTTACATGCCGCATTGTGTGGCGCTGGCTTAGCCATTCAGCCAACCTATCTGGTCAATCAATATATTGAGAGTGGAGAACTTCATCAGGTGCTACCGGACTGGAAACCGGACGACCTTACTATTTACGTTCTCTATTCTTCCAGAAAATATATGTCGCCCACTGTCTGTGCTTTGATTGATTATTTGTCGGAGTATTTTTCTGAGGCTCGTTGGTAGCGTTTATCCATTCTGAACAGACTCAAGCTAACTTACTAATACTGATTGAGTTACTTTCCAACTGAGAGCACAATAAACAGACTGAAAAATTGATAACCACAACCTGACAACAGTTATATAAAGGGGCGAGAATGAGTTCTGGTAACATCAAAAATATAGTTTTTGACATCGGGAATGTTGTGGTTCGATGGAGCCCCTTAGAAATTGTCAAACTTACATTTGGCGACAACGAGCCTATTGAGGAACAAGCAAAGGCAATATTTCAGTCTGAAACTTGGTTAAGTTTGAATAAAGGTGTGATTTCTGCAGACGATGCCAAAGCTCAGTACCAAAAAAACCTTGGTTTGACTGAGTTAGAGTGTGAGCGCCTTTTCTACTATGTAAAGCAAACGCAGATTCTGATATTTGGGTCTGTACAGCTAATTAAACGTTGTAAGTCAGCGGGCTATAACGTCTTTGCTTTAACCGATAATGTTCACGAAATCGTATCTCACTTAAAAGAGACCTACAAATTCTGGAACTTATTCGACGGTGCAACTGTATCTGCGGAGGTTGGCTTGTTAAAACCTCAAGCGGAAATTTATCGGTCATTACTTTCGCAATATGACTTAGAAGCTTCAGAAACCGTGTTCATCGATGATATGCCTTACAACGTCGAAGGTGCAGAATCTGTTGGTATTGCCGCAATTCAGTTTAAAAATACAACCCAATGCGAACAAGCCTTAAAATCATTGGGGGTACAGCTATAATAATTAGCCTTTTACCAGCAGGTAGTGAAATTTCCAGTTTTTGCTTACCTTGCTAAACCACTATAAGCATTCTGAGCAGATGAATTAGTGTTCGTTAGATAGCAAAACACCAGAGTGTTAGGATGAATTACACCTTGTTATTCATTTTTACTAAATTTCTCAATGAGCTGTTTCGCTACAACTAAATCATCTTCTTCTTTTCGAAACGATTCATATAAGAAGTTATAGATCTCCTTAGACTCTTCTCTATCGAAAGTATCAGCGATACCACGAACAAACAACTCGCGCAGAGTAAATGAGCCTCCATTCAATCCCCAACCATACCCTTCGGTGACATCAAACACTTTCTTTTCTTCTAGCTTAACCGATAGAGTGATAGGGAAATTGGCATCATTACCACCTTTCCATTTTTTAGTGATATTTATGATCTGCATTAGCTTACTCCTAGTGCATAACGCCGCCAGCACAGGCCGGAGCACGTAGTGCGGATGTTCAACCTCAAAGGGGCGACATTGATTGACTTATTATGAGTTTTTACACGCATGTTTTATTTCTAAATATTTTGTATTCATTTCTAAGTTAAGACCTCCTTGTTTAAGATCCCAAGGTGAATCAGGTGAAACCCACGGATTTGAAGTTAGTGACCAGCATGCCGGAAGCTCAAACTCTTCACTAAAGTTCTCTTCGGATTTTGCATATACACGCCAACAACGGCCAGTTGAGCCACGAGAAAAGCTCTGAATTCGTATAACCTTTAATTCAGCCCCAACGGGCAAAGTGGTAACAACACTCTTTTTCTCACGAAATGTCCCCCACATACGAATGTAGCTCTCATCGGTGCCAACGATGTACTCTTTTGAGGCGTAATCTTCCCTCATATATATATCGAATGGCTCAACCACCTCGAAACATTTATTAGCCACATTGCTTGCATAGAGCTCATTTGTAACGATTGACGAGCACCCACTAATACACAAAATGATTAGTACCAGATAGTTTCTCATTCAGACTCACTCCGACTCATAATACCTGCCAATCGGGGTTCAGTTTTCTGCGTCCCTCTGACTGGACTTGTTACGTGGTTGCAACATAATACAGATTTCCCTGTTCGAACCTGACTATATCTTCATTTCTTTTAGCGAGCTCAAAATCAGAATCAATCTTCTTTGATTTAATATAATGTTTAAACTCATCAAATTGTTCCCCAAATCGAGAAAGCCTCCACAAATCAAAGCCATCAATACGGCCATCAACTGCATAGTCGTAATCTACGGTAAGGTTGTGGAAACTAAAGCAGCACCCAATTCCGTGAAATGCATAGGAATAAGTATCAAAATTCCCAGTCCTGCTGATTCCTTCTTGCCTGAAGTACCGTGGTTCTTCGATTTCAAAGTGTGCTTTCATTATTTCTTCCGCTTCTTTAACTCTAGAAAGAAATAACACTATTAATTCATGTAGCACCGGATTCATAATTTATACACGTAACACCTTTAGCATGTGCGGCTGCGGAGTAGCCGTCGCATACCTAAACTTATTATATCTTCACCCATACAATGACACATTTACACTTGGCTTAACTGAAACCCGGACACCATAAGGAATAGATGATTCCCCGTCATATCTGTTCGAGCCAAAACACTTTGCCGGAGCGAACTCTAGATATTCTTGAGACCGCTCATATTTTCTTGCTACGCCAGCACAATCGATTAGCAGCATTGAGAATAAGGCGCGCTCACTTTCTTCGCTAAACAGCTCAATCCTGACATCGCCATCATATTGATAAATGGTTAGGGCGAGCGTAATGCTTCCTTTGGTTACGGTGTATTTGTGCCAAATTCCATCGACCTCAACTTCTGGCTCAGCCTCAAGCACAGCCAATACATCCGTTTCATCCCAAACTAACACGTAATCTCCCATGAGTTATAACACCTCAATAAAGGACAGGAGCACGCAGTGCTGAGGTCCAGCCCCGTAGGGTCAACATTGATTGATTTGTTATAAGGCATTAGGCACGGCCTCGCAGCGTTTTAAACAAATTGAGCCAGAAAGTTGATGCACTAGCAAGCCATAATCCAACAGCCAATTGGAACACCAAACCAGCAGGCCAAAGAACGCTTGATAATGATATTTCTATAGTGTTTGGTAGAAATGATAATGAGCGAGGTAAATAAGCTAGGGCGTTAACGACAAAATACAAGCCCGCTAGCTGGAACAATACTTTTTGAGAGTCGCTACTCAACGTTGCCTGAGAATCAGACGTAGCACGACTCAATACAGAATTGGCTGCTTTGTTAATTAAGAATACGGCAATGAGGCCAACTAGGATAAATGCTCCGATGAGGCCAGCATAAACACCCATAGGCATTTCTTGTTGCTGATATTGCCCGACGCTGGCGAATAGCATTACAAAGCTTGGTAAATTCAAGATGAGCTGAATTAAAAGCCAGATTGAAAAAAGCCTTAATGCAATTGCTGTGACTTGCTGCGTAATCATGGTTTGCCTCTTAACGTTCTTAATAACCGGCAGGCTCGTTTTTTCGCCTTCCTAATTTTCAATCAACCTACCATAACCATCTAAAAAATAAAGCATATTAGCCTTATTTCTTATTCCACCATCGCAAGAAAACAAGCCAAAGACCCTTTCTGTACTACTCCCTGCTTTTTGTTCTGCAAGCTACGACATCTCCAGACTCTGCACTTATTAAACTAGTCCGGTATGCATTACCATTTCCCAAAGACCAAAAAGCCTTTTACCCGAAAGTAAAAAGCTTTCCATCATTACTCAACTTAGGATTACTGACTGTAATGCCCAAACCGGTACTCTATCTGGCTGTCTCTTAGTTCACCGATAAAAATACGGTGTAGGTTGGCGCGTAGATAGACAAATGCGGTTTTAAAGATACCGTCCTGATCCAGCCTGCGGGAGTCAAAGCGGAAGCTTAATGGCAGGAAGCGGAAACGCCATGTTTTGCTGGCACGTTTTACGTAGTCACAGTCTTCACATAGATAGATCTTCTCATCAAATCCACCTATGGCTTTGTGTACTCGCTTGGAGGAGAAAATACAAGCACCTACTGCGGTCGGGAAGATAAACTGGGTAACAAAGAAGCCGGCATTAAACAGGCTGTACCCTGCGCGATGTAGTGGCGATAGCCCTTTGCCATTCATATAAACACCAGCTACTTCCAGCCCGCTCTTCTCCAGTTCGTGATCAGCTTTCTCCAGAAATTCACTATCCAGACGTACATCGGCATCTAGAAACAGCAGGCGTTGGTTCTTGGCGATTAATGCGCCCTGATTGCGCCCTAAGCTGGCACCGCGTTTCTTCATTTTATGTATGGTCAGTTTAGGCAGAATGTCGCTGTACTCAGCCGCTACTTCAATGGTTCGGTCTTCACTATTTGAGTCCACCAGAACCACCTCAAAGTTCTGATTGGTCTGCTCACTCAGGTCACCCAATAGCCGGCCGATATTCTTCTCTTCGTTTAAGGTAATAATCACTATACTTACTGGCTTGCTCATTTTAATATCCTTTGTCTGTTCAATGGTTACAGACTAATTCAGCCGCAGTTAACCCCCGCTGAAACCGGCATTAATTTTCTGTTCATCTTGGTTAATTAAGTGTTGCCTGAGCCCGTTTACAAAACAGCAAAAGCGTAAGGCAAATTAATCGCTGTTTTTCAGCCTATATCAGGCTGATTCTATTGCTCTTAAACAGAGAGAATGATAGTATCCGCGCTCGCTTACAGGTAACAAGCTTGTTCCGGTAAGCGATTAAGCATTGTCAGCTAGGTCGCTATGTAGACAATCACACTATTTTTTTACTAATTTGAGAGTAAATACTATGAAATTCGAAGCAGTAGTACGTACTGAACTAGGTAAGGGTGCGAGCCGCCGCCTACGTCACGCTGGTCAATTCCCAGCAATCGTTTATGGTGGTGAAGCAGCACCAGTTTCTGTTGCACTTATCCACGATGACGTGATCAACCAAATGGACAAGCCAGAATTCTACGAAGGCATCACTCTAGTGATCGACGGCGCAGAAGTTAAGGTTAAGCCGCAAGACGTTCAACGTCACGCGTTCAAGCCAAAAGTTGAGCACATGGACTTCATCCGCATCTAATTCCCTACCAAGGAATTAGTTGGATAAATCCAGCCTTTTGCATAAAGATTGACGGTCTTACCAGCCGGAAAGTCTAAAAATTAGAAACCCCAGATGCTACCAACATCTGGGGTTTCGCCATTCTGGTAATGGAAAAATCTTTAAACTTCTTTAGCCGGCTCCTTAATGCCATGAGTTACATCCCATGACACCCGTTTGCGGTCGGGTTCAACTTCGCGCAGCGGCTCTGTTAGTTCCAGTTCGCTATGACAGCGTTGTGCCAGTCGCTGATAGAGAGAGGTGCCATTCTCTTTCCATTGCAACTCGTTGTCTTTTACGCTTCGGATCACCCTTGCCGGGCTGCCGATAATCATGCTTCTCGCATCATACTGGCTTTTGGTTTTTACAAAGCTGTTGGCACCGACAATAGACTCTTTGCCAATTCTGGCTAAATCCATAATCACCGCATTCATACCGATTAAAGTGTTCTCTTCAATATGACAGCCGTGCACAATGGCGCCGTGGCCGACGTGAACGTTTCTCTCCAGTACAGTATCTTCACCGGGGAAGCCGTGCATAACGCAGCTATCCTGAACATTGCTGCCGCTTTTTATAATCAGGCGGCCGAAATCACCCCTTAGCACGGCTAAAGGCCCGATATAGACATTCTGTTCAATAATCACATCGCCGATGATTTCGGCACTTGGGTGGATGTAAGCGCTGGGGTGAATTACAGGTGTGACGTTGGCAAAGCGGTAGACTGGCATAGTTCCTTCCTTGAATTTTCTTCCTGATAATAACCAGCTCCTTCCCTGAAGCTTGTTATTGTCAGGGGCTACTTGTCCCTGCTTGTTGACTTAACTCAAACCACCAAAGCGAATGTAGTAGTTAGGTGACGGCATTGGCAGTTTTCCGTTTGCTGTTTCGCCATGAGCCATCAGATATTCCATCGCCTTAGCATGAACCTTGTGATAAATATTAATCGCCACTTGTTCTGCCCGTTTTCTCGGCCACTCTTGCGGCAACAGTGCCACAGGCAGATCGGGATCGCGGACGATAATACGGCGATAAAAGTGAATCACCAGCAGACGCAATTTAAAGGCCTCTTCTTCACTGATATCGCTGCTGGTCATCTTTTCCAGTACCTGACTGACAGGTTCAAACAGAGTGTAGAAATCGCGGTACTCGGCTTCTATACGCTCCAGATCCCATGCCTGACTGACCATTTCCCGTAAAGTGTCACCGTCACTGGAAAACAGCTCTGCCTGCTGGAATATCCTTGCAGAAGGTACTCTCGCTACTATCTGCTGCTTTATCTCCGGCGTTAACTGCTGAAGATCCGGCTGAATAAAGAAGTCCTTCTCATACAGGCCAAAACCTTTGTGCTGAATAAAACGTACTTCCGCTTTGTTGCTGTGTGTCGGCCCCAGATTGGTGTGGATCAGGTTCCAGCGGTTGTTCCATTCATGTTCCAGCGAGTGATAAATTTTTTTGTTGGCGCCGAGCATCTCGTTGTATCTTTCCGGCTCCAGATAGTAGTAACTCTTACGCCCCTCTTTGGAGACGGTAAGCCACTCATCTTTATGCAGCCTGAATACGGAAGAACGGACAACCCTCTGATTAAAGCCTAATGTATCCATCAGGTTTATCAGTGAACCAAGCCAGATCCCGCCACCGCAGGTCCATAAATAGTCACCGTAAAAAGAGATAATCAACGAAGTACCACTGATGGACTGATGACTCTTTATCTGGTCAAAAAATTGCTCTAGTTCTTTATTCAAGACGACTCCGGTTACAACAAACTACTGATTCAACCAGTTAATATTGATAGTTCGGTTTTTATTGTCAACTACTAAAAATAAACAATGCCTCCCGCCAAGGAGGCATTACATTCAACTACTTGCGTAGATCCCTTACACGTACGGCTTTACCTTCCGAACGTGGAATACCGTCAATCGGCAGCAGTTCTATGGTGGTAGAGATACCAATCATAGATTTAATCTGATGCTGCAACTGGCCGATAATCTGAACATTTTGATCAAGGAAGATATTGTCCTTCACTTCCACTAATACCATCAGGTGGTCAAGGTTACCTTTACGGATAACTTCCAGCTGATAGTGAGGGCTAAGCTGCTCAATTTTGAGGATCTGCTCTTCAATTTGCGACGGGAACACATTCACACCACGGATAATCAGCATATCATCACTGCGGCCGGTGATCTTGTCCATACGGCGCATTGGCCTTGCGGTTCCCGGTAGCAGACGGGTCAGGTCGCGGGTACGGTAACGGATAACCGGCATCGCCTCTTTAGTCAGTGAGGTAAACACCAGCTCACCATGTTCACCATCCGGCATTACTGTGCCTGTGTTCGGGTCGATAACTTCCGGATAGAAGTGATCTTCCCAGATGGTCGGGCCGTCCTGAGTTTCCGCACACTCCATTGCCACACCCGGCCCCATCACTTCAGACAGGCCATAAATATCAAGGGCAACAATGCCGAGACGCTGTTCAATCTCTTTACGCATCTCGTTCGACCAAGGCTCAGCACCAAAGATACCAATCTTCAGTGAACAGCCTGATGCATCACCATCCGGGTACTCTTTCTCCAGCTTATCAAGCAGGTTCAGACAGTAAGACGGCGTCACCATAATAATGGTTGGCTCAAAGTCTTTAATCAACTGCACCTGTTTCTCTGTCTGACCGCCGGACATAGGGATAACCGTTGCACCCAGCTTTTCAGCGCCATAGTGGGCACCCAGACCACCGGTGAACAGGCCGTATCCGTAAGAGATATGGATAAGATCCTTTGCGCTACCGCCTGCTGCACGGATAGAACGAGCAACGATGGTTGACCATGTATCAATATCGCCCTGAGTGTAACCAACTACGGTAGGTTTACCCGTGGTACCGGAAGAGGCGTGAACACGGGCAACATCTTGCATTGGCACAGCAAAAGTGCCGAACGGATAGTTGTCACGCAAATCCTGCTTAGTGGTGTACGGAAACTTGTTGATGTCTTCCAGACACTTAAAATCTGACGGATGAACACCGGCCTCATCAAACTTTCTGGTGTACATTGGCGCGTTTCTGTAGGCATGTTCCAGCGTCCACTTCATACGTCTGAACTGCAACTCGCGTAGCTCTTCTATTGAAGCCGTTTCAATACCTTCCAGTGTATTTGAAAAATTAACCATGCTTGTTTCTCCTCATAAATCCTTTTAATAATTTGGCTGCTGACTAGGCTAAGTGGTTATTTTTAATCTCGTATTCCTTAAGAACAAATTAGCTAAGAGCGTGTTTTCTGTTTTTGTTCTGTACACGCTCTATTTAAACGTCTTACTTATACGTTCTCTATAATCATGGCGATGCCCTGACCGACGCCGACACACATACAACATAAGGCGTACTTGGCCTGCTTTCTTTTCAGTTCATTACAGGCGGCCATTACAATTCGCGCCCCGCTCATACCCAGCGGGTGACCAAGTGCAATGGCGCCGCCGTTGGCATTTACGTGGGGAGCATCATCGGGAAGCCCCAGTTCACGCATTACCGCCAGAGCCTGTGAAGCGAAGGCTTCGTTCAGTTCAATCACGTCCATATCGTCGATGGAGAGCCCGGTCATCTCCAGCACCTTCTTCGCAGCAGGAGCAGGACCGATGCCCATAATGGCAGGTTCCACACCCACGGTTGCCGTTGCCAGTACTTTAGCTTTTGGCGTTAATCCGTGTTGTTTAACCGCTTCATCGCCAGCCAGTAACAGAGCCGCAGCGCCGTCGTTTACACCTGATGAGTTACCGGCGGTTACCGAACCCGATTCAGCAAACGGCGTTTTAAGGGCAGACAGCTGAGTCATGGTAGTTTGCGGGCGCGGATGCTCATCTTCTGTCACTACCAAATCATCCCCTTTGCGCTGTGGAATAGAGACCGGCACTATCTCTTCGGCAAGGATGCCCTTCTCTTTCGCCTGTTGGGTACGCTGCTGACTTCTCAGGGCATAAGCATCCTGATCTTCACGGCTGATGTTGAAACGGTTAGCCACATTTTCAGCGGTTTCAGGCATAGAGTCTGTGCCGTATTCGGCTTTCATCTTAGGGTTGATAAAGCGCCAGCCTATAGTGGTATCAAACATCTGACAGTTGCGGTCAAAACCGGTTACTGGTTTGCCCATCACATACGGAGCACGGGACATAGACTCAACCCCGCCCGCTACCATCAAAGAGGCTTCTCCCGCTTTAATGGAACGTGCTGCATGGCTGATGGCATCCATACCTGAGCCGCACAGACGGTTGATAGTGGTGCCAGAAACTCCTACCGGCATACCTGCCAGCAGCAGAGACATACGGGCAACATCACGGTTGTCATCACCGGCCTGATTGGCACAACCCAGAATCACATCATCCACCTGAGACCAGTCAACTTCCGGATGTCTCTCTTTAAGTGCTTTTAGCGGAATTGCGCCTAAATCATCAGCACGAACTGCTGATAAAGCCCCGCCGTAGCGGCCGATTGGCGTTCTCACGCCATCACAAATATATGCATTGGTCACCTAACTCTCCTCCACAAGTTGTTTACCTGTCCGGTGGGATTTGCCCCGGAAAAGCGCAACTAATTTATTGTCCTGATTACTGATCTCTACGTCGTATGTGCCCGTAGTTCTTCCCTGAGATTTAACTTGTGCAACGGCCGTCAGCAGATCACCTTCAAACGCCGGACGGATATATTCAATACTGCATCCGGCTGCTACTGCCGCCTGATTTTCGCTGTTGCAGGCAAAAGCAAATGCACTGTCACCAAGAGCGAACAGCATGCCGCCGTGGCAACTGCTGTGGCCGTTTAACATGGCTTGGGTAATGCGCATGCAGACAGTGGCTGTACCCTTTGCCACATCAAGCACTTCCATGCCCATTTCCTTAGTGCAGTGGTCGTTCTCCAGCATGGCGGCAACGGCTCTCTCTGCAACCTGCCTTTCTATAAGCTGCTGTTCCGTCAATTCTGTAGCTGGGTGCTCTGAAGTCATTGTCATACTTAGTTCCCTTTTTTACTGTTCAGGCTTAAACGGCGCAGCAGTGGCGACGAACGATAACGCTCTTCACCGTAAAATGACTGCAGATGATTGAGCGTAGTAAGAACGCGGTTCCAGCCAAGGCTTTCGCCCAGCTCTACCGGCCCGAACGGGTAGTTCACACCGCTTTTCATGGCGATATCGATATCTTCAAGGGAGGCACCGTTTTGGTTAGCAAGATCCAGCGCTTCATTAATCAGCATGCACCAGGTACGCCAGACAATAAGTCCCGGATAATCATCCAGCAGCATTACCTGCTTACCTTTGGACTGAAAATAAGCCACTGCTTTTTCTGTCTGCTCAGTGCTGTTTTGATCAGCCGCGGCCAGTATGATCACTTCACTGTCCATATAGCTCTGACAGTAATCCATCAACACCACCGGCTGTTTCAGTTGGTCAGATAGCTGTGATGCGGTAATACCCTGAGTGAAAGCAACATAAACACCGTCAATATCCAGATAGGCTGAATCGGCTTTTTCCGCTGTGAGTCCGGTCAGTTGAGCAAAATCTGAAATCAAATTTCCGTCGCTATACAGAGTGACAGAGCAGCTGTCAGTTAAAGCGCAAGGTTTAGCAAAATTCGGTTCAGGCTTTTCAGTGGCACCAGTGTAGTCGTAGAAGCCACGCCCTGACTTGCGCCCCAGCAGGCCGGCATCCACCAGCTCTTTCTGGATAAGTGACGGAGTAAAGCGTCTGTCCTGATAATAGGCGTCGTAAACGCTTTTTGTTACAGCGTAATTTACGTCATGGCCGATAAGATCCATCAGCTCGAACGGTCCCATTCGGAACTGAGCCGTTTTAGTCAGGCAGTAATCGATATCCTGAATAGGCGCTACGTTCACTTCCAAAGCACGTAGGGCTTCAGCATAAAACGGACGAGCAACACGGTTTACAATAAAGCCCGGTAATGAGCGGGTGACTACTGCACGCTTACCGCATGATTCGGCCCACCCTTTGGCTCTGCTGCACACTTCATCGCTGGTTTCTATGCCGCGAACTACTTCAACCAACGCCATTAATGGCGCAGGGTTAAAGAAGTGCAGGCCGACAAATCTGTCCGGCTTGTTCAGGGCACTGGCAATGGAGGTGACAGAGATGGAAGAGGTGTTGGTAGCCAGCATGCACTCTTCAGCGCAGATGGCTTCTAAATCGCGGAATAATCCCTGCTTTATCTGCAAGTCTTCTACGATGGCTTCAATCACTAAGTCAGCCGATGAGACACTCTGCAATTCCGTGCTGCATTTGATGCTTTGCACAATTTCATCACGCTGAACAGCGGACATTTTATTGCGGGAAACCTTCTTATCCAGACGGGCGGCAATTTCAGCTTTTGCCTGTTCGGCTTTACCTTCCGCCAAATCAAAAAGAATGGTCTGATAGCCCGACTGGGCAGCAACTTGTGCAATGCCCGCGCCCATAGCACCGGCGCCGATAACGGCAACGGTCTGTATCGATTCTGTCATGGCTTACTTCCCTTTAAACTCAGGCGTGCGCTTTTCGAAAAAGGCGCGTACCCCTTCCCGGTAGTCTTCCGTGCGACCGGCGATGGTTTGCAGATCCTTTTCAACTTCTAGCTGTTGAGAGAGATCGTTATGGCTGGAGTGCGCCAATGCTTGTTTTATCAGGCTCAGCCCTTTGGTTGGCTGAACCGCTAGCTGACTTGCCAGCGTCGTTGCGGTTTCAAGTAACTTATCGTCAGCGACACACTGCCAGATCATGCCCCACTCTTCAGCCTGACGGGCAGGCAGCTTATTGCCCATCATCATTAGCCCTTTGGCGCGGGCATTGCCCACAAGGCGTGGCAATAACCAGGTACCACCAGAATCAGGCACAAGGCCGATTTTGCAGAAGGCCTGAATAAATGAGGCGGACTCTGCCGCCAATACAAGGTCACACGCCAGTGCGATATTACAACCTGCACCTGCCGCTACACCGTTGACAGCGGCGATAACCGGCTTCGGCATTGAGGTGATCTGCTTAATCAGCGGGTTATAGTATTTCTCGATACTTTCACCCAAATTTGGCGGCTCAGATACGTCACTTACGTTACGGTCATTGAGATCCTGACCGGCACAGAACCCACGGCCGCTGCCAGTCAGAAGGACGGCGCGCACAGATTCATCCTGCTCCGCCTGTCTCAGTGCTGACTTCAGCGCTTTATGCATTTCTGGGTTAAAACTGTTTAACTGCTTAGGACGATTGAGGGTAATCAGGGCTACACCTGCCTCAATAGTCAGTAATACCGGACTTTCCATGTCTATCTTCCTTTATAGATTGGCTTTCTCTTGGAGAAAAATGCCTCTATGCCTTCTTTTCTGTCTTGCGTTTCAGCCAGTAAGCTGAACAGCTGCCTTTCCATTAGCAGCCCCTGACTAAGGGAGTTTTCTGGTACTGATTTTAGGGACGCTTTTGCTGCTTTAACCGCCAGAGGTGCCTGACGGGCAATAGTTGCAGCAATCTGCTGTGCCTTATTTAACGTGTTGTCTGCCGGGGTTATCTCACTAACCAGACCTGACTCCAGCGCTTTTCTGGCTGAGATAGGCTTGCCCGTCAGCACCATCTGGTTTGCCAGTGACTTACCGACTGTACGTGCCAGACGCTGGGTTCCGCCGGCACCGGGCATTAAGCCTAAGGTAATTTCAGGCAGACCAAACTGGCCGTTATCTCCGGCAACCACCACATCGCAAAGTAGAACCAGTTCCAGACCGGCACCCAGCGCGTAACCATTTACCGCAGCAATCAGCGGCTTTTCGAACTGGTTTATTCTCTGCCACAACTGAGGCCTTGGGTTCAGCCAGGTCTCAACGGCTTTTTGTGACGACAGCTCCTGCAAGTCAGCACCGGCGGCAAAAATGGTTTTTCCGCCGTAAACCACAACCGCTTTAACATCAGGGTTGCTGTTGGCTTCACTGAGTAGATCACCCATCTGCGTCAGCACATCATTGCTGAGTGCATTGCGCTTTTCAGGGCGATTCAGTGTCAGGGTCAGAACGCCGTTGTTATTCAGGTCGCAGAGAAGGTAAGCGTCATCCATTTGCTCTTTCATCCATTTACTCTTTAAGCTAGGCCTCTAAACGTCAAAATCGATTTCAATTTCACTGCTTGTCGGTACTGTCTGACAGCTCAGTACATAACCGTTATCGATTTGGTCCGATTCGAGGCTATAGTTGGTGGCCATTTCAACCTCACCTGAATTCACTTTACAGATACAGGTGGCACAAACACCGCCTTTACAGGCATAAGGTAAATCGACGCCCTGACGAAGTGCCGCATCCAGCAGGCTGTCGTCCTGAGAGGTCATATCAATGGTCATCTTACGACCATCGCGTTTGATTTTTACCAGCGTATTTTCAGACTGATTAAGGGATTTTTCCCTTGGCTTACTGGTGGTGTTAAAACGCTCTGCGTGGTAGTTCTCTTCACTTAGCCCGCCTTCAACCAGTGCGGTGTAGCAATCTTCGAAGATCTCTTCAGGGCCACAGATATAGCAGGCATCAAACTGGCTCCAGTCAAACAGCCCTTTACCTAGTTCACGCAGTTTTGCGCCGTCCAAGCGACCGTTCCACAACGGAACATCATTGGTTTCCCGCGAGAAGAAGTAGTTAATATGCAGGCGCTGAGGGTAACGGTTTTTCAGACCCAGCAGTTCGTTGCGGAACATCATGCTGTTGGCGTTACGGTTGCCGTACAGCAGGGTAAATGTGCTGTCCTGTTCCTGCTCTAAAGCACTTTTCAGCATGGAGAGAACCGGCGTGATTCCTGAGCCGACCGCGATACCGAGGTAGTTTTTCTGCTGCCCTGCTTCAGGGGTAAAACCGAAGTGTCCCTGCGGCGTCATCACTTCCAGTTGATCGCCAGCCTGCAACTCTTTTACCGCATAGTTTGAAAAACGCCCTTCCGGAATCGCCTTAATACCGATCTCAAGCTGCTGTTGCTGCGGTGATGAACAGATGGAGTAGCAGCGTCTTAACTCTTCGCCGTTCACTTCGGCTTTAATGGTTAAGTGCTGACCGGGATGAAAGTTAAACTGCTGCTCTTTTTCTGGCGGAACATCCAGTAGCACCACTACTGAATCGTCTGTTTGTTTATTCACACCCGCCACGGTTAGTGTGTAAAAATCTGTCATAGTAATCCCTTACTTTATATGCATTTGAAGTAATCAAATGGTTCCTTGCATTCCCTGCACTGATAGTGAGCTTTACAAGCCGTTGAACCGAACTCGCTCACCAGTTTGCTGTCGCTGCTGCCACAAGACGGACATTGCGGGTTAGGGTTAATGGCCGTCTGCATACAGGCTTTTCTGTCCGGAGGAGAGATGCCGAACTCACGCAGTTTCTGCTTGCTCGACTCCTGCATCCAGTCAGTGGTCCACGCCGGATCAAGCTGAACCTCAACCACTACATCGTTATAGCCCTGCTTAGCCAGTACCTCTGAGATATCACTCATCAGCATGTCCGTTGCCGGACAGCCGGAATAGGTCGGGGTAAACTTCACTACCCACTGGGCACCGTTTTTTTCTACCCCACGAACCATTCCCAGTTCGCCTATGGTGATAACAGGGATCTCCGGGTCAGGAATGTCGCTCACCAGTTGCAATACCTGATGGGTTTCTGCATCGGATACTGTGTCTACGATTTGATTAACCATAGCAACACCTACCATTGCTGATTCGGATAGGTACGCTGCATATACTGAAGCTCAGCCAGAACAAAGCCCAGATACTCACTGTGTTTGCCCTCTTTACCGCCAGTGTGCGCATAGCGCAGCTCCGGCAGTGTCAGGTTGGATTTGCTTAAGTCCGCCTGCACGTTCTCAAGCCATTGCGCTTTTAGCTGACTCATATCTGCAATCACACCTGCCTCAGCGAGAGCCTGCTCTTCCGCGCCGGGAATAAACATCTCTTCGGTAAAGCTCCATAAGCTGTCCAGAGCAGCCTGAATTTTCTGGTTACTCAGTTCAGTGCCGTCGCCCAGACGCTCAATCCAGCCAGAGGTGTAACGCAGATGGTAAGAGACCTCTTTCAGGGATTTCTTGGCAATTGCCGCTAACTGCTCATCACTGCTCTGTTGTAGCGACTGCAGCTGCAGAATATGGAAGTGGTCGTAAAGGAACTGACGAACCACTGACACATCAAACCCTTCGTTAGGGCGCTCGGCAATCAGCAGGTTTTTATACTCACGCTCTTCGCGCAGATAAGCGTAGTCATCTTCTGTTTTGCCCTGACCTTCCAGTTCCGCTGCATACTGATAACAGTTGCGCGCTTCACCCAGCAGATCCAGACCGATATTTGCCCACGCCATATCGATTTCCAGCTCAGGCGCCACACCACACCACTCCGCCAGACGGTGGCTCAGAATAAGGTTGGTATCAGCAAGCTGCAGCAGATAGTTCACTTTGAGATGTTGTAAATCCATTTCCATCCCCTTACATGTGCTTTATATCTGACGGAATAATGTAGTGGCTGGCGTGTCGGTACACCTTATCTTCTGCAGGGTCGAAGAAAGGCCCTGACTCGCCCGGCTGAGAGGCGGTGATTTCTGATGACAGTACTACCCAGATTGAACACCCTTCATTACGGCGAGTGTATAAATCGCGGGCAGCTTCCAGTGCCATTTGTCCGTCAGCGGCGCGTACGCTGCCTACATGTTTGTGGTCTAAACCCTGCTTGCTACGGACAAATACTTCATACAGTGGCCAGTTAAATGAACTCATCTTGATTCTCCTTAATCTTTTTTATTTGGTTACGATAAACTCGTTGATGACTGCGCGCTCATTGGTTACAACGAACTAAGCCGCGCTATCCACCTGTTTCTTTGCATGTGCCAGTGCTGCTTCCCGCACCCACTCGCCTGACTTCCACGCCTCTCGCTTGGCTTTCAGACGGTCGTCATTACACATGCCGTAACCATTAATCACCTGATAAAACTCAGCCCAGTCGATAGTGCCGAATTTATAGTGACCACTCTCTTCATCCCATTTCAGATCTTCATCAGGAATGGTCATACCTAGGGCATGTACCTGATGAACTGTGTTATCGA
The DNA here is from genome assembly GCF_028201475.1 of Vibrio sp. SCSIO 43137. NCBI lineage: Bacteria > Pseudomonadati > Pseudomonadota > Gammaproteobacteria > Vibrionales > Vibrionaceae > Vibrio > Vibrio sp. SCSIO 43137. Next base: position 1,373,915 of record NZ_CP116383.1, on the reverse strand, counting down.
TAAATTTCTGACGCAGGTCGTCGTTGCTGACACGCTTGATTTTCCATGCCATGCTCTTTGCCGAATTCGGGGAGTCGTTATCGTTAGGACCGAACATCATTAGTGCCGGCCACCACCAGCGGTTGATAGCATCCTGCAACATGGCTTTCTGCTCTCCGTTGCCGTCAGCCAGCGCCCTGCACGCCTCATAGCCCTGACGCTGATGGAAGCTCTCTTCCTTACAGATACGAACCATGGCTCTGGCATATGGGCCGTATGAAGTGCGGCATAGTGCCACCTGATTGACGATAGCAGCGCCATCCACCAGCCAGCCGATAACACCGATATCCGCCCAGTTCAGTGTCGGATAGTTAAAGATGGACGAGTACTTCATCTCACCACTCAGCATCTTCTGATACAGTTCATGGCGCTCACCACCCAGTGTTTCCGCCGCGCTATACAGATACATGCCGTGGCCGGCTTCATCCTGAATCTTTGCCAGCAAAACCGCTTTACGGCGCAGCGAAGGTGCCCGTGTCAGCCAGTTTGCTTCCGGCAACATTCCCACTACTTCTGAGTGAGCATGCTGACCAATCTGACGTATTAGTGTTTTCCGGTAGCCCTCAGGCATCCAATCCTTAGGTTCTACAGCAATTTCATCTGCTATCTTGCCATCGAACATTGTTTGCTCTACAGACATCACGCCTCCTTATGTGATACGCATTTTTTTATTTATTGATTATTACTGTATCATAAGAATAACATCCGACAACATTATATTTACATTTGACATGAAAATATATTCGACTTTGTAATATATTAACTAAAAACAGAGCCCGGAGGCTCTGTTTTAATTAGGGTTTTCTAATTAATGATAAAAATTAAAAATCGCCGTGCTTTCTCGCTACCAAGGTCAAAATGGTGTACAAGGCTACCGGTGACCCCTCCTGATTGGTCACTTCGACATCCCAGGCCACTACCCCCTGAGCCTGATCTTCAACCGTCTTCTGACGCTTCTTGATCTTGTTCTTACAAGTAAGGTGTACCTGAATGGTATCGCCTACTTTAACCGGCTCTATAAAGCGCAGCCCTTCCATACCATAGTTAGCCAGTACCGGCCCCGGAGCAGCTTCCACAAACAGCCCTGCCGCAGCAGAGATAACAAAATAGCCGTGGGCAACCCGCTCTCCGAACATGGAGTCTTTCGCCGCTATTTCATCCATATGGGCATAGAAGTGGTCGCCACTCAGGCAGGCAAAATTAACAATATCTGCTTCGGTAATGGTTCTTCTCGCGGTTGTCAGGGTTTCACCTATCGCCAGCTCTTCGAAGTACTTCTTAAACGGATGTACCACATCGCTGATGGTCTCAGCCCCTCGCACCCACGCTCTGCCGATATTGGCCAGCATGGTCGGAGAGCCCTGAATAGCGGTACGCTGCATATAGTGTTTCACACCACGAAGACCCCCCATCTCTTCGCCGCCACCAGCGCGACCCGGCCCGCCGTGCACCAGCATAGGCAGTGGTGAACCGTGTCCGGTAGACTCTTTAGACGATTGCTCATTAAGCACATGTAAACGGCCGTGATAAGCCCCCATATCAAGAGCCAGCGCAGAGGCGACTTCCGGCGACGCAGTAACAATACTGGCCACCAGACTTCCTTGTCCCATCTTAGCGATCTCTCCTGCCTGACTCAGGTCGCTATATGGCATCAAAGTACTTACCGGGCCGAAGGCTTCCACTGAGTGAACCTCTTCAACCTCAAGAGGATTACGGCAGCAAAGCAGTGTCGGCGGATAGTAAGCACCTTCCGCTGAGCCTTTAATATCAAGCTCCGCGTTATTGCCACCAGTCAGAATTTCACAATGGTTTGAAAGTGTAGTGACCTTCTCTTCCACATCGGTAACCTGTGAACGGCCAACCAGAGCGCCCATCTTGACGCCTTCAATAGAAGGATCACCTACGGTTACCTGCTCAAGCTTGCTGACAAGAGCTTTACCCACTTCATCCAGCATATTTTCCGGCACAATAACACGACGGATAGCAGTACATTTCTGGCCGGCTTTCACTGTCATCTCCCTGACAACTTCACGGATAAACTGCTTAAATTCCGGCATATCTGTGGTGACATCACTGCCGAGAATGGCGCAGTTCAGAGAGTCAGCTTCCATTGTAAACGGCACTGATTTAGCAATAATATTAGGGTGCGACTTTAGCATCTGCCCCGTTGATGCTGATCCGGTAAAGGTCACCACATCCTGACAATCTAAGTGATCAAACATATCGCCCACTGAGCCACAGACCACCTGAATCGCCCCTTCAGGCAGCAGGCCGCTCTCTTCCATCGCCTTAACCATGGCCTGAGTAAGATAAGCGGTATCCGTTGCCGGTTTTACAATTGCCGCAACCCCCGCCAGCCATGTCGGAGCCAGTTTCTCCAGCATCCCCCAGCACGGGAAGTTATAAGCATTGATATGTAACGCAACACCTTTTTTACTGGTGAGGAAGTGGCGGGCAGCGAAGCCGCCCTCTTTAGATAGGGGAATTAACTCATCTTCCGGCCAGATAAGATCATTCGGCAGCTCACGGTTGGCGACACCGGAATAGTTGAACAGAGTGGCAACGCCCCCTTCTATATCTATCCATGAATCCACCCGCGTTGCACCGGTATGGGCTGATAATTGATAAAACTCTTCTTTTCTGGTCAGCAGGTATTTGGCCAACTCTTTCATCATATTGGCTCGTTCAAGAAAGGTCATGGCTGACAACGCCTTGGTTCCCTTCTCCCTGCCGTACTCCAATGCTTCCTGGGTGTTCATTCCTTCTGAACTCACTTGCCACATAGGTTCACCGCTAATGGCACTCGAAACGGTTCGCACTTTCTCTCCGCCGAAATACCACTTCCCTGCTACGTAGCTGGCTAAATTTTCCATTTTATTTTCCCTCATTAAACAAACACTGAATCGCTGTTCTGAGTGCATGGAATCATCACACTCATCAATAAAAATTACTTTTTATTAACATTTAATATACACAAACCCATTTTTAAATGATACGCTTATTTTGCAATGTGATGCTAATGCGTGTCATTTAAAGAATGGATTCACTCACTACAGAGAATTGATAAAGGAATTGTTATGTTTAAATCAACTGTCGCGAAAAGCATGTCCGGATTACTCATCTCCACCCTTTTGGTTAGCCAGAGCGCACTGGCTCAGGTTCAGGAACTAAAAGTCGCAACCTGGTTAAGCCCGATGCAGACCATGAACGCAGATGTACTGCCTACATGGGGAAAGTGGATTGAGCAAGCAACGGAAGGACGCGTCAAAATCAAACTTGAGTACGATCTGGCCCACCCTAAAAGCCTTATAGAACTGGTTGAAGATGGTGCAGTTGATGCAGCATGGACCTTCCACGGTTATATGCCGGGTCGTTTCCGCCTGACACAAATCGCAGAGCTGCCGACTAACAAAGCCTCTGCTGAAGCGGCTTCTGTTGCTCACTGGCGGGTAAATGAAAAGTACTTTAAAGACTCTTTCGAATATGAAGGTGTTGAGCTGGCTGGTGTATTTGTACACGGCCCGGGTCAGGTTCATATGCGTGAGCCAATCAGCTCTCTTAAAGATCTGAAGGGCAAGAAAATGCGTGTAGGCGGCGGTATCTCAACAGAAGTCGGCAAACTGCTGGAAGTATCCGGTGTAAGTGCTCCGGCGACTAAAGCTTATGAGATGCTGTCTCAGGGTGTGGCTGACGGTCTGTTTATGCAGATGGATATGATGAAAGCGGCCCGCTTTAAAGATGTAGCACCATACAGCTACAAACTGCCTACCGGCCTGTATCTGGGTTCATTTGGTATCTTTATCAGCCCGCAGTTTATGGATAAGTTGTCAGAGCAGGATCGTCAGGCTATCCGCAGTGTGTCAGGCGAGAAGCTTTCTGCTCTCGCCGGTCGCTACTGGAATCAGGCAGATACCATTGGTGAAGCAGATATTATCGCATCAGGTTCTCAGGTTACCGATCTTTCACAGCAGGACATCAGCTACTTTAATGAGCTGACCAAAGGCCTGGATGAGAAGTGGATGAAATCTGTCTCTTCCCGCAAGGTTGATTCAAAAGCCGCTCTGACAGAGTTCCGTAAAATCGTTAGTGACTACCAGCCTCTGGAACTATAGGAACTGACCATGAGAGCATCTGTACTCTGGTTCACTAAGAGTTGGGAGTATTGCGCCCAACTCTTAGATACCGCACTCAAACTGTTCGCCAGCGCTGCCCTTATGTTTATGATGACGCTGACCTGTGTTGATGTAGCAGGTCGCTATCTGTTCGACAAGCCCGTTACCGGCAGTGTTGAGCTGACGGAAATTCTGCTCGGCTCACTGGTGTTTCTGACCATGCCCCTTGTGACATGGCGCAAAGAGCATATCAGCGTTGACCTTACTGACAGCATTATTCCCCGCGGCATTAAAAACATCAGGGATATGGGGTTTGATATTGCCGTTGCTGCCAGCTTGTCTGTTATCGGAGTAAAAGTCTGGGATCTTGGTGATCGTGCATTTCGCTACGGTGAAATGACGGAATACCTTGAAATTCCCACTTATTACTTTGTCTATTTTCTGGCTATTTCATGCTGGCTGACGGCATTAACCTCTTTGGTACTGGTGATTACCCGCCTGTATAACAAAGAATATAACAATCAAAAGGACTGATATGGATATCGCATTAATCGGTTTTGCGGCTCTGCTGATATTGATACTGCTGCGAATGCCTATAGCCTTTGCCATGGGTGTAGTCGGTTTTATCGGCTACGCCGCCTTAAGTGACTGGAACTTTAACGGCGCACTGACCGTAAGTGCCAAACGTCTGATAGATACGGCACAGGATTATGGGCTATCGGTAATCCCTATGTTTATTCTTATGGGTAACCTGATCACCCGCGCCGGTATGTCGCAAGAGTTATATAAAGCTTGTTACGCCTTTCTCGGCCACCATCGCGGTGGGCTGGCAATGGCAACCATCACGGCATGCGGTGGTTTCTCTGCTATCTCCGGCTCAAGCCTTGCCACTTCTGCCACCATGGCAAAAGTAGCTATGCCTCCGATGAGAAAGTACGGTTATTCTGACAGCCTTGCTGCGGCATCTATTGCCGCGGGTGGTACTCTGGGCATTCTTATTCCGCCAAGTGTGATTCTGATTATCTACGGTGTACTGACTGAGCAGAGTATCCGCGATCTGTTCGCCGCCGGTTTTATTCCCGGTATTCTCGGCATTGCCTTCTACCTGCTGGCAACCCGTTATGTTGTCTGGCGTAACCCTGAATCAGGCCCGAGTGGCAGAAGAATGTCGAAGGAAGAGAAGAGCGCAGCCCTTAAATCGGTGTCTGGCATCCTCGGCCTGTTTATGGTGGTGATGGGCGGTATTTACCTTGGGGTATTTACTCCCACTGAAGCGGCCGGAATTGGTGCCGGAGGTGCATTTGCTATCGCACTTTACCGCCGTTCGCTGACATGGAAGATCCTGCACGAAATCTTGCTGGATACCGCGCGTACTTCAACCATGCTGTTTGGTGTCATTATCGGCGCACTTATCTACTCCAACTTTGTTAACCGCACCGGTTTGCCTAACGAGTTGGTAGTCTGGATGCAGTCGTTTGGCGCAGAACCTTTGCTGGTTATTCTGGCCATAATGGGCGTTTATATCTTGCTGGGCACAGTGTTTGAAAGCCTTTCAATGCTGCTGCTGACGGTACCTATCTTCTACCCGCTGGTTGCCAGCCTTGGTTTTGACTTAGTCTGGTTCGGTATTGTGGTTGTGGTGGTGACTGAGATTAGCTTAATTACCCCGCCTGTAGGGCTGAATATCTTTGTGCTCAGTAGTGTGGTTAAAGATATAAAGACCAGCACCATTTTCAAAGGTGTGACACCTTACTGGTGTGCTGATATCGTCAGGCTGCTGCTTCTGCTGCTATTGCCTCCCCTGTCACTCTGGCTGCCAAGTGTTATTTCATAACTTATCGGCGGGCATAAAAAAGGTCTGGCGTTAAGCCAGACCTAAATGGAGCATCGATAAATTATCTATTATCACTATCAGTTATTATAGTTTTGCAAGAAAGCCTTCGATCTTCTCTTTGTGCTCAGCCAGTTTCTGTTCTGTCGGCTGCTGGATATGCTTATGAGTAAAGTAAACCAGAATCGCCATCTGTGCAGTCAGGCGGTTCTCTGCTTCATCAAATGCCACTGAGTATTCACTTTCCAGCGCACCACGAGTTACTTCTTCTTTGTCGTTTGCAGGCAGGCAGTGTAGCAGCATTGCACCCGGCTTAGCTTTCGCCATCAACTCTTCAGTGATTACATAGTCAGGCATAAAGGCGTTCAGACGCTCTTCTTTCTCATCCATCTGAGTAACCCAGTAGAAGCTGTCACCGTATACCACGTCACACTCGCTGATTCTTTCAACGTCGTCAGTGATTTCAATATGACCACCAGACTCTTTACAGAATGATTCAGCCAGATCAACCCACTCTTGTTCCATCTGATATTTCTTAGGACCAATCTGCTTGAAGCCCATACCGTACTTAGCACAAGTCAGCATTAGTGAACGACATACGTCAGTTGCGTCACCCATAAAGGCCAGCGTCATATCAGACAGAGTACGGCCGTCTGTGATGTGCTCTCTGATGGTGTAAAGGTCAGCCAGCATCTGAGTCGGGTGGAAACGAGTGTCCAGACCATTGATAACAGGAACCGTAGACATTTCAAGCAGGCCGTCTAGTGTTTCAGGGCTGTTAGTACGCGCCATAATGATGTCACACATACGGGAAAGTACACGTGAAGTATCATCGATAGACTCTTTACCACCCAGATGGATATCTTTAGGAGACAAGAACAGCGCATGACCGCCCAGCAGCGTTGCCGCAACTTCAAATGAAACGCGGGTACGGGTAGAACCGGCTTCAAAAATCATACCTACAGACTTACCTTTGAACAGCTGAGGGATAGCGTTATCTCTGCGCGCTTGTTTCAGATAGGTCATCAGTTCCATCATGTTGTCCATCTCCTCTACGGAGAAGTCTTTCATTGAAACCATATGTTCCATATGTTTTTTGTTTAGTTCAGTTGCACTAGAAGATGGCAGTTTCATATTCTCTGTTCCTTTTATACATCATTTTTAAAGTCAGAGTGCAGGTAACATCCTGACTCTATTTTTATTTACAGATTAGTTAAATAAGTAACCAATCCCGATGAAGCAAGTATCAGGAAAAACCGCGCTGAATTCTGAAACCAGAATCACTAATCGATTTAATCAGAGAGAGTTACAAAATTATCATGACACAAATCACAAACTAATTTTTGGCCAAGATAGTTTTTTCGATATTTGATTTTAATGGAGATAAAAAAAACGCCTGAATTAATCAGACGCTCTATTTTAAAATACTATTTTAATTAACTCTCTGCATGTATTTAGGTAAATAAGCACCTAAATAAGCCTCGGTTAATATTACCGCCTCCCGGGCCATTTCCGGTGCAATCTCACCATTTTCCCGGTAATTCATTGAGTAGACTTTATCGGCTACCTGCAGGGCAATTGCAAAAATATTCACATCCTTCGGAAGCTCCGGCAGTACAAAGAACTGACGGTATATCTCCTCTACCTTCTGCCCCAGTAATAGGTCATTTTGCGCATCAGCATGACGTACCGTCGCATAAGTGTGCTGGCCCAACAAGGTATGCTGCGCAAGGGGTGTCGACATATAATAGTTAACATATCCCTGCTCGATCATGCGGTTTATATCGCTCCAGTGATGGACCTTTTCCGCATCCACAGCACTTTCCAGAACGTTGAGAAAGTCGGAAAACACATCGTTCATTAGTTCGCAGATCAGAGACTCTATATTTGGGTAGTGATGATAAACCGTAGAGGCTGCAATAGCCGCTTCTTTAGCTACATCATAGATGGAGATTGAGTTAACATTTCGCTGGGACGCAAGGCTAATTGCTGCTTTATGTATTCTCTCAAGCCTTTGTTCTGTTGACTCTTTTTTCATAGTAAACCACCAACTCCCTAATTAAGTTATATACCAGCACCCTGTTACAGGCTGATTCAGCAGTGTATCAGGCATTAAGATATTAATGTACCACAAGTTCCCTCAACTCTGAGAAGGTAACCGATTGATTTAATTAATCGCTCATGAAATAAGCGGCTTTGTTACTCTCTGCTTAAAACATCCGCACTTACGCAATAACCACAATATCTGCATAGCTATTCGATATTGTGTTCTGCATTTTACCGATAGAATTATCTTTAACTTGCCACTGCATAAATTGATCAGAATCAATTTTCTCGCCTGAGATAGGTTAATTAGGTTTATTTATGGTCGGTATCACGTCTTACTCTCCAATTAATATATGAACACCGATAAGTGATTCTAATAACAAACTACTTTAATCAAACTAATTATATTTACAGCGTCTAATTGTAAATTAACTTCACTTGTAAATAACTTACTCGTGTGAATAAACACGGAGAATAATATGGAAACGCAAACTTCTGGCGGAAAAATGGGTGTCGGTAGTCTCGCCTTATTTAGCCTTTGTGCTGTAATTGTAGTTGATACATTAACAGCCTCGGCTTCAATTGGTGTAAGTTCTATCGGTTGGTGGCTAATAACATTAATTATTTTTGTTATCCCTTATGGCCTGATCACCTCTGAATTAGGTACAACTTATCCCGGTGACGGTGGTATTTATGACTGGGTAAAACAAGCCTTTGGTTACAAATGGGCCGTCAGAACAACCTGGTTCTACTGGATTAACGTAGGTTTATGGATGCCGGCAGTATATATCATGTTCGCTGGTATGTTTGCTGAGTTGTTCTTCCCTGATCTCTCTATGTTCGCCCAGATCGCTATCTGTATTGTGCTGACATGGCTGACTATCTGGATCTGTAACGTCTCCGTTGATGTCGGCGTATGGGTAACCAATGTCGGTGCCATTCTGAAGATCACTGTTATCTCTGTACTGGGCTTTGGTGGCTTTATCTATGCAGCTAAGAACGGCGTTGCAAATGAGTTTTCAATTTCAGCCATGATGCCTAGCCTTGATACCGGTGTTGCCTTCCTTCCAGCGCTAGTATTCAACCTGATGGGTTTTGAGCTGGTTGCAACTATGACCAAAGAGATGAAAGACGTACGCGACATGCCTAAGTCTATCTTCCTTGCAGCTGGTATCACTGCCTTCCTGTACGTATTCGGTACTGTTGGTATCCTGCTGGCGCTACCGGTAGAAGATATCGGTCTGGTTGCCGGTATTATCGATACCCTGCACAAACTATTTGGTGACAGCGCATTCGGTAACTTTATGGTTAACGCTATCGGTGTTATGGCTCTGCTTACCTTTATCGGTAACATGGTGACCTGGACTATGGGTGCAAGCCGTGCCGCAGCTGAAGCAGCAAGCGAAGGCGAGCTACCTGATGCTGTAGCGAAAATGTCTGAAAAATATGACACACCTGTCGGCGCAAACAACATCACAGGTATTATCTCGACTATCGTTATTCTGGCTTACGCAGTATTTGCGCAAGACAGTGACGAGCTATTCTGGTCAGTGTTTGCATTCTCAAGCTGTGTATTCCTGCTGCCATACCTGTTTATGTTCCCTTCATACCTGAAACTTCGTATCTCAGAACCAGAGAAAGAGCGTCCTTTCCGTGTTCCGGGTGGTATGGGTGTGCAGTGGGCTCTGAGTATTGTCTGCTTTATGGTCATCGCTCAGGCAGTAGTGCTGTTTATCTTCCCTGACCTAATCACAATGACGATTGACTGGGTATACAGTGCACCGGTCGCCATTGGTGTTGTGGTCACAATTTTGATTGGTGAGTACCTTCTGAAACTCGCAATCGATAAGAAAAATGCTGCATCCGCAGAACAATCCGATAATAATCTAACTCATAGCCATTAATGTAGGAGGCAATAAAAATGAGCAAAAGAATCGACTCTACACCAAGAAATGATGGCTTCAGAATGCCCGGTGAACACGAACCACAAGCAGCAGTATGGATGGCGTGGCCGGAAAGAACAGATAACTGGCGCTTCGGTGGTAAACCAGCACAAACAACCTTTGTTGAAGTAGCAAAAGCTATCTCTCAGACAACGCCTGTGATTATGGCAGTAAGTGCACAGCAGTTCGAAAATGCCCGCACTCTGCTTCCTGAGAATATCAAGCTGGTTGAGATGAGCACCGATGACTCATGGATGCGCGATATCGGTCCTTCTTACGTGGTTAACGGTGAAGGTGAGCGTCGCGGTGTCGACTGGCACTTCAACGCATGGGGCGGACTGGTAGATGGTCTGTATTTCCCTTGGGACAAAGATGATGCCGTCGCACAGAAGATCTGTGAAATTCACGAAGACGACAGCTACCGTGCGCCTATCGTACTTGAAGGTGGTTCAATCCACGTCGATGGTGAAGGCACACTATATACTACTGAAGAGTGTCTGCTGCACCCTAGCCGCAACCCTGACTTGTCTAAAGAAGAGCTTGAGCAGGTACTTTGCGACTATCTGTCAGTGGAAAAAATTGTCTGGATCCCGAACGGTTTATACAACGATGAGACTAACGGCCATGTGGACAACTTAATTCATGTGGTACGTCCGGGCGAAGTGGTTCTGACCTGGTGTGAAGACGAGAACGATCCTCAGTATGAGATTTCAAGAACGGCACTGGATACTCTGCTAAGCCAGACCGATGCCAAAGGCCGTCAGATTAAAGTGCACAAACTACCGATGCCGGGACCACTGTATATCTCTGAAGATGAAGCGAGCGGTGTTGATGTTTCTGAAGGTATGGAAAGAACGCCGGGTGAGCGCCTTGCAGGCTCTTATGCTAACTATCTGGTCACCAATGATCAGGTGGTTTACCCATTACTGGACAAGAAACTGGATGCGGAAGTGGAAACTCTGCTTAACAACCTCTATCCGGGCTATAAGATCACTGGTGTTGATGCCAGAGAGATTCTGCTTGGTGGTGGTAATATCCACTGTATTACTCAGCAGGTTCCAGCTGTCTGATTAAATCAGTAATCAAGAGCAGTTGACCTGATAAGCAAAGGGCAAAATAGTTTCTATTTTGCCCTTTTTTATTGCTGTTCTTCAGTTCCAAACAGATTCTGTTGCGGGCTTGCCGGTTCTGCCGGTGCTTCAGCCACTTTACGGTTCTGACGAATTTTACGCAGATAGCGCTGCTTACAGAGCTTAATGACATGGCGCTGCTGTGCCGGAGTATAAGAGAGCCAGTTAAAACGCTCTTCCCGTTTTCTCATACATCCTTTGCAGTAGCCCTTTTCATCTACGCTACACACCCCAATACAAGGGCTGGGAACGGTAAAAAACTCTAATTGTTCCATATCACTTCAACCCTTACTTCCCTAGAGGCAAATCTTTAATCAAGCAAGCTCAAAAACCATCAAAATCCCGCATTTTTTAAGTCACTTGGGTATATATAAATAGTAGCTGTTTGTGTAACTGTAAACAAATTCAGCCATTTAATTTACATTGTTCTATAATCAGGTCACTGTTTATAAAAAGATTAATTGTTCAGTCAGCCTGAGTGCCGGAGATTTCAATGAAAAAACAACTTGCCGTTCTGACCATACCACTTGTACTAACCGCCTGCTCATCCACCGGAGATCTTGCTCAGGTTTCCGCAGACGATCTGCAACACCATAACTGGACGCTGACAAAAATTGATAATGAAGTCTTTGTTACCCCAAATCTTATGCAGGCCCCTAACTTAGAGATTGGTGAGAAACTGACGGCCAACGGCAATGCCGGTTGCAATAATTTTTTCGGTCAGGGCGAGCTAAAAAATAATCAGTTCCGCATTACCGGTATGGGCATGACCATGAAAATGTGTATGGGTGAAGCAATGAAAACAGAAGCTGTGTTCGCTCAGTCTCTGGCAGAGTGGAACGACATTATTCTCACCAAAGAGAACTTAGTACTGAAAAACAGCGCTCATACCCTGACTTTCAAACTGAGTGACTGGAAGTAATCATCAATATTTTTAGACGTCTAGACGTTTACATTGCTTTTAAAATGCTTTAGTTTGTTAGCAGGATTAATGAGTTCATAAGGATTATGAACATCTCTCATGATTGAACTAAAGCATTTAAAGACACTGACGTCACTGCGGGAGACCGGCTCTCTCACCGCAACAGCAACGGTACTTCATCTTACCCAGTCTGCCCTTTCCCACCAGATAAAAGATCTGGAACAGCGAATCGGTGGACAGCTGTTTCTCAGAAAGACCCGCCCGGTTAAATTCACCCCTGAAGGCGAAAGGCTGCTAAAACTGGCTGATGAGGTGTTGCCTAAATTTGCTTTGGCGGAGCAGGAGCTGTTCAGCATGAAGGAAGATATTAACGGCAGGCTGCATATCGCCATTGATTGTCACTCCTGCTTCCAGTGGCTGATGCCGGCGTTAAGAGAGTACCAACTGGCATGGCCGGGGGTAACTCTGGACTTCTCTTCCGGATTCAGTTTCGAGCCAGTTCCGGCACTGGTAAACGGTGAACTGGACTTAGTCATTACCTCGGATATTATCCCCCGTGCTGATGTTCATTATCAGCCGCTATTTGATTTTGAAATGAAATTGGTAACATCAATAAATCACCCTCTCACCAGCAAATCTGCGATTACGCCGGACGATCTTGCTGATGAAATGTTTATCTCCTATCCGGTACAAAAAAACCGCCTTGATGCCTACAAACACTTCCTTCAGCCTGCCGGTATCGAACCGGTAAAATGGAAACAGACGGATAATACTCTAATGCTGGTACAAATGGTCTCTGCCGGATTAGGTGTCAGCGCCCTGCCCAACTGGGCGGTTCATGAGTTTTCACGGCAGGGATTGATTAGCAGCTTACCTTTGGGAGGGGGGTTATGGAGCCGGCTTTACGCCGCAGTGCGAAGCTCTGAGGCAGAGAAAAGTTATCTTCAGGCGTTCTTTAATACCGCAAGACAACAGTGCCAGAATAACCTTGAAGGCATTAAACTGGCCTAAGTTATAGCGACAATTCACGCCGGAAAACATAGAACATAAACACAAACAAACCCTCTGCGACTTCCTGCCTAAGAGGGTTTGTTTGTTGAAATTTCCCCGAAGATATTAACGGTGAAACAGATATTAGAAGATTACCGATGAAAGGACTTAAACTGGTTGGTCAGCGGATCATACTGGTAGCCCAGAATATCCAGCTTGCTGATCAGGCACTCAACATCGATTTCATAGCGACTGATTAAATCTTCAAAACTGTCGCACTCTAAACGCAGTTTTTCGTTCACAATACCGAGCAAAATGGTACTGTCAAAATGGTTCACATTGCTTAAGTCCATCGCGCAACTCCTTTATAGCTACCCTGCTATAAAGCTTAGTTGATCTGCGGGCAAGCTCAAGCAAGCCGTTTCTGTAGCAGACGACCTACAGCTGTAGCAGAGGCCAGAAACAGATCCCTGATATATAGATAAGCAGTAATGCCACTGATAGCTGTGCTTTGGCTGGTTTTACTTTACGGAACAGATGCCAGCACCAGGCCACCAAACCAGAAATCAGCAGAGCAAACCCTGACAAGAAGTTATTCAATACAGGTTCTATTGCTGCATCACTTAGTGAGATAAGCGGCAATGAAAGTACCAGTGCCCCCGCGATTCCACTCATCACTCCGCTAACCGGCAGTAACTGATGAAACGCTTCCAGCCGGCTTCTCGCCAACAGCAGATTAAGGTGAGCAAACAGGGCACCGGACATAGCGGCAAAAATAAACCAGAATAGCCCTGCTGAAACAGAATCAAACTGCTTTAACTGATAGCCGACAAACAGTAACGCCAGCAGATCAGCCAGCCACATCACCCAAAGCGGCCCCTCATCACGGGTTTTGCCGGTTTTTACCTGAGAATAGAAATAGAACAGCGCCGCTGAGATCAGAAATGCACTCACTTCTACAGAAGCAATTGCCAGCCATAATACGCCTGAAGCAGGAAGAAGTTTATGTACCCTTCCCCGCTGACCGGGGCAAATTTCGCCTTTTTGTAACACCAGAGTCAGAATGGTCTGAGCGACAAAAAGCATAGGGGCTAACAGGATAAGTGCAGAATATGTCATTGATTTTTACGGCTCTGAATTAAGGCGCAGGATAATAACATAATTCTCTATACCCAACTAACCTTAAGATTTGCTATTATGCCCGCCTCTTGAGTTCCGGGATTAAAAAATGCACAACGCAATCATGCAAAAAGAAGTCACAGCAATCTACGACTATAAGCCGTATTGGGCTGAGTGTTACGGCACTGCGCCATTTCTGCCTACCAGTCGCAAAGAGATGAAGAAACTGGGCTGGGATAGCTGCGACATTATTATTGTCACCGGTGATGCGTATGTGGACCACCCGAGCTTTGGTATGGCCATTATCGGCCGCCTGCTGGAAGCTCAGGGCTTCCGTGTCGGCATTATTGCCCAGCCTGACTGGAGCAATAAAGATGCCTTTATGGCACTGGGTAAACCTAATCTGTTTTTCGGCATCACAGCCGGAAACATGGACTCAATGATCAACCGCTACACAGCAGACCGCAAACTACGCCACGACGATGCCTATACTCCGGGTAACGAAGGCGGAAAGCGGCCAGACAGAGCCGTACTGGTTTACTCTCAGCGTTGTCGTGAAGCATATAAAGAGACACCTATAGTTTTAGGCGGTATTGAAGCCAGCCTGAGACGAATTTCCCACTACGATTACTGGTCAGATAAAGTGCGCCGTTCAGTTCTGTTTGATGCCAAAGCGGATATCCTGCTATTTGGTAATGCAGAGCGTGCCCTGATTGAGGTTGCCCATCGTCTGGCTGGCGGTGAGCCGGTCTCACAACTGACCCGTATCCGCGGTACGGCAGTGAATCTGGCTCAGGAGCCGGAAGATTTCACCATTATTGACTCTTCAAGAATTGAAAAACCGGGCAAACCTTTTGTACCGGTCAATCCGTACCAGACTGAAGAGAAGTGTGAGAAGAAAGACGAAGATCAGGCGGCAAAGCCGATAGTTATTCGCCCTTCCCGACACGATGCCAAAACGACCGCTGTACGCCTGCCGCCATTTGAAAAACTGAATAATGACCGCATTCTCTATGCCCATGCCAGCAGAGTAATGCATCTGGAAACCAACCCTTATTCCGGCCGCGCCCTGATACAGAAACACGGTAACCGTGAGCTATGGGTTAACCAACCGCCGATCCCGTTGTCTACGGAAGAGATGGACTATGTATTCGGCCTGCCTTTTGCCCGTGTCCCTCACCCTATGTATGGTAAGGCGAAGATACCAGCTTATGAAATGATCAAAACCTCGGTCAATATTATGCGTGGCTGTTTTGGTGGTTGCTCGTTCTGTTCTATTACCGAACACGAAGGTCGTATCATTCAGAACCGTTCTCAGGAATCTATTCTGAATGAACTGGAAGAGATCCGCGATAAAGTACCCGGTTTTACCGGCACCATTTCTGATCTTGGTGGCCCGACAGCGAACATGTATCGCCTTGGTTGTTCCGACCCTAAAGCGGAAGAGAACTGTCGTCACCCGTCTTGTGTGTTCCCACGCATCTGTAACAAGCTGAATACTGATCATAAACATCTGATCGATCTTTATCGTGCTGCGCGTAATGTTAAAGGGGTTAAGAAAATAATGATCGCTTCAGGCGTTCGTTATGATCTTGCTATTGAATCACCTCAGTATGTAAAAGAGCTGGTTACTCACCATGTCGGTGGCTATCTGAAAATTGCACCTGAGCATACAGAAAAAGGCCCGCTGGATAAGATGATGAAACCGGGAATGGGGACTTATGACACCTTTAAAGAGATGTTCCAGAAGTACAGTGCCGAAGCGGGTAAAAAGCAGTATCTGATCCCTTACTTTATCTCCGCCCACCCGGGGGCAGAAGATGAAGATATGCTTAATCTGGCGCTATGGCTGAAAGCAAATGACTTTGAGTGCGATCAGGTTCAGAACTTCTATCCGTCACCTATGTGTAACGCCACAGCCATGTACTACTCAGAAACAAACCCTCTGAAACGGGTTAAGTACAAAAAGCGCGAAGAGGTGCCTGTTGCTAAAGGTGAACGTCAGCGCCGGCTGCATAAAGCCCTGCTCCGTTATCACGATCCTGATAACTGGCCAATGCTGCGTGAAGCTCTGATCAATATGGGTAAAGCGCACCTTATTGGCGATAAAAAAGGTTGCCTGATACCGGCAGAAGATAATAACGCTAAAACACCGGCACAAAGAAGACGCTCAGGGCGTCATGGGGCAAACCGTTTTGCCACTAAGCACACTAAAGGACAACCGGATATCCGTACCGACAAAAAACAGGGTGGTAAAGGCCGCGCTGGTGACAACCGGACTAACGAACGCGGTAACGGAACGAATAACCGTAATTCAGGCGGAAACAAACCGGCAGGTCATAAGCCAAAAGGCAAACCATTCACAGCGAAAACCGGTAAGAAGCCGGCGAAAAGAAAATAACCAATATGCTGTAACAGGCCGGCTATGCGCTGGCCTGTCCTTCATCCCGTTCAATTAGCACTTCAATTGGCAGTGGCCTGCTGATGTAATAGCCCTGAGCCAGACTACAGCCATAACTAATCAATTCCTTATACTGCTCTTTTGTTTCTACCCCTTCAGCAACCACCTGCAAACCACTGGATTCACCAATAGCAATAATGGCTCTGATTAAGGTATTGCTCTGCTCATTAACCAGCAGATTATCGATAAAGCAGCGGTCGATCTTTATCTCACTAATTGGCAGGCTGTTAAGGTAACTGAGTGAAGAGAAACCTGTGCCAAAATCGTCCAGTGAAATACCAAAGCCAAGGTTGCGCAGCATGTTCAGTACAGGGGCCACTTTGTCGATATCATTAATCAACACATTCTCGGTAATCTCAAGATTAATACGTTCCACATCGATACCTACATCCGAGGTAATCTGTAGCAGTTGTTCGGCAAAGTTCTCTTCCAGCAACTGACGAGGTGAGATATTCACCGATACCTTCATGGCATTACGGCAATTTCTGCTCAACCTGAAGATGTCTTCACAGGCAGTACGGAACACAAATAAGCCTATCTGATGAATAATGCCTATCTCTTCCGCCAGAGCAATAAACTTAACCGGAGAAACGCTACCCAGCCTTTCGTTTGTCCAGCGGGCCAGAGCTTCGACCGACACCACTTTTTCATTTTTAGTATCAAACTGAGGCTGATACAAAACGGTAATTTCATTTTTGCTCAGGGCACGGCGTAACTCTTCTTCCAGAATAAAATCAAACTGCACCTGCCGGTTGATGCTACTGTCATAGAACATCACATCGCCTTTATGTACAGACTTGGATTTATACAACACGATATCGGCTTTTCTGATCAAAGATTCAGCATCATCGCTGTCACCGGGATACATACTGACACCGACGCTGCAATCGGTCATCAGTATCTTACCGTCAATAACAAACGGATCATTAAACACCTCTTTCACCTTCTGAACCCGGTTTTCAGCTTGTTTTACATCATTCAGCATAGGGAAACAGAAAATAAACTCATCACCACCAAAGCGGGATACGCTGTCGTAATCTCCCAGTAAAGACTCAAATTTTTTGCTGATAGTCTCCAGCAACCTGTCACCGGAAGAGTGACCGTAGAGATCATTCACCTTCTTAAAGTTATCCAGATCAACAAACACAACAGCCAGTTGCTTGTTGTATTTTTGCGTTAACTGAATACCGTGATTAATATTCTCTATCAGCAATAAGCGGTTTGGCAGGCCGGTCAGGGCATCATGTAACGCCATATGCTGCATCTGATCTTTAGCCGACTCCAACTCATTAAAATCCTGATTGATTCTGGATTCAAAACGCTCAAAGCGGCGGGCAACAATGTTGCTCAGTACAAGGGAAAGGCCGGTCAGGACGGCCGTAATCAGTAAACTGAGAATAGATAGAGTAACGAGTTCGGTACGGTTTTTTTCCTGCAATAACACTCTCTGTTTCTCAAAATAAGCTTCAAAATCGCTCAGGTTAAATCCGGTTCCCAGATACCATCCCCACCCTTCCAACATCTTGACATAGCTGATTTTCTCTTCTTTGACATCCCCACCCGCCAGCAGCGGAAGTTGGTACTGAACAAAACTGCCGAAGCTGTCAGAGTTCATGATCATGCCGTGCATCTGCAGGCCGGCAGCGTCATTAAAATCCGCCAGATTCTTTCCAATATAAGAGGGCTCACGATGAGAGAGGACATTTCCTTCACTATCTACCACAAAAATATAACCATTTTTGTCGTAGCTATACTCATTAATCCAGTTTAATACCTGTTTTTTAATATCTTCCTCAACATCGGCGACATACTCTCCGGTGCCGATAAACCAGTCGAAAGGTTCAAACCTCTTACCGAAACCAATTTTCTCAAACTCTTCACTTTCAGGCTTTCCGGGTTTTGGGTACCACCAGTGGTAAAAAGCTTCTCCATTACTTCTGATCAGATCGATATGCTCCTTCAGAATAAAGGTGCCACGTATGTCCTGCGAACCAATCAGGTTTTTACCTTCAACATGAGGGCGTAAACCGTGCATCACATTGGTTCCGTCCATATTAAAAACAAAGAAGTAGCCACGCTGATCAAAAAACCGTATCGGCCTTAGCGCTTCTGAAATAAGCTTGGTAATCTCTTTTTCAGGTTTATCCAGATTGGTCCGGTACAAATTGCTCGCAATGTCATAAGCCTCGTCAACCCGCGCTTTAGCCTGCTGCTTCAGCACTTTTTCAGCTAAGTTTTTTTGGTAATCTACCTCGCTGACAATAATGTTGACGTGTTGCCGGATAGACTCTTTGCGGGCGCGAATGACTTCCGAACGAAGCGTTTCAATGCTGTGCTCTGCTTTGTCACGGTTATCCTTAATGACAATAACATTAACAGCCAGAGCAAAGATGCCGATAATGGCTACCGGCATATAGCGGATCAGACGAAGCAGTTTTAAATCCCTGACTGTCGACATAGTGCCTCTGATATGAAAAATGACAGGACTACTATCCAGTATAGTGAACAGCTGGCCAAAGGAGCCTCTGTCACTACCAAGAATAACTATACAGTGTGATATTATTAGCTTATAAAAATGTACCGAACTGATATAAAGATCTGATTTTTAGAATTTTTCTTTAAAACTACTTTTCAGCTTGTCTGATCCAGTGATCGTCAGCTCGTTCTCTCAGTTCATTAACCGTAAGAGGTTTATCAAAAAAGTAACCCTGAACCATATCGCAACGATACTCACGCAGTTGGTTGAACTGTTCTCTGGTCTCAACCCCCTCAGCGACTACTTTCATTTCGCAGGATTGCCCAATAGCCAGAATCGCTTTCACCAGTGAATCGCTCTGCTTATTGTTCAGCATCTTAATCACAAAAGATCTATCGATTTTTATTTCGCTAATTGGCAGATTGTTCAGGTAGCTCAGAGAGGAAAAACCGGTACCAAAATCATCAAGGGAGATACCAAAGCCTAACGCTCTTAGCTCCTCCAGTATAGGAGCTACCGACTCTTTGTCGTCCAGCAGAACGTTTTCGGTAATCTCAAGGGTGACCCGGTTAGCGTTTATACCTGATTCTTTAATACTGGTATAAAAATCATCGGCAAAGTGAGGAAGCTTAAGTTGCTTAGGTGAGATATTAACCGACAGTTTCACTTTACTCTGATCGTCAGGAAACAGAGCCATCATATCCCTGCAGGCAGTTTGCAATACATACTGTCCGATCGGGTGAATCATTCCGATCCTCTCTGCCACTTCAATAAAATCCAGTGGTGAAACCGCCCCCAGTTTAGCGCTGTTCCAGCGGCAAAGTGCCTCGACTCCGGCCAGTTTTCCTTCCTCTGAACAGATCTGAGGCTGATAATAGACACTGATTTCGTTGCGCTCCAGAGCGCCTTTTAACTGCTCTTCCAACATAAACTCATAGTCGAGCTTCTTGGCTATAGATGCGTCAAAGTAGGTAACCGTTCCTTTGCTCTCTTTTGCCTGATAAAGGGATAAATCAGCCCGGCTTATCAGCTCTTCCGCTCCGGATGCATCAAAAGGATAGCCGGCCACCCCAATAGAACAACTGACCTTAATGCGTACATTGTTCACAAGCAGGGGTTTTTCAAACAGAGCCTGAATTCCTATCACCTTGCTCCTGATCTCTTCCCTGGATTTAATATGTTGCAGGCAGAATATAAACTCATCACCACCGAACCGCGAGACACTGTCTTCTACTTCCAGAATCAACTCAAACTTTCTTGATATCAGCTTAAGCAACTGGTCGCCAACCCCGTGGCCGTAAAAGTCGTTTATCTTTTTAAAGTCATCAATATCCACTAACACAACGGCAAGAGAATGCCCCGCCTTTGCGGCTTTCTCAACGGTATGCTTGGTCTCTCTGGTGAAGTGAATCCGGTTAGGAAGCTCGGTTAATGAGTCATACATAGCCAGATGCTGCATGGTATTTTTGGCCTGCTCCAGCTTTTTAAAATCCGTGTTGATTTTTTTCTGAAAGCTCTTGAAGCGGGAAGAGACCTGAGTAGTCAGGAAGGTTGCCAGCATAGTCATGACAATAAACAACACCAGGCTAAACAGTAAAATATTGGTCAGGTCTTCACTGTTGTCCTGTTTAAGCTGCGCCTCTTTATCCGCTAAATAGGCTTCGGATTCTGACAGGTAAAAACCTGTCCCTATCACCCAGTGCCATGCGCCAAACCAACGCACATAACTTATCTTCTCACTGTTGCTGACACTCTCCGGGGTAAAGCTGCTAAAGTAGCGTACAAAGCCACCTCCCTTTTTCGCGGTACTGATTATCTGTTTAATATATTCGTTGCCAGTCTGATCAACAAACCCAAGGGCGTTAACACCAATTAAATTTTTGTTTTGGTGAGCAATAATATTTCCGTCACCATTAACAATAAACAGATAACCTGTATTACCGTAACGTATTTCTGATATCCAGCTTAGTAACTTATGCTGCACTTCCCGCTCAAAATCTTCAATGTATTCACCGGTGCCTATCATCATATCCAGCGGAGCAAAATATTTTATAAAACCAAGTTTTTCATAATCTTGCTCATTATCTCCCGGCTTAAAGAACCACCAGCGATGAAAACCTTCGTCTTTATGCCGGGCAATATTTATCACATCTCTAGTAATATAAGCGCCCCGGCTATCCTGCATGTCCCAGCGGGAGGTACCTTCCATATGAGGCAGTATTGGATGTAAAACATTTACCCCATCCATCTTATAAATAAAATAGTAGCCACGCCCTTTATTAAAACGTAGCGCCCTTAAGGCGTCAGTGATCATTTTGGTCACTTCAGCACGGGGTTTATCAACATTACTGTTATAGATTTCTGTGGCAATGCGGTGTGCTTCGTAAACTCGTTCGCGGATGTCTTGCTTTAACGCACTTTCAGTACGCATAACTTCATAGGCCAGTTGACGATATACGCTGTCAACTTCTTGCTGGGTATGGACTTTCTGCTGCTGTAGATAATCTTCTCTCAGGGAGGCGAGACTATCCTGAGCTTCGGTATGGCTGCTTCTGAGTTGAAGGGCAATAACAGTGAGGGTTGCTATCACAATAACGAGTACAGGCATCACCCTGATAAATTTCAACAACTTTTTATCGTTTACCTGTTCCATCAAAGATACTCAGTACAGCGGCGGATTTGATCAATTATAGCTGAATTTTTCTTAATGGCAGCTACATAACTCATTGTTGCTAAATAGGTTGATCAAACTGATAACTTTGCCACTTTATCTGACGGTTCAGTTGTTCGAAACGTTTCGCCAGTCACTATTCCATTAGCTCATACCGGTAAATTTTTTTTCCATTGTCCGTAACGAAAAACTAAACCAGTATAAAAAACCATCAAGGGTTACCTATTAAGGGCATTGCAATGAGCAACGTATTTTACCGTCATTGTCACGTCAAGCTTCCCGTTATATCAAGGGGAGATGGCGTCTACCTGTTTGACGAGAACAATAACAAATATCTTGACGCCTGTGGCGGGGCCGCCGTTTCTAATCTCGGCCATAGCCATGCTGCGGTAAAGCAGGCAATTATACAACAAGTCTCATGCATTCCTTATGCTCATACCGGTTTCTTTACCAGCTCGGCCGGTGAAGCTCTGGCTCAGAAGCTATGTGAACTGGCCCCTGACTCTCTTAACCACGCCTATTTTGTCAGCGGTGGTTCGGAAGCAGTAGAAACCGCCCTTAAGCTGGCACGGCAGTACTTTTACGAAACCGGCCAGCCAGCAAAAAATCAGTTTATTGCCCGCCGACAGAGTTACCACGGCAACACGCTGGGAGCACTGTCCGTCGGAGGTAATGAGTGGCGAAGAGAGCCGTTCCGGCCTTTGCTTTCGACCGGACACCATATTGCCCCCTATTATCCATACAGGGACAAAGCAGATGAGGAGTCCATCGAACAGTACTCTGTCAGGGTAGCTGACGAACTGGAAGATAAAATCGTACAGATCGGTGCCGAAAATGTGATGGCCTTTGTTGCGGAGCCTGTTGTTGGAGCCACAGCCGGTGCCCTCGCGGCCAACAAGCTCTATTTTTCCCGTATACGGCAGATATGCGACAAATACAATGTATTGCTGATTCTGGATGAGGTAATGTGCGGTGTTGGAAGGACAGGCACCTTTTACGCCTTTGAGCAGGACCAAGTGATTCCGGACATCGTCACTATGGCCAAAGGCTTGGGAGCCGGTTACCAACCTATTGGTGCCGTACTCGCCAGTGATTGTATCTATCAGTCTATCTCCTCTGGCAGCGGCTTTTTCCAGCACGGCCATACCTTTACCGGACACCCCACCGCCTGTGCCGCCGCTCTGGCAACCGTCAATACCATTATTGATGAGAATCTTCTCGGCCGGGTAACCCGAATGGGAGAATACTTAAAAGACAAACTGCAACAGCGACTGTCCTCATTAACGAATATCGGGGATATAAGAGGAAGGGGGCTGTTTATCGGCATAGAGTTAGTGGCAGATAAGCAGTCTAAACAACCTATTCCGCTATCATCAAATGCCGATAAGCAGGTTAAGTCTCTTGCGATGCAACATGGCCTACTCTGCTATCCCATGGCTGGAACCATAGACGGCAAACAGGGGCACCATATCCTGCTTGCACCGCCTTTTATTATTACAGAGTCCGAGATAGATGAACTGGTTGAAAAACTGCATCAGACCATTTCAGACTCAGCGGCAAGCTGGAGTTAACCATGATACATGACGAAAAGAGAGCCATTATTGTTGCCCCTAACGGAGCGCGAAAGACCAAAGCGGATCATCCGGCGGTTCCCGTCAGTGCAGATGAGATAGCAGAAGACGTACTGGCCTGTTATCAAGCCGGGGCTGCAATGGTGCACCTCCATGCCAGAAAGCCCGATGGCAGCCACTCACTGGATATCTCCGATAATCTGGCGGTGCTTGAAGCGGTACACTCGGCCGTGGGGGATAAAATTATGGTTCAGCTAACGACTGAGGCTGTCGGTATATATAAGCCGGAGCAACAGATGGAGCTTATCCGGGAAACCAAACCGGAAGCTGCCTCATTTGCCCTTAAAGAGCTGATTCCCGACGATTCTTATCTGGACACCGCCGCTGAGTTCTTTCACTGGGTGGCATCTGAACAGATAATTGCTCAATACATCCTCTATTCTGAACAAGATCTTCTGCGCTACTTCTCACTTCTTAAATCTGGTTTATTGCCTGAAAAACACCATCATACCCTTATTGTTCTGGGTCGCTATCAGGCTCAAATGCAGGCCAGCCCAAAGGATCTACTACCATTTCTCAGGGAAATGCCCAATACACTAAAAAGTCGCTGGGCGGTATGCGCCTTTGGTCGAATGGAACAGACTTGTCTGATCAGTGCTATGCTAATGGGAGCCGACGTAAGAATCGGCTTTGAAAATAATCATATGAATAACCATGGCTTACCAGCCAAAAACAATGCTCATCAGATAAGTCAATTAGCCGAACTGATGAGATTGATGAACATTGAAAAACACAACGCTGAAAGTTTCAGAGCCAAATTAGTGAATAGCTAATGGCTCATTGTTACTGAAAAAAGTTCATTACTAGTAAAAGGAATTATTATGGCACGTATTAAAACCCTGCTAACCGCTACCGCAACAACCGCACTACTCAGCACCTCACTGTATGCCAGTGCTCAGGATCGGTTCGTCACAATTGGTACCGGTGGTGTAACGGGCGTGTATTACCCTACTGGTGGTGCAATTTGCCGCTTAGTAAACAAATCTAAGAAAGAGCACGGTATCCGCTGTTCTGTTGAAAGTACTGGTGGTTCAATTTACAACATCAACACTATCCGTGCCGGTGAACTGGATCTGGGCATTGCTCAGTCAGACTGGCAGTACCACGCTTACAACGGAACCAGCAAGTTTGAAGATAAAGGTGCGTTTAAAAAACTACGCGCTGTATTCTCAGTTCACCCGGAACCGTTCACAGTTGTTGCCCGTGCTGATTCAGGCATTAAAACCTTTGATGACCTGAAAGGTAAGCGCGTCAATATCGGTAACCCGGGCTCAGGTCAGCGCGGCACTATGGAAGTACTGATGGATCGCTACGGCTGGAGCACTGATGACTTTAAACTGGTTTCTGAGCTAAAAGCTTCTGAGCAGTCTAAAGCTCTTTGTGATAACAAAATTGATGCCATGGTTTACGTAGTAGGCCACCCAAGTGGTGCTATCAAAGAAGCGACTACCTCTTGTGACAGCAAGATCGTTTCTGTAGCCAGCCCGACCGTTGAGAAACTGGTGGCTGACAAATCCTTCTACCGTACAGCAACAGTACCGGGCGGCATGTATAACGGTAACCCGTCTGATGTGGGTACATTTGGTGTAGGTGCTACATTTGTTTCTTCTACAGATGTTCCTGAAGATGTGGTTTATCAGATTGTAAAAGCGGTATTTGAAAACTTTGACACCTTCAAGAAACTGCACCCTGCTTTCGCTAACCTGAAGAAAGAAGAGATGATTAAAGACGGTCTGTCTGCACCTCTTCATCCGGGCGCAGCGAAATACTACAAAGAAGCCGGCCTGATGTAATCATCACTCCCCTTCATTTAAAACCAGCAAAACCGATACTTAACCGTATCGGTTTTGTTTTTTAGCTTCTCAAATAACCGAAACAGGCATTTTCAGCGAGATGATAAACCTTTCTCATGTAACAACCTTCCGTGTTCTTCAAGCCAAACGTTTTTAAAATGCTGTGCCACTGATGAAGCTTTACTCTCCGGCTGATAATAGAGATTTAGACTCCATATACTGGTTTCAAACTCCGGTAAAAGAGTGACTAATTTACCCGATTCAACAGCCTGCTCAACCAAAAAACTGGGTAGGTAAGCAATACCGGTGCTATTGAGTACGCCCTGAAGCAGAAGATCACTGTCGTTCACTTCAAGGGTCCGGGGAATCTTTACTATCTGTGACTCACTACCGCGGGTAAACACCCAGTCATTACTTCCTGTCAGTGTGGTAGCAAACAGACACAAGTGTTGTTTTAAATCCACGGGCAGCTCAGGCACTTTGCTTCTGTTCAGATACTCTGGTGTCGCAACGACCACAAAAGGATAAGAGAGTAGCTCACGCCTTACCAACAGGAGGTCCCGCTCACGATAACCCTGATAGTTAGCAATGGCGCTGACAGCAAAATCCACGTTGCTGGCGTCATCCAGCGCCCATGGAGTGACATTCAGATTAAAAGTAACATGGGGGTGCTCAGCCAGATAGCGGCTAATGACAGGCATCATAAAGTGGTTGGCATAAACCGGGGTGCAGCAGATATCAATATGCCCCTTCTGGTGAGACTGGAATCCCTGAACTTCACGGATAATGGTCTGAGAACGGTCCACAAGGGGAGCATACTCTTCAAACAACTTAAGCCCTGCAGGAGTGGGGGTTAAAAGCCGGTTATTGCGCCGGTATAACGGTGTCCCCATTTGTTGCTCAAGCTCCTGTAACCACCGGCTTCCGGCAGAAACTGAAATATTAAAATGCTTAGAAGCCGATGAGATCGAACTCAGCCTGACTACGTAAACAAAGAAAGCCATTTTATCCAGCACAGTCTCCCTCCTTAGCTTCTGTTTGCCATTTCACCCATCACGGCAAGATGAGCATTTAACCATTGGTTAAACATATACACCTTACGTGAGGTTAGCCGGTAACTAGGCACAATCACATAGTAACCATAGCCACTTTCTACCGATAACTGCATTGGGTTAGTCAGGCGTTTCTCCCTAAGTTGCCGATTTACCATAAAGTCTGGCAGTAGGGCCATTCCGCTGCGTTTTTTAACGGCTTCCAATGACATATAAAAGTGTTCAAAACCGACACCATAAAAGCGGCTGTTCTGGCTGATTTCATGTTCAGCCTTAAACTGCTCCCACAGTTGTGGCCTTGTTGTCTGAGGAATAAAAGGCAGGCTCTCTAGTTGTGGCTCCCCTACTTTACTGGCTGAGTAGCTAGCAGGAGCCACCAGCAACAACTTCTCTTTGCGTAACAATGTAGCGTTTTCATAATGCTTGGAGAGTGGCAGGCAGCGGATATAGAGATCGCTGTCGCCGTTAATGTTTTTTATCAGTCCGTCGCCGGTTTTCACACTCAGGCGGATATTGGGATTTAAGCCGTTAAAACTCTCAATATTGGGAATAAGCCACAGACTGGCAAACGAAGGGGTAACATTAACACTAAGAATTTCTTGTTCTAACTCTGTCTGTAACAGGCTGGAAGTGGAGTACTGAATCATCTCTATCGCCTGAGATATTTTCGGCAGATAACGTTTCCCGGCACCAGACAGGGAAAGACCATTGATATGCCTTTCAAAAAGAGGCTGACCTAACTGCTGTTCCAGCGCGGCAATCTGTTTACTCACGGCACCCTGTGTCACGGACAGCTCAATAGCCGCTTTGGAAAAACTCATATTATTTGCCACTGCCACAAAGGTTCTTAAAGCCTTCATAGATGGTAGTTCACTGCCCTTTAACACACTAACTCCTTTGGTGCCTGTCCCGATAAGATGCCGATAAAATATTATTGGTGTCTGTCCCGACAACTTACGACTTATGGTGCCTGTCCCGACAACTTAATCCAACATAACTATAATCCCTGCCCCCTTCAAACGATATAGCCGGACAATTTGAGCTAAGCCAGACTTGTTTGCATATTTTCAATCCCACTTCCTGTTTTTGGATATATATCCTACATCAGGTTTATTCATACACTAATAACAAGAGGCAATTAAAAGGATGTAAAGGAGTATTAGATGCAGTCGGTATATATTGTTGCGGCAAAACGAACCCCTATAGGTTCATTTTGTGGCTCTCTCTCATCAGTGTCAGCAGCAGACTTGGGCAGCACGGCTATCAGGGGCGCTCTCAGGCAGAGTGCAATTGATCCGGCACTGGTTGACGAAGTGATCTGCGGCAATGTGATTAATGCAGGACAAGGAATGGGGCCTGGTCGTCAGGCGGCAATTCAGGCCGGTATTCCTGCTGATACACCGGCATATAGCCTGAACATGATCTGTGGCAGCGGTATGAAATCGGTCATGGACGCGGTTTCTCATATTCGAGCCGGTGACGCAGAGATAGTGGTTGCCTGTGGCATGGAAAACATGTCACAAATTCCTTACCTTGTACCGGCAGCAGCGAGAGCGGGTATCCGCCTTGGTCATCAGCCTCTGGAAGATGCCCTGTTAAAAGACGGGCTGACAGACGCATTTCACCAATACCATATGGGCGTTACTGCGGAAAATATCGCCCGTAAGCATAACCTCAGCCGTGAAATGCAGGATAAGTTCGCCTTGCAGAGCCAGAAAAAAGCCTGTGCCGCCATAGAGTCAGGTCACTTTAAGCAAGAGATAGAACCCGTTGAAATCACCGGCAGAAAAGGCGTGACCCTGGTTACTGAGGATGAATATCCAAAACCAGATTCCAGCAGTGAAAAGCTGGCTAAGCTGCGAGCGGCATTTGAAGCTGACGGCAGCGTGACCGCCGGAAACGCCTCGGGGATTAATGATGGTGCAGCGGCACTGATCCTCGCTTCGGCTCAGGCAGTAAAACAGCACAACCTAACCGTACTGGCTGAGGTGGTCAGTTATGCTCAGGCAGGTGTAGATCCGGCCTATATGGGGCTGGGTCCGGTGCCCGCCATCGCAAAAGCACTTGGTAAAACAGACTATACTTTAGCAGATATGCAGGTCATTGAACTGAATGAAGCGTTCGCGGCTCAGGCGCTTGGTGTGATCCGTGAACTGTCCGCTGAGCATCATATTGATGAGCAGCTTATCATAGAGCGGGCAAACCCTAACGGCGGTGCTATTGCTCTCGGTCACCCTCTCGGTGCGTCAGGCTGCCGCATTCTGGTCTCTCTTATTTATCAATTACAGGCAGCAGAAAAGCATCTGGGGCTTGCTTCACTTTGTGTCGGTGGTGGAATGGGCACAGCCATGATGTTACGCAGAAACTAACCTTATTAATCAGGGACGATATATGAACAAACTATCCGATATTGATATTGTCGCTAAATCACTGAAAAGCGGCATGACGGTGATGATAGGTGGCTTTATGGCCAACGGCGCGCCGGAAACCATTATTGATGCAATTCTTGACAGTGATATTAAGGACTTAACATTGATCAGCACCGATACAGGTATGCCGGAATCCGGTTCCGGCAGGCTAATTTGTGCTAAACGTATTCGTAAGCTGTACGCTTCTCACATAGGGCTCAACCCGGAAACCGGCCGTCAGATGAACAGCGGCGAACTTGACGTTGAGCTGGTGCCTCAGGGAACCCTGGCAGAAAAAATACGCGCCGGCGGCTCCGGTCTGGGTGGCGTTCTTACCCCGACCGGCATCGGCACAATGGTGGCGGAAGGAAAGGAAGTTATTACCATTGATGGTAAACCTTATCTGCTGGAAAAGCCTTTGCGTGCCGACGTCGCCCTTATCAGAGGTTCAGTGGTGGATAGCAAGGGTAATGTGTTTTATAGAAAAACCACCCAGAATTTTAACCCTCTTATGGCGACCGCTGCGGATATTGTTATTGCTGAAGCTGAGACACTAGTGGCACCCGGTGAAATCCAGCCGGAAGCGGTGCACACCCCATCCATTTTCATTGACTACATTGTTAAGACAAGCGTTAAGAAAGGAGTCCGTCATGGCTGATACAGAAGCAGTGCAGCGCAGAAAAAGAATTGCCCGCCGGGTCGCTCAGGAACTAAAAGACGGTTACGTGGTTAATCTTGGCATCGGGCTCCCTACTATGGTCGCTGATGAGATAGAGAGTGATGTCACTGTACTATTTCAGTCTGAGAACGGCTTGCTCGGAATTAAAGGGATGGCAGGAGACGCTGACGCCGATGCAGATCTGGTTAATGCCGGTGGCCAGCCGATTATCGCTATTGAAGGCGCCGCTTATTTTAACAGCTCAGAATCCTTTACCATTATTCGCGGCGGCCACGTAGATGCTACTGTGCTTGGTGCGTTGCAAGTGGCAGAGAATGGTGATCTGGCCAACTGGATTATCCCCGGAAAAATGGTGCCCGGAATGGGCGGGGCGATGGATCTGGTCGTCGGGGCAAAGAAAGTTATCGTCGCGATGGAGCACACCGCCAAAGGTAAAGCCAAACTGCTCAGGCAGTGTACCCTTCCCCTTACTGCTCAGGGGCAGGTAAATATGATCGTGACTGAACTTGGCGTTATACGTATTACCAGTGAGGGAATGTTACTGGAAGAGATTGCCCCTGATGTAACGGTTGAAGAGATCCAGAGCGTCACCGAAGCAACGCTGCTGGTATCAGATACACTTAAAGTAATGGAATAACTAAGATTTCTGCTCTGGTGTGGCAGGCCAGAGCCATGCTGCACCTCGGACACCGCTGGAGTCACCGTGTACAGCCGCTTTAATCGGTGTATGACACTCCCCTCCAAAGGTATATTCCGGCAGCAATGCCGGAACATTATCGTACAGGCGCTCAATATTGCAGACTCCGCCGGCAAGGACAATTACGTCCGGGTCAAGCAAGTTAATGGTTGCAGCAATTGATTTAGCAAGGCGGCGCTCATAAGCCTCAAGAGTCTGAAGCGCAATCTCATCGCCTTGATCAGCTAACTCTGATATCTCTTTGCCTTTAAGTTTCACGCCGGTTCTTCTTTCATAGTCCGCACATAATCCGGTGCCGGAAACAAACTGTTCAACACAAGCTTTTCTGCCACAGTAGCAAGGAGTCGCATCAGAAAATGTCCGCTCTTCATCGTCCAGCCAGGGCATAGGGTTGTGTCCCCACTCTCCGCCGATACCATTTCCGCCGATATGAGGAGCGCCATTGACGACAATTCCGGCACCGGCACCGGTTCCCAGAATAAGCGCTAACACCACACTATAACCCTGGCCAGCACCATCGGTTGCTTCCGATACCGCCATACAGTTTGCATCGTTGGCTACCCTCACCTCGCGGCCTAACATCTCTGATAAATCGACATCAAGAGGCTGACCATTGAGCCAGACAGAGTTGGCGTTCTTCACCACTTTTGAGTACGGGGAGATGGTTCCGGGAATGCCGATGCCCACTGTACCACGCTGGCCTGTGGCTGACTCCGCATCATCCACCAGACCGGTTATCGCCTGAAGCGTCTGAGGATAAGAACCCTTCGGGGTATCCACCCGTTTACGGAACAGTTCACTACCGTCATCAGACAGCGCAATAACCTCTATCTTGGTTCCACCCAGATCTATGCCAATTCTCATTTTTGTTCTCACTAAAGTAGGAAGGATTATCCGCACAGTCTGTACAATCTGTTCCTAACAGTCTGTGCGAAAGTTCAAAGGTTGGGAAAAAGCGATTTAATCAGCCGGCAGCTCACTACCATCGGTATACAGATCCCGAATCTGAATAAAGTCATTAATATGTTCTAAAAACAGCTCTGCAAGATGGGGATCAAACTGCTCTCCACCGCGTGATTTTATATAATCAATCACTTCAATAATGGTCCATGCTTCTTTATAGCAGCGCTTGGTAAGAAGCACATCGAACACATCGACAATAGTAATTATCCGGGCAAAAATGTGGATGGAATACTCAGATTTACCATGAGGGTAACCATTACCATTCCAATGCTCATGATGATCAAGAGCAACGGCAGCAGCCAGTTTCATCTGCTCATCATCGATCATAGATAAAATCTTATGACCGACCTTGGTATGGTTCTGAACCATCTGCCACTCGTCTGCTGATAGCTTTCCGGGCTTATTCAGGATTGATTCAGGCACGCCTATCTTACCAATATCATGCACGGTACTGATCTTTTCTATCATCTCCTGTTCCTGAAGCGTCAGGCCGGCATACATGGCCAGACGGGAGGACATTTTTGCCACTCTGAGAACATGCCTTCCCCCTTCACCGGGACGGTTTTCAATAGCATCGCTGAGTACCGCCACCAGCTCGCCGTGAGCTTCAAGACCGGTTGTTTGTTTTAGCAGAACATCCGTTTGCTGCCGGCACTGGCGCTTCTTCTGTTTAAGCAGGGACAGCAGTGACACTATCACCATAAACAGCAATAGAATAATGGCACCTGAGACAGAAAGTATCGCCATATTCTCCTGAAAATAAGAGGAGGGTTTACCCAGAATTACTGTGCCTTTAGGAATGAACTCGTTTCCGATATCAAACCGGTTCAATGCCGAATGGTTAAACACCACTGCATGTTCATCCTTAACCTCTATTGATATTTCGAGGGGGTCATCCAGTTTAGCGCCTAAAATCTCAACCGCCTGCACTCCCATTTTATAAGATCGGTTTACATAGCCGCCCAGTACATCGCCTTTAATGTAAAACTCCCAGAACACAAAAATGGGTGCGGCACTTTTTTCGGAAATAAATCGGGCTACCTCATCATAGCCATAAAAGGTCCCCATATTGATTTCGGTATTGAAGTGAGTGAGCAAAACAGCATCGTCTGGTGAAATTTTTGACAGCGTCTTCCCGGCCTGTGCCAGACTCTGGTTGCGGATCTCAACTAATTTTATGTCCGTATGTCTGGTCAGTTCTTCTAATACTTTCAGGCGGGTAATTTTTGAAGTGACACCGTAATCTGAAAGAAAGTAGAGCTTCTCAAGGTTGGGCCTTACCTGTTTTATCAGCCTCAGATTTTCAGCAATATAATCGTGCTCATAAATCACCGTTCCCTTCTCAGTAGAAGAGTAAAGATTGGCATCAAGGTTATTAATACCTACTGCAACCGTCGGCAGACGTTTCAGGTTGGCTAAATCCAGACTATTGAAAAAGGTCAGGGCGTTATCGTCGGTGATGATGACACCGTCAAAATGGTAATTGCTGTACTTATAACGGATATACTCACGCATATTAGCGTAATAACGCGGGTTATTGATTCGCTTAGTATCCAGATACTCGACTGAGAGTTTTAAAGGGCGGGATGCTGAATCGATAGCATCTTCGATGCCGTGTTGTAAATCTACCGTCCAGCCATAGGCCGCATCATAGGAGTGGAGAACCAGTACATTCTGCATGCTCTTTGCGTAGGAAAATGAAGCGAGCATAAGCAGAACAGCAGTCAGAAAGGTTTTTTTAATACCAAACCAGCGGCTTGTGAACATCTCCCCTCCTTAGGATTCAAAATCTGAACGACTAAATTATCGCGCTATACCCGTTAAGTATAGATAAAATATAATTAATTCATGGCTGTATCATCAAAGGTGAGCCTTGTATCACTATTATTTTTTCTCATACAGATTTATAGGTTGGCAGCAGAGATAATTGCAGGCACAAAAGCTGTACAAAGAGTACAGCTCTGGATAACTCTCGTGAGTGAATCTGGAAGTTTATGGCAGCATATACGCCGTTGACATACCAAAACGACGGGTCTGACGCCATTTTCTCGCCAGAGATTCTGTGGCGGAATAATACCTATCCACAAACTTCTGATGCCCCTGCTCGAGCTCTTTAGACGACATGTTTTGTGGCTGATATACGGCATGAACACCATCATACAGCGACCAGTCTCTGGTCAGAATACGCCCTTGCTGCTCCAGATCGTTAAACAGCGGAGTGCCGGGGAACGGAATCATGATTACCGGGTGACAGACATCCAGTTCTACGTCGTGAATATAGTCCCAGGTGTCATCAAAAATATCTTTGTTGTGTTCATCAAAACCAAACAACATACAGGAGTCCACCACAATTTTATGCTGATGCAGTTTATCGATGTACTCTTTAGATTTATGAATATTATTAAACCCTTTTGATGCCTCTTTAAGTGCACTTTTTGACGGTGTTTCCAGCCCTACCAGCAGATAGATCAAACCACTTTTCGATGCCAGTTGCAGCAGCTCTTCATCGTCTGCAAATCTCAGGTTAGTTTCAGCAACCCACTGAATGTTAAGAGGTGTCAACGCTTCAAACAGTTCCAGACAATACTCCCTGTCCGAGGTCAGATTGTCTGCTTTCAACTCAATATACTGCGCTCCGCTCTGTTTAATTTCATCTACAACCTGACCAATAGGTCTGTAGGTCTGGTTTTTAAAGAAGTTAGGAATGGTGCAGTAATGGCATTTAAACCGGCAGCCCCGTGAAACCGTTACCGACCAGATATTTTTATAGATACCGGCATTCAGGTAGCGGGTGGGATAAGGCTTAACCTGTTTCAGGTCAAAGGCTTGGTCAGCCTGATAAACCGGCTGCATCTTATTGGCCGCCACATCCAGAAGGATCTGCGGCCACAAAGCATCGGACTCACCTTTAATAATTGAATGGGCATGCAGCAAAGCTTCCTGTGGCATAAAGGTGGTATGCAGGCCTCCCAGAATAACCTTGATTCCTTTAGCCATATAGGCATCGGCGAGCTGATAGGCTCTCAGGGCATCAGGGGTAGACATAAAAATTACTGCTAACTCCGCCTTCAGCTTAGCCGGGGCTGCTTTACCGGAAGTCTCATCGTACATCTCAATATCGGCAACCCCTTCCAGTGCTGCTGCAGCTGAAAAAATGCTCTGTGGCGGCGCGCCGACATACTTTTTGTATTGCTTGAAATCACTCTCCTGACTTGCCTTAATCAGCGCAACTTTCATCACTCTCTCCTGGTAAACTTTTAAACTTGTGCCACTGTATGCAAACTATAGTTAAGCTTTGGTTACCTGCTTAGGGGGTCAGTGTTGCAGGTGCTTAAACTGAAGTTCCACAAGGCGTTGGTAAAGTTCGCAATCCTCCATTAGTGTCTGATGATCACCCGTTGCGACCAGTTGCCCCTGATCCAGCACAGCGATTTTGTCAGCATGCTGTATGGTCGACAACCTGTGGGCAATAATTAGCGTGGTGCGGTCTTTCATAAGTTGCTCCAGTGCTTTCTGAACATGGTGTTCACTCTCGCTGTCCAGCGCACTGGTCGCTTCATCCAGCAGAAGAATATGAGGGTCTTTCAGAATCGCTCTGGCAATGGCAATACGCTGCTTCTGCCCGCCGGATAACCGGACTCCCCGTTCACCCAGAAAACTGCCATACCCCTCAGGAAGCTGCATTATAAATTCATGAGCGTTAGCTTTTTTGGCTGCCTCTATCACCTCTTCATCAGATGCCTGAGGATTACCGTAGCGGATATTGTGCATAACATCACTGCTAAACAGCGCCGGTTGCTGAGGAACCAGTGCCATCTGTCTGCGCAGGTCGGTAGGATCCAACTGACGAATATCGGTGCCGCCAAACTCAATAGAGCCGGACTGGGGGTCATAAAATCGTTGTAACAGCTCAAACAGCGTGGTTTTTCCCGCACCGGAAGGGCCAACCAGAGCCAACACCTTGCCCTTTTCTGCCTTCAGGGAAAGGTTAGCGATTGCCGGCTGAGCCGGACGGGACGGATAGCAGAAGTTAACATCGCTAAAGCTAATTTCTGCGTTCAGTGCTGATGCGTCAGCCGCATTTTCCACAGGTGCAAGAATATGGCTCTCAACCTGAAGCACTTCGATAAGACGCTCTGTTGCACCCGCTGCACGTTGCAGCTCACCCAACACTTCAGAAATGGTCGCCAGAGAAGAAGCCACCAAAATGGAATAAAACACAAAAGCGCCGAGATCACCGCCGCTCATCTGTCCGGAAATGACATCACTACCGCCGACCCAGAGCATGCCGGTAATAGCGCCGAAGACTATAATAATCACACCGGCAATCAGGGTTGCCCGCTGCTGTATGCGGTTTCGTCCCACCTGAAAGGCAGCTTCTACTTCTTGTGCGAAAGAGACCTTCTCCTGCGACTCGCGCACATAACTCTGAACAGTTTTGATATGCTCAATGGCTTCCCCGGCGTAGCTGCCGACATCTGACATAGAGTCCTGACTTTTCCTCGACAACGCCCGCACTCTGCGGCCATAAATCAAAATCGGCAGCAAAATAAAAGGGACAGACGCCAGAACAATCAAGGTCAGCTTAATATTAGTGGCAAACAGCATTACCAGCGCACCGATAAACATCAGCACACTACGCATCGCCATAGAAAATGAAGAACCGATAATACTTTGCAGCAAGGTGGTATCTGTAGTCAGACGGGACATAATGTCACCGCTACCACTAGTCTCAAAGTAGCTTGGATGCAGGGTAATTACATGGTTAAACACCGCTTTACGGATATCGGCACTGACCCGCTCCCCCAGCCATGAAACCAGATAAAAACGGGCAAAAGTGCCGGCTGCAATCAGGACAGTCACAACAAAAATAAACAGCACCGCATTTTTGAGCTGCTCCAGCGACTGCTGGGCAAAGCCCTGATCGATTAATACTCTTACCCCCTGCCCCACAGAAAGCATCACCGAAGCAGTAAAAACCAGTGCAATAAGCGCGGCAGCTATTCTTAACTTATATGGACGGACAAACTGCAACAGTTTCAGCAAAATGGAGAGTCGTTTATTGTTTTTGTTTCCGGTAACCACCGATGAATCGAAACTGTTTTCAGACATAGATTTCCCTTATAGGTCTCTGCGGGTAATTCAAAAGGGAAAATCATCTTATAGGATAAATCTGACCTCTGGCTTACTTCCGCCCGATATGGCTATAGTTGCCTTCTCTGAACTTCTGGTATAACTCCTCATATCTGCCCTCTTGTTTAATCAATTTCAATCCCTTATTGAAAAGTTTTATCAGTTTCTGGTTCTCAGGGCGGTTTCTTGAAAATAACAGATACATTTTTCTGTCCTGTGCAGACTTAGGCAGATAAGCGATCTGTTCTCTGCGTTCCTTATCAAGGCGGTGTTGCAAATAGTAGAAACCGACCTCTTTCATAATAATTACTGCGTCTAGGTTTCTGAATATCAGCCTTTGCATTGACTTGTCATCATCACCGGCTCGAATCAGTTTCAAAATACCCTGTTTTTGCAACCCTTCAAACTTGGGGTAAGGCGTGTATTCTGTACCACCGACCAATAAGCCTTTAAGATCACTGTCGTTCTCCCAGATAATGGGATCAGATTTCAGATAAAACAGAACCTCCTGAGTTTCAATAACGGCATCACTATATTCCAACTCTTTGTTTCTCTCGTCGGAATAAAGCCATAGAGAGGTGGCATGCCACGTCTCACCATGCTCTCCTTTGCCATTCACAGCGTAACGATAGGAGCGCTTCCAGGGGAAATAACCAAACTCAGTTTCAACACCCACACGGGCGAAGGCATGCCGGACAATATCTGTCGCCAGACCACCATGTTGAAGATTTTGTGATAAGTAAGGGGCCCAGTCGCCAGAGGCAATTCTGATTACTTCCTTTGCAATCAGAAGAGATGGAAACACAGCACAGATAAATGCGGTTAACCAGCAAACAAATAAAGGCTTTAACAACATAGCTCAGGACCTGTTTAACGTTGACGACTCAATATGGAGACTAGTACAGTTTTTTCCATAATGTTTTGATAGTGCCCTTTTTAACGGGGACATACACCGTAAAGTATGAACTCTTTTTAACGGGGACACACACCGTAAAGTATGAACTCTTTTTAACGGGGACATATATGGTCACTCCAATCAAGTAAAGATTGAAGGTTTGTTAGTTACAAAGCCATAGTCGTTTGTCCGTTACATAAGATTCACCTGATTAATGGTATTGGCATCAGTTAAGAATACGGTCTTTTGACATATATCCGGCGTCTCTGTTTCGCTTTAGTGCGAAGCGCCCTAATGAGATTCAAGAGCCCTGTTTGCCTGTTACACACACTATGCTTTCACTATCAAGCAGTTGTCCTCGACGAGGTTCTAAACAGGGCGAATGCCGTTTTTTCATTAACTGTGTTGCTACCGTTTCCTGTTTGTTGTCTGGTTTTCAGTATTTTGTGTTGCTAACTAAGCACATGCTTTAGAAGCTTGGAACTCTGTTTTCGTTGCTAATACCACCCAGATAATACGAGCAAGCTTATTAGCTAAAGCTACGGTACATTTACATGGGTGCATACGCTCTTTTAAGCCATTCATCCACTGGCTGAGGCGGTCGTCTTTGCCCGAGCTTCTGCTTAGTATTGCTCGCGCTCCATGAATGAGAAGCTTTCTGAGTGTCCGGTTTCCCCGTTTGCTGATTTTACCCAGCCGGTTGATATCTCCACTGGCGTATTGTCGAGGCGTTAATCCAACCCAGGCGGCGAACTGGCGGCCATTTTTAAAGCAACCAATGTCATTGATATAAGCCAGAAGTGCTGAGGCCACTATCGGCCCAACTCCGGGAACATTAAGCAGCCTTTGATAGTCATTTCGCTGGGCAAGAAGATGCTGTAATTCTATTTCGATGTCTTTAATCTGCTTAGAGCATAAGCGAATATTAAGCGCAATTCTGGTGATAAAACCACGCGAGACAGGCGTCAGTTCATTGCTGTTATCTTCTAAAATTAAAGGTAACTGACGTTTTATATGCGCAATGCCCTTGGGAAGTACTTCACCATACTCGGCAAGTAATCCCCTGAGCTGGTTCATCCAAGCACCACGCTGCTTAATGAGTAACTCCCTGATTTTATGAAGAGACTGAACATCTTGTTGCTCAATCGATTTGATGGGAACAAAACGCAGTGTTGGCCGGAATGAGGCTTCAGCGATTGCCAGTGCATCGTTGTTGTCGTTTTTATTGCCAATAACGAACGGCTTCACCGCAAAAGCAGGAATACACTTAACGGTATGGCCGAGCTTCTGAATACGACGCCCCCAAGGGTTGGAAGAGTAGCAGGCTTCCATAACGACCAGAGTCGGTTCGAACTGTCGTAGCTCATGCAGCAAGTTAGAGCGTTTTACTTTCTTGTTGAACAAGACTGTTCTTTCGTTACTGAGTGCGCAAATTTGAAAGACATTCTTTGCTAAATCGATACTAATAACACTACATTTCATAATGGTCACTCCGTTAGATTGTCGCTGTAACACTTCAATCTTGGCACATTGCGATGCCGGTTGCGGAGTGACCATCTCAACACACACCGTAAAGTATGAACTTAGTATTACCCTTTGATACATCGATCGTAATCCCACTGCGACCTGATTGCTGTTGAAAATCAAAAGCGTAATTTAGGCTTGTTCTCTTGATTCGGTGACTTCCTATGACAACAGCAAGAAAACAACTCGTTTCTCCTGAAGCAACACCTTACTATCATTGCGTTTCCCGCTGTGTCAGGCGCAGCTTTCTATGCGGCGAAGACCCAGTAACTCACAAAAGCTACGAACATCGCAGAGACTGGATTGAACATAAAATCTGTGCATTGTCGCAGGTCTTTTGTATTGATATTTGTGCTTATGCTGTGATGAGTAATCACTATCATCTTGTTCTTCATATCAATAAAGAAGAGGCCTTAGAGCTTAACAAAATAGCTGTCGTTAAGCGCTGGCAACAACTTCATAAACTCCCTTCGTTAGTCCAGAATTGGCTGGCAGGAAAGCTGAGCAGAGATGCCGAAAAGCTAGCTGCATCTGCGATTATTGAAAGCTGGCGAAAGCGGCTGTGGAGCCTGAGCTGGTTTATGAAAGAGCTTAACTTTGATATCGCTTGCCGGGCAAATCAAGAAGATAACTGCAAAGGGCATTTCTGGGAGAGTCGTTTTAAAAGTCAGGCATTGCTTGATGAACAAGCCCTAATAGCTGCCATGACATATGTTGATCTAAACCCGCTTCGGGCAGGAGCAGCAGATACACCAGAATCGTCGGAATACACTTCTATCAAAGCTAGGTTAGAGGCACTGACAAGCGGCCTGGAAACTGCACCATGTCTCCACCCATTTGTCGGTAACCCGAAAAATAAAACGCTCGAAGGCATTCCTTTCCGGCTTATGGATTATATTGAGCTGGTTGACTGGACGGCCAGACAATACCGCGAAAACAAAGCCGTTTTAGACTCTTCTCTCCCACCCATTCTGCAACGCCTAAACATTAATCAGACCAAGTGGTTAAAGGCATGTACTAAACTAGAACGTTACCGTAGCACCGCGGTTGGTTGCATTTGTCAGGCAGAATCAGCAAAACACAAACTCAACAAAAAACGAGTTCACCTTTTTAGGTTGGACGGATAAATTAAGCCCCGCTACTGAACAATCTGGAAGCATCCTTTACATAGTTAACCCAAGATCTGTCTATTTCCATTCACTCGATAAATCTGTTCAAGTTTGATATCAGCTTGCTGGCTAACCACCCGTTTAGACCTCTCTCTTACCAATTAGCAAAAGCTTATCATTGGTTCGATATGTTTATTTTGATAATGGTGATAATGGTGCCTGTCCCCACAAAAAAAATAACCCCCGCTGTTTAACGGGGGTTACTCTGTTCTGTTATTTATCTAGCTGTTTACCCAGAGATATCCAGGTATCGACGACTGTATCCGGGTTGAGGGAGACAGAGCTAATACCTTCATCCATCAACCACTGAGCAAAGTCTTGGTGATCCGATGGCCCCTGACCACAGATACCAACATACTTTCCTGCACGTTTTGCAGCATCTATAGCCAGTTTAAGCATGGCTTTCACGGCTGCATTACGCTCGTCAAATATATGGGCGATATCTGCTGAATCGCGATCCAGACCTAAGGTCAGTTGAGTCATATCATTTGAGCCGATAGAGAAGCCATCAAAGTAGTTAAGGAAGTCATCCGCCAGCACTGCGTTAGACGGAAGTTCACACATCATAATCACTTTAAGGCCATCTTCGCCCCTGCGCAGGCCGAACTTAGCCAGAAGATCGATGACTGATGCCGCTTCACTTGGTGTACGGACAAACGGGATCATAATCTCAACATTCTTCAGACCCATGGTATTGCGCACACGTTTCATCGCCTGAGTTTCCAGCTCAAAGCAATCTTCAAACTCAGAAGAGACGTAACGTGATGCACCACGGAAACCAAGCATCGGGTTCTCTTCGTGTGGTTCGTACTCCTGACCGCCAATCAGGTTGCTGTACTCGTTTGACTTAAAGTCAGACATACGCACAATCACACGCTTAGGCCAGAATGCCGCGGCAATGGTTGAGATACCTTCCGTCAGTTTAGCAACATAGAACTCTACCGGGTTGTCATAACCGCGTATCATCACATCAATCTTGGCTTTCACTTCTTCAGACTGAACGTCATAGTTCAGCAGCGCCTTAGGATGAATACCGATCATCTTGTTGATGATAAATTCAAGACGGGCAAGACCGACACCTTCGTTAGGCATACAGGCAAAGTCAAACGCCCTGTCAGGGTTGCCCACGTTCATCATTACCTTAGCCGGAAGTTGTGGCAGCTCATCAATCGCGGAGCGGCGTACTTCAAACTCAAGCTCACCTTCGTAAACAAAGCCGGTCTCCCCTTCTGCACAAGAAACAGTGACCTTCTCACCTTCCACCAGTTTTTCCGTTGCATCGTGACAACCGACAATGGCCGGAATGCCGAGCTCACGAGCGATGATCGCTGCGTGACAGGTACGTCCGCCACGGTTAGTCACAATAGCAGACGCCCGCTTCATCACAGGCTCCCAGTCCGGGTCTGTCATATCGGTTACCAGAATATCACCCTGCTGAACCAGTTCCATCTCACTAAGATCTTTAACCAGCCTTACCGGACCCGTTCCAATCTTCTGGCCGATGGCACGACCTTCCACTTTAACGTTTGCTTTTTTGTTTAACTGAAAACGCTCTACAACGTTAGCATCATCCTGGGAACGAACGGTTTCCGGACGAGCCTGAACGATAAACAGATCGCCGGAAACACCATCTTTCGCCCACTCAATGTCCATCGGGCAACCGTAATGTTTCTCGATAATGACCGCCTGAGCCGCCAGAGAGATGATCTCCTGCTCAGTAACCGAGAAGCTGTTTTGTTCTGCTTCAGTGGTATCACAGATAGAAACTTGTCGTCCCAGCTCACGGCTGTCACCATAGGTCATCTTAGTCAGCTTAGAACCCATGGTCTTTTTCACTATCGGATGGTTACCCATCTCCAGCATTGGTTTGTGTACGTAAAACTCATCCGGGTTTACTGCACCCTGAACCACCATTTCACCAAGGCCCCATGAAGAGGTGATAAACACGACCTGATCAAAGCCAGATTCTGTATCAAGGGTGAACATCACACCTGATGCACCTTTGTCAGAGCGAACCATTCTCTGAATACCGGCTGACAGGGCAACACCGCGGTGATCAAAGCCCTGATGCACACGGTAAGAGATAGCTCTGTCATTAAACAGAGAGGCAAATACATGCTTAGTCGCTTCAAGAACGGCGTCTATTCCACATACATTGAGGAAAGTTTCCTGCTGGCCGGCAAAAGAGGCATCAGGAAGGTCTTCTGCCGTCGCGGAGGAACGAACGGCAACAGAGATTGAGTCGTCTCCGGCCAGAAGTTCGCTATAACTTTCGCGGATATCCTGTTCAAGGGACGGTGGGAAAGGAGCATCCAGTACCCAGTTACGTATGGTCTCTCCGGCTTTACGCAGAGCCACTACATCTTCTACATCCAGATCATCCAGAATGGTATGAATCCGTTCATCCAGGCCTTCAAAATCCAGAAATTGATTAAAAGCATATGAGGTAGTCGCAAATCCATTAGGGACAGACACTCCGGCCTTTGCCAGGTTTGAGACCATTTCACCAAGTGACGCATTTTTTCCGCCAACCTTATCAACATCCTTCATTGATAGAGTGTTGAACCAAAGTACGTTCTGTTTCACATTTTTCTCCTGAGCTTTACTAAGCATCTCGTGTAGGGGGGGACAGCAAGAGCGTTTGGCCGACATCAAATTTCCAATTATGAGAGGACAGACCAAAAACCGATTTGCCTGGTGTTACTATCGGTATTATTCTTATACAAATATAAAATATTTTTGAAAGATTCAACAAAATATGCAAACTTTAAACCAAAGACGTGACGTGTTTTATGTTTCTGATGGAACGGCCATTACATGTGAAACATTAGGACATGCTGTATTAGGCCAATTTCCTTTTATAGCTAACGAGCAAACGATTCCCTTTGTCGAAAATACTACAAAAGCTCTTCAGGTAGTTCAAAGAATAAATCAGGCAAAAAAGGAAACCGGATCACAACCTGTAGTATTTCTTTCCACTGTTGTTCCCGAAGTGAAAGAGATTCTTATGACAGCTGATGCAAACATATACGACGTATTGAGTATGTTGGTGGAACCAATCCAGAAAGACCTTCAGTTAGAAGCGACACCCAAACTGCAGCGCTCAAGAAGTGTTAGTAAAGATGAAAAAGCCTACTATGATCGTATCTCTGCTGTGGAATACACCTTAAGCCATGATGACGGTATTTCCCTGAAGAATATTGAAGAGGCAGATCTAATTCTATTGGGCGTTTCCCGCAGCGGTAAAACCCCTACCAGCCTCTATATGGCACTTCAGTTTGGAGTCAGGGTAATTAACTATCCGTTTATCAGTGAGGATATGGAAAAGCTGCGTTTACCGCCGGTATTCGAGATATACCGTCATAAGCTGTTTGGCCTGACTATAGACACTCACAGATTGTCTGAAATAAGAAATGAACGTCTTGCTGACAGCACTTATGCCAGTGAGCAACAGTGTCAGGACGAGTTGGATAAAGTGGAAACCTTGTTCCGCAGAGAGGCAATCCCGTATATCAATACTTCGTCCCTTTCCGTAGAAGAAATCTCTGCCCGGATACTGCAGAAAACCGGTCTGAAACGTAGTATGTTTTGATAAGAAAAGTTATTTGGATAACTCCGCCGTACCATCTTTGGCACGGCGGATTTGTTTATTACTGTTAACTAGCCTGAGTATAAAACTCTTCCACAAACATATAATGTTTATTAGTTATCGCACCTTCTAAACGGCTAAAGTAGCTATCCGGAATATCTGGATCCGTTGCCTTTAGCTTATTGTACGCCTGATAAGAACCCATACTCATCAAATCATCAACGCTATTAACACCAATATTATTTAGCGATAACGCCAGTGTCTTAGTTATATTAATCATCTTATTTATTGACGGAACATTAGGCGCTTCACCTAAGTTATACCAGTAATACATGACCTTTTTAACCAGTTCCAGACACTCAATAGAGATAAGAGTAAAACAGTCTTCATGGATTGAGTAGTAAGACATTTTTTTGGTCACTTCAGAATAGTCATAGACCTCCTGACCTCCAGCCAGA
Organism: Vibrio sp. SCSIO 43137; assembly: GCF_028201475.1. NCBI lineage: Bacteria > Pseudomonadati > Pseudomonadota > Gammaproteobacteria > Vibrionales > Vibrionaceae > Vibrio > Vibrio sp. SCSIO 43137. The sequence continues at coordinate 1,330,184 of NZ_CP116383.1, read as the reverse complement.
AGAAGCCGTTGCTGAAGCATTTTGTTATTACCAAACTTAAGGGCCAGTCGTCCATCAATAATCATAGCGAAAGCATGGCCATGAAAGCTTAGAATATGGTACTTGAACATGTAATGAACTTTTAGCGCGTTGCGTTCAATATCGCAATGTTCCGCTATGGTATCCAGTACATAATCTTCATTGGGGAAAGAAACAATATTTTCCATAGTTATCACATACACCCTGACAGGAAAACAGCAGCAGACAGAGCAAAAAGCTATAAACCGTGTGTTGTTCAAAACTGAGAGGCCTGCCTGAATATTAATATAAACGATATAATATTTAAGGATTACATCTCAAGTGGTGATTATAATTTTGTAGGTAATAAAAATATTAAACGTGATATATATCAATAATGATATATCAATATTAAAGAAGAATATAAAACATATAATAATTTCAATAGTAAATTTACCACCATTTAAATAAAAATATAATTATTAATATATTTTAATCATTTTATACAATTATTATTATTTCAGAATAAATAAAAGCAGCATAGCTGCTTTTATCGGATAGATTTAACCTAATACTTGTTCCGCGCCATTGCCGGCGCGGAGAGTCTATGGGTTACTGTTTATCAGGCTGTCGGTCAGAAGAAACCCAGCGGGTTAACATCATAGCTGACCAACAAGTTTTTGGTGTTCTGATAGTGGTCCAGCATCATTTTATGAGTTTCACGGCCGATACCTGATTTCTTATAGCCGCCAAACGCAGCATGAGCCGGATAAGCGTGGTAGCAGTTAACCCAGATCCTGCCCGCTTCGATCTTACGTCCCATCCGGTAGGCAAGATTGCTGTCACGGGTCCATACACCAGCTCCGAGACCATACTCAGTATCATTGGCTATCTCCAGTGCCTCTTTTTCATCTTTAAAGGTAGTAATAGCAATAACAGGACCAAAAATTTCTTCCTGGAATACCCGCATAGAGTTATCACCCTTTAGCATGGTCGGCTGAATATAATAGCCTGCATCTAAGCCCTCTTTCTGAGTAGCCGGCTCACCCCCAACCAGAACCTGAGCGCCTTCCTGACGGCCGATTTCCAGATAACTCAGGATCTTATCAAACTGCTCCTGTGAAGCCTGTGCACCTACCTGAGTGCCGGTATCAAGCGGGTTACCCTGCTGAATGGTTTTTGCACGTTCTATCGCTTTTTCAATAAAGCGGTCATAGATGGACTCATGAACCAGTACACGTGACGGACAAGTACACACTTCGCCCTGATTAAAGAACGCCAGCAACAAACCTTCGATACATTTTTCCAGATACTCGTCTTCATGATCGAACACATCAGCAAAGTAAATGTTTGGCGACTTACCGCCAAGCTCTACCGTTGACGGGATCAGGCTCTCAGCAGCGCACTTAAGAATATGATGACCAATCTCCGTTGAACCGGTAAAGGCTAACTTAGCAATTCTGTTACTGGTAGCCAGCGCCTGCCCCGCCTCATGGCCGAAACCATTGACCACATTCAGAACACCGGCAGGAAGAAGATCGGCAATTTTTTCCAGCATCACCAATATTGATGTTGGCGTCTGCTCAGCTGGCTTAAGTACAATACAACAGCCTGCTGCCAGTGCCGGTGCAATCTTCCACGCCGCCATCAGCATCGGGAAGTTCCACGGAATGATCTGGCCTACTACCCCGACAGGTTCCGGGAAGTGATAACTTGCGGTATTGACATCCAGCTCTGCCGCTGAACCTTCCTGCGCGCGGATACATCCGGCGAAATAACGGAAATGGTCAACAACAAGAGGTAAATCCGCCGCCAGAGTTTCGCGAACCGGCTTGCCGTTTTCCCATGTTTCAGCGACGGCCAGTTCTTCCAGATTCTGTTCGATACGATCAGCAATTTTTAGCAGAATATTGGATCGTTCAGCAACACTGGTCGCGGCCCATGATTCTCTGGCAGCGTGGGCTGCATCAAGTGCAAGGTTGATATCATCTTCTGTTGAACGAGCCACCTTGCAGTAAACCTGACCGTTTACCGGAGAAAGGTTATCAAAATATTCTCCGCCCACAGGAGCTACCCACTCCCCGCCAATAAAGTTGTTATAAGATGGCTTAAACTGAACGACAGAACCTTCTGTTCCCGGCTGAGCATAGATCATAGAAATTTCCCTTTTTAATTAAATGGTTACATCATCCCTTACTTAGGGTGTTCCGTTTATCAGCTCCCTTGGCTGACCTATCTCTTAACGCAAATCACAGGCCAACTCATTGCGATTTGCCTCAACCACCCGATAACACTATGATTACAATTCATTTACATTTGGCCATTCGCTGATTTTGAGGAACACAAACGGTGATATCACTGTTCAACTGTCCCGGAATGGCACACAAAAACTGCTACAAAATGGAACAGTTATGCAGCTACAAACGGACAAATCGACAAACTGGTTACACGATTCATGGAAGCGAAGCAGTGATGCAGGGTTGAGGGAAAGAAGGCTGCCTGAAGAGATACGGGTGGCCCGGACACAGCTCTCTGAACGCCGGCAAATACACGCGCAGTTAATAGAGATAACTGAACAATATGCCCGCCCCCTATTTAACCAGCTATTTGCCAAAAGCGACAGTCGCTTAATTCTGACCGATGCAGACGGCGTGGTGATTGCCTCTTGGGGACAGAAGCAGTTTAAAAGCAAGCTGACTACCATTGCACTGGAGAGTGGTGTCTGCTGGAAAGAGGACCTTAAAGGAACCAACGCCATAGGCACCGCTATCGTAGAACAGAAGCCGGTCTCCATTATTGGTGATCAGCACTTTATTCATCAGCACCGCTTTATTAGCTGTTCAGCCAGCCCGGTATTCGATCACACAGGTAAACTGGTCGCCGTATTGGATATCACCAGTGAGCAGCAGGTTCATCACGACAACACCCGCCATCTTATCCAGACCATGGTGCAAAAAATCGAGAGAGAAATGCTGTGCAGATTACCGGAAGGAATGCTGCGTATCGATTTGGCGACTGAACATTCGGTGCTGCAAAGTGGCTGGCAGGGTATTCTTATCGCGGACGATAACCGCAATATCATTGCCCATAATCAGATGGCATCGCACCTGCTCAGACAGGAGTCTATTGTGGGGCAGCCTGTAGACCACTTTCTGCAACAGGAGTCTGACAGTTTAGTCTTCAGGCTGCATAACCTTTCTGATAACCAAGCCATAAAGAGAGCCACCTATTCGCCGGCCAGTGAACTTCATTACGGAGATGAAAGAATTGAGCACGCATGGCAACAGGGATGCAAGGTAATTAACCGTCAGATTAGCCTGCTGATTTTAGGGGAAACAGGGGTCGGTAAGGGAGAATTTGTTAAGGCTCTGCATCGTCAAAGCAGCAGAAAGTCCGCCCCTCTTGTCAGCGTTAACTGTGGCGCATTGGCCAAAGATCTGCTTGAGTCTGAGCTGTTTGGTTATGTCGGTGGCGCCTTTACCGGGGCAAACAGCAAAGGTTATAAGGGCAAAATCCGTCAGGCTGACAAAGGGATACTGTTTCTTGATGAGATAGCAGATATGCCGCTGGAAGCACAGTGTCGCCTGCTGCATGTAATACAGGACAAGCAGGTAGTGCCTCTTGGCTGCAACCAGAGTATCGAAGTAGATATTCAAATTATAGCTGCCACTCATAAAGATTTAGAGCAGATGGTGGAACAGGGGCTGTTCAGACAGGATCTCTATTACCGCCTGAACGGTTTGGTGGTTACCCTGCCTCCTATGAGGGAGCGCAAAGATAAACTGACTCTTATTAAAACCCTTCACCATAAATACGCGTCACCTGACCAGTCTCTCTGTGATGAGCTTCAGCAACTTCTGCTGAGCTACCACTGGCCGGGTAATATTCGTCAGTTAGACAATGTGATCAAGGTGGCTTCTCTTCTTGCACAAGACGAGGAGAAACTCTGTCTGGAACATATTCCGCAGCATATCGCGCAACATATCACTTCAGAGCAAGTGGGAATGAGTAAGGATAAGGAGACGGAATCAAGCCTGAAAAGCACCATAGATGATGCCTTGCTTACCACCTATCAGGCAAACAAGGGCAATATCAGCAAAACCTCAAAGGTGTTGGGGGTGAGCCGCAACACCATTTACAGGAAACTGAAAAAAATCGGAGTACTAAAGTAATGGCAATGCTTATTACTGGTAGTAATAGTAACGGACGCACTCATCAGCGAGCAGATCCAGTGAGTCCAGCGCCTGACGTTTTTTCTCAGCCGGGAATCCGTCAAACGCCAACGGGATCTCGGTGCAGCCGAGAATCACGCCATCGGCTCCCTGAGCAATTAAGGCATCAAATACAGGTTCCATTAGCTCCCTACCCAGCTCTATGTTGCCCGCTTTAACCTGATATATGCCTTCCATCACATCGGCTTGTTGCTGCGAGTCCGGCAGCATAACCTGCATACCTTTTGTCTCAATGGCATTGGCATACATGCCAGTTTTTACCGTGGCATTCGTTGCCAGAATGCCGATACGCTGCATTTTTCTGCGGCACGCTTCATTAAGAACACTGTCGATAATGCTGATAAAGGGCAAATCATCGCTCTTAAGCTTATCCAGCCAGTAGTGCGCTGTATTACAAGGGATAACGGCGTGAGTAGCACCCGACTCCTTCAGTGACATCAGATTACTCAGCATTACTTTAAGGGGATCTTCACCGTTTTCCAGGATGCATTTAGTACGGTCAGGGGTAATTGGATTATTCGAAATAATCATAGCCATATGTTCCTGATCAGAACATGCAGGGCTTTTCTCTACAATTCTTTTTACGAAATCAACGGTAGCCATTGGCCCCATACCACCAAGTACACCTAACTTCTTACTCATAAATACTCCTTTGTTACCGATAAATCTAACAAAGAAATATTTGCTCAAGAAATGAAATAACTGACATGGCCATGTATGAAATGCATAGCCACGTGGCCGATGAACAACTCACTCGTTGGAGAGACAACTCACCTCTATCTCAAGGGTCTCGTCATCTGAAAAGGTGATGCCCTGAACTTCTGTCTGTTCATCACTCAACACATCAATTAACTCATCCTCAAGACCACCATCAACTGCCCAGTTATAAAAACGTTGTGAGATTTCTCTGGCGTTATGGCCGACAAAAGTCAGTGTCACTTTACTCATGATCATGCTCTCCCTTTCAGCATAACTCCGGGTTTCACAGAGTCAGTCACAGAAACTATAGTGCAAGATATTGTGATATGCGTTATGACTCGCATTGCTTATAACTCTTATTTTTGTGATGCCTTTCAGGGAAAAGCAACAAGATTACCCGGCAAAGACACAATACCTTGAGAAATCACTCCGAATAGCATAGGGTCTGTGCCAATCTGTAGAATGCAGAAAATAACTAATAAAAACATCAGTATAGAACGAGTACCCTACAATGTTCCGCAAGAGCATATTGAGTCTGCCGGCTTTGATTATCTTTCTGACTATCGCCACTAGTTTTTCGGTACAGGCTGAAAAGCTCCTTCTGTCCGCTTTTAATTATCCCCCTTATATGGACGAATCGCTGCCGGATAAAGGTGTGTTTTGCGAACTTGTCTCCGCCGCTTATGATGCTGCGGGTTACAAAGTGGAGTTCCAGTTTTATCCTCTGGCCAGATCCACCAAATACGTTATTGACGGAAAAGTAATGGCTCAGCTAGGGACGGAATGGAACTTTCCTGAACAAGAGCGTAATGCCTCTGTAACCAGTGTCCCTCTGTTTTACTACCGGGTAGTTGGCTTTTACCTGAAAGATAAGTTCCCTGACATCTCCTTTAAATCCCTGCAGGATCTGCTGCCATACCGGCTGGGAGTGATCCGCGGCAGCTCAGATGCGGCCATTCTGAACTCCGCCCCCGAGCTTGGATTGGATCTGGAGGAAGTAAGCCGGATGGATCACCTGCTTAAAAAGGTAGCAGCCGGAAGAAATGATATCGCCTTTATGGTTGAACTCAGCGGGCTTTCCCGTATTAATAAGCTTTATCCTGACGGGAAGAGCGAGTGGAAAATGAGTGAAGATGCCATTCAGGGTATTCCCGCTCATGTGGTTTTCTCTAACCGTTATCCCGGTGTCACTCAATACATTAATGCGTTCCGTAAAGGGCTGGAACAGATACAGCAGAACGGTAGCTATCAGAAAATATTTGAAAAGTATTACGGTGAAGGCAAGGTTCCGGCCATCACCTCTGAACTGGACAGAGATATTTATATCATTCCGGAAACAATTTCAGAGCAGTGATAAGCCACTCCTTTTATGGCGTTTACCTGCCTTTCACTGCGTCGGGTTAACATAAATTATCTATTCAGCTACTACCCGACTCAGATTACAACATGAAAAAAATCATTCTGCTTAGCTCATTTTGCGTACTACTTTCTGCTTGCAGCCGCTCTGATCAAGCGAGCAACCAGTTTCGTTCTGATTGTGGTTTATTTGAGCTACAAGGAGATAAGCCCCTTACCTTCGAGGTAATCAACCCCAACGAAGCTTCTCTGGATGGCATTATCTGCTCCGGTTCACTGGATGCCTTTCAAGATATGCTGGACGCTTATCCTGCTGTTACCCGGCTACACATTGATATCATTGAAGGTAGTTCTGATGATGAAACCAATTTGCAGCTATCAAAACAGATACACGACAAAGGCATAAGTACTCACCTGAACGCAAACGGCCTGATTGCCAGTGGCGGCGTGGATCTTTTTCTCGCCGGCGTCCAAAGGACGGCAAGTGACAACGAACCGCAAATCGGCGTACATAGCTGGGGAAGCAGTGACGGTGAAGATGGTCGTCAGGTGGCAAAATCCGATCCAGTTCATCAGGAGTATTTAAGCTATTACCGTCATATCGGCATTAACCCACAGTTCTACTGGTTTACCCTTGAGGCCGCACCAGCCAGCGATATTCACTGGATGAACAAATCAGAACTCGATAAATACAAGGTGCTTAGCCGCTAATCCCTTCCTCAACGCTCTCCGGACTCTGGTCCGGACAACCGTTGCTTAGACAGTTTTCTCAACACAATAATTTCCCATCCGGAAAGTGATACTGCACATTCTGCAACATAAGGCGGGTCGAGATAACGTAAAGTTAACCATGGCTGCCATACCATCTCATTCGTTCACATAGTGGGCATTTTTGAGTTGGCCATCCCCCCTTTTCTGGCCGGATACAGAGGAAAAAATATGAGTCGTTTTAACACACTATCATTCGCCATTATGGCGTCACTTGTTTCTGCCAACGCTCTGGCATCGACAGAAACAGACAGCATCTTTAACTTCTTTGACACTGATAAAAACAACCAGATTAGCCTGAAAGAGTTTAAAACCGGTGGACTGGACTCTGAAGGAGATAGCTGGAACGAAGGACTATCAACTGTATGTACAGAGAAAACCTTAAGCATGGTCGAACCTGAACTTATCGACACTTTCAAACACCTTGATGACAATAAAGATAAGCAAATAAGTCGTGAAGAGTTCGCTAAAAATGCTAACCGTATTTACGACGAATACTGGCAGGCCTCGTTTAAGCAAGCCGATAAAAATAACGACAAACAACTGGACCGGAAAGAGTATGAAGCTCAGGCCGGTAATTATGTTAAGCGACTTAAAGAGTCATACAAACAAGATAAAGTTCCTGTGGAATGTAAGGCGGATGTTGAGTATTGGCAAGGCTACTACACACAAATCGATAACTATGTCGACGAGTCATTTGGCTATCTGGACAGCAACAAAGACAACAAGCTCAACTTTAACGAGTACATCGGTGAGCATCTGCGTTAATTCCTTATTTTGGTGAGCCCTGCATTGCAGGGCTTATCACCTTTACCGGGAAACCGGTTGATATCCCAGCCTTACTGCTCCCCAGTGCCGCCCGTTCACATAAACAGGTACAGATAAGTCATGCATCACCTCACCGGTATCTCTTTTGTAAGTTTGCAGCAGCATAGTCTTAGTATGTTTACCGCATCGCTCACCAACCCGATCATTAAAAATACGTTTGGTTCTGTTATGTAGCATATCGGTATTCTGATCACCGGTCAGTGGCTGACAAAACTGATCGTTATGGGTCGGGACATACCCTCTGTCATCCGTTGCAATAGCATAAACCACTTCACTTCTGGCCTTTAATAGAGGTTCCTGAAGGGCGGGAAGAACCTCATCGCAATACTTATCGTAACGGGTCTGATACTTGGCCGGAGTCACTCCCTCAACCGCAGTATAATTACGGTCAAACATAATTAAATCGGTTACTTTTCCAGAGCTGATATCACGTTCAAACTGCCCGGCAATCTCTTCCGCAAGGGAAGACGCCATCTGATAAAACGGAGCATGAATACTCGTCTGGTAATGTTCGGTTAAAACAGCATTGCTGTGCTCTGCCATCTCCATTAACTGTGCCGCCTCGTTTTGCAGGCTTAAAAGCTCTATATCCGCCTCAGCCAGTTCCTGATTAACCTCGCTGATCGCCTGATCAATGCAGACTAATCCATGTTCATTCTCTTTTACACCTTGTTCAATGGCAGAAATTTGATCTTTTACCTGCCTCGCCTGCCCGGCAATATTTCCTAGCTGATGCTCAACATTGCCGACACTTTCCGCCCCTTGTTTAACCTTTGCAGAGAGGGATTCAATGGTATTACTCACCTTCTTTGTACCGGAGAAAATTTCACTGACTATCTGTTCAACTTCTGCAGTACTTTCTGATGTTCTCTCCGCCAGTTTTCTTACTTCATCAGCGACAACCGCAAACCCTCTGCCTGAGTCACCTGCACGGGCAGCTTCAATGGCCGCATTTAATGCCAGAAGGTTGGTCTGGGAAGCTATCTCGCTGATAACCGCGGCAACGCTGTTAATCTGGCTGACTTTCTCGTCAAGCATGCTTATTTGCTCAACCGTGGTATCGGTGTGCAGCGATATATGCTGCATACTTTCCACCACAGAGCTAAGGCTTTCAACCCCGGAAAGGCTTGATTGGTGCATAGAGTCAGCAGAAGTGAGTGCATGATGGGCCGCAGCAGAAGATTCGGCCACTGTATTGGTAATCAGCGCTGAAGTTTGCGCAATATTGCTTATGGCAACCACCTGATTAGCCGCTTTATCCTTTAAGTTGTCGATAGCAAATGAGACTTCTGCAGCACTCACGGCATTAAGGTTCATTTCCGCTTCAATAAGGGGTGCAACCATATCCTTTGGTGTCTCAGCCACACTATCAACCGATTTTCTCCTTATTGCCATAAGCAGAAGCGGTGCAGACAGTGCCGCAGCAAGCACGACAAACATCGCGGGCTCTGCCCCGTATAAGAAAATAGAGACTCCGGTAAACATAAACCAAAGGCTAATTATTAACGCGTTATTGCGCACCTCTATCGACATTCCATTGCACCTCGGTAAGATAATTAGCCAACTAGCATAAACAGGTCACAGATGAAATAACGTGGAATATCAGCAACTTTTACCAAAGTCGTATATTAACGCACCAATAGTAAGGGCTCTTATCCGCCCCCTTTACTGGTCTGTTAAATAACGCTCATGTAACCATTGTTACAACGGGTATCTTTTGTTGCGTATATGTTCTTTACTCAGTATTAACGGCTTGCAAACTGGCCAGACCAGCAAACCTGTGTCTATACTGAGCGGACATAAAAATAAAATGTCATGCAAAAATGAAAGTTCATCACCTTCAGGGTTATATACAATCTATCTTTCTGGTTGAGTATCCGGACAAACTATTATTGTTGGACGGTTGCAGCCGGGCAGATGCATCGCTAATCTGTTCATTTATTACCGACAATTTAAATCGCCCGCTCAGTGATTTAAAGTTGGTTGTCGTCACTCATATGCACCCCGATCATGCCGGAGCAGCACATAAGCTAAGAAAACTGACCGGCTGTCAGATTGCCTCATCCAAACATATGCACCACTGGTACAGCGGCTGGGATGGCTGGCTGATGTACTTTACTGATCTCTTTCTCGCTCGTTGGGTGGCCCGACGACAAAAAAAGTCGCGTCAATGGCTCTACTATTGGCCGTGGTTAAAACCCGATATACGCCTGACTGACAAAGAAACCTTACCCGGTTTTGATGACTGGCAGGTACTGGAAACGCCGGAACACACCGACAGAGACCTTTCCCTCAGGCATATTCCAACTAACCGGATTTATGTGGCCGATCTTCTGGTAACGGTAAAGGGGCGTTATATTCCTCCCTTTCCGGTTTTCTATCTGAATAATTATCGTAAATCAGTGGAAAAAGTGCTCAGTTATCAGCCGGAATCGCTCTGGCTGGCGCATTCAGGAGAAGTTATTTTGAGCGATGAAGATATAGAACATCTGAAAAGCGTAATGCCAAAGCGCCCAGCTACCCATTGGCGTGCCATTAAATATAAGCTACATAAGGCTGTTGGCCGTTGATGTCTGATTAAACGCTACAGATATTTGCTGCCTATTAACCGGTCCAGACCGTCAATGGTATCCCACCATGATTTACTCTGTGCCAATTGCTTAAGGGCAGCTACATCGGTCTCTGTGAGACAAGATTTTTTCTTTTGAAGGTAATCAATGGCGACATATTGAAACTCCCTTTCCTACTGTTGCCAGCACTGTTCAACAAACTGTCAGTCAATTTGCTTTTCTTTCTGCTGCACAGCAAAAAAAGCCTTACAGATACCGCGCCGATCCGGTGTCTGAATACCAAGAAAAGGGAACTTGTGCTTCATATAAGCACTCATCTGCTTCCCTTTGTCAGGATCAATTGATTGTCTGAGTTGATAAAACAGCTGTTCTGGAGTCATGATCTGATTTGAATATAGGTTGCAGGAGCAAGCAGTTTATACGTCTTGTCACCTGCAACCAAATTTCCGGGGGGAATACTTAGCAATTACATAGCGTAATCGCGGATCACCTTTTTAAAGTCTCTCAGAGAGGCAATGGAAATGTCGTGGATTCTCAGCTTTCCGCTATCATAATCAATCTCTACTGAGCGGGAAAAATCATCAGCAAGCATGACAGGTTGGCCGTTGTTTTCCGCTTCAAGCGTCATTACGGCGCACTCACCGCTGGCGGCCAGCTCAAATCCGACAGATTGTATGCTCAAACCAATTTTCTTCGGCTCATTATATTCGGCAACCAAATGATTACTGGCAAGACGACGAACGGATTCCGGTTCAGTCTTATGCAGTATCTGGTTGACAGTTTCACTTAACTTTTTCATTGCAAATCCTTTTTGGCTTGGGGGGTACTTAGTTCTGTATCCAGAACCTTATCTGTGTATTACCTAAAGGGTTGATATTGTCTTAACGCAGAAGGGGGATTCTGACGGTTCAGGCTTCTTATAAAGGCAACGCCGACTCAATACGGCATACCGTTTTCGGGTATATAACACAGTTTCATAACGGAATTTTAGGATAAGTCTGAGAATCTGAAACCGCTCGCGATCACAAATGTAATATTCATAAATATATTAATAAAAGTGTGAGTTGCATTAAATTCCAATCTTATAGGGCAGGACTTCACCCTGTTGTTATAGATTGCATTTCACAGCAGCAAAACCGAAAAAAAGCGCTGTAACATAAGTCACAGCGCTTTTTACTTAGTTTAAGAATGATTAGTTACTTTTAAGTACAATAACTTCGTTCTGATCCAGATTAAATGTCGCAGAACCGTTAGCCACAACAACGTCATCACCCCCAATCACATTACTGTAGGTACCATTTGCCAGTCCAAGGTTAATCGCGTTAACAGAAGTTGCATTGCCTATGTTCATGGCAACCACTACAACGTCGTCACCGGCATTTCTCTCATAAACCAGAACTTCGTTGCTTACCCAGCGTTCTATATACTCGCCCTGCTGAATCGCGAAACTCTCTTTACGCAACTTACTCAGCTTCTTAATCAACTGAAACGCCGGTGTGTTTGTGCTGAAGCTCGGCATCATTTCACGGTTATACGGATCATCACCCACCTGACCAAAGCCGTTAGTAGTAAAGTTAGCCGCATAATGTTCTGTACCGTAGTAGATACATGGAATACCGCGGGATGTCATTATCAGCGCCAGCCCCAGCTCTACCCTGTCCTGTGCAAACGGAATACTCTGACGACCACCCCATTTGTTTTTGCCCGGACCAAAGTTTGTCGCATCGGAACGTAACACAGTAGAAAGTCGCGGAGCATCGTGGTTATCCAGGAACACCACCTGCCAGTCACTGCTGGTGAACTTGGTATCGCGGATCTTCATATAGTTATTGATCGCGTACATGCCGGTACCATTAGCACGCAGAAGCGCATCTTCTATGGTATTTCTTAGCCCAAAATCCAGCAGCGCAGAACCAGAAGTATTGGCAAAATCAATCGACTTCGCATTCAGACCAGTAGCCGTCGCACCGGCATCCATCCATTCACCAAAGAAGTAGAAACCCGGTTTGCCCTTAGATTTCGCATAAGCGTTCAACTCTGATGTCCAGCGCTGCATAAAGGACTTATCCATATGCTTAATGGCGTCAATACGAATAGCATCTACACCAAGGTCAATCCAGAATTTGGCCCCATCCACCAGATAACGGTATGTCTCTTCGTTACTCTGGTTAAAGTCAGACAAGTTGAACAAATTGTGGTTACGAACCTGATAATAATCCTCCCAGTTGGTTACCCCGCCATTATGGTGATAAATATTACGGTTATCACCATTGAAGTTAGTGATAAAGTTACCGTCCCGATACAGAGCACCATACTCGTTTTCATCGTTCGGATTCGAGTGGTTAGGAGCATAGTCCAGCACCAGTTTCATACCGTACTGCTCCATCTTCTGGCTCAGTTGACGGAACTCATCCACCGTCCCCAGGTGCTCATCCAGCTGGAAGAAATCGCGTCCCCAGTAACCGTGATAGCCCGCTGAGCCGTCTTTGTTCAGTTGGTCTACATTGTTCACCGGCGGCGTAATCCAGATAGCGGTAATACCCATCTCTTTCAGGTAATCCAGTTTATTGATCAAACCTTTAATATCACCACCAAAGTACTTTTTGAAATCTGACTTATCTGCAGAATAAGTAGCCGGGTTGTTACCCGTATTGTTTGCGGAATCACCGTCAGAAAAGCGGTCAAGGAAAACGAAGTACATGGTCTCATCACGCATATCGAACGGCAGTTTCTCGTGCACATAGACCTTGTGGCTGTCGTCATAGAAGTGAATTTCATAGGTTTTATTCGCTTCCACTACAAAATTAGCTGCCGGGTAGTTTTCTGCCCAGTTGCCGTGACGGTCAATTTTAAAGCTTGGAGGGTTACCACCTGCTCCATTTTTGAAGGTTTTTACAATCTTCCACTGGTTCGGACCTACTTTTTCCATCGCATCCGTCTGCCAGTTATTCGGTGTACCGCGGAAGTAAGCCTGATTCCAATCCGCTACCGATGGCAGAGAGATGAACAACGCTGATAACAGCAATAACTTGTGTTTCATTGTTTTCTCCATGATTTCAGGGCGCAGGAATCCCGCCCGCAAAAATATCACGAGAGAGTTACACAGGCCCGTATAGTAAAAAGCCACCGCAGAGACAATTTCTGCGGTGGCCGGTCTTAGGTTTAAAGGGTCAGGTTAATTTCAGACTCTTCATCAAAAATATGACAGAATGCTGAGTCGAAATTAAAACGCAGTTCAGATCCGATATCTGACGTGGTGATAAACTGGTTGCTGACGCGGGAGATAATCTCGTTTTCACCGATACGGAAATAGAGATATTTTTCATTGCCCAGATTTTCTACCACGGTGAGCTTACCGCTATGAACATTGATCTCTTCGTTCTCTTCCGCCAGTGAAATATGTTCAGGACGAATACCCAGATAAACGGTTTTATCGATATGACCGCTCAGTTTGTCCTGTTTTTCATAAGGAAGAATCACTTTACAGCCGGGCGCCAGCTCAGCAAATACATTGTCACCCTCTTTTCGTAACACAGTTTTGATCAGGTTCATTGAAGGAGAACCGATAAAACCGGCAACAAACTTATTGGCAGGATAGTTGTACAGGTTGGCTGGCGTATCTACCTGCATAATGTTGCCCTGATTCAGAACACAGATACGGTCACCCAGTGTTAGTGCCTCTGTCTGATCATGAGTAACGTAAATCATGGTGGCAGGGTTGCCTTCTTCTTTCAGTGACTGATGCAGTTGAGCAATCTTCACCCGCATAGAAACGCGTAGCTTGGCATCCAGATTGGAAAGGGGTTCATCAAACAGGAACACATCCGGCTTACGCACTATAGCCCGCCCTACGGCAACACGCTGACGCTGACCACCAGACATCTCTTTCGGTTTACGATCCAGCAGATCGGTAATTTCCAGCTTTTCCGCTGCTTCTTCTACCCGCTGGCGAATCTCCTCTTTTGGTCTTTTCTGCATCTTAAGACCAAAAGCCATATTATCGAACACAGTTTTATGGGGATAGAGAGCGTAGTTCTGAAACACCATGGCAATACCTCTGTCCTTTGGTGCAAGCTCATTTACCCGCTTCTCGCCGATGCGGATCTCTCCGCCGGAAATGGCTTCAAGGCCGGCAATCATACGTAGTGTGGTTGATTTTGCACAGCCCGACGGACCGACAAACACCATAAATTCACCTTCAGCGATATCCAGATCAATGCCATGGACAGCCTTAAAGCCGTTGTCATACTCTTTTTCTACTTTGCGCAGACTGACAGTTGCCATCTTACTTCTCCAGCCCAAAGCCGGTGAGACAATACCGGCCGGGAAAACTTAAACTTGTTGCGGTACCCTGAACTCAGTCAGGGCACAAAGTGTTACTTACAGCGCTTAACTAATGCCGCTATCGGCTTTTTATCTTCTGCTACCTTGATGCTCCACAGGTAACGGCCATCTTGATCAATTTTCACTAATGTGTTCTTCTCAAAACCACCACGCTTTAGGGTTTTCTCGTAGCCCACATCCATGGCAAGACCAGCCGCAGTGTACTGAGGGTTCCAGCCCATAGTGGCAAACTGAAGTCGCACATTACCCGCTTTTTCGTCGCTGACAACCTGATAGATACCATCACCTTTGTAACTCATTTTGCGGTTTTCCATATGGATCCACTGGCCGTCAGGGAAAGTACCGACAACATAAAGAGAAGGCCTGACCGGACCGCGCCCCTCAGCCACAGGCAGATTGCAGTCTGCCAGCGGTCCGTTAGCCATAACCGCATCAGACGGTGATTCAGAAGTACTGGCACAACCTACCGCCAGTACGGAAACAAAAGCAGAAAGTAGTAGTTTATGTTTCATATTGATTTCTCTTATTTTTTATCTGTTAAGCGATTAAGAACAGCCAGATTCTTATAGTAGGCTCTGGCCTCTTTGGCCGGATAGCCAAACAGATCGCTATGTTCAGGAAAGGAGTGGCTGACACCGGATTTTGCCTTTACCACTGAGTGGCTGCCGATGGACAAATTACCTGCGGTGCCCGCCTGACCATGAACAATGACATGGTCGCCAAGGGTGGTATGACCGGCAAAACCGCTCTGGGAGACCAGCAGGCAGTGGCGACCAATTTTACAGTCATGGCCGATCTGCACCAGATTATCGATTTTCGTTCCCCGGCCGATAACGGTATTACCCAGTGTGCCCCGGTCAATGGTGTTGTTACAGCCGATCTCTACGTCATCTTCAATAACGACGCGACCGACACTTTCAATACGTTCATATGGCTTATCTGTTCCCGCCATATACTCAAAACTGTAGTTGCCTATAGAGTTATTGGAATCAATTGTGACATTGTCACCAATTACCGTTCCCTCTTTTATCACGGTATTGGCATGAATAGCGACATTGTTACCAATGGTGACGCCATTCATGATCTTTACCCCGGGCATAAAGTGGCAACCCTGCCCGATAGCGCAATGCTTGCCGATATACACATCAGCATTGTCAGAAGTATTGCCCTGATCAAATAACTTGTATTTATTAACCTTATAGTAGCGAAGCAGATGGTTAATACTGTCGACCTTAAGTTGATCGATCACTATTTTGCACTCTGCGCTACTTTCCAGTATTTCCTGCGGACCAATAATGACATCGGCACTAGTTTCAGAAATAAACCTCAGATCTTTCTTGGCAAAAACAATGGCTAGCCCGCCTTTTTCATCGCTCTGAACAGGGCGGATAGTATCGATCTCCATCTGCTCATTACCAATAATCTCCCCCGAAACGATCTGGGCTATTTCTGAAACTTTTATCATTATACTTTCCTACAAGGTTATCGCTTAGAAACGATACAGCGCCTGAACCATTACAGTATGCTGTGTAAGTTCACTTTCATTTTTCTTTTCCCAACCCGCCAGCTTACTCTTCTTCTCAGTTTCGTTAGCGTATTCGTACTCAGCCTTCATCAGCCAATTGTCACCCACAGCCTGCTCATAACCAACTGTTGCTTTACGGATATCTTTAAAATATGTGGTATTGGCATTACCACCGCCACTTTTACTGCTGTGCTTGGTTTCATTTTCACCAATACGTACGCGTACATAAGCAGTACCAGCATCATCAAAGCTATATTGAGCAATTGGTTCAAAATATTTTTCAGTAAAGTCACTGTCTTCAACAATGGCACCTGAGGTGTTCTTCTCGTCGTTCTCTTTAACCTGATAGAAGAACTCCACACCTAGCATCCAGTTACCGAAGCGGGTATAAGGTTTAAACAGAATACTATAGCCCTCTTCTTCCCTTTTACCCCATGCGCTTTTATCTTCATCATTAAATAGATATTCAAGGTTGGAATAGAAGCCTAGGCTATATTCATTGTTCCAATAAGTCAGGTATGGACGAACACTATGCTCAGCTTTAGTTTTGTTTAATCCCTTAACATTAGGTGAATATACCTTGCTCTTAGTATGCTCAAGCTCATAAATCAGGCCTGAATCCCAGCCATTGGATAGTTCAAAACCTTTGTTCAGAGAGAAAAGCTGTTTAACACCCTCTTCGGTTTCATGGTAACCCGGTTCTTCCTGGCTGCGGTTTTCAAGCTTAAGCGCGTATAGCGCAGTAACATCCCAGCTAGGGTTGTTGTAGAAAACATTAAACACTTCATGGGTCTTGGTTTTCTCTTTCTTTTTATTACCGTTAAACCCGTCTGTTACTTTATCTTCATATTCAAAAGAGGTACCAACATGGCCGCCAAAGTCCATCGCTTGATCAAAAAAGCCTTTTTCGCTTGTCTCTGATGCGTACGCGGCACAACTCATTGCCAGAGTATTCGCCACCAGTACCGACAGTATTGTTCTTTTCACAGTAAATCCTTAGTTCGCAAATAAATTAGAAGTAATTTTGCTTTGGCCAATTAGCATTTATTGTCGCTTACGCAACTTGTAGTAGTTCACGTTGAACGCCTAAAATATATTGTTCTTTATTTATTTTTATTTTTCTCCCCGAACAAGGGTTAAACGTGATCAAAATCACCACAAAACCGCGATTTTATTGACTGGAATCACAATAAACTGGCCATTTAGATAAAAAGAGCAAATATTAGCCACTTTTAATACCAAGCGATTTCGGTCTTTCTGATGCCTGACAATACTAGCCTTACAGCTCGTATCAAAAGACAATCTCAATTTGCATTTGAACAAGATCACAATAAAACACCCTTATGTTGACTTCTATCGGAGAAAATCTAATCTAGGTAGTAGTTCTATTTGTACTACTATTTTAATAATAGGTGTCACTATGAAATTTTCGCTAGTAAAAACAGCACTGCTTTCCTCAGTTTTGCTTTCACCAATACTGAGTGCAGAAGAGATTAAACCGGAAAACGGTGCTGATCTGCTTATCTGGACCGATAACACGACTCTTGAGTATATGGAGTATGCAGCTAAGCAGTTTAACAAAGACATGGGCTATAACGTTGACTTCTCTTTCCGCGGTATCGCTCCTATTGATGCGGCTTCCCGCCTGATTCAGGATGGCGGTTCAGCAAGAGTGGCTGATATTGCTGAGATTGAACACGACCTGCTGGGCAAACTGGTTGTTGCCGGCGGCGCAATGGAAAATCTGGTTTCTGCCGATAAAATTGAAAACGATTTTATGCACAATGCCAAAACGGCAGCCAGAGCGGAAGGCATCAGTTACGGGTTCCCGGTCAGCTTTGCCACTACGGTTCTTTTCTATAACAAGGATCTGCTACCTTCTGCTCCTGAATCTTTTGAACAGATCATTGAGTTTTCAAAAACCTTTAACGATAAAAAACAGAACAAATACGCCCTGCTATGGGATGTACAAAACTACTACGAATCCCGTATGTTCCTGACTCAATTTGGCGCTTATGAATTTGGTAACAATGGTACCGATGCAAAAGATATTGGTATCGCATCTGAGTTAGCACAGAAAGGCCTAGCTTCGATGAAGACGCTTCAGGCTGCCAACAACGCTAACCCTTCCGATATGCGCAACCCTCAAGTACGGCGCGGCCTGTTTAGCGAAGGTAAGGTTGCTGCCATTATTGACGGCCCGTGGGCAATTCAGGGCTACAAAGAATCAGGTGTAAATTTTGGCGTAGTTCCTATGCCAACCCTGAATGACCAGCAGCTAAGAACCTTCTCTACCGTTCGTCTTGCTGTTGTCTCCTCTTATACGGAATATCCGAAGGCGGCTCAGCTGTTTGCTGACTACCTGACGTCCGCCAAGATGCTGAAAAAACGCTTTGAGATGACCAACTCAATTCCGCCGCTTTCCACCGTGCTGAAAGAGGTCTCTGCCAACGTAGATGAAGCAACCATGGCGATCATCGCTCAGGGCTTCTATGCCGATGCTATGCCTTCTATTCCGGAAATGGGCTATATCTGGTCTCCGATGGCGAGCGCCATTACCGATCTCTGGGTGAACGACAAGTCACCTAAACTGGTACTGGAAAGAGCCTTATCTATCATTAAAGAACAGATTGAGTTGCAGGATTAATTGTGAACATGCTAGTGACTGAAGCCAATCAGACCCGCTCACTGCCGTTATCTGTGTTGCTGATGGGAGCAACACAGATCCGCAAGGGTCACCTGGTTAAAGGAGGGCTGTTTCTGACATTGCAGATACTCGCCCTGCTGATGCTGCCGGATATTATTATTGCCCTGAAAGGCCTTATCTCTTTAGGAGATGTCGCTCAGACCCGTAAAGGTTTTAAAGTTATACAGGGTGATAACTCCATCTTTATGTTGGTGGAAGGCGTGATGGCACTGATCGCCTCACTGCTGTTGATCGCGGCTTACCTGTTTAATATAAGTGATGCCCGCAGTAGCGCCCGTAGCCGCCTTACTATTCGCGAACAACTGGTCGACATCTATGATCGTAAGTTTGCCCTGATTGTGCTTTCACCGGCGTTTATCGCCTGTATCGCCTTTATCATTCTGCCGATCATTATTACCGTTCTAGTCTCCTTTACTAACTACTCAGCGCCGAACCATATTCCGCCGAGAAATCTGGTGGACTGGGTCGGCTTTAAGAACTTTTTTGCCCTGTTTGAACTAAGAATCTGGTCAAACACCTTCTTTGGTGTGGCGAGCTGGACCGTTATCTGGGCTACCTTTGCCACTATCTGTACCTGTGGTTTTGGTTTTCTGCTGGCATTAGCGCTGGAAAACAAGCAGATAAAAGCCAAAAAGGCGTGGCGCTTTGTGTTTATTCTGCCTTACGCCATTCCGGCTTTTGTTACCCTGTTGATGTTCCGTCTGCTGCTAAACGGTATCGGCCCGGTTAACAACGTGCTAAACGGCTGGGGGATTGAGTCCATCGCCTTTTTGTCTGACCCGTTTCTGGCCAAAATCTCTGTTATCGCTATCAGTGTATGGGTAGGTGCACCCTACTTTATGCTACTTATCTCTGGTGCATTAACCAATATTCCGGC
Organism: Vibrio sp. SCSIO 43137; assembly: GCF_028201475.1. Classification (NCBI taxonomy): domain Bacteria; kingdom Pseudomonadati; phylum Pseudomonadota; class Gammaproteobacteria; order Vibrionales; family Vibrionaceae; genus Vibrio; species Vibrio sp. SCSIO 43137. The sequence continues at coordinate 1,310,281 of NZ_CP116383.1, read as the reverse complement.
TGACCTGTATGAAGCCAGTGAGGTAGACGGCGCCAGTAAGTTCCAGCAGTTCCGTGAGATTACCCTGCCTATGGTGCTTCATCAGGTCGCGCCTTCACTGGTAATGACCTTTGCCCACAACTTTAATAACTTTGGTGCCATCTTCCTGCTGACAGGCGGCGGACCGATTAATCCGGAATATCGTTTTGCCGGTCACACAGACATTCTGATCACCTGGATCTATAAGCTGACACTAGACTTCCAGCAGTATCAGATCGCGTCAGTTGTCTCCATTGTTATTTTCTTATTCCTGTCCGGTATTGCTATATGGCAGTTCCGTCGCATGAAGTCATTCAAAGACGATGTAGGTATGTAAGATGCAAAAACTAATCGGAAAAATGGGAACAGCCATCGTCTATCTGTTTCTTGCAACAAACGCCCTGCTGGTGCTTGGTCCGGTGATCTGGACAGTACTGGCCTCGTTTAAGCCGGGAAACAACCTGTTCAGTTCATCATTCGGTAAGCTGGAATTTACCCTTGATCATTACCGGGCACTGTTTGTCGATACTCCTTATCTGGAGTGGTACAAAAACACCTTTGTTCTGGCGACGGCAAACATGCTTATCTCTCTGGTGCTGGTCACCATGACGGCGTTTATCTTTTCCCGCTACCGCTTTAAGGGAAAAAGAAACACCATGATGGGTATTCTGGTGCTGCAGATGTTTCCGGCATTTCTGTCCATGACGGCTATCTATATTCTGCTGTCAAAACTTGGCCTGATTGATACCTATGCCGGCCTGCTGCTGGTTTATGTTACCGGTTCACTGCCGTTTATGACCTGGCTGGTAAAAGGCTACTTTGACGCTATCCCCACATCACTGGATGAAGCGGCCAAGATCGACGGAGCCGGTCACCTGACCATCTTTATCGAGATCATTCTGCCTTTGGCCAGACCGATATTAGTCTTTGTTGGTCTGGTTTCATTTACCGGTCCATGGATGGACTTTATTTTGCCTACGCTGATATTGCGTAGCGAAGAGAAAATGACCTTAGCGATAGGCATCTTTAGCTGGATCTCCTCTAACTCCGCAGAGAACTTCACTCTGTTTGCAGCAGGCTCACTGCTGGTAGCAATACCAATTACCCTGCTATTTGTAGCAACCCAGAAACACATTACGACCGGCCTTGTCAGTGGCGCAGTAAAAGAATAAAAATCAGGAAATTAAACATGATTACAAAAAGCTCTCTTACACACTCAGCAAAGAGTGCAGACAGTTACGCCTATGATAAAGAGACTCTTCATATCCGCTTTCGCAGCGCCAGAGGGGAGATAGATAAAGTTACCCTCTGGATTGGCGACCCATATATCTGGGCAGAAGGCGGTCTGGATGGCGGCAACTTAGGCGGCAGCGATGCCCACGGCTGGATAGGTGGCAATGAAGTCGATATGCAGTTAGAAGGGGTAACAGAACACCATGACCACTGGTTTGCAGAATTCAAGCCACCTAAGCGTCGCACCCGCTACGGCTTTATCCTGCATGGGAAAGAGGGAGAGAAAATACTGTTCGGTGAGCGTCGTTGCGTTGACCTTCAGGACAGCAAGATAGCAGAAGCTGAATTAAGTAATATCAGCAACTTTTTCTGTTTCCCTTATATCAACCCGAAAGATGTACTTACTACTCCTGACTGGGTACAGCAGACCATCTGGTACCAGATATTCCCGGAACGCTTTGCTAACGGCAGGCCGGAGATTTCCCCGCAAGGCGTTATGCCATGGGGCAGCGCACCTAAGTCCGATAACTTTATGGGGGGGGATCTATGGGGAGTGATAGACAAACTGGATTACCTGCAGGAGCTAGGCATCAACGGGCTCTATTTCTGTCCGATTTTTACTGCCAACGCCAACCATAAATATGACACGGTAGATTACTACCATGTTGATCCTCACTTTGGCGGAGATGAGGCGTTTCATGCTCTGGTAAAAGAAGCCCATAGACGCGGCATGAAAGTGATGCTGGATGCGGTATTTAATCATATCGGCCATCAGTCTCCCCTTTGGCTGGATGTGGTAGAAAAGGGGAAAGAGTCCAAATACGCAGACTGGTTCTGGATTAAGCAGTTTCCTGTCTACCCTGACCTGCCGAAAGATCAATGGGATCACTGGAACCTGAACTTCGAGACATTTGCCAATGTCAGTGAAATGCCAAAGCTGAATACAGAAAACGAACAGTGTCGCCAGTACCTGCTTGATGTCGCCCGATACTGGGTGGAAGAGTTTGATATTGACGGCTGGCGGCTGGATGTTGCCAATGAAGTGGATCACGAGTTCTGGCGCGATTTCCGCCGGGTGGTGAAAGGGATAAAACCTGACTGCTATATTCTTGGCGAAATCTGGCACGAAGGCATGCCGTGGCTGCGTGGTGAACAGTATGACTCGCTAATGAACTACCCCCTGACGCAGGCCATGACAGACTATTTCGCTTTGGGTCTCTGCGACAAAGAAGAGTTTATGCATGCTGTCAGTCAGTCCTATATGGCTTACCCACGCAACGTTAATCAGGCCATGTTTAACCTGCTGGACAGCCATGACACCACCCGCATTCTCACCCTTTGCGGCGGCAATAAAGCTAAGGTACGTCTGGCGTATCTGTTTATGTTTACTCAGGTGGGTTCGCCATGCATTTACTATGGCGGCGAAATTGGCATGGATGGCGGCCGGCGTATGGGCAGTGAAGATAACCGTAAGTGCATGAACTGGGACAGTGACACTCAGGATCTGGAGCTAATGGCCTTTATCCGCTCGTTAATTCAAATGCGTAAACAGTACACCTGCCTGAATCAACCCTTTATTGAGTGGTTGAACGTTGATTGTCCGGACTGCGTTGCTTACCGGCGCGGCGATCTGATCTTTATTCTGAATAATTCTGAGCAGCGGCAGTTGGTCAATCTGAATGGTGAGCAGTATCAGCTACCCGCATACGGTTATCAGATTGTATAGAGTCTATTGACCTAGGGGGAAAAATGAACATCGGCATCTCAATCGACCGGCAATGGCTGCACTACTATGTTGCCAGAACACCGACTAATGAACTGTATCGTAGCTCAGTAAGGATCCCAAAAAACTATCTGATGTTACTACAGACGATTGAGACGCTGATTTCTAACATGCAAAAACTGTATGGCAAGCACCGTACACTGGGTCTTAGCCTTGCAGAAGAACTAGTGAGTGAAAATCAGCAACTGGCTGATCAACTAAAAAAAGATATTCATCAGAGAACCAGTATCCGCTGCACTGTGGTGTTACACAGTCAGTCTGCCACGCTGGCTCAGTCCCATAGCAAAAAACAGTTTAAGAACCAGAAATTGTTGGGCGCTTATCTTGATCACGGCTGCGGTATTGAGCTGGTAGAGAACCGGCAGTTACACGCCATTCAGGCAAAATCTTACTCCTTGTGGGCTCATTCTCTGCTTCCTGAGTTTGACAGCGTCACAGACGGGCTGACACCCGTCTGTCACTGCGGACAAGAAACCTGTCTTGAACAGTTTATTACTGTTGAGGGCCTTGAACGCCAATACCACCAGCTAGTACTTAAAGATATGACCTTAGAAAATATCTACGCTCAGGTAGACAACTGTGATATTCAGTCCACCCGCATCTACCGGATATTTCTTGATCAACTCGCCCGTTCCCTTAGCAAATTAATTAGCCGCTATTCCCCCGGTTATCTGCTGCTTTTCGGAGCGGTCTCCGCCTACCATTCTCTTGCCGGAGATCTCAAATTGGCACTGGTCAGATATTGCCGTAGTGATCTTATTCCGGACATTATTACTCCGGAACAAGATGCGTTTATTTATGCCCGCGGAGCATCACTGTTAAAAAAGAAAACAATAATTTAGGCACACTCTGAAAGGAGTGGTAATCTAGTAAGAGTTTAAGAATGAATAGTATCAGAGGAATCCCCGTGTCTGAACTTGTTACCAAGTTAATGGATTTTGGATTTACCAAAACAGATGCCCTTGTGTATATCAACCTTTTGAAAAACGGCCAGTCGACTGGCTATAAAATCGCAAAAGAGATTGCCCTGTCCCGCTCTTCCGTTTATTCGTCTATCGATAATCTGTATAAGAACGGCTATATCTTTATGTCCGATGGCGACACCAAAGAATATGAGGCCAAATCGCCGGAGCTAATCTTTAGCCAGATAGAAAAGAAAACCGTTAAAAACATCCATATTCTCAAGAAAGAGCTGTCTAAAATGATGCTGCATGAGGAGAAAGAGTTTGTTTATAACGTTACCGGCTTTGACAACCTGATTCAGAAAGCCAAAGAGATGATTAATCAGGCGGTATTGGAAATTTACCTTAATACCGACTTCCACCTCTCGGTACTTGAAAAAGAGATCTGTGCCGCCATTGAACGCGGCGTGCGGGTTATTGGCTTCTCCTTTAATAAGGTGGCCGTTCCCCATGAAAAGATGGAGCTCTACTCCCGCTCTGAAAACGAAGAGACAGAGTATCCGTCTCATCGCTTTATGCTAGTGGCGGATATGAAGCTGGCGTTGATGTTCTCTCACCGGGAAGAGACTATCGGCTTGTACTCCAACAATCGTCTAATCGTAAAAATGGTTGCAGAACATATCCACAGTGATATCTATCTGGCTGAGTACGAGAAACTCGAGCCGGAAAAACGTATCCGGGTAAACACCATCCATGAGCAGAGTAATGCCATGGTAATGGATGATAACCGGAAAAAGCAGGAATAGCGGTTTAACAATACCTTCCTATAAGGGGTAACCGTTTGGTTACCCCTTTTTATATTCATCATAAACAGAAGCTTGTTATGGACAAGCCGGCTATCACGGGTATAATTTGCGAATAAGAATCACTATCATTAACTTTGATTCGTAACAGGGTGCAACGTGAGTGCTATTAAGGCGTTAAAAAAGCTAAAGAAAACCACTAAAAAGATCAGTAAACCTTCTGTCATTCAACTTCAGCAACTGAAGAAGAGTGATAGCGCTTCAGCGGTTAATATTCAAGCTGATTTAAAAAAGTTATCAGGACAGGTAACTCTGGATATTGTCTCTGAGCTTGCTGCGCCCCTTAACCCTATTCTTTCCTGGTTTGGTTCTAACCATCACGCCATTAGTAACAATGGCTTTTCTGCAATAACCAGCAAACCCGTTATCCGTTCTGTATCGAATAGCCAGCCTGAGGGAAAAGTAAGCCAAATTGCATTGGCAAGGGTGCCGCTAAAATCGCCACCTTGTAAGAAATGCCCCGCTCTGTCCGGAAGCAACTGTAAATGTGCAATGAAGAAATTTGCTTAGGCTTTAGAGTGCCAGAAAGTAGTATAACCCGTTAATTAAATAGCAAACGGCTGACGGAAGGGGCAATAAAACGGGAAAGAGCGATAGTTGCAGCACCTTTTACCAGAGACTTAGTGCCGCTGATGGCAGCATTCTCAATAAAGAAGTTTTTCTCTTCTGCTTTTGTCCAGCCATGGCTGTCTAGTATCTCCAGCAGTGACTCGCAATCCAGCTCAGAGTTATCAAACTTAATCGCTACAGAACCAGCATATCTCTTGTGTTTAACCGCCTGAATCGCATCAATTTCATTAAGATCTTTAATCAAGTCTTTCACTTCACCGGGATGGTTAAGAATAAAATCAGAACGGATACGTAACCGGCAGTCCGTTTTGTGGATATACGTCATCATAGGATCAGTCAACTCACGTTTATGCGAATAAATATCATTTACAATATCATTTCCATAACAGATATTGAATCAAAAAATATAAAAAAAATGATGTTGGTTACAAGAACGAAATCTAATTTCTTAAAAAACGATTTAGATCAATAAAGTCGTTGTTAATCCAGTTTCTTCATTTCAATAAATCTATACTTAAACGCTATGAAAGATGACGTAAAAACAGTTTTAAAATTAAGATCTTGGGTTCGAATAGCCCATCATATACCCGGAAGAATCCGGCTGAAATATAAGTTGGGGATCATCGCTCATCTGGCGCGATTTAACTCTGACGATATTGCGCGGGCCTTAGATGATATTCCGGCATTTAGGAACTATAAACTGAACAGCAGCACCGGAAGCGTACTTATTGAGTATGACCCCGGCACGGTTAGTCCGGCTTTGATTGAAGAGTTATTCTCACAGGAAGACTCTGTTGCAGAACAGGCCTGTTACAAACTTGCTGACTGTCTCAACTTAAACGGAGCTGAATAATGAGTGACGAAGAAAAGCAACCTCAAGGAATTCCTCCTGAATGGGCAGGGCAAATGCCCCCTCCCTACGGATATGGCTTTCCGCCTTATCCGCCAATGATGCCTCACGGGCATATGCAACAAAACATGAGCCCGGAAATGGCTCAGCATCACGCCTATATGCATGCAATGGCCATGCAGCACGCTCAGGCGATGCAATATCAGGCAGCACAATACCATCAGGCAATGATGGCGGCACAAGCTGGGGCAAATGTTAATGCTCCCCAGCCGGGCAATGATGCTCAGGCGGGAGCTAACGCGGGTGATCCGCAAAATCCGTTCGCGACCGATCCTCTCTATGCACAAGCACAAGCAATGCTTGACGGTGCAATGGGAGAAGAAGAAGCGGGAATGTTTAAAGAGATACTTGGGAGCTTAGGCATGAGTGATAAAGAATTCTGGAAAGGCGCAGTGGTTGGCGCAGCAGCCGCATTACTATTAAGCAACGAGAATGTACGCGGCAAGCTGATGGGTTTAGTCGGTGGTGCCGGCGATATGCTGAAAAGTGGTGGCTCTAGTGTAAAAGAGAGCGCAATGAACACGGCATCTTCAGTAAAAGAAAATGTCTCTGCAGGCAGCGAAATCTTTCGTGATACCTATCAGGCAGGAAGAGAAGGCTTTAAAGATTCCGTAGAGCGCCACAAACAAGCTCCTCAGCAAGAAGCTGAACTGCCTGAAGCGGATCCTGAGTCCGAGCAAGGCTCTAATATATGAGCAATATACAAAATGAGTTAAGCCCTGCCAGCAGAGCCATGCTGGTTGGTGCCATGCTCGGAGGAGCTGCATCAGTGGCTTCACAGTGGAAAGAGCGTCAGTCTGGTGAACTCAGTGCCGATCAGTTTGTTACTAATGTGGCGAAAGATACTGTGAAAGCCGGAGCCATCAGCGGCGCAACTACCTATGTAGCGGGAAAGATGGCGGGTCAGCCCGTGCTTTCACTATTTACTATTCTTGCAGCTGGTGCAGCCGGCGTTTATATGCTGGATCAGGCAAATGAGAACAAAGCAGATGAATAACTACAATCCCTATATGTATAACCCGTATCTGAATCAGGCCGCCTCTCAGGCTCAGCAGAAAGATGAAAACAAAGAGTATAAACAGCAAAACTCTACCACTCATTTTGTAATGGGCATTGCCGCTGGTGCTGCTGTTGCTTACCTGCTAAGCAACAAAAAGTTTCAGAAGAGCGTATCGGCAACCGGAGAAAAAGCCTGGTCAGCCGTGCGTGGTGAAGTAGAAGAACTGAAAGAGCGTCTGGAAGACACACAGGCTGAGCTAGAATACTACCGAAACCTTCATAAAGGTGAGTAAGTTTGGTTAGTGTAAAAAGCCACTTTCCCGGCCGCATTCGTTTTAAAATCAAGGAACTTGCTCAGTTTCCCGGTATAGGTGACTGGGTAAAGCAGAGCCTGATTGCCATTCAGGGTGTTAAAGATGTCCGGGTAAATGAATATGCCCGCTCTATCGCTATTGAGTATGATGAGCAGTTACTTGATTCAGCCACACTTGAGGCCAGAGTCTCAGCTTTTGATTACCGTGAAGGCGAACTCAGCGAGGTCCATTATCACTATACCCGTGGTGATGTGGCGATGAACATCATTGGAGCTCTATCTACCTTTATGCTGCCTCGCTACCTTGGTGCAGTCAGTACTGCAACCCTTATCGCACCGACTGTACTCGAAGGCGTTAAAGAGATTGCAGATAAAAAACTCTCCATCGAAGTACTAGACGCTTTTGCCCTAGGTTTATCCTATTGGCGCGGCGACTACAAAACCGCCATGATGACCCAAAGCCTGATCAGCCTTGGCGAGTATATGGAAGAGCAGACTAACCGCAGCAGTGACAGGTTACTGGCCGAACTGATGACGCCCAACGAGACCATGGTCTGGCATATCGATGATCAAGGTCAGAAGAGTCAGATACACTCTTCCAACCTGAAAGAAGGTGATCTGATTGAGTTGATGCCGGGGGATGCTATTCCTATCGACGGAAGCATTGAGTCCGGTGAAGCACTGATTAATCAGGCTTCACTGACCGGCGAAAGCGTTCCTGTCCGCCGAGAAATCAATGCCGTTGTCTACTCCGGCACATCAGTGCATGAAGGTCAGATAAAAGTACGGGTGCAGAAAGTCGGTAGTGAAGCAACAACAGCCCAGATTGCTAAACTGATCTATGATTCACTGTCTGAAAAGAGTGAAACACAGCAGGTAACGCAGGAAATGGCAGACCGCCGCGTTAAAATCACTCTGGGGATAGGGGCAGGTGTATTCGCTCTTACTCAGGATATTAACCGGGTAGCCTCAGTATTTCTTGTCGACTATTCCTGTGCCCTTAAACTAAGTACTCCGGTCACCTTTAAATCCATAATGTACCGTGCAGCTCAAAGCGGCATTCTGCTTAAAGGTGGTAGCGCCATTGAAAAGCTGGTGAAAGTTGATACCTGTGTGTTTGATAAAACCGGAACCCTTACTCACGGCGATATGGAAGTGACCGATGTTATCTCCTTCTGTGACGCCAACAGTGCACGGGATCTACTGGCGATAAGTGCCTCCGTTGAAGAGCACAGTAGCCACCCACTATCCCAGTCCATCGTAAATGCGGCGAAGAACAATGCCCTGCCCCATATCGATCATGGAGAGGTAGAGTATGTTATTGCTCACGGCCTGCGCAGTACACTGGATGGCCGGACACTGGTTATGGGTAGCCGCCACTTCCTTGAAGTGCATGAAAAGGTTGATTTTACTCCGTTTGAACAGCAGATAATCTCTTATGAGCAGATGGGACGTCATCTGATTTTTATCTCCAGTGAGAGTCGTCTGCTGGGTATGATCGGCTTAAAAGACCATTTACGCGAAGATGCCATCGAGACTCTTGAACATCTGCGTGAACTAGGGGTTAATCATCTGGTGATGATATCCGGTGACCGTAAGTACAAAGCAGAAAAAATCGGCAATGAACTGAAGATCGATCAGGTATATGCAGAAGCAACGCCTAAGAGTAAGTCAGCTATCATTGAAGAGATTCAAGCTCAGGGACGAACGGTAATGTTTGTCGGAGACGGTGTTAATGATGCTCCGGCATTAAGTAAAGCGGATGTCGGTGTGGCTATGTGTGTCGGAACCGATCTCGCCAGACAAGTCGCCGATGTCGTATTGTTAAAAGACAGACTCTATGGTCTGGTTGAGGCCAGACAACTGGCGCAAACCGCCATGTCTATAATCAACAGCAATATTAAGATCGCAGAGTACGTTAACAGCGGGATTATGCTGGCAGCGGCCATGGGCTGGTTAAGCCCGACAGCAAGTGCCCTGCTGCACAACGGCACAACATTGGGTGTACTGGCAAGGTCAATATCTGCACGGAAATCCTAGCAAATATAACGCTCAGAACCTGTAAAGCGAAAGATATAAACCGGCCGTATTAGATTACCGGCCGGTTTTCTGTTGAGGCCGTTATAGATTGACAATAATCTATCCATTCTTTACCGTCGGCTAAGTATAATGTTGGCATAATGATTGCTAGTTTCTCAGAGTGGCAATGTAAAGGACTCATGGCTCTGATGCCATAAATGATCAACGACGGAAACAGAGAACCAGTATGAAAAAATCCCTTATTACTATGGCGCTGCTTACAGGCGCATTCACAGCCCATGCCGATACGCTGGCAGGCGGCGATATCGAAATCAACTCATGGCAACCAGATTACAAGTATCAGAACAGTGACGATGGTGACAGTACAGAAGTCACTATTGAAGCTTCATTTGAGCACCCTATTCCATTGATTCCAAACATCAAGTTTGCACAGTCAGCCGTCGATGCGAAAAAGTTTGAATACACCAAACGTGACTATATTCTCTACTATGAAATTCTGGATAACGATCTGGTTTCATTCGATATCGGTGCTGGTGCCAGTCACCTGAGTAACGGTAAAATCACTCTACCACCAGCCAGCACACAGAAGTTCAGCGGATACGTACCAACCTTATACGCTATGGGTGAAATCGGCCTGCCTGCAACGCCGTTGTTTGTGTTTGCCAAAGGCTCTGGTATAGCTTACAACGACACAGAAATGTTAGACCTCTCCGCCGGGGTAAAATATGAAATAGGCCTTGGTCTGATTGGAATTGAACTGCAGGCGGGATATCGCACCCAGACATTTAATCTGGAAGATTTTGATTCCCTGACGGTCGATCTGGATACGTCTGCCAGTGGTTTCTTTGCCGGTGTAAATCTCGACTTTTAACTCAGACAGCGCTAGCTAATAAGTACTAAGTGATACCTTCGGGTATCACTTTTTGCGTTTTAGTTTATTGAATTTACTTTAAATTTACGTTTTATCCTGTATAAATAGCTGACACTTTTATTTATAGAGACAAAGCAATGAAAAAACTGTTGTTCCCGCTGCTACTTATCACCCTGTTAAGCGGGTGTTCTATCATTGCCCTGCCTTTTAAGGCGGTAGGTGCAGTCGGCGATATTATTTCCCACAACGAATCAGCAAAGCAGAGTGAAGAGATGCAAACCGCTGCACTTTTTGCTAGTCCGGAGCAGCAAATAGACGATGAGATTCAACTGTAATCTTGGCGAACCTCCCGAGGTTACCCTGCTTTTGCCGGAGTAACCTCATCAGATAAGCGGTTACGGATATCCCAAAACTCCTCTCTGATACTTTCAAATACCTGATAGATTTCCGGGTCAAAAAAAGTGCCGCAGCTCTGCTTCATTATCTTAAAGGTCTCTTCCTTACCGAATGCACGCTTGTAGACCCGCTGACAAGAGATGGCGTCAAACACATCTGCCACCATCATGATTCTGGCCGGCAACGGAATCTCTTCCCCTTTCAGTCCTTCCGGATAACCGGTTCCGTCCCACTTTTCATGGTGATAGTTAATAATCTGTTTGGCATACAAGAGAAAATCTGGTGCCTGTGAACCGGGAAGCTCTGTCTCCATCATGGAAATAGACTCCTTAAACGCATTCACACCAATCACAGGATGCTGTTTCATTACTTCAAATTCATCATCCGTCAGTTTGCCCGGCTTAAGCAAAATTTCATCGGGGATCCCGACCTTGCCGATATCATGTAACGGGGCAGATTTGTAAATTAACCTGACCGACTCACTATCCAATACTGAGCGATATTTCGGCTGCTTCTGCAGTTCCTGAGCCAGACGCTTAACAAACAGCTGAGTTCTTTTGATATGCAGCCCTGTTTCTTCGTCACGGGTCTCCGCCAGCGTAGCCATACTCAGTACAGTGATATCTTTTATCACCTGAAGTTCGCGGGTACGCGCCTGAACCTTATTTTCCAGAGTCTGATTCAGTTCCAGCAGGTTTTGCTCTGCCAGCTCCTGCGCCGCCGATGCCCTTGCCCAAAACCAAATCAGTAACAGTACTATCGGGTAAACAATCAAAAGAGGATAGGCATGAGGCAGGCTTTCAGCGAGTAGTGCCAGAACTTTAATATCATCGCGAGCAACAATAATGGTCCAGTGATTTTCATTACCTGAGCCTTGTTGTAGCAAAGAAGAACCAGACTCAGAAAATGGATTAATGGTCAGGTAAGTAAAGGTTGTATCCCCTGAACGCAACAGGCCATTTTTTTTCTGTTGCATTTCACTCCATATGTCAGGGTATGTGGATGCGAAGCTTTGGTTGTGGCCTAAAATATTCCCCCATTCAAGGGAATGATCACGGTTGTAGAGCCAGAAACTTCGCTTGTTAACCAGCATTGCTTCATCAGGAATGGACGCCATCAAGGTTTCAAACTTAGATAAAATCTCTGCTCCGTGATAGTTGAGCAGTACCATCCCCTTAAACTCCCCTTGTTTATCATGAAGAGAGCGGGAAAAACGAATCACAGGATTAAGAGGGTACTCAACTGAGCCATACTCCATATTCAGATCCATTGGCGACATATAAATCGTACCGGATGGCGTTTTCCTGCCTTCCTGAAAGTAGTAACGCTTCGATTTATCCTGAAGATAGTCGTCTTCAATGATAACGGGACCTTCAGCCTCCTGATTTACCCGCACAAGCTCTCTGCCGTTGGCACCAATTAATCGTGCCTGATCGTATATCCGCCTTGTATCTATCAGGTTAAAAAGAGCATAAGCAACCTTATCTCTAGCGGCTTGGTCACCCTTGCTAACATAATTCTGGATAGCCAGACTCGACTGGATGAAACTCAGACTGGAAGCGATATGCTCCATGTCCCTGTGAATAAGGGAACGGGCAGATTCTACAGAAGTATCAATCTGATGCTGCTGTTCTATATCGAGAAAGCGGCTATAAAGAGAAAACGCCGCAAACACCGCGATTAAGTTAATAATCAGCAGCGGGACCAGCGCCTTTAAAAACTTACGGGCAGTAATAACTCTTAACCTGTCATGGTTAAGATCTCCTGCCAGAAGCAGAATTGTATTTGACGGGGACATACCTAGCCTTATAGATATTTTTTATAATGTTCGTCATTACTAACTCTAGTACAACGAACTTTTTTAGCCAGAATGTCATGCTGTAATAGTACTAGGTATACAACTTTAGTATTAGATTTTCGTCACTGTGAACTAGGTGGCATAACTAAAGCAACTAACGTTCAAATTGCGTACAAAATGTATGATAAACATACCGTTAGCCCTAACCTTACCAATAAGAAACCAAATGCACCATTGTTCTCCCATTAACACTCAATTAATATAATAAAGATTTCATATAAAACACTACCGAAATACCATTTATCAACTATACTTGACACATTTTGTGTAGAGTAAAAACGTTTGAATTTTGCACAAAACCAAACTATTAATGGCTTCGGCTAGTTTATATTTAGTGATTGATATATCATTAATAATGATGACAGTCCTACTGAACAAAGAATAATAAAATGAGAATCAGACCATTGCGATTTAGTACATTTTTAGTATTGCTTGTTTCCCTTTTCTCACACTTAAGTTCAGCTGAAACTTTTAAGGTGATGCTTCATACGGGTTCATTTCCACCTTACTTTTTTGCAGAAAGTGACCCACGGACAGGCACAATAAAAGATATTTACTCCGCCATCGCCAAAGAGACCGGAGACGAGTTCGAGTATGTTCGAGTCCCGTTCAACCGGGCGCTGCATCTGTTTGAAAAAGGCGATATTCATATAGAACCTATGACCAATCCTGCTTATCGTGGAGAGTCATCGGTTCACGGCTTGTACAGTACACCTTTTGCTGTTGCTGAAGAGATTGTACTGTTTAACAAAAAACACTTTATCGAGTTTCATTCTCCCGAGGATTTACTGGGCGAAACTATTGGCGTCATTAAGGGTTATTACTATCCGGAATTTGCACCTTACTTCGAAGATGGCAGAATCAAAACTTCACCAGTAAAGAGTGAAAATATTCTTATCAAACTGCTGGCAGCAGACCGTTATTCTCAGGCTTTGATCAATAAAGACTTTGCTCAGTTTAAAATTAAAGATGAACACTTAAGTAAACAGCTGGCTGTCGGCAGTACATACAGCGCCTTAGATATGATGCTACGCCTGCACCCTGAAATGAGTGACGCTATGCCAAGGTTTAATAAGGCGATAGAAAAACTAAAATCCAACGGCACCATTGACGCGATTTACAGTAAATATCGCTAACAAAGTCAGCACCATCAGATAATAAACGGGGAGCAATCTTAATGATGGCTCCCCGTTTCTTTTTAATCTATTTTATAACCCGCCGTAGTAACCCAACATGGTCACAGTGAAGTGACAGACAGGCTTACCCTCTATCTCAATCCATTCATAGGATTCAATCTTAAACCTTGTTGTCGGCGGGAAGTTCACTTCAAAGGTGTCCGGGTTGAGTGAAAAATCCGTAATATCAGCGCCACCCGGCCAGACGTCATACCCTTGCGGCGGGTTACAGGTAAACAGTAAACCACGTTGCCAGACCTTAGCCCCGTCCAGATCATTTGAGAAACTCCACGGCGTTTTCAGGGTAATCACCGACCCGGGCTTCAGCATACCATCTAAGGCTTGCTCGAGCGGATAAATTAAGGGCTCAGTTGTTGGTCCGTCATTACCCGGAAACTCAAAAAATGACGGGGCAAAGTTGTCCAGTATATTACCGGAAATAGCCATACCACCGCGGTAAAGCTGCGGATACTCCTCAATTGAAACCTTAGGTAGCCTAGCTAACGCATTAATCTGCAAAGTGGTTTCTGCCGATGCGTATTGCTGCACCTTGCCAGCCACTTCACCAAGCTGCTTACGCACGTCTTGCTGTGAATCCGCCGGCTTCATGGTAAACATATTCATAAAGTCAGCATCTTTTGGCGTGCACTGCGGATAATCACAACGCCAGATAGTCTCTGCCATAGAGTCCAGATCGAGGGGAAGAGCAGTCAAACCTGTATAAGCAAACTGATTAAAGGCATCCATACGGATAAATGACGGGCTGGTCCAGTCATAGAGACACATAGCAAAGTTAAAACCATTCGGATCACCGGGGTAGTACTTTTCGCCCAGCGCTTTTAGCTCTTCAACGGATTTTGTCGTACCCGATGGCGGGTTCTGATAAGGAACAATATTGATTTCCATCATCTCATTAAACAGTGCCAAAACTTGCGGGGTAACTGCCGGGATAGGTACGAGCTTACCAACAACCTGATTGCCCTGTCCTGTTGCCAGAAATGAACCATCGCCTTCAACCGTAATCTCTAAACTGCCTTCACCGTCATACCAGTAACGTTCACCATTCAGTTCCAATGCCCAGTAATGTTCACCACCCGGCTGATGGCCAATATCCTTAATGTCGATATAACCGAGCGCATTAATCATTAAACGATAACTTTCCCCTTCAGGGCCACGAACAGAGTGCAACGGTAAACCGTCACACATATAACCGCTGTCAGAAAGTTGAGAATTGATTTTTACTGATGAAATAGACCACATAATCACTACCTTTGCTAACCTGTCTCGCGCATGATGCACCAGCCAGAAACTGACGAAAACCGGCTGAGCTGCCGGAGAGTAATAGTTAAGTAACCGTTCACTACCATACTCAATTAAATCGTCATGAGCTAATACGGTGAATTATTTACTGTTTTATATGTGATGTAAGCAAAGGCAGAAAAAAGGCCACCATGGCTGAAGGCAATCTGGTAGTCGTGATTGCGGTCAGTCAGGGTGGCCTGAAACAGTGTGTACTACGAGTAGTCTTTATGAAGCACTTGTCGCGTTTACCTGCGCGTTTTTACGCTTCATTACCGCAACCGGAACCAATATCAGTACCGCGATACCGATAATAAACGGCAGCAGCTCTGTAATTTGTCCTGTCTTAGTAAAGGTGATAATCAGCATAATCAGCCAGCCGCTAATCATAGGAATAAAGGTGCGGCGCACAATATCAAACGGAGACAAGCCAGAGATACCCGCAACAGCGATAATCACACCAGCGATAGGCGAGATAGTACGACCCATACCGGCAGAGAGCTGAATCGGCAGAATCATTTCCGCCACGTTGGTACCAATTTTATCGGCGATTTGCGGCACCATAGGCGCAAATGAGAAGAATGCCGCATTACCTGAGCCCATCAAGGCAGAGATGGAGAAAGTCAGCAACGCCATAATCAGAACAATAACGCTGGCAGCAAAACCGGCACCACTGGCCAGATTCAGCAAGGCATCAACAGCGCCGATAGATTTCAATCCCATTGCAAAGGTCTGACCGGCTATAATCAGGGTAACAACCATAGCGAACACCTTACCCATATCACTAAAGATATTCTGCAGCTTATCAAACACCGGTTTTGCTTTTTTAATACGGATATATTCACATGCTAAAGCGATAAAAATACTAATAAGAATGGCGGTGGCCATACCTACCCGGATAGTACCTACACCCATCTTGCTGAAAGTAAGCATAAAGAACAGAGGTAGCATAGGGAGAAGCATATAGTAGAGCGGCGCATCTGGCTCATCACTGTTAATTTCCTGTTCAGGTTCTGCAGACTGCTGAGAAAGATCCAGTTTGCTGTCAAAATAACGCTGCACCAGAGCATGAATAGACGCCACTATCAGAATCAGCGCAGTGATCACAGGCAACTGATCATTGACAAAGTACTCGGTGATATCCAGCCCGGCAGTTTGTGCTGCCAGAATTGAGTTACCGGAGCCCGGCCCGAACTCAATAGCACAAGTACTTGCCAGAACCGACGCCACCGCGGCTTTACTGCAACCAAGACGAATAAGTACAGGGTAAAGGGTTGCCATCAGCAGCAGGCCAAGGCCGGTTGCACTGGAAATAAACAGTGAAAGAGCCTGACCAAGAATAAACGCCAGCGCCAGCATAATGTAAGGTGAGTTTAGCTTCATCAGGGGTTTAGCCGCGACACGTACCATCACCTGACTGGCGCCAATCGCCGACATAAACATGGCGAAACCGCCTATCAACATGATCTTAAGACCAAGGCCACCGGCGCGATTGCTGAATACACCTTTAATGTACTCAAAAATATCGAAACCAATCCAGCCGGTTGATTTGCTGACGAACACAGCATTGTTAGTGAAGATAGCAATCGCCATCAAAATGATGCCGGTAAAAAACAGCACCGCCTGCGGGTTGTAGTTTTTCAGGATCAACCGCCCTGCAAAAACCAGACTAATAAAGGCTATAAGTAAGCTCATTGTTGTCGTTCCTTATTCAAAGTTTCCGTTAACAAGAATTTCGTTGTTCAGCATTAGGGTGTTTCCTCTTGCGATCACCGACTCCAGCGTCAGTGAGCTATCGAAAATACACAGGTCGGCATCTGCCCCTGTCTGAACCCGCCCTTTATTAATACCCAGAGAATCTGCAACGTTAGAGGTTAGCATGGCCAAGGCCAGCTCAAGGGCAATGCCCTGTTCCACTAGCTTCGGCAGCAGTAACAAGTTGCTATCGACACTCGCAGCAGTTAAGCCTGTCAGTTTACCATTTGCATCAAACTTCGGCAGGCTGCCGTTGCCATCACTGCTTATGGTGATTTGCTTTGCGTCCACGCCGGAATCAAGAGCCAGTTTGGCGGCCTGCTCAGGCGGAGTGAAGCGACTTCCGCCGGAAGTGATATCAATGTAACCACCGCTTAATGCAAAGCTAATCGCTTCATCAAACAGGTTTTCAGTACGGGCGACATGAGTAGGAGAAAGGTGGTGGACAGGAATGCCCATCTTCACCAGTTCATTAAGTGGGGCAAAAGCATCGGGCAGGTTACCCATATGCACATGTAATAAGCCTTTTTTACCCGCCAGCAAGCTGGCCACACGGATATCCGACACAATGCGGGAAAGCTCATTAAGGGTAGGAAATGAACAGCGGTGGTCGGCAAGGGCAATTTTCACACCGAGTATGGCGGGAACAAACGCCATGTCATCCCGGATAGAACCAGTGATAGTCCGGGTCGGCACCTCGTAAGATCCGGTATGCATATAGGCCGTTAAGCCTTCTTCACACAAGGCTGCCGCTTTGGCATAAAGGTCTCTCGGAGAACGGGAGATACCGTCAGTTCCCAACACACCGACTGCTGTAGTAGTACCAGCCTTAATCAGGTTTGACAGCGTTACCTGAAGAGTACGGCTGCTAAAACCGGCTTCACCACCGCCACCTGTCAGGTGAAGGTGTTGATCAATCAATCCGGGGGCAACAATTTTTCCGCTACAGTCAATAGTATTCAAGTCTTCCAGACCCGATACATTCAGTTGCGGAGAAATAGCCAGTACCTTTCCCTGCCCGATCAGAATATCGGATCTGCCCATATAGTCCGGGCTATATAAATCTGCATTTTTTAGTAGGGTAAACATCTATATTTCTCTTTTTATTTCAGAAAATAAAATTAAATATCGAACACAAAACTATAGAAACAAGACTTGCATACCATATATTTAAGGTGCAGAAACCCACTTACTAAAACAAAGTAAGAAAATAAAAACACCAAGGTTAAAATATATTATCCAGTTATAAATCCGAGTTCATAAAATAGTCATCTCCGATAATTTGATATCAGTCTATACCCACAATAAAAATATGTAATTATCTTTCTATTGCTGATTTAGAATGATAATATTCAAATTATGAATAACCCTAAACCTCAGGAATATAGCATTGGATATCAAGTGGTTAGATGACTTTATGGCGTTAGCAGAACTAGAAAGCTTCTCTGCTGCCGCCAAAGCAAGGCACGTTACTCAATCTGCTTTTAGCCGGAGAATACAAGCTCTGGAAGTTTGGCTAGGTGTGCCTTTATTTGATCGTTCTACTCACCCAATCACATTGACTGAGCACGGGAAAAACTTTGTTCAATATGCTGAAAAGATATTAGAAACCGTCCGGATAACAAAAGAAGATTTTTATAATGCCTCATTAAAAACGGATACTTCTGTTCGTATAGTCTGTTTACACTCTTTCGCAATAAACCTTATTCCCAGACTATTTGATCAGGCAAAAGAATATATAGCCGGATTATATTTTGATATTAACCCTTCCGTTCAGGGAATTGATAACCATTATCAGGCATTACTGGATAACTCATCAGATATATTATTTGCTTACGATACGAGAGGAATGCGTCCTTCTTTGTCAATCGAGGACAGATTTGAACAGTTACCGCTGCTGGAGGAGAAGATATTGCCTGTAGCAGCCCCTTCTCTGCTGGAAAACTGGCCTGAAGACAAACCGTTTCCTTATTTGGCCTATTCTGAACAGACATTTCTGAAAAGTGTGGTTACACCAGTAATAGAAGCACCACAACTGGCATTAAAGCAGGTTGTGGAAACCACACTTAGCGAAACTCTGATAAAAATGGCTACGGCAGGACAAGGCATCGCATGGGTTCCCTATCACGCCATAGAAGCAGAACTTGCCCGCGGGGATCTGGTTCCGGCCTTTCCACACCAGCCAGAACTGACCATTCCTCTTAAAGTGGTCTGTTACCGTTCAAAAGGCATAATGCGCCCGTCTGTCCGCCAGTTCTGGCAAGGGTTGGAGAAGATAATCCATAAGATAGATCAACAAAAACCGTAATTCTGCGCCAGGCAAACAGCCCCCGAAAACGGGGGCTAGTCGACAAAGGTTACGCACCAAAAGCTTTGTACGTCTTGCTGATAAAAAGATCTTTCTGCTTCATATTCACCAGAGGCTTCCAGCTTGTCACAGCAAAAGGCAGCTGAACCACTCCGGTTTTCTGCCCTGTCGGCACCAGAGCCATAAACGGGTTGCGCTTGTAGCCTTTGACTGATTTACCCGCCAGTTTATTTGCGATGGTTTTAGCCAGATAAGTTCCCTGCTGCAGAGCCAGATAACCCAGTTTGGCCTCTCCGACATCCGCAATATCACCAAGGGCATACAGGTTAGGCTGATTTATCACCGCCAGATGTTTATCCACTTTTACCAGCCCCCTTTCATTGAGGGTATCTGCAAAGTTTTGCAAAAGAAATTCATTATTCGGCTTAGTGCCTACTGCAGAAAACACCAAATCTGCACCACTGGATCTGCCCGAGTTGTTATCAATATAGCGGCCATTTTTAACTTGATAATCACTGTTAAACTCAACCCGGACGCCAAGCTCATTTAACTGTTTAAGAACTCTTGATTGCGCCTTGTTATTAAAGCCATCCAGCAAAGCAGTTCCTTTATGAGCAAGTGTCACAGCGAGATGAGGCATAGCATCAGCGATTTCGCCGGCCAGTTCCACCCCCACAACGCCGCCGCCAATAATCAACACCTCAGAAGCCGACTTAAGCTGCTGATGGTAGCCCGAAAGTTCACTATTTCTGGCCTGAATATCAATCGCGGTGTGAGACTTAGAGACAGGCATAGTCGGATAACGGGAGCCAGACGCAATTACCGCGTAATCAAACTGGAGCTCATCGCCGTTATCCAGCAGTGCACTTTTGTCACGCAGTTCTTTAACACCACTTTGAATAAAGGTGCCATTAAGGAAATCGCGATAACGCTTTCTGGCTTTATTGCTATTTTGCTGCGGTGCAGTGATATCTCTCAGCACCGCGTAAGTCACTTCAAAATAGTCTTTTTTATCCACCAGCGTGGTTTTAATCCCCTTACTTTCAAGGCCCTGAGCCGTCGCAACTCCGGCAAAACCACCACCAATCACTAATACCTGAGTGTTCATATTTCATACCTGCACAAAATCTAATAACAGACTCAGATGTTACCTTGTTGCGCATTCGCACTAAATGCGTAATATAAATACTCACACGTGCATTAATGCAACAAAATAATTAAGTGGAAAATCACATGGACAGATGGAACGAGTTAAGAACCGCTTATAAGCTGGCAAAACTAAAAACGCTAAGTGCAACAGCCAACGAACTTGGCATCCACCGTTCCACGGTTATGCGCCATATTGATGCACTGGAAGAGAGTCTTGGTATAAAGCTATTTCAGCGCAACGATAAGGGCTATATCCCGACGGAGTCCGGCCTTGAAATTATGCAGCTCGGTGAAGTGACCGAAGAACGTTTTAGTCAGTTCGCCAACAAAGCGAAGCACAGAGATGAGATGAGCGGAGGGACCCTGACCCTCACTTGTGTAGAAGATATGGGAAAACTGCTGGTTCCTGCCATTGCCGGGTACCAGCGCTTATACCCACAGATGCAAGTTGAAGTGAAAGGCGACACCAGAATTTACCAACTGGAGTACGGCGAGGCAGATTTGGCGGTGCGAACCGGCCCTAAGCCCACCACTCCAGATAATGTAGTGATTCCGTTTCACAACGTCGAACTGGTGCTGTGTGCAAGCCGAAAGTATATAAACCAGCACGGTATGCCTTCAGCAGACCAGTTTGCCAAGCATAGATTTATCGCTTTAAACGAAAAATCAGAGCACCTGAAATGGAACGAATGGATATACAGCATTGTAGAGCCAAAACAGATCGTTTTCACCAGCTCTGCCCATCAAATCCTGCATAAAGCCTTGCTTCAGGGATGTGGTATTGGCTTCACCACCAGACACACAATAGAAGCCAATAACGATCTAATAGAAATCCCCGTTGATAAGCACTGGCAGATACCAATCTGGATTCTGGTGCACCGCGATATGATTAATATCCCTAAAATCCGTAAATTTCTGGATATCTTAACGCAGCAGAAAGGGCAGAGGGTTGAAGTTTAACTAACAACTAAAATCTAAGGTTAAGTTGTCTTCCCAATTCGAGACGCATTGCGTCTCGATTTATCAAGGACTCACTCTTATTAGGTTCAACCTTTCTGCTTTATGTATGTCACCAACGTGCAAAAAAACCAGAAGTGCATTGAAACTCGGCAAAAATAAAGCGCAAATTACGAATAGACAACCTTGTATTTCACCAGCACAAAATCATTAGCAAACGCTTCTGACTGAGCATTTGTCAATTTGATCTCAATGTCGGTTTTGCCGAACAAAGGAATACCCTCCCCTAAAAGAACCGGGGCGCGGAAGATACTCATTTCATCAATTAACTTGTGATTCAGAAATGACTGAATGGTTTTACCACCATCGACATATGCCCGCTGGTGACCTTGCTGCTCCAGCAGTTTGATCAAAGACGGAATATCACCTGAGTAGAGCTCTATCTCAGCCGGGATACTATCCGGAACCTGCTGCAGGGTCTTGCTCAGCACAATAATCTTCATATCACCATAGGGCCATTTATCCACGGTCAGATTCATAGCGGCAATGGCTTCCATCGTACCACGCCCCATAATCAGGCAATCATGTGAGGCAAGATGCTCAGCCCAGCCCATATCGGCATTATCTCCCATATCGGCTTGTTTGTTCCCGGCGGCATGCAGCCAGTCAAGGCTGCCATCTTTGCTGGCGATAAAACCATCAGCACTTGTGGCGATAAAAACAGAAAATTTCATAATGCTCTCTCTTAAACTGGACAATTTAGTCGCTAAACAGAGCCTCTCCTTGGCATACTGCTCAATATAAGTTAAAATATTCTACATCGTAGAATTTAATATTAGTCTAGCGAGAGAAAGAAATGAGTGTCAAGGAAAAAAAACGCGGCCGGCCAAAAGGATCCGGTAACCAGCTAAGTACTGAAAAGATTATGCAGGCAGCCAAAAGCCTGATGAAACTGGAGGGAAAAATACCCAGTATCCGTAAACTGGCTACAGAATTAGATGTCGATGCTATGGCCATTTATTATTACTTTGATAATAAAACCAAACTGCTTGAAGCTATCACCACATCGCTGATTGACGATATCTACCAGCCCACAAGCAATCAGGAATGGCAAACTGAACTGTTTAAACTCAGCAAAAGTTATCTAACTCTTCTGCATACTTACCCCGGCCTACTGGAAACTTTACTGGGGATGAGTTGTGAAGGGCCTGCTGAGGTATTTTCACAGCGATTTTATACGGTGATAAAGCCACTTAACCTCAGTGAGGAATCGGCCCGGAGCGGATTACATCTTCTGGTAGATTATCTGCACGGCTTCGCATTGGCAATGAGCTGCAATAATAGCGATTGTGAAATCACCGAACAGATGATGGAAGGTCCTTTAAAGCTCTACTGTCGTGGGTTGGAGAGCTTTACATCTGACAGTTAAAGCATCGCTTTAAAAGCTATTATTTAGATATAAAAGTAGGCAGTTTCTGCCGTTAAAGACAAGCCAGATACTCATTAACTGTCATCGGAGGATTTCTTAGACTTCTCCGCTGCATTTGCGCAGCTTTAACACAAGCGCCAGAATTGAGTTCAAACATGTCACATAAAAACTCATCCGGGTGAATGGCATTTAAATCCATAGCTTTAAGCATATCGTTTGGAAAGTCTTTCAGGTTAAACGTGATTATAGACTCAGCCTGTCCTTTGACGGCAGCAGCAACAACGTGCCTGTCATCCATATCAGGAAGCTCAATACCGGCAATAAGTGATTCATAATCTTCGATCAGACAGTCCGGAACACTTTTGTCCATAAGTTGCTTGGCTCGTTTTAGCTTTTTAACGTCTATGTCGGGGTTATTTTTAAGCACATTTCGCATCCATTCATCGTGTATCTGTTTCGTCCATCGGGCACGATACAAACCAGTGCAAGAGAGGTAAATCAAGTAACTACGCAGTGGTGCCGGATACATAACGCAGGCATCGAGTATAACTGTATATGACCCCATCAATACCCCATATCTAACTCCTGATCGAGGGCAGAAAGTTCGTCCAGTGAAGCGAAGCTCTCTTTCTCACGTTGCTTTTTGTACTTCATTACATCAGCAAATGCGACCTTTCTGCGGTTGCCCGTACGAGTATACTTAATCACTCCCGAATCCAGTAGTTTGATAAAAGTAGGACGCGAGACACTTAAAAGATCCGCTCCCTCTTGTGAAGTCAGTTCAGCGTGGACAGGTGTAATATTCACTGAATTACCCTGACCCAGTTGTGTCAGTACCTCAATCATCATGGTTAATGCACTCGCGGGCAAAGTGACATTGTGAGCATTACCACTCTTATCGATAACCTTAATGACCTGAGCCTCACCGTTTGCCTGCACTACAGCAGAAAGCTCCTGGCTGCCCAGTTTAGCAAGTGCCATTTCTTCAGCGCTTGGAAGTGTCGTCGTGACGCTCATGTTTTCCCTCTTACAACAACAGAAAGTACCTCTTTAAATTATCCGAAATATTCGAAACATGTCAACATTCGAAATTTTCGAAAACAAAGAACTACAACAAATTAATTCCTCTCTTGGTTTGTTAACATACAAGGTCTTATGCATGGTTTATGCATATAATTAAAATAACAAAAGAAAAACCAATAACACTCACAAGAGGTGAACGTGGTGAAAACACAGACATTAGAACCTTTCAAAATTGCCTATATACGTTTAACCGGCCCTTATGGAGAAGGGATCCCACAAGCCATGGAGAAAATTGGTGAATGGGCGAAGAGTCACGATATTCCCGATGCTAACCGGGTACATATCTTCCACGATGACCCTGATGTAACGCCGGCAGAAGCGTGCCGCGCAGATATTGGTATGATGGTGCCGGAAGACGTTGAAACCCCACACGATATCGCACTGCAGGAGATCCCGGCGGGCGAATATGCCACACTGCGTAAAATTGTTACTGAGTTCTCCCAATATGGTGAGATGTGGCAAAACCTGATGGAACAAATCGAAGCCTCTGATTCCCATATGGGTGACGGTCCCTGCTTTGAGCTTTACCACACCTGTGATGAACAGGCCACGGATGTCAGTGTTTATATATCTCTCTGTAACGACCAAAGCAGCCAGAAACAACAGGCGTAAAAACAAGCAGGTTTCTGCATACATTATTCAGGTGAAGAGTAGCCTGTTGTTTTCGCCACTAACTTAAAGCCGTGCTTTTCTACGATTGGACGACTCATTTCAGAGGCATCGATAATCAGATATTGCTTGCCTCTCTCCTTCGCTTCTGCGATGCGTTTATTCAGTAACAGAGAGTAATACCCTCTGCCACGATACTCCTCAACCGTACTGCCACCCCAGATGCCGGCAAAAGGGCTATTACCGTTAAAAGTCAGCCATGCCGACGTAACCGGCTTACCATCAACATAAACTACATAAATGGAAACCGCCTGCGGTGAGTGGATTTTCAGCTTTAGCAGATAGTTGTACTGCCACTCCAGATCACCACCCCACACCTGCTGCTGAACATCAATAGCATCGCGAATACCTTTACTGTCTGTCGCCTCTGTCAGCGCAAACTCATTAAATGTTCTTTCCTCAGCGGTGGCTAAATCCAGAACCATAAAAGATTCTGTCTCTTCCTGAGTAAAGCCTTTTGCCAACAAGAGATCTCCCATGTTTTCCGGCAGATCTGTTGAGTAAGTTTTCCACTCAAACTTCAGGCCTCTCTGCTTAAAGTAGTCCACTTGCTGCGCTATACGCTGTTCTGCCACTTGCTCACTAAAGCTGAAAAAAGAAATATAACTTCCATAAGTATCGTCGCAGACAAACTTAACCAGCTCCGCCTCGCAAACCTGCTCACCATTAAAGGCGTTCAGTTCCTTACGCTCAAACAGGTTATAGTCATGCATTATTTTCGCTATATTCATACCTTTCCTTACCGGGATTAAAACCTTTTTATATTAAGTAACTTACGCCAACAAATATTTAAAATCTTGCCTTTATGGCAAGCCTGTCGCTATACTCTGCCCATCACTTCTGCCGGAGATTACGCCAAGATGAACAACTAAACCTGTTATCCATATCAAATCATTATTTTTTGGATCTACAGGGTTAGTAGGCGTAGCTCACTATCTGAACTCTCGTTGCAATAACCGTTTACGGCAAATTATCTATTACTCTTCTGCCAAGGGAAGATTATAAATTGTCGGACGTTTATCATTAAGCCAGCATGAATAGCTACGGCTGCCCCTGCATAACAGGAGGCAACTATGCCCGTATTTATCGCCAGCAATATTGGCTACCAGTTTAACAACGGCCAACAGCTTTTCCTTGATATTTCTTGCTCAATGAACAAGCAACGGGTAGGCCTGACAGGCCGTAACGGCAGCGGAAAAAGTCTGCTTTCATCGCTCTTGTGTGGGGAGACTCAGCCCACCAGCGGCTCAGTCACCCCACCCGCCAGCTATGGTCTGTTTAATCAGCACGGTGCCCAAACCGTCAGCCCAAACTGCAGCATTGCCCGTTATCTCGGAAAGGAACACCAGCTCTATGCACTGAGGCAGATAGCGCTTGGTAGTTGTGATGAAAAGTGGTTTGAGCAAGTAAATGATCAATGGCAACTGGAAAGCCAGCTAAAACAGCAACTGGAGCAGATGAACCTGCCACCGAACCCAGAGTTAAACTGTACCTTTCTTAGCGGAGGGCAATTTGCCTGCCTGCAATTATGGAAACTATTTGAAAGTGACGTCGATCTGTTGCTACTTGATGAACCGTCTAATCATCTGGACAGCGACGCCAGACAGTGGTTAATCGACCGTATTCAGGCATACAAAGGTGCCATTCTTTTAATCAGCCACGACAGAGCGCTGCTGCGTCAGATGGAAGAGATTTGGGAACTGTCGGCACTAGGCTTGAAAGTATACGTCGGTAACTACGATATGTATTCAATGCAAAAGCAGGCGGAGCAGAACGCTGTAGAGAGACAACTGGTCAGCATCAACAAACAGAAAAAACAGTTAGAGCAACAGACTCAAAAAAGCAGGGAAAGAGCAGAACAGCGCGCCTCTCAGGGCAGCAAACAAAGAAAGTCCGGTAGCCAGCCAAAAATACTGACAGACGGTAAAAAGCAAAGCGCGGAAAATCGCGCCGCCAACCGTAACAAAAACGATCAGCTCAGAAAAAGCCATTTACAGCAGAAAGAACAGGCTCTCAGGCAGAGGCATCAACAACTAAAACGCCAGTCACTACATTTAGCCAGCGGAGAAAGTTCCAGCAGAAAAACCATTTCAATGCTGAACGGGGTGCTTTGCTTCGGCAGTCAGGCTCCGCTGACTTTCCAGTTACGCAATAATGAGAAAGTCCACCTGACCGGAAGCAATGGCAGTGGTAAATCTACACTGCTAAAAACTCTGACAGGCGATCTGGCTTTGCTTCAGGGTGAACTCACAGTAAACACCCCCGTTTACTATCTTGAACAACACTTTTCCGTTGTATGCCAACATTACTCCCTGCTGGAAAATATGATGCAGCACTGCTAGGATATGCCGGAGAAAGAAGCCCGAACCCTGCTGGCAGGCATAGGTTTTCGCAGTGACCATGTTTCCCGCCTTGGCGGACAGCTTAATGGCGGCGAGAAAATGAAACTGGCAATGCTGATTGCCAGCCATCAGCCGGACTACCCTTTGCTGCTACTGGATGAGCCTGACAACCATCTGGATTTGCAGTCAAAGCAGATATTGGCTGAAGCACTTAGAAACTACCCGTCCGGTTTTGTTTTGATAAGCCATGATGAGGAGTTTGCCATTGAGTCAGCTGTGGCACGAGAAATCCGTCTAGATTCCTGCGTTTATGCCCCTGATCCACAAACCCTAAGGGACAAGATTGACTAACTCATCAATAGTGCTATTACTTCAGTAAACGCTAAGATATAAGCTCCAATGAGGCTCAAAGATGACTAAACTCCAAAGAGCGGAAGATAAGTTTATTCTTCTGTTTGAGAACTCCCCTATCGGCATGGCGATGGTAAGCCATGATACCGGCGATTTTCTGGAGGTAAATGATGCGCTGTTAAGCTATGTCGGCTATACGCGCAGTGAGTTTTTGGCCATGAGTTTCTGGGATATTACGCCCCGCAAGTATGACTTTCAGGAACAGACACAGATGGAGGAGCTGAATCAGACCGGTCGTTTTGGCCCAAACGAGAAAGAGTATATCCGTAAAGATGGTTCCCTTGTGCCGATCCGCTTATCCGGATTTAAAATGCTGGATATTGATGGCCGTGAAGTTGTCTGGGGCGTGATTGAAGATATCAGTACTGAAAAGTCGCTGGAAGCGGAGCGGGAAAAGCTACGCAGAATGAGTATTACTGACCACCTGACCGGACTGAACAACCGGCAAAAGCTGGAAGAAGTACTACTAGACGCTGTCAGAGAACAGCATCAATCGCCATTCTGCGTTATCTTACTCGATATGGATCACTTTAAACTGATCAATGACTCATTCGGTCACTCTGCGGGAGATTATGCGCTGGTTGAAGTGGCCAATATTCTCAAAAGCCATGCCAGAGAGACTGATATTACCGGACGCTGGGGTGGTGAAGAATTTCTCATTATCTGCCCGGATACTAACGCTGATGAAGCCGGACTATTGGCAGAAAAAGTGCGTTATGCCATAGAACAAACCACTTTCACTAAAGCGGGAAACACCTCCGCCAGCTTCGGTGTAAGCCAGCTAACGGAGGGAGATAGCTCTTCTTCACTACTCAACCGGGCAGATAAAGCCATGTATCAGGCTAAACGCAAAGGAAGAAACCAAGTTATTTTCCTTTAAATTAACCGCCCTGCTCCACATCATAACCGGCGCCTTTCCACGCAAAAATACCGCCCGGATGTCTTAGAACATTGGTGTACCCCAACTTCACAGCCCACTGAGCACCATTGTGACTACGGGTACATTTCACAAAGCCACAGTAGATAACAATCTTTTTATTCAGATCATCGCCCAGCAGAGCTTTATAAGCTTCAATATCCTTGCCGTTGGTTTCTGCTGAATCCCATTCAGTCATTTCAGGAATAGGGAACAGAAACTGCTTTGCTCCGGGAATATGGTTCTTCTTGTAGCTGTCTTCGTACGGCATAGTATCGACGATGATCATATCTTCGTTGGCGGCAATACTGTCCTGCAACTCTTTAGTACTAATCAACTGATAACCACCACGGCTAACCTCACGGGCAAGTTTAATCCCGGACGCCTCAGTAGCCACTTCTTTTTCAAACTGCGAAGCGCCACCAAAATAAACAGCTGCGCCGGCAATAACGGCCACACAAGCCAGCCCTAAAACCACTTTTTTCATTTTAATACTCCGATTTTTCTAGTTGTAACCTAAACCAATAACTGAGTGCCAACGGCACCATACAGGCTATATATTTGACCAGTTCAATGCGCAGATTAGAGAACGCCTGATACTTAGGATCGTCTTCAGGCAGGCAGCCGCAGTCGATATCCAGACCGATTGCCACCCCATAACCGGCAACAATGGAAAAACAGATCAGTAGCGTCAATGCAAGCAAAATACCTTCCGTACGGCCAAGCAAAACCATCACTCCGGCGACCGTTCCCGATACCAGCAAAACAGCGGTAAAAACAGGCTCAAAAAACTCCGGTACTAATCCATAGGCTGAAACAATTGTGACGGAAGAGCGGAATTGAAAAGCACTATGAAGAGAGGTAACCAGAAACAGGCCGCCGACAATAAAGCGGACGACAAAGTCCCCCCACTTGAGAAACGGATTTGAAAATACTGCGTTGTTCAAAAAGCAACCTTATTGTCAGTTGTGACGTTTTACAGCCACAAGTTAATCAACATACGCGCAATACCAACATATTTCTCCCGGTAGCCTTATGATATTTCTCAAAGTTTTGTGGTATCTCATCGCTGAGAGCCGTCTTAAAACATGGCTCACAGTGCTAAGGCTATTACCATCATAAATGTTCTGAAGAGTTCACTTAATCTGTTGATAAATATAAAAATAGTATGTTCTCAGCCTTAAAATGTCACCTTACAAGATCTAACGAAATCAAAACTTGAGGAAACAGACAAATTCTGTAATCAGATGTAAGGGTATGTAAGGGTGGGATCTGACCGCGACAATACGTGCGTAAGTGCTTTAATCTTTATTATGGTTGCGTGTAAAACACTCACTGGCAACCGCTGACCGATGACAGTCCTTCCTCACTCTTACAAAGGCTTACACACACGATAAAGTCCTTTTTATATAATTGAGTTCCTTGTTAATAATCGCGCGAGAAACTAAGCAAATGCAACGTAATGTATACCCACTTCTCTTGTCATTGCCACTTTTTCTGATAGGTTGCGGAGGTGAAGGAAACTCATCTTCTTCCCAACTGACTTCAAGCATTGATGCTTCAAGTCCAACCTCCGTGGCTAAATTGGGTAATAACTACTCGTTGTCCTTAGCAGTAGCCTCAATCAAGCCACTTTCTGATAGCAATTTTAATGTTGATACCACAGTTTTTAGTGAACCAAGACTGGGCGCGGGTTCCTTTGCGAAAGTTCACGGCATAGTTGGGCGTAACTACAAAACTCTAACTGATGCTGAGATTACCTTCTCTGTTACAGCAACAACTAATGATGGAAAATCGTACCCAGTTACAAGCTATAACCTTTACTATGAGAATTTCGCTTCTACAACTACACCTGCGGGACTTGCTATCGCGAAAGTTGAAAATAATATCAATAACGTAATTCTTTGGGCAAACATCGACTCACTCACTATCAATAAAAATTTTGTGAATCTAAATAACGGTAAAACTTACTCAATAGACCAACAACGGCCAATGAACCTGTATGTCCGTATTGCCGACAAGCTGAGTAATGGTATTCAAATTTTACCAACAACGCCTGATTCTGTTACCTATTCAGCCGTTGATACAAGCGGTATGGATTGTTCAGCCATTTCTCTAACAACAGGCACGTTAAACACAAAAGGTATAAAGCACCAAACGTGTGTCGAAGCCCATGGCTATAAAATTCCATTGTTAATTGAAGATAAGGATCAAGGGGGTTCGGAAGCGAAAGTTGCGCACGTTAAAAAAGTGATGAAATACTATCTAGATAACTTCTCTACTGAAGTTACTAAAGCCATTTTCGATAGCAAAGCTACTATGGCTTTCTTTTATGATGAACATTGGAGTGGCCGTACTGGCGGAGAGTATTTAAGTGAGGCATATCGTTTTCAAGACCTATTTGCGACAGAAACAACCACTACTGACGGTACAGAAAATAAGCCGGATTTAACAGGTAAACGAGATGCCGCTTTTGAAGAAATCATACATTTTGTGCATGACTACGGAATCATGCACTTAGCGATTACTAATCCATCTTCAAAATGGGCACAATTGCAAAAAGAGCTCGATCAACTCAATGAAAAAGCGCTTAGATCAGGAAACTATTACCCTAATGGTAAAAACGCTAATATTGTGAGCGCCGATCTTGATGCCGAGTCTTATGATCAAGAATACCTAGCATATTCGCTCTATGCTTATTACGACTTAAACTACAAAACCTATACAGCTCAAGAATTGAAATCGGCCACTTATATACAGCTACAAGCGAATGACCCAGAAGTGGTCTCATTCATGAATAAGTACTTCCCTAGCCGGGCAGACGTTAAAGCAAAGTTCCCCGGTTATCCAAACAATTAAAACAACAAACCCACAGCCCCCAATAGTTGGCCAACCAATTATTGGGGGCTAAATCAACGCCCTAATCTGAGACAAGGTTACCCCGGGGTCTTCATAGTTAACCGGTAACTCTGTAATGCCCTGTTTTGAGCGGATGAACAGTGAAGGAAAGCTGTTTCCGCCGATGTTACGGGCAAACTGAAGCTCCTCAAGAAGTTCAGATTGAGTCTCCTCAGCCAGCAGATCGTCAGTAAACTGCTTGCTGTCCAGCCCTATTTTTTCTGCCACGCCGATCAGAGTTTCATTGTCACTCGGGTTCTTTGCTTCCAGATAGTAAGCATGCTGAATTCCGGCATACATGGCCTTTTCCGCATCTTGCTTTCGGGCCGCAATCACTGCCCTGCAAGCCGGATAGGTTGACCTTCTCGGCGTATTTTTGCTCCAGAATTCATAGTTAAACTCTGTACCAAGATAGGCTTCTATCCGTTTCCAGTAGGAGGCAATCAGGCTCTGTTGTTCAACCGGCATTGGTACATCAGAATCCGGAGCCAACCCACCCAGCAAATAAACAATCTCCACTTCTTCTTGAAGAGCGGTTTCAATCTGCTTCCAGACAGGCTTATACCCCCAGCACCAGGCGCACATAGGATCATATACATAATAAAGAATGGTTTTTTCAAAAGTCATAGATCACCGCTTACGTTTCTCTGCCGAACAGCTTATCTGAATCAATAATAGAACAGTATACCCACCGGAAGGACACAATGACCAACCCTTCATACGATAATAAAAACAAAATTAATCCACAGTTATGTAGATAAAACACAAAAGCGGCAAATTTATTGCCGCTTTTGGTTTATTCTGAGCTTGAATAAAAACTAAATGCTGCTATTTCTGCTTAGGACGAAAAGGCTTAATCACCTCTTCATTACACTCAAGAAACGGGCCTTCCATCAAGTCAATGCAGTAGGGAATAGCCGGAAATACAGCGTCCAGACATTCACGGATAGATTTAGGCTTACCGGGCAGGTTTACGATCAGTGAATCGTTACGAAGGCCTGCCGTCTGGCGTGACAGAATCGCCGTCGGAACAAATTTAAGAGACTCAGCACGCATCAGCTCACCAAAACCAGGCATCATGCGGTCACAAACGGCTTCCGTTGCTTCAGGAGTAACATCGCGCTTAGCCGGACCAGTGCCACCTGTGGTTACAATCAGGCTGCAATCCTGCTCATCGGCCATCTTGATCAGGGTGGCTTCAATAACATCCTGCTCGTCCGGGATCACTTCATAAACCGGTTCCCACTCCGAAACCAGATACTCATTCAAAGTTTCAATAATGGCCTTACCAGAAATGTCTTCATACACACCAGCGCTTGCACGGTCACTTACCGTCACAATCCCGATTTTCGCTTTTGTCATTTGTTAATCCTTTGGCTAACTACTTGTTGAGTGGCAAGTGTAAAGAAATAACCGGGAAGGATAAACCTTGCAACAAGAAAAACAGGCATTACGCCTCAGACTACAAATACACAATACTGACCTATCCAAATCAACTCACCAGCTAAGACATCACTTGCATAACATTTGCTTACATATATTTGTTTTACACAAACATAGAAAGAAATTACGGTGACAAAGCAATGTTACAGAAAAGGCTTCAATTGCCTGATTTATAAAAACTTTATTTTAAAAAACCACTGTAACAAAAAACAACAAACACATTTCACATGCCACTATGTTTACTGAGGTTATTTATGAAGATCAACTGGTTATACGATACAAAAGTTGGAACAAAACTGGCTATTGCTTTCGTTATGTTAATATTTTTCATTGCTTTCTCTACCGCAGTCGCCTTAATCAACACCAACGAAATGAGCAAAAACGTTGAGCATGCTGACAATCTCAACAGAATAGTGAAACATATTAAAGACGTCAGAATTGCCGAAAAGAACTTTGTTATCCACGAAGATAAGCAATACATTCAGACCATTGATGACCTGTTAGTTTCGGTCGAAAAACTCGCGGTAGAAGTTGCCAACACCGGCCTTTACGAGGAAACCGTGTTGTTAGGCATTGTTAAAGACTCTGACGAATACAGTGAAACACTAGAAAAGTACCTAGAAGGAATGGGACGCATAAACGGCTTAAATGAGCAGATGCGTACTGCTGCGCAAAATGCCGAAGCCGCATTGGTTTTAGTCAGGCAGTCACAAAAAGAGAGTTTGCTGCATCAGATTAATGAGCAACAAACATCAAATACCTATGAGGCAGTAACCAATATCTACCAGTCGGTTAATAGTGCTGATGATGCCAACCGTCTGATTAAGATGCTCTACGAAGCTCGTCAGGCTGAAAAGAACCTGATAATCATGGATGACTTCAGCTATGTTGAGCAGGTAAACGAGCTTGTTGCTTCGATCAATGTACTAATGAAAGAGACCTTCTATTACCCTGATGAAAATGTAGAAAAGGCCGTTCAGGCTATGCAGGAGTACCAAGCAGCATTCAACCAGTATGTTTCAACCGTAAAGGAAAATAAGGCAACCGGAACCTTGTTGCTTGAAAACGCTGACCAGATCCAAAGCTCTGCAGAGTCTATCCGTGCTACAGCCAAACAGATGCTGGAAACAAACAGCAAAGAGCTTACTGTCACCAATACTTCAATTGCCGCAATAGCGGTGATATTCGGTTGTATCATCTCTTTTGTTATGACCCGTATC
Source organism: Vibrio sp. SCSIO 43137 (assembly GCF_028201475.1). Lineage (NCBI taxonomy): Bacteria > Pseudomonadati > Pseudomonadota > Gammaproteobacteria > Vibrionales > Vibrionaceae > Vibrio > Vibrio sp. SCSIO 43137. Next base: position 1,276,471 of record NZ_CP116383.1, on the reverse strand, counting down.
ATTGTTCCACCTCTGCAACTGGCCGTTGAGACCATGAATCAAATCGCTCAGGGCAAACTAAGTGTCAACATAGAGAACAACCGCAAAGACGAACTGGGGCAACTCTTATCGGCAATGGGAGGCATGTCAGAGCGTCTCGGCGCAATGATTGGCGAGATCAGTGACAATATATCGGTGATCGCCAGCTCTTCTGAAGAGCTTTCAGTCCTTACCGATCAGACATCACAACGGGTATCGACACAAAAACAAGATGTTGAGCAAGTTGCCACAGCCATGACAGAAATGAGCGCATCGGCTCATGAAGTCTCCACCAAAGCAGAACTCACCCTTGAGTCCGCCAACTTAGTCAGCTCTGAAACCTTTAAAGGCAACGAGCTGGTCTCCGATACGGTTGACGGCATGAGTACACTGGCTCAGACCATCAATGAGTCTGAGCACGTCATCATGTCAGTAAAAGAGGACAGTGAAAATATCGTCTCAATTTTGGATGTGATTAAAAACATCTCAGAACAAACCAACCTGTTGGCGTTAAACGCGGCCATTGAGGCTGCCAGAGCGGGGGAACACGGCAGAGGCTTTGCCGTTGTTGCCGATGAAGTGCGCTCACTGGCACAGAAAACCCAGAACTCTACCGTCGAAATCGAGAAGATGATCGATAGCCTGACCAACAGTGCAGATTCTGCAGTCGAGCGGATGCATCAAAGTAAAGTTCAGGTCGAAGAGATGGTAGAAAAAACAGAGAATGTGAAATGTACTCTGGATTCCATCTCCGGTGAAATAACCAATATCACAGAGATGAATGCTCAGGTGGCTCAGGCTGTGAAAGAGCAAGGTGATGTGGCTGAGGATGTGAGTGCCAGAACCAACACCATCCAAAATGTGGCCGACCAAACCTCAGAATCCTCTCTTCAGACTCTGGAGGCAAGTAAAGAGCTTGCCAGAGTCGGTGAAAACTTACGTGTCCTCAGTGACGCGTTTGACCGCGGAGATAACAAGGCAGTTTCACTGCAAGCCGGAATAAAAACAGAGTCATAAAAGTTACAAGAGAGCCAGAAATCTGGCTCTCTTTATGCCTCGCTGCCATGCTTCGGCGTGGTTGTGTGATCCACATGAGTTACCCGAAATTCCTGATACTCATCTCGAACAATCGGTATATGCATGCTATGATCATTTGTGTGAATAGTTAACACAGAGTAAAGATGATGCGTAGAACAACGAGTGTAACAATTGGAGAGTCTTTAGATGGTTTTGTTGATCGTATGGTAAAAAGTGGCCGTTACGGTTCAACTAGCGAAGTAATGCGTAGTGCTTTGCGCCTATTGGAGCAAAAAGAAAATCAGTTAGACTTACTTCGCCGGGCTATCGATGAGGGAGATGCGAGCGGAGAAAGTTCATTGTCTCTCAAAGAAATAGCTGCCCAGCGCAAGGCCAAATTAAATGTATAAGCTATCTCAAAAAGCTGCTGAAGATTTTGGCAATATCTACGAGTATACCTTTCTCAATTTTGGTGAAGATCAGGCGGATAAGTATACTGACGAACTCGAGTCAGTACTTAAAACCATATCAGAGGCACCTTTTATTGGTCGTGTTTGTGATGATATGAAAGCGGGGATTCGTCGACACGAACACCACAAACACTCTATTTTTTATCGAATCAGAAAAGTGGATATTTTTATAGTTAGGATTTTGCACCAGCAGATGAATCCTATGCTGTATTTGTAAATTACCATAGCCATAATGCAAAGCCGCAGTTGCAGCGAAGCGGGAAAAGTCATTGCATTTTATCTACCTATAACCCGCTAGCCCTCTCCCACCAGCTATACTCTACTGCTTACGCTTTTTCTTCTTTTTACCTGTACCGGCAGGTTTGGCACGTGGTTTCGCTGGTGCAAAGTAGGCTTCGCTTTGATCGTCTTCCACTTCAAAGCCCTCAACCTGCTCTCGCTCAAGCCGGAACTTATTTTTCTTCTCAATCACTTTAAAGTGGTGATAGTCATCGTAATCAATAAGCGATAACCCAAGGCCGACTTCGCCAGCACGACCACTACGTCCGATTCGGTGCATATAGTCAGCAGGGCTGCGTGGAAGGTCAAAGTTAATCACCACAGGTAGTTTTTCTATATCAAGACCACGAGCCGCGATATCGGTAGCAATAAGTACCTGAATCTCACCAGACTTAAATCCGTCAAGCACACGAGTACGGGCGCCCTGCCCCTTGTCACCATGGAAAACCTCAGCAGTGATACCACGTTTCGACAGTTTTTGAGCGAGGTGGTTACAGGCATTCTTGGCATTTACAAAAATCAGCGTCTGTCGCCACTGGTGCTGTTTAATCAGGTGCGCCAGTACTGCGCTCTTCTCGCCTTTATTTACACTAAATACACGTTGTACCAAGGTACTGGCTTCCGCACTCTGTAGCTGAACTTCTACAGGATCGTGTAGCAAGCCCTTAGCCAGACTCGTCACTTTTTCAGGGAAAGTGGCAGAAAACAGCAATGTCTGTTTATTCTCAGGTAGCAGTGCCAGAATCTTATTAAGTTCTTCGGTAAACCCAAGGCTTAACATGCGATCAGCTTCATCGAGAACCAATGTTTTTACCTGATTCAATTTGATAGCGTTACTGGACACCAGATCCAACAAACGGCCCGGCGTTGCAACAACAACGTCACTACCACCACGAAGCGCCTGCATTTGAGGGTTCACCGATACGCCACCAAACACCGCAACGGTTTTGATCTTATCTCTCAGATGGTACGAGTATGACTTAACGTTGTAAGCCACCTGTGATGCCAGCTCACGGGTCGGAACCAAAATCAGATGAGACACATAATTACCGCGGCGTTTAGGCGATGCCTCTTGCAGGTAGACCTTTTGCAGGATCGGCAACGCAAAAGCAGCCGTCTTACCAGAACCGGTATTAGCACCACCAATAATATCCCGCCCCTCAAGTACATGAGGAATAGTATGGGATTGAATTGGCGTCGGCTGGCTATATTCCAGAGACTCTAGTCGTTCAACTAAGGTTGGAATCAATCCAAGATCGGTAAAGGTCACTTGCTGTGTATTATCTGTCATTACGATGAGTGGCTCAGTGCTAAGTAAAGGCCGTGCATCTTATGCTATTTTCCGCAAAGATGTTAGTAATAATGGACTCAACAAAGTATTAGCCGGAGGCGGAATATTAAGTTAGCCCCTCGTTACCACGCTCTGCGTGGTAATGCATACCTGACTTAGAAATGATACGCATACTTCACATCGCATATCTCTTTCTCCCCTTTTTTCATTTCGCTGCCATGCTCCTGCGCGGCAGTGTATACGTTGGCAAAAAATCACTCCCCCTCTTTTAAATGAGCAATAAACAGCCGTAGTGGCACCATTGAGGGGTATTCCTTAGAGAAGTAGATGTACATGGCGGGTAAAGAGGCCAGATGCTCAGTCAGAAGTTCGCCAACTGACAATGACTGAGTTTAACTAAGAGGATTATCTGGCGTGGTGAATTACTTGATTTTTTCCATTCTTTTTGCCTTTATACATAGCAATATCAGCGTGGCTAAGCAACACTTTGCCTAAATAGCTGACCGTGTGATCATCTCCAGCTTGTTTTATAAAGGTTGAAACACCGACGCTTACCCTAACGGCGACTTTATCCCAAACCTGTTGCTCAATGCTTTTTCTTATACGCTCAGCTACCTCAATGCTGTCATCAACGTCGGTGTTCGGCAGCAATATAACAAACTCTTCACCACCATAACGGGCGCAAATATCACCGCCTCTGGTCGATTCTAAAATCACCTTGGCTACGCCATTTAAAATGCCATCTCCGTATAGGTGACCATGATTGTCATTAATTTTTTTGAAATCATCGATATCGATCATAATCAGAGAGAGCGGCTCTTGCCGGCGGATAGCAAGATGCAACATATTCGACAGCTCTTCAAACAAGAAATAACGATTGTATAAAGAGGTAAGCTCATCGTGGTAAGACTTAAACTCAGCGTTCTTTAAGCTGGTTACATCGTTATGAGCGCCAAGCATACGCACCGCTTTGCCATTCTCATCACGGATAGCGATACCCCGGCAGCGAATCCACACCGTTGAACCATCGCGGTGTTTATAACGAACAATTTGATCATAAGGGAACTGAGGGTCGTCGCAGTGCAGTTGGAAGTTTTCTATGGCAATTTTTAAATCATCCTGATTAATAATGTCCTGCCATTCTGAAGACAAATGCTTCTTGTCTTTAGGATCGTAACCTAACACTTCCCAAAAGCGTGGGCTCATCCATTCATCCACCGGGTTTTCCAGATTCCAGTACCATATCCCGTCAAGTGAACCTGATATCAAAAATTCGAAAATGCTGTCACTGTTCTTAACAAGAGAATACAACTCTTGTTTTAAGTAATGTTCATTTTGCTCTTTCATATAATCAATTAACTCAAATAATCACTTTCTGCATGCGGATTAAAAACGGCATACTTTCCCAAAGAAAAACCAAACCGGTTGAATTTGCTATGTCGCTTTATCCAGCTCGACTGACCAATCCTGATAAGGTACAGGGCGACTATAATAGAAGCCCTGCCCGAGCGGGCAATTAAGTTCAACCAGCAGTTGTTGCTGCTCTTCTACCTCGATGCCTTCTGCAATTATCTCAACCTGCTGATTTTTAGTGATATTGACGATGGCAGCAATAATAGAACTCTCAAGCTCTTCCCTATTAAGCTTAGCGACAAAAGCGCGGTCGATTTTCAGACAGTCAAATGGCAGATCGTTCAGGTAAGCCAGCGAACTATAACCGGTACCAAAATCATCAATGGCAATCTGAATGCCTAACTCTTTAATCGCATTCATATTTTTAATGATCACAGCATCATTATTGACGATTTGAGACTCGGTGATTTCTAACGTCAGGTTGTTGGCCGGCAGTTGAGACTCATCAAGAATACGTTTGATTTGATTCGGCAGTTCATCTTGCGCCAGCTGTTTAACCGACAGGTTAACGTGCATATGGAATGAGGTATCCCATTTGCCGTCGCTAATGCCCTGCATGGTGTCAAAACAGGCCTGCCTTAGAATAAGCTCACCAATGGAACCTATCAGGCCACTCTCTTCCGCAATCGGGATAAACTCTATAGGAGGGATCAAACTTGAGTTGGCAGACTGCCAGCGGGCTAACGCTTCTGCCCCGACAACCTTGCCAGTTTTAAGCTCAACAATCGGCTGATAAAAAGGTACAAATTCGTTTCGCTCAATGGCGTCACGAATCTTAGTCTGCATCAGGGTTTTATTGCGGGAAGCGTCTGCCATTTCCGGCAGATAATGGCTGATCAATGTCGGATCTTTCTTAGCATTACTTAATGCAATGCTGCCATTTCTCAGACATAACCTCATACTTTGGAAGGCCTGAACCTTAACAATTCCGATAGCAACACTCACCACAATATTCTCGCCATTAACTGAAAACGGAAAGGCAAATAATTGAGTAATTCTATTCACATACTGATCTAAATGACTTTTGTTCTTTAAATCAGGGAAGTAAATAGCAAACTCATCGCCACCCGTTCTCGCCATATAACAGTTGACCGGAAACAGCACAATCAGTTTGTTAGCAATATCCGACAGCAGCAAATCGCCTTGAGTATGCCCCAGACTGTCATTAACATCCCTGAACCTGTTAATGCCAATGGAGATCAAACTGCCTTCCAGTTTAGGAAGAGCATCACAAGTCTTAATCAAACCTTCGCGGCTATATAGCTTGGTCAATGAATCATATACAAGCTGAGTCCGCAGCTTTTCAAAGGAGGCCTGAAGGTTTTTGGCCATTTCATTAAAGCCATCTACCAGCATAGTGGTTTCATAAATATGCCCCGGCTTAGGCAATACTGTGTCCCAGTTACCACCGGCCAGATGCTTAGCGGCGTCGGCAGTTGAAGTGATAGGTCTTACAACGTAACTCAACACCACAAAACCGACACTGATACCAAACAGGCTCACCAGTAAACCAATAAGCCAGCCATCCCTTTGGCTTTGGGAAAGTTCCCCAACAAGGTTATGCTCGGAGACCATCACAACAATAAACCAGCGCAAACCGTACTCGTCAGAGAAAGGGGTCATCTGATTAAAATAACGCTCACCCTCTACGGTAGAGATAAACTGCATCGAAGCCGTTTGATTTTCTAAACCACCGTCGGGTAAATGGCCGGCGCTGGACTTGATTATTGAATTACTGCTGTCAACGGCCAGAATGCGTTCTGCTTCACCATCTGCAACAAAAGGGCTGCTACCTGCAGAGTTAGCAATAATGCGCCCGCTTTCATCAACAATATAAATAGTAGCGTTTGAGGTTTGCTGCTGCTTCTGCAAAAAAGCATTAAAACTGTTGATCTTCACATCGGTAACTACTACCCCCTGAAACGTGCCTTTATTAAGGACAGGCACAAGAGCCGACATGGTGATCTCTTTTTTCTCGTCATTATTTACATAAACGGAGGACCACTGCAGCTGCTTGTTGTCAGCCACCGGGGTATACCACGGGCGTTTTCGTGGATCATAGTTGTCAATAACGGTTCGGGTGTCATCACTAATGCTATCGTTGCGATACACGATCAACTTATTGTCGGTGCGCGAGTCCTGCACTATCAGGGTGAGGTCTTGATTATCCTCTTTCCTGAAGCCGATAAAATCACCGTTCTCACTGCCAAAGCCCATTGCATCCAATTGCGGCCTTGCCCTAAACGGCTGAGATAGATAACTATGAAGTTGCTGCTGAATGGATTTGGTATTCTCAGCGCTATAAAGCTGATTAAAACCAATAATCTGGCTTAAAGTTATGCTGGCGTCAAACGGGTTTGAAAGAAAATTATTCAGCTTAGAAGAAACTATAGTAGTTAAAACCGATAGCTGCTTGTTACTTATATTACTTACCGCATTTTCGTAAGCATTATGATGGACAACAGTAATCGCCCCGACAGTAATAACAAAAATCACTAATAGCGGGAGCATCACTGCGCTTCTTAAGGTTATTTGATAACTCGTTAACATTTAACCATTTTCTCTTACTTAACAGCCTGCTTTACTGCTTGAACGATCGTTTAAATCTAGCACTTAACTATTGAACATATCAATAAAATAAGATTATTTCATTACATTTATTGTTTGGCTTTGTAACAAAACAATAAGAACCAGTTGACAAAGTGCCAAAAGTAAAAAGTCCGAAATTCCTCCCCTGAACAAAGGCAATATCCGCTATGGCAAAGGAAAGCGATAATTCAGGCTGAGCGACCAAGAGTAATAAACCTTTTATGCCGATGATTGCTTAACTAACTATAGTAAAGCTGCAAAGAAAGATCCCAGAACTTAACGTATTTATTGGGACAGGTACTTTAAACTCAGTCATCCTCAAGTATCCCCCGCTTTCATGCTCTGCGTGGCAATACATACGGTGGGGTGAAAGTTCTGAGCCATGCATCCCACTCCCCCTCGTTGCCATGCTTCGCGTGGCAATGCATACCGTAATCTGAAGTTACACCTTGAGTTACCAGTTATAATCACGTCGGATATAAGCTTTGTTTTGAATATCGGGAGAGACTAGGCAACAAAAGAGCACCTAAGCAAAAACTGACCAAATGCCCAAGCTTCGGCAGGTGATGCTCACTAAAAATCACATCCAGAGTAAATGCAGGCAAAATGGTAAGGCTCAACACCGCAATGGCAATTTTGCTTCTTACTTCTCTTTTCAGGTACATCACTAACCCGACAGCAGCGACAGCTAAAATTGCTTGAGATCCTCAGGTACCTAAATTCCATGGTTCAGGAACAGTAAATACAACTATCTACAGATTTTAGAATGGAACACCAATCTCGGATATTTTCTCTCTGGCAAACGCCCGCTCTACTGATTTTACAGTTTCATAACTATTACCCTCGAGCTGTGCGCTTTGAATACCGTACTTACTTGTTCTTTTACCGGTAATCCAACCTTCGACTGGTACTTTTAAGCACCACCCTCCTGTGCCTTCATCAATCATAGGACCGCTGGCACGTCCATATGCGAAGAAACTGTTTTGATACTTCAAAATCAAAACATCATCTTCTTTTATCTTGTCAATTTGGCCTCGTTGCGTACAGTTTTGATGCATATAATAAGCAGAACCAATTATACAGCGTCTCAAATTATCGTCGTCGTAATCACTTCCTGGCTCACCGATGCTACAAATATAATACTTAGACATGTTACCTTTCATGTTATGTCATTGATTTGAAAGTATCTTCCCTCTCAGGAATAAGCAATGCAACACATAACTCTTATTCTGTGGCCACAAGTGGTTTTTTCTGGAATCTGATAGAACAAAACTAACTATAAATAGGCCTTAAGAAACAAAGACCTACCGCCTAACCAACCCACCAATATAAATCCCAAGAACAATAGCGATAACAGCAAGGGCACCAGACGGCGATAAAGCGGGTAAAGCTACCAAGAGTTGAGTGTCATTCCCACCACCTGCCAGCACAGCTCCAAGCCCCATTAGTATTCCGGCAAACAGATGCTGAACGTACTGTTTAAGGTTACCGGTTTCTGCTTTAAATGATCGGATGATTATTGCAGCCAATAACATTCCAAAGATCAAAAAGAAGATGAGAAGGAAGCGTTCAAACTTCGGCCAGCTATCGTCCGTGCCGTTCCAGATTGAAAGGCTGATCCCTTTTAACAGCCCGCTTGGTGTCCAGTGGGGTTCATATATAAAAACCGCTCCGGCCATCAAACCAATTCCAAGCATCGAAAGCCATAGCTTTCGATTTTCTGCGTTTAACTTATAGATGATAAGAAGCAAGAATACAGAAATCAGCACCAATACCGTGTACTGGGTGCGTGAAGATACTTCAAGTGCTTCGCGGGTTGTATTGATGTCCAAGGCAGAAAAAGCAACCCAAGCAGTCAGCCAGCCACAAATGATTGCGAGCATGACGAAGTGCCCCCGTGCCAAACGGCTAATGGTCGATACGCCGCAACCACTGTTAAATGCCGCTCCTAAACCAAACAGAAGTCCGCCAAACAATACATGCCAGCTTGGGTAATAGGCTGATGTGTCGACAGTGCCACTTAACTCGCCGAATAAAGCAAACGCAAACCAAGAGAGCGTACCACTGAATACGAAAGCTAACAGAAACATAGGTTTACCTGCCACCGTCTCTTTTACGCCACGAACCATACACAAGCCCGTAGATTGCGCTAAATAATCCAGTAGAGCGATAAGAACGAGTGACACATAAAGCATAAGCAGATCCCGCAAGCGGATTACTTATTTAACTATAGTAAAGCTGCCTGAAAAGTTCCGAGCGACCATACAAGCCAAGCAAAACAAGCATTGCACCTAAGCCTATGTTTTTATGCCCTGTTTCGGTACCGGCAAAATCCGGTGTCGGGATTGAGACCTTCGGGTGGTGATTAAACAAATTGCCTACGGAGGCCGCCATGGCTGATTTAAACTAACACCTAACCCCAAACACAGACAAAGATTACCTGCCCTCACTAGCTCGCGACTATCTAATAAAACTGCACGCCACCAGCACAGACAACAACCAAGACAAACTGCACTACGTACTGCTCTATCTGCATGAACTGATTGCGTTTGATGAGAAGGTTAATGGGGATTGATTTTGAGTTTGGAGGGAGAGCCCGTTTGGGCTCTCTTATCTCGATTGGATATAATTTAACTAGCTGCTCGTTTTACAACAAGCCGTAATATATCAATGCGTCGCCATAGAACCTCAAGTGTTGCTACTTATCACTTCTCAAAACAAACTCTACAAAATCTGAACATAATTTTCCGCATATCTCTGAACAGTAGCTATGATAGCTATCGCCCTTTTGTTCATTGCCAAAATCACATACTGATTTAAATCCAATAAAATCGGGATTAACGTTTGACTGTGTACAGGCAGCATATACGCCAAAAATTTCCATCTCAATACCAATCAACTTTCTATGCTGCTCTTTTAACTCTGTTACTTTGTCCGAATTAGAAATGACAGAAGAGCCAGAAACCATTGGTCCAAAATGGCATATAGGCTTGCTCTCGGGTCTTTTATTGTCGGTGTTTCTCCACAACTCATCTAAAATAGAACTATCTAACATCTGTTCAAATCTCCCAGCCATTTTTTGATTAATAGCTATCTGATAAGGCTCAATTGCAAAGCTATCTCCCTTCCATTTACCAGTTTGCCACTCCCATGAGGGGTTAGCTACTATGATATCTCCTAGCTCAACCTCGCCTTCTATACCAGCGCAAATACCAGGCATTAATACATAACGTGGCCTAATTTCATTTACAACCCTAGATGTTGTGATAGCACTGCTAACTAGCCCCATTCTAGGCAATATAACGATCGCAACTTTTTTCGTTTCATCATTTATCAATAATGAACTAACTCGAATATTAATATCTTCTAGCCCTGATACTTCCTGCCTAGACCAATTAAAACGACCATCATTGAGAATTGGACTTGCTTCTTCATCTAATGCAACGATAACCAATACGTCATAATTATAATCAAGCTGTCTATTTGCTTTTTCTATAGTCTCATACTGGTACTTTACAATATCAACTATATTACCGGTTCCATCGTGAAAGTGTAGTGTAACGCCAAGTTCCTTTAATGAATCTGAGTATTCTCTTTCTAAATCAGAATGCTGGGTAATCGCTAATATCTTTTTGGGAGACTTGAACCAATCAAACTCATTAATTTCCTGTACTAAGTTTGCACCTTCATTAGGATATGGTTCTTCATTGTCATACCGAGGAAGGGCTAGATCAATGAAAGCTAGGTCGTAAATTTTTTTTGAGAATGCTTTTTGTGCTGATGATTTTGATTTTGCTATGTCAACACTATTTCTAATACTCTCTGGTAGACCAGATAATATTGCTGAAATTTTTTCTTCACTATCATCTACTATTATTATTTTAATCATTTTCTAACTCTTTAATTGAATCTATTAATTGATTTTTCCATGCATCCGAAACAACATTAAAATGTACAAGATCATAAAATGTCTCCTCAAATTCATCTTTTAATTCATTTTGAATTTGATCTAAATCTATTTCTTGATTTCCAACAGGAATAGTTTCATATTGGGTTATCACAATCACTTTATTACTTAGGTCGAAAAAGTCCATATTTCTTAATATCTCGATCCCACCAAATCCCTGTGGTCGACCACCAGATGAACCATCTAGATCGTAGGTAGGAAGAGACATATCTAATAATACAATATAATCCTCTTCTAAATTTTCTAATAACACGACAGCAGAATTCACAGATTTAGCACATTTAAATACTGCATCTTCAAAAGCGTCAGTGATACAGTCAATTATTTTATTGTTTTTATAATCATCATCTTCAATAATAAGAAATTTCATTATAAACCTCAAAGTAACTCTAAACTCAAAGTTAAATTAACGAAAAATTCACCTTCATCATATCCAAAATCAATATCACTAGATTCAGATATAATCGGCATAGCAGCAAGCTTATGAAATCCTGAGCCTCCCTCTTGTCTGGATTTTAATTGATTGGATGCAATTTCGTTCCTAATTTTGTTTAATTTTTCATAGTCAACATATCTTTCATTTATCTCGTTTTTTACTATGACATTTATTTTTATTACTCTTGAATCAATGCTATGCGTGTTATTAAATAGTACATCAATCACAGGCTCATTATTTCTTCCATGGACATAAATATTAGAGAATACAATATTAAACACATCAACAAGCAAGGCAAGAGCACTACTATGAAACTTAAGATCAGTTATTTTTATGTCACTAACAACATTAGGGAAAAACTCTTGATAAATTCTCTTAGTTCTAGCCAAAGATATTTCTAAAACGTCTTCCATAGAATATGTTCTAATCGATGTTTTGTTCTCGCTAGATATATCAAACCATGCAGAAATATCATCCAATGTTTTGCTCAACTCAGTTCTAACACTAGCTATCTCAGAGCTCATAGGGTTTATGTAGAGATTATTTTTCTTTACAAGTGTATCGATAGAAGATTGCAGGTGATAAAGCTCATAGTTAATGTTTTTCTTTAAATTAGATTCAATAAAAAATTTCACTTCTTTAGATGACCTTTCAACCAATATTAAAAAATATTCAATTATGGTCATTAAAAAATCATCCATACTTGTCTGTGGTTTAATTGTCTCCTTTAGAATATCAAGACCACCTTGAGTAATTTTTATTGAAAACATACCGTGAGGTTTATCATCTGATCTCACTTGAATCTGATTGTCCTTAAAGCTCTTTATTAACTTGTCAAATTTATCAGAAAAATTTAACAATAGTTTATTAAGCTCGATTAACGAGTCAGTATCAAAATGATCCTTGTACTTATCGTACCAATACTCATTATCTAGATATTTTTCGTGTTGTTCAGAGTATTTTGTAACAAGCTTTCTTCTTTCTAAAGGTCCACGAGATACTCCTATCAATCGTCCATGTCTTATCCGCATACTCAAATAATAGTCTAATCCAAACTCTTGGTTCTTTAGAAACATATCCCCCAAATCGTGTATAAGCTTAACTAAAATAGTATCACCTTCATCCATTGGTTTGGTAATCAGTATATGCTCTCCAACACCTTTATCTTCATCTCCATTCCTAGCTTGTTTCCTATTGAGCATTAGTTCAACGAAAGATTTATACCTGTTAAAATCATTACGATGCTTCGTTTTTGCAACTATTTTAAATCTCTCTTGATCGACTGTTAGCCCTGCAATTTCTACTTCATTTAATCCATCTAGAATCGCGATACTACGTTCTAGACCATCTCTTTCTTCAATTATATCAATATTTAGCTCATGTTCTAAAAGAGTATTGCATATAGCAATACGCTCTAGTTTAATTTCTCTTTCACTATTATAGACATTCGCAGCACTGCCTATAACTTCTGGAATGCATATTCGCTCTAAAAAATACAGATACTTACTTTCATTTCCATTAAAATGTTCAAGCGTAAGCTCTGATGGATTTATAACATTTACCTCAGCCATAAATGACCGCCAGCATGCTTTCAAGTTAAACAGTTGTTTTTCATCATGAATGAAGTTGCTGTAAGCATCTAATACAATTGTCGCATCAACATACGAATCTAAATTCTTATAGAATTTCCATTTTCTACCCTGAATAAAATTGCTCAATTTAAATATTCTACTAACATTTGTATTTGATATATATGAGTCAACAAACAACCTAAATGCTTCAGAGTACATCTCTGCGTGAAGGAGAGCATGAAAGTTTATAACTAATGAGTGACTTAAAACATACTTTGAGAAATCAGCACATTCTATTTTCTTTACTGGGAAATTTGACTCCATTCTACTTTGTTTTTCTTCCAGCAAATTTATATAGTCAATTTTACTAGGTAGTTCATTATCCCTCAGCATTACTTTAAGTTGTTCTAAAATATCCGAGTCAGATATTACCTTTCCATATACACTAGCTAAATCTTTAACCAATCTCACTTCACTAACATCAAGAAATACTCTGGTGATATATAGCATTGAGTAAATTTCATCAACATGTTTGAAATTTACTGAAAATTGGGTTAAAAACGTGAACGCATCGTTGAAACCATCATTTTGTTCGACAATACTCCTTATTGAATTGTGATACTTATTTATATACTCCCCTTGTATATCAAGCATATAATCAAACATTATTAGTTTATTGTACATTTGAGGGTAAACAAGGTTCGTACCGTCAAAACAATTTAGTTCATCCCAATATTCACCTTTTGACACTCCATATGAATTAGCAATTCTATTAATTCTCTTTTCAGACACTTCTAAAAGAATCCTAATTGGCAAACGTACCTCACTTATATCAAGTTCATTTTTAAACTCTACCAACAATCTCAATATTAATTCATACATATCAATTGACGGCAAAGTTGCAAAATTCCAAATAAGGTCAGAAGGAGAGACATCTTTATTTATATCGTTAAACACCACATAACTTACAATAGATCCTAAATAATCAGAAAATTCATCATCATCAATATCATTAAGCACTTTGTTGATTCTGTAATAAAACTCAACAATATTACAACCATCCTCATTCCTTTCGCTAATTAGAAATGACAAATAGTAAACAAGATCAAATTCATCCGATAGACTTCTACTTACATATATTTCTTCCAAAAAGCCTTTGTTACCTTCGAGACCGTCTAATTGTTGTAAACAAAAGAACTTCGCTTCAATTAACCAGAGAGACCAACCACACTTAGCTTCAATTTTATCCAATATTTCTAAAGCATTCTTAAAATCACCTTTTAATAAGTACTCTGAGTAAAGCTCTTTAAAACAAATATAGTCTTTAATAATTCTTTTGTGGCTAGATATTATATTGCAGTGCCACACTAACTCTTTAAAAAAGTCACTTCTGGGTATGCGGATTATATTTTCAATATTTTCTAAGTTGCTTGGCACAAAATTAAAAAAGGAACCTAACTTAGTGTTAATAGTTGCTATTGCTTTAGGAAAATCACTTATACGGCCTACAGTTTTAATTTTCTTTATTCCTTTGAAAATCTGTCCACTGTCGTTTCTTCTTGCTCTCATCATGACACCACAGTTTCAAAAAATGATTTTTGACGAATACGCTCGTTCTTGTAAATATAAGACCTGCCGTTTTCCTTAATCAATTGCTTATACTTCATACATACCTCTTTTTTTAATTTATTCTACAATCAATGCAACAATTTTTGTGAACCAACACCCCTCACCACTCCCCCACCAATAACCTGCTTTTCACTCCGCTGATCTGTAAACCCATGGCCTGAAACACTTCTTCAAAGTCGTAGCATTGTGGCGGGATATTTGGGAGTGAGAGGGATGCTTCGGTAAAGAAGCGTTGTTGATGGTGTGGCTGTTCGCCCCATGCCAACTGCCACCAGTCGAGTATTCTGGCTTTAGAATCTATCAGCCTTTCGCGGCTTGGCAGACGGTCTTTTTTGCTCAGGTTTTCGCTGCTGGTTGTTGGCAGCAGGTTCCATTTATCGTTGTTCGGCCAGTAAGCGAACGGCAGGCAGTGATCTACCTGATAGGTTTTCCTCAGTCTGGTGGGGCTCCATACACTGCTGATCTCTTGTTTGTCCTGCTGTAGTTCTGTTACCCGCTGGCGCACATGGCTGGTGTCGTGATCTTTGTCCAGCCATTGCAGGCAGTCGTGGTAGGTTTGCATCGCTACCTGGTTCTGCTGATTTAACCGGAATCGTTGCATCTGCATCACCCACTGGTTCACTACCAGTGGTTCTATCCACGCATTGTATAGGCGGAAACATTCCCACAGGCTCTGCTTAAGCACAAAACTGCCATAGCCTGCAAAAAACTCGCTGTCTAAATAGATGCTCTCTTGCACCTTGGGTGTCTTGGCCGGTTTGCTGGTGGAAAACTCCTGCTTTTTATCATCAACAGATCCGCTGTAAATGTACTTTATCGGCCCTGTTTTCATCGCAAGAATGGAGGCCTGAATGGTTTTATGCAGTGCTTTGGCGTCATCGCCCACAAACAGTGAACCCACCGCCAAGTCATCGGCAGATAGGTGCTTTATTTTCTGCCAGCCATCAGGGGTAATAAAGGTTAAGCCCTTGTCGCTATTGCTGTTCTGTTGTAGTTCGCCTACATCTATCAGCCGCTTATAGGCCTTTATCCAATACAAGGCCACCAGCCCCAGCGGGATGGATACTTCATCATCGGTTCTGTCGGTGACGCATCCGGGATGAGCATCGGCAATGCGCAGCAACACCCGAAGCAATGCCAGTTTGTAGGTAGAGGCTTTGCTATCATTAACAATGATATGACGCACGCGGTTAAGGTCACCGGATCCGTCATCGGGCAGCGACAGTACCACCGTCTGCCACCATACTTCACTGCGGTTAAGGGAATCGTCCGATATGCACTTTTAATGCGGTCTGTTTTGCCAACTGTCTGAGTTCATCAACCGAAACTGGGTAACCTATGCGGCCGTCGGTGAACTCACCATGACGAAGGGTGATGATCAGCCTTCCGTTTGGGGCAAGCAGGTTAGAAAGTTTACGGAAAGCACGTTGCCGGTTGGCTGGTGCAATGTGCATCCAGACGGCACTTAGTAATATTACGTCGAAACGCATACCTAAGCTTTCTGCGGCTTTCAGGGCGGGAAGCTCATCGCGCAACCAGCTTACTTTGTCTCCGGTCAGTGCCCTGCCCTGTTCCAGCATGGCGGCAGAAGGTTCAAGTGCGGTCACTTCTGCCCCTTGTTCTGCCATCCATAACGCATCGCGGCCAGAGCCCGCTCCGACATCCAGCACCCGTTCCCCTTCCAGCGGCCAGTATGGCTTCCACGAGGCGTGTGCGGTTTCAAAGGAGACCGAGTTGTACTGCTCTGAGAGCTGTTGTGCGTTCTGTTGGTAAAACGATGATGTTGAAGGCATAGCATTAACCGTATTTCGACTGTCCCGATAATATACGGCTTCACAATTTAAAACTGGTTGAGTATGAAAATGGTATTATATTTCGTGAATCGCTTCACAATAAACGTCTAATTCAACAGGTATTTTTGCCAGTGCAACAGCCCTTTTAGTACCACTGTGTGGTCTTCAAAGCCGCAGGCAGGTTTTTTGGCATTGTGGTTATCTTGGTCTACTTCCAGCGTGATTTTCAGGTAGTCATTTTCAATAGCGAAGGCTTCTACTTGCTTTAGCAGGGTTTTACCAAAGCCTCTTCCGCGATAACCGGGTTGATACCATAAAGTCGTGTATGTTCAGCACCTTTTTGCAGCGGTATGACGAGAACGACTCAAAGCAAACAGCAAAGCCCGCCGGTGTGTCACCGTGGTAGGCCATAAAGCCGGTAAAGTACGGAAGCTCGCACAGCTTTTCGACTATGTCACTGCGGATCTCAGCCGTAGACGAAGCGCTGTACTCCTGAAAAAGTTGCTGCATTTCATTACGTTGCTGCGGGTTATTTATATCCAGCCGGATTACCTTGAATTCGGTTTCTGTTGTCATCTTGTCATATGTTCATGGCGGGTTTTCTGTTACTTGTACCTTAGTTTAGCGGCGATTGCTATGGTTGGAGCGGGTTTAGAATGCCTTGTTTTTGTTCCTTTCTCTGCAACCTTCTCCT
Organism: Vibrio sp. SCSIO 43137; assembly: GCF_028201475.1. Taxonomy (NCBI): domain Bacteria; kingdom Pseudomonadati; phylum Pseudomonadota; class Gammaproteobacteria; order Vibrionales; family Vibrionaceae; genus Vibrio; species Vibrio sp. SCSIO 43137. Next base: position 1,259,304 of record NZ_CP116383.1, on the reverse strand, counting down.
AAGAGTCCCATCTGGTCCCATCTGGGACACACACCTCTTTACTGTTCTCAGTTGAAGTGTGTGTCCCTTTAAGTTCTTTAAGTTTCTCCTCCGTTGCCATCCTGTGCGTGGCAATGCAAAAAGTGGCCTGAAAAAATTCAGACCACTCTATAAAGCAAGCTATACAAGCATTAGCCCATGCCGCTTTAACGTTTAATCACAATCAATATACCCGCGCCCGCGCAAAATCACTCTGCTCGCTCCATAGCCATTCCCTTCGTAACTCTGTATCGCTTCCATTCCCTGAACAATACAAAGCCCTTGGTTGTTCTTGATAAAACCACTTGCTGTTACTGACCTTGAGACAATCAGCCCCTGTTCATTGCGCGAGATAGACCAACTGTTGCCACGAATCTTCACTTTTTTCATTTCAACAACCGGACTTTGCTCCCTCTTTGCCCGATGCGCGATGAGGTAATTGCCCTGCTGCAAAAACTCACTTGTAAGGGAGCGATCTTTCATTCCTTCAGGTATCTCATCCCAGTCTGTCCCGAAGCGGGAAGATTTCATTTTGCTGACACAATAACCTTGTAATTCAGCCTGATTAGGGGAGGCGTTGTCATAACAGGCCGCATAATCTACGGCTTCCAGAGGCGTCGCCTCGAGTTGTTTAATAAAATCTAAATCTCCGGCTTGCGCCGCAATTTTCACCACAAGCTTAGTATTGTTTAATGCCTTCAAATCTTCACCGTGAGACAGGAGCAGCTTAATCATATTAAGTTGAGCAACTTTGTTGTCAGAGTCCATAGCAGAAACAGCGATAAACAAAGGGGAGTTGCCTTTGTACTTCACGCCCTTACTGTTATTTATTAACAGAGTGACAATTTCAGGCCGGTTCATTTTAATGGCGTAAGCGATGGGCTCAATAGAGCTAAGATCGAGGCCATTGTTAATTGCTACCTTAGCGCCTTGCAAATCGTTGTTTTCGACGGTTTGCCTGTAATACAAATACGGATTTTGCTGGATTTTCCAGTTAACAATCTTGTTCTCGAAAGCAGCGAAGTCAGCAGAGCATTGATACTTTTTATACTTATCTAACTGATACGTGTATTTATGAATATTCGAACCGATGGAGTTTTGATGTATGCGTGGACTTTTTAGCGCAACAAGCCGCTCTATTTCTTGTTGAAGGGCGCTCATTATGTACTGTGCATCTTTACATTTTTCGCCATTTAACAAAGCCGCATAAGAAACGGCTTTGTTTCTGTATAAATCGGCCCCCTGACACTCTGCTTTTGTGAACTTGTTAAGCTCTTTACTGAACTTATTAAATACTCTTTCAGCAGAACGAGAATCACCGTTAGCGACAAACGTATTTATTTCTTCGGCATTGATTTTGTCCAGGTTCCCTTTATACCTGTTGCAGGTTTCTAGATTGAGTGCAGTCTCTACCTTTTGCTTAAGGCCACTATAAACAGCAGAATACTTATCAACATCCGGGCACTCTTCCTTTTCATATTTACTCAGCGTTTTGTTATAGGACTTAACTTGAGACAGCGCACTTTTGGCTTTACCAGCCGCTAAACGTTCTGTTGCTTTAACCTCTATCTTATCCATACTCTTTTGATAACTTACACACCGGTCGGATTGGGCAATACATATCGTCGGGAAAGTCAGAAAGAGAAAAGCTATTAACTTAAAATTATTCTTCATAGTGATCACTCATATTAATCAACTCTAAACAGCATATTATTTGGTGATTAGCAGGCAGCGTTTTCTGATATTAATCATGTATATCTCCCTGAATAACCAGAAGAAATTAGACTCCTTTAATTTGATTATTTGTTAGCAAGTGCAGTTAATTCTGGACGGAAACGCTAATCGATTTAACGCGATTTATCGCGCGATTTATCGGGACAGACACTTAAAGATTTTACCGGGACAGGCACTTTAAACTGATTTCAAAAAATACTGATTTAATTTGTGATCTTGTATCCGGTTCGCCCTCTTGATTTAAATGATAATAATTCTCATTAAGATAAAGGTTACTTTAAACATAAATAGTAAGGAGCCCCACAATGAACAAAAAGTTAATAACCTCGTTAATTTTTATAGTGTGTCTGTTTTCTAATTCCTTATTTGCAGGTGGTAAATCAACAGATACCATCTCCGATCTAACACCATGGAAAGGCTACAGCACATCGGTGATTGAACTTTTTCAAAACGAATCTGGAGAAAAGTTTTTTGAAGAGATGGTGAAAAACTTGCCCAATGGGTATACCAATAGAATGGCAAAGGATTTTGTTTATGATTTATATGCTACGAAAATAAACTCCCTTAGCGTAATTGACGAAAACACGATTACTATTAACGATAAGATGACTGGTGATTACGCTTATATTGCTAGTATCAGCGTGGCAAGGGGCGAGAAAACCGTCACCTGGCACATTTTTAAAACCGATGCACAAGCGATGATCCATGCCGGGTTTAAATACATACTGTTTATTCCATTCGATCAGCATGGTCCTGATACACTTCGACATAGTCATTTCAGATTCGGTAACGAGAATTTTGATTTCCTGACAACTGACCCTTCTCTGCAGTCATGGTGGCCTACGCTTTATCAGCCTTCAGAAGTTAGTGAAGCCAAAGCTATTGAGCAAATGACCAGACCAAAACTAGCCAAAAAGTTGGCGGCCATGCTGAAGAACCAATAAGTCACAATCCACTACTAAAATAACTGTATTTTATAAAGCAGCTTTTCCTTCCTCATTGCCATGCTCAGCGTGGCAATGCATACCAGAACCTTAAAACTATCTACTTATTTTATACTTAAACTCACGAGCTCAATGACATCTCTACGACAATCACTTATCGGGGACACACCTCTTTACTGTTCTCAGTTGAGGTGTGTGTCCCTTTAATTCCCTTTAATTTTAGTTTCTTAACGCAATTTGTTTTTGGCCATCTTATTTAAAAAGCCAAGCTCCACCATGGTCGACATATAGCTATCCGGCTTACGCTCTATCTGCTCCTGTATCAGCTTTGCCATGCCCTGTTTACACCCTTCATCATGGTAAGCGTCCAGCACTTCATTCAGGGTCTGTTTATGGATATCGTGCACCCACAAGCCAGCTACATCGGCTCCAGCGCCAAAATGCAGTAAGGCGATTTCAGGATCACACTTATGTGCGATGCCGACAGAGTTATGCAGAGCCACCATTTCGTGGATCAAATCTGATCGCTCAGCCGAAAGCCCCTGCTTTAGTGAAAATTCTCTTGCCACCCGGGCACCTTCAACTTCAAAGGTATGTTGCTGGGGAGCGTGTTCCGTTAAGCCTATATCGTGCATTATCGAACCGACAAAAAAGACCTCTTTATCTACCGGCTTGCTGACTTTATGGCTCATTGCCAGACCAAAGGCGTAGCTTCGTATGCTATGGTTTACCAGAAATTCAGGGCTGTACTGTTTAACCAGTTTTAATGCCTCTTCGCAGGCTTTGCTGTCCGGAAATGTGTAATGCTCCGGTGCTACATAAGGGGCTTTTCGCCTTAATACAACATCACGGGTCCTTTCTGCCGTGGTACGGATATCCCCCTTAATAAAATGGCAAAGTATGCAAAATTTGGTCGGTTTGGGTTTTGACAGGGTCAAATCTGGATTCATGGATGAGCTCCTTATAACAGGGTATTACCTGGCTGAGGCGTTAATTTTTAAAGTCCCCTATACCCATCAAACCGTGCGTTTTTCATTTGACAGAGAGTGACTTCATCTGAAATAACTATACACCCACGGTTAAATCCCCCAAGTAGTGTAAATGACAAATATCGCAACAAATTCGCCACCTAAACATCAAGTTGCCATCCTTCTTTTTGATGGTGTGGTACTAACGGACGCACTTCTACCCTATGAAACTTTTAGTCGGGCAACGCTGCCTAGTGGTGATCCTGCCTATCAGGTGTTTTTCTGCGGCGATGCAGAGATGGAAGATGCAGAGTGCCTCTCCGTTCAATCCGGAGCTGGCCTTGAAAAGTTATCTCAATTATCAGGGACAGACACTTTAATCGTGCCGGGAGTCAGGGGCTTGGATCTCCCTGTTCAGCAACTGGTAATAGAGGCCATTCGTCAACACGCTGACAAGGGCGGAAGAGTGCTTTCTATCTGCACCGGCGCCTTTGTGCTCGCAGCGACGGGGCTGCTCGACCACCTGCAGGTAACCACACACTGGAAGCATGCCGCATCCTTGCAGGAAAGGTATCCTCTCACCAAGGTCAACCCGGAGTTGCTGTATATAGACAGCGGGCAGTTTTTAACCTCTGCAGGCGCTATCGCGGGTGTGGATTTGTGCCTGTATGTTGTCGGGCTTGATTTGGGTAACTACGCCTGCAACGAGCTGGCAAAGATATCGGTGGTGCAAAGGCACCGTTCGGGAGGGCAAAAACAGTTTATTAGCCATAGCAGCAACGAAACCGGAGACGACAAAATTAACCAGCTTCTTAACTGGTTAGAGTCAAACTTACATGAAAATATCACTGTCGAGCAGATGGCAAGCCGGGTGTTTATGACTTCCCGCACCTTCAACAGAAAGTTTAAACAAGCACTGGGAGTGACGCCAACCGTATGGGTGACTCAGGCGAGAGTAAGATACGCTCAGCGGCTGCTGGAGACAACAACCCTCAGTTTCGAGCAGATAGCTGAGAAAGTCGGCTTTGGCTCCACAACAAACTTCCGCCGGCATTTCCATCAACAGTTAGGTACAAGCCCACGGGAGTATAAGAAGGCATTTCACTATCAGCCTGTCTGTTAGCGTTCGAATCAGTCGGAATTAGTCGGGACAGACACTTCTTTTATTCAGGACAGACACCTGAAAAGATCAGCTGTTTTGCCTGTGATCGGGCACTCAATAAGAACATAGGGTAAGGGTTCGGCTTTACCCTATTTGAACGACTAACTATCCTTCTAATAGGCTATTTGTGCTACGGAAAGGTGCGATGAACGCGATAAGGAAGGTTATTTTTTCTACTCTGTTATTGTTATCTGCTGCGGTGCAGGCTCAGCAGTATCTGAAAATTTCTGTACAAAAGCCGCCTGAAACACCAGCTTTTAACTATCTGACTTCCCTGTATAAAACCTTATCTCATCGTATTGGTATTGAGTTTGTTTTTCACGAGTACCCTCATAAAAGATCCAGCCAAATGCTGGCTGACGGGCTGCTTGATGGTGATATCAGTAGAGTTTATGAGTACAAGCAGTGGTATCCGGAGCTGGTACGGGTGGAAGAGCCCCATTACACGGGTTACGTGATTGCAGTTGCCCGCTTCAGTAATGTCACAGCCTGGTCTTTTGACGATATTGTCGCCAATAAAGTTAATATCTGCTTTCACCGGGGCTCGCTGATTGTGGAGAACCGCTTACATGAGCGTGTAGACAGAGCCCTTACACATCCAGTATCGTCTCTGAAACGCGGACTAAGAACACTACTGGCAGGGCGATGTGAAGTGCTGATTGGTGTTTCGAACCAACTGAGAAACCTAGTGCACGACACGGCGTTTAGTAATGCATCACTACACATTATCGATAACCTTTACTCTTATTCAGGGCATATGTACTTAGCGCCTCAACATAAGCTTTTAGCTGAAAGAATTTCAAACGAGCTGAGGCTGATGCGAAAGGAAGGGATTATAGACAAGCTGCTGGATGAAAGCGGTTTAGAGCTCTGAAGCACCATATTTTTGCAGGCTTAACTTTATACGCTAGCGGATAGTTTTATATATTCCTTATGTTAACTGTCAACTTTCCGGTTAAATTAATTTTCCTGCTATGCGACTTTATAAATTTGTGAACATCATCCTAGTCACTTCAATTTGAATTAATATCACATATTGGCGCCCACCTTAATTATTCCGAAAGTGGATATCTTTTCTGTTTTATTGAACTATATTTATCCTTTTTCAATTCTATTCTTGTTTATAAACACGATTTCTATAGCCGGGAGTTCAACAGTTAAACCCAGCAAACTATTACATTCCTTAAACCGTGGAGAGATGTACTGACGAAGCCTACATCCATAGTGGCTTGGACGAATTACAGACTCTCTGGCGGATAATTATTTCTACCTTTATGATTATATTGACCCCTTATAATTAGCTATTTTAATGCACTCGATTACTTTAATTTATACCGTATAACCATTTGAATAATTAACCCTGATTTCGTTGGTTTATTCATATATTTATTCAGGCTAATTTTGTGAGCCTTAATCCAATTTTATTTTCCTTTTGTTTTTATACTGCCTGTTATTATTTGTACGGAAGATAATTTCAATATTATCTGAATGTTATTTCTTATTTATTTACAAATCCGGAGTATTTATATGAAAATTCGTTTTATCGCGGGTGCCGTTGCCCTTGCATTAACTGGAAGCGCCTTTGCCTGTACCGGCCTTATTGTGGGTAAAGGAGCGTCTGCTGACGGCAGTATTATGATTGCCCGTAATGAAGATTTTGGTATCAACAACTGGAACAAGCATCTGGAGTACCGCCCGGCGCAAGACAACGAAGCGGGCGACTGGAAACTGGGCAACGGCCTTGTGGTGCCTATGCCGGAACACTTTTTTGCTTATTCAGCTATTCCTGACTGGGATGCCTACACAGTAGACAGCAAAGGCAAGTTCTACGAAGAGCGCGGTATTAACGAACACAATGTGGCGATTTCAGCGACCACCAGCGCCGATGTGAATGAGCGCATCGAAAAGGCCGATCCTCTGGTAGATACTGGTGTGATTGAAGCCATCATCCCTACCCTATTATTGCCTCAGGCCACTTCGGCCAAACACGCGGTAGAGCTGCTGGGCAAGTATATTGAAACCTACGGTGCGGGCGAAGGTAACAGCCTGTATATTGCCGATGTTAATGAAGTATGGCTGTTTGAAATTGGTTCGGGCCACCACTGGATTGCGGTGAAAGTGCCAAACGACAGCTACGCCATGATTGCCAACGGCCTGCGGGTTCACGGGGTGAACTTAAACAGTAAAGATGTTCTGCACTCTGAAGGCATGTTTGAGTTTGTTGAGCAGCATAAGCTGTTGAAGAACCCGGATAAGAAATCCTTCAACTTTGCTAAAGCCTTTGGCGTGGTGGCGGATGAGTACAATATCGACCGCGAATGGCTGGGACAGAAGATGCTAAGCCCATCGAACAAGCAGGAAGCGCGTCTTGCTCAGTACCCACTGTTTATGAAGCCGGACAATAAAATCTCAGTTAATGATGTCGCCGAAGTACTAAGTGCCACTTACCAAGGCACCAGCCTGGAAGGCAAAGCAGAGCGCCCGATGCGGGTAGAGCGTCAGCTTGAATCGCACATTATTCAGCTTCGCCCTGATATGCCTCACGAGCTACAAGGGGTTATCTGGCAGAGCTTCGGCGTGTTACCGGAGTCGGTACTTGTGCCGCTATACTCTACCCTGAAGGAGTATCCAAAGGCGTATAAAGTAGGTGACGATACCTACAGTGACGACTCTGCCTACTGGCAGTTCCGCAGCTTAACCGCGCTGGCTTCAGCCAATCAAGGCAAGTATCTGCCAATGCTAAAAGCAACATGGGATAAGGAAGAGACCAAGCTGTATAAGCAAGTGAAACATATGGATACCACCCTTGCAGCCATGTACAAAACCGATAAGCAGGCAGCGCTGACTATGGCAGCTGATTTCTCTTACGGTCAGCTAATGCGCACCCTGACCATCGCCACCGACCTCAGATACAAGATGATGACGGATCTGACTAAGAGCACCGAGAAGAAATACTCTGAGGAAGAGTTTGAGAAGATTATGAATTTGTAGGTTTTTATCGGGGACACACACTTCTTTGTTAGGTGTGTGTTGAGATGGTCACTCCGCAACCGGCATCGCAATGTGCCAAGATTGAAGTGTTACAGCGACAATCTAACGGAGTGACCATTATGAAATGTAGTGTTATTAGTATCGATTTAGCAAAGAATGTCTTTCAAATTTGCGCACTCAGTAACGAAAGAACAGTCTTGTTCAACAAGAAAGTAAAACGCTCTAACTTGCTGCATGAGCTACGACAGTTCGAACCGACTCTGGTCGTTATGGAAGCCTGCTACTCTTCCAACCCTTGGGGGCGTCGTATTCAGAAGCTCGGCCATACCGTTAAGTGTATTCCTGCTTTTGCGGTGAAGCCGTTCGTTATTGGCAATAAAAACGACAACAACGATGCACTGGCAATCGCTGAAGCCTCATTCCGGCCAACACTGCGTTTTGTTCCCATCAAATCGATTGAGCAACAAGATGTTCAGTCTCTTCATAAAATCAGGGAGTTACTCATTAAGCAGCGTGGTGCTTGGATGAACCAGCTCAGGGGATTACTTGCCGAGTATGGTGAAGTACTTCCCAAGGGCATTGCGCATATAAAACGTCAGTTACCTTTAATTTTAGAAGATAACAGCAATGAACTGACGCCTGTCTCGCGTGGTTTTATCACCAGAATTGCGCTTAATATTCGCTTATGCTCTAAGCAGATTAAAGACATCGAAATAGAATTACAGCATCTTCTTGCCCAGCGAAATGACTATCAAAGGCTGCTTAATGTTCCCGGAGTTGGGCCGATAGTGGCCTCAGCACTTCTGGCTTATATCAATGACATTGGTTGCTTTAAAAATGGCCGCCAGTTCGCCGCCTGGGTTGGATTAACGCCTCGACAATACGCCAGTGGAGATATCAACCGGCTGGGTAAAATCAGCAAACGGGGAAACCGGACACTCAGAAAGCTTCTCATTCATGGAGCGCGAGCAATACTAAGCAGAAGCTCGGGCAAAGACGACCGCCTCAGCCAGTGGATGAATGGCTTAAAAGAGCGTATGCACCCATGTAAATGTACCGTAGCTTTAGCTAATAAGCTTGCTCGTATTATCTGGGTGGTATTAGCAACGAAAACAGAGTTCCAAGCTTCTAAAGCATGTGCTTAGTTAGCAACACAAAATACTGAAAACCAGACAACAAACAGGAAACGGTAGCAACACAGTTAATGAAAAAACGGCATTCGCCCTGTTTAGAACCTCGTCGAGGACAACTGCTTGATAGTGAAAGCATAGTGTGTGTAACAGGCAAACAGGGCTCTTGAATCTCATTAGGGCGCTTCGCACTAAAGCGAAACAGAGACGCCGGATATATGTCAAAAGACCGTATTCTTAACTGATGCCAATACCATTAATCAGGTGAATCTTATGTAACGGACAAACGACTATGGCTTTGTAACTAACAAACCTTCAATCTTTACTTGATTGGAGTGACCATATATGTCCTTTTAATTTTCATAATCTTCATCGTAACCAAATCATCACTGTCATATAGTCGTTCGCTGGTCGTAGACATCCCCAGCTTATTTAACAGCTTAACTGAAGGTGTATTTTCCAGAACGGCCACGCCGTAAATAACGTTTAGGCCAGCTTGCCGGAAAGTAAAATCTATAACGGCTCGGGCTGCTTCCTCTGCATAGCCTTTGTCGTAAAACTCCGGCAGTAAGGCATAACGAATGTCGTTTAACTCTTCCCTGCTATCACTTCTTCCAACCGACTCTACTCCCGCATAGCCTATCTTCACGCCCGACTGCTTTAGAGAAACGATAAAGGTACCGTAACCCTTTTGCCAATGAGCTAGTTTCTGTTGCAGGTAGTTTTCTATATAAGTTTTGTAGAAAGGTTTCCCTCCCGGCAGGTATCGCGTGGTTTCTTTGCTGGTTAGTAATGTAGTGTAAATGTCGAGATCGTCACCAGAAACCGGCGTTAATGTTAAGCGCTCTGTTGTTATTGCTTTGGATTGCATTAGGTTTAATTTTCCATCCTTCAGGCCTCTATACTGACTTTTGTGAGCAAAGTTGGCAATTTTTATCGAAAAATCAGTTATCTGACCTAGTATTTATAAAGGACAGGCACTTGAAATAGGTGCAGACTTATCGGGGACACACACCTAATATCTGCTTCGATATTCAAAGCTGTCAGGCTTTCACCTGTTGTTCACTTACAGCCATTACATTAGGTATCCAAATGTCTTTAGGCTCTAAAATTCAAATAGGCATTGGTTGTTCATCAACTGTTACAAGTTTAAGAAGGAGCTTTACTTTGAAAAACAGAATCTTTGTTTTGCTATTAAGCACTTTTGCTTTTCTGCCAAACGCCAACGCTTCTCTCGATGGCATTTATAAAGGCTGCGGCCTTGGCCACTGGATTGCCAACGGTTATGCAAACGGCTGGCTGGCGGTTACCACAAACGTTACTTTCGACCTGGGTACAACTGCATCCATCTCTTACTATTCGAGCCCATCAACCTGCTCGGGTCCATTCTATGCAGCCGCCCAGTTTATCGACCGAACTTATCCGGAATTGGAGCAAGAGACAGTACAAGGTGAAGGCGAACATATGGTCGCGATGCTGAATATCCTTGAATGCGGACAAACTGAGCAACAATTGGTGCGTAATAACATCCGGAATGACTTTGCCAAAGTGCTGGCCAATGATAGCTATGCTGAAATGCCTCACCACGAAAAGGCTGACAGTTACTACCGAATTGTGGCGAAACACGCTTCAAAGCAGTGTACGGCGTCTTAATCTGCATTAAAAGACAGGTGGCACAATGCTGTGTGTCGCCTGTTTTCTGTATTCTGCTGTCTGTGACTCTACTGCTTCCGCGAACTGTACTGGCATCGGGTTCGCTTAGCGAAAAACAGATGGAACAGTGGGCAAAGCTGCTGCACTTTAAAGGAGGCAATAGTACTATCTCCAGCCCTGATTTTTTCCTTTCTAAAAACGGCAGTTCTGATGCAGATGATGAACTGATGGCGACTATTAGTGCCTTTACCAGACCATCAGAAATGGCCCATTGCCGTTACCCTGCCCGCTATATCTGGGTTAAAGCGAATTTCGGTTCTGATTTGGGACTGTCCTTGCAAGATTGCGACGACTATCAACAGTGGATTCAGCATAGTGATACTGAATCGGTCAGTCTGGTATATGTCACTGGCTATCTCGGCAACCCGGCCTCTTTTTTTGGCCACCTAATGATGAAATTTAATCGTCGGGATGACCATAAAACAGAAATAGAGCTGCTGGATACGGGTATCAACTTCGGGGCAGATGCTCACCCTGATGACAACCCGGTGAAATATGTATTGTACGGTATTTTTGGTGGCTACAGTGCCAGTTACACTACAGCAACTTACTACCTCCATACTGCCAGCTATGCTGAAAACGAGCAGCGTGAACTATGGGAGTACGAACTTAACCTGACCGAGCCTGAAGTTGCCTTGCTGCAGGCGCACCTGTTTGAGCTACAGAATGTTGATTTCAACTACTACTTCTTGAGTGACAACTGCTCTACGGCATTTAAAGATATTCTGAGTATTGTTCTGCAACAGCCTCTCGACACGGGCGTTCAGCCATGGGATATGCCCATCGATATATTCCACGCACTTCCGGAAGCAGAGCATCGCGGAAAGCCGTTGGTGAAAAAGGTCAATCAGCGTCAGTCTAAGTACAGTCGTATTCAAAACAAGTATCTGGCTCTTAGTGATGCAGAAAAGCAGCAGGCACTCACCATTGCTAAAGACATTTCAGAGCTGACATCTTTTATGCAGTCAGATGATTTTTCTGACTATGAAAAAGCCAAAGTTCTGGATGTGCTGACCGAGTATACCGAACTGCTATTGGTCACAAAAAAGGAGTCTAATACCGACTACAAGGAGCAAAAACGTAAGTTGCTGCTGGCAAGGCTACAGCTAGCTAGCTTCGCCGTTGAATGGCCAGAGAGTATAGCCAAGCCGCCCCATTTAGCTCAGTTGCCTATTAATCTCGGTATGGGGGCAGGTTATAGCGATAACTATGGCAGCTATGTGAGCTTGCGGGGATATGGCGCTTATTATGACTTTTTGTCTATCGATGCAGCACGGCTAAAAGATTCAGCTCTTACGGTTCTGGATACCGAACTGCATGTGACCGAAGACAAAGTTCGCCTCAAAAAGCTGGATTTCATTAATATTGCTTCCCTCAACACCAATGATGTGGACTTGTTTGAAAATGACCGTTTGGCCTGGCAGTTGGCTCTCTCAGTGGAGCATAGCGAATGTCATGACGATGAGTGTTACCGGTCTCTGTTCAAAGGTTATTTAGGCGTTGCAGATCGCTGGTTTAACGGCCTGTCGGCTTACGCAATGCTTGGCGGCCAAGTTGATTTCGCCTACTTCGATGACTCAGCTTTTCAGCTACCTGCAGGATTAATGTATAGCTGGTCTGACAGTTGGAAAACACACCTGCGGATAGTGCCCTCACTTGGGTTGAATGGTGAAGGTTGGGATTTTGCCTTTTACGGGGACACACGCTTTAACATCAGTAACAAAGCTGATGTCCGCTTTAGCGTTGAAAGTAGCTACGACAAGCTGGTAGGGGTTTATTACAACAGGTATTTTTAGTTTTGCATGGCATGCATTGCCGAGTTTTGCAGGGACAGTTTTGCAGGGACAGGCACTTCTTTGCTGGCACTTCTTTGCTTCTTTGTAGTTTGTCAGGACAGGCACTTAATTAAATATCCCTAAGACTTCTGTCTAGATTTTTAAGTTATTTTCGCTGATTCAGGGAGAGATTAAAGCGACTTTGATAGTTACCTATCAATCATTCCTCAAATGAATGATTTTAGATACAACATGCAATGTTATGTTATGAACGGAGTAACTTTATAGAAGTGTCGGAAGAGCTGCAGTCAATATCATCCATCCAGCCGGAATAGATTCAAGCGCTTTTTGTTTAGGCTCTGTTTCGCATGCTCAAGATGACATGCACACCCCACAGCTGTACTTTTGTAGCGCTCAAGTTTAGTCGCCGCATTAAACCACTTGATTTGATTGATACTCAAACGTTGAAGTATTGATGGCGTAGAAGAGTCCAGCGAACTCCTATCTGCACGATATTGTCTCGCCGTCCAGTCAACCAATTCGATATAGTCTAAAAGTCTAAACGGGATTCCTTTAACTAGTTTGTTAGTAGGATTTCCAACAAATGGATACAGGCACGGAGCTGTCTCCTGCTCACTATTCAGAGCCTCCAACCTAGCTTTTATCGATGTGTATTCTGATGTTTCGGGTGTCTGAGCAACTCCTGCCCGCAGCGGATTTAAATCAACATAAGTCATTGCAGAAATCAACGCCTGCTCATCAAGTAAGGCCTGACTCTTAAAGCGGCTTTCCCAGAAATGTCCTTTACAGTCGTCTTCCCGATTTGCTTTGCATGCGATATCAAAATTTAGCTCTTTCATAAACCAACTTAGATCCCATAGGCGAGAGCGCCAAGACTCGATTATCTTAGCTGCAGCTCGTCTTTCAGCCTCGGATTTCAACTGATTTGTCAGCCAACCCTGTATAAGAAAAGGAAGTTTATGGTTTTGTTGCCAACGCTCAACCACCATTGCATCAGTTAACTCCAAAGCCTCCTCTTTATTGATATGTAAGACAAGGTGGTAGTGGTTACTCATGACGGCATAAGCGCAAATATCAATACAATAAACGGCTGAAAGAGAATAGATTTTTCGTTCAATCCACCCTCTTCGATGTTCAAAGCATTTCTTTGTAACCGGGTCTTCGCCACAAAGAAAACTGTGCCTGACACAACGAGAGACACAGTGATAATAAGGTGTTGTTTCTGGTGAGACTAATTGCTTTCTTGCTGTTGTCATAACAAGTACCCAGCCTGAAAATATTGAGTGCAGGTTACTCTATACAGAAAATTAACCAACCAGCAGTTGGTCAGATTACAGCCGGGTTATCACTAGATCAGTCTTAACTTAATACTTTTATGTGTGTGTCCCGAATAAAAGTGGATTAAAGTCACAAATCAATTCCCAGTTTCAACATATCAATATGCTGCAAACCATGCTCGTAGATAGGCTCAGGGTAATGCTTGATGAAGTAGTTTTTCCTAACGCCTTCGACACGAAAACCAGCTCGCTGATAATAAGTTAGCTGATAACCAAAGGTGCCTGTCCCCAGAATAACTCTATCAAAGCCCTGCTCTTTCAACTGCTCTAAAACATACACCAGCAGTGTACTACCAATACCTTGCTTCTGATGCAGAGGAGATACAGCAATGTTATAGATCTCTGCCTCGTTAACCGAGTCACTATCACTGCTCTGATTTGTCACACACGCTGCGACGATCGTTTCTTCACCATTATCACCAGTCAAGTAAGTCGCAAAGCATGTTGCTCCTTGCAGGTAACGACCAATACAGGCTTCAGAAGGGTCAGCTTCCAACAAGAGTTCTATAGGAATCTGATTCGAAGTTATCTTTTTATATTCATACATTTATTAGTTTCCTATCAACATCGGCTCTTTATTTTGAGCAGTTCTTTCTCCAGCTTCAACTGAAATCAAAAACTGTGTTCCTGAGGTGTGTGTCCCGAATAAACTGAAGGCAAACCCGTCAGCGTGATCCGCAACTACCCTGAAGCAGAAACACCCTGCTCTGTTCCGGCGACGGCATTAAGGATTGTTCTGACTAACCTTATCCGCAACGCTTTCCAATATACCGATGAGGGTCACGTGTCTGTGCAAGTACTACCTGACGCAATGGTGTTCGAGAACGAAGAGTATGGCGACGATGAAGTTACCAGCGAAGAGAGTATAGGATTGGGGCTGATGCTGGTTGAGAAAACCTGTAACCGAATGAGCTGGAGATTAGAGATATATAGAAAAACAAACGGCCTGAAAGTGACATTTCGACTGAAGTCGTAGTCGCAGCTCCTCAACTGGATCTGTCCCGCCACAATCAGGTACAAAAGGTTGTTCAGCTATCAGCTTACCAGAGCCGCAACTTCAACCAGATATGGAGCATAGCTGGTAAAGTCAGGATGAGATGAAAACATCTCTTCCATCTGGGCAAATTTCTGATCGATAGACTGCATTTGCGTCATGCGGCTGAAGCCCGCTATAACCACATCTTCATTCATATCAATATAGTGGTTGATGCTCTCAAGGCTATGGTTGTGAATGCCCTCCACTTTACGGATAGCTTCGGAGATATCAATTTTGGTTAAGTTTTCTGTGGAACGGTTCATTGCTCGCCTCATTTGTTTGAAATCAACAAGCTAGCTACGTTTAACTCTGGCTTCTCTTTTCTTATTATCAGTCTGAATTTAACTGTAAGTTGAGTGAGTGAGTTGTTGTCTCAGAGGCTAAACATTGATGTAGATAGTCTTGGATATTCAACGAGTTATATATTCGTCATTGCGCTGTCCAAATTAGCACCAATACGTCTGGTAAACAATATAAAAACTGCTACTAATACCGCGCCACATCACATAATAACCACACTATTGATCTGGATTATATATTCTTCTAAAAATTGACAAAATTTGACTTAGGTTATTTACTTAGCCTCAATTGCAAACAATAATGATTATCATTTCAACAGTGTCAGGGGCAAACTATGAACTCATTAAGTCAGATGTATGAAATAAGCGATACTTCCTCTATAACGACAGAAGCTTTAGAGAGTGAGCGTCACTATCGCGACTCCATTTACTCTCTGGAGCAGAAGCTTACTCTGGATCCAAAATGCATTGAATCAATCCGCCTATGGATCAGCAGTTACCACCAATTGTCTGTTATCTATCAAAACCGCGGCGAGTGGATAGCAGCGCAGAAGTGTCTGCTTATTCCTCATCATTCAATGCTTTATATGGCCAATCATACCGATGATGAAGAAGTTGAACTTATCGCCATCCGTGCCATTAACATTACCCTGCCTAAGCTGATGGAGTTCGCAAAAGTCCATCCGCCCTGCCGTAGCTGTATGACCGAGCTAAGAGAGCAAATGAAAATGCTTGAAAGCAACAATAAGTCACTTCACTAAAAGTCACACAACTTATTGCCCCGGGTCGGTATTTCAGGAAAATATCTCGGGGGTTAAATCAACCGAGCGGCAAAGAGACGGAATATCGACCAGAGTAATATGACTTCCCGATTCAATAATATGACCATCGGATTTAAGTTTTTTCATTGCGCGGGAAAGAGTCTCAGGCGTCATACCAAGTTGTGTTGCCAGTAGTTTCTTTGTCACTGGAATAGAGAGCTTATCGCCTTTAACCATTTGCGAGCGATAAATTTCAGCCAGCTTCATTACCAGCCTCTGGTTGGCATTTACCTGAGTCAGAATATTAACCGTATTCATCAGATGACAGATGCGGTTACTCATAAAACTCATCACTTTCAGAGACAACTCAGGAGAATGAGTAACAACAGACTGCACCTGTTGGCAGCTAAAAGCACTCAACTCTGAATCTTGCTCAACACGGGCACTCATAGGGTATTCTCTCGGCTGCATAAACAGCGCCAGTTCAGCGATAAGATCTCCTGCCAGAAACACTCTGAATAACTTCTCATCACCATTTGGCATTAAGCGGTACAGGCTGACCTTGCCCTTCTCCAGAAGATACATATTGTCGGCACAGTCTCCCTTCTGAAATAGCTGATGACCTGCCGGACAACTAAGCTGTTTTCTGTCTGCAAATAGCGCCTGCTTCTGCTGTTCATCCAGCAATGATATAAAACTTGCGGTCACCTTCCCTCCCTGAGCTTGACAATAATCAAGTGAAGATTACGTTTTTCACCGATAAAATACAAATAATAATTATTATCAAATGGAAAGCCTAGGAGATTACTATGGAATGTATCAGCCCTGCTTTCCGGTGGATTGGCCTTTCAGCCATTTTGTCCCTATTTATACCTGTAATTCTGTTCTGTTAGGAGTGTTGATGTCTGAAAAGAGTCGGTGAATGGGTTCTGTGAGCGGCTATTTATCACACTTTTAATAATATCTATATAGAACAAGACAAGTACCGGACCAGCCCCCACCAGTCCGGTACTCATCTCTGTTCCCCCCTTTTTAAGCTGAATTGCTTGTTCTTCTCTCCCGTTTATTCTCCCGCCACCTTAAGGCTCGAAAGCGACGGGAAAAACTGTTAGCGGTTCAACTGTCAATTAACGGTTCATCACCCGGTTTGCACGTTTTTCAGCAGACTCAAGGGTCTCTTTCACCGGCTTATCTGTCAGCCATGCTGATTTAAACTCGTCACGCGCTACTTCAAGGAATGCACGACCGTTCTGGATTGGTGGTACCGGAATACCTGAAGTGATGTTTTTCAGATACTGAGTACGCTGAGGCAGCTTAAGAACAAAGTCACTCATAGCAATAGACTCACGAACCGGCATATGCCCCGTAGTTGCCCAGTAGTTGCTGTTATCACTCAGATACTCAAGGAAAGAACCAATAGCTTTGCTCTGTTCATTGGTTCTGCCTTTTTTGCTACTCACTACCCAGTTGTGGTTGTCCTGCCACACACCATCTTTATTGTAGATTTTAGGGAATGCCTGAGCACTGTATTGCTTAAGTAGTGCGCCGTCTTTCTTGGTCTGGCTGTTGTAGTAATCCACCACCCAGGTACCGTTGGCAAACACCGCTGCTTCACCATTCAGGAAGGCCTGTTCTGAGGCGTTATACTCGGTATACGGCTTCACATATCCCTTATCCACCAGCTCTTTAATCAGTGACAGTGCTTCCTGACCTTCCGGCGTGCTAAAGGTTGCTTTGTCGTTACTGTTGTTAGTGTAGTGCCCGCCCTGCTGACCAACCAGAGACTGCCAGAACCAAACAGGGTTAGACATGTTTACGTCGTTCATCGACATAGTGATGTAGTCTTTACCGGTTTTCTCTTTAATCAATTTTGCCTGCTCAAGCAGCTCTTTACGGCTGTGGGGCATAATTGGCTCGCCTAAATCATTGATCAGGCCAGCTTTCTCAAACAGATCAACATTCACGTGCCAAAGCAGAGAGTGAGAATCAAACGGAATAGCATACATATCACCGTTGTAACTTACAGACTCTTTTACCGTGTTAAAGAAGTCTTTCTTATCGATAGCGGCTCCCTGAATCACCGGCTCTACAGAAGTAATCAGCTTACGTTTCACATAACCCGGCATAACTGAGCTGTGCATAATGGAAATATCCGGCTGATCACCCGTGGCAAAAGAGGCACGATACGAATCGTAATAAGTGTTTTCCGGCAACGCCTTGTACTTAACTTCAACACCATCTTTATTGGTTTTGTTGTAGCTGTTAATCAGAGCGTTTACGATGGCACATTCACCCTGACCACGCGCCGCTTCAAGGTCAGCATTAGCCGCCCATTTTGCAGAACATCCGCTGAAGAAGTGGCTCACTTCGATAGTGCTGGCCGAAGCGTTGGCACTGAATGCCAGCCCCATTGCCGCGATAACGGAAATTGACAGAAGTTGTTGTTTCATAAATATTCCTTTTTAAGTTATTTCGTTATTGTCTGTTTACTTGCTTTATTACTTTCCTACGTTCATAGAGATGCCCTGAACGAGGTAGCGTTGAAAAATAATGAACATAATCAGCATCGGCAGGCAGGCGGTTACTGCTGCTGCACCAAGGGTGCCGAGCTGCTCTGTGCCGCCATATGGCCCCAACATTGAAGCCAGACCGATAGTCACCGTGTACATGCTTGAATCGGTTGCCGATACCAACGGCCACAGGTAATCGTTCCATGCACCTAGGAAGGTAAAGATGCCCAGAGTAGTCAGTGCCGGCTTCGACAGCGGCAGTATCAGCTTGTAGAAAATCTGGAACTGAGTGGCGTTATCTATCGCCGCCGCTTCATCAATATCTTTGGGTATCCCTTTAAAAAACTGAGTCATCAGGAACACACCAAAGGCCAGCGGTAGTCGTGGCAATATCAGGCCAAGGTAGCTGTTGTGTATACCCCACTCAGCGAACATGGTGTGCAGGGGAATAAAAATCGCCTGCTCCGGAACCATCAACCCAGCGATAACAAAAGGGAACACAAAACGCTTACCCTTAAACTCCAGCCGGGCAAAGGCGTAACCGGCCAGCGAGGCAATCACCAGGTGCACAAGGGTAACCACAAGAGCGACGGTCATGCTGTTAATAAACCAGGTAAGTGTTTCTGAGTTAGTAAATATCTCCACATAGTGAGAGAAAGAAAACTCCGACGGAAACAGCCCGTTAGTACTCAGTCTCAGAGACGAGTTTGAGCGGAAGGACAGGCTAAGGATCCACAGCAATGGGTAGATCCACACATAGGCCAGAACCCCTACTGCCACGGCGGTTACCCAGTTCAGTTTTCTGGTTGCCGGATCGATATCTGCTATCGTTTTTGCAAATGCCATTGTGCCTCTCCCTACTTCTGAGTCTTAAACTGTAAAAAACTAACGGCGGCCATAATAATGAACAGAATCATTGACATAGATGAGCCGTAACCCAATGACCAGTCACGCCAGCCGGTTTCATAGATGTACTGAACAATGGTTCGTGTTGAGTTAGCCGGCCCGCCGGCCGTCAGTAGTTGTACCTGTCCGAAGAATTGAAAATGGCCGACCGTCTGGGTAAGCACCACAAAAATCAGGGTGCGTGACAGTGACGGCAAAGTAATACTGGTGAACCTCTTCCATGGACCAGCATTATCTATAAGCGCCGCCTCATACAGCTCATGGGGTATCTGCTGTAATCCGGCCAGAAAGAGCATTACCGGGAAACCCACACCCCACCAAAGGGTTGCCACGATAATGGAGGCTGCAGCCCAGTCGATGCTTCCTGTGAAAGGAATCGCTTCCAGACCAAAACTCTGCAGTATGTTGGCGATAAGGCCGCTGTTTGGTGTCAGCACCTTCTGCCAGATAATGGCAATAACCGTTACCGACAACACACCTGAGCAGCAAAAGATGGTGCGAACAAAAGAGAAGTAACGTCCCTGCCGGTTCAGTGCCAACGCCAGTGCCAGCGACAAACTGGTCATCAGAGTGACGCCGAACAACACAAACTTAAAAGTGTTGTAGATAACGGTGCGGAACATGTCATCAGCAAACATTTCGCGGTAGTTATCCAGCCCTATGTATTCCTTGGTAAAGCCCACCAGATCCCAGTCATGCAGGCTAATATAAAAGCCTTTAAACAGCGGATAGACAATCAGCACCACATACAAACTAAGGAACGGAGCCAGAAACAGATAGGCCATAAAGGTCTTGTTGTTGCTGTCAGCCAGCTTAAAAAGCGAGAACTTTTCACTATCTAACGGTGCCTGTCCTTTTAAATCCTTAGGTGTGTGTTGAGATGGTCACTCCGCAACCGGCATCGCAATGTGCCAAGATTGAAGTGTTACAGCGACAATCTAACGGAGTGACCATTATGAAATGTAGTGTTATTAGTATCGATTTAGCAAAGAATGTCTTTCAAATTTGCGCACTCAGTAACGAAAGAACAGTCTTGTTCAACAAGAAAGTAAAACGCTCTAACTTGCTGCATGAGCTACGACAGTTCGAACCGACTCTGGTCGTTATGGAAGCCTGCTACTCTTCCAACCCTTGGGGGCGTCGTATTCAGAAGCTCGGCCATACCGTTAAGTGTATTCCTGCTTTTGCGGTGAAGCCGTTCGTTATTGGCAATAAAAACGACAACAACGATGCACTGGCAATCGCTGAAGCCTCATTCCGGCCAACACTGCGTTTTGTTCCCATCAAATCGATTGAGCAACAAGATGTTCAGTCTCTTCATAAAATCAGGGAGTTACTCATTAAGCAGCGTGGTGCTTGGATGAACCAGCTCAGGGGATTACTTGCCGAGTATGGTGAAGTACTTCCCAAGGGCATTGCGCATATAAAACGTCAGTTACCTTTAATTTTAGAAGATAACAGCAATGAACTGACGCCTGTCTCGCGTGGTTTTATCACCAGAATTGCGCTTAATATTCGCTTATGCTCTAAGCAGATTAAAGACATCGAAATAGAATTACAGCATCTTCTTGCCCAGCGAAATGACTATCAAAGGCTGCTTAATGTTCCCGGAGTTGGGCCGATAGTGGCCTCAGCACTTCTGGCTTATATCAATGACATTGGTTGCTTTAAAAATGGCCGCCAGTTCGCCGCCTGGGTTGGATTAACGCCTCGACAATACGCCAGTGGAGATATCAACCGGCTGGGTAAAATCAGCAAACGGGGAAACCGGACACTCAGAAAGCTTCTCATTCATGGAGCGCGAGCAATACTAAGCAGAAGCTCGGGCAAAGACGACCGCCTCAGCCAGTGGATGAATGGCTTAAAAGAGCGTATGCACCCATGTAAATGTACCGTAGCTTTAGCTAATAAGCTTGCTCGTATTATCTGGGTGGTATTAGCAACGAAAACAGAGTTCCAAGCTTCTAAAGCATGTGCTTAGTTAGCAACACAAAATACTGAAAACCAGACAACAAACAGGAAACGGTAGCAACACAGTTAATGAAAAAACGGCATTCGCCCTGTTTAGAACCTCGTCGAGGACAACTGCTTGATAGTGAAAGCATAGTGTGTGTAACAGGCAAACAGGGCTCTTGAATCTCATTAGGGCGCTTCGCACTAAAGCGAAACAGAGACGCCGGATATATGTCAAAAGACCGTATTCTTAACTGATGCCAATACCATTAATCAGGTGAATCTTATGTAACGGACAAACGACTATGGCTTTGTAACTAACAAACCTTCAATCTTTACTTGATTGGAGTGACCATATATGTCCTTTTAAATCTGAGGTGTGTGTCCTTTTAAATTCTTCACCTTTCAGAGGTGTGTGTCCCGGTAATTCTGAACTGGTTTTACTGTTCATAAGCCACCTCTTCCAGTCGCTTACCGTCCATGTCGAACAGGTGTGTGTCCTTAATATCAAAATTGAGGGTGACTTGATCTCCGACCGCTTCGCCGTTATAAACAGAGGATTTCACCAGTACTGTTTCGCCGGCATTGGTGCGTACCAGATAGTTGGTTTCATCACCCAGACGCTCTATTACCTCAACTCTGGCACGGCCGAGATTTCCGTCTTCTGCAAAGCTAATCTGTTTAGGCCTGATTCCTACGTACACCTGATGGCCGGCAATACGACGGTTGCCAAGGCTTACTTTGGTACCGGCATCAAACAGCAGCTTCTGCTCATTGTGTTCCTCTATCAGATGACAAGAGAAGATGTTCATCTTAGGCGCACCGATAAACTCCGCCACAAACTTGGTGGCCGGCTTTTCATAGATCTCCATCGGTGTTCCAACCTGTTCAATCAGGCCGTCTTTCAGCACCACAATGCGATCGGCCATGGTCATGGCTTCGACCTGATCATGAGTCACATAGATCATGGTGGCATCCAGCTTGGAGTGCAGCAGGGCAATCTCGGTACGCATCTCCTGCCTCAATGCGGCATCAAGATTCGATAGAGGTTCGTCAAACAGAAATACCCGTGGTTTACGTACTATTGAACGGCCGATAGCGACACGCTGCTGCTGACCACCGGACATCTCTCTCGGGCGACGCTCCAGCAAATGTTCCATCTTCAGTTGTTTGGTGGCATAGCGGATACGCTTTTCTATCTCTGCCTCATCAACCTTGAGGTTACGCAGACCAAACGCCATGTTGTCGTATACCGTCATATGCGGATAAAGGGCATAGTTCTGGAAAACCATGGAGATACCCCGCTTGCCGGGCGCCAGATCATTTACCTTCTCGCCGTCAAACATCAGATCGCCGCCGCTGATCTCCTCCAGACCGGCAATCATCCGCAGCAGGGTAGATTTGCCACAGCCAGAGGGGCCGACAAACACCACAAACTCGCCATCCTGAATATCCAGATCCAGTTGCGGAATCGCAGTAAAATCTGAAGGGTATGTTTTATTAATATTTCTTAGTGTTAATGCTGCCATCTCATCCTCTCCTCGATTAGTGCTGCTTGTCCGCTTTATAGGCGGGAAACTCTGCGATACGCAGGTCGGTACATCCGTATGGCACCAGTTCTATGCTTTGTGGCTGTTGTGTTGTCAGTACCTGAATAGGTAACGGGTTGGCATTGCCGTTCTGGCTTTGCCAGTTTTCAGCCTTCACCGCTTTGACCTGTATACGGTTTGAACGGTTACCGGCACTGAATGCTGCACCGTCATTCAAAGGCTGGCTGATATGCTTCAGCTCGGTTTTTTCCAGCAGAGCATAGTTCCACGGCTGAGTAGCTATCACTTCGTAGTCACAGTGCGGGAACTCGCGTCCTTCTTTTTCTCTGTTTATCTGATTGAAACGGGACGGAATATTGTAGGAGTAAAGCAGTGGTCCACGTTCCACATACAGGCCATACCCTTGTGTTGTACGGATATCAGCATGCATAGGCAGTGTCAGAACCAGCTCCAGTTTGTCTTCAACGATTTGCGAAAAGTTCAGATAGTCGCGCCCTTTCAGGCTACCACCCTGCCACTTCAGCTCACCTTGCGGACACCAGCCCGGTATACGTAGCTTAAGGTCAAGCTGAACCGGCTGCTGTGCCTGAATCACAAAGCGGATCTGCTCGCTAAACGGGTAGTCGGTTACCGTCTCAATAACCACCGGCTTACCGTCAATTTGAGTGCTCAGGCGGTTAGGCCCGTACGCCAGCGCCAGCAGGCTGTTACCCTGTCGTTTCCACAGAGAGGCAACAAACTTAGGGAAACCTTGATGCAGGTTAGAAGTACAGCAGCCAAAGTGTGGCTCCAGCCCGTAAATATTGGATTCATCGCTGTTGGTGGTATAGAGATGATCAGGTTTAACGCTGCACTCAACCTGATTGATCTGCTGTACATACTGATGTGCCCACATATCGCTGGTAAGTGTGGCCGGCAGAGCGTTATAAGCCAGCTTCTCAAGGCGGTCACCAATTTCGGTGTCATCACTGTAATCGGAGATCACTTCCAGCGAGTACATATGCTCCACGATGGAACAGAGCTCGGTGCCTGCCAGCGGGCTTTTTCCTGCCAGACACTCATCACCCGAAATAGTACCGCTCGGCAAACCGTGTGCACTGTCCAGAACCGACTGCATCTGTTTCCATGCATCTCTGTCCAGCTCATTACCACTGAACCTGTACCAGAGCGAACCACTTTTCAGGCACTGGGTATTGTTGACCACATGGTTCATATAGTTCCATTCGCCCTGACGGGAAGGTCTGCCGTACGGCCAGCCCGGCTGAATAAAGCCGTTCCAGTCAAAGCCTTGTGCCTTTAGCTTTGCGGCCAGTTGCAGCAGCCACTGCTCACCACATAAGTCATACAGCCACCAGATACCAATTAACACTTCATACCAGCGTGAATGAGCCCAGTGAGTAACCGGCTTAAGTTCGATATGGGATTCGATATTTCTCAGTGCATGACGTACCGCAGGCTCTACTCTTTTATCACCAGTGGCATCGTAATAAACCACCAGCATTTTTACTGCCAGAAACTGAGACCAGATATCGTGAGCCTGCTCGTCTTGTTCAGGCAGTGGCCCCAGCCAGCCATTTTCCAGTTGATGGCTGAAGATATAATCCATATAGCCGTTAATACGCTGCTTTAGTTCAGCATCGTCCAGTTGCCATGCAAGAGGAATCGCACCGTCCAGCCAGTAAGGGAAACGCTCCCATCCTTCTGACTCTCCCCCTATCCATGCGCTCTCAGAAACATCTTTCCAGAACAGGTCTAAATTACCGCTCAACCCGCTCATCTGAATCTCAAGCTGCTCCTTCAGCCAGCCCTGCGGTTTTATCTGCCCGATGGGTATAGATTCACTTTGTTTACTAAATAAACCTTTCACAACATCACCTTACATAATCAAGTTGCGAAGAATTTAGCTTACAAACGGCGCTATTTTTGTGATCAAAATCGCCTTACAAGCCCTTTTGAGCGTATAACCAAGAGTAATATCAGTAATTGTGATTCGCTCAAATAAACACAGCACATTCTTTACTAAACTTTATCAATTAAACAAAGTAAGATATTAAGTAAACAAATTAACGGATAAAGCGGATGAAGAAACCAACTAGCTATGATGTAGCCGAAAAGGCAGGTGTTTCGGTAACCACCGTCTCTCTGGTTCTGTCGGAAGGCAAACCTAACAGCATCTCCCTGGCCACCAGAAAGAAGGTGCTTAACGCAGTAGAAGAGCTGGGCTATGTAAAAAAACCGAGAAGAAAAAACAGTGCCGCAAAGTCCGCTTTATCCCATGTACGCACGCCGGGTATTGCGCTGATTATCGATGAGATCTGTATTTCTGACCCCTTTCTTGAGGTGTTTGCCGCACTGCGTGAGGTAACGGACAAACACGGCTATATCAGTGAAGTGTATGAAGTAGGCGACAACCCGAACCGGCTGGATCGTATCATTGGTAATATCAATGCCAGTGATACCACCGGGGTTATCTTTGCTACCCACAGAACAAGGGATATTGACTGTGAGATGCTGTCGAACATTCAGGTGCCAGTTGTTCTGCTTAACTGTTATACGGAAGGAAAAACCCTCTACTCGACAGTATTGCCGGGGGACAGTGCCGGTGCCTACGATGCCACCAGCCACCTGATAAACACCGGACGCAAGCGCATTGCCCATATTACCGGTGATATGAATGATGTCGCCGCACAAGAGCGGGTTAGCGGTTACCGCCGCGCCCTGATTTCCCATGATATCGCAGTAGATCACCGATTGATTGTTCATGGCGGATGGGCCCTTAACCACGGTTACGACTCAACCAAGGTACTGCTGGACTTAGATGAGATCCCCGATGCCATTGTCTGCGGCAACGATATGTCGGCCGTTGGTGCTTATCTGGCTCTGACGGAAGCTAAGGTGGAGATAGGCAGTCAGATTGCGCTAATCGGCTACGATAATCTGCCTATCTGCCAGACACTCTCTCCTGCCCTGACCTCTATGACGATTCCGTATGCAGATATGATGCGCTTTGCGCTAGAAGAGCTGTTTACTCAGCTAACGGACAGAAAGAAAAATATCCGTGTTACCAAGGTAGAGTCAGAAATTGTAGTAAGAGATTCAACAGGCGAAGTGTAATGCTTCGCGCTGTTTCTTCTCAACTTACTTATTAGCTAATACTCTGCTTCAAACACAACCCTACCCTGAAGCAGAGTCATCAATACCTGAGCATCAGCAATTACATCAGGAGCCAATCGGGTAATATTGCTATCCAACATGACCAAATCAGCAGATTTCCCGACTTCTATTGACCCTGTGACAGCGTCTAAACCCAGACTTCTGGCGGCATTAATGGTGTAAGCCCGGATAGCAGAATCGATATCCGGCAGACCGGTTTTACCCATCTTCAGGCTATTGGCAATACCGACAAGGGGATTAATACTATTCACATCCCAGTCGCTGCTTAAGGTAACATTGGCGCCGGTATTAAACAGCGCCCTGAGGTTCATCAGGTTTCTTGCCCTTTGAGCACCGATAAAGGCTTCTGCCCACTGGTGATCATGGTAGACAATATAGTCAGAGCCAACCTGAAAATCGGCACTCACCTTCAGCTGTGAAAAACGTTGCCTGTCCTGCTTATTGACCAGTTCAATATGGGTCAGTGTATACGGCTTGTCCGCCCCCAGATCACGCACATATTCAATAGCATCAAGGGATTCACGCACTGCTCCGTCACCGATGGCATGGATATGAGCACTGTAACCAATCTGATCCAGCCTTCTCAGCCAGACTTTCATCTGCTCCATGGGGATATAGTTCAGCCCGTACGGTGCATCTTTCAGATAACTAAAGCGGTATGGCTGAAGGATTTTTGCCGTGCCGTTGATAATAATGCCGTCGCTGTACATCTTAACCTGATCCACCAGCAACAAGCGGGAAGGATCATCAGACTGTATAGACTTCAGGTACGCTAATTGAGTCTGCAGTTTATCGGACGGATAGATCCAAGGACGAACAGACACCCGTGCCGTTAACTCGCCCTGTTGTTCAGCAGCCTGCCAGATATCAAACCAACCCCGCTTCCAGTACATGCGCCCGTCACCTATGGTAGTAATTCCGTTGGCTGCCGCCTCTTCCAGCCCGGCCATCAGCCCCTGATAGCTAAGCTCAAACTGATTGCTGATACTGTTCCACGCCTGCTCCATCACTAAATCACCGGCGTTATCCAGTAAAATACCGTTTAGCTCGCCGCTACGGCTATCTTTTAAAATACGACCGCCCTGCGGCCGAGGAGTGGACTTGCTGATACCAGCCAGATCCAGTGCAAGAGAGTTAACCCACATAGAGTGAGATGTCTGCTCCATCAGAATAACCGGCTGATCAGGAAAGATAGCATCAAGTACCTGTAACGGTGTCTCTCTGTTCTCTTCACTAAGCACGGTATCAAGGGAAAACCCGTAACCCAGCAGCCAGTTGTCAGAGTCCGCCTCGGCACGACACTTCTTCAGATAGGGGATCTGCCCTTTTAACAGCGCATTACCACTCAGTTCACATACACCAGCCGCCTGCGATGCTGCCTCAAAAACATGGTTATGATTATCAATAAAACCGGGCATAACAAAGGCGCCTTCAGCGTCAATAATTTCCGTTTCCGGGGAGAACATACCTCCGGCTTCTCTTTCACTGCCAATATAGAGAAACAGGCCGTCTTTAATGGCAAGGGTATCAGCATGAGGGTGACCATAAATAGTCGCATTGGTGATAATAGTATCTGCTTTCTGGGCTGCAGAAGCGTTTACTGCACCCATTAAGGCAAATATTGTAACTGCAATATGCACAATATTCTGTCTCATCACCGCTCCATCAACCTGAATAATTTGTACTGCTTATAGCATAAATCGCGATAGAAAGAAGTAATAGTCCGTCGCTCTGAACTGAAGGATACCCAATAATTATCTCTTCCATTTCTTTCGCTTCAGGTTTTCCTTATCAGCTCATTTCAGCCGACTAGTACAGGCTAGAAAGAAAACAAAAACCGCCTATGCAACAAAACACAGTTATACGTATGAATGTTAACCGAACGAGTTGATATAAAAATTTATTTATATAATTCAGTGATATATGTATCAAAAACACATAGCCTTACATATTAAAATGCTTACTCAATATTACAAATAGCAACTTATTGCATATTATTTTGTTTGTTTGGAATTCAAACCATGAAGTTTAATTATAAGATCGTTGCAGCATCCTCACTGATGCTGGTTCTGACCGTCGTGTTTTTAACGGTGGAACAACTCTATACAGTGAAAGCTCATATCGCTAATCAGGTGAAAGCCGATATCAGCGAAATGCTGACCAGTGTAAAGAACTACACCAACTCAGAACTGTCGGCACAAAAAGCGCTGGCAAAAACCATCACTGAATTTACTCAACTATCCGCTGAAGATTACGACCATGTTCAGAAGATTGTTGAACAGCCTCAGGTAAAAAAATCTTTCCTTGCCGCCGGCATGGGCTACGAAGCTAACGGAAAAATGCTGGAGAACGTTGACAGTTGGGAAGCCGACGCGAGCTTTAACCCGAGAGTCCGCCCCTGGTATCAGCTGGCTGAACAGAAGCAGCAGGTGGTGCTGACCGAACCCTACCTGAACAACTCAACCGGTGAAATTAATGTTTCTATCGGCAGCCCGGTACAGAGCAACGGCCGTTTTGTCGGCAGTATGTTCTTTGATGTATCCCTTACCAACCTTTCTGATGCAGTAAACCAGTTTAACGCTTTTGAATCCGGCTACATCTTTATTGTAACCCGTTCCGGAAACACTATCGCCCACCCGCAAAGTGACTATAACGGTAAAAACCTGTCAGAATTTCTTCCCGGCGTTGCGATTAAAGAAGGCGTTCAGCATATCGTACTGGATGGCGATGATCTTCAGATCACCTTCAGCCGTATTGCGGAACTAGACTGGTATGTAGGTGCGGTAGTTGATGAAGATATGGCCTACTCTGCCATCGACGATCTGAGAAACAGCTCGATTATCTACTCTGTTATCGCGCTGGTATTGAGTATTCTTGCCCTGACTTATCTTATCCGGCGTTTTATGCGCCCGCTGAACGATGTAAACAGCGCCATTGAAGATATCGCCACTGGTGACGGAGACCTGACCCAACGCCTTAACCCGAATACCGATCAAGAGTTCTCTGTTCTCGCTTCCGGTTTCAACACCTTTGTCGCCAAGCTACAAGGTCAGCTTAAGCAGTCAAAAGAGTTAAGTGTCAGCATCAAGCAGGGCACAGAGATGACAGCGGAAGGTGCGAAAAACTCCGCCATGGCAATGAGCACCCAGCTAAGTGAACTGGAACAGCTGGCAACAGCGATGAACCAGATGTCCCTCGCCTCTTCAGAAGTGGCAAGCAATGCCCAGTCAGCGGCGACCTCAGTAAAAGACGCAGAGAACGCCACCAACAACGGCAGCGAACTGGTTAGTAACACCTCTCAGACCATCGAGAGCCTGTCGCTAAAAATTGAACATGCCGTTGAAGAAGTTAAATCACTGGCCATGGCATCGGACAATATCGAATCCATCCTGAAAGTGATTAACGATATCGCCGACCAGACTAACCTGCTGGCACTGAATGCCGCAATCGAAGCAGCGCGTGCCGGTGAGTCAGGTCGAGGGTTTGCCGTGGTAGCCGATGAAGTAAGAACACTGGCACAGAAGACACAAGAGTCGACCACAGAGATCAAGGCGATGATTGACCAGCTTCAGTCTGGTGCCCATTCTGTTTCCCTTGCTATGGGTGAGAGCCAGCAGGCTGCGCAATTAGCTGTAGAACAGGCATCCGGTGCTAATTCGGCGCTTGATGATATTCAGCAACTGATTGTCACCATCAGTGATATGAACACTCATATCGCCTCCGCTGCGGAAGAGCAGAGTCTGGTGGCGGAAGAGGTGAACACCAATACCCTGAATATTAAGAGCCTGTCAGAGCAGGTGGCCGACGCAGCCTCTAACGCAAACGTCGCTATGGTGACTCAGATAGAGAACGTAAATGCTCAAGATAAGCTGTTAAACAGTTTTAAAGTGTAAAGAACAAAATCCAAGTAAAGCCTTCGGAGTGATCCGGAGGCTTTTTTACTAAAAGCTCATAATTTACTCAATCGCTCATTTAATTGAGTTTCCCCAGCGGCTAACTGAACCGATAGCCGTTAACTCCCTGCTAACATTACCGGTTTCTCTTCCCCTACACCCCTTTTAGCTCCATGTAACAAAGCGACATTTTTGGCGTTCAGTTTTTGCTATTTTTCAAGTCCGATTTCAGCTTCACAGCCTTATTCTTCTTACTGAGACAATTATCAATTAAATTTGGAACAAAGGTCAAATACCGACCATTTATTGCTTAATATTTAATCGCATCATTTGTTAACATTCATGTAACCCATTTAGAAATCACAACGGATTTGGTTTATTTATATTTCACAAGGACGCTTTTTTATTGGTAAGACAACTGTTATGGCAACTATCCGCACCCGGCTCCTTTCTACCCTTTCTAAGATAGCTAACTGTTTTTTAATCGGCTCTATCGCTCTTTCTGCTGCTGTTCTGGCAACTCCGTCAACCACAGGAGAGCAATCTACGCTGGTTATTCTGGTTAACTTTCAGGAAAACCCGAACGAAAACCCTATTTCAGCGACTCAGGCAAATGACCTTGTGTTTGGCGAAGTAAACCAGTTTTATCAGCAGGGTTCCTACGGCCAGACATGGCTGGCTGGGCAGACTGCCGGCTGGTACACATTGCCGCTGTCAAATCAGGAGTGCAATTATGGTGCCGTACAGGTTGCCGCCGATAACGCCGCCATTGCTGACGGCGTGGTTCTGGAAAACTACCAGCGCATCGTCTATCTGATGACTCAAACTGCTTGTCTGGAAGAAGGCATGGCGACAATGGACGGAACTCCTTCCCGCTCCTATATCAACGGCGTATTTACTTCACGCCTGATTGCCCACGAGCTTGGCCACAACTTTGGTCTTTTCCACTCACACGCTCTGGACTGCGGAGACGTTACACTGGCGAGTAACTGCACTCATAAAGAGTATGGCGACACCTATGATGTAATGGGTAAAGATGATATCGGCTATTTCAACACCTTTCAGAAAGAGCAGATGGGCTGGCTGAACGGCGAACACGCCACTGCCGTTAATCAGGTAAGCAACAGCGGTATCTACCCTATCGTTCAGTACGAATCTACAGACAGCCAGCAGCCTGTTGCGATTAAAATCCCGAGAGGAACAGACCCTGAATCAGGCCTGCCAAGCTTCTTCTATATCGAGTACAGACAAGCTGTCGGCTTCGATGATTTTCTTGCAGAGCGTTCTTACACCTCTTTCCGCGAAGACGTTACCGACGGTATCGTGGTACGTATGGCAAATGAAGGCGATGCAGACAGCAGCTATCTGCTACATATGAACACTAACTCACAGTATAAAGAGATTTATGGCCGTAATGACTGGAAAGACCCGGCGATGAAGGTAGGCAGCAGCTACACCGACCCTCTTTCCGGCGTAACCTTCAGCCTTGTCAGCGCCGCTAACGGCGTTGCGGAAGTTGAGGTTAACTTTGGCAGCAATAACACTTGTACCTATCACGCACCGACGCTTTCTTCATCTGCAGTAAACGGAACGGAAGCAGCAGCAGGACAAACCCTGAGTTACAACGTAAACATCACCAATAACAACAGTGCAAACTGCTCCGCAGCCACCTTTGACCTTCAGGCCAACACTCCGTCTGGTTGGGTATCTACCAGTGACTCAGTATCGCTGGCGTCAGGTGCAACGGCACAAGTGACTATTGATGTCACCTCAACAGACAGTGCGACTGCCGGAGAGTACAACCTGGACTTCACGGTTTATCATGTTGAACAGTCGTCCACCACACAAACCAGCAACAGCTATACGGTTACTGAAGTACAGGCAGCACCACCGGTGGCACAAAATGACAGCATTATTATCAGCTCTAAAACCGCTGTTGAGTTCGACGTACTGGTAAACGACATAATGCCACAGCCTGAACTGGTATCAGTTACTGGCTTTACTCAGGGTAACAAAGGCAGCGTCACCCTGCTGAGTGACGGAACTTTCCGCTATACACCGGGCAAACGATTTAAAACAACTGATAGTTTCAGCTATACCATCAGCGACGGCACATCGACATCCAGCGCAACGGTTACCATCACATTACAAGAGAGCTCAGGTTCAGATGGCGGCTCAGATAGTGGCAGCGATGACGGAAGCGACAGTGACAGCACCAAAGGCGGTAAAGGTAAGAAACGCTAATTTTTAAACAAGCAAAGAATAAAAAGCCCAAGAAAAAATGCCTGATACATGTCGTATCAGGCATTTTTATTATGAGCCGATAATTATTAATCAGAGTTCAGGTGCAGGACATAAGTCGCAACTTGCCTCAACCACCATTGATTCTACATCATCATTAAATATCGCCGTTGTACCAAAGGCCTGAATGGTGTCAGAGAAGGTTCTCAGGTTAGCAGAAGAAACCTCACCATCGACCTCTGCCCCCATAGGTGCAGGTACATAGCTATCAGCATAGTTTTTACAGCTTCCCGGCGCTAAGTCACCAATATTACCAAGTGGAACAACAATACCGTCATGCTCTTCAAAGAGAGTCACATCAAGGATCTTAACGGCAGAGTCATTACAAACCATACCGTTATAGTTTACTTTCAACCCATAGGCCCCGCCCACATCAGCAACGACAACATCACACTCTTTAGTGACATTCAGTTTGCCGGGAACAGAGAAGCCGGGACAAGTTGCTGTACTCTCTTTACTCACTTTAGTCTCACCACCCGGCACAAGTGCAGCCGTTACCGTCGCTTTGTTCAGAATAGAACTAGTCAGGGTTTTAAATGAACCAGAAACGACTTCCGACTCACCAGCATTTAAGGTTCCGACATCAAATATATAGTTACCAACCGGAGTTTGCTCACCGGCAGTGACATCTATAACTTCGATATCATGCAGGGCACCAAATCCAGTATTGGTTACGGTAATTGAGTAGTCATAAATGATCATATCCCCGTCTGGCGTCAGAGTACCGGTCGGACAGGTTTTCACTATCTCAAGATCGCACAACTCAAAATCCTTCAATACAAAGTCTTTCAGCGAAGCGGTAAAAGAGCTTGAAGAGCGGGTTTCAGCCATAAAGCTGCTGAAACAGGCATTACCTACCAACTGAGTTAAGTTAATACCACCTTCATAGAAGCTCTCAATAGGGAAGGTACCAGAAACGCCTGCTTTAGGCGTATAAATCCAAGGGGCAGGCTCTTCATCGGCATTAGTAATAGCGCATACATGGTCGTCATCTGCGGCAAAGGCACAGTTAGCGGCGTCACTACCATCGTCTGATTCAGCTTTCATCCTTAAGTTTTTAGCGGCGCAATCACCGGGGGAAGGATCATTACTGGCCGCCTTGCTGCAGGTAGTGTCCCAGACAATCACTGCGATATAAGGATCCTCGTTGGCGCCCTGCGGGTAATCCACCAACACAAGGGTGTCGTCTTTTACATGCTGACCGGAGAACGAGCCATCTTCCATTGCCACAACCTGAGACTGGAAGAACCAGAAGCCCATAAAGGCATCACCGGTATTTGCGAAGCGGTCTGCACCAAAGTAAATCACTAAATCATTCACTTCAGGGTCAGCATCACTTGGCACCGCATAAGCTGCCGCGTAAGCATTCGTCAGATCATCCTTATCCGGCACCGAACCATGCTTATGAGACCATTGCGGAATGTCCTGAATATCCTTGCGTCCGCCGGTAAAAATAGAGACAGGTGACGGGTCAGCAATAATCCCGGTAAATTCAACGGCATTACTAAGCTGATCCCAGTCATCACCTTCCACCTCTTCTTCGGCTGCCGGATTGCCATCCAGTTCAAACGCGCCGTCATCGTGCACCGCTGACGCCAGCGGGCTGAACAGTGCCAGTAGCAAGCTAAGAAAGAAGACTTTCAAAGCCTGTTCAATACTGCAAATTTGCATAATAAATCTCCTCATCCTTTCACCAGACAACATCACTGAAGCCAGCAAACCGGTAATCATTATTCCGTTTATTCTTTGCTGCTGAGCAGTAGCCACCGCAACAATGCAGGAATAGAGCAAAAGACAGGCCAGATATTTTTCTCTTTATAAACAATACGTTAAAGAAATTGATTTGCTAAAGAAGATAAGGTGAACAGTTTTTATCGTGCAAACACAGAAAAAGCTCATAACAATCAAAGAGTAACAAGAGTGAACAGTTGAACAAGGGATCTGTTAAGCGTGAACAGTCAGATCTTAATATTGCACTTTCTGACCAGTTTATAGAGAGTGGTACGGGAGATTTGCAGCTCTCTGGCGGCGGCGGAAATATTGTTGTTATTGCGCTGAATGGCCGCCAGCAGGGCTTCTGTTTCCAGATGAACTTTATTGCTGCTTCTTTTTTCCGGATTTCGGTTTTGCGAATAGCGGATACCCAGATCTGCCGCAGAAATCATGCTGTTCTCGCACAGCACCACAGCCCTCTGGATACGGTTTTTCAGCTCGCGGACATTACCGGGCCAGGAGTAACTCAACATGGCCTCAATAGCCTGATCAGAAAATGTTATATCCGGCCCCTGTTTCTGATACAGGGATAGAAAATCATTGGCCAGCAGTTCAATATCCTGCCTTCGTTCTCTTAACGCCGGCACCTGAACGGGAAGGATATTAATCCTGTGATAAAGATCTTCACGAAACTGGCCTCTGTCTACTGCCTGCTCAATGTCTACGTGAGTGGCAAATACAATACGGCAGTCGACTGTTATTCTGCTACCGCTGCCTAGCCTCTCTATGGTGTTATCTTCCAGAAAACGCAACAGATTCACCTGAGACTCAAGGCTGAGATCGCCGATTTCATCCAAAAACAGGGTTCCCTTATCAGCCCGCTCCAGATAGCCGATATGCCGTTTCGCTGCGCCGGTAAACGCGCCCTTCTCAAATCCGAACAGCTCTGAATGGATCAGGTTAGAAGGTAAAGCAGCACTGTTCACAATAACAAAAGGCCCATCTGCACGAGCCGAGTTTTCATGAATCCACTGGGCGCATAAGCCTTTACCGCAGCCAGTTTCGCCGTTGATCAATACCGTAGCATCCACAGACGCCACCTTCTCCAGCAGCTTTTTCAGTTTCTGCATCGCAGCAGAGCGGCCTGACATCACCGCTTTGGGGCTGCTCTGTTTTTCTGTCCTTGCATAGGCTTTGTTCCGTAACCTTGCCATACCGTAGGCATGACCAAGGGTATGCGCCAGCTTATCCCAGTCGACAGGATAGTGATGATAATCGAAAAACAGCATGGGGTTGCGCTTTACCTGACCGTATTCAGAAAAGCTGTTATCACAAGACAATGCAATCCAGATGAGGTTTTTATGCTGGCGGATAAGAGCAGTCAAACCGTTAAAAACCCGCTGTTGAGAATCAGAACAGATGGCCACAATAGCAACAGAGATTTTGTGGGATGCAATAGCCTCTCTGGCTTGTTCCAGTGAACTGACATAGACACTCTGCCAGCCGATTTTTGCCAGTTCGTCTTCACAATCGAAATCCGGATGCACGCTCAGGTTAAGGCACAATACCTTCCTGATTCGACCACACTGATTATCGATTGATGACCCAGCCATAACATGAAATTCCGGACAAACATTAAAGGCAAACAACTCTCATTTGCACTCTTCCTGTTTAACTATGGCCGCTGTTGGCGGTCAAGATCAAGCAAAGCGCGTCCCAATGCTGATACTGAGGGGCAATTAAGCGGGCGGAATATTCAAACGCTTTCATCCTTACTGGTGATGACTTAGGACAAACGAAAAAGCTGCCGCGATAACACATCCGGCAGCCCGATTAAGAAAAAAGATCCCGTTAAAACAGCGTTAAAAGGACCAGCGTTAAAAGGACAGTCCCTTATAAGAGAACTCAATGACTGAGGTTAAGTCATAAATATCAGCTATTTAATCACCGATATCGGCAATACCCCATCGGTAAAACTCAGAGCCTCAATACTGGTTAAGCGGTTAACGCCATCGCGGTTAGCGCGGTGATCGTCCACGACAAGCGTTGCGCCCTCACGGCGGATATCGTACTCGTATCGTAAACCGGAGAAGACCACAGTATTTTCACCCTGATTACCGCTGATATTGTTGTCTAACTCATTCACCACTACATTTACCGGATTATTACCTGTCAGGGTAATGTCCTTCAGATAACGCGACTGATTGGTGTATAACAGTTCACTGTCGAACTTAAGGCTGAAGGTGCCGTTGAAACTCTCATCAATGCGGGCATTGTAAGTAAGGTAAGGCTGGAAAAAGTCCGTCATTACCCTGTAACCTCTCGGGTCACGCTGTTCTACCTCTTCACGGGTTGAAGCGATGTAAAAACCCCACATGCCCCAGCCGCCGGTATACTCATCTAACATGCGCAGAGGCTGATGTTTATACGCGCCCCACAGCCCGTAGTAAGAGTCCGCCACCGAGGCTAGATACTCTTGCGACAAACTGTTCTCTTGCCTTAACTCCTCCAGCCAATCTTGCACCTCTGAGCTCATTGCCCAGATTTTACCGTCAAGGGCGGCCACCTGAGCACGGCGGATCTCCGCCTGATAAGCCGGAAGCGCACCGATAAACTGGTCGTAACCGTCTACGCCGATACCGTAGTCGTGCACCAGATGCAGGATCTCTTCAAAGGTGGCGTCCCTGTGCTCATAATTCTGAGCCATATACCATGGGCCGCCTTCTACCTGAATCTCATCATGAAACAGAGGCTGAGCTTCGAGCTCTGCTGCGTCGTTAGTGCCGTCGTCACTACCGTTCAGCAACATCAACACAGCACCGTTATCGGCCATTTTATTGGCCACCGCACTCTTGTTGCTGCCAAATTTCGACCCCTTAAAATCCGTCAGATAATGCTCCAACACAGAGCGGGCGCGAATAATCTGGTTATCGGTCAGTTGATCCTGCGACACAATATGTATCGCTTTACCGTTCGGAGCCACTACAGAGGTATAACGGTTAAAACGCAGCTCACCGGTAAACTGATCCGCCAGAGCAACCGGCACTTCAGAAATACCCAAATTGTGCTGAGCCTGCGAAATCGAAAAATTAACAGGCGGCAGAGCAGATGCAGAACCGGAAAACAATGATCCACAGCCAATCAGAGAAGCTATCGCAACGGGCAGTATTGCCGCTTTAAAAGGGGTCATAAAGTACTCCTGCTTAGTTATCGTTCGCTATTAAAACTCGTAGCTAAGGGCAACGCCTAAACCAAGCTCTTTAGTGTCGTAGAAATTGATGTTGGACTGTGTAGCCGAGTAGTTCAGGCTGGTCTCGATATACCAGTTTTCCCAGTCAAATGGCTGCTCATAACCGTGGCTGACACCGACAAAGTAGCCGTTGTTCTTCTGCTTCTTATTAAACACAGGGTTAGTCGCACTAAAGGTTTGGTTAAAGTAGCCCGCTTCCATCATGATCATATGGGCATCAAGCTCCAGCATATAAGTAAAGTCCAGACCATACTTGTTGTAGCTCATTGCCTTACCGTCGGCAGAGAACTTCTCATAGCTCAGGCCTGCACCCGCCATGGACACATCACTAACCGGAATCATCTGAGAAATACCAAGATTGTAGCCTTTACCGTCACGCTTCAGCTTAGAAGCCGCACCGGCAAAGTTGCTGCCTGACTTCTCTTTATCTACATCTACGGTAAAGTAGCCGGCAGTAACCGAGGTACCCATCTGGTTAAAGTTCTCGTAACCTAGCTCAAAACCCGTCATCTTCACGTCGGTTTTCTTTCTGGCTGAGCCCGTTACATAAGGATCCTGCCAGGTTTCATCTTTAACCAGACCCGGCATCAGCATTAGCGAAACAACCGAATCTTCTTCAACTTCAAACAGGTAACCAAGGCCGTCAGTTCCCAACATCACCTGATGGTTATTATCGTCACCAAAGGTATATGTCAGGTTACCGAAAGGCAGAAAAACAGCGTCAGATTCAGACTTGCCCTTCTTGTTCAGGTTGCCCTTAATGGTTGCGTTATCAGTGTTGAAGTTTGAGGTTGAGCTTTCGTAACCGGCAAAAATGCCAACATTACCGCCAAAGCCCTCTTCTCCCAGCTCAGCGAATGCAGATTGAGTGACTAAAAGGCTTGCCGCCGCCAGACAGATTTTTTTCATAGGATATTGTCCCTGCTATTTAATTGAGACTTGATCCTAAATCGGGGGTTGTGAATGGGCGGTGAAAGATAATTTTCACGAATGCACTTTTTTCATGATTCATGAAAAAGCCAAAAACGTGAAAAACGAAGATCTACCCCAACGACAACGCCAGCGTAAGCAGTAACGGAAGAGAGAGAATGCTGAAGAAGTTGCCGAACAGCACCATGGAAGCCACATTTTGTGGTTCGATTTTAAATCGCTCGGCGAACAGATAGCACATCACGGCCGGAGGCAGCATGGTGAACAGCACCATCATTTGCAGTTGCATGGCAGGTAGCGGGATCAGGAAATAGATAACCGCAAAAGAGACCGCGCCGCTGGAAAGGGAAAGTAGAGAACTGAGCAGCCCTACCCTTAAACCACTCAATTGAATAAAGCGCATCTGGCTGCCGAGGGAAAGCAGCATAACAGGCACAGCCGCCTGCCCCAACAAAGAGGTTGCTTCATACAGAGGTTTCCAGACAGTAACGCCCGATAGGTTTAACGCCAGTGCAATAACCGCAGCACTGAACATAGGCGTTCGCAGAATCTGTTGCAGCGGATTTCCTTTGCTCATCACCGACACACCGATACTGATATGCAGACAGGCCGACACCACAAACAGCAGCACTGCCGGAGCCAGTGCTGTTTCACCGAAGGTATAGTTAAACAGAGGGATAGCAAGGTTGCCGCTATTGCGGAACATCTGCGGCGGCGCCCACGCTTTGTAGTTGATATTGACCAGACGACAGACTGGTATCAACAGCAAACCGGGCAGCAGAACAGCAACTATTGCGGAGTATATCAGCGGAAGCTGGCTAATATCCAGCGGCATGGAAGTGAGGGAAGCAAACACCAGAGCAGGGATTAAAATATCCATATTGATGCGGTTTATAGGGGCAAAGTCCGGCTTTAACCACCGTCCGGTAATAAAACCGACCAACACCAGAAAAAACACCGGAAACAGTATTCCGACAACCTGCTCAAACATGCTCACCATTCCTTAGATTTAACCACCGGACTCCGCCGGTGGCATTCAGTTGTTCAATATACTGCGTATTGTGGCTGATGAACAGCTACCCTGTCAGGCAGGGCAAAGAAAGCTTAAGCCAGAATATCTCCCACCTGTTTAACCAGCTCCGCCAGCTCGTCCCACTTCTCTTCATCAATAAGTGCACCCGGCACCATCCATGTTCCGCCACAGGCAAATACAGACTTAACGGCAAGATAGTCTTTAACATTGGCAGGGCTGACACCGCCGGTTGGCATAAAGGAGACAGGATACACAGCAGACATTGCTTTTAGCATGGCCACGCCGCCAGAAGGCTCGGAAGGGAAAAACTTAAGGGTTTTAAGCCCCATTTCCATCGCTTGCTCTACCAGACTCGGGTTGTTTACCCCGGGAACAATCACCACTTTGCGCTGCTGACAGTACTTAACGATAGTTGGGTTAAAGCCGGGGCTGACAACAAAGTCGACGCCAGCATCAATAGCTTCATCTACCTGCTCTGTGGTCAGTACAGTACCGGCACCAATCAGCATCTCAGGAAAGGCTTTACGCATATTTTTAATTGCCTGAGCCGCCGCCTTGGTTCTGAAAGTAACCTCAGCACAAGGCAGGCCGTTTTCAGATAAGGTTTCAGCAAGCTTTACCGCTTTATCAGCGTCTTCAATAGCAATAACAGGAACTACCTTCAGTTCCGACAACTTCTCTACAATACTTTTCATCTCTAAACCCGCTTATTGATTGGAGGCATAAATTGCTCAGCAATGAGGTTTCAAGTGTAAGCCATTGTTTGTCAGATATTAAGCTGAAATATTCCTAGGCCCCCTCGCGCCCTTACTCCAGCATAAATGTATAGCTTCCATTCGCTCCAACGCTCCAGCATCGATGTGCACCCCCACCCCTCACTCCAACGCTCTGCGTTGGAGTGTATACAGTAGGTTGATTTAAAGGACATTAGCCAGGCTTATCCTTCTGAACCATTTTTGGGTTCGCCCATTGCTTTACAGAAAGGAGCTGAGCATGTCAGAGGCGATGTTTATTGACTGTGATAATCAGCAACCATCAGATACAACTGTCGTAACGGGAGTGGCTGCTGACACAGCATCTTTATAACTCACATAACATTTGCCATACCACGCTTGCTCTTTTGTAAAACTAATAAAGGCCTCTCTTCCGTCAGCATCACTTCCTCTATTCGTGATATAGACATCAGGGTTATTTATTGAAAAGGCCCTTTTCATATTTTCGATATGTGCCGTGGGATAACCATTTGTTATATAGATGTCGTCTAAAAAGACATACTGCTTACCATCAACACCATCTATAACTGCCTTGGAGTGGACGATATCTGAACCACTTCTTATTGCCGCAGCGATGCTTTTCAGCGTCGCTTTTCTCGCATCGGATTGGAACCCCAATACTTTAGGCGCAGCAGTAACGGACAGCACCGATAAAATCACTATTACGACAATCAACTCTATCAATGTGAAACCATTCACTTTCATAAACTGTATTTACCTCTACCCGATACGTACCAAAACCGACAGATAAAATTAAACACAAAAAAAACGACAAGTAAGTAAGAGTATGTATGGAAGCGTAAAATTTAGTCATTACCGGCAATTTATTGGTATTTTTCTAGGAAGACTAGCGACAAAACTTATTCCGCTCCGGTCTGCATTCCGACGCGCAGCGTGCGGAACGAGATGATCAGAAGAAACCTAACTCACTTTCTGCCAGCATCTCTCATTTAGTTTCTTTTATACTACTTTTTAATACCTAAAGTATTAAAATATCATCCATAATAAACTTATGGTTTATAGAATCAGCAATATTCATACTCAGGACATAAAAATGAACTCAAAAATAAACTGGCTTGTTACGCATACATCAGCGGGTTCATTGGTGCTTCAGCCTTGGCTGACTGAAAATGGCATCAGCTATTCACTGGCGCAAAGGTACACAAAAAGTGGCTGGCTTAAAAAGCTAAGTGCGGGTGTTTACTATCGTCCGGGGGCAACAGAGGAGGTTAAACCAGACTGGGTTGACGCGATTCAGGCCATAGACCAGCAATTACATCTACCTGTTCACCTTGCAGGTTTAAGCAGCCTCAACCATCAGGGGTTAAGCCATTACTTGCCATTAACAGAAGAGCGTGTCTGGGTCGGAAGCAAAAACAGACAATCGCTACCTAAATGGTTCCGTGAGTTCCCTGAGCAAAACTGGTTCTACAGCGGTAGCCATAAGGTTCCGTTACTTACTGAACGAGATTTCAAAACCATAACCATCAAAGGAAAAGAACTAAAAGCCAGCTGCCCTGAGTTAGCAGCCTATGAAGTGATTGATGCTGTCGGAAAGCAAATTTCTTTTGAGCATGCCGCAGAGCTGTTTCAGGGATTAGTTAATTTGAGTCCAAGAAAAGTGCAATCCATACTTGAGCGCAGTAGTTCAGTACAAACCAATCGGGTATTTTTATTTCTGAGCCATTACCACGGGCATCAATGGGCAAAACACCTTGATGAAACGGCTATCCAACTAGGCTCGGGAAAGCGGCAAATTGTAGAAAACGGACAGTTTGACCAACGCTATCAGATCACAGTGCCGAAGGGGCTGAGCATAAAAGAGAGCCATTATTATGATGGAGAGGGAAGCTAGCTATTACAAACAAGTCGCTTTGCTTGTCCGAATACTGCCTATA
Organism: Vibrio sp. SCSIO 43137; assembly: GCF_028201475.1. Classification (NCBI taxonomy): domain Bacteria; kingdom Pseudomonadati; phylum Pseudomonadota; class Gammaproteobacteria; order Vibrionales; family Vibrionaceae; genus Vibrio; species Vibrio sp. SCSIO 43137. The sequence goes on along the minus strand of NZ_CP116383.1, from coordinate 1,217,531 downwards.
GTGGCATCAGAACCAGCATTCGCCCTCAAAGGTGGCACTGCCATCAACCTGTTTGTCAGAGATCTTCCCCGCCTTTCCGTAGATATTGACCTTACCTACTTACCCAAAGAACCCAGAGATGAAGCTTTAACCAATATCCGGACAGCCCTACAACGAATAGCGGTACAGATAAACAAACAGCCAAACACAAAAGCGGTCGTTCAGGACAACAAAACGGATGAGCTCAGAATTATTGTCACCACTTCGCAAGCAACAATAAAAATAGAAGTGTCACCAGTTGCGAGAGGATGTCTGCATAAGCCTCAAACCCTAACAGTACAAGAGTCCGTAGAAGATGAGTTTGGTTACGCCGAAATACCCGTTGTAAGTATCCCGGATCTCTATGGCGGGAAGTTATGTGCAGCTATGGACAGGCAGCATCCTCGTGATCTATTTGATGTTCTGGTGCTGATTAAAAATGAGGGTATTTCCAGAGAGATATTTGTCGGCTTCATTACTTACGCATTAGGCCATCCGAGGCCGATAAATGAGTTAATGACACCAAACTGGCGTTCGTTAGATAAAGAGTTTCATATTGAATTTGAAGGAATGACGGTTTCAGCTGTTAGCTTAGACGAACTGAAACAGGTGAGACAACAAATGATAGAAGCACTACAAGTGCATTTCACAAAGCGTGATCATGACTTTTTGTTGTCCTTCAAACAAGGAAATCCCGACTGGACACTGTTTGACTACCCCGACGTAGCCGAACTACCTGCGGTTCGCTGGAAGTTACATAACATCTCCCGTTTAGCTCAGAATCAGACGAAGCACGATGAACAGTTATCAAAACTGAAAAAAGTGCTTGATGAGTGGCTTAAGTAAAACTCCCTCTCGCTCCAATGCTTCGCGTTGGAGTGTATACAGTAGGTTGATTTAAAGGACATTAGCCTGATTTGTCTTTCTGACCCACCTTTTGGTTTCGCCCCTGCCCGGGCGAGCAACTTTTGCCTGCGGCTGCAAAAGTTACCAAAAAAGCCGTTTGTTTAGAGTGTTATTTGGCTTAGGCAGAACCGTTTTGTAACTCGCCTTTCTGACGAAAGCCTCAGACACGACAAAACTATTCACCTTTGTTATTTGATTGCCAACCTCAACTGTTCACCCTCACCCTACCTCCACATCGTTCATTAGCAGGCTGATTTTATCGGACTGAATGTTAAGAGTGCTGATTTCACTTCTGGTGGCTGAGATAAGCTGCACAATACTGTCCGATTCCTGACGGATACTGATTGCGTGGCGGGCAATCTCTTCTGTTACCTCTCTTTGTTCTTTGGTAGAGCGGGCAATGTCGCCGTTGTGTTCAGAGATCAACTGGCTCTTCTCCGCTACAGAAAGGTTGTTAGTGTCCACCCTTTCCAGCAGAGCCCGCAGTTTTCAACGTTGCTGACAATATGCCCTGTCAGCGAGCTAAGAGCCTGACAATGCTCTTTCAGAAACACTGTCTTGTTCTGAATCTCTTCGGTAGACTTTTGCGCGCTGCCGGCTAGGCTTCTTACCTCATCAGCGACAACAGCGAAGCCTCTGCCAAGCTCACCGGCTCTTGCCGCTTCAATCGCTGCATTCAGGGCCAGCAGGTTAGTCTGCTCAGAAATGTAATTGATAGCCGACACAGATTTATCTATCACTTCGCTGATCTGATCCAGTGAGGTAACGGCCTCAGAGACTTTATAAATACTGCCGGAGAGTTCATTGAGCGCCAGTTTTGTCGCTTCAACTTCACTGCAACCCTGAGAGACCATCTGCAAAGAGCTCCCTGCCAGCTCAGAAGAACCGGACGAAAAACTGGCAACATCATTTACCGATGTAGCCAACTGTTCCGTTGCCGTACTCAGGCTCTCCAGCCCCTTAAGCTGATGGGCAGCCATCTTTTCACTGCTTTCAACAGAACGTTCTATCCGCTGGCTGAGATCGCGCACCAATTCAACAATGTTTCTGCTCTCCCGCACCAGATTTTCCTCCCTCTCTGCCACCCTGTCGACTGCCATACCAATGCTGCTGAACTCATCCCGGGAGGGCATAAAGTGGGTACGGGTTGTTAAGTCGCCATCGGCCAGTTCATTCAGCGCCCTGTTAATGCTAAACATTGCGCCGCTGATATTGGTGACGATCCAGTAGGCAAAAACGGTGACCATAACCGCCACAGCACCGATGCAAAGCAGGTGAAGATCCGTAACGTAACCGTAGATATCTATCTCGCCGTTTTTCATTACCGTTTTATGGATCTCTTCTGCCACTATGGTCTGAATCCGATCCCCGTGGCTATCAAGTGCTTCAGAACCATTCGTTTCAACAAACTGGTTCACCCTTGCTGCAATGGCAGGGGCAAACTCCCGCTCATTTTTAATCAAGGTCTCGATCAGGCCATCGTTAGCACTATCAAACACAGATTTCAGAAGCAGCAAGGGCAAGAGCATCAAGCCAATTAACAGCAAAAACTTCTCACGCAGTTTTAACCTGATTAACTGGCCGTCTATCCAACGAAACTTAACTTCATTCATCACCTTACCTCCCGGGAAGAAAAAAGGCGCATTCACTGCGCCGGATAAAAAGCACCGCTGATTTTCTTAGCAGTGGATCATTGGTGCTTAACAGCGGATCATCAGAACTTATACGTTGCTGCGATATAGTGGCCAATCCCTGAAGACTGAGGCTTATCACCCAGTGCTCCGTCTTTAAGGCCGAACACATCATCATAGGCTTTCAGGCCGTAACCCAGCGCGTAACGTTCCGAATGCCAGTAGAGGCCATGGAACATAGCGCCACCACGGGAAGTTTTGGTTACAGGTTTATCGTCCATAGCAAACTGATAATCGAAATAGCCCTGATAAGAGAGGAACGAACCGTTGTCGAAAAAGTAAAAAGGCTTAAACCAGTTGGCCGATAACTGATAACCGTCCCACTTTTTATCGTTGCCGTTGTAATAGCGATAAAGGTTTACGCCAACCTTGCCGAGCCATGGCAGCTCTACATCTGCACCAAGGCCTATCTTCTGGTTGTTCACATTGCTGTTGCCGCCCCACTCCATCAGGGTAGAAATATAAAGCTCTTTCACCGCTCCGAATGACAGATCTTTCTCTGTTAAGGCATCCAGAGAAACACGCGGTGCAAACTTCATAAAGATCTTCTCTGCACCATTTTTATCGCTGTTGCTGTCGGAGGTGAGATTAAACACATCCACATAGCCATACAGGTCGAAAATGCCGGAACGGCCGCCAAATTCCATCTCCAGATAGTCATGGCTGGACTCAGTAAAACCCTTTTCGTTAAACGCTCCCATCAGGTTAAACTGCATCCACTTATAATCATTTTTATGAATATCACCATCGGTGTAATCTGCCGCTACAGCCTGACCAGACAAAGCACCGCCTGCTACTGCCGCTCCGAGGCACAAAGTGAGTATGTGATTTTTCATGCTACTGTTCCTTTTGTTAAATGAACTGGCTTTGCCCAGTTACAGAGCCAGAAAGAGGCCTGCCAGAGTTGCAGACATAAGATTGGAAAGCGTGCCGGCGATAACGGCCTTAAGGCCGAAGCGGGCAATTTCATGACGACGCTGAGGCACAATGCAGCCAAGGCCGCCAAGCAAAATGGCAATAGAGCCAAGGTTGGCAAAACCACACAGGGCAAAAGAGATGATCGCCTTAGTGCGCTCGCTCAGAATTACATCCGCGGCATCGGCCAGATACGGGGCGAAGTTGGCGTAAGCAACAAACTCGTTAGTTACCACCTTCTGGCCGATAAACGAGCCGGCGATCAGCACCTCATCCATAGGCACGCCAATAATGAAAGCAAGTGGCGAGAAGATGTATCCCAGAATCAGCTCAAGGGTCAGCCCTTCGAAGCCGAATACCCCGCCGATACCAGAAAGCATGCCGTTAATCAGAGCGATCAGGCCGATAAAGGCGATAAGCATGGCGCCAATGTTAAGGGCAAGCTGAAGACCGGCAGAGGCACCGCCCGCAGCGGCATCAAACACATTGCTTGGCTTGTCATCCGGTGCAATGTCCGCCATAGGATCAGCTTTATCGTTCACCTCTTCGGTTTCCGGCTTAATCAGCTTGGCAAACAGAAGCCCGCCAGGTGCAGCCATAAACGAAGCCGCCACCAGATACTCCATCTTTACGCCCATAGCGGCATACCCCGCCAGTACGCCACCGGCGACCGATGCCATACCGCCACACATAACGGCAAAGAATTCAGATTTGGTCATGCCCATAACATAAGGGCGTACTAACAGAGGTGCCTCTGTCGCTCCGACAAAAATATTGCCCGTGGCTGAAAGGGATTCAGCCCTTGAGGTGCCAAGCACCTTCTGCAGGCCGCCACCAAGAAAGTTGATCACCCGGCCCATAATGCCGAGGTAATAAAGAGTGCTGATTAAGGCAGAGAAGAAGATGATGATTGGCAGGCTGGAAAAGGCGAAAATAAAGCCCACTCCCGGCACACTGAAGTTAACCAGATTGCCGAACAGGAACCCAATACCGCTGTTTCCGTAAGCGATAACGTTGTTCACCGCGGAAGAGACAGCAAATAAAATGTCCTTTCCGACCGGAATGTAGAGTACAAAGGCACCAAACATAGCCTGAATGGCAAATACGCCACCCACAGTGCGTAATTTAATCGCCTTTTTATTGTCTGATAATAAATATCCAAGGAATAATAATACAATTATCCCTACTATACTGATGATAGCATCCATAACAGTTACCTTTTGTTTATTTGGGTACGTTTAACGGAATAAATAAAACAATGGATTAAATTATTTATTCATTTCTCTTTTTGTGAATGTTTCTTTGTGAATATTGTTTTTTGAAAATACAATTTAAATAGATAAAAAAGGTTAATAACAATGCAGGCCGAGTTAAACAGCATCACAGGTAAGGCATTGATTACAAAACCGTAGTACACCCACACTGAACAGCCCACAATGTTTATATACCTGAACTTTCTGAAATCTTTCATTAGTAACGAGATTATAATAAAAACAGAAGCCAGATAACCTATATAGTCAGCAAACATAATATTCACCTGTTAATCTGAAAGAAGTTCAATCAGTTTATTTTTAAATCCGGAGGCATCTATTTTGGTAATAATATTTACGTTGTGCTTATTACCGGTAACATTAAACCTGTCCAGCATAAACTGGCCGTAACACTTGTCACTCTTATGCTCAATTTCACCGAAGGTGCTGAACTGGCTGACAATCAACTCCGGGTAAAGCGCCACAGCAACCGCCGTCGGGTCCGGCAGGTCAAAACCATCCTTGCCCAACGACTTATTGAACTCAATCAACGTCTTGTTGCAACGCACAGAGAACTGCCCGAGTTCACCACACTCATTAAGCTGAGCGATATCCTGTTGGTTAAGGAAGGTTTCATCCATGCAGACATCCCAGCCAATCACGGTTTTCTCAACATCGGCTTGAATAACAATGCTAGCGGCCTCTGCATCAACCCAGAAGTTAAACTCCGCCACCGGGGTAATGTTGCCCGGGCCTAAGCCGGTTCCGCCCATAATATAAATATGTTTAATCAGCCCCTGAATGGCCGGATCTTTACGTATAGCCATCGCAACATTGGTCAGTGGCCCGATAGTGATAATCTCCAGTTCACCGGGAAAGGCGTAGGCATATTCGATAATTTTATCTACCGCGTTCCCTTCTGCCACCATCAATGAAGGCTCCGGCAGGTTCATATCGCCCATGCCGTCTTCACCGTGCACATTTTCACAGGTGTGAAGGTCACGCAGGATCGGGCGGGCCATGCCTTTATAAACCGGCGGCGCATAAGTCGCTGCCTTCTCAATCGTCACCAGCGCATTTTTGCTGGCGGTATCCAGCGGGCAGTTACCACATACCGTTGTAATGGCCTCAATGCTGACTTCCGGCTCCCTCAGTGCCATCAACAGGGCGACTGCATCATCGGAGGCGGTATCTGTATCAATTAAAAACTTTCTCATACCTTACTTACTCATACCTTGCTTACTCATACCTTGACTACAAATAGCGTTAATAAATAATTCAGCATCAGTGTAAGGATTTTGCCTGATGGCTAAGTGGACATATGTCCTTTTGACTGCATAAGAAATTTGAAGTCGATCAAGATATTGCTTTGTTGACAGAAGTGAAAATAGGTCTGAATCAGACTGAGAAATTGCCCTTTGACGGCTTAACTGAGTGTGTTTAACGGAATGAGCTAAACAAGGTATCGTGGCTTATTACACGCACCTGTTTACGCCTGAGTTCGATAGCGCCTTGCTGCTCCAGTTTTTTCAGCACCCGGTTGAGATGCCTGACAGACACCCCGAACATAGAGGCGATGGAGCTGCGGCTTTCCAGCATGAATTCCTCCCCCTCAAACTTCATTTTTTCAGAGAGGTAACATGCGACACGATATTCCAGCGGCTGGGCAACCTTATTGTGAATGCTGACAGAGAAGTTCAGCTTTTTGCGGATATAACGGATGATAAAACGCAGGAACAGCGGATCGTTATAGGCTTCTTTTTTCAGGAACTGAGTGCTTAACGAGAACAGATAACAGTTTTCCAGAGCAATCACATTGCTGAGGATATTCATCTCCTCAAACAGCTCCAAATCCCCCAGAATAGAGAACGGCGTCTCGAATGAGAAGGTGGTATGAGAGCCGTCCTTGTGGCTGCTGTCGACCTGCAACTTTCCCTGCAACAGAAAATAAATGAACTCCAGCTTATTGTTCTGGTGGTAAAGGTGTTCGCCCTTTTCCAGATAAGTAAGCTGAAGGTTATCCAGAATATAGGCGGGTAGCTCGCTGTCGAGATGAAACTGCCTGGCAAACCTCATCTTTAACTTGTGATTAGCAACCCGCTCCATAGCTTTCCTTAATAACTTTCTTTAATAAACAACCTTTGATGGTGAGTATAGAACACCCGTTAACGCAAACTTACCAGCCGCTGCTCCACCAGCGATGAGTCCGGCATATTGGCGGCGCCTACCCTTTCAACCTTCAGTGAGGCGTAGGCCGAGGCGTATTTGGCGGCATCTTCCAGCCTTCTGCCCTGCCCCAACTGGGAAACCAGAGCACCGTTAAAGGAGTCACCCGCGCCTGTGGTATCAACCACGGCGGAGTTAAACACCGGCACCTCAGTAAAGCGGCCGTTTTCATAAACCAAAGCGCCCTTTGAGCCACGGGTGATCACCACACTCTCAACCCCGAGGTTATGGATGATTTTGGCAGCGTTTTTGGCATCGTCCAGTGTTTCTACCGGCACACCAGCAATCTCTGAAGCCTCAGTTTCATTAGGGGTGATGATATCCACATAAGGGATAAGCTGGTTTACCTCCGGCTTAAACGGCGCAGGGTTTAGCACCACCTTAACCCCGCTGCCACTTGCCATACGCATGGCAGCCAGAATGGCATCGGTATTGGTTTCCAACTGGGTAACCAGAATGTCCGACGCCACAATACGGCTCTCTGCGGCGGCCACCTCTTCAGGCTGAATGTGCACATTGGCACCGGAGTTAACCGCAATCATATTCTCACCGTTTTCGCTGCTGACCATAATCAGAGCGTTACCTGTAGGCTGGGTTTCTGACTCCAGAATGATATTGTGATTAATGCCGGTTTTACTCAGGTGCTCTTTAGCGAACAGGTTAAACTGATCGTTACCGATTTTGGTCATAAAGGTTACCTCGGCACCGTTTCTGGCGGCGGCATAAGCCTGATTGGCACCTTTACCACCCGCCCCGTAACCGCTGCTGTGCGAGCTGACCGTTTCTCCGGGAACAGGGAACCTGTCCACATTGGAGGTGATGTCCACGTTAAATGAACCCAAAACAAAAACCTTATTACCCATGCTGTTTAACCCCATAGTGCTTTTATTGCTGTGCGGACTGAGATGCAGATAACTGCTTTCCATCACAATCGACATTAAGCTGGCGTCCAGACTGTAGCGACCGGCCTGATAATGGCTGGCCTTAGTGACCCCGCCGTGCACACGCTTAATAAGCTGCTCCTGCTCCAGTTGGCGCACATCGCAACGTATGGTTTTAACCGACACCTTAAGCAGCTTTGCCAGCGTGTTGTTATCAATTTTCTGGTGAACGTTTACCAGTTTTAAAATGGCCGACAGCCTTTCGTTTGAACTTAGCTTTTTCATACTGGGCATTCTATGGGGAAAAATTTGGGGCGACTGTGACCCTTAATATAGAACACAGGGCAAAACGAACAAACTGGTTCGCTTTGGAAACTAGCAATAAAACGTAAAGCTACGAGCCAGCCGACAAAACAGCCATTGCACCTAAGCCTATGTTTTTATACCCTGTTCCGGCACTGGCAAAATCCAGTGACGGGATTGGTACCCCGACCTGTTTACCTACAGCGCAGCAGAACTAGCATTCTGATACTGCGTAGCTTCTAATACCTGATTTTCAGCAAATTGATGAAGTTATATTCGATTTGTACAAAATTATGGTGAGCTGGGCGGGGCAGCATTATGCTGGCCGCTCTCGTAGGTAGTGGTAGTACCAACCCCGTTCAGTTCACCACCCTTTAGATTGGTACCTTCTGTGTGGTGATTTATAAACAATTACCTACGGAGGCCAATATGGCTGATTTAAAACTTAAACGAGAAATAGATAACCGGCGTTTTTCAAGATAGTTGTCACTATTTGCTTAGTTTTCAAGCAACTTCTTTTTCTGGGTTCAGATGAACTTCTCCGATCGGTTCACAGTTCCTGATATTCCGTGACCAGCGTTCTGGCTTTTGCCTTCGGTGTTCCATCAACACTCTTTCACGATGCTTCAAGATTTCCATATCTTTACCGTTGTGACGCTCCGATGGGGTCACATAGTTTAATCGGCTGTGCTTATGTTCCGTGTTGTACCAGTTAGCGAAGGTCTCTACCCACACACGGCTTGCTTCAAGACTATTAAAACCGCCAGACGGCCAGCTTGGCACATACTTAAGCGTACGGAACAGCGATTCCACATAAGGATTATCATCACTGACTCTTGGACGGCTATAAGAAGGTGTGATCCCCAGCTCTTCCATTTTCGCTTTTAACGTAAACGACTTCATCGGTCCACCGTTATCTGAGTGCAGAACCAGAGGCTGGTTGAAGCACTGTTCACGCATCAGCGTACGTTGTAATAACTGCGAAGCCAGCTCTCCGCATTCACGTTCATGCACCTCGTAACCTACGATTTTTCTGCTGTAGATGTCTTCTATCACATACAGATAATAATATTGCCCGCGGACACCTGACGGGAGATAGGTAATATCCCAAGTAAAAACCTGATTAGGAGCTGTTGCGGTGTAGCTCGTTGGCCTAGATGCCTTTTGTCGACTACGCTGGCGTCCTCTGCGGTTAAGTTGTCCTGCTGCTTTCAGTACGCGATAGAAGCTCGACTCTGAAGCTATATAGTCACCTTTGTCCAGTAACGTTGGTACAATCTGAGTCGGTGGCAGACTTGCGTACTCTGCGTTGTTGCTCACATCGATGATGGCTTGTCGTCTAGCTCTGTGAGCTTGTTAACTGGCACTGGTCGCGGAGCTATCGGCCGTTGATCTTCCTGAACCTCTCCATCTTGATACCAGCGGCGGTAAGTTCGGAGATCTATCTCAACTTCGTGACATGCGTTTTCCAACCTACAGCCGCTTTGGCGAGCCTCGTGTATAAGTGTGATCAGGCTTTGCCTTTCATAGGTCGAGGTTAATCGTCCTCTGGTTCTTCCCCGTAAAAGGCTCTCAGCTTTTTTCTCAGCACCAGCAAGGCGGCAGTTTCAGCTAAGGCTTTTTCTTTATGGCGGAGTTCTTTCTTTAACTCTTTGATTTCTCTTTTATCTTCTTTGGCTTGTTTCTTCGCTTGGGCTTCTCGTTCCTTACTGGACATGAAGCCTTGCATACACTCACCGCGCCACTCTTTAATCTGCTCGGGATAAAGTCCTTTCTCACGACAGTACTGGCTTAGTTCGTTCTCTGTCATGGAATAAGTTTCTGCCACAACGGCCAATTTAGTTTGAGCTGACCACTGCTCGGAAGAAGTATTACTGTTTGGCACAACGGTTCCTGATTCTCTGAGTTGTTTTCGCCAATTGTACAGGGTTGCTTCATGAATTCCTTCTTCGAGCGCCACTTCTGCCACTGACCGGGAGTACGGAGGTAACAACTTCTTCAGTACTGCTTCTCTTCTTTCTTGGGAATAACGAGCCATTCTTTACTCTGTTACCGCCCCTAACTGGTTAAATTTTAACAGTGACAACTATCCTGCCAGAGGGGGTAACCTTCCCCTGCTGGCACGCGACTATCTCGCCACCCTGCACGCCACCCAAACCGGCACCGACCAAGACGAGCTATACACCGTACTGGTTTATCTGCATGATTTGATCACGTTTGATGAGAAGGAACAGGCGAAGGATTCGAGCTTACATCTCGTAGACTAGAAATATAACTAGTTAATGAGGGGTTATAATATTGCCCAAAAGCACCAATACTTGACCTTAGTATTGGTGCTATTTTAGTTTTAGGAAACGAGTATTATTTTTCAACAATATAGGAATATATATCTTGTCTAACTTCATCAACCATATCAAAAACAACTTTAACCACAGATGTACCCGAGATTTCAGTTTGCTCAAAGCTATCCTTCTTCGGCTCTAGATCTCCCATATAATAAAAGTCGTTACCCTCAACATTATGCTTTTTAACAAATAATGGTAAGCGAGGAACGGAATTCTCTGAAGCAAACAACCTTATTTCAGGGCTATTTAACGTTCTTTTAGATTTAGACATCCAGCCAAACATTGATTCATTGATAAAATGGTCTTCATATTTTGTAGTATCAGCAATATCGTCAGCTTTATGGTAATTAACAAATATCGGACAGTTAGTTTTGTCCTTGCTAACCATGTAGCCTCCTACATTCTGCGGGTTAGGATTCTCTGACCACCCTAAAACTCTAAAGACATCTTTTCGTGAGTACTTCCTATATAACTGAAATCCATCTCGGAAGTCATTCAGCTTGAAACCTTCGGAGTACTTGGAAATTGCATATTCAGTACTATCAAGCAAATAACGAACAAATGTGTCATCTTCTAATAATGGGGAAAAACTGTCGTTCCATGAGAGAACATTATCATCTAGGTTAACTATTGATATATTAAGTTTGTCTCCAACAGCAACGTTTTTACCACCACTACGAGCAGTTACAAAACGAAGATTTAAATTATGTACTGCTGACGTTGCAGTTCCTAAAGTTAGTTCAAAACCAAATCTACGTAGAAGCTCAGCCGAAATATCATTGATAGTACAAGCGCTATTTTCGATAAGTGCTTTCAGAATAATGCTTTCTTCTACACGCTTGGCATTATTAATTTCTTTCGAAAGAACAGCCAATAAATCGGTTTGAATCTCGCTAAGCCTTGGAAGAGATTCCCCTTCTTGCTGCTTTGAAAAGTTGTAATAAGATTTAGCATACTCAACATAAGCAAAAGGATCGCGGCTACCAAACTCAACAAAATCCATCATCTTTGGTGCGTAACCTAACTTATATTTCAATAAGTTATAGTCTTTAACTAAGTCACGTTTAGTCTGGAGGTTTGTTGTATCAATTGAGTCATAAATACGCTCTTTAGAAATCTTATCAAAGCTAACTGACGAACTTCCCGGAATGTAACAGTCATCACCAGAGACTAAACGACGTAAGTTGTCTTTGTTGTAAGATCGGTCACCGTACAGTGCAATCGGCACCATAAAGTTGTTCCTGTAGTTACCTATAAAATCAATAACAGTTAAGTACTCTTTGTTATCTGCCTTTCGAAGTCCACGACCCAATTGCTGCACAAAAATGATGGCTGACTCTGTAGGGCGTAACATCACAATCTGATTCACCGATGGAATATCAATCCCTTCATTGAAGATTCCTACTGAAAATATGTAGTCGAGCTTTTCATCTTCATTGTCTGACTCTAGGCGGGAAATTGCCTCGTCTCTTGCTGTTTCGTTATGTTTTCCAGTTAAAGCAACTGAGCGAAGTCCATTATCGTTAAAGGCCGATGCTAAAGCTGTACATTCTTCGATGTTTGAGCAAAAGACCAATCCTCTTACTCTTCCGTTATCACAACCATACCGATCAAGATAATTCAGAATATGCTTAACACGTTCTTCTCTAACCAAGAAATTGATAGCCGAAACATCATCTACAGATTCCCCATCAATCGTTAGATCCGTTACACCGTAGTAATGAAAAGGAGACAGAATATCCATCTCTAAAGCTTGTTGAAGACGTATTTCATACGCAATGTTGTGATCAAAAATCTTATATACATCTAAATCATCTGTTCTTTCAGGAGTAGCAGTCATACCCAAAAGAAATCGAGTATCAAAGTGATCTAGAATTTTTTGATAAGACTTTGCACTAGCTCTATGGGTCTCATCGATAATGATGTAATCAAAAGAATCCGATGCAAATTTAGCTAGATGCTCATCTCTGGATAGGGTTTGCACCGTTGTGAAGATAAAGTCACTATCTGTATTAGCATCAGATCCGCTATAAAATCCAAAGCTAACATCATTAGGAAATAAGCTTCGAAATGTCTCCATCGCTTTTTTTGCGATATTTGCTCTATGAACGACAAATAATAAGCGTTTTGGTTTTACCTGAAGGGCATCAAACGCGGATAGGTAAGTTTTTCCTGTTCCTGTAGCAGAAATAAGTAACGCTTTGTCTGCACCAGAGTCCCGAAGTTCAGAAAGATTGTTTAATGCTTCTTTCTGCATTTGGTTCGGTTTTATCTCTATACTTTTATGGTTTTTTCCTAGCTGTTGAACTTCCTTTTCAAACGTTTTCGCTTGCGAATAAATAGCTTCGTAGTCTGAAACGAATTTATCTGTTACAGGTACAGCAGTTTCAAATTCATGTTCAAATTGGGCGAGAGACTGAAGGTAAATGGCGCCTTTTTCAGTAGTAGCAACTTTTAAATTCCACTCTTTGTTCGTAGTCAGAGCGTTTGCCGTTAAATTACTACTCCCAATGATCAACTGATGAGTATCTGCATCCCCAAACAAATAGCCTTTAGCATGAAAATTTGAATCGGTAGCTATTTTCACCTCAATGTTGTCAAATTTAAGCAACTCTCTTAAAGCTTCTGGTTGGGTAAAGTTTAGATATTGAGATACCAGAATTTTCCCTCGAACACCTCTTTTTTCCAACTCAATCAGTTCTTGCTTGATACAGGCAATACCACTAGTAGTAACGAAGGCGGTAGAAAACCAAAATCGATCACAATAATTCAATTGATTTCTAATAGCGGTTAAAACTTTTCGTCCTTGACCATCATTGAATAGTAAATCTGGTTTAAGTACATGTTTACAAGCATGACTGCTATCAACATAGCCTGCCGTTAAAGCATCTGACAATTCGCTCACTGCATTGACCATCAAGCTTCCTTTAGTTTTTCAACAAAAGGAATATCTGCCGCAGCCCAATCTAAATTTGGTAACTCTTCAACTGACAACCACTTAGCATCAATGTGTTCCGTTAGAACAATATCTCGATTCTCTACAGGACAAATATAGGCATGCATCGTGATATGGAAGTCTGGATAAGTATGATCGACAGTCATAAAGTAATCAGCTGTAGAAACATCAAGATGAAGCTCTTCTTTCAGCTCACGGATAATCGCCTGCTCACCACTTTCACCTTCTTCTATCTTTCCACCCGGAAACTCAAATTTATGGTGAACATAGTCATATTTCGCAGGTCCACGCTGAACACACAACGTTTTATCTTCATGCTGAATTATGGCTGCCACTACTTCTATCGATTTCATCTGTTTTTCACTTTAAAAGAACATAATCCACAGATTTTAATACTTTTATAGGAAAAGAACAGCTCCAGAATAGTGTAAGGCTGAAAACTGATACCAATACACACTGACAATCCGTGATACCGGAACTTGACTCAATCTATTTAAATCACATTCACTGGATTAACTTTAGTTACTTCTAACACCAATGACGTAATCTCAACCACAACCCACTGAATTAAAAGCCTATTCACTCACCTACATCACAACGCCAGCAAGCTGATATGGATATTGAGGCATATCCGGTTTACATTGCTTTGGTGTTGTCCGATGGAGAGTTAGCAGTGAGTATTAATTTTAATCAGAAAATCAGAGGCACCAGAGTCTTTCACAATGGTGCGCTCTCACGTCCTCGCCCCCTTAATGAGCCTGATAAAGTTGCATTGCAAGGCAGTTTTGAAAGTGATCGCGGGCGGATTCTTAACTCTGCCGCCATTCGCCGCTTACAACAAAAAACTCAGGTATTCCCGTTAGAAAGAAATGCCGCTGTACGCAGCAGGCTCACCCACTCTCTTGAGGTACAGCAGGTCGGGCGCTATATCACCCAGCTTGTTTTTCAGAATCTGAGTAAAGAAGAACGCGAGCAATACAAGCTAACTGATCTTGAACGCCAGTTTGAATCCATCGTAGAAATGTCCTGTCTGATGCATGATGTCGGCAACCCTCCTTTCGGCCACTTTGGTGAGCAGGCCATTAACGATTGGTTCTCGCGCAACTTAACCTCATTAGCGCTTGGTGAAGACGATAAACCAAGATTAGATTTGCCTCCGGAAGTGCGTCAGGATCTCTCTAACTTTGAAGGCAACGCTCAGGCGATTCGCTTAGTACATACTCTTCTTGCCCTTAACCTTACCTACTCTCAGGTGTCGGGCATTTTTAAGTATACCCGCAGGGCAGATACCCCTGCGCCTAAACATCAAAACGATGAACAGAAAGCCGAACTGGAAAACTACAACTACCTGATGAAAAAGGTCGGCTACTACATGAGTGAGCACCGCTATGTAGAATCGCTGAAAACCGTGTTATCTATGGACTCTCACTGCCGTTCTCCCTTCTCATACATTATGGAAGCCGCTGATGATATCTCTTACGGTATCGCCGATATTGAAGACGCTGTTGAGAAAGGCATTCTAACCGTTGAACAACTAAGTAGCGTATTAGATGAAGAGTTTCAAAAAGTAGCGGCTGAATACAACCTTGATGATAAATCGGCCATGAAGAGTATTGTTGCTGTCGCCGAAGCAAGCGCCCGAAAAGCTGAAAACTGTGCCGACAGTCAGTTCTTTATTTCTTTACGGGTAGAGATCAATAAGCGTTTACCACAGCATGCCTGCCAACAGTTCATAGACAATATCGAACAGGTTTTTAACGGCTCATTTAACCGCGCTCTAATTGAAGACCAAAGCGAAAACCATGCAATTGTGAAAACCCTTAAGAATGTAGCAATGAACTACGCCTTCTGCGATCCCGATGTCGAAAAAAGTGAGCTTCAGGGTTACACCATTATTACGGGGTTACTGGAAGCCTATAAGCCGTTGTTGCTACTCGACAGAGCCACTTTTGCCGATATCAAAACTGCCCCGCTCTACGAAAGAAGGCTGCACAAAAAACTGCCTAACAAGCACCTCAAAGCCTATGACATTGCAATGAAAACACTGCAAGAAGAGAAAGGCACAAAACCGGATATCGCTTTTCTGCCATACGATTTTGATGATGATGTCTGGGAGTTCTACTTCCGCGTACGCCTTATTCAGGACTACATCAGCGGTATGACAGACCAGTTCGCCTATGATGAGTACCGCGCACTGCGGGTGGTTGATTGAGTAGATTTAAGCTCTAAAACCTTGTTTGTTTAAGCGCTAAAGTGAGAGATTATGGAAAACATAGATATGTTCAATGTAAAAATTATTGCAGCCTTAATTGGTATAATCGGAATACTGATAACGGCAATACTGAGTAGCTTTGGGTATTTATATAAAACACAACTAGATACGAAAAAAAGCGCGAAAAGAGTACTTTATCAACTGTTAGAAATACGTTACTCGATAATACACTCTCTATATGATCCAGAGGATGCTACCAATGCGTATTTTGATCACGTAGAAAAAAGGGCTAGTCAGCTTGGAGATTTAGATGGTTTCTACAAAAGTAAGCAGTTTGCCTACGATTTAATCAACACTCACTTTCAAAATCTTGTCGATGCAATGAGTACAGATATACAAAAAAATTATTGCCTCCATTTGAAGAAGCTCTATTAGAATTTGCCTCCGTAAAACCTGTGTTGGCCTATAAACTTAGAGGCAAGGAGAAACTTTACGCCTTAGTATCGCATACAAATAGTTATCGCCAAAACTGTAAAAAAGCAATAGAAAATCAAGTAGAGGAAGAATGGTTTAAAGAAATACTACATAACAGTTCAGATAACCTAAAAGAAAATAACATATCTGAATTAATTGATTCTTTAGACCAAGATATACTGCTTTTAGCTGAGCATTGTGGCAGTAACGACTTTAAGGAATGCAAACAGGTTTTAACCGAGAAGAGGATTAAACCAGATGAAATCGACTTTTCAGATCTAGATAAGTTTTTAGATGAGTTAACTACAGAGATATCAAATGCAGCTCAGGAAGTTCATCAGAGTCAATCCTCTAGCTGAGACTGAGCCCGACACTACTATCTTTCATTTCACCAGTTCATATATCACATTAGCACCTAACAAATACCCGAAGACTATTTGGAATAAAGAAAAAGGACAAACGACCTTTATTACCCTCCCCCAAAACCAGAGAGCCTCAATTGAGGCTCTTCGTATATTTAGACTTAGAACATACCGTTGCTATGTGCCATTTTCTCAGGGATTTCCTGAATAACATCCCAGTGCTCTACTATTTTGCCGTTTTCAATGCGGAACAGGTCGTAAAATGCTGTGTTTACTGAACTGTCTCTTTGAGCATGGCAATCAGGCTTTTTGTCGGGTGGCCGATTAATGTGCTTAGCTGTTTTTTGTCATCAAACAGGCCGCCTTTTGATGCACCAACATCTGAGTTTGCCAGCAATGCCACCAGTGGTTCAGGTAGCCCTGCGCCGATAAGAGCTTGTTCAAACTCGTTTTCAGGCAGGTTTACATAAGGCACCTCTTTGCCCGCCACCTGACTAACTAAGGCTGCAAGCTCTGTTAGCGTGTAAGACTCATCTCCCGCTAACTCATACACTTTTCCGGCCTGTGGGGCTTGTGCGGTAAGCACGGCCGCGGCTGCTTCAGCATAATCTTCTCTTGCAGCGGAGCTAATTTTTCCCGCTTCAGCACTACCAATAAAGGCACCATGTTCAACAGAAGCAGGAACACTCGCCAGATAGTTCTCTGTATACCAGCCGTTGCGTAGCAGCACATAAGGCACTCCGCTCTGGCTTAGCTGTTTCTCAGTTTCAATATGTTCTTCAGCCAGCGCCAGCGGAGATGTATCTGCATTCAGCAAGCTTGTGTAAGCCACGAGTGATACGCCCTGCTCTTTTGCTGCATCAATAACGTTTTTGTGTTGCTCGGCCCTTTGCCCAATCTCACTCGATGAAATCAGAAGCACTTTTTCAGCACCTTTAAATGCGGAGTTCAGCGTTTCCGGCTTTGAGTAATCGGCTTCACGAACTTGTACGCCTAAATCCGCTAAGTCACTTGCTTTTGCAGGTGTGCGAACCGCTGCAATGATGTTTGAAGCATCTACTTTATTGATTAAGTGTTTGATAACTAAGCGGCCAAGTTGACCCGTTGCGCCTGTAACTACAATCATGTTTTGTTCCTCGTGTTCATCTCTGTTTTGTTGAGACCACTATATCGTTTCCGGTTTGATTAATAATTACCTGCAAGATAAACTCATCGTTAACTCTGGCTAAACTATGTGAAAATAATGATCTCGATTGATGACATGATGGTCTTTACCAAGGTGGTGGAAACTCATTCTTTTACTAAAGCGGCGGAGCAACTCGGTGTCGGTAAGGCGAGGATTTCTCAGATAGTCACAAAGCTGGAGCAGAATTTAGATACCCGCCTGTTGCAGCGCACCACACGGTCGCTGTCGCTGACGGAAGCCGGGCAGAGTTATTACAACAAGTGCCAGATGATTCAGGACTTGGCCATGCAGGCCAATACCGAGGCGCAAAAGTCCGCCAGCATACCAAGCGGGTTAATCCGGGTTTCAACGCCAATAGGCAATGCGGCTTACATCCGCCTTTTTAGCCAGTTTCTCAGTCAGTATCCGAAAATCCAGTTGGATATTATTGAGAGTGACAGTTACAGCGACTTGATTGAATCACGTTGTGATATTGCTATCCGCGCTTCGTCAATGCTTGAAGATTCCAGCCTGTATGCCACTAAAACCAGCGAGTTTACTGATATTCTTTGTGCTTCACCTGAATACCTGAAACGTTTTGATGAGCTTAAATCAGCAGAAGATCTGCTTAAACTGGACTGGGTAACACACCAGATAGTACACGGTGACAAAGTACTGACGTTAAAATCGGCTCAGGGTGATGTCATTAAGCTAAGCAAAAAGCCTAAGGTGCTGGTCCGCACCTCCAGCGCACTAAAAGAGTTTCTTTGTAATCATATGGGGTTTGGCATTATGCCCGACTTTGCCGTAAAGGATGAGCTGGCAAGCGGCAAGCTGGTCAGGATCCTGCCCCATGTACACAACACTACCATTCCTATGTACGCCGTTTATCAAAACAAAGCCCATATGCCCCTGAGAATACGGACGTTGATTAACTTTCTAAAGCAGGAGGGGGGTGAGGTTAGGTAGGTGGGTAAGCAAGTCAGGGAACATATTTCATTACAAAACTCTGCTTTTATCATTCAGCATAAAGGGCGATAAATAACCGCCCTTTCACAATCTCAGCAGAATTCAGATAAACGAGTAATAAGATTATGAGTGATATCCTTAATACCATTCATGAAACAGCAACAGGTTTGCATAAGCAGGGGAAGCTGGATAAACAGACATTACGCCAGTTTGATGCAATGTGCCTTACTCCGGTTAATGAATTTGATGCGAATGATGTTAAAGCCCTGCGAAGCCGTTTTAATCTTAGTCAGGCCGTTCTGGCGGAATACCTGAATGTAAGCACAAAGCTGGTGCAAAAATGGGAACAGAATGTAAGCCAGCCAAAAGGCGCTGCACTCAAACTCCTCTCTCTTGCTAAGAAAAAGGGTATTGACGCTATTGCCTGACAGATAAGGTAGACGCTTTACTCGTATAGATTGCATTAACACATCATTAAGTTTTTTGTCCCTGTATAGTCGATCAAAAATCCATTCTCTCCTTTTATCAGGCACCTGCCTTCCACCATAAACCCTCCGGTTACCTACCGATAACTTAAAGGTAACCTCCGCCATGATATAAATCGCCGCACTAACCCCTGACGGCACATTTATTCGAAGGCAAAGGAACCATATATGAAGTTAAAAAATATTCTCGCAATTCTGGCGGGCTGCGGAGCGATTTTCGCAGCAATCGTTGTGTTGGATATTTTGCAGCCCGAACCGGTTGAAGCTATTGAGAAACCAGAGGTAAAAACACCGGTTTCCGTATTAAAAGTAACCCCCGAAAACCATAAATCCAGCCTGACGCTACTGGCAACCACAGCAGCACGCTGGCCGGTAAAACTTAAGGCATCCAGCAGTGCCCAGCTTGCGTGGCTGAATCCGGACATTGAACCGGGAGTGCTGGTAACAAAAGGCTCTTCACTGGCAAAGCTAAATACCAGCGCCCTTGAATCTAATCTCGCTCAGGCAAACAACAGCGTTAAGCAGGCTGAACTCAACCTGAAGCAGGCACTGCATGAGCAGACCGTAGCCCTGAAAATGTTATCACCAAGCAACAGCTCGCCTTTTGCCCGTCGTGAACCTCAGGTGGAAGCCGCAAAAGCCGCCCTTGCTCAGGCAAAGCAGTCGTTCACCAGTGCAGAAACCCTGTTGAAGGAAGCGAATATTGAAGCTCCGTTTGATGCGGTGATTCTGTCGCGCAATGTCAGCCCGGGTGAATGGCTGGAAGCGGGTCAGGTTACCTTTGAACTGGCGGCCAGTGACTCTCTGGATGTAAAACTTCCTGTTTCTGAAACCAACTGGCCGCAGGTTAAATCTGCATTAATGGATCCAGCTCTTCAGGTTGGCAACCGTAGCGGAAATCAATGGCCGGCAAAGGTTCGTTACATTGCACCTCAAGCCGACTCCACCAGCCGCCAGAGAGAAGTGGTGCTCTCTGTCAGCCAGCCTTATCAGGGTAATAACCGTCTGCTGCCGAATCAGCAGGTGAAGGTAAACATCAGCCTTGGACAACAGCCGGAAATTGTCACTCTGCCTTTAAGCGCCCTGACCCGCGACGGCTATGTCTGGACTATTGATAGTCAGGACAAGCTACAAAAAGAGTGGGTAACCCTGACCGGCCAGTCAGCTAATCAGGTTTTTGTACGATTTGAAAAACAGAGTGATAAATCGCGTCAGGTGGTGGTCTATCCGTTGCTCTCTATGCTGCCAGGTAAGCAGATTGCCCCGCAACCGGCAAAATTGCTGATGGCTAACAAGGAGGCTAACCAATGAGCTGGCTGACAAAGTGGTTTATTGATAACCCGGTCGGAGCCAATCTGCTGATGCTGGCTATTATTACCAGCGGCCTGATGTCCTTTGGTCAGTTGCGGGTTAAGTCTTTTCCGCAGATTGCACCCTCTTCCATCAGTATCAATGTCGCTTATCCGGGTGGTACGGCTAAGCAAATTGACGAGAGTATTACTCAGCGAATCGAAGAGTCTCTCAGCGGTGTTGCCGGCATTAAGAAGATAACCAGCCAGTCCAGTGCCGGCTCGTCCAGCATTACCGTGCGAAAGACCAGCGATACCGATCTGGATAAGCTGCTTGATGATGTGCGTAACCGGGTTAATGCCATCAACGGCTTTCCCGAGCAGGCGGAAAAGCCTCAGGTGGTGCGCAATGAGTTCACTAACCTTGCTGCTTTTGTCATTGTCTCCGGGCCGCGCAGTGATGAAGAGCTTCAGCCCGTTGCAAGGCAGGTAGAGCAGGCTCTGAAAAACAATCCCGGTATCTCTAAGGTAACGAACTGGGGCAGCCGTGACCCTCAGTTACTGATTGAACCAGACCCTGCACAGCTTAAAAAACTGGGGCTTAGCCTTGAGGATCTGGCCGGAAAAATCAGCAGCATGTCACTGGAATCACGCACTGGTGAGCTGGTCAGTGATAAAGGCCGTATGGTTATCCGTGGTGACGGTTATGCCGATGATATCCAGAAACTAAAAAATCTGGTTATTGATTCAAGCCCTGCGGGAACCGTGTATCTTGGCGATATTGCCAAACTGAGCCGCAGCTACGAAGATAGCGGTGCTATTGTGCGTAATAACGGTATTAATGCCATTGCCCTGCTGGTCAGCACCAGCCAGACCGATAACCTGCTTAAAGTGAGTGACGCCATCGAGCAGACTCTGGAAGAAGAAAGCAAACTGCTGCCGGCAGATATCGAGCTGGATACCATGGCGGATATGGCGCCTTACATTGAAGAGCAATTGTTCCGTCTGGGTGACAATGCCTGGCAGGGGCTGTTGATCGTATTGATTCTTCTGGGTATTTTTCTGGAAGTGAAACTGGCCTTCTGGGTGGCAGTCGGTATTCCTGTTGCCCTCGCCGGTACTCTTGCGGCTATGAAGTTGGCTAACTACAGCATTAACGACATTACCCTTTTCGGCTTTATTCTGGTGCTGGGTATTCTGGTGGACGACGCCGTAGTAGTGGGCGAAGCCATTCATGAACAGCGTGGCAAACAGAGTAGCGGCCGCAAAGCCGCATGGCATGGTGTTCACTCGGTATCCGTGGCAACGGTATTCGGTGTGCTGACTACTATCGCCGCCTTCTCGCCTATGTTGTGGATTAATAACGACTTTGCCAAAGTACTGGCTGGCTTCTCTGCGGTGGTTATCTTTGCTCTGGCGTTCTCACTGATTGAAAGTAAGTTTATTTTGCCGTCGCATCTGGCTCAGCTATCAGTAAGCAAGCCGTCTAAAGGCATTTTATTCCGCATTCAGTCTGCGGCTCAGGGTGGCCTCGACTGGTTTAATCAGAACATCTATAAACCGACTCTGGAAAAGGTGCTGGATTACAAACTCGCTTCTCTGCTGGGTTTTGTCGCTGCCATTGTTCTGGCTTACGGTATGTGGTCGAACGGCACAATCCGCAGTGCCATGTTCCCGGAAATTCCCGGTCGTTATGTTACTGCGAAAATCGAGCTGGAAGATGGTGCTCCCCTGCCATTGCAGAAAAAGGCACTTGATCAGGTGGAACACGCTATGACAGCGGTTGAAAAGAGCCTGATGCAAGAGTATCCGCTAAGTGAACCACCTATCGTCAACCTGTTGGCATGGTCTGACGGTTACGGCGAAATTGAGATAACGGCGGAGCTGACCAGCGAAGCACTGAGTACCCTGCCTGCTAACCTGCTGACAGATAGCTGGCGTAGTCAGTCGGGCGAGATTGAAGGAGCCTACTCTGTTCAGTTTAATGCGGCTGAAGCCCCTGCAGGCGGAACTTATATTTCTGTTTCATCACGGGACAGGGATCTAGCCAAACGTGTCAGCAGTCAGTTAGCAGACAAGCTGACGACCCTACCGGGGGTTTCTGATGTCTATGACGATGGCAAAAGCGGCCAGCCGCAAATTCGTCTGATTCTGAATGAGTATGGCCGCCAGTTAGGTCTGACGCAGGATAAGCTGGCACAACTTGCCGGTGAGGCATTTGGTGAGCGGGAGATCCACCGTCTGCTTGAGCAGGGGCAGGAGATCAAAGTTCTGCTGAAATACCCGCGTTCAGAGAAGAAAACCTTAGCTCAGCTAAAACAGAGCACGGTATTACTGTCGGAAGGCAAGAGCGTTCTACTTGGTGATATTGCGATCTTCCATCATGAGCAAGTACCGGAAACCCTGTACCGTCGTAACCGCGAACAGGTTGTTAACCTCTACTGGCGGCAAAACCGCGATATTCAGGCTCCTGAGCAAACCATGGAGCAGCTAGACACAAGCATTGAGACCTTGCAGCAGCAATACCCCGGTGTACGCATCAAAGCAGGTGGTGAGTTTGAAGAGATTAGCGAAGTATCCGGCGGGTTCCGTTCCGCTATGGTTCTCACCATTCTGCTCATCTATATCCTGCTTGCTGTGCCGCTTAAGTCTTACTGGCAGCCGTTTATTATTATGGCGGTGATACCTTTCGGTTTTGCCGGTGCTATTTTCGGCCACTATCTGATGGGATTGCCTATCAGCCTGCTCTCTATGTTCGGTATGATGGCCATGACAGGGATTGTGATTAATGACTCGCTGGTACTGATTACCCGCTTTAACTCTGAGTACCGCAGCGGAGTGCCGCTAAAGCAGGCTCTGGTGACTGCCGGAACCAGCCGTTTACGGGCGATATTCCTCACCACCATTACTACGGTATGTGGTTTGCTGCCACTGCTGAGTGAAACGGCAGAGCAGGCTCAGTACCTGAAACCCGCTGCGGTATCGCTGGTGTTTGGTGAACTGTTCGCAACCGCCGTTACCTTGCTGTTGATTCCGATCCTGCTGGGCATTGTTACCCGAAAAGCACCAGCTCCGGCAGAGGAGTCACTGGTATTGGAAGAGGCATAAAGCAAGGCTTTTGAACTATAAAATCAGGGGACGCAGTTAGCGTCCCCTTTTAATTAATACCTGACCTCCAGCTTAGGCCACTTCTCCAGCCAGCCCTTTGTATCTACCCTTTGCTGAAAAACCTCTCTGCTGCGTTTCGGGTTATAAGTGATATGCCCCTGAAACAGACTGTCAAAACCATATGCCGCAATACACTCAATCTGCTTTTCATCGCTCAACCTTATAGCAACCGCCGTCTCTTTCTCCGGCCAGTAGCTTAAGGCGTCCAATGTGCTGCTGTAGGGTTTATCGCCATTTCGCACATGCATCAGTGCCTGATTGCGCACCTGCCAGTTTAGCTGCGGCATTAACTGTTTAAGCTGCTGTTCATAAAGCAGATACTGCTGTGGATTCTGCTCCTGCCGGTCAAAATAAACTACATCTACATCATTCAGATTGGTTGCTGACTGCCGCGAGTGCAGATAATCCCACACCAGATTACGCACAAAACCCGCGCCGATATAACAGTCCGGCAAACTAAGCTGACGAACAACTTCAAGCGCCTGACTACGCAGTTTGTCTTGCGAAACTAAGTGGATGATGGTGGTTTGATAAGTATCTTCTTTTGCCATAATGCCCTGTTATCCCAGAATCTGTCCGAGCTGACTAATTAAGTTTCGAACCTCAGGCAAATACCTGTCTTCATGATGAGTAACCAACCATTGATCATGGCTTAGGGTTTCAATTACCTTCCCCACCCTTTGCAGCTTAGGTTGTTCATCCCCGATAAAAGTTGGTAATAGTGCAATACCTTGTCCGGCCAAGGCTAAATCCAGACTATTGCGGGGCACGCTAACCTCACAAATCGCATTAGTTCCTATATGTTCATCCAGCCATCTGCCGGAAGGAACATCCGCCAGCACTTTTATCCAGTGCTGTATTGAAGCATCAACGGCATAAGGGGCAAACTCCACTCGTTTAAGCCTGCGACAGACCAAATGCTCTTCAACTGGCCGCTGATTTCTTATCCCGATGACAACTTCCCGGTGTGAAATATCTAAGGTTTGCTCCGTAGAAATAAAACGCAAGCGGGCATCATTTAACGTCGCTGAAAGCTTATCCACATTTTCAATCAGCCGCTGGGTTGTCCATGTACCTGCAGATATCTTAACAAGCGGTTTTTGTTGCTCAGTCGCAGGCTGAACCAGCTTTGCGATATCCGATTCTATTGCGGTTAAACCGTCAAGAAGTGTTTTTCCCTCAGCCAGCAACTCATAACCGCGATCATGCCGTTTAAACAACTCCCTGCCTAAGCTCTGCTCAAGGGCAATCATCCTTCGTCCCAGCGTAGCAGGGCTCCGGTTACAGGATTTTGCCGCTGCTGATAATCCTCCTTCCCTTGCAACACTAAGAAAAAGTTGTAGATCACTCCAGTCGACACTCACTTCACTCACCTCAGTCATTTCATTTATGAAAAGGCCTTACCATTTCATTTTATTGATGAAACAAGCTTCACCTGTAATCCTTGTCTGTGTCAACAACCTCGACTGGCAATACGCCCTTGCATCACAATTGACGGGGAAACAAAATGAAAACTGAATCAAAACGATTAAGACAAGCAGACAAAGAGCAACAGTTTTATCAGGAGTTTGGATCCGATGATATTTTCCGCTTTTACGCTCAGCTTAAAGCTGTTGCAGGATGTTGTGCAGGACTGAAGTCTTTCTCCTTAAAAGTACTTTGCTCTCCAACCCGCTTGCGGAGTAGAAGAGTTAAGAACCTGCCGGAGCCGAGTTAACGGTTTCAGCCACCCAGAACTCGTTCTCTCTTGACTGAATCCGCTCGGCGAGGAAATCCACCAGACAGCGTATCCGGGCAGTACGGCGCAAATCCCGGTGCAGCAGTAACCACATGCTGCGGTAAGGTAGAGGCTTCTGAAACGGAGCCCGCACCAGATCAGGATGCCGGTCACCAAGGTTACAGGCCAGATAGGCCATGCCCAATCCGGAGGCTGCAAGCGTAATTAAAGGTACCAGTTCAGACACTCTGTGTTTTAACTGCGCTTTGGGATAGTAACTCTGGCGCAGCCACTTTGAAGAGGTTTCACCTTCCGGTTCATGCCAGCCGATAAAGTGCAGCCCTTCTCCGCCATTATTTTGTATCTTCTGCGCATACTCTCTTGTGCAATAGGCTGCCTGAGACATCTGCACCAGCCTTCGCCCGACGATATCGCCACTTACACTGTCTGCTATACGGATAGAAACATCCGCTTCACGTCGGGTCAGATCAGCAATCTCATTACCAAACTGCAGGTTAAGGGTGATCTCGGGGTAGCGTTGTGAAAAGGCGGTGAGATCATCCATTATTGAGGTCATCGCCAGTCCGTGAGGCATTGACAGGTAAACTGTCCCTTTGGGTTCTGCATCCCTGCCGACAATCATACGTGATGCCGAGGTCATCTCCTCTTCCACCCTTTCAGCATAAGGCAGAAGTTCTTCACCGAGCTGAGTTAGCACCAGCCCCTGTTTAGAACGATCAAACAGACGGCTGCCGATACGCTCTTCCATCACAGATAGACGGCGGGTCATTGTGGTGTGATTAACATGAATACTCTCTGCCCCGCCCCTCAACGTTCCAGTGCGGACTACGGCTAGAAAAAATTTCAGATCATCCCAGTTAAATGCGTGGCTTTCACTTCCCGACATGCTGCTTACCTTGGTTCATTTTTGAAACACAATGTTCACTTTTACCCGGATACAACACATTTTTCAACCATGTTAATTTTATCTCACTTGTTCAGTCACACCTTAGGAGAGAGAGATGAGTTCTATTCAGACTGTTTTTATTACCGGTGCAAACGCCGGACTGGGTTTTGAATCTGCACGCCAACTGGCTGAGCAGAAAGGTATCAAGAAGATTTATTTAGGTTGCCGCAACCTTGCCAAAGCCGAAACAGCCAAATCAAAGCTGGTTGCCCGGACAGGTAAGGACATTTTTGAGATTGTGATCATTGATGTGTCTGATTCTCAGTCGGTACGCAACGCAGTTAAAAACCTTAATGCGCCGATAGACGCAGTGATTCTCAACGCTGGTGGTTCCGGAGGTAAAACACCCAACTCACTGACCAAAGATGGCGTAACCACTATTTTTGCCGCCAATGTACTAGGCCACACTATTTTTGTTGATGAGCTGCTAAAGCGTCAGATGATTACTTCTACAGTGCTTTACGCCGGTTCAGAGACTGCCCGTGGCGTTCCTAAAATGGGCGTCGCTAAACCAGATTTAGTTAATTACTCAAAAGATGAATTTACCTCGGTTGCTAACGGTAGCAGATTCGCCGCTAACGCTGACCTTATGACCGTCTACGGCACAATTAAACTGACCGCCACCCTCTGGATGTCATCCATGGCACGCCAGTATCCTCATATCCGTTTCGTCACCATGAGCCCCGGCGGCACAACAGGCACTAACGGCGCGGATGATCTGCCCTTTGCTAAGAAGTTGTTCTTTAAGTATATCGGTGGCCTGTTTATGCCGATTCTGGGCATGATGCACAGTGTTGAGAAAGGCGCAAAACGCTATGTTGACGGCCTGTTTGATCCCAGATTCGAAAGCGGCAGCTTCTACGCCAGCCGTCAGGGCGCACCAACTGGTCCGGTAGTCGATCAGGTGTTTATTGAACCCGCTTTTGGCGACAAACAGGCGCAAGATAATGCCCGCTTTGCCATAGAGCAGTTCTCATAATTACTCAGTCAGTTATTAAAAGGAAAAAACTATGCAGTTTACTCTACAGATACTGGTCATACTGACCACTTTTATGCTTACCATGTTGGGTGTTATGTCCATGTTTGCCCCAAAAAAGATGCTGGCTAATTTTGCACTGGAGCCAGTGGGCAAGGCTGGAATGAACACAGTTCGCTCCGTTATCGGCGGCTTTTTTCTGGCAGCGGTCACTATGTTGATGTTTAGTCAGATCACCAGCCAGACTCTTGGTTACATTCCCGTCGCCATTATGATGCTGGCCGTCGCTATCGGCCGCGTGGTCGGCCTTGTATTGGATGGGGCAGATAAAGCCGTTATCCCGCCTCTATTGCTGGAGCTGGTTATTGCTGCTGTGCTGATAGCCGCTCATTATCAGGCAACATAAGTTAGCCAAAGTTAAAAACGAAAGGGCTTTCCACACTGCCGGAAAGCCCTTTTTTATTTGCTGTTATCTCACCGTCATTTTACAACTTAAATCGGGCTACTATCTCTGACAGTTGATTGTTAATGTCAGCAATCTCTTCTGCACTGGCAAGGGCCTGATGTCCATTACTATCCAGCTCTCCGACTATTTCGTTAATTGTTGACATATTCCGGCTAAGCTCCTGAGTAACACTACTCTGCTCTTCAGCTGCTGTTGCAATTTGGGTACTCAGGTTATTTATCTCATCAACATAGCTTGTCATCGTCCCTAAACTATCCGCTACGTTGCCCGACTCTTCCGCTGTCTCTTTACAACGATGTTTAGTATTTTCCATCGATTCAACAACAGCCTGAGAACCTTTTACCAATCGGTTCAGGGCAACTTCGACCTCTTCTGTGCTGTCTTTTGTTCTGCTGGCCAGATTACGCACCTCATCGGCAACAACCGCAAATCCGCGCCCTTGCTCTCCTGCCCGCGCTGCTTCTATTGCTGCATTCAGGGCAAGCAGGTTGGTTTGTTCAGCGATATCTCCTATAACTGCCAAAATAGCATTTATACTCTGTGTTTCATCATTCATCTTCTGTACGTTATCTGAAGATTCTTCCACGTCTGAAATCAGTGTTGATACTGTTTGTTGTGATCTTTCTACCGTTACACGAGACTCATAACTTGTCTCGTTTGCCTGATTTGTCAGGCTGGCAGTATTTGCAGCATCTGTTGCCATCGCACTTGCTGTGGCGTTCATTTCTTCAATAGCAGTAACAATCTGCTCCGTCTCAGACACATGCCCCTGAAGAATGGAACTGTTCCTCTCAGACTGCTCTCGCATAAGTCCTACATTAGACTGTAACTTTGTCGAAGCTATCTGTATCTCTATCATCATGTTTTGTAAGCTTTCGATAAACAGGTTTACTCCCTGCGAAATCTCTCCAAGCTCGTCATTAGATGTAACTTGTAATCTTTGCGTCA
This sequence comes from Vibrio sp. SCSIO 43137, assembly GCF_028201475.1. Taxonomy (NCBI): domain Bacteria; kingdom Pseudomonadati; phylum Pseudomonadota; class Gammaproteobacteria; order Vibrionales; family Vibrionaceae; genus Vibrio; species Vibrio sp. SCSIO 43137. Next base: position 1,188,842 of record NZ_CP116383.1, on the reverse strand, counting down.
AATCACCGTCTCCCTGAGATAAACCAGATATTGTCTCTTTCAGAGCCAGAATCGGTCTGTATAAAACATGTATCAAGGCAAATGCAATTAATGCGCTCACTATGGCCGACAGTAGAACAACCATTATTGCGTTGTTTTTCGATTCTTCCAGCTTTTCAAATGCCACGGCTCTGTCCAGTCCTATGGCGAAATACCAGTTCTTATCTCCGGCATTTATGCGGTAAGAGAAAAGAATTTTTTCTTCACTGTTGTACTGATAGTCAATAACTGTACTTTTGTTGTTCACCACTTCAGCAACAATATCCCGAAACCAAACATAGGAGTTCGCAGTGTTTCCAACCTTAAGATCTCCCAGTGAAGATGCCAATACGGTTGTATCCTGATTGAGTATTACAGCAGTCGCTCCGGGAAAATCAGCCGCTACTGCGACAAGATCATTAAGAAACTCCAGTTTCATATCTACCGAAATTGTCCCTCCTTTGATCTTTTCGATAATGGTCAGCCAGTAGCTGCTTCCTGATCCCATATAAGGCTCAGTCACAGTTACATCTTCAGCGCGTCGTCCTTCCTGATACCATTTCCTCTGCTTAACATCACCATTGAACTTATTGTCCGGCCAGTCTGCCGCACTCTGATTCCAATAGGCATCACCTGATTCAAAAGCCAAAACTGCACTATTCAGATTCATTGCATTCGCTAAGAACTTAGTTTGCTCAATAATGTCAGCCTCATTTCCCTTTAGTTGTTTAAAACGAAACTGATCAGCCAGCTTATTGATGCCTCCTACTTTTTCATTAATCATTGTTTCTACAATCGCAGCTTTAGCCTTAGCAAACCCCTGACTTTCGCTTATGATTGAATCAGTTAACGCTTTTTCTTCCTGTGAATACAAGATTAAGCTGGAAATAGTCACCGATAAACTCACCAGTAATACCACTGATAAGACTAGTATTTTTTTTAATCCGAGATGTTTCATATACAATTATCCTGTCTAAGTAACTGTTACTTTGACGTTGATACAAATAAAAATTAAAAAAGGTTGCATAAACAACAATCCCATCCAACAAACCTGACAAAGTGCCATCCTGGCTATTAATATAATCAATGACTTAGTATGCTATTTTAAGCTTCACGTTTTATCTAATTTATTCTAATTAAAAGAGCGCTGAGTAATTGCTTTTTGAGAACACTCTTCCTTGAAATTAATTTAAAGTTTGAAACTCCTTTTATTATTTAAGCAACTTAATGTCAGGCCAGCGCCTGATAACCAAACGCCGGGCCTGAACTATTTTGGGTTAATTACCTGAGAACCTAAACTTACCCAGTGAGGTGGCAATAATCTTATTGGCCATCAACTTATGCATGGCAGTTGTAGGGTGAGTTATTCCCCAGAAAACGAACTTATCTGAACCATGATATGCACAATCATTGGTTAGGCTATGTGATAGCAAGTAATCACGCGCTGAGCTGCGGTTGATGTCTAGGCAAGGCTCAGACACCACTTTGAAACCATGTTTTTCAGGGTTAGTTGTCACGTCTTCAAATAAGTTATAAGCATCAAACAGAACCATATTCAGATGAGGATACAGGTTTGCCTGCTCACGAATAAACTGATTGAAAGCCAGAATTTTGTTCTTAACTTCAATTGCTTTCTCATTACTTGAATACTTAAACTGAGGCGCTTTTGTTGCATCAGGTAGTGTCAGAAGTAAGATGTTTTTAGCTCCTGAATCCACTAAGCGGGTTAGTGCTTTGATGTAGTCCGCTTTTGCTTCATCCACGGTTCGGTCATAGTTCATAAAGTCATTCAGACCAAACTCCATGGCATACAGAGTGTTTTCCGGCTTATAGTTTTTTGCCAGTTTTCGGTAGACAAGATAGGATTCAACCTGATCTTTAACCCCCGTTAACTCTATGTATTTATTACTTCCGGCAGCACCACCTACTGCCCAGTTGTATACCGGAATATCCTTGTCTCTGGCAATGTACTCAGTCCAGACAAATCCATTGGTAAAGTGGCCTAAAAACCATGAGTTACGGTTAGGGAAAAGCCACTGCGAACCATTAAACATGTTTCCGGTGTCAGAAAGGCTGTCGCCGAACACTACCATTTTATTTATCTCTGAAGGCTGACTAGCTTTGTCGTTTGTCCATACAGAGTGGTTGTATGAAAGACGGTTATCGGCCGCAAAGAAAGTGATATCTGCGGTAGCATGATCTACGCCAAGGGTTTCTTTACAACGTTGCATAATCGTGCTTTGGGCAACATCGGTGTAAAACATGTTCTTAAATGATACTGACGACCACCAGTACCCATCTAATGTGAAGTAATTGCCATCACTATCAAGTGCCCACTCCCAATCACTGGCAGAGTCATCATGAGAAGTGTGTGGGCGATACCAACAGCGGACATAGGTATAAGTTTCTGATTCCTGTGCGCTGCTTACCTGAGCGGCGGAGATGGCCTCCGCAGTTAAAGGAGTTTCCTGCGCATAAGTAAACGTGCTGCCAAGCAGGGCTAACGAAGCTAATAATTTAATTTTCATTTTTTACCGATTCTTAATTAATAAATATGGTGAATGCAGCTCTTCCGGAACAGAAGAGCCGCTTTGCCTTTACTAAACCTGTGGTGGTGCTATCAGACTCTTAAACGTATAGGTTGTGCCTCTGGTACTGCTGCCATCAGCTGATGTTGCATCTTTATCAAAGGTCGCCATTGCTCCCGTCAGTTTCGACAGGCGCACGTTGTCAAACACGGTGACAGGTTCACCACCTTGACTAGGGTAGATATTTTTCCCTTGCACGATTTCTATAGTCAGCTTCTGGTTCTGATCCGCCGTTCCTTTCAGGTTAGAACCATCAATATGCACCTCCAGCTCTTTCCAGTAACTTGACATACTGTCCCAGTATTGTTCAGGACTGAACGTTACTGCACCGACTACCGTATGCCCTGCCAGCAGACGAATACTTAGAGTCGACTTTATAAGGGTTTCATGTGCGATATTGATCTTCAGCTTATAATCCGCTGAAGTATCAATGAGTTCATGATGCAAGGTATGTGATGCTTCTTGCCCACCAGAAAGGCGCAAAGCTTTACTTCCGTGACCATTAATTTTCTGTCTGTCACTGAAAGAGCTAACTCCTCCAGTTCCAAGCCAGTCCTGAACATACCTATAGTTACCATTTTCAAAGGATGCATTGGTAAGGCGTAACTGTTCTTCTTTACCCTTATCCTTAACTGGCTGCTCTACAACAACCTGTTTATCGGTAAGAGTCAGCCCCGGTTCAAGGTGAACTTTACTACTGTCAGAAAGAAGAGTTTGCAGATAAGCGTGAACCTCTTTACCGGTAAGCGTTTTATCACCAAACTTCAGACTACCCTGAGCATCTGCGGCAATTCCTTTGATCAGGTCAGCTCTATTGATATACGAATGGTTAATTTCAGAGAAATCGAAACTAGCCAGCGTCCGGCTGTTACCTTGTAATCTGACATGCAATCCGTCCTTAGTACTGCCCATCCAGACTTTAAGGCCATTGCTGTTAACCGACTCCAGGTTTAGGGACGGGTTGCCATCCTTATCCAGATAGTGAGTAAAACCGGATGGAGAGAACGGTGTATTACCAGTCAAGATATTACTGATCTGCTCAGCGTTATCAGTGATGTAGGTATTGCCATTTGCTTTTATGGCTAACTTAGCAGGCATACCTTTAATAAATGACGAACGGAACGTTTTTCTTGATACGATGGTTACATCACTTAGTCGGTCACCCGAAGACATAAAGGCAATATCTTTCATATCCGCATAGTTCAGAACCAGAGTATCTCTATCCCCTTCCTGGGCACCTGTAGTAAAGTCAACAAAAACGCTACGGCTGTCATCACCCAGCACCACAGTATCACTGCCGGCTCCGGCAACAATAGTTGTAGAGACCGGATTGTCGTACGACGTACGTCCCTTCCATTTGCGGTTGGCAAGAATAATATCGTCTCCCGCCCCTGCATCTATACGATCAACGCTGTTTCCTGCAAAACCGTCAGCAACAATAATGTCATCCCCTAGCTTGCTGTTGATGGTCGCCTGCTTAGACTGGCTTTGAATAATACGATCATTTACCGCAAGTTCATGGCCTTTCAGAGAGTTTACAAATGTCGATAACTTGGTATTGAACTGAGCCATATCGAGGTTCTTCTGGGTACTCAGCAGATTAATTTGAGGGAAACGCTTCACAAAGTTACTACTTAACTCTGCTAGCGTTGTTTTACCGGCTGAGAACTCGCGACCGAACTGAACATCAACAATAACATCCTGTCCCTGCTTATTTTTTATAACCAGATTATTGTCTTTATCCAGTGCAAACTGAATATCATTGATGTCTTTGATACCACCAAGGCGAAGTACATTATTAATGCCTGACTCATCGATACGGGTAACTGAACCCGCTGATTCATAACCAGCAGAAAGCTGAACTTTCTCATTCGCTTTCAGATTAGCAAAATGCCCTTGAGTATTAATTACAAGCTGATTATCAACAACCGAAATCAATCCATTGTTGCTTACATCTTTACCTGCACTGTCTTTCAGTGTCAGCCCTGATAATAGGGTGAGTGCAGACTTATCAACGCCAAGTACATTCAGGTTATGTTTACCCGGTTGTAGGGTTTTCATTCCCTGACCAAAGTCGACCATAATGGTCACTTTTCCTTTGGAGTCAGCCTGAGCAACAATAGAGACTGAACCACTGTTTACAGGCCCCATTACAGTATAGAGGTCTGAACCTTCACCGCCTATCAGAGTGTGAGTTCCCTGACGGGAAACCAGATGATCATCACCGCCCATGCCGAACAAAGTATCACTGCCACCCTGAGCAACCAATGTGTTTGACCGGCTGCTGCCTGTCAGTACATCACCGCTATAGCGGGAAGCGAAGACGTTATCAAAGTTATGCACCAGCCCTGTCAGACTGCCGTGAATCTGACCATTTTCTAAGTTCACTTTAACGGCACCTTTTTGGTATCCGCCAAAATCGAGGATATCCTGACCACCTGAACTTCTGAACTGGCTGCCATCCGCCGCTGAGTTGACTTTGACCTTATCATCATGCTTTGAAGTAACGATATCGGCCTGACGCTCAAGGTTGGTTACATAGGTCATTCCTTTACCAAGTGCAGAAGCATCAAGGGTTGTTGATCCTCTTACGCCCGATGCAGCAGAGTCATCTAGTACTACAGACTCTATGCCATCAACCGCAACCATTCTGTAGTTTTTATTGCCATAAGAGTGACCATAAAACTGACCGAACTCACTAAGAGATTTATGACCATGATCAACAAGGTAATAGGCGTGGTACTTGTTATCTAAAGAATCATGGTTAGTATTAATGTTCTTAAGAACTAATGAGTCGTAGCCATCACCGCCTTGTATCGCATTTTTATAAATAAAGTTATTGTGAAAGTCGTTTACATGACTACTGTCCGCTTCAAGAACAATCGTGTCATTGCCATCCCTTGCATCGACTGCGGCAAATCCACCAGATCCAATGCGGATCATATTGTCCTGACTGTCACCGTAGATATTAGCTAACGAAGAACCAGAAAGTTGTACGTCTCCGTTTTCGAAGTTTTTCACCCAATCAGTACTTGAGAATGAAAGGTACAGTAATGCCTCTACTTCATTACCATTCGATACATTGGCTGTACGGTGATCCCCTGACCAACTTACCACTGAGTCGGAAATCCCTTTTATAGAGAACTGCCCCTGATGAACTGAGCCATCTGCGTTCTGCTTATAGATTCGTTCACCGTCAGTGTAGTAGCGGACACCGTTTCCGGTATTAGCTAACTGCCACAACTGATGCCCTTTGGTCGCTTTAACTAAATCGGCATAGCTGCCTATAGATGACGATCCACGGCTCATCAATGACTCAAGCTGAGCCGACGCTTTTACCCCATCGCTACCGGTAAAGTAGCTAGTCAGGTTAGACGGAGCACTTGCTGAGTATTTAGCTGTATCGACAATGCAGTCTTTTCCAAGACCAACACCAGCCTGCTTGTTTTCCAGATCAAGGTGCACACCACCTAACTGATGCTGCATTTGCCCTGAGCGCAGCGAAATATGGTCACCATTGCCAAAGTTCACTTTAAGGGTATCTTTACCTGCACCACCATCTGCAGATTTATCAATTGCCGGCTGGAAGTTAACAATATCATCGCCATCTCCACCGTAGAACTCATCAACACCAGCACCGCCATCCAGATAGTCATTACCTTTACCACCATCCAGTTTACTGTTGCCTTTGGCGTCGATGATAATATCGTCACCGCCTTCACCGTAGAGATTACGATTACCGCCACCAAGAATCTGGATAAGATCATCACCATTCATTCCGTGATAGTCGCCATCCTTATAACTTGTGTCGACATAAGCTTTTTTCAGCTCATCAAAACTCTTCTTAAACATGCCATCGCTTAATAAACGAAGTACTTTTTTGACCGGCACTTTGTCATGAGCAGAATCAGAACCTTCTACACCTGCACTCTGGGAATCAACAACATATTCGAAGATGTCGTAGCCTTGTTTCTTAAAGTCATCTGCCAGCACATCAACATGCTTTTTAAAGGCATCGGATTCAACCAGTTGAGTGAACTTCTCGTTCACTTTCTCTGCTTCCGTACGGTTATCAAATAGTTTGGAGAAATGTTCTATCGTAGACTTAATAAACTCAACAGCCACAGAAACCATATTAACGGCAAACGACAAGGCGGTGCCTGCTCCCGGAACAAACTCCAGAGCTAAAGCCACACTGTTTAGAACGACGTTAACCCCGTCTAATGCAGCCATGGTGCCGTACACAGCTGTACGACCTGTATTTCCTGATTTTCTTGCCTGATCAGCCGCAATTGCATTCTTAGCCAGTGACACTGAAGACATACCAATTGCCAGCATATCGCCAATACCAGGTGCAATTTTCACAAAGTTTTTTGCTGCCGTATTCGCTACACCTTTAGAAGTGTGCTTCACAATCTGAGTCGCTATCGTCTTCGAGCCTTCGACAACACCTGATGTGATCGTTAGTGCTCCTGATGCTGTCATCAAATCAAATTGAGCCTTTCGGGCCTTATACTCACTTTCTGAGATAATGCCTTTTTCGTACAAGTCATGAATTTTATCGACATTATCCTGAGCCCATACAGCAGTATATACACCACCACCAGCAGTTGTCAGAGGGCCACCAACAGCCCAGACTTTCTTACCATATTTGCCTGCTTTTGATAGTAAGTCCTGACCTGGAGCGTTCTTGACATTCATCTCTTTGATAAAGCTATCAGACTGATCTAGGGCATTTTGAATACGATTGAGCGCTTTTTGCTTTGGAGAAAGTGTCGTTTTGGTGATTATTTTTCCATCCAGTTCAATTTCTACTGGCGGATGACGCTTGGCAAATAACTTTTCGAAAGAGTCAGTTTTATATTCTGAAGGAAGATTATCAAACTCTTCCAGCGCTTTACTCAGTTCTGTTTCTATATTGAGCGCTCTGGAGGCATCTTTGAACTCGCCCCACTTGCCTTTTAAATCCCACCCGGAACTGGCTACTCCTTTAACTGTTTTACCAATTGCAGTATGTGTCTTGTAATCTGCCTCTTGTTTTAAACTGTTGACCAGATTTGATAATTCACTGTTGTTCAGTTGAACCTTACTAAACTTATCCTGGTCGATTGAGGAGGCAGAAGACGGAGCTTCATCACTGCTCAATACTTTATCGAATTGATCAAACTGCTCGATCACTTTTTGATCGGTTTTAAGCAGCGCTACCGCATCAACGGCATCTTTGCTTACGCCATTCTCTTCTAATGCAAGCTCCATTGCCTTAATCGCCAAATTGGGATCAAGACTGTCTTTGCCAGAGGTTACAGACTCTGTCACCGCCTGAATTAAAGCTCGGTTAAAATGCTTCTGAAACGACGCCTGAATAGCATTGTTTAAACTACTTGAACTCATATTATGAATACCTTGTAGTAGGGTTTCTGGCTTCCTTACACAAAAACACCATCAACTTAAGAACCCTTATCCATTTGGGTTAACGAAACGTCATTCACACAAAATTGACGCGTTACACGCGGCATTTTTAGGGTAAATAACAAAGCAAGATCAACCTCCGGCTTGTTTTTTCCACAAGCCTGAATATATTCCACCTTTGAGAATCAGTTCGTCATGTGTGCCTTGTTCAACAATATCCCCTTGATCAATCACCAAAATCCGGTCTGCATGACGAATGGTGTTCAGGCGGTGCGCGATACTGATTACTGTCCTGTCTTGTGATATTTCACTCATGTTGGACATAATGGCCGCCTCTGACTCATAGTCGAGAGCGCTTGTAGCTTCATCAAGTAACAATATTCGGGGGTTGGTAAGTAATGCACGGGCAAGGGCGACTCTCTGCCGTTGACCGCCGGAAAGGCGGCTGCCTTTTTCGCCTACCTGACTGTCGTAACCATCAGCCATTTCACGGATAAAACCATCAGCACCGGCAATGGTGGCAACCTGCACTATCTCTTCTATGTTGGCATCGGGGCGGCAAAGACTGATGTTTTCAGCAATGGTGCCGGAAAAGAGAATACTTTCTTGCAGAACAACACTCATGTTGCGCCGAAGTGCTACCGGATCAGCAATAGCCAAATCAATTCCGTCAATTAGAATATGCCCGTTCTGAGGTACATACAGGCGCTGCAGTAATCGGGTTAAAGTGGACTTTCCTGAACCGGAAGGGCCTGTCACACCTACAAATTCACCAGCCTTAATATCCAGATTCAGATTACGCAGAATCTCTTTTCCATCTTCACTGTAACGAAAACGCACATTGGAAAAGCTCACTTCTCCGCTCAACTTTGGAACAGATGCTAAACCCGAAGAGCCGCTTTCAGTCTTTTCATCCAGAATGTCACCGACCCGCCGAAGAGAAATAAGAGTGTGTTGAAAGTCCTGCCAGACCTGAGCGAGCCTTAAAATAGGCTGCGTAACATGACCGGATAGCATATTAAATGCGACCAATTCGCCCGCACTTAACTGCCCTTCCATAACAAGAGTCACTCCCCACCAAAGCACCAGTGCAGAAGTCAGCTTCTGAATCAAGCCAATTCCCTGTCCGGCCCAAATACCAACCACTTTTGCCTTGAATGCGGCCCTGATAAAGCTTGCCAGCTGTTTCTCCCAACGCTGAAGAAATTTTTCTTCTGTCGCTGTGGTTTTAATTGTCTCAATCCCGGTGACAGATTCAGCCAAAAAAGCCGTATTATCTGCCGAGAGTTCGTACTCTCTGGTTACGCGCGCTCTCAAACCTGGTCCGACGGCAAGCCAGAATACGAAATACAGCACCAATGAACCTAAAACCAGCCAAGTCAGCTTAGGGGCATAGCTGAACATCACTGCGACAAAAAGAGCGATAAAAATTAGATCCAGCAACATGGTTAATGCAGAGCCCGTGAGGAACTGCCGTATCTGATTCATCTCCTTAACCCGGGCGATAATTTGCCCGGTCTGGCGCTGCTGAAAATAGTTCAGTGGAAGAGCAATTAAGTGCTGATACAACCGGGCGGACAGTTCAGAATTTACTTTACTGGCTAGATTAGAAAACAACCAAGAGCGTATAAAGCCATATACTGGTTCAAAAATAGCCAGCATCAGCATCGCAAAACCCAAAACTTCCAGACTGGTTAGACTTCGGCTTACTAATACTCTGTCAATTACATTTTCAAACAGCATTGGAGTAACCAGTGCAATAAGCTGCAGCATCAAAGATACTATCAACACCACTTTAAACTGGCTTGCATGCTTACGGATGGAGGGCAGGAACCACTGAAAACCAAATTTATGAGCCTTATGATGCTCCTTAACCACAGATATAAGGATGCTCTCCCCATCCCAATACTGGCTCAATAGTGTCTTCGGATATTGCCGGCTACTATCGGTGGCAGGATGGTAAAGAGTTACTCTTTCTTTACTTACACTTTTCAGCACCAGCCAACCCTGGCTTGTGTTCAGCAAAACCGGAGTCGGTAAAAACTCCAGACGTTCAAAGTTAGTGCTAATTCGTTTCGCCCGAAGCCCAGTCCAGCGGACAATACGACACAAATCATCACCGCTGACCTTTTTCCCGGCTTTGCCCAGTTTGTGTGCCAACTGCTCTGGTTCAACGGAAAGATTGAAATGACCCGCAACATAAGTAACAGCCTGCATGGCTGTTTCTTTCTGACTCATCTCTATTTTTTCAGTAAGGCTTTCGCAAACAGCAACCATAAATCTATCGCTCTCTCAATGCTTCAGATTGGTATTGTTGTAACGGGCTTAACAGGTAATCGATGACTCTGCGGTTTCCGGTTCTGATTTCGCCGGTCACACTCATTCCCGCCTGCAGTTTGCTCTCACTCTCCTCAACTACGATATAGTTCTGATTCAGCCGTATACGTGCCGGAAAGACCAAACCCATTCTTTCATCTTCTACCGAGTCTTTTGAAACATGGGCGACAACACCACTGATGGTTCCGTAACGAGTATAAGGAAAAGCATCTACTTTTATCTCTACGTGTTGTCCGGCCTGAACAAATCCGACATCTTTGTTCAACACCATGACTTTTGCCTCTATAGCGCTATCATCAGGCACGATAACCATCAATTGCTTTGCCGGCTCTATCACTCCTCCTATCGTGTGAATCGCTAATTGTTGCACTACCCCATCTACCGGCGCTTTTAAAACCTGCAACCTTGATTTTTCTTCTGCTTTAATCAGGTCCTGTTCAACAAGTGCAATGGAGGCGTCAATCTGTGTAAGCTGCTGATAATATTCACGATTTACCTTCGCCAAATAACTCGTTTTTTGTTCACTAAGGTTTTGATACTGAGCATCTAATACTTTGTTTTCAGCCGTCTGACTGGCTAGTAAGCGCTCCACTTCGATTAACTCTTTTTCCTTTTCTAACAACTCCATTTTTGCTAAAAGCTTGTTCGCTTCCAGAGCACGCTGGGCACGCAGCCGGTAACGGATATTGGTTGCCAGCCGTTCAAGTGCTTGTACTTCTATTTCTCCCTTCTGCTGACTGGCACGATTAACCGAGATCTGGCTTTCATAATTTTTTAGCTGGGCAGAAACTTCTTTCCAGATGCTGTGTAAGTGTTTCTCTGTGAGCTCTACCTGCTGTGGAGTTGATTTACCCTTAGCTGCCTGAGAGAAAAAAACCATCGGAGCATCAGAAAGTAATGCCGTTAAGCGTGTCTTTTCCAATAGCTGATAATTTAGTTGGTTTTGAAGGCGTTGAAGTTCTGCCTCTGCACCGACAGGGTTAAGACTTATCAGCACATCACCTTGCTGAACCGATTGACCGTCACGTACATGGATTGCAGCAACTTCTCCCGTTTCCAGTGACTGAATAATTTTAGAGTGGGAAGAGACCAACAAGCGACCGGCGGCACTAGCATGGATATCCAGTCTGCCTATAACAGACCACGCAATGGCAATAAATAACAACAGACAGATAACCAAAGCACTGCGCCTTGCCCAGGGAGAGGGAGGACGTTCAATAATTTCAAGGTGCCCAGGCTGAAACTCAAACTCATCAGTTGAGCGCTGGTTGGCACCAACCGCTTTTCGTTTCATAAAACCAAATCCAGAGAACCAACTCATCTACACCTTCTCCTCTGCTAACTCTTGCTGCAAATTCCACAAGCGTGCATAACAACCCTGCAAAGACAACAGCTCTGAATGGCTTCCCATTTCTGTGATCTCTCCTTTTTCCAGTGTAATAATGCGATCGCAATCCCGGACGGTTGATAGCCTATGAGCAATGCTGATAACTGTTCTGCCTTTGGCAATATTTGCCATGTTGCTTTGAATAATGGCCTGAGATTCATCATCCAACGCACTGGTGGCTTCATCAAAAATCAAAATTCTGGGGTCGGCGATTAACGCCCGGGCAATCGCCAACCGCTGACGCTGCCCTCCGGATAATGAACTCCCTCCTTCTGCAATTACCGTGTCGTACCCAAGGGGAAGTTGCAGTATAAAATCGTGAGCACCTGCCAGTTTTGCCGCTTTGACAACGTCTTCCAGTGGTACCGCTACATCACGGATTGCTATGTTCTCTCTCACAGTGGTGTTAAACAGATAGTTCTCTTGTAAAACGACACCTATCTGGCTGCGCAAGTAACAAGGTGATATGTCCGTTATAGAAAGATCATCAACCAATATCTCTCCTTCGTCCTGTGTATAAAGCTTTTGCAGTAACTTCGTCAGAGTGCTTTTCCCCGAACCCGAAGGTCCGACAATACCAATGGTTTCGCCCGGCTTTATATGCAGGTCGATGTTGTTTAACACCATGGGTAAATCAGGTTGATAACGGAATGAAATATTGTTGAGGCGTAGTTCTCCTCTAAGAGAAGTAGCAGGAGATTCATCACCCTGCTTTTGCTCAACGGGAAGATCCAACATATCTCCGAGCTTATCTATTGCCACACGGGTCTGGACAAACTGCTGCCACAGTTCAATCAGCTTAGCCACTGGCTGGTTAACATGGGATGCCATCATGTTAAAGGCGATCAGTTGCCCTATTGTCAGTTCAAGTGACATCACCTTATGTGCACCTATCCAGATAATCAGCACACCAGACACTTTTTGTAACAGCATCACGCCATGATTAACAAAGGAGTTCAGAGTCTGAGTTTTAAAGCCTGCCGTAACCATGTCATTAGTCTGCTGCTCCCAATTTCGTTGCATTCTTGGTTCAACAGCAAGACTTTTGATCGTTTCTGCACCACTCACTGATTCGTTAAGAAAAGACATGTTGGCAGCAGATGTCTGGAACTGATCTTCAATACGTTTTTGCAGTGGTTTGGTCGTTCCCCATGCAAGCAATAAATAGAAAGGCAGAACTGCCAGAACAACCAAAGTGAGATCCGTTGAAAGCCATGCCATGACTGCAAAAAAAACAAATGTAAACAGAACATCAACTGACAATGTGAGCAGTGATCCCGTTAAGAAATCACGTATGCTATCAAGCTCTTGAACCCTTGTTACAATGGCCCCCACTTGTCTGCTTTTGAAATAGAGTAATGGCAACCCCAACAGATGCCTGAATAACTTTATGCCAAGGCGGATATCAATTCTGTTCGCAGTATGAGCGAACAGGTATTCCCGTAATCCCCTGAGAATGACATCAAATATTCCAACCACAATCAGCACGATAACCAACACATCAAGTGTTGATAACGCTCTGTGCACTAAGACTTTGTCCATCACCACTTGAAAAAAAAGCGGCGTGATCAAAGCCAAAAACTGCAACATCAGGGAAAATACCAGTACCTCAGCAATAAGCTTCCGGTAGCGGCTAAATTCAGGAATAAACCATGAAATATCGAACTTCATTGACGCCTGCTTGAGCAGTATTACCTCATTGGCCCAGTTTTTCTCCAGCTCAGCAACTGAGATTACATCCGGTGTCGCACTAGACACTTTCTGAATTAAGGCTTGTTGTTCTGACATTTGCGCGAGTATTGAGAATGTTCCGTCTTTCGTTTTAAAAGCCAGAGGTAACATCTCATTGGTGACTTTCTTAACATTAAGATATTTAAAACAAATGGAAACTCTGTGTTTCTTTTTAATTAATTTAAATTCATCATTCAATGCTAATTTAGAATTAACTTCTGAATTAGCACAGTATTGAACACCACTGAGATTAAGCAATATCTCACTACATTTAATTGCTGAATAGCAGTTTAAATTTGATGATTCCACCAGATTAAAGACACCCATTAAAATAACAAACATGACACGAGCAAATGACACCCATGTAAATAAAAATGTAACCACCTAATCAAGAATATATTTAGGCTAGCTTTTTATATTTTAAACATCCAACATCAAGCGCAAGATAACTTCTTTTCTTACAAACCATTACAATAATAAAAACTATGATTACAAACCATTAAATCATTACATATCAATTGGTTATGATGGAAATTAATTTATTTATACAATTACGTTTACTATTACTGTTTATTTATTGGTACAAGAAGTTATTTTTGTAAATTTTATAAAAGAGTAAAAATAGATTATATTGCACACAGGTAAAGTAAAAACTCTAACACTGTTAAAAGTGCGCAAACGATAGAAGCATTCATATATGCAAGTGATTTATAAGCAATAAAGTAGTGTTATTACTAGTCAACCAACGAATAAGTTAAATATGCGTATCTACCAGCAACCTGAATGAGAAAATGCCAGAAGTAGAATATAGATACGGACTGGTATCTCAATTGAGCATATTTGATTAGACGCTTTTTTCCTATTGACGATATTTTCTGACAATCACTGCTTTCAAAATCACCAGACAGAACTGTCCCATCAGGTCGACTAACATAGTCACTTTTTAACAGGAATATCCAGACCATTAAGTTTGCATGTTTACATTTAAAGGTATTTTTGTAAACTTTTAATTGACAAAAAATCATTTGATGTAAATTTAACCACATAAACACGCTAATGGTTATCTGACCATGCAGAGAAAAGAGAATCAGGAAATGTCCCGAACCGATCATCAGGAACAGAGTCTGGCCAAGCAACTGCTGCTGACCTTTGCCCTACACGGCTATCAAAAAACGTCTATGCAAGATCTTGCCAATAGTGCCGGCTTATCCAGACAATCTGTTTATAAAAAATTTGGTTCTAAAGATAAGTGTTATCAATGGGTTATTCATACCTATCTGAGCAACATGTATTCAGAGATCTTTCAGATACTGGATGACAATAGCCTGGAGGCCTCCGAAGGGCTGGAAAAAACCTTTGACGTGTTTATCGGCAATGCTGTTGAAGTCATTGCCAAAAAACACGGTACTCAGGTACTGGACGATACATTAAAAGCAACTCACTCATCTGTTGAAGACTGGCCGCTTAGGTTCAGAACCCGGCTAGCGGACTATCTGATCCGACACAAACTGGCAGCAGAGGACAACGCCCTAGGTATTGCCTACACGCTGATTTCTGCCGGAAAGGGCTTGTTGGTCGAAGAGTCATCCAGAGAAAGTTTTACTAAAAATATGGCCTTCATTATAAATAGCGTCAAAAAGGCTGATGTTTAATCTATAAAATCAGAGAAACCATTATGTCAATCTTACAGAAAGTAAAGCCTCAACAGCTTCACAGCGACTTTTCTGAAATGAAAAGCGCCTATAACAATAACCCGGCGCCAACTTACGCTGAGCGTATAGAGGTGCTGAAAAAGCTCAAGAAAGGGATTCTTAGCCACGAACAAGAGATTTATGACGCACTAAAGCGCGATTACGGATACCGCAGCGAGTTCGATACCTTAATGGCGGATGTTTTACCCAGCGTGGCCGGCATTAACTATGCGATAAAGAACCTGAAAAAATGGATGAAGCCGTCCAAGCGCCATGCAGGGTTATTGTTAGCCCCTTCCAGCGTAACGGTTCACTACCAGCCTCTCGGCGTCGTCGGGGTGATTACCCCATGGAACTTCCCGTTTTATCTGGCTCTTGGCCCGGCAGTACAGGCACTTGCTGCCGGTAACCGGGTAATGATTAAAATGAGTGAGTTTACCCCCAACGCCAATGCTGCCCTGCGCAAAGTGATCAACGATGTCAGTGAGCATATCTGTATTATTGAAGGTGAAGCAGATGTCGGAGCCGCTTTTTCTGCCCTGCCGTTTGACCACCTGATTTTCACCGGCTCTTCCACGGTCGGTAAAATGGTTGCCCACTCTGCTGCCGATAACTTAACCCCGATCACCCTTGAGCTGGGCGGTAAATCTCCAACCATTATCGACGATAACATCGATATCAACATCGCGGTAGATGCGTTGATTGTGGGTAAGTCGGTCAACTCAGGGCAAATATGTGTCGCACCGGATTATGTGTTTGTGCCCGAAGCGCGCGAGCAAGAGTTTATTGAGGCCTTTATTCAACGATACCGGGAATATCATATCGACAATGGGGCGGATAACACCCAGACCCATATCGTGTCAGATCGTCAGTACAGCCGGTTAATGGGCTTCCTTGATGACGCCAAAGCCCATGGTGCAACAGTGCACCCGGTGAAAGAGATTGAAAGTGATCAGGGGCGACGGGTATATCC
Organism: Vibrio sp. SCSIO 43137; assembly: GCF_028201475.1. Classification (NCBI taxonomy): domain Bacteria; kingdom Pseudomonadati; phylum Pseudomonadota; class Gammaproteobacteria; order Vibrionales; family Vibrionaceae; genus Vibrio; species Vibrio sp. SCSIO 43137. The sequence goes on along the minus strand of NZ_CP116383.1, from coordinate 1,172,708 downwards.
TCATTTAGTGACCAACTTAACTGCGGAAATGAAGATTCTTCAGGAAGAGATATTCGGCTCTATTCTGCCAGTGATGACCTACAACAATATTGAACAGGTGATCAGCTATATCAATGACAGGCCGCGACCACTGGCTCTGTATATTATGTCCAATGACAATCAGCTAATAGAGACGTTTATCACCCGAACTCACAGTGGTGGCGTAGCGGTTAATGACACGGCAATGCATGTAGCTGCCGATGATGCGCCATTTGGCGGTGTGGGCAACTCAGGTATGGGGCACTATCACGGACACGAGGGTTTTCTCACCTTCTCAAAGGCAAAAACCGTGCTGCGCTCAAGTAGCTGGTTGCCGAAAAACCGCTTTGTTCTTAAGCACAGAGATTTTGTTTTCAATACCTTAAGAAAATATCTGCTTAAGTAGCAATAGCGTAAAAGCAAAACAGTTACTTCAGCAGGTTACAGGCCGTTGAATTTACTTATCAGTAAACAAGAAAACCCCAGCATTTCTGCTGGGGTTTTGAATGTGGCGGTGAGTGAGAGATTCGAACTCTCGATACGTTGCCGTATACACACTTTCCAGGCGTGCTCCTTCAGCCACTCGGACAACTCACCGTATTTTGGGTTACCACGCTGGGCAACGAGGCGCTAATTTAATGATTATGTTGGGTTTGGTCAAGGAGAAAAACCGTAAAAAGTGCGCATTTGCGTTTAACTGGCTATTAATTAGCTAATTTGCTTAACTTTACTTCCACTGAACCTTCTTATTTCCTGCTCTGTCTGGCTGATATGGTCAGTTAGGAATATCGACAAGTGTCACACCTCACCGCAGCTTTTTTGATAAAAGCATCACCTTTTGCGAACATTGCCCCGTTTTTAGAAGGAAACCCCAATGATATCTGTTGCCCTAATTGACGATCACGTCATGGTTCGTTCTGGCTTCGCTCAGCTGTTAAGTGTCGAACCGGATATTTCTGTAGTCGGTGAGTTCAGCTCCGCAAAAGAGGCCTTTAATGCCCTTGCCGCTGTGCCTGACCTGAATGTGGCGGTGATTGATATCTCTATGCCCGATGAAAGCGGCCTCTCCCTGCTTAGCCGCCTTAAGCATATTAAACCGGATCTAAAAGCGATTATTCTCAGCATCTACGATTCTGCGTCGTTTGTCAGTCAGGCCATTGATGCCGGTGCTCTGGGTTACCTTTCTAAACGCTGCGGGCCGGGCGAACTGGTGACTGCTATCCGTACCGTTGCTAACGGTGATCGCTATCTGTGCGCCGATGCCCTGTTTAACCTGAGCAACGCTTCTGCGCCACCAGCGGCACTGAATGAGCTGACCAAACGTGAAAAAGAGATTTTCGAGCATCTGATTCAGGGCAAAGATGTTAAAGAGGTGGCTTACGACCTCTCCCTCAGCCATAAAACCGTGCATGTACACCGCGCCAATATTCTTAGCAAGCTGTCTCTGTCCAACAATGTTGACCTGATCCGCTTTGCTATTAAAAACAACCTTCTGCCTGAATGATGAATGAGAAAGAAGCGTTAATCGGCAAGGTGTTTACTGCGGTATTTACCTTTGTTATCTACGCCATCACCTGGTTCTGCCTGTGGGGGATCAGCGGTTATCTGGTGTCGGATATTCATGTTGCCGCCCTGTTTCTTCCCGTCGGCCTGCGCTTAGCGGTTCTGCTGATTATGCCGGTACGCCACTGGTGGGTAGTGCTGCTTAGTGAGCTCTGTGTTGCAATTGGTATTATTAAGTCCATGGTGTTTAACCCCATCGATTTTCTGTTAATTGTCGGCCCTTTTGTCAGTTATGCCCTGATTCGTCCCCTCCAGTCATGGTGGAAACAGCTTGAAACCTACTGGCAACAACTACTGGCTCTGCTGGGCTTTGTGGTGGTGAATGGTTTATTACAGGCCTGCACCATCTTTCTGCTGGCCAAGCCTCTTTCTCTGTCCGTCACCATTGTGTACAGCTGCACTGTCGCCACCATTACCGGCGGTATTATTCTGGCGCCGTTTTTCTACCTGCTGCATGATTACCTGAACCGTAAAGTATGGGTGCCACTCTCCCCTACCCTGATCCATAAAGAAGTGACCCTGCGCCCTTCTGCGTTTTTATGGATGGCGTTTTTCTTCTGCGTCGGCCTGATTGCTGAGCTGAGCTTTAAGCAGCAGATGGCTTCGTTGCTGCTAATTGTGGTGCTGCTACCCAATATTTTTATGGCCTACCGTTATGGCTGGCAGGGTGGTGTTCTGGCGGCAGTGATGAACAGCGTACTGCTGACACTGGCTAAGAAGGTAATGGGCTCTTTTACCACTTATGAAGAGATGCAGCTGTTTCTGATCACTCAGGCGATTGTCGGGCTGGGACTGGGTATTGCCATCAGCCGACAGCACCTGCTGTCGGAGAAGCTAAAACGGGTCAATACTGAGCTGGCCTATGAGCTGGATGCTAAGCAGAACCTGACCCGCCAGTTAGTGCATGTAGAGGAAGATATCCGCAAATCTGTTGCACGGGAACTGCATGATGAGATAGGCCAGAATATTACCGCGATTCAGATTCAGGCCACACTGGCCAACCGTACCGCCAAAGAAGATCAAACCAAGCAGATAGCCGATGCCATTAATGATCTGGCCTTTCAGATTCACAGCGCCACCCGCCAGCTGTTAACTCAACTTCGCCCGCATATTCTTGATGAACTGGGTCTGGAAAGTGCCCTTAAGCAGCTTGCCAATGAGATGAAGTTTGCTGAACGCGGCGTACGCTTTCAGCTCAATATCGGCTTTAATACTGAGCTGCTGGATGAGATCACTTCGGTCACCCTGTACCGGATTGTTCAGGAGCTGTTAAATAACGCCACCAAGCACTCTCAGGCCAGCGATGTTCACCTTACCTTGTTACCGGGTGCTCTGTTTAGTATGGAGTACCGCGATAACGGTGTCGGCCTGCCTGCCAACTGGCGCACTAAGGGCACCGGCCTTAAAGGTCTGGAAGAAAGGGTAACCGCCCTTGGCGGAAGTATTGCTATCGATGGCAGTGAAGGAACACGAATTGTGGTCAATCTGCCCACCAAAGGCACAGGTTAAAGGAAGTAGTTATGTTTGGCTTTTTATCCCAGAAGCAGCCTGTGGCTCAAATTAAAGATAAGCACATTATCGACAACACTTACCGCTACTGGCGTCTGCACCTGATGCTTTCGATGTACGTGGGTTACGGTATCTTCTATTTCACCCGTAAGAGCCTTAACTTCAGTATGCCGGTGATGCTGACGGATCTTGGCTGGGAGCCGTCCGATATCGGTGTTATTGCCACCATCTATTATGTCACCTACGGTACCTCCAAGTTTATCTCCGGCATGATCAGTGATAACTCCAATCCCAGCTATTTTATGGGTTTTGGGCTGATAGCTACCGGTGTGGTGAATATCCTGTTCGGCTTCAGCTCGTCGCTGGCGGCTATGGTGGTGCTCTGGATGCTGAATGCCTTTTTCCAGAGCTGGGGCTGGCCGGCCTGTGCCAAGCTGCTGACTACATGGTATTCCCGTTCAGAGCGGGGTTTCTGGTGGTCTATCTGGAACACCTGCATCAATGTCAGCGGTGCCTTGTTACCGATTCTTATCGGCTATATCGCCATTACCTGGGGTTGGCGCTTCGGCTTTATTGTTCCCGGTACCATCGCCATTCTGGTGGGGCTGTTCCTTACCTTCCGTATGCAGGATAAGCCTACCACCATTGGCCTGCCAACTGTCGGTGACTGGCGTAATGACCCGCTGGAAAAGCAGCAGGAGAAAGAAGGGAAAGGGCTGCCTTTCCGAAAAATTCTTAAAACCTATGTACTGGGTAACAAATATATCTGGCTTCTGTGCAGCTCTTATCTGCTGGTGTATGTGGTGCGTATCGCGGTCAATGACTGGGGCAGCCTCTATCTGGTAGACCGTCACCATGTGGACTTACTCACCGCTAATACCGCTGTTTCCATGTTTGAAGTTGGCGGCTTTATGGGCTCGCTGCTCGGCGGCTGGGGATCGGATAAATTCTTCCACGGCAACCGTGCACCGATGAACCTGATCTTTGCCTTGGGCATTTTTATCTCCGTTGCTGCTTTGTGGCTGATGCCCCTAAACAATATTTTTGTGCTGTCCGGCTGCCTGTTCTCCATCGGTTTCTTTATCTTCGGCCCGCAGATGATGATTGGTATGGCAGCGGCTGAATGTTCCCACAAAGATCTGGCCGGTACCGCCACCGGCTTTGTCGGCCTGTTCGGTTATCTGGGTGCAGCACTGGCCGGTTACCCTCTTTCCATTGTGATTGAAGAGCTGCAGTGGGAAGGCTTCTTTAGTGTGATTACCATTGCCGCTGCGGCTGTCGGTATGCTGCTGATTCCGTTTTTGCGGGCGCAACAGCGAAGCGCGGAAGTTACTCCAGCCTAACCGAGTTACCTCCGTCACCCTTCGCCAATCAGGTGAAAACGCTAATTAAACAACTCTCCGCATCACCTCCGCGTCACCTCTACATAAGGAATAACGGCGCGGTGAAATTCACCGTCCATTCAGCTCTGTTTGTGAGCACAATCCCAATTCTTCCCAAAGCCACCCAAAACTAGGAATTTTTCCTAGTTGGCTAAAAACCTGTCTCATTCTATTTGTCTTCGCATTTTTTAGTATTGCAATGTACCCAAACAAATTTCGCCTCCGGGCGGAAACAGAACATCAAAGTGACATCTGTCCAAACCTGATTTCAGGTAAGGCGAATAAATAAAAGGATTAGCCGCATGAAGTGGCTTCCACCCGGTCAACAGAAGCAATCGTTTCTCCTGCCGGGCCAATACTATAAAGAGGAAACAAAGATGAAAGGTAATATGAAACGCCATCTGTTAGCTGCCTGCATTCTTGGTTCTGCCGCTCTTGCTGCCCCGCAAGTTATGGCTGAAGGCCGTCTGGTTGTTTACTGCAGTGCAACCAACGCTATGTGTGAAGCAGAAACAAAAGCGTTTTCTGAAAAGTATGATGTAAAAACATCTTTTGTACGTAACGGTTCAGGCAGTACGCTGGCTAAGATTCAGGCTGAGCGTAAAAACCCTCGTGCTGACGTATGGTACGGCGGTACTCTGGACCCACAATCTCAGGCTGGCGAAATGGATCTTCTGACTCCATATAAATCCGAGCAGCTAGAATACATCATCCCAGAATTCAGAGATCCTGCAAAACGTAAAGGTAACTACTCTTCCGCCGTTTACATGGGTATTCTTGGTTTCGGTGTGAACACTGAGCGTCTGGCTGAAAAAGGCCTTGCGATTCCTCGTTGCTGGGAAGATCTGACTAAGCCTGAATACAGAGAAGAGATTCAGATTGCTGATCCACAAAGTTCAGGTACAGCTTATACAGCACTAGCGACTTTCATCCAGCTTTGGGGTGAAGAGAAAGCGTTTGAATACTTCCAGCGTCTTGATAAAAACATCTCTCAGTACACTAAGTCTGGTGTAACTCCGTCCCGTAACTCAGCCCGTGGCGAGATCGCTATCGGTATTGGCTTCCTGCACGATTACTCTCTTGAGCAGTCTCAGGGTGCACCACTTGAGCTTATCTCTCCTTGCGAAGGCACAGGTTATGAGATCGGCGGTGTAAGTATGATTAAAGGTGCCCGTAACGAGAAGAACGCTAAGCTGTTCATCGACTGGGTACTGTCTAAAGAAGGCCAGCAGTTAGCATGGCAGAAAGGTAAGTCTTTCCAAATCCTGACTAACGTTGATGCTGAGCAGTCTCCTTATGCTCTTGATCCTAAGAAACTGGATCTTATCGATTACGATATGAGCACTTATGGTGCATCTGACACACGTAAACGCCTGATTAAGAAGTGGGTTAACGTGGTTAAGATGGGCAACTAAGCCTTTGATACCTCTGCGACGTCCGTAGGCTCCAACTCTTCAAAATGTCGCAGAAGTATTAATCCGGGCAGCACTGCGGTGCTGCCCAACTCCCCTGTTTTATATTGCTTTAGGGCTGATTTTGTCAGTTCAGGGCTCGTTTTAACTTAATTTTGCTTGGTGAATATCATGTCTCAATTAGCAGCAGAGTCAGACTTGAAAAACCGCCTGGAAGAAAAGCCACATCGTGACTACGTCTTCTACTGGATAATGTCTATCATCGCCGCTTTCGTCCTCTTACCTACTTTCTCTCTCGATTACGGATTACTCGAATCGACTTCGGATGAGTTTTTAGAAGCCATGGGATGGAGCAGCACCAATATCGCCTGGCTCTGGTTCGGCCTTCCCCTCGTCCTTTTAATAAGACCCAAGTTTGCTCAGGATAAGTATCATGTCAGCCGTCATAAGTTTGATATTGGTTACTCCTTTTTCTGTATTGTTTTTATCCTGATTTCATCTTATGTGACGGGTAAAGGGCTCGGATACTCCTGTATCTTCCTGTTTGCCGCCCTTGGCAGCGTAATGACTCTCGGCCTTGCCCGCCTTGAATATCTGGGTGGCGATACCTTTGTTATCGGTGCTCTGGTTTCTATTATCGGCCTGATATCTGCCTTTATTCTTTATCCGAGTATCGCCATTTTCATCCCTATGTTTCAGGATGATATGGGCAACTTTGTCGCCTGGCAGTTTATTGAGATCCTCTCCCAGCGCCAGATTGTACAGATCATCGGTAACTCAATAATGCTGGGGACATCGGTAGGTGTGACAGCAACCTTCTTTGGTCTGATTTTTGCCATCTACTCTACCCGTATTGCGGTTAAATCGGCCTTTATTGCGCGTATTTTCTCCATTCTGCCAATCGTAACACCGCCGTTTGTGGTCGGCCTTGGTGTAACCCTGATGCTTGGCCGATCCGGCTATATTACTGAGCTGATGGTAGACTGGTTCGGCTTACAGCAGACTAACTGGCTATATGGTTTTACCGGCATCTGGATGGCTCAGGTGCTCGCCTTTGCGCCAATGTCCTTTATGATTCTGGACGGTGCGATGAAGTCGCTGCACCCTTCACTGGAAGAAGCCTCTTATACCCTGCGTGCTAACCGCTACCAGACCTTCTTCGGAATTGTTATGCCGCTGCTGAAACCGGCTCTGGCTAACTCCTTCCTGATTATTTTTGTTCAGTCGCTGGCTGACTTCAGTAACCCGCTGGTTCTCGGCGGCAGCTTTGACGTTCTGGCCACTCAGATCTACTTCTACATTGCCGGTGCCCAGCTTGATTATGCCTCTGCCAGTACCCTTGGTGCGGTTCTGTTGATCTTCTCACTGGCTATTTTTGTTATCCAGTATCTGTGGATTGGTAAGCGCTCTTACGTGACCATTTCCGGTAAGTCTTACCGTGGTGATGTTCAGCCTCTGCCGACCAGCCTGCGTAACTTTGTTTCTATCACGCTATATGGCTGGATGGCCTTTAATATCCTGCTGTACGGCAGCATTGTTTACGGTAGCTTTACTGTTAACTGGGGTGTGGACTACTCACTGACTCTGGACAACTATATCAACCTGTTTGGTATGGGCTTCGGTGAAGGTGCATGGCCGTCACTGATCAGTACCATGACGTATGCCGGTATTGCCGCGCCTATCACTGCCACCTTCGGTCTGCTTATCGCATATATCGTCGTGCGTCAGCAGTTCCACGGTAAGAAGGTGGTTGAGTTCGTCACTATGCTCTGCTTCGCGGTTCCGGGTACAGTTGCCGGTGTTTCTTATATCCTTGCCTTTAACGATGCACCTATCTACATCACGGGTACTGCTGCGATAGTGGTGATCTCTATGGTGATGAGAAACGTGCCTGTGGGTATCCGCGCCGGTGTTGCCGGTCTGGGACAGCTGGATAAGTCGCTGGATGAAGCGTCACTCAGCCTGCGTGCTAACTCGTTTAAGACCATTATTCATATCCTGATACCACTGCTTCGTCCGGCTATTCTGTCGTCGCTGATTTACAGCTTCGTACGTGCCATGACCACAGTGAGTGCCATTATCTTCCTTGTTACACCGGAGACCCGTGTAGCAACCTCCTACATCCTTAACCGGGTGGAAGATGGTGAATATGGTATCGCTATCGCCTATGGCTCACTGCTTATCTTTGTCATGTTAGCCATCATACTTACCTTCGACTACTTCGTAGGCGAAGCCCGAATTGCCCGTTCAAAAGCCAAGAACCAAGATTAAGTTTGGAGAACCAGAAAATGAGTAAGAACAGTTTTGTAGTGCTAAAAAATGTTTGTAAGCGCTTTGGAGACAACACGGTAATTGGCAACCTTGATCTGGAAATCGAGAAAGGCAGCCTTGTTACACTGCTCGGCCCTTCAGGCTGTGGTAAAACCACCGTGCTTCGTTTGGTTGCCGGGCTGGAGAAACCGACCAGCGGTCAGATTTTTATCGACGGAGAGGATGTCACTAACACCTCTATTCAGCACCGTGACATCTGTATGGTGTTCCAATCTTATGCCCTGTTCCCGCATATGTCTCTGTTTGAGAACGTGGCATACGGCCTGAAGATGATTAAGCTGCCGGCGGATGAGATCAAGAAACGTGTAGATGAAGCATTGAAGCTGGTTGACCTTGACCAGATGGGTGACCGCTTTGTTGACCAGATCTCCGGTGGTCAGCAGCAGCGTGTGGCTCTGGCGCGTGCCCTTGTACTTAAGCCAAAAGTACTGCTGTTTGATGAGCCGTTAAGTAACCTTGATGCTAACCTGCGTCGTAGTATGCGTGAAACCATCCGCGATCTTCAGCAGCGTTTTAACATCACTTCCCTTTACGTAACCCACGATCAGGCAGAAGCTTTTGCGGTATCGGATACGGTTATCGTAATGAAGGACGGCGACATTATGCAGGAAGGTACACCGGATGAGCTGTACCGCTCTCCTGCCTCTATGTTTATGGCTAACTTTATGGGTGATGCCAATATCTTCCAGGGTGCGTATGTTAACAACAGCCTGAACATTAACGGCTATTCAATCCCTGCGGAAGCAAGCGTAGTTGAAGGCTTCCCGGAAGGTGAATATCAGATTGGTGTCCGTCCTGAAGCGATTCTGCTGGCCGGTGAAGGTGAAGCGTGTCAGCAGTGTCAGGTGAAAGGCATTGTCTATATGGGCTCCATGTATGAGGTTGCCGTGAACTGGCACGGTCAGGAACTGTTGCTTCAGTTGAACTCTTCCCAGTTTGACCCTGAGATTTCAGACCACGCTTACCTGACCATTAACCCGACTGGTATCTTTATGCTGCCTGCTTCGGCTTAATCTTTCCCTTTCTATAGAAACCATTCTATAGAAAAAAGAAGCGGAAACAGAAAAACAGAGTCGCTCAGCGGTTCTGTTTTTTTTATTACCCGCGGAACTAACTATTTGCTGTTATGTCATACCTCTGTCAGTGTTATACTTATATATAACACCATCATACTAAGTAGCTGCTCCTGATAGTGCTGACGCTTTGATCGTCAGGCAGTTTTAATCAGCTGGCAGATATCGATAAACAAACCCTCCGCGCCAAGGATGGCGCGGCGGAGCCCCATGGACGGGTTTATGCGTGTTTGTGTTCGATGTTTGCCAAGGTGACTCATGTATAGCGGTTACTTAGCCACTACGGAGAAACAGGATGACGGACTGGAACAACAACCAGCCCATTTTTCGTCAGTTAAGTGAGCAGGTTGAACAGAAAATACTGCAAGGTGTATGGCAAGAAGGCGATGCCCTTCCTTCGGTAAGAAGCGTGGCGGCGGATCTGAAAATCAACCATCTCACGGTAATGAAAGGTTACCAGCTTTTGGTCGATCAGGGACTGGTTGAGAAAAAGCGTGGACAGGGTATGTTTGTTGCTCAGGGAGCGGTTACTAGCCTGAAAAACAGACAGAAGAACGATTTTATCGGACAACAGATTCCCATGATAGCCACTACACTGAAACAGATTGACATGTCTGTAGATGATTTTATCCGCCAACTACAACAACATATAACAGGTGAACAATGACCCCCTTGGTTAGTGTAAATAAGGTTTCAAAAACCTATTCCCGTCAGGAAGCCCTGCACGATATCAGCTTCCAGCTTGAAGCAGGTCAGGTGCTGGGATTACTCGGTCACAACGGCGCAGGAAAGTCGACTTTAATTAACGCCATGTTAGGTGCGCACAGATACGACGGCAGTATCGAAATTAACGGCTGCCACCCTATTAATCAACACGCTCAGCTAATGGAGCATCTGGCTTATATTTCGGATGTTAATGTGCTTCCCGAATGGATGACGGTAAAACAGCTACTGCGCTACACCCGTGGCGTTCATCCCGGCTTCGATATAGAAAAAGCGCGTAAAACCCTGTCAGAGACCAATATTGTTCTGTCATCTAAAATAGGCAGCCTCTCCAAAGGGATGAAGGTCCAGTTGCATCTGGCCGTGGTAATGGCTACCCAGACCAAGGTTCTGATTCTGGATGAACCGACTCTGGGATTGGATCTTCTCTACCGGGACACCTTCTACCGGCACCTGCTGGAATGGTTTCATGACGGTGACAGAGCCTTGATTATTGCCAGCCACGAAATATCGGAAATAGAACATCTGCTGACCGATGTGCTGATATTGAAACAAGGCCGTTGTGTACTGCAAAGCAGCATGGAAAATATTGCGCAAGACTTCTTTGTCCTTGATGCTGCTACAGAACATAACCAGACCATTGCTCCCCTCAAGCCTCTTGCCAGCCAGCCCGGTCTGGGCTCCACTAAATGGCTGTTACGCAGTGAGCATAAAATCGGTGTTGAGCCACTGGGAACGGTTCAGAATGCCGCTCTTGCTGATCTGTTTATTGCCCTACAGAAGGAGGAAGCATAATGCATCCGGCCATTTATATGCTCGAAAAAGAGTTTATTGAACATAAAATTGTCACCCGCGTACCTCTGTTTGTGCTCGCCTGTATGGTGCTGGTTTTCTTTGCTTTATTTATGCGTGGTGCACTGCCGGGAGATGTCTCTTACCAGTTTCACATCAGCGGCCATATTTCCGATGCCTCTCCAATGAGCCTCAACCAGGCTCTGGCCTCAATGGCAGGCATTGTTTCACTGGTGCTCTCTTCTCTTTATCTGCCTAAAACCCTGCGTAAAGAGAGAATGGAAGGCAGCTCTATGTTCTGGCGTAGCATGCCGGTAGGGCTGGCAACCAGCCATATTGTTAAGCTGATATTCGGCTTGCTGGTTATTCCGCTTATCTGTTCCGTTATCGTGATTGTGGGCAATATGATGTTGTGGTTTTTAACCAATGGCACGAACGCACAATTGGCGGTGTTGCTTAGCCAGACTTCTGTAACGGGTATCTTTATTAACTGGTTTAGCTATCTTGCCAGAATGGCGCTGGCTGCGATTGGCCTGTTACCGCTGGCCTGTGTCGCCCTTATGGTATCTCAACTGGTCACAGCACCTATTTTGGTGATGTTGCTGGGAACATACGCCATAAAGTGGTTATCCGTCTACCTGTTTGGCTTGTATGGTGTCGGGGAGTTCTTCAACGCCATCTTTGCTATTCCGGTGATGGTATTTACCAGTAATCCGTTTTCTGGCTTTATGCAGGCCGGAGTTTTAAACCTTGTTGTTTATCTGCTGATCGGTGCTGCTTCGCTGGCGGTTAGCCTGAAACTAAGCAAAACCAATGAGGTTAGCCTGCGCGGTCTTTTTTCCCGCTAACGACTGCAACAACTGAAATAGAGCCGGCTACTTACTTGTCAGCCGGTTTTACATTCACTACCAGTGATTCATCTTCTGCCTGATACCTTTTGAACATATGTGTCAGGCTCTCTTTACTCTGCACAATACCTCTCTCTTCAAGGAACTCTTTGTTGTACAACTTGGAGTAGGAACGCTCTGCCAGATCACAACAAAAAGTCACTATGGTTTTACCCCGCCCCATCTTGGCCGCGGCATAGAGGGCACCGGCAACATTCAGGGCGGAGCTGCTGCCAAGCAGTATTCCGTCACGTTCAGCCACGATGCGCGATATGGTGACTAAGTCCTGATCGGGCAAGGTGATGGCGTGATCGATTTTCGCTTTTCTGAAGTTCTCCACACTACGCATAATGCCGATACCTTCGGTAAAAGAGCTGCCGGATGACTTATACTCTCCGCTCTTCAGGTAGGAATAAATGCCGGATCCGTCAGGATCCACCAGCCAAGTTTTCAGGTTTGGGTTCTGTTCAGACAAATAACTGGAATTCCCGGCAATGGTGCCTCCGGTTCCCACCACAGAAACCAGTGCATCAATACAGCCCTGAGTCTGATGCCATATTTCCGGGCCGGTATTAAGGTAGTGCGCTTTATAGTTACTCAGGTTCTCAAACTGATCAGCCCACCAATAGTGACGATACTCCGCCCCCAGCCTGCGCGCAGTATGATAGAAGTGCTGCGGATTGGAGAATGGACAGGCATCCACCAGCAGAAGCTCTGCGCCATACAGCTCAATCATCCGCTCCTTCTCTTTAGCCTGCCCTTTCGGCATCACCACCAGCATTTTATAGCCCAGCGCCTTGGCCACCAAGGCAAGGCCAATTCCGGTATTGCCGGCTGTACCTTCGACAATGGTCATTCCCGGCTCCAGCTTATAGGTATCAATGGCGTCTTTAACCAGTTGCAATGCAGCCCTGTCTTTTATCGAGCCGCCGGGGTTTTGCTGCTCACATTTAAGCAGAATGTCACAGCCGGACATATCTGACAGGCTGTTGATCCTGACCAGATCCGTATTACCAATTAAATCTGCCACACTATTTGCGATTAAGGGATTTTCCATAAGCTATCCGGTTAGCACACTTTACTATTAAGCGTAGGTCTGCTGACCCGTTAGTCAAATTGAACATCCATCAGGTATTCTTACTCTATTGACAATAATATTGCTAACTTACAATCAGTTAGGCGGAAAACACTCCGCAACGGGCGTCACAGCGGCCTTTGGCTATAATTAAGGGTGAGCAAATAAAGTCACAGGGACTAATTATGTTTTTGAAAGAGCGTAAGAGTGGCGATCTTGTCGATATCGTCGAGATGAAGGATCTGACCGACCTGTTTACTGACTCCGTGGTAGGCCGCTATCAGGCCGGTGAAGAGCAGCAGGATCCAGAACCGTTTAAAAAATCTGATCTGGTGTTTATGTCCGGAGAAGAGCTACCCCGTTGCTGGACAGACCCCGGCTACCGCTCCCATAAAGTCAGGCGCAGATAGTCTATGTGCTGCCAATGACCGCGTGTCCGGTCAGCAGCGTATGATCTGTAACGTCAGGTTCAAACCTGACTGAATGACCACTGGCTCTGCCTTCGGAGGCAATATGGGTCGAAATTTTATCGCGACGGTTCCCGGCTTTTGTTTGGGCTTTGTTTTAAGCTTGTTCACTCCTTTGTCCGTTGCTGAAACCAGCAATAACAGTAGCACAGCCATTAAATCCGTACCGGTGATTTCCGTTAAAGGCGCCATCGGCCCGGCTGTGGGGGCGTATATTATTGAAGAGATACAGCGGGCAAATCAGGCTTCCAATACTCCCGCCCTGATCATGACTATTGACACACCCGGCGGTCTGGTTTCCAGCCTGCGCGCTATTAACCAACAGATTCTCTCCTCTGACATTCCGGTACTCTGCCTTGTCTATCCTCAGGGGGCACGTGCCGCCAGTGCAGGAACTTATATGCTTTATGCCTGCCATATTGCCGCTATGTCTTCGGCCACTACTCTCGGGGCAGCGACACCCGTCAGCATCGGCAGCCCTGCCGGTAGTGATAACCAGCAGCAAGAGAAGCCAACGGAGCCCAGTGCAATGGAGAAAAAGATGCTCAATGACTCCATCGCCTATATACGCTCTCTGGCTCAACTGCGCGGGCGCAATGTGGAATGGGCAGAAAAAGCAGTGCGGGAAGCGGCTACCCTCTCCTCTTCAGAGGCTCTGGAACTGAATGTGATTAACCTTATTGCTGAAGATCCCCTGTCGCTACTTAGCCTGACCCATGGCCAGACTGTCAGCATCAATAAGCAGCAAATCTCTATGGATTTCGCCGATACCACGCTGGAAATGCGTGAGCCGGACTGGCGTAACCAGTTTCTTGCCACCATTACCGACCCGAATATCGCTTATATTCTGATGATCATCGGCATTTACGGCCTGTTGCTGGAGTTTTACAGCCCCGGCTTTGGTGTTTCCGGTATTGCCGGTGCTATTTCCCTGCTGCTCGCCCTATACGCTTTCCAGTTACTGCCGGTGAACTATGCCGGTCTGGGGCTTATTCTGCTCGGGCTGGCACTGCTTGTGGCTGAATCCATGCTGCCCAGCTTCGGCCTGCTCGGCTTTGGTGGTGTGGTCGCCTTTACACTGGGCTCGGTATTTCTGTTTGACAGTGAGCTGCCGGAATTGCGTATTTCACTCAGCCTTATCTACGCCATTGCGGCAACCTCAGCACTGTTTGTCCTTTTTGTTCTGAGACGAATCTGGCTGTTCCGCAAGCGCAAAGCAGTGAGCGGGCCGGACACTTTTCTTGGCAGCGAAGCCGTGGTAACCGCAGATTTCAGCTCTAAAGGCATTGTACTTATCCGCGGCGAAGAGTGGGCAGCCATCAGTGATAGCAAATTAGAGAAAGGTGACATCGTCACTGTCACCGCAGTCAACGGATTAACATTAACGGTCATAAAGGCCGACGGGAGTAACAGACCATGATGGAACTGATTCTTGCCAGCGGTATGCTGACACCCATTATTATTGTTGTTTTGATCGTATTATTGGCGTTCAGCCTGTTCCATGTCCTGAGGGAGTACGAGCGCGGTGTTATCTTTTTTCTCGGACGATTTGAACGGGTAAAAGGACCGGGGCTGATTATTGTTATCCCGGTGATCCAGCAGATGGTGCGGGTTGATTTACGAACCGTGGTGATGGATGTCCCCAGTCAGGATGTTATCAGCCGTGATAATGTCTCCGTCAGGGTAAATGCCGTTATCTACTTCCGGGTGGTTGATGCCCAGAAAGCCATTATCAATGTAGAAGACTATCTGGCGGCTACTTCACAACTTGCACAGACCACCCTGAGATCCGTATTAGGTCAGCATGAACTGGACGAAATGCTGGCCAACCGTGAAATGCTTAATACGGATATACAGGAAATCTTAGATGCCAGAACCGATGGCTGGGGTATTAAGGTTTCCAATGTTGAGATCAAACATGTAGATCTGAACGAAACCATGGTTCGTGCTATTGCAAGGCAGGCTGAAGCAGAGAGAACCAGACGGGCAAAAGTTATCCATGCGTCGGGTGAAATGGAGGCCTCAGAGAAACTGGTAGAAGCGGCCAATAAACTGGCACTGGAGCCAAACGCCATTCTGCTGCGTTACCTGCAAACCCTGACAGAAATTGCCGGAGAGAAAAATTCAACCATACTTTTCCCAATGCCGATGGACTTAATGGAGGCACTGTTTAATAAAAATACACAACAAGGCGGTAAGGAAAACAGTAACCAATAAACAGCTAACACTGACGGGTGACAGAGCGGTTCTGCTAACAATTGATTGCAGGAAACCAATTTATAAACCTTTATTTTCAGCCAGTTAATGCTAACTAATTGTTAACATAATTTGGGTTTATATGACACATCGCAAAATATCAACAGGGTTTATAATTTAGACTAGCTACTCTAGTGTGTCTAAGTTTTAACCTGTTGTACTCTCTCTATGATTAATAAAAGTAGTTCCGGTTTTACCCTGATAGAACTGGTGGTCGTTATCGTTATTCTGGGTATCCTGTCGGTGACCGCCGCACCCCGTTTTCTTTCCCTGAGTTCAGAGGCAAATGCAGCGGCCATCCGAGGTGTTTATGGCGCTTTTAATAGTGCGGCTGAACTGGCGCATTCTAAATCCATTATTGACGGTAATGAATCTAAAGCCACTTCGACTATCTCTATCGGTGGTCAAAGCGTAAATATGGTTTACGGCTATCCCAACGCCTTTAACGGAATTGCAGCTGCTACAGAACTGGGCGATGTTGCCGGCTATGGCAAAAACAGCAACAACAGTGAACATGACTGGGTTATTCATTACTGGAACTGGTCATTAGATGGCGGTGGTACTGCACCTGCAATTCTTCTTTCTGCTGGTTCAGTTACCGGAGACGCGCCTGCAACTGCGCCACGCGACACTAAATGTTATGTACGTTATGTGCAGGCTACGCAAACGACCACTCCGGAGATTTTTGTAGATACCAGCGGTTGCTAGAAGAGCACTCAGAAACAAAAAAGCCGGTTGTACCTCATATATACCCAAGTGACCTCAAGATGAAGGATTCAGAGCTGCATCAAGGTGTTCAGTTCAAGGAAGATAACTGTAGGAATGGCACTCCCTTTCAAAGTTATCTGACACAGAAATGGGCGCCTTGATGCGCTCCCAAAGGGCGAGTTTTATTGGCTCCTGCTCTGTGTTACTGATTCTCACCGTAGAATGACTATGGCTTCAAATCAGTGCCTTGATCAGAAACCAATAAATTCTCGCTGAAAAGGCATCTTGAGGTGACTTGGGTATATTAACCGGCAAAGACATGTCAGAGCCTTACGGCTCTTTTTTATATCTGCTCTCCGCTAATGGCTTGCGCCAGCAGAGAGACAGGGTGAATACACTCTAAATCGGTGTTTTCTTCAATCTGCCATTTACAGGTTTCACAGTCGGTGATGGCCAGATCCGCCTCAGCCGCTTCTATCTGCTTAAACAGCCCGCTGCCAATCATCATAGAGGCATCGTAATTCTCTTCCTTAAAGCCGTAAGTTCCGGCTGAACCGCAACATTCACTATTCAGCACCTGCAGCTTAAGGCCGGGGATTGCTTTCAGCAGCTCAATGGTAAACATGGTGTTACCGCTACGCTCAAGATGACACGGCGTGTGATAAACCACCTTTTTGTTCAGTGGTTTCATCTTAGGCGTATTACCATTCATAAACTCTTTCAGCAGATAACGGGTGATAAACTGAATCCGGTCTGCCACCCGCTCATTATTAACACCCAGCACATGAGGGTACTCATTCTGCAGGGTAAATGAACAGGTTGAAGAAGTGGCGACGATATCACGCTGGTAAGTCTCCACAGACTGCTCCAGTTTCTTCACATTATACTGAGCATTTTTCTGCGCCTTTTTATGAAAACCGTTGGCAATTAAAGGAACACCACAGCACTTTTCGCCATCCAGCAAGTGCACACCTATATTCATTGCATTCAGTACAGTGACCAGATCTTTACCCAGTTGTGGATGGTTATAGTTAACGTAACAACCGTGGAAAAAGCTGACACCACGCTTAAATCCAGACTGATCCGGACAGGATTTTTTATACCAGCGACGAAAAGTACCATGGGAATACTTGGGCAGAGATTTATGGTCATGAACCCCGACAGTTTTGTGCATGATTTTCTTCACGATCGGCATACTGGTCGCGGCATTCACAATTGGTGCTACTGGTGTTGCCAGTGAACCAAACAGGTCAGTATGGCTGAGCACAAAGTCACGTACAGTTTTCGGGTTCGCTTCTAACTTGCCGTACTTACCGCGGGCAACGGCAATTATATCGCCGATACGGACATTAGACGGACAAGCGGTTTCGCAACGCTTACAGTTAGTGCAGTACTTAAGCACATCTTCAAAATACTGAGGGTCTTTGATTCTCAGACGCTCCCCATCCGGACCACACTGCTTTGGTCCGGGAAAGTCAGGGTTGGCTTTCGCCACCGGACAATATACGGTACAGACAGTACACTTTATGCACTGATCAAAGCTGGTATCCAGTGCGACATCTAACATTGGTTGGTCTCCATTACCACTTGCTCGTTGTAGTTGCGGGTAATTTTATCTGTTACAAAATAGGCCGATGAGATGGCAACACCGCCTCCTGAGCCTTCTGCCACTGGGTTGTAGTGCGCGAGGATAGAGCCACAGCAATATAGGTTGCTGACAGTTTTACCCCGTTTTGTCGGCTTTAACTCTGCATCGGTTTCCACGCCAAAGGACATAAAGGCGTGAGACGCAGGAGAGAAGAACTTTTCGTTATACCAGTCCGTTCTTGAACCTGTATGGCAGATATCCAAACCGAATACTGACTCTTCGATACTGTTTAGTCTGGCTCTCAGGCCATTACTGAAAAAACTGCCAGTGGCGAGAACAAAGTGATCCGCCTGCAACTGATAATCACGCAGGTTTTTCGTTGAGATAGTCTTCAGGGTTAAGCCTGTTTCACTCTCTTCAAACTCACCGCCAGTAACGCAGTCACCCTTAAGCAGTACACCGCCCAGGCGGATAAACTGCTTTTCCAGAGTCTCTTCTAAACGGATTCCCATCAGTGACGGCGGCATGGTCGGTACTTCGTGGAAATTGAGGCCGGTATACACTTTTAGGCGCTGCAGTATTTCCAGCCCCTGAGTAGTACCTAGTATTGCAGGCATTACCACCAGATCTTTAGGCGTGGCACAACTTGCTATCTGATTTGCCAGGTGGAAAAAGCTTTCATCTCTGTTTAGCGCCTTAATAAAATCGGTCGAGCGGTAGTTATTCGTCACTACTTTTGAGCTTGATCTGTTTTCCAGCGATACTGTAGCCGACACTACCGGGGTATTTTTAAACAGAGCACTCGACTTCAGATTATCTGCCACCACATCGGTCTGGAAATCGCGGAAGTTTTCAATAGAGAGCAGCACAATACGCTCAAAGGAGTGACCGCTGGCGTTATAACCAATCTGCTCAACAAAGGGTTGTGACAAAAAGGTACTTCTCACCATCCCCAGCGTTGAGATACGCTGATGGTTCTCGTTGTTCTCCCGCTGAGTCAATTGCACACCGGCTCCCGCCATCATCTCGGTAAACCAGTTCACCGCATCAGAAACTTTTTCTGCACCGATTTTTGCGTAAGGGTGCTCCGCGTACTCCTTATCAAATTTCGCTATGGCTTCAAAAGGCGCCCGTACCGGCGTGCCGGAAGGGGTCGCTGAAAGCAGGTCAACAGAGCCTGATGAGAAATGCAGCGCGCTGCGGCCATTGTTAATCAATGCCGTTTTCTTACCCTTTTCCAGACAACGGATAGCCGAGGTGTACCCTGCCATTCCGCCGCCAATCACAACAACATCGTATTTCATTGTGCCTCTCCCGCTTTTTTGTTGTGATTTTCTGAACTGGATGCACCCAGTAAACCTTCGTAGATCCAGTAACTAAACTCGGCTTCGCGCAGTGCATCGCCCCAGAGTACAGGCTTGGTACCTTTCCAGCGCTCCTCCATAAAGTCCACCAGAAGCTGGCTGCAATCATTTCCGCTAAAGTCACCAAACTCGTTCAGTAAACCCGCTGCCCTGTAGGTACAAAGCTCACCCTGACAAGGGCCCATTCCCAGACGGGTACGACGGCGCAGATCTTCAATGTTTTTAACATCCAGATGCTTAACGGCATACTCCACTTCACCCGCCGTAACCATTTCACATTCACAGATAATCGACTGACTTTTGGCATCATCTTTCAGAAAGGACAAAGCGCGTTCACCGTGGCGGTATACCGCTGACTCGTAAACAGGCTTGGCGATACTGGCATTTTTCTTAGGCTGTTTCGGCTCCTGATTAGAACCGGGCAGAGGACGGCTGGCAGTGATGCAAGGCTCTGTATTGCCGAGCTTTTTCGCCACCATATCCGTTGCCTGCTCGGCCATCAGACGGTAGGTCATCAGCTTTCCGCCGGTAATGGTAGTCAGGCCGTTTAAACCATCTTTTTCAGCGTGATCGAGTAATACGATACCGCGGCTTATATTTCGTCCCGAACTATTACCATCAACAGCAATCAACGGACGCACACCGGCATAGGCTCTTAGCACACGGGTATTTGCCATAACCGGCGCCAGCTTAGTGCCCTCTTCCAGCAGGGTATCAATCTCATCAGGGCGGATTTTCAGATCATCAATCTGGTTATAATCGATCTGTTCAGACGTAGTGCCGATTAGGGAAATGGTATCGCCGGGAACCAGAATGTCGGCATCGGACGGTTTGCGGCAGCGGTTAATCACCAAATTATTGATGCGGTAGTCCAGAATCAGCAGTGAGCCCTTAGCTGGGAACATCTTGATACTCAGGTCAGCATACTCACAGATATTTTGCCCCCAGATTCCGGCGGCGTTGATCACTTCTCTGGCATAGATTTCAAAGCTTTGGCCGGTTTGTCCATTAACACAACGCACACCCAAAACTGTATCTCCGCTGCGGATAAGGGAGATCACTCTAGTATGAGTAAACAGACGGGCACCGTGCTCTTTTGCATCCAGAACATTGGAAGCACACAGGCGGAAGGGATCAAGAGTACCATCCGGTACCTTGACTGCCCCTAACATGGCAGGGTTGGCGTTTGGTTCGATACGAAGCGCTTCTTTAGTGGTCAGTTGCTCGGTTTCGATTCCGGCTTCACTACAAGACGTAATAAACTGTTGCTGAAAATTGATATCGTCCTCAGGAAGAGTAATAAATAAGCCGCTGGTATCTTCTACACAGTTCCGGGCAATCTGCTTTAATATCCGGTTCTCTTTAATACACTCTTTAGCTGAGTGTGAATCTGTTACGGCATAGCGGGCACCTGAGTGCAGCAGGCCGTGGTTGCGTCCTGTTGTGCCGGAAGCAATATCCCCCTGCTCCAACAGAATGCAGTTAATCCCTCTTAATGCGCAGTCGCGCATAATGCCGGTGCCAGTCGCACCGCCACCTATGATGACAACATCTGTCTCGAATCGGGTATGTGAATTCATAACGCGCTCAAAATGGTTAAGAAAAGCTCTAAACGAACATTTTTACTTTCGTTTTATATTCTAGTAAAAGATGAACGAACATTGCAACTTTTCTCACTGTCATATTTATGTAACGATTTTAATAACATTTAACACATGAAAATTAGTCATTAACACTATTTAGACAGAGAAACACTAGTCATTTAATATTTTTTAGCGTGAAATAAATAAAGTGAATCTGGCTCGCAAATTTTTTTTATCAATTCGTCATAATTTGCGCGTTCGAACATATAACGTTCGTTTCATCCAATAACTCTAATATATAGGTCAAATTAAAATGTTTGGTATTTTTAAGCCTAAAGCTCATATTGAGCGCCTGCCTGAAGGTCAGGTTGACGCTACCTACACGCGCCTTAGATGGCAGCTGTTTATGGGGATTTTCTTTGGTTACGCTGGGTATTATCTTGTACGTAAAAACTTTAGCCTGGCAATGCCGTTCCTTATTGAACAAGGATTCACCCGCGGCCAGTTAGGTGTTGCTCTTTCTGCAGTATCTATTGCCTACGGTCTGTCTAAGTTCCTGATGGGTAGTGTGTCTGACCGTTCAAACCCAAGATACTTCCTGAGTTTCGGTCTGTTAATGTCTGCTGCTGTTATGTTCTGCTTCGGCTTTATGCCGTGGGCAACAGGTAGCGTTACTGCTATGTTCATTCTGTTGTTCCTGAACGGTTGGTTCCAGGGTATGGGCTGGCCTGCATGTGGCAGAACCATGGTTCACTGGTGGTCACGTAAAGAGCGTGGTGGTCTGGTTTCCGTATGGAACGTGGCACACAACATCGGTGGTGGTCTGATCGGTCCTATGTTTATTCTGGGTCTGTGGCTGTTTAACGATGACTGGCATACTGCATTCTACGTACCTGCTTTCTTCGCTACTCTGGTTGCTATCTTTATCTGGATCACCCTTCGTGATACTCCTCAGTCTTGCGGTCTGCCTGCAATCGAAGAGTATAAGAACGACTATCCTGATAACTACAGCGAAGCTAACGAAAAAGAGATGACGGCTAAAGAGATCTTCTTTAAGTACGTTTTCAACAATAAGCTACTATGGTCTATTGCTATTGCTAACGCATTTGTTTATCTGATTCGTTACGGCGTACTGGACTGGGCTCCGACTTATCTTTCTGAAGCAAAAGAGTTTACGGTAGATAAATCTTCATGGGCATACTTCCTGTACGAGTGGGCTGGTATTCCGGGTACTCTGCTTTGTGGCTGGATCTCTGATAAGTGGTTTAAAGGCCGCCGTGCTCCTGCCGGTATCCTGTTTATGGTTCTTGTAACAATCGCAGTATTTGTTTACTGGTTCAACCCAGCAGGTAACCCGGGCGTAGATATGGCTGCACTGGTTGCTATCGGCTTCCTGATTTACGGCCCTGTTATGCTGATTGGTCTGTACGCTCTTGAGCTTGCACCTAAGAAAGCAGCGGGTACTGCTGCCGGTCTGACTGGTCTGTTTGGTTACCTTGGTGGTGCCGTGGCAGCAAACGCCGTTCTTGGTTACACAGTTGACCACTTTGGCTGGAATGGCGGCTTTATCCTGCTGACAGCATCATGTGGTATCTCTATCCTGTGCCTTGCTTATGCATACTTCGGTGAGAAAAAATTCCATAAAGAAAAAGAAGCGAAAGAAAGACTAGAAGCCGCTGAAGCTTCAGCTTAATTTCCCTTTACTCTACTAAGACAAAGACCGCTGATTTTCAGCGGTCTTTTTTAATCAATAGCCCTTACGAATATGCATCAAATAAAAAACTCCGCCTGATTTAACAAACGGAGTTTCTTTTAAATAACAAACCAAATTACAGCTCGATCACTTCTACCTGTGTTTCGCTCTCTTGCAGAATAGAAGCTAAAGGCTCCGGAGGCATCTGATCGGTAATAATCAGATTGATTTCGCTGACATTACCCAGTTTAACCATGGCATTACGGCCAAACTTAGAGTGGTCTACGCCGAGAATAGTCTGACGGCTGTTTTCGATAATGGCTTTCTTTACCCTGACTTCGTGGTAATCAAAATCCAGTAACGAACCATCAAAATCGATACCACTAATACCAAGTACACCAAAATCAAGACGGAACTGAGAGATAAAGTCCAGAGTCGCCTCTCCTGTCACCCCGCCATCTATGTTACGCACTTCACCACCAGCCAGAATCACCTTAAAGTCACTTCTCTCCATCAGGATGGTGGCAACATTTATATTGTTAGTAACAACGCGAAGGTCGCTATGGCTGACAGTAAGTGCCCTTGCCACGGCTTCAGGTGTGGTGCCGATATCAATAAACAGGGTTGAACCATTGGGGATATGACGGGTTAGTGTTGTGGCAATCTGCTCTTTCTGCCGCGGATGCATCACCTTACGGTTGCTGTAGCTGGAGTTCTCAGAGCTTGAAGAGTTAGTTGCACCACCATGGGTACGGCGAAGTTTGTTCTCTTCTGCCAGTTCGTTTAGATCTCTGCGAATGGTCTGCGGGCTGACATTAAATATCTCAACCAGTTCGTCCGTGTTTACTTCACCATTTAGTTCAACGAGCCGAACTATCTCGTTGTGCCGCTGCTCTGCTTTCACTCTTATTCCTTCACTATGAAATATTCCGGACTTTATTTTCATGCCCCGGTAAAGCAATACTCAGGAATAATAACCTTCCTGAGTATATAAGGTGCTGAAATATTACACCTGTGATTATGGCAATGCCAATTTAATCCATAGAAATGTGCAGGCAATTAATGATTGTTTACCCTTGTTGAATAACCCGGAACCCGGAACCAGCGGCGGCAGCTTTCTAGGAAGTGTCCGTAAAGCATACCTAGTACACTAAACATCACTACACTACTTGTTACTGCGGCGACTATCTGGTCATGGCTTGCGCCAACGGTATACAGTATGGCGATATACACCGGGATCTGAAATGAAACAAACGAAAGCAAATCAGACAGCTGTTTCATCAGAGAGCTGCGCGATAACTTCATACCTTGTCTGATAATCCAGTCCCTGAAAACGCCATACGGCAGAGCAATTGCGATATTTACCGGAATCGCCAACGTTCGCGACGCCAGTGACTGCTCAAAACTCAGTCCTGAAATCATAATCTCTATAAACATTCCGGTGACAAAACAAAATACCACCATAGCGAACATATCTGCAGCTACCAGTCTGACATTAAAGGGGTTGCGCGGCTTCATTAGCAATTTCCAGCATATTTATCTATTAAAAACAATAAATCACAAACGATATAACTGGCAAAACCTTGACGAGCCAGTTTACCGCGCTATTAAAACAGCTTTTTACCAGTTTTAAATACCGTTTTTAAATAAATGTTTTGAACTTTTCACTATTTATTAATCAGTAACCAGTTGCATCCGCTATTTTGCTTGGCTTTGACAAAAATAATTCACTAGGCTCAGGGTTAAATTATCCCGGCAAATTCGCACTGAGAAATCACCTTCCCCTTTTGGCTATGCTAGAATCGGATTAATATTCATCAAGAGATCAAGACATTGAATCTACAACAACTACTTGAGCAGCCTGAACTGGAAGGCAAACTACTTAATGAAGCGCAAACCTATGGTTTTGTTACCGCAATGGCTGCAGCCCCGAATGTACTGGATCCAACGGAATGGATTCCGTTTTTATGGGGCGGAGAAGAAGTGGCCCCGTTTACTGACGGTGCGCAATTAGAAGAGTACGCCGATATTATTATCGCCATCTGGAACCATGCCCGCCCAGCCCTGCTGGAAGGAACATGGCAATGGCCGGAAGGTTGCACCCTGGATGAAGAAGAGATTGTCTCAGAGAAGACCAAGCAGTTTACCGAAGGCGCACTACAGGGCTGGCAGCTTGCAAGGGACGACTGGGAAACACTGATGCCGGAAGAGAGCGAAGATAATGCCCTGCTGGGCGGTGTGCTGCTGTCACTTAGCATGCTATTTGATCCGGAAACTTCACTGGCAACACTGAAAGAGCACGGTGTAGATGGTCTGGATCAGTTTGAGGAGATCTTTAACGCCATTCCGACTATGTTGTGTGGTCTTACTCAGCGTGGCGCTATGCTGGCAGAAGAGCAGTAATAACAAATAGCGAAATGTAAAAAGCCCCGCAAGTTTAAACTCCGGGGCTTTTTGTTGTTCGGACAGTAAGCGTATTACGCGTTACCTTTGGTACTTAACTGAAGTTGCTCGGCAAAGTCCAGCATTCTGTTAAGGGGGATAAGAGACTTAACACGTACCTCTTCATCAACGAAGATCTCATGCTCTGCAGCGCCTTCTGTCAGTGCATTCTCAATAGCAGCTAAGCCATTCATTGCCATCCACGGGCAGTGAGCACAGCTACGGCAGGTTGCTCCCGCTCCCGCTGTTGGCGCTTCCATCAGCTCCTTTTCCGGAACCAGTTGCTGCATCTTAAAGAAGATACCTTTATCTGTCGCCACAATCAGTTTTTTATGTGGCAGCTCTTTAGCCGCTTTAATTAACTGACTGGTTGACCCTACTGCATCAGCAAGCTCTACCACAGAGGCCGGTGATTCAGGGTGTACCAGAATGGCAGCATCAGGATATTGCGTTTTTAAATCCTTTAGTGCTTTGGCGGAGAACTCATCATGCACTACACACTCGCCCTGCCAGAGAAGCATCTCTGCACCGGTTTTATTGGCAATATAAGAGCCAAGGTGACGATCAGGACCCCAGATAATTTTCTTATCTTCCGCATCCAGATGATCGACAATCTCAAGGGCAATACTGGATGTAACAACCCAGTCAGCACGCGCTTTAACCGCTGCTGAGGTATTGGCGTACACCACAACCGTATGATCAGGATGGGCATCGCAGAACTCGGTAAATTTATCGGAAGGACAGCCTAGATCCAGAGAACACTCAGCTTCAAGGTTCGGCATCAGAATGGTCTTTTCCGGAGTCAGAATTTTAGCTGACTCACCCATAAAGCGAACCCCGGCAATAATCAGGGTACTGGCCGGATGGCGGTTACCAAACTTGGCCATTTCCAGTGAATCACCAACAAAACCACCGGTATTCTCTGCCAGAGCCTGAATTTCAGGATCCGTATAATAGTGAGCGATCAATACAGCATCTCGCTCTTTTAACAGTCGGGTGATGGTTTCAATATGGGCCGCTTTTTGCTCTTCTGTCAGCGGAACCGGCTTTGGCGGGAACGGATAAACGGGTGTTTCTATTAAGTCGAGTATGTGGCTCATTGCTCTTGCTCTATGCAACTTCCTATAATCCGAGCATTGTATACCCAACAAAGCATAAGGTGAAGTTACTTACTATGGAATCAGCACATCTCCATATAGTAAATTCGTCTATAGCATTCTCTAAACATGTTGCCAGAATAACCTGAAATAAGAGTAAAGAGTGGCAATAGGTTTGTTCAGAACTAAAAAGGGTTCGCCTGTAATAGCGAACCCTCCGTAAATATCACACAAAGCTTACTTCAACTTCTTCTGTGCTGCTTTAGCCGAAGCACTGTTCGGATGCTCTTTAATCACCTGCTGATAATAGCTGTTCGCTTTAGCCGTCTGCTTATTGCGCGTCGCTATATCACCCAGCTTAACCAGTGAGTCAGCTCGTTTGTTGGAATCTTTAAACGAAACCACAGCAGAAAAGCTCTTCTCAGCTTCTGCATCCTGCTTTCTGGCAAAATAGAGTTGGCCAAGCCAGTAGTGGGAGTTAGGCGTAAAGTTTGACTGAGGGAAATCAGACTGGAACTTAATAAAGGCATTGATAGCACCAGCGTAGTCTTTCTTCTTCAGGATCAGATCAACCGCATTTTTGTATGCCGCCTCTTCATCTAAATCAGAACTGTAAGTACCGCTGTTACCTTCACTACCTGTATCAGATGTGTCAGTTTCAGCGGTTGCCGATGTCTTCACTTCGTTACGAAGCTTATCCATCTCAATAAACAATTCGCGCTGACGATCAAGCATCTGCTTCATGTCGTAGCTGTTTCTTTCCACCAAACCTCTGAGTTCATCCAGTTCGGCTGTCATCTCATCGATTTGCTGCTGCATTTGTAACTGTACAGTTGCGCGATTACGCAATAGGCGTTCCAGACGCTGAACATCAGTTTCGGGAGTAGAGACTTGATTGGATGTTTGGGAGGTAGCGGAGGTGTCACTGCTTAAATCTGCCACTGGAGCTGGTGCGGCGAATGTAATATTCGCCGCACTTGCCAGTAACACAAGCGAAGCAGCTCGCTTCAGGTTACTGCTCATGAGGTCTTTCCTCAATCTTAATTAGTATACGATAACCGCGCGACGGTTTTTCGCATAGGCTGCTTCAGTTTGACCAAGAACCAGTGGTTTCTCTTCGCCATAGCTGATGATAGCGATTTGGTCAGCCTGTACACCCAGAGCTTGCAGGTACTTAGATACTGCTTCAGCACGACGCTCGCCCAGTGCGATGTTGTACTCAGGAGTACCACGCTCATCAGCATGACCTTCTACAGTCACTTTGATTGATGGGTCTTTGCTCAGGAATGCAGCGTGAGCAGCCAGCATCTCTTCGTAGCTGCCAGCCACTGTTGCATTGTCAAATGCGAAGAATACAGTCTGGTTTTCGCGAAGTGCTTGCTCTTTAAGCTCTTGCTCAGACAGTTTTGCATCCTGACCTACAGGAGTTACTACCGTAGTGCCGTCAGTCGCTGTCTGTTGGTTGTTAGTCTGCTGTGATGAAGCGTCAGTTGCTTCATTGCTAGAGCTACATGCTGTAACTGCTAGAATTGGTAGCGCAATAAGTAGCCCTTTCAGAACCTTGTTTAGTTGCATCTTTTTTATTCCTTAATAATTCAAAACTTAGTTGCTTAAAAACGGTGACCATGCGGGAGCTCTTACACGCCCATTTGTTGCCGGTAATCTAGCTTTAAAACGACCATCTATCGATACAAGAGAAAGTACGTTTTTCTTTCTGTAGATCGAACTGTATATGACCATTCCACCATTCGGGGCAATACTTGGGGATTCATCCAGAAGTGTTCTGGTTAACACCTGAACGGCTCCCGTCTCCAGATCTTGTTTTGCCAGATTAAAGCCGGAATTGGAACGATTTACCATAATCATAAAGCGTCCGTCCGGTGTAATTTGACCACCCAAATTCTGGCTACCCTGCCAAGTTAAACGGTTAGTCGAACCGTCTAACAAATTTACTCGATAAATCTGAGGTTTACCACCCCGATCTGAAGTAAATATGAGAGATTGTCCGTCTGGATACCAAAATGGTTCCGTATTATTTGATCTTCCGCTCGTTATTTGTTTCAGTTTTCGCGATTGCAAGTCTAGCGTGTAGACCTGAAGGCTACCGGTTTTTGATAAAACAATAGCCAGTGTTTTGCCATCTGGTGAGAATCTTGGCGCACCATTATGACGAGGGAATGAAGTTAATTTTTCACGTTTGCCGGTATAGATATCCATGATAAATATCTCAGCACGGGCATTTTGGAAACTTACATAGGCCAGCTGACGTCCGTCAGGAGACCATGCCGGAGACATAAGTGGTTGCTTAGAACGCAAAACCAGACGCTCATCGTAGCCGTCGTAATCCGCCACTCTCAGCTGATATTTATATTTGTCGTCATCGTTAACCACGACATAGGCGATTCGGGTCAGGAATGCGCCTCTTTCACCCGTCAGTTGCTCAAATACAAAGTTAGAAATCTTGTGGGCGTATTTACGTAGCTGATTTGCGCTAAGTGGAATGGACTTTTTATGGAACAGAATATGGTCTTTGGAAAGTACCAGATTGCCGTTTGCATCCAACGCTTTGCTCTGTCCGTCCGTTAGCTGTCCGCGCACGACATCCACAAGCTGGTAGTCGATGACAAACTTACCCTCAGCATTCTGAGTAATGGTTCCGGTAAGAAGTGCATCAACGCCCAACCCTGTCCAAGCAGAGAAATCTATCTCACTATCCGTATAAGGAGTTTGTGGCATTTTGTTTACTGCCACCGGGCTGAACTTACCGCTACGCTGCAGATCTGAAGAAACAATAGCAGAGATATTTTGTGGCAGCTTTTTCTCTCCCTGCCATTTAAACGGTACTATGGCGATGGGACGGGCTGAGTTTATTCCTTCGGTAATGACCAGTTCCAACGCGGCGTTAGCGTAGCCTGTTACCAGAATAAGTAATCCTGTAATAAGTTTTTTAATCACTGTAATTCCTTTTCCTATTACTCGGGCGCAAATGTTAAGTTGATATCTCTTAGCTTAGCTACCACATCTTTATCGTCAGGCAGCGGGAAGCTGCGAACCTGAGCGACAGCTCGTTTTGTTGCAGCACAAACACGCTTATCTCCGGAGAGTACCTTAACATCACTAAGTATGGCGTCTTTTCCTGTCGGAAGTAATCTTAAGTTAACCCGGCACGATTTGCCAAGGTAGGATTCATCCTGCAATAAGTTGTTCTGAATCAGTTGAGTATAGATGGCGCCGTAACGGTCTACCTCTGAAGCGACAAAACGCTCTTTGGCAGACAGGTTCTGCGAAGCTTCTTGCTCAAGGCCGGCAAAGATATCGCCCAGAGCGGCTTCCTGCTCTTTGCGCTCACGCTCTAACTGCTTCAGGCGTTCTTTCTCCTTACGGGCTTTTTCAGCCGCAGCTGCACGCTCTTTCTCTTTAGCGATGCGTTCTGCTTCGGCTTTCTTAGCTTTTTCTCTTTCCAGGCGCGCTTTTTCTTCTGCCTGCTTAGCCGCTTTCTCTTTGGCTATGCGCTCTTGTTCTGCTTTCTCAATCGCTTTCTGCTTAGCAATACGCGCTTTCTCAGCCTTTTCCAGCTGTTTCTGTTTTTCTATTCTCTGCTGCTCAGCTTTTTTGGCCGCTTCCTGCTGCTTCTTGCGCTCCGCTTCTGCTTTTGCCAGACGCTCTTTCTCTTTACGGACTTTTTCTATTTCCGCCTTGCGCTGTTTTTCTGCCTCACGGGCCGCTTTATCGGCTTTGGCTTTATCTTCCTGAAGCTTACGGATTCTGGCCTCTTCCTCTTTGCGGTTTTTCTCCAGTTGCTCTGTCTGCTTACGCAGCTTTTCCAGACGCTCTCTTTCCGCCTTAGCGGCAGATTCACGCTGACTTCTGATTTCGTTTGCCTGACGTCTGACAACGTTCGGATCAATCACCACAGCCTGAACCAGATTGCCGACCGGCTCTGGTTTAGACATATTAAAATCGGTTCCCCATAGCAGTGCTGCCACTAACAAAAGGTGCAGTACCACTGAGATAGCTATCGCTGATGTAAACTTGTTATTATTTTTCATCTACGGCTAAAACTATTCCTTTATTTCCGTCAGCAGGCCGACTTTCTCTATACCTGCGCGGTTAAGTTCATCAAGCACCAGTACAATCTCTGAGTATGGTGTGGCAGCATCACCACCTACGGCAACCGGTGATGTCGGCGATATGGAAAGCTCCGCTTTTACCCTTATCAGCACATCCTGAAGGGAGAGACCGCGTTTTACCTCTTCGTTATTTACACTCAGGCCAAGATTACCCTCTTGATCAATCTCGACAATAATAAAGCTGGCGTTATCTTCACCGGCCAGTTCCGAAGCTGGTTTTGCCGAAGAGGTTGCCGGCAGTTCCACATCAACCCCCTGAGTAACAAAGGGTGATGTCACCATAAAGATAATCAGCAGCACAAGCATAACGTCGATATAAGGAACGACGTTAATCTCTGCAGTCAGCTTACGCTTTTTCGGTTGATAACCCGCCATGACTATTCCTTATCGCTCATCGCCTGACGGTGGAGAATACTGTGGAACTCTTCAGAGAAGGTGGCATATGAGTGCTCAAGCTTACTAACACGGTTACTTAAGCGGTTATAAGCCATTACTGCCGGAATAGCTGCAAACAGACCCATTGCCGTAGCAACCAGCGCCTCGGCGATACCGGGGGCAACCATTGACAGGGTTGCCTGCTTTACTTCACCCAGAGCGATAAAGGCGTGCATAATTCCCCAGACCGTACCAAACAGGCCGATATAAGGGCTGATGGAACCTACGGTTGCCAGAAACGGCAGGCTGGTTTCAAGCTCATCCACTTCACGGGAAACACTTACCCGCATGGCACGTCCGGTTCCGTCCATCACTGAATCGCGGGATGAACCAGCTGTTCTTCTCAGACGGGCAAACTCGGTAAAACCTGAATAAAAAATCTCTTCCGTTCCGGAAAGGTTATCTTTACGCGCTTTTACTTGCTGATATAGCTGAGAAAGATCCTGAGTAGACCAGAATTTGTCTTCAAACTCACTGGCATCTTTAATTGCTGAAGAGAGCACTTTGCTGCGTTGAATGATCATTGCCCATGATGCAACGGACATACCCAGTAACACCAACATAACCAACTTAACCAGTAAACCGGCCTGCAAAAATAGATCTAGAATAGAAATTTCGGCATTCACTCTGACTTTAACTCCGCAATAATTGAACCCGGGATCGCTTTAGGTTTCATTTTTAAACTGTTTACGCATGCTACCTTAACAGTCGCTCTGCACAAGACGTCACCCTGATGATTAACCATTTCCTGACAAAAGCTAATCGACGCTTTTTTTAATTCTGCAATGGTTGTAACTACCGTCAGATGTTCATCCAGCTTTGCACCCAGCAAAAAATCGATGTCCATATGGCGAACAACAAAACCGGTTTGTTGTTCAAGTAGTACCTGTTGAGAGACACCAACAGAGCGTAAGAGTTCAGTCCGCGCTCTTTCAAAATACTTCAGATAGTTTGAATGATAGACAACTCCGCCTGCATCCGTGTCTTCGTAGTAGACGGTGACAGGCCAACGAAACTGAGGGGCTATTGCTTGCTCCACAACCATTACCAATATTGAAAATTAAAATAATGGCTAACTATACCCTATCAAAAGGAAATAGTACGATGCGGACAAACTTTTTTTGTTGCAGATGATAAAAAATTGAAGCGCTCACTAAGGATGCGCTTCAATTTGATGCTTTTTTAAGCGAAGAGATAAAGTGCGGTCAGATACAGAAGTATCGTCAGCGACAGGTAGGGGCTGAAAAACAGCCGCCAGTATGGGCTTCTCTGTACAAAACCAATACCGAATATCACCCCTGAGCATATTGCCCAGATAAGCAGTGGTGCTATTACCACATTAAAACCGCCAATTGCCTCGGCATATTGGTTTGGTTCCCACAAAATCAATCCGGCATGGCCGATGGCCAGCAGAAAAGATAAAGCCCGGAACAGGGCTTTATCTATCGGGCGATGCCAGTTATCAACCTGACCCGCCAGTTTACTCACTATCTTTATCCATCATTTCTGAATGTTCCAGCCAGAGCGCGTTGATAATGCCGAATGCGCACGCCAGTAATACACCTAAAATCCAAGCGAAATACCACATAATCTATGCTCCTTAGTACAGTGAGTTTTTGTTTTCTTCGATAAACTGGTTATCCAGACGACCGAACATTTTATAGTAAGCCCATGCGGTATAGCTCAGTATTACCGGTACCATAACGGCAGCTACTGCTGTCATGATTTGCAGGGTAAGCTCACTGGATGTAGAATCCCACATGGTTAAGCTATGGCTTGGTTCCATGCTTGAAGGCATCACAAACGGGAACATAGTAAATCCGGCAGTCAGGATAACACCCGCCACAGTCAGACTTGACGCAAGGAATGCCAGACCAGATTTTTCAGCACGTGTCGCCACAATGACAACCAGCGGCATCACTGCACCCAGTACAGGTGCCAGCCACATTAGCGGATAGTTGTAAAAGTTAGCCATCCACGCACCCGCTTCACGTACCACTTCTTTATTTAGTGGGTTCGATGCCGCCATGGTGTCGATTTCACTCTTGATCACATAGCCTTCGATGCCCTGAATCCAGATGCCGGCGATAACGAACAGTACCGTTACTGCAAGAGCAACAATTTTAGTCAGGTTGCGGGCGCGGTTATACACCTCATCTGTGGTTTTCATTTGTAGCCAGGTTGTGCCCATCATCAGGAACATACCAAGGCTAATCAGACCACAAACCAGCGCAAACGGATTAAGCAGTGCAAAGAATGAACCGTGGTAGCTAGGCATAATCAGGTCACTCAGTACAAATGGTACACCCTGCAGCAGGTTACCAAAGGCAACACCGAAGATTACCGGCGGAACAAAACCGGAGATACTGATAGCGATATCCCAGTAGTTGCGCCATTTTTTGTCTTCCAGCTTTGAACGGTAGTCCAGACCAATAGGACGAAGCCAAAGAGCAGCCAGAGTCACCACCATCGCCAGATAGAAACCTGAGAAAGAGGTTGCGTAAACCAGCGGCCATGCAGCAAACAGAGCACCACCGGCGGTAATAAGCCACACCTGGTTACCGTCCCAGTGCGGGGCAATAGAGTTGATCATCACGCGACGTTCGTTGTCTGTTTTACCCAGAACCGGAACCAGTGCGCCTACACCCATATCAAAACCATCAGCAATAGCGAATCCGATAAGAAGAACGCCTACCAGTACCCACCAGATAAAACGCAAGATTTCGTAATCAAACATAGTTATTCTCTCCTCTTACGCTTCTACTTGGCGATTCATAACGTCTTGCGCAGAATCAGCGTTTTGTTCGAAATGATAACGACCTGTCTTCAGGCTGCTTGGTCCCTTACGGGCAAACTTCACCATCAGATACACTTCTGCAATCAGGAACACGGTATACAGTGCCAGAATTGCAAACAGTGACAGCCAGAGATCCGACTCAGAAAGCGCAGAAACCGCAACATCAACCGGCAGAATTTCACCTACCGCCCAAGGCTGACGACCATACTCGGCCACGAACCAACCCATCTCAATAGCGATCCACGGTAGCGGAATAGAGAATAGCGCCGCTTTAAGTACCCAAGGTTTGCGCTCAATTTTCTGACGGCAGGTTTGCAGGAAGGCAGCACCAAATACAAACAGCATAATAAAGCCACACGCTACCATGATGCGGAATGACCAGAACAGCGGCCATACGGTCGGGATGGAATCATCAACAGCAGACTGGATCTGCTCTTCCGTTGCATCGACCACATTTTCCGTATAGCGCTTAAGCAGCAGACCGTAACCCAGATCGTCCTTCACATCGTCGAAGGCTTGCAGGTTCTGCTCTGACTTATCGCCGCCACGCAGTTTTTGCAGCAGGTCATAAGCCAGCATACCGTTGCGGATACGCTCTTCGTGCTCAAGTTTAAGATCGGTAATACCTGTTACTTCCGTATCGAAAGAACGGGTAGCGATAATACCCATTACATAAGGGATCTTAATCGCGAAGTCGGTATGCTCTTTCTCTTGATTAGGGAAACCAAACAGAGTAAATGCCGCCGGAGCTTCTTCCGTCTCCCACTCGGCTTCAATGGCAGCCAGTTTCACTTTCTGCACATCGCCCAGCTCATAACCAGACTCATCACCAAGCACAATAACCGAAAGGATAGATGCCATACCGAACGATGCAGCCACTGCAAATGAGCGGCGGGCAAAGGCGATATCACGGCCTTTCAGCAGATAGTAAGAACTGATACCCAGAATAAACATGGCGCCACAGGTGTAGCCCGAAGCTACGGTATGGACAAATTTCACCTGAGCTACAGGGTTAAGAACCAGCTCAGCAAAGCTTACCATCTCCATACGCATGGATTCGAAGTTAAACTCTGCACCAACGGGATTTTGCATCCAGCCGTTAGCGACCAGAATCCAAAGTGCAGAGAAGTTCGAACCCAGAGCCACCAACCAGGTTACCGCAAGGTGTTGGCGTTTTGACAGACGATCCCATCCAAAGAAGAAAAGACCTACAAAAGTGGATTCAAGGAAGAATGCGACCAAGGCTTCAATGGCAAGAGGGGCACCAAAGATATCGCCTACGTAGTGAGAATAGTATGACCAGTTAGTACCAAACTGAAACTCCATAGTAAGGCCGGTAGCCACACCCAGAGCAAAGTTGATACCGAACAGCTTACCCCAGAACTTTGTCATGTCCTTGTAGATCTGCTTATCGGTCATTACGTAAAGAGACTCCATAATGGCGAGTAAAAACGCCATACCCAGAGTCAGAGGAACAAATAAAAAGTGATACATCGCTGTAAGCGCAAATTGCAACCGCGATAAATCGACTATGTCAATCATAGTTACTCCTTTTGTGTCGGGCTGAAGGACACTAATGCTTATTGCACCAATTCCTGACACTTATCCATCAACAAGTTAACAATGTAACTAAAAGGTTATCATGTTAATGAGATGTGCCTTTTTGGTTAGTTTTTTGTTAAGTTTAATCTAATATAGCTGGAACTAATATTACTGCTAAATCACCTTTGATTCAAAAGATTTTTTGCGTTGATTGAAATCAAGTTTTCTGCCGGAAAAGTCAGTTGACGGGTTTGCGATTGATTAATATCAAGCCTTAACGGCGTTTTTATAATCAGCGGGAATTAAAAGAGGGTCTTTATAGAATTAAATTGCAAAAGTAGTTGCACAAAAAATAATTAATATATTCATTATATTGAGATCTAGATCGACTCGGCGGGTACAAAAAGGCCGGTGATAACACACCGGCCAGACAAGAATAACGACCTTTATGGCTGAACTAAGCCAAAATGGAGATAAGCGCGGCTGGTGGCAATCCGCCCTCTCGGTGTCCTTTGCAGATAGCCCTGCTGTATCAGATAAGGTTCAAGCACATCTTCAATGGTGTCTTTCTCTTCCCCAATTGCAGCAGCAAGGTTATCCAGCCCGACAGGGCCGCCTGAGAATTTTTCCATAATGGCCAGCAATAGTTTTCTGTCCATATAGTCGAAGCCCTGACTATCTACATCCAGCATATCAAGGGCTTTGTCCGCCACTTCTGCAGAGATATGGCCATCGCCTTTAACTTCGGCATAGTCCCTCACTCTACGCAGCAGGCGGTTAGCGATACGTGGTGTACCACGGGCACGCCTTGCCACTTCCAGCGCCCCACCGGGATCCATAGACAGATTAAGACAGCTGGCACTGCGCTGAACAATATGCTGCAGATCTTCAACTTTATAGTACTCCAGACGTTGAACGATTCCGAAACGATCCCGCAGCGGCGAAGTCAGTGAACCGGCACGGGTAGTGGCGCCGATAAGAGTAAACGGAGGCAGGTCAATCTTAATGGAGCGGGCCGCCGGGCCTTCACCAATCATAATATCCAGCTGATAATCTTCCATAGCCGGATAGAGCACCTCTTCGACCATAGGGCTCAGACGATGGATCTCATCAATAAACAGAACATCATTCTCTTCAAGATTGGTCAGCAGAGCCGCCAGATCACCCGCTTTTTCCAGCACAGGGCCGGACGTGGTACGGATGTTCACTTCCATCTCATTGGCAACAATGTTGGCAAGGGTGGTTTTACCCAGACCCGGAGGACCAAAAATCAACAAGTGATCTAAGGCTTCATCACGTAGCTGAGCGGCCTTTATAAAGATTTCCATCTGATCGCGGACATGATCCTGCCCCTGATAATCCGCCAGCTTTTTCGGCCTTATGGCACGGTCTATCACATCTTCATCTTTAAATACCGGATTATCCGGTGCGATCAAACGGTCAGCTTCTATCATTACTTAGTTCCGGTTAAACCATGGATTTGAGTGCTTCTCTGATCAAGCCTTCGCTCGACATATCAGGCTTAGCGACCTGAGAGACCACTTTCGACGCCTGCTGTGGCTTGTAGCCAAGGGCAATTAGTGCGCTCACGGCTTCGTCTTCAGCATTTTGCACCGGTTCTGCAGCCGGAGCTGAAT
Organism: Vibrio sp. SCSIO 43137; assembly: GCF_028201475.1. Taxonomy (NCBI): domain Bacteria; kingdom Pseudomonadati; phylum Pseudomonadota; class Gammaproteobacteria; order Vibrionales; family Vibrionaceae; genus Vibrio; species Vibrio sp. SCSIO 43137. The sequence continues at coordinate 1,136,204 of NZ_CP116383.1, read as the reverse complement.
CCAGAGGAGCCGCATCCGTTGCCGGGGTAAACAGATCACCGGCACCCCAGCCTTTCAGGCGGTCTTTCATTTCAACAACCAGACGTTCGGCGGTCTTCTTACCAACACCCGGCAGTTTAACCAGTGTTGAGATATCTTCCCGCTCTACACAGGATACAAACTGGGCAGCTGTCATGCCTGACAAGATTGCCAGACCAAGTTTAGGCCCTACCCCGTTAGCTTTTATCACTTCGCGGAATAGCGCACGCTCTTTTATGGTGTTAAAGCCATACAGTAGCTGAGCGTCTTCCCGCACAACAAAATGGGTATACACTATCGCTTCCTGACCAATCTCAGGCAGCTCATAAAAACAGCTCATCGGCATCTGAACTTCATAGCCGATACCACTAACTTCTATAAGCAGCTCCGGTGGCTGCTTATCAACGAGAATTCCGCGAAGGCGTCCAATCACTGGTTGTTCCTTTTGAAAACTAAACTGTGCAGAATCATATTCCATTACTGGACAAACATCCAGTAACAATTAGATATGCCGGGACACCAGTTTCAGCGATAGCGCCCTTTTTTGGCACTGGTCGCTTTGCCTGCCAGGGCAATCATGGTTTTATTGGTATTGGCGTGACATATGGCCACACCGAGGGCATCAGCGGCATCTGCCTGTGGTTTGCTGGGCAGTTTGAGCATACTCATCACCATATGCTGAACCTGCGCCTTATCTGCCCCCCCCGTTCCTACTACGGCCTGCTTGATGAGTCTGGCCGCATACTCATAAACGGGCAAGTCTGCATTTACCGCTGCAACAATGGCACTGCCCCTTGCCTGCCCCAGTTTTAATGCTGAGTCGGCATTCTTCGACATAAATACCTGCTCGATGGCAAATTCATCGGGTTGAAATTGGGTAATGATTTCACTTACTCCGGCGTATATCTGCTTTAATCGTCCCGGAAGGTCGTCCTGAGAGGTACGGATACATCCACTCCCCAGATAATGCAGATGTCTGCCTTCCTGCCTGATAACACCATAACCTGTAATGCGGGAGCCTGGATCAATACCAAGAATTATCATTTATAAACCTGTGTGTTTTGTCGAATTTATTAAATAGGGAAGAAGGTAAATGATGCCACACTGTGGGCTACTTTATTTATGGTACGGTTGGTTCCGTCTGAAATCAGCAAGGCCATCATATCCTGCAAAAGTATCATCTGACCCAACACACGTTCATAACTGTAGTTGGCAACACCATTTGCACCGATACCATTGCTGAGTAGCAGAAGTTCACCATTGTCATACTTTCGGTTGTTTAGTTGCCAGGAGATGGTCTCAAGGTTACGGGCACTGTCATACAGTTTCTGATGATCAATCTCGTCAAAAATATAGAAATCGACTTTGTGATTGTATGAGGCACTTAACATACCGCTAATGCCTGTCATAAGGGCAAACACCCTGTCGCCTTTAAACTCTTTAGAGAAAGCCAGCGGAAGCACATCAACGCCATCCATATTACCCAGCTCAAGGTAACCATTTTCAGGCCGTTCAACGGTCAGTATCTGCGCTACGCGCGCATCAATGGTCATACCGGAGTTTTTCTTCAGCTCTCTCGGGTTTCGTTTATACAGCTTAATCGTCAGAGTTTTAAGCAGTTCTCTTAGCTGCTTAATATGTACATCGGTAACAAGGTCGATATCCGATTTTGCCAGGTTTTTAATTTCAAACGAATTCTCTTTACCTGCACATGCGGTCAGAACAAACATCAACAGTGTTATAGCAACATAACGCATCAAATCTTCCCTGCTAACAAATAGTTATCTTTTCGGACAGTGAAATATCAACCGATTAATCTGGTTGGCATTATTCTACCCAAGGGCAATTGATTCACCAAAAAAAAGCCAGGTCTTACCTGGCTTTTTTTGAATAAGAACGTAATAACGAAATTATTTTTCTTCGGCTAACTTAACCGCGATGGCCAGCTCTTCCAGTGCAGCCGGATTCGCAAGGCTTGGTGCGTCAGTCAGCAGACAAGATGCCGCCGTTGTTTTAGGGAAGGCGATTACGTCACGGATATTTTCCGTTCCGCACAACAGCATAACCAGACGGTCAAGGCCAAATGCCAGACCGGCGTGTGGCGGTGTACCAAATTTAAGTGCATCCAGCAGGAAGCCAAATTTCAGACGCTGTTCTGACTCATCGATACCCAGAATATCGAACACCGCTGACTGCATTTCTGCGTTGTGGATACGTACAGAACCGCCACCCACTTCATAGCCGTTAATCACCATGTCATAAGCGTTAGAGTTTGCTGCTGCAGGATTGACCTTAAGCTCTTCAGCAGTAACACCCAGAGGAGAAGTGAACGGGTGATGCATAGCATGCAGGTTACCTTCGTCGTCCTCTTCAAACATCGGGAAATCAACAACCCATAGTGGTTTCCATGCCGCGGTATCAGTGATCTCTAGATCGATACCTACTTTCAGACGAAGGGCACCCATCGCTTCTGCCACTGTGTTAGCTTTATCTGCACCGAACAGAATGATATCACCGGACTCAGCACCCGTACGCTCAAGAATTGCAGAGATAACTTCTTCTGACAGGAACTTAGCTACCGGAGACTGAATACCTTCCATTCCGGCGTCTTTATCGTTTACTTTCATCCATGCCAGACCTTTAGCACCGTAAATACCCACGTATTTACCATACTCATCGATCTGTTTACGAGTCAGCTTAGCGCCACCCGGCACACGAAGAACCGCTACACGACCTTTTTCATCATTAGCCGGGCCGGAGAATACTTTAAACTCAACATCTTTAACCAGATCAGCAACATCCACCAGCTCCATCGGGTTACGCAGGTCGGGCTTATCTGAACCGAAACGACGGATAGCTTCAGCGAAAGGCATGACAGGGAAAGCTCCAAGATCAACGCTTAACAGCTCCTGCCACATTTCGCGAACCATCTTCTCAGTCACTTCACGAACCTGATCGGCGCTCATAAATGACGTTTCGATATCGATCTGAGTAAATTCAGGCTGACGGTCAGCACGTAAGTCTTCGTCACGGAAACATTTTACGATCTGATAGTAGCGATCAAAACCAGACATCATCAGCAGCTGTTTAAACAACTGAGGAGATTGCGGAAGCGCGTAGAAGCTGCCTTTATGAACACGGCTCGGTACCAGATAGTCACGGGCACCTTCCGGAGTGGCTTTTGTCAGTACCGGTGTTTCGATATCAAGGAAGTCGTTGCTATCAAGGAAGCGACGCACAAAACTTGATGCCTTAGCACGCAGTTTAATGTGATTGCTCATTTCAGGACGACGCAGATCCAGATAGCGGTACTTAAGACGCTGCTCTTCTGAGTTATTCTGGTTAAAGTCCAGTGGCAGGACATCAGAACGGTTGATGATCTCAAGGCCTGTTGCCAGCACTTCTACTTCACCCGTTGCCATATCTTTGTTGATCTGGCTGTCAGGGCGCGCACGCACTTCACCGGTAAATTTAATGCAGAACTCATTTCTGAGCTGGTTAGCAATTTCAAATACGTCCTTCATATCAGGGTCTACAACTACCTGAACGATACCTTCACGATCTCGCATATCAACAAAGATAAGGCCGCCTAAATCGCGACGACGGTTAACCCAACCGCAAAGTTCTACAGTTTGTCCCACAAGGGACTTGTTCAGGTGACCACAATACTGGGTACGCATAATGAAATTCCCAATCTCTTAATTATTAGCTAAACGGAGGCAGCGGGCGCTGCCGATTCGAACCCACATTTATACTCGGAATAGCGGCTAAAATCGACCTTTAACCGCACTTTTTCTGGCAATTTTTAATCCGTTATTTCAATTTGGCTACAAAAGCAGCGTTTTTCACCCTTTTATAACTCGGTAACCATTATTAGATACCGCTCCCTCCGGCAAATATCGAACACAAACACGCATAAACCCATCCATGGGGCTCCGCCGCGCCTTCCCTGGCGCGGAGGGTTTGTTTATCGATATCTGCCTTATGGCAGAACGCACAACATGAAATTAATAACTGGTTTTATATCTTGTATCCACTTAGTCCTATCAGAGAAAGACAAGATGACATTAAGCGCTTTTTTCCTTAAAATACGCCACCGTTTTTATCCCGAGCTAAGGCAAAATATCAATGAGCAACCAAGACACCATATTTTCTTCTCCTATCGATAACATAGGAAATTTTGCCTTTGACGAAAAAGTGGTTGAAGTGTTTCCGGATATGATTCAACGCTCTGTACCGGGATACAGCAATATTATCTCTGCCATCGGTATGTTGGCACAGCGATTTGCCAAACCAAACAGCAACATCTATGACCTTGGCTGTTCTCTTGGTGCCGCGACCTTGTCCATGCGCCGCAACATTCAGCAGGAAGGCTGCCGGATTATCTCCATTGATAACTCCAGCGCCATGGTTGAGCGTTGCAAGTTACACGTTAATGCCTACCGCTCAGATACACCCGTAGAAGTGATTGAAGACGATATCCGCAATGTCGATATCGAAAACGCCAGTATGGTGGTGCTTAACTTTACTCTGCAGTTTTTGTCACCGGAAGACAGACAAAGCCTGCTGGAAAAAATCTATCATGGCTTACGTCCCGGCGGGATTTTGATCCTGTCAGAAAAGTATGTGTTTGAAGATGAAAAATCCAATGAGCTGTTGATTGATCTTCACCACGATTTTAAACGCGCTAACGGATACAGTGAGCTGGAGATCAGCCAGAAACGCAGCGCCATTGAAAATGTACTGATTCCTGATAGTGTGCCAATGCATAAAGAACGGCTGAAGAATATTGGTTTTTCCAGTGTTGAACTCTGGTTCCAGTGCTTTAATTTCGGCTCCATGTTTGCCATTAAATAACACACGCTACCGACTCAAATTAATTAGATTCTGACTCTATGTTTAACTTTGCTAACTTCTACCAACTGATTGCTCAGGACACGGATTTGCAGCCGTGGCTGAACACACTGCCACAGCAACTGACTGACTGGCAAAATGCCGAACACGGCGATTTTGAACGCTGGCTGAGAGCGTTAAAAAAGATACCGGCCGATAAACCTGACTCTATTGAACTAAAACAGTCTGTTACGCTTGGCAATACAGAGCCACTGGCAACTGGTGAAAAAAAGAAGCTGGAAAACCTGCTTAAGACATTCCACCCGTGGCGCAAAGGGCCCTATCATCTGCACGATATTCATATCGATACAGAGTGGCGTTCTGACTGGAAGTGGGATCGTGTTCTGCCGCATATATCACCACTAAAGAACCGTACCGTTCTCGATGTGGGTTGTGGCAACGGCTACCATATGTGGCGCATGTTGGGTGAAGGTGCCCGACTGTGTGTCGGTATCGATCCTTCTCATCTGTTTCTGATTCAGTTTGAAGCGATCCGTAAGTTAATGGGAGACGACCAGCGCGCTCATCTTCTTCCTCTGGGCATAGAGCAGCTACCAGAACTGAAAGCCTTTAATACTGTGTTCAGTATGGGTGTTCTCTACCACCGCCGCTCTCCACTGGATCATCTTCTTCAGTTGAAAAACCAGCTACTGCCGGGTGGCGAACTGGTGCTGGAAACTCTGGTGATTGAAGGAGATGAGAATACCGTTTTGGTACCGGTAGACAGATACGCTCAGATGCGCAACGTCTATTTCTTCCCTTCTGCGAAAGCCCTTAAGGTGTGGCTGGAAAAATGTGGCTTCGTAGACGTGAAGATTGTCGATGAGAATATTACTACCACTGGCGAGCAACGAACTACAGAGTGGATGACCCATAACTCACTGCCGGATTACCTTGACCCGCAGGATCCAAGCAAAACTGTCGAAGGCTACCCTGCTCCGAGAAGAGCTATTCTGGTGGCGAAGAACCCATAACGGTTTTACTATTTCGCATAAAGCAAGGGCAGCTTATTAATAAGCTGCCCTTTTCTATACTAGCTTTATACCGAAGAAAAGTTTATTTCCCCAGAGCCTCTTTATAGTGCTGACGGCAAACAGACACATAGCAGTCATTACCGCCGATAGCCACCTGATCACCTTCAGAAATCGGATTGCCTTCTGCATCAGTACGGATCACCATATTGGCTTTTCTGCCACAATGGCAAATGGTTTTAAGCTCAATCAGCTTATCCGCCCATGAAAGCAGGTATTTACTGCCTTCAAATAGTTCGCCCAGGAAGTCGGTACGTAATCCGTAACAAAGCACCGGAATATTCAGCTTATCTACCACTTCTGATAGCTGATACACCTGCTTCTTGGTCAGAAACTGGCTTTCATCCACCAGAATACAGTGCAGTTTCTCTTCAGCGTTCAGCTTGTCGATCTCCTGATAGAGATCGGTTTCTGCACCATAAAGGTGGGCATCAGATTGCAAGCCTATTCTGGAGCTTACCTTACCAACACCATAACGGTCATCAAATGCCGCAGTAAAGATGGCCGGATTCATGCCCCTTTCGCGATAGTTAAACGAAGACTGTAAAAGCGTTGTTGATTTACCCGCATTCATTGCCGAGTAATAAAAATACATCTGTGCCATTATTAACCACGTCTCCAGGTTGTGCCTTGCGGACCATCTTCCAGAACAATACCCATCTCAGTCAGCTTATCACGGGCCATATCAGCGTTAGCCCAATCTTTCGCCGCACGGGAGTCATTACGCAGCTTAATAAGCGCTTCAATCTCAGCCACCTCATCATTGTCCTGAGCGCCACCCTGCAGGAATGCTTCCGGATCCTGATGAAGAATACCGATCACATCTGCCAGTTCGCGCATCAGTGCGCCAAGCTGAGAAGCCAGTTGGATATCTTCATTCTTAAGGCGGTTTACCTCACGTGCCATATCAAACAGTACAGAGTATGCTTCCGGTGTATTGAAGTCATCGTTCATCGCTTCGCTGAAGCGTCTTACGTACTGCTCATCACCAGCGGCTTCCGCATCTGAATCCAGACCACGCAGAGACGTATACAGACGCTCAAGTGAAGCGCGCGCCTGATTCAGGTTATCTTCGCTGTAGTTTAGCTGGCTACGGTAGTGACCAGACATCAGGAAGTAACGTACGGTTTCAGCGTCGTAATGCTCAAGTACATCACGAATAGTAAAGAAGTTGCCCAGTGACTTGGACATTTTTTCTTTATCGACCATCACCATACCGCTGTGCATCCAGGTATTTACATACTGGGTGTCATGGGCGCAGCATGACTGGGCGATTTCATTTTCATGGTGAGGGAACTGAAGATCTGAACCGCCACCATGAATATCAAAGTGGTTGCCAAGAATCGCGGAGTTCATTGCCGAACACTCAATATGCCAGCCCGGTCTGCCCGGTCCCCATGGAGATTCCCATGTTGGTTCGCCCGGCTTAGACATTTTCCACAGTACAAAATCCAGCGGGCTGCGTTTTGCGCTCTCGATATCAACACGGGCACCAGCCTGCAGTTGATCCAAATCCTGACCAGACAGTTTTCCGTACTCATCAAACTTGCTTACTTCGAACATTACATCGCCGTTTTCAGCAACGTATGCAAAGCCTCTTTCGATCAGCTTCTCTACCAGTTCAATAATTTCCGGGATAAAGTGTGTTGCTCTCGGCTCCAGATCAGGGCGTTTCATATTCAGCGCATCAAAGTCCTGATACATATCGCCAATCAGGCGCTCTGTCAGTTCATCGCAGCTTTCGCCATTTTCAGCAGCACGCTTAATAATTTTATCGTCGATATCAGTGATGTTTCTGACGAATTTAAGATCGTAACCCAGAAAACGAAGGTAACGGGAGACAACATCAAAAGAAACAAAAGTACGACCATGACCAATGTGACAGAGATCATAGATGGTTACCCCACAAACATACATACGAACCTTGCCGGCTGTAATTGGTTTGAATTCCTCTTTTTGTCGGGTAAGTGTGTTATAAATTTTTAACATGATCTCATCTAATCTAAATGGCCTAAAACAGAGCGTGAGTATAACAACTCACAAAGAATTAGGTAATACTTGAGTTATCAATCCATTGAATAAAATAGTGAACCCGTAAGGTCGGCTGGCTACGAACTTTGCAACAGGCGGTATTCTGCACAGTTCACAGTTGAATGTCTGGCAACATCCGCTAGAATTCGGAGTTCAGATCAAAACATACAATAAAGGTAATTATCATGATCATCCTTCATACTAACTTTGGCGATATCAAAATCACGCTAAATGAAGAAAAAGCGCCGGAAACAAGTGCTAACTTCCTGCAATACTGCCGTGACGGTTTCTACGACAACACTCTGTTTCACCGCGTAATTGACGGATTCATGATTCAGGGCGGCGGCATGACTTCAGGCCTGAAAGAGAAAGCCGGCCGCGCAGCAATTAAAAACGAAGCTAACAACGGCCTGAGCAACAAAACAGGTACTCTTGCCATGGCACGTACTATGGAACCGCACTCTGCAAGTTCTCAGTTCTTTATTAACGTTAATGACAACACCTTCCTGGACTTTAAATCAGAGAGCCTTGATGGCTGGGGCTACTGTGTATTCGGCGAAGTTGTTGAAGGTATGGACGTAGTAAATAAGATCAAAGGTGTGAGCACTGGTTCTATGGGTATGCATCAGGATGTCCCTCTGGAAGAAGTATTTATCACAAGCACCACTATCGAAGAGTAACTTCTAAAGGGAGCTGCGGCTCCCTTTTATTATTATGACGACATTATTTATTTCAGATCTTCACCTTACCCCTTCCCGTCCGGATATTACTGACTGTTTTTTCTCGTTTCTTCACAATGAAGCCATAAACGCAGATGCATTGTACATTCTTGGTGATCTATTCGAATTCTGGGTGGGCGATGACGATAACAATGCCTTTAATCAGCAGATTAAGGCAGCCCTTAAACAGTTAACCGGGAGCGGAGTTCCCTGCTTTTTCGTTCAGGGAAACCGGGACTTTCTGGTGGGACGACGCTTTGAAAAAGAGACGGGAGTAAAGCTGTTACCCGATGTGTGCAAAATAGATCTGTATGGCAGGCAGGCGATTATTTTGCATGGAGATACTCTTTGTACCGACGATCATAAATATCAGGCCTACCGCAAAAAAGTTCACTTGCCATGGTTGCAATTTTTATATAACCGTCTACCACTGTCGATAAAGTTGAAAATTGTTTCACGGGTTCAGAATGATATCGCTGAAGAGAAAAAAAGCAAAAATCTGGACATTATGGATGTAAACCAGTCTGAAGTTGTCGACGAGATGAACAGATATTCTGTAGACCTGATGATTCATGGCCATACCCACCGGCCGGATATACACCATTTCGAGTCAGGTACCGGCGATAAAACCCGTATTGTGCTGGGAGACTGGTATCAGCAAGGTTCTGTACTGGTGTTTTCACAAAGCTCATTTCAGTTAGAAACCAGAGACTTTAATCGATAATTATATTAATTATTGTTTAAACTCTCTTTATTACATCTGCTTCCGTGATTTTTCTCCAAAAAGAACGTATTATCATTTTAGTAATAAACCACATACTGATAGTGGCTTTATCTAATACTTAGAGTGGCTTTATCTAATAAAAATGAAATATTCTTACGTTGCACGTCAACCGATACTGGACAGAGATAAAAACACTGTCGCTTACGAACTACTTTTCCGGGATGGTCCTAAAAACACCTTCCCTGAAGTAGAAGCTGAGCTTGCCACAAGCCGCCTGCTGTCTGATCAGTTTTTAAGCTCTGAATACCACTCTATCGGTAACAAACTGGGATTTGTAAACTTCCCTTATCAGAGCCTGATCAATCAGGTTCCTTCTCTGTTTCCTAAAGATAAAATTGTAATTGAGATACTGGAAGATTGTCCGCCGGACGACGCTCTGCTGGATGCCATAAAGCAGCTTTATGCCAAAGGCTACACCATTGCGTTAGACGATTTTATTCCCAGTCCGGAATGGAAACGCTTTTTACCCTTTATCCATCTGATTAAGTTCGATATACGGCTGGTTTCTATCGAGAAAGCGGCTAGTTTTATCTCTCGTCTGAAAGAGAGCAAAATTAAGTTTCTGGCAGAAAAAGTCGAAACGTATCAAGAGTATCAGCAGGCCATCGAGGCCGGTTTCACCTATTTTCAGGGCTATTTCTTTAGCAAACCGGAAGTGATACAACGCAAAGCAATTGAACCATCATTTCTGACGGTTGTGCAGCTCTGTAAGGCGATTGCCCATGATGATATTGACTACAACGAAGTAGAGAAGATCATCTCGACCGATGTTTCCATCTCCTACAAGCTACTACGCTATGTAAACTCTTCTGCCTATATCAGCTCTGAAATTAAGTCTTTTCATCAGGCTCTGGCCTATATGGGCGAAAAGAAGCTGCGTAAGTTTGTCTCTCTGGTAGCGGTCGCCTCTACTCAGGAGTCAAAACCTGAGTCTCTCTATGCTCTCTCTATCCAGCGGGCAAGATTTGGTGAATTACTTGCTACGGGCACAGATAGCTCTGCCGATAAAAGTCAGGCCTTTCTTACCGGTATGTTTTCACTGCTGGACTCCCTACTGGATCAGTCCCTTGAGATGATTGTTGATTCGCTTCCTGTCGATACGCAGATAAAGAGTGCTTTGCTGGAAAGAAGCGGAAAACTGGGGCAAATCCTCTCCCTCTCCATTGCTTATGAGAATGCACAATGGGGTGAAGTAAGCCAGTTACGCAGAGAGTTAGGTATCTCAAGCCAGAACCTTGCAAAAAGTTATAATGATGCCATTCTCTGGACTGAAGAGCTTTTCTCTTCACCTGCAGAATAAACCTGTTAATTAAATACCCGGATCCCTGTTATGTCATTATGTCCTTGTGGCAGTCTTGTTGATTATTCTGACTGTTGTCAGCCCGTTCACAACCATCACAGTAAAGCCACCCTACCAGAGCAATTGATGAGGGCACGATTTGCTGCTCATAAATTAAAACTGGTCGACTTCGTCGTTAATACTTACCATCCGAGCTGTCAGGCCGAAAACGAACGTGACGGAATTGCGGAATCTGTTGCCCTCGACTGGACAAAGCTTGAGGTGATCGATGCCCCAGAGACTGAGACAGATGAAGGTTTTGTTGAGTTTAAAGCATACTTGAGGGAAGGAACTGTTGAGCAGTGTATGCATGAGCGCTCACGCTTTGTAAGGGAAAACGCCCTATGGTATTACATAGATGGTGTATTTCCTGAGCCGGTTGAAACTAAGAAAGTAGGCAGAAATGATCCCTGCCCGTGTGGCAGCGGTAAGAAATTTAAAAAGTGTTGCGGATAACCGCTTGCCAAATACAGGCTCAGATACAGAAAAGACTACCTCAGGGTAGTCTTTTCGTTTATTGAGAGTTCTGATTAAGGCTGGTTACTTATGACGTTCTTTTAGCTTATTCACCACATCACTCATAGATAAGCCCTGATCCTGCAGCAACACCATAAGGTGATAAATAAGATCCGCTGACTCACACACTAGCTCCGCCTTGTCGCCCGACGTCGCCGCAAGTGCGACTTCAACGCCCTCTTCTCCCACTTTCTGCGAAATACGCTTGGTGCCGCGGGCATAAAGGCTGGCTGTGTAAGAAGACTCTGGATCAGCATCTTTTCTTGCAGCAAGCAGAGACTCAAGCTGATGAAGCCACACCATCTGGGACTCTTCCTGCTTATCACCATCAAAACAGGTGGTTGTTCCGGTATGGCAAGTCGGCCCGACAGGGTTTACCCGAATCAGAAGGGTGTCATTGTCGCAATCAAGGGAAATGTTCTTCAGTTGCAAAACATTGCCTGAAGTCTCTCCCTTGGTCCATAAACGCTGCTTGGTTCTGGAATAGAAGGTCACCATACCTGTCTGCTCAGTCTTCTCCAGCGCTTCAGGGTTCATATAGCCCATCATAAGCACCTGACTGGAAACATAGTCCTGAACTATCGCCGGAACCAGTCCGTCGACTTTCTGCCAGTCAATACGCTCAGCAAGGTCACCCTGATTTACTGCATCACTCATAATCGAATCTCCACACCCTGCTGTTTTAAGTACACTTTAAGTTCACCAATATTGATCACCTGCTTATGGAATACTGAAGCAGCAAGGGCACCATCAACATTGGCTTTTTGATAAGCTTCTGCGAAGTGCTCCATTGCACCGGCACCACCGGAAGCGATCAACGGCACTTTACACACTTCACGAACCATATTGAGTTGCTCGATATCATATCCGTTACGCACTCCATCCTGATTCATCATATTAAGAACAATCTCTCCGGCGCCACGCTTCTGCACTTCTTCCACCCAGTCTCTGGTCTCCCACTGAGTGGCCTTAGTACGGGCTTCATCACCGGTAAACTGATAAACCTGATATTTGCCGGTCTCTTTATCAAAATACGAGTCGATACCAACCACAATACACTGAACACCAAACTTATCCGCCAGTTCTGATATCAATTCCGGATTTGCCAGTGCCGGAGAGTTAATTGACACCTTATCAGCACCAAACTGCAGAATACGCGCTGCGTCTTCTGCTGACTTAATACCACCTGCAACACAGAACGGGATATCAATCACCTCAGCTACTCTGGCTACCCAGCTTTTATCAACAACACGCCCGTCAGAGGAGGCGGTGATATCATAGAAAACCAGTTCATCAGCGCCTTCTTCAGCATAACGTTGTGCCAAAGGAACGATGTCTCCGATTATTTCGTGGTTCCTGAACTGAACCCCTTTTACTACCTGTCCGTCACGAACGTCTAAACAGGGTACTATTCGCTTTGCCAACATTGGAATGCCTCCTCTGCGGTAAACTTACCATCTAATAGCGCACGTCCGACAATCACACCGGCAACACCGCTTCCTTTCAGTGCTTCTATATCAGCAAGGGAGCCGATACCACCTGATGACTGGAACTGCACCTGAGGGTATTGCTTGCATAAGTCTATATACAGCTCGACATTTGAGCCTGCTAAGGTACCGTCACGGGAGATATCAGTGCAAAGTACATGCTTAAGGCCAACCGTCAGATAGTCATCTATAAGTGCCTCAATGGTCACTCCGGAATCTTCCTGCCAGCCGGAAATCGCTACCTTTCTAACCCCTTGCTCATCAATATTGATGTCCAGAGCCAGAACGATTTTTTCCGCGCCGTACTTTTCCATCCAGCCTTTAACCAGCTCAGGCTGCTTAACGGCGGTAGAACCGACCACTACACGCTGGGCACCAGCATCCAGTAAATCTTTTACGTCTTGCTCATTACGAACACCACCACCAATCTGAATGCTTGCAGGCGTACTGGCCAGCAGCTTTGCAATCAAATCCAGCTGGCGGGCACTGGTATCTTTTGCTCCGGTTAGATCAACTAAGTGAAGCCAGTCTGCTCCGGCTTTATGATAAAGGTTAAACTGCTCTGCAGGATCTACCTTGTACTCAGTTACTTGTCCGTAATCCCCCTGAAAGAGGCGGACAACCTGACCTTCAATTAAATCGAGTGCGGGAATAATCACATTAAAATCCTTTTATAGTTGCAGAAAGTTCTGAATCAGACGCGAACCAGCTTTAGATGAACGCTCCGGGTGGAACTGGACACCATAGTAGTTTCCACTCTGAATAGCGGCAGAAAAAGGCTGGCCATATTCACAACGTGCGATGGTGTAATCACCGACCGGCATGGCAAAACTATGCACAAAATAGAAGTACTCGTCTTCTTCAATGCCTTTAAACAACGGATTACCCTTTTCTGCCTTTACGGTGTTCCAGCCCATATGAGGAAGGGGAAGATCACCCGTCTCCATCTGCCTGACTTCGCCGTCACACAGCTCCAGACAAGCCACCGGCTCCGAAGACTTCGCTCCCTGTTCCAGTGATAGCTTACCCAGAAGCTGCATACCAAGGCAGATGCCCAACAGAGGCTTCTCTACCTTTTGCACCAGTTCAATCAAATCACGCTCTTTAAGGTTGTTCATCGCCTCGCTGGCAGTACCTACCCCGGGCAGAAACAGCTTGTCTGCGGCCAGAACCACTTCCGGCTCCTTAGAGATAGTCACCTCATAACCAAGCCTCTCTATAGCAAATTTAACTGAAGAGACGTTGGCACAACCGGTATCAATAATGACAACTTTCGCACTCATTAGAGAACCCCCTTGCTACTAGGCAATTCAGTACCTTCGACTTTTATCGCCTGACGCAGTGTACGGCCAAAGGCTTTAAACAGACTTTCAATAATGTGGTGATCATTTTCACCGGACGAAGAGAGGTGCAGCGTGCAAGCCAGTGTATCTGTCAGTGAGCGGAAGAAGTGCTCTACCATCTCTGTTGACAGGTCACCCACCAACTCTCTACCAAATTTAGCGTCAAACTTAAGATAAGGGCGGCCGGATAAATCCAGTGCACACTGAGCAAGGCACTCATCCATCGGCAGGCTAAAGCCAAAGCGGCCGATTCCGCGTTTATCACCCAGAGCTTCTTTCAGCGCCTGACCAAGTGCCAGAGCGGTATCTTCTACCGAGTGGTGATCATCAATATGTAAGTCACCGTCTACCTTCACTTTAAGCTGAAAAGCACCGTGAGTGGCTATCTGATCCAGCATATGGTCAAAAAAGCCAAGGCCGGTTGAGATTTCATTTCCGCCCTGAACATCAAGATTGACGGCAACACTGATATCCGTCTCTTTAGTGGTTCTGACGACCTGAGACTTACGCTCTTTTACCGTAAGTTCAGTGACAATTTTCTGCCAGCCCATGCTCTGCGGGTTGTACTGAATACCGCGAATCGCCATATTTTCTGCCAGTTGCAGATCCGTCTCTCTGTCACCAATAACTGCAGAAGTTTTAAAATCGACTTTTCCGCTTTGCAGGTACTCTTTTACCATTCCAAGCTTAGGTTTACGGCAACTGCAGTTATCTTCTTCAAAGTGCGGGCAGAGTAGTACATCGTCAAACTTGACACCCTGAGATTCAAATATCTGCATCATCATATTATGGGGCGCATCGAAATCCTGTTGCGGATAACTGTCTGTTCCCAGACCATCCTGATTACTGACCATAACAAGACGATAACCAGCATCCTGAAGTGTCAGCAGGCTTGGAATGACAAATGGTTCCAGCTCAAGCTTGTCCAGCCGGTCAACCTGAAAATCCACGGGAGGCTCTACAATCAGCGTTCCGTCCCGGTCAATAAATAGTATTTTTTGTTGATTGCTCACTGTAATTTCCTTATTGGGCTAATGTGCCGTCCAGTTGCTTCTGAATAAAACTGACCGTTTTTTCACATTCTGCGCGGCTTCCGACACTGATCCGCACACAGTTTTCAATCGGTGAGTTTCTTAAAATAATGCCGTTGTCCCACGCCGCCTTAAATAGCTGGTCTCCTTCAGGGAACTTGATCAGCAGGTAGTTACCCCAACCCGGATAGACAACAACATCCTTTAGCTGAGACAGGGACTGCTCAAGATACTGTTTATTGGCGTTTAGTTCGGTAACCTGCTCGCCTATTCTTTTAAGACCATCTTCAGACAGTGCCTGAACCGCAATATCTGCCACTGGGACAGGGACCGGATAAGGCGCAATAACTTTTAACAGCACCTGAATAATCTCTTCACTGGCAAGGGTAAAACCACACCTTAGTCCGGCTAGAGAGAAGGCTTTAGATAAGGTTCTTAGTATGGCGAGGTTGTTGTACTCTGCCAGCAGATCTTTTGTGGAAGCTTCCGGACAGAAGTCGATATAGGCTTCGTCCATCACCACTATGGCTTTGTCCTTTGTCATCTCAAGCAGTGAAATGATATCGGCTCGCTCAATAAGATTACCGGTTGGGTTATTCGGGCTACAGACAAAGACCAGTTTTACTTTATCCAGGCTCTGCTCAATACCATCCAGATCCAGTTGCCACTGATCTGTCAAGGGAACGGTCTTACGTTCAACGCCGATCGTCTCGGCACTGATGGCATACATACCATAAGTCGGGGGACAATAAAGAATGGCATCCTCACCGGGCTCACAATAGGCACGGATCAGCAGTTCAATCCCTTCATCGGCACCACGGGACGTGAGTACTTGCTCCCGCGCTACACCTGCATAGTCTGCATAAGCCTGAATAAGCGTATCTGGCTGGCACTCGCTATAGCGGTTTAGTGACTCAAATGAGCTTTGGTACTGATTATTAAACGGAGACTCATTGGCGTTTAACCAGACATCTCCGCTACCACCGATACGTCTTGCCGACAGATAAGGTGTCAGCTCCTGAACCTGTTTACGGGCTAATTTTTCCATCTAGTTCGACGCTCCCTGCTCAAGGGCTTCAACACGAATGGTCACTGCCCGTTTGTGGGCATCCAGCCCTTCTGCTTCTGCCATTGTCACAACCGTTGGTGCCAGCGCCTGTAAGCCGTCAGCGGAAAGTTCCTGCACCGTCATTCGCTTACAGAAATCTGCCAGACCTAAACTGGAGTAGGTACGGGTATAACCATAAGTCGGCAGAACATGGTTAGTTCCGGAGGCATAATCTCCCACCGATTCCGGCGACCAGTCACCTAGAAAAATAGAACCGGCATTGTCCAGCAGAGGCAGAAGTTCGCGAGGATTACGCGTCTGAACAATAAGGTGCTCAGGCCCGTAAAAATTAGATATTGATACGCACTGAGTTAGTGAATCAGCAATCACGATAATGCTGGAACCCAGAGCCTGCTCAGCAATCTCGCTTCTGGATAGCTGCTTAAGCTGCTTCTGTACCGCGTCAGCCACTTTGTCAGCCACTACCGCAGACGGAGTCAGCAAAACCACCTGAGAATCTGGTCCGTGCTCTGCCTGACTTAAAAGATCGGCGGCAATAAATTCTGCATTAGCGTATTCATCCGCAATAACCAGCACTTCAGAAGGCCCGGCAGGCATATCAATAGCTGCACCACGGAAGTCATTGCTTACTTGACGTTTCGCTTCCGTCACATAGGCATTACCCGGGCCAAAGATTTTTTCTACTTTAGCAACCGTCTCTGTACCGTAAGCCATAGCAGCAACGGCCTGTCCGCCACCGACATTATAGACTTCATCTATATTGCAAAGCTTAGCGACATAGAGAATCTCATCGGCTATTGGTGGCGGGGAACAGAGAACCACCTTGCGGCATCCCGCTATCTGAGCCGGTACACCCAACATAAGTACTGTTGAAGGTAACGGAGCACTTCCGCCCGGGATATACAGACCAACCTTATTAATCGGGCGGGTTACCTGCTCGCATACTACACCCGGCTGTGTCTCAACCCGCAAAGGCTGCGGCTTCTGTGCTTTATGGAAAACAGAAATATTCTTATGTGCCTGCTCCAGTGCCTGCTTCATCTTTTCTGACAGACGGGCAGAAGCGGCTTCTATCTCCTGCTCTGAAACCCGGATAGAGTCCGGAGTCACGCCGTCAAACTTCTCGGTAAGTTCAATAAGAGCCTTATCCCCTTCTGCTCTCACCTTCTCTATAACTGAACTCACCGCAGCAGTAATATTCGCGCCTTCAGTGATGGCAGGGCGCTCCAGTACAGACTCTTGCTGAGATTCGCTCAGTGATTGCCAAACGACCGTTTTCATCTTGTTACTCCATCATCTTTTCGATAGGAAGAACCAGAATAGAGCTGGCGCCCAACTCTTTAAGCTGCTCCATAGTTTCCCAGAACAAGTTTTCGGTACTCACAAGGTGAACGGCTACGCGGTTTTTCTCTGCAGATAATGGCAGTACAGTAGGATCTTCAGCACCCGGTAGCAGTTGCTTCACCTGATCCAATTTATCAGAAGGTGCATGCAGCATAATGTACTTGGACTCTTTCGCCTGAATAACGCCCTGCATACGGGTAAGTATCTTATTAATCAGCGCCTGCTTGTCACTGTCAAACTCTCCGGCACGCTGAATCAAGGTCGCTTTCGAACGGAAAATAACTTCTGCTTCTTTCAGGCCGTTGGCTTCCAGTGTAGCGCCGGTAGAAACTAAGTCAGCAATGGCATCTGCCAGGCCTGCGCGGGGAGCAACTTCAACGGAACCTGTCAGCATACAAGTGCTGAAATCAACGCCCTGTTCGTCCATATAGGCTTTAAGAAGGTGTGGGTAGGTTGTGGCAATACGCTTACCGGCTAAGTCCTGAGGGCCGTTATAAACTTCATCTTTATCGATGGCAATAGAGAGGCGGCAACCACCGAAGTCCAGACGACGCAGTGCAACAAAATCACTTGGTTCGTTTAGTGCGACTCTGTCCAGACGAACCTCTTCGAGCTCGTTTTCACCGATAAAGCCCAAATCGACCACTCCGTCCATAACTAACCCCGGAATATCATCGTCACGGACCAGCAGAAGATCCAGCGGCATGTTCTCTACGTGAACAACCAGACGCTCTCCCATCAGGTTAAACTTGGCACCACATTTTTTGAGAAGATCCTGGCATTCCTTGCTCAGGCGTCCTTTTTTCTGAATGGCAATTCTTAGGCGTTGTGTTTGCATTATTATTTTCCCTGTCTGTTAATTTGGTTAATTTCAATTCTTTACTACACAGATTTTTTGTCCTGAAAACTAAAAAACCCCCGGAAATCTACTTCCCGAGGGTCCAAATCTTGTGCACTTGATTTCACCTCCGGGATTTACTGTCTCCCGGATATGCGTACATCTCCCGAAAGACTACTCAGGATGATGGTGATGACGAATGTTTGACATTAAATTACGCATAGATTCTTTAATTCCGTTTGGTTGCTATTCACACTAACTAAGCTTAATCATTTTTTCAACAGAAAATTTAACTTTTTTCTGATTAAAAAAGGGAAGCCGAAGCTTCCCTTATAAAATAGCTAAGTTAACGGCTAAATTAAGCCATCTGAGCCCGCTCTCTGGCAGACTTAGATACTGCAGACATTACAAAGCACGCCATTACAAATGCGACGGCAGAAGCAACAAATGCAATAGTGATGGATGCTGTCATTCCCAGAACAACATAACCTGTACAAGAGATCAGAGCCACAATCAGTGCATACGGAAGCTGTGTCGCCACGTGCTCAATATGGTTACATTTTGCACCTGTTGATGACAGTATGGTGGTATCAGAGATCGGAGAACAGTGGTCACCAAAAACAGAACCAGCTAATACCGCACCTAACATAGGTAGCATCAGAGCAATATCTGTCGCTCCGGCCATATCTCCGGCAATTGGCAACATAATTCCGAAGGTACCCCACGAAGTACCGGTAGAAAATGCCATAAGACCAGAAAGCAAAAATAAAATAACAGGTAACCAGTGTGGGTCGATATTACCCTGAACCAGAGAGGATAAATAAGATCCGGTTTTCATATCACCAATTACTGAACCAATTGACCATGCGAATACTAATATCAGGATTGCACCCCACATTGATTTAGCACCAATCCAAAGTGTTTTGCCAATATCGCTTGCAGGTAGTTTTTGCTTGAATACAGTAATTAGTGCTACTGCAACACCGACAATACCACCATATACTAGCGACTTACCTACATCGGTATTTTCAAATGCACCAAGAAGATTAAATTCGATATTATCAGAAGCAAGAGCCTGACCACCGGTATATAGCATCGATGCAACAGTGGCGATGATTAGGAAAACAATCGGCAGAATTAGATCCGATACCTTACCTGTTTCACTTTCGACAATATCCAGCTCTTCATTCAGATCTCGGGCATTTTTATCACCTTCTTCAAGGTTATTTTCATTTCCATTCAGAGCATCTGATTCATGTTTGCGCATAGAACCGATATCAATCTGGAACCATGCCACTGCAAATACCATTAATAGGGCAAATACGGCGTAGAAGTTCATCGGAACTAATCTCAGGTATGCACCTAATGCGGTATATTCAGTTACTCCGTGAGTCACTAATATTCCGCTAATGATTGTCATTATATAAGCCCCCCAACTTGATGCCGGCATTAATACGCACATAGGTGCGGCCGTTGAGTCAAGAATATAGGCAAGTTTTGCGCGGGATACGTTGTACCGATCTGTCACAGGGCGGGAAATGGCACCGACAGCAAGGCTGTTAAAATAATCATCGACAAAGATGAATACGCCTAAAAATGCGGCAAGTAATTTAGAACCTCTTCTGTTTTTAACTTTTACCTGAGCCCACATTGCAAACGCACGGGTACCGCCGGATAAAGTTAGCAAAGCTGTCATCATTCCAAGTAATAACAGGAAAGCGACAATACTCATATTCCAGCTATTTATTCCGCCATCTTCAACAAACACACCTTTTACTGTGTTTGTGATATAGCCGAGTGCGCTTACAGCAGAGTAATCAGCAAGCAAAAATGCCCCTACAACAATACCTATACCAAGGGATAACAGTACGCGACGGGTTAAAATTGCGAGCCCCAGCGCCATTACTGGTGGCAACAGGGATAAAGGGGATGATGCAAAGTCTATTAAATCCATGATCTTCTTAAACCAATTGGTTAGAGATCTACTGCAGACGTGTTACAAATAACCGAATGTAACATTCTATAAATGAAGTGAAAAAGAAGCGAAATCTTCTTTCAACCTACAGTAGCGCTCCATAGTTAACAACAAATATACTATGGCAGTGTTGTACCTATTCGACACAACCCCAGCGAATAGCTTTGATATGCATATTCACTTCGGCAACAACTCCTTTCGTCTCTGTTCATTGGTATCACCCCAACAGAAAGTACTGATAGTAATTGCGCCTCTACTTCAATTACTCTATGAAATAACTAGAAAAAATCTATTACACATACAGTAACTGACTAACGGTATGCATAATTCTACGGATTTAAGCATATTTTGCAACATAAAAATCCAACCACAACCTGAAATGGCGCAGATCTGTACAATATATGAGCTAGATGCGAGATATGAGGCTTAAGAATATATCAGAGCAAAAAGGTTATATGAGCAAGCAAACCCATTAATTAAATAATCTGAAATAATAAATACACATTTCTTATATCAAAATCGACGTATATGGCTACGTTTTTATATTAATAGAGGTATTTTCATATATAATTTTAGATTTTTTATTTGTATAATCCAATTTCACTGTTATTATTATAATCGTTTAATAAATCATATGGGATAAATCATGTCAGAACTTACTAAAACTCTGCTTAATATTCGTAGTCTGCGTGCATTTGCTCGCGAATTAACTTTCGAACAATTAGAAGAAGCCTTAGAAAAACTAACTATTGTTGTAGAAGAGCGCCGCGAAGCTGCTGAAGAAGAAAAAGCAGCAAACGAAGCACGCGAAGCTAAACTTGCAGAATATGCGCAAATGATTGCAAAAGACGGAATTGATGTTGAAGATCTTATTTCAGCTCTTTCTGGTGAAGCAAAAACTAAAACACGCAAGAAGCGCGACCCACGCCCTGCTAAATACAAATATGTAGATACAAACGGCGAAGAAAAGACCTGGACAGGTCAGGGCAGAACACCTTCTGCAATTCAATCTCAGCTTGACGCTGGTAAATCTTTAGATGATTTCCTAATCTAAGATTTCATTTGAATATAAAAAAGAGCTCTTAATGAGCTCTTTTTTATTGGCATCTATTGCTAAATTACCTTTCCCAATATGCCTCTTCCAGGCTGTCTTCTTTCTCTGGTAGTCCTCTGGATAAACGAGGTGAATGTTGTACCAGAACTTCATAACTTGAACGGTTTGCATACTTACAAACTTGAGAGAATGAAGAGTAAGTTAAATAAGCGTGCTGGTGTTTACTTGAATTAGGCACATTTTCTTTGTGGTACTTATTCGCGGCCATATCATGTAATAAAGCTGATAACGCAGCATCTCCTGCCCCATTGGTATTTTTTATTTTTTCCGGTCCACCCATATATGGCGCAATATGCGAATATATTTTAATCGGTGTTTCACAGGAAGACCTGGTTGCAGGGCGGCTAAACTCATATTGATTAAATTCTGCAATAGCACCCGGTAGCAAAGGCAATGATGTTGTACGCTTAGCTGAGTCTTCAGTATAACCCGCCATAAACAGCCCTACAGGGCCTGCTGTACACAGAACCATATCTACCCAATCCAACGCCTTATCCGAAGCTAACAACGGGTCATTTTCCCCTGTCAAGGCTTCTGCTTCTTCTTCATTCATAGCAACGACAGAAACATTTTCAGCTAAGAAGTCTTGCCAGAATTTAGGGTCGTCCTGAATTACGTACTTGGTACCAAGAGTCAGTACTACAGGCACATCGTATTTCTTAGCGTATTCGATGGCCTTCATAGTAGCTTCAGGCATTGGATCGCCCTCTTTACAGCGAACCAGATACGCCGTTAACACAAGCGCTGAAGCGGTTTTAAAAATAGACTCTGGAATACTATCAGGAGAAAGCTGGTTCATCTGCCCTTCACTAATAGCGAAGGTACGCTCACCATCTTCAGTAATCAGTGCAAAACAGCGGCCAATGGCACCTTCTACGCCCTGAAGGTAGTTCAGATCCATACGGCTGGAGGTTTTACAGATATAACGATAACCGTAGCTACCAATCTCGATACTCTTGCTCATTACACCCAGCAGAGTCGACTTATCATCGGCCAGTACAGAGTAGTTATGCAGAGTATTACCAATGGTTCCGCCAGCAAACTCATTGCTGATTAAATCTTCTTGCTTAAGCTGCTGGTAAAGCGCTTCTGCTGTTTGATCATCAATAACCAGAGAGTGTCCCTTACTCAGGCCATACTTTTCAATAAAATCATCAGATACTCTCGCTTCAATATCCACCAGAGTTTGATCAACCCCGATAATATGAGTACTTGCCATTTTTTTACTTGATTGTGTCTGGCTGACCAATGGGTCACGAGCATGAACAGGAAAATAGTGCTTGGATTTGCGCTGGCCGGGGAATTTCATAAGCTGATTCTGCTGGTTAATATAGTAAAGCGCCAATTCTAGCCCTCTATGTCACCGACAGCAATAAATAGAAAACAAGGCAAACGGTTGCGTGGTATTTCTTTGCAACAAGTGAAAACAAAAAAACCGGAGGCTCTATAGTTAGCTCCGGCTCTTACAAGATAAAGCAGATGATTACTCTTGGTCGATCATCCACTTTTTAAATGCTTTTCGTTCTGCTCTGGTCGCTTTTGAGTACCAGTACTGCAGTTGTGCTACCGGCTTGCTAGCATCGGCTTCTTTTAGCTCAGTGATTTTCTCCGGAGTAAATTGCTCATAACCAGCTTCGTTAGAGAAATAAATACCGTGCTCTTTATTGTAAGCTTCTACTAAGGCAGGCACATTAGCGTATGGTAAGAAGCTTGAAGTGGTAGGAATCACAAACTGCTCCATTTTTACTTCTTGTCCTGATGCATTAACTAGCTTAAAAATTGGCTGCTTAGCATCAAAGGCTTTTTTAAGTACTTTGTAACGGTTACTAACAACTTCAAGTTGAACATCTTCTTTTGTATCAAAGGTCAACAAGTAAGGTTTAGAAGCAATATACTCATCTTTCCCTGCAACTCTGAAAGTTGCTTCATACATTGCGGTTATCTGGTTTCTACCCTCTAACAATTGTTGTGTCCTAGCTAACTGGCTTTCTGTCTTCTCACCATTTATCACTTCAACACTCATACCGCTACGCAGCTGTAGGACATTTGCCAATGATGTTAAAGGCAAAAACAGTGCAATAAGTACCAATACTTTCTTCATAAAAACTTCCTTTAGAGAGGGTAAATAGAATTAAAAAAACCAGCATAGTTAGACTATGCTGGTTTTCGCTAATTTCAAAGATTTATCTAAGATAAAATCAATTAGAACTTAACTTTAAGGTTAAGAGTCATGCGATCTTCTTCAGCCTTAGCAGAACCTTCTTTAGCTTCAGTCATCAGGTACTCACCTGTCATAGAAACTTTAGGAGCTAGAGTATAAGTAGCACCGAAGAAAGTAGCTGTTTCTTTTAGTTCAGACTTAGATTTAACGCCTGTAGTAGCATATTTCTTATCAGCATCAAATGCCTGATGAGAAACGTATAGCTGTAGATCTTCCATTGCATCGAACTTAGCGAATACACCGTAAGCGTCACCGTCAGCGATTTGTGAAGCAAGTACAGTACTTGTTGCTTCATAGTTAGCAAACATACCACCAAACTCTACAGGACCAAAGCTTGCAGAAGCAGATAGGCCAGCAACTTTAGTATCTACAGCTTTGTCACCAGCATTTTGGCCTAGCTCACGCTCACCAGCAGAGTATGCAGCAGCTACAGTGAACATATCATGAGAGTATTCTGCAGATAGTGATGTTGTGCCTTTTGTTTTATCAGAATCAGTACCAGAACCGTTTGTCTCATCATCAGTAGTGAAGAAATAAGCTGCAGAAACAGCTACTGGACCGAAATCATTAGAGTAACGGATGCCTTGACCTTTGCTTTCTTCAGCATTGTCGCCAGAAAGAGCAACGTTTTCTGCTTCTGAACCGATATCAACGTTTTCTAGAACGCCGAAAGGATTGCCAGTTTCACCAATCTTAACTGTACCGAAGTCGCCTTGTAGACCAACCCATACATCATCGCCATTAGCGTCGTTGCCGCTTGAGAAATCGTATTCAAAACCAGCAAGAGCTTTAACGTCTGCATTGATTTCATGAGCAATATCAAACTGAAGAGTACCTTTAGAAACTAGCTCAGATGATTTAGTTTTAGCTGCGCCTGCTTTTATTTCTTTGTTCCAGTAAGTAGCTTTTACTTCACCAGATACTGAGATTGAAGAACCTTCGTTCTCGTAGATAGTTGCTGCGTTAACAGAACCAGCTGCAACTAGTACTGATAGAGCGATTAGAGTCTTTTTCATAATAATCCACTGCCTTTTCTTAAGAAAATTTCGGGAAATCCTTTTGGTTCCCTTTTTTTTGTTTTATTGGTGATGACCCTTAGCTAAAGCGCAAAGCATCATCGCCACTAAATTTCGGGGATTAGATTGCAAAAGATCGTCGCTCATGTCAATCACCTAAAAAAATAAAAATAAAAATAGATAAACCCTTAAATATCAATTAGTTATACAATTACAGCACTATTAATAGGTTACTCAAATAACCAATTTAGAGTAATTAATCATCACTTAACCACCACTCATTTCAGAATTAAACACCAACAAATAAAGAAATTAAAACACTTAACAGAATATGCCACCACAATCAAATGCTCACAAAGAACATTAAACCAATCAATCAACCAATTGGTTGCTCTATGTTGTAGTTCATTTTTTTTTTGTGACTCTCCTCAAGAAATGTTTAAAAAGGGCGCTGAACTGTGAGCTATATCGCTGTCAACTATAGGGAAATAGCCAGAAAAAACAGCTTTATAGGGTTTTATAAGTTTTCATAAACTGTTCATAAAAGCGTTATATTTGCATTAGCTTTTTCTGATAAGTGCTGAATTAGAGTGTTAATAGCAAGATGTGCTACCATTCGCGCCTGATCAAAAACGGCCCTGTTATGCTTAATCCAAATATTCAGAAATCGATCAAAAAGAGTTACCAAAATCTTCACCATCAACTGGATAACTTTATTCCCCGCAGAGCACAAAACTACCTTGTAGCGGAAATGGCTAAGACTCTTTGTGGTGAGTACCATAAACAGAACCGGATTATGGTGGCCGAAGCCGGTACAGGTATTGGTAAATCCCTAGCCTATCTAATGGCAGTAATACCCTCCGCTGTGCTGAACAACAGAAAGGTAGTAATTTCCACTGCTACTGTAGCCTTGCAGGAACAGCTACTGAATAAAGATCTTCCTTTATATAGACGCATTACCGATCTCGACTTCTCTTTTATTCTGGCTAAAGGAAGACAACGTTACTGCTGTAGTGAAAAGCTGGCCTCTGCCTGCGGTGCAGATGGCGGGCAACTGGCTATGTTTGAAAGTAAGCCAAAGCAGAAAGATATAGAGCTACTTGAAACCATGTACCGCTCCCTTGCTCAGGGGAAATGGGACGGCGACAGAGACTCATGGCCCAAGGCAATAAAAGATGAACTCTGGAGCGCTATCGTCAGCGATAAGCACAGCTGTAATAACAGTTTGCCAAACCACAGAGGCTGCCCTTTTCAGAAAGCCCGTTCAGAACTGGATAAAAATGATGTCATTATTGCCAACCACAGCTTGGTGATGGCTGATATTGATCTGGGTGGTGGCGTTATTCTCTCAGAACCTGACAATACTATGTACGTGTTTGATGAAGCACACCACTTACCTAAGGTTGCCAGAGATCATGCTTCCGCTGCAGCCAGCCTGAAAGGCGCAGCTAGTTGGCTGGAAAAGTTAAATCAGTCCAGCGCTAAATTTTGCAGTCTGGCAGATGAAAAACGGGTTAACCGGTTCAGAAATGAACTTCAGGATGCTATCCAGCAACTTATTCCGTCTCTGACTCAATTAAGTAAACAGTTTGATAGCAGCCGTTTTGAAGAGAACAGTTATCGCTTTGAAAACGGCGAACTTCCCGAATGGCTGGAAAATCAATCCAAAGAATTAAAGCAGATATCCGGTAAGGGCTTTCAGGCGTTATCAAAAATTGCAGATCTGATAGCAGAACAGGTTAAAGACGGAGAGCTTTCAGCCAAGCTGGCAGAGCCTGCTCTGGCGGAAATGGGTTTCTATAACCAGAGGCTGGAAAACTTAGCTAAAGTGTGGCAGCTAATGGCCACTACAAAAGAGAAAGGAGCCCCGCTGGTTAAGTGGCTGGATATTAACCCTGACCGTGATGGCGACTTTATCGTTAACGTTTCTCCTCTGGAAGTTGGCTGGCAGTTAGATCAGCAGTTATGGAGCCGCTGCGTCGGAGCCGTACTGACTTCAGCAACATTAAGGGCATTAAACTCATTTAGCTATTTCTGCTTTCAGGCAGGTATTAGTGAGAAAGCAGAAGATGGTGTCCAGTTCCTCGCCCTTGCCTCTCCTTTTAATTATCAGGACAATGGAGAACTTATAGTACCTAAAATGCAGTATGAACCTTCTGCTTCTGAGTTTACCGACTACCTAAGCCAACAACTGCCTGAGATGATTCAGGCTGACAAGGCCAATCTGGTACTTTTCTCCTCTTACTGGCAGATGAATCAGGTTGCAGATCAACTTTCTAGCCTGTTTACTAAAAAAGGCTGGGCATTACAGGTACAAGGGGATGGTTCGAGAAACGATATTCTGCAAAAACATAGAAAATTGATTAAAAAAGGCAGCACCAGTATTTTGTTTGGTACCGGTAGTTTTTCTGAAGGTTTGGATCTGCCCGGTGATCTGCTCAGTAATCTGATTATTACTAAAATTCCTTTTGCCGTTCCTACTTCACCCGTCGAGCAGGCTCATGCTGAATATATTGAGTCAAAAGGCGGCAACCCGTTTATGCAGATATCGGTACCAGAAGCGAGTAAGAAGTTGATTCAATCTGTAGGAAGACTGCTGCGCACAGAGCAAGATTCTGGTAGAGTCACCATTCTGGATCGACGAGTGGTAAGTAAAAGATATGGCAAACTTTTACTCGACTCTCTCCCCCCCTTTAAACGAGTAATTGAGAAATAGCAGACTCGCTCATTTCGTCTGCTTTATTTAACGGAATTTATATGGAAATGCTGGAACCAGCTATGCTGGTTGTCTTGGCCCTGGTTGCCTTTGCTGCTGGTTTTATTGATGCTGTTGCCGGAGGTGGTGGCATGCTAACTATTCCTGCCCTTCTCTCTATAGGGCTGCCGCCGCATATTGCTTTAGGAACCAATAAGCTGGCAGCCAGTTTTGCCTCCTCTACTGCTGCGGTGACCTTCTACCGAAAGAAATTATTTAGCCCTAAACTATGGATACACGCTTTTTTGGCCACTCTAGTTGGCGCGACTGGAGGAACCATGGTTGTTGATGCTATTAGTACTGAATGGTTGGAAAAAGCCATTCCCCTGATTGTACTGGCTACGGCAATTTACACCATCTGGCAGAAATCTCCTCCCGCCACGGGTAATGCCCTGCCGGAGAAAAGCAACAAGTTTACCCAGATACAGTGGGCACAAGGTGTATCGCTGGGTTTCTATGATGGGGTGGCCGGGCCGGGTACTGGCGCTTTCTGGATGGTAAGCAGTATGGCTATTTATCGTCTTAATATTTTGCTCGCCTCTGGCCTTGCCAAAGCGATGAATTTTACTAGTAACTTCACCTCCTTTGTTACTTTTGCACTGCTTGGCCATGTGAACTGGATTCTCGGCTTAACCATGGGTGTCTGCCTGATGCTAGGCGCCTACGTTGGTGCACACTCTGCCATCCGTTTCGGGGCTAAATTTATCCGGCCGGTGTTTGTTACCGTGGTGAGCATTATGGCAATTAAACTTGCTTATGAGGCATGGTTTTTGTGATTAATGTCAGGCAGGTTTCCATGATTCTTACGCAACTGCTAAAGAAAGCCGAGGCCTTTGACAAGCAGTTTGGTAAATCAGAGTCAGCCAGATTTGATCGCACGCTATTTAAATGCAGCAGTAAACGCCTTACACCCTGCGTAAGGGAGAGCCAGTCCCTTTTTCAGGAAATCGACTCTTTACTAAAACAACAATCAACCACTACGGCTAAAATTGAATTTCTGAGTGAGCGTCTGGTTAATCAGTTAGAAGCGATTCAACGCGAACTGGCCACGCACCAGATAAGAGAGTTTGAACTATCTTCAAACAACATAGAGTCTATCGATTTACAGCAACTGTACAGAGATTTAGAACAACATATCGAATGGGAAAGACGGCTTAAACAGATAGTTGCCTCTAAAGAGCAAGCCTTTCAGGGCTCACCTGAACAATTTAAGCATCAAGCCAGAAAATCATTGGTTGTTACTGAGCAGCGCCTTTCCCGCTGTCAGAAAGCCAAATTGGCCATTGAAGCACAGATTACACAAAAAGAAGGTTATACCAATGACTAAACAGACCTCGTCATCAAGCTCTTCATTAGAGAACGCACCAGAACAAGTGCAACTTGCTGTTGACCTAATCTATCTGCTGGAATCCAATGAAATTCAGCCTCAGGTAGCTATTGAGGCGATAGAGATAGTCAGGCAAGACTTATTGAGAAAACTGAAACAAGAAAGCTAGAACGTAAGTAAATCTCTCCTTTCTTAACGCCTTTTGCCAATAAGCTGTTTGCGGTGTTTTGGGTATTCAGTTCCCGGCGATAGCCAGATCGCCAACAAGGCATTATTCAAAGACTGATCTGTGATTTCACCTAATTTTTCCGGATTATGGCTAACAGAAAAGTAATGAAACTCTCCGGTTGTTCCGTTCGTTATATACACCAGCTTTTCCCCTGTTTTTACATCTGGAAGAATGTTCTCCAGTCTGCTAAGCCAGTGTTGTGGAAACTGATAGCCGAGTTTTAACCACTGCTGCTTTGTAGCATCAATAATATCCTCGCTGGAAATATCTCTCTGATAAACGATTGACAGTGCAAGAGGCTGAGGAGTTAGTTGCTCCGTATCAAGATAGATTCCGCTGGGAGTCTTTAATTCTGACTGAAAAATCTTAAGAAATAGCCAGCTCAGGCTCGACTGTCCTACGGTAGGCCAACTCTGCCAGCGTGCGTTATCCTGCCAGTTGGTACCGCTGGCCCACGCAAAAGAACTTAATTGTAATAGTAGAGCCATCGACAATATCCGTTTCATAACTCCCCCTGACAGTGCTGGAATTTTAACCACAGCAGAGTTACAGCAAGTTTTATACCCGGATTATCACTGCTTTATAATTACTAACTTTTTCAATTAACTAGACTTAAATACCAATATAACAACAAGCGAAAACGCTCCTTAAGCGGCAATAATTTGCAGTAGTGCGGACAGAAAAAAGCCGGAATAATCCGGCTTAGTTAAATCAGGTCTGGTCCCGAAAATAGCTTAGCTATTTCTTAACGCATCGATACGTTTATCAAGCGGAGGATGGCTCATAAGCAATTGCATCATGGTAGATTTACCGTTGATACCGAAGGCCATCATAGAACCTTCCAGCTGAGGTTCATGACTCACTTTAAGACGTTCAAGAGCTGCAATCATTTTATGCTTACCTACCAGACTTGCCGCACCGGCATCAGCGTAATACTCACGACGACGGCTGTACCACATGGTGATAAAACTGGCTAAGAAGCCAAGCACCAACTCTAAGAAGATGGATACAGCGAAGTAAACCATAAAGTTGCTGCCGCCCCCCTCTTCTTCATCATTTGAAGAGACGATCTGAGCAACAAAACGCGACAGGAAGATAACAAAGGTGTTCACTACCCCCTGCATTAGCGTCATGGTTACCATATCACCATTTGAGATATGGCTGACTTCGTGGGCAAGAACCGCTTCTGCTTCATCTCTGGTCATATTATTCAGCAGGCCGGTGGATACTGCCACCAGTGAATCATTACGCTTAGCGCCTGTTGCAAAAGCGTTGATATCCGCTGCATCATAAATAGCTACCGTAGGCATACCGATACCAGCTTGTTGTGCTTGTCTGGAAACGGTTTCCAGCAGCCAGTGCTCAGTCTCATTTCTCGGGCTCTCAATTACCTGTCCGCCTACAGAGCGCAGTGCCATCTTTTTCGATAACAGCAATGAGATAAAAGAGCCGCCAAAACCAAATAGTGCCGCCATTACCAGCAGGGCATTCAGACTACCCGGCTGCATACCTGTTGTGGCATAAACAATGTTGAGGACAATACTTAATACAAATACCACCGCCAGGTTGGTGGCCAAAAACAGCATTACGCGTTTCATGTTACTCTCCAGTTGAGACTTACTCGTTCATTATAGTTTTATATCGTAACAGCGTTTGCCGTACGAGGTGTTATAACCAATACATATAGTCTATTATTTTGATTACAAGGTTAAGGCGGAAAATGTTCGTTTATTCTTGGTTATCAGTGAGGAAATTTCGAATATAGACCAAGGTCGTATTGATACAAGCGACAATAAACTTTACATTCCGCCTTAGTAATAAGTCATGATGATTTAAAATCACCAATTAAAGGAATAAAACATGGTTGAAAGCAACAACTATCAAATGGCAATCGATCTGTTGTGCTGTCATCTGGGAATCTCTGAGGAAGAAGCCAAAGAGCAGTTGGGGATAAGTGAAAATCAAAAGATTCAGCAGCAAATAGCCAACGCCCAGCAGTCAATGATTAGCTATACATCAGACAAATAAACCAGACATAAAAAAGAGGGTTGCATATGCAACCCTCTTTTACTTTCAGATTTATTAGCCATTTAATATCGGCGTAATATCCATAAACTTACCAATATCACGCTTCTTAACACTAGGGACATAAGGTATCTCGCCCAGTTTTGGTGCCGGTATTTTCTCTTCCAGCATCTTAATAATATCGGCGTAGTTCTCTGTACCCGGATTGATGCGGTTCGCAGCCCAGCCGATGATTTCCAGACCATCATTCTGAATCGCTTCAACAGATAACATGGCATGACTTAAACAGCCAAGCTTGATACCTACAACCAGTACCACCGGCATTTTCTCTTGTTTTACCCAGGTTGAGAGGCAGTCACTATCAGAGACAGGAACACGCCAGCCACCAGCACCTTCAACCAAAACAACATCAGCACTTTGTTTGTGCTGTGTCAGCTTATCACTCAGTACAGAGTATTTAATCTCAATATTTTCCTGCTTAGCAGCAATATGAGGAGAGGTAGGGCTGTAGAGTGCGTACGGGTTTACCTCTTCATATGCAACATCATTTGTCGCCGCCTCTTGTAAGTGCAAAGCGTCTGAATTACGCAGCCCCTGCTCAGTTTCCTTACAGCCGGCAGCAACAGGCTTATAACCAACAGTAGATAAACCGTGTGCAGCAAGTGCCTGTAGAATAGCTTTCGAAACAACGGTTTTGCCTACTTCTGTATCTGTACCGGCAACAAAAAAAGTATCAATCATAGATTAATTTTCCCAAGACATACCTGATAACTTGCAGGCAGTAAATTGTCACTGTTCTTAAACCTCTGGTACTCAGTTTCTACCCGTTCAAGGATACTTTTCTTGGTTAACCCCTGCGAACGCTCGCCTACATGAGTGGCTCCAATGCCTTTTAAATCCCTCATCAACTGAAAAGCGGAGGAGTACCAGAGTCGGATTGAGCGTAAGTCTAGTTGATGGTCATAAGATTCTGATTGCGCTAACGCAACTTTTATCTGGTTAATTGTTAAAAAATTGTTTACGTGTTGATATGAATCAATTTTCGCCCACGCCTGCTTCAGTTCGTGCAGTGAACCATCAGCCAGTGTCGAAAAATAGACCGCTCCGCCCTGCTTTGTCACCCTCTGCAACTCTTTTAGTGGAACGGACAGATCCCGGCACCATTGCAGGGCGAGGCTGGAGAAAACCATATCGAAGCTATTGTCGTCGAAAGGCAGAGCTTCGGCATCGGCAATCTGATAGACAGAAACCTTCTCTGAGCAGCGCTCTTTAGCTTGCTGCAACATTTTTTCTGACAAATCAGCAGAGGTCACTATAGCGCCTTTATTAGCCAATAGTTCAGAGAAATATCCGGTGCCGCAGCCAATATCCAGAACCTTCAGGCCATCAAGCTGTTCCGGCATCAGTTCGATAAGCTGATGACCTACATCTCTCTGAAACTGAGCATGAGCATCGTATTTGTGTGCTGCTCTGCTAAAGGCATCTGCAATGGCTAGTTTTCTGCTTGCTTCCGGACTACAACTTATTGTCTGCATTTTAATTATTTACTTATCCTGAAATCTGATAATACTTTCTGCCAGCTCAGTCACTTGCTGAGGCGCATGGTTACTGGTCAATGTGATTCTTATCCGGCAACTAGCGGCAGGTACAGTAGGCGGCCTTATTGGTGTAACCCAGAAGCCCTGCTCTCTCAGCTGTTCAGCAAGCCCCATGGCCTTCTCAACCGTTCCGCAAATAAAAGGCTTAATCGGAGTATCGGTGTTTATATAACCTTCACAGTCAGCCAGAGCGTTATGATAGATATCTTGCAGCTCAGTCAGCTTGTCTCTTCTCCACTGCTGAGTTTGCAGCATAGCAGCCGCCTTAGATAAAGCGTGAGCCTGCGCAGGCGGCATAGCGGTAGAGTAGACATGGTGACGTGCAAACTGGGTCAGATAGTCGCCAGTATTTTGATCACAAAGGACAGCAGCACCCGACAGGCCAAATGCCTTACCGAAAGTCACGATCAAAAGCTCAGGTTTGTGCGAGGTTAAACAGATACTTCCTTCTCCACGCTGACCCAGAACGCCTATACCGTGGGCATCATCCAGCATCATCCAACTGGCACTGTTTCTGCACAGACGTGAGATCTCAGCAACAGGCGCCTGATCACCATCCATACTAAACACCCCTTCGGTCACAACCAGAGCCGGGCTTTCCGTCAATAGCGATTCAAGATGCTTACTATCGTTATGCCGGAACCGTTTCATCTTAGCAGGCGAGAGCATGCCTGCTTCCATCAGAGAAGCGTGATTCAATTTATCCTGCAGTAACAGATCCTGTTTTTCCAAAACAGTAAATAGCACTGCCTGATTAGCGCTAAAACCGGAACCGAATAGTACCGCTCTCTCATAACCAAGCCAGCTACACAGATCACGTTCCAGTTGCCTATGAGCAGTAGAAAATCCGGTTACCATTGGCGATGCCGCAGCACCACTTCCGTATAGCTCAATGCCCTTTATCCATGCTTCTGCCAGCTCCTTAGAAGCGGCTAAGCCCAGATAATCATTACTGGAGAAATTAATGAAATTTTTGTCACCAACGGAGAATTCCGGCTTATTGGCTCCTGCCATAGGCTGAAGCCGTCGCTCCAGCCCCGCCAGCTTTCTTTTTTCAATGGCATCAGCGATACGCTGATTAAACACTGGCTTCATAGAAGAGGTCATCTTTGCCCGGACGCGCTGCTACTCTTTCCACTACTTGATCAAGCAGTTCATTCTCCTGAATCTGATCCGGCTTCTGACTAACCTGCTCGCTGTTAATACCCAGCTTTTTAAATAGCTGCATATCAGAGTCTTCATCAGGGTTTGGTGTGGTCAGCAGTTTACAGCCATAAAAAATAGAGTTGGCACCAGCCATAAAGCAGAGTGTCTGCATCTGTTCATTCATATTTTCACGACCGGCAGACAGACGTACTGCAGATTCCGGCATCATAATTCTTGCCACCGCAATAAGTTTAACAAAGTCAAACGGGTCAACATCATCCACCTGTTCCAGTGGCGTGCCTTTCACTTTTACCAGCATATTAATTGGCACACTTTCAGGGTGTACAGGAAGATTGGCAAGCTCGACAAACAAACCGGCTCTGTCATTAACGCTCTCGCCCATACCAATAATACCGCCGGAGCAGATCTTCATACCGGCATCACGAACATGAGATAAGGTATCCAGTCTGTCTTGATAAGTTCTGGTAGTAATTATGTTGCCGTAAAATTCCGGAGAGGTATCCAGATTGTGGTTGTAGTAATCAAGACCCGCTTGTGCAAGTTCACCAGCCTGATCAGGAGTGAG
Organism: Vibrio sp. SCSIO 43137; assembly: GCF_028201475.1. NCBI lineage: Bacteria > Pseudomonadati > Pseudomonadota > Gammaproteobacteria > Vibrionales > Vibrionaceae > Vibrio > Vibrio sp. SCSIO 43137. The sequence continues at coordinate 1,101,769 of NZ_CP116383.1, read as the reverse complement.
CATACCCAGCGTCATGCAGGTTTCCAGCCCCATTCCTTTTACACCTTTAATCATATCCAGCAGATAAGGCATATCCCGTTCTTTAGGGTTTTTCCATGCTGCACCCATGCAGAATCTGGTAGAGCCGGAATTTTTGGCTTTCTCCGCCGCATCAAGCACCCGCTCTACTTCCATCAGTCTTTCGCGATCTACGTCGGTTCTGTAATGGGCGCTCTGAGGACAGTACTTACAATCTTCCGGACAGGCACCTGTCTTAATTGATAGCAGAGTACTGACCTGCACATAGTTGTGTTGCTGGAACTGACGATGTACTTGCTGAGCCTCAAACATCAGATCCATAAAGGGTTTATCCAGTAATTGCTGAACTTCAGCGACTGTCCAGTTATGACGAACTTCCACGTGTCTACCTTTTTTGGATTTATAATTCTTGGCTAGTCTACCCTGAACGGATAGACTGTCAACTAAACTAAATAATTTAAAGTTTACAATTGATTACATTTTAATCACAAGGTTCTCATGGATTTAGAATTTGATCGTCAGCATATCTGGCACCCTTATACCTCTACAATAAACCCTCTTACCTGCTATCCGGTTAGTCACGCCAGCGGTAGCAGCATTTATCTGCAAAGCGGAGAGGAGTTAATCGACGGCATGTCTTCATGGTGGTCAGCCATCCATGGTTACAATCACCCCCTGTTGAATGAGGCGGCAAAGGCGCAGTTAGATAAGATGTCCCATGTAATGTTTGGCGGATTAACTCACGAGCCGGCAATAGAGCTGTGTAAAAAACTGCTGCACCTTGCTCCTGATAACCTTGAACATGTTTTTCTGGCGGATTCAGGTTCAGTGGCCGTTGAAGTGAGCCTTAAAATGGCGCTTCAGTACTGGCATGCCAAAGGGGAAAAACGCTCTAAATTCCTCACCCTCAGACACGGCTATCACGGCGATACATTTGCAGCCATGTCGGTTACAGACCCTGACAACTCAATGCACAGCTTATATAAAGGCTTTCTTCCTGAGCATATCTTCGCCGATTCACCTTCAACCGGTTTTCATCAGCAGTGGGATGAATCAGATATTGAAGACTTCAGGCAACAGCTTTTAAACAACCATCAAGATATCGCGGCGGTGATACTTGAACCTATTGTTCAGGGCGCGGGTGGTATGCGCATCTATCATCCTGAGTTTCTGAAACAAGTCAGGGCGCTGTGTGATAAATATAATACCTTATTGATTCTGGATGAGATTGCTACCGGCTTTGGCAGAACGGGCAAGATGTTTGCCTGTCAGCATGCCGGTGTTCAGCCGGATATCTTATGCGTAGGTAAAGCCTTGACTGGTGGTTATATGACTCTTTCAGCCACCCTTGCCACTAAACAGGTTGCCGATACCGTCTGCTCCGGTGAAGCAGGCTGCTTTATGCATGGCCCGACATTTATGGGCAACCCTCTCGCCTGTGCAGTGGCGACAGCCAGCCTGACTATTATTGAACAGGGGGAGTGGAAAAAGCAGACAACACAAATCGAAAGCCTGTTTGCCCGTGAACTGCCCTCTCTCACAAAGTTTAGTCAGGTTAAAGATGTCCGCTGGCTTGGCGCTATCGGAGTCGTAGAAACACACAACCCGGTAAATATGGAGTATATTCAGGCTCAGTTTATCCGTCAGGGCGTATGGATAAGACCGTTTGGTAGGCTGATTTATATTATGCCGCCGTATATAAGTTCAGAAGCTAATATCAAACAGTTAATCGAAGCGATAAGATCAACGCTGGCCGATAGCCGTTGTTTTCAGCCTTAAACAGTAAAAGGGAGCTTCAGGTGCATTTTTCAGAAAAAATATGTCCCATATGCCAACGGAAGAATCAATGTGAAGCCTCTTCCGGCTGTTGGTGTTCCAGACAAAAAGTACCTGAGCAGCTAATTAACCTGTTAGCAAAAGAGCAGCGCGGTAAATCCTGTATCTGCCAACAGTGTGTTAATGCTTATCATAATGATCCCAAAGGCTTTATTGACAGACATGCAAATAAAGCCATCTGATTTTCAATCTGATTTAGCAAAGTATCAGCCATAAGCTATAATTATTATTACCACTGATATGAACTGACACAGAGAGTTTCATCCGAATGATGGCTAGTCAGAGCCTGTATTGAGGTTTTTGGCCTGTGGTTGGTTTATCGGCGGGAAGGTTCCAATGGCGTCATAGTTATGTAGCAATAACATGAAGTCCGGGAAGGGCAGTAACAAAATGGCTTTTCCTGTCTATACATTGAATGAACATACTTCAGTGAGATTTAGGTTGGAAACCCACGATAGCCCCGTTCGGGGCTATCGTACTTTTGGGCTTATATTCTTTTTTATCCGTTTAAACCGGACAGTTAAACTGAGCAAAAAAATAGCCGCTTATTCAGCGGCTATTTTAAGTCTTACTACAAGAGCTTACCCGATATGGGTTAGTCCGTTCATATACTTCTGCAGTACCTGAGGGATCTCAATACGGCCATCAGCCTGCTGGTTATTCTCAAGAATAGCAACCATTGTACGGCCAACTGCCAGACCTGAACCATTAAGTGTATGAACCAGCTCAGGTTTTTTCTCACCCTTACGACGGAAACGAGCCTGCATACGGCGCGCCTGGAAATCCCACATATTTGAGCAAGAAGAGATTTCACGATAAGTCTCTTGCGCAGGAACCCAGACTTCAAGGTCATAAGTTTTGCGTGCGCCAAAGCCCATATCACCAGTACACAGAACCACTTTACGGTAAGGAAGTTCCAGAAGCTGAAGTACTTTTTCAGCATGGCCGGTCAGCTCTTCAAGAGCGTCCATTGAATCTTCAGGTTTAGTGATCTGAACCAGCTCAACTTTATCAAACTGGTGCATACGGATAAGACCACGGGTATCACGACCGTATGAACCTGCTTCAGAACGGAAACATGGTGTGTGAGCGGTCATCTTCAGAGGCAGATCGGCTTCGTCACTGATAGTGTTGCGAACCATGTTAGTGACCGGAACCTCAGCCGTAGGGATCAGACACATGCCCTGACCTTCTTCAGTAGCAGGCTTAGTGTGGAACAGATCTTCACCGAACTTAGGAAGCTGACCCGTGCCGTACAGGCTGTCATGGTTTACCAGATACGGAACATACATCTCTGTGTAGCCATGCTCTTCTGTATGCAGATCCAGCATAAACTGTGCAATGGCACGGTGCAGTCTGGCAAACTGGCCTTTCATCACGATAAAGCGTGAACCTGAAATCTTAACGGCGCTGGCAAAGTCCAGTCCGTCACCCATTTCACCCAGATCAACATGATCCTTCAATTCAAAGTCATACTGCTTAGGTTCGCCCCAGCGGGAAACTTCAACGTTCTCGTCTTCATCTTTACCAGTCGGTACAGAGTCATCAGGCAGGTTAGGAACTGATAGAGTAATCTCTTCCAGTTGCTGTTGCAGCTCAGCCAGTGCTTTCTTCGCTTCATCCAGCTCACCACCAAGGCTGCCAACTTCAGCCAGAATTCGCTCTGCTTCTTCATGGTCACCCTTGGCTTTTGCCTGACCGATGGACTTCGAACGGGAATTACGTAGCGCCTGTAGCTCTTCTGTTTTTACCTGAAGGGACTTACGTTGCTCTTCAAGTTCACGAATTTTTTCTACGTCCAGGACGAATCCCCGACGGGCTAGTTTTTCAGCTGTTTCATCCAGCTCAGTTCGAAGTAATTTAGAATCCAGCATTGCTAATCCTATGCTTTTTAAGTTGTGAGAATACGTATTAACATCATTTAATACGTTATAGAGAATTTAACCGAGTAAAGATATCCAAAAAGCACTACTTTTCATAGCGTTTTTGTGTGCTTTTTGCATCTAATGTGGCCAGATAATCCAACTTTTCGCTGATCTTAGTCTCCAGGCCGCGATTTGTCGGATAATAGTAGCGGGTATCGGCCATTTCAGGCGGTAAGTAACGCTCACCGGCGGCATAAGCGCCCGGCTCATCGTGGGCATAGCGGTACTCTTCACCGTAGCCCATCTCCTTCATCAATTTAGTCGGTGCATTACGCAGATGATGAGGGACTTCATACTCGGGCTGATTATAAGCATCAGAGAGTGCTTGTTTCCAGGCCGTATAAACGGCATTACTTTTCGGTGCACAAGCCAGATAAACCACTGCCTGAGCGATAGCCCGCTCACCTTCAGCAGGCCCGATACGGGTAAAACAGTCCCATGCGGAAATCGCCACCTGCATTGCCCTCGGGTCAGCATTACCAATATCTTCAGAGGCAATGGCCAGCAGGCGGCGTGCAATATACAGGGGATCACAACCAGCAGCAATCATACGGGCAGACCAGTAGAGCGCGGCATCCGGATTCGAGCCACGGATCGATTTATGCACAGCGGAGATTAAGTCGTACCAGATATCACCTTTATTGTCGAAGCGGGATACTTTCTCTCCGGCCACTTCAGCCAGCAGAGGCAGAGTAATCTGTTTAGTACCTGATTCTGACTCATCTGCCATGTCGTACAGTAGTTCAAGGTAGTTAAGAGACATTCTGGCATCACCGTTTACCAGTTCAGCCAGCCTCTCAAGCACATTGTCAGAAAAGTCAGCTTTTAGTTCACCTAAGCCTCTTTTCTCATCATTAACGGCTTGATCCAGAACCTGCAGAATATCGTTTTTATCAAGAGAGGTCAGCTTATACACCCTTGCCCGGGAAAGCAGTGCGTTGTTCAGTTCGAAGGACGGATTTTCTGTTGTAGCACCAATAAAGGTGACCGTACCGTCTTCAATATGCGGCAGAAATGCATCCTGCTGACTCTTATTAAAACGGTGTACCTCATCGACAAACAGTATGGTTCTGCGGCCGGTCAGCTTGTTTTCCCGTGCTTTTTCGATGGCAGCGCGGATATCTTTTACACCCGAAGTGACGGCAGAGACCCTTTCCACCTCGGCATTAACATAGTTGGCTGCGACTTCTGCCAGAGTTGTTTTACCTGTACCGGGAGGCCCCCAGAGGATCATGGAATGGATTTGCCCGGCTTCCAGCGCCTTTCGCAGGGGTTTACCTTCGCCCAGTATATGCCTCTGACCTATGTACTGTTCAACAGTCATAGGCCTCATACGGGCCGCTAACGGGCGAAAATCTTCATCCCCGGCAAAATCTAAACTGTAATTGCTCAAACTGACGCCTTAACCTGATATTTAATTTCTCTGATCGTCTACTTCTACTCCCTGTGGAATAGCAAAAGTAAATCTCTCACTGGCCGGGCCTTCAGTCTGATAATTACTGAACTGAAACTGCCCCTGCTGACCATCCTGCTCTACCACAGTAAAACCGTGAATAACGCCTTTGGCATCGATATCTATCTTAAACTGACCCTGATTTGAGTCGATGGCTGTAGGTGTAAGGGTAAACTCATCACCCGTCTGAGCGATCAAGTAGTTATCCCAGTCACTGGCGCGGTTACGGGTTAACAGTACAAAAGGCGTTTGAGCTGTTGCCTGCTCCTGCCGGTAAATGCTCACCTGCTCAATAAACGGGCTATAGTACCAGAGAGTCTCACCGTCGGAAACTAAAACCGTTTCATCGGGCATGGTTGTGGTCCAGCGGAAAAGGCTTGGTCTGGCAATTTCAACACTGCCCTCTCCCTGCATGATTACTTCATTTTCCGGACTGACTACCTTCTGGGTAAATTCAGCGCTGAACCCTTTGGTCAGAGCCAGACGTTCATTGAGCACATCTTTCGGTGCTGCAAACAGAGTACTGCTCATCAGAGCAAGTAGAAAAATACTTTTATTCATTAATAAACTCAATTGTTGAATCGGGCATTGTTGAAACCGGGCATTGTTGAAACCGGGCATTGATGCATCTGATCAAACTGGACTTGTCTGATGCAAAGTATCTAACTAATTCAGACGGTAGATAAGTTAAAAGGTTCCGGCAGACAGACGTTAGCCATTTACCGGAACCTGCAATTACTCTTTTATCGGTGGTGGTGCCAGCACTTCACGGTTACCGTTATGCCCCGGGGCACTGACAATACCTTGTGCTTCCAGTTGTTCCACGATTCGCGCTGCACGGTTATATCCGATCTTAAACTTACGCTGAACACCAGAAACCGAACCGCGTCTGGTCTCGGTAACATGGGCAACCACCTGATCAAACAGTGGATCCATATCTTCATCGGCTTCCATGGACTCACCCGGAAGCAAGGTATCCGGAGACTGATCGCCACTGGTTATCTCTTCAATATAGTTCGGCTTACCACGTGCCTTCCAGTCATTAACCACGGAATGCACATCATCATCAGAAGCAAAAGCACCGTGAACCCTGATAGTGTGACTGGAGCCCGGCGGAAGATAGAGCATATCACCCATACCCAGCAGCGACTCAGCACCGCCCTGATCCAGAATGGTTCTGGAATCTGTCTTAGTTGAAACCGTAAAGGCAACACGGGTCGGGATATTGGCTTTAATCAGGCCGGTAATGACATCCACCGATGGTCTCTGAGTAGCAAGAATTAAGTGGATCCCTGCGGCACGCGCCTTCTGAGCCAAGCGGGCGATCAGTTCTTCAACTTTTTTACCCACCACCATCATCAGGTCAGCAAATTCATCTACCACGACAACAATATAAGGCAGTTTTTCCAGCAACGGCGGCTCGGCGTCCATACTGTCACCCGGTTGCCAGAGTGGATCATGGATAGGATGGCCGGCATCGGCTGCCATCTTAAGCTTTTCATTAAAACCTTTAACGTTACGAACCCCGAGAGCCGACATAAGTTTATATCTGCGCTCCATCTCCCCGACACACCAACGCAGTGCATTGGAAGCGTCTTTCATATCCGTTACCACTTCAGATAACAGATGCGGAATACCTTCGTAAATGGAAAGCTCCAGCATTTTAGGGTCGATCATAATAAAGCGGACATCTTCTGGTGTTGATTTATACAACATACTCAGAATCATGACGTTCACCCCGACCGACTTACCGGAGCCTGTGGTACCTGCCACCAGCACATGAGGCATCTTCGCCAGATCTGCAACAACCGCTTCGCCAGCGATATCCTGCCCCAGAACTACTGTGGTCGGTGAATTGGCCTGTATAAACTGCTCGCTGCTGACAACATCAGAGAGGTAAACCGTCTGTCTGCTCATATTTGGCAGTTCAAGACCAACATAAGGTTTACCCGGTATCACCTCTACCACACGTACTGCCATGGCAGAGAGTGAACGGGCTAAATCCATTGACAGGCTGGAGATACGGCTAACCTTAACACCCGGCGCTAAGTCCAGCTCAAAACGGGTAATCACCGGGCCGGGGAAAATATCTACCACTCTGGCGCTGATCTTATAATCGGCCAGTTTGGCCTCCACCAATCGGGCAATCTCTTCCAGCGCCTCACGGTCGATATGATTTTCTCGTTTCTCAGGATGATATAGCAGCTCCAAAGTCGGCATAGGTGAGGTAGGAACCGGTAAATCCTGCTCTTTCTTTATCAGGAACGGGTTTTCAGCCCCGGCCATATTGCTCTGCGCTTCCTGTACCATTTCCTGAAATGCAGTAACATCAGGATCTTGATCGCTTTCTGCTACAGCAACGGACTCTGGTGCGGTTTGCGGTTCAACATAAGCTTCCCCTTCAGGGCTTAACTCTTCGTGACTAACCTGATTATCGGTATCTAAGGCAGTCTGCTTATCAGAGCCATTATCCTGCTGTTCTAAAGTTACGCTATCAATATCACCAAGCTGCATATACGGCTCAGGCGAGATTGACTGGTCTTGTTCATCTTGTAGTCCGGTTAGCCGTTCTTGGCTCTGTGCTATGCGGCCGGAAGCCATATCGTCAGCACTGGCGGCCTGCTGCTCCAGCTCCTCTATGGTGGAAGAAAGCTGGCTTGTTCTGTCTGGTATATCAGTTTCTTCCGTCTCTGTCACACTATCTGCCGAACTGGCTGACACTGGCTGGCTCTGCTGAGGAGTATGAATGTTATAGCGGGAAGAAGCTGGCTGTTGTTTTTGCTCTTCTGTAGAGACGACTGGCAACGCTTCGTCATCAACAAGATCCGATGCGGATTCCGGTACAGCAAGGTTGGCCTGAAGTTTTTCCGCCGGCGTACCACGGACAGCGTTAACCAGCCAGGCTGCCAATGACAATGCACCGTTACCCAGCCATTCAACCACAGATAGCCATGAAATACCGGTTAATAAAGTTAAGCCGGCACACCAGAGGAACAGAAACACCAGTGTACTGCCAAGTACATTCAGCGACGGAAGAGCAAGGCTGGTGAGCACATCACCAATGACCCCTCCGGATGAGAAATACCATATGTCGTCAAAATTGATATCCGCCAGACCACAGCTGGTTAATATCACCACGGTCAGCCCGAGCAGGCGCGATCCCCACAGAACCAAATCGACGGCGTCATCTTCACTTCTTTTCTTAAACAGTGCCCATGTCATTACGCCGGCAATAACAGGAATGGAGAATGCCAGTGTTCCGAAAGTAAAAAACAGCGAATCTGCAAACAGAGCCCCTACCGTTCCGGCGGCATTTTTAACCTCACCACCCCACGAGGTCTGAGACCAAGAAGGATCAGCAGGATTAAAGCTGTACAGAGAGACCGCCAGAAAAATAGCGGTCAGCACACCAAGAATGAAGCAGCATTCCCTCAGGCGCTGAACGCCGTTCAGACGGGGCTTTTCATCCGGAGTACCGGTTTTGATGATGGTTTCTACTTTATTTTTGTTCTCTTTGAACATAAGAAATTCTGACATTATATAAACAGTCCGAGCGGCTAAAGCCGCTCGGTTTATAGTGAGATTTAATCACATCTGCTGCAAAAACCCAATGCAAAGAGAGCCTTAATTGAATACCTCTCTCAGGCTCAGGCACTAAGTCTTGACTTTCGTCGTCAATTATCGGGTTTTGATAACCAGATGGTTTGACTGCTTAACTTCTTCCATAACCACATAGGTACGTGTGTCGTTTACGCCGGGCAATCTGAGTAGAGTATCACCAAGAAGTTTTCGATACGCCCCCATATCCGATACACGAGTCTTCAGAAGATAGTCAAAATCACCAGAAACAAGATGACACTCCTGAATGTCGTCCAGCTTCTGAACCGCCTGATTAAACTGCTCAAATACATCCGGAGCACCACGGTTCAGAGTAATCTCTACAAATACCAACAGAGAAGCATCTAAGTACTGCGGGTTAAGCAGTGCTGTATAACCATTAATGTACCCCTGACGCTCTAAACGTCGAACCCTCTCCAAGCAAGGCGTAGGCGAAAGCCCTACTCGCTTAGACAGTTCAACATTAGAAATACGTCCGTCTTTCTGCAGCTCGTTTAAAATATTTCGATCTATGCGATCAAGTTCCTTGGACGGTTTTTTATAGTTGTCTGCCATTTTTTATTCCACCTTATTACTTCCTTGCAAAAAAATATACTACAACTTCTTAATATTCAGTATCAAATTTTAACATTTAGTCTATATACTAGAGTTATATTCGATAAAAATCCCTACACACTAGTCAATACAACCAATTATATTAAAGGAGTCAGGATGATCATTGGCGTACCAAAAGAAATCAAGAACCACGAATACCGCGTGGGCATGATACCAGCAAGTGTCAGAGAGCTCATCTCTCATGGTCACCAGGTCTATGTTGAAACAAATGCCGGTTCAGGCATTGGCTTCTCAGACGATGACTACCTTGCTGCAGGCGCATCCATTCTTCCTACTGCTGCCGACGTTTTCAGCAAAGCAGAGATGATTGTTAAGGTTAAAGAACCTCAAGCTGTCGAGCGTGCTATGTTACGCGAGGGGCAAATATTGTTCACCTATTTACATCTCGCACCAGATTTTCCACAGACCGAAGAGCTTATCAAGAGTAAAGCTGTCTGTATAGCATATGAGACTGTAACAGATTATATGGGTCATCTTCCACTATTAGCACCAATGTCTGAAGTTGCTGGCCGAATGTCTATTCAAGCAGGTGCACAAACTCTAGAGAAATCTCATGGTGGTCAGGGTCTGCTACTTGGCGGTGTACCGGGCGTTGAACCGGCAAAAGTTGTGGTTATCGGCGGCGGTGTTGTTGGTTCTAACGCAGCGAGAATGGCGGTTGGCCTGAGAGCTGATGTGACTATTCTTGACAGAAATATCGATACTCTGCGCTCACTGGACGAAGAGTTCCAGGGCCGTGCTAAAGTGGTTTACTCAACTAAAGATGCTCTTGATAAACATGTACTGGAAGCGGATCTGGTTATCGGTGCAGTACTGATTCCGGGGGCAGCAGCACCTAAACTGGTTACTAAAGAACATATTGCTAAGATGAAACCGGGCGCGGCAGTAGTGGATGTAGCTATCGATCAGGGCGGTTGTTTTGAAACTTCTCACGCCACGACTCACGCAGAACCAACTTATATTGTTGACGACGTTGTTCACTACTGCGTGGCTAATATGCCGGGTGCAGTTGCAAGAACATCAACTTACGCGCTGAACAACGCTACCCTGCCATACATTATTAAACTGGCTAACCAAGGCTACAGAGACGCACTTCTTGCTGATGAAGGCTTCCTTTCCGGTCTGAATGTTATTCACGGTAAAGTAACCTGCAAAGAGGTGGCTGAAAGCTTCGATCTGGAATACATCGAGCCTGAAAAAGCGATCGAAATGTTTAACTAATTCTGTTTAACAGGTTAGCAAAGGGCTGAATTTTCAGCCCTTTTTTATTGTTTGCAGCCATGAATAAGAATATTTCTTGGTGTTACCGCCCTCGGGCAGAACTCACCTATCTGTACCTGATACCCCTGTTGCTGCAAAAACAGCCCTTTATCCAGTGCCAGCCAGACCTCCAGCGGACGGCGAAACAACTGCTGAATCAGACTCAGGCGCTCCATAAACCAGAATCGCTCAAGCCCTTTTTCTTCCCAATAATCAAAATTAATCTCGTCAGGCAACCCGAATTGCTTCTGTTGCGCAGCCCATCGGCAAAGATAAACAAAACCATTAGACAGTTCTGACTTTTTGATACTTGGAATAGGCATATAACCTTCATGGTTCAGCTCTTCAGTTAGCATACTATCCAGCCCTAGCCTGAACACCATCTCCTGCTGACGGTGCCTGATAACCCGCTCTCCGCCGGTAACAGTCTCCTGTAAAGGTATTCTCAAAGCTTGTCTGGAGAGTTTCAGAGAGGAACTCTTTGCCGCCTCTGATAAAGGCAGATAATGAGAGTTTTCAGTAAGGTGATAACAACATGGCGAAATCGTAACAGCCCGGTTACCCGCTTCAGCTGCATTTTGAAGCAATTTTACATGTAGGTCGCCACAGGCATGCAGGGCAACAGCATGCTGCTGCGGATTAAACACAGCTCTGGCACTGTCACTCAATGCATCACCCTGTACAAAATGCATCTTCAGCTTGTTTTTATCTGCATCTGCCTGCCCGGACTGACAGAGACTCTCCTGCCACTCGAAACTTGTGACAGCTTGTTGCGACTGACTTGTCAGAATCCGCCCCAGATAGCCTTTTCCGGAGCACCACTCCAGCCATTCACTTCCTTTATGATTGGACAGGGCAAATGCGCCCATCGCTTGAATCTGAGATAGCTTTCTGCCGGGAATACCAGACGTCATACCGGCTGTTATGGTCAGTTCAAAGTGAGTAAGCGGCTCTATCTGACATAGGCTAAGCAGTTCAGTTGCATCAGGAAATACCGTCTGAATCGCTGTACTGAGTTTTTCATTATCACTTTTGTAAGCCTGAATCTGTTCTACAGACAGCCCTTTCAGCCATTGATACAGGGCACTATATTCTTGCTGCCATACGACATCAGGTTCTCTGCTTAAATGAAAAGGTTCCGCCATCCAGAGTGACGAATAACGATTCAGCAACTGATCAAGCCGCCAAAAATGGTTCAACATAATTACCCCCTACAACCTGCAGCGATTGTAGGGGGTATAAAAGAAGTTTTAAAGCGCTGAATTACCGGGTAGGAAGTACAATGTCCTTAAACATCTCTTCTATTTCAGCGTTGTTTCTTAAAGAGATAGCCTGTTCAACAACCGGGCGGGTAAGATGGGGAGCAAAGCGCTCCATAAAATCGAACATATAGCTACGCAGGAAAGTACCTCTTCTGAAACCGATACTAGTAGTGCTTGAACCAAAGATATGGCTGGCATCAATCACGACTAAATCCGAATCCTGCTGCTGGTCTACGGCCATGCTGGCAATAACACCGACGCCGATCCCCATACGGACATAGGTTTTAATCACATCGGCATCCGTGGCAGTAAACACAATTCTTGGTGTTAAACCTGCATCGTTAAAGGCGGTATCCAGTTCCGAGCGTCCGGTAAATCCGAATACGTAAGTCACTAATGGATATGAGGCTAAGTCTTCAATAGTCAGATGTTGCTTTTGCGCCAGCGGGTGATCTTTCATCACTACAATAGAACGGTTCCAGTGATAGCAAGGCAACATGATAGCGTCCTGATACAGATGCAGCGCTTCTGTGGCAATAGCGAAGTTTGCCGTTCCTTTAGCCACCGCTTCAGACATCTGAGTAGGTGTTCCCTGATGCATATGCAGGGAGACCTTAGGGAAACGTTCAGTAAAAGATTTAATCACCTCAGGAAGGGCGTAGCGGGCTTGCGTATGGGTTGTCGAGATATTCAGCGTCCCCATCTCAGGATGAGTATGCTCGGCAGCCACCGACTTAACCCCTTCTACCCGTGAAAGGATTTCCCGGGCAATGCGGATGATTTCCTCGCCGGCACCGGTCACCTGAGTAAGATGCTTACCACTACGTTCGAAAATCTGAATACCAAGCTCATCTTCCAACAGACGAACCTGCTTACTGATCCCCGGCTGAGAGGTGTATAAACTCTCGGCAGTCGCCGATACGTTCAGATTATGATTAACCACTTCAACAATGTACTTCAACTGCTGTAATTTCATCTTACTACCTGTAATCCTTCACCTGGAGGGACATTATCCGTAAATCACTGGGTAAAATTTATGGCTTCTCTGTAACAAATGAGAGCCGTGCCAGAGAAGTTACTATATATAATTAAACGTTATATTTAACAACTATAAGCAATAGTTATAACGCCTTATGGTAAAAAATGATAGTGAAAAGCGACTTCTCTCGGTATTTATTGAGAGAGTTGATCAACCTGATGCAGAGTAAAAGTTATATTTTTGTAAGCAACAGCTCATAATTTATCTCTGTGCATATTTTTTCTACAATATTAGAATCACATATAAGACAATAACTGTAGTCAGCTTTTAGAATCGTGTATGCTTAGCAGTAGCTTAGTTAATCTCAAGACAGAAAAAGATATATGAATATTGGTTTAATTATTGTTCTCGTTGCCGTACTACTGGTTCTCGTTATCGGATATAACGTGATGCTCCAGTATAATACAAAGCTTGAGATGTCGAGAAGACAGGAATCTTCCAGATATATAGCTATTATCGATGCTACCGAAGACCTGATTGGTAATGCCCACCATCTGCCATATAGTCAGGATCTATTGATCTGTCTGAACCAGAGAATTTTAGACTCTCTGGAAAGCATGCAGGAGCTGGATCCCAAGAGTAAACAACTTGCTCAACGTATTGAGAATATGAAAGCTCAAATTGCTCAGTTAAGAGAAAACTATTCCGGTGGCGAAAGCACAACCTTTAAGGTACCAAGCAGCGATAAGCAGGCCATTGTTATGCTTAAGCTGGTGAAGCGCCTGCGTGATACTATCCGCAGCGAACACAATAAAGGCCGCTTTAATACTCAGGCTTATGTGGCAGAAAATGCCCGTCTGGAAACTATTCAGATCCGGATTAATATAGAAAACGTTATTAAGCGAACCAAAGATGCTATGGTTCGTGGCCAGACAGGAACCGCCAGACAGTTGCTTAAGAAAGGTATCGACGCCTTAACTCCGAAAAATGATAGCTACTCAAATCAGGCACGTGAGAAGCTACAAATGATGCTGAGTGAACTTGAGTCTAATTCGAAGAGTAAAAGTGCTGAAGATCTGCTGGCTCAGGAAGAGAAAGAGCGCGACAGCGATATGGAAGCGCTATTTGGTGAAAAGAAAAAATGGTAGCCTGACTTACTGCTTTTTATTAAGGTCGCTTCTGCGGCCTTTTTTAATACTGAAAATAATATGAATAAAGACTCAACCATACAAAACTTACTAGAACCCATCCGGAACTTTCTGCAATGTGAAACGCCAGAGGAGTGGATTGAACAAGCGCGGAAAGCAGAAAACCTGAAAACCATTCTGCTTGACCATCTGATTTGTGAGTTAAAAGCGGGACAGTCTGCTATGTACTTAATTCGTAAATATGCTGTAGACGATGATAGTGCCGAAACTCTGCTGGAATGGTTTAGACCCTATGAAGACTTTGCATACCGCCGTATAGGCGATATCAACTCACTAAAAAACAAAAACAACTTATCAAAATCTATTGTTGGCAAATCCGGCTCGGAATACAGTCAGGATCTTATCGACAAAATGGTATTGCTGATCAAAGAGGAGTTGCATCACTTTTATCAGGTTCTGGAGATAATGGGTAGCAGAGGCATTAACTACGAAAATATCCGTGCCAGCCGTTATGCCAAGGGAATGTTGTCACATATGAGGACTTATGAGCCTGCAGCCTTAATCGATAAGCTCATTATCGGCGCCTATATTGAAGCAAGATCTTGTGAGCGGTTTGCTAAACTGGCACCACATCTGGATGATGATATCGGGCGATTCTATATCTCGCTACTACGCTCTGAAGCACGACATTACCAAGATTACCTATCACTGGCAGAGCAGATTGCTGAAAAAGATATTAGCGACAGAGTGACCTACTTTGGCGCCATAGAAGCAGAACTGATCTCCACCCCTGATAAGGACTTTAAGTTCCATAGCGGAGTTCCTGCGTAAACAGGCAGTTCTGACAGTTAAGAGAATAAGGCCGCTATCCAACGGCCTTATTCTCTCTCAAGGTCTAGCTTTGTAGTGAGCGGTTTATCGCAGACAGCACCTCTGCCGGGTTGTCTGCCTGAGTAATAGGCCTGCCGATAACCAGATAATCTGAACCCGCCTGAATCGCCTCTACCGGCGTCATAATACGCTTTTGATCGCCTTGAGCACTGCCAGCCGGACGAATCCCCGGAGTAACCAATTTAAATTCACTTCCCAGCGCCGATTTCAGCATTTGGGACTCCTGAGCGGAACAGACGACCCCGTCTAAGCCGCTGTTTTTCGTCAGCTCTGCCAGTCTCATTACCTGCTGTTGCGGCTCGCAGTCAATACCTATACCAGATAAGTCACTGCGTTCCATGCTGGTCAGAACCGTAACACCGATTAACAGTGGCCTGTCCGTCCCATAAGGTTCAAGAATCTCTCTGGATGCGGTCATCATCTTCTCTCCGCCGCCGGCATGTACATTGACCATCCATACGCCCATCTCTGCCGCAGCACGAACCGCTTTGGAGCATGTGTTTGGTATATCGTGAAACTTCAGGTCAAGAAAAACCGAAAAGCCCCTTCTATGCAGCGACTTCACAAACTCAGGACCGAAAAGAGTGAACATCTCTTTGCCTACTTTTAACCGGCATGATGTCGGGTCAACTTTATCAACAAAGGTTAGTGCGTCTTTCTGGTTATCGTAGTCCAGAGCCACTATTACTTTTTGATCCTGCATTTTCTCTCCTTATTTTTCGCTGAAAAAAACCTTCTTATAAAAAGAAGGTTTTATTGAAATTTATCTTGTTCAGTCACTCACCATCCAGTCCACGGATCGGCTTAATGGTTCCCCACCCTTTACAGGAAGGACAATGCCAGTAAAGAGCATGAGTTGAGAAGCCACATTTACGGCACCTGTGATGAGGTTTAATCTTAAGTTGTTCTCCCACCAGAGAACGCAGAGTATTAAGGCTCTCTTTGGCCCGCCCCTCTTCCGCCTCTGCCAAGTGATAGTCCATCAGGCGGTGGAAGCCCTTCATAGTCGGGTTTCTCACTAATTGTCTGGTCAACAGCATCTGTGCAGAAGCAACGCCTTCATGATGCGCCACAAGCTGAGCAAGCATCAGCTCAGCAGACACGCCTGCTTTCTTGTCGATACAGGCTCTTAAAAACTCAACCAACTGGTCTTCCTGACCAAGGTGATGATAGCAATCCGCCAGTGTAGGCAAAACTTCACCAATAAAATCAACATCCTGCTCTAACACCATCTGCATATATTTTATGGTGCTTTTATAATCTTCATTTTCCAGATAGAGCTTACCAAGGGAAATACTGGCACGGACACATTTCGGGTCTTCAGATAAAGCACGTTTAAAGTACAAAATAGCTTTGGATTTTTTCTCGTCTGCCTGTTCAAGCATGGCCAGCTCACACCAGAAATGAGCAATACTGGCCGACATTCGTTTCCTGCCCATTTTAACCAGCGCGGTAGCGTAGTGGATAGCTTTGCTCCACTCACGCGTTTGCTGATAGATGGACACTAACTGGGTCAGGGCCGCTTCACGGTGGGAAGGCTCATCAACCAGCTGTTCAAAGATCTTTTCTGCGCGATCAAGAAACCCGGAGACCATGTAGTCTTTAGCCAACTGCTGCAGAGCGATGTTCTTCTGATCTATGGTCAGCCCCTGACGGGATATCAGGTTCTGGTGAATACGAATGGCTCTGTCAACCTCTCCCCGAGAACGGAACAGGTTGCCTAGTGCTAAGTGTGTATCTATGGTTTCGTTATCGACCTGAAGCAGTTCGATAAAGTGATCGACTGCCTTATCTGACTGTTCAGATAACAGCAGGTTAAGACCTGTTACATATTGTCTTGAGATTTGGTGGGACTGTTCCTGCTTATCGTGGCGCGCACTACGATTGCCCATGTACCAGCCATAGGCAGCGGCAATCGGCAGTAGCAGGAAAAGTAGTTCTAACATCTAACAGGCCTGTTCTTTACTAAGCTTTACTCTCAACGGCCACTTGTTGGGATTCTGCTTTTTTTAACTGGCGATTTAAACGACGAATAGTCAGACGGGATTTAAGTTGAATACTACCAACAATCAACCACGCAAGGGCAAAACCGGAGACAAACACAACACCAAGCAAAGTAGAAAGGTGGAACTCTCCTTTGGCAAGAAGATAATTGAAGCTAACGATTTCCTGATTCTGAGCACCCAATGCCAGTGCGACCAAGAAAAGTGCGATGATAAGAATCGTTTTTATAATTTTCACTGCTCATTACTCCTGAATAATTCGCTAACCTCTGATTATGCAGTAAATCGCGCTGACAAACCATGGCTACAGCTTTATTCCGTTCATAAAAAAGCGGCATATCAACATATGCCGCTTTTGTATAACTCGAAACTAGGCTAATTAGTGAAAATCTACGCGTTCACGCAGCTCTTTACCCGGTTTGAAATGAGGAACATATTTTCCATCAAGTTCAACCTTTTCACCTGTTTTAGGATTACGTCCAACCCTAGGCTCGCGATAATGTAATGAGAAGCTACCAAAACCACGAATTTCAATTCGGTCTCCACCCTCTAAGGTAGATGCCATATGCTCTAAAATATCTTTTACAGCATCTTCGATCTCTTTTGCTGAAAGGTGAGTTTGCTCGGCACAGAGTCTTTCTATTAATTCAGACTTAGTCATATATACCCTCATCACTTACTATCGGAAAAGTCCCTATCGAATTAAAGGGAGCCAAAAGGCTCCCTTATGCGATTATTCGCCTTTAGCAGCCTTGAATGCGTCAGCCATAGCATTTGTGAACGCGCCTTCATCTTGCTTGTTCAGTGATGCCATTGCTTCTTGCTCTTCAGCTTCATCCTTCGCTTTAACAGAAAGGTTGATTACGCGGTTCTTACGGTCAACACCGGTGAACTTCGCTTCAACGCTATCGCCAACGCTCAGGATTAGAGATGCATCTTCAACACGGTCACGTGATACTTCAGAAGCACGGATGTAACCTTCAACGCCCTCTACAATTTCAATTGTAGCACCTTTTGCGTCTACTGCAGTTACAGTACCGTTAACTAGAGCACCTTTTTTGTTATCCGCTACGAATGCATTGAACGGGTCGTTTTCCATTTGCTTAACGCCAAGAGAAATACGCTCACGCTCTGCATCAACAGCAAGAACAACAGCTGAGATTTCATCGCCTTTCTTGTATTCACGTACTGCTTCTTCACCTGGAACGTTCCAAGAGATATCAGACAGGTGTACAAGACCGTCGATGCCACCTTCAAGACCGATAAAGATACCAAAGTCAGTGATAGACTTGATCTTACCAGTAACTTTGTCGCCTTTAGCTTGTGCTTCAGCGAATGACTGCCATGGGTTAGCTTTACACTGCTTAAGACCCAGAGAAATACGACGACGCTCTTCGTCGATTTCAAGAACCATAACTTCAGCTTCGTCGCCAACGTTAACCACTTTAGATGGGTGGATGTTCTTGTTAGTCCAGTCCATTTCTGAAACGTGTACAAGACCTTCAACGCCTTCTTCGATTTCAACGAAGCAGCCGTAGTCAGTCAGGTTAGTTACACGACCAGTCAGCTTGTGACCTTCTGGGTAACGCTTAGCGATTGCTACCCATGGATCTTCACCTAGCTGCTTAAGACCTAGTGATACGCGAGTGCGCTCACGATCGAACTTAAGAACTTTAACTAGAATCTCGTCACCTACGTTTACGATCTCAGATGGGTGCTTAACACGCTTCCAAGCCATATCTGTGATGTGAAGAAGACCGTCAACACCACCAAGGTCAACGAATGCACCGTAGTCAGTAAGGTTCTTAACGATACCTTTAACTTCGCTGCCTTCTTGCAGAGTTTCAAGAAGCTCATCACGCTCAACACTGTTTTCAGATTCGATAACAGCACGGCGAGAAACAACAACGTTGTTGCGCTTCTGGTCTAGCTTGATTACTTTGAACTCTAGCTCTTTGTTCTCTAGGTGAGTTGTGTCGCGGATTGGGCGAACGTCAACAAGTGAACCAGGTAGGAACGCACGGATACCGTTTAGTTCTACAGTGAAACCACCTTTAACTTTACCGTTGATGATACCAACAACAGTTTCAGCTTCTTCGTATGCTTTCTCAAGAACGATCCAAGCTTCGTGACGCTTAGCTTTCTCACGAGAAAGTTGAGTTTCACCAAAGCCGTCTTCTACTGCGTCTAGAGCTACGTCGATTGCAGAACCGATTTCAACTTCAAGTTCGCCGGCAGCGTTCTTGAATTGTTCAGCAGGGATAGCAGACTCAGACTTAAGGCCAGCGTCAACAAGAACAAAACCGTTCTCGATTGCAACAACAGTACCTTTAACAATAGTACCAGGGCGGAATTCTAGTTCGTTTAGAGACTCTTCAAAGAGTTGAGCGAAAGATTCAGTCATTAATTTGATCTTCAATATTAAACTTCCACGGGCATCCTACCGCGTGGGGTTGATAAAATAGCCAACTATCATCCTTGCAGCCGACCTCCCATTGCCTCTTATTGAGACAATTTAGATTCGATATATTTCATTGCTTCTTCTACCACTTCTTCAATAGAAAGTGATGTAGAATCAAGCACTAAAGCGCCTTCAGCAGGGCGTAACGGAGCAACCGCACGGTTGCGGTCTCGGTCATCGCGCTCCTGTATCTCGCGCAAAAGGTGGTCAAATTTAACACTTAACCCCTTGTCTTGCAACTGCTTAAGGCGTCGATTTGCCCTTTCTTCTGCACTTGCATCGAGGAAGATTTTTACCTCTGCATTAGGGAACACTACTGTACCCATATCACGTCCGTCTGCCACTAAACCGGCTTCTGTACTAAACGAACGCTGACGACGCAAAAGCGCCTCTCTTACTCTCGGAAATGCCGCTACTTTTGAAGCTGCATTGCCTGTTTCTTCTTTACGCAGTTCCGGAGAGACGTCCTCACCTTCCAGAATCACTTTTACCAGGTCACCTTCAGCAATAAACTGTACGTCCAGATGCGTTGCTAAAGGAACTAAATCATCTTCTGATTCGGTATCAACCCCGTGATGAATAGCAGCAAGTGCCAACACACGATAAATTGCACCGGAATCCAATAAATGAAAGCCTAACTGTTTTGCCAACAACATACATAGAGTGCCTTTACCAGCACCACTCGGTCCATCCACGGTTACAACGGGTGTATTCGAAGACATTTAATACTCCAACTTTGTTTTTATGCCGCTCCCGGTTAGCCCTGCACGATTCAGTTTCTGTTGCCTGAGTGTAGTCTAATTCTGACAGTTATCTAGCACTGTATTTGAGAGAACGGCGTATTTTTCGGCGGGCGTATTATAGAGGGAAATGCGTTCAGGTGCGAGTAAAAACAGGACAGGAAAAGAGGATAAAAAAATACCCGGCTGGCTTAATGCTCAACCGGGTATTTTTATAACTATAACGGTTTTACACCATTGGTCTCTGCCCGCGAGACATCCATTTCATCAGCAGATGATCGGCAGCATCACCACCAATTCTGGCCAGCTTATCACTGATCTTTTTCTTCTGAAGATAACGAACTGACAACACGGTTTTCTCTTTACAGGCCGCCACAACAATATCATCAGAAGTGGTAATTTCATCCACCAGACCAAGCTCTTTTGCTTTGCTACCAAACCAATGTTCACCCGTTGCGACTTTTTCCAGCTCCAGCTCTGGCCTGCGCTCACGGATAAAGTCTTTAAACAGCACGTGAGTCTCTTCCAGTTCCTGCTTAAATTTCTCACGCGCCTTGTCAGTATTTTCACCAAACATGGTCAAAGTACGCTTGTACTCACCTGCAGTTAACTGCTCATACTCAATATCGTGCTTTTTAAGCAGCTTATTAAAGTTCGGGATCTGAGCAATAACGCCGATAGAACCAACCACAGCAAAAGGGGCTGAAACAATCTTATCGGCAATACAAGCCATCATATAACCGCCACTGGCAGCAACTTTATCAACGGCAATAGTAAGGGGAATATTAGCCGCTTTAATACGATCCAGCTGTGAAGAAGCCAAGCCATAAGCGTGAACCATACCGCCGCCAGACTCCAGACGCAGCAGAACTTCATCACCTTCTCTGGCAACAGACAGGATAGCGGTGATCTCTTCACGAAGTGAGGCAACTTCTTTGGCATCGATGCTGCCGTTAAAATCCAGAACAAACAGATGTGGCTCGCGGGTCAGTTCTAAAGTGCCCTCTTTCGCCGCTTTCTTTACTTCTTTATTACGCTGCTTGGTTTTCTCTTTTTCGGATTTCTTTTCTGCTTTATCGCGCTCTTTAATAAATGTACCGTCATGCAGGTGATGCTCCATGACTTCAATGTTCTCTTTATGCTTTTCTGTCAGGTTCGTTATTTCCAATTCACCCTTTGAGCCACCCTGACGACCACCGACGGCCTTAGCTACCACCAGCACGGCAATAATTGCCACAACAAAGGTCGCAATCTTGGCCAAAAACAGGCCGTAATCCAACAAAAATTCCAATCTATTATCCCCAATGGTTTGAATTCGTGTATTGTAACTAACTTGTCACGATTACCAATAAAAAGTTAATAAAAATAGGAAACAAATCAAAGTGGATTATTCAGTCTCTTCAGATTCTTTAAAGGAAAAAGTCATCTTAGTTACCGGTGCCGGAGATGGTATAGGAAAGCAGGCTGCTTTGAGCTTTGCCCAACACGGCGCAACGGTGATTTTATTGGGACGCACAGTTAAAAAACTTGAGCAAACCTATGATGAGATCGAAGCTGCCGGCTACCCTCAGGCCGCAATTATCCCTCTGGATATGAAAGGTGCCAGCAAACAAAACTATATCGATATGGCAGATACCATTGAGCAGCAGTTTGGTAAGCTGGACGGTGTTCTGCATAATGCCAGCCTGCTTGGTGTTATCAGCCCGTTTGATCAAATTGGTGAAGACACCTTTGATGATGTGATGCAGGTAAATGTAAAAGCGCAGTTTCTGATGACTCAGGCGCTGCTTCCTGTACTGCACAAATCCGATGACGCCCGCATTGTATTCACCTCTTCCACTGTAGGCCATAGCGGCAGAGCTTTCTGGGGAGCTTACTCAATCTCTAAATTTGCTACCGAAGGTATGATGCAGATCCTTGCCGATGAGCTGACCGACAGCAAGATTAAAGTCAACGCGATTAACCCGGGCGCGACCCGCACTGGTATGCGAGCTAAAGCTTATCCGGCAGAGGATACTGATTTACTGAAAACACCACTGGATATTATGCCGCTCTACCTGTATCTGATGTCTCCGGAAGGCTCAGAGGTAAATGGCCAATGTATTGATGCCCAGCCAAAATAATTTACTTAACCTGATGTAAACAGAAAGGGAGCGACATTCGCTCCCTTTTATCTTCTGTATCTCGTCCAGTTATAGCTTTAACGCGGCTTCCATACCCTGACGAATCGCTCTCACTGCATCCAGTTCACCAGCTTTATCCGCTCCGCCGATAACGTGCAGCTTATCGCCTAACTCCTTCCAGTGACTCTCAAAAGGGCGCACCGATTCCTGACCGGCACAAATAACAATCTTATCCGCATCCAGAAGTTGCTCTGCGCCATTAATATTAATATGCAGCCCCTCTTCATCAATAGCGTTGTAACTAACTCCGCCCATCAGGTGCACGCCTCTTTTTTCCAGAGTACGTTTATGGATCCAGCCGGTTGTTTTTCCGGGTCCTTTCCCCACCCTGCTTTTTCTCCGTTGTAACACCCAAACGGTTTTCTCGCTGGTTGAATCCAGATGAGGGTATAAACCACCCGGATGAGTCAGTTCCGTATCAATGCCCCACTCATGCAGCCAGTCAAACAAACTCTGATGCTGAGGTTCCGTCAGCATAGTTGCAATGTCTATCCCTATACCACCAGCACCGACAATAGCTATCTTCTCGCCGACTGGTGTTTTCTCTTTGATAAGGGTTTGATAATCGATCACCTTTTCCGGATTAGAGACACCTTCAATATCCGGAATACGTGGCTCTACACCCGATGCCATAATAATCTCATCGTATCCTTTCAGATCATCATATTTAGCTTCACAGTTTAATTTCAGGTTTACCCCTGAGGTCTCAATCCGGTTAGCGAAATAACGGATGGTTTCACGAAACTCTTCTTTACCCGGGATCTGCATTGCCAGCCGGAACTGACCACCGATTCGGTCACTTTTTTCATACAAATCTACATAGTGGCCGCACTCTGCTGCCGTGGTTGCAGCGGATAACCCGGCAGGGCCGGCACCAATAACCGCCACTTTTTTCTTAGTTTGCGCTGGAACAATATTGATTTCTGTTTCGTAACACGCTCTCGGGTTGACCAGACAACTTGCCCGTTTGCCCTGAAAAATATTATCCAGGCAGGCCTGATTACAACCGATGCAGGTATTAATAAACTGCGGAGTCTCTTGTTCTGCTTTGTTAACAAACTCGGGATCAGCCAGAAACGGACGCGCCATAGAGACCATATCTGCATGGCCTGAAGCCAGAACTCTTTCTGCTTCTTCCGGTGTATTTATCCGGTTACAGGTGATTACCGGCACTTTAAGGTGTGGCTTCAGCTTTTCTGTCACCCAGGTAAAGGCCGCGCGGGGCACCTGAGTAGCTATAGTGGGGATCCTTGCCTCATGCCAGCCTATTCCGGAATTGATTAAGGTAACACCGGCATCTTCTAACGCTTTCGCCAGCTCGACAACATCATCAAATGTACTGCCATCTTCGACCAAATCCAGCATAGAGAGACGGAAAATGATCATAAAGTCATCGCCTACCGCTTTACGTATCGCCTTAACTATCTCCACAGGAAAACGCATACGCTTTTTGTAATTGCCGCCCCACTGGTCATAACGCATATTGGTCCGCCGGCAGATAAACTGGTTAATCAGATACCCTTCAGAGCCCATAATTTCTACGCCATCGTATCCGGCCAGTTGAGCGAGCGAAGCACTGTTAGCAAAAGCGTCTATGGTTTTTAGGATCTGGCGTTCCGACATCTCACTGGGAGCAAAGCGTGAAATCGGCGCTTTCATACCAGAGGCACTTTGAGAGAAAGGGTGCATGGCATAACGACCGGCATGCAGTATCTGCAAGGCAATCTTACTACCATGTTTATGCACGGCTTCTGTTACCACCTTATGAGCTTTAGCGTGTTTTGGTTTACTAAACTCCGCACTTAACGGGTGCAGGCGCCCTCTCAGGTTTGGTGAAAAACCACCAGTTACAATCAGCCCCACCCCGCCTTTTGCACGCTCTTCATAAAAGGCAGCCAGACGTTGCAGGCCTTCTTTATGTTCTTCAAGACCTGTATGCATAGAGCCCATCAAAACCCGGTTCTTTAACTGAGTAAAACCGAGATCAAGGGGTTGAAGTAGGTTTGGGTACATGGCAGAGCTCACTTTACTTTTATATTTATGGTCAGACCAGATTATTCACATCTAGATCAAAAATCAAACAAGCGTTTACATTTATGCAACATCGATCAATCTTGGGTGTCATTTACTGAAATATAAAGTAGGATGAGTTAAGAAAGGACACAGCGTCCCGAATGCTGGACCACGGAGAACACATGAAACGCATTTTCAAATTTATCGGCATGATCTTTAAAGGCTTTTGGAAGGTACTTAACTTTATCCGCCTTGCTATTTTTAATCTGTTTTTCTTTCTGATCCTTGCTGTTATTTTTCTTGGATACAATGAAACTCAGGAAGCCCCGGTTCCTCAGGTAAAAGAAGCTTCTGCATTAGTAATGAACCTATCGGGCCCTATTGTAGAGCAAAGAAGCTATCTCAACCCGATGGACTCTTTTACCGGCTCCCTGTTTGGCAAAGAACTGCCTAAAGAAAATGTTCTTTTCGATATTGTTAATACCATCCGCTACGCAGCGGAAGACAACAATATCTCCGGACTGGTTCTCAGCCTGAAAGAGATGCCGGAAACCAGCCTGACCAAACTTCGCTACGTCGCTAAAGCAATTAATGAGTTTAAAAGCACAGGTAAACCTGTCTATGCCGTCGGTGATTTCTACAATCAGAGTCAGTACTATCTGGCAAGCTACGCAGACAAGATTTATATGGCACCGGAAGGGGCGGTAATGTTGCGTGGCTACGGAAGCTACCCTCTCTACTATAAAACCCTGCTAGAAAATCTGGATGTAAATACTCATGTATTCAGAGTAGGTACTTACAAATCAGCAATCGAACCCTTTATCAGGGATAATATGTCTGACGAGGCAAAACAGTCCGCTTCAGCCTGGCTGACTCAACTGTGGGGCGCTTATATTGAAGACGTTGCTACTAACCGTCAGATAGATAAAAAAGCCATCAACCCATCAATGGATGAGTTTCTGGCTAAGTTGAAATCTGTTAACGGAGATCTTGCCCAACTTTCAAAACAGACAGGTCTTGTTGATGAACTGGCCAGCCGCCAGCAGATACGCAAACAACTTGCACAAGCGTTCGGTAAGGAAGGAAAAGACAGCTATAAAGCCATCAGTTACTACGATTACCGACAAACCCACAGCGACTCATTTGACTCCTCAGCCGATGATATTGCTGTTGTGGTGGCAAGTGGTGCAATCGTAGACGGTAAACAGTCAAGGGGCACTGTTGGTGGTGACTCCACTGCATCACTGCTGCGTGAAGCGCGAAACGACGACAAAGTAAAAGCCGTTGTTCTCAGGGTGGACAGCCCGGGAGGCAGCGTGTTTGCTTCAGAAGTGATTCGCAATGAAGTGGAAGCTATCAAAGCATCAGGTAAACCTGTCGTTGTTTCTATGTCGAGCGTAGCAGCATCCGGCGGCTACTGGATTTCAGTTAATGCCGACCAAATTATCGCCCAGCCGACTACGCTTACTGGTTCCATCGGCATTTTCAGTGTGATTACCACTTTTGAAAAAGGGCTGAACAACATCGGCGTATACAGTGATGGTGTTGGCACTACACCATTTTCCGGTATCGGCATAACAAGAGGAATTTCCGATAAAGCAGGGCAAGCCATTCAGCTTGGTATCGAAAATGGTTACCATAGATTTATCTCTCTAGTCAGTAATAATCGTGACCTGCCAATGGAACAAGTTGATAACGTTGCTCAGGGGCGTGTATGGACAGGCTATGACGCTATGAAGGCCGGCCTTGTTGATAATATGGGTGATTTTGACAATGCTATTGAGAAAGCAGCAGAACTGGCAGGCATGGAAAACTACAATATTTACTGGGTAGAAGAGCAATTAACCCCGACAGAACAGTTTTTCCAGGAACTCTCTGAGAAAATCATGATCGCAACAGGTTTTGATATTCACAGCCTGCTCCCTGAAGCGCTTCAGCCACTATCAAAACAACTTGAAGCGGATGGTCAGTTACTCAGTACTTTTAATGATCCTAAAGGTTACTATTCCGCATGCCTGACTTGTCAGGTTAAGTAAAAAATATTCCTCACAATTTGAACTTCACAGCTGAAAAATAGGAACCAGACACCTATTTTTCAGCTGCTCATTTACGTTATAATCACGCCTTCTTTCCATCTGAAGATCTCCATCATCATGATTAAAAAACACATCTACATCGCCTACACAGGCGGCACTATTGGCATGCAAAAGTCAGCAAACGGTTACGTTCCTGTAGCCAACTACATGGAAAAAGAATTAGCATGGATGCCAGAGTTTCACAGACCCGAAATGCCCGAATACACCATCCACGAATACAGTCCCTTGATTGATTCGTCAGATATGTCCCCTTCCGACTGGCAGCAGATAGCCGATGATATTAAAGCCAACTACGATAAATATGACGGCTTCGTTATTCTGCACGGGACAGACACCATGGCCTACACAGCTTCAGCACTCTCTTTTATGCTGGAGAACCTTGGTAAGCCAGTCATTATTACCGGCTCGCAGATCCCGCTGGCGGAAATGCGTTCAGACGGTCAGGCTAACCTGCTGAATGCTCTACACATTGCAGCTAATTATCCTATTAATGAAGTGACGCTGTTTTTTAATAATCAGCTGTTACGCGGGAACCGCAGCACTAAGTCACATGCCGACGGGTTTAACGCCTTTACTTCACCGAATGAGCCACCGCTACTGGAAGCCAGAATCAACATTCAGGTGAACAACCACGCTAAGTTGAGCGAAAAGTCCGAAGGTGACTTTTATGTGCATGATATTACCCCGCAGCCTATCGGCGTAATTACTATGTATCCGGGTATCTCCCACGAGGTTATCCGCAACACTTTAAGACAGCCGGTAAATGCCATGATACTGCTCACCTTTGGTGTGGGTAATGCCCCGCAAAACCCGGAACTACTAGGTCATCTGAAAGAAGCATCTGAACGAGGTGTTATCGTGGTGAACCTGACACAATGTCTGGCCGGTAAGGTCAATATGGGTGGTTACGCTACCGGTTGTGCCCTTGCCGATGCAGGCGTTATTAGTGGTTACGATATGACGCCGGAAGCCGCACTAGCTAAGCTACACTATTTACTGAGTAAAGATCTTAGTTATGAAGAAGTAAAAACCGAAATGCAGAAGGTGCTGCGTGGTGAGATGAGTTTATAGCCTTATTTCTATCAAAGTATGTCAATACGGCTCTGTTTGATACAGAGCCGTTTTTATATCCGGAGTTTCAAAATACGAATCTTCCAGAGGCTATTCATTTACCTTCACACGTACAATATCGTCACTGCCCTGCTTAAATACCTTTTTCAGTTCAGACTTTGACTTAAAGCTGATTTCACCACCGGCAGCGACCGTCATATGTTCCGCTTCTGTATTATGCTTAGACTGATACAACATAACAGCCTGCATGCAGCTGTCTCTCTGCTCCTGAGACAAGGCCGTTCCGTCGGGCCATTTGCCTGTTTCAACGGCGTATAGTAGTCTCTCGTATGCTTCTGGAGTAATTGCTCTTACAAGTTGTTCTGTATTCACTGTGACAAGTCCTATTCTCTAACACTGCTTTTACATAAAGCTATAGAGCATTTAACGTTAGTCAACATTATGTCACTTAAATAGCGCATTTGGTCACACGTATAAGTTAAAAACAATGAATAAGATTACCCTTACAATTTGCCTGCCTCTTGTCTTGTCCGGTTGTCTGGAAGGCAATATGAACACCAAAGAGCTGTGTGCCAGTTCATCAGCTCTTCGATGTGAACATCTGAATATGCGTGACGGTCAGTGCCGGGTTCCGAGAACCGATCTGATATGGCATAGGAAAGAGGTACTGGAATCTCCGACTGATGAGAATAAAATCAAAGAGTTTAACTATGTCCGTGCCTATCAGAAGTGTTTAGATCTGGCCGCCCAGATCGAACCCACTAAGATAGGAGATAAAAAAGAGCGTCGTTTTACTGCCCTGATGCACACCTACGATGAGCAGAAACGAATCCTTGCCGATCTGAAAAAATCTACCTCACCTGAGGCACTTTATTTCCTCTGGACTCAGGGCGATCAATCCGCCTTACGTCAGTTCCTTAAGCTTGAAGACTCGAAAAAAGTTCAAACGCCTGAGCTTCAGTATGCTTTAGCCACTTACTACGCTACCAGAGACAGAGAAAAGAGCATCCGCCTGCTAAATAACGCACTAAGGCTTAGTGACGGAGAAGATCTTAATATCAATATTATTGAGTCCCTCGCCAGCACTAACCATTTTCTGAAGAGAAAAGAGCACGCTTATATCTGGGTTTTAGTTGGCAAGGAGTTCGATCTCCCTGTTGCATCGGAAAGAAACCTGATGGTTCTGTATAACTTCTCTGATGAGAAGAAAGAGAAGTTGCAAAAAACGGCAGAAAGAATCGTCGACGCCATCAAGGATGGTAAATATCGCAGTGCCCTTCTTCCCAGATACTAGGGTCTGATTTTATTAATGATTTTTTGAATAAACTAAAAATTAAGGCTCAGCCAGCATTACGTTGGTTGAGCCTTTTCTCTTTATAGTGCCCTACTTATAATTGCTCTTTTGCGTAATTTCCCGCCTGTTCTGAAAAAAAAATACAAAAGAACAAACGATGTTAGCGTTGCTGATCTTCTTTGTTGAAAATTAACGACACAGAATTGACACAAAAGCGCTCTCCTGTTGTCGGTGGTCCATCAGGAAAAACGTGACCAAGATGGCTATCGCACCTTGCACAACGGATCTCAATTCTCGTCATTCCGTGACTGTGATCTTTCAGATAACGTATCGCATTGTCATCAATTGAGGCATCAAAACTTGGCCAGCCACAACCGGAATCATATTTGTTTTCCGAATGGAACAGAGGCGCACTACAGCAGGTACACAGATATTGTCCTGTCTGTTTATTGTGCAGTAACTTGCCTGAATATGGCGCCTCTGTCCCCTGCTGCCGGCAAACCAAAAACTCCTCTTCTGTCAATTGGTTACGCCACTCAGTATCGGTTTTTTCTATTTGATTTTTCATTCCTTTTTCTCCCTTTTTTATTCTTATATTTAATATTATGACCGGATTTAATCAGAAAAACTTGCTAAATTCTGTTTTTGTAGCACATACTTTTACACTTAAACTATTTACATCAATAACCGTGTTATTGGTGATTTTTTTGGTCAGTAGAAGACAGTTTCTTTCAGTAAGAGCACAATTTTTAATCGCTTGTCAGCCATTCTTGAAAAAAGCGCACTATTTTTTTGACTTTAAACAAGTAAAGACCGATTATCTGTTGCAGACAATTACTGGATTCTGTAATTTTACTACCAGTTTATCTTTCATCAGAAATTAAAGTTGTGGAGCAACAATAATGACTATCAAAGTAGGTATTAACGGTTTTGGCCGTATCGGTCGTTTCGTATTCCGTGCAGCAGTAGAGCGCAATGACATCGAAGTTGTAGGTATTAACGACCTAATCGACGTAGAATACATGGCATACATGCTTAAGTACGATTCAACTCACGGTCGTTTCAACGGTACTGTTGAAGTTGAAGGCGGTAACCTGATTGTTAACGGCAAAACTGTACGTGTAACTGCTGAGCGTAACCCAACTGACCTTAAGTGGGACGAAATCGGTGTTGACGTTGTTGCTGAAGCAACTGGTATCTTCCTGACTGACGAAACTGCACGTCAGCACATCACTGCTGGTGCGAAGAAAGTTGTTCTTACAGGTCCTTCTAAAGACGCTACTCCAATGATCGTTATGGGTGTTAACCAAGACACTTACGCTGGTCAGGATATCGTTTCTAACGCTTCTTGTACTACTAACTGCCTGGCTCCAATCGCTAAAGTTCTTAACGACAAGTTCGGCATCGAGTCTGGTCTTATGACTACTGTTCACGCAACTACAGCTACTCAGAAGACTGTTGATGGTCCTTCTGCTAAAGACTGGCGTGGTGGCCGTGGTGCTTCTCAGAACATCATCCCATCTTCAACTGGTGCTGCTAAAGCAGTAGGCGTTGTTCTTCCAGAACTAAACGGCAAACTAACTGGTATGGCTTTCCGCGTACCAACTGCTAACGTTTCTGTTGTTGACCTGACTGTTAACCTGAAAGAAGGCGCATCTTACGAAGCTATCTGTGCAGCAATGAAAGAAGCTTCTGAAGGCGAGCTGAAAGGTGTTCTAGGTTACACTGAAGATGCAGTAGTTTCTCAAGACTTCATCGGTGAAGTTCAAACTTCTGTATTCGATGCTAAAGCTGGTATCGCTCTAACTGATAACTTCGTTAAAGTTGTATCTTGGTACGACAACGAAATCGGTTACTCAAACAAAGTTCTTGACCTGATTGCTCACATCTCTAAGTAAGCATTAGCGAAAGACTTTCTTTGAAAGTGAAAAAAAGGCGGCCATTGTGTCGCCTTTTTTGTTTTTAAACTCTGGCTTTGAAATAAAGAGTTTTTAATGTCACGAGTTTCAGCATTAAGGAACGGTTCCATGGAAAATTATCACCCTGTTATTAACCCGCTTTCAGACTGTGTCTCGGTTATTCAGCGTGGAGAGCTGAAAGTTATTCAGATCGCACACCCGAAAGCCAGTGCTGAGATCTCTCTGCACGGTGCTCACCTTCTCTCATTTAAGCCACAAGGCCAACAGGAACTTATCTGGCTGAGTGAAAAGGCCGAATTCAGTAAAGAGAAAGCCATCCGTGGCGGTATTCCGGTCTGCTGGCCGTGGTTCGGCCGTATTGCTACACCAGCACACGGTTTTGCCCGTACCAGCGAGTGGTATCTGGCGGAGCATCGCGAATCTGAGCAGGGTGTAATTATTTGCCTTGGCTTAGAAAACAGCCAGGAAACACGCGCAATCTGGCCTTTTGCTTTTCAGGCTCGTCTTTATATCGAAGTTTCTGACTCTCTGAAAGTAACGCTGGATATTTGCAACACCGATGATAAACCGTGGCGCTTCTCCGGCGCTCTGCACAGCTATCTGAATATTGCCGATATTACTCAGTCAGAAACAACCGGCATGGGGCTCGAGTATATCGATAGCCTGCAGGAGGCAAAGGTTTGTCAGGGAGAGCAAACGCTGAAACTGACCGATACCGTTGACCGGGTTTATACTCAGCCGGAAGAGGTTATTGAAATTTCAGATCCTCAGAACAAACGGGTTATTACCGTTAAAAATAGTGGTGCTAACTCAGCAGTTATCTGGAACCCGTGGCTTGAGGGTGCTTCTGCGATGGCAGATATGCAAGACAATGGTTATCAGACTATGCTCTGTGTCGAATCGACCTATCACGCCAACAGTCTGGAGACAGGCAAAGAACTGCAACCCGATGAGAGTTACCAGCTTGTCACTGAAATAGCCGCGAAAGCTCTTTAATACTCAGAAGGCTCATAAAATTATGAGCCTTTTTCTCGCATCTGCTGCGTACAAGCTCTACAATTCCGGATAATTATTTTTTACCACTGCACACTTTATGTCTTATCAATGCCCATTATGTTCACAACCGCTTAATCGCTCTGATAATAGCTTTAAATGCCCCGCCAACCATCAGTTTGACGTGGCAAAAGAGGGCTATGTCAACCTTATACCCGCAAACAAAAAGCGCTCTAAGAACCCGGGTGATAATGCAGAGATGATGCAGGCAAGAAGACGATTCCTGAACTCAGGAGCTTATCAGCCTTTAAGAGAGCGGGTAAGCGAGCTTTGCACGGAGCAACTGAACAAAACTCAGGGACGTATGCTGGATATTGGTTGTGGTGAAGGCTATTACACCAGTCAGATTGAATCTGATCTAAGCCTGCCAGACTCTCAGGTTTATGGTCTTGATATCTCTAAAGTGGCTATCCGTTATGCTGCGAAACGCTACCCCAACTGTCACTTCTCTGTGGCATCAAGCCAGCGCCTGCCATTTGCCGG
Source organism: Vibrio sp. SCSIO 43137 (assembly GCF_028201475.1). Taxonomy (NCBI): domain Bacteria; kingdom Pseudomonadati; phylum Pseudomonadota; class Gammaproteobacteria; order Vibrionales; family Vibrionaceae; genus Vibrio; species Vibrio sp. SCSIO 43137. Next base: position 1,069,448 of record NZ_CP116383.1, on the reverse strand, counting down.
TAACAGCTTAGATCTGATCCTGAGGATCTACGCTCCCTGTGAACATAGTGAGCTGGCTCGCTGTCTTGATGATCAGGGCGTGTTAATTACAGTGACTCCGGCAGCCCGTCACCTATATCAGCTACGGGAACTTATTTATCAGGATGTCCGGCTTCACTCAGAACAGCCGGAACAGATAGAGGGATTTACCCTGACTCATAGCGAAAAACTCAGCTATCCCATGTCCCTGAGCGGCAATGAAGCCCTTGATCTGTTGCAGATGACCCCTTTTGCATGGAAAACAACGGAAGAGATAAAAACGGGTTTATCTCAGTCTGAACGGTTTAGCTGTGAAGCAGACTTTATCATCAGCCTGTATAAAAAATCCTGACAGCAGTTTATTTTTGTCATTCATGGCCTGCTTCTTGCTTTAATTCTGTACAGTTCGCGAAGCGGCAATTATTTCTAAACCTTTTGCCGCTTCTGCCGATAGTTTAAAGGTAAGCAGAAATCATTGGGGCAGATTATGACGCCAGTAGGAATGAATCAAGCTTCAGCACTGAATACCACTCAGGCAGCCGCAGCAAAAGGCCAACCTAAAACAAGTGATATTCAGCAGCAGGCACCAACAGCACTGAAAGTTGAATCAGACAAGGTAACCCTCTCTGAAGAAGGAAAAGCCTTGCTGGCCGCTTTGTCACAGATTGATGAAGAGGCAAAAGCTGCAGAGGCGGAAAAACCGAGTAAGGTTGAATCTTTTACTCACGGGGCATTAGGCATGGATCGTCCCGATGAACTGGAAGAAGAGGAAGACTCCAGCTATTCTGCCGGCCAATATGTGAAAGGCGCCCTTTCTGCCGGAGCGATTCTTCTGGCGATAATCTGATTAATCTCCTTCACAAATCCTGAATTTGACCACAAAAGCGGCTAACCATTGCCGCTTTTGTGTTTCTGATGCTTCTCTTTCTGACAGGTAAACTCCTTGATCCTTTTTTTTGATCAAATATACTGTATATATGTACAGTATATTCGGGTGTAATGATGAATCCTGTTATCGATATGCTTCAGCATAAACGGCTGATATGGCAAGGCGCTCAGACAAACAACCCTTCTGACAGTATAAGCTCTGGTTATCCTCAGCTGGATAACCAGCTTGGGGGAGGCTTTCCCCTGCATGGTGTAATTGAAATCATATCGGCTTCAGGTATAGGCGAACTCAGGCTGTTAACGCCCTATATCCTTGCTCAGGGAGAGAACAGGCTGACTGTGTTTATCAACCCATCCGGTTATCTCTGTGCCGATTACTTCACTCAGCAAGGGATAGATCTGAGCCGGATGCTGATGCTATTTCCGAAAACCGCTCAGGAGGCACTCTGGGCCGCCGAGCAGTGCCTGAAAAGTGGCTGTTGCGGCTCTGTCAGCTTATGGCACTCTGAGCTGGAAATTCATCAGGCAAAAAGGCTGCAGGTCGCCAGTGAAACCGGGCAGTGCCTTAACTTTCTGTTTAAAACCGCCTCTCAGTCCGGTATTACCCTGCCCATATCACTTAGCCTGACCCTTAATGCAGGCAGTGAAGGGCTGCATATATCAATTCACAAGCGTAAAGGTGGCTGGCTGAAAAGCTCTCTCACTCTTGATGTGCACAAGGCGTGGCCTCACCTTGTCCGTTATCAGCCAGAATCGGCTTCAGTTGTTCCCCTGCAGCGACACAGAGGCAGAGCATGACACTCTGGCTCTATCTCCATTTTCCTGCCCTGCAGCTGGACAGCTTATTTGCTGACTCCGCCGATCTTCCTATCTGCATTTTGCATAAGAATCAGGTGGTGCAGCTTACTCCTGAAGCGCACAAGAAAGGCATCAAACCGGGTATGGGGCTTGGCAGTGCTGCCGCACTCTGCCACCAGCTACAGGTTTTTCCATACGATGACAAGGCCGAACAAGAGAAATTAAAAGAGATCGCGCACTGGCTCTATCTGGTCACTTCAGATATTTCTCTTCAGCCCCCGTCAGGTATTCTGCTGAAAGTGAGTAATATGCTGACCCTGTATGATGGTCTGCAGAGCTACTGGCAAGCCCTTTCTGCGCACCTTAAACAACTGAATATCCGCTTTCAGTATGCCACTGCACTCTCCCCCCTTGCTGCCAGGCTACTCGCCCGGCAGGCAGTCAATCAGATTTCAGAAAATCCTGACCAGATTAAACAGGCACTAAAGCGGCAGCCATTGACTGCCACAGAACTTTCACAAAAGACCATTCAGGGACTTCAGCGGGTTGGTGTTCAGAGCTTACAACAGCTGCTGTCTCTGGAGCTGGCTGATGTTGCCCGCCGCTTCGATATCGATCTGGTTAACTATGCCGGCCGCCTGACCGGGCAATTTAAACACCCTGTCGATTTCTATTATCCGCCGGAGCATTTTAAACGTTCTCTGGAACTGTTGTTTGAGATAGAGAATTTACAATGGCTTAAAAAGCCGCTGCGACAACTTTTCCGTCAGCTTGAACAATTTCTCAAACTACGGGATAAGCTTGCCTGCGAACTTTGCCTCACCCTGCATCAGCGGGATGGCCTTACTCAATCGGTTCTGTTCAGTTCGGCGCAGGGGGACTATCTGGCGGATAAATGGGCAAGACTAAGTCAGCTTACGCTGGAGTCGGTCACTCTCGACGCTCCCGTTACCGGTATTACCCTTACGGCAGAACGCATCCTTCCACAGCAACCAGACAGTCAGGATCTTTTTGCCGGACGTCAGGGAAACCTCTCTCCTGCTGAGCTTATTTCACTGCTTCAGGCTAAGCTGGGCAAGCAGCAGGTCAACGGAATCACCCTTACCGACGACCCCAGACCGGAAAAATCCACTCAGCTATGTTCTCCTCAGCTATTCTCTTCTCAACAAGGCTCTCCCTTACAGGAAAGCACTTCTGGCAATGATGAGCCTTCAGCAGCCTCTTCTCTCCTGCGGCCCAGTATTCTTCTGCCACAACCGGCGCCATTGAATGAAAAAGTCTCCATTATTCAGGGGCCGGAAAGGCTGGCAACAGGATGGTGGGATTGCGATGAGGTTATCCGGGACTACTTCGTTGCTAAAAGTTCTCAGGGGCGCTGGTTATGGGTTTTCCGTAACCGCCATAAACAGTGGTTTATTCACGGACTGTTTGCATGAAAAGCACAAAACGCCCTGCTTACGCAGAGTTATTCTGCCAGAGTAATTTCTCTTTTCTGACCGGCGCTTCTCATGCTGAAGAGCTGATGATTCAGGCTGATTTTCTGCGTTATTCTGCTCTGGCGATCACGGATGAATGCTCATTAGCAGGGGTGGTACGGGCACATAGCGCGGTCAAAAATCACAACCTGTCGGTTAAATTGATCGTCGGCAGTATGTTCTGGCTTAACTCTGAGTGTCAGGTCATCCTTCTCTGTCCTGATAAGGCAGCCTATACAGAACTTTGCCGTATTATCACCAACGCAAGAAGGCGGGCAGATAAAGGCCATTATAACCTTTCCGAATGGGATCTTATGTCCATGAAGCACTGTCTGCTTATCTGGATTCCCCGTCAGAAACATGCCGATTTTCACTGGGGAGACTGGCTGAGCAAGCAGCATAAAGGCAGACTGTGGATCGGAGTACAGCGTCATCTTCAAAGTACAGATAAAGCTTATATCGCGTATTGCGAGTCTCTTTCGCAGCGGTTCTCCCTTGCTATTACCGCTTGTGGCGGTGTTCTGATGCACTCCGCCACCCGGCTTCCCCTTCAGCACACCCTGACTGCGATACGGGAAAACAGCACAGTCAGTAAAATAAAAAGACAACTGCTTACCAACACAGAGAGAAGCTTAAGACCCAGAGAAAAGCTGGCAAAAATATTTAAACCAGAGTGGCTGGCAGAAGCCGCCCATATCGCCACTCTATGTGAATTTAACCTCAGGGAACTCAGCTACGTCTATCCGGCGGAATTGGTACCTGATGGTTACACCGCAATGAGTTATCTGAGGGAACTGGTTGATCAAGGCAAAAAACGTCGCTTTCCGGCCGGTGTTCCGGCAGATATCCAACAGACCATAGATAAGGAGCTGGAGCTGATTGAGCAGCTTAAATATCCTTTCTATTTCCTCACCATTCATGACATGGTTATGTTTGCCAAAAGCCGCAATATTCTCTATCAGGGGCGGGGTTCTGCGGCCAATTCCGTTATCTGCTACTGCTTAGAGATCACAGCCGTTGACCCGAGACAGATCTCAGTGCTGTTCGAGCGCTTTATCAGCAAAGAACGCGATGAGCCGCCGGATATTGACGTCGACTTTGAACACGAACGCCGTGAAGAAGTTATCCAGTATATTTATACAAAATATGGTCGTGAACGGGCAGCATTAGCAGCAACCGTGATCAGCTATCGCTTTAAAAGTGCCTTGCGGGACGTGGGAAAAGCACTGGGCATTGCAGAAACCCAGCTGGATTTTTTTATTAAAAACATCAACCGAAGAGACAGAACAGCCGGCTGGCAAGCACAACTGGCCGAACTGGGTATCGCCCCTGAGTCAGATAAAGGCCAACAGCTGATCCAGTTAGTCAACGAGGTGATCGGTTTTCCCCGCCACCTCTCCCAGCATGTGGGCGGCTTTGTTATTGCGTCAGGCCCATTGTATGAGCTGGTGCCGGTAGAGAACGCCTCTATGCCGGACAGAACCGTTATTCAGTGGGATAAAGATGATCTTGAAAGCCTGAAGCTACTTAAGGTAGATGTACTGGCACTGGGCATGCTCAGTGCCATCCGTAAATGTTTTGACCTGATTGAGAAATATGAAGGGAAAAAACTGACTATCGCCGATATAACCCGTAAACAGGACGATCAGGCGGTCTACGCTATGTTGCAAAAAGCCGATACTGTCGGAGTTTTCCAGATCGAGTCACGGGCGCAAATGAGTATGCTGCCCCGCTTAAAGCCCCGCTGTTATTACGATTTGGTTATCCAGATCGCCATTGTCCGTCCCGGCCCGATTCAGGGCGATATGGTGCACCCGTTCCTGAAGCGACGTGATGGTATTGAAGAGGTCAGCTACCCTTCTGAAGAGGTAAAAGAGGTACTGTCCCGCACCATGGGCGTTCCTATCTTTCAGGAGCAGGTGATCAAGCTGGCCATGGTGGCTGCCGGCTTCTCCGGCGGAGAGGCTGACAAGCTCCGCCGTGCCATGGCAGCGTGGAAAAAGAACGGCGACCTGTTTAAGTTTAAGTCCAAGCTGATCAACGGCATGCTGTCCAGAGGTTATGAAGCGGAATTTGCCGAACGTATATTCGATCAGATCTGTGGCTTTGGTGAGTACGGTTTTCCTGAAAGTCATTCCGCCTCTTTTGCCGTTCTGGCTTACTGCTCGGCATGGCTGAAATACTACTATCCTGAGATATTCTATACCTCGCTGTTAAACAGCCTGCCCATGGGCTTTTACAGTCCTTCACAACTGATTCAGGATGCCAGAAGACATAAGGTAACCATACTGCCTCTGTCGGTGAATCAATCAGAATACCAACATACTATTGTGCAACAGAATAGCGGTTATGCTATCCGCCTTGGACTCAGGCTAATAAAAGGGCTGTCAAGAAAAGGAGCGGATCAGTTACTGGTTAACCGGCCGGTTAAAGGCTTCACCAGCAGCCAGTCACTAAAACATATCGGGATGAATAAAAAAGATATCGAGGCCATCGCTTCAGCTAATGCCCTGCACTGCCTTACCGGTGACCGCTACCAAGCCCGCTGGCAGGTGATGGATTCTGTCGGCGATCTGCCGCTTTTCCGCACACTCCCTTCAGAGCAGAGCCATTTTCCTTTCAGGGAGAGTGAACTGGATACTCTGGTTGAAGATTACGCAGCAACGGGGCTCTCTCTTAGTCAGCACCCTATCACTCTGCTGGACAAGGCCGGACAACTGGGCTCCTTTACCCGGCAAACGGCATTGCTGAGCAAACCTCATAAGTCTCTGGTGACGGTTATCGGCGTGGTTACCGGGCGCCAGTCACCGGGAACCGCAGCAGGCGTCACCTTTTTTACCCTAGAAGACGATACAGGCAATGTTAATGTAGTGGTATGGTCGAAAACCGCCCGGGCACAAAAGCACTCTTATCTGACGGCTAAAATACTTAAAGTGGACGGTATCCTTGAACATGACGGGCAGGTCACTCATGTTATCGCAGGCCGGTTAACGGACTTGACCGACCTTGTTCAGAATCTGAATAGCTCATCCAGAGACTTTCATTAACTTGAATACTATCGATACGCTAAAGCTTCTCAGGCACAAAAAAGCGAGCCTCAAAAGCTCGCTTTTCTATCGGAAACAAAGGGGAAATTACTGCCCTGACAGAATCTCACGCATACGCTGCTGGGCAACATCCACCAGCAAGTCAGGTTGAAACTTGGAGATAAAGCGGTTACAGCCCACTTTCTCAACCATAGCTTCGTTAAAACTTCCGCTCAGGGAGGTATTCAGGGTAACAAACAGGTTACTCATACGCGGATCATTTCGCACTTCATAGGTGAGGCGATAACCGTCCATCTCAGGCATTTCCGCATCGGTAATCATCATCATGATCTTGTCTGTGACCACTTCACCATTGTCACACCAGCTTTTAAGCAGGTTAAGGGCTTCCAGACCATCGCTACACTCAATGATATTGATACCAAGTTGTTCTAACGTTCCTCTGATCTGACCACGGGCCGTAGAGGAGTCATCCACAATAAGCACACTGCGGCCAATCATCTCCTGAGCAAGATTTTCATCTAAAACACCTTCGGAAATAGAGATATCGTAATCGATGATCTGCGCCAGCACCTTTTCAACGTCGATAATTTCTACTATCTGTTTCTGGCCTTCGTCTTCAACCTGAGTGATGGCAGTCAGGTAATTGGCTTTACCAGCGGTTGCCGGTGGCGGCTCGATTTCCGTCCATGCCGTGTTGACTATGTTTTTCACCTGTCCAACCAAAAAGCCCTGAACGCTACGGTTATATTCCGTAATAATCAGGTTAGTCTCTTCGTCCTGATGCATAGGGCGAAAACCGATGGCGGCTCTGAGATCAATCACAGGAACTGACTCACCACGCAGAGAAGCAACACCGATAACATTGTGATGTGCGCCCGGCATCTTGGTCAGTTGCGGAACCTTGAGTACCTCTTTGACTTTAAATACGTTTATCGCAAACAGTTGCCGACTATTTAGTTTAAACATCAACAACTCCAGTCGGTTTTCACCTACCAGATTGGTTCTTTGGTCGACGGTACTTAATACTCCGGACATACGGTTTCTCGCTGAGATTGACTGTAAAACTTAATTTAAAAACAAATAGATAGAATAAGCAAATGATAAACAGCTGAACTATACTACTGCCCATATAGCTTCATTATCGCTTAATATCACCATTTAAGATATATCATCATCAAGAAATGAGACACTATCTAGCCTTCGACAACCTTCATTAATAGTTGCCCGTCATACATGGCCTGCTTAATCAGCGCAGCACCCGGCATGGTCGCCTGCTTATAAAAACGGCTCTCTACAATTTCCAGCCTCTGATGATAAACAGGAATACACTGCTGCTTCACACAGCGCTCAATAGCAGGATACAGCACAGATTTGGCACGGTTAATAACACCGCCGATTAATACTTTTTCCGGGTTAAACAGGTTAATCACAATGGCAATAGCCGTGCCGAGATAGTGGCCTAAATTTTCTATAACTTCTACAGCCAGAGGATCGCCCTCTGCTGCTGCTGAACAGATATTTTCAATGGAGATCTGGTCTGCATCGATTGATGAAGCTTCGCCTGCTTCAATGCGCTTTGCGACTTCTTCGCGGATAGCCTGTGAACTTGCGACGGTTTCAAGGCATCCGCGGTTACCGCAGTGGCAAGGTTTACCCTGAGGATCTATCTGGATATGCCCCAGTTCACCGATATTTCCATGTCGTCCCTGTAACACCCGTCCGTCCAGCACAATACCTGCGCCTACGCCATGGTGTATAGAGATAAGCACTGAGCTCTCTACATCGCGGGCATTACCAAACAACTTCTCTGCCAGCGCCCATGCACGGGTATCGTTGGCAATAAAAACAGGTAATCCGGTCGCTTTATGGATCTCAGGGCCGAGAGGCAGATTTTTTACGTTGTAGTGAGGCATCTGCATCACAATACCCTGCTCTGAGTTAACTAACCCGGGCAGAGTCACTGCAATACTGGTAACCCTGTCTAACTGATCAGAATAGGTCTCGAAAAACTCATCAATTTCGTGCAGAAGACGAGCCAGAACATCATCCTGCTCTATTTCATGGATATCTATTTTGGTATCAACCAGTACAGATCCGCCATGTTCATGAAGTGAAATCACCAGATAACCACGGCCGAGACGAGCCGAGAGGAACTGCCAGCCTTCATTATCTGTCTGTAGCCCCACAGCCGGACGTCCGCGACTGGTCGCTTCCTGAACCGTTGTTTCATGGATCAGGTGCGCATCGATCAGCTCACGAGTAATTTTCGTGATACTTGCAGGAGCTAACTCGCTGAGCTTTGACAGATCAATACGAGAGATAGGCCCGTTTAAATCAATTAATTTATACACACGACCAGCATTGACCTGCTTAATATGGTCAATATGGCCAGGCTGAGCCATATACATCTAACACTCCAAAGAAACTGTATTAAGATAATTTTTTTACTTTGCGAAGTAATTGTGAAGTCATTTGATAAATCGCCGTGACATCCATCACGTACAATTATGTGTTCAGGTTCAAAGGCTCAAAAATGATGGATTTTGCTGCATTTTTTATTGATCTGAAACAGTTTTTTTCTAATAAAAAAAATCTATGCATCACAACGGTGCGAGCAAAACCTGAATCGTAAATAACCAGCGCCATTAATAGTATTGAGCCGAGTCCTGCATCTTACGGGTATACCCAAGTAACCTCAAGATGCATTTTGAAGTCACTTGGATATATTAGGTATATACTCAAATAGTAATTTAATGCGCCACGGGAAGGGGAATATGAGCAAAAGGTTAAGAAGAACAAAAATAGTAACCACTTTAGGACCGGCTACAGATAAAGAGGGGATTCTGGAAGACATCATTCAGGCGGGCGTAAATGTAGTAAGGATGAACTTCTCACACGGTAGCGCAGAAGACCATATCCATAGGGCACAGCAGGTACGGGCGATTTCAGCCAAACTGGGTAGGCATGTTGCCATCTTAGGTGATCTGCAGGGGCCGAAAATCCGGGTCTCCACCTTTGCTCAGGACAAGGTGACACTGGAAGTGGGAGATAAATTTACTCTGGACAGCGATCTTCCCGCTGGTATGGGAGATAAAGACGCCGTCGGACTAGATTACAAAGAGCTGCCACAGGATGTCAGCAACGGAGACGTATTGCTACTGGATGACGGTCGCGTACAGTTGCAGGTAGTCTCTGTAAAAGGAAATAAAGTACATACCGAAGTCACCATTGGTGGGGTGCTGTCAAACAACAAAGGTATAAATAAAAAAGGCGGAGGCCTGTCAGCCGATGCCCTGACCGATAAAGATAAGCAGGACATCATTACCGCAGCAAAAATCAAAGTAGACTATCTGGCTGTCTCCTTTCCCCGTAATGGAGAAGATATGAAATATGCCCGCAGGCTGGCGAGGGATGCCGGTCTGGAGGCTAAGCTTGTCGCCAAGGTAGAAAGGGCAGAAACTGTTGCCAATGAAGAGAATATGGATGACATGATTCTCGCCTCAGATGCCATTATGGTTGCCCGCGGCGATCTTGGGGTAGAAATAGGTGACCCGGAGCTGATTGCAGTACAGAAAAAACTGATCGGACGCACCCGTCACCTCAACAGAATCGCCATTACCGCTACGCAGATGATGGAGTCCATGATCACTAACCCTATGCCTACCCGTGCAGAAGTTATGGACGTGGCTAATGCGGTTCTTGACGGTACTGATGCTGTGATGCTTTCTGGTGAAACAGCGGTTGGTGCCTACCCTGTAGAAACGGTTAAATCTATGGCCAGCGTCTGCCTTGGTGCAGAAAAAATGCCGGCACTCAACGCTTCCAGTTACAGACTGGATACCAAATTTGAGTCAACGGAAGAGACTATTGCCATGGCGACCATGTACGCTGCCAATCACCATACCGGAGTAAAAGGCATTGTCGCTTTGACAGAGTCAGGCAAAACACCGTTAATGATGTCCCGCCTGAGTTCAGGCTTGCCTATATTCTCTCTCTCCAGAAACGAAAGTACCCTGAATCGCCTGTCTCTGTATCGCGGTGTAACACCGGTATTTTTCGATGATCATGCTGATCCCGAACTGGCTCCCGCACAGGCCGCAATTAAAACTCTGAAAGAGAAAGGTTTAGTAGATATTGGTGATAAGGTGATTATTACTCAGGGCGATATTATGGATATCGTAGGCTCGACTAACTGTATGCGAATTGTACAAGTAGACTAACATCTCAGCCTGAAGCTCTGTTGTGCTCTTTACGGTACAATAGAGCTTTTAACTGTTCCGTTACGCCTGTTTATTCTTAAGTTTTCTACTTTTTGCATGAGCCTTAATAAAGCTGTACCCGGCTTCCAGACCCAACTGATAATCGTAAAGCAGATCTTCTTTCTTACTTAACAAGGCTGATGATTTAAGCGGTTCAGAGGGCGCTATCTGAATGACAAAGCAGTCATCGGGAGGATTAAGCATAAACTGCTGAGTCAGGGCAAAGGTCTGATAATGTACCATCAGATAATCTGCCAGACCCGAATCAAACTTATCTCCCAACAGATGACTAAGGCGATATACATCATCGGCACCAAACAACCAGCGTCCGCCATTTAATAAATCCAGATGCTTATGGGTGATCTTTTTCTCTCTGGATTTATCAATCCTGTCCTGCCAGAAGCCACTCCACTCCTCTTTCCACTTCACTAAGGTCTGGCTCCAGCGATCCTGCATAAGAGAGAGTGGTTCCCTTAGCCACTCCACAGGCTCTTCCGCTTCCTGCGGGTTTTCAAGATCCTGAACCATATCAGTACGGATAACCACAATATTCCTGCTTCCCTGCCGCCACGCCTCCTGTACCGGTATAGCTGCAGTTACCCCGCCGTCGATATAGTTTTTATCTCCGATGGTGACTTCCCCGTCATATAGGCCGGGAATAGCGCAAGTCGCTCTCATGGTGTCATACCAAGCCTCACCCAGAATAGGCAGGTATTCGTCATGAATATGGCTAACCTCGGTAACACAGGCAAATGCCCCTCTGCTGCCCAATATCTTACGGCCTAAATCCAGATCGACTTTATAGGGGTAAGAGCTGATCCTATCCAGAGCCCAGTCGATATCCATACTCTGCTTCTGACGAATGTAACCGAACAGATTGAAGAACTCCGGAGAAGTAGTAAGGTCAACCAGAAATGAACGTCCAAGTCCGTTTTGCCGGCAGAGATAAGCACAAATATTCAGGGCTCCGGCAGATGTGCCGTAAAATGAATCGAAAGGGTCAAAGTTAGATAAGATAAACGCATCCAGAACACCTGAAGTAAAAATGCCGCACTGCCCCCCTCCCTGCGCAACCAAAGCAGTCGATCCTTCTACATACTGAGCGTACCTGATGAAATCGATGGTAGATTGGGTACCGCTTATAACGCCCTTGTTGGACATCTCTCCCTACCCTACTTTGCAATAAAACCCATAAATAAAATATAAACCTTCAGGGATAAAAAGGGTTAACTTTATCCCTGAAAGTCAGATCTGATCAGGTTTTTGCCTTTAATTAACAATGAACTAGTTCAATACCGCCGCAACACCACAAAAAATAAGAACAAAAAATGTTGCTGTTACAATGGTTAATGCCAGTTTAAGATCGTATTGCATAACGCCTCCTTAGTTACAGCATAAGTTACAACATATTCTTAACAAACATCCGTTTCAGCCTCAAGAATAGAGCATTCCAGATAGCAATTTATGCTACTGGCGTCACACATAAATAGCCATATCAAACTCACTCATGATAATTAATCACTCTGAAATCAGTGAAATATTCTGTTTAACACCCAGAGCGAATTTCCGCCTAAACAGCAATAGCCCACAACATAATCAGGTTTTTTGTCTGTTTTTCAGTCACTCTTACTGACAAGACAAAAAGATTTAATGACCATTTAGTTTCATAATTTAGAAATATTAAACTGCCATTAAAGAGTTAGCTGAATTATACATCTACAAAACCGCCCTATTTAACACAAATGATTCATTTTATTATCATTTACCAAACAACTACTTTCTATTGCACTGGCCGGAATAAAATTGTAACCTCACTGCCATGCATAGCTGATTATTTCAGTTTTTGCGAACACACATCGTAATATATAGAATAATACTCTGGGTTTTACCTGAGAAAACAGAACATAAAACTACTATTTATTGAAATGAGAACTTGATCAACCTGTAGCCCAACAGTTTTTAGACAGTTCAATTTCAACACAGATGTTAATTAAACATTAAACGTATCTGATTAACTCAAGTAAAAGCTTCATACCTCAGAGATAAGTTGTAAGGAGTAACTATGAAGCGTGAACAATGGGGATCCCGAGCAGGGTTTATACTTGCCGCAGTTGGGTCCGCAATCGGCCTTGGAAACATCTGGCGTTTTCCGTATATGGCTTATGAGAATGGTGGTGGCGCCTTTTTTATCCCTTACCTTTTCGCCATGATCACCGCTGGTATCCCATTTATGATTCTCGAATTCAGTATGGGACAGAAAAACCGTGGTTCAGCACCTATCACACTGGGACGTATTAATCCTAAGTTTGAGTGGCTTGGCTGGTTCCAGATCGGTGTAGCGGCAACTATCGCCGTTTACTATGTTGCTGTTATCGGCTGGGCGATTTCATACTTCGGTATGTCATTTACTCAAGCCTGGGGTACAGACACAAATGCCTTCTTCTTCAGTGAATACCTTGCTCTTGGTGACAATGCACCAACGAAACTTGGCAGCATTCAGTGGGGAATTGCAGGTGCTATGCTTATCGCATGGGCGATTACTTATATGGCCATTGCCGGTGGTGTTAAAGCAGGTATCGAGCGTGCATCGAAAATTATGATGCCGATTCTGTTCCTGATGGTTCTGTTCCTGATTGGTCGTATGATCTTCCTTCCGGGTGCCCTTGATGGTGTGAACTACCTGTTTGCCCCTGATTTCAGTAAGATTTGGGACGTGAAAGTATGGGCTGCCGCTTATGGTCAGATCTTCTTCACCCTTAGCCTTGGTTTTGCCATTATGCTGGCTTACTCAAGCTACCTGCCTGAGAAATCCGATATCACAAACAACGCCTTTATGACGGTATTGATTAACTGTGGCTTCTCGATTCTGGCCGGTATTATGATCTTCTCAGTACTTGGCTATATGGCTACTGAACAGGGCAAACCTCTGACTGAAGTGGTTACTGCCGGTGTTGGTCTGGCGTTTGTTACTCTGCCTGCAGCTATTAACCTGCTGCCTGCGCCATACATTCTTGGCCCGCTATTCTTCCTGGCACTGGTTGTTGCCGGCTTAAGCTCTCACATCTCGATTATGGAAGCGGTGACCTCTGCCATTATTGATAAGCTGAACATGGGACGTAAGAAAGCAGCGACTATTGTATGTGGTGCTGGTGTTGTTATCTCAATGGCATTTGCAACCAACGGTGGCCTGCTGCTACTTGACCTTGTTGACCACTTCGTTAACAACGTAGGTATCCTGACTAGCTGTCTGATTGAAATTGTCATCATGGCGTGGCTGGTGAAACTGTCTGATATCCGTGAATATGTGAACAAAGTATCTGACTTCACTATCGGTGTCTGGTTCGAAGTATGCTTGCGCTTTATCTCTCCGATTATTCTGGCAATCATTGTTGCAACTAAGTTCATGCATCTTATTGTGGAAGGATACGGTGGTTACGCCTCTTTCGAACTGATGACGCTTGGATGGGGTCTGATTGCTGTACTACTAATCGCTGGTGTTGTAATCAACCTTAAGAGCCAGCCTCAAAAACCACTAGCGGAGGTATAAATTATGACTACTGGTGCAATTATTATGATGATTATCGGTCTTGGGGTAACCTGGGGCGGAGCAGCTATCTGCATTAAGCGTGCAATGGATAAGTAATTCATCGTGAATCAGGTTAAGCCGTTAACCTGATAAGAAAGATAAAAAATCCGATATCAGTTACTGGTATCGGATTTTTTGTTGTTATGTTTTAGCTTAACAATTATGACTCGGCTACAAGGCAACTCTGCTATTACTTAGCCGCCTTTATCGCCTTGGCCAGACTCTGACTGGCGGCAACCGGATCAGGGTTTTCACTATTAAAGTACTCACTCACTACACTTAATACCGCGTCCCGGACAAAGCTGGTAGTGGACATATCGGCCGATAAACTAGGTAATAGGTTTTCCGTGCCCTCTGAACGTTTAAATACTCTCATGGCTTCCTGAGAGCAGAGATCAAAACGCTCTAATGAAACATCGGTTCTGGCAGGCAAAGAGCCTTTGTTGTAGTTAAAGGCTTCCTGAAACGGCTTAGACATAAGGGTACGGGCCAATGCCTCTTTGCCTGCCGGCCGATCTGATTTGTAAGATTTGTAAAATACAAAGCTATCTATGTTGTAGCTGAACTTGCCGCCGGTTCCCGGAGCCGGTACGCACCAGTAATCTTTACCCGGTGTTTTTCCTGCCGCGGTAATCTCACCTTTTACCCAGTCACCCATAATCTGCATCGCTGCCTGACCAGAGATCAACATACTGGTTGCGGTATTCCAGTTTCTGCCGAAAGCCTTATCGTCAATATAATCCCGCAGACGGATAAACTGTTTAAACACCTCAACCATTTTCTCACCGGATAAGGTAGCCAGATCCAGATCAACAAACGCTTTTCGGTAGTCGTTAGCGCCCAGAACGGCTAAAGCCACAGCTTCAAACAAGGTGGCATCCTGCCATGGCTGCCCGCCGTGAGCCAGAGGAAGATAGCCAGCCGCCTTAATGGCATCTGCTGCACTGAAAAACTCTTCCAGTGTCTTGGGCACAGAAACGCCTACTTTATTAAAGATATCAGGGTTAGCCCATAGCCAGTTCACCCTGTGCAGGTTAACGGGTACAGCAACGTATTTCCCTTTGTACTTCATAATGTCAGAAACGGTATTAGGCAACACAGCATCCCACTTCTCCTGCTGCGCTACCTGCTCAACACTGGTTAAAAAGCCAAGCTGTGCCCACTCCTGAATATCATGGCCCTTTATTTGAGCCGCTGTCGGCGGGTTGCCGGATACGGCTCTGGCTTTTAGCACCATCATGGCGCTTTGACCTCCCCCGCCGGCTACAGCAAAATCTTTCCAGCTATAGCCTTCACTCTCCATCATCTCCTTGAGCAAATCCGCTGATCTCGACTCTCCTCCTGATGTCCACCAGTGGAGGACTTCCAGCTCGCTTGCATTCGCAAGTCCGGTTGCCAGAACAACTCCTGTCAGCGATATAAATTTCTTAAACATGTAACATTTCCTCAAGAGCCGGCCTCTGTTTACAGGCCTAGCTTAATGACGCTTTAGGAAGACTGATGGTCACCATCAGCCCGCCTTCAATCTGATTTTTTATGGTGAGATCACCACCATGGGCATGAGCGATGCTTTTTGCGATCCCCATTCCTAGTCCATGCCCCTCTTCATCCTTTGCCAGTCGGAAATAGGGCTTAAACACCTCATCCATCATATTCTCCGGGATGCCCGGCCCCTGATCACGAACAACAATATCAAGTGAATCTGTAGTTCCGGATAGTGTCACCCTGACTCTGTCGCCATACTTAACACCATTATTGATGATGTTTGACAGGCAACGCTTCAGCGCCAGCGGTTTACAGAGGAAAGTAACCGACTCAGGAGAATCAATGGTCACTTTACGCTCCTGACTATTATGATGCTCGGCAATGGCAGCGATCATCTCCAGCAAATCCATCTCTTCAAGGTTCTCATGGATATCAGTATCTTTGACCGTCTGCAACGCCCCTTTCACCATTAGCTCCAGTTCATCAAGGTCACGGTTAAATTTAATACCCCGCTGCTCGTCCTCAATCAGTTCAGAGCGAATCCGCAACCGGGTAATAGGCGTTTTAAGATCATGGGAGATAGCACTAAACAAACGCTCCCTATCCTCTATATGACGGCCAAGACGCATCTGCATACGGTTAAAGGCGCGGGTAGCCGTGACCAGCTCAGAAGCCCCCTCTTCCGTCAACGGCGGCTGATCAATATCCATACTCAGGGCGTTTGCCGCCTGTGCCAGTCTTTTAAGGGGTTTCACCTGCCTGCGAATCATAAAGTAGGTCAGGGTCATTAGCAGCGCGGTAATAAACAGGATAAAGAACACCTGTTGATTGGAGAGTACCTCATCCTGAAGCATCACATAAGGCGACGGCAGCAAGGCGGCTATATAAAGCCACTCTGACGGTGCCAGTTCTATCTGTACCACCAGTATCGGCGGATTAAGAGGCTCAAGGCTAAGAGTGTAATGAGCCCATGATTTAGGCAGATCACTTAACAGGGTGTCGTTGGTCAGTACATGCAGGTTTTCAGGCCGAGACAACTGAACCTTGATATTGTTCTGACCCGGTAGCTTCTGTATCAAAATTGAGCTGAAAACCTCTACTGCGGTTTTACGCATCTCATTATCAGGCACAGGGTCAATATTAATCTCTTCCTCATTAAAGGAGACAAAAAAGCGGGTTCCGCCCATATTGCGTAGCTGATCAAGCACAATATGGCGGTACTGTTGCGGAAGAGACTGAAAAAAGTTAGCCGTGGAAGCAAAATTATTCGCCATGCTGATAGAGGTGGATTTAAGCCCTTCCAGTTCACGATACTTAGACTGGGTATACCAGATGGCCGTCGCTATCAGCTGGGCAAAAATAACCGACAGCAGCGTCAGCCAAAGGGTACGGGAGACCAGAGAACGGGGAATCACCTTAGCCACCTTTGCATAGATATCACTATAAACACTACCTTCACCGGTGTGTGCAGAGTTAATTTTCATAGATCACATCTGCCGCCAGAATATAACCATCACCGCGCATGGTTTTTATCAGTTTCGGCTTTTTACCACTGTCGCCAAGCTGGTTTCTCAGCCTGCTTAGCTGAACATCCAGACCACGCTCTGTAGGCAGAGCATTTCTTCCTTTCATTACCTGAGAGATAGAATCACGATCCAGTATCTGATTAGGGTGATCAAGAAACAGCATTAACAGGGTGAAATCTTTACCAGATAACTCTATCTCATTACCGGTATCCAGATCTGTCAGAGTATGGGTCAGCACATGCAACGACCAGTGAGAGAATTTGATTGTCTGAGGTTTCTGCTTTGGCACCTCAACCACACGGGTACGGCGCAACATAGCTTTAATTCTGGCGGTAAGCTGACGTGGGCTAAAGGGCTTTGCCACATAATCATCAGCACCGATTTCCAGACCGACTATTTGATCCGTCTCATCAGATACCGCCGTCAGCATAATAATAGGCACATTTGAAGATTTGCGAATGTACTGGCATAGCGTAAAACCGTCTTCGCCGGGCAACATAACATCCAGCAGGATCAAATCCGGTTCACCTTCCAGCAGGTGACGTTTCATCTCCTCACCTTCTGAAGCAAGAATCACAGTGTAACCGGCACGGGTTAAATACTCATCAAGCAACTCACGAATTTCCTGATCATCATCGACTACCAGAATTCGTTTATTTGTGAACATATCGGTACTCCTCAAAATGAGCGCATATAGATAAATAATATACCCAAGTAATCTAAAATGATGTCATAAACCCGGGTAAATATAGCTGACTAGTAAATAATAACCTAAATTTACCACAACCTTACGCAGTCATTGCGCTATGTTACCTTTTGTTACATTGGGCGTGACCACTGACTCGAAATGTATTTTGTAAAAGGCCTATTATATTCCCTGTCGACAAAACGCTATTTTTCAAACAAGAACCAAGTGATTGTTAATATATATAACAGTAACAATTTTCTATTAGTTCTCGTAGTAAAAGCATTATTTATTCTGAGTAGTTACGGCTAATTATTTTCTACATTTTTAAAAGTAACTAACAGGAAAATAAAAAATCAAATATAGATTCTAAAAAGTATAACGGGGGTTATATGAACTTTTTTAGCACCATGCAGAAAATGGGGCGCAGCCTCATGCTACCTGTAGCTTGTATGCCGGCAGCTGGTATCCTTCTGGGTATCGGTGGTAACGCAGAAGTAGCAAAATTCTTACCTGAAATCGTTGCACAGATCATGACCGAGGCCGGTCTGGGTGTGTTTGCAAACATGTCGTTGCTATTCGCTATCGGTGTAGCACTTGGCTTTACTAAAAACGACGGTGTTGCAGCACTGGCAGCAACTCTGGGTTACCTGACAATGACACGCGTACTTGGCGTTGTTGCTGAAGGTACAGATACCGGTGTATTCGGTGGTGTTATCATGGGTCTGGTTGCCGCTGAGCTGTTCAACCGTTACCACGCGATTAAACTGCCTACTTACCTTGGTTTCTTCGGCGGTAAACGTTTTGTTCCTATCATCACTTCCCTTGCGGCGTGTGTGGTAGCAGCAATTCTGGCTATCGTATGGCAACCAATCGGTGCAGGTATCGCATCATTCTCACACTGGGCTGCTTATCAGTCTCCTGAAGTTGCATTTGGTATCTACGGTATCGTTGAGCGTTCACTAATTCCATTCGGTCTGCACCACATCTGGAACGCACCGTTCTTCTATGAAGTAGGTGAATTTACAACTGCGGCTGGTGAAGTTGTTCGCGGTGAAATCCCACGTTATCTTGCTGGTGACCCGACTGCTGGTAACCTTGCTGGTGGCTACATGTTCAAGATGTTTGGTCTTCCTGCTGCATGTCTTGCAATGTACGTAACAGCGAAAAGTGACAAGCAAAAAGTTGTAGCGTCAATCCTTGGTTCTGCTGCACTGACTTCATTCCTGACAGGTATTACAGAGCCGATTGAGTTCGCATTCCTGTTCGTTGCACCACTACTGTATGTTGTACACGCTCTGCTGGCGGGTTCTGCATTCGTTGTAATGATTGTTCTGGGTATTAAGCACGGTACAACGTTCAGCCACGGTCTGTTTGACTTTACTCTGCTATTCGGTCAGTCAACTAACGGCTGGATGCTTCCACTGGTTGGTCTTGCATACGCAGCGGTTTACTTCTTCGTATTCGTATTCCTGATTAAGGCGATGAACCTTCAGACTCCGGGTCGTGAAGATGAGAGCGAAAGCAAAGTACAAGCTGATACAAGTACTGATGAACTGGCTTCAAACATCACTGCAGCATTCGGTGGTAAAGCGAACATCAAAGACCTTGAAGCATGTATCACTCGTCTTCGTGTAACAGTTAACGATTCATCTAAAGTTGACACTGACAAACTTAAGCAACTTGGTGCGGCTGGTGTATTCGTTAACGGTGACAACTTCCAGGCAGTATTTGGTACTCACTCTGAAATCATCAAAGGTCAGATTGAAGCACTTGCATAATTTTCACTAGCTTAATCTACAATAGCTAAAAGCCGGTTTCCCTAAGCCGGCTTATTAGAAAGTCCGGCTTAGTCCGGACTTTTTTATTTTGAAAATCTGTTTCTTATTCTTATCTTTCTAAAGCTCTGACTAAATAACTGCTTCTAATTGTGCTACAGATTTTGCCATCGGGCAGATATTAAAAAGCCACAGTATTTAACTGTGGTTTTGATACAGGGTTTAATCTTAAATAAACTATCTGTTTAAAAATAGTTGTCTAAAGTTATCCGTAGTCTTTTTAGCGACTTCCGTTAATGAAATTCCTTTTAGCTGCGCAATATATTGTGCAACTTCAACCACATAAGCTGGCTGATTCTGTTTGCCTCTGTGGGGAACCGGAGCCAGATACGGCGAATCCGTTTCAATCAGTAGCCTGTCTAACGGCAACTCTTTCACTACTGCTTTTAGTTCTGTCGCCTGACGGAAAGTAACAATGCCGGATACAGAGATATAGAATCCAAGCTCCATCGCTTTTTGGGCAAATGGCATATCTTCTGTAAAACAGTGAATAACCCCACCACACTTCTCTGCATGGCCGTTATTTAAGATAGCCAGTGTATCTTCTCTTGCATCGCGGGTATGAATAATCAATGGCTTGTTTAGCTCTACAGCCAGATCCACCTGCTGTTCAAACCTCTGACGCTGCAATGGCGCAGTTTCAGGCTGGTAATGGTAATCCAGACCGGTCTCACCAATGGCGACCACTTTTTTGTGGCCTGCGTACTCGCGCAGAAGTTGCTCTGAAAACGGACTTTCAACATCCAGAGGATGAACACCACATGAAGCATGCACTTCATCATACTGCTCAATCAGTTTTATCATGGCCGGAAATGCATCAAGGGTCACTCCGACAGAGAGTAACTCTGTTACTCTGGCTTGCTTAGCTTTCTGAATAACATCGGCCACACTATCATGCAGAGCGTCGTAATCAAGTTTGTCTAAATGACAGTGGGAATCTACAAACATATTTCCTCTTGTAGTTGTATCAACCAATTTATAAATAATAATTCGCTGTTCAGGCCGGAGAACTGTGCCAGCTGTTTTCTCAGCTCGGCCAGTGTAGTTCCTGCGTTATAAGCAGCCTGATAGGATATAACCTGAGCAAGGGATTCTGCCGCCGGGCTCAAGCCTTGCTCACCAATATTAAAGTGTACCTTCTGCACGTCAGCAAGAAGCAGCGCCAACCAGCCAAGACGGATTAGTACATCGTCTTTTACATGTTTCCAGACAGCACCGTAGTCACAGCTACTGTTTTGCAGCAATAACAGCAAACTGTTTTCCAGTTCCTGAGCGGTTTTATACTCACCATTATCAAAAAAGTGCAGTGCCGTCAGGGGAGCGCCCTGACTTAACCGGATACCGTGATAACTGACCTCACCCTGAGCCTGTTGACTAAGCCACTGGTAAGTTTCGTTCAGATTAGGCTCTGCTATATGCCACTTCTGGCAGCGACTGATAATAGTCGGTAATAGCTTATTCTTGTTACGGCTCAGCAGCAGAAATACACACTGTTCTGCCGGAGACTCCAGCGTCTTTAGCAAGGCATTAGAGGCCGATTCATTCATGGCTTCCGCCGGGCTGATAATAATTACCCGTTTACCCCCTAACTGAGAAGACTCCTGAGCCCACCTGTTACACTGACGTATCTGTTCAACGGTAATGTTCTTGCCTTCTTTCTCCGGAGTTATCCAATGAATATCAGGATGATTTTCTGATTTAGTCAGATCACATGAGTGACAAAATCCGCAGGGATCCGACGTTGAGTTTCGGCATACCAAAGTATTAGCAAAAAAAGTTGCCAGCGTATGCAATCCCGTGCCCTGAGCAGAGCTACAAAGCATAGCGCCTGAGACCGCATGGCCTTCACTTAACGCCTGCCATTTCTTCCATACCGGAGTTAACCACGGATACAATTGCTGCATAGCTGTTTACCCGTTAGATTCCAGCCATTGGGACAGGGCTAAATTAATACTTGCCGTCACACCATCAATGTCCTGACTGGCGTCAATCACTAAAACAGAATCATCCTGCTCAGCCAGTTCCAGATAACGTGCTCTGGAGCGGTCAAAAAAGCTGATATCCATTTTCTCGATACGATCCAGCTCACCACGTCCTCTTGCCCGCTCTAGCCCTAACCGTGGGTCAAGATCCAGATACAGGGTCAGATCCGGCTTAAAGTTACCAAGGGTTGCCTGTTTAAGGTTGCTCATTACTGTGGCATCTATTTGGCGGCCTCCCCCCTGATAAGCCTGAGATGACATATCATGGCGATCGCCCACTACCCATTTACCTTCTGCAAGAGCCGGTTTAATGACATTTTCTACCAACTGAACTCTGGCAGCATAGATCAGCAGTAACTCGGTCATATCCTGCAGAACTTCGCCTTCATGCTCCTCTTTAACCAGAGCTCGCATCTTCTCTGCCAGTACGGTTCCGCCCGGTTCACGGGTATTAACTATTTCTTCTACACCGTGTTGATTAAGCATGGATTTTATTGCTAAAATAGCAGTACTTTTACCTGCCCCTTCCAGCCCTTCCACTACTATAAATTTTGCCTTATTCATCATTTCTTTCTTAACTGTCTTAAATACTGTTTAACGGCACGATTGTGCTCTTTCAGGCTCTTGGAAAACACATGACCGCCTTTACCACTTGCGACAAAGTAAAGGTAACTGGTTTTTTCCGGGTTGAGCGCTGCCTCAATGGACGATTTACCAACCATAGCAATTGGTGTCGGCGGTAAGCCTTTAATCACATAAGTGTTGTATGCTGTCGGCGTTTGCAGATCCTTTTTACGGATATTGCCGTTATATTTATCACCCATTCCGTAAATTACGGTTGGATCGGTCTGAAGTCGCATACCACGGTGTAAGCGGTTATTAAATACCGATGAAACCGTCGCTCTTTCTGACTCCAGCGCAGTCTCCTTTTCGATAATCGAAGCCAGTATCAGTGCTTCGTAAGGAGACTTCAGCTTAAGCTTATCCTGCTTAGAAGCCCAACTTACATCCAAGGCTGATTTCAGATCTTTGTTTGCCCGCTTAAGAATCTCAAGGTCTGAAGTACCGGCGGTATAGTGATACGTTTCTGCCAGAAACAAACCTTCCAGCTTCTGTTTTTCAATGCCCAGCTTGTCAGCAATTTCTGCTTCGGACATCTGATCCGTCTTATGGCTAAGGTGGTCAGCGTTTTTCAGTATCTCGCGCCACTCATCAAAACGGCTACCTTCCACAAAAGTGATGGCAAACTGATGCTCTTTGCCCTTAGCAACAAATAGCAGGGTTTCAGCCAGCGTCATCTCCGGCTGAATCATAAAGGTGCCCGCTTTAATATGGGTTAGTTCAGGCTGAAAACGCCTTAACAAAGGAGAAAACTCACTGGCTTCAATCCAGCCTGAGTTCTCTAGTTGTTTTAAAACCGAAGTAAAGCTGCTGCCGTTTTTAATAGTCAGAATACTCGCTTCTGTCAGTTTAAGCGTCTGCCCTGCATAAGCTTGTGTCTGCTGCTTGGTATACAAAAAACCACCGGCTGCAATGAACGCAGCAACCAATAGCAAAAAAGTTAACTTTTTAATCACGAACTGTACTTCCTCTGAAAATCTCGTGTTAGTGATCCAATCTGAAAGGCTTTATCTGCAATTTTGCAGACTGGCGCAACCGTCAGTATTGAGTTGGTTATAAAGACTTCATCAGCTTTATAAACGTGCTCAGCTTCATACTGAGCAATTTTTAATTCTATTCCGCAGCTTTCGGCAAGCTGAAGCACTCTTCGCCGCGCCACGCCTGCTACACCACAATCAGACAGGTCAGGCGTATATAGCACACCATCTTTTACCCAGAAAAGGTTCGCCATGGTGGTTTCAATCACCTTATGCTGAATATCAAAAACCAGCGCATCCTGATAACCCAGCTTATCCGCCTCTGACTTAATTAATACCTGCTCCAGACGATTATTATGCTTATGTCCGGCCAGCATAGGGTTATGACCCAGACGGCGCTGACAAATGCCTAACGCTACTCCCCTACTTTGCCAGTCAGGGTAATGTTGCGGGTAGGCAAAGTGGCTAATAGTAATTTGTGGCGTGCATATTCCAAGCGGGCTGTAGCCCCTGCCGCAGGCTCCCCTGCTGATATGCAGCTTTAAGCCAGCTTGCTGTTCCGTTAGTGCTGCTTTCTCCAGCCACAACAGTACCTGCTGCCAGTCAGGCTGAGTAATCTCCAGCAGATCCAGACAAGCCTGCAACCGTTCCTTGTGAAACTGCCAGAACTCCGGCTTACCATTTCGTGTCAATATGGTGGTAAAGCAACCATCACCATACTGAAATGAACGGTCAGAAACAGACACTTGTGTGGCGGGTTCTCCGTTAACCCAAAACATCTCTCACCTCAATCATCTTATCGACGCAAGTCAGCGTTACCTTTTCAAGCTTGCAAAAAATGAAGCGTAATCATACCAGACATTAAGGTCTGTTGATCTTTCAGGTACGAAAATATAAGCAATAGCTCAGCCAAAATAACGTGACCTTAATGGAAGTCACTCTAACAAACATCGAATACAAACACGCGTAAACCCATCCATGGGGCTCCGCCGTGCCCTCCCTGGCACGGAGGGTTTGCTTATCGCTGTTTCCTTTGCGACAAACTCTTGATGAATAATGCTGTAGCGCAAATAAAAACGACCTGATGCAAAACATCAGGCCGTTATCTACTTTATGGGTATGACTTTAAGTCTTACCTTTCCGCAGTTACTCGCTTACTTTCTTAAAGATCAGCGAACCATTGGTTCCGCCAAATCCAAACGAGTTACAAAGGGCATATTCCATATCCACTTTACGGGCAGTGTGAGGAACAAGGTCTATATCACAACCTTCATCCGGATTGTCCAGATTGATTGTCGGCGGAACCATTTGGTCTACCAGACTCATAGCGGTGATAATCGCTTCAACAGAGCCCGCTGCACCCAGAAGGTGACCAGTCATAGACTTGGTTGAAGAAACCAGCACCTGCTTAGAACCTTCTTCACCCAGAGCGCGCTTAATGCCTCTCAGCTCAGCAACGTCACCAGCCGGTGTAGAAGTACCGTGTGCGTTAACATAACCGATCTGCTCACCAGTAACACCAGCATCACGCATAGCCGCTTCCATTGCCAGAGCACCACCTGAACCGTCTTCACTTGGTGCTGTCATATGGTAAGCATCACCACTCATACCGAAGCCAACCAGCTCACAGTAGATTTTGGCACCACGGGCTTTGGCGTGTTCGTACTCTTCCAGTACCATCACACCGGCACCATCACCCAGAACAAAGCCATCTCTGTCTTTATCCCAAGGGCGAGACGCTTTTTGCGGCTCATCGTTACGGGTAGAAAGCGCTTTAGCGGCAGCAAAACCGCCCATACCAAGAGGTGTAGATGCTTTTTCCGCACCACCGGCGACCATAGCGTCTGCATCACCATAAGCGATCATACGGGCAGCGTGACCGATATTGTGCAGACCAGTAGTACAAGCCGTAGAGATAGCGATATTCGGACCGCGCAGGCCTTTCATAATAGAAAGGTGACCGGCAATCATGTTCACAATGGTAGACGGAACAAAGAAAGGACTGATCTTACGTGGACCTTTGTTCACCAACGCACTATGGCCTGTTTCAATTAAGCCTAAACCGCCAATACCAGAGCCAATAGCAACACCAACGCGGGCTGCGTTCTCTTCTGTTACAGGCAAACCAGAGTCATCCAGTGCCTGCATACCAGCTGCGATGCCGTACTGGATAAACAGATCCATTTTCCGGGCATCTTTCTTAGACATATACGCTTCACAGTCAAAGTCTTTAACCAGACCTGCAAAACGAGTAGTGAATTCGGATGTATCAAAGTGCTCGATATCAACGATACCACTTTGACCTGCTAACAGGGCTTTCCACGAGGATTCTACATTGTTGCCTACCGGTGACAACATACCCATGCCAGTGATTACAACACGACGCTTGGACACGACTCTATTCTCCGGGATTGAATTATTGATAGTGTGAGGATAAAAGGATATTTGGTAAAACTCAGGCGGTCAAGGATGACCGCCTGGGAGAGAACTATTACTGAGCGCTGTTTACGTAGTCGATAGCAGCTTGAACAGTAGTGATTTTCTCAGCTTCTTCATCTGGAATCTCAGTGTCGAATTCTTCTTCTAGAGCCATTACAAGCTCAACAGTGTCTAGAGAATCAGCACCTAGATCGTCAACGAAAGAAGCTTCGTTTTTAACTTCTGCTTCGTCTACACCTAGTTGTTCAACAATGATTTTCTTTACGCGTTCTTCGATGTTGCTCATTTTATTTTTCCTTTACAGACTTCGCAATATGCGATGTTTTTCCGTAGTTTATTCAAACTTTTAAAAGTTGCAAGACTGACCTTGCTGGTCAAACCACAATTTTCACGATTTTAACCGAAATTACTACAATTTTTGACTTAAATCATGCATAAAAACTGCATAAAATTTAAACCATGTACATTCCGCCATTCACATGAAGCGTTTCGCCGGTAATATAAGCGGCTTCTGGAGAAGCTAAAAATGCTACTGCTGATGCTATCTCGCGAGGATCACCCAAGCGACCAGCCGGCACCTGAGACAATGTTACAGCACGCTGCTCATCGTTCAGTGCTTTCGTCATATCAGTTTCAATAAACCCTGGCGCAACCGTATTCACGGTAACACCGCGAGACGCTACTTCTCTTGCCATTGATTTAGTGAAGCCGATTACACCTGCTTTTGCTGCCGCATAGTTAGTCTGACCAGCGTTGCCCATAGTACCAACCACTGAACCGACATTGATGATGCGGCCGTTACGTTTTTTCATCATTCCGCGTAACACAGCTTTAGACAGACGGAAAATTGATGTCAGGTTAGTATCCATGATATCTGTCCACTCGTCATCTTTCATACGCATCAACAAGTTATCGCGGGTAATACCTGCATTATTAACCAGAATATCCAAACCGCCAAATTCATCAGCGATATTTTTTAATACTGTTTGAATCGAGTCAGAGTCAGTCACGTTCAGCGCCATTCCCTTGCCGTTATCACCAAGATACTCACTAATAGCTTCAGCACCTTTGTCACTGGTAGCAGTGCCGACTACTGTCGCACCACGTTCTACCAGCAATTCAGCAATTGCGCGGCCGATGCCACGGCTGGCACCGGTTACCAGTGCAATCTTGCCTTCTAGATTTTTCATTCTATTCTCTCTAACCTTATTTCGCTGCATCCAGTGACGCGGCATCATTTACTGCTGCTGCCGTCATAGATTTTACGATTCGTTTTGTCAGACCGGTCAGAACTTTACCCGGGCCTAACTCATACAATTTCTCAACACCCTGCTCGTTCATCTTCTGAACGCCCTCAGTCCAGCGAACCGGACTGTGCAGTTGTCTTACCAGCGCATCTTTAATCTTGGCTGGATCGCTCTCCGGTGCTACATCAACGTTGTTGATAACAGCAACCGAAGGAGCATTAAATTCAATCTCTTTCAGCGCTTCAGCCAGCTTATCCGCAGCAGGCTTCATTAGTGCACAGTGTGAAGGTACTGATACCGGCAGAGGCAGAGCGCGCTTAGCGCCCGCTTCTTTACATAACGCACCAGCACGTTCAACAGCGGCCTTGTTACCGGCAATAACCACCTGACCAGGTGAGTTAAAGTTTACCGGAGAAACTACTTCGCCTTGTGCTGCTTCCTCACAAGCTTTAGCAATAGACTCATCGTCCAGACCGATAATGGCATACATAGCACCAACGCCAGCCGGTACTGCTTCCTGCATCAGTTGGCCACGAAGCTCAACCAGCTTGATCGCTTGTTTAAAGTCAATCACACCAGCGCAAACCAGTGCTGAGTACTCACCCAGACTGTGACCTGCCAATAGTTCTGGCTGATCCATCTCAAGCTCCTGCCAGACACGCCAGATAGCAACAGATGATGCAAGCAGCGCAGGCTGAGTACGGAAAGTCTGGTTAAGGTCTTCTGCCGGTCCTTGCTGAACCAGTGCCCACAGATCATAACCAAGGGCTTCAGACGCCTCAGCAAAAGTCTGTTTTACGACCTCAAATTTTTCGCCAAGTTCCGCAAGCATACCAACTGCCTGTGAACCCTGACCCGGAAATACAATAGCAAACTTGCTCATAGTTTATTTTCCTTTAAGCAATGCAATAACAGCAGGATGCACCAGCAGGTCCATCCTGATTAAAAATTAGATTAAAACTTGATTAGAGCTGAGCCCCAGGTAAAACCACCACCGAAGGCTTCCAGCAGTGCTGTCTGACCGCGCTGAATGCGTCCATCACGAACGGCCTCATCAAGGGCGGTAGGCACAGTAGCCGCTGAGGTATTGCCGTGGCGATCCAGAGTAACAACCACCTGCTCCATCGGCAGTGACAGCTTCTTAGCTGTTGCTGAAATAATACGGTAGTTGGCCTGATGAGGAACCAGCCAGTCCAGCTCGGACTTATCCATACCGTTCGCTTTTAGGGTCTCTTTAACCAGACGCGAAAGCTGAGTTACCGCTACTTTAAATACTTCATTTCCTGCCATATGCAGCCAGGTATTGATATCTTCGTTGCTGCGGCGCTCCGGATAACGAAGACTTAGCAGTTCACCGAAGTGTCCGTCTGCATAAATATGCGTCGACATAATGCCCGGCTCTTCGCTCTGACCGACAACAACGGCACCGGCTCCGTCACCAAACAGAATGATGGTTGAGCGGTCTTGCGGATCACAGGTCTTTGACAATGCATCAGAACCAATGACCAGAACATTTTTACACATGCCTGATTTGATATGCTGATCTGCAACAGACAAGGCATAAACAAAGCCTGAACAGGCTGCAGCTAAATCAAACGCTGCACAGTTTTTAATATCAAGGTTAGCCTGAACCTGACAAGCAGCAGAAGGAAACGCATGTGAACCAGAAGTGGTGGCAACAATAATTAAATCGATGTCATCCTGATCGATACCTGACATTTCGATAGCGTTACGGGCGGCATGAGTCGCCATATCAGATACTGATTCATCATCGGCAGAGATACGACGCTCTTTAATGCCGGTACGGGTAACGATCCACTCATCACTGGTGTCTACCATTTTCTCCAGATCCGCGTTTGAACGGATTTGAGATGGCAGGTAGCTGCCTGTTCCTAAAATTTTGCTAAACATGAAGACTAATAATGCCTCTCGAGTAAAACCGCCTCTAAGCGATCGCTAATACGGCTTGGTACTTGTCGTTTGACTTCGTGTACTGCCTCACCAATAGCATTGATAATAGCAGCTACATCAGCACTTCCGTGACTTTTTATTACGATGCCGCGCAATCCTAACAAACTTGCGCCGTTATACTGGTCGGGGTTCAGAGTTTTTAGCTCATTAAATAACTCTGAGAATAATTTTCTTGCAATCCAACCTTTTAGGCTGGATGCCATCATATGTGCCTTTAGCTTGCCTAAAAACAGATGGGCTACGCCCTCAGATGTCTTCAGGCAGACATTACCGACAAAACCGTCACATACCACTACATCGGCAACATCATGGAAAAGTTGATCACCTTCTATATAGCCGGTGAAATTAATGGATTTTGTCTGGCTAAGCATCTCTGCACACCGCTTTACTAAATCATTTCCTTTGATCTCTTCTTCACCAATATTAAGAATGGCGACTCTCGGAGCGCTAGTCAGATGTTCCTGTGCCAAAGCACTGCCCATGACAGCAAACTGGAAAAGGGTATCTGCATCAACTGAGACGTTGGCGCCTAAGTCCAGCATCCAGGTCTTTTTGCTTTGTGCTGTAGGCAGGGCAGAAACTAACGCTGGCCTTTCAATGCCGGGAAGAAGCTTTAAACGAAAACGGGACAGCGCCATCAAGGCACCGGTATTGCCACCACTCAGACAGGCATCAGCTTCACCTGAAGCGACCAGATCAAGAGCAACACGCATGGAAGTTCCGTCACTGTTGCGCAGTGCAAGAGAAGGTTTTTCGCTATTGGCTATCACACGTTCTGTGTGCCGGATAATTAAACGGGAACCGGGCAGTTGTCCCAGCTTATATAATTGAGATGTGATCAGTTGTTGATCACCTGTGAGAATCACTTTCAGCTCAGGGAAATGCGACAATGCCTGCACGGCGGCAGGCACTGTTACGCGGGGACCGAAATCCCCGCCCATTGCATCAAGTGCAACGGTAATAGTTTGCAAAGGTTAACCTTACTTGTTGATAACCTTTTTGCCACGGTAGTAACCGTCAGCAGTCACGTTGTGACGTAGGTGAGTTTCACCTGAAGTTGCGTCTACAGATACAGCTGCTGTAGTTAGCGCATCGTGTGAACGACGCATGCCACGCATTGAACGTGATTTCTTGCTCTTTTGTACGGCCATTGACCCTACTCCTTTGTCCTAACTTTAAACGAATTAACGTTTTAAGTTCTTTAAAACTTCGAAGGGATTCGGTTTCTCTTCCTCTTGTTCTTCAGGAAGATCGCCAAATACCAAGTTGTTTGAGTTAACGCTACAATCTGCTTCGTCGTGCATTGCTACCTGAGGCAATCCTAAAATGAACTCGTCTTCAACTAGTTGAATGAGGTCTACTTCACCGTACTCGTTCAGATCTACCAAATCGTACTCTTCCGGTGCGTCCTCTTCACTTTTCTCACTATAGTAAGGAGTATAAGTGAATTGAACCTCGCACTCATGTGCGAAAACTTCATTACAACGCTGACACTCTAAATCGACTTCGACGTTAGCTTTACCAGAGATAACGACTAATCGCTGTTCATCAAGCTCAAATGACAATGAGACTTCTGCATCGCGTTTTACGCCTTCGACTGATTCCAGTAAACGCTTGAAAAGACTGATTTGAATGATGCCATTGTAATCAAGTCGTTTCTGAGCGGCTTTAGCCGGATCAACCGTACGCGGTATTTTTACCTTTTGCATAGGGCGCGAATATTATCTTTCAAATCGCTCTGAGTCAAAGGAAAAGAGAAAAAAAATGCGCTTTCTTTTATCACCTTATCCGATACTGTTCTTTGAGGCAGGGATTAGGTGTAATATGCCAGCCAATTCTAAATTTATACAATCAAATCCTTATGAATCAGCCTGACATTATACTCGCTTCAACCTCACAGTACCGGAAGTCTATTCTGGATAAACTGCAGATACCATTTGAACTTGCCAGCCCGGACTGCGACGAGACTCCGCTGCCAGATGAAACACCTCAGCAACTGGTTACAAGGCTGGCTCTGACTAAGGCTAAAAGCTGTCATATTGATAAACCGGCATTGGTTATCGGTTCTGATCAGGTTTGTGTTATCAACGATAAAATCGTAGGTAAACCTCATAGCAGAGAAAATGCTATTAAACAGTTGATGGCTGCGAGCGGCAAAACCATCTGCTTTTATACCGGCATCGCTCTGTACAACACAGAAACAGATAAAGCTCAGGTTGAGCTGGATACCTTTAAGGTACATTTCCGCCAGCTTACACAAGCTCAAATTGAATCCTATGTAGATAAAGAACAGCCATTAAACTGTGCCGGCAGTTTTATGAGTGAAGGTTTGGGCATTGCCCTGTTTGAAAAGCTGGAAGGGGATGATCCGAATACTCTTATCGGCCTGCCGTTAATAAAGTTGATCGCCATGCTTGAAAGTCAGGGCTCGGTAGTTTTATAGGCTACGGGAATCGCTCCGTAGCCTGATTCGGGTATTTACTGATTACGCAGCTTATTTAGCACAGCTTTAAGTTTATCTTCCATCTCCGCGGCTATCTCCATAACCTCACCTTTTGCCGGATGAGTAAAACGGATATGAGCTGCATGCAAGAAGAGCCTGTCCAAACCGCACTTGCCGGTATAAGCATCAAAACGTCTGTCACCATATCTGTCATCCCAGGCAATAGGATGGCCAGTGTATTGAGTATGAACCCGGATCTGATGAGTACGGCCGGTAATCGGGCTCGCCTGAATTAATGTCGCTTCATCAAACGCTTCTATTATCTTAAAGCGGGTTTCTGACGCTTTACCGTTGGGATTTACCCTGACAATGCTATTAACTTCATTTTTCAGCAGCGGAGCATTAACCACTTTGCAACTTGGCTTCCAACGCCCCATTACTAAAGCGTAGTAATACTTTTGTACCGTCTTATTTCGGAACTGCTCCTGCAGTTGTCTTAAGGCAGAGCGTTTCTTGGCAACAAGCAAAATGCCTGATGTATCTCTGTCGATACGATGAACCAGTTCAAGAAAACGGGCTTCCGGCCTGAGTGCCCTTAATGCTTCAATGGCACCAAACTTAAGCCCGCTTCCGCCGTGTACTGCAGTACCAGACGGTTTATTCAGTATCAGCAGATGGTCATCTTCAAAGATGATGCAAGACTCTAATTGAGCAACTTTATCCAGCTTGGTACTCAAAGGAGCCGGTGACTCACTCTGCTCAACCTTAACGGGCGGAACCCGGACAATATCTTGCGCCTTAAGCTTATATTCGGCTTTAACGCGTTTTTTATTCACCCGCACCTCGCCTTTACGGATAATTCTGTAAATCAGGCTTTTTGGTACGTTCTTTAACTGGTTTTTCAGAAAGTTATCGATACGCTGACCGGCCATATCCGCATCAATATCAATAAACTGTACTTGGGTTTTTATCTCATTCATGGCGCGTATTTTAGCACTCAAACAGGTGAATTATCACTTTTTATTGATAACTTGCCGGAAAAGGAAAAAAATCCAACATTACTTGTCACTAAACACCGGACTCAGCTAAAAAATTCTTATCAGAACAGATTGTGTATAAATTCTGGGATTAAATTTGGACAAACGGGAAATCAAAGGCAATAAATATTTATTTTTCATTATGTTAACTGTCTTATTTTTGCAAACAAAATAAAAAACCACCCCTGTTTATAACAAAGCAGATTGCTGAAATTGCCCTTCACTGCTATAGTTCACACCTGTAATAGGCGAATTGATTATATTTTGAACTTTATCGATTGCCTTTTAGTCAGCAGAATGAGTAGATCGCCCTATATCAAAATGCAGCAACTGGCGTAAGACATTGAGAATAGAGCTTGCTTGTCGCACTACTCATCGTTTACTGATGTTGAGTATTAACCACCAAAAGTGTGGATCAGGATTTTATTATTTCCTGATAACTGGAGTGTCCGAGAGCATCCCTTCCAGCCGTGAGGTTGCAACTAATAAACCATGGGATCAGACGCCATCAGTATCGACGCGCAGCGGCAAGTAACAATCAAAAATAGAGAAAAAACGAGAATTTCTACAATGAAAAGAATGTTAATTAACGCAACTCAAAAAGAAGAGTTGCGTGTCGCTTTGGTTGACGGACAGCGACTTTTCGATCTTGATATCGAAAGCCCTGGCCACGAATCAAAAAAAGCGAATATCTACAAAGGACGTATCACCCGCATTGAACCAAGTCTTGAAGCCGCATTTGTTGATTACGGCGCTGAACGACACGGTTTCCTCCCTCTAAAAGAAGTTGCAAAAGATTATTTCCCTGATGGTTATACCTATCAAGGCCGCCCAAGTATTAAAGAAGTACTTGAGGAAGGTCAGGAAGTTATTGTGCAGGTTGAAAAAGAGGAACGCGGTAGCAAAGGTGCGGCACTAACCACTTTTATCTCTCTTGCCGGTAGCTATCTTGTTCTGATGCCGAATAACCCTCGCGCCGGTGGTATTTCCCGCCGTATCGAAGGTGATGAACGCACACAACTAAAAGCCGCATTGAGCACGCTGGAACTGCCTCAGGGCATGGGCCTGATTGTTCGTACCGCAGGTGTTGGTAAAAGTGCTGAAGAGCTGGAATGGGACCTTAACCTTCTTCTTAACCGCCATGAAGCGATTAAAGAGACGGCCGAGTCCAGACCTGCTCCGTTCCTGATCCATCAGGAGAGTAACGTGATTGTTCGTGCAATCCGTGACTACCTGCGCCGTGATATCGGTGAGATCCTGATTGACAGCAACAGCATCTATGAGCGCGCCCGTGAGCATATTCAGTTTGTTCGTCCGGACTTCCTTAACAGAGTTAAGAAGTACGACGGCGAAGTGCCTCTGTTCAGTCACTACCAAATCGAAAGCCAGATTGAATCAGCCTTCCAGCGTGAAGTTCGTCTTCCGTCCGGCGGCTCAATTGTTATCGATCCGACTGAAGCACTCACTTCTATCGATATCAACTCCGCCCGTGCAACTAAAGGCGGCGATATTGAAGAAACAGCCCTGAATACTAACCTTGAAGCCGCAGACGAGATTGCCCGTCAGCTACGTCTTCGTGACTTAGGTGGTCTGGTTGTAATCGATTTTATCGATATGACACCGGTTCGCCACCAGCGTGAAGTAGAGAGCCGTCTTCGTGAAGCTGTCCGTATGGACCGTGCACGTGTACAGATCGGTCGTATCTCCCGCTTTGGTCTTCTTGAGATGTCCCGTCAGCGCCTGAGCCCGTCTCTGGCAGAAGCGAGCCATCACATCTGTCCTCGCTGTATGGGTACTGGTGTTGTACGTGACAACGAGTCTCTGGCTCTGTCAGTACTGCGTCTGATTGAGGAAGAAGCCCTTAAAGACAACAGCTCTCAGGTTATGGCCATCGTACCTGTTGCCATTGCTTCTTACCTGCTGAACGAAAAACGTCGTTCAGTGAACCATATTGAGAAGTCGCAGAAAGTTAAGATTATTATCGTTCCGAACTCAGATATGGAAACACCTCACTTTGAGGTCGTCCGTATCCGTGAAGGCGAAGAGCAGGAACTACTCTCTTATCTGTTGCCTAAGAAACTGGAAGCGCTGAAAGAAGCAGAAGCCGCTGAGCCGGAAGAAGCTGAAATTAAGCCTCGCAAGATCGAAGAGCCAGCCCTGCAAGGGTTCGCAGGTCCTGCTCAGTCTGCACCAACACCAGCACCGGCACCTAAGCCAGTTGAGAAGAAACCTCAGCCAAGCCAGCCGGGTCTGTTTGCAAAACTGTTTAAAGCTCTTGGTAATCTGTTCTCCGGCTCTTCGGAAGAAGAAGTAAAAGAAGAGAAGAAAGAGCAAAAACCAAGAAACAACCGCAATAATCGTAACCGTCGCGATCGCCGTGACCGTAACGATAACCGTCGCCGCAATAATCGCGATGGTTCGCGTGACCAAGACAGAGATCAGAATCGCCGTAAGCGTAAGCCAAGCCGCGATGATGAGCAGCAAACTAACAAACAAGAGCAACGCAAAGAGCAGAACCGTAAAGGCAAGCAGGAGAGAAAAGGCAACAAAGCTCCTTCTAAACTAGCCGAACAAGGTAAGCAACTTGCTGCTGATGCTCAGTCTGATAGTTCAGCTGAAGAGAAAACCGTACAGGTTAAACAGCGTCGTCAACGTCGCCAGCTACAGAAGAAGGTTCGTGGTAAAGCGGCTGAAGAGCAGAATGTTGTTGATTCAGCTGCTATTGTTGCAGAACAAGCTGCAGTAGCAGAAGCCGCTAAGCCAGCAGTTGAAGTTGAGAAGGAAGAAAACAAGCGTCGTAGCCGTCGTTCTCCTCGTCATCTTCGTGCCAGCGGACAGCGTCGTCGTCGTGGCCGTGATCGCAGACCAAACCCATTCCGCCTGCGTAAAGGTGGTGTAGCCTCTCCTGAGATGGCGATGGGTAAAGTTATGCCGAAATACGACCTGCCGAAACCTAAGCGCAGGGAACGTAATCGCAATAAGAAGCGTGATACGGAACTGCTGACTCTGGGCGGATTCTCATGTCCTGAAATGGCAATGGGTAAAGTTATTATCCTGAAAGCCGCAGAAGAGAAAGTGACTGTAGAGCTTCAGGCAGAAGCCGCTGTAACTGAAACTGTGCAAACAACTGAAACCGTACAAACGGTAGCAGAAACCAGCCCTCAGCCGGCACCTCAGGTTGAGAAAGCGGAAGAAGTTGCAGTTGAAGCTGTAGTTGCAGAACCAGAAGCAGTTGTTGTGGAAGAAAAAGTTGAAGTACAACAACCTGAAGCTGTTGAACCGGCTCCTGTCGCAGAACCGGTAGCCGTAAAACAAGTAGCAGAAGAAAAACCTGCACCGGTTCAGCGTAAATCACATGCAAGCTCTGCAATGGCTAAAGCGCCGGGTCCTCAGGAGATCAAAGAGATTGAAGTGGTTGCCGCTCCTTTCCGTGATCAAATGTTCCAGGGTAAAGGCGCAGGCAGTCAGGCAGCCAGTAATAAAGCATTTGCTGAAATGACAAAACCTGACTTCAGCTAACTGAAAAATCAGTGACAAAAAAGCCGGATTTGATATCCGGCTTTTTTATTGCCTGCAGTTTATTACTCAAAGACAGCGAGTAGTTTTGCTTAAGCTACCCTGACTTTAGGTATTTATGCATCAATAACAGATCCCACTGCTCTCCCTCAAGCATTAACACGCCTTTCTCAGTTGATGTAATAACAAATCCCAGAGAGTGATAACAAGCAACTGCAGCACGGTTATGAGCAAAGACACGCAGGCTCAGTTCTGAGCAGTTATATTCATTCTCAGCCAGACAGATTAACTCCGTCAGCATAACCTCAGAGAAACCTTTTCCGCGGTACTTATCAGCAATAAATACCCGGCAGATCCGGTAATGCCCTTGTGATACACGGCAAAGTTCAGCAAAACCAGCTTCTTTACCCTCTACCAGAAACAGAAAAGCGCTGATTTCTGCTTTAGAGCAGTGCTGAGCAATACTCTGCTTCGTAAGAGGAAAGGAATAAGTCGTTGATCCCCAAAGCCGGTTAAGCTTTTCACTATTAATCCAGCTTATAAGCAGAGGGTAGTCCGGCTTTTCAAATGGTCTTAGCATCACTAGCCTGCCTGAAGAGAACCGTATAGAGTCTGATACAGCCCGTCCTCATTAACCAGTTCATGGTGGCGGCCGGTCTGAATCACCTTGCCGTCCTCCAGCACATAGATCAAATCAGCTTGTTTCACTGCCGACAACCGGTGAGCCACAATCAGTACCGTCCTGCCGTCAAGAAACTCATTTAGTGCCGAATGTAATGCTGCTTCTGTCGAGGTATCCAGTGCTGAAGTTGCTTCATCCAGAATAACCAGATCCGGGTTAGCCAGTACCATACGGGCAATCGCCAGCCTCTGTCTCTGTCCTCCTGACAGACGTACCCCCTGACGGCCAAGTTCTGCATCAAGGGTATCACTCAAGCCTTCGACAAACTCTTTAAGCTGGGCGACTTCCAGCGCATGCCACAAGCGGCTCTCTGCTATCTCTTCACCGAGCGTCAGATTTTCTCTTAACGTATCGTTAAAAATCATCGGCTGCTGCAATACAACGGCCAGTTTCTCCCGTAACTGGTCATAACCGACTTGCTCAATGGGGTGACCGTTTATCAATATCTCGCCGCTATTTTTCTGATAAATACCGAGCAGCAACTGGATCAGGGTAGATTTACCGCCACCGGAGGCGCCGACCAGTGCCACCCGCTTACCTTGCGGAATATGCAGGCTGAGATCATCGATAATCTTTCGCTCTTCATTATAAGAAAAATCGATATTTTTCAGTTCAATATCAAACGAAGTATTAGGCTGGAATGGGTTGATAACCGCCCGACTCTTCTGCTCCTCTTCCAGATGAAGAATGCTGTTTAACCGTTTCATTGCCGCTGAAGCACCAAACCATGAATATTGAATGCTTAACAAGTCCTGTATCGGCGAGAGCAAAAACCATAGATAACCAAATACTGCAATAATCTGCCCCACAGTAAGGTCGCCCCACAGCACCATCACCATTGAAACGGCGCGGAAAACTTCAAAGCCCAACAGGAATAGCAGAAAAGAGATTCGGTTCGCCGCATCGGACTGCCATGCGAAGCTGTCGGCATCCTGCCGGATAGATTCGGCATCTTGCTTTAGCCTGTTCAGGTACTCTCTTTCCCGGTTTGAAGCACGAAGCTGATACAGGCCGTCCAGTGTCTCCACCAACCGCTGCTGAAAACGCTCAAAAGATCTGTTTTCGCGTTTTTTCAGTACCTTAACCCGTTGCCCCATCTTTTTGGAGAAGTAGATAATCACCGGGTTAAGCAGAATGATAAACAGTGCCAGTTTCCAGTCGAGCCAGAAAAGCACCAGTGAGATACCAATAGTGCTTAATACACTGACAACAAAGCGACTAAGGCTGGAACTGATAAAGCTGTCTATGGTTTCTATATCGGTAACCAGATGAGAGGTTAGTGCCCCGCTGCCCCGCTCTTCGTATTGGCGCATGCTGATTCTGCCCAGCTTGGCTAAGATCTGCTGACGCAAAAAGCAGGTAAGGGTTTTAGAGATAAGGGTAAACTGCCTTGTCTGAAGAATATTCAGTGCCTGACTGCTGATCCGCATTACAATTACCAGCAGCAGCACAAGTGCTATATAGCCCTGCGGAGTTTGTAGAGATTCAGGCAACAGATAGTTGAGCAGGTTTAATCCGCCAGCCGGCTGGCCAAGTAAAACTTCATCCACCAATAAGGGTAGTAACAGCGGAATAGGAATGCTGATAAGGGCAGCAAACAGAGCCACGATATTGGCAAAAATCAGTTTGTTTTTATGCTTACCCGCTTCCCTGAGTAACCATTTTGTATTGAGTTCAAATAAGGCGTTGTCCGACACGATTTACTTCCAATTTAAAAAGCCGTCCTCTCTATTATACCCAAGTGACCTCAAGATGCAGAGTTCAGAACCACTTCTTAGATTACTTGACTATATGATCGGACGGCTAACTAACTGTTGTTAAATATAAGTCACTTTGGCAAATAGCGAACACAAACACGCATAACCCCCATCCATGAGGCTCCGCCGCGCCATCCTTGGCGCGGAGGGTTTGTTTATCGCTATTTCCAGTATGACAAAGTTGCCTGATAGGTAAAGGCGATAACCTTCTGTTATTAAAACTGGTAATCCAGAGTAACAGCCCAGTTTCTGCCTGGCTGAGATTTACCATCAATATGGAAAGTACTTGATGTACGGCCGGCGATATCATCGTATAGCCAGTATTTCTTATCAAACACGTTAAACAGCCCGGCAGATAATTTCAGATCTTTTATCGGCTTGTAATAAGCGGTTAGGTCGACCAATGTATAGCCCGGCGCTTTAACATTGTTATCTGTTTGCCACTCATCTTTTCCTTTAACCATTTTCACATTCATCAAGCCACCGAAGGCATCCCTGTCCAGACCAAGACCAACCACAGTAGTCAGAGGCGCTGTCGAATCGAGAGACTTACCGGATTTCTTATCTTCACCATCCACATAGGTAACGGCAATACGGGCGTAAGATCCCTGAGGTGCATCAACCGTGTTTTCCAGATCCAGCTGACCGCTGAACTCAGCACCATAAATCTTAACTTCATCAAGGTTCTTGTTGGTGTAAACGGTTCTGCCCATACGGGTGCCCGTTGTTACCTGTGCGATAAAGTCCTCATAGTCATTGTAGAAGGTGGTAATTTCAAAGTTACCAATATCATTCTGACCTCTCAGACCAAGCTCATAGGCAAGGCTGCGCTCTGCTTTCAAATCTGGGTTGGCTTCGATAATGGCAAAAGAATTATAGGAGTAATACAGATCATTTATCGTCGGAGCCTTAAAGCCCTGACTTATCTGGCCAAACAGGGTGAAGTTGTCATTAAGGTGATAAGCAGACCCTAATCGCCCGGTCAGTGCGCTGTCATTATTAGCCTTATAGTTTGCCGTGTAGGCTTCATCAGCAGAAGGATTAGCCCTGAAGGAGTCATAACGCAGACCCGCCGTCACTACCCAGCGATCCTCCATCAGATAAACCTGATCCTGAGTAAAGACACCCCACTGAGTTACTTTGGCATCCGGAATTAACGAGCTACCCGGAGAAACCGTATTGGTATCGAACTTAATGTCCTTATTCTTCAGCTCAAAGTCATTGTTACGATAGCTTGCCCCATAAGTGAACTCGTGGCTGTTATCGCCAATCTGTACCAGTTTGGAAAGCTGAGATTCCAGTTGAACTGACTTATTGATCGCCTCTCTTTGTCTCAGGCGTTTACCATTTGCCGGAGTGTTATCAAAGTTTTTGTTCAGCGTGCTGGAATCTTGATAGTTGACCGACCATTTCAGTGAATCTGCCATCAAGGTTTGCATGGTCATTTCATGTTCAAAGCCAACTCTCAGCCGCTTATTAGTATCTTTATTACTGCTGTCGGTATACACAAAGCCGGGGCCTGCACTATAGCCTTCATAGTTGATCTCATTTTCATCGTACTGCTTATTATAAAACTCAGTAGTAAAGCCAACTCTGTGATCGTCATTTATCTGGTAAAAAGCTTTTGCCAGCAGGTTACCCAGCTCTTTATCCGCCGGGTTTGCAGCCCCCCTGTCCGGCCCTGAAACTGTCGAACCTGAACCATGGGTTTCCGTTTCATGGCCTTTGGCATAAGTCGCCATAACTAATGTTTCCAGCTTATCCTTACGCATTGCCCAGGTCAGAGTATTTTTAAACTGCTCATCTTCCGATGAATAACCTGATTTAATGCCAAAACGATGCTCATCACCGTCAGTCAGCAGAATATCTTCAGGGTTTTTCGTCCTCAGCAGCACAACACCACCTAGGGCATCTGAGCCGAACAAGGTTGAAGATGGCCCTTTGTTCACTTCGATACTCTGCAGAGTATCGATTTCAATAGAGTTTGGATAACTTCTCTGCTCTGTACGTCCAGCACTGTATGGCACTGGCTGCTGAACACCATCGATCATCATTTTTATGCGGCTGTCTTCCACGCCACGAATATTAAAGCCTGAGATACCAAATCTGCCTGATCCCTTTACATCAACACCGGGAGTGAATTTCAGTGCCTGCTTGATATCACCCGCCATGGTTTGTTCCATCTGCTCCGCAGAGACAGTTTCAATAGAAGAAGGCGCATCTTGCTTTGCAAGCTCGGTACGGGTGGCAGAAACCACCACCTCATCAAAAGTATAGTTTTCTGCATTTACAACGGCCGGAGCAGCTACAAGGGCCCCGATAACCATTGCCAATGGTGTTTTATTAAACATGATTAATCCTTTTTTTGGACAAAATAATCCCGGGCGAAATAATGTATTTCACCTAAGTTACTGTTATTTAGTTAGTAATTTACTTTCTTGTTATTGCTACTTGCTTACAGAGCGGTGGCCCTGATCAAGGTGAACAAAGCCCACCATGTCCTGACCTGATATGTCGAATGCCTTTCCGAAACCTTTTACAAAACGGCCTTTTTCCGGCACCAGACGGTATAGATTAAAGTCCTCAAGTGTACTTAAGCCGGTGACAATCTCACCGAATCTCTCTTCAAGGGCAGAGATACCCTGCTGCCACTCCTGAGAATCCCGTTCAATCAAATTTGCCTGAGTATCAAAACTAAGGCGTTTTCTGGCATAGATACTTTTCGCCTGTTGCTCATCTTCAATCATCATGATGGAAGCATCACGGGACTGCTTCAGATTCTGCCCGTGCTGAGCGACATCACTGATTAGAATGTAATAGCCGCCTGGCAAGAAAACGAAGGGGCTATAGCTGACATGGGGAACACCTTCAGGAGTGATGGTTGCCAGTTGCAATGTTTTTTGCTGCTGACGAAACTCTTCAACTTCCGGCCCGATACGATTTTGCAATCTCTCCTGCTTGCTTTCCATCAAACAAACTCCGTTTTCATTTGGTTAAATCTCTCTATCTGTTCAGGTATCAGTTGGCGTCTCTTATCTCTTCCCAGATACACTTTAAACACGCAACTTCCTGCTGCACTGTAAAAGCCGATATAGTGGCTCTCTGTGCCTCTGAAGGGTTTACTGACAAAGGCAATATCTGTTACCAGATCTAATCTCAGGTGGCCGTGAAGCTGCCCCTCTTTACCACCCATCAAATTATAGTAGCCATGTGCGGCCTTTCCTTTAGGAAAGGGGGCTTTGGCTTCAAATATTGAACCCGCAGAATGGACAATAGTGGTTACTGTGCCCCATTCAGGCAGCAACTGCAGTATCGCCTCTGCAAACTTGCCGTCCGCCCTTGTCATCATTGTCTGATCAAGAGCCAGTGTCACTTCTCCCTCTGTCAGGGCAAGCTCGCCGGCCATCTCGGCCAGAGAAAGATTTGGTTGCTTCTCGGTCATTTCAGCCACCAAAAGCTGAACATCGGTCAGTGAATGTGTTGAGTACACTCTTTTTTCTCCTTATGCGACTCTTTTTTCTAATTGATTTTTTTGCAACACAGTAATGACATTCTGAGCCAGATTAACTGACCAGAACTCACCGGCAAGGTTAAGGCTCAGATAGTCGCCATCTAAGTTAACCAGACCATTGTTTTGCCACGCCAGAAATAGTGGCGTGAGTTGTTGAAAGATATGTTGTTTGCCAATTTCTGCCAGAGAACGCTTCGCTAATACACCTCTGTCAAAACCGGCTTTAATCACAGCATAAAGCTGATGATCTGTTTCGCTGTAAAGCGCCATAGCGACAGGAAACTGCTGCTGTTTAACTGCCTGGCTATACTGCTCCATATCACGATGGTTCATCATCTGCAGACCGTTAACGTTGCCGCCCGCTCCTGCCCCCAGAGGCAACACCTCGGCATTATTCTTCGCCAGACTGTTGTAAATACTTCTCTCACGGTTTGATGAAGCCCAGTGACTGACACTTAACCGTCTCTGGTGGTGTCTGGCCATAAAACTGACGCCCATTTCAAACATGGTCGCCTTCATCTGGGTGTCCGCCGGATGGGGCAGTTTACCCTGACTCACCATTCGCTCCATCGGAAGCCCCTGCATCTCTATCAACTGATAAAGATCTACTCCGTCAGCTCCGGACTCCAAATACTGCTGTAAGTCATCCTGCCAGATATCTAATGTCTGATGCGGCAGGCCAAATAAGAGATCAATAACTATTGGGGCGGCGTTGTAACGGCTCATAGCATTCAGTCTTTTAATTACAACTTCTCTGTCATCCAGACGCTTAGCAGCACGTCTTACATGGCTGTCAAAGCTCTGAACACCAAAAGAGAAACGGTTAAAACCACCTTCCAGTGCCGCTTCAAACTTATCTTCAGCAAAGCGGTTGATACGCCCTTCAAGGGTAATTTCACAATCTGGTGCCAAAGGGAAATAACGACGTATAGCCTCGCCCAGTTGTTGAAGTTGCTGCGCTGAAAGATCCGTTGGGGTACCGCCACCGATATATACCGCCTGAAACGGTGCGCTCTGGCTCCAGTTAAATGAGGACTTCCAGCGGATCTCCTCCAGCAGAGCATTGAAATACTGTTCAATCAGAGAAGTGTTAGTGGCGTACTGGAAGAAATTGCAATAAGTACAACGGACTCTGCAAAAGGGAATATGAATATACAAACAGCGATCCCTGTTCTCTGCAGTTGCAGTAGACAGAGCTGAGTGCAACGCACTTTGGGTTTTATCCCCGGCTAACGGCCGGGTCATACCACCGGCATGGGCACTGGTCTTACGGCTAAAGGCAAATCGCAGCGGATCGGGGGAGCTCACTCCGACAATGGATACATCATCAAGATCAATATTCATGTAATCACTAATTCTAGTTATCAAAACCTGTCCGTCTCATTTCTGACGACGGGCTGGATTTTACCTATCTATTTTCAAATGTAAATGATAATTGATCTCATTATCATTTAGATCTAGAATCGTGGCCTGTTAGGTACTTATCATAGAACGTTATAGGGATAGCTGTTTGAATATTAGCCGATATGTGCTTTGTGGGGCTTTGTCTATGCTGCTGCACAGCCTGTTTTTTTCCGCTACCGCCAAGGTTAGCGAACGGAGAATTTCTGATCATGATGCAGGAACCGCTGTCAATATTCAGTTTCGTGCTCCCTCAGCCCCGGCAAAAAACAGACCTCCGGAGCAGAAGAAACAGCCAAAAGAAACGGTAGCCAAAGCAGAAGCAGTTGTTCAACCGCCACCCCCAAAGCCAAAGCCAAAGCCAAAGCCAAAGCCAAAGCCAAAGCCAAAGCCAA
This sequence comes from Vibrio sp. SCSIO 43137, assembly GCF_028201475.1. Lineage (NCBI taxonomy): Bacteria > Pseudomonadati > Pseudomonadota > Gammaproteobacteria > Vibrionales > Vibrionaceae > Vibrio > Vibrio sp. SCSIO 43137. The sequence continues at coordinate 1,025,864 of NZ_CP116383.1, read as the reverse complement.
AGCCAAAGCCAAAGCCAAAGCCAAAGCCAAAGCCAATTATTAAAAAATCGGTCACAGAGGTAAAGCAAGCCGAACCGGTTAAAAAAACGCAAGAAAAACAAAAAACAGAAGAACAAAAACAACCCGAGACTTCAACAGAAACTGCCAAAAGTTCTTCTGTTGCACAGGTGGCCGCTAAGCCAAAACTGGTAGAAAAACCGCGCTTTGCTGCCAGACCAACCAAAGTACGTTATCCGCGTATCGCCAGAAAAAAGGGCTATCAGGGACGGGTTCTGGTTGAAGTCTCTATAGATAAAAACGGTCAGCAGTTGGCAAGAGTAATACTGGAATCATCTGGTCATGATCTGCTGGATAAGGTGGCTATAGACACCATTGCTTACTGGAAATTTAAAGCGTACCAACAAGACGGAATCGCTGTTGTTCACAGGGTCAATATCCCTGTTAATTTTAAGCTGGATTAATTTATGCAAATCACCCAAATCGCGGCCACTATTCACTCACAACTGGGTGTGATGACCTGGCCTCTCTCACTTATGTCCGTTATCACCCTATTATTGCTGATAGAAAGATCCCTATTTTTATTGCTTAAAAACCGAACTCACAGCAAATCAATTCTCAGGCAACTCTATCAAACGGATATTGACGATAGTCAGGCGGTAAAAAATTTTATCGATGCCAACTCCGGCCGGAAAAACACCTTAAGTCAGGGCATATGCGTACTGCTTTCCCATAAACACTTTCGTAAAGATTTGCGTGAAGAGACCGTCAGCATCTGGCTGATTAAACAGAAACAGCAGTTTATTGCCGGCCTGAAGTTTCTTTCTGTTATCGGGGTAATAAGTCCGTTAGTCGGCCTGCTGGGTACGGTTCTCGGCCTGATGGAGATGTTCAAAGGATTAGCAGAGACATCCGGTTCTATTTCGCCCTCTGATCTTGCTGATGGTCTGGGACTGGCCATGTCCACCACAGCCGCCGGCCTGATTATCGCTCTGCCGGCCATAACAGGCGCGCAAATAATGCAGCTCTGGGCGAACAGAATCATCGGCAGTATTGAGCACACCCTTAATCATGCCAACCTATATCTGGAAGGCATCAGCTTTGAAAGGCCTGCCTCCCCGGTTCCCTGCCACCATACAGCAGACGGTCTTTGCGACAAAAAATCATCAGCGGAGCCGGCATGATTCAGACTCAGACAGACAGAGAAGAGAGCCTCTCTCTGGATCTTACCCCTCTGCTGGATCTGATCTTTATTGTTATGGTGTTTCTGCTGCTGAGCACAAATGTTCAGGTGCAGACCATGGAGATCAATGTTCCTCAGACAGAAGAGAGCAATGTGCTCTCTGTGATAGAGAAGCAGGTTATCACTATCAATATTCTTGCCGGTGAATCGCGATGGGCACTGGACAGTAACAAATACCAAAACTGGGGTGAATTTACTTCAGCACTTTTGCAAACCGTTAAAACTAACCCTGACAAAGAACTGATTATCGCCGCAGATAAATCCGCTGATGTGCAGTCCATGCTCAGGTTACTGGCCTTTCTGCAAAAAAATCATATTCAGACCACCAATATAGTAATGGAAGAAAATACTCTATGAAAAAATTCATTTTACTGACTAGCCTGCTGCTACTCCCACTGTCGGGTTTTGCTCAGCAGCGCATAATTAGTGCCGGTGCCAGTGTCACAGAGCTGATTTATGCCTTAGGTGCGGAAAAAAAACTGGTCGCGGTAGATTCCACCAGCCGGAACTTTACCAAGGGAAGCCAGATACCTCAGGTCGGCTATCACAGAAGCCTTTCAACCGAAGGGCTGCTCTCTTTAAACCCTACCCTGTTACTCGGTTCAAATGAGATGGGGCCGGAGACCACACTGGCTAAACTGGAGTCGGCCAATGTAAATGTGGTTGTCGTCCCTCCCGGTGATGAAATTGCCAACCTTTACTCGCGCATTGATACTGTGGCAAAGCTGACTGATACCACGGAGAAAGCAGAGCAAATAAAGCAACAGGTCGCTGACTCTGTTGAACAACTGCAAAACGCCAGCCTGAAAGAACAGCCTTCGGTGATCTTTTTATTGATCAATGAAGCCCGTCCCCTCTCTGTCGGCGGTGATAAAACACCGGTAAACAAGGTTATCTCCCTTTCCGGTGCCAGCAATCCGGCAGCAGAAGAGGTCGAATCCTACAAACCTATATCCCTTGAAGCCATTATTGCCATGAAGCCGGACTATATTCTGGTCAGTGAGTATGCGTGGCAGAAACATGGTGGTGCTGAGGGAGTACTTAAACTCTACCCGCTACTTAAGCTGACACCGGCAGGCGAGAAAAAACAGATAGTCGCCATACCGGGCGGTGCCCTTAGCGGAGGGTTCGGACTGCAGAGTATTAAACTGGCTAAAACCCTTTATGATAAATTTTCAGGATAATCTTGGTTATGCTTCACCTCGTTTCATGCTTAAATAGCCTGATTACCTGCTGAGGCTATTTACTATTCAAAGCACTATGAAAATAAAAACAAACGGTCGGATTTCAGTTCGCTTTCTGATTCCGGTAGGCTTGGTCGCCCTGTATGTTGCCATTGCAACATCGGTAGCGGTGGGGCCGATGGATATACCCTTATCGCAAAGTGTTCTGGCTATTGTGCCGGACTGGCTATATCCGCTGAAAGAATCAGAAAATCACATTCAGATGATCATTCAGGAAGTCCGCCTGCCAAGAACCCTGCTATCTGTTGCCGTCGGTGCCATGCTGGCACTGTGCGGCGCTGTTATGCAGGGATTGTTCCGTAACCCCCTTGCAGATCCGGGCATTATCGGAGTCTCAGCCGGAGCGTCGTTAGGCGCAGCTATTGCTATCGTTCTTTTTGCCGGTATGGCTGAAAACTACCCTCAGCTTCTGCTGTTAGGTACGGTTCCTGTTTTCTCTTTTTTAGGCGGGACCATAACCACCCTAATTGTCTATCGTCTGGGCACCAGCCAGAACGGAACCTCAGTCACCATGATGCTGCTGGCGGGTGTCGCCATCAGCGCCCTTGCCGGTGCGGGACTCGGACTGATGAACTACTTTGCCGATGATCAGGCATTACGGGATTTATCTCTCTGGACCATGGGTTCCCTTGCCGGAGCCAACTGGTCTGGCATTACACTGGCCTTTGTCAGTCTGGGTATTCTGTTTACCTTCTTCTACCGCGACGCCGATAAGCTTAACGCACTTCTGCTGGGCGAACCGGAAGCCAAGCATATGGGAATTAATGTTCAGTCCATGAAACGAAGACTCATTCTTCTTACCGCTGCCGGGGTAGGAATTACCGTTTCTCTTTCCGGTATGATCGGCTTTATCGGCCTGATCGTTCCCCATCTCGGACGTATGTTGTCAGGGCCAAATCACCGCTCTCTGTTACCGGTATCTATGGTTCTTGGCGGACTCATTCTTCTGGTGGCGGATATTATCGCCCGTACCATCAAGCCACCTCTGGATATGCCGGTAGGCATTATCACCGCACTGATTGGCTCACCGTTTTTTATCTGGTTGCTGGTTAAACAGAGAGGACGGTTATGATGAGCAATATCGCTGTAGAGGCTAAAAACCTGCACCTGAAACTGGGTAACCGGATTATTCTTGATGATCTTTCTGTCCGGTTTAAAAAAGGGGAGCTGACCATTTTGCTCGGGCCAAACGGCACAGGGAAAAGTAGCCTGCTTAAAGCTCTGACCAATGAATGGAGTGTTAAAGGTAACGTCCGTTTCTTTGACCAGCCATTTGAACAGTGGCACGCCTCCGAACTCGCTAAACATATGGGGGTGCTGCCGCAGTCCAGTAGCCTGACGTTTAACTTCACCGTAAGGGAGGTGGTTGAACTTGGTGCCCTTGCCCTGAGCGAAACCCAGAAGAGAATCCGGGAGATCGCCGAAAGCAATATGGTTAAAACCGATATCCTACATCTTGCTGAGCGCCTCTACCCTAGCCTGTCCGGCGGAGAAAAGCAGAGGGTTCATCTGGCAAGGGTGCTGACGCAACTGGAGCAGAGTGGCGAACAGAAAATTCTGTTGCTCGATGAACCGACATCGGCACTGGATATCTCCCACCAGCATCAGACCCTGAGTCTGGCCAAATCACTGGCTGAGGAAGGCGCATCGGTAATCGCTGTTATTCATGACTTAAATCTGGCAGCACAGTACGCCGATCGAGTGATGATTATGCACAACGGAAAACTGGCGGCTAACGGCACTGCATGGGAGACCCTGACTGCAGAAATTATTCAGCAGGTGTATCAATATCCGGTTCAGGTTATTAAACATCCGGATTCAGGGCATCCGGTAATACTAAGTTAATCCGGCTTATAAGTCGCTTACTCTGCTGCTATTATCTGCATGCAAAGTAAGCGACTCATCCATCAGAACGTACATATTTCACTTCGCTATGATTGCTATATGAAAATGCTTATCAGCAGCATTTTATAGCGGCCAATCTGTTTTAATAGCCATTCCTTCTTTAAAATCCGTTTTTTATAACTTTCATATTTAATTTCCAGCTCTTAATAATTGATTATTCTTGAACTTAATCACACTTTTCTGTAGCATGCGCCCACTTAAATGGGTCTCCGATCACAATTGTTTTTAAAGCGTCTTTTTCTAAACGGTTTGGCTTTAGCGGCAATTAAAGATTGGTACAGCGTCTTAATCTTTAACAAAAGAGCCAAAATGTTCGAATTTCCTCAGTTTTCCAGTCATTCCGCTAAAAATGACATTCTGTCCGGTCTTACCGTGGCACTGGCACTGGTACCGGAAGCCGTTGCTTTCGCATTTGTCGCCGGGGTTGACCCTATGGTCGGCCTGTATGCCGCCTTTATTGTTGGTCTGGTAACCTCTATCTTCGGTGGCCGCCCGGGTATGATTTCCGGTGCAACCGGCGCAATGGCCGTTGTTATGGTCAGCCTTGTTGCTACACACGGTATCCAGTATCTGTTCGCCGCCATACTTCTGGCTGGTGTGCTGCAAATCTCGGCCGGTATCTTCAAACTGGGTAAATTTATCCGTATGGTTCCCCATCCGGTGATGATCGGCTTTGTTAACGGCCTGGCTATCGTTATCTTCCTGGCTCAGTTGGGGCAGTTTAAAGCTCCGGACATCAATGGTGTCATCGGCTGGTTGCCGGCTGATCAGATGATGCTTATGGGTGGCCTGATCGCCCTGACTATGGCAATCATCCACTTCCTGCCTAAGTTTACTACTGCGGTTCCTTCGTCACTGGTTGCTATTGTAACTGTGACTCTGCTGGTTCAGCTTCTTGGTCTTGATACCCGTACTGTTGTTGACTTCCTGCGCACCATGTCTGGTGATGAAGCTGCCACTCTGGCCGGCTCTCTGCCGACTTTCGCTGTACCGTTTGTACCGTTTAACTTCGAGACTCTGCAGATTATTCTGCCTTACGCCATTATTCTGGCTGCGGTAGGCTTGATTGAATCACTACTGACCCTGACGGTTATTGATGAAATGACTAACTCACGCGGACAAGCTAACCGCGAATGTGTAGGTCAGGGTATTGCTAACGTAACCTGCTCTTTCTTCGGTGCTATGGGTGGTTGTGCCATGATTGGTCAGTCGATGATCAACGTTAACTCAGGTGGTCGCGGCCGCTTATCCGGTATCGTTGCGGCGCTGGCACTGCTGTTCTTTATTCTGTTCGCGTCATCCCTTATTGAGATGATTCCTCTGGCGGCACTGGTTGGCGTTATGTTTATGGTTGTGATCGGCACCTTTGAGTGGGCAACCTTCAAACTGGCCCGCCGGGTACCTAAACAAGACTTCTTTGTTATCGTACTGGTCACCGTAGTAACAGTGATGACTGACCTTGCGGTTGCCGTAGCCGTTGGTGTTATCGCTTCTGCCCTGATGTTTGCATGGCAGCACGCCAAGCACATCTACGCAAGCAGCCAGCTGAACAGTGAAGGCTCAAAAGAGTACCATGTAAATGGCCCTATCTTCTTCGGCTCTGCAGCAAACTTCCTTGAGCTGTTTGATGCAGCCAATGACCCACAGGACGTTATCGTCGACTTTGGTAACTCTCGTGTTGCTGACCACTCTGCTATCGAAGCTATTGAGACTCTGGCTGAGCGTTACACGGCACAAGGTAAAACTCTGCACCTGCGCCACCTTAGCCCGGACTGTCGTACTCTGCTGGAAAAAGCGGGTAGTCTGGTAGAAATTAACGTGAAAGAAGACCCAAGCTATAAAGTTGCTACGGACGTGTTAGCAGGATAATAGCTAATCAGATAGTAAAAGGGCGGATAACCAGTGGTTTCCGCCCTTTTTTGCTTTGTTCTGAGACTATTTTTAGCTGCCTGTGTTGGCTTCAGCGACATCTCTTAAGAAAGATATAACTCGCCTCTTCAATTAAATCCAATACCAGCTCAAAGCCACTGTCGCCCCCATAGTATGGATCAGGAATCTCACTATGATCAGAATTAGAATGGCTTAAAAACAGGCTGATTTTATGAGTATGATCAGGCGGGCAAATACTCAACAACTCATTCTCATTGTCCCTGTCAGCCGCCAGAATATAGTCAAAATACTCAAAATCTTTCTGGTTAACCTGTCGTGCACGAATGCCTGCAAAGGAGTAACCGCGATTCTCTCCTGCCGCCCTCGCCCTCGGGTCAGGTTTTGCCCCTACGTGGTAATCTATTGTCCCGGCAGAATCTATTTCAACCTCTACTCCTAATCGTTCTGCAGTAGATCTTAATACTGCCTCTCCTGTCGGAGAGCGACAGATATTGCCCATGCAGACTACTAGTATTTTTTTCATACCATGCACCATTAATTCCGTTTATATTGACCATCAAAATTACGAGGTTTTTACTGGCGTATACTTCAATTATCATAGATATATACTTGGTTAAGCTCAAGAGAGTCATAGTGTTAATTTCTCCTCTCATCAGCTACTAATACAAAAAGCAAAAATAAGGATTCCCATGCCATCTCAGCAATCAAAGGACAGCCGCCACAAAGAGAGGCAGCAAAAAGTTAAACAGAAAGTCGATGCCAAAATTGAAGCCGCACAGATAGAAAAAGGGCTGTTTCTTATTATTACCGGCAACGGCAAAGGTAAATCCACTTCTGGTTTCGGCACCGTAGCCAGAGCCGTCGGACATGGCCTGAACTGTGCCGTGGCTCAGTTTATTAAAGGAACCTGGGATAACGGTGAGAGAAACCTGCTGGAAAAACTTGGCGTAGAGTTTCAGGTAATGGCGACTGGTTTTACCTGGGAAACCCAGAATAAAGAGACAGACACTCAGGCAGCTCAGCAGGTCTGGCAAGAGTGTAAGCGCATGCTCAGCGACGAATCTATTGATGTGGTTCTGCTGGATGAGCTTACCTATATGGTGAACTACGGCTATATCGAGTTAGATGAAGTAATAGCAGCCATTGAGTCACGGCCAAAAATGCAGTCGGTAATTGTGACCGGCAGAGCGGCTCATCGTTCCCTGATAGAGATTGCCGATACGGTATCAGAAGTGAAAAACGTCAAACATGCATTTGAGTCCGGGGTAAAAGCGCTGAAAGGCGTCGACTGGTAAGCTTGTCGACGGATAGAGATATTACAGTAAAACCGAGCAGGGCTACCCCTGCTCTTTTCTTGATGCATTAATTCTCTGAAACAGCCAGCCAAGCCCCACTAGTGTGCCTCCCAAAACCAGATAAGAGATTGCACGCAAAATGCCTTCCAGCTCTGAGGTATCTACCAGAAAGACCTTGGCCATAATAACGATCAGAATGGTTAACCCGATAAGCTTGCTATGATCATTCCGCCTGAAGGTACCATATAGGGCAAAAGTAACGCCGGTAATAATTCCCGCCAGAGAGTAACTGATCTGTTCCGCCATAGATGTTGCAACATAGAGAGTCATACTCTCATCCTGCCAGAACTGGCGTATAGACATTACTCCCCACAATAGCAGTAAAACTCCGGACACAATCTTGATCATTTTGTCCGTAATTAAGGCCGGGCAAAGTTTATAGTGGTTTACACACAGCAGAATAATAGCCGCTAATAGCCAGCCCATACTCAGCCAGTTAAACAGAGGCGGAGCATCTGCTGAGATAGTGTTATTGATAAGCGGGGACAACAGTGTGTTGTTTATCAGGATCAGGCCTGCCGCCAGAACAAACATCAACTCTGAATACTTACTATAGAGCCACTTAAGACGCTCAGCCCTTTTCGCTCTTAGCAGGTAAATGGCTGAGACAATTAACATCTGCAATGAATAAACAATACTGAGTTGCAACAGCCTGTCCCAATCCCATATCCGCACATCGGCAAATAACCAGTAGTGAGTCTGTGAGAACAGGGTAACCACCAGCAGGTACATAATCGTACCTTCCAGCCAGTCTGCCAGCTTTTTATATTTGGCTTTAATCAACCAGTAACTAAAACCGAACAGCCCCAGAAGCAGAGCAAACAGCAGTAACATGCCGGATAAATCAACCGCTCCTGTCTGCCACTCAGGTATTACTGTCATTAAGGTCGCCCGCAGGATTGCCGCAGAGACAGCCAGCTTCATCGCCCATGACGCCGGCCGGTAACGAGTCTTTATCATCTGCCATGCAATACAGGCTACCTGAACCGCCATCATCAGAGTCAGCTCGGTTCCGGAAAAGAGAAAACTTAGGGCAATAGCAACAATGACGTGCTGGCTGGCGTAGATATGCCGCTGAACGGGTTTAACCAGAGAGGAAAAATAGCTATAGCCAAGAATAACCAATACCGTAAAGCCCCCCCATAACCAGAGGGAGTCATAATAGCTGTCATAAATCACCCACCAGCCAGTTCCGGTAAGAACAACCGGAGCGGCCAGTAACAGCAGCTTTGTATACTTGTCCCTTGGCCTGCACATATGCTGAATAAAGCTTCTGGCCATCAATAACGAAACCATAACCATCAAAAGAGAAATAACCAAACCATCAGACAAAGACGCGGAAACAGGCAGCAGAAGAATCAAAAGCGCCAAAACAATGGCAACGGATGTATAAGAGAGATAACGGCTGTGAGTGCGTTTCTGGTACACAACAGGAAGCCATGCAATCAGAAGCGTCAGATAAATTGAGCAAAGCAGTCTCAGTATTGTATCCGCTTGATTATAAAACGATATCGCAACCAAAAGCCCTACCGCAACAGCAGCCCCTACAATATTGTAAGTTTTCTCTGTCACGCTACGATGATAGGAAGTTTTTAGTTGCCATCCCATCAAAGGGACGCCAAGAATAAAATAGATTGCCAGGGTCAGATAGAGAAGTGACCAGTGGCTGAGTATCTCACTACGCACAGTAAACTCAATGGCCAGCATCCACAGATAATAGGGAATCAATACCAATGGGAACAACCATGCTTTTCTCACATGAGTTGCCAACAACAACCCTGCCAAGGCGATAAAACTGATATATCCCGCCAGACCAAAACCGTTACTGGACTGGTCCAGAAACCAGAAAGGCGCACAATAACCAGCCAGCACACCCAACACCGCCATCAGAGGTCCAAAGCGAAGATACAAAGAGAGGGTAAAGACAGAAACAGCCCCCATAGAGAGAAGAGAGACAACCGGAGGCAAAAAGCTGTAGATAATGTAGGAGAAGATAATGGTGCTATACAGCCCCATACAGCCTGCCGCTGAAATAACAGCGGGAATATAGGCAAAGCCTATACTGGCGTAGCTCTTTTCCCTCTGGTGGAAACGTTCAGCCAGCGCAAGCACCAGACAAGAACCAGAGAAGGCCGCCACAATACGCATCAATGGTGTAATTTCTATATAGTGAGAAATCACTTCAACCAGATAGGCTACCCCAATCAACAACGCCAATCCGCCAACCCAGACTAACCAATGCTTTTTCAGATGACTCAGAGCTCTGCTCAGCCACTCTGGTTGGCTGGCTAAAGCTGTTAGTTCCGCTTTTGATAATGTAAGTTCCGGCTCCGCCAGCCCGGGAGTTCCATCCGGTTTAATGATGCCAGTTGTAAGCTTTGCTTCTTCGTCTGCTATCCGATCGGCTTGTATATCCGAAAAGTGCTCAGGTGTGCTGCTCTCCCCGGTGTAAACAACCTTTTCTTCGGGGGCTGGTTGTTTAGCGACCTCTCTATTTAGTTTATGCGGATAACCGGACAGCAACTTCTCTAGCTGCCTTTGCAGTTGATTCACCTTACGTATAGCAACAATAGAAATCACCAGAGGAGCAATAAATACGGACAAAATCAGGGTTATAAGTAGTATGCTTTCCATGCCACTGTTGTTCCTTATCAGTACAGGGGGAAACCGGGGCGAATCGTCTCCCGGCTAATAAAAGTTTAGACAAAAACAGCATTAATGGAACCGAGGGGGCAAAGCAGGTAGTTTCTGAAACAAACAGGGAGCATTTCTGCTCCCTGTTGAGTGATGAGATTAGAAAAATCAGACTAGTTAAATAGCCCCTTCAGAAGCTGATCGGCAATCTGTCTGGTTTCATCATCCTTAATCTTTTCACCTAAGAACTTGTTCAGCTCTTTCTCTGCCTTTTTCTCCAGCTGTTTCTTTTTCTCTTCCTGAAGTTTCTTCCATAACTTATCCAGCTCAATATCATACTGAGGCTTAGCCCACTGACCATACAAACGAACCGGAATGGTGACATCCCTTAATTCATCAATATCTTTACCGCCCTGACCTTCAAGGCTTCCGACGATAGAGGTATTGAGCTCCATATCCATGGTCTCATCAATATAGTTAACCTTACCGGCACCGTGTACACGTAAAAGCGGCGACTGAACCGAAAGATCATTTGTGGTCATTTCACCCTTAGCCAGCTTAAGTGTTGCTCCCATGGCACTAAAGTCAGTTTTCTTAGAGTCATTGGCATCTTCCGGAACTTTTTCACCTTTAATCTTGGCGTAATTGACCCGGATAACCTGAGCGATATTAATGCCGTTGATGGCACCGTCAGCAAATTTGATTTTGATAATACCGGCCAGATTTTTCTTAATCGCTGAAGGTTTAAGGCTGCTGCCTTTCACATCCACATCAATATTACCAGTACCTTCCAGCATATCGTTGTCTGCGGCATCTTTAAGTAATGGTTGTACCTTTACGTTTTTAATCTGCTTCTTAGCCCAGTAAGTTGCCGGAACCTTTCGCCCATCCAGATAAGCGGTAGCATCGATGGAACCCTGATAAAGGTCAGAGTGGAACTTGCTCAGCTTAACCACACCACGATTAACACTAAAGCGGCTCTGTACGTTCTGCATATGTACATTGTTGGCTTTAAACTTGTCTATGGTCACTTCACCGGCAATATCCAGTGTTTTCAGCGCCGTAAGATCCGGTTCCTGCTCAGCTACAGGCTCTTTAGCTGCCGGCTCTGGTGCTTTTTCACCTTCCGTTGCTGGCTCTGAAGCAGCTTGCTCTGTTTTGTTCAAACCAAGGAACTCATCCAGATCAATTTCCGGACTATGGACAGAAAAACGAATCGCCGGTATCTCTGCAAGCTGCACGCTGGCTTTACCATCAACCGCAATCTTGTTCATGGTTAGTTTGTTCAGCATCAGGGAAAGGAACTGCTTATTCAGATCAAAACTAAAATCTGAATCTGCAGTAATGGTCATCGGAGACTGAGGCAGGCTTGCGCCAATTAGCTGGCTGTTCAGGCTCATGTTCTGCATAGAGACTTTGCTAATGGCTTTATCAACCTGCAAGTTTGAGCTAAGAGACATATCGATATCCATCTCAGCCGCTTTGCCTTTAACCGCCAGAGTCAGCTTATTTAATTGATCAAATACAAAGCTATCCAGCGTTACTTTTACAGACGAGATATCTGTAGTTGGATCTTTAAAAGTCGCATCCAGAGCAATATCTCTTAACGCGTAGTCCGCAAGGCTCTGTGCCAGTTTAAACTCAGCTTTACCCTCTGCAGTGAAATGCTGCTGGTTATTATCACCTTTAGCGGCAAACTGAACGCTGGTCCACTGATCAAATACAAACTCAGATACCGACAAACCAACATCATACAACTTGGTGTAACTGCCCTTGGCATCATCACGAATTTCCAGCAGGCCGTTAGTAACAGAAACACCGGCAAGGTTAATTTTCCATGGCTGGCTCTCCGCTGCAGGCTGTTGCTCTGTATCAGTTACCGTTTCTGACGATTCTGTTGCAACAGCTTGATTAGCCTGTTCTGATTTCGCTTTACTCAGAGAATCCAGATTACTACGGCCATCTTTCAGGGTTTCCAGATGAATCTCAGCGCCATCAAGGGAAACATTGCCTATCATTAGTTCACGGCTAAGCAAAGGCATAACAGAAACATCAACGCCAACCCGCTCAATCTTGAGTAAATTACTGTTTTTAAAGCCTTGAGGGTTTTTCAGTTCCGTTTTACCCAGAGAGAGCCCGACAGAAGGAAATACCCTCCAGCCAATATCACCCTCAATAACCAGATCTAAGCCGGTCTGTTTTTTTGTCTGTTCAACAATAAGAGGTTTAAATTGATTGGCATCGACCAGAAATACCAGAGCTGCGACCGCTATCACGATGGCAACTAAAGGAACGGAGAGAACCAGAAGTAGTTTTTTCATTGAAGTTATCCCTGACACTTGAATCTAAGCTACTAAGACTAAAAATGGCACGAATAGTGCCATTTTTTCAATCAGATAATCTGTTTTTTTTATTTTATTCGTCACTCATAGCTAAGTTGAACTCCTATGGACATTATTGCAGAGCTTTGCTGGTTTATGACTGGGGTCATTCCATTGCCTGCAAACAGCGACGAATAATAATTTATGAGTTCAACAGCTTTGCGATATGCGCTTTTAATACGTCAATAGCAATGCGGTTTTTACCACCACGGGGAACAATAATATCTGCGTACTGCTTAGAAGGCTCAATAAACTGCATAAACATAGGGCGAACGGTCTTCTGGTATTGGTTCAGTACGGATTCCATTGTTCTGCCACGTTCCTGAACATCACGGGTAACACGTCTCAGCAGACAGATATCCAGAGGAGTATCCATAAAGATTGATGCGTGCATCAGTTCGCGAAGACGGGGATCCGTCAGCAGCAGAATACCTTCAAGAATAATCACTTTTTTCGGTGTCATAGTGACAGTATTTTCGGTACGGGTATGTTCTGTGTAGCTGTACTCAGGCACTTCTACAGACTGACCCGAGATAAGTTGCTTTAAGTGCTCGCAAAGTAAGTCATGGTCCAGTGCACTTGGGTGGTCGTAGTTAGTTTTAACTCTCTCCTCCATGCTCAGGTGACTTTGATCGCGGTAGTAGCAATCTTCTGTAATCACACCAATCTGGTGATCACCTACTTTCTCCAGTAGTTCTTCATAAATGGTACTTGCAATTAGACTTTTCCCGGAGGCTGATGCGCCGGCGATGCCGACTATGACGCATTGATTATTTTCAGACATGATAAGCACTTGGTGATAATTAAATAAACCGCCCGATTATAAGGGGTTCGAAGGCGAGATACTAGGATTTGTATCAAGTGAATGGCTAGTTGGTTGGTAAAAAAGCAGTTTCTACCAACCAATAAAGACAATAGTTCTTATAACCGTTGAAAATATATTACTTCAGTTCCATAAAAGGAATGCTTTCCGGTCTTGCTCTGCCTGTCCAGTACATCTGGCTGGTGACTTTTTCTGCCAGCGCTAAATAAATTTGTGAGTGCTCACTATCAGGTCTGGAAACAACCGTTGGCTTACCCTGATCAATATCTTCACGCATAGAGATATGCAGAGGAACCTGAGCCAGCAGTGAACTACCAAACTCCTGCGCCATTTTTACTGCACCGTTAGTGCCGAAGATATACTCTTTCTCACCACAGTTTGCGCAGATGTGATAACTCATATTCTCGACAATGCCCAGTACCGGCACCGCCACCTTTTCAAACATGGCCAGCCCTTTCCTTACATCAGCCAGAGCCAGATCTTGCGGAGTAGTGACAATAACGGCTCCGGTTACCGGAATATTCTGCGAAAGGGTAAGTTGCACATCACCGGTTCCCGGCGGCATATCGATCACCAGATAGTCCAGCTCAGGCCAGTCAGTTTCGTTTAAAAGCTGACTCAGGGCTTTGGACGCCATAGGCCCTCTCCAGATGGCCGCCTCTGACTTATCGACAAGATAACCGATAGAGTTGGTATACAGACCATAGGCTTCAATAGGGATCATATACTGGCCGTCACGTACATCGGGCGTTTCATCTTCTTTGTCTAACATCATAGGTACGGAAGGGCCGTAAATATCGGCATCGAGAAGGCCAACTTTCGCTCCCTGCGCCTGAAGCGCCAGCGCCAGATTAACCGCTGAGGTTGATTTGCCGACACCGCCCTTAGCCGAAGTCACCGCAATGATGTTCTTTACATTTTTCAGTTCTGACTGAACCTGAGTCTCCATCGCTGCAACGTTCAGTTTTACCTCTACCTTTGACGTATCTTCGCCACTGCTATTGAGCCACTCTTGTAGTGAACTCATCAGCGACGCAGAAGCAAATGGCAGATTAATTTCAACCTTACCGCTTTTCAGCAGCTTAACGATACGGTTATCGTCACTCCAGCCTTCAATAAGCAAAGGGTGCTGAAACTGGTTCAGCCACTGACAGACAGACTTCTTGGATTCGAATATGGACATTATTTACTCCCGGCCGAGAACTGAAAAGTCAGACAGAAAATGAAATCTGAAGCTCTCAGCTTCTATAAGGCTATTATTATTAGGTTTCTTGTATGCTAGCACTCCCGCCTGTTTAGCTAAACCTTAAAAATCTTATGGAATCAATCTTTACCGTCTTGGAGTCCGTCACAGCATAAGGTAGTATTACTGCTTATTTTTTCCTTCCAACTATAGCGAATTATTAAGTATGGCAACTGATCCAAGAAAACTTTTGGTAACTTGTGCCCTTCCGTACGCTAACGGCTCTATCCATCTGGGACATATGCTCGAGCATATTCAGGCAGATATCTGGGTTCGTTATCAGCGTCTTAGAGGCAACTCGGTAAACTTCATCTGTGCAGACGATGCCCACGGCACCCCGATTATGTTGAAAGCACAACAGATGGGCGTTACGCCAGAAGAGATGATCGCTGCAGTAAGTGAAGAGCATCAGAAAGATTTCGCCGGTTTTGATATCAGTTTTGACAACTATCACAGCACCCATAGTGATGAAAACCGCGAACTTGCATCACTGATCTACACCCGTCTGAAAGAGAATGGCTTTATTACCAGCCGCACTATTTCTCAGCTGTTTGACCCTGAGAAAGAGATGTTTCTGCCGGATCGCTTTGTAAAAGGCACCTGCCCTAAGTGTAAATCTGAAGATCAGTATGGTGATAACTGCGACAGCTGCGGTGAGACTTACAGCCCGACAGATCTTATCGATCCTAAGTCGGCTGTTTCAGGCGCGACACCGGTAATGAAGGATTCAGAGCATTTCTTCTTCGACCTTCCGCAGTTTGAAAGCATGCTAAAGGAGTGGACTCGTTCCGGTTCTCTTCAGGCAGAAACGGCCAACAAGATGCAGGAGTGGTTTGAGTCCGGACTGCAACAGTGGGATATCTCCCGCGACGCACCATACTTCGGTTTTGAAATTCCGGGTGAGAAGAACAAGTTTTTCTACGTATGGCTGGACGCACCTATCGGCTATATGGGCTCATTTAAGAACCTGTGTGACAAGCGCGGTGATCTGGACTTTGATGAGTACTGGAACAAAGACAGCAAAACAGAACTTTACCACTTTATCGGTAAAGATATCGTCTACTTCCACAGCCTGTTCTGGCCTGCAATGCTGGAAGGCTCTGGCTTTCGTAAACCAAACAACGTGTTTGTACACGGCTATGTAACGGTTAACGGTGCGAAAATGTCTAAGTCTAAAGGGACATTTATTAAAGCAGCTACCTATCTTGATCACCTTGATCCTGAGTGTCTGCGTTACTACTACGCCGCTAAGCTGAACAGCAGAATCGATGATCTGGATCTCAACCTTGAAGACTTTACTCAAAGGGTTAACTCAGATGTGGTTAACAAGATTGTTAACCTTGCATCACGCAATGCAGGTTTCATCAGCAAGCGCTTTGAAGGCAAGCTATCTGCAAACTTTGCTGAACCTGAGCTTTATCAGGAATTTGCTGATGCCGCAGAGAAAATCGGTGATCTGTATGAGAGCCGTGAGTTTGGCCGTGCTATCCGCGAAATCACTGCGCTGGCAGACAAAGCTAACCAATATGTAGACGAGAAAGCCCCTTGGGTTATTGCTAAGCAGGAAGGTAAAGATCAGGAACTTCAGGATATCTGTTCTGTTGGTATTAACCTGTTCCGCGTTCTGATGACTTATCTTAAGCCTGTTATGCCTGAACTGGCAGCCCGTACAGAAGCCTTCCTGAATCAGGAACTAAACTGGCAGGCTATTGCCCAGCCTCTGACCGATCATGAGATCAGCAAGTTTAAAGCTCTGTTCAACCGCATCGACCCTAAAAAGGTTGAAGCTATGATTGAAGCCTCTAAAGAGGATGCTGCAGCGGAAAAAGCAGCGACAGAGAAAGCGACTGAAACAGAACTAAGCAAAGATCCAATTGCAGATGAAATTGAGTTTGACGATTTCGCTAAAGTGGATCTGCGTATTGCTAAAATTGTTGCCTGTGAAGAGGTACCAAAGGCAAACAAACTGCTGAAGCTACAACTGGATATCGGTGGTGAAACCCGTCAGGTATTTGCCGGTATTAAGTCTGCTTATAAGCCAGAAGACCTCATCGGTAAGCACACTGTAATGGTCGCTAACCTGAAGGCAAGAAAGATGAAGTTCGGCATGTCTGAGGGTATGGTTCTTGCGGCAGGTCCGGGTGGAGAAGATCTTTGGATTCTGGAACCTCATCAAGGTGCCAAACCGGGTATGCGTGTAATGTAAGCTTGGTGCTCAACTTCAGCCTGCTAATAAAGCGGGCTGAAAATAGATAAAAAAATCCCGCTATTTAAACAGCGGGATTTTTTATATTTAATTAATTTTAATGGTCGTCTTCAGTAAAATCCGTCGGAAGCTCTACTTTCATCTGATTCCAGATTTGACCACTGGCAAGACCATAATTACGAATCACAACTGGTAACTTTTCTCTTTCACCCGACTGACAAAGTTCCAGCAGCTCATTATAAAATGATAATGCTAAAGCGCGGGATTCCGGATTAGAGAAATAATAGTTACCTACACGATCATATAGCTTTTTAAGGCCGTTAAATATCAGACCGTAAATCTGGTTGCCTGAATGGAAAGCCAGTCGCTGAAATAACATGTAATCATAAAAGTTAAATGTTTTAGCAATTAACATAGCCTGACGCTTGCTTTCATCTTTCTCACCTTCATCTTTAACTGACTGAGTGATTTTTTCCCCGTAAGGAGAAGATGCAACAAACTCATCCCATGAATCTGCCTCAAGCAGGCTTTCACAAGATTCAATCACACTCTGAATAGTGCGGATAGAGGTCTCTTTATTCGCTTTAAAGGCGTAACGCATAAAGATAGGGCTGATATTTGTACGTGCCGCAAGTAAATCTTCAACAATTCCCGATGCATTGTCCGCATCCAGTGTCATTAGGGTATCCAGAATATGTAGACCTGAGGTCTCCATAAACTGATTTACTTTAGTTGGCTTGCCATGCTGAATAGTCAACCAACCATCTCTGGCCAGCCTTTGTAATACTTCACGTAATGTGGTGCGTGTAACACCAATCAACTCTGATAACTCGCGCTCTGCTGGCAGTATGGAGCCTGGTGGAAAGCGTCCGTTCCAGATGCTTTCAATAATATATTTTTCTGCAAATCCCGCCGGACTTTTTGCCTTGATGACCATGTATTGATATATCCGAGTAGTTATTTTTAAGGCCGAATGACTCATCATACCACTAGTTAAACCCAGCGGAAACAGGCCTTGCAGATTCAGTTACGCCAAACATCACGTCTTTGTAAAAAACAGCGTACGAAATAGATATCCGCAGTTAAAGGGCATATAAAGCACAATATTCACCTGATTTCTTACCCGTCTGCTAACCATTTTCAGAGCCAAAATGTCAACATAAGCAATTGTTTTTATTAATTTTGTTAATAAAATAACAGTTATCACTTTCCATGCTACAAATCCCCTAAGAAAATAGTAAGCAAACATTGTTTTCCGTGATATGCTATGCGCGTTTTATTCTCCGCATTGTTGGATTTTTGAGCTTTTCATAATTTAAATGAGTCAAATTCTGAAAGGCATAACAAGACAATAATGGTTGGAAATATTACCCGGAGTGTTTGCCCATCAGAAAGTACCGGTTATAAAAAGCACACTTTTCAGTATTTTTTTTATAGTTGGAACTGATAAATCCTATTTGGATTATTTTTAATAAAAATAACTTAAAGCAAACATACTGTTTATAATTTTTTCACATTTAAGAGTACTCCCATGCCGATTTCACTCGGAAACGCCTTTATTAAGAACTTTCTTGGTAAAGCACCCGATTGGTATAAAGTTACCATTATCGCTTTCCTCGTTATTAACCCAATTGTATTTTTTCTGATAAACCCATTTGTTGCTGGTTGGTTGTTGGTCATTGAATTTATTTTCACACTGGCAATGGCACTAAAATGCTACCCGTTACAGCCCGGCGGCCTTCTGGCTATTCAGGCAGTCGCCATTGGAATGACCACACCTGCTCAGGTAATGCATGAGATTGAAGGCAACTTAGAAGTATTGTTGCTGCTTATCTTTATGGTTGCCGGTATCTACTTTATGAAGCAGCTTCTGCTGTTTATCTTTACTAAGATACTTCTGGGCATACGCTCAAAAATGCTGCTTTCTGCCGCCTTCTGTTTTACTGCTGCTTTCCTGTCTGCGTT
The DNA here is from genome assembly GCF_028201475.1 of Vibrio sp. SCSIO 43137. Taxonomy (NCBI): domain Bacteria; kingdom Pseudomonadati; phylum Pseudomonadota; class Gammaproteobacteria; order Vibrionales; family Vibrionaceae; genus Vibrio; species Vibrio sp. SCSIO 43137. The sequence continues at coordinate 1,006,978 of NZ_CP116383.1, read as the reverse complement.
CCTTGATGCACTGACAGTAATCGCCGTTGTTATCAGTGTTGCTGTTGGTTTCTACTCCATCTACCACAAAGTGGTATCAGGAAAAGGCTCTAACGCTTCACATGATCACACAATAGATGAGCATCTGTCTGAACTGACCCGTGATGACCTAGACAACTACCGTGCATTCTTGCGTTCACTGCTGATGCATGCTGGTGTAGGTACCGCACTTGGTGGTGTAACCACTATGGTAGGTGAACCACAGAACCTGATTATTGCTGATCAGGCAGGCTGGCTGTTTGGTGAATTTATCATTCGTATGGTTCCGGTGACCCTTCCGGTATTTATCTTCGGTATGTTGACTTGTGTTTTGGTCGAGAAGTTTAAAGTATTCGGCTACGGTGCAGAACTTCCGGAGCACGTACGTAACATTCTTAACGATTACGAGAACGAAGAGAAAAAACGCCGTACTAATCAGGATATCGCTAAGCTTTATGTTCAGGGTGCCATCGCTGTCTGGCTGATTGTTGGTCTGGCATTTCACCTTGCAGCAGTAGGTCTGATTGGTCTGTCTGTTATTATTCTGGCAACTTCATTTACCGGTGTGATCGAAGAGCACTCAATGGGTAAAGCATTTGAAGAAGCGCTGCCGTTTACCGCGCTGCTTGCTGTGTTCTTCTCCGTTGTTGCGGTCATTATCGACCAGCACCTGTTCACACCAATCATTAGTGCTGTACTGGCAATGGAAGGTGATACTCAGCTAAGTATGTTCTATCTGGCTAACGGTATTCTTTCAATGGTATCTGACAACGTGTTTGTAGGTACGGTATACATTAATGAAGTTAAAGCTGCCCTGATTAATGATGTTATTACCCGTGACCAGTTTGACCTGCTTGCCGTAGCAATCAACACAGGTACTAACCTGCCTTCAGTTGCAACGCCAAACGGTCAGGCTGCATTCCTGTTCCTGCTGACATCAGCACTTGCACCACTGGTAAGACTCTCATACGGCCGCATGGTTTACATGGCACTGCCATACACCATTGTGCTGACCATAGTAGGTCTGTTCGGTATCACTTATCTGCTTGATCCTATGACAACCTGGATGTATGACCTTGGCTGGATTTCCCACCATGTTGCCGGTGCCGCAGACGCAGCAGTAAATTCTTCTGGTCATTAAAATTTCCAGTTGAATATTGAACTAAATAGTTATAAAAAGCTCTGAGTTATCAGAGCTTTTTTTTAAGGATAAAAACGTGAATTTTCTCTCTCCGGTTAAAGCCTTTTCCCAGTCCCGTCTCTCCTGGTTACTGCTGTTCGCTTTTAGTTTCGCCTTCCTTCTTTGTGCCCTCTACTTCCAGCACGGCATGAACTTAGAACCCTGCGTAATGTGTATTTATGAAAGGGTTGCAATGATATCCATAGGCCTGGCGGCCTTGATTGGAATGGTTAAGCCGAAAAACAGCGCTGTCCGCTGGCTGGGGCTGGCGGCATGGGGAGCCAGTGCTTATAAGGGAATGATGCTTGCCATTGAGCATGTAGGTTACCAGACCAATATTTTTGCCACCTGTGAGCCGCTTATCTTCCCTGACTGGGCACCACTGAATAAGTGGGTTCCGTGGTACTTCGAAGCACCGGGTAACTGCAGTGAAGTGGTCTGGCAGTTTATGACTCTTTCTATGCCTCAGTGGCTGGTGATTATCTTTGCCGGCAACCTGGTTGCTCTTGCTGTTATTGTTCTGTCGCAGTTTGCAGCGAAAAAATAACCGCTCACAATAAAGGCCGCATCAGCGGCCTTTAATTTAACACTCTCTAAAATGTTATTTGGCGCAGCAGCGCTTAAACTTTTTACCGCTACCGCACGGACAAGGGTCATTTCTTCCCACCTGCTTAAACGGGTTAACACTCTGAGCTTTACCTCCCAGCATGTTTTCGTCTGCTGACTGAGCGACTTCTGAAATCATTAGATCTATCTGACTAAGCAACTGAGATAACTCAGGCAGCGGAGTAACACCTGCCTGCTCCATTTCACTTAACGTCTGCTGCTCATCAATCAATAACATAAAGGTCGTCAGCAGTGCCTGTAGCATACGCAGGGAACCATCATTTAATGTCACTGACTGATACTGCTGTTCTACAACCGGCCAGACGGAGAAAAACCCTCTGGCAACTTCTGCCAGCTGGCTCTGCTGCAGATGAGAAACAGAATACTCGTTCCGCTGTAACAAGTTGTGTTGCTTATTGATTTGAGAAACCAAAAGAGAAGACGCTTCATCAGCATCCACGCCAGCCTGCTGACACCAGGCCTCCGGCTCAAGGGGTTTAACAGCAAAATTGGAGGCTAAAATTGCACCTTCCAGAAAGTACTCTGATTCACCCTGCCAGTCTGACGGCAAACTGATTAATTCCATAGCATACAACCTAAACAAGTAATTTTTGCAGAGAGTATATGATTAGAGCTGCTTCGTCCATGTGATTTCCTGCTTGGGTTTAGCCCTAAAGCTAGGTAGAATGCCCGCTCCCTAAAACCAGAGCTCCAGACTATGCGCGTAATACTCGGCCCGATGCAGGGCGTACTTGACCACCTGATGCGAGAGATCCTGACTGATATCAATGATTATGATCTCTGCGTTACTGAGTTTGTACGCGTAGTGGATCAGAAGCTGCCTCAACATGTTTTTACTAAGCTCTGCCCTGAGCTCGCCACCGGCTCAAAAACCGCCGCCGGCACGCCTGTACATGTTCAGTTACTGGGACAGGAGCCTGAGTGGATGGCTGAGAATGCGATTCAGGCAGAAGAGTTAGGCGCAGCAGGAATTGACCTGAATTTTGGCTGCCCGGCCAAAATGGTGAATAAAAGCCGTGGCGGCGCGGCGCTGCTGAAAGATCCGCAGCAGATCTACAAAATAGTAAAAGCGTGTCGTGATGCAGTCAGTAAAGAGGTTCCTGTTAGCGCCAAAATTCGCCTTGGCTGGGAAAACCCCGATGACTGCTTCGAGATTGCAGATGCGATTCAGTCAGCCGGAGCCAGCGAGCTAACCATTCACGCCAGAACTAAAGCAGGCGGTTACCGGGCTGAAGAAATTAAGTGGGAGTATATCAACAAGATCAGGCAGTCTGTTGACCTTCCTATTATTGCCAACGGTGAAATCTGGAACTATCAGGACGGCCAGAACTGTATTGAAGTAACGGGAATAGATTCGCTAATGGTGTGCAGAGGCGCATTTAACGTACCTAATCTGGGCAATGTGGTTAAGTATAACCATCAGCCGATGAACTGGTCTCAGGTGATTTCACTATTGCTGAAATATTCTCAGTACGAAATTAAAGGCGATAAAGGGCTCTATTATCCCAACAGGGTAAAACAGTGGCTCGCCTACCTGAGACAAGAGTATACCGAGGCCGATGAGCTGTTCCGCAATATCCGCAAGTTTAATAAAGCGGCGCCAATTGTTGAGTATATTGAAAAATATCAGGCTGAGTACTGCTCTGCCATGAACTGATGCGCTACAGGCAGATTTTCCCCATAACAAGGCAAAATAAAAAATCCCTCTTCAGATAAAGAGGGATCTCAATTAAAGCGTTATAGCAGAGCTAAACTAGTTCAATAGCAAACCATCGTCAGCCAACTCTTCGCCCCTGACTTTAGAGAACATCTCTAACAAATCAGGCACCTTCATGTTGCTTCTCTGCTCACCAGCCACATCAAGCACCACCTCACCCTGATGGAGCATAATGGTTCTGTCACCACAAGCCAGCGCATCCTTCATTGAGTGAGTCACCATCATCACGGTAAGGTTAAACTCTTTTACGATCTTTTTCGTCAGGTCGATAATAAAGGCCGCCATACGCGGATCAAGTGCCGCTGTATGCTCATCAAGCAGTAACAGTTTACTCTCTGAAAGTGTTGCCATAACAAGGCTCACTGCCTGACGCTGTCCACCGGAAAGCAGACCGATATTGTCCCCCAGCCGGTCTTCCAGACCTAAGCCAAGAATACTAATACGCTCCTGAAACAGCTTACGTCTTTTACCTGACAAACTGTGGTGCCAGCCACGACGTTTACCGCGCAGATAAGCCAGCGCCATATTCTCTTCAATAGTAAGGTCCGCACAAGTTCCGGCCAGCGGATCCTGAAACACTCTTGCGCACTGACTGGCTCGCTGATCGACGGTATGACGGGTTACATCCAAATCATCGATACGTACACGACCGCCAACCATAGGCGTTTCGCCTGTTACCGCACCCAGTAGGGTTGATTTACCTGCACCATTAGAGCCGATAACCGTCAGAAACTGATGCTCAGGAACTTCAATTGAAACGCCGCGCAACGCCCGGTTTTCCAGTATGGTTCCGGGATTAAAGGTCACCTGAATATCTTCCAAATGAATCATACTGCCTCTCCTGAATTTTTAGCCAACTTAGATACCGCTTCACCCTTAGCCGGCTTTGAGACCTTTTTTGCTTTCAGGTTTCCTTTCACTTTTGGTGCAATTAATGCTGCTGCCACCAATACTGCTGTCACCAGATTCAGATCCGATGCCTGCAAGCCGAACATGCCTGAGCTCAGGGCAAAGGCTACGGCAAGACGATAAAGAACCGAACCGACAATTACTGCGGTCACAGCCACCCAGATTTTTCTTCCCGGAATAAGAGTCTGACCAAGGATTACCGCAGCAAGACCGACCACAATGGTACCCACGCCAGAAGTGACATCAGCGAAGCTGTTGGTCTGGGCAAACAGTGCACCGGCGAAGCCAACAAAAGCATTAGAGAGTGCCAGACAGAAATAGGTATAAAATGAGGTACTCGCGCCTTGTGAGCGCACCATACGGGCATTAACACCAGTCGCACGCAATCCAAGACCGAAGTCACTGTTCAGCAAGCGGACAATAAAGAAGGCGGAGATCAGTACCAGAACACCCACCACCAACGGACGGATATACATGGAATCGCCCATGGCTTCAAACGGAGTCAGAATGGTATCTGAACCGAGCAGAGCAATATTTGGCCGTCCCATAATACGGATGTTGATGGAGAAAGCGGCAATCATAGTCAGTATTGAAGCAAGCAGATGCAATATGCCACACTTCACAGCCAGAAACGCCGTAACCAGACCTGTCATAGCACTGGCAATAATGGCCAGCAGAGTCGCTATCCAGGGGTCAACACCGGCAACAATCAGAGTCGCCGCCACTGCGGCTCCCATAGGGAAACTTCCGTCTACGGTCAGATCGGGAAAATCTAATACTCTGAAAGTGAGATAAACACCAAGAGCAACCAATCCGTAGATTAAGCCAATCTCAAGTGCGCCAAAAAATGCAAAAGCAGACATATTTACTCCTTCTCTGCTTCAAATGTTCTGGCTGGTATAAATACCAGCCAGATCTCGATTATGCCGAGGCAAGCTCTGCCTCACGCATGACTACTTAACAGCCGTAGCTTTATCCATAACGGACTTAGGAATCACGATACCCAGTTTGTCGGCTGCCGTTTTGTTGATAACAATGTCTGAACCTTTGGCAACACGTACAGGCAGATCACCCGGCTTTTTGCCTTCCAGAATGTCGGCAACATAGTCTGCTGTCTGTACGCCAATCTGGTAGTAGTCAAAGCCCAGAGCAGCAATAGACCCTGCATCAATATAAGTCGTTGTCGCTGCAAACACAGGCGTCTTAGCCTGATTAGCCGCAATGGTCATACCTTCAATGGCACTGGCAACCGTGTTATCGATCATGGCGTAAATCACATCTGACTCTGCAGAGATAGTCTGAGTGGCACTCTGTACATCAGCACTCTTAAGGGCAGTCGCTTCGATCAGCTCAAGACCGTTTTTAGCCACGCTCTCTTTAAGCAGCTTCATCAGGCTGATTGAGTTTGCTTCACCCGGGTTGTAAACCACACCAACGGTTTTTACGTTAGGCAGAATCTCTTTAATCAAATCAACATGCTGTGCGATAGGAGAAAGATCCGACAGACCAGTTACGTTCTTGCCCGGCTTTTCAACATTACTTACCAGCTTAGCGCCTACTGGGTCTGTTACTGCGGTAAATACCACAGGAATGTCGCGGGTGGCAGAAACCAGAGCCTGTGCTGTCGGAGTAGCGATACCCACCAGAACATCAGGACGCTCACCAACATACTGACGTGCGATCTGAACAGCAATGGCCGGATTACCCTGTGCCGTTTTAAAATCAAAATCTAAATTTTTGCCCTGTTCGTACCCTTTCGCTTTCAGTCCGTCGATAAGGCCTTGTCGGGTCGCATCCAGTGCCGGGTGTTCTACAATCTGAGAGACAGCGACTTTCACTGTTTTAGCAATAACACCCGTTGAGGAGAGGAGAGCAACCCCGGTTAGACATGCGGTTGCCAGAATTCTGCTTGCTTTCATCTTAACTCCTTGATTAGCAAATATATGGTTTCAATACCATGAGTCTATTTTTTATTTATTCGGTTCGTACGTATTTCTTTACGCTTCGTAAACATTTTTACCAGCATTGACTGAAGAATGGAAGAAGCTTTTTAATTTATTATTTCAATTTAGTAGAAATGAGAAGTTGTTTACGTTGCAAACTACCATTAGAGCCGGATATTTATGCGGAAAAATGAATAGGGTAAACAACAGAAAAGAGGCGAACGAAAAACGGCAGCTTAGAAAAGCTGCCGTTTTATCTATTAAATCATTTGCTGACTAATGCAGGATCAGAACCAACGCTCAAGCGCTCGTTTATCAAGTTGGCGAAAGGCCCTGTTAAGGATGTTGGCCAGCTCTTTATATCTTGGTTTGGATTTTACCGGCTCCAGCGCAAAACCTGACTCGATGATCTTCTGATGCAGTTCGCGATACCAGCCAGCTAAAGCGGGAGGCAGTTGTGTATTTGCCCGGTTACCCAGCCACCACATACCCTGCAGCGGTAAACTAATAGCAAACAGAGCGATAACTACGGCCTGAGGCATTGCCTGCTCATTGTGAAAGCTCATCTGAAAAAGAATGCTGATGGCCGCAACCGCCGGCATCACCTTGATACCGAAACGAGTCGCCTTAATCACCCGCTGTTCAGGAAAAATAGGAGATAACTCTTTTCGCATCGGCCAGGTATCCATGTACTTCTGACCATCTCTCAGATTGTGAACCAACCCTGAATTAGTATCCATCACGACCTCTCACTAAAAAAAAGTTGAATCATTCAACAAAAACTATAAAAAACTTGATGAAAGTTAATATTCTCTAAAATATTTTTTGTTATATTGGCCTAATATCGCTATCCTTTGCAGACCCTCAATGTCATTGTTGACTTTATTTTCGAAATTAGCAACCAAATGGCATTTATAAGCAAGGATTGCTGACAAAATCATAGATTAAATGATCTTGTTTCATATACGGATAATTAATATTTATAACTGAGAAAGTAGCGGGGTTGTATCATCCTCTACTATTCTTGAGATTGATTTTTCACCCTTGATTAGCAGGTAATCACTCATGTCCAAGCTGGTTTTAGTTTTAAACTGCGGTAGCTCTTCTCTTAAGTTTGCTATTGTAGATGCAGATAACGGTACCGAACACCTTACAGGTCTTGCAGAATGTCTTCACCTTCCTGAAGCACGTATCAAGTGGAAACTTGATGGCAAGCACGAAGCACAACTAGGCGATGGTGCCGCTCACGATCAAGCTCTTGCTTTTATCGTTGAAACTATTCTTGCTTCTAAGCCAGAACTTTCTGAAGCACTATCTGCTATCGGCCACCGTGTTGTTCACGGCGGTGAAAAATTCACTCAGTCTGTTCTTATTGATGATGCTGTTGTTAAAGGTATCGAAGATTGCGCTGCACTGGCACCTCTTCACAACCCGGCTGCTATCGTTGGTATTAAAGCGGCTCAGAAAGCTTTCCCTGGCCTGCCAATGTCTGCGGTATTTGACACTGCATTCCACCAGACAATGCCTGAAGAAGCGTTCCTGTACGCACTTCCATACGATCTATATAAAGAGCACGGCATTCGTCGCTACGGTATGCACGGTACTTCTCACCTGTTTATTGCCCGTGAAGCTGCAGAGCGTCTGGGTAAACCAGCTGATCAATTAAATATCATCAACTGCCACCTTGGTAACGGCGCATCTGTTTGTGCTATCAAGAACGGCCAGTCTGTAGACACTTCTATGGGTCTGACTCCTCTTGAAGGTCTGGTAATGGGCACTCGTTGTGGTGATATCGACCCTGCAATCATCTTCCACCTGCATGACACTCTTGGTTACTCAGTAGAGAAGATCAACACTATGCTGACTAAAGAGTCTGGCCTGCAAGGTCTTACTCAGGTGACTTCTGACTGTCGTTTCGTTGAAGACAACTACGGTGAGAAAGAAGAAGCGACCCGCGCAATGGACGTATTCTGTCACCGTCTGGCTAAGTACGTTGCCGGTTACACAGCAACGCTTGAAGGCCGTCTGGACGCTATCGTATTCACTGGCGGTATCGGTGAAAACTCTGCGCCTATCCGTGAAATGGTTCTTAACCGTCTGGGTGTATTTGGCATCGAAGTTGATGGTGAAGCTAACCTGAAAGCACGCTTTGGTGGTGAAGGTACTATCACTTCTGCAGAGAGTCGCATCCCTGCAATGGTGATCTCTACCAACGAAGAGCTGGTCATTGCAGAAGATACAGCAAGACTGGCTAACCTATAAAAAATTACTGGCTAACATAAGTTAGCCAGTTCTCTATTAAGGCTCAGTAAATCTTAAAGCCATATTGCTGAGCCATTTCCCCGTAATCAGAGGTACCCTACGAATGTCCCGTACTATCATGCTTGTACCGATTAGCGCTGGTGTTGGTTTAACCAGTGTTAGTTTAGGTGTAATTCGCGCTATGGAGCGAAAAGGCGTTAATGTTTCTTTCCTGAAACCAATTGCTCAGCCACGTCACGGCGGTAACCAGCCAGACCTGACGTCAACCATCATTTCTGCCAACACTGCGATTAAAACGGCTAAGCCGACACCAATGCATGAAGCAGAGTCTCTGATCGGTAACGAGAAGATGGATGTACTGCTTGAGTCAATCGTTGAACGCTACAATCAGGTTAACGATGCTGAAGTGACATTAATCGAAGGTTTAGTACCTACCAGAAAACACCCGTTTGCTAACCAGGTAAACGAAGAGATCGCTAAGACTCTGGGTGCTGAAATTGTATTTGTTGCCACTCCGGGCACTTACAACGCCACTCAGCTGAGAGAGCGTATCGAGCTTGCCGTTTCTAACTTCGGTGGTGCTAAAAACAAGAACATCTCAGGCGTTATTATTAACAAACTGAACGCTCCTGTTGATGAAGCAGGCCGTACCCGTCCTGACCTTTCTGAGATCTTCGATGAAGCCGATGCTGCCCAGCAGGCAAATATGCAGGCGATGGAGATCATCAACAACAGCCCTATCCGTGTTCTTGGCTGTGTGCCGTGGAAGATCGACCTAATCGCTACCCGTGCCATCGATATGGCCAAACACCTTGATGCTGAAGTAGTTAATGAAGGTGAGATGTTGACTCGCCGTATTAAGAGCATCACCTTCTGTGCACGCTCTGTTCCTCATATGATCGAGCACTTTAAAGCGGGCTCTCTGCTGGTAACGTCAGCTGACCGTCCGGACGTAATCGTTGCGGCTGCTCTTGCTGCAATGAACGGTGTTGAAATTGGTGCCATGCTGCTGACAGGCGGCTACGATCTTCCTCAGGAGATCCAGAAGCTTTGCCAACGCGCATTTGATACCGGCCTGCCTATCTTCAAAACTGAAAGCAACACATGGCAAACCTCTCTTAACCTGCAAAGCTTCAGCTTAGAAGTACCTGCAGACGATAAAGAGCGTATCGAGTTTGTTAACGACCACGTTGCAAGCCATATTGACGGCCCTTGGATTGATACTCTGTCTGAAGGTTCAGAAGGTATCCGTCGTCTGAGCCCGCCGGCATTCCGTTACCAGCTGACTGAATTTGCCCGTCGTGCCGGTAAGCGTATCGTTCTTCCAGAAGGTGACGAACCACGTACTGTTAAAGCAGCAGCAATCTGTGCAGAGCGCGGTATCGCTAACTGTGTACTGCTTGGTAACCCTGACGAAATCCGTCGTGTTGCTGAGCAGCAAGGTGTTGAGCTGGGTGCAGGTGTTGAGATCATCGACTCTGATGCCGTACGTGAAAGATACGTTGCCCGCCTTGTAGAGCTTCGTGAGAAGAAAGGTATGACAGAAGTTGTAGCTCGTGAGAAGCTGGAAGACTCTGTATTCCTGGGCACTATGATGCTGGAAAATGACGAAGTTGACGGTCTGGTTTCTGGTGCTGTTCATACAACAGCGAACACTATCGTTCCTCCGTTCCAGATCATTAAGACGGCTCCGGATGCTTCAATTGTATCTTCCGTGTTCTTTATGCTGCTTCCTGATCAAGTTCTGGTATACGGTGACTGTGCAATCAACCCGGATCCAACGGCTGAACAACTTGCAGAAATCGCTATCCAGTCAGCAGACTCTGCTGCTGCGTTCGGTATCGACCCTCGTGTTGCAATGATCTCCTACTCTACTGGTGAGTCCGGTAAAGGTGCTGACGTAGATAAAGTACGTGAAGCAACCAAACTGGCCAAAGCCAAGCGTCCTGATCTGGTTATCGATGGTCCGCTACAGTACGATGCCGCTATCATGGAAAACGTGGCTGCTTCTAAAGCGCCTAACTCTCCGGTAGCAGGTAAAGCGACAGTATTCGTATTCCCTGACCTGAACACAGGTAACACAACTTACAAAGCTGTACAGCGTTCTGCTGACCTTGTATCAATCGGTCCAATGCTTCAGGGCATGCGTAAGCCTGTAAACGACCTGTCCCGTGGCGCACTGGTAGACGATATTGTTTACACTATCGCACTAACAGCGATTCAGGCAGACAACGCCTAATCTCCGCTTCTGGATCAAAAAGGGTCAGCACTGCAAAGTACCGACCCTTTTTCTTATCTGACGGTTTAAACCGGATGAGTGATAACGCTTATCCCTGAATACCGATAATCAGCCAAGGGGCATTTGGTGCGGTTAAATCCCGCTCAAGGTGCCAGATATCGTGAATATCTTCCTCAATACCTTCAACAGCATCACGGTAGCGACCACTAAACTGAATACTCAACTGAGCCTTAGTTGCATCGCAATCGCCGCGTACGATTTCCGCATCCACATACATAACGTCTGTATGTTGCTCGCCAGAAAGCTCTGCCCGTTCGGCGCTCAGCTCCGCAAATAGTTCAGCAGAAACGTACTCCTGTATGGTATGCAGTTCATTGTGGTTCCATGCACCCTGAATAATTCTATAGTGCTCACGGGCCCCATTAATAAAGCCTGCCTGATCAAAACCCGGAGGGAAGTTGTAAGGTACATCACTCTGACCCGTTGACCCAAAGCCGCTAGTTGCCTGAGGTTGCTCAAATTGATGTACATTTGGCTGAGGCTGTTGATAGCCCTGACCAGCAGCGGAGTATGCCTGCTGATTCATGCTACCCGCCTTGGCGCCCAACATGCCACGTAAGAACTTAAAGGCAAAGTAAGCAATCAAACCAAAGATCAGGATATCCATAAACTGAATACCTTCAAATGCGCCGCCGAAGAATGCGGCCAGCAGTCCGCCTGCCAGCAAACCACCCATTAAGCCGCCAAATAAACCACGTTTTGTGGAGCTCTTAGGCGCTGTCTGATCTTTTTTTATTGTACTGGTGTTGGTGGTTTTCTGCTTAGGAGCAGGAGCAGTTTTAAATAACTTGCCAAACGACTTACCGCCACCAAACTTTTTTGCTTCCGCCTCTGGCGCCGCGGAGACTGCAAAGATGATTAGCGTGAACATAGCTAATATACGTTTCATCATTTCCCTTCTGTTTCTGAGTAACTCATATGATATATGCGTGCTACAAACACTAATATCAAGCCCCTGCTAATGCAAGCCTTGCCGCTATCGGCCTATATTTCTATCATTAAGCTCACAGTTTTGCTTCATTTTTGCCTCACCCCCCGCAGAAGCTTGACCCTGTATAAGCGGGTCAATAGAATAATGAACATTGTTCATTAACAGATTGTATCCATGGCACGCAGAAACGATCATACCCGCGAAGAGCTTATTTCACTTACTCTTGAGAAAGTAAAAGAGTTCCTCCATAACCACCCTCATCATGATCTCAGCCTGAGAAAGCTGGCCAATATGATTGGCTATGTGCCAAGTACATTAGTCAATATCTTCGGCAACTATAATCTGTTGTTGCTGCAAGCCGTCGCCCAGACTGTTGATGAACTGAAGCAGCAAGCTTCCGAAGCCATTTCTCACACAGACGACCCAAAGCAGGCCCTATATGAGCTTGCCTACTGTTATCATGACTTTGCTCAGGCCAACCCACATCGCTGGCAACTAATTTTTCAGCACACCATGAACGGTGAACAGCTTCCGGAATGGCAGGCGGAAAGAATTGACGATATGACAGCTATGCTGGAAGAGCTGATGATGCTACTGGCACCACAAAAATCCAAACAGCAGGCAATTGAGGCCAGCCGGGTGCTCTGGGCAGGTGTACACGGAATTACCCTTCTGAGTGTTGACGATAAGTTCTTTACCGCCTCACCTGTTGACGGAAAAGCCCTGATCAAAAACCTGATAGAAAACTATACCAACAGCTGGACCTGATATTATGAACAGCGTTTCTACCGCCGCCCTACTGGCACAACGACGTTTTCTACCCTACTTTGTTACCCAGTTTTTCGGCGCTTTTAACGATAATATCTTTAAGAACGTATTGCTGATTCTGGTCGCTTTTGCCGGTAGTGGTGCGCTGCCTATCTCGACGGATCTGTTTATCAATCTTGCAGCCGGTCTGTTTATCCTACCCTTCTTTCTTTTCTCTGCCACCGCCGGTGAGCTGGCAGACAAATACGACAAAGACTGGTTTATCCGTAAAGTGAAGCTGGCTGAGATTGGCATCATGTGTCTCGGTGCCATAGGGTTTATTACCCAGAGTTATCAGATCCTGCTGCTGTTACTGTTTTTAATGGGTACCCAGTCGGCTTTTTTCGGACCAGTAAAGTACGCCTTATTACCCCAGCATCTTAATGAGAAAGAGTTGGTTCCCGGCAATGCGCTAGTAGAAACCGGTACCTTTCTGGCGATTTTGCTTGGCACTATCGGGGCAGGATTTATTGCCTCAGCTGAACGTGCCACCCATATTGCCGCAGCCTCTGTTGTACTGTTTGCCCTGCTGGGTTATCTGGCCAGTCGCTTTATCCCCAAAACACCTGCCGCGAACCCGCTGGCAAAGCTTCGCTGGAGACCAGTTACTCAGACCCGCCATACTCTGGGAATTGCGAAAAAAGATAAGGTGGTGCATAAAACCATACTGGCCATCAGCTGGTTTTGGTTCCTCGGCGCCTGTTACCTGACACAGTTTCCTAATTTTACCCGCTTATACCTGAACGGCGGCGAAAGTGGTGTCTCTTTCCTGCTGTCTCTGTTTTCTGTCGGCATAGCCTTAGGCTCTCTGCTTTGTGACAAGCTTTCTAACCACAGAATTGAGCTGGGCATTGTGCCGCTCGGTAGCTTAGGTATTACCCTGTTCGGTGCTCTTATGGCCCTTTCCATACCGGAGAGCCTGCCGGTACTAACCAATTTCACCGACTTTGTCAGCTATCGTGAGCTCTGGCCAACCTTTATCTATCTGCTACTGATTGGTGCTTCAGGTGGTATTTTTATCGTGCCTCTCTATGCATTGATACAGTCGAGGGCAGAGAAAAAAGAGCGCTCTCAGGTTATTGCAGCCAATAATATTTATAACTCTCTGTTTATGGTTGCCAGTGCCGTACTGGCCATTATCTGCCTGTCGGTAATCGGCCTTGAGATCCCGCAACTGTTTATTCTGCTGTCAGTGCTGAATCTTTTGGTCGCCATCGCTATCTTTACTCAGGTGCCGATCTTTGCTGTCCGTTTTGTGGTGTGGATACTGACTCATACCATGTACCGGGTAAGACATGTCGATCTTCACCATCTGCCGGAAAAAGGCGGGGCACTGATTGTCTGTAATCATGTCAGCTATCTTGACGGTTTGCTTATCAGCGCGGTTTCTCCCCGGCTAATCCGCTTCGTAATGCAGGAAGAGTATACTGAGTTTGCTCCCATCAGAGGCTTTCTGAGACGAATCGGTATTATCCCAATCTCTGCTGAAAACCGTTCATCCATAAAAAAAGCTTTTGCTGAAATTGAAACAGCACTGGAGAATGGCGAGCTGGTCTGTATATTTCCTGAAGGTGAACTCTCCAGCGATGGCGAAATAAAAACTTTTATGCGCGGTATCGATATTATTCTGCGCAGAACCTCAGCTCCGGTTATTCCTATGGCGCTGAAAGGTTTATGGGGTAGCTATTTCAGCCGTTACAGAGGCAGAGCCTGTAAAGGCCTTCCCGGCCGATTCTGGTCAAAACTGGAAATTGTAGCCGGTGAACCTGTTAATGCCAGTCAGGCCAGCAGTAATCTGTTGCAAGAGAAGGTAGCAGAACTTCGCGGAGACCATCGTTAGATGGTTATAGCCCGTTCAATTTTCCTTAACCCTTAGTAAAATAAGATAAGACATACTTAACCCAGAGCTTGCGCTATGATAGCGCAACTCTATGATGTAAATGCGACCTGAACTATGCCTGTAAAGAACCTTCTGTTTTATCTGTGCGGACTACTCTGCCTCACTCCGTGGGTTTCTTCACCGGCAGCACTGGTTATCGGCTTTATGCTTTCCGCCCTCGGATTAGTGCCGAAAGAGCTGAAAGTCGCTGCAATCACCAAAAAGCTATTGGCCTACTCTATTGTCGGGCTGGGGTTCGGTATTCACTTTCAACAGGCGCTGGCAGTTACCGGACAGGGTATAGGTATTATTATTGCCACCATTGCCGGCACCCTTGTGATTGGTACACTGATTACCAGAAAAATTGGTCTGGACAAGCATACCGGCTACCTCATCTCAGCGGGTACCTCAATTTGTGGCGGCAGTGCCATTGCTGCCGTAGCACCGTCAATAAAAGCCGATGACAACCAAACAGCCCTTGCTCTGGCAACCGTGTTTGTACTCAACTCAGTTGCTCTGTTTATCTTCCCTGTTATCGGCCATAGTCTCGGTTTAGATCAACACACCTTTGGTACATGGGCGGCTATCGCTATTCACGATACTTCCTCTGTGGTTGGTGCGGCATCAGCCTATGGGGAAGAAGCGTTGAAAACAGCCACAACACTCAAGCTGGCAAGAGCTTTGTGGATTATTCCTGTCGCTTTTATCAGCGCGATTCTGTTTAAGAGTGACAGCAATAAAATTACTATCCCTTACTTTATTCTTTTCTATTGCGGGGCGATTGTGGTAAGTGATTACTTACCTCAGTTTGAGGAGGTATATGGTGTTATCTTCTCTGTGGCTAAGCAGATGCTGGTTGTCTGCCTGTTTCTTATCGGTTCAGCCATTTCACTGGAAAAGCTTAGGGCAGCAGGAGTGAAGCCCCTGCTGTTCGGCGTATCACTCTGGGTAATGATCTCCGTGCTTTCTCTTAGCTGGCTGCTGATATCTTAAAACCAGCAACACAACGCAAACAAAAGCCATCAGCTCACCAATGGACTGAGCCAGCCCCTCGCTAAATACAGAAAACAGAATAAGTAGCACACTGAGAGAGAGCAGAATTCGCTTCATGCTGTTGTCTCTTTCTTCCCTGAAACCTTGTCCCCCACATTCTCAGTATGCTGTTGGCACTATTAAGGTTTCTATCGGGGACAACCGATACGACATACTGACTGATTCAGCTAATACTAAGTGATATTAAACGGTAGGATAAATTCCCTTTTTGACTATTAAATAACTAACTGGTAGGTAGACTGATGTTCAGAGAACCACTGTTTCACTGATATGCGTGAAACTTTTATCCCCTGCCCCTGCAATACAGTTTCAGGTAGCTGAAAATAAGCTATCGGCCACTTAAATCTATCCAGACGGGATGTTAGCAGCGGTTTATACTGTTCCGGATCCAGCTCTCCGTTACAGGATAACAAAGCAACAGGCCGGGCACCAAACTCAGCATCGGCAACAGGCACAACAAAGGCAAGCCCGATATCTTTATGCTGCAGCAGAACCGATTCAATCTCTTCACAGTGGATATTCTCACCGCCGGAAATAAACTGATTATCAGCCCTGCCGAGAATACGCAGTTCTCCGTCTTGCCGGCAGCCCAGATCCTTACTATCAAACCAGCCGTTATCCGTCAGAGGGGTCAGCTCTCCCTGATAAAAATAGCCTAAGGCCAGAGTTTTACCGCCGATAAGTATATTCTGGCCGTTCAATTTAATCTTTCTGCCGGGCAGCACATTCCCCACTCCACTTTTACCGTCTACCTGCTTGGCGGTAACCGTCGAAGCCGCTTCCGTCATACCATAACCCAGCCATGTGCTGATACCTCTGGCTTTTGCCCTGTTAGCTAACTCAGCAGGGATATGACTACCACCCAGCAGTACATGAGTAAGGGATATCTGATGCTGTTTATCCAGCAGCCTCTTAAGCTGAGTAGGGACCAGTGAAGCGTGGCTTACCTGATACAGGTCATCGGCCAGATTGCCACCCTCACCGATTTTCAGAACCGCACCAACAGAAAGCCAGCGCCAGACAATGGCCAGACCAGAAACGTGAAACATAGGCAAGCTAAGCAGCCAGCAATCGGCCTGCTTGTATTCAAACACATCCAACAGGCCTTGCGCAGAAGCGAGATGGTTTTCAGCACAATGGGCAGCAGCCTTAGCCTGCCCAGACGAACCGGAAGTAAATATCAGGCTGACAATGGCTTTCTCCGGCAAAGCCGATACAGCAGGAAGCGCTTTGTTGCCGCCATTATTTTGCAACGGGTCAATACAGTTGAAGTGCTGCCTGATGCTGTTTTGCTCCCTGCTGTCGGTTTTTGCCAGCGCCTCTTTGCCCAGCCAGACAGATCGACAACCAATCTGCTGCAGTTTTTCCACTAACGGGGAAAGGGGCTGAGGGGCGATAAGGGCTGGGATAACTCCTATGCGCACACAAGCAAGATAGAGAAAAAGCAGCTCAGTGCTATTTTTTGAGACGCAGGCTAACACATCTCCGGACTGAAGCCCTTCAGCCAGCAGTTGCCGGCTGATATCAAGCACTTCACTGCTTAACTCGCTCCAGCTATAACGGCCCTGTGGGGTAATCAGAGCCGGATTTTCTTTTCTGTACTCCGCCCAAAACTCAGGCAGATAACAGTGCAATTTCATTAAAGGCTCTGCCAGACAAGCTTCTGATCTTGCAGCGAAACAAGCGGCAATTCAGAACCGGGCCAAGGTGTATGTAGCTGAGCAGCAAACATTTTGATGGTATCAAGGCCGGGGATGGTTTGCGGTGTCAGCCAGTTTGCCATCCGTGCCAGTTGGCAAAGCCCGAGGCTGGATTCAAGGCTGGAACTGAATACCACAGAGATAGCCAGTTTATTAGCCTGCTCTACCAGAGAAACACAACGCTCAACCGAGCCAATCAGAGTTGGCTTGATAATAATGACCTTTGCGCCAGTCATATGGCTGAGGTCGGACTCCTTATCCCTTACCGACTCCTGCAGGGTTTCGTCCCACGCAATAGCAATACCGGTATCGATAGCAAAGGTAAAGCTATCACCCGGTTTCTGACACGGCTCCTCAATAAACTCTATTCTCTGACGATAAGAAGGGTTTATATAACTGGCAAATTTCTCTGCCTTTTCGATGGTCCATGCACGGTTGGCATCTAATCTTAGTTTGAGATCTGGAATGGTCTCCAGAAACAGGTTGGTTATCATACCGTCACGAATCGGTTCATACAGCCCGACTTTCACCTTGGCAACTTTATGTTCATCCGGCATGGCTTCCAAAACCGGCAGAAGATCATCGGGATCACCGGTACATAGGGGAGCGCCGGTAAAGTTGCCTTCAGCCGGCAACTCTTGCCTAAGCTCAAGCTCTGCCATAGACAGGCCGAAAGCGACAGAAGGATAGAGAGAATCAAAATCAATAGTGTCGCCACGCACCCACTGTTCCAGTTGTGCCTGCGCCTGTATGCCAGCTTCATCACAGCTTTCCCGGCTAAAGCCCGGCAATGGTGCTATTTCACCATAGGCTGTTTTGCCTGCCTGTGTCAGTTCTACAATCCAGCCGTGTCTTTCGGACAGTTTTTGATCGCGGAGAATGACACCACTATCCATCGGAAGCTGATATCTATACAGTTTTGCGTGACGCATCGGAATGATTCCTAGATTGGTAAATAATACAAAATTTTACTTTTTGTCATCATTGACAAGTGATACTCAAACTGTTGCAAACTATTGATTAGTCCACAGTTTGGAACCATAAGCTTAGAAAAAAACAGACGATAAACTTATGACCCAGATCGGGTAATTCATAATTTTTATGAATATTTATTTTCATAATTGCGGCAACCGACCGGAAACAGGCTTGCGAGCCTGCCTCCGGATGAATACCGGGTGAATAATATTCTATGGATTTCTCGGGAATTTAGAGAAATCAGGGCGACGTTTCTCATTGAAAGAGTTACGTCCTTCCTGACCTTCTTCAGTCATATAGAACATCATAGTGGCGTTACCAGCCAGCTCCTGAAGACCTGCCTGACCGTCACAGTCAGCGTTTAGTGCTGCTTTCAGGCAACGCAGAGCCATCGGGCTGTGCTGAAGTACTTCACGACACCAGCGTACTGTCTCTTTTTCCAGATCAGCGACAGGAACAACGGTATTAACCAGCCCCATATCGACCGCTTCCTGTGCATCATAGAAACGGCACAGGAACCAGATTTCACGCGCTTTCTTCTGGCCGACAATACGCGCCATATAAGAAGCACCCCAGCCGCCGTCAAATGAACCGACTTTAGGACCTGTCTGACCAAACTGGGCATTTTCAGCCGCGATGGTCAGGTCACACATCATATGCAGAACATGACCACCACCAACGGCATAACCGGCAACAGCAGCAATAACCGGCTTAGGACAAGTACGGATCTGACGCTGGAAATCCAGCACATTCAGGTGGTGAGTCCCCTCTTCATCCCTGTAGCCGCCGTAGTCGCCACGGATTTTCTGGTCACCACCGGAACAGAAAGCATCTTCACCCAGTCCGGTAAGGATAATCACACCTACCTGCTCATCATAGCGGGCGTCGGCCAGTGCCTTAATCATCTCTTTAACGGTCTGAGGCCTGAATGCATTACGTACCTGAGGGCGTGCAATGGTTATTTTTGCGATACCATCAGCGGACTTATGAAAATGGATATCTTCATACTCTGCACTACAGTCCTGCCAGTCTACCGGTGCATAAAGTTCTTCTTCTGTAATTCCGATTGTTCTTGCCATGATTTGTTCCAATCTCTGTTCGTGTATCTAACGATGTTTATATCCCCAGATAACCTCTGAATCCTACATCTAGAGGTCACTTGGGTATAACATATCTGTCTGTTGCTGAATCAGCTGAGCAAACCGGGTTGGTTGCTCCTGATGAACATTATGTCCCGCAGAGTCAATACAACTGTATGACAGCCCGCTTTTCTCAGCCAGTTCGGTAAATTTTTTGTCTTTTTCACCACAAATGTAATGAATGTGCTGCTGTTTATCCAATAGCAAATCTAATAAATAGGGTTGTTTTGCCAGTGACGTCGCCAAAAGCATATCCGCCACTTTTTCACCATGGTTATGACGACGCTTTTCCACCAGCATCACTCTCTGTTGCGGGCTGAGCGAAGAGAAGACAGCTTGCTGATACCAGTTTTGCAATACAGTATCTATTTTCTGCCGGGAGAAACAATCCGCCCAATGTTGATCATTTTGCAAACGCTGTTCTCTTTCTGCTTCACTCTTTAAGCCAAAGTTGCCGCCTTCAATCAGGTAGCTGACAATATTCAGTTGTTCAAACAAGCCATAACTCAAACCATACATTGCCAGCCGTGCGCCAAGTGAATAACCGATCATAACTATAGGCTGACTATCATCCTGCCGGTTCTGTTTTACTGACTCTGCAATCAGGAGGCAACAATGATCAAAGTCGCCGGCGCTGATATCTGCGCTGGCTCCGTGGCCGGGCAGGTCAATCAGCAGCGCATCAAACTCATTGAGCAGCTCTGTGACACATTGCCAATCTTCACCACTTCCCAGTAATCCATGCAGGAATACAAGTAGCGGTTTGCCGCAAGGTACAGAGGCCGGAGAGTACTTAGCTGAAAGCATGAATTTCTTTTACCAGCCGTTTAATATCTGCAGAGGCTTCATCAGCATTTGTGCTCACTTCAATAACAAGGGTTCCGTTACCCTGACTCAGGTGTTTTTGCACCGCACCCTGCAGTTCATCAAGCTTTTCACACGCCAGATACTCCAGCTCAAACTGCTTAGCCGCATGCCGGAACTTATAGCCATGAGGCATCTGATAAAGACTCTGTTTTTTCTGTTTATCGACCGGAAGCAGGTTAAAGATGGCGCCGCCATCATTATTGGTCACCAGAACCACCATTGGAATATCACGGCTGCAAAGGGAGAGTGAATTTAAGTCATATAGCAGCGAAGTATCACCTATCATCATTAGCATAGGTTTCTGAGTCACCGACTGGACACCGGTTGCCGTAGCCACCAGCCCGTCGATACCGGATGCTCCGCGGTTGGTATAAACCCGGTTCCCCTGCAATGCCGACACCATATCAATCAGGCGCACAATTAAGCTGTTACCGATAAACAGGTCGTTGCTCCCTGCCATCGCGCTCAGCTGGCGGGCAAGGTTTATCTCAGAAATCTCATTACCATTAACTGCCGTCTGGCTGACATGCTTACTAAAGTGTTGCAGCTTATCTGCCCAGCCAGCATATTGGCTGATTTTCCCTTGCAGACGTTCTGTCTGAAACTCAGCCCATTCAGCTGGCTCTGCAATGATATGTGTCTGGGCAAGGTGATCAGGGTTAAGACGCTTTCTGTCCCGGTTAATCAGATAATATTTACATGCATCTGCTGCAACCCGGTTTTTAATAAACTGGTTTAAACGTTTAGAAACTAACCTGGCGCCAAACTGAAGGATAACCTCACACTCGCCAAGTTGCTGTTGAGCCAGCTTATTTTGCAGCCAGATATCATAATGAGCCCAGTTAGTGGATACACCACTCTGGGGATCGCATAAAACCGGCCAGCCCAACTGACGGCCAAGTTTCAACGCAGAAAGAGCTGATTGCAACTCAATACTGCCGATAACAATCAACCCTTTTTTCTGTTCAATGGCACCTATGTCAATGGCTGAATCAAAAGGCCCTGAAAGCTGTTGGCAATATGGCTTATCACTCTCCAGCCACTGTTGCAAAGGCTCAAGATAGCTCTGGTAAAAATCTTTGCCGTTATCTGAATAAAGAGGCTCAGGAAATGGACAGTTAATATGCACCGCCCCCCCCTTTTCATGCTGCTCATTTAATAACTGGTCAACGGAGGTAAGTAGCCAGCGGGGAGATATCTGCTCGCTGGCAGAAGGCAGATTGAGACTTGCCGTAACATGCTGAGAAAAAATGCCCGTTTGTGAAATGGCCTGATTAGCTCCACAGTCAATCAGTTCGACAGGACGGTCAGCAGTCAGCAACACCAGCTTTTCTCCGGTCAAAGCAGCCTCTGCAACGGCAGGAAGCAAGTTGGCTACAGCAGTACCTGAAGTCACAATAATGGCTACTGGTTTGTTAGATCCTTTAGCAATCCCAAGGGCATGGAAAGCCAGACCCCGTTCATCAAAGTGGCGGTGAAGAGAGAAGCCAGAGTGTTCATCGGCCTCCAGAGCAAGGGGGGTAGAACGGGACCCCGGGGCAATACAGATATGTTCTACACCGAAGCGGTGAAGCTCCTCAAGAATCAGGCTTGACCAGACACGATTAAGGGCGGCCTGATCGCGCTCTGCGGCGATCATGAAGCCACTCCGAGCGGCCAGTTACCCTGAATCAGACACAACAGTGTCGACATCTTATTATCAAGCTCCTGCCACTCATATTCCGCTTCTGAACCGGTAACAATACCGGCTCCGGCATAAAGGTCGACATTTTCACCCCGAACCAGTGCACTTCTGAGCGCCACGCAGAACTCTGCTTTACGGTGACTGATATAACCAATAGAACCACTATACCAGCCACGGGAAAATGGCTGATTTTGCAGAATATATTGCATCGCCTCTTCTCTCGGCAACCCGGCTACCGCCGCGGTTGGCTGTAAGGCAGCGAGTAGCTGAACACCGTTTACTCCCGCTTTAAGGTGTGCACGAATTTCACGCTTAAGGTGCTGCACCTTGGTCAGGCGTATCAGCTTGGCTTCATCTTGTGCTTCAATACTTTCGGCATGTGGCGTTAAGCGATCTATGATGTCGTCAACCACATACTGGTTCTCTTTGAGGTTTTTCTTGTCTTGCGCCAGCCAGTTTGCCAGATCCAGATCTTTCTGGGCAGTCTCACCGCGGCCGATGGTTCCCGCCAACGCTTCCGTTTCCAGTTCTAATCCGACGCGGCTGTATAACCTTTCTGGTGTCGAACCGATAAAACTCTGCTCTTTATTCAGAGCAAACAGAAAATGGAAACTGTGGTGATTCTTACTCAAGCTTGCTTTTAGTAGCTGAGCGGAAGAGATAGCCGAGTCGAGCCGGACACGACTTTTTCGCGCCAATACGACTTTCTTAAATTTATCCTGCTCAATATGAGTCAGTACATCTTCGACCTGAGTTTTCCAGCCGGGTTTATCCGGAGTGTGAGAAATTTGTTTTATTTCCACAGAGATAGGTGCTAACGGCTGAACGTCTACAATTAGTTTTTCCAAAGCCGCTATTATCTGATCTTTATCGTCGGCCAGATTAACACTTACTGACCACTGCTTATCAAAGCGCACTAACTCAATCTGAGGTAAGAAGAAGTAGGATTGCGTATCGGTATATTCAGAGGTCTGAAAGGCCTTGCCTCCCCATACTCTCTGATCATCAGACAGAATAGTATATGCCGGTGCAGGGTCAGAAAAAGTGTGTACTTTGCCAAGGGCGACGACTTCTTCCCGGGTGTCTCTGGACTGCCAGTAAAACTTCGGGAAATGAGGTTGAGCTTCAAGCCAGTCAATGCATGATGAAACCGGCGCATTGGCGATGGGCTGAGTTATTCTGATATCTTGCTCTTCAGCGTTTTTAACCCGTTGAGCTAGCTCAACAATAGCCTGACTAAATAGGGACAAATCAACCTCTGTATGTCAATGGGATTATTCACATTAATTCTTGTCTAAAACGCATGTTTCACAAGGGCTCAGTGAACAATTTACTCTGCTCGCTACTCTATTGTTTCACTACGTTCAAATCAAGAGTGCAAGGCCAGTTTTGAGGAAGGATACAGGTATATGTTCCCCTGACACAAACATCTTGTTCATTTACAACAGATTTTTATACTAAAAATAACCATAATGGTGTACTTTGATAAAGTAAAATCAGAATATTCAGGAATCAAACCATGCAAAATATCGAGATGTCATCAAAACTCGATAATGTCTGCTACGACATTCGGGGACCAGTGCTCAAACATGCTAAGCGTATGGAAGAGGAAGGGCATAAAATTCTAAAGCTAAATATTGGCAATCCGGCCCCTTTTGGATTTGATGCCCCGGATGAAATTCTGGTCGATGTGATCCGTAACCTGCCTACTTCACAGGGCTATGCAGACTCAAAAGGGATCTACTCCGCCCGTAAAGCTGTGGTTCAGCATTACCAGCGAAGAGGCATCCGCAGCTTTGATGTTGAAGATGTTTATATAGGTAACGGTGTTTCTGAACTTATTGTTATGGCAATGCAGGCCTTACTGAATAATGGTGATGAGCTACTAGTGCCTGCTCCGGATTATCCACTATGGACAGCTGCAGTATCACTGTCGGGCGGCAACCCTGTCCACTATATCTGTGATGAAGAGTCGGACTGGTATCCGGATTTAGAGGATATAAAGCAGAAGATTAACAGCAAAACCCGCGGTATTGTTCTGATCAACCCGAACAACCCTACCGGTGCTGTCTACAGCCGCGACTTCCTTCTGCAGGTTCTGGAAATTGCCCGCCAGCATAATCTGATTATTTTTGCTGACGAAATCTACGACAAAGTGCTTTACGACGGTGCTACCCATACATCTATCGCCTCCCTGGCTGATGATGTATTAATTATGACCTTTAACGGACTATCCAAAGCTTATCGCGTATGTGGTTTCCGTAGTGGCTGGATGTTCCTGACCGGGCCGAAACACTTGGCAAAAGGCTATTCTGATGGTCTGGATATGCTCGCCTCTATGCGACTTTGCGCCAACGTACCTATGCAGCACGCTGTTCAGACTGCACTTGGCGGCTATCAGAGTATAAATGAACTTATACTGCCCGGTGGCCGCCTGCTGGAACAGAGAGATAAAGCCTTTGATCTGATCACTCAGATTCCGGGTATCAGTTGTAAAAAGCCGAAAGGCGCCATGTATCTATTCCCGAAAATAGATACCAAAATGTATAACATTCACGATGACCAGAAGATGGTACTGGATTTTCTGGTACAGGAAAAAGTACTGCTGGTTCAGGGGACTGGCTTTAACTGGCCGAAACCGGACCACTTCCGTATTGTTACCCTGCCCCATGTCGAGGATCTGGAACTGGCCATTGGCCGGTTTGAGCGGTTTTTATCTACCTACAGCCAGTAAAATTACTTACTATATAGAGTATACTAGCTCCCTCCATGGGAGCTTTTTTATGCGTTCGAAACACGCAGATAGCACGACAAGGATAAGTAAGTGAAGCAAAAGCAAAGTACATTTATGGCATGGGTTACCCGTATGCCTTTAATTAAGCGCTGGGCGCTTATGCACTGTTTTCAGGAAGAGAATGTGTCAGAACACTCCCATCAGGTATCGGTTATTGCTCACCTGTTAGCAGTGATCAGAAATAAACGATACGGCGGTAACCTGAACCCGGACAGGGCAGCCGTTATTGCCATCTACCATGAAATTTCTGAAACCAAACTTCAGGATATGAACTCAAAAACCAAATATCACAGCCCTGAGTTTACTGCCGCCTTTAAAAAACTGGAAGATATTGCCGAACAGGAGTGTCTGGAGACCCTACCGGACGATCTCAGGGATGAATTTTCCAGCTTAGTGGTTCAGAAAAATGTTGATGCTGAATATAAGCAGATCGTTAAAGCGGCAGATATTCTGGCAGCTTATATTAAAACTCTTAATGAATTAAGGTTTAATAACGACGAATTTTTACATGTAAAAGAGGGGTTGGATCCGAGAATAGAATCTTTAATTGAAACCATGCCGGAAGTAAAAGATTTTATGGATATATTTTGCGAGAGTTGCACAACCACATTTGACAAAATATCAGGCTGATAGCTGTAAAATATTAAAAGGGATTATCAAAATATATAATCCCTTTCTTCAACACACTAGCAGGCATCTCTAATTAACTCTTTCCCTTCGCCAACACAGGCATAGGCGGTTTTCTTTATCTCAAGATTAACAAGCTCTTCTCTCTTTCTTATAGCCAACTTAAAGCTAAAAACAAAAGCCTGTAAAACAGTATGTTAAGCATGAAAAGTAGTTATAAAAAATAAATAAACCATCAACAAATGATATTTTTTATTGTTTTATTAGCTAAATCTCAAATACAAAAACATAATCAAATTGTGCTCACCAGTTAACAGATTTAAAAGGTGGGATTAATTAAATAATGTATTGAGGTGACGAGATGAAAAAATTAACTTTATTAGCAACTGGCCTGTTATTAACGTCTACTGCATTTGCAGGCGAAACAACTATTATTAAAGAAACTACATTAACCACATACGCAACACCATCTGCGGAGTTGGCCTATGAAGCAGGTTATAACCTGATTGACAGAATTAAAGCTATGCCCCAGAAGGAACTGAAAAAAACCTTGCCTTCTTATGCGGATTCTCAGGTAAGAGATATTAAGGTGGACGACTTTAAAGTCACCATTGAAGAGTTCTCTAAAGAGCGTGGCAAAATCCAGTATCGTGCTTTGGTTTCTGTCGACTATAACTATAGCGCCTATGAAAATAATAACTAAGGCGAACTACAGAAGCAGAGGTCGTCTCTCCGGCACCTCTGCTTTGACCATTAATTACCTAACCCTTGCTACTCCGCCTGAACAATAAACATACTGGACAGCTATCTCCATTCAGCGCATTATTAGTTTATCCAAGTGGTTGAAAAGTCAGGACAGGTTATGGAGAACTCTCAGATTGAGCTCTGGCAACAACGTATCAACAATGAACATAAGTTAAGACGAAAAGATCATCGTGACCCTTTCCAGCGCGACAGAGCCAGAATCCTTCATTCAGCGGCTTTTCGTCGTCTGCAGGCGAAAACTCAGGTTCATGGTACAGGTGTTAATGACTTCCACAGAACCCGCCTGACTCACTCTCTGGAAGCGGCGCAAATTGGCTCCGGAATACTGGCTCAGTTAGAGAGCAAACAATCTCAATATAAGGCTTTGCTTCCGTCTGCCAGCTTAATCGAATCACTCTGTCTTGCCCATGATATTGGTCACCCGCCATTCGGACACGGCGGAGAGGTTGCCCTTAACTACGCCATGCGTGATTGCGGCGGTTTTGAAGGGAATGCTCAGACATTCAGAATTCTGACTCAGCTTGAACCTTACACCAAAAGCCATGGTATGAACCTTTCCAGAAGGAGCCTGCTTGGTTTAATTAAATACCCCAGCCTGCTAAGCGCAGTACGCAGCAAATCTCAGCCTTCACCCGTTGCTCACCAAAGGCAACTAAAAGCAAAAGAGTGGAGTCCGGCAAAAGGAATTTATGATTGCGACAAAACTGACTTTGATTGGGTACTAGAGCCGCTGACACCTTCAGACAAGAAAAACTTCTGCTCTGTATCTTCTGCCGGTTCCAACGAGTTTAAACATAGTAAAACTTTATATAAATCAATTGATTGCTCCATTATGGAGCTGGCTGACGATATCGCTTATGGTGTTCATGACCTTGAAGACGCCATTGTGTTAGGTCTGGTTAACTCTCAACAGTGGCATAAAGCTGCGGCAAAACAGCTGGCCAACTGCGGTGATCTCTGGTTTGAAGCTAACATTGATAATATTGGCGAGATGCTTTTCTCCGGAGAACACTATCTGCGAAAAGATGCCATCGGTGGCATTGTAAATACCTTTCTGACCAATGTTTCTGTTCAGTCCGTTAAAGGCAGTGAATTTGATAGCCCTCTACTTAGCTTAAATGCCTATCTTGAACCTCAGTTATCCAAGGCGCTTGGTGTATTTAAACACTTTGTGAACGACTATGTTATCCAGATCCCGCAGGTTCAGATTGTCGAATATAAAGGCCAGCAAATTGTGATGGATCTGTTTGAAGCTCTAAGTGCTGATCCTGAACGCCTACTGCCCGATACAACCAGACAGAAATGGATAATGGCTGACAGGAATAAGCAGGATGGAATGAGAGTGATTTGTGACTATATTGCGGCCATGACTGACGGTTATGCACAGAAACTGCATCAGCAACTATTTTCATCGCACCTGTAGAAAATTAATCTTCAGACTGAAGCCTTTTTTCAGCTCTTTATTGCATCATTACTTCGCTTTTAGGGTGGTAAGCATCGATTAGCTGCTGAAGCAGCCCCTGATTAATCAGTTTTTGATAGCTATTTTTCAGCGCCTGAACGACCTCAGGGGAGGTTCCCTTACTGGCAACCAGCCAGAGGTCTTTACATAAGTCATCAATTCGCAGTACCGGCAGGTAGTCATCGGGATTGAGATCATATTGTTCGATCCGGTAGTAATAACTTTGCGATACCAAAGGCGCATAGTCGAGACGACCGGCTTTTAACAGCTTTAACACCCGCCTTGAATAGGTCACCTTAATCAGGTCAAAGCCCTTTGCAGTAAAATAGTCATCCAGATTACCACCGGCTTGTGTTCCTAACTGGAACTTATGCAGATCACTCAGGCGGTCCGGCTGAAATTTAGGACCGCTACTATGACGGAATAGTTTCACTTCATAGGGAGAGACCTCGCCAATCCAGTGATACTTATCTTCTCTCGCCTCAGTGTGCGAAATAGAAAAAAACAACACGTTTTCCATTTGCTGACTCATAACAATTGCCCTTTTCCACGGGACAAAATGTATCATCCTGATGGCAACAGGAACTTCTTTGCTTGCGTCATCAACAAGCGCTTTTATAAAGTCGATAACATAGCCTTTGGCCTGATTATCAACCTGAACTTGTAAAGGTGGAAACTCTTCAGTTACAAGGTCAAGTTGCACCGGTTTGGCGCTTAAAAAGGCAGGAAAAAGAATTAACATCAGGCCGAATTTTATCCGGCCTGAAATACCTCGGCTCTGGGCTTGCTCTGATCCATCGGTCATCAATCGTTTCCGTCCTGGAAATCTCTGTTGTTAACCGGCCATCAATGGCCTGACCGTTAACAAATTACTTTCTTATATAATAGATTAAATTTGCCCTACAGGTTACCTGTAAAGAGATGCCGTCATTTACTTATCCAGCTTGTAATGCTTATTCACCAGAGCGGCCGGAACCTGCTCAAGATAAAATTGCTTCATATAATCAAAGGCATTTATTAAGGGCTGGAAATCGATCTCAGGTTCAAGCAGGCTAAGTGCATGATACCCCGCCTCGACCGTAGATAAACTATTGTTATCCGGAGCTTTACGTATGGTATAGCTGCCACAAAGTGACGGTGGTAATTTACACGCCTGCAGCGGGTGCAGGTTTTTCGACAAGGTATAGATTTTAAAGGCTTTTTTCCAGGTGCCATCAATCACTATAAGCCTGACTCTCTCACTTTCTGTCTCTTTTTGACTTGCCAAAGCAGTTATCTCAACCGCCTTTTCTGCAGGGTAAAGTAGCAAGGTGGTGTAATTTTTCTGCTGAAGCAGCGCATTCAGTTGTGCATGATGAGTAAAGTCCTCACCGACAAAACAGCGACTGTTTGACAACGACAGTGACAGGATCTTAGCCGTGCCTTTCGCCTGCTTTACTTCTGTCGGATGCTGAAGAATAATAACCTCTGTTTTCGCCTCAATCGGCTTAACTTCAGCGCAAATGCACGCCTTTTTCGCTTTACCGCAGCCTGAACAATACCGGGACATACAGTGCACAGATACCTTTTGTTAATCGTAGTTGCCTTAATAGCTGTGATATTACAGTATCCTCAGTTCCATAGCATTAGCTTCTGGGATCTTAACCTGATTCAACAGGGAGAATGGTGGCGAATACTGACAGGAAACTTTACTCATACCAACTGGCCTCATCTGGCGATGAATATGGCAGCACTGGGCGTTATGGTTTATCTGTTTACTCCGACAGCTAAAAACCTTAGTTTACTGCTGATACTGCTCTCCTTCTGTGTTGGTCTGTCCCTGATGTTGTCTGACCTCGGCAGTTATGCCGGCCTTTCCGGAGTATTACACGGTATCTTTGCCTACTATGCCCTGACAGAAGCACTACAGGGGCGCCGTTCCAGTTGGCTGCTGGTTATGGGCGTTATGGCTAAAATTGGTTACGAACAACTATTCGGGGCGGCAAGCAGCACAGCAGAACTGATTAATGCCAGAGTGGCGATTGAGGCTCATTTCACCGGCGGAGTAAGCGGAATTTTTGTCGCTGTTGCTCTGTTTATGTATAAAAAAAGGCCTTCTGCATCGTGATAAGAAGACCTTAATAGGGAATGAGTTAAAGAATAATCCGGCTGCGATTCTTTTCAATGATTGCCGGACCGATACCAGAAACGTTACTTAACTCTTCTACGGTTTTAAACGGGCCGTGCTGCTGACGATATTCGACTATCTTCTGAGCCTTTTTACTGCCTACACCGGACAACAGGGTCGCAAGCTCTTCTGCATCTGCTGTATTGATGTTTACGGTGATCTCTATACCAGCATGCTCCTTTCCGCTTTCGGACATCTCCGCAGCATTTTCAGAGCTATATACGGGGAATGACAAACCTATAATAAAAAGTAGTGTGCTAACTAGCTGACCAATCTTCATTTTTGTGCTCCATCTTATGTTTCAGGAGCGCTTATGGTTGTCCAGCAAAACTGATTTGTCTTTATCGAAAAGGGAAAAATAGGACGGGCCGCGAATGCGGCCCGTCTGGTTTCAGTCTGAATACAGAATTATTACGGCTGAACACTCACTACGTAATACTCAATATCAGCATCTGCGCGAAGGGTATTCACAACGGCGTCAATATCTTGCTGACTGTTAGAGCGAACCAGCTGAGCAGCAATCTGAGTATTAAACTCACTATTGTCACTTACTGTTACCTTATCCAGCTCAACAATAACAATATTGCCTTGTAAGTCAGTTGTCTGCGCATAGCTTGGCTTACCTTCAGCAGGTTTAACCATGGCAAATACAGTCTGTGCCAGAGGGTTTCCTCTGTCTACTGTCTCTTGTTCACCAAAAGCAAGGCCATTTTCAGTCAGAACCTTATCGCTACCGGCATTCAGATCGTCAACCAGCTTACCCGCCAGTTCCATCGCCTGCTGCTCGCCTTTAACCGCGGCCAGTTGTTCTGTCACTTGTGCCTTAACTTCTTCAAACGGAAGTACAGTTTCGTCACGAGTCTCTTCTACACGCACAACAAGCACATGTTCAGGAGCAATTTCAATGGCTTCAGAGTTCAGGCCGTCCTCTTTAACTTCAGGGCTCATAATCGCCTGCATTACTGAAGGGCTACGCAGAAGCTCAGGTGCATCAAACTGAGAAACAAAGTCTGTCGTCATGATCGGCTGACTAATTGCTTTAGCTGCATCATCCAGTGAATCCGGGAATTCAAAAGCAACGGTTTCAAGTTCGTTCAGCAAAGCATAGAACTGCTCTACTGCTTCCTGATCAGCCAGCTCAGTTTTAATTTCAGCAGCCACCTCAGAGAAAGGTTTCGCCGCAGAGGCCTTCAGGGCATCCAGCTTGATGATATGGTAACCAAAGGCAGACTTCACCAGACCAGTTACATCACCGACGTTTTGCAGGGCAAATGCTGCCGTTTCGAAGTCCGGATCCATGACATCTTTTTCAACCCAGCCCAGAGAACCGCCTTGCTCAGCACTACCGATATCTTCAGATTTCGCTTTAGCCAGTTCAGCAAAGTCAGCGCCGCCATTCAGTTCATCAAGAATAGCTTGTGCTTTTGCTTCGTCATCGCCCTGAATCAGGATGTGGCTTAGCTCTCTCTGCTCCGCAGAAGAGTACTTGTCTATATTTTCATGGTAGTACTGCTCAGCTTTCTCATCACTGATAGCAATCTGAGACTTAAGAGCCTGTGCAGACAACTCAACATAAGAGACTTTCACCTGCTCAGGGCGGGTAAAGCTTGATGTATTGGCCTGATAGTATTCTTGCAGGTCTGCGTCGCTCAGCTCAATTGTCTTGGCATAATCAGCAACATTAAGCAGCACGGTGCGGATAGAGCGGCTCTGAGTCAGAAGTTCGTTCTGAGCTTTAATTTCGTTGCTAAGGGTAAACTCACTGTTCTGTAGAGCAGAAAGCACTTGCTGGCGAGTCATATCACGACGAAGATACTCCGCAAACCCGTCAACAGAGAAACCAGCACGTCTTAGTGTCGCACTGTAAATATCCTGATCGAATTTTCCGTCATTCTGGAATTCCGGCATTTGCAGAATCTGACGACGAATTTGTTCATCGCTGATACGCAAACCCAGAGAGTCAGCATACTGTTCCAGCAGTACCTGATTAATCATACGATCCAGAATGGATTTTCTGAATGACTGAACATAAGCAGGATCAGCCAGAAGATTAGCAAAGTAATCGCCCATCTGAGACTGCATACGGTTACGTTCGTTTGTATACTCCTGCTCGAATGCAGCGCGACCAATTTCTGTATTATTCACTTTTGCTGCAGCATTATTACCACCGCCAATAATGTAGTTACCTACACCGGCGAATACAAAAGAGAGAATAATTAGTCCAAGGATAATCTTAACCGCGATGCTGTTCACGCCCTCGCGTAATCGATCCATCATAATCTTACTTGTCTCCACAGATTGAGCCAGAAGAAACTTCTTTGCTCACAAAAAGTTGAATAGCCGAATAATATCAGAAAAAGAAATGCGCACCAATGTGATGCGCATTTTCAATTTGAACAGACCAATAAATTACTGGATTTATTAGTTACAAGCTTCTTTAAGAGCTTTACCTGCTTTGAATGAAGGTACTTTCGCTTCAGCGATTTGGATTTCTTCACCAGTCTTAGGGTTACGACCTGTGCGAGCTGCACGAGTACGAACGCTGAATGTACCAAAGCCAACAAGAGCTACTTGCTCATCAGCTTTAAGAGTTTCTGTTACTGCTTCAATTACAGCATCAAGTGCACGACCAGCTGACGCTTTTGAAATATCTGCGTTTTCCGCGATTTTTTCTACTAATTGTGTTTTATTCACGATTATTCCCCTTTTCGTTACCTGTTATATTTTTAGTAGGTAACATTCGTTCCGTATGAGATTTAAAATGAGCTCCAAGCCTTTAGGAATCTAGGTTGAAGCAACAGTTGCTTAACTTAGCTCCCAAAAAAAACGCTGACAAGCACTTTTCGGCTTTGCCAGCGTAGTTCTTTACTTATTTTTGCTGCACGTCACTATTTTGAGGACTCTACCGTAAAGCCAGCAGGGTCGTTCTCCAGTGCCACGCTTAATACTTCATCAATCCATTGCACAGGTTTGATGACCAGATCAGCGATTACATTGTCCGGAATCTCTTCCAGATCACGCTCATTATCTTTTGGAATCAGTACTGTTTTGATGCCGCCACGATGTGCCGCAAGTAATTTCTCCTTCAGACCACCGATCGGAAGGACTTCACCACGCAGAGTGATTTCACCCGTCATGGCCACATCAGCACGTACAGGGTTACCCGTCAGGCTGGAAACCAGAGCAGTACACATAGCAATACCGGCACTAGGACCATCTTTAGGAGTTGCACCTTCAGGAACGTGCACATGGATATCACGCTTCTCGTAGAAGTCTTCATTGATACCCAGTTTACCTGTACGGGTGCGAACCACTGTCATGGCAGCCTGAATAGACTCCTGCATCACATCACCAAGAGAACCGGTTTGTGTCAGCTTACCTTTACCCGGCATGGCTTCCGTTTCAATGGTCAGCAGATCGCCGCCCACTTCCGTCCACGCCAGACCAGTCACCTGACCGATGCGGTTGCTCTCATCAGCTTTGCCGTAGTCGTGACGCTGCACGCCAAGGTACTCTTTTAGGTTATCCATACTGACTGTGATCTGCTTGATATCGCGATCCAGCAGGATATTCTTAACCGCCTTACGGCAGATCTTAGAAATCTCACGCTCCAGTCCACGTACACCCGCTTCTCTTGTGTAGTAACGGATAATGCCGATGATAGCTGAATCTTCAATCTCAACTTCACCTGACTTAAGACCGTTGCGCTTCATCTGCTTCTCAACAAGGTGGCGCTTAGCGATATTCAGTTTTTCGTCTTCCGTATAACCGGATAGACGAATCACTTCCATACGGTCCAGCAGTGGCCCCGGGATATTCATTGAGTTGGACGTAGCCACAAACATCACATCTGACAGATCATAATCGACTTCCAGATAATGGTCGTTGAAGGCGTTATTCTGTTCCGGATCAAGTACTTCCAGCAGCGCTGAAGAGGGATCGCCACGCATATCCGATGACATCTTATCGATCTCATCCAGCAGGAATAGCGGGTTCTTCACTCCAACTTTTGACATCTTCTGAATCAGTTTACCCGGCAGAGAACCAATGTAGGTTCTGCGGTGACCACGGATCTCAGCTTCGTCACGTACGCCACCCAGTGCCATACGTACATACTTACGGCCGGTCGCTGATGCAATGGACTGACCCAGAGAGGTTTTACCCACACCCGGAGGCCCTACAAGGCAAAGGATCGGACCTTTCAGCTTGTTGATTCGGTTCTGAACGGCAAGGTACTCCAGAATGCGCTCTTTAACCCGCTCCAGACCATAATGGTCGTGGTTAAGCACCTCTTCTGCCTTAGACAGATCTTTTTTAACTTTAGAGCGTTTGGCCCACGGAACACCTACCATCCAGTCGATGTAGCTTCTCACCACTGTCGCTTCAGCCGACATTGGTGACATCATTTTCAGTTTTTGCAGCTCCTGCTCAGTTTTCTCCTGAGCCTCTTTCGGCATTTTCGAATCTGCAATTTTCTTCTTCAGCGTCTCGAACTCGTCCGGGGCATCATCCATGTCACCGAGCTCTTTCTGAATCGCTTTCATCTGCTCATTCAGGTAATACTCGCGCTGGGATTTCTCCATCTGCTTTTTAACACGGCCACGGATGCGCTTTTCAACCTGAAGCAGATCGATTTCAGACTCCATCTGCCCCATCAGGAACTCAAGACGTTCGTTAACATCAATAACTTCAAGAACCTGCTGCTTTTCAGCCAGTTTCAGCGGCATATGCGCGGCTATGGTATCGGCAAGACGGGCGGCATCATCAATTCCGTTCAGTGAAGTCAGAACCTCAGGCGGAATCTTTTTGTTCAGCTTGATAAAGCCTTCAAACTGGTTGATCGCACTACGGACAATCACTTCCTGCTCTTTTTCATCAAGCTCAGGAGTGGTCAGGTATTCTGCATCAGCCAGGAAAAAATCGTTTTCTTTAAACTGGTGAATTTTGGCTCTCTGCTGACCTTCAACCAGAACTTTTACTGTACCGTCTGGCAGCTTTAACAGCTGAAGAATGGTCGCAACGGTACCAATGCCAAACAGATCATCAATAGCAGGTTCATCTGTATCGGCCTCTTTCTGGGCAACCAGCAATACTTGTTTGTTGTTATCCATTGCCGATTCCAGACAACGAATCGACTTTTCCCGGCCAACAAACAAAGGAATCACCATATGCGGATACACAACAACATCACGCAAAGGCAATACTGGAATCTCGATACGTTCGGAACGTTCCAAGTTCATAAAATTCTCTCTATCCGTTTGTTCTTATGAGATGTATATGGGGTCAATTTAAAGGGATTCAACAAGCAAAGGAAAAAAACCGCCATTTTTTCCGTGCACAAAACTGACCTCTTCTTTGAATATAAGTATATGACGAAAAAGAAAATATACTTATAAAAAAAGAGGTCATTCCTGACCTCTTCTCAATTTGCTTTAGCTTAGAACTGTCGTCCTCAGTGATTACTCACCACCGGCAGCCTGACTCTCTTTACCGTTATAGATTAGCAGCGGTTCAGATTCACCATTAATGACTGACTCATCGATAACCACCTTGCTGACATCTTCAGATGACGGCAGTTCATACATGGTTTCCAGCAGAACACCTTCAAGAATCGATCTCAGACCACGTGCACCGGTTTTACGCTCCATCGCTTTTTTAGCGATAGCTTTTAGTGCGTCTTCACGGAACTCAAGCTCAGCATCTTCCAGCTCAAACAGAGCTGAATACTGTTTGGTCAACGCGTTCTTAGGTTCGCAAAGAATCTGAATAAGCGCCGCTTCGTCCAGCTCAGTCAAAGTCGTTGTTACCGGCAGACGACCGATAAACTCAGGAATCAATCCGTATTTCACCAGATCTTCCGGCTCTACCTGAGTAAACAGTTCACCAACGGTTTTGGTTTCATCTTTAGAGCGCACCTCTGCACCAAAGCCGATACCTGTGCCCGTTGCAACGCGCTGCTCGATAACCTTATCCAGACCGGCAAACGCACCGCCACAGATAAACAGAATCTTAGAAGTATCAACCTGCAAAAACTCTTGCTGAGGATGCTTTCGGCCACCCTGAGGTGGAACGGAAGCAACGGTACCTTCAACCAGTTTTAGCAGAGCCTGCTGAACACCTTCACCGGAAACATCACGGGTGATGGACGGGTTTTCAGCTTTACGGGAAATCTTATCGATTTCATCAATATAAACGATGCCGCGTTCAGCTTTAGCAACGTCGTAATCACATTTCTGCAGCAGTTTCTGGATGATGTTTTCAACGTCTTCACCAACATAACCTGCTTCAGTTAATGTGGTAGCATCTGCCATGGTGAACGGAACATCGAGAAAACGAGCCAGTGTTTCAGCCAGTAGTGTTTTACCACTTCCTGTCGGCCCGATCAGAAGAATGTTACTTTTACCAAGTTCTACACCTTCCGCTGTAGTATCACCATTACGTAAACGCTTGTAGTGGTTATATACCGCAACCGCTAGCACTTTCTTCGCATAGTCCTGACCGATTACATAGTCATCAAGATGTTCACGGATGTCACGGGGAGTCGGAAGTGCTTCAGACTCACCTTTAGGAAGAACATCTTTGATCTCTTCACGAATAATGTCGTTACAAAGGTCGACACATTCGTCACAAATGTAAACAGAAGGACCTGCAATTAGCTTGCGAACTTCGTGCTGGCTTTTACCGCAGAAAGAGCAGTAAAGCAGTTTACCACTGCTGCCCTCTTTGCTTTTATCTGTCATTCGCTAACCTCTTAGCCTTTACCTTATTGATTTGAGTGTATATCAATTTTTAATGCTTTTCTCGAAAAAGGTGGTTATACCTGTTATTCGCCGCGGTGGTTAAGAACCGCATCCACAAGCCCATACTCAACAGCTTGCTCAGCAGACATAAAGTTGTCGCGATCTGTGTCGCCTTCAACCACTTCCAGCGGCTGACCTGTATGTTCTGCAAGTAAAGTATTCAGCTTCTGCTTAATGGTCAGAATTTCCTGAGCATGAATCTGAATGTCAGATGCCTGCCCCTGGAAACCGCCAAGTGGCTGGTGAATCATCACACGTGAGTTTGGCAGACAATAACGTTTACCTTTCTCACCACCGGCCAGAAGGAAGGCGCCCATAGAACACGCCTGCCCCATACAAACTGTACTTACATTCGGCTTGATAAACTGCATGGTATCGTAGATAGACATGCCCGCAGTGACACTGCCACCCGGAGAGTTAATATAAAGGAAAATATCCTTATCCGGATTTTCTGACTCAAGGAAGAGCAACTGAGCCACAACAAGGTTCGCCATATGGTCTTCAACCTGACCAGTCAGGAAAATCACACGCTCTTTTAACAGACGAGAATAGATATCGTAGGAGCGTTCACCACGTGAAGTTTGCTCTACCACCATTGGCACTAGCGCATCAATGATAGGAGACATTGCGTTTTTATCTTGGTAGCTCATTTTCTTATATCCCTAAGTCATAACAAACTATGTAATACCAACCTATGTAAGTATCTATCTAATTGGCCACATTTAACAAGGTTTAGATGAAAAAATGTAAGTAAGTGCTTAACTTATGCCCAATAGAGACTTAGATAGAGTGGTAAAAATATGGCCCGGATGAGTGATCATACGGACCATAATCTTTACTCTGAACTAATTTTAGTCAGACAACCGGATATTATGCAGGTTGCTGTTGGTTCATCAGTTCATTGAAGTTAGCTTCTTTATCAGAAACCTGAGCTTTAGCAAGGATAGCGTCGATCGCCTGCTCTTCAAGAGCAACGTTACGCATGTTGTTCATCATCTCTTCGTTTTGCTCGTAGTAAGCAACAACTTCTGATGGGTCTTCGTATGCAGTCGCCATCTCTTCGATAAGTGCTTTCACTTTCTCGTCGTCAGCTTTCAGCTCTTCAGTCTTGATAACTTCACCAAGAAGAAGACCAACAACTACGCGACGCTTAGCTTGCTCTTCAAACAGTTCACGAGGAAGCTGCTCTGCTGCTTCAGGGTTGCCACCGAAACGCTGAGCTGCCTGTTGGCGAAGAACACCGATTTCCTGATCAACAACCGCTGCAGGTACGTCGATTTCGTTCTCTTTAACCAGACCGTCGATCGCCTGCTCTTTGATCTTGTTCTTAACAGCCTGAGCCAGTTCACGCTCCATGTTCTTACGAACTTCAGCTTTAAGAGCGTCGATACCGCCTTCAGTAACACCAAACTTAGCAACAAACTCTTCGTTGATTTCCGGCAGTTCGCGAGCTTCAACTTTGTTTACTTTGATTTGGAACTTAGCTTCTTTACCTTTCAGGTTTTCAGCGTGGTAATCTTCTGGGAAAGTTACGTCGATTTCGAACTCAGTACCAGCGCGCTTGCCCATGATGCCGTCTTCGAAACCAGGGATCATGCGACCCTGACCCATTTCCAGAGGGAAGTTCTCAGCTTTACCGCCTTCAAACTCTTCACCGTCGATAGAACCAACGAAATCGATAGTCGCGCGAGAACCATCTTCTGCAGCTTCTTCAACTTCAGTCCAGCTCGCCTGCTGCTTACGCAGAGTTTCGATCATCTCTTCAACGTCTGCATCTTCAACTGCTACTACTGGCTTCTCAACAACGATGTTCTCAAGGCCTTTCAGCTCAACTTCCGGATAAACTTCAAAAGTTGCAGTGAAAACAAGGTCTTTACCTTCTTCGTTCTCAACAGGAGCAAAAGTCGGAGCGCCAGCCGGGTTAATTTTCTCTTTTACGATTGCTTCGATGAAGTGGCGTTGCATCACTTCACCCATCACATCTTGACGTACTGCTTTGCCGTACATTTGCGCAACCATCTTCAGTGGCACTTTGCCTTTACGGAAACCATCAAAACGACGGTTTTTCGCGATGTTGCGAAGTTCTGCTTTTACTGCATCTTCGATGTTAGCAGCAGGAACAGTGATGTTTAGACGGCGTTCTAGGCCTTCTAGAGTTTCAACAGTAGCTTGCATTTTATATAAACCTCAAAACTAACTCAGTTCTCTGAGTATTTTAGCCACCAACTATTTATAGCTATGACCATATCCGTGTATTGCACCTTTACAGGTACACTTTTTATTGAGCTTAGATAACCGGGGTTTTCCCGGCCATCTGACTAATGAGCGATATCTTGTCTTCGTTTTTCCGAAGCAAGGTATCTCCGATTAGTCTCAGAACCAAAATTTTAGACGCGACATTCTAGCGGCATGACCCTAGTCTGTCGAGTGATGTCCTAAAATCTCAATAGAAGATGATACTAAGTCGACAAAACAGATACTTTTTTACCAAACTTCGACCCAGAAATGGGGGCAATAGAAGCAAATTCAATGATATTTTGCTTTTTTTTTACTTAAAGAGATAAAAAGAGATCTTTGTCTTGTTTTAAACGCGCATTCTTAAGGTTAAAAAAGTAACATTTAGTTAACCTAATGGCATAATTAGCAATCATAGAAGATTGAATCTTATACAAAAAAGGAATTAGGGTGGTCAGGCAAAAGCGCGTCTCTTTTATTATTTTTCTGCTCTACCTTCTCTGTGCCACTCTGGGCGGAAACTGGTATTGGCACCAAAGCTACCAGCAGCAGCTTGAACTGAATCTGGAACAGTTGAACCGTATTACCGGTCAGCTCAATAGCCAGTTAGAAAAATACGCCTATATTCCACAGCTTCTTGCTAAAGATCGTGAACTGATTGATGCCCTGAAAAATGCCAATAACAGTGCACAAATTGAACTGACCAACCGCTATCTGGAAAGTGTAAATACCATTATTGAGGCAGCCGATACCTATCTGCTTAACATCCACGGCACCACCATTGCGGCCAGCAACTGGCAGAGCGAGAAAACCTTTGTCGGCAGAAATTTTGCCTTCCGGCCTTATTTCCAGCAGGCGATCAATCAGGGCTTTGGCCAATATTTTGCCTTAGGCTCCACATCTGGGCAGCGCGGATTTTATTACTCTTTTCCCGTTGTCTACGCAGCAGAGAAACTTGGCGTAGTGGTAGTAAAGACAGACATCACTGATATTGAACAGAACTGGTCAAGCGATAAGAGCCATTTTATTGCTAATGATAAAAACGGCGTGGTGTTTATGGCTAGTGACCCGAAATGGCTATATAAGAGCCTGTTCAGTTTATCATCAGATGAAATCGACGCTATCCGCGACGGAAGGCAATATCTTGATACTCCTATCTCAAATCTGAATTTTATTGGCGATCATCAGGGTACAACCGGCGAGCTGAAGAAAACCAATGCTGTCTTTTTTCAGGATACCTATCTGGGGGCGAAAAAGCGCACCGTCGTTCAGCCGCTGGAAATTCGTATCCTAACGCCTAAAGTGTGGATCTTCTGGGACCTGTTTGGTTTTCTGGTGATTGTCAGCCTGATTTTTGCCCTGATACTTATGGTTTGGTTGTTGATACGCCACAGGCAAATCAAGCAGCGTCAGATTGCCCAGATAGAACATGAAGCGATGCAAAAACTCGAGTTTCAGGTGATGGAGCGTACCGCAGAGTTGCAGATGGAAATTGATGAACGGGAAAAAACCGAGCAGGCATTAAGGCAGACTCAGGAAGAGCTGATTCAGGCAGCCAAACTGGCAGTTCTGGGCCAGATGTCGGCCAGTATCAGCCATGAACTGAATAACCCTCTTGCTGCAATACGCAGCTTTGCCGAAAACGGCAAACGCTTCTTACAGAAAGGGCAACCGGAGAGAACTTCAGATAACCTGAACAGAATCTCTGCCCTGACGGACAGAATGGCCAAGATCAGCCAGCAGTTAAAATCACTGGCGAGAAAAACGTCCAGCGATGAACTGGTGGATGCAAAAATTCAGCCCGTCATTATTACTACCATAGAGCTGCTTAGACCCCAGTTCAGGGCAAACCAGATACAGCTTGAAGTTAATATTAAAGATGAAGAGCTGAAGAGCAGAATTAATCTGATTCAACTTGAGCAGGTTTTAATTAACTTGCTGACCAACGCCATGGATGAACTTAAAAACAGCTCAGGCGAAAGCGGACAGAAAAGAGAGATAGCTATCACTCTTGAGCAGATAGAAAGATGCATCTTAATTCATATTGATGATAATGGTCAGGGGTTGACTGTGACTCAGCAAAAGCAGCTGTTCGCCCCGTTTTTTACCACTAAGCAGCACGGATTAGGACTTGGTCTATCTATTTCCCTGCAGATTATGCAGGCGATGCAAGGGGATCTCACCGCAACTGACTCTCCCCTTGGTGGTGCAAGATTCACTGTCACCCTGCCGGTAATCGATCAGGTAAACATTCAGGAAGTAAATGATGTGTGATGTATTTTTTATCGATGATGAAAGCGATATGCGTATCGCTCATGAACAGAGTTTTGAACTGGAA
Source organism: Vibrio sp. SCSIO 43137 (assembly GCF_028201475.1). NCBI lineage: Bacteria > Pseudomonadati > Pseudomonadota > Gammaproteobacteria > Vibrionales > Vibrionaceae > Vibrio > Vibrio sp. SCSIO 43137. The sequence goes on along the minus strand of NZ_CP116383.1, from coordinate 965,800 downwards.
GAGATCTCTGCACAATTTTTTGCTGACGCCGAATCAGCTATCCTCGCAGCTCAAAAAGAGGGCTACCCTTCTGTTGTCGTCACCGATATCTGTCTGCCCGGTATTTCAGGCCACAATTTACTTAACACCATTAAACAGCAGGACGCTGAGATACCGGTTATCTTAATCACCGGCCATGGCGATATCTCAATGGCCGTACAGGCCATGCACGACGGTGCTTATGACTTTATCGAAAAGCCTTTTTCCAATGACAGGCTGATTGAGACGGTAAAAAGAGCACTGGAAAAACGCCAGCTGACACAGGAAAACAAGCAACTTAAGCAGGCTCTGAAAGCCAAGAATCCCCTTGGTCCGCGTATTATTGGTGAAACGGCCGCCGTACAGCACCTGCGCGAAACCATTTCTCATATTGCTGACACGGGAGCGGATATTCTGCTGTTCGGAGAAACCGGTACGGGTAAAGAGCTGGTCGCCCGCTCCCTTCACGAGCAGAGCAGCCGGCGGGAAAACAACTTTGTAGCGGTAAATTGCGGTGCAGTGCCGGAGAATCTGATTGAGAGTGAGCTATATGGTCATGAAAAAGGCGCTTTTACCGGAGCAGAAAGCAAACGTATAGGTAAGTTTGAATATGCTCAGGGAGGAACCTTGTTTCTGGATGAGATTGAATCCATGCCTATGCAGGCGCAAATCAGGCTGCTAAGGGTGTTGCAGGAGAGAGTGATTGAACGGGTTGGTTCTAATCAGGCTCTTCCGCTGGATATCCGGGTGATAGCCGCCACCAAAGTAGACCTTAAACAAGCTGCCGAGGAAGGCACATTCCGTCAGGATCTCTACTACCGCCTGAACGTGGTTACCCTCGACCTTCCTCCCCTAAGGGAGAGAAAAGAGGATATACCGGCTCTGTTCCACCACTTTTTGTTGGTTGCCGCGGCCCGTTATAAGAAAGCAGCCACTTCGCTGGCTCAGTCCGACCTGCAAACTCTGGTCGCCCATCACTGGCCGGGCAATGTCCGCGAACTGCGCAATGCCGCGGAACGCTATGTACTACTGGGCAAACTGACTCAACTGGAAAACAGCACGGAAAAAGAGAGCTCCCTGTTAAGCCTGAATGAACAGGTTGCCGAATTTGAAAAGTCCGCCATTGAGCAAGCACTGATTGAGTGTGGCGGCAGTATCAAAAACACTATGGAGAGGCTTAATCTGGCGCGGAAAACACTCTACGACAAAATGCAGAAACATGGGCTGGATAAGGAAAATTATAAGAGCCTATAAGTAAATAAAAAACCCATCCTAAGACGGGTTTAGTGAAATGAGTTTGATAGACCTGCCCCCATAGGGGAATCCGGAGGCAGGAGTGTTGAGGTGTTACTTGGTTATGATCTCCGGCCCCATTAGCGAGGTTGGTAGCCAGGTTGAAACCCAAGGTACGTAAGTAACGATAATCAGGAACAGGAACATTACAGCAACCCACGGTAACGCCGCTTTCACCACGTTCATCATGGACATTTTCGCCACCCCGGCGGTCACAAACAGGTTGAGCCCTACAGGCGGGGTAATCATACCTATCTCCATGTTTACTACCATAATGATACCCAGGTGAATCGGGTCAATACCCAGCGCAATGGCAATCGGGAATACCAGAGGAGCAACGATGATCAGCAGACCAGACGGCTCCATAAACTGTCCGCCAATCAATAACAGTACGTTCACTACGATTAGGAAGGTAATCGGTCCCAGACCTGCTGACAACATTGACTCAGTAATCATCTGAGGAATACGTTCTTCAGTTAACACGTGCTTAAGTATCAAAGCGTTAGCAATGATAAATAGCAGCATAATGGTGAGCTTACCCGCTTCATACAGGGTCGCATGGGTATCTTTATGAACAAAAGTCTGGAACGCTTTAACAATCCACGGTTTGGTATTTTCTTTGTCGGCAAACGGCCCCATATCTTTGTAGATAAAGTTGGCGATAAAGAAAGAGTAAACCGCCGCTACCGCTGCCGCTTCAGTCGGGGTAAAGATACCACCATAAATACCGCCAAGAATGATCACTACCAGCAGTAAGCCCCAGCTTGCATCTTTCGCGGCATTAAATGCTTCAGTCCAGCCGACAAAAGGTTGTTTTGGCAGGTTCTTAACACGTGCTGTGATATAGATGGCAATCATCAGCATCAGACCGGCCAATAAGCCCGGAATAACACCACCAAGGAACATACGCCCTACGGAAACATCCGTCGCTGCTGCGTATACAACCATTACGATGGAAGGTGGGATCAGGATCCCTAATGTACCAGCATTACAGATAACGCCCGCGGCAAACTCTTTGGTATAACCGTTCTTCACCATACCGGCGATAACGATACTACCTATTGCCACAACCGTTGCAGGAGATGAACCAGATAGCGCTGCGAACATCATACAGGCAACAACCGATGCCATCGCCAGACCACCACGGAACCAGCCCACCATAGCAATAGCAAAACGAATAATTCTGCGCGCCACACCACCGGTAGACATAAAACTGGAAGCCAGTATAAAAAATGGAATCGCTAACAGGGTGTAGTGACCGGCAAAGGCATTAAACAGTGTCTGGGCAACAGATGCAAGAGAAGCATCTGAATGGAGCAGCAAGAAGAACATACTTGCCAGACCAAGAGAAATGGCAATCGGTACCCCAATCAGCATAAAGCCGATAACCATTAAAAATAGAAATAGAATTGCCATAATTTAGTCTTCCTTCATCTCTGCTTTTAGTGCTTCTAAATCTTCTTCTGCTTCATGACTGGCGATCAGGCGATCGAGTTTTCCGCTCAGAATCTGGAAGGCAATTTGAATAAACCGGAACGTCAGCATAGCCATGCCAATAGGAAGTGCAGCATAAGGGATAAAACGTGGCAGTTTTTCATAGCGTTCACCTTCGTTCAGTACATCGGCTAAAAACTGCAGCATTTCCGGCATTGGAATATCATCGGTTTCGTACCATGCACGCTCAGTAATGAACGGATACCAGTAGTTCCATGAACCGATAAGTAAAAGAATTGAGAAAGCAAGACAAAGTGCCACGGCAACAAGTGCATACACTTTTCTTAGCCCCTCGGGTGCAAGGTTGATAATGACATCAACACCAATATGAAAGTGTTTTTTTACGCCGTAAGACGCCCCAACCAATACCATCCATGCGAACATGAACACCGTTAGCTCAAGGGCCCATAAAATGTTGTCGTTAAGCACATAACGGAACACAACATTGGTAAATGTCAGCAAGGTCATTGCACCAAGAAAGAAGGCGATTAGTGTCTCTTCAAACAGATCAGTCGCTTTACCGACTTTAGCAAGAAATGAATTTTCCATAGAATACTCCCGCTTATAGTTATCAATCTGCTATGGGTGGTTTTCCACCCATAGCGTTTTTGCGGTGTTATTTGTTCGAAGCTACAGCAGCGTCAATCAGCTCAGAGCCGATATCTTTCTCAAACTTCTGCCATACAGGTTTAAGTGCATTTACCCAGGCTTGTCTCTGCTCTGGAGTCAGCTTACGTACCACACCACCGGCATCGATGATGTTCTGTTTGTTGCTCTGGTTAACCTTAGCGGACTCAGAGTTACGGGTTTCAGATACTTCCTGAACAATGGTGGCCAGTTGATCACGAACATCGCCCGGTAGTTTGTCCCAGAAACCATTTGACGTTACAACAAGGTAATCAAGAATACCGTGGTTGGTTTCTGTTACGCCGTCCTGAACTTCGAAGAACTTTTTGCCATAGATGTTGGACCATGTGTTCTCCTGACCATCGATAACCTTGGTCTGCAGGCCGCCATATACTTCTTTAAACGACATTTTCTGAGGGTTAGCGCCCAGTTGCTCAAACTGTGCTACCAAAACGTCTGACGCCTGTACACGGAATTTCAGACCGCTGGCATCTTCAGGAAGAAGAAGGGGTTTGTTTGCAGACATCTGCTTCATGCCATTGTGCCAGAATGCCAGACCTTTCAGTCCACGACGCTTCATCGCATTCTTCAGTTTTTCACCAGATTCAGAGTTCTGGAAACGGTCAACGGCGTCGATATCTTCAAACAGGAAAGGAAGGTCAAAGATGCGGTATTTTTTGGTGATCTTTTCAAACTTAGAAAGAGAAGGGGCGGCCATTTGAACATCGCCGTTTAACAGTGCTTCTAAAACTTTGTCATCATCATAAAGGGTTGAGTTTGGGAACACCTGCATACATGCTTTGCCGTTCATCTCTTCGTTTACGCGGCTTTCAAGCAGTGATGCAGCAATACCTTTAGGGTGTTTGTCCGCATTAGTAACATGGCTGAACTTAATAACAAGTTCGCCCGGGTCACATTGTGCAGCAGCATTAAAGCTGGTCAGAGCGAGTGCAGATACTGATAGTAGGGTCAGTGGCTTAAACATTTGGTTGTTCTCCTTATGTAGTAAACAGCCCCGTCTTTGGGTGCCGTGTAAACTGTATAAGGCAAACAACATACCAACTTATAACATTTTATTTACAACCCTTATATATCAAGGCCTTTAAGCATAAAGGCCGGAAAACTTCTGATCTACCGGGCATAGAAATGGGTAGAAAATGACACATGAAAATAACATTAATGTGTCATTTTTTACATATCATTAACTCATGATCAGCCGATTTCTATCCATACCAGCCAGCTTCTCAATAAACCAGCGAAGCGCTTTGCCTTTATTGCTTTTGTTCCAGGCTATGCTGATGGGACTTACCCGGCTTTGCGCCGGTGCAACTTCCAGTGCCACCAGCTGCCCGGTCTGAAGCTCCTGCTCTACGCGAAAAATCGGCAAGTAACCTACCCCGAGCCCCAGCATCTGAGCGCTGATTTTCTTCTCAACCGTAGGGACAGTAATTCTTCTCTGCCCTTCCAGAATACGAATAGACCGGGGTGGCAGCCCCCGCGAACTGTCTGCAACAACAATAGAGGGATACTCTTTTATCTGCTCAACAGTGACAGGTGATGGCTGGAGGGTAAGGGGATGTCCTCTGGATACAGCAAACACAAACTCTATATCACCGATAGGAAGGCTGTCATAACGACTACTGATAGGATCTCCCGGAACACCAATGGCCAGATCACAACGCTCTGACTCAATAGCATCCCAGTTACCTTCCATCACTTCTTCAATAAGCTTTATTTCAACATGAGGATGCTGCTGTTGAAACTGAGCCATCAGCTCATAGATGGGATCAAAGGTCAGAATATTATCGACACAAATACGTAGTTCCAGCTCCCAGCCTTTTTCTATCTGGACGACATGGTGGGAGAGTTCATCGGTAGCCTGAAGAATTAACCGCCCCTGTTTAAGAAGCAGAAGACCTGTCGGAGTGAACTCTGCTTTTCGCTTAGTACGATCAAAAATGGTCACACCTAAGTCCTCTTCCAGCTTTTTTACCGTATAGGAAATAGCAGAAGGAACACGAAACAGTTCGTCAGCAGCGGAGGCAAAGCTCTTCTTTCTATCAATGGCATCAAGAATTCTTAATGCATCTAGTGTTATCGGATTAGCCATAGTTCAGTTTGCTTGAATTAAATTGTCATTAATCATCATTATTTATACAGCATAGCAGGTTTTATAATAATTATATTGTTCAATACAATCGAATAGACCGGAGTTTCACATGCAAAATACGCAAAACCAGTACCGGATAAAGCCGGCAGAGAGCCTTCACTATCTGCCTCATAGTAATATGCATCCGTCAGATACCTATTTTCATTTTTCCTTTGCTAACTACTATGACCCGACCAATATGCGTTTTAGCCTACTCCGGGTACTAAACGATGACGCCATCGCGCCTCACTCTGGTTTTGGTAAACACCCACACAAAGATATGCAGATAGTCAGCTATATCATAGATGGCCAGCTTACCCACTGGGACAATGTTACTAATAAAGAAGAGACCATTGGTGCAGGCCATGTTCAGGCCATTTCTGCCGGAAGCGGCGTCTGGCATTCAGAAAAAAACCTGCATGATACACCATGCCGTTTGCTGCAAATCTGGCTATTACCTCCCCATGCCGGAGGCGAAGTGCGCTATAGCCATAAGAAATTTGAAGCAGAAGAAAGGCAAAACCGGTTACTGCATATTGTCGGGAATCCGGAAAATAAACAACTGGCTCCCTTATATGTCAACGCCGACTGCAATATCTATGTATCTGAACTGACTGGCAATGAACACAGTGTCAGTTATAAAGTTAACAGCGGAAGACAGGTATATATTAACTGCATCGACGGTGAACTTAATATCGATGGTAAAGCACTCCTTAAGGCCAGAGATTCCGTTGAAATAAAGGGTTCTCAGCAACTGGTATTTCGGGCAGAGAACAGTGCCGCTCATTTAATATTAATTGATCTTCCGCAGGAGTAACTTAAGGTTTAGCTGCAAAATCGCTTCAGTTTAAACCAATGTCAATGCATATCTGCTCATATACTAAAATCTCTTATCCAAATATGGCTGAGAGATTTCAGTACCCGCCCCGCTCTATTAATATTTCTATTTTCAATGAGAAATCAATTTAACCTAATACTAAGTGAATAAACTATTCACGTTTCATTCACTAATTTCGTGCTATTTATTTGCCCGTTTACGTTCAGATAATTGGTACATAATTTTGTCTACACAAGTTAATCAAGGTAAGCCGGGTTATACCGGTATCAAACGAGTAATTAAAGCCACAGGATACTCTATTCAGGGCCTGAAGGCCGCCTTTAAACATGAAGCTGCGGTTCGTCAGGAGTTTATGCTACTGGTTATCTTTTCTCCTGTTGCCCTCATGCTGGAAATCAGCACAGTTGAGAAGATTCTGCTTATTGGGGTACTAGTCATTGTCCTGCTCTGTGAGCTATTAAATTCAGCTATTGAAGCCGTTGTCGACAGAGTAGGAACGGAATACCACGAACTAAGTGGCCGCGCTAAAGATATCGGCTCCGCCTCTGTATTTGTTGCTCTCTGTTTCGCCTTTTTTACCTGGGTGGGAGTGCTGTTTTTCTGATGGAGAAGTTACTTTCCCTTAGCAAGTTTCGATTTAATATTAGCGCCTCTGCCTTTATTATTTTGATGGCCATCTATTTTGGTTTTGTATTAAACTTTCCGGTAACGGAAAAAATCATAACCCTCTTTGCTGAAACAGGTAACGGTTATTTCGCCTATTCCAGCCCGCTTCTTTTATCAGCCGCTTTTGCCGTTATATTTTCTCTGTTTACCTGGCCATTTATTGCTAAGCCATTTTATATTTTTCTAGTCTTTACCTCAGCAATGGCCTGTTTTGCCACCCTGAGATATGGTGTAATTTTCGATTACTCTATGATCGAGAATATATTTGAAACCCATACCGGCGAAGCTCTCTCTTATGTTAACCCCTCCTCTATCGGCTTTAGTCTGGCATTTGGTGTTGTACCGGCAATATTAATTGCTCTGGTAAGATTTGAGAAAAAAACACCACTGAAGATCCGTATATTAAAGCGATTTGCTGTCGTTCTGGGAGCACTGGGGGTTATTGCCGTTATCTATGTCACTTCATATAAAGACTATGCCTCTGTGGGCAGAAATAACTCTTATCTAAATCAGTTAATTGTTCCCAGCCATCTGTTCAATGCCGTTAAGTATCTGGACAGAACATACCTGACTGAGCCACTTGAATATAAAGTTATTGGTGAAGACGCAGCCCCTGTTGCAGCCGCAAACGGTAAGCCATCGCTGATTGTTTTAGTGGTCGGCGAAACAGCCCGCTCCGCTAATATCGGTTACAACGGTTATCAGAGAAACACCAATCCGTATACAGAAGGTAAAGGGATTATCTCTTTTCAGGATGTCTCTTCCTGTGGTACTGCTACTGCTCACTCTCTTCCCTGCATGTTCTCTAACCTGAACCGCAAAGGCTATAACAAGCAGCGCGCTAACCACCAGGATAATGCACTCGATATTATCCAGCGGGCAGGTACAAAAGTACTCTGGAAAGAGAACGACGGTGGCGATAAGGCGGTAGCGAAAAAGCTCAACCTGTTAACCATTACCCCGGAAGCATTCCCGGAGTTCTGCGATGGTATTTACTGCTTTGATGAAGTAATGCTGAAAAACTTCGATCAACAGATAGCGGCCAATCAGGGAGATAATCAGTTGTTCGCCTTCCATATTATCGGCAGCCACGGACCGACCTACTGGAAGCGTTATCCGCAAGATAAAGAACAATTCACCCCGTCTTGTAACCAGAGCGATATCGAAAACTGTAGTGATCGGGAGATCGTTAATGTTTATGACAACACTATTGTTTATACAGATTTCGTACTTGCCCAAACCATTGAGAAATTAGAGAGCTACAGAGAGAACTATAATGTGGCACTGATGTATATTTCGGACCATGGTGAATCCCTTGGTGAAAACGGCCTTTACCTGCACGGTACCCCTTATGCGCTTGCTCCTGAAGGACAGACCAAGGTGCCTTGGTTCCTGTGGATGGATAACGGATTTGAAAATGCCTACGGGATAGACCGCAGTTGTATTCAGGAAAAAGCCACTTCAGCAAGTTACTCCCACGACAACCTGTTCCACTCACTGATTGATTTTGCTTCAGTCTCAACCAAAGCAATCAATAAAGAGATGAGTATTTTTACCGGTTGCCGGAAGTAACCCCAAAACCCTACCCGCCTCAGAAGCTGAGGTGGGTTATCTCGATTTACTCCCTACAACTCCCTCAAAAGCATTCGCACAATATCACTATTCACAATTACTGTTTTTACATACAGTGCTTTCTGTTCTATTATTGCGGTAGTTTTGAACAGAGATGCTGCCCGTTTTTATGAAAACCGACTATCACCAGAAACTAAAACCTGTCATACGTTATCTGGAGAAACACTATAATCAGGAATTAAATCTGGAAGAAGTTGCTGCTATGGCAAGCCTTTCACCTTATCATTTTCATCGGGTATTTAAGGCCGTTACCGGTGAAACATTATGTGAATACTTACGCCGGTTAAGGTTACAACAGGCTGCTCAGGATCTTTTCTATAAAAAACCCTCGGTTCTTGAAGTTGCCCTTGAGTATGGATTTTCCAGTTCTCAAAGCTTTGCCAAAGCGTTCCGAAAACATTTTGCCCTTTCACCGACCGACATCAGACAGTGCGAAAACTTAGAGCTTTTTTCTGCTTTGCTAAGAGATAGCAAGATTGGACACACACTGCGCAAGAATGGAAACGCCCATCAAAGCCTCAACTCATATACTGCTCCTGAATCAAAACAAAGGAGAATAACAATGGAGAGACAGAATTTTTCTGCGGGTCAGTTAGCTTATATCAGGGTAACCGGCCCTTATGGTGAAAATTACGAGCCAGCCGTCGGAAAGCTTTATCACTGGGCAGCTTCAGCAGGTGTGGCTGAGTCTACCTGCCTGTTTATTTACCATGACAACCCGGAAGTTACTCCGGCTGAAAAGTGCCGTACCGATATCTGCCTGCTGGTAGAAAAGCAAGTAACGGTTGCCGGAGATGTCGAGCTACAACCCTTCCCCGGCGGAGAGTACGCCACAATGCGCAAAACCATCACGGATAAATCTCAGTATGGTCCGGCATGGAATGAACATATAGCGCAGATCGTTGAGTTAGGATTGGAGATGGATGACAGACCCTGCTTCGAGCTCTATCACAGCTATGACAACGAAAAACAGATTGCTGATGTCAGCTTTTGCAGTGCACTAAAGTAATCCCTTTAAGACTCGGTAAACTAAAAACCCTGCCCCTGAATACATATTCTGGGGCATTTTTATTATTATTTTTCATGCAGATAGCAAAATCCACTTAAAATAATGTGATCTAATTTGCAATTTTTCTCCGCCCTCTCCTTTCTATATAACTAATCAAAAATATTATGTAGTAACACAAGGGACAAAAATGACAAGAATATCGAAAGTACTTCTCTCACTCGGTGTATCACTCCCGCTACTGTTTGCTCTGATGAGCCCGTCAGGTAACGTCAATGCTGACGACAAAAAGCCACAAGCAGAAAACGTTGCAGTAGCAACACTGGCCGGTGGTTGCTTCTGGTGTACTGAATCTGATCTGGAACAACTGGATGGTGTGTTAGACGTTGTTTCCGGATACTCAGGCGGAAATGTTGATAATCCGACCTATAAACAGGTTTCGTCCGGCCGCTCAGGGCATATTGAGGTGATTAAGGTAAGTTACGATGCCGACAAACTCACCTATGAGCAGGTTCTGGATCATTTCTTCCGTCATATCGATCCGACCGACAGTAAAGGTTCATTTGTTGACCGGGGCCCGCAATACCGCCCTGCTATCTTTTTCCACAATGCAGAGCAGAAACAGATCGCTGAACGCTTTATGCAGGAAATTGATGATAACGGTGTGTTCGGTAAACCACTGGCAACAGAACTAATTGAGTTCAAAAAGTTCTGGCCTGCTGAAGAGTACCATCAGGATTTCTATAAAAAGAGCAAAATTCGCTATAAGTATTACCGCAACGCATCAGGTCGCGATCAGTATCTGACTAAAATTTTCGGTAAAGACAGAAAAGAGAACCCTAAAACCCTGCGTCAGATTATCTATGGAGAATCAGGTAGCAGTAAGCAGTATGCCAAGCCATCAGACAAAGAGATAAAAGCGAAACTAAGCAAGCTTCAATACTATGTGACTCAGGAAGAAGGTACCGAGAAGCCGTTCCAGAACAAATACTGGGATAACAAAGCGAAAGGCATCTATGTCGATATCGTATCAGGTGAACCGCTATTCTCCTCTACAGACAAATATAAGTCTGGTACAGGATGGCCAAGCTTTACTAAACCAATCGATAAAGCTTATGTGGTAGAAAAAACCGACTATAAACTGATTTTCCCGAGAACAGAAATCCGCAGTAAGTTTGCTGATTCTCACTTAGGCCATGTGTTTACTGATGGTCCGGCACCAACGGGACTAAGATACTGCATGAACTCAGCAGCTATGGAATTTATCCCGATGGAACAGATGGCTGAAAGAGGATACCAAGAATATCTGTACCTTTTTGAAGGCTAATGAATCCCCATGCAAAATGCCTGTTCCGGTCTGACCGGTCAGGCGTTTTTTTTCTTCTGCTTTTCCTCATACATCCGCTCATCAGCCTGCTCTACAGCTTGTTTCAGAGTGGTCATATTGCTGTATTCCAGAACGATCAACCCACAGCTTAAAGAGGTAATTGACAACGCCTGTTTATCAGAAACCTTTGATGAGTAATTGTTCTTAATCCGCGTCATCAAAGAGTAGGCAGGAGTGGTAGACAGGGTAAGCACAACAAACTCATCTCCTCCTATTCTGGCGACAATATCGGATGTCCTACACTGTTGCCTCAAAACCTCTGCTAACGTCACCAAGCAGTTATCACCTTCAGAGTGACCAAACTGATCATTCACCTGCTTCATATTATCAATATCTATATAGATAACCGACAAACAGGTTTTATCCCGCTGAATTTCTTTCAGTTTCTGCTCTCCCAAGAGCTCAAGGCTTCTTCGGTTATGTAGCTGGGTAAGTTCATCGGTCAGTGCCAGACTTTTCATCTGTTCCAAATCAACGGCAATTTTCAGGTCGGCAGTAATAAGTTCACAAAGTGAATTTAGCAGACGGATAAGTTTAGGCTCGTAATCTGTTGCCTTAGTATCAATCACACAAATCGTGCCAAACAAGTGACCATCGGGCCACAGAATAGGAAAACCAAGATAAGATCGAACAGGCCCCTCTGCTACACCTGGGCTGCCTTTCCACTTTTCGCTGTTTTCAGCATCCCCGACATAAAGCTCTTTGCCGGTTTCCATAATTTCCCGGCAAAAACTCTGCATGTCCCAGGGCCATGTACTGCCTGCTGCAAGGAAGTTATCTTCATTCATGCTTGCAGTAATCACATTGAACTGCTCATTCTTATACTGAACAATGGTGCCGCATGCTGCACCATACAGTTCAGACATCAGATTAACCGTCCTTTGCCACTTATCAATATCAACAGAAATCAGATCGCTCTCAAAACCAGACGAAGGCAAAAAGTCCTGCTTTTGGCTATCCATACTCTCTCCCTTAGGCATCCCTTACAGATTAAGTATAAGACAGCTTTTATCGACATACTTATTATCAAGATAAATCAGAATTCAATCGTTGAAATGAATGAAACTGTGAACGAAAACGAAACAAAAACACAAATCGCTTCAAATAAGAATCAAGGCACATATAATCATAGTTAAACTAGAAAATTAACTTATGATAATCAACATCTTAAAATGAGACTTATTCTTTTTATAATCACATCCAATGCCACACTGATATTTTCTATGCTGTTATTAGACAGGCTAATGGGCTGGCTGCACGCAGGGTACGTAAGTGATTATTTTTTCTACGCCTTCTTACTTCAGTTGCTGGCCGGCGCATTTCTGGCCATCTCACCACCTCCACGCCTGAGATATATGAAGCACACTGAGAGCAGAGCAACCAATATTGCTGCTTCTATGCTTGGCCAGACTGAGGAGCAAAAGCAGAATGACTTCTCCAGCGCCAATCTGGGGTTAGGCAGCAAGATGATCCTGTCTGCTTTTGTGGCACTGATTATTACTTTTTTGGTTTAGCTGGTACTACTTTACTATGCCTTTTCGGATTAACTCTGCAATAAGCTGGTTTCTGTTTTTTACCGATAAGTTCTTTTTCATTGTCTCTATGTGGTATTCCACACCGGATTTACTTAAGCAGGTAAACTCTGCTATTTGTTTAGATGAGTATCCTTCGGCTAAGTAATTTGCTACCCGGATAGCCTGTTCAGCAAAAATTTCTCTTTCAAGATATAGGTTGTAGAACTTTCCTACGGAATAACGCCAGAGCTCGTATAGAAAGTTGGCCTGCTCCATAAGATAGTCTTTATGGGCGGCGACCTGATCATTCGGTGACCCAAGACCCGTCTTTTTAACATCAAACCAGACAATACCTTTCCAACGACTTTCTACTCGGGGGGCTACGGGAATCATTACCGAGTAATCGCTTAGCTCAGAACTCAGCATTTCATCAATCCTCCCCTGAGCTTTCTTAGATTCATTAGAAACCAGAGAACGATTGTAGATAATGGGCTCAGCCGAATTAATTATCCTTTCAACATTTTTGTCACTGCCGCCCAAAAAATATCTTCCATACTGTTCTACAAGCTCAGGGGACAAATTGTAATAAAGCGTACTTAAATATGTGTACTCCTTGTTGTCAAACATATTCCTTTGCCTATCTTCAGAGGACAAACCCGCTAAGATAACGATATTTTCTATCCGGTCATTAAAAAAGCCTTTCTTACTCAGCTCTTCAATAAGTAGTTTTTTAAAAATCTCACTCATATTAGTTTAAAACCAGTATTTTCCCTGCTACGGCAAGTTGGTCACTTTTATTTTATTGCTGACCGGCTGAAGTCGCTGCTCTTCAAGCATCTTTTTGATATTACTTAGTTCCTTACTAAACAGACCTAGCTCCTGCAATAGGTCGATGTCTGCCAAGGCTTCATCAAATCGCCTCAACGCTGCCAGACATAGAGCACGATAGTGCAAAACTTTTACTTTATATTCTTCTTTTTGCTGCAATAGACTATTAAATATAGTAAGAGCATCAGACACAGAACCTTTTGCAAAGTAAGCAATTCCCTGCCCCAGCAGACAGCTATGCTTATCCATTCCCAGTTTCATTGCCTGTCCGAATAAGTGGACAGCCTCATCAAAGTTGCTTTTCAGACATGAAATTTTTCCGAGATAAAAGTAGCACTCTGGGTTGTCTGGCTCAGCTTCAATGACTTTATAAACAAGTCGCTCAGCCTTGGTAAAATCACCAGTAGTTACATAACAGGCACACAGCTTTTTGCTAACCTGAACTGAATCAGTACCACTATCTAATTGCAATTTCAGATCTTGAATTAGTTGTTCTGTCTGCCCATTATTTGTTAGTTCATGCTCATTTAACAAGATCTTGTTAAGGTCAGAAGTTTGATGCTCATCTATCATGTTTTGCTACCTCTGGTTACGTCTAATCTCCGGATAAGCCAGTCGGCCACCTAATACAGCCATTATTAATCCCGGCATACCGATAACCAGCATTCCGACAGAGGCAGACTGAGGCTCAAGCTCCAAAATAGAGCTTACAGACCAGGCAAACGCAAAGATCATGGTCAATAGGCCTGCAAATATTATTGCGAGATGAATAAACTTCACTTGTTTTATCACCCTAAGATAAATCACTGCCTGAACACTCAGGGTTACAAGGATACCCAACGAGAAAAACAAAATTTCAATTCCGGTAAAGATATGAAACATAATAATTAGTCCCCCATTCCGCTATAATTCCTGCCACTTTGGTCATAAAACGTTTTGACTGCCTCTGGATCAAAAACGTTGCCATAGCCATGCCAAAGATCCATTTCTGCCATAAAAGCATGCATAAAGCCCGGCAGAATAGTGTTTACTCTGTCAATCAACCTATGATGCCAAAAATCAGGTTTATTATAAGGACAGGTGGTAACACAAGTGCCGCAGCCAGTACCTGAGTCTACCCAGTACTGATAGCATTTATCGCAACGAACCCACCATTTATACACACCGGGGTTATTGTAATAGCGTTCTGAACCATCATCGGCCGGAGGTGGATTTAAGGAAGGCTTGATATCTCTCGGAATTGCCTTACCCGGACAGTTATCAGCACAGTGCATACAGTTTTCACAGAAACTCTGTACACCAAATGTCACTGGTTTATCAAAATACTCGTCTAACTCAAGATCTACATAAACCTTAGCAATTCTTAATCTGCTGGCAAATTTATAGTTTTGCAGTAACCCCATACGATTAGACTCACCTAACCCGGCGGCAATTGCATAAGGGACACTTAATCCTCCGCCATTTCCGCAGGCAGCCGCTTTACACCCTAGTGCACTAAAGAAATGAGCCAGCTCTAGTGCAGCTTTGGCCATTCTTGCATAGCCTTCATCGGCTGTGGTATCGGCGGCAGCACTTGGAGCTGCTGAAAATGCATCATAATCTTCAGCAAAGCCCATAACGACAACCGTTTTCGGCTCAAATCCCATAGCCTCTTCCCATGATTTTGACTCAAGGGTGTTATCGTTAAACACATGAGAGTAATCCCAACGAGGATCGCGGCGGGTAATGCCGACAATATCGGCTCCATACATACGGGCAGCGCGTTTTATTTTTGCATGAGCTTCTTCACTGCTCTGGAATTTAAAACCTTCATTAATAGGCTGAGGTTCTATAACAAGAGGAAATGCACCATAAGGGTTCAGACGCTCGCCAACTTCGACAAAGTTGAACATTTCTGCCCCCACCCGGATGGCATGATCAACCGTACCAAAACCCGGAATAGTATCATCTACAACTTTTAGTGTGTCGTAGTAATTTCCCTTGGAATACTCTACTGCGCTGACGCTTAAGGCTTCATTAAAACGTTTATAAGTAGGGGCAACCTGCAGAGGAAAACTATCGTGTTTCACTACCCCTATTCCATCTTCGCGTGCCTTTGCTTTACCGGAACTTAACGCGCCCGCCATAGCCACACTACCAGCAGCACCGAGTTTTAGTATGTCACGACGTGACATTATACCTTTGCTGTCTTTAACCTTATTCTGTGAGTCATTAATCGACATAAAAAAGTAAGCCTCTATTGGTAAACAATAACATTGACTATCAAATATCACTTTCTAATGACGATTCTTAATTAACCACACACAATTCTGACTATAACAAACTATAGTCTGGGCTTATTAGTGATGAAAAACTTAAAGTTTATTGTGGAAGATCAAATTTATCCGGGAGCAAATACAAAAAAGCCGTAGCAAGTACTAACCTGCTACGGCTTATTGTATATGGCACGCCCTAGAGGATTTGAACCTCTGACCACATGCTTAGAAGGCACGTGCTCTATCCAACTGAGCTAAGGGCGCTTTGTAGGGAGGGATTATACGAGAAGCTCTGAAGAGGTCAACGGGTTTCTTTTACTTTATGATTTAACTGACCAAAAAAAAGTCAAATACCTGATAAATATATAGAGCAAACGTTTGCGTGATAGCTATTCGGAGGATAATTTGCGACAATGCGCACGCTCAGTAATTCAACAGTTAAGGGAAGATATGGCTGCTCAAAATATTGATGGAAAATTAATCTCTCAAACCGTCCGCTCCGAAGTTGCTGCACGGGTTAAAGCCCGTACTCAGGCTGGCTTAAGGGCTCCCGGCCTTGCCGTGATTCTGGTGGGGGAAGATCCTGCATCTCAGGTGTATGTGGGCAGTAAAAGAAAGGCGTGTGATGAAGTCGGATTCCTTTCCAAGTCTTTCGACCTTCCGGCAACCGCCAGCGAGCAAGAGTTACTGGAACTTGTTGATGAGCTGAACTTAGATTCTGAAATTGACGGTATTCTTGTTCAACTTCCGCTGCCGGCAGGAATCGATACCACCAAGGTACTTGAACGTATTCTGCCGGAAAAAGATGTGGATGGTTTCCACCCCTATAACGTCGGCAGACTTGCACAGCGCATCCCTAAGCTTAGATCCTGTACACCTAAAGGCGTGATAACCCTTCTGGATCGCTACAATATTGAACTGCGCGGCAAACACGCGGTTATTGTAGGTGCTTCAAACATTGTCGGCCGCCCTATGACCATGGAGCTGCTTCTGGCGGGCTGTACTACAACTACATGCCACCGTTTTACCAAAGAGCTGGAAAACCATGTGCGAATGGCTGACGTTGTTGTGGTCGCCGTGGGTAAACCAAACTTTATTCCGGGCAACTGGATTAAAGAAGGCGCTATTGTGGTCGATGTTGGTATCAACCGGCTTGAATCGGGCAAACTTGTCGGCGATGTTGACTACGAGGGTGCTAAACAGCGTGCCAGCTTTATTACCCCGGTTCCGGGCGGTGTCGGCCCTATGACGGTTGCCACCCTGATTGACAACACCATGATCGCCTGTGAGCAGTATAAATCTGAATAACCTAGCATTAGGTTAATCAATACAAAAAACCTCGCTATGCAAAGCGAGGTTTTTTATTGCTAACTAATCTGAGGTCAGGTTAGTTACTTCAGCTTATCTGCAAGATGACTAACAGCCAGCCCGAAATAGTAAGATCGGTTCCACTTCATCAGCACCTGATAGTTGTTGTAAATCAGGTAAGCTCTGCCATTTTCATCGTCAGGCATAATCAGCCATGCATTAATATCTTCATCCAGTACCGGAAGCTTGTTTCCGTTTAGTCTTCTGATGCCCAGATCATTCCATTGCTGCAAAGTCTTTGCTTTCTCTTTACCCCGTCCGGTCAGGCTGAGTGAAATCCCCTTAGGCACAGTAACCTGCCTGCCCCAGGTGTAATCGTCATCCCAGCCAGACTCTTTCAGGTAATTTGCTGCTGAGGCAAAGACGTCCTGAGTGTTTTTCCAGATATCTTTAACGCCGTCACCATTACCATCTTGTGCAAAATGGATAAAAGAGCTTGGCATAAACTGGCACTGCCCCATGGCTCCGGCCCATGATCCTTTCATGTTATTAACCGTAATATGGCCTTCATCCAGTATGGTCAGGGCGGCCATGGTCTCTTTACGGAAGAACGCTTCGCGGCGGCCTTCAAAGGCCAGTGTGCTAAGGGCATCAATAACATTGTATCCACCGGTCAGGCGGCCAAAATTACTTTCTACACCCCATAAAGCAACAATAAACCTTGGCTGGACACCATATTGCTCACCGATACGTTTTAAGTCGCTATAGTGTTTTTGATACAGGGATTTGGCCTGCTTCACCTTCCAGTCCGGCACGGCCCTTGGAATATATTCATCAAGAGTCAGCTTTTTTTCCGGCTGGTTGCGGTCAGCCTTTACGGCTTTTTTCTTGTAACTGACTTTTTTAAACGCCTCTTCGATAGTGCGTTCTGAGATGCCTTTCTCTCTCGCTTCCTGCTTTAAGCCATTTATATACTGATCAAACTCAGTATTAGCAGCAAGAACAGAAGTGCTGAGCACAACTCCTGCAATTAGGCTGACTACTTTTTTCAATGTTTCTTCTCCCTGAGCCAAATCCTTCCCTGATATTATTGTTATATTTCAGGGGTTCCTTTCTGTCTGGCTTTTTCTTGTTTATATTTTTCTAATAAGTTTTCCGGTGGCGGCGGTAGCTGAAGGAAAAAGCCCTGTTCATCGAGAGACTCTCTCACCTTACCGGCATCCACCTGCGCTAATTCGCGCCCATCCAGTTTGAACACCATAACAAAAAAAGGTTTCCCGAACATATCCATTAAAGCCTGAGGAACGTCAGAAAAATCATCTTTTTTAGGCAGGTAGAGGTAAGCACCCTCTTTCTTTTTACTTTTATATACTGAACACAACATCGTTCATTAACCCTTCATTAAGTTATCCAGCTTGTCACCCATAAGTTCACGTCGCCAGCCCTGTAATACATCCGGCAGTTTGACGGGATCCCGCTGCTTCTTCCAAGCCCAACTGATCAACTGATTCAGTTGCTTCTTTGAGGCAAGAAATTCAGTCGCCAGCCCACTATGCTGAGAAACGCCTTTTACTTCGTCTTTCAGTTGCTTGAATTTCCCCTTATAGCCGGGGTAATCCATAAGGCGATCTATGGGTTGCGGATATTCATCTTCAGAGATTTGTTGTGCCTTTTTCACCATAGCGATCACTTTTTCACCGTGACGGCGTATCGCCCTGGGATCAATTTCATTCTGTTCCATTTTCTTCAGACTTGTAATGCCATATCTGGCTACTGCCCAAAGATCTTGTTCCTTAAAGACAAAGTTTAGTGCTAAATCTCTTTTCAGCGCTTCTTTAACCCGCCATTTTGCCAAAGGTTTCAACACAGCTAACTGAGCCGGCGTTAATTGCCATGCACCTTTAATAGAGAGGTAAGCATTGTCAGCATCAATCTCACCACTGCGCTTTTCTACCTGTAGTTCCGATTCCTGCAATGCAGCATCCCACCATCCTGCCGTTAAGATTTTCTCTTCCAGCTTATCAAACAGCGGCTTAAGGTAATAAACGTCCGCAGCAGCATACTCGAGCTGCTTAACCGTTAGCGGTCTTGCCAGCCAGTCGGTTCTGGATTCACTTTTATCCAGTTCAACCTCAAGGTACTCATTAACCAGCGCGGCAAACCCGGTCGACAGACCATGGCCGAGAAAGGCCGCCATTATCTGAGTATCTATCATAGGGAAAGGTGTGCAACCAAAGCTATGCTTAAACACTTCCAGATCTTCACCACAGGCGTGAAGCACCTTCAGTACTGCTCCGTCTTTCAACAGGCGTACAAAAGGGGTCATATCTGAAATGAGTGTCGGGTCGATTAGGGAGAGATTTTCACCGTCGAAAAGTTGAATCAGACCGAGTTGAGGGTAGTAGGTGCGGGTACGGACAAACTCAGTATCCAGCATGACGGCATCACACTGACTGGCTTTAAGGCATACCTGCTCCAGTTCAGCATGGGTATCAATAATTCTGTAATTCACAAATGTCTCTTCATCCTGACTAAAAAAGGACTCAAACGGCAGACACCGTTTGAGTCATAGAGACATAATAGCATTGCTGAGAAAACTATTCCTGTTTATCTTATGCAGATGCTTCCACTGCCGCCCTTTTCGCGTCAGCTTCTTCCCTTAGTTCTCGGCGCAGGATCTTACCCACATTAGTTTTCGGAAGATCATCTTTAAATTCAACCAGTTTAGGTACTTTATAGCCCGTCAGATACTGGCGGCAATGGTCGATAACTTCTTGTGCTGTCAGGCTAGGATCACGCTTAACCACGCACACCTTAACAATCTCGCCAGAGACTTCATGAGGTTCACCGATAGCGGCAACTTCCAGCACTTTTCCGTGCAGTGCCACCACATCTTCGATCTCATTCGGGTAGACGTTAAAGCCGGAAACCAGAATCATATCTTTCTTACGGTCAACGATATGCAAGAAGCCCTGATCATCAAACTTCACGATATCACCGGTAGATAACCAGCCTTCTTCATTAATGGTATTGCGGGTTGCTTCTGCTCTCTGCCAGTAGCCCTGCATAACCTGAGGACCACGAACCTGTAGCTCACCAACCTGATCATTTGCCAGCGGCTGACCTTCATCATCCACGATTCTCACTTCTGTAGAGGAGACAGGCAGACCGATGGAACCGTTATAGTCTTCAAGGTTATACGGGTTAACCGACACAAGAGGGGCACATTCGGTCAGTCCGTAACCTTCGGCCAGAGGAATACGGGTAACCTTCTTCCACTTATCCGCAACGGCTTTCTGTACCGCCATACCACCACCGATAGTCAGTTTCAGGTCACTAAAGTTAAGCTCCTGAAAATCTTCATTATTTACCAACGCATTAAACAGGGTGTTTACCCCTGTCAGGGCAGTAAACTTATATTTTTGCAGCTCTTTAATAAAGCCCGGGATATCCCTCGGGTTAGTGATCAGCAGGTTGCGGCCACCAACCTCAAGGAACAACATACAGTTCACGGTCAGTGCAAAGATATGATAAAGAGGCAGTGCAGTGACTACGGTTTCTCTTCCGTCTGTCAGTACCGGACGATACACCGCCTTGGCCTGCATCACATTGGCAACCATATTTCTGTGGGTCAGGATTGCGCCTTTGGCAACACCCGTTGTTCCACCTGTGTACTGAAGGAAAGCAATGTCCTCTCCGGACATAAACGGCTTCACATACTGTAGTCTGCGCCCTTTCTGCAGCGCTTTGCGAAACGAAATCGCGCCCGGCAGGTTGTATTTAGGCACCATGCCTTTTACATACTTCACCACAAAATCAACAATGGTGCCTTTGGCACGCGGCAGCATCTGGCCAAGGCTGGTCAGTACTACGTTACGCACTGGTGTGTTATCAACAATCTGCTCAAGGGTATTGGCAAAGTTAGACACGATTACAATAGTAGAAACGTCAGCATCAACAAGCTGGTGCTCAAGTTCACGGGGGGTATAGAGCGGGTTAACATTAACCGCAATCATACCGGCACGCAGCACACCAAACAGAGCGACAGGATACTGAAGCAGGTTGGGCATCATCAGTGCGACACGGTCACCTTTTTGTAGCTTCAGATCATTTTGTAAGTACGCAGCAAATGCCCGGCTACGCTCTTCCAGTTTACGAAAGGTCATCACTGAGCCCATATTGACAAAGGCAGGCTGATCAGCAAAGTTTCTGACGGCGTTTTCAAACATCTCTACTAGAGAGGTGTATTCATCCGGGTTAATCGTCTCAGGTACATCGTCTGGATAGCGTGAAAGCCATGGTTTTTCCACGATTACTCTCCTCGTTTGGCTATATGCTTTTTTTGTTTGTTCACAAGTGTTGTTATACCCAAGTGACCTCTGAATACTGCACCTTTAGGTCACTTGGGTATACATTACAGCACAGCTTTAGTGCAGTAACACTAATCTCTCAAACAGTTGTTTAAATTTTGTTAACTAAATCAGTTATGATTTCAGATGTTAACTCAGGTTGTTGAAGATGGCAGTGATGTCCGCCGGCGATAATATGCACTTCAGCTCTATTAGCTATAGCATCGTTAGTTACCGCATCCTGCCCGGTGTTCAGCGCTGAGTCTGTTTGCCTGCGAAGATAATCAAAACCCTGCTCTCCTAGAATTATCGTCTGGGGACAGCGGATAGAACTACTCATTAGCTGAGCATGCTTCTCGGACATTCTGTACAGGGAGTCTGACTGCAACCGGTTATCGTGCTTCCAGCTCCAGTTTTCTCCGTCAAACTCACTCGCCCTCTCAACCACCGGAAATATCTCTTGTTCTGCCAGACTATTGACGCTGGCTCTCACCCTCACCATATCCTGCAGGCTATTGAAGCGACGCTTAGGTTTTCTGCGTAATTTATTCCGGCTGAGAACCCCTTTTCTAAGCCTGTCGACGGCATTTTCTTCTGCTTCTGCCAACGGTCCGAACCCTTCTATCTGAACAAGTCCGGCCACTTGTTCAGGAAACGCAGCACTATAACAGCAGCCAACTAATGCACCAAGGGAATGGCCGACAATAATCAGCTTATTTGCAGACAAAGTCGGCAAAAATTGATAAACATCGTCAATATAGTCATGAAAAGGATAAAAATTGCCCTGCTTCCTATGCTGAGAATTGCCATGGCCGGGAAAGTCCAGCGCAATAAAATTAGCATCCGGAATCCGCTTTTGACACTGTTCAATCAAGGTGTTGAAGCTGGCAGCGTTGTCCAGCCAGCCGTGAAGAAACAGCACTGTTACTTCAGCTGATTCCCCGCCAGACGTCTCAAGACCCGCTTCAAGGTAAGCAAGCTCGCCACAATCCAGTGTGACTGTTTTTTCTCTAAGCACTATTTCACTTCCTGTATAACCTTTCCTGAAGAAGGGGACTGTCTGATGCTCCGGCAGTTAATCCCCCAACAGGGGAACATGAACGGACTATCTTGATCGAAAATCACTCTCTCTTCTATTCGCCATAGGTGGAATGCCAAAGCCTGAATGATAGGAATAGTCATAGAGTAGTCGCCCACCTTGGTCTGCTCCTGCCCGTGAGACGTTCCCAGAACGGTAATCAGCCGCCCCTTAGCTAAAGCAACAGGCTCCAGATAGCCCTCAACGTATGCTGAAAATCGCTTTTCCGGTGTGACCGACAAGTTTGGCTTTCCATTAGAGTCTACGGGCAAATTAACTATCTCTATGCGGGTACGGTCAGACAGATTGGTCACACTGGCAATCACGCCACCAATACGTACTTCTTCAGAGTCGAAACCGGATTGCTGCCACTCTTGGTAACTGGTTATCAGATTAGTATTTTCGGAATGGAGGTTTTCCGGAAGGGTGGAACATGCTGAAAGCCCTACCGCAATCAGCATAAAAAATATCGTTCTATACATTAAGGCATCGCCTGTGAAGTCAGATGTAAATATCTACCCCGATAAGTTGTGCAAGTTCCTCTTTGCGCGATTGATTAAGCACATCCATATACTCTTCCATCGCTTTGCGGGATTGCCCCTGAGGAAGGTCGTACTGAAGCTGAGCTTTTTCGATGTCTGACTCGTTTACCTGACGGATAGAGTGTGCAACAGCCTCTGCCACCTTGGTTGTCTGAGCAACCTGGCTATTGTCCTGCTGCTTTTTGTTAAGGCGTTTCTGTTTCGCCTTATTAGCAGAAGGGATAACACTAGGGGAAAGACCGTTTACCGTTACCATCTAAATCTCAAATACCTCAATTACTCTCTGCCGGGCAGTTTTTTCCACGCCACCTTATCGCGCAGATAGACAGGGCTCGACTCTTCCGCCGCCACTGTATTGCCTTTTGCCAGCTCAAACTGTGCCAGAAAAGCAATGTCCTCTGCTTCCGGATAAAGTACCTGCGTCTCTTCTGTCTCAATATCAAGAGAGCTCAGTTCATCACTGTACGCAGCCCATCCGGTTCCTGCCTGATACCAACTTTCACTATCTTCGCCTACAACAGACTTCAGCTCTGCCGGCGGAATCACGCACTCTTCATCTGTTGCAAGCCAGTCGCCGGAATCCTGACGCTGATAACGCCCCCAGTAAACTTCGCTCATTCTTGCATCAATAGCAGATGCAACGTACTTCTGACCTTGGCTGCGGTAAACCGCCTGCGCCATCGCTTTCAGCGTCGATACACCAATCATTGGCAGATCAGCACCAAATGCTAAACCTTGTGCAATTCCGATGCCAATCCGTACTCCGGTAAAGCTGCCCGGCCCTCTGCCAAAAGCCAGTGCATCAAGCTCGTTCAGGGATACTCCGGCCTCTTTCAGCACTTCATCAACCATCGGCAGAACTTTAGTGGTGTGCCCTCTTGGTGACACTTCGCTGCGGGAGAAGGTTTTATCTCCCACCAGCAGTGCAACGGAACAGTTCTCAGTCGACGTATCAAGGGCAAGAATTTTAGTACTCATTAATGTCTCTAAATCAATTGTTTGGTTTATCGGATATCTGATGTAAAAAGTCAGATATCTGCGTTAAATTCCGGGTTCTTGGTATAGCTGGCAAACTCTGAACAAATGTAGCGCCATAATCCCGTGTCACCAGCCTGTTATCACAGATTATCAGAGCACCTTTATCCCTCTTATCACGGATTAAGCGCCCTACCCCCTGTTTAAGGGTAATAACCGCATCCGGAAGCTGAACCTGAGAAAAAGGCTCTCCGCCACTTAACCTGCAATCTTCAATTCTGGCTTTTAACAGCGGATCGTCAGGGCTGGTAAAGGGCAATTTGTCGATAATAACACAGCTTAAGGTGTCTCCTCTAACGTCGATCCCTTCCCAGAACGCACCGGTTGCCACTAACAAGGCATTTCCCAGCTCCATAAACTCATTCAGTAGTTTCTGTTTACTGGTCTCTCCCTGCATCAGCACAGGTACAGTCAGTGCCTCTCTGAATCCTTCAGTCAGCTCTTTCATCATGTTGTGAGAGGTACAAAGAAAAAAGCAGCGGCCGTTGTTCTTCTCTATCACCGGCGCCAACATTCTGACTAATTTTTTTGCTAATCCTGCACTGTTTGGCTCCGGCAGATATCTTGGCACACACAAACGGGCCTGAGACTGGTAATCAAACGGGCTGGGCAGTGAAAACTGCTGCGAAGGCTCTAAGCCTAGACGGCGGGTAAAATGGGCAAAATCGCCGGAAACAGAAAGGGTCGCCGAGGTAAATATCCATGCCCCCTGTTTAATCTCGAGCTGCTCTTTAAATTTATCCGCCACTGTCAGCGGTGTGATATGCAGACTAAAGTGGCGCGGTGTGGTTTCATACCAGTAGGAGTAACCGGTAATAGAAACATCGCATACTCTCTCCAGTCTGGATTTAATTAAGGTCGCCCTTTCAAATGCAGTATCCAGTAACTGGCTTCTTCCCAGCAGCAGCTTTAATACTTCTAATGCCAGATCCAGTACATCCTTCAGGCGGCTTATCTCCCGCTGTACTGGTTCTGATCTCACGGCGTCGCGCCAGTTACCTCGAAAACCGGTATCTCCCAGCACAATTCTCATATCCATGGCGGTCTGGCTAAGGCGATTGGCTACTTTCTCCAGCTGGCGCATATCTCTGGCTTCGGTGCGGTAACCAATTTCAATATCCTTGGCCAGATCCTGAATCTGCCGGCTGGACATCGACTGGCCAAAGTACTGGCTGGCGATATCCGGGATCTGATGGGCTTCATCAAAAATAAACACATCCGCTTCCGGTATCAGCTCACCGAAACCGGTCTCTTTAATAGCGAGGTCGGCCATAAACAGATGATGATTCACCACCACAATATCGGAGTCGAGCGCCCTTTTTCTCGCTTTAAGAACAAAACAGTCCTGATAGCTGGGGCAATCTTTTCCCAGACAGTTGTCATTGGTTGAAGTAATGGATGAGATGACCGGGCTATCTTCCGCCAGGTCATCACAATCGCCCAGATCTCCGGTTTTGGTTTCCGATGACCAGCTACGCACTTTAACCAGTTGGGTAAGAAGGGTGGGATCCGCTTCATTGGTGTGGCTCTCAACAAGCTGGCGGCTAAGTCGGTCCAGACAAAGATAGTTAGAACGCCCTTTAAGTAGGGCAATCTGGCCGTAATAACCCAGTGCATCCACCATCAGGGGAAGATCGCGGTGGAACAGTTGTTCCTGCAGGTTTTTTGACCCGGTACTGATTATCGCTTTCTTACCGCTCAACAATGCCGGCACCAGATAAGCGAACGTCTTGCCGGTTCCGGTTCCTGCCTCTACCACCAGTTGAGACTGTGCTTTTATTGCTTTTTCAACGGCTTCCGCCATATCAAGCTGAGCCTGCCGTGGCTGAAATCCGGGAATGGCCTTACCCAGTGCACCGTCTGCAGAGAAGGTTTTATCAATCATTAAAAGCACATCATATCAGATTCAAATATGCCGCTGATTATGTCAGGTTTCCAAAGCAGGTGCGACGCGAATAAATTAATTTATTGCAACCATATCCAGAATGAATTAAACATAGAGGAATAAAAGCGGGCTCAAGTACCCGTTTATAAAACAGATAGCTTATAGCTTACACCCAAGACAGTTACGGACATAAATTTAAATGGAAAGAAAAATTCTGCTCACTCACTGTAGTGATGCACCCGGCCTGATCGCCAAAATCACCAACATCTGTTACAAGCATCAGCTTAATATTATTCATAATAATGAGTTCGTTGATAACACCAGCGGCCACTTCTTTATGCGTACTGAACTGGAAGGCATTTTCAACGATGAGACCTTTCTGCTTGATCTTGATCAGGCGCTTCCGCAAGGCGCTAAACGCTCCCTTGTCAGTGCAGAATCGAGAAAGAAAATTGTTATTCTGGTGACCAAGGAAGCACACTGTCTGGGCGATATCCTGATGAAGAGCTACGATGGCTCCCTTAATATCGATATTGCAGCCGTGGTCGGTAACTACGACGTTTTACAGAGCCTGACCGAAAAGTTCGATATCCCTTATCACCATGTTGCTCATGAAGGCCTGTCCCGTGAAGAACATGAAGCGAAAATGCTCGAAGTGATTGACAGCTATCAGGCGGATTATCTGGTATTGGCAAAATATATGCGTGTGCTGACACCGGGTTTTGTTGAGAAATATAGCCACAGAATCATCAATATTCACCACAGCTTCCTGCCAGCCTTTATTGGTGCCAAACCGTATCAGCAGGCTTATGACAGAGGGGTTAAAATCATTGGTGCTACCGCCCACTTTGTGACCAATGATCTGGATGAAGGCCCGATCATCAAGCAGGACGTTATTCCGGTAGACCATAACTTTAGTGCCAAAGATATGGCACAGGCCGGGCGCGATGTAGAGAAAAACATTCTTAGCCGGGCAATTAATAAGGTGGTTAATGACCACGTGTTTGTTTACGGCAATAAAACCGTTATTCTGTAGTCCGGCAGAGCCACTTTTATCTCTTAAAGCGATCTTGGTATAAAGGTCGCTTTTTTGCTTATTTACATGAGAATAATTATCATTTAGAATTCTTCTGCATAACAGGAGGATCCGTAATGACAATCAGTAAATGGGAAGAACATACTCTACTGGCCGATATTGCCCTTCAGGAAAAAGATTTCCTGCGCAGTGTACTCCATTACCAACAGGCCCTGAATCTGTCAGAAATGCTTATTGACCAAGAGCAGATAGATATTGATGACCTGCTGACCATTAACGTTATCTCCTGCCATAATCTGGCCAACTTCTGGCGCACACATGGCGATCAGGAGTATGAACTGAAGTATTTGCAGTTAGCATCAGAGCGCCTGTTAATGTTAGTTCCGCAGTGCCCGAATACCTCATGCAGTACCTTTGTTGATTCTTTAGGCTGCTGTCAGAAGGCGCTAATCAACTTTATGAAAAGGCATCCTGACACCAGCATAGCTCAGCGGGTTCAACACATTAACACCGTAAGTAACTGCGAAATTATTGCTAAGTTTAAGCTAAACTAACCCGACAGTTACCTGCTGCAGTATCAGAAAAGCAAGATCAAAAAACCGCGCTAACATGCGCGGTTTTGTTATATTTGGCCGGAATTAAACCTGAGTTCTGCCCAGCGAAATAACCACCCTACGGTTTTTATCTTTACCAATCGGTGTTGCGTTATCGGCAATCGGCCTGCGTTTACCATAGCCCTGTATCTCAATACGGTTTTCCGGTAAGCCAAGGGACTTAAAGTAGTCTCTCATTACCATGGCACGACGCTCAGACAGACTCTGGTTTACCCCTTTATCACCGCTGGAGTCGGTATAAGTGGAGATCAACACCAGATCAATATCGGTATTGTACTTCACGTACTCTGCAATCTGGGCAAGACGCTTCTGTGAGGCCTTGTTTAACTGTTCACTGTTACGGCTGTAATGAAGAATGGTAAATGATATATCTTCAAAGCTGTAAGGTAGCAGGTTGCTGATACAGAGAGAAAAATCATTATATTTCTGCTGAAAAGTGACCGAAGATAACCCAACTTCAATACGCTGATTGCGGCTTACCCAGTCGGAGTAACTGAAAGTCGGCAAGCGACCTTTCTCCAGCTCTGAAAGAATACTCCATGCCGTCTGGCCACCCACGTAGCCATCAAACTGTTTAAAGAACTTCATGGTATTCATCCGATCGGCACTCTCGCCGGCACGCCACGATGGCGGCATAGAGATAAGGTTTACACTGCGGGTTTCTCCCATTGGCCGGCGCATTTTTAGCTCAAAATCGAGATTGATCTTTTTGCTCGCCACGGAAGAGAACTCTGCCTGACCATAGTTAGGGATCTGGTGCACCAAGCGACACTCCAAAGGCGTATTAACTGCCATATCCCATTTAGATTGCTCAGGTGTCGCTAAATAGCGGATCGCCGCCGCATCCGATACCAGAGGTATCATGGCAGACGATATAAATGCACTGAGGGCAACCACTTTTTTCATACTCATAAAACTCTTTAAACTCGCTAACGGCGAACTATTGCCGCAATCAGGGAAATAATTGTCCTTTCCGCTTAGCTTCCATATGGAATTTGTCACTTCTGGTAAAGCTACTGCAAAAAGTTAGCCAGAAAAGTGAATCAAGGTAAAATAATTATTATCTACTGCTGACAGCCTGAGTCGATCGATTACTAACTTGTGCTAACAGAATTGATTTTAACCATTTTGCTCCGCGTAAGAATCTGCAATAATGCGTCCCTTATCACACTAATAATTTTAGACATGACAGTAGAAAACGAACAATTCACCTTAAAAAATCGCTTTCGTGGTTACTTTCCGGTGGTCATCGATGTAGAAACCGCAGGATTTAATGCAAAAACCGATGCACTTTTAGAAATCTGCGCTGTAACACTAAAAATGGACAGCAATGGCGACCTGCACCCGGCTTCCACAATTCACTTTCATGTTGAACCGTTTGAAGGAGCAAATCTTGAAAAAGAAGCTCTGGAATTTAACGGTATCCGCGATCCTTTCAGCCCTCTGCGTGGCGCTGTTTCTGAAGCAGAAGCGCTTAAAGAGATCTATAAACTGGTGAGAAAAGAACAGAAGCAGGCAGATTGCGGCCGCGCAATTATGGTTGCTCACAATGCCACGTTCGATCACAGCTTCGTTAAAGAGGCGAGTGAACGTTGCAAGTTAAAACGAGTCCCTTTTCATCCCTTCGCCACTTTCGATACCGCTGCTCTAAGTGGTTTAGCTTATGGTCAAACCGTTCTGGCCAAAGCGTGTAAAGCAGCAGGGATGGACTTTGACAATAAAGAAGCCCATTCAGCTCTGTATGATACGCAAAAAACCGCAGAGCTTTTCTGTGGAATCGTCAATAAGTGGAAAGCCCTTGGCGGCTGGCCGCTGGCAGATTCCGAAGACTAAAACACAAACACAACTCAAACGAGAATAATATGAATCCGGTAGTTATTTCAGTATGTATTATGCTGCTACTGGCGCTGATGAGGGTGAACGTCGTTGTTGCCCTTACTTTCAGTGCTATTGTTGGCGGCCTTGTTTCAGGTATGGACCTGAACCAATCAATCTCCGCATTTGAAAGCGGTTTAGGCGGCGGTGCTACTATCGCACTTAGCTATGCCATGTTAGGTACCTTTGCTGTCGCTATTTCAAAATCAGGCCTGACAGATCTGCTTGCCCAGAACGTTATTAAGCGCATTAACGGAAACGAAAACGCAGCGGCATCAACAGGACTTAAGTATGTCATCATTTGTGCACTGGTACTGGTTACCATGTCTTCACAAAACGTTATTCCTGTTCATATCGCCTTTATCCCGATTTTAATTCCACCTCTTCTGGGCGTATTTGCAAAACTAAAAATAGACCGTCGTCTGGTTGCCTGTGTGCTGACCTTTGGTCTGGTAACACCTTATATGGTTCTGCCGATCGGTTTTGGTGGTATCTTCCTTAATAATATCCTGCTGAAAAACCTGCATGACAATGGTTTGCCGGATGTA
This sequence comes from Vibrio sp. SCSIO 43137, assembly GCF_028201475.1. NCBI lineage: Bacteria > Pseudomonadati > Pseudomonadota > Gammaproteobacteria > Vibrionales > Vibrionaceae > Vibrio > Vibrio sp. SCSIO 43137. The sequence continues at coordinate 935,823 of NZ_CP116383.1, read as the reverse complement.
GTTGCCAGTCAGGTTCCTACTGCCATGCTTCTTCCGGGACTGGGAATGATTTCAGGCCTGCTTATTGCGGTATTTTTCTCTTACCGTAAGCCACGTGAGTATAAAGAGACAGAACTGACAACGGTTCATACTGAAGTCGAAGTAGACAAGCGAAACATTGTTGTTGCTCTTGTGGCAATTGCAGCGGCTCTGGGTGCTCAGTTAAGCACAGGCTCTATGATTATTGGTGGCCTTGCCGGCTTTATGGTGTTCACTTTTGGTGGCGTAATTAAGTATAAAGAGACCCATGATGTGTTCACTAAAGGTGTGCATATGATGGCGATGATCGGCTTTATTATGATTTCAGCAGCCGGTTTTGCAGCAGTAATGAAACAGAGTGGCGGTGTTGAAACTCTGGTTGAAGCTCTCTCCACCAGCATTGGTGATAACAAAGCTCTGGCAGCCCTGCTGATGCTGGTTGTTGGTCTTCTGGTTACTATGGGTATTGGTTCTTCTTTCTCTACCATTCCTATTCTTGCCACCATCTACGTACCACTGGCAGCGGCATTTGGTTTCTCTCCGATGGCAACCATTGCTCTTGTGGGTACAGCAGCAGCATTGGGTGATGCAGGTTCTCCGGCATCTGACTCGACTCTTGGCCCGACATCAGGCCTTAATGCAGACGGTCAGCACGAACACGTATGGGAAACCGTAGTACCGACCTTTATCCACTACAATATCCCGCTTATCGCTTTTGGCTGGATTGCCGCTATGGTTCTTTAATAGGGGTTCTGTAAAGGACTTGAGCTTCTACAGACGGCAATTCATTTGCTATCAAACTAAAAAGCCCGGCTAACTTAGCCGGGCTTTCTCATTCAGCAATAATGCTTACTCTTCGTCTTGTACTTTAGCGGCCGCTTCTTTAATCAGAGGTTGCAGCTCACCTTTCTGGAACATCTCCAGAATAATGTCACAACCACCAATCAGTTCACCTTCAACCCAAAGCTGCGGGAAGGTTGGCCACTGCGCATAAGCAGGTAGCTCTGCACGGATATCCGGGTTTTGCAGGATATCTACGTAAGCGAATTTTTCACCACAAGCCATCAGTGCCTGAGCAGCCTGAGAGGAAAAACCACAGCTTGGTAATTTAGGCGAACCTTTCATATATAAAAGGATGGCATTCTCTTCCAGCTGTTTCTTAATTTTGTCGATTGTTTCCATTGTCGTCTCACATGAATGTTAACTTCACTTCAGCTTCTCATTCTACGTATTTATCTGAGAATAAAAAGCACATTATCTGTAAGGTTAACTATACTCAATTCTGTTCATTTTACTCATGTAACTCAGTCAATTACTGAATTTTTTCCCTACAGGGGTTTTAATAAAGTAAAAACTTGATAAAATACCCTTCAAGTCAGTCAAATTGACGAATAACTAAAATTAAACTGGAAGCAATAGAAAGACTTAGCTCTTTCAAATCAAAGGAGAATCCGGCAATGGCATTTGAACTACCAGCACTTCCTTACGCAAAAGACGCACTGGAACCACATATCTCAGCAGAAACTCTAGATTTTCACCACGGTAAGCACCACAACACTTATGTTGTAAAACTTAACGGCCTTATCCCTGGTACTGAGTTTGAAGGTAAATCTCTGGAAGAGATCATCAAGACTTCAAGTGGCGGCGTATTCAACAACGCAGCTCAAATCTGGAACCACACTTTCTACTGGCACTGCCTGGCTCCGAATGCAGGTGGCGAACCAACAGGTGCAGTAGCTGACGCTATCAACGCATCTTTCGGCTCATTTGAAGAGTTTAAAGCTAAGTTCACTGATTCAGCGATCAACAACTTCGGTTCTTCATGGACATGGCTTGTGAAGAAAGCAGACGGTTCTCTGGATATCGTAAACACTTCTAATGCAGCAACTCCGCTGACAGATGAAGGAGTGACTCCTCTGCTAACGGTTGACCTGTGGGAACACGCTTACTACATCGACTACCGTAACGTGCGTCCTGACTATATGAATGGTTTCTGGGCACTGGTTAACTGGTCATTTGTTGAAGAGAATCTGGCAAAGTAATCAGACTCTAAACAGACAGAAGTGATAGAGAAAAGCTGGCCTTAAAAGCCAGCTTTTTTAGTTTTTCTGTTTTGAAATCAGTTAGTAACTTTTATAAACCCATGTTTTACCACTACTATCAAAAGCAACTACATCAAAACCTTTATACTCTCCCTCTTTTCCGGCCATACCCGGTGAGTATTGCGGCATTCCCGGCGCAGACAATCCGGCAATATTATCCGGCTTCTCTGCTAATAAGCGCTCTATCTCTGAGGCAGGAACATGGCCTTCAATCAGGTAACCATCAATAATGGCGGTGTGGCAGGATACTAACTCTGACGGCAACCCATGCTTTTGCTTAATACTGTTCCACTGATTCTGATGGTGAACCTCTATCTGAAAGCCTTTCTTTTCCAGAATATCGGCCCATACGGTACAGCAGCCACAGCTTGGTGATTTATACAAGTTCACCAGAGAGTTTGCCAAAGCACCTGTGCTGGTCAGGCTTAGTAAAAAGATCAGGCTTATTTTTTTAAAATTCATTGTTGTTCTCCTCTCCGAAAAACGGAGTCTCTTGAGGACGGTGAGTCCTTAACTTAAATATAGGTTATGAGTATTTATGTTTTTAAGTTAGAGAAACGAGTATAGGAGGACGGAGCTGTAGAGATTTATAGCCGGCACATTGCTGTAATTGCAAGGCTGGCATAGGGAGAAAATAATAGATCTGCTGAAGCTTTTCAGTCTGGCAGCTAGTCAGATTAACCAATGGAAGTGTCGGCAGACAACAATCCGCCATCTCTATATTACAGCCTGACACACAGCCAGTGTTTTCATGTTGCACTACTTGCTCAGTATGACAGTCCGCACTCATATCCTGATGGTGCCCTGCACATTCAGTCATCTGCGTTTTATCCATCAGTGCATTGTCCGCCGCTAGATTAATAAAAGGCGACTGACTATAGTCAATAGCCACTGCTTCTGTCATCACAACAGAAAAGAGCATTAACATAGAGAGCAGATAAGCCAGCACTTTTTTAGCGGCAGAAATCATTACTGAGATCCAATGAGTAACAAGTCTGTTATGTTAAAGCTTTACCCTGGGGTAAGGTCAAGCTTGTCCGGCTGCCTGACGTCTGTTTGATGCCAAAAATGAGCGCTGTGCAGGTATTACCATTACCGACGCAATGATCATAACCACTGCCAGTAATGCGAAAAACTCACTATCTGACCAAGAGTTTTCAATAAAAATACCAAACAGCCATGGTGCGGCCGCGGTGGAGAAAATCATCAGGGAGGTCATCATAGAGCGAATTGCACCTATTTTTTCAGTACCGTAAACCTCAGCCCAGAGCGCATTGACTACAGGGTTAGAGATGCCGATTCCCATACCGAAAAAGGTCATAAATAGCGGAGCAGACCAACTCTGTGAAAAATAGCTTAATACCAACAAACCGGAAATCAGCGGTAGCATAAAGTAGCCCAGCATGGTTCTGGCACTGTATTTGTCCACCAAAGAACCGGCAACCATGGAGCTTAGCCAGTGCATTACGCCATAGGCGATAAAGCTATTAGCCAGCAGCCCGGCAGACCAGAGCTTTTCTGTCAGCAGATAATTCTGCTGTATAAAAACGCCGGTAACAACAAAGGGTGCCGCCAGAGTGGCAGGCAAGATTGCCCAGAAACGCCAATCTTTCAGCACTTCTCTTCGGCCTCCCTTTGAGCCTGATGCAACTTGCTTATTTGGCTTTTTAACTAATTCAATAACACTGCCTGATTTGGCCAATAAGTAATAAGCAACGGGAAGATAAATAAAGACAATAATGGCAGCTATCGCCATCCAGCTATCACGCCAGCCTAGCCAGCTAATTAAGGTAACGGCAACAATAGGCAGTATAACTTCACCAAATGCCACCCCGCTTCCGGCAATACTGATGACTTTGCCTCTCTGGCTGGTATAAGAGCGAATCATGGTGGTCTGAGCGGTATGAGGTAATAGTCCCTGCCCTGTCAGCCTCAAAGCGTAAAAAGCCAGAAATAGCATCAGTTCGTTCTGTATATTGGCCATCAACGTACAAGCCGCAGCCAGTACCAGCGCGACCAAGGTGACAAATGGCCGCACATTCCAGCGATCAACAGCACCACCTACAAACATAATTGTGATGCTGCTGCATAGGGTCGCAACCGCATAAATAAAGCCGTAGTCTAAAGCCGTTAGCGCAATATCCCGCTGAATATCTGCGCCGTACCAGCTAAGAAAAAAAGACTGGCCGAAATTCCCTAATGCTGATCAGTTAAGAAATTTAATAGATCAGTTGAACGATCCTTAAAAGGCTTCAAAATCCGGTATCAAGTAATTGATGCCGGATTTTTTATGTCTATTCAGTCCCTCCTTGATACAACTATTTCCTCTGTAAAAGAGCTCACTTCATTAGACAAGTTGAACTCACTACTCTCTCCTGAGTTGCTTGCACAAGCATTTGAAAAAGCGGGGGTTGCAACTGTACGCAAACGTCGCTTGCCATTGGAGGCTGTGGTTTGGTCAGTTGTAGGAATGGGTTTATTCCGACAAGAATCCGTCTGGGATATAGCCAGTAAACTTGATGTATCTTTGCCTGGAAAACGTCATTTAGTTGCACCAAGCGCATTAGTTCAAGCCCGGCAGAGGCTAGGTGTGGAAGCCATGCAGGAAACATTTCAGGCTCTGGCTGCTCATCACTTTAATAAGCAAAAGTTTGAAGTGTGGCGTGGACTTAACCTGCTTGCAGTGGACGGTGTCGTTTTTCGTACCCATGACAATGCCGAAAACCGGGACTTCTTCGGCTCCGATAGCAATAAACAAGGGGAAAACAGTTACCCTCAGGTGCGCATGTGCTGCTTGATGGAGCTATCAAGTCATCTGCTTTTGGACAGTGCCTTCGATGCCAGAAAGATTGGCGAAATGACTCTTGCCGAAAGGCTGATTGAACACGCACCTGATTACTCACTAACCCTATTTGACAGAGGTTACTATTCACTTGGCCTGTTAAATAGCTGGTCTCAGGCGGGAACAGAAAGGCACTGGATGATACCGGCTAAAAAGGACCTTGTTTACACTGAAGTGCATAAACTCGGAAAAAGAGACAGGCTGGTATCAATCAAAACATCTCCTCAGGCACGAAAAAAGTTCTCTGACTTAAATGAAGAATTAATCGTAAGATTAACAAGTTATACCATTGATGGTCAGGAGTATCGTGTTTTAAGCTCGCTGACAGATCCGCTGAAATATCAATATAACGAGCTGGTAGAGCTTTACCAACAGCGTTGGGAAATTGAGCTTGGCTATCGAGAAATAAAACAAACCCTTTTATTGTCTGCCCACACACTAAGAAGTCGAAAGCCAGACATGGTTCGGCAAGAGCTATGGGGAGTACTTGTTGCCTACAATTTGGTTCGTATAGCGATGATCGAAGCTGCTTCAGGCATGGATGATGTTAATCCAAATAGGTTAAGTTTCTCTCACTGCGCGAGACATGTAATGGTTTATCTAACTACTATACCGATCAGTAGTCCGGGTAACCTTCCGAAGCACTATGCTACGCTTCTGGAAACGTTAAGAATGTTTGAATTGCCAGACAAGGTACCAGATAGAAAGTATCCTCGAGTGATGAGGAAAAAACCTAAAAAGTACCCTTACAAAAAATGCCAGTCAGCTTAACTGACTGGCATTAGGCCGAAATTCCCGGCAAATACCGTCAGGAAGCCAAAGGCTAAAAGAGGCCATTGCTGACGTAAAAAAGAGTGGTAGCTGCTCATATAGAATAAAGAACGTCACTGTTGTTTATAACGGCAGCATTAAGCTCCAATTCCGACTTAATTGCAATCACATTTGTAATTTTTCATCAGCTTTTCAATGGCATGCCTATCAGGGAGGCATGAAGGAAAAACACAAAGGCAACAGTTGTAACAACACCCAGTACGATAGCAATCACATCATTTCTGCCGGAAGCTTTTAAGCCCGGAAGGGCTCTCTGTTGACGGTTTTTCATGGAGATACGGTCGACTACCGCCCAGACTAAAAATGCGCCAAACAGCACAACATCCGCCAGCATGCCATTGACCAGTAAATGGCTTACAGCCCATATCTTTACCGAAACTAATTGAGGATGCTTTAAGGTTTGCTGAATTTTTCCCGGAAAGTAAGGAGCAAAAAACAAGATCAGTGCAATAAGCATTAACAGTGAGGAGACATGCCTAAACCAGTATGGCGTAATATAAAGCAGCACAGGCTCTAGCCTGGCATTACCATATCCGACAGCAATAAAATAAATTCCGGCAAGAGAGATTAACGAATATAGCCCTTTCCAGCCAAGCTCACTCTTGTTTGCTAACTTATCTCTTAACGGCTCAGCAAATATAGAGATGGAGTGTATGCCCAAAAACAGTATAAGACCCAGTATTAGCAGTGACATTGATAACTTCCTTTGTTGATTTATTATTATTGATCAGCACGTTACAGCCTAGCACAACTTTGCTGTCTGTTAAGTGGAATAAGTCTCAGTCAGGCTTCTAAACGTAAAAAAGCTCAGACTTTCATCTGAGCTTTTTGAACTTGTTCAAACTGATTTGATTATTACCAGCCAGTCACTTCACGAAGTGCCGAACCGATATCAGCCAGACTCTTAACTGTTTTAACACCGGCAGCTTCAAGTGCTTCAAACTTATCGTCCGCCGTACCTTTACCACCAGAGATAATCGCACCAGCGTGGCCCATACGTTTACCCGGAGGAGCAGTAACACCGGCGATATAAGAAACGACAGGCTTAGTGACGTTATCTTTGATAAACGCAGCCGCTTCTTCTTCAGCAGTACCACCGATCTCACCGATCATAACGATAGCTTCAGTTTCTGGATCGCTTTCAAACAGCTTAAGGATATCGATAAAGTTAGAACCCGGAATCGGGTCACCACCAATACCTACACAAGTAGACTGGCCGAAGCCTTCGTCAGTGGTCTGCTTAACCGCTTCATAAGTCAGAGTACCAGAACGGGATACGATACCCACTTTACCCTTCTTATGAATGTGACCCGGCATAATACCGATCTTACACTCATCAGGAGTAATAACGCCCGGGCAGTTTGGACCGATCATGACAACACCTTCTGCATCCAGACGTACTTTAACGTCCAGCAGATCAAGAGTCGGGATACCTTCTGTGATAGTCACAATCAGCTTAATACCAGCGTCTATCGCTTCCAGAATCGCATCTTTACAGAACGGAGCTGGTACATAGATAACAGAAGCTGTTGCGCCTGTTGCTTCTACAGCATCACGCACAGTGTTAAATACAGGCAAACCTAAGTGAGTCTGTCCGCCTTTACCCGGAGAAACACCACCAACCATTTGCGTACCGTACTCAATCGCCTGCTCGGAGTGGAATGTACCTTGTCCGCCGGTAAAACCCTGACAGATTACTTTGGTATTTTTATCGATTAATACAGACATTATTTGCCCTCCGCTGCTGCAACTACTTTTTCCGCTGCTTCTGTTAGCGAATTCGCGGCAATAATATTTAACCCGCTTTCAGCAAGTTTCTTCGAGCCAAGTGGCGCATTGTTACCTTCAAGTCGTACAACAACAGGAACTTTTACACCCACTTCTTCTACAGCACCGATAATACCGTCTGCAATCAAATCACAGCGAACAATACCACCAAAGATATTCACCAGAACGGCTTTTACATTGTCGTCAGACAGAATGATCTTAAACGCTTCTGTTACACGCTCTTTTGTCGCGCCGCCGCCTACATCAAGGAAGTTAGCCGGCTGGCCACCGTGCAGGTTAACAATGTCCATAGTACCCATAGCAAGACCGGCACCATTTACCATGCAACCGATGCTTCCGTCCAGGGCAACATAGTTAAGCTCCCACTTAGCAGCGTGTGCTTCGCGCTCATCTTCCTGAGATGGATCGTGCATTTCACGCAGCTTAGGCTGACGGTACATTGCGTTAGAATCGATATTGATTTTACCGTCCAGGCATAGCAGGTTACCTTCACCTGTAATCACCAGCGGGTTGATTTCCAGCAGAGCAAGGTCGTACTGAGCAAACATATTGCCAAGACCCATAAAGATCTTAGTGAACTGTTTGATCTGGTCGCCTTCAAGGCCAAGCTTAAATGCAAGCTCACGTCCCTGATATGCCTGAGGGCCTACCAATGGGTCGATTGCCGCTTTATGAATAAGCTCTGGAGTCTCTTCTGCAACTTTCTCAATCTCTACACCGCCTTCAGTAGACGCCATAAATACGATGCGACGGGTAGAACGGTCTACCACAGCACCAAGATAAAGTTCGTTAGCGATGTTAGACGCTTCTTCAACCAGAATCTTAGTAACCGGCTGGCCATTTGCATCTGTCTGATAAGTCACCAGGTTTCTACCCAGCCACTTTTGAGCAAACTCTTTTACGCCATCTTTAGTGTCGTGAAGTTCAACACCACCGGCTTTACCACGTCCACCTGCGTGAACCTGACATTTAACGACTTTTTTCTCGGTACTAATACGGCCTGCCGCTTCGAAAGCTTCTTGCGGAGTATCACAAGCATAGCCTTCAGGTACTGGCAAACCAAATTCAGCAAACAACTGTTTGGCTTGATATTCATGCAAATTCATTACGCTATTCCGTATGTTTATCCCTTAGGGATTTATTATTTCCATTAGGCTTTCCGCGTTAGCGGTCGTCCTCACCTCTTTCAGGTACCACTTCAACTAGCCGTTATTGGATTACTAGTTGTGATATCAGAGTGACTCACCTCTGATGTTCAAGGAGCCAGACGGGAATGCTATCTGGCTCGATTCTTATCTATATATTCAGAAAATTTATACGTTCAACAATAGTCTTGCCGGATCTTCCAGTAGCTCTTTAATCGTCACAAGGAAGCCAACTGACTCTCTGCCGTCAATCAGACGATGGTCATAAGAGAGTGCCAGATACATCATCGGCAGGATCTCAACCTTGCCATCAACTGCCATCGGGCGTTCCTGAATCTTGTGCATACCAAGAATCGCAGCCTGAGGCGGGTTGATAATAGGCGTAGACATCAGTGAACCAAATACACCACCGTTAGTGATAGTAAAGTTACCGCCCATCAGTTCATCAACGGTTAACTTACCGTCACGACCCTTGATAGCCAGCTCTTTAATACCCTTCTCGATATCTGCCATACCAAGCAGGTCACAATCCTTCAGTACCGGGGTAACCAGACCGCGAGGAGTAGAAACCGCCATACTGATATCAAAATAGTTGTGATAAACAATATCGTCACCATCGATAGAAGCATTCACTTCAGGGTAGCGTTTCAGCGCTTCAGTAACCGCTTTAACATAGAAAGACATAAAGCCCAGACGAACGCCATGGCGCTCTTCAAACTGATCTTTGTATTGCTTACGCAGATCCATAATCGGCTTCATGTTCACCTCGTTAAAGGTGGTCAGCATTGCTGTGCTGTTTTTCGCTTCCAGAAGACGGTTAGCCACTGTCTTACGTAAACGTGTCATAGGAACACGTTTCTGGCTGCGTGCAGCAGCAGGCGCTTCTGCTACCGGCTGTTCAGCTGGTTTGCTTTCAGCAGGTTTCGCCAGATAAGCTTCTACATCTTCACGGGTAATACGGCCGCCGACACCAGTACCTTTTACCTGACTTGGCTCAAGGCTGTGTTCAGCAAGAAGACGACGTACCGCAGGGCTCAGCCAGTCATTGCTCTCTTCTTCCAGTGACGCTTTATGGCGCTTATCCGGAGACGCTTCTGTTGATTCAGTAGTATCTGTTGTTGGCTGACCAGCAACAGCACCCGGCTTAAGCTTAGCAATCAGCTGCTTAGAAAGTACCGTAGCACCTTCTTCTTCGATAATCGCTTCCAGTACACCCGCTTCAGGAGCCGGCACTTCCAACACTACTTTGTCGGTTTCAATATCTACAATTACTTCGTCGCGGGCGATAGCTTCACCGGGCTTCTTATGCCAGGTCGCTACAGTTGCATCAGCAACGGATTCAGGCAAATCTGGAACCAGAATTTCAACTGTCATAATTTTTCTTCCTTAGCTTCTAGTTCTAATTAAAAATCTAGATTCAAAGCATCATCAACCAATGCTTTCTGTTGTTTCATGTGTACGGACATATAGCCAACTGCAGGTGATGCAGACGCCGGACGACCGGCATATTTCAGAGGCGCGCCCTGAACCGCATTCACGAAGTTGTGCTGGCTGCTATACCAGGCTCCCTGATTTTGTGGCTCTTCCTGACACCAGACAAAATCTTCCACGTTCTCATAGGCTGCAATCAGGTCACGAACCTCAAACAGCGGGAACGGGTAAAGCTGTTCTATACGAACGATAGCAACATCTTCCTGCTCATTCTTACGGCGCTGTTCCAGCAGGTCGTAGTAAACCTTACCTGAACAGAACACCACCCTTTTCACCTTCTTAGCATCCATATTGTCTACTTCGCCGATAGCCGGCTGGAAGGTACCTTCCGCAAGCTCTTCAAGGCTGGAGGTACACAATGGGTGTCTAAGCAGTGACTTAGGTGACATAACCACCAAAGGTCTGCGCATCGGTCTGATAACCTGACGACGCAGCATGTGGTACACCTGAGCGGGTGTTGAAGGAACGACAACCTGAATATTCTGCTCTGCACACAACTGAAGATAACGCTCCAGACGTGCCGAAGAGTGCTCAGGTCCCTGACCTTCATAACCATGAGGAAGAAGCATTGTCAGACCACATAAACGGCCCCACTTCTGCTCACCGGAGGAGATAAACTGATCGATAACCACCTGAGCTCCGTTGGCAAAATCACCAAACTGCGCTTCCCAGATAGTCAGGCCACCCGGTTCTGCTGTCGCATAACCATACTCAAACGCCAGTACTGCTTCTTCAGAAAGTACTGAGTCAAACACCTCAAACGGCCCTTGCTTGGTATGTACATTCTGTAGCGGAATATAGGTACTCGCATCTTCCTGATTATGAAGAACGGAGTGACGGTGGAAGAAAGTACCACGGCCTGAATCCTGCCCTGACAGGCGAATACGACGGCTGTCATCAACCAGAGTACCGTAGGCAAGAATCTCCGCCATACCCCAGTCTAACGGCTTCTCACCGTTAACCATGGCTCTTCTGTCGTTATAGATCTTGTTAACCCGGCTCTGAAGTTTATGACTATCCGGATGCTGACAAAGTTTATCACCCAGCTTCTGCAGACGCTCAAGTTCAAACTTGCTGTCCCAGTCAATGTTCCAGTCATGACCCAGATACGGGTTCCAGTCTACTGAGTGCATCAACATCGGACGCCACTCTTTAACTACGACTTCACCGTGGTCAAGGGCATCCCGATAACCATTCACCAGCTCTGTTGCTGTTTCGATATCAAACTCACCTCTGTCGATCAGCACGTCGGCATATAGCTTACGTGGTGTAGGGTGCTTTTTGATTTTCTGATACATCAGAGGCTGAGTTGCATTCGGCTCGTCGGCTTCGTTATGGCCGTGGCGGCGGTAACATACCAGATCAATAACAACATCACGTTTAAAGGTGTTGCGGTAATCCAGCGCAATTCGGGTGATAAAAGCAACGGCTTCAGGATCATCCGCGTTTACGTGGAAAATCGGCGCCTGTACCATCTTAGCGATATCAGTACAGTACATGGTCGAACGGGTATCATTCGGGTTAGACGTTGTGAAGCCAACCTGATTGTTAACCACAATCCTGACAGTACCGCCCACCTGAAAACCGCGTGTACGGGACATGTTGAAGGTTTCCTGCACCACACCCTGACCAGCAATTGCTGAGTCACCATGTATGGTAATCGGAAGAACTTTACTACCGTCTTCATCACCAAGACGATCCTGACGAGCCCTTACGGAGCCCATCACTACCGGATTTACAATCTCAAGGTGTGAAGGGTTAAATGCCAACGCTAAGTGAACGTCTCCGCCCGGAGTGGCGAAGTCTGCTGAGAAACCTTGGTGATATTTAACGTCACCAGTACCCCAACTTTCGTCATGCTTGCCGGCAAACTCGTCAAATAGATCCTGAGGTTTTTTACCCAGAACGTTGACCAGCATATTAAGGCGACCACGGTGAGCCATTCCGATAACAACTTCACGCATACCTGATTTACCCGCATGACGGATAAGTTCTTTCATCATAGGGATCAGGGCATCACCACCTTCCAGTGAGAAACGCTTAGCTCCCGGGAATTTAGCACCAAGATAACGCTCAAGACCTTCCGCTGCTGTCAGCTCTTCCAGAAACGTTTTCTTCTCATCTTTTGTAAAAGAAGGCTGACCTAATACTGACTCAAGACGCTGCTGAACCCAACGTTTCTGTTCAGTATTAATCATATGCATATATTCAGCACCAATAGAACCACAGTAGGTTTTCTTCAGCGCAGCATAGAGGTCTTTCAGTTGCATGGTGTCCTGAGACACAGCAAATGAACCTACATTGAAAGATTCTTCGAAGTCTTCTTCGGTAAGATTATGGAAGGCGGGGTCAAGATCCGGCCCCGGGTCTCGTTGCCAGATACCCAGTGGATCTAAATTGGCAGCCTGATGCCCTCGGAATCGATAGGCATTAATTAACTGCAGTACTTTTACTTGTTTTGCATCGACATCAGGATCACTAACTTGGACATTGTAATGCTTTGTCTCTTGAGCGAGTCGCCGGAAGTAATCTCGAACGCGTGAATGTGATTGCTCAGCTACCTCTTCCGAGGCAGGCTTTGGCAAGCCATCAAACACACTTTTCCATTCGTCACTTACTAGATCGGGTTCACTTAGATACAGTTCGTAGAGTTCCTCTACATAAGTTGCATTGGCACCAGCCAAGTGTGAAGACTCGAGCCATGCCTTCATCACGCCGTTGTGCATATTTTCCCTTAAACAGTAGTTATATATTCACCCAAATCGACTTGGGCTGTCTTAGCCGGAACCCTGCAAAGCAGAGCGCCGGCAATACTTATACTTTAAACCGACTTATTCACTAACATAGTCTTAATATGACCGATAGCTTTGGTCGGATTTAATCCTTTTGGACAAACACTTACGCAATTCATAATGCCATGACATCGGAAAACACTAAAGGCATCATCAAGATCGGACAAGCGCTCATCCCTAGCTGTATCACGACTATCTATCAACCAACGATAGGCAGCCAACAATCCCGCAGGGCCAATAAATTTGTCCGGATTCCACCAGAAGGATGGGCAGGAAGTGCTACAGCATGCGCACATAATACATTCGTAAAGACCATCAAGGTGAGATCGATCCTCAGGGGATTGAAGATTTTCTCTCGAAGGCGGTAGGGCACCATCTGAAATTAAATATGGTTTTACCTTCGCATAATTATCATAAAACTGCGTCATGTCCACTATTAAATCACGAACAACAGGTAATCCTGGTAAAGGCCTGATTACGATCACATTATTCTGCATCAGATCGGATAACGGAGTGATACATGCTAGGCCATTTTTGCCGTTCATGTTCAGGCCGTCAGAGCCACAAACCCCTTCACGACATGAACGTCTGAAAGAGATGGTAGAGTCCTGTTCTTTCAGCAGAATTAACGCATCCAGCACCATCATGTCGGAACCTTCTTCCACTTCCAGAGTATACTCCTTCATGTAAGGCTTCTTATCGACATCCGGATTGTAGCGGTAAAGAGAGAATTTAAGTTTCATCATTATCGCCTCCCTTTAGTATGTACGTACTTTTGGCGGAAACGCTTCGCGATGAACCGGTTCCATATTAACACTACGCTTAGACATCTCTTCAGTCTCAGGATTGAAGATAGAGTGGCACAGCCACTGCTCGTCATCACGCTCCGGATAGTCAAAGCGGGCATGGGCACCACGGCTCTCTGTACGGAAGTTTGCTGCTACCGCCGTTGCGAAAGCTGTTTCCATCAGGTTATCCAGTTCCAGACACTCAATGCGTTGTGTGTTGAACTCAGATGACTTATCTGACAGATGCGCTTCTTTCAGGCGGTCACGGATAACTTTAAGCTCTTCAAGGCCTTTCGCCATAGCATCGCCTTCACGGAATACCGAGAAGCTGTTCTGCATACAAGTTTGCAGATCTTTACGGATCTGAACAGGATCTTCGCCTGTACTGCTGTTTTCCCAACGCATAGTACGGGCCAGAGACGCTTCAATATCAGACTCTGTCGCAGGACGGGCTTCAGCTTGTGCTTCCAGAGTCTCACCAAGGTGAAGACCGGTCGCACGGCCAAATACCACAAGGTCAAGCAGCGAGTTACCACCAAGGCGGTTAGCGCCGTGAACGGAAACAGAAGCAATTTCACCGCAGGCAAACAGACCCTGCACTTCAACATCATTACCGCTTGCGTCTTGTTTAATGGCTTGTCCGGACACCTGAGTCGGAACACCACCCATCATATAGTGACAAGTCGGGATAACCGGAATTGGCTCTTTAACCGGATCGACGTGCGCAAAGGTTCTGGAAAGTTCACAGATACCCGGCAGTCTCGACTCAAGAACATCTTTACCCAGATGATCAAGTTTCAGTTTGATATGTGGACCCCAAGGACCGTCACAACCACGACCTTCCCTGATTTCAATCATCATTGAACGGGCAACAACATCACGGCCGGCCAGATCTTTAGCATTCGGCGCATAACGCTCCATAAAGCGCTCACCGTCTTTGTTCAGCAGATAACCACCTTCACCACGGCACCCTTCAGTTACCAGTACACCGGCACCGGCAATACCTGTCGGGTGGAACTGCCACATTTCGATATCCTGCATAGGCACACCGGCACGCAGCGCCATACCCACACCATCACCAGTGTTGATATGAGCATTGGTAGTAGAGGCATAAATACGCCCCGCTCCGCCTGTAGCCAGTATGGTTGCCTTAGATTTGAAGTAGCAAATCTCACCAGTTTCCATACAGATAGCAGTACAACCTAAGATGGCACCGTCCTGATTCTTAACTAAATCAAGTGCATACCACTCAGAGAAGATGGTTGTTTTATGTTTGATATTTTGTTGATACAGCGTATGAAGTAGCGCGTGACCGGTACGGTCAGCAGCCGCAGCCGTACGTGCTGCCTGCTCTCCGCCAAACTCTTTTGACTGGCCACCAAATGGTCGCTGATAGATTGAGCCATCTTCAAAACGAGAAAAAGGAAGCCCCATTTTCTCCAGTTCAATAACAGACTCAGGTCCGTTTTTACACATGTACTCGATGGCGTTCTGGTCACCGATATAGTCGGAACCTTTTACCGTATCGTACATATGCCACTGCCAGTCATCCTTATGAGAATTACCCAGCGCTACTGTGATCCCGCCCTGTGCTGACACAGTGTGGGAACGGGTTGGAAATACTTTAGAAAGCAGAGCACATGTCAGGCCCTGCTCAGAAATTTGTAAGGCAGCACGCATACCCGCGCCACCGGCACCGATTACAACGGCATCGAACTCACGAACTGGAATAGTCACTTACGCACCCCACAGAATAAATAGGCCGGAGAAGAAATACACGAACAACACAGCTACAAATGCAAACTGTAAGAAACCGCGTACCAAAGTTGGCTTGATATAGTCAGTTAGCACCTGCCACATACCGATCCACGCGTGGATCAGAATAGAAGTGAGTGCCAGCATGGAAAATGCCTTGGTGAAAGTGCCACCGAAAAAGGCTGTCCATGAGTGGTATGTGATATCGCCGCTAAATGCACAAAATCCGACAATGTAAATAGTGTACAGAGTCAGAATAATTGCCGTCGCTCGAATCAGTAGGAAGTCGTGAATACCATTACGACCAAATGATGAAACATGTTTTACCATACCAAAATTCCTCCCAGTAGTGACAACACTGCTGTTGCAGCAAATGTAACCTTGGCAGTCATAGAACCGGATTCAAAATCTTCAAAATGGCCCAGGTCCATTATCAGATGTCGAATGCCACCGGCAATATGGTAGGCAAGTGCAGTTAGAATTCCCCACAGGATAAACTTAACAAAGAAGTTATCGACCAGATCAGCGGCTTGCATGAAGCCTTGAGGTGAGGAGAGGGATAATGACAGCAACCATAGCAGGATGCCGACCGCTACAAATGTAATTACACCAGATACGCGATGAATAATTGATGATATTGCAGTGATCGGAAAGTGAATGGTCTGCAAATCTAGATTAACAGGTCTTTGCTTTCTTTCTTTCACGGGCTTGCTCACTCAGCTCCTTTGAGCATTTATTGTTATGTTCAATTTAAGTTGTCAACTCCACAAAATTTAACATTTACTTAACACTCAATCCCTGAAATGTGCGACTTAAATGTAAAATTAACGTTAATCAGCCCGTCTGAATTTAAACTAATGGATTCTTTCAAGCCTTGAATTTATAAGGAGTTAACAACAAAATTCTCGGTCACTATACGATTGGCAACATATTAATACAATTGTCTTAACAAAAAGTGCTACACAGCACATGTTTTTTAAACGAAAAATGATGAAAATCTTAACAAGTGCACACAAAAAGTTAGAAAAATTGACTTTACTTGTGATCATGCGTACAAATTAGTGCGCTAATTTAAAGCCCTGGATGGACAAAATTATAATCAAAGGAGAATGTTATGGCAGATAAGAATGCGACCCTTCATATTGAAGGCAAAGCACCCATTGAACTGCCGATTATGGACGGAACTTTAGGCCCGGAGGTAATCGATGTTCGCAAATTAGGTTCAAATGGCTACTTTACTTTTGACCCTGGTTTTCTTGCCACTGCATCTTGTGAATCCCAGATCACTTTTATTGATGGCGGTAAAGGTGTTCTGTTACACCGAGGCTATCCAATTGATCAGCTAGCTAACAACGCAGACTATCTGGAAGTTTGTTATATCTTGTTATATGGCGAAGCACCAAATCGCAAACAGTACGAAGAATTCAAAAAAATCGTCACTAAACACACCATGGTTCATGAGCAAATTGCCAGCTTCTTCCACGGATTCAGACGTGATGCTCACCCAATGGCAATTATGGTTGGTGTTGTTGGTGCCCTTGCTGCTTTCTACCATGATTCACTTGATATTAATAACGACACTCACCGTGAAATTGCGGCTTACCGTCTGCTTTCAAAAATGCCGACTCTGGCTTCAATGTGTTACAAGTACTCAATCGGTCAGCCGTTCATTTACCCACGTAATGACCTGAACTATGCAGAAAACTTCCTGCATATGATGTTTGCAAACCCATGTGAAGACTACGAAGTAAACCCTGTTGTTGCCCGTGCTATGGATAAGATTCTTACCCTGCACGCCGACCACGAGCAAAATGCTTCGACCTCGACTGTGCGTCTGGCGGGTTCTTCCGGTGCTAACCCATTTGCTTGTATTGCCGCAGGTATCGCATCACTTTGGGGCCCTGCACACGGTGGTGCAAACGAAGCCTGTCTGAGAATGCTGGAAGAGATCGGCTCAGTAGACAATATCCCAATGTATGTTGCCAAAGCGAAAGACAAGGATGACCCGTTCCGCCTGATGGGCTTCGGTCACCGTGTTTATAAGAACTATGACCCACGTGCAACGGTTATGCGTGAAGCGTGCCACGAAGTTCTTAAAGAGCTTAACATCGAAGATCCACTACTGGATGTGGCAATGGAGCTTGAGAAGATCGCTCTGTCAGATGAGTACTTTGTAGAGAAGAAACTATACCCGAACGTAGACTTCTACTCAGGTATCATTCTGAAAGCTATCGGTATTCCGGTATCTATGTTTACGGTAATCTTCGCTATGGCACGTACCATAGGCTGGATTGCTCACTGGAACGAAATGCACACAGATCCAAACAACCGTATCGGCCGACCACGTCAGCTATATACTGGCAAGCAGATGCGTGATTTTGAACCTCTGCATGAGCGTGAATAATTTCCGCATAAAGTAATACCAAAAACGCCTTCTAATGAAGGCGTTTTTTATTGCGATTTGTTTATTACTGCCTGTTTAGTATTACTTGCAGAAAGCACTAATCAATCTTTCCAGACTGTCTAACTCTCCTATCACTTTCTTGGTCCTGTCCACCGACAACTCAGAGAGGTTACCAGAGCCGGAAACAGCCTCTTTCATTCTTTCAATATGCATAACAATTTCATTGGTTACTGCTACCTGCTCATTTAATGCCTCTGAAGTCTCTTCAGACTGACTCCCCACTACACCTATCTGAGCAACAATATCAATAAAAGCCGTATGACTCTGCTGAGTACTCTCTACACTCTGATCAGAAAAGCGTTGTCCGGAAACAATTGTCTGACTAGTTTGTTTAACGGTATTTTGCAGGCCTTCGATTTTTTGCCGAATATCCTCAACCGACTGAGCCGTTTTACCGGACAGAGAACGGACTTCATCAGCGACTACGGCAAAGCCTCTGCCCGCCTCTCCCGCTCTTGCGGCTTCAATAGCAGCATTCAGGGCCAGCAAATTGGTCTGTTCTGCAATGGACTGAATCAACTCCAGAATACTCTCTACACTGCGCACTTCTTTATCTAGCTGTTCAAGGGAAGACTGAGAAGAGAGCAGTTCTTGATGCAACTGCTGAGTGGCATTTAATGAGTCATTAACTACTGCCTGACCATTTTCGGCAATATTCTGCACCCTAAGCGCATAATCTGCGTTCTCTTTGGCCTTAACCGCCACAGTCTCAATTGCCTCAAGCATTTCTTGCGCAGACATAGACATGGCATCAGTCGCGACTGTCTGCTCATGTATATTATCTGTTAGTGTCTCGCGGCTTTTCAGTTCCTCTTTGCTGGCCGTGCGGATCTTTTGAGTTGTTTCTACCGATCTGGCGGTCACTGCCCTTAGCTCTGCACTTTTCATTTTTGCAGACAGTTCTATGGCAGACCAGTCATCATAAAACCCGGTATAGGGGTGCTCCATCAGACTGTTGTCGTACTGCTTCTTCGCTAAGCGTAAAACCGACTTATGCCGTTGCCTTAGCCAGAGACTAACAGGGATCTGCAGACCGGCAAATACTGCCGGCAGCCACCATCCCGTAATACCGGTAGCTGTTAAACCTAAGCTCCCGGCACAGGCCAGATTAAGTGTCAGATTCCAGTCTATCCAGCGACGTCGCATCCGGCTGCCGGATTTTCCGGACAGGATTGATTTATACAGCTTTTCTGCCCGCGCAATCTGTTCATTGTCAGGTTTACTGCGTACCGATTGATACTCGAAAACCTGACCATGACTGTCCATAATCGGTGTAACAAAAGCCGATACCCAATAATGAGAGTCACTCTCTTTGCACTGATTCTTTACCAATCCCATCCAGTTCTGACCAGATTGGATATAATCCCATAACTGACCGAATGCCGCCTTTGGCATATCTTTGTGACGAATAAGATTGTGTGGCTTTCCTGTTAGTTCCTCGGGCTTGTAACCTGCAACTCTGCAAAACACATCATTGCAGTAAGTAATATGGCTATCTGGTGTTGTGGTCGATATAAGGCTCTCTTGCTGCGAATACTCCACTCGTTTCTGTGTCATTAGCCAACTCCGTTTGTTTTCCGAGCTTTACCCTGAGCAGCAGTTCTGTCAGGGCAACTCTGTTTATTAGAACATCCTCAATGACAAGTATTACGCAAGAAAAAAATTATTCAAATTAAATAGTTATACAGGGTTATCGATATCAATAAACTCTACATCCAGACCATGTTCAGTTGCTAACCACTCGCCCAGTGCTTTAACACCATACCGCTCGGTGGCATGATGACCGGCAGCAAAATAGTGGATATCTAACTCTCTGGCCGAATAGGTGGTTCTTTCTGAAATTTCGCCGGAAATAAAAGCATCCAGCCCTTTGGCGGCGGCAAGTTCAATGTAATCCTGCCCTCCTCCGGTGCACCAGCCGACAGACTGAATAAGTTTGTCTGACTCAGGCGCTATATGCAGTGGCTTACGGTTCAACGCCTGTTCTATACGTTGCGAAAACTCTGACGCCTTCAGCGGTTGCTTTAATGTGCCAAACAGAGCAACAGATTGCGGACCAGCCTCAAAGCCGCCCTCAATCTTTATCTCAAGTAACCTTGCCAGTTCGGCGTTGTTGCCAAGCTCAGGGTGAACATCAAGGGGTAGATGGTAAGCGTATAAGTTAATATCATTTTTAATCAGAGACTTAACTCTTTTACCCTTCATACCTCTGATTGCTTCAGGCTCCCCTTTCCAGAAATAGCCGTGATGGACTAAGATTGCATCAGCCTGTTTTTCGATGGCGGTTTCTATTAATGCCTGCGAGGCAGTGACACCGGTAATGATCTTTTTAACTTCACTACCTCCCTCAATCTGTAATCCATTCGGGCAGTAATCTTTAATAAGCTCTGGTGATAGTTTTTGGTTGAGTATTGCTTCTAGTTCTATATTGTTCATTTTCTCTGATACCAAATTAAGGTCTGTGCCGTATTATACTTGAGTATATTTGAGCATATCACAGGAGATTGTTATGCAGGAATCTGTCGGAAAAATTGCACAGTGGATTGTCAGCCAGCCTACGCTGTTGATAGCAAATCAGGCTCCGGTCAGCGATAACCCTTTCAGGCAGTGTGACGGATTTTCTCCACCAGCATATAACGGCAGCTCAAGGTTGGGTTTTGTTTATCAGGAGCTATGCCATCAGCTGTTTCAGTATCACCCTGATTACCGTGTTGAGCTTGAAGAGTTTCAGGTTCAACAGGGAAAACAAACACTTGGTGCTATTGATTTTATCGTCTGTAATCAAGCTATTGAACACTGGGAAGTAGCACTTAAATTTTACCTGTTACACGACGGGCTCTGGTTTGGACCGGAAGGTCAGGACAGGCTGGATATCAAACTCGACCGGATGCTTAACCATCAGCTGGCTATGTCGTCATGTGCTGAATTTACCCGTCAGTTTCCTCAGTTTAGCCACGCTAAGAAAATGTTGTTTATTCAGGGACGGCTCTATATCAACCCCTTCTTAGATCAAAGGGTTCCTGATAACTGCCTTGGCTATACATTAAACCCCGAATGCTGTAACGGAAAATGGTGTTATCAAAGCCAGCTAAATGGCATTAAACAGAAACTATATCCACTGGATAAACTAAACTGGGTGGCAGGCATAACTAATCCTGACAAGCTGCTGGACAGCACTATGCCGGCAGACAGAACTGTACATTGTCAGTCAGAGTCCGGTGAGTTCTGGATGATTGTTCCTGATGGCTGGCCAGAGAAACGATAGATACTAAAAAGCCGATACAAATTGTATCGGCTTAGTCTCAGCTATAGGGTTAATTATAAACCAGCGTCAGCAAACACCTGATTTACAATCTCCTGAGCTTCTTTCTCAATCAGCTTAAGGTGCTGTTCACCTTTAAAGCTTTCACAGTAAATCTTATAGATCTCTTCAGTACCAGATGGGCGGGCTGCAAACCAGCCATTCTCAGTAGTCACCTTTAGTCCACCGATAGCAGCACCGTTACCCGGAGCATGAGTCAGACGGGCAGTGATTTTCTCACCTGCCAGCATTTCGGCTGAAACCATCTCTGGTGAGAGCTTAGATAACACCTTCTTCTGTTCACTATTGGCAACAGCAGAAATGCGGTTGTACTCAGAAGCACCATGTTTCGCTGCCAGCTCTTCATAATATTGCTGAGGGTTCTTGCCGGTTACCGCAGTAATCTCAGCAGCCAGAAGGCAAAGCAAAATACCGTCCTTATCTGTAGACCAAGGCGTTCCATCCTTACGCAGGAAGGAAGCACCAGCACTCTCTTCACCACCAAAACCGAATGAACCGTTATACAAGCCATCAACAAACCATTTAAAGCCAACCGGAACTTCACACAGTTCCCGGCCAAGGTCGGCTACCACTCTGTCGATAAGTGCACTGGATACCAGAGTCTTACCTACGGCAACCTCTTTGCCCCAGTTATCACGGTGGCGGTACAGGTAGTCAATACAAACCGCCAGATAGTGGTTAGGGTTCATCAAGCCTGACGGAGTCACGATACCGTGTCTGTCGTAATCAGGGTCATTACCAAAGGCTAAATCATACTCATCTTTCAGTGCCAGCAAACCTGCCATGGCGTATGGGGAAGAACAATCCATACGGACAACGCCATCTTTATCCAGAGACATAAACTGGAAAGATGGGTCAATCGCTTCACTCACTAAGGTAATATCCAGTTGATAAGCCGCAGCAATCTGGCGCCAGTAATCGATGCCTGAACCACCCAGAGGATCGACACCGATTTTCAGCTTCGCTTTCTGGATCGCTTGCATATCGATAACATTGATTAAGTCATCAACATAAGGCTTAACTAAGTCCTGCTCGCATAGCAGTTCACTCTGCTTAGCCTGTGCAAGAGGCATTCTTTTTACCCCGGTCAGGCCTTCTGCGATCAGTTGGTTGGCTCTGTCTTCAATTGCAGAGGTCAGTTCCCCTTCTGCAGGACCACCATGAGGAGGGTTGTATTTGATACCACCATCCTGAGGCGGGTTATGCGACGGAGTAATAACAATCCCGTCCGCTTTATCCTGATGCTTAAGATTATGAGTCAGAATTGCATGAGAAATGCCCGGCGTCGGTGTATAACCGTTCTCTTCTTGCACCACAACCTGAATGCCATTGGCAACCAATACTTCAATAGCAGAATAGATAGCCGCTTCAGACAAGGCATGAGTATCTTTACCTACGTATATGGGGCCTGTGGTTCCGTGGGCTAAGCGCACTTCAGCAATCGCCTGAGCGATGGCCAGAATATGATGCTCATTAAATGTAGATTTATCCGCGCATCCGCGGTGACCGGAAGTGCCGAACTGAACCTTGTGGGCCGGATTTGCCGCATCTGGCTGCAGAAGAAAGTAATTCGCAACCAACGCAGGAATATTATGTAAATCTTCTTGCAGTGCTTTCTGCCCTGCCCGGGAGTGTATCGCCATCGAATAATCCTTTAAAAAATAAAAATAAACATTACAAACTAAAAAGCCTCATAACGACGCTTGAGGACTACATCATTATGAGGCTGAAATCTTATATAAAACTAGATTACCATTTTAAATTTATATCGAACTGCACACTTTTTCGATTAACTCGGCCGGGTAGCTCATTCTGGTCATCAATTGCTCAACCATCTGGCGTTTACGATTAGTGTTGTTGTTGGTAATCACCCAGAAAGGCGTTTCTGGTATTGCCCGTGGTTTGGTGGTTTTACCACTGGCGAGCAGAACAGCTTCATTATCGGCAAAGTAAACCCGTGTTCTGCCTTTTACTTGTGTCGCTTCAGCAAAGCTCTGCTTATCGGTCTGATACAGAGATGACAACACCAGCATAAAACGATCAATGGCTTTTTTACTTCCGGCAAACTCGTCTGAGATCAGAAGCGATCTCATCACTTTAACGCCGTCGACTTTTTCTGTATTACCAGCGTCTTTGCTTACAACCAGCCCTGCCGGTTCTTTAGTAACAGGTGTCGACTCTTCTACGATCGCAGACTCAGCGACTTTAGGAGTGGATTGCTCTGTACCATCCATATTAAGTAGCCGCCTTAAAATGTCCGATGCACTCTCACCAATATGCTCGGTCTGGCTTGCTATATAACGGTAAAGATCCTCTTCTACTTCAATCGTTTTCATTCGCTTTCACAATCTCACTGTTTGAATATCCTGATGATTATACTCAAACAGGTTAAAGATGCGAGTTCCAACTCAGAATAATGTGTATTGAGTTTGCCTGAGCAGAAACGAAGCACTAACATAGGCTTAAAACTTCAACAACAAATAAACTATGTCTGCGTTGCTCAACTATAAACTTCAGGGAGAAGGTCAGCCCCTTCTGTTAATACACGGCCTGTTCGGCAATCTGGATAACTTAGGTCTGCTAGCCCGGGATTTAGCCAGTGATTTTCAGGTGCTCAGTATCGATCTAAGAAATCACGGTGTTTCATTCCATGATACCAGCCATACCTATCAGGAGATGGCTGATGATGTATCTCAGTTACTTAATCACCTTGGACTAAAACAAGTTATTGTTATCGGTCACTCCATGGGCGGAAAAGTGGCGATGAAGCTTGCTTCTGACCATCCGCAAGCGGTCAGCAAACTGGTAGTAATGGATATGGCTCCTGTGGCTTATCAGTACCGGAAACATGACAACGTTTTTGCCGGCTTGGAAGCAGTTATTCAACATCGTCCGGCCAATCGTAATGAAGCACTTTCATTATTGGCAGAACATATAGAGATGGAAGGGGTTCGTCAGTTTCTGGGCAAATCCCTCTACCGGGCAGAAGGTTATCTGAAATGGCGCTTCAATGTGCCGGCCATTCTGGATAATTACTGGAATATTCTGGGATGGGATTTACAACCGGGATGCCCTGTCGCTACGCTATTTCTTAAAGGTGCAGATTCGGACTATATTACTGCTGAATATCAGAAAGAGATTCAGCAACAATTTCCTAATGCCAAAGCGCATATTATTGCTAATACCGGTCACTGGTTACACGCAGAAAAACCACAAGAAGTGGTCAGGGCAATAAGGCGATTTATCCGCTAAAAAACATAAGCAGTGTATAAGAATCCCCAAGCTGA
The DNA here is from genome assembly GCF_028201475.1 of Vibrio sp. SCSIO 43137. Lineage (NCBI taxonomy): Bacteria > Pseudomonadati > Pseudomonadota > Gammaproteobacteria > Vibrionales > Vibrionaceae > Vibrio > Vibrio sp. SCSIO 43137. The sequence goes on along the minus strand of NZ_CP116383.1, from coordinate 911,198 downwards.
TTGATTCTCAGTTTATGGTCTATAACATCAATTTCACACAGGATAGATCATTAACTTTACATGTTAACAGTGATATAGTTCTCCAACTAATTTGGCATAGGAAAATGATATGCTCTACGACTACATGGATACATTAAACACAATCGGCTTAGATTTGCTGTTTGCCGGTATCTTCTTTTTTATCGGAATGGCGATAAAAGATGTGCTTAAACAAGGCAATGTTCCTGTATTCGGTCAGCGGGTAGTATGGTCTGTTCTGTTTTTAGGTTGTGCAGGCTTTATCGCTAAAGGCATTATTCAACTTAGCTGGGAAGGCACCGGGCTGGGTTGACGGTCGTTTTCCGCCAATATCAACAATAAATATATAGGTATTCATTTATGGCAAGTGTAGGTCTCTTCTTTGGTAGCGATACTGGTAATACAGAAGCCGTTGCAAAGATGATTCAAAAGCAGCTGACTAAGAAGCTCGTTCACGTTCAGGATATTGCAAAAAGCAGTAAAGAAGATCTGGATAACTTTGACCTGTTGATTCTGGGTATTCCTACCTGGTATTACGGTGAAGCTCAGTGTGACTGGGATGACTTTTTCCCTGAGTTAGAAGACATTGATTTCTCTACCAAGCTGGTTGCTATTTTCGGTTGCGGCGATCAGGAAGACTATGCTGAGTATTTCTGTGATGCTATGGGTAACATCCGTGATATCGTGGAAGCCAAAGGCGGTACTGTATTAGGTCACTGGCCAACTGAAGGTTATGAGTTTGAAGCGTCTAAAGCTCTGGTAGACGATGAAACTTTTGTCGGTCTATGCATTGACGAAGATCGCCAGCCAGAACTTACCGATGAGCGTGTAACCAAGTGGGTTCAGCAGATTCATGAAGAGATGTGCCTGTCTGAATTAGAAGACTAATTCCCCACAGCAGAATGTCGAAGCGCCTCATTAAACTGAGGCGCTTTCTTGTTCATACTGACGGTACTTGGGCTTTTTCCTGACATACAGTTTTCTCTGCACTTCTGAAACCACATTTTCATTACGATCCTTAACGTAAATTATAAATTCAGGAAAACACTTCTCACCGCACGCTGTTTCACTCAATATTTTATCCAGCATATCCTGACTAATCTGAAACTCTGCATATAAATCACTGGAGCCCGGCTTAATAAAATTAATACTCGCCTCTTTATCCCAGACATAGTACTCCTCTCCCAATATTCCCATCAGCATAAGAGCGTAAATAGGATCCGTCAGCGAGAAGATACTTCCTCCATACTGAGTTCTATTGGCATTTTTATTCCACCAACGCAGCTTTAGCCTGACACGTACATTGCGAAAATCTTCGCTTATACTCTCAATTTTAATCCCCGATCCCCAAAATGGCGGCCAGATGTTCAGTGCAAACCGCACAATTCCCGGCTTATAAATCCGTGCAATACCTTTGTTCATAACCTTCCCTGTTAACAAATTGTTATTGGCAGAGTACAATATCTGAAATTTCGAGCAAATATTCAAATATTTATTATTAAGCCTTTGAAGTTTTGGGTTTAATGTTAGTTCACGCTGACCTATAATAGGAACAATTGTAACTGTCGCATTAACTATGCAGTTCATCTACAGGAAGAGATATGACAGATAATAATAAAGCGCTTAAAGATGCCGGACTAAAAGTGACCCTACCGCGTCTTAAAATTCTTGAGGTACTTCAAGAGCCTGCGAGTCAACATATAAGCGCTGAAGAGCTCTACAAAAAGCTAATAGACCTTGGTGAAGAAATTGGACTTGCGACAGTATATCGTGTTCTTAACCAGTTTGATGATGCAGGTATTGTGACACGTCACCACTTCGAAGGTGGCAAATCTGTATTCGAATTATCAACTCAGCATCACCATGATCACTTGGTTTGCCTTGATTGTGGCGAAGTTATTGAGTTTTCAGATGAGGTTATCGAGCAGCGTCAGAAAGAGATTGCACAGTCATACAATATTGAATTGACCAACCATAGCCTTTACCTATACGGAAAGTGCCTGAATGGTGACTGTAAAACCGATGCCAACGCTCATATGAAGAAATAACAGTGTTATTTCTCAACATGCATATAAAAGCCAGTTTGTTATAGCTGGCTTTTTTAATGCCTGCTGAACAAGGCAACGAATCTTCAGCTGCTATTAGCAAAATAAGTCGTTCCGCAATATAAAAAAACGCCCGATACCAACTGGTCCGGGCGTTTTTTATAGCTATTATCTGGCGTTTAAACGTCTTTCTTAGCCCAGGTATCCCGTAGGCCAACTGTGCGGTTAAACACTAAAGCATCCGCTTTTGAATCCTTAGAGTCTGCACAGAAATAACCAGTACGTTCAAACTGATAACCCTTCTCGGCAACAGCCTCGGCTAAGCTTGGCTCAACAAAACCATTTTTAACCACTAGTGAATCCGGGTTAATGGTTTCAGCAAAGTTATCTGTTGCAGCCGGGTTTTCAACGGTAAACAGACGGTCATACAGTCTGATTTCAGCCGGCAAACCATGGCTTGCTGATACCCAATGAATAACCCCTTTAACCTTACGCCCGTCTGACGGGTTCTTACCAAGGGTTTCTGAATCGTATGAGCAGAAGATAGTGGTGATGTTACCATCGGCGTCTTTTTCAATACGCTCAGCTTTAATCACATAAGCACCACGCAGACGAACTTCTTTACCAAGAACCAGACGCTTATACTTTTTGTTTGCTTCTTCACGGAAGTCATCACGCTCAATATACACTTCACGGGTAAACGGAACATCTCGGCTGCCCATTTCCGGTTTGTTCGGGTGATTAGCAACTGACAGAGTCTCTACTGATGACTCATCATAGTTTTCAATCACAACTTTAACCGGATCCAGCACTGCCATTGCACGAGGTGCATTGTCGTTCAGGTCATCACGGATACAAGATTCCAGAGAACCAAACTCAATCATGTTCTCCTGCTTAGTGACACCAATACGCTTACAGAACTCACGGATAGACGCAGGTGTAAAGCCACGACGACGCAGGCCGGAAATAGTTGGCATACGTGGATCATCCCAGCCATTAACCAGATTTTCAGAAACCAGCTGGCTAAGCTTACGCTTAGACATTACTGTGTATTCCAGATTCAGGCGGCTAAACTCGTACTGACGAGGCTGGCAGTCAATGGTAATGTTTTCCAGAATCCAGTCGTAAATACGGCGGTTGTCCTGAAACTCCAGCGTACAGATAGAGTGAGTAATCCCTTCCAGCGCATCAGAAATACAATGAGTAAAGTCGTACATCGGATAGATACACCACTTATCACCAGTCTGATGGTGATGGGCAAAACGAACACGGTAAATAACCGGGTCACGCATCACCATAAATGAAGATGCCATATCAACTTTCGCACGCAGACAAGCTTTGCCTTCTTCGAACTCCCCATTACGCATTTTTTCAAACAGCGCCAGGTTCTCTTCAACACTGCGGTCGCGGTAAGGGCTATTCTTACCCGGCTCTTTCAATGTTCCGCGGTACTCGCGTATCTGCTCCGGACTTAGCTCATCAACATACGCTAAGCCTTTAGTAATCAATTCAACTGCATAGCCGTAAAGCTTATCAAAGTAGTCAGAAGAGTAATGAATATCTCCCGCCCACTCAAAGCCTAACCAGTGCACATCATTTTTAATAGATTCAACGTATTCGATGTCTTCTTTCTCAGGGTTTGTATCATCAAAACGGAGATTACATTGTCCCTGATAGTCCTGAGCAATACTAAAGTTCAAACAGATAGATTTAGCGTGACCGATATGCAGGTAGCCATTCGGCTCCGGCGGAAATCGAGTATGCACACTTGTGTGTTTGCCATCCGCAAGATCTTTATCAATGATTTGGCGAATGAAATTCGATGGACGAGCTTCAGCTTCACTCATCTAAGCACCTCTATTTTTTGGGAGGATCGGTTATAAAACAACCGCCCTAGTATTGTCAGAAATTCGTTCCCAACGGCTGCCTGTTACTATTGCGAAGCCAGCCTGGGTTTTAGCTCCTAATGATCCACATTTATCACTATCGACACAACTAAAAGTGATGAAATAATAGTAATTTCCGCTCTTTTTATAGGGAAGTAACTTGTTCCGGTTAATTTACTCTGGAATCGGAGGCATTTATGACCTTGCAATAAGGTCTTTTGCACAAGAATACATAACTTAGCTGATCTGAATGGTAAGAACGAAAAAGGCCTTCCGGTTGGAAGGCCTATTCAATTAATCACTTATCAGAAGTTATGGTACCTGTACTTCAACAAGGTCTTCTGATGCAGGAATATTCTTCATCTCACCGGCAATAATTTCAGCCAGAGGACCAAGGATAACCTGAAGGTTGTTGTTACCCAGCTTAACCACACCCATTGCACCAAGGGCTTTCAGTTTAGCTTCGTCTACAATTTCCATATCTTTAACTGTTAAGCGCAGACGGGTAATACAAGCATCAATGTTTTGCAGGTTATCGTGTCCACCCAGAACTTTCAGATACTTTTTAGCAAGTACTGCTGAGTCTTCACTTACACCACTGCTTTTCGCTTCAACTGCATCTTCATCTTCACGACCCGGCGTTTTCAGCTTGAAGGTTGTGATAGCCCAGCGGAACACAAAGTAGTAGATAGCGAAGAATGCGAAGCCCTGAACAATCAGCATATACCACTTGTTCGCCAGTGGGTTTTGCGCAGACAGCACCATATCCACAAGGCCAGCAGAGAAACCGAAACCAGCAGTCCAGTTCATCATATCGGCGATAAACAGAGAGACACCTGTCAATACTGCGTGTACCAGATACAGTACCGGAGCAAGGAACATAAAGGAGAACTCTAGCGGCTCAGTTACACCTGTGAAGAACGATGCGAAACCTGCAGCAATCATAATAGAAGCTACACGCGCTTTATGTTCAGGACGGGCAGTATGGTAGATAGCAAGAGCGGCACCCGGCAGACCAAACATCATAATCGGGAAGAAACCAGCCATATAGCGGCCTGTTTCACCAACAACACCAACACCAGCTTCTACTGCATTCGGAGTCCACCAGTTACCAAGGTCGTTAATGCCCGCCATATCGAACCAGAACACTGAGTTAAGTGCGTGGTGCAGACCAACAGGAATCAGCAGGCGGTTGAAGAAGCCGTAGATACCAGAACCTACTTCACCTAAACCAACAATGCTTTCACCCAGAGAAATCAGACCGCCAAACACAACCGGCCAGATAAACATAAGCACAAATGAAATCACAATAGCAGCGAAAGAGGTTAAGATAGGAACCAGACGTTTCCCACTAAAGAAGGCGAGTGCTTTATGCAGTTCAACTTGGTAGTAACGGTTGTACAACTCAGCGGCAACGATACCAGACAGAATACCGATAAACTGGTTATTGATCTTATTGAAAGCCAGAGTAGAACCTTCATCTAAAGTAACAAGGCCGATAGCTTCTACCGCACCTGCACCACATAGTGTAGTAATTACCATGTAGCAGACAAAGCCAGCCAGAGCGGCAGCACCGTCTTTATCTTTCGACAGACCGTATGCAACGCCAATTGCAAACAGCACAGACATGTTATCAATGATGGCTGCACCTGCTTTAATTAAGAAAGCCGCCAGCGCATTGTTTCCACCCCAACCAGTTGGATCCAGCCAGTAGCCGATCCCCATTAGTATTGCTGCAGCAGGCAATGTTGCAACTGGTACCATCAGTGCTTTACCTACTTTTTGAAAGTATCCGAGAACGTTCACTGTAAAATTCCCCCTATAGAATTTTAATTAAGTTCGGTTGACTTATTTTAGTCTTCCAATTTAGTCACTTTCAGTTTAAGAAATTAAATTCGTCCCGCAAATTAAAACCTCCATTTGTGTGACTTAGATCTACATGTAAAAGTTGTAAACAAGGATTTTGCTAGCGAGATCATAAAACTTATTTTATGATTCGAATTATTGAAGCTTCGAGCTTAAGATTTAATCGTTATATACATATTGTTGAGGTGTCGTCGTGAGACTTATTCCATTAAATTGCGCACAAGATGTCGGGCTTTGGTCAGCAAAGCATATTGTTAACCGAATCAATACATTTAAGCCAACATCCTCCCGCCCCTTCGTTCTCGGGCTGCCTACCGGCGGCACACCATTAACGACCTATAAGCAGTTAATCCGACTTTATAATGAAGGCGAAGTAAGTTTTGAAAATGTAGTGACGTTCAATATGGATGAGTACGTTGGCATCCCTGCCGATCATCCGGAGTCATACCGATCATTTATGTATGAAAACTTTTTTAACCACATTGATATAAAAGAAGAAAATATTAATCTGCTGAATGGTAATGCAGAGGATCACGAAGCAGAGTGCTTGCGCTATGAAGAGAAAATCCGCTCTTACGGTCAGATTCATCTGTTTATGGGTGGTGTGGGGAACGACGGACATATTGCTTTTAACGAGCCCGCTTCTTCTTTATCATCTAGAACCAGAATTAAAACTCTGACTGAAGATACCCGGATTGCCAACTCGCGCTTTTTTGACGGCGACATTAATCAGGTACCTAAGTATGCTTTAACCATAGGTGTAGGTACGCTACTGGATTCGAAGGAGATCATGATACTGATTACCGGTCATAATAAAGCCCTTGCGTTAGAAGCAGCCGTTGAAGGTTCAGTCAATCATCTCTGGACTGTCTCAGCACTACAACTGCACCCTAAATCTGTCATCGTATGTGATGAACCTTCAACTCAGGAACTGAAAGTCAAAACCGTGAAGTATTTCAGAGAGCTTGAAGCTGAAAATATTAAGAATTTGAAGTAATCAATGAGAAATCCTGCCATGTATGCACTTACCAACTGTACGATTTATTCTGGTAGCGATGTGCTGGAAAACCACGCCGTCATTGTTGACGGCAATACTATCCAGAGCATTTTGCCGTCAGAAGAGGTTGCAGAACATATACCAGTTATTGACCTGCAGGGCGCCAATCTAAGCCCGGGCTTTATCGATCTGCAACTTAACGGCTGTGGCGGCGTTATGTTTAACGATGCAATTTCCGTTGAAACTCTGGATACCATGCACAAAGCAAACCTGAAATCAGGTTGCACAAGCTTTCTGCCAACACTGATTACGTCCTCTGATGCGGATATGCGTCAGGCGATTAAAGTGCAAAAAGAGTATCAGCAACAGCACAAAAACCAGTCGCTCGGCCTGCACCTTGAAGGTCCTTACCTGAATGTGGCAAAGAAAGGGATTCATAACCCTGACTTTATCCGCGCTTCAGACGATGAAATGATTAATTTCATCTGCGAAAATAGTCATCTTATTGCCAAGGTGACCCTTGCTCCTGAGAAGAACCAACCTGAAGTAATTAAAACCTTGGCAGACAACGGCATTGTGGTAGCTATCGGTCATAGTGATGCTACTTATGCTGAAGCCTGTCAGGGATTTGATGCCGGAATCAGTTTTGCTACCCACCTGTTTAACGCCATGTCACCTATGACTGGCAGAGAGCCGGGTACTGTCGGGGCAATTTACGATTCTGAAAAGGTCTATGCCGGCGTGATTGCTGACGGCTACCATGTCGACTATGCCAATATCCGCATTGCTCATAAAGTAAAAGGAGAAAAGCTGGTATTAGTGACAGACGCCACAGCTCCGGCCGGCGCTGAAATGGATCACTTTATTTTTGTCGGCAAGAAAGTATATTACCGGAATGGCAAATGCGTCGATGAAAACGGAACCCTTGGTGGCTCAGCATTGACCATGATTGAAGCAATTGAAAATACCGTTAAATTTGTCGGACTTCCGTTAGATGAAGCACTGAGAATGGCCACCCTATACCCGGCGAGGGCAATAGGCGTCGATCATCACTTAGGACAGATTAAAACAGGAATGACAGCAAACCTGACTGTGTTTGACAATGACTTCAATGTAAACGCAACAGTAGTCAACGGACATTACGAGCAGACATAAATATGAATGGCGGACAAATTGGTAACGTAGATCTGGTAAAACAACTCAACAGTGCGGCTGTATACCGCCTGATTGATCAAAAGGGTCCGATTTCACGGATACAGATCGCCGAAGTTAGCCAGCTTGCTCCCGCCAGCGTCACTAAAATTACCCGTCAGCTTATGGAACGCGGCCTGATCAAAGAGGTCGCGCAGCAAGCCTCTACCGGTGGCCGGCGGGCTATTTCACTCACCACAGAAGTAAACCCTTTCCACTCTGTCGCCATCCGTCTTGGACGGGATTATATTCAGTTTAGTCTGATGAATCTGAGCGGCGAAGAACTGGCCAGCGATCAATCTACCTTCGACTACAGCAATCAGTCTGAACTTAAAGATGGCCTGCTCTCTCTGATCAAAAAGTTTATTGATAGCCATCAGGATAAAATCAAACAACTTATCGCTATTGGTATCGTGTTGCCCGGTCTGGTGAACCCGGAAACCGGCGCTGTCGACTATATTCCTAATACTGATATAGATAGCTTCTCTCTGGGTGATTTGATTCAGGATCACTTTGCCGTCTCCTGTTTTATCGGCAACGATATCCGCGGTAAGGCATTGGCAGAGCATTACTTTGGCGCAAGCCGTGACTGTAATGACTCTATTCTGGTCAGTGTTCACCGGGGAACCGGAGCCGGCATTATTGTTAACGGTCAGGTATTTCTTGGTTCCAACCGCAATGTTGGTGAAATCGGCCATATCCAGATTGACCCATTGGGCAGCCAGTGCCAGTGTGGCAATTTTGGTTGTCTGGAGACCGTTGCCTCTAACCCGGCCATTTTAGAGCGCATTAATGAGCTGTTAAGCAAGGGCTATGACTCCTCGCTGTCTGAACTAAGCACTATCACCATGAAAGAGGTCTGTCAACACGCCTTAGAGGGCGATGATCTGGCAAAACAGAGTCTGGTCAGGGTCGGCAATAAGCTGGGTAAAGCCATTGCCATCACCATCAACCTGTTTAACCCCCAGAAAATTGTCATTGCCGGAGATATCACAGCAGCAAAAGAGTTGGTTTTTCCTGCTATCCGTCGCAATATTGAAACGCAATCTTTAACCACGTTTCATACCAACCTGCCTATCGTTGCTTCAGAGCTTGAAGGCAAGCCGACTATGGGCGCATTTGCTATGATAAAACGTGCCATGCTAAATGGAGTTTTGTTACAAAAACTTCTTGAAGAATAAGCAGTTTTTATGGTCAACTCTAACGGGCTAAGCTTATAACGCTTGGCCTTTTCTGTATTAGAGGGGAAGGTATGGATCTTATTCTGTTGTCCGCAGCATTTATCTCCGGATTTATCGCACTCAAGTGTCAGTTGCCACCCTTAGTGGGTTTTCTGATCGCCGGTTTTTGCTTAAGTTTTGCTGGTTTTGAGTCCAGTCACACCATAGAGCTTCTGGCCGATCTCGGGGTAACGCTGCTGCTGTTTACCATCGGTCTCAAGCTGGATATTAAAACTCTGTTAGCAAAAGAGATTTGGGCAGGAGCAACACTGCATAACCTTTTTTCGACCCTGTTTTTTACCCTCGCCCTTCTGGCGTTAAAACTGATTGGCGTATCGACGCTAACTGCTCTGTCACTGGATCAACTGCTGCTAATTGCTTTTGCCCTGTCATTTTCCAGCACAGTATTCGCCATTAAAACCCTTCAGGAAAAAGGTGAAATGAATGCCATTTATGGCAGCATCGCTATCGGTGTTCTGGTTATGCAGGATATCTTCGCGGTGCTTTTTCTGACCATTTCGACCGGTAAGTTGCCTCTCTGGTACGCCATCTTCCTGTTCGCCCTGCCTTTACTGAGGCCCCTTCTCTACCGGGTTTTATCCTGGGTTGGTCACGGCGAAATGTTGGTGATTTTCGGTATCTTCTCTGCCCTTGTTCTGGGTGCCGGCTTGTTCCAGTTTACCGGAGTAAAAGCGGATCTGGGTGCCCTGATTTTAGGTATGATTCTGGCCGGACATAAAAAGTCTTCTGAACTGTCTAAATCACTATTTAACCTGAAAGAGCTGTTTCTGGTCTGTTTCTTCCTCAATATAGGCCTCTCACAGCACCCTAACCTTTCAGGCTTAATTACTGCCTTTCTGTTTCTGATGTTGTTGCCAGTTAAGGGGATTCTCTACTATTTGGTATTCGATCGCTTTAAATTCCGGGTACGGACTTCATTTCTGGCCAGCCTGACACTGCTCAACTACAGCGAATTCGGTTTGATTGTGGGCGGGCTGGCATACAAACTCGGCTGGTTACCGGGGGATCTTCTGGCCTCCATTGCTATTGCTGTGTCTCTCTCCTTTATCATCGCTTCTCCGCTGAATCGATTTGGTCACACAATGTATCAACGTTCGTCGAACTGGCTTAAGCAGCAGTCAGAGGAAAAACTCAACCAGCTGGATCGCCTGATTAACCCGGGCGAAGCACAGGTACTTATTTTAGGCATGGGCCGGATAGGCACAGGTGCTTATGATGAGTTGACACAAAGATATGGCCACATAAATCTGGGCGTAGAAGTCCGGCAGGATGCCGTTAAGCAACACACCGATCAGGGACGAAACGTTATCTGCGGTGATGCTACTGACCCGGACTTCTGGGAACGTATCTTAGACACGGGAAACGTTCAGCTAATCTTACTGGCCATGCCACACCATTTGGGAAATCAACTGGCACTGCAACAGTTAAAGAATAAAGGATTTAGCGGAAACATAGCCGCTATTGCTGAGTACCCCGATCAACTTGAATCTTTGCTTGAAGAAGGGGTAAATGCTGCCTTTAATATCTACCATGAGGCAGGAAGTGGATTTGCCCGTCATGTTTGTGACCAGTTACAACCAACATTTGATACAGCAAAAAACAGCCATGATTAAAAAACTGGTTATTTAGGCGGCAAAAAATAGATCTCATTCGAAATAAGGCCAAAATATTGGATATTTTCTTTTATTAAGGCTATTTAATTATTTTTTTCATCACAAAAGGTTGCTTTTTTTAACGACAATGGCAAATTTAGGCTATTGCTCCAACGGATATGAATTAGGGAATAAAAGTATATGTGTTCAATTTTTGGCATTTTAGACATAAAAAATGACGATGCAGCGTTACGTCCAATTGCGCTGGAAATGTCTAAAAAACTACGTCACCGCGGTCCAGACTGGTCTGGTATCTACGCTTCAAAACGTGCAATCCTTGCGCATGAACGTTTAGCCATTGTTGGACTGAATAGTGGTGCACAACCTCTGTATAGCCCGGATCGTAAACTGGTTCTGGCCGTTAACGGCGAGATCTATAACCATAAAGAAATTCGTGCAAAGTATGAAGACAGATATGACTTCCAGACAGATTCAGACTGTGAAGTTATTCTGGCTCTTTATCAGGATATGGGTGAAAAACTCCTTGAAGAGCTAAACGGTATTTTTGCTTTTGTTCTTTATGATGAAGAAAAAGATCAGTATCTGGTTGGCCGTGACCATATCGGTATCATGCCTCTTTATCAGGGCCGTGACGGATACGGAAACTACTATGTTGCCTCTGAAATGAAAGCGCTTGTTACGGTTTGTAAAACCGTGAGTGAGTTCCCTCCGGGCAGCTACTTCTCCTCTGAAGATGCAGAACCTCAGCGTTATTACACCCGTGACTGGATGGAATATGACGCAGTAAAAGATAACGAAGCAGATAAAGCAGAGCTTACCGAAGCACTAGAAGCAGCGGTTAAACGCCAGCTAATGACTGACGTACCTTATGGTGTGCTGCTGTCTGGTGGTCTTGACTCTTCTATCACCTCTGCAGTAGCAAAACGATTTGCTGCTATGCGTATCGAAGATGACGAAAAAACCGAGGCATGGTGGCCACAGTTGCACTCCTTTGCCATTGGTCTGGAAGGTGCACCTGACTTAATCGCGGCTCGTGAAGTGGCTGATAAGCTGGGTACAGTACACCATGAGATGACTTATACTGTTCAGGAAGGCCTTGATGCTATCCGTGACGTTATCTATCACATCGAAACCTACGATGTAACCACTATCCGTGCGTCTACTCCTATGTTCCTGATGGGACGTAAAATTAAAGCTATGGGTATCAAGATGGTTCTTTCCGGTGAAGGTGCCGATGAAATCTTCGGTGGTTACCTCTATTTCCACAAAGCGCCAAATGCTAAAGAGATGCATGAAGAGCTGGTTCGTAAACTTCTGGCACTGAACATGTTTGACTGTGCCCGTGCGAACAAGTCTCTGGCTGCATGGGGTGTTGAAGGGCGTGTACCTTTCCTTGATAAAGAGTTTATCGATGTTGCGATGCGCATTAACCCTCAGGCGAAGATGTGTGGCAACGGCAAAATGGAGAAACACATTCTGCGTGAGTGTTTCGAGCACTATCTGCCGGACTCTATTGCATGGCGTCAGAAAGAGCAGTTCTCTGATGGTGTAGGCTACAGCTGGATCGACTCTCTGAAAGAAGTCGCGGAAGCAAAAGTTTCTGATCAGCAGCTTGAAACCGCAGAGTACCGTTTCCCGTACAACACGCCAACAACAAAAGAAGGCTATATGTACCGTGAAATCTTCGAAGAGCTGTTCCCGCTACCATCTGCTGCAGAGTGTGTACCGGGTGGCCCGTCTATCGCATGCTCCTCTGCAAAAGCGATTGAGTGGGATGAAGCCTTTAAGAACATGGCTGACCCTTCAGGTCGTGCAGTACAAACCGTGCATAACGACTCTTACTAAGCTCTGTCAGACCATCACCGCCACACCGGCGGTGATGTAAGAGTAAAATGTAAAAAAGCCTGCCTTTATCAGTAAAGGCAGGCTTTTATCTATTCTGGTTGTAACTGAAAGCAGTTAACCCTGCAACTCAATATCGCTGTTACTTACCCGCACTTCTACCGTCTGGCTAATCAGTTTTATAAGCAGAATCGAGCGCAACTCGCCATCAGCTTCTGAGTATATGGCATCAAGGCCGGCAAACTGACCTTGCTTAATTCTGACCACCTGCCCTTTGTCCGGCAGAGAAGTTACCATAGGTTCGACAGCCTGCTGTTCAACCTGCTTAAGCTCATAGATTAAATCACCCTGAACTTCCTGCGGATAACTACCTTGTCTTACAAAATCCACTACACCCCTGCTGGAACGAACGGTAGTGAATGTTGGGCCGGCTTCATAATCAAACCGGACAAACAGGTAAGAAGAAAACAGCGGCTCAGTCACCACCTTTCTCTTACCTCTTACCAGCTTTTCAACCTGCATTTCCGGGTAGTAGCACTCTACTCCCTGATTCTCCAGATGCATTCTGGCTCTGGCCAGATCGCCTCTCTTACAATAAAGCAAATACCAACGTTTCATAACTCTGTTTTTTTATAATAAATTCGCGTAATGCTAACATTTCCAATACCGATGAAACAGAAATTACTAATAAGCCAGCTTAATCCATCAAGAGATGATTAAAGAAACTCCTTGCATAACCTATCCATCATTTCAATGTGAGCATCATCGTCATTCAAACAATCAATATAATGATAGCTCTCGCCACCCGCATTCAGGTAAATTTCTTTGCATTCCTGTGCTATCTCTTCCAAAGTTTCCAGACAATCTGCTGAAAATGCCGGCGTTATAATATCCAACCGTTTAATACTTTTCTTAGGTAGCTGCTCAAGCGTCTCATCAGTGTAAGGCTTTAGCCACTCTTCACGGCCAAAACGCGACTGATAACTCATGCCCATTTGCTTATCAGACAACCCCAGCTCCTCTGCTAACAGCTGAGTGGTTTTTTCACAATGCTTAGGATAGATATCACCGTTATCAGCATAACGTTGAGGAATGCCGTGGAATGAACAGAGCAGGTAATCCGCCTGACCATGCTTCTGCCAGTGACTACGGATTTTCTCCGCCAGTGCTTTGATATACAAAGGGTGATCGTGATAATTGTTCACGAGCTCAATCTGTGGCGGCTGGCTAATCTGGCTCAAAGCCTTCTCAAGCGCATCTTCTACTGCACCGGTTGTGGTGCCCGAGTACTGCGGATAGAGTGGTAATACGGTAACCTTATCGACTCCCTGCTGCTTCAGCTGCTCAATTCCTGACTGAATACTTGGATTTCCATAAGTCATCCCCAGCGCAACGGGGACTCCCGTCAACTTTTCCAGTTTATCAGCCTGACGTCGGGAGTAGACCATCAGGGGAGAGCCTTCATCCATCCAGATGCTTTTATATAAAGCTGCTACCTTAGGTGAGCGTCTAGGCAGAATAATGAGTTTCAACACAGGTAACCAGATCCAGCGCGAAAGGTCGACCACTCTTTTGTCCTGCAGAAACTCGCCTAAAAACGCTTTCACTGCATCACTGTCCGGCCGGTCAGGTGTTCCTAAATTAACCAGTAAAATCCCATTTTTCATATAGCTACATTTGATTTTGGTAAGGTTGAGCTAGCTTATCCTGTATCCGTTAAGCTGACAAAGGTTTGTTTAAATCCTGTTATTGGAGCAACAAAAAACCCGGCTTATAAGGCCTAATGCTGATCAGTTAAGAAATTTAATAGATCAGTTGAACGATCCTTAAAAGGCTTCAAAATCCGGTATCAAGTAATTGATGCCGGATTTTTTATGTCTATTCAGTCCCTCCTTGATACAACTATTTCCTCTGTAAAAGAGCTCACTTCATTAGACAAGTTGAACTCACTACTCTCTCCTGAGTTGCTTGCACAAGCATTTGAAAAAGCGGGGGTTGCAACTGTACGCAAACGTCGCTTGCCATTGGAGGCTGTGGTTTGGTCAGTTGTAGGAATGGGTTTATTCCGACAAGAATCCGTCTGGGATATAGCCAGTAAACTTGATGTATCTTTGCCTGGAAAACGTCATTTAGTTGCACCAAGCGCATTAGTTCAAGCCCGGCAGAGGCTAGGTGTGGAAGCCATGCAGGAAACATTTCAGGCTCTGGCTGCTCATCACTTTAATAAGCAAAAGTTTGAAGTGTGGCATGGACTTAACCTGCTTGCAGTGGACGGTGTCGTTTTTCGTACCCATGACAATGCCGAAAACCGGGACTTCTTCGGCTCCGATAGCAATAAACAAGGGGAAAACAGTTACCCTCAGGTGCGCATGTGCTGCTTGATGGAGCTATCAAGTCATCTGCTTTTGGACAGTGCCTTCGATGCCAGAAAGATTGGCGAAATGACTCTTGCCGAAAGGCTGATTGAACACGCACCTGATATTCTCACTAACCCTATTTGACAGAGGTTACTATTCACTTGGCCTGTTAAATAGCTGGTCTCAGGCGGGAACAGAAAGGCACTGGATGATACCGGCTAAAAAGGACCTTGTTTACACTGAAGTGCATAAACTCGGAAAAAGAGACAGGCTGGTATCAATCAAAACATCTCCTCAGGCACGAAAAAGTTCTCTGACTTAAATGAAGAATTAATCGTAAGATTAACAAGTTATACCATTGATGGTCAGGAGTATCGTGTTTTAAGCTCGCTGACAGATCCGCTGAAATATCAATATAACGAGCTGGTAGAGCTTTACCAACAGCGTTGGGAAATTGAGCTTGGCTATCGAGAAATAAAACAAACCCTTTTATTGTCTGCCCACACACTAAGAAGTCGAAAGCCAGACATGGTTCGGCAAGAGCTATGGGGAGTACTTGTTGCCTACAATTTGGTTCGTATAGCGATGATCGAAGCTGCTTCAGGCATGGATGATGTTAATCCAAATAGGTTAAGTTTCTCTCACTGCGCGAGACATGTAATGGTTTATCTAACTACTATACCGATCAGTAGTCCGGGTAACCTTCCGAAGCACTATGCTACGCTTCTGGAAACGTTAAGAATGTTTGAATTGCCAGACAAGGTACCAGATAGAAAGTATCCTCGAGTGATGAGGAAAAAACCTAAAAAGTACCCTTACAAAAAATGCCAGTCAGCTTAACTGACTGGCATTAGGCTTATAAGGCCGGGTCTTTCAGCATAAGTGCTACTGACTATTAAGAAAGTGCTTTTTCCAGCTCTGCACTTACTTCAGCAACCTTCTTAGTACCATCAAACTTCAGGTAAGTGGTGTTGCCCTGCTCTGCTTCGTTACCGTAGTAAGAGATAAGAGGAGCAGTTTGCTCATGGTAAACACCAAGGCGCGCGCGTACTGTCTCTTCTTTATCATCATCACGAACTACCAGTGGCTCACCAGTTACGTCGTCTTTGCCTTCTTCTTTCGGCGGATTAAAAGTAACGTGGTAAGTACGACCAGAAGGAAGGTGAGCACGACGACCCGCCATACGCTCTACAATCACATCGTCTGCAACATCAAATTCGATTACGTAGTCTACCGCTACACCCATGTTTTTCAGGCCATCAGCCTGTGGGATAGTGCGTGGGAAACCGTCCAGAAGAAAACCTTTTTCACAATCATCTTGAGCAATACGTTCTTTGATCAAACTCAGGATGATGTCATCAGATACAAGCTGACCAGCGTCAATAACTGATTTTGCTTTCTTACCTAACTCTGTTCCTGCTTTGATAGCAGCACGAAGCATATCACCAGTAGAAATTTGCGGAATACCGTACTTTTCCATGATGAATTGAGCTTGTGTGCCTTTACCTGCACCCGGAGCACCCAGAAGAATGATGCGCATGATATATCCTCTTGTTTTGATATTTATACCGAAGCTCACAGCTGAGCAGAATTTACATCTGCCACGATAAGTTTCGGTATAAGGTTAGATTAAACTTTCAAAAAAATTTTAAAACTCACATTCAGGGTTGAGAGTTTACCACACTTTTAGCGGGGATTGTGCAGATTAAGACTAAAGAAGCACCATTTATCACTAATTATGCAAATACCTTAATAAACCTTAAAGATACTGCAAGATAGCAACAAAATGGTGCTTTTTAGCTTAATTTAGCGACTTAAGGTTATTACACCTTAGTCAAAAGCGAGTTAATTGCGCCCAGGAACTGGCTAGGATCTTCCATTGAGCCACGTTCTGCCAGCATTGCCTGACCAAGCAACAGCTCAACCCAGCGACCGAATGCTTCTTCATCTGCTTCATCCGCCATACGCTTCACAAGCTCATGCTCAGGGTTAATCTCGAAGATGTACTTCACTTCAGGAACATCCTGACCAGCCGCTTCCAGCAACTTAGCCATCTGAGTACCCATTTCGAAATCATCGGTCACAACAACGGCAGGGGTAGAGGCAAGCTTAAAGGTTGTACGAACCTCTTTCACACGGTCACCCAGATAGGTTTGTGTGCGCTCAACAACAGACTTAAACTCTTCTTCCGTCTCTTTCTGCTTCTCTTTATCTGCATCGTCTTCAAACTTGCTCAGATCAAGGCCCGCTTTAGTAATTGACTGGAACTGCTTACCATCGAACTCAGTAAGGTAGTTCATCAGCCACTCATCAATACGATCGTACATCAGAATAACTTCAATGCCTTTTGCCTTAAACTGCTCAAGGTGAGGGCTGTTTTTCGCTGCCGCATAGCTGTCTGCAGTCAGGTAGAAAATCTTATCCTGCTCTTCTTTCATGCGCTCAACATAAGAAGCCAGAGAAACTGTCTGCTCTGAAGTGTCTGACTCTGTCGATGCAAAACGCATCAGGCCGGCAATCTTCTCTTTGTTTGAGAAATCTTCAGCAGGACCTTCTTTCAGCACCTGACCAAACTCTTTCCAGAATGACAGATATTTCTCTTCATCATTCTTAGCCATACGCTCAAGCATAGTAAGTACACGCTTACTACAAGCATTACGTAGAGACTGAGTAACCTTGTTGTCCTGAAGAATTTCACGGGAAACGTTCAGTGGCAGATCATTGGAATCTATCAGGCCACGCACAAAGCGCAGGTAAGTAGGCATAAACTGCTCAGCGTCATCCATAATAAATACGCGCTGAACGTAAAGTTTCAGGCCGCTCTTATGATCGCGGTTCATCATATCCCATGGTGCTTTCGCCGGGATGTAAAGCAGACTGGTGTAGTCGTTCTTACCTTCTACGCGGTTATGGCTCCAAAGTAGCGGATCAGCAAAGTCATGGGAAACATGCTTATAGAACTCTTTATACTCTTCTTCAGAGATATCAGATTTGTTGCGCGTCCACAGAGCCTGAGCCTTGTTGATTTGCTCCCACTTGCCTTCCTCTTTCTCATTGCCTTCTTCATCTTTCTCTTTCGTCCAGATGGAAACAGGAATGCCAATATGGTCAGAGTACTTGCTGATGACATCACGCAGACGCCACTCGGACAGAAACTCTTCACCCTCTTCACGCATATGAAGAATGATATCAGTTCCGCGGCTCTCTTTAGTGATGGACTCAATGGTGTATTCACCTTCACCGGAAGAGTGCCACTGAACAGCTTCATCGGCACCCAGACCAGCAGCACGGGTACGTACTGTTACTGCGTCTGCAACAATAAACGCAGAGTAGAAACCAACACCAAACTGACCAATCAGTTGTGAATCTTTGCTCTGATCTTCAGATAGTTTTGAGAAGAACTCAGCAGTACCTGACTTCGCGATAGTACCCAGATGCTCAATAACATCGTCACGGCTCATACCAATACCGTTATCGGATACGGTCAGCGTTTTCGCTTCTGCATCAAACGACAGCTTCACACCCAGATCAGCATCACCCTGATAGAGTTCAGCATTAGACAGAGCCTGAAAACGCAGCTTATCAGACGCATCCGATGCGTTAGAGATCAGCTCGCGCAGGAAAATTTCTTTGTTTGAGTAAAGTGAGTGGATCATTAAGTGAAGTAGTTGTTTTACTTCAGACTGAAAGCCACGAGTTTCTTTATTTGCTGTAGTTGTCTCGCTCATTTTAACTCCATGAGATTTTGGTTCCGGCAGAATACTCTGCTTGGGCATAAACAATCGCCCTTTTCTGTTGGATATAAATAAGGGTGACAAGCGTGATTTCAAGGCTATAACAGAGAAAAAATTGATCAGCTTACGTTTTTGAGAACCAAACGCCGTACTATGACAGCATTTTCCGGCTGAGATGTAGAGATCAGCATAGGTGCGTGAGGTGCAAAGAGAGTGAGTTAAGAGAAGAGGAGCCGTACAGTGGCTCCCCTGTTTATCAGACGGTTTCTATTCGTACCGAGGCAATAACTTCACCGGAGAAGCTGATGACCTCCAGCTGACTTCCGTTCAGCGTACCATAACTGGCAGGGAATCCCCCTTTAGGAAAGGTTACCGATCCGGGGTTATAGATATACTGTTTGCCCTTTAACTCAGCACAAGGGATATGAGTATGACCATGGGCAATCACATCTCCCCGCTTCAATACAGGCCGGTTATCACTGTTGTAAAGGTGACCATGGGTCAGAAACAGTCGCTGACCACTCTCCATCAATACCCATGAGTAACTTTCCATCATTGGAAAGCTAAGCAACATCTGATCCACTTCGCTGTCACAGTTGCCACGTACCGCAATGATCTGTTCGGCATACTGGTTCAGCAACTCAGCAACTTGCGCAGGCTGATAACCTTCAGGAACCGGATTTCTCGGGCCGTGATTAAGAATGTCCCCCAGCAGAACCAAGTGCTCAGCACCGGAACTACGGAATTTTTCCAGCACTTGTTCTGTTGCGGGAAGAGAACCATGTAAATCAGAGGCAAAAAATAGCTTCATATATCCTCACTTATTTCGCTTTTGCTGATTGTACATCCAAGGGGAAGGGCAGCTCAATCCTGATTGAAGGCAAATCAAGCCGGACAACAGGATTGAGCGTTAGTGTGAAAGCAATCTGAACCGGTTACAGCAGGGCCATTCCGTTTACAACAATATTGTTGTAACTCACCATACCGATAATTTTGCCGTCTTCCACTACAGGAGCACGGCTGACACCAAAGCGTTCAAACAGCCGGGCACAGTACTTCACATTCATGTCCGGGCTTACAGTCAAAGCAGGTTTAGTCATAATTTCGTAAATATTGGTTCGCTCACTGGAGCGGTTTTTCGCCAGCACTTTTTTGGCAATATCATTCATCAGAACAATACCGTACTCGTCGTCTTCATTACGTTTATTAACGACAAGGGCTTTCACCACATGCTCACGCGCCAGTTTGATTCCTTCCTCAACGGTGGTTAATCCATCTACCATCACATAGGAATTTGCCATAACGTCACGGACGCGGATTATACTCTGTTGGCTCATAACTCTTCCTCTACCACTTTAGTTAATGTTTCGACCTGATGCGCAACACCAACGGCATCTTCTATATCTATCTGAATTGCAATACCCTGCCCTGACTGATCATCAAATTCACCAACCTCATTGATGGTCTCCAGTATCTGTCTGGACAAATGTTCCTCTACCACAAACAGCACTACATCACGCTGTACTTCAAGGGTTAAACCGAAGAAGGTGGTTTTCTGGTTAAGACCTTCCCCTCTGGCGTTATTAATGACCGTTGCACCAGTTGCTCCGGCTGAGCGGGCAGCGTCCAGTACGGCATCTGTCTTTGTATCTTCAACAAAGGCTATAAGAAGTTTAAAGCGCATTCTCGCTCTCCTTCGATTTTGATTTTGAGTTCAACCATTGCGTAATCTGAGCGTACGCCATCACTGAAATGATTGGGAATAAACTGGCAAAGGCGATTAAGCCAAATCCATCTATCATGGGGTTTCGTCCCGGAACCGTAGAGGCCAGACCAAGCCCCAGTGCCGTAACCAGAGGTACAGTCACAGTCGAGGTCGTTACTCCTCCTGAATCGTAAGCCAGAGGCACGATCAGCTTAGGCGCGAAATAGGTCTGAATCACCACCACGATATATCCGACAATAATGTAATAGTGAATCGGGTCTCCCACCACAATCCGGTAGCTACCAAGTGAGATCCCGACGGCCACACCGATTGCTACGGCTATTCGCAACCCGTTTACACTGATTGCGCCACCGGAAACCTGATTCGCCTTAATCGCCACCGCAATAAGGGAAGGTTCTGCGATGGTGGTACTAAACCCTATGGCAAAAGCAAACAGATAAACCCAATAGTAATCGATCCAGCTCAGTGACTCGGTCAGGCTATCCTTAAATGAGTAAAGAAAATCCGGCGCAGTAAGCTGCTGAGCCATGGTCTCGCCTAACGGGAACAGTGCCAGATCAAGCCCTATCAGGAATAGTGATAACCCCAGTATCACGTAGAAAAAGCCGAGAATTACCGTAGGCAGGTTGGCGACCGGTTTTCGTAAAATAGCAATCTGGAAGCCAAAAATAATGGTGGCAATTGGCAGCACATCTTTGACAGTCGAGATAAAGGTATCAATAAAAATAGCAGGACTAATCATGTCAACACCATCCCGTATATCATCACGAACATCATTGGCAGCAGGGAGGCAAAAGCGATCAGACCAAACCCGTCCAGCATAGGATTTCGTCCTTTAATGGCAGAAGCCAGCCCGACACCAAGAGCGGTTACCAGTGGCACAGTAATGGTGGAAGTCGTTACCCCGCCTGAATCATAGGCGATACCAATAATATTCTCAGGAGCAAACCATGTCAGGATAACCACACCGACATAGCCGCCGATGATCATAATATGAATCGGCCACCCTTTAATAATACGTACCACCCCCAGCACAATAGCGATGCCGACAGACAAGGCAACAGTAAAACGCAGGCCGTTTGCATAGCCGGACATTTCATCTTCAGTATGGGGAATCATACCGCCTTCAGCGGCAACTTGTGCTGCTTCAGCGGAGACGGCGGTCAGCGCGGGTTCTGCTATGGTGGTTCCGAACCCCAGACAGAATGCAAACAAGATAAGCCAGAAGATGCTGCCTTTACGGGCAAAGGCGTGAGCCATAGACTCACCGATAGGGAACAGCCCCATCTCCAGACCAAATACAAAAAAGGTTAAACCGAGCACGACTAAAATCAGCCCGAACAAGATTGGCAGTATATTTGGTAAGGGCTCCTGCAGAACGACTAACTGGAAAAATCCAATCACGAACACAATAGGAAGCAGATCACGCAGACTTCCTAACATTGCTTTAAATAAAGCAACTAACGCTTTCATTCTCTCTCCCTGAAATATTTCGTATTGTTATCAGTAACTATATGAAATACAGTGACTGAATTCCGCGCTTTTTTACAAAAATGAGATATTTAACATCTTAAATTAGCATAACCTGTACAACCGACACGTTTCCTCTTCGGTTCCCCGTGTTACCAGACATTTTATAGGGTTATCAGCAACTATTTATTCTACTAATCAGAGACTATACTGATAGTTACTTACCACAGAAGGTACATAGTGAACAAAAGTCGTTTAACAGGGTTAAAGTTAAGCCTTTTATACAAGGAGGTATCATGCAGATTCTGCTGACTGGCGGGACAGGCTTTGTAGGTTCTGAGTTGGTTAAATACCTGAGTACGCATCAGATAGTGCTACTGACAAGGGATATATCAGCGGCAAAAAAGAAGCTTTATCATACCGATCTAAGAAACATCACCTATATCGACAGTCTGGATGATTATCAGGACTTCAATCAATTTGATGCCATTATTAATCTGGCTGGTGAACCCATCGCCGGAAAGCGCTGGAGCAACAAGCAGAAAAAGAAAATCTGTCAGAGCCGCTGGGGGATAACAGAAAAACTGGTGGAGCTTATTCACGCCAGTACCGAGCCACCGGAAGTGTTTATCAGTGGTTCTGCCGTGGGTTATTACGGCGATCAGCAGCAGCACCCGTTTGATGAATCGCTGCATGTTTATCACGAAGGCTTTACCCACCACGTCTGTTCCGCCTGGGAATCAATCGCTATTAAAGCTGAATCCGATAAAACCCGTGTCTGTATGCTGAGAACCGGACTGGTTCTGGGGCTTCAGGGGGGCGCACTAAAAGCCATGTTACCGCCATTTCAGTTTGGAATGGGCTCTGTTCTGGGTAAAGGCGATCAGTTTATGCCATGGATTCATATTCAGGATATGGTGCGGGGTATTGTCTATCTGCTTGAAACTCCTCATGCCAAAGGGCATTTCAACTTCAATGCGCCTCACCCGGTTACCAATAAACATTTCAGCCGCACTTTAGCCAGAACCCTGCGCCGGCCTCTGTTTATGGTGACACCCAAATGGCTGTTCACCTTAGCCATGGGTGAAGCCAGTTGCCTGCTGTTTGACAGTATTCACTCTAAGCCCAAACGCCTGACTGAACTCGGTTTTCACTTTAACTACTCAAGGCTGGAGCCGGCCCTTAGCAACCTGTTCCACAACACTAATTACTCGATAAAATAAGAACAAATATAACAATGACACAAAAATCCATACTCATTACCGGCTGCTCTACCGGCATTGGCTACGCCTGCGCCCACGCTCTGCACAACAAAGGTTATCTGGTGATTGCATCCTGCCGATATGCTGAAGATGTCGCCAGACTTCAGCAGGAAGGACTTACTTGTATCCAGTTAGATCTGAGCGACTCTGACAGTATCCGTAACGCAGTGTCGCAAACTATGGAGATCTGCAATGGTAACCTCTACGCACTGTTTAATAATGGTGCTTACGGTCAGGCCGGAGCACTGGAAGATTTACCTGTAGAAGCCCTGAGAGAACAGTTCGAAACCAACCTGTTTGGCTGGCATCAGCTGGTTTGTGAGGTACTTCCCTATATGAGGAAGCAGCAACAGGGACGAATTATTCAGAACAGCTCAGTTCTGGGTTTTGCTGCAATGAAATACCGCGGAGCGTATAACGCCTCTAAATTTGCTCTCGAAGGCTGGACGGATACCCTTCGTCTGGAGCTACACAACAGCAATATCAACATATCCCTGATCCAACCGGGGCCAATTGAAACTCAGTTTCGCGCAACGGCACTGAAAAAATTCCGCCAGTGGATCGATGAAGAAAACAGTGTCCATAGTCAGGCATATCAGCAGCAGATAGACCGCCTGCAGCAAGAAAGCTCTAACAACCGCTTTGTTCTGCCGGCAGAAGCGATCGTAGAACCGCTGCTGCACGCACTGGAGTCTGACAACCCGAAAATACGTTATCCCGTCACAACACCGACCAAGGTGTTTGCCGTGTTACGGCGGATTTTACCGACCAAATGGCTGGACTCTATTCTGCGAAAGGCAGCTTAAGGGCTGTCAGAAAAACTAATATGGCAATATGACACGGTTTGTCATAAAAGCGTCATACAATGTATATACACTCTTCTCCATACTGTAGAGGTGAACTGTACCACCTCATTTTTAGCGCTACATTTGGTGAAGAAGATGACATTAAATCAACTAAACTGGATTGGTATAGGTGTTGCGCTAGTTTTACTGTTATCTCTGTAGCACCTCTGCCATATCAAACATTAAATGCTCCTGAAAAGGGGCATTTTTTGTTTCTGCTCTATTGATTTTTACCCTATAAACCCATACTTAATCAGTACCCTAACCGTTAAGGACTAAGTATGCATTCCGAGTTTATCGTGGAGTTAAATGAGCAGAACTTCCGCCAGACATTAGAACAGTCAGCACAAAAGCCAGTACTTCTCCATTTCTGGGCACCCGCCGTGCCTGAAAGTGCCGATATTATTCCATCACTACAAAATCTGGCTCAGCAATATGCCGGTGCATTTACCCTTGCCCTGCTTAACTGCGAGCAGGAACAGATGATTGCCGGACAGTTTGGTGTACAGGCGCTACCTACCATAGCTCTGTTTGTGAAAGGTCAGCCCGTTGACGGACTTGGCGGCCCTCAGACTCTTGAGGCCATTAGCGCCATGTTAGTTAAACACCTGCCAAGTCAGGACGAACTTGCCATACAGCAGGCACAACTGAAGATTCAGGCTGGTGAACATAGTGAGGCACTTACCCTTCTGGCGGGGCTTTCTGATGAGTTTAAGAATCGTGGTGATATCAAACTGGCGACAGCAGACTGCCTGCTGGAAACTCAGCAATTTGATCAGGCAAAAGTATTGCTGGGTAACATTCCGCTGGAGTATCAGGACAATTACTATAAAGGCTTGGTCGCAAAGCTGGATCTGCATGAACAAGCAGCAGACAGCCCTGAGATTCAGGCACTGGAAAGCCGGTTAAGAGAGACACCTGACGATATCGCAACGGCATGCGAACTAGCCCTGCAGTATCATCAGGTAAACCGCAGTGAGGAAGCGCTGCAACTTCTTTGGGTATTCCTGAGCAGAGATCTAAATGCCCTTGACGGTGAAGTTAAAAAAGCCTTTATGGATATTTTGTCAGCACTAGGGCAAGGCAATGCTGTTGCCGCCAAATACCGCAGAAACCTCTATTCTTTGCTGTACTGATCCAATTTTTGACAGGGGCTTTCCACCAGCCCCTATATTCCCGACTATACTCTTTCCTGTCGAATTAAAAATTGTAACAAAATCATTGCGTTCTCTAACTCAGAGCAATGAAATGTGAGAAAATTCTGACCGCCACTTTTCATCACATAAAGGACTAATCATGACTATTGATGTACTCATTACCATAGGAATTTTGATTTTTGTTGTTGTTGCATTTATCGCTGCAGGAGTGAAAACCGTTCCTCAGGGCAACAACTGGACCATTGAACGATTTGGACGATACACCCATACCCTCAAACCGGGCATTAACCTGATTATTCCGTTTGTGGATAGTGTCGGCTCAAAGATCAATATGATGGAGCGGGTTCTGGATATTCCGGCTCAGGAAGTGATCTCAAAAGATAACGCTAACGTAACCATAGACGCCGTCTGTTTTGTACAGGTTATCGACGCAGCAAAAGCCGCTTATGAGGTAAATGATCTGGAGCACGCGATCCGCAACCTGACCCTGACCAATATACGTACGGTTCTTGGTTCAATGGAGCTGGATGAGATGCTCAGCCAAAGGGATATGATCAACGTTAAGCTGCTGGCTATCGTGGATGAAGCGACCAATCCGTGGGGAGTGAAAGTTACCCGTATCGAAATTAAAGACGTGCAGCCACCGGCAGACCTGACCGCCGCCATGAACGCTCAGATGAAAGCGGAACGTAATAAAAGGGCAGATGTACTGGAAGCGGAAGGTGTCAGACAAGCTGAAATCCTGCGTGCAGAGGGTCATAAGCAGTCAGAGATCCTCCGGGCTGAAGGTGAAAAACAAGCGGCGATCCTGCAAGCTGAAGCCCGTGAGCGTGCTGCTGAAGCAGAAGCCAAAGCGACTGAGATGGTTTCAAACGCCATTGCTCAGGGTGATATGCAGGCGGTAAACTACTTTATTGCGCAGGGCTATACCGAAGCCATTAAATCTATCGGACAGGCAGAAAATGGCAAAATTATTATGCTGCCACTAGAAGCAACCGGACTGATGGGGTCAGTAGCGGGTATTGCTGAAATGTTTAAACAAAGCTCAGATAAAAAGGATAACTCTTGATAGAACTACTACAGCAAGTTAATCACTGGCACTGGATAGCATTCGGCCTGTTTTTGCTGCTGGGTGAGCTGCTGGGAACCGCCGGCTATTTCTTATGGCTGGGCATTTCAGCAGTACTGGTTGGTGCGATTCTGGCAGTGCTCCCTATCGGCTGGCAGCTTCAGTGGGTCTCATTTGCCTCTTTCTCATTGATATCCACCTGGGCATGGTGGCGATATCAGTTTAAGAAAGACAAGAAGTCCGACTCAGAAAGGGAGCTGAACCATAAACAGGCTCAACTGCTGGGTAAAACCGTGCGTCTGGAAGAGGATGTACAGAGAGGCAACTGCCGTATCCGCCTTGGTGACTCCACATGGTCTGCCAGATGCGATCAGGACATTCCGGCAGGTACCATGGTCGTGGTCACTGATGTAAACGGAATAATTCTCACCATAGCGCCGGAATCCAGCAGTTAAGTTGTTCATAACAGTGCTATATATCAAATTCTTAACATGAACTAAGTAACCAGAAACCGATTAAGGCACCACATGAACGATATTTTTTCAGCGTTCATGTGGTGCCTTTTCTGATATCAAACAATAAGCAATTAATCCACCGAGTGACTTCAGCATAAACCCGTGTAAGCTTCTATGCTAGGAGTCCTCTAGCTGGGCAAATCCTTGAACAAAAATGCAGACGTAAAATAAAGTTATCTTACAATAGATTAGAAAAAAGATGCCTCTTAGTATGTACTACTGGCAACCAAAGATAAGTATATTATTCTTAAATTTTCATTTACTCAACTAGCCCGTAGTGTGAAAAATCGAAATGCAAAAACAGCCTATTTAAAGAAATGATACATTTAATAATCTCTATCTCTAATACAATACAATATACCATTACGACTAGACCAAAAACTCATAAAGTCATCACTTAATTCATGTAAAAATGAAGAGTACGGCTCAGTACTTTCAATGTCATTTTTTAATGTGGGCAAATAAATCCTAGCTTGTTCATTTATTGCTTGAAGATTCTTGCTATCAACTATATGTATTATCTCATCCTTCTCTAACGTCCAAGTACCAGAGATTTCAGTCTTAAACTCCAAAACTTCACCACTGTCATCTTTCAAAACAATAGTATAAATAACTTCATGAAAAGATGAGTTATTGTATTGTGTTTTACTAAATACTGCACTATTAGCGCCATCATTGTAACAAGTCCAGTCGGCAAAAATTCTCTCTTGTTCATAATTTTTTGCACAAACTGAAAAAGATAAAATAGTAGCTATAACTATAGTTAAAGTTTTCATTGAGGCATCCATGAAGAATTAATATGCTTTAAAGTAAACATAGTTTGGTCACTATAGCATAAATTAAAATCGTTTATACGAAATGCATACGATATTGAGTCAGGAAGGATAGTCTCATCTAATTTTGCCACCTTATATGCACAACCTAATAACACTTCTAATATTAATGAAGGACCTGTCAAAATCAAGGTCGCTTCATCTTTATCGTCAAATCCATCGTGTCTATAGTTTGACAACCTTTTATAATAGGTGTTACTTTGTTTTTTAATTTTCGTTAAGTCTAAAGAAATAATTCCATTCCTTTCGCAATATGTATATCTCCTTCTAATTTCTCTTAATATCAATCTAATAATTTTAGATTTTTCATGACATGCAATAATGTTGTTATTAAACTCAAGTAATGCATTCTTTGAGGCTGAAATACTAATTAGTGACTTATGAACTAAAGGTAATTCTGGAGCAATAAAGTTCACGTCACCATCTAATAAGGTTTTGTTAATCTCTGGTATTAATTGTGGGGATAAGCCCATAAGCAATGACTTACAATAATCAAGTTTGTCATCACCTACATTCTTGCAATATCGATTACGTAATGTAAGGTTATAACTCACATAAACATCGAGAATGTTCATTATTGACTTAGGGATACTGTATTTACGCTGAAAATACTTATAATCAAAGTTTATACTTGGCAAGGTATCAACATCCACGTAAACACCACCATAATTCCACAAAATTAATAATCGGACAATGTCACTTGCAGCAGCAAAGTTTCCTCTCAATATTGTCTCATACAAAAAATATTTCCGTTCTTTCCTATTTTCAAAAATAGTATAATCTGGAAAAATATCTACTACAGTGAAATGCTGTTCAAGTTCTGATTTTTTGGATAAATATTCAGCTTCTATTACATCAAGTCGACATTTTAAGTCAGGCAAATATTGGTCAATGTATGAAACTATTGCATCGTCCAAAGTAACTAAATTTTGAGAAACTGAAAACTTATAAAGAACATCTTGTGCTTTGAGATGACTAATATTATATCGAGCACTTATCATGTCAAGGAGCTCATTTCTAATAGAGCTGTACTTAGTAGAGCTATCTATCCATAAAATGATACTAGCTCCAAGCTCTTTCCATATAAATAGATATTCCAAATTTTCATCATTTATACTTCCCAACCAAATAAAATGGTAGTAATTAGGTACTATACCATCTTCTTCCAACCCAATTTTAGAACCACTATTTCTCTCGTCAATATATTCTAAAATATCTTCCATTTTATCCATAAGTAAATAATCATCAAACAAGTATATACAATCTATAAAAGATAGCTTCATTTTATAAATCTCTTATTTTTCTTTGTAACTCTATTTTTCTTATAAGGAACCCCCTCCATCTACGAAGTTGCTCCGAGTTGTTCGCGTATATTTTGTCGCCACATTTCTGACGGCCAGATAAAGTATTAGGATCTGAGTAAAAACCCGATAACATCCCTTCTGATGAGTTTTCATTCATGATACTTCTATAGTTACCGCAGCTATAGGCATGCGCAATTCTTGGGCCAGAGTTAACCTTATTACTATATTCTTTTTCATGCCCAGCTAAAGCTAAGTGACCAAGCTCATGTTCCATTGTATATATGCCAGCTCTCATGGATATCAGTGCAATTCTATTTGCAACATATGGATACGTATAACCAATATTTTCATCATTTAAATCATCATAAATTACAACCACAAACTTATTTAGCTTTGTTATATGCTCTTTTTTTTGTTCAATAGGCATTCTACTTAACAACCGATCGTATAGCAGCGCATAGCCCTTACCGCTAGATGGTACTTCTCCCAAGTTGAGATATTCAATTCTCGTAATCTTACGAGATAAATTTATGCAGGTTCGGCTTAAAACATCATTAGAGGCTTTAATGAACAATTCAATTCTATTATTTATGAATTCTTCGTTATAATTATTCAGTGTTTTTTTGTCTATAAAAAAAGTAACTTCTGTTTCAATAATATTTTTGCCATCAGTACACTTTGGATATATTAACTCACTATTTTCATTTATATAGTAGTAAACACTATAGAAAAAAAATAAATAACATTATCAAAAAAACAAACTTCTTCATGAAAATTCCATAGTAAAGAGATAATAAGAATATAACTTCAATAAAGGTATAGTAATACCTTTATTGAAGTTATAATATATTATTTATTGATTAACCCACAACTTGCTCCAATCCTTCTGCTCACAGAACAACCCTATTAGATAACAAGTTGGTTCAAAAGTTAGTCGAATCAATTTTCCTATCAAAGACCCTTTCTCGCGCATTTTCATTTTATATGCCAACTCATATGCACGATACTTAGCAATAGGCAGCATGATCTTTTCAAAGAAAGACCTCTTTCGCATAAGTTCAACATATGGAATGGCCCAATAATGATATCCTTTCACTGTAATCTTTGATAAATATCGTTCGGTGAACTCCAAGTCCGCTCGCCATACGTCTCGTTCAAGCATCCCCTTCTTATAGAAATAAGTACATATAACTCGGCTACTGCCGCTGCCACCGCTATTGCTGCTACTACTAGCACGCGAATTGCAGCCATGACGATTTTTACTATCATTTACCTTAGCCTTAGTTTGAGACTCCTTATCAGAAGCCTCGTGAAGCTCAGATGCTCCGGCTGCACACCCATCACAAATACTGCGATCATTAACTTTTGAACCCTTTCCCGGATTAAGTGCTTCGCAGATTTTACCATTTAGTTTGTCAGATAGTTCTTTAGTTTTTGGATCGATTCCTTTACCACCGACTACTAACTCCAAGTCACTTGGATCCAACGTCTGAACTTTCGAACATATTACTTTTTTCATGTTTCTATCCTACTTTAGCCTAGTTAAAAAATAACCATCACTTTACAAACAGCTCTAGTATTTGAATATAAAGCTCAATACTTCCTAAGCTACAAATATATTATTTCTTAATTAACACCCCCTAACTCATTCTCATTAAAAATATATAAAACCCTATTAAGAACCTCTAGACCTCTAATGTGTAGCTTAATGTACCTCAAATCATTTATAATATTTGGATAACACATCACAAAGGGGAATCAACTTAAGAAAATACAGCAAAAGATATAGTAAAGTAGATTAACAAAACATATTAAACATGGATTTAATAAGATTACAATATAGAAGAGGAGAATAATATCTTTTACTGAATTACTGTTATTTAAAGTAAGTGACACTTGATTTATGGTAATATCATGAGCTAGTTTAAAATACGGCAAATGCCAAAAATATAATTTCAAAAACTATATGACACGATTAAGATATAAATTATTTATGTATAGCATAGCTTATACTTTCATTATTTTGGCCATCCACTAAATACTGAAAACGCCATATTAATTAATAAGTTAATATAACATTTCATATGGAGATAACATGATATTTAGAAAAGAAGTTTTCAAAGCTAGAGTGAGTAGAATATCTGGAGATGTCGTGTTATCTAACCCAATATCATTTTACGTGGCTGTATTTTTTATTTTATTTATATTCTCTGTAGTATCCATATATCTAACTCAATCTACCTACTCTAGAAAAGAGAATGTAAAAGGGTATTTAATACCGAAAAAAGGCTTGATCAAAGTTTATTCAGAGCGTTCAGGAGTTATTGATAAAATTCTAGTATCAGAAGGGGACTTTGTTGTTAAAGGGCAAGCCATAGTAAAGATTAGAAATAGTGAAACTTTATCTACCGGAATAGATCTATTTATTATTATAAGTAAGGAAATAAAAAATCAACTACGTGAACTTGAAATCGAACTTGCAATTAATAAAAAGTTATCACTAGAGAAATTGCATCAAATAGAACACCAAATTATTCAGAAAAAAGATAATCTAGAATTATTGAAGAAAGCCAGAGCCACTAGCAATAGAAAAATTAAGTTAAAAAAAGAAAAACTAGAGAATGAAACAACCTTGAGTAAAAAAGGTTATCTCTCAAAAGTTCAACTTAACATCGCACAAGAAGAATATTTAGATGCTTTAGAGAGTATTGACAGATTAGAAATAGAAATAAATGCAGTTAATATTGATATATCATCTTTGAAATCAGAAATGAATTCTATTCCCGATCAAGAACTTCTAACACTCACAGGAATCAATCGAAAAAAATCAGAGTTGAATGCAAAATTAGTAGATCTAAATAGTAGATATAACTTCATAAAAATAGCTCCAGAGTCCGGAGTTGTTTCAGCTATTCAATTAGATCCAGGTACTAGAGTAAATGCTAACTCCCCTATTCTCAGTATTATTCCCGCTAACTCCACTTTGGAAATAGAACTACTTTTACCAACTAAATCTGCAGGTTTTGTAAAATCTGGTGATCCGATTCAAATTCGCTTTGATGCTTTCCCGTACCAAAAGTTTGGCTTAGCGAGAGGAGAAATAATAAGTATAGATCAGGCTTTGGTACTTCCTAGCGATAAAATTTTTCCTATAAAATTTGATGAAGCCATGTATAGAGTAAGGGCAAAAATTTTTAATCAGTCAGTTATTGCCTATGGAAAAAAGTTTCCACTGAAAGTTGGAATGATCGCCGACGTAGATATAATTTTAGAAAAACGGACATTACTAGAGTGGTTACTTGATCCTATTTATTCAGTAAAAGGCAAGCTAGGATGAATTACCAAAAAGTAAAACTCAAAGTTGTGAAGCCAATAAATCCACTGGAATTACTCAATTTCACGGGAAGAAAGCGAGTTCCGTTAATATTACAATCTGAAGTTGCAGAGTGTGGTTTAGCTTCTCTAGCGATGGTTTCATCATATTATGGTTATCAAATAAATATCTCAACTATTAGAAAGTACTCCGTAACTGGCTTTCAAGGCATGAGCCTCAAACAGCTCATGGAAGTATCTACTAAGCTTCACTTAACTCCACGTGCTGTCAAATGCGATTTTGATTCAGTATCCAAATTAAACTTACCTTGTGTAATACATTGGGATTTAGATCATTTCGTAGTATTAACCAAGGTAACTAACAGCAGTTTTTTCATCAATGATCCCGCTATTGGAAAACGTAAGCTAACGTATCGTCAGTTTAGTGACTCATATACTGGTGTAGCTTTAGAGCTCACACTTACATCAGATTTTAAAAAGAAAGATGTCCGTCAAAAAATGCAGATCAGTCATCTTTGGGAGAAAATAATTGGATTGAAACGCACTTTATCTCTCCTTTTTCTTCTCTCTATAATGCTCCAATTTATAGCATTGCTGTCACCATACTATATGCAAATGGTTATTGACAACGTTCTTCTTAGCAATGATAAAGCATTGCTTATAGTATTAGCTATAGGATACTTTATTCTAGTCGTAATACAGATAATTATAAGTTCTGCGAGAAGTTGGCTAACTATCAGGCTTAACAGCTGTATGAACATACAAATGGGTGCTAACTTGTTTAACCATTTGATGCGGCTTTCACTTGGTTACTTTGAAAAGCGTCATATTGGTGATGTTGTATCAAGATTTAGCTCATTGAACTCTATTCGTGATTTACTTACAACTGGCATTATAGAGACTATCATTGACGGATTAGTTGCTATTGTTGTCTTAGTAATGATGTATTTTTATAGTCCCATATTATCAGGACTTGTATCAGTTATTGTTATTATTTCATTTCTCATTCAATTACTGTTTTTTTATCCTAATAGGCGCATTGTTGAAGAATCAATTGTTGCTTCCGCAAAGGAAGACTCAGCCTTTTTGGAGTCAATTCGAGCAATTCAACCAATAAAGTTGTTTAGCCATGAGACAACACGGCAGAACACATGGTTAAATAGATATGCAGAAGTTATCAACGCTGATATTAGGCTGGGAAGGTTAAATATCACAGAAGGAGCAATATCCAGACTAATTTGGGGATTAGAAGCAACTTTAGTTATTTATCTAGGAGCACTGTCTGTAATGGAAGGTTCTCTTACAGTTGGTATGATGTTAGCATTTATCGCTTATAAGGGCCAGTTCACATCAAGTATGACAGCGTTTTTAGATAAAATAATTGCTTTTAAGTTACTCTCGCTGCATTTAGAACGCATATCCGATATTACTTTGGAGAAAAAGGAAAAATATAACTCTAGTATAATGCTACCAAGGGAAATAAAGGGCCACATAAAGGTTGAAAATTTATCTTTCAGATATACTGATAGCGGCGAGTGGATTTTGAAAGATGTGAACATAGAAATAAAAGCCGGTGAAAGTGTCGTCATAATAGGTTCATCTGGGTGTGGAAAAAGTACATTGATGAAGATTATTCTTGGTCTATTAAAACCAACATCAGGAAAAGTTTTTCTTGATAGTATTGACGTTAGTCAATTATCACTGAGTGAGTACAGAGGAAGTTTTGGTGCTGTTATGCAAGATGATAAGCTTCTTTCAGGCACGTTATCAGAGAGCTTAACTATGTTTGACTCGAATTATGATGAGAAACACCTAATTGAAAGTTGTAAAAATGCTTGCATTTGGGAGGATATACAGCACCTCCCTATGAAACTACACTCCTTGATTGGTGATATGGGTAGTTATTTTTCGGGAGGGCAATTACAGCGTTTGTATCTTGCTAGAGCACTGTATAAAAAACCTAAAATATTGTGTTTAGACGAATCAACGAGCCACTTAGACCAAAGAAATGAAATGGCAATTAATGATAATATGAGAAAATTATTTATGACCAAAATATTAATTGCTCATCGAAAAGAAACCATTGATTCTGCCGAACGCATTATTAACCTGGATAATTGATTAATTTTTCACATAGGGCATATGCGTGATCACTCGAAATAAGACTCTTTATGTATATGTATATGTATATGTGTAAGTCGTAAACTATTATCTGTCTCTACAACAAATCAACTAGTAAAAGTGTAATTAATTACTAATTGTGGAGTTAAACTTAATTTTTCTAAGAGAAAACTTATGAAAGAACACCAGAAACAATACTATTACTGCGAAGTCTGTAGAAAATTTACTGACCACGCTTCAGTTTCTCAGAATACACCTGAAGTACCACAAACATTCACATTAAGTCAGTCTTTTTTATTCAGGACAATTCGTCTCCTTATTGATATTTTTACAATGAACTCGACAGGTGTCGGTAGTGGATATAATGGCAATGCTGAAGAGACATATACATGTAAAGAATGTGGTAATTCATCAATATCTTAAAATTCCTTCATATAATGTTCTTGAATTATTATTATGCATAAAGCAGCCTCTTTCTCTGTTCGCTAGAAACAAAAAATCGGACTCAGAAAGGGAACTGAACCAGAAGCAGGCTCAACTGCTGGGTAAAACCGTGCGTCTGGAAAAGGATGTACAGAGAGGCAACTGCCGTATCCGCCTTGGTGACTCCCTATGGTCAGCCAGATGCGACGAAGATATTCCGGCAGGTACCATGGTAGTGGTCACTGATGTAAACGGAATTGTCCTCACCATAGCACCGGAGCCCAACCGTTAAATAATGCACTCAGTGCTACTCATCAAATTGTAACCCTCCCCAAAATACTGGCCGCTAGCAATTAGAGCTTTTCCGTTTACACTGAAAGAAACGGAGAACGCATGATGAAAAGATCGCGCTACACTGAGACACAAATCGTCAAGATATTGAAGGAAGTGGAAGCTGGCCGAAAGGTCAACGAAGTTTGTCGTGAATACGGTATTTCTGATGCCACTTACTATAACTGGAAATCCAAGTACGGCGGTATGGAAGCCTCTGATATCAAACGCCTGAAAGAGCTTGAAGATGAAAACAGAAGGCTTAAACAGATGTTTGCCGACCTTAGTCTGGAGCACCGTATCGTCAAAGATATTTTGGAAAAAAAGCTATAAAGCCAGCGGTCAAACGCGAACTGGTCGAGTATGTTCGCAAGCAGTTTCAGGTCAGTTTAAAAATGGCCTGCCGCGCAGTTGGCATCAGTGATTCCGTGTATCGATACAAGCCTGACCCACACAGAGATGACGAAGTCATAGCGAAGCTTCAGGAAGCCGTAGAACGTTATCCTGCGTATGGCTTCGGCAAGTTGTTTAAAGTTCTCAGACGATGGGGGTATCCATGGAATCACAAGCGAGTTTACCGCATTTACTGCTCACTCAAGCTGAACATGAGACGTAAAGGAAAAAAGCGGCTACCTAAACGAGAACCGGCGCCATTGGTGTGTCCGGAGTGGATAAACAGTTGCTGGTCTATCGACTTCATGAGTGACGCTTTGGCCTGTGGCAGACGATTTCGCACCTTTAATGTTGTGGATGACTTTAATCGTGAAGTACTCGCCATCGAAGTGGATTTAAACCTGCCAGCTCCTAGGGTTGTACGTGTGCTTGAGCGCATCATCGCTTGGCGGGGCGTGCCTGCAAAACTGAGAATGGACAATGGGCCAGAATTTATCTCAACCACGCTAGCTGGCTGGGCTGATGAACACGATATCGAGCTTGAGTTTATACGGCCTGGAAAGCCCACTGAAAACTCCTATATCGAACGTTTTAACCGCACTTATCGAACAGAGATACTGAATATGTACCTGTTCAAAACGCTCAGCGAAGTTCGGGAGCTGACAGAAAACTGGATGAGAGAATACAACGAAGAACGCCCCCATGACTCACTAAATGATCTGACGCCATGGGAGTATTTAGCAAGACACGAAAGCAGGAAAAACTCTAACGTGCCGTGCCATTAAAACAGGGAAGGTTACAAAATGATAAAAAAGCCACAGTCTCCTGTGGCTTTTCTGATTTCAGGGCGAAAACATTACGATGTTAAGTCATCAATAATGGGGCAGTCAGAGCCGGCATTACCGGGGCATTTCATCACCCACTCTTCCAGTTGCTGTTTTATCTCATTCAGCTCTGTCAGTTTGGCATTAACTTCATCCAGCTTTTCTCTTGCCTTTGCTTTCACTTCAGCGCTGCTCCTTTCAGGATCATTAGCAAAGTTCACCAGAGACTTACATTCATCAAGGGTAAAACCGACCCGCTTTGCCCGGGCAATCACCAACAGCTCGTCGATATGTTTACGTGAGTAAATCCGGTAGCCGTTCTCCGATCTTAACGGGGCTGAGATCAGTCCCTTCTCTTCATAAAGACGAATCGACTTGGCAGATAGCTGAGTCTGTTTTGATACCTGACTAATTTTCATAACCAGAACTTTATCCTATTTCCCACTCATAAGCTTTGCTAACGATTTTTTGGTCTTATCTAATTTGGACTTAGCCTGCTTCAGCTCTTTTTCCTGTAATGAATAATCTGCAACAAGAGAAGAATAGCCGCTGTTGTTTAAGCAGTTAGACAGCTCAGACTCAGTAGAAATAACTTCCTGTAAAATTTGAACTTTATGTTTACACAACTTACCAAAAATACCAGCTTGGCAATCACAAGTAACTTTAACTACTGATGTTTCGCTACTCTCGATTACAACTTTATACGGTTGCTTCGCAGATCCTTGAATAAAAAACTCATTATTACTTATCACCAAAAACTCCCCAGAGATCATCTTCAGTCCACACAGGTACATTCAATTCTTCAGCTTTTTTAAGCTTGCTTCCAGCTTTTTCTCCGGCAACTAGAATATCAGTATTCTTCGAGACACTACCTGTCACCTTCGCTCCAGACTGCTCTAATAAACTTTTAATTTCGTTTCTCTTCATCTGAGTAAATGAGCCTGTAATGACCATTGTTTTACCTGAGACTTCAGCTACATGGCTTTCATTTGACTCTTCTACCTCTATTCGCTCACTATTCCAATGTACGCCGAGTGAAAGTAACCTTTTTTCTAAATTTAATAACCTAACTGCATTGTTCTCATACTTAAGGTAACTTTGAATACCATTCCGAGCTGTAGTACTCAAACCAGATACAGATATAAAATCAATATATTCGGCAGATACTAATGACTCAAACGAAGAGAAGTATTTAGATAAATTCTTAGCAGCAATATCTCCTACGCCCAAGATACTCAAAGCCTTAAGGTAATGACTCATCACCGACTTTTCTTGTAACTTTTGACTGATGCCTTTCTCTTCTGGACTAATAGTAAGTTGTTCGTACAAATCAGAAACATACTCCATGTTTTTGTTGTCCGTAAAATAATCAACCAACTCACCCGCTACTTCTACACCAACATCGGGAATAAGCATGAATGTCTCTTTTGGACATTTAACTATATTGCTTAAGCATCCTAAGTACTTGACTAACGATTTAGCAGTAGCTTCACCAACTTCCTGAATTCCTAAGCTAAGAATCAGGCGTTCTAATGAAATTTCTTTTTTATTCTGAATTGAAAAATATGTATTTTGTGCGGACAGTTCAGCGAATCCTTCCAGCCCAAGAAAATCATTTTCTTTTAACCTAAATAAATCTGCTGGCGTCTTAATTAAGTTACGCTGAACCAGTTGAATGATGACTTTTTCACCCAACCCATCCATATCAAAACATTTTTTAGACACAAAGTAGCTCAAGGATTGGATTAGTTGAGCTTGGCAAGCTAATCCACCAGTACACTTACTAGTTGCTTGCTCAATTTGATGACTCTTGGTTTTTAAGCTCTTTTCCTTAACAACACGCTCTACACTGGAAGAACAGACCGGACATTGCTCAGGAAACTTAATCTCCCTTGCGTCTTCTGGTCTTCTCTCGTTAACCACTGCGACGATTTGCGGGATCACATCACCTGCACGGCGGATAATCACCGTATCACCAATCATGATACCCAGACGCTCTATTTCATCGGCATTGTGCAAAGTTGCGTTACTTACGGTAACACCGCCGACAAAAACAGGCTCAAGCTTGGCAACCGGAGTAATGGCACCGGTTCTGCCGACCTGAAACTCAACATCATTCAGCAGAGTGATCTCTTCCTGCGCAGGGAACTTATAGGCAATAGCCCAGCGCGGTGCACGGGCAACAAAACCCAGTTGCTCCTGAACGGCAATATCATCAACCTTAATCACCACCCCATCGATCTCATAGGCCAGCTCTTCCCTGCGGTTCATAATGTCCTGATAGTAAGCTTTTACTTCGTCCAGAGAGTTCAGCAGGCGGGTTTCCGCACACATAGGTAAGCCCCAGCTTTTAAGCTGCAGGAAACGGTGATAGTGGCTGCTGTTCAGCTCGCCGCCCTGAACAACGCCCACACTGTAGGCGTAAAAATCCAACGGTCGTTTTGCAGTAATTCTGGAATCAAGCTGGCGCAGGCTGCCTGCAGCAGCGTTTCTCGGGTTTACAAAGGTTTTTTCGCCTTTCTTCTGCGCTCTCTCATTAAGCGCATCAAAACCGGCCTTAGGCATAAACACTTCACCACGAACCTCGATCCGCTGTGGCCAGCCTTCACCCTGAAGCTTAAGGGGAATAGATTTTATGGTTCTGACGTTTTCAGTGATATTTTCACCGGTAGCACCATCACCACGGGTAGCCGCCTGTACCAAAATACCATCAACATACAACAGGCTAACGGCCAGACCGTCCAGCTTAGGTTCGCAGCAGTAGCTTTTAATTGAGCCACCAGCCATTCTGTCCAGCATGCGCTTCTGAAATGCATCCAGCTCATCGTCATCAAAGGCGTTATCCAGCGATAGCATAGGAATTTCATGGGTTACCTGAGTAAAGCCATCCAGCGGCTTGCCACCAACACGCTGGCTGGGAGAGTCCGCTGAAACCAGTTCAGGGTGCTGCGCTTCTATCGCCAACAACTCCTTCATCAGCCTGTCATATTCAGCATCAGGTATGGTCGGGTTATCCTCGACGTAGTACTTAACACCATGTTCATGAAGGGTCTGTTTTAGCTGTTCAAGCTGCTGTTGTATCGACTGAGACATATCTAAAAATTGTTCCTGATAACTAAAAAGGGCTCCTGTCGGAACCCTTATAAAATTTAACTGTTCTGGGCGGCGTTCTCTGACTTAAATGCACGTATCCGGTCACGATAGCTTGTCAGCTTATCCGGTGTCAGAAGGTTACGTTGATCATCAAGTACGTTAGCACTTAAATCATCCGCTATCTGCTGGGCTGTTCTCAGCATCAGCTTAAAGTTCTGCTCAGCATCACCAAAGCAAGGTAAGGTCATAAAGAAGGAGATACCTTTAGTGGTAAAGGTTTCCGGATCGTCATGTTGCAACGTGCCCGGCTGCATCATATTAGCAACGCTGAACAGTACCTTGCCATTTCCGGAAAGATCAGCATGGCGATGGAAGATATCCATCTCGCCGTATATCAGGCCATTTTGCTGCATACTGTCAAACAGTTTAGTTCCGACAAATGCGTCCTCACCGGAGCAGTGAACATGTAACACAATCACTTCCATTTCAGGCTCTGCCGGCTCTTCAGGCTCTACTTGTTCTTCGGCTACTGTTTCTGCCTGATCTTCAGCTTGCTCTACTGGCTGTTGAACCACTTTTCTTGGTTTTGAAACCAGCTCAACATCACCATCAGAAAAAATGATGTCATCTTCCAGTACCGTATCATCGCCATCAAGCTTAACTGTCGGAAGATCATCTTCATCAAACGGGTCATTTTCTGCAACAATCGGTGCACTATGTTCAGCATCGTCACCGATAGAGACTGAATCCAATGGATCATTTTCAAAAGCGCGTTCTACTCCAAAAGCAGGATCTTTGCGGCTCTTTTTAATAATTTCAAAGTCATCATCCGGCGCAGCAAGAGATTCATTCATATCATCAGAAGAGAGAGACTCTGCACTAAACTTGCTCTTCTTCTCTTTTTTACTTGTCCATAAGCCGTGAGCCAGAAGGGCAGCAATGGCCAAGGCTCCAACAATTATGAGTACTAATCGCAATTCCTGCATTTTTCACTCTCATATAAAACCGGTGTATCTGGTCACCGGAATACAAATAATCCGCACATTGGGGGTTACTTTACCAAAACTAGGGCAAGTTTTTGAACTAATTAATTAAAGATGTTGCCGACAGCCTGTGACTGTTACCACGCTTTTCTGCTTTTTCTTTGCAACAACAATGCCTATACTCACCTCTCTATATCCCTTTGGCGAAAGGGGCGTAAAACGATTTTTTGTTATCAATAGAGTGAGTAGCGAATGAAACAATCTGGTTTTGGTTATTTTTTTCAGGGATTTACGCTGGCATTGACTCCCGGCATCCGACGCTTTGTGATTTTTCCCCTGCTGGCCAATATCGTTTTAGTAGGTAGTGCTCTTTTCTATCTGTTTTCCAACCTGAATGAGTGGATAACCAGCTGGATGAGCTATGTTCCTACATGGCTGGACTGGCTGTCATATATTCTCTGGCCGATTCTGACCATCACCATATTAGGTACTTTCTCTTATTTCTTCAGCACGATTGCTAACTTTATTGCCGCGCCTTTTAACGGCTTGCTGGCAGAAAAAGTAGAAGAGAAGTTAACGGGAAAACCGGCTGCCCAGCAAAATATGGTTAGTTTAATTAAAGATACCCCGAGAATCCTGCTGCGCGAATTGCAGAAAATGAAGTACATCCTACCCAAAGCGATCGGTCTGTTTATTCTTTTATTGATTCCGGCACTAGGTCAAACCGTTGCTCCCCTGCTGTGGTTTATTTTTTCTGCATGGGTTATGGCCATTCAATACTGCGACTATCCGTTTGATAACCATAAAGTGCCCTTCCAGTCTATGCGTCAGGATCTAAAACAGAATCAGGGCAAGGCCTATGGCTTTGGTATGTTAGTCGCTTTCTTTACTGCTATTCCTGTACTAAACCTAATCATAGTTCCGGTTGCCGTATGCGGTGCTACCGCGATGTGGGTAAATGAGTTTAAACATAAACATTAAATATCGGCTGAGAATTTCTCTATAGCTTTTGTCATCGGGCAAATATCGATAAGCAAACCCTCCGCGCCAGGGATGGCGCGGCGGAGCCCCACGGATGGGTTTATGCGTGTTTGTGTTCGATGTTTGCCAAGGTGGCTCATGTTTAGCAAAAGTTACTTAGGAACTAATATCATATAACTTTTTCATCTTTCTGATTTTTTCGATCCGGAAGTATGCTTTTGAACATATTCTGAATAATGAATGAAGGAACATAAGTCATGAGCAAAATTTACGAAGATAACACCCTTACCATTGGTCAAACTCCCCTTGTTCGTTTAAACCGCGTGAGCAAAGGAAACGTACTGGCTAAAGTAGAAGCACGTAACCCAAGCTTCAGCGTCAAAGACCGTATTGGCGCCAATATGATCTGGGAAGCTGAAAAGTCAGGAAAACTAAAAGCGGGCGTTGAACTTGTGGAACCAACAAGTGGTAACACTGGTATTGCTCTGGCTTTTGTTGCTGCAGCTCGCGGCTATAAACTGACCCTGACTATGCCTGAGTCAATGAGCCTTGAGCGTCGTAAGCTGCTTAAAGCACTAGGCGCAAATCTTGAGCTGACAGAAGCAGCAAAAGGCATGAAAGGTGCCATTGCTAAAGCAGAAGAGATTGTTGCCAGCGACCCTGATAAATACCTGTTACTACAACAGTTCAATAACCCTGCAAACCCTGCTATTCATGAAAAGACTACTGGCCCTGAAATCTGGGATGCCACAGACGGTGAAGTAGACGTTATTGTCGCAGGTGTTGGTACCGGCGGTACAATCACAGGTGCCAGCCGTTATATTAAAGGTGAAAAAGGCAAAGCTATTACTTCTGTTGCTGTTGAACCGGCAGAGTCTCCGGTCATTGCACAGGTTTTAGCCGGCGAAGAGATTCAGCCAGCCCCTCACAAAATTCAGGGTATCGGTGCCGGCTTCATTCCGGAGAACTTAGATTTAGAACTTCTGGATAGAGTGGAAGCCGTGACATCAGAAGAGGCGATCGAAATGGCACGTCGCCTGATGGAAGAAGAAGGTATTCTGGCGGGAATTTCATCCGGTGCGGCTGTTGTAGCGGCAAATCGCATTGCAGAATTGCCAGAGTTCGAAGGTAAAACAATTGTTACAATCTTACCAAGCTCAGGTGAGCGATACCTAAGTACCGCGCTGTTCTCAGGCCTGTTCACTGAGAAAGAGAATCAGCAATAATTCTTTAACATACATGTGCTCAAATCAATTTTTAAACTAAAAAAGCCCCTTTCAGGGGCTTTTTTTATTGATCCCTGCCGAGCCTTTGGTAATATCACCTTGGTTTTATTTCTAGCATCAAAATAAAACATGTTCGCTAGTTTAGAATTCTGTCAGTTGTCACTTTTATCGGACAGCTGACTAAATTTAAACCAGTTGCGCAATCGTTACTTTTCTTTTTCTGTTTCAGGAATCAGAAAAGAACAGCTGAGCTAAACTGGTTCATATACATACAAAATATTAAATTAATTGGGGTATATCACATGTATCAGAAGCAAGTTGAAATCACTGCAGAAAACGGCCTTCACACTCGTCCGGCAGCACAGTTTGTTAAAGAAGCGAAATCTTTTGAAGCAGATATCACTGTGACTTCTAACGGCAAAAGCGCAAGTGCGAAAAGCCTGTTTAAACTTCAGACTCTGGGCCTTGTAAAAGGTACTGTAGTTACTATCTCAGCAGAAGGTGCTCAGGCTCAACAAGCTGTTGACCACCTGGTTGCTCTAATGGACACATTAGACTAATCAATCAGTATTTTTTATGAAGCCATTTTGTTAGCGCAAAATGGCTTTGTTAAATCTACCGATTCCTCAGCTGAAAGTGAGTCTCTACACTCTCTTTTAAATAAGAAACACACCCATTTAAGGTAAGGCTATGATTTCAGGCATTTTAGCATCTCCCGGCATCGCTTTTGGTAAAGCACTCCTTCTTCAAGAAGATGAAATTGTCCTAAACAAAAACCTGATTACAGACGATCAAGTTGAAGCAGAAGTTAAGCGCTTCCATGAAGCACGTGACAAATCTGCCCGTCAGCTTGAAGTGATTAAGCAAAAAGCTCTCGAAACATTTGGTGAAGAAAAAGAAGCCATTTTCGAAGGGCACATCATGCTACTTGAAGATGAAGAGCTGGAAGAAGAAATTTTAGCACTGGTCAAAAACGACAAACTGCACGTTGATAACGCCATTCATACGGTTATCGAAGAGCAGGCTACCGCTCTGGAATCTCTTGATGATGAGTACCTGAAAGAGCGCGCGACAGATATTCGCGATATTGGTACCCGTTTTGTTAAAAATGCATTAGGTATCAATATTGTTTCCCTGAGTGATATTGATGAAGAAGTGATTCTGGTTGCTTACGATCTGACACCTTCAGAAACCGCACAGATCAATCTGGATTATGTACTGGGTTTTGCCTGTGATATCGGCGGACGTACTTCTCACACCTCTATTATGGCTCGTTCGCTGGAACTGCCAGCCATTGTTGGTACTAACGATATTACTAAGCAAGTTAAGAATGGTGACACCATTATTCTTGACGCTATGAACAACAAGATCATTGTTAATCCTTCGGACGCAGAGCTAACTGAAGCAACTCAGATCCGTGATGCCTTTATCGCTGAAAAAGAAGAGCTGGCCAAACTTAAAGATCTTCCTGCCATTACCCTTGATGAGCACCGCGTAGAAGTTTGTGGCAACATTGGTACCGTGAAAGATTGCGCCGGTATCCTGCGTAACGGTGGTGAAGGTGTTGGCCTATACAGAACTGAGTTCCTGTTTATGGATCGCTCTGCCCTGCCGACAGAAGAAGAGCAGTATCAGGCCTATAAAGAAGTTGCGGAAACAATGGAAGGGGAATCTGTCATTATCCGTACTATGGATATTGGTGGCGACAAAGATCTTCCGTATATGGATCTGCCAAAAGAGATGAACCCGTTCCTTGGTTGGCGCGCAGTTCGTATCAGCCTGGACCGTCGTGAAATTCTTCGCGATCAGCTTCGTGGCATTCTTAGAGCCTCTGCTCACGGTAAGCTACGTATCATGTTCCCTATGATTATCTCTGTTGAAGAGATCCGTGAACTGAAAAAAGCCATTGAAGAGTACAAAGCCGAACTTCGTGCTGAAGGTCTGGCATTTGATGAGAATATCGAAATCGGCGTTATGGTTGAAACTCCGGCCGCAGCAGCCATTGCTCACCATTTAGCGAAAGAAGTTTCTTTCTTTAGTATTGGTACTAACGATTTAACTCAGTATACTCTAGCGGTAGACCGAGGAAACGAGTTGATTTCTCACTTGTACAATCCTCTATCACCTGCTGTACTAACGGTTATCAAGCAAGTGATCGATGCGTCTCATAAAGAAGGTAAATGGACTGGCATGTGCGGTGAACTTGCCGGTGATGAGCGTGCAACGCTACTTCTTCTTGGCATGGGTCTGGACGAATTTAGTATGAGTGGCATTTC
The DNA here is from genome assembly GCF_028201475.1 of Vibrio sp. SCSIO 43137. NCBI lineage: Bacteria > Pseudomonadati > Pseudomonadota > Gammaproteobacteria > Vibrionales > Vibrionaceae > Vibrio > Vibrio sp. SCSIO 43137. Next base: position 866,244 of record NZ_CP116383.1, on the reverse strand, counting down.
AATACCGAGAATTAAGAAGGTTATCCGGAATGCTAACTTTGCAGAAGTTAAGTTAATGGCAGACGAAGCTCTTGCTATGGCTACTGCTGCAGAAATTGAAGCTCATGTGGAAAAATTTATCGCAGAAAAATCAAACTGCTAATATAATTAACAGAATAATTAAATGTTTAGGAGCATGACATGGGTCTGTTTGACAAACTTAAGAAACTAGTATCAGATGAAGGTGCTGACGCAGGGGCTATTGAAATTATTGCACCACTTTCTGGTGAAATCGTAAATATCGAAGATGTGCCAGATGTGGTTTTCGCAGAGAAAATCGTTGGTGACGGTATTGCGATCAAGCCTGCTGGTAACAAAATGGTTGCTCCGGTAAATGGTACAATCGGTAAGATCTTCGAAACTAACCACGCATTCTCAATTGAGTCTGATGATGGTGTTGAGCTTTTTGTTCACTTCGGTATTGATACTGTTGAACTTAAAGGTGAAGGTTTCACTCGTATTGCTGAAGAAGGTCAGGCAGTTAAAGTTGGTGACACTGTGATTGAATTTGATCTTGCTTTCCTTGAAGAAAAAGCAAAATCTACACTAACTCCTGTTGTTATCTCTAACATGGATGAAATCAAAGAGCTGAACAAGCTTTCTGGTTCTGTGTCTGTTGGTGAAACCACAGTACTTCGTGTTACTAAGTAATTAGTCTTATTTAGTCTGAAAGCCCGCTAAATTACTTAGCGGGCTTTTTTGTATCTGTCTGTTTTAAAATCTTACCCGGCTTTCCCTCCACAACTTTCCCTTTACAAGTTTGCTGTTTCCTTTCCCTTGCTTTATCTCAGGTTGCTATAGCCCATTATTAAAAAGTCAGCAGAAAGCAAAAAACCCTGACATCAAGTCAGGGCTTTTACTGTTTCGCTTTAAGTTAAAGGGAATTAACCCAGTAAGCTTAGTGCTGTGTTTGGTGCCTGCTTCGCCTGTGCAAGTACTGAAGTCGATGCCTGTTGCAGGATTTGCGACTTAGTCATTGCCGTGGTTTCTTTAGCGAAGTCTGTATCTTTGATTCGGCTCTTAGACGCATTCACGTTTTCGTTGATGTTGTCTAAGTTGTTGATTGCGCTATCGAAGCGGTTCTGGAATGCACCTAGCTCCGCGCGGTGGCTATCTACATATTTCAGTGCCGCATCAACAATCGCTACAGATTCCTGTGCGCCGCCTACTGAACGAACATCGATAGTATCTACAGAAACTTCTTTCGCCGCACCCATGCCCAGTTCACCAGCCAGGCTGCCACCAAAGGTTACATCGCCCTGTACGCTGTTGTTTCCGGCAAATACTTGTAGCTTGCCATCCTGGTCTACTGAAGCACTTACTACGTCTTGCTGACCGTTAATGTAAGTTGCCAGCTCTTCGATGTCATCTCCGGCTTTCGCGTTGATAGTGAACTCTTGTGCTTCACCAAACTGGTCTGTCAGGCCGATAGTCAGCTGAGAATCTTGTGCCACTTCCCAGTCTTTACCTTTACCGTTTTCTGCTTTGTAGCTAGAGCCGCCCATCAGAGCATTGTCTGAACGCATGTCTTTTAGCTCAAGCATTACCGCTTCACCGTTGTCCGCACCAATCTGGAAAGATTTTGTTCCGTGGGTACCGTTCAGTAGCTTGTTACCACCAAAAGAAGTGGTTTCTGCGATACGGTTCAGCTCATCGTTCAATGAACCAATCTCTTCCTGAATCGCTACACGCTCTTCTTTTGAGTTTGAGCCGTTTGCTGACTGTAGTGACAAGTCACGCATACGTTGCAGGATGTTAGTGGTCTCTTTCATCGCACCTTCTGCGGTTTGAGCGATTGAGATACCATCGTTAGCATTTCGTACTGCTACATCAAGACCACGACTTTGTACATTCAAACGGTTCGAGATTTGCAGACCCGCTGCGTCGTCTTTTGCACTGTTAATTTTGAAACCTGATGACAGACGTTCCATTGAACCGTTCAGGTCGCTTGCTGCGCTATTCAGATGGCGCTGAGCCGTCATTGCCGCTACGTTAGTATTTACATTAACTGCCATGGTGATTTCTCCAATTGATTTTCCGGTTGTGCGGTTTCCGACGTCTCGGAAAACCAAGTAGTTTTGCTAAGTTACTTTTATTAACGGCTAAACAGAGAAATTCTTTAGAAAAAAATAGGGTAACTTGATAAAAAAACGACTTTGGAAGGTAAAGTGTGAATAACGGTAGAAAATAGAAACTTTCTCAAAAAAAACACTCAAGTTATAGAAGCGATGGCCGATAGTGCTATCTTATCTGCGCTCTGTTAATTTGCCAGCAGAGTCAGGGCAAGGTTCGGCGCCTGTTTTGCCTGAGCCAGCACCGAAGTACTCACCTGTTGTAAAATCTGCTGACGAATCAGTTTGGTGGTTTCTTTGGCAAAGTCTGTATCCTTGATGCGGCTGTTAGAACCGGCCAGATTCTCATGAATATTTTCAAGGTTATTCACCGCATGTCCGAATCGGTTCTGGTAAGCACCCAGCTCTGATCTATGGCTGTCTACAAACTGCAAGGCGCTATCGATGACAGCAACTGCTCTCTGGGAACCACCCGCAGTCGTCAGGTCAAGATTATGAACCGTCTCAAACACAGGCCCCCCCATCTGCAGCTCACTCGCCAGATTGCCTTTAAACTCAATCAGGCCTCCGGCCTTATCACCCGCCATAAAGATCTGTAACTGACCATCTTCGTTTACTGATGCTGAAACTTGATCGGTCTGGCCGTTAATATAAGTGGCCAGCTCCTCTATATCATCACCGGCTTTGGCCTTAATACGGATGCTCTCCTGCTGACCTTTATCATTGGTAAAGTCCATCATCAACATATCCTGACCTTGCTTAACCTGCCAGGTACTGTCGGCTTTACCATTGGCGGTATAGCTGAAACCGCCCATATCAAGAGTATCGGAGCGCATATTTTTCAGTGATACCTGAACCGCTTCTCCTGCTGAGGCACCAATCTGAAAAGTTGCTTTAGCAAAGTTTCCGTTAAGCAGTTTTTTGCCGCCAAAAGAGGTGGTTTCTGCTATGCGGTTCAGCTCATCATCTAAAGCGCTAACCTCTTCCTGAATCGCAACACGTTCCGCTTTACTATTGGATCCGTTTGCAGACTGAAGGGAAAGGTCACGCATGCGCTGAAGGATATTGGTGGTCTCTTTCATGGCGCCTTCAGCTGTCTGCATAATCGAAATACCGTCGTTAGCATTTCGTACAGCAACATCAAGGCCACGCATCTGAGACTCAAGACGATTAGAGATCTGCAAACCAGCAGCATCATCTTTGGCACTGTTAATACGGTTTCCTGAAGACAAACGCTCAAGGGACTGGTTCAACTGATGCGTTGCCAGCCCTAAGTTACGTTGTGCGATCAATGCGGAAACATTGGTATTTACAGTGACAGCCATAAACCTGCTTATTGAATAAATAATACTCTACAAGCTGATATCGACTGCCACCGCTAAAGCTTTAGCAATATTTTATGCCCAAATTAAAGGGTCATTGCCTCAAGCATTTCAGATGAGGGAGCGAAGAAATAAGCCCCTGTAACGGCTTTAGTAAAGCGAAGCAAATGATCTGTCTGACCATCAATCTCACCATACATACTTTTAAGCATGGTATCGATATTGTGCAGGGTATTGCAGTAAGCCAGAAACAGTAAGCCATGTTCACCACTTACCGAGCCGTATGGCAGACTATGGCGGACAATTTTCAGCCCTTTGCCTTCTTCTTTAATATCTACACGACCGACATGAGACTGCTGAGGCACATCATCAAGTTCAATTGAATCGGGCTTGGTACGTCCAATTACTTGTTCCTGCTGCTCAATGGCCAGCTCATTCCAGGCAGGAAGGTTATGGATAAAGCGTTGCGCTAATACATAACTGCCACCAGCGAACTCACCTTCACTAATCACAGCAACCTCTTTGCGCTGCTCTCCCTCCGGGTTCTCTGTGCCGTCGATAAAGTCGGTCATATCACGGGAGTCCAGATAACGGTATCCGTAGGTTTCATCCACGACTTCTACAAACTCTGAAATCTCTGACATGAGTTTACGTAGCAGATAGAAGTGCAGATCATGCCGGTTAGAGTGGCAATGAACTAAAGCATCGACATCTGTCGCAGGAGCGTACGCATCACCTTTACCTAATGGCTGAAACGGAATCAGTTCTGCCGGCATTGGCTGATTGGTCTGACTCCAGAAGCCATGGCTAAAAGCGACAGATAAGCCAAGTTCTGCACCTGATTGCTGCTGGTTAAGTTCCTGAACCAGTTCAGGAAGCGCTTTTAGTTGCTTCAACACCGCTGCATGAGCAGAATTTATTTTTAACTGTACATAAAGAGCAAATGGTCCCGCTTCCGGAACAATTGCGGATTGAACATTAGACATAACTCATTCTCCTTTTTATTGCTCAAGTGTAGCCATTTGCTTATACAGATGCTTGATAAGCATCATTAAAGTGATAACTGTCCGGGGTAAAATCAGTTCAGCAGCGGAGAGCGAAAGCAATCTGCTACCCTGCGGCTGCGATAAAAATAGACAAACATCCAGCCAAGTAATACAAGAGTAACGGCATGAGCAAGGCTAAACTTACCGCCTTCAAGTACTATCTGGTAAACCTCAAGTCCAAGCTGAAGAGAAATCAGGCTCAGGGTTACCCGCCTGCCGTGACGCATTATCTGACAGATACGTTTTCGTTCCGCGTTTCTCAGCCCCATCAGCCAGATAAGAACAATGGCTGGTAGCCCCACAACCAAACCAGTATAAAACAGAGAATGAACTGGATAGATAATCTCTAACAGCCGGCTTCCGTCATTACGGCTGGCACCGGCAACAATAAAGACAATCCATGCCCTTGCCAGAAACAACCACCCCAGCCACAGCCATCTGGGTGCACTCAAAAAACCATGTTTATCGTATTCATATATCGAATAGCGCACTAAAAAAACCTACCCACAACAAGCTATGTTAAGCTACTGCCACTTCATCACCAGAAAGCTATGAAAATGAAAGCAAATAAAAGCCAAGTGTCACAAGAAACACAGACTGAAGCAATGAAAATCGCCAAGGCAACCCAGAAGCCGGGCCAGACAAAAGAACAAACCAAGTTAATCGCTCAGGGCATTGAGAAAGGTATTGCTCAATATAAGAAGCAGCAGAAAGAGAAGAGCCGTCAGGCAGATAAAGCAAAAAAGAGAGCGCAAAAAGAGAAGTTACGCCAGTCAGCAGAAAACGATACAGCCCAGCCGGCGACAGAAGAAAATTCCACGGCAACAAACAAAAACAGCAACAGCGCACTACCGTGGATGTTGCTGATTGTTAGCTGGATTGGTTTTATCGCCTATATTAAGACGCTATAAACTTACTGCTCAACTAGCCTTGAAAGCCAAGAGTGGAAGCAATTTCCTGCTTTCGCTCTATAACCCACTGGCTGTCAAATGGTCCCCAGTCGGAAAGATGATAATAACCGTCGTTATGACGCCGGCCATCCTGCACAAACATTAACTCGATACCGATTCCCGGAAGTGCTTTTAGCACATCCTGAATGGTTCTGCGCGGCCAACCGGTTTCTTCTATAAGCTTAGGAACATTGGGTCTTTCAAGATGTTCGACCAAGAGTGCCAGATACAGACGCCTGGCAAATACAGGGCTTAACTCCATGACACCTCCCATACAACTTTGTGTCGAAACACATTATTTCCTTTTTGCCCTGATTAATTTTGAGATTGATCAATAACATGATAATTTTTCCGTTCAGGTATAAATTTTGTGCTACAACAACAGCTTTTGTCTGAAAGCTTGCATGCTGGTACGATTAATCCCCAAGTAACCCTCTCCATTAAAAGGACTGACAATGAGCATTACCATGTACGGTATTCCCAACTGCGATACCATCAAAAAGGCAAAAAAGTGGCTGGAAGAGAACAATCAACCGTTCGTTTTCCATGACTATCGTAAACAGGGTATCGACTCAGAGCTTATCTCAACCTTCTGCGAGCAACTAGGCTGGGAGCAGGTGCTGAACAAACGTGGTACCACATACCGCCAGTTGACTCAGCAACAGAAAGATAATCTAGACAAAGAGAGTGCAATTGCACTACTGGAAGAGTTCCCGGCAATGATAAAGCGGCCTATTCTTCTGGTTGATGAGCAACTTCATATTGGCTTTAAAGCCGAACAGTATCAGAACATTTTTAATTAAAAGGAACATCAAGGATGAGCGATAGTCCGGTATTGGCTTTAGCAAAAGATCTTATTAGCCGCCAATCGGTAACCCCTGAAGATGCAGGGTGTCAGGAAGTAATGATTGAACGCCTGAAAGCACTGGGATTTGAAATCGAAGTTATGGTTTTCGAAGACACCACGAACTTCTGGGCAAGACGGGGAACCGAAGCGCCTCTGTTTGCCTTTGCCGGTCATACGGATGTTGTTCCGGCAGGCCCTCTGGAGCAGTGGCATACCCCGCCGTTTGAGCCGACAATCATTGATGACCATTTACATGGACGCGGCGCTGCCGATATGAAAGGTTCACTGGCCTGTATGGTGGTGGCAGTGGAACGCTTTATTGCGCAAAACCCGGATCATAAGGGTTCCATCGGTTTCCTTATCACTTCCGATGAGGAAGGCCCTTTTATTAACGGTACTGTAAGAGTTGTAGAGACTCTGATGGCCCGCGATGAAAATATCGATATGTGTATTGTCGGCGAGCCTTCCAGTACTCATTTCACTGGTGATGTCATTAAAAATGGCCGCAGAGGCTCTATTACCGGAGACATTACCTTTAAAGGAACGCAGGGCCATGTGGCCTACCCTCATCTCGCGAGTAACCCAATCCATCTTGCCCTGCCGGCTCTTGCGGAGTTAGCGACGACTAAGTGGGATGACGGCAATGCCTTTTTCCCGCCAACCAGCTTCCAGATCCCTAACTTGCATGCAGGTACCGGTGCATCAAACGTAATCCCGGGTGAGTTTAATGTTCAGTTTAATATGAGATTCAGTACCGAACTGTGTAACGATGAAATTGTCCGCCGTGTTCACTCAACTCTTGACTCTTACGGGCTGGATTATGAACTGAAGTGGACCTTTAATGGCGACCCGTTCCTGACGGATCATGGTGATCTATTAGACGCTGTAGTCGCTTCTGTGGAAGAGATTAATCATAAGAAGCCTGAGCTTCTGACCACTGGCGGCACCTCCGACGGCCGGTTTATTGCCCGTATGAACGGACAGGTTATCGAGCTGGGGCCGGTCAATGCCACTATTCACAAGGTTAATGAGTGTGTCAGTATTCCTGATTTGGAAAAACTGACTGACATGTACCAGAAAACGCTGGAAAAATTGCTGAGTAAATAGAGATGACGCCTGAGCAGCTAACCGGAAAAGCAGATACACACCTTACTGAACTGGAAACCCCTTTCCAGTTATTACAGGTGCATCATAAGGTAAAACAAGACCTGCTAAAGCTGATCCAGGCTGCTCAGACTGCTGGTTTTACACTGGAAGTGGCCAGTGGTTACAGAGACTATTTTCGTCAGAAACGGATCTGGGATAATAAGTTTAATGGTCAGGCTAAATTACTCGATAGTGAGTCTAACCCACTAGATATAAAACAGCTGACTGATAAAGAGAAGCTGTTTGCTATTCTACGCTGGTCTGCACTTCCGGGAGCAAGCAGGCACCATTGGGGAACAGACTTCGATCTGTATGCCAGTAACCTGCTAGCTGAAGACCAGTCTCTGCAACTGGAACCATGGGAGTATCAAACTGGTCATCAGGCTCCTTTCAGTAAATGGCTCTGTCAGAATGCAAAGCAGTTTGGTTTCTTTTTCCCTTATGGTCAGGATCTGGGTGGAGTATCCGTTGAGCCGTGGCATATCAGTCATATTAACGTCAGCAAAAAATGTATGGATCAGTTAAACAAAGCGGCTATACAAAAAGCGATAGAGACAGATCCTATATCAGGGATCGATCTGGTATCTGCAAATCTTGAGACTATCTATACTCAATATATAACCAATATTAATGTGGAGGAATTATGGAGTTTTTAACTAACCCATGGGTGATCTGCATTATTGTTGTCAGTGTGGTGATCGGCAATATTGCAGCGCTTAAATATACTGCCAATATGAAGTTTGGTCAGAATAAACCGGCACAAGATCTCGACAAACTTAATCAACTGGATAAAGAGAGCCACCCAGAAAAAAAGGATGCTGATTAGCATCCTTTTTTTCTACCTGATGGCAACAACTGACTATTCGCTATCTTTCTTGATAATAGCTTCAATCACCGGCACCAGCTTTTGCAGTAACTCTTCAGAAACAGGCTTACCAGAATAAGCTGTAATGTTGATAGAAGTACGGTTACCTAAATCACCTAACAAGATGTCATAGTCCAGACCTTCAATCTCAACGGGCTCAATGCCAATAGATTGCCAGAACTCATCATCAGGCGCACCGTACTTGGTTTTTATCAGACCCTGAGACTGGCTACGCTCTTCGATGTTAAAGCCCATCTGCGGCAGAATTCTGGTCATTCTCTGCCAGAACACCCGGTAAGGGGCTCGGGCTACAATGATCGGCAGGCCGCTTCTGTCTTTACCCATAGAGACTGGAATTTGTTTAACCAGCTTCTCAGCTTTGAGCTGAGCCTCTTCTCTCAGTTTTTGATCATAACTTGAGGTAATCAAGTTGGTCATAAAGATATTGTAGCGCTCTCTGTTGGTACGGCTGACAGGAAGAGCACGTCCGTTCTCACGCCAGTCAATCAGGGAGACTTTAAAGCCATAGCGGTTATTGGCTTCAAACTTCTCAATGGCATAGCGGCTTTCGATTACGTTCTCTTCGTCATCAGATACCCACTTGATCCAGTCAGTACCAATATAGTCAGAACCGTTCTCTACCAGCTTGATGCCTCTATCCTGAATCATCTGCTGAACCGTAGCCCACACCTTATCCTGCTCCTCTTTGCGAAGCAGCCACATAGTGACTTCGCTATCTTTCTCTTCAACACGGGCCCCCGGGATCAGCTCCAGGATCTGCTGAGGGGGACGAATATCAACAGCGTTTCCGATCGGGCCGTTATAAGATCCGGCAGGGATACTATAGTTAGGGTAAGTCACCTCTTTGGCATCCGGCAGCATCTGCCAGCTTTCAAAGGAAGGGGTGTCCAGATAGTCAAAATCATCTCTCGCCTGACGTCTTTCCGCCGGGCTACTTGAGCATGCACTTAAAACAACAACAGCCAGTGAGCTGATCACTAGCTGAGAAGAAAACTTCATCGGTACTCCTAATAAGGTGCGGGTTATTTCACCCGCACCACTAAATACTTTATATAAGGCCAGCCTGAGTTAATGCTTCCGTAACTAACGGTTTAGCATCTTCAGAGAGCTCAACCAGAGGCAGGCGCAGATCACCTTCTGCAATCAAACCCATTTTATGAGCGGCCCATTTTACTGGAATAGGACTGGATTCAACAAACAGGTTTTTATGTAATAGTGTTAAGCGGTTATCAATTTCAGCAGCCTCTTCAAACTTACCTTGTTTAGCCAGTCTGAAAAGATCAGCCATCTCTTTGGCAGCGACATTATTACTCACTGAAATGACACCTGCTCCGCCTAAACGGACAAATTCAAGGCCTGTTGCATCATCACCACTTAGTAAGACGAAATCTTCGCCACAAAGTTCACGATGAATTGCAACTCTTTCTAAATCGCCGGTAGCATCTTTCAGAGCAACGATTTTTTCCAGCTTAGAAAGACGAGCTACGGTTTCCGGCAGCAGATCCACTGCTGTTCTGCCCGGCACGTTATAGAGAATAACCGGGACTTCACTTACTTCGGCAATGGCTTTGTAATGCTGATACAAACCTTCCTGAGTCGGCTTGTTGTAATATGGAGTAACGCTGAGTACACCATCGATACCTGAATCATTCAGAAGACGGCTGAAAGTAACAGCTTCATGAGTTGCATTTGCGCCCGTACCGGCAATCACCCAAAGACGACCCGCGGCATACTCAACCACTTTGTTTACTACCTTAACATGCTCTTCAACGGTTAGCGTTGCTGACTCACCGGTTGTACCAACGGCAACAATACCATCAGTGCCAGACTCTACATGAAACTCCACCAGTTTTTTTAAGCTGTCAAAATCTACTTCGCCATCACTGGTAAATGGTGTTAACAACGCTACAATACTTCCCGAAAACATGTCTTTCTCCCTCGATAAATGCTTTTTGCATAGTAATGCATGAAACTGAGAAAAGACAAGGGATTAAACCAGTGATCTTGATACTAAATCGAGATTAATTGATATCTAACCAGTTTGGTTACATTAACCGTCTCTCAGGCTCTGTGGCGATCTTGTCAGCTCAACTGTGCTAATATCTGAAAATAAACATAAAATGAGTAAGTCGCCATGTCTCAACATCTAGTGATCACCGCAGTCGGATCAGACCGCCCGGGAATCAGCAATCAGGTCATTCATCTGGTCACCTCAGCAGACTGCAATATTGTGGATAGCCGTATTGCCCTGTTTGGCAACGAGTTTACCCTGATAATGCTGATATCAGGCAGTCAGAACGGAATTACCAGAGTTGAAACCACTTTGCCCCTTCTCGCTCAGGAGCATGGACTGATAACCATGATGAAAAGGACTCAGCCTCATACTGAGCCGGATCACAGCTATAGGGTTGAAGTCTTTATTGAATCCGATGATAAGCAGGGTCTGACAGAGCAGTTTACTCAGTTTTTTGCCGACAGAAATATCGGCCTATCTTCTCTTAGCGCTCAAACCATAGATAAAGATAAAATCCAGCGCGATTGCGATCAGTTCCATCTGTCAATGCGGGCAAGTGTTGATGAAGAGTACAATCTGATGCAACTTCAGGAAGAGTTCAACGCCCTCTGCAGCAAGCTCACTGTTCAGGGTTCATTAAACTTTATAAAAGACAGCCACTAAAGGAAAAACAATAATGAATACACTAACGGCCGGAACTCCGGCACCTGACGTTTCACTTTTGGATCAGGACGGTAATCCGGTAAAGATTTCAGACTTTAAAGGCAAAAAAGTCCTTTTCTATTTCTATCCCAAAGCCATGACTCCCGGCTGCACCGTTCAGGCTCAGGGACTAAGAGACATTAAAGCTGAACTTGATGCACACAATGTTGTGGTTCTGGGCGCCAGTATCGATCCGGTTAAGCGTCTGGGTAAGTTTATTGAAAGAGATGAACTCAACTTTACCCTTTTATCTGACGAAGACCACAGTGCGGCGGATCAATTTGGTGTCTGGGGTGAAAAGAAATTTATCCTTGGCTAATTTTTATGACAAAAAACCTTGATTAATTTCTATGATGGACTAGTTTTTAACTAAACTATCAGTATCAAGGAAATGCGCTTTATCAGCTCTAATTTATGATGACTTTCGTCTGCTTGAAATTGAAGTAGACACTCTAGCTAAACTAAAGTTCTCAACACAACTTGACAAAGACTCCGGTGAAACAATGCTGGTCCCACGCCTTGAGTCTTCAAACACTTCAAGCAGCTTAAAAAGAACAAAGATAATAGTAGACCCCAATGGCTCTATTGTTTATCCGCACTCTCTATATCTTGTATCTAAATTACGAGGAGAAGGAAAAGTGAAGGATACAAGCAGTATAGCTAAAGCTTTATTGCTCTTCGCCCGCTTCTTAAGCTCTACTCACACTCACCAACAAGACAAAGACGGAAATGAGATTCCTGCCGAGTTCCTTACTTATAAAACCCTATCGAAATATGAAGAAGAAAGCGCAGTGTGGCGTTTTGCTGAGTTTTTGAAGCAGAACTGCCGACACAGCCAGAGCAACGGAGAGGAAGCATGGTCGTCAAGCACGGTGAAAACATATATAGGTGCAGTTCTAGGTTTTTATAAGTGGATGCAAGAGAATTGCTACCTGAAAAACGATAGAAACAATGTCGTTACCCACTACACCGATGCCAAAGTATTAGACCCTTATCAAGATGCAGATAAGCATGACATGCTTACGCATCTAATATCAAAACAAAAACGACACTACACAACATCGAATGTAATGGGAATGTTTCCACGGTCTGACTCAACTCCCACCTATAAAAAGCTGAAGCCTATGACTACGGAAGACCTCTCGATATATCTACAGCACATTGAGCAACTTCCACGACCACTTTCCTTAATGTTCAAACTTTCTATAGAGACAGGTATTAGAATCCAAGAGGTTACGCACTTTCCTGTTAAACAAGTTGGAGAGGTAGATTTAAGTGAGCTAGACGTTGTTCCCATTTACCTGGTTCATACGAAAGGATCTAAACCTCGCACAATTGAGGTTCCTTTGTATTTATATGAAGAGCTTGAACAATATAAGTACAGTAAAGTTAGAAAAGCTAACGCAGAAAAAAGGGAAACTAATAACTCTTGCAAAGCAAGCCATGAATATTTATTTCTATCAAACAGAGGTAAGCCATACAGTGAAAACACCTTGGAGAAGCATTTTGCTGCAATCCGAAAAGCTATACAAAAGGTTACTCCTTCATGGTACTACCGTATTCATGATTGTCGCTCAACATATGCAACAAATTGGCTTTGGACAGAGTAAAGAATGGCTCGTTATTCCCAAGAAAGAAGAGAAGCAGTACTGAAGAAGTTGTTACCTCCGTACTCCCGGTCAGTGGCAGAAGTGGCGCTCGAAGAAGGAATTCATGAAGCAACCCTGTACAATTGGCGAAAACAACTCAGAGAATCAGGAACCGTTGTGCCAAACAGTAATACTTCTTCCGAGCAGTGGTCAGCTCAAACTAAATTGGCCGTTGTGGCAGAAACTTATTCCATGACAGAGAACGAACTAAGCCAGTACTGTCGTGAGAAAGGACTTTATCCCGAGCAGATTAAAGAGTGGCGCGGTGAGTGTATGCAAGGCTTCATGTCCAGTAAGGAACGAGAAGCCCAAGCGAAGAAACAAGCCAAAGAAGATAAAAGAGAAATCAAAGAGTTAAAGAAAGAACTCCGCCATAAAGAAAAAGCCTTAGCTGAAACTGCCGCCTTGCTGGTGCTGAGAAAAAAGCTGAGAGCCTTTTACGGGGAAGAACCAGAGGACGATTAACCTCGACCTATGAAAGGCAAAGCCTGATCACACTTATACACGAGGCTCGCCAAAGCGGCTGTAGGTTGGAAAACGCATGTCACGAAGTTGAGATAGATCTCCGAACTTACCGCCGCTGGTATCAAGATGGAGAGGTTCAGGAAGATCAACGGCCGATAGCTCCGCGACCAGTGCCAGTTAACAAGCTCACAGAGCTAGAGCGACAAACCATCATCGATGTGAGCAACAACGCAGAGTACGCAAGTCTGCCACCGACTCAGATTGTACCAACGTTACTGGACAAAGGTGACTATATAGCTTCAGAGTCGAGCTTCTATCGCGTACTGAAAGCAGCAGGACAACTTAACCGCAGAGGACGCCAGCGTAGTCGACAAAAGGTATCTAGGCCAACGAGCTACACCGCAACAGCTCCTAATCAGGTTTTTACTTGGGATATTACCTATCTCCCGTCAGGTGTCCGCGGGCAATATTATTATCTGTATGTGATAGAAGACATCTACAGCAGAAAAATCGTAGGTTACGAGGTGCATGAACGTGAATGCGGAGAGCTGGCTTCGCAGTTATTACAACGTACGCTGATGCGTGAACAGTGCTTCAACCAGCCTCTGGTTCTGCACTCAGATAACGGTGGACCGATGAAGTCGTTTACGTTAAAAGCGAAAATGGAAGAGCTGGGGATCACACCTTCTTATAGCCGTCCAAGAGTCAGTGATGATAATCCTTATGTGGAATCGCTGTTCCGTACGCTTAAGTATGTGCCAAGCTGGCCGTCTGGCGGTTTTAATAGTCTTGAAGCAAGCCGTGTGTGGGTAGAGACCTTCGCTAACTGGTACAACACGGAACATAAGCACAGCCGATTAAACTATGTGATAGTGTAACCCTCCCCAAAATACTGGCCGCTAGCAATTAGAGCTTTTCCGTTTACACTGAAAGAAACGGAGAACGCATGATGAAAAGATCGCGCTACACAGAGACACAAATCGTCAAGATATTGAAGGAAGTGGAAGCTGGCCGAAAGGTCAACGAAGTTTGTCGTGAATACGGTATTTCTGATGCCACTTACTATAACTGGAAATCCAAGTACGGCGGTATGGAAGCCTCTGATATCAAACGCCTGAAAGAGCTTGAAGATGAAAACAGAAGGCTTAAACAGATGTTTGCCGACCTTAGTCTGGAGCACCGTATCGTCAAAGATATTTTGGAAAAAAAGCTATAAAGCCAGCGGTCAAACGCGAACTGGTCGAGTATGTTCGCAAGCAGTTTCAGGTCAGTTTAAAAATGGCCTGCCGCGCAGTTGGCATCAGTGATTCCGTGTATCGATACAAGCCTGACCCACACAGAGATGACGAAGTCATAGCGAAGCTTCAGGAAGCCGTAGAACGTTATCCTGCGTATGGCTTCGGCAAGTTGTTTAAAGTTCTCAGACGATGGGGGTATCCATGGAATCACAAGCGAGTTTACCGCATTTACTGCTCACTCAAGCTGAACATGAGACGTAAAGGAAAAAAGCGGCTACCTAAACGAGAACCGGCGCCATTGGTGTGTCCGGAGTGGATAAACAGTTGCTGGTCTATCGACTTCATGAGTGACGCTTTGGCCTGTGGCAGACGATTTCGCACCTTTAATGTTGTGGATGACTTTAATCGTGAAGTACTCGCCATCGAAGTGGATTTAAACCTGCCAGCTCCTAGGGTTGTACGTGTGCTTGAGCGCATCATCGCTTGGCGGGGCGTGCCTGCAAAACTGAGAATGGACAATGGGCCAGAATTTATCTCAACCACGCTAGCTGGCTGGGCTGATGAACACGATATCGAGCTTGAGTTTATACGGCCTGGAAAGCCCACTGAAAACTCCTATATCGAACGTTTTAACCGCACTTATCGAACAGAGATACTGAATATGTACCTGTTCAAAACGCTCAGCGAAGTTCGGGAGCTGACAGAAAACTGGATGAGAGAATACAACGAAGAACGCCCCCATGACTCACTAAATGATCTGACACCATGGGAGTATTTAGCAAGACACGAAAGCAGGAAAAACTCTAACGTGCCGTGCCATTAAAACAGGGAAGGTTACAACCCCATCGGAGCGTCACAACGGTAAAGATATGGAAATCTTGAAGCATCGTGAAAGAGTGTTGATGGAACACCGAAGGCAAAAGCCAGAACGCTGGTCACGGAATATCAGGAACTGTGAACCGATCGGAGAAGTTCATCTGAACCCAGAAAAAGAAGTTGCTTGAAAACTAAGCAAATAGTGACAACTATCTTGAAAAACGCCGAATCATTTGAAGTAGGAGAAACCTTTAGTTTCTCAGGGCATCAACTTCGCCGTTCATTTGCATATTATCTTATTGGTTACGAGCTACTCTCATTCCCGCAGCTAAAACAACAGTTCAGTCATGTATCTATTGCCATGACGCGACATTACGGAAAGAATGCCAGTAAGTTCCAGAAATTAAGGCAGAAAAGGCAAAACCTTTGTCACTCATTAGACAAAGAAAGAACTAATCAAAAAGCACAGATTTTTCTAAGGATTTATGAAAAACTTGCAAATAAAGAGCGAGTAGCAGGAGGGAAAGGGAAAGAGTTTGCAAAGCGCCAACTTACACTAAGTGACAACATATTATTCTCAGACAAAGTGAATAACGACATGCTCACTTTAGATTACTGGAAGCAGCTAATTGCTGCTGGTAAAAGACATATACATGCTGTTGCTCCGGGGGGTTATTGTACCTCAACGGCATGCAGCTTACGTACCCAGGTGAACCTAATTGAATGTGTCGACTGTAAGAATGATTACATAGTCGATGCAGTATTTGCTGAAGCCAAGCGAAAAGAGGCAGAAATTAATATGTATTATGATATCGAACATAACGAACTGACTCCACAAACAGCATCGGAATCATATATCACAATAACTGCAGCAGAACGAATTATGAATGACTTGGGCATCAAATTTGAACCAGTAAAGTTCCCCAAAGAAGTGCAAAGCTTACTCATTCCACACATTGGAATAACAACATGAAAACTACAACTCGAAAAGCATTGCTCGCCGCGTTAAAACGATTAGTTGCTAGTAAACCTAATAATCGTGATCTAAAAATAAAAGTACAAAATGGAAAGCTAAAAATTAATAAATCGAATGTTGAAAAAGAAGCAGGGCTGTCTGTCGGAGTACTAAGAAACCACCCAGACATTGTAGAGCTTATAAATAAAAAGTCATTAGAGCTACGTGTTAATAATAGTGACTCAGCTACCTCAACAGTCCACCTACTTGAAGAAGAAAACGCTTACCTTAAAAATGAAAAAGCAAGTCTCATTCGAAAGAAAAAAGAGTACTTAGATCGCTAAAAAAAACATGAGGAGGCACTTGCAGTGCAAGCAGCTAACCATATAAAAATAGTTCAAGAGTTAATGGAAATGATTCCAGAGTCTGAACGAGAAAAAGCTATGGACTCCATTATAACTACTAGACCTGACAATGTGGTTCGCGGTAAATTTAAATAAAGCTCCCTAAAAAGGAGTTTGCCACATAAAATGAAGCTACAGTCAATGTTGACCACTTCAGTTAAGTCAAAAATGAAAAAAAGGAAATGCCGATGTCAATCGAAATCGGAAAAATAGTACCGGATTTCACCCTCAACGACCAAGATGGTGCACCAGTTACTCTCTCTAAGTTACAAGGAAAAAAAATTCTACTCTACTTCTACCCAAGGGCTTCAACACCAGGTTGTACATTGCAAGCACAAGGTTTAAGAGATATAAAGCTAGACTTAGATGCTCATAATGTCGTGACTTTAGGTATCAGCCCAGATACTTCAAAAAAATTAGAAAACTTCACCAATAAGCAATCGTTGAACTTCACTTTATTAGCTGACGAAAAGCATGAAGTTTGCGAAAAGTATGGCGTATGGCAACTGAAAAAGTTCATGGGTCGCGAAAATATGGGCGTAGTTAGAACAACTTTTCTAATTGATGAGTCAGGTCACCTTCAACATATATTTGACAAGTTTAAGACTAAAGACCACCACCAAGTCGTTCTAGACTATCTAAACAATATTAACTCATAGATTATTTCTCAAATTAAAACTACTAACCGATAGTTTAAATGTATGGTTAGTAGTTTCTTGAGCACAAAATGCGTATTCCGGCAATTCCGGACACCGGCTCCGTTTTAACCGGACACCACTTATCCCTAGCTTTTCTCTAGCCCTATTTTTACCCTACCTGTCCGGATTGCGCTAGTTTTCTCATTGATTCCCCTCCTAGTTCTATGCGGTGGCTGTTGTGGATTAACCTATCCAGTAAAGCATCTGCAACCGAGGCATTTCCTATTGTAACCTTCCCTGTTTTAATGGCACGGCACGTTAGAGTTTTTCCTGCTTTCGTGTCTTGCTAAATACTCCCATGGTGTCAGATCATTTAGTGAGTCATGGGGGCGTTCTTCGTTGTATTCTCTCATCCAGTTTTCTGTCAGCTCCCGAACTTCGCTGAGCGTTTTGAACAGGTACATATTCAGTATCTCTGTTCGATAAGTGCGGTTAAAACGTTCGATATAGGAGTTTTCAGTGGGCTTTCCAGGCCGTATAAACTCAAGCTCGATATCGTGTTCATCAGCCCAGCCAGCTAGCGTGGTTGAGATAAATTCTGGCCCATTGTCCATTCTCAGTTTTGCAGGCACGCCCCGCCAAGCGATGATGCGCTCAAGCACACGTACAACCCTAGGAGCTGGCAGGTTTAAATCCACTTCGATGGCGAGTACTTCACGATTAAAGTCATCCACAACATTAAAGGTGCGAAATCGTCTGCCACAGGCCAAAGCGTCACTCATGAAGTCGATAGACCAGCAACTGTTTATCCACTCCGGACACACCAATGGCGCCGGTTCTCGTTTAGGTAGCCGCTTTTTTCCTTTACGTCTCATGTTCAGCTTGAGTGAGCAGTAAATGCGGTAAACTCGCTTGTGATTCCATGGATACCCCCATCGTCTGAGAACTTTAAACAACTTGCCGAAGCCATACGCAGGATAACGTTCTACGGCTTCCTGAAGCTTCGCTATGACTTCGTCATCTCTGTGTGGGTCAGGCTTGTATCGATACACGGAATCACTGATGCCAACTGCGCGGCAGGCCATTTTTAAACTGACCTGAAACTGCTTGCGAACATACTCGACCAGTTCGCGTTTGACCGCTGGCTTTATAGCTTTTTTTCCAAAATATCTTTGACGATACGGTGCTCCAGACTAAGGTCGGCAAACATCTGTTTAAGCCTTCTGTTTTCATCTTCAAGCTCTTTCAGGCGTTTGATATCAGAGGCTTCCATACCGCCGTACTTGGATTTCCAGTTATAGTAAGTGGCATCAGAAATACCGTATTCACGACAAACTTCGTTGACCTTTCGGCCAGCTTCCACTTCCTTCAATATCTTGACGATTTGTGTCTCAGTGTAGCGCGATCTTTTCATCATGCGTTCTCCGTTTCTTTCAGTGTAAACGGAAAAGCTCTAATTGCTAGCGGCCAGTATTTTGGGGAGGGTTACACTACCATAGATAAAAAAGCTCAACATCAAGGCAAGCTTTTCAATAAAAATTAATACCTTAAGTAGAAACAACACTAATCTTTCAACTTAGAGGCAATTATAACACGTTTTTTTACTCAAAATAGGTAAACAAGGAATAAGTTAATTACTAAGTACAATACCAGAAAGCAACCACACCAACTCACTGAAAAGTTATCATTTTTCAAAGCAACTTAAGTAACACTTAGGCTTTATTAGAGACAGTAAAAAATAACCTATCCAAGTCACTTTATGTGCTACTTTTTCATACCGCTTTATTCTACCAAGGAATACATATATTATATTATTCTCTATCAAATAACGTCACTCAGATATTAGTGGATTAAAATATGAACAGTGGTTTAAGAAAAAACTGGCGAAGCCATGGCGTAGCTCCAGACTACCGGTTTTCTCTTGCAAACGAGCGAACTTATCTAGCTTGGATTAGAACAGCAATAGCTCTATTGGCAGGAGCAATTGCTATAGATCAACTAACTCCTGATCTCGCTGATCCGTTGATACGAAAAGTATTGTCAACTTCTCTCTGCTCATTCTCTGGAATACTCGCTTTGTTTGCCTATAGGCGTTGGGCTACAAATGAACAAGCAATGAGGCACAATAATGAATTACCTTATACAGACTTTCTTAAAATAATAAGTGCCATAGTGATTGTTCTTACTGTTACCATAATTCTGACTATCTTTCTATGATTAATAAAGAGCCTGGGTTACAAGTAGAAAGAACATCACTATCGTGGTTAAGGACATACCTCGTACTACTTGGTAGTGGAATATTAGCTTTAAAGCTATATAAGCAAAGTCAAAGCGTATTTGTTGGGCTTATTGGTATGACTTTAGTCAGCTATGCACTATTTCTGTCTTATTATACCCAGAAAAGATTCAATCAGTTTTTCTTAAATAAGAGTATTGTGAACAATAAAGACATTCTAATCAAAAAAGTATTATCTATCATAATCATGGCTACCTCAATAGGATATGAAATATACTCCCTAACAAAGTTTAGTCTCTAGCAGTAGTATATGGAGCTATACTAGCTCAGCCATTAGCTCCATAAATTCATATAAAACCATGCACATTCGTATTTAAGTGAAAGCACGTAGACTGTAAAACTAAAGACTATAGTTTAATGTAATCTTTTTGAGTACTATCTACTTATTTTCTTAGGGGGGATTACCCTTATTTCGATTTCTTCCGGAACCTCCATGAATTAAACATAAGTTAATTAGAAAAAACACTTTATTCTTTGTGCTCATAAAGAAGTAAAAAAGCTCTGTAAAGTACTAGTGCATAACTAAGCTAATCTTTTGATAAGGAGGTACAATTCTTAATCTCAATAAAATTAGTGTTTATATAAATAGCTAGTTGTGTGGTTCCTATTTTTCATTAGTCAGCGCAATACATCCATAGGCTGCCACTACCTAAAAGTAGAATAGTTGCATTCTCATAGAGCTAAATACATCCACGTTGAGCACATCAAAAAGTTATTTTGTTACTATCATAAGAAGAGAGATAGATATTATGAACACCGTAATCGCATATATATTTTTATCATCTAGTTTCTTTATTACTCGCATTGCTACAGGAACGCCTATAAATGCGCCTAATGACATCAAGAAAGCTGTAGTTATATCACTTTGCCCACTTCTGCTATAAATTAAAGCGGTTAGGCTGGAAAGAACTAATGCCATAACTAAAGAAGAACCTACCGACTTCTTAATGCTTACTCCAAGAAGTGTGTTAAAAGCAGGCAGTAACATCACACCTCCTCCAATTCCTGTTGATCCTAAAACAGTACCGCAGGTAATACCTGCAGATAAAGCCATCTTATTCGAATGTGGTCGGACAGAAGAGATTCCAATCGCAACTTTGTATTTTCTATAGATAGAGTATAAAGAAAGCAGCATGATAGTTATAATTGCTAATTCGATTGTCTGGCTAACAAATTGTTCAGTTACCGGGTTTTTATACAGCTCTATAATCACTTCAGTAGTAATGAATGTCGCAGGTACAGCACCTAATAACATCCATCTAAGTGCTCTCCACTCTACATTCCCAGCAATTATATGAGACAACCCTGCATTTGCTTTGACTATAGAAGAAATGATGCTAGCCGTTCCAACTGCCATCACTACCGGCATACCAAAAACAACTTGAAGTATTGGGATGATTAGCACTCCACCGCCCACACCAGTCAAGCCAAGGCATAAACCTATAAAAAAGCCCAGTATAACTTTAATAAGACAATCAAAACTAAATAATGTCAATAATATATCCATAAGATACTAACCACCATCTCCAGTAAGTAACCTTTAATTTATCATTAAAAAACTTTATAATATTAGCCATAAAAAATAACAAGTATAGGTTGTTGCGTTTTATAGATAGTCTATTCAATAATTAGAAATAGATTTATGTCTGTCGACATAAGTAATCATATTTATTAATTTTTCGGTAAAGATATATGAACTCTGAATTTTCAAAGTTATTAGGTGACAACATTTATATTCGCAAAGAAACAGTAGAAAAAAATCAGGTTATCTATCAAGCAAATGATCGAGCGTCTGGTTTCTATTTTCTTGAGCTTGGGATGGTTGGTTTGTATAAGGTCACGGAAAAAGGTAAAGAGCACCTTATCCGTGTCTATGGTGCTGGGGAATATTTTGGATATCGCTCTTTGTTCAGCAATGAGCATTACCACTTAACGACTAGAAGCCTTCAACCAAGTACTTTTCAACATATCCATGCTTCAGGGCTAAATGCCATCTATCAACATGCACCAGATTTAGTACAACTACTTGTTACTTCAGTTTGCCGTGAGTTAGGAGAAGCAGAGAATCGCTTATCTAATATTGCAGCATTTGATGCTAAAATCCGGGTACTTGATTCGATAGTTGAACTGTTTGGTAGGTTTGAAGATTATCCTTGGACAAGTCGAGAGATAGCAGAGTATTCAGGAACAGAAACCCAAACAGTAATCAGACTCTGTAAACAGTTGAAATACAAAAATTTACTTAACCCAAATATCAGAGGAGTAAAGCCAGTTGATCTTCGGTTATTGAAAAATTATCGTGCTGATCTTGTTAAAAATTGAATAGATTTCACTTGTTCTTTCCACAACACTGTTTATATTTCTTTCCACTCCCACATGGGCAAAAAACGTTCCTTCCCACCTTAGCAATAATCTGTTTGTTGTCACTTGCTTTAACCATCCGTATTACTTCTGATACATGATGACCAGACTTAACTAAGTCTCTCATCGCAGCCATATAGGGGGCAGTATGCTCGAAATAATGCAGATAGCCTTTACAAAGATAATTTTGGAATGGGAAACCTTTATCGGAAACAATGAATCTATGTTTCGGACACCCTCCATGGCACGCAAATCGAAACTTACATTTCTGGCAGTCGGCAGTCAAACGTTCCTTCTTGTCCTTCCCAAATTTCACAGCCTTGTCACTGTTGTTCATTTCATTCACACTCTGTTGGTGAATATTCCCTAATTTGAATTCGGGATAAACAAAATGATCGCAGCAATAAAGGTCACCGTTCGCCTCTAACGCGAAAGCATTTCCACACGTTGGAGAAAAAATACAAATACCAGCCGGTTGATTACACCAACTTGACAACGTGCTATCGAATGTTTGAACAAAAACCTTACCTACATCCTTCCTTACCCATTCATCGAAAATCTGGTTCAGAAATTCACCATACTGCCAAGAGGGCACAGACCACTTAGTTACTTTTGAGTCTTTGTCAAATTCTGGAGGAACAAGGGTAAGCTCTCCATCATTGATATCTACTGCTTGCTGCTCCACTAAAGGAATAAACTGCATGTAAGAAGAGCCTATAGATTTAAGAAAACGGTAAACCTCTATCGGCTTAAAGGCATTAAAGTTGTTGACCACCGTAAGTGTATTGAAGGGAACACCATGTTTTTTAAGGTACCCTATCCCACGCATAACTTTATGGTGACTTACTTTACCGGAGCGTGTAACGCGATATTTGTCATGTAATTCCTCGGGCCCGTCAATAGAAATACCTATGAGAAAATCATGGCGCTTAAACAATTCACACCATTCATCGTTAATAAGTATGCCGTTAGTTTGAAATGCATGGTGAATCCGCTTACCATTACTGTACTTTTTAGCAAGTACAGCGGCTTTTTCGAAAAACTCTACCCCCATAAGAGTTGGTTCACCTCCCTGCCATGCAATATCTACATCATGCCCACTTTGTGCCTCTATCTGCTGACGGATGAACATTTCCATAGTTTCATCACTCATCCTCCAGTTTTCATTACGTTCCGGATATAACTTCTCTTTTTCAAGGTAAAAACAATACTCACAATCTAAATTACAAATCGAGCCAGAAGGTTTCGCCATTACATGGCAATTAGTGGATGTGGTGTTAGACGAAGTATTCATACATTAAATCTTAGTAAGTAGATTCCCTGCTCATATTAGTAACATTATAGGCTGTTGATTGTATAAAGTCCTATTTAAGCAACTTTAATACAACACTACTCACCAACTCGAGGATAACTAAATATGAAAAAAAGCAAGCTGCCCCCGCAACTTGCAAACGTGGTGCCAAATAATAGGCCATTATAAAACTTACCTACTATAATATCTCCCCATCTCCCTATTTATTTTTTGTTGGCATGCTTCATAGAGTCGATCGCAACTGCAAATACAATTATTGAACCCTTAATAATATATTGCCAGTAAGGGCTTACGCCTATATATGTCATTCCATAGTTTATAACTGTAAATATTAAAACACCAGTCACAACACCAGCAATACTTCCTACACCGCCAGCAAAAGAAACACCACCAACTACACAAGCGGCGATTGCATCCAGTTCATATAGGAAACCTAGGTTGTTGGTCGCACTACCTATACGGCCTGCTTCTAACATACCACCAAAAGCGTAGAAAACACCTGACAATGCATATACTTTCAATAGAGTAAGAGGGACGTTAACGCCTGATACCTTTGCTGCCTCTGGGTTGCCACCTACAGCAAAAATGTTTTTACCAAACACTGTTTTATTCCAGAGAACCCACATAAAGCCAATGGCCACTATCGCGTAAAAAGTAATATATGAGAACCTAAAATCGCCTAGTCGAATGAACCCTTGCGTAAACTCTGAAAAACCCTCATCAAAACCTGCGATTGGTGAAGCACCTACACTGTCATAATAAAGAGAATTTATGCCATATACGATTATCATTGAGCCCAAAGTAGCTATAAATGGTGTTACCTTTAAGTAAGCTACAATGATACCATTCATCAAGCCGATGAGCGCACCAACTACACAAACGATAATTACAACACCAATTATTGGCATTTCTATAAGGTCTGGAAAGACCTTATTAACATTATCCATAGCTTGCAATAAAGTAGCAGATATAACTGCCGCTAATCCTACCTGTCTACCTGCAGATAAGTCTGTACCTTGGGTAACTATTAGTCCAGCCACTCCAAGAGCAATAATTACACGCACAGATGATTGTGTGAGAATATTACTAAAATTTCTTAAGCTTAAAAAAGAAGGCTCTTGAATAATAATAACTGCTAGCAGAATCAACAATACTGCGTAAATTGCACCTTCTTTCAGGTACTTCATTGCAAAGTTCTTTAACGTATCCATAATTAATTCCTTAGAGGTAGCGAGAGGCCAACTCTAATATTTCATTCTGAGAAGTATTTTTGGTTTCAACAATGCCCGCTGCGCGACCATTACTCATTACTAGAATACGATCTGTAATACCAAGAAGTTCAGGCATCTCAGAAGAGATAATAATTATACCTTTATTCTTGTTTGCCAGATCTAAGATCAGTTGATAAATTTCAAATTTAGCACCAACATCTATTCCTCGAGTTGGCTCATCTAACATTAGTATTTCTGGCTGTGTTAACAGCCATCTACCAATAATAACTTTTTGCTGATTTCCACCTGATAGCGAACCAATTGAAGTTTCGTGAGAAGGTGTTTTGACTCGCATGGAATCAATAACCCACTGAGTATCCCCTTTCATTTTCTTACTACTGAGTAAGCCTGATTTAGTTTTATACTCCTCAACATTGGCTACTAGTGAGTTAAACGTAATATCTAAATCACTATATATGCCGGTAGCTCGCCTTTCTTCAGTAACCAGTGCAAAACCATTGCCTATAGCTTCATGAGCGTCTCTATTTTTCATGGTTCTCCCATGAAGTAAGAGTTCCCCTTCGCTTTTTTCACGTATACCGAAAATCGTTTCCACAATATCTGTGCGCCGTGAGCCTACTAATCCTGCTATACCAAGGATTTCCCCTTCCCTGAGTTCGAAAGATATATCTTGAATAGAAGGTTGGTTTAGAGCGGTTAAGTTTTTAACTTCTAGAATTTTCTCTTTTGGAGCATTAGTTTTTTCCGGAAAGCGTTGTGTTAGCTCCCGACCAACCATCATGGCAATTATATCATCCATCTCTAGGCCCTCTAATGGCCTAGTATCTACCCATACACCATCACGTAGAATGGTAATCTCATCGCAAATCGCAAAAATTTCTTCCATTTTGTGAGATATGTATACTACACCACAACCTCGATCTTTCAGTTTGTTGATGATAGTAAATAAGTGATTAACTTCTTTTTCAGTTAAAGAAGAAGTTGGTTCATCCATAATTACTATTTTGGCTTCGTAAGAAAAAGCTTTTGCGATTTCAACCATTTGCATTTGAGATACTGAGAGGGTTGACACTTTGACCCTAGGGTCAATATCAATGTCTAGTTCTTCGAAAATTGCTTTTGTATCTACGAACATTTTATCATGATCGACAAACATCCCTTTTTTGGGATATCGGCCTAGCCAAATATTGTCCATCACGGTACATTGAAGAACTTGGTTAAGTTCCTGATGAACCATCGAAACACCAGACTCTAACGCTTCTTTAGATGACCCAAAGCTTACATCCTTGCCTAGGAATACGATATCACCTTCATTCTTTTCATAAATTCCAAACAGACACTTTAACAAAGTCGACTTGCCAGCCCCATTCTCTCCCATTAATGCATGAATGGAGTGTGGCCTTACTCTTAAGTTAACTTTATCTAGTGCTTTAACGCCTGGGAACTCTTTACTTATCTCTGTCATTTCTAACAGAAACTCATGTGCTTGCTCAGCCATAAAATCACTTCGTTTTAAGGTTACATATGATGCGAAATAATCTCTTTTAGTGAGAGGTCTCTAAAGCAAGATGAGCCTCTCACTATAGTTTGTTATTATTGCAGCTTTACTCGAGTGTCGATTTATCTACACCTACATAAGGAACACGTACTACTTTATTATCAAGTTCCCAAGAAGTTCCCTCTGTAGCCCCCTTACCATTGGCAAGGTTACGCGTTAATTCAAATGTTGCTTTAGCTTGTGATTGTGCATCATTAAGAACTGTACCAGCCATTTGCCCAGACTTTACTAAAGCTAGCGCCTCATCCAAAGCATCAACGCCGTAGACAGGAAGTTTGACACCTGCACCTTTTAGAGCTTCTACAGCTCCCATGGCCATGCCATCATTGTTAGCTATCACAACTTCAATTTTGCTACCATTTGGTCCTGATAACCAAGCGTCAACTTTATCCTTTGCCATAGCCGTATCCCACATGCCTGTATCCATGTGAAGTTCTTCAGTTTCAATACCTTGCTCATTAATAGTTTTTACAGAATATGTAGTTCGAGCTTCAGCATCTGGGTGTCCGGGTTCTCCTTTAAGCATTACATACTGAAGTTTCCCATCACCGTTTAAGTCCCATGCAGGATTGGCTTTCCATTGCTCGGAAATCAACTCTCCCTGAATAATTCCAGACTCCCTAGAAACAGTTCCAACGAAATAAGCTTTTTCGTAACTTGCTAGAGCCTCTTTGCTAGGTTCTTTGTTATAGAACACTACTGGAACATCATCCATCTTTGCTTTCTTAATAATGGTTGGTGCTGATGCTGGATCGACTAGGTTTATCGCTAAGGCTTTTACACCCCTTGCGAGCATTACGTCGACTTGATCATTCTGAATAGACTGGTTGTTCTGAGAGTCATTCATTAGCACTCTTGTCTCAGGATCAGCTTCAGCCACATTTTCTATAGCCTGTCTAACCACAGACATAAAGTTATCGTCATACTTATAGACTGTTACACCTACAGTTGTCGCTGCCGCAACGTGACCGCCAAAGCAAATTCCGGCGATAAGGGTTGATAATAGTTTTATCTTTTTCATCCAGAGGTTCCTAGTTTTACGTTAAGTTCGCTTGAAGTTTGTGTAAACGTTTACCATAGAAATATATCACTCAACTCATCACAAATAATGTGACCAAGATTATAATACCGAACATTACATGGACAATAATACTGCAAAATACATCCAATAATGACACCAATAACACTATAAATGGCTGTTATTTATAGTTTAATGCGGCCTAGAGAAGCCAATAAAAACATAACAAATAAACTGCAAGTAAGATCATCATTAAAACTAATTATGTTAACATTAAGTCTTAGAGGCACTAAATGGTAGGTCGGCATGTAAACGTATACACTGCAGTGTGCTCGATTTTATTATGGGAGAGAACATATAGTTACCAAACCAACCAAGAATGGCTTGTAATATATATCAATTACTTACCATCACAAACCACCCAAAAAAAGCTTGTGTAATTTGAGTATTGAGGGGAATCTTGCTTATACTCTTTTGCAAGATTTAATGGTTCAAAGGTTATCGTTGGTTCTTTACTTAGTGACATATTGATAGACTAAGTACACGATTGATAGAGATCCCCTTCGTTGAACCACTACAGTTTCTTAGACAATGTAGAAAGTACTGCTATAAGTGTATACTCTGTAAACTGCCTAAAAGAAGGAGTTAAAGTGGAAACTGACCCAACAAAACCTGGTTACATATTTGGTAATGACCTGATGTCTGGACGTACATACAGCGAGATAAATAACGAGACAGACTTTGTGGTAGACAGGCCTAATGGTATGAAAGGTTTCACGCTAAACATAACTACAAAAGGTAGTGGACTGCTTGTTAGCAATGAACAGACTTTTACGGTCGAAGAAAATGATATTTTATTGATACCACCAAATGTTCCACACTACTACTATCGAAACCCATTGGCACAAACGTGGGAGAGGCGTTGGGTGTACTTCAGACCACGTTCCCACTGGGAAGAGTGGCTTCATTCTTGGGACAGTATGATCGGACAAGTATACAAAACGCGAATATCAAACCAACAGTATATAAGTACCATTAATAATAAATTTCGCAAGATAGAAAAAAATATAAAAAGCGATCTACCTTTTAGTACAGAAATAGCATATACGATCTTAGAAAGCTTAATACTTCAGTGCAATACATTACAACCTAGCATCTATGGTAAAAGATATGATGAAAGAGTACTGCTAGTAATTGATATACTTTCACGAGATCTTAACGAAGATTATTCGATAGAAACCCTCTCTAATAAAGTGGGTCTATCCGAGTCAAGACTAATGAGCCTGTTTAAGCAACAAGTAGGCATGAGTATATTAAAGTGGAGGGACATGCAACGTATATCTTGTGCAAAAAACATGCTAGTAAATACAGGAGATTCGATTTCAAACATATCGAAACTCGTTGGATACAGTGATCCACTATATTTTTCTAGGATTTTTAAGAAAAATGCTGGTTTAAGTCCCAACCAATTTAAGAAAAAATTTGGCTAAATTGTTACTTTTTCCTTGAAAAAAATAACAATGTTAGTGTCAGTTAAATCAAGTTCGAAATAATACCTACTACCACTATATGAAAGAGGCTCGTTACCCTTCACTAGGAGTCAGAGCCTTCAATTTCTATTTAGATATTACGTCATACGAGATTTAGACATTTTCTCTACTCTATTCTGCCTTAAGCGAGAGTATGCAAACCAAACTAATAGTGAAGCAAAAATAAGAATTAGTGAAAGAGAGGCTGGTCTACTAAAGAAAATAAGCCAGTCTCCTTGAGCCATAGTAACTGTTCGTCGTAAATTCATCTCTGTAAGGTTGCCCAAAACCAACCCCAATAAAATAGGTATCGGAGAAAAGTTAAACTTCGCTAGGATATATGCAACAACACCAAAGAAGATTGATATATAAATATCATACATTGTATTATTTATGGAAAAAGTCCCAGCAAAGCAAAAGATAACGATTAGAGGGGTCAACAGTGAAAAGTCCACTTTTGTTATTTTTGCAAAAAACGGTAGCAAAATCCTACCTTGAAGAATCATGAATATGTTGATAACAACTAAACCAATCATTACAGCATATACTTCTACACCATGCTCTTGAAATAGGTTGGGGCCTGGAGTTAGTCCATTAATCATTAGTGTACCTAGCAATATCGCAACTGCAGCATCGCCTGGAATACCTAAGGTTAGTAATGGTATCAAGGTTGCCCCTGTAACTGCATTATTTGAAGACTCCGCAGCTGCTATACCTTCCGTGGAACCTTGACCAAAATCTTCTTTGTTGTTCGAGTTTCTTCTCGCCGTATCATAGCTAAGAAATGAAGCCATGGATGCCCCGGTTCCGGGTATACAACCTATAATAGTGCCAATGACAGAACTTCTAAGTAGTGTTACGTATGATGAGATAAACTCTTTAAATGACAAGGTATCCCCGTCATGTTTACCTAGGCTTACTGACTTAATTGAACCTTTTTTGGTAGGCTTACTTGCATTTAAAATTGTTTCTGATATAGCGAACAGTCCGATAAGAACAATAACTAAGTTCAGCCCCCCATAAAGGTTAAAGTCATCAAAAGTGAATCTAAATACTCCACTTATGCTGTCCATTCCCACTGTAGATAATAGTAAGCCCAGACAGCCAGCCATAACCCCTTTGATTAAATTACCACTACTTACACCAGAGATTATGAGAAGTCCAAACATACATAAAATAAAATACTCAGGAGGGCCAAAATTCAAGGCTATCTTTGCTACTAGTGGCGCTGCAAATAACAAGACTAGTGCACTAAAAATACCTCCGAAGCCTGAAGAGTATAGGGCTGTTAGTAACGCTTTATTTGGTTTTCCTGATACTGCTAAAGGATATCCATCTAGCATGGTTGCGGCCGCATGAGGCGTTCCTGGAGTTCTGATAAGGATGGCTGAAATAGAACCGCCATAACTACCTGAACAGTAAATTCCTAAAAGAAACATGAATGAAGAGATAGCATCTAAAGTATATGTAAATGGCATGAAGAGAACCAAACACAACATCACGGTTAAACCCGGTATTGAGCCAAAAACCAAACCGAGTAATAATCCAATATTTAAATATACAAAGCTAGATAGTGTAAAAAAGGCTATAAAGCCATCAAAAAATAAATTATCCATGAGAAGCACCTAGGGTAACTGCACCAATAGTAAGGTCTTAAACACATAACTAACTACAACGCAACAAGTAATCAAGAAAGCATAATAGCTAGTTTTTTTGACCTTAAAAAATAAAAGCGAAAAGCAACTAAACAGTACGGATGAAATCAAAAAACCAAATATTGGTATGGCTAGTGCGAATAAAATTATAAAGCTAATGTACAAAATGGATTTTGCTTCTTTTTTATAGTTTAAGTTTACTTTTTGATGTGAATCCTTATTTCTTATTTGCCTTACTAGTTCTGTCGCTAGCAGCAGCAAACTGCTAGCTAGCATCAAAAATGTTACCCAACGTGGAAATGACTGTGCATTAATACCTTCATTATTTGTAGCTAGGATTTGGTCTGGTATTACGTATAATATAAATATAGATAGGCCGATAAAAATCATACTACCTATGATGTTGTTCGTAATTTTCATTGCACTCACCTCATGCATGTGTTATTTGGCTATCTCCCAAAAGCGATCTACTTTTTCAATCGTTGTTTCGACGTGTTCTCTCAAAGCGTCTCCATCTACCGGATCTATGTTCACTCCAAGATTGTCAGCTACTTTTTTAAATTCTGGATTTTCTAGAATGTTTAAAAAATGTGACCTGATCGCTTCAACCAACTTAGGGTCTGTCCCATTACGGGTCAGCATCATCATTCTATTTACAATCCAAGTATCGTACCCAAATTGTGTAACAGGAGGTAGATCGTAAACATCAGTTTTAAGGGGCTTTTCATCAAAGACTAAAATTGCCTGCAGTTCCTTCGCCTTTACATACTCCTTTGCAAGTGAACCGTGGGTTACAGACAATATCACATCTCCTGAAATGGTCGCATTCATTGCTTCATTGGCACCATTGAACCCTACGGCTTCATAGTTAATTCCCATCTCAGATAGTAACGCAGAAATAATCAGGAACTCGGTACCGTTAAGGCCATTAACACCAAAAAGAATTTTGTTGTTTGCACCATAACGCTTTAAATCTTCAAAGTTAGTGATCCCAGATTCTGGATTTGCGACAAGTACGAAAGAGGAAGTATAGATATTCATAATAGGTGTAAAATCTTCCCACTTATACGCGACCTTATTGGTTTTGGGGCTAATAGAAAAGTTTCCTTCACTCCCATAGATGATTTTAGTTGTGTTTGGTTTCTCTCGAAGATATTCAGTTAAGGCAACAACGCCACCGGCACCTAATCTGTTTGTAGGTATAATAGGTTGTCCAAATTCATCGGTACCAAACTGAGCCATTGCTCTATTAACCTGATCTGCCAAACCACCTACCGCCCACGGAACTACCGTCGTAATCGGTTTTTTTGGCCATTGTTCTGTACTTGCCATTGTTGAAAATGCGAGTAAAGACAGCGAGATGATAGCTGTCATTCTTGTAATTAGCTCTTTCATTTTTACCTCTCTTTAGCAGTTGTATTATCCATACTTAATATCTACCTCCATATAAATAGTATCAGCCAACTTAAATCCAAGTGATGACCAAAGACTCATTTTTGGTAGCCATAAGGACTACAATTGAGATCTACGTCTAATTAGTTTGCTTTTTAGTCATAAGTAGTCATACAAGTGACTAAAATCAACAATAGAAATATGATAGCTTTGTCCATGTGTTTTGTTATGTGATAATTGCCTACTAAGCAAATTAAACTGGAGAGAAAAATGCAAAAGAAGAAAAATGTGCTGATCTTTTTTACTGACCAACAAAGAGCTGACACCCTAGGTGTGCATGGCAACCCGTTAGACCTTACCCCTAACATTGATTACGACGCTATGAATGGAACTCATTGCGAGAATGCATTTACTCCTCAGCCGGTTTGCCTTCCTGCGAGGGCATGCTTACAAACCGGAAAGTATTCTTCAGAAATTAATTGCAATACAAACGATGACGTACTGCCTCACGAAGAAATGACGTTAGCGCACTATTTCAATGATGCTGGGTATAACACAGCATACTTTGGAAAGTGGCATTTAAATGCATGTAATGTAGAGCCGTTTTCTGAGCCTCAAGGTGGGTATCAAACATGGTGCGCAGCAAACATACTAGAGTTCATCTCAGATGCATACCAAACTGTACTATTCGATGAAAAAGGAAACGAGGTACGCTTACCTGGCTATAGAGTTGATGCAACAGTCGATCGTGCTATTAAATATATTGACGAAAACAAAGATTCTCCATTTTTCATGATGGTATCTTTGTTGGAGCCACATATGCAAAACACAAGAGATGATTACCCTGCCCCAGTAGACTATGAGTCAAGATATATTGATGCATGGACTCCGCCAGATCTGAGGGCGCTAGGAGGAACATCAGCTCAACATTTGCCAGGGTACTACGGCATGGTAAAAAGAATAGACGAAGCTTATGGGCGTATTAAAGATGTATTGAGAAGTCTCAATATCCTAGAGGATACTATTGTCTTGTTCACAAGTGATCATGGGTGTCATTTTAAAACTCGCAACGGAGAATATAAAAGATCATGTCATGACGCATCACTAAAAATACCTATGGTTTGGTCAGGCGCTCAATTCAATGGAGGCGGCCGCTTACCAAATAATATAAGCCTAGTCGACATAGCTCCAACGTTGTTAGACGCATGTGATATCCCTGTGCCAGAATATATGAGTGGCCAATCTATTTTGCCTCTAGTAAACAGGACATCACGTGAGTTTAGAGAGTATGCATACGCTGAAATTAGTGAATCGCATGTAGGGCGCTGTATTAGAACCTCTCGGTGGAAATATAGTATGAGACAAGTGGACAACAATCAATTTGTAGATGACTTCCTTTATGATTTAAAAGCAGATCCATGGGAGCTAAACAATTTAATAGGGTTTCAAAGCCACCAATACGTCACACAAGTATTAAGGCAGAAGTTGGTCAAGCAGATGGTAGATATTGGTCAAATGGAACCTTCAGTTATTGATGCCGAAAAAGTAGACTCGAAACAGCATACCATTACAGAGAAGGAAGCTTGGCTCTAGAAAACAGGTAGGTTGTGCGATATGAACAGAGTGAGCACGTTTTTCTGGAAAACCGGAACCTCTCTCACTCTCGTTCAAGTAACGATATTGCTGATGAACTAAGAACTTTATTCGTTATGCTTACCCTAAAAGTTCGAAGTTCACAGTCAGCATTGAGCTATTTTTTAACGGGAAGTATGGTTTCCATAGGAAACTCCTCAAGATTGTTTTATTAGCGTTATGATCAACGGAATAACTTGAGAGCTGTCAGCCTGTGCCTGTACTATCAGGTGTCTATAGGAAAGCCATAGGAGTATTGTTGTAAACCTATATATGCTAATAGGCATTAAGCGAAACCTCTGTCCAAAACATTGGCTAACTCGCTACTTTAAATCGGTAACCTTGGCTATATTACTTGCTCTAGCAAGGTGACAATTAACGATAAGGGCTTTAAAGATACAACCTTGAACATATGAAACTATATGACCACAAATAATATTGTGGTGGCACAATTTTGTAGAACCTAATAAACAAATTCGGATGGTAGATTTATGAAAAAGAATTGGGGGTTTACGCTTATTGAACTGGTAATTGTCATTGTTATTTTAGGAACTGTATCCATTCTCATTGCACCTCGATTTATTAGCTTACAAGAAAACGCTAAAAACAAATTACTGCTCACTGTTAAAAGCCAAATCGAATCTCAAATAGCTCTTACTTATGCAAAGCTAGTAGTTGTTGGGCTAGAAGGGAGAAATCAAGATAGAACCGATCCAGCTACTGGAGGTGGTTATTACGGTGACGAACCTGATTATAACCCTTTTAAAAGTATATGTGGAAAAGATTGTTACTTTATCTTTGGTACTCCTTCAGCATCTGCAACAACAATATCTTCAATAATGGATGGTATTGGTACAGGTGAAGATGTTGTGTTCTCTGGCTATCATCAAAATAACTGGGAGGACGAGGGCGTCACTGGGGACTGATATTGTAGGAACACTTTCGCTAAAGGAAAATGTAATAACAGATTCAAACCCCAGCAAGAACAAGTTAAAATCGGATAATTGCTATATTTGGTATTCAGGAGCTAGAGAAGATAGTAGAAGCTATAAAAATCGGCATTGTTCCGTGCAGCTAAACCTTATTTATTGAACCTCATCCGATAATATTACACCTACATTAAAGAAACCTTTATGCATATTACAAAAAAGAAAAAGCAATAAACAAAAGCAACATGAAGAAATTCAAGTTCAGCATTAGATCATTACCATGCTTAATTAGTCACTTCTTCACACTAAATTATTTTTACTACCTAACCATCTCACAACATTATTTTTCACGAGAAATCTATATGCCTACATTTAATATTGACTCTACCTATGGAGTAATTGTACTTAAAGGACTCGAGCCAGTTTATGTCGATGATAATTATGCAAAACTATTTGGTTATAATTCAGCTACAGATTTAATGTTAAACATTGACTCTATTTTGGATCTCATAGCTCCTCAGTACCATCAGTCTGCTAAAGATAATTTTTACTTGTTAACAAACGGCATACAGCCTCCTCGTGGCAGAACATATAAGAATATTGATCGAAATGGCCTTCCCTTTACAGTTTTTGCAATAGATCATTTGATAGAGTGGGAAGGTGAGCCAGCGATTCAAGTAACTGTTTTGGATTTATCTATCGTTGAAAAAGCGCATGAACAATTAGAAGAAAACAATCGAAAATATGAAAGCCTGTTTACAACTTCAGGGCAAGGTATCGCTATTTATAGAAATTTTAAACCTGTAATGGTTAACCAATCATGGGTAGATTTAATGCATGCGCCATCTATAGATTACGTACTTAACAATGTAAACATGATGGATTTTATTCACGAAAATGAGCATGAAGATATGCAAAAATTATACGTAGACATAATAAAAGGTAACGTTTTGAAAGCAAGTAGGGTGGTAAAAAACATATGCTTTGATGGCAAAGAACGTTATTTCAATGTCTACTACAATAGAATAGACTGGGATTCTAAAGCTGCTATTCAAGCAGTTAGAGAAGACATAACTAAAAGAGTACAGTTAGAAAAGGAACTGAGACGCACATCAATAACCGACTCTCTAACTAACGTATTTAATCGGCACAAGTTAGATAAAGTGTTAGTAGATGAAAGAAACCGATTTAATAGGTACGCTCATGATTTTTCAGTAATTCTAATCGATCTAGACCATTTCAAATATATTAATGACACATGGGGTCACTTAGCCGGCGACCATACACTAATCACAGTTGCTAAAGCATTACAAAAAATGGTGAGAGAAGTAGATGTAGTTGGACGCTGGGGGGGCGAAGAGTTTCTTATTATTTGTCCTAACACCGACTCGCCGGGCGCAGGTTACCTAGCTGAAAAATTTAGGGCTATTATCGAAAATTTGGATGTTAGTGAAAGTTATTCATTAACAGCAAGTATTGGTGTTGCGACAAGTCAGGTTGGAGAGACAAATAATCAACTATTAAAAAGAGCAGATACAGCTTTATATGCTGCTAAAAATAAAGGTAGAAATTGTGTTGTAATTGATTAAAATTCCAACTGAACACAATTAGTTTCATATCTATTAGATAAGAGTACTCAATTATTCAGCTTTCAAATAGGTTAAAAACATACTTCTAGCTTCATATTGAAGACTGTCATAATTTCTGTGTAATTGTCTACTATGATATTTGATACATAGACGTTCTTTCGGTAATCCCCCCGAAAACTAACAGCATGCAGAAGTAGAATTTTCTCGTATAGTTAATACAGGAGATTCAACATGAAAAAATCACGTTACACGGACAGTCAGATCTTATCGATATTGAAACAAGCTGAAGCTGGGACACCCGTTCAAGAGCTCTGTCGGGAGCATGGCATGAACAATGCCACTTTCTATAAGTGGCGTTCTAAATACGGTGGTATGGATGCCTCACTCATGGCTCGCATGAAAGAGCTAGAAGATGAGAATCGACGGCTGAAGAAAATGTATGCTGAATAACGCCTAAAAGCAGAAGTCATTTCTGAAGCCATGGCAAAAAAGTGGTAAAGCCCTGTGAGCGTCGTTTGATGGCTCAGCATTCGGTGGCGAATCAACATATCAGCATTCGACAAGCTTGCAGTTGGTTTCAGGTCAGCGAGACGTGTTATCGCTATCAGTCAAAGTTGCAACCAGAGAACGCCAAAATTGCAGAGCTATTGATCGAGTTGTGCAATAGCGAAGACTGTGCCGACTGGGGGTTTGGCTTGTGCTTTTATCACTTACGCAATGTGAAAGGTTATCGATGGAATCATAAACGTGTTTATCGCATTTATTGTGAGCTTGCGCTGAACTTACGCATTAAACCTAAGCGTCGGTTAAACCGGAATACCCCAGAGCCACTGAAAGAACCACTCAAACCTAACCAAGTATGGTCTGTTGATTTCATGCACGATCAGCTATCAAACGGTCGAAAATACCGCTTATTTAACGTCATTGACGATTATAAGCGAGAGGGGCTTACAGTTGAGCCTGCTTTTTCATTGCCAGCTGAGCGTGTTACTCGAATACTTGAGCAGTTGATCGAACAACGTGGTAAACCTATTGCGATTCGTTGTGATAATGGACCGGAACTGATTAGCCATACGTTTGTTGATTGGGCAGCTGAACACAATGTAGAGCTTGAGTTTATACGACCAGGAAAGCCCACTGAATACTCCTATGTTGAGCGTTTTAACCGAACTTATCGAACAGAAATACTGGATATGTATCTGTTCAAAACACTCAGTGAAGTTCGGGAGCTGACAGAAAACTGGATGAGAGAATACAACGAAGAACGCCCCCATGACTCACTGAATGATCTGACGCCATGGGAGTATTTAGCAAGACACGAAAGCAGGAAAAACTCTAACGTGCCGTGCCACTAAAACAGGGAAGGTTACAGTGTCTTAATTGACTTAGCGGCTTTACGAGCAAATGCTTCTAGAGCTTTCATATCCATATTACCTATCCCTAGCCTTTAAGGCTTAAGTCTAGACAATTAAACAGAATTTAGAGCACTCTCTCTGAATTAGTACACTTAAAAGTTAAACTTTGACAAACCAAACTTAATACGCGAGCTGGCATTGTCAACTTGCAAGCTAAGCTCACCAACAAATGACGTATCTTTATTAACTGAGGTTGCAATACTATTAATGATTTCCATTCTATTACTTAACGCAGTGACTACAGAGTTTTGCTCCTCCATAGCAATGGCCACTCGTTCATTCATTTTGTGAATTTTTGTAATATCATTCATTATACCGTCTAATGACAATGTTGCATTTCTTGACTCTTTCACGGTATTTTCCAATGCGATATGTGTTTCGTCCATTTGTATACTAGCTTCTTCAGATTTCAACTGTAGTTCTTTAACTATCTGCTCAATCTCTTTAGTTGAATCTTGAGTCCTTATCGCTAATGCCCTAACTTCATCTGCAACAACTGCAAACCCTCGACCATGCTCTCCTGCTCTTGCAGCCTCTATGGCAGCGTTTAATGCGAGCAAATTTGTTTGATCTGCTATTTCTACGATAACTTCCATTATATTATTGATGTAACTGCTTTTGCTTTTAAGCTCTGAAATAGTTTCAGAAGTGATATATATAACTTTTTCTAGATCATTGATGTTACTTATTGCATTTCTAATATTAATGTTGCCATTATTTGCTAAATCACTACAATTTTTAGTTTTGTCTACTGTTCGTGTTGCGTGGTTCGATATTTCGTAGGTATTAGATGTCATCTCGTTCAACGCTGAGGTAACTTCATCTATATCATTTAGTTGTTTATGTGTTGAGATCGTATTGCCATCGGCTCTTAACTTCGTTTGCTCAGCGTAACCAATGAGCTCTTCAGTAGATTCATTTATTTCGCTTACTAGGTGTTGCAAGTTTGATGCAAAATTGTTGAAGCCACGAGCTAACCTTCCCACTTCATCATTGCTATCTATGGCTAACCGACTGGTCAAGTTTCCTCCTCCCTGAGCTATTTCTGACATAGCATCAGCTACAATTTGGATTGGAGTAATAACTAATTTTTTTAGAATAGCTGAGTTAACTATCTGTAAGGATACAAGCAAAGTAAGTCCAACTAAAACCAACATATACTTTAACATAGAAAGTAAACTGTCATTTGCATCTAGTCTATAGTTTACTTCTAAATAACCCACCTTTCTGCCATCTTCCCAAGATATATCTAATTTATGTTTCACTAAGTATTTTAAATCAATTTTCCCTAGATTTTCTGGGCTTTCTCCGATTAACTTTCCTCTATGATCAAATGCTTTTAATGAATATATGTATGGAAACTCAATGAATGAGGTAATGATATTATTTGTAAGTGAGGAGTCATATGAAAAAACTGGTTCACTGAGAACAACTGATAAAGTGTGGTTTGAATCCCTTATTTGCTTTGCAAGTGAGTCATCAAGGTACTTGTTAGCAAAAAAATAACTAACTGAAAGAACCACCGATAATACTAGCACTGACACTGCAGATAATAAAAAAGTTGATTTTTTTTTGATAGAAACCATGTTAAACCTCCAGGTCTTTAAATGGTGTGCCTGATGATGTTTATGTTAAAACTGATATTGTAGATAATCTATGTTATAGTTTACTTACATCGAGCCAATACTGCTTTTTATTGTAAGGTGTCTTAGGTGACATTAATTTATTTTCTAACCTTATAATTTTTCTATTTTTGACATTTGACCTAATTAGTGCATCTTTAATCATTGGGTGATTAAAGTAAAGCTCATCAAAACTTCCATCATTAATTGCCATTTCAAAGCCATTATATATTTTATTGTATAGTTCTGAGTTACTATTATTCACATAAAAATACATTGCAAAAGGATAGATTATTAATATATTTTGATCTACAGTCAAATTTAGATTTGAATGCCTTTTTACTTCAGTCCATGGCTCATGTAATGCTCTGGGAAAGTAATCAAAACGTTCACCTTCGAGCATTAAAAACAAATTTTCATATTTAGTAGTAGTTATAGTGGGAATTTTTGCGTTTAAAAGCACCTTAGTGTCTCCCCAGAACTCACCTTGACCAGCCGTAAACCTTCGAAGCTCATCTAAGTTGCTTATTTTAGAGAACACTTGCTTATCAACATTCCGAATGATGAACACCCTGTGACCCAAAAGTCCCTTTAATACCGGAATTCTGATCGTTGATAACGCTTTTTCAATATCTGGTGATGCACCTGCCCACATGACATCAACATTGTTGGCTTCTACTTCGCTAACTAAGCGAGCATCATTATAGAACTCACTGCTTTGTTGAAATTTAATGCTAGAATCCGTTTTACTCAAAGCGAGCTTTAGAATTGAAAATATTAGTTCTTCTTTTTCTCCGTGAACACGTTTGATATTTATTGTTTCAGCACTAGTGCTTAAGCAGAATGATAGTAATGACAAACATAAGAGCGTGTTAAGAAATCTCATTTGTAGTAATAATCCTTATTGTGAAAGCATTTAAATATAAACCCTACCCTTACTTCATTTAAATCCAGATGTTAAATAAAAATTTCTAGGTTGTTTTATCTAAATTAGTAATAACACCTTGTATAAATCAATAAAAACTAATAAAGAGCACCAGTACTGCACTGGCGCTCATAAATAATATCGATGTTCTATATATTTTTAAGCACCATTACCAAAATATAATGTAGAGTGCTACCGTGAGAATACAAACTACAATACCCCAATTACGCGCACCAACAGAAGGTGTCATATCTAAGGTCGTATTTGACTCGAATTCGACCCGCTCTGCTTTAAACACCATTCCATATAAACTTAAGATCACTAATACAGCGATAAGACAGTAGGACATGCTATAAAGGAAGTGTAATTCTGCATGAGCTGATTGCAGGTATGCGTATATAATTGCGTTGGCAACTATACCAATAACACCAGCCCATTTCCCTGAAGTACGATTAACTAAACCATATATAAATACTGCAAGAATACCCGTTGAAACATACCCTTGGAAAGACTGAATAAATCCGAATATGCTCTTAAACTCGGCTAGCATTGGTGCTACAACACAACCAATTACAACAAACACACCGATACATACTCGACCAAAGGTCACATACTCAAACTGTGTTGCATTTGAACGAATGTATCGTTGATATACATCCATTGTAAACAGTGTAGACGCAGCGTTTAACACTGCTGCAAGTGAGGAGATGATTGCCCCCATGAGTGCTGCAATTACAAAACCAAGTATACCTTTGTCTTTAGGTATAAGTTTTGTAATTAATAGACCCATTGCAGAGTCGTACTTATATGGATTTATTGCTTCATTTACAGTTGCACCTAGACCAACTCGAGATAAGACTGAGCTATTGTAATGTTCGATTTCTTGAGCTTTTTCTGGGTGTGCTAAGGCATATTTAGGGTCAAGTGTGAAAATTACATTAGTATCTTGTGTTTGTGATGCTCTCTCATAGTTTGCGAATACACTTCCACCGGCATCAATGTTGGCACTTTCTTCCATTTCAGCAGAAAACAAATTAAATGCAATAATTCCCGGAATTACAATGATAAATGGTATTATAAGCTTAAGACCAGCTGCTAAAACGAGCCCTTTTTGGCCATCTCCCAAAGAAGCGGAACCAAGTATACGTTGCGTTATATATTGATTTAATCCCCAGTAGTAAAAATTTGGAATCCAGATACCTAACAACAGTACAGGCCAAGGCATAGCGGGTGTATCCATATGCATCGAGCTTTCATTCAGAACTGAAAACTTTTCAATTGAACTGTAATCTGAAACCAAAGAGACAGAAGCTCCATTAGAGCTAACCAACGACGTCATTTCTGTTGCCCCCAAAGCGTCAAAAGCAAAGTAAGTGATAACACCACCGCCAATGATCAATGCTGACCCTTGAAGAAGATCCGCCCAAGCACAAGCTTTCAGACCTCCAAACGCAACATAAAGGGCAGCCATACCTCCTAGAATCCAACAGGCAACTGGTAAAGACACAACATACCCAAATTCAGCAAATAACTTAGTCATGGTTATTGCGCCGGCATAAATGACGCCAACCAAACTAACACCTACTAGAATAAGTGTCATTGAGAGAGTCATCGCAAGTCGAGCCCAGTGATTGTAACGAATTTCTAAGAACTCAGGGATAGTCGTTATCCCAGTGCGTAAGAAATAAGGTAGAAGTACGAATGCCACAACTACTAATGTTATTGCTGCTATCCATTCCCAGCTAGCTACAGAAAGCCCTTCAAGGCCAGCTCCTTGACCGGACATACCCACAAACTGTTCTGCTGAAATGTTCGCAGCAATCAGTGAAAAACCAATTAGCCACCAACTAAGTCCTCGTCCAGCGAGAAAATAATCAGCAGCGCCATGATCACTATGTGTTTGCTCATCTTTACTTTTTATCATGCCGACGCCAATTACGCTCAGCATGAAAATAATCGCCACAGCAATATCAATTGCTCCCATGATTTACTTCACCTCGTGTTAGGGTTTAAAAATTAGTTCAATGGAGTGCTTACTTATCAACACTCAGAAGGGGTAGCAAAATACTTTACTGCAAATATATAAACTGCACGTTGAAATAATCAGTTATTTACAGCATATAGTGTAAACGTTACCACGGCGAGCGAATATGCCTTCAGTATTCCATGCTTTCCAGTAAATCGCCAAAATTAGTGATCCAAATCACCATGGGCAAGCTTTTTATGTGAGCAATGACACATACCAGCCCCTTCAAAGTACATTCTCATGAGCTTATTTTGCTTAAACCAAACTTTTCTTAGTGATATTTTATTTATCACCAAACAGAAAGTGTAAACGTTTACAGTAATATAAGTTGTTATAACACTAGAATAAGTTTGAGTGTCAAAGTCTGAACAAAGGTTAGACAAATATCTTCAGAAATACGGTTTGCGCTACTTTTCGAACCACTAGCTTAGCAAGTAACCACCTTCCATTCGATAAAGTCGACATTGATTCTTTTAGCTTGAACTAAGGAGCTATTACCTCTCATGGCTCGTAGAACTACTCTCGTAAGCTTGCTGCTTTTCAGCTAGCACTAAGTGCCTACGATAGCTTTTTAGTAAAAAAAGCCTAATTTCATATGGACTATAATACTGCAAAGATCACACTTGCGATGCTGTGCTTTAATAGTTTTTGATATTTTTGATGTTTATCGCAGTATTACTTTCTAGCTTTAATACTATGTTCACGTCCAGATCTCGTGAGTACTGGGTTATAATTTGATACAGTTCTAACAACATTTAATATCATGGACAATACAACTATAAGGAAGAGTGAAATGAAAAAATTAATCGAAAGAGTGATAGCTATCATCTCGCTGTCTTTACTCGCATTTTCAACAATGGCAAGTACAGAACAATGGCCAAAAAAACCGATTACGACGGTAGTTCCGTGGGCGGTAGGTGGTTTGGCAGATCAGGTTAATAGAGCAATGGCTCAGTTTGGTACCGATGAATTTGGACAACCTATTATACCTACAAACAGATTAGGTGCCGGTGGCGTTGTTGCCTTAACTGAATATCTTCGAGAGAAACCAAACACAACTAAAATCATCTATGGGAGTGAAGGAAACTTTTCTATTAGCCCCAAAACCAATAAGGTCGCGTATAAGTGGGAAGATTTTACACCTATTATGAATATCTATACTTCCTCTTTCGTACTTGTCGCAAATCCAGAATCTGGGATCACTAACTTTGAAGATTTAAAGCGTTATGGTGCAAACAACAAAATTCTTTTTGGTGTTAATGGCCTTAACGGTACCGAGTTCCTGATTATTTCTGCGTTACTATCTGAGATGGGAATTAACTATGAAGCCGTAGGGTTCAATGGTGCCAATGAAGCAATGAATGCGACCATTTCAGGAGATGTGATATTGTCTGTAACCCACGGTTCACTTGCAAAGGAGTATGTAAAGGCGAAGGAACTGCAGGCAATTTTAGTCTTTGATGAAAAGCCCCTTAAAACTGATGTTTACGATCTACCTCCTGTTACACAATTTGGGTACGATACTTGGATTGTAAATAGAATGATGATGCTGACCCGTAATGGGACAGACCCTAAGTTGGTTGAAGCGATCAGGTCACATTTTTTAAACATTCTA
The DNA here is from genome assembly GCF_028201475.1 of Vibrio sp. SCSIO 43137. NCBI lineage: Bacteria > Pseudomonadati > Pseudomonadota > Gammaproteobacteria > Vibrionales > Vibrionaceae > Vibrio > Vibrio sp. SCSIO 43137. Next base: position 822,949 of record NZ_CP116383.1, on the reverse strand, counting down.
GAAAATCCAGAATTTAAAAAAGTAGCTGACAATCTTGGAGTGAACATAGATCCGGTAGATGGAGACGCTTTGAGAGAACACGTCGAAACAACGATTGAAAAAGTGGATCGCTTTTGGGAGATAGCCAAGAAGTAAATGTTTAAAGAGGCTTATAAATAATAGTAACCTCAAATTGATTATAGTCACCATTTTCTCCTTCAGCTATAGAAGCTTAACAGTCTGGAGTAGCCAGGTCGATTAGACCTGGCTCTTATGAACTTGGCTGGAATTGGTTCTACTTACTTGTACAAGCTCAGGCAGAGTGAGTAGCTCACCTTAAAATGGTTATTAACAAATACCTATATTTTACTATCATAATTTCAGGTAAATCTATGAAGTAAATTATATCTATGTGATACTTAGATATAATTTTAATTACGTAGATCCTATGTGTAAGACTACTCAATAAATATCATTTAAAACCTACCTCTCTGGCATCTGTATGATTGGGAATTAAATGATCATACTTTCCAGATGAAATGATCACCTTTAGTTCTTTATTAAAATTATCAATGATAAGCTTGCTATCCTTTTTTGATCTCCGTATAGCACAGTGTAATGAATAATCAGAAAAAACTAACTTTGAAAGAAGTAATTCATCATTACTTCCTACTATCGAAGGGGTTACTTTCATCAAGTAATTAAAACGTTCAATATTAATTAGCATCAAATCAATTCTATTTGTGTAGAGCTGTAATAATCCCCTCTCTTCATCTGCAACATCATCTACATCTATACTTGGCATGTAACGCTTTAAGTCTTCCAGTGGGGCAGTTCCTCTTAGTCCCCCAACTGTCTTACCGTGTAAGTCTTGTAAAGACTGATAGCTACTACGTTGTCTTGATGGAAAAACAAAAACTTCTTTTGTATGGAGAATAGTATCTGAGAATACAAAGTCTAATTCTCTAGCGTCAGTATGGTAAACCCCCAGCAGTCCATCATACTTCCCTAATCGCGTGAGCTCCAACGCTCTTTTCCATGGTAAAAAAACAACCGTTACATCATAGCCAGCTCGTTTAAAAGCCTCTTTTGTTGTTGCGTATATATAGCCCTTTTGAGGTAAATTTTGACCATAAAATGGAGGCCATTCTACAGTAGCGAGTGTCAAAGGCTGCGCACACCAAGCACACCGTGTTACCAAAAACAACATAGTTATTATTAAGGTGGATCTACGAAGTTGCATATAGTCGCTCTGAAAATTAAAAATTCGCTAGTTGAAGTATAGAACTTTAATGTAAATTCTTCTTAGAAAATTTCTTTCCAAGGAATATTGTTACTTTTATAAATTAGAACTCCTTAACATTTTGAAAAGTTGCTAAATTATATATTAGCTAAACAGTACGAGTATTACTAATAATAAATTATAATTAATTACTTATGCGGTTAATTCCGTTTCTGGTTTTATAAAGGACAAGTAAAAATGAAACAAATTGGATTTAAGAAGCTACTTGTTTTATCAGTAATGTTACTGGTGAGTCTATCGGTAAGCACTTCAAGTTTGATTCTCTATCTAAAAGAAAAGCAAGCGCTTACAGAGTCTATTACCGATGAAAGCCAAGGTTATGTTGCAGCTAAGGCGGCGATAGTTGAAACCATGATTAATGAAAAAGTGCTAGGGATTAATAAACTAGCCAGTCAGTTTCGCAATAAACAAGTTTTAGGTAGCGAAAATCAAATCATAGAGCAAACGAAGTTCTTGGCGAATGCTATGAATCTCAACAGTGCAGTATTAGCATTTGAGTCTGGGGATGCATACTGGAATCAAAGTGCAGACGACTGGCCCGCACATAAGTTCAAAGGTGACGTTACAACAAGAGGCTGGTATCGAGACGGTAGGAACGCTAACGATGTTACCGTAACAGAACCCTACTTTGGCTCAGGGGGGACTTACTGGTTAACTATCATTGAAAAGATAAAAGGTGGAACAATATCTGTAGATATGAAACTTGAGTTTCTTAATGAATTAGTAAACGGTTCCAATGACATTCCAGGAGCAATAGCTATTATATTGAACCAAGATACTACATTTTTAGCATCTTCATATAGTGCTATAAATGTTGGAGAAAAAGGGACATCAGTCCCATGGTTTAAAGATGCAGCACTAGAAGCCATAAATAAAGAGAGCTCTATAATCAATTACTCTTTCAATGGCCAAGAGAAAATACTTTTTTCCCATCGAATAGGAGCTGGAGATAAAAACTGGTATTTCGCTATTGGGATAGACAAATCTGTTGCGTTTGCAAAGCTTGAAGAGTCAAGAAATAGTGCCATTACCGTTGTTGTTTTATCAACAATCATTAGTGCCTTTATAGCGTTTTTGGTAATAAATATTTTGTATAAACCAGTTCTGGCTCTCAAAGATACTATCACAGGTTTGTCGCAAGGAGATGGTGATTTAACACAACGCCTAAAAGTAACTACCACCGACGAACTTGGGCAGATATCTAAAGGAGTAAATCAGTTCATAGAGAACTTACAAAGTATGATGTTAGAAATTCAAGCTGCGACAACCACTTTACAGACGAATATAGGAATGATGCGCGAACAATCGATACAAAATAGTTCCATTTTGCAAGGACATGTTTCGGAGACAGAGCAGATTGTAACAGCAATCGAAGAAATGAATGCGACAGCTAGCTCTATGGCGACAGATGCAGCGAATACAGCTAGTCTAACTAATCAAGCGAATGAAACTAGTAAAGAATCGCGTAAAATAGTGGAGCAATCACAACAAACAGTATCAGCATTGATTTCAGATGTGGAATTATCGTCAGTTAATGTTCAAAAAATGAATAATGAGACACAAAGCATTAACACCATATTAGGTGTAATTAGTGAAATTGCTGAACAAACTAACTTACTTGCTTTGAATGCAGCGATCGAAGCCGCTCGAGCGGGTGATCAAGGCAGAGGTTTTGCCGTAGTAGCAGATGAAGTGCGCAACCTAGCTAGCAGAACAAAAGATAGCACTGAAGAGGTAGAAAATGCTTTGAACAACTTGCTTGATGGCTCTCAAGCTGTTGTAAGTTCAATGGAAAATACAAAATCTCGATGTCAAGAAACTGCTGAAGGTGCGAGTGAAGTTGCAATTAGCTTGGACACAATGACAAACTATGTTGATGATATAAATGATTTGAGCTCACAGATAGCCACAGCAGCAGAAGAGCAAAGTAGCGTAACTCAAGAGTTAAGTCGAAATATGACGGCCATTAATGAAATAGTGGGAGAGCTAGAGAATAATGGCCGCCAAGCTTTAGTTAATGCAGAGGATGTTTCTACTGTTAATAATCAGCTAGTCAATATAGTGTCACGATTTAAGCTTTAGTTAAGCTGTATGATTCATAGGCATCCTTTAAATTATACTGGATGTCTATGGGCAAAAAATCAGTAAAAGCTTGATGTAGGCTCCATTTCTTATCCAACGTATTTAGGGTCCTAACTCCCTGTATAGAAAGCCCAGAAGCAACTTATGATTTATGGAAGTAAGTTGTGCCCGCACAAGCTTTGCTCGTCTCATTTTGATAGCCAAGTTGGATACACCTAGAAAACAGATAAAATCAAGTCTTATACGACTATAGATGCTAGTGTGGAGTAAATAAGCTGGATTATCTTCTAAATGAAGATAATCAAAACTACACCTGAAAGTAGCTAACACCAATAAGCAGAGTTACAAAGTTATCTGACCAAACTCCTTTTCCTGAAGCAATAACGCAGCACTACCTACTCTAAAAAGAGACTTTTCAAATGTAAAGTTACAAGTTCGCTCTTCTGTTAAAAAACCTAAACCACTTTATGAATCTCACAGTAATTGCAATTGTAAATAGAATGGCTCTTACTCTAAGGACTTGATACTCTCACTCATAAGTTTGGTTTCTTATAAAGTTATGACTCCTTGTTTAATTAACACTAATTGCTAAAAAAATATGATTGAATTACAAAAAAATCAATTTCAGCATAAAAATAACGAAATTCATTTATAAAACAAAGCACTGTACGTAATAATCAAATATTAATCATAAAAACTTACCAAGGTTAAGAAGGTATGGGTAAAATCTACGACGGACTGCATAGAATTTCGTTTTTGATCGACGAAAACGGCGTTATCGAGCATGTTTTCAATAAGTTTAAAACCAAAACTCACCATGAAGTGGTTCTGGACTACCTGCAACAAGCCAAATAGCTTAAAGCCGGACAGTAAATAGAAAAAGCCCTCAAGCGGAACACCGTTTGAGGGCTTTTTACTGTTCATTTGTAACTTGGTTCTATCAGGCTTCAGCAACTTCCTGATAGCGAATAGCGTTCCATACGGCTTTCACCAGTGTTGCCAACGGGATAGCGAAGAATACGCCCCAGAACCCCCACAGTCCGCCAAATACCAGTACCGCACTGATAATAGCCACAGGGTGAAGGTTTACTGCTTCAGAGAACAAGATAGGGACCAACACATTTCCGTCTAATGCCTGAATCACACCATAAGCCGCAAGAAGCCAATAAAACTGAGGCTCTAATCCCCACTGGAACAGACCAACAATAGCAACAGGAACCGTTACCGCAGCCGCACCGATATATGGGATTAGTACAGAAAGACCTACCGCCACACCCAGCAATACCGAATATCGCAAATCGAGTATCACAAAGGTGATATAACTTACCCCGCCGACAATAAGAATCTCCATCACCTTGCCGCGGATATAATTGGAGATCTGCTGGTTCATCTCTTTCCACACTCTTGTCGCCAGCTTACGGTTGCTCGGTAACATAGAGGTTAATGTGTCCAGCATCTCCTGCTTATCTTTCAGCAAGAAAAACACCAACAGAGGAACCAAAATCAGATATACCGCCAATGTAGCAATACTCACCAGAGACGCCAGCGAACCTTTTACCATGGTTTCACCCAGACCAATGACTTTCGTCTTGGTATTACTGACAACAGATTCAACGATCTGCAAGTTGGCCAGCTCCGGATACTTGTCAGGAATGGTATTAAGGAACTCCTGCAAACCCGAGTACATCACCGGAATATCATTGATAAGATTCCCTACCTGATCCCAGATGGTCGGCACCAGACCGAAAAACGCCAGAATCATTAAACCGACAAACAGAATCAACACACAAGCAACAGAAAGTGCTCTGGGTAAACCAAACTTTACCAGTTGAGCAACCGGCCACTCAAGCAGATAGGCAAGTACAATAGCGACCAGCAGAGGCGCCAGCAGACCGCCAAAAAAGTAAATAATGACAAAGCCAAACAGCAGTATGGCGACCAGACTCACCGCATTGGGATCTGAAAAACGTCGTTTATACCAGCGGCTAACCATTTCTAACATCGGGACAGGTACTCTCTTTCGTTATGGTGACTGTATAATATTGCTGGTTATTCTGACTTTGCACATTGAAGCCCTGCTTATCGAAATAACGAAGCATATCCTGCATTGAGCTTTTATCTGCGATATAAATCTCAAGGGAGCTCTGTTTCATCTGCTGACTTGCACGCTTTGCCAGCAGCAGTGCCATTGGACAACCTTCTTTACGTAAATCAAGTATATAAGAGCTCACTTTACACTTCTCAGATTGTGAATGGAGAGGTATTGTATACTCAAACGCTTCTGACTCCTATACAACTTCAAAGGCTGAATCCATGATATCGATTTCAACCTGAGTATAAGGAGTTGTAACATAAACTGACTCAGTTTTACCAATTTCATAACATTCAATTGCGAACTTTATGGCAATATAGAAAATATGATTGATAAATTGAATGGCTACAATGCCGATAAGTCAGAAACCTTAACCGATTTTGGCGGTCATAGCTGTACCACATCAGGAGTAAACAACAGATAATGATTAAAAAAACAGCCTCTCTTGTTGCGCTAATGGTCAGTGCGGCAATGACTGTCCCCTCAGCAGCAAGTAACAACCTTGAGCTGCCGGACATTGGCACCGCCGCCGCAGGTACTTTGACTATTGCGCAAGAGCAAATCTACGGCGACGCCTATATGCGCATGCTCAGATCCGGCAAACCGATTATCAGTGATCCACTTCTGAATGAGTATGTCACCAGCTTAGGCCACCGTCTGGTCGCCAATGCCAGTGACGTTAAAACGCCATTTAATTTCTTCCTGATTCAGGACAGGGAAATTAACGCCTTTGCTTTTTTTGGCGGTTATATCGCCCTGCATTCGGGGTTGTTTCTGCATGCCAACAGTGAAAGTGAACTGGCATCGGTTATGTCCCATGAAATCGCCCACGTCACTCAGCGCCACCTTGCCAGAGGTATGGAAGAAGAGGCTAGACGTTCCCCTGCCACTATTGCTGCACTTGCCGGCTCTTTGTTACTGGCCGTCGCCGCACCTCAGGCTGGTATTGCCGCAGTGACAGCAACAACCGCAGGAGCAATGCAGAGCAGCATTAACTACACCAGAAGTAACGAAAGAGAAGCGGATCGTATCGGTATTGTTACTCTGGCTAAGTCAGGGTTTGAAGTAAACGCTATGCCGCGCTTCTTCGGTCGTCTTGCTGAGCAATACCGCTATACCAGTACGCCTCCGGCTATGCTTCTTACTCACCCGTTACCTCAGGAACGAATCTCTGATTCCCGCAACAGGGCACAAAGCTATCCGGAAAAAACACTTAAACCGTCGATAAACTACCATCTGGCCAAAGCCAGAATAGTGGCCAGATATGCGGGAATTGACGCTGAAGCCGCTATGGACTGGTTTGATCGCAGGCTGAAGAAAAAGTCTGAACAACTCAATCCAACCTATCAGTATGGTAAAGCTCTGGTTTATCTGGATAACAGAGAGCTAGATAAAGCAGAAAGCCTACTGCTCGAATTGCAGAAACAAGACCCACTAAACACCTTCTATCTTGATGCACTGTCTGATCTCTATATCTATAAAGAGCAACCGCAGCAGGCAGCAAAGCTGCTTAATAACGCACTGGAGAAAAAGCCTAATAACCCAGTTATTACGGTTAACTACGCCAACGCGTTAATCGAAGCCGATCAGTTTAAGCAAGCTCTCTCTGTACTTCAGAGATACACCCACCAGCATCCGGACGATGTGGTTGGCTGGCAACTTATGGCTGATGCGAACGGTAAAATGAGTAACAGTGCAGAAAACTTAGCGGCTAACGGGGAGATTTTTGCACTCAGGGCAAACTGGAATAAAGCTCTGCAAAACTTTACTCAGGCAAGTCAGCTAGCCGGACTGGGAAGTCTGGAACAAGCGAGATACGACGCCCGTATTGATCAATTGATGGTACAGCGTGATCGTTTCTTAGCACTACAATAAACATTCAGCAAAGACTGAAATAAAGGAGAAAACCATGGAAGTCGTGATTTATCACAACCCAAGATGCTCAAAAAGCCGACAAACCCTCCAGTTGCTTGAGGAAAAAGGCATTGAACCGGAAATCGTCAAATATCTGGAACAGACACCTAGTGTAGAACAGCTAAAAACCCTCTACTCTCAACTGGAGTTATCAGCTGTGCGCGATATGATGAGAACCAAGGAAGCCATATATAAGGAACTGGGTCTTGCAGACAAAGACCTGAGTGACGAAGAGCTATTTAAGGCCATGGCTGAAAATCCAAAGCTGATTGAGAGACCAATTGTGGTTGCCAATGGCAAAGCAAAACACGGTCGGCCACCTGAGCAGGTTCTGCAGCTGCTGTAAAGGAAGACATATGGACGCTATTAATAGTGCTAAAACCAAACAGTATCGTTATCTTGCTCTGATTGGCTACCTTTCCCTGATCAGTTGGGTGCTGATGTGGCAGGTGTTTATTTCACCACATCCGCATATCAATCCTTATACAGCAGCAATTGCCTGGTGTATTCCGTTACTTTTCCCTTTACGGGGCATTCTGTCAGGGAAAGCTTACACCCATGCCTGGGCAAACTTTGTTCTGATGCTCTATTTTCTGCATTCATTGACCATACTTTATGTCGATCAAGGTGAGCGCTGGCTTGCAGCCATAGAACTGCTGATTACCTCGGCCACCTTTGTTGCCAGTGTTTTATACGCACGCAATAAAGGCCGCGAGCTTGGGTTAAAGCTTCCGAAACTGTCTGAAATAGAAAAGCAGGAAAAAGCCAAATACTCCAAACAAAAATAGATTCAGCAGAAATAGAAAAGAGCCGCGATTGCGGCTCTTTTTTTCAATACGTCTATCATCTTAATTCAGATATCAGTCTACCCACTCAAATACCAGAGGTCTGCTTATATTTGACAGCTCCTCACTTTCGAGGGCTGTTTCAGTAGAAACACCGGTTACCGGAGCCGCCGTGTAGCCTGAGCTGATATCATTGCTGCTATTGATTAACGGCTGAATCACACTTCCCTGCTCCGTCACCAGCTCACCGGACTGAACCACATCGGTATTTACATCAGGAGTAGAGATCACTGACGGGGCCTCTTCGTAGCCGAGACTAAACTTTCTCAGTGAGTCGTTTTGAATCACCTCGGCTTCAAACTCCTCCCGTGAACTAAGAAGGTTAATTTTAAACGTCACATCACTGCCCACCAGATACTGAACATTCAGGCTGGCGACTGAATTTTGCTCCTTCAACATCTTCTCAAGAGCAAAAAAGCGATTGGCAGAGGTGATGTTAAGAAACTGCACCGAAAGCGTACCCGTCAGCTCACCAGAGTTTCTTACCGCACTTTTTGTTGCGTAGTAATTGCTGATCTCATCAATAACACTTTCCAGCGCCACATGGGTCTCGCCACTGGCGCTGCCAGTGAGCGGGTCACGGTTAGAGGCAAACATAAGCTCCGGTTTTTCATCATATAATGTCCAGCGGATAGAACTTCTGTTTACGGCTCTCTGAATACGGATCACCAGAACGGCATCACCCGGGTATCTGAGGCTGGCAGAGCTTATTGGAGAAACAAATCCCCCCCAAAGCTCAGGCGCGGTAATACCAGTCACATCATCAATATCACCAACGGGAATAGTTACAGGTAATCCTCTCAAATCAGCAAAGTACTTAAGCTGATTCATTGAGCTGCTACCGGACTGCTCCCATAAGATCTCGCGTCCGTAGCGGGACTCTTCCACAATCCACACCACGAGATTAGCGCGGTTTTCTGACCAGTAAGGCAAATTTGCCTGCATTAATAGTGACTGAATCTGAGGCGGGTTGAACACCATCTTCAGGCTACGCAAACCGAACTGATCGCCGTAACTGATCTGAGAAAGGTACTGACCACTTTTTCGCAGGGCTTTTACCACAACTGGGTTTGATGCTGCGTTTTTATCACCCGATGCTCTGACAACAACCTGCTGTAAACCGGCAGACTTAGCCGTATTTTCCGCCTGAGTATCCGTTTCATCCAGAACGATTTCAGCATCAAAAAGATCCACTTTTACTTCCGAATAAGACGGAAAAGCGAGCAGACCGATTAAGAGAATAGCGAGATGGCGCATACAAACCCTGATTTAATAGTGATATTAACTAACGATGATAAGCAACTCTGGCAGCAGGAGCAAGGCGAACTCAGTCACTTAGCCCACAAATTAGCAGGCATACGTCTGTTATCATCAACAACATTCTTCCGGCCATAATACTAAAGTAATAAACCTGTCATTAATTACAGAAATATACGTGATCTTGATCACTACATTTTTAGCAAAATGTTAAGGCAATCGATTACACAGATGATAGAATCCTGCGAATTTTGTTTAGCGTACAGGAAGAAAAAAATGACCAACATACTTCAGGGTACCCAGATGCTGTTTGTCGCGTTTGGTGCTCTTGTTCTGGTTCCTTTGTTAACCGGACTTGATCCCAATGTGGCCCTCTTTGGTGCCGGTCTCGGAACCCTCCTCTTTCAACTTATCACCCGCCGTTCAGTCCCCATTTTCCTCGCCTCCTCTTTTGCTTTTATTGCTCCTATCCTTTTCGGTGTTCAGACATGGGGAATCCCTGCCACTATGGGTGGCCTAATGGCTGCAGGTTTGGTCTATGTGCTACTTGGCGGTCTGATAAAGGCAAAAGGTGTTGAAGTGATTCATAAGCTGCTGCCACCTGTTGTGGTTGGCCCTGTCATTATGGTTATCGGTCTCGGACTAGCACCAGTCGCTGTAAATATGGCTTTGGGTAAAACGGGCGACGGCGCTGTTCAGTTGGTAGATGCCGACTACGCTCTGTGGATATCCAGCCTGTCACTTATCGCAACCATTGCGATCAGTGTATTCGCAAAAGGCTTCCTGAAACTGCTGCCTATTTTCGGCGGTATTATGACCGGCTATATTCTCAGCCTGCTGTTTGGTGTGGTTGACTTCTCACCTGTTGCCAATGCTGCATGGCTGGCGATGCCGAACTTTACTGCACCTGAGTTTAACATCAACGCTATCCTGTTTATGATTCCCGTAGCCATTGCTCCTGCTGTTGAGCACGTCGGCGATATGCTTGCTATCTCCAGCGTGACCGGTAAAGACTACATTAAGAAGCCGGGACTACACCGCACAATCACAGGTGACGGGGTAGCCACTATGGCAGCTTCTATGCTTGGTGCTCCGCCAAATACTACTTACAGTGAAGTAACCGGCGCTGTTATGCTGACCAAAGCCTATAACCCTGCCATTATGACATGGGCAGCGGTCTCTGCCATTGTACTTGCTCTGGTAGGTAAACTTGGTGCTATTCTGCAAACCATTCCGGTTCCGGTAATGGGCGGCATTATGATTCTGCTGTTCGGTTCAATTGCCACCGTTGGTCTGAATACTCTGATCAAAAATAACGTTGACCTGCATAAATCACGTAATCTGGCGATTGTTGCGGTAACTCTGGTATTTGGTATCGGCGGAATGGCCTTTGGTGTAGGTGAGTTCAGCCTGCAAGGTGTCAGCCTGTGCGGTATTGTCGCTATTGTTCTTAACCTTATCCTCCCACATGACCTTGGTGAGACTCAGGTTGTCGACAACGCTCAGATGGAAGAAGAGCAAGCTTCTTAAGCTCACTATATTCAATACCGCTGCCTTAGGTGGCGGTTATCAATATTGAGATAGAACTAAAAAAGGCTGATGTATCACTACATCAGCCTTCTGTTTTTTATACGAAATATTACTTAGTTCCGAAGATCTTATCGCCTGCGTCACCCAGACCCGGAACGATATAACCTTTATCATTCAGCTTCTCATCGATAGCGGCAGTATAAAGCTCAACATCCGGATGCGCTTTTTCCAGAGCTTCAATACCTTCTGGTGCTGCAACCAATACCAACACTTTTATTGCCTGACAGCCTTTATCTTTAAGCAGATCAATAGTGGCTATCATAGAACCACCCGTCGCCAGCATTGGGTCAACAACCAGAGCGATACGCTCATCAATGTTAGAGGCCAGCTTATTAAAGTAAGGGATAGGTTCTAGTGTCTCTTCATCGCGGTAGATACCGACCACACTGATTCTTGCACTAGGTACATGCTCCAGAACACCATCCATCATGCCCAGACCGGCACGAAGAATAGGCACTACTGTCACTTTTTTGCCTTTAATCTGATCCACTTCTACTGGACCATTCCAACCTTCAATTGTCACCTTTTCAGTTTCAAAGTCTGAGGTTGCTTCGTAAGTTAACAGGCTACCGACCTCGGTCGCTAACTCACGAAAACGCTTAGTGCTGATGTCTCCCTCACGCATTAAACCAACCTTGTGTTTAACTAATGGGTGCATTACTTCAACAACTTTCATTTTCATCTCCGGCAATATTTAAACAAACCTTGTGATTATACGGTTTTTTGCCGTTTTTGCCGAGAAAATCTTGCAGATATTTTTTGTTGCGCAAACGTTTAACTTATTGCGGTATCTCGGTTAGAATAACGCCAGTTTTCACCTCTTAATGACATGAAAAGGATATCCTGTGAGTGGCAATAACTCTTCTTTAAGCTATAAAGATGCCGGTGTCGACATTGATGCCGGGAATGCGTTAGTTGATCGTATTAAAGGCGTAGTAAAGCGCACTCGCCGCCCGGAAGTGATGGGCGGAATCGGAGGCTTTGGTGCTCTGTGCGAGTTACCGACAAAATATAAGGAACCTCTGCTGGTTTCCGGCACTGATGGCGTCGGAACGAAACTACGTCTTGCCCTGGATATGAAGAAACATGACACCATAGGTATAGATCTGGTTGCCATGTGTGTAAACGACCTGATTGTACAGGGTGCTGAGCCGCTGTTCTTCCTAGATTACTACGCAACAGGAAAGCTGGATGTAGACACAGCAGCAGATGTGGTTTCTGGTATTGGTGAAGGTTGTGTACAAGCCGGATGTGCCCTTATCGGCGGCGAAACCGCAGAAATGCCGGGCATGTACGAAGGTGAAGATTATGACGTTGCCGGTTTCTGTGTCGGTGTTGTTGAGAAGCAGGACGTTATTGACGGAAGCAAAGTCGCTTCTGGTGATGCCCTTATTGCCGTCGCTTCAAGTGGCCCGCACTCAAATGGCTACTCACTGATCCGTAAAATTCTTGAAGTATCAAACGCTGATCTTAGTGAAAAGCTGAACGGCCGCACTATCGGCGAACATCTGCTTGAACCAACCCGCATCTATATAAACTCAGCATTAAAGCTTATTGCGGAACATGATGTCCACGCCATCTCCCACATCACAGGTGGTGGTTTCTGGGAAAATATTCCACGAGTGTTGCCGGAGGGCACAAAGGCAGTGATTAACGGTAATAGCTGGCAGTGGCCGGATATCTTCTACTGGCTACAAAGCAAGGGCAATGTAGAGAGCTATGAAATGTACCGCACTTTTAACTGTGGTGTCGGTCTGGTTATTGCCCTGCCGCAGGATCAGGCTGATAAAGCAGTAGAGCTACTTAAGGCTGAAGGCGAATACGCCTGGGTAATCGGCGAAGTAGCCAATGCTGCTGAAGGTGAACAACAAGTAGAGATCATCTAAATGGCTAAAAGTATCGTTGTGCTTATCTCCGGTAACGGCAGTAATCTGCAGGCAATCATAGATAACTTCTGTACTGCTGAATCAGAGTATCGCCTTAGTGCCGTCTTCTCTAATAAGCAGGCTGCTTACGGTTTGCAAAGAGCAAAAGATGCCGGAATTGACGCTCACTTTGTCGATCCGGCGGCCTTTGATTCAAGAGAATCCTTCGATAACACTTTGATGGAGAGCATCAATAAGTATCAGCCGGATCTGCTGGTACTGGCCGGTTATATGCGCATATTGAGCAGTGAGTTCGTTAACCACTATCAGGGCCGCATGCTTAACGTACATCCATCCCTGCTGCCCAAGTATCCGGGGCTGCATACTCACCAGAGAGCCATTGACGCCGGAGATCAAGAGCACGGCACCAGCGTTCACTTCGTTACCGAAGAGCTGGATGGCGGGCCGGTGATCCTACAGGCTAAAGTTCCGGTATTTGCTGATGACACGGCAGATTCCCTTAATCAGAGAATCCAGTCTCAGGAACACAGGATCTATCCTCTGGTTATCAAATGGTTTCTGGATGGAAGACTCAAGATGGAGAATGGCCGGGCCGTTCTGGACGGGGATGTTCTCCCTGAACAGGGCTATGCCAGCGAGTGAAACACAAAGGGCTGAACACTGTTCAGCCTTTTTTTGTTAATCATTTAATACCTACTCAAGAGGCTGAGTAGGAGCCTGATTACCCGGTTTAGCTTCCGCATAAGGCACATTCACCAAACTCTCTTTATTACAGTCGATCACATCACCAAAGTGGAACAGATTAAACTCCCCCGGCTTCATCCTGTGCCACTCCTCATTCTCAGTCAGAGGCTGAGTCGCTACCACTGACACGATATCATTTGGTGTCGTCTCTTCCTGAAAGTTAACGGTAATATCTTCGTCAATCAGACTCGCCTTGCCAAACGGTGCTTTGCGGGTGATCCAGTAAAGATGATTGGTACAGAAGGTCATCACATACTCACCATCACTGAGCAACATGTTAAATACCCCCAACTGCTTCAACTCTTCACAGCACTCAGCAACGTAGCGAAACATACCACACAAATCCTGAGGTGGTTCCGGATACTGCTGTTCCATTTTGTTTAACAACCAGCAGAAAGCCAGTTCGCTATCGGTTTTTCCTACTGGTCGATGGCGTCCGGTCTCCAGCTTGTCATAATCACTTAACTGACCGTTGTGAGCGAAAGTCCAGTAGCGTCCCCATAACTCACGGGTAAAAGGGTGGGTATTCTCAAGGTTTACCTCACCACGGTTTGCCTGACGAATATGGCTCACTATTGCCCGACTTTTGATCGGATAGCCCTGAACCAGCTCTGCAATTTTTGAATTACAACTTGGATTTGGATCTTTAAATGTCCGGAAGCCTTTGCCTTCATAAAAGGTGATACCCCAACCATCCGTATGTGGTCCTGTTTTGCCTCCGCGCTGCATAAGCCCGGAAAAACTAAAACAGATATCGGTCGGAACATTGGCACTCATACCGAGCAATTCACACATGTCTGACTCTTTACCTCTTATTCCGCCATCTCTTTTTCGATCAACTGAATGACGATATGGATGATCTTAATATGGATTTCCTGAATACGATCTGCATAACCAAAATGAGGAACACGGATCTCAATATCGGCCAGCCCGGCCATCTTGCCCCCGTCTTTGCCGGTCAGGGCGATGGTTTTCATGCCTTTCGCTTTGGCTGCATCAATGGCTTTTAAGATGTTACCTGAGTTACCAGAGGTAGAAAGCCCCCACAGCACATCACCCTTGGCGCCAACCGCTTCTACGTAACGGGAAAAAACATGGTCATAGCCAAAATCATTACTGACACAAGAGAGGTGACTAGGATCAGAAATGGCAATTCCCGGATAGCCCGGACGGTTTTCCCGGTAGCGCCCTGTCAGCTCCTCGGCAAAGTGCATGGCATCACAGTGAGAGCCACCGTTGCCGCAAGAGAGAACTTTACCCCCTTGTTTAAAGGAGTCAGCAATAAGTTTGGCTGCTGCCTCAATCTGGGCGATATTGGCATCATCACTTAGAAATTTATTAAGAACTTCTGCGGCTTCATTAAGCTCTGAGCGAATTAGATCCTGATACATTTTTATCTCTCTTATAATCCTGTAAGAATGCTTACTTTTAAGCAACCTTTTATAGTTCAAACATAACTATATATTTAATGCATAAATAGCATTGAATCTGACATCAGACAATAAAAAAGGGCAATAATGCCCTTATTTATTAAACTATTTAGGTGGTGGTGATAATTGCATCTCCGGAAGTGATACTTTTCTGGTTCTCAGCTTACGGATAATAAACCAGGCTATTAATCCTATAACTATCACGACAAGGTTACCCACCAGTATGGTCAGCATACCTTTCATACGGGCTTCTTCTCTATCCCGCTGAATTCTCTCCTGCTCAAGCTGACGCCTTTTCTCTTCCTGAATACGCTGATACTCCTTGGTAGACTCTTCGACATCCAGTTTCTGCATCACACTAAATGCGTGCTCTTCTACCACAAAAACCAGCTCTCTCTGTGCCGCACCTTCTGTCGCATAAACATTACCCGTCCATGCATGGCGACCAGGAGTCATATCATTCTTTATGGCGAAGGTTGTCGACAACGCCTCTTTCTCAACAGAGCTCTCTTCAATAATCTTCGCTCCTGCCGGATTCACCATTTCAAAATGGGCGGCAATCGATCCCGGCAGTACCAACCCCATCTCGCCACTGACCGTCATACTATGGTCAACATTCTCTTCGTGAGACTGGATAAAAGTGACTTGCACAGGTGAAGGGTAAACCAGTACAGACTGCTCTACGGAGCGGAGAAATACCCCATTTCCCGAGGTAATAATAGCTCTGTATTTGCCCGGGTTAACCTCAATAGGCAGTTCAACGGTAAATACTCCGTCACCGGCAACTTCATCCAGACCTTCCCCGTTATCCATAAACGAACCCAGTTCAATGGTTTCAGGAACTTCCGTTAGTTCAGGGTTATCGGGGTCTTCAACATGGTGAACAAAAGTCACTTTCAGGCGGACACGGTTAAGAAAGTCCTGAACCACCAGCGGATCACCGTTTTGGGTCAGCCTTGCGGTAAATTTAAGCCGTTCGGTTTGATAGAGGCGGGAAGGAAATTTCTCTACACTCAATTTCAGGTTGGAAAGCAGCAGGATATTGTTTCGCGGCGTAACCTTACCGACCGCCTGCCACGGCCCCGGCATAGGATTTTCGATAGAAATAATGTCCAGTGCACTCTCTTCATACCATGAAACATTATCGGGATGGTTCCACGCATAATATTTCTTGCCGTCAGGGCGCACCAGAACAACGGATTTTGAACGATTTTTGCGGTAAACCAGAAAAGAGATTTGATCGATAGTAGGATCAACCCTAAAGCGATTATCCAGCAGGGACTGAGAGGACTCTGTCTGAGACCAGCTGACAGAACTGGTTACAATGCATAGAAGTAAAAACAGAATCCTTAACATAGTTTCCTCTTATTGGCGCCAGAGACATTGGCCGGCTTTTTCAACGATATCCAGTCGATCCTTGTGTGCATTTAGTTCATCGGCCGTCGCGTACAAAACCTTAAGTGATTTTCTTCCGGCTGCTACTCGCTTAACAGTTTCTGAACCCGAATCACTGTTTGCCTGACTACCGGCATTAAACTCCAACGCCGTTTGCCCGCCCGTCATCATCAAATAAACATCAGCGAGTATCTCTGCATCGAGCAAAGCCCCGTGAAGAGTACGGTGGGAGTTGTCTATTCCGTAACGGTCACACAAGGTATCCAGATTATTCCTTTTGCCGGGAAAAATCTTTTTCGCCATGGCAAGGGTATCGGTAATCTTGCAGTAGTGCTCTGTTTTACCAATTGCCGGATCCAGCATATTAAACTCATTATCCATAAAGCCGACGTCAAACGGCGCATTATGGGCAACCAATTCACTGCCTTTAATAAAGTCCAGAAACTCCTGATGAACGTCCTGATAGTCAGGTTTATCCGTCAGAAATTCATCGGTAATACCGTGTACTTCAATCGCGTCAGGCTGGATCTCTCTGTCCGGCTTAATATAGACATGAAAATGCCTGCCGGTCAGTTTACGGTTGATGATTTCCACCGCACCAATCTCGATAATTCTGTGTCCCTGATAAGTCGGGCCACCCTCGCGGTTCATACCTGTGGTTTCCGTATCGAGAACGATGATTCTTTGCTGATTCGAATTGTTACTAGTATTCATAATGATATGTGTGTCAGACTATACTGATTAAGCATTTAGCAATAATTACTAATAGTACCAAATGATGACAAAACAAGTCGAAGTTTTCACAGACGGTTCCTGTTTAGGTAATCCCGGCCCCGGTGGTTACGGCATCGTTCTTCGTTATAAGCAGAACGAAAAGCAGATTGCACGCGGTTTTACACTCACTACCAATAACCGTATGGAAATGATGGCAGCCGTTGTTGCTCTGCGCACTTTAAAAGAGCCGTGTAAGGTTATTTTAACCACTGACAGCCAGTATGTTCGTCAGGGTATTACTCAATGGATACACAACTGGAAAAAACGTGGCTGGAAAACAGCCGACAAAAAACCAGTTAAAAACGCAGACTTATGGCAGGCTCTTGATAAAGAGTCAGCTCGTCACGAAGTAGAGTGGCACTGGGTAAAGGGACATGCAGGCCACAGGGAAAATGAAATCTGCGATGAAATTGCAAGAGCAGCGGCAGAAAACCCTACCGATACCGATGAAGGTTACGTTCCTGCATAACTAACACAGTCAGAGATCAGATTCCTCTGTATCTCTGACAACCTACCCGGCAGTTTACGCTGACCGGAGAAAGTTTTCTCTTCAGTTTCCAGTGAGGCTTTATCAGCTTTAACGGATAGGTCCGCTTTCTTGCCACAATAAAGTAGAGGCTGCCGAATGGCGCAACACTGTCACCCAGCCCGTTTTCAAGCCATGTCCAGAAAGGATGGTTCCATGGAAAGGCGGCGTATCTGTCGGTATGAATAACTTCATAATTCAACACACCCAGCCAGTCGCGGATGCGGTTTGAGGTAAACATTCTGCCACTCCACGGCAGATTATTTTTTCTCCAAGGCAGCAAGCTGGTGATTCCTGTCAGGCTGACAGGGTTAAAACCGGTAATAATAAGATAACCATCATCGATCATTACCCGGTCTACTTCACGTAAAGTACGGTGAGGATCGTTACAATAGTCAAGTTGGTGGGCAAGTAACACCACATCAAAGCTTTTTTCGAGAAAAGGAAGGTTGTAGCTATCTGCAATAACATTGTGTAGCGGGTTTTTAATATCTACACTAACCTGATGTTGAATATTGCACATAGTACTGGCAATCTCACAACTTAAACCACCGAGTTTAAGCATATGATAACCAAATAGCTTTGGACACCACTCGTCCAGCCTCATCTGAATGGAAGCAGATACCCACTCTCCGTTTTTCAGATGTTGCCATGAGTGAGGCTTTTCAAGCTTTCGTGTTGTACGAGCTGGTTTCATCGCCTGTTAAATTTCCATAGCTGGAGAATAAAATGTTAACCATCAAGAGCATACCTGCATTTAATGACAATTACATCTGGCTTATTCAAAATCACGACCTACGTTGCGCTGTGGTGGATCCGGGTGACGCTCAGCCTGTCATCGACTATCTTGATCGTTATGGACTAACTTTAGAAGCAATTCTGGTTACTCACCACCACAATGATCACACCGGAGGTATTTCTGCTCTGATCAGCGCCTATCCACAGCTCAAGGTAGTCGGGCCGCAAAACAGCACTATTAAGACTCTTACTCACCAAATGAAAGGGGGCGATCAGTTCTCTCTGTTTGATGAGACTTTTCTGGTTCTCGACCTGCCGGGACACACACTCGATCACATAGGGTATGTAGGTGATGGCAAACTGTTTTGTGGAGACGTGCTGTTTTCTGCCGGCTGCGGCAGGGTCTTTGAGGGAAGTTACCAGCAGATGTTTGACTCACTGAATAAAATCTTACGTCTGCCGGAAGAGACAGAAATATTCCCCGCCCATGAATACACCAGTAGTAATATTGCCTTTGCCATGGCAGTAGAACCGGATAACAAAGCGCTGCTGGAGTACCGGGAGGATGTCTATCGACTAAGGGATGAAAACCGCCCTACCTTGCCGACAACCCTAAGGCAGGAAAAATGGATCAACCCTTTCCTTCGCTACGATCAGCCAAGCATCATTAAATCTGTTTCTAACCGTATCAATGAGACAACACCTCTGAGTGTCTTCTCTGCCCTCAGGGAGTGGAAGAACGCATTTTGACATTTTCTGCCTTGTATCAACAATTGAGCACAAGTATTATCAGCAGCCAATTTTGAAAAAGGTTAGATTAATGAGAACTCTATTGAGTTGGGTCACTGTACTTTTACTGGCTGGCTGCCAGATGACCCAACAAAATGACGTGTCTACTCAAGATACAGAAACAAACAACGCAAATCAGCTTGAAAATCAATCTGATGCCGACTCGGTGGCAAACACTGAATCCATCGGCCAGAAAGACTCAGCTGACTCAGACACGGCTTCTCAGACTAAAGATACCCCTCCGGTAGCCACTCCGTGGGATCAGGAAGATTTATGGCAGCGCATTGCTATGCAGCTCTACCTTCCTGTTCCAGATCACAAAAAAGTAGATTACTACCGGAACTGGTATCTGAAACACCCAAATCATCTGGCCACTATTTCTAAGCGTGCAGAACCTTTCCTTCACCTTATTGTAGAGAAGGTTGAAGAGCGACAACTTCCTATGGAACTTGCCCTTCTTCCTGTGGTTGAAAGTGCTTTTGATGCTTTTGCCTACTCTCACGGCAGTGCTGCCGGCTTATGGCAGTTTGTACCTGGTACAGGGAAAATGTACGGACTTAAACAAGATTACTGGTACGACGGCCGTCGCGATGTGAAAGCCTCTACAGAAGCTGCCCTTGAGTATCTGACCTATCTGAACAAACGGTTTAATGGCAACTGGAGTCACGCTATTGCTGCTTATAACAGTGGCGGCGGCCGGGTATCACGGGCTATCACGAAAAATGAGAAAGCTGGCAAACCAATCGATTTTTTCTCTCTGGATCTGCCTAAAGAGACCAGTGGCTATGTGCCGAAACTTCTTGCTCTGGCAGACGTGGTTGCCAATCAGGAGAAATATGGCCTGACAATACCGGCTATCAAAAATGAAAAAGTGTTGGATATGGTTGACCCGGACGAGCAACTGGATCTTGCCATTGCGGCGAACTACGCCGGCCTGTCAGTAGAAAAGCTGCAAAGTTACAACCCGGCCTACAACCAATGGGCAACCGCTCCCGATGGTCCGCACCATTTTCTTATCCCATCAGATAAAGTGGCTCAGTTTAATAAAGCTGCTGAAGCGAACCGTGGTAAGGGTGTCAAACTTATCCGCTATAAGATCAAAAGCGGTGACTCGATCAGTGTAATTGCCAAAAAATTTGATACCACAGCCAAAACTATCCGTGTAGCAAACAATCTGGCAAACAACAATATACGTGCCGGTAAATATCTGATGATACCAACCTCTACCGGTAGCGATAAGACCTACACCCTTAGCGCAAAGAACCGGCTGGCAAAGACTCAGTCTAAAAGCAGAGGTAAGTACAAGCTCACTCATACCGTTGCTTCAGGTGACAGCTTATGGACCATTTCAAGAAAACACAAAGTCTCTCACCTTGCTTTGGCAAAGTGGAACGGAATGGGACCGAAAGATACTCTTAAGATAGGCCAGAAGATTGTTATCTGGAAAAACAGCGGATCAGATTCAATTATCCGCACAGTCAATTATAAGGTACGTAGCGGCGATACCATCAGCGGCATTGCCAATAAGTTTAAAGTAAAGAGCTCAGATATTGTTAAGTGGAATAACCTTACTAAGCAGAAATATATTAAACCCGGCCAGAATTTAAAACTATATGTAGATGTTACTAAGGTAAGTGTATGATCGTTCCATCCATCAACCCTTTAATTATGTTGGTTGATATTTTTAAATCACCAACCTCCTGTTTTGCAGCCCTTTATCAGAAAGGTATGTGGGGCTGGCAAACCTATGTGATTTTGCTGCTCTCTCCTTTCCTGTTTTGGGGAGCCTACTTTGATGTGGTTAATTTTGATTGGCTTAAGCAAGGCCTGATGGCGCAAACCAGCGATCCTGAACTGATGGCTCAGATAGATGCTAATGCTCTGATGGCCAGTGAAATCATCAATGATCTTTTAAACCGTACCCTTGCTGTGGCACTGCTGGCGTTCTGGTTTATGCTGGCAGCAAAACCAAGCCAGTATCAGCACGGTTACTGGAAGTGGTTTGCTGCATCGACAGTAATCACCTTTCCTGCTGTTCTGGGTGATCTTGCCAGCTATGTAAACCTGCTTATTAATCATGGACAGGTAATGACCTATGCGGCCGATCTAAACAGCCTGAACGGACTGCTAAAACTGCCTCTGAACAATGAGTGGTCTGGCTTTGCCAGCGCCTTCCCTCTGCTTCTGCCTTGGTATATTGTTCTGGGTTATGCGGCAATAGGGGCATGGACAGAGTTTAACAAAGGTCAGGCATTAGCTATTGCCTCTATTCCATGGCTGGGATACTTCTTTATCTGGGCTATTTATATCCTGATATTCTAAGCTCAGCCAGTAAAGGGTTATGATCAGAAGCGTCCGTTACGGGCGCTTTTGCGTTTATAAGATCCAGCCCGCGGATAAACAGAAAATCCAATGGTAACCCGGTAACAAAACGGGTTCGGTTATCAGGCTCAAAAGTGACCGGTTCTAACTTTAAACCATCAGTAAGCTGTGCCAGTGCTGTTGTTCTGCTCTCGCTCCAGGCATTAAAGTCACCGGCCAGAATAACAGGGCCCTTATGCTGTTTAAGTGCCAGATAAACCTGATTCAGTTGCTGACGATAGTCGCTGATACCAAAGGCGAAGTTAATTCCATGAAGGTTAATCACAGCCAGCGTATCACCGCCGGAAAGTGAATATAACGAGTACAAGGAAGATTTAGGTAAGCGTAACCATGGTTCCATACTAAGCATGGCACAGGCTTTTATAGCAGCTTGCTGAGAGAGAGTCATTACACCAGCCGGCAACTGAAACACCTCAAAGGCATTGACCTGATAACTATTGAGTCTTTGTTGATCAATCCAGCTCTGAAATGCTTCGTTAAAACTCACTTCCTGAAGTAGCAAAAGTTGCTTCTCTTTTGCCATGCGGGATAGCTCCGTTTTCCAGCTTTCCCGGTTCTGCTTAAAAATATTCCAGACAACAAGATTAATAGTTCCGGAGTTATCCAGATAAGAGGTGGGCTCAGTCTGAAAACATGCCTGTTGGTGTGAAAGTGTGCCGCTATGATAAACCAGTAACTCCGGCTTATCTGACACTGTGAAGGCAGTATGGTAAAGAGAAACTAACCCTATCGCCGCAAGTGCTGCTGTCACTGATAGGTACTTTCGCCACTTCCTCATACCACACCTCAATAAAAAAGGAGCCTGAAGCTCCTTTACAATATAGTTATCTCAGCGCGATTAGATAGCGTCTTCATCTTCTTCACCGGTACGAATACGTACAACACGTTCGACCTCGGTTACAAAAATCTTTCCGTCGCCAATCTTGCCTGTCTGAGCGGTTTCTATAATGGTATCAATACACTGGTCAACAACATCACCGGTAACCACTATCTCAAGCTTTACTTTCGGCAAGAAGTCCACCATATATTCTGCACCGCGATAAAGTTCAGTATGGCCCTTCTGACGGCCAAAGCCTTTTACTTCAGAAACAGTCATCCCTGTGATACCTACTTCAGCCAGAGCTTCCCTTACGTCGTCTAGCTTAAACGGTTTAATTATCGCTTCGATTTTCTTCATCTTAATCCCTTAACGTGTGCTGAATAACGGTATTATTACTGATTTAGACTAAATAACCAGTGTTAACCATCATAAAACGGATTAACTACTTAAGAGTTGAGTAGTAAGCCGCCAGGTTTTCAATATCCTGATCGCTTAGAATCATTGCCTGAGCCTGCATTACAGCAGCCAGACCGCCGTTTCTCTGCTTAGAGCGATACGCTTTGATTGAAGATTGAATATAAGCCGCGTTCTGCCCTTTCAGGTTCGGGTAACCATCAATAACAGCAATACCGTCTACACCGTGACATGCACCGCAGACAGCCGCTTTTGCTTTTCCGGCAGCAGGGTCGCCTGCTGCAAGAGTTGCTCCGCTAAACAGAGCTGCAGCCATCATCATTCCAGTAGTAAACTTGTTCATATACATTGTTCCTTTATTAATAGATTTGCTTTATCTTTCATTATTTTTCTTATCTGAAGATTTATACTTTATTCCAGCAGAATTCACAATCCTGACCTGAGAAATCTTTGTCAACGAACATGTTTACCACCGTTGCCAGCCGATCGTTGTACATAATTATCGGTGTACGATTGCGTAACCAACTCGGAATACCGTATTCCTGAAACAGCTTTTTCAGCTTTCTGCTATGACCACGATCTGTAGGGTGAGCTGATAATCCTTCGGGATTAAATATTACCCTGACGACCTCGTCTGCCCCCGGCAGTCTCAAAGTCTGAGAAGCTGAATTTGTCACTTTACTCATCTTGAGAGTACCTAGGCTATCCGGTAATACGAGCTCCTGCCCAAACTGGATCAAATTTGACCACTCACTAACATTATTAAGGTGTGGCAGAAAATAGAGCTGCTGCTGATAACGACGGACTTCGCCACTGGAAAGAACTAACTTAGGGTTTGC
The DNA here is from genome assembly GCF_028201475.1 of Vibrio sp. SCSIO 43137. Taxonomy (NCBI): domain Bacteria; kingdom Pseudomonadati; phylum Pseudomonadota; class Gammaproteobacteria; order Vibrionales; family Vibrionaceae; genus Vibrio; species Vibrio sp. SCSIO 43137. The sequence continues at coordinate 799,150 of NZ_CP116383.1, read as the reverse complement.
ATCACAGGATGCCAAAGCAACTTCCTGCCATAAGAGTTCAAGCTGACGGACACTTGGCATCAGGCTCGACTGTTTTTGCAGCCACATACGGATTAGCTGATTACGCGCCAGAGTACTCTGCTCACTCAGCTTACCGATGGAAAGCTGTAAGTTTTCACCTGTCATTCCGGCCAGCTTATCTTCCAGTAACTCTTGTAATAGCGCTTCCTGATCGGCACACAGTTTCGCACTGCGCAGTACCGACTGTTCCATCGACGGCCAGCGGGATCTGAGTACCGGCATCACCTCGTGACGAAGAAAATTCCTGTCATAACGGGTATCCTGATTACTTTCATCTTCGATCCACTCTAGTTGCTGCTCTCTGGCAAACTCTTCTACCTTCTCTCTGGTCACCGACAGTAAAGGCCGGACAATAGCACCCTGTTGAAACGGGCTGGATTCTGCCATAGCAGAGAGTCCTTTAGGCCCGCTTCCCCTTTTTAGCGCCAGTAAAAAGCTCTCAGACTGATCACTGGCATGCTGCCCTGTCAGCAACAAATCACCGGCACCAACCCACTTTGCCAGCGCCGCATATCGGTGTTTTCTCGCTTCCTGTTCTGTACTTATCTGATTACCCAGTTCCAGCTTTACTTTCTCGACCCGGCATTCAACCTGATAGTCTGAACACCACTTGATGCACTGTTCTGCCCATATGTCAGCATTTTCGCTTAGTCCGTGATGAACATGAACCGCCATACACTCTGTTTGAGGAAACTCTGTGCGGTACTGTGCCAGAAGGTGTAAAAGAACACGCGAATCGACACCGCCGCTAAAAGCAACAATCACCTTTCCGTGATTACTTTGTTGGCTCAATACAGATAAGAAGTGCTGATAAATCAAGATAAGAAACCTTTACCGGGCTATAAACTAAAAAAGCGGACATAAATGTCCGCTCTATACTAACTGATTCTACACCTGTCTGTTAACAGTATCCGTAGTTCATCAGACGCTGGTAACGTCTCTCAAGCAGGTTATCATGATCCAGTTGGTCAAGATCTTCCAACTGCTTCAGCAGAGTCGCTTTCATATTCGCAGCCATCTGCACAGGATCGCGGTGAGCACCACCCAGTGGCTCTTCGATAATCTCGTCAATCAGCTCAAGTTCTTTAAGGCGGTCAGCCGTCAGACCCATTGCTTCTGCTGCCTGCGGCGCTTTATCCGAATCTCTCCACAAGATTGAAGCACAACCTTCAGGCGAGATTACAGAATAAGTAGAGTACTGAAGCATGTTTACATAATCGCCAACACCGATAGCAAGAGCACCACCAGAGCCACCCTCACCAACAACGTTACAGATAACCGGCACTTTAAGGCCTGACATCACTTTCAGGTTCTTAGCAATAGCTTCTGACTGACCACGCTCTTCCGCACCGACACCCGGGTAAGCACCGGCTGTATCGATAAAGGTGATAATCGGCATATTGAAACGCTCAGCCATCTCCATCAGACGTAACGCCTTACGATAACCTTCCGGCTTTGGCATACCAAAGTTACGAAGTACCTTCTCTTTAGTTTCACGGCCTTTCTGATGACCGATTACCATTACCGGACGCCCATCCAGACGGGCAATACCGCCAATAATGGCTTTATCGTCAGCAAAAGCACGATCGCCGGCCAGCATATCAAACTCGGTGAAGATATTTTCAATATAATCCTGTGTATATGGACGCTGTGGGTGTCTTGCCAACTGCGCTACCTGCCATGCACCTAAGTCACTGAATACTTTTGTCTTCAGTTCTAAACTTTTTTCTTCAAGTTGGGCGATTTCTTTGTCCAGATCTACAGAGGTATCACCACCATGCCGGGATACACCACGAAGCGCTTCAATCTTAGCTTCCAGTTCAGCAATCGGCTTTTCAAATTCCAGAAAGTTTAGGCTCATCTTGAATCCTTTTATTTTCAGTCGCCAGCAGCAACTGACTTCTAGTTAAATTCGAGTTCTACCTGGCTTTTTCCAAGTAGCAGTTTTAAATCATCGATTAATTCATCATTTGGCGTTACACGCCATTCAACCCCCAGTGCGAGCTTTGCTCTGGCATCTGGCCGTTGATAGTAAATATTGACGGGAACGGTTCCTGCCCGGTGAGGTTCCAGTATCCGGCTAAATTTGTCGAAAAACTCGTCATCAATCTGAGATTGGCTGACAGAGATAGAAAGTCCACGGGCATATCGCTCACGAGCTTCACCCAGATCCATAACTTCCCGGGCGGACATTTTAAGGCCACCATTGAAGTCATCAAAGCTGACCTGTCCCGAAACCACCAAAATTTTATCTTTTTCCAGCAGTTCCGCATACTTATCTAGCGAATCCGAGAACAACATCACTTCAATTCGTCCCGAACGATCATCCAGAGTCATTAAACCGATGCGGCTTCCGCGCTTTGTTGTCATCACTCTGGCTGCAATAACCAGACCGGAAAGTGTCACACTTTGATCCCTGCGGGTAGGTGTAGCGTCTTTAAGTCGACAACTGGTGTACTTAGAAAGTTCCTTAATATAGGCATTTACCGGGTGTCCGGTCAGATAAAGACCAAGAGTTTCACGCTCACCTTCCAGCCAGACCTTCTCCGGCCATTCCGGAACCTGAGCATAAGCTTGCTCAACGGCTTCCGGCGCTTCTGTCAGCACACCAAACATATCAGCCTGACCAAAGGCTTCTGCCTGATGATATTGCCCGGCGGCTTTAACGGCATCATCGACCGATGCCATCATTGCTGCACGGTGAGGCCCGAGCCTGTCAAGAGCACCAGCCTGAATCAGCTTTTCAATAACCCGCTTATTGACCTTTTTCAGATCCACTCTGGCACAAAAATCAAACAGATCTTTAAAGTGGCCGCCACGCTCTCTGGCTTCAATAATACTTTCAATCGGTCCTTCACCAACCCCTTTGATGGCACCGATACCGTAAACTACCGCTCCGGTGTCATCAACGTTAAAGCGGTACAGGCCGACATTGACATCCGGTGGCAACACTTTCAGCTTCATTCGCAGACATTCATCCACCAGACCAACGACTTTTTCAGTATTGTCCATATCCGCTGTCATTACCGCCGCCATAAACTCAGCAGGGTAATGGGTTTTCAGCCAAAGGGTCTGATAAGAAACCAAAGCATAGGCTGCTGAGTGCGATTTGTTAAATCCGTATCCGGCAAATTTCTCCACCAGATCGAAGATCTTCATTGCCAATTCGCCGTCGACACCGTTGTTAATAGCACCTTCTTCGAAAATGGCACGCTGTTTTGCCATCTCTTCCGGCTTTTTCTTACCCATGGCACGACGAAGCATATCTGCACCGCCAAGGGTATAACCCGCCAGAATTTGGGCAATCTGCATCACCTGCTCCTGATAAAGGATGATGCCGTAGGTTGGATCCAACGTCTCTTTCAGGGACTCGTGTTGCCAGGTTTCATCCGGATAGGAGATAGCCTCCCGACCATGCTTACGGTCGATAAAATTATCTACCATGCCGGACTGCAAAGGCCCCGGACGGAACAGGGCCACCAGTGCAATAATATCTTCAAAACAGTCAGGCTGAAGGCGCTTAATCAGCTCTTTCATACCGCGGGATTCAAGCTGGAATACCGCTGTTGTTTCGGAGTTTTGCAGTACCCTGAAGGAGGCGTCATCATCCAGAGGAATGGATTCAATACGCACAGGAGGCTTGCCTTCGCGCGCCATACGCGGGTTCACCAGCCCCAATGCCCAGTCAATAATGGTCAGGGTTCTCAGACCAAGGAAGTCAAACTTAACCAGCCCGGCAGTTTCTACGTCGTTTTTATCGAACTGGGTAACAGGGAAATTACCTTCCGCATCGCAATAAATAGGCGCAAAGTCGGTAATAGTGGTCGGGGAGATAACCACGCCACCAGCGTGTTTACCGGCGTTTCGTGTCACCCCTTCCAGCACGCGACACATATCAATCAGCTCTTTTACTTCCTCATCAGCCTGATAGATTTCAGGTAGCTGAGGCTCCGCTTTAAAAGCCTTTTCCAATGTCATGCCCGGGTCGGGTGGTACCAGCTTGGAGATTCTGTCAACAAATCCGTACGGGTGTCCCAGCACCCTTCCCACATCGCGGATTACCGCTTTTGCCGCCATGGTACCAAAGGTGATGATCTGAGATACCGCATCCCGTCCGTACATCTCCGCTACGTGGTCAATTACCTGATCACGTTTATCCATACAGAAGTCGATATCAAAATCGGGCATGGAGACACGTTCAGGGTTCAGGAAACGTTCAAACAGCAGATCGTATTCAAGCGGGTCGAGATCGGTGATTTTCAGGGCATAAGCCACCAGCGAACCGGCACCGGAACCCCGCCCCGGTCCTACAGGCACATCGTTATCTTTCGACCACTGGATAAACTCCATTACGATAAGGAAGTAGCCGGGGAAACCCATCTGGTTAACAACGTCCAGCTCGATCTTCAGGCGCTCATCGTATTCAGGACGTTTCTCTGCCCGCTCTTTTTCATCAGGGAACAGAAATTCAAGTCGCTCTTCGAGGCCCTCTTCAGACTTCTTAACCAAATAGTCTTCTATCTTCATCCCTTCGGTAGGGAAATTGGGCAGGAAGTACTCTCCGAGCCGGACAGTCACATTACAGCGCTTAGCGATCTCAACACTATTCTGTAGTGCTTCAGGAATATCAGAGAAGAGCTCACACATCTCCTCTTCACTACGCAGATACTGTTGAGCACTGTAGTTTTTCGGTCTTCTTGGGTCATCCAGGGTGTAGCCGTCATGGATGGCAACGCGAATCTCATGGGCATCAAACTGCTCCTCATCAAGAAACATCACTTCATTGGTTGCCACAACCGGCAGCTGAGCCTGCTCCGCCAAATCAAGGGCGAAATGGAGATAACTCTCCTCATCAGCTCTTCCGGTACGGGTCAGTTCCAGATAAAAACGGTCAGGGAAATGAGTGTTATAAAAAGAGACACATTTCTCTGCCAGTTGGCTGTTCCCCTTCAGCAGAGCCTTGCCAATTTCCCCCTGCTTACCACCGGAAAGAACGATAAGCCCTTCAGCATGATTCGCCAGCCACGCTTTATCGATAACGGGCTGATGCTGAATATGACCACGCTGGTAGGCCTCAGAAATCAGTAAAGTAAGGTTGTTATAGCCCTTATTGTCGGACGCCAGAACAGTCAGGCTGGTCAGCTCATCAGCAAACTCCTCAGACTGCATTTTAAAGTCAGCGCCAATAATAGGCTTGATACCGCAGCCATGAGCCGTATTGTAAAACTTAACCAGACCACACAAGTTGGTAAAATCCGTAAGAGCCATTGCAGGCATGCCAAGCTCGGCCACCTTTTTCACCAATGGCGGCACCTTGGATAACCCATCCACCATTGAAAAATCACTGTGTACACGCAGGTGTATAAACTTCGGCTCTGACATCTCTTTACTGCTCAATCTTCTCTGTTTAATTCGGATATATGGTGCTTAGAAACGCTATTCTAACCCTAAAGCACGTTTAACAGGCTTAAAACTTTTGCGGTGCTGCTCAATAACGCCATGTTTTTCAATCGCCTCGAAGTGAGCCTTGGTCGGATAACCTTTATGCTTGGCAAATCCGAACTGAGGATGCTCGGCGTCCAGCTCCTCCATCTCCTGATCTCTCACTACCTTAGCGATAATGGAAGCCGCACTGATCTCTGCTACCCGTAAATCCCCTTTCACTACCGCTTCCCCCTGCATAGGCAGCTCAGGTACACGGTTTCCGTCAATTAAGGCAAGATCAGGCTGAACCTTCAGACCGGCAATGGCTCTCTGCATTGCCAGCATAGTTGCATGCAGAATATTCAGCTGATCTATTTCTTCCGGCGAGCAACGCCCCACAGACCATGCCAGTGCTTTTTCCTGTATCTCAGGGAACAGTGCCAGTCGTTTTTTCTCTGATAGCTTCTTAGAGTCTGTCAGCCCTTCAATAGGGTTATTAGGATCTAATATAACCGCTGCAGTAACAACGTCCCCGACCAGAGGCCCGCGGCCAACTTCGTCCACACCGGCAATTAAATTAAATCCTTGCGGGTATTCATAGGGAGCCAGCTCTTTAGTCATTTTGTTTTCCAATTAATTTTAGTACCGCATCTGCCGCTTGTTTATCAGCGTTCTTTCTTATCCGGTGATGCATTTCGGTAAACGTCTCTAGCAATTGCTGATTATCCTGAGTTAACAATCTGTCAGTCTCAGCAAACAAGTTATCTGGTGTACATTGCTCAAGAAGGTACTCTTTTACCAGCTCTTTACCGGCCAGAATATTCGGCAAAGAAACAAACTCGGTTTTTACCAGTCGTTTGGCTATAAAGGCGGTTATGGCATTGACCTTGTAACCAACCACCATAGGCCTTTTCAGCAACATACACTCAAGAGCCACTGTTCCGGATGCCAGCATCACGGCATCAGAGGCCTGAATAACATTACCCGCTGTATCTTCTACCAGCACAAAGTCCAGCTCCGGTGCCAGCTCTTGCCATGCCTGCTCAAACTGCGCTTTTCGCTTAGGGTTTACAGCCGCCACCACAAAACCCAGCTCAGGGTGTTTTTTATAAAGCTTTTTACAAGTCTCAATAAAGGGTGGTGCCAGCATTCCAACTTCAGAACCACGGCTTCCCGGCAGTACTGCCAGCCACTTTTTATCTGACTGTAAACCTAGTAGTTCTCTGGCTTCAGTTTGGTTGTTTTCAAGGGGGATCGCATCCGCCAACGTGTGGCCGATAAACTCACAAGGTACATTAAACTTGTCATAAAATGCTTTTTCGAAAGGCAGGAAGGCCAATACCAGATTGGTTGCTTCAGCAATCTTGAAGATACGTTTCTGACGCCACGCCCAGACAGAGGGGCTGACATAGTGAACTGTGGTAATCCCTGATTTTTTAAGATCTTTCTCTAAACGCAGATTAAAGTCAGGCGCATCAATTCCGATAAACACATCCGGCGGATTTTGGCTAAAGTAGCGAACCAGTTCTGCTTTCACTTTCAGCAGTCGTGGCAATCTACCCAGTACTTCCACCAGCCCCATAACCGCCAGCTCTTCCATATCAAACAGAGATTGGCATCCCAGAGCTTTCATCTTAGGGCCGCCGATACCAACGAACTCAGCATCAGGATAACTCTGCTGTATCGCTTTTATAAATCCTTCACCAAGGGTATCTCCGGACAGCTCGCCGGCGACGATTCCTATTTTCAGACGTTTAGACTCAGACATCTGTTTTTCCTAAGGTTATCTATAGACAAAAAAGACCGCTACAGGGCGATCTTTTCTCTAAATCTCACTATTCACTCAAGTCGGGGTTTAGCGAATAATACCGCGCTCAGATTTCTCCAGAAACTCTAAGAACAACTTAACACCATTAAACTCTTCTGCTTCTTTAGCAATTTCCAGCTTAGCTTCTTCCAGTGTATTGCCACTTCTGTACAAAGCTTTGTAAGCACGGCGAATAGCATGGATCTCTTTCTTTTCAAACCCACGACGTTTCAGGCCTTCAATGTTGATACCAAACGGCGCACAGTGATTGCCCTGCGCCATCACGTAAGGCGGCACATCCTGAACCACAATGGAACCACCGCCCAGCATAGCGTGATCGCCCACATGACAGAATTGATGAATAGCGGACATACCACCAACAATCGCCTGATTACCAACTTTAACATGGCCTGCAAGGGTGGCATTATTGGCAAAGATACAGCGGTCTCCCACAACACAGTCGTGAGCGATATGAGCGTTAATCATAAACAGGTTGTCACTGCCAACCTTAGTAATACCGGCATCCTGAACGGTACCACGATGCATGGTTACGCTCTCACGAATGGTGTTGCGGTCGCCGATTTCCAGACGGGTATCTTCGCCTGCATACTTAAGGTCCTGACACGCTTCACCAACTGAGGCGAACTGGAAGATACGGTTATCTTTACCAATTTTTGTCGGACCTTTTACTACCACATGAGAAAGCAGTTCAGTTCCGTCACCAATCTCTACTTTGCTGTCAACAAAGCAAAACGGGCCTATTTTTACATTGGCTCCGATAACTGCGCCTTCTTCTACAATAGCGGTCGGATGAATCTGAGCTGTTTCATCAATCATAATTAAAATTCTCTACGGGCACATTTTAGTTCAGCAGAACACACTTCTTCACCGTCAACTTTTGCTACACCATTAAACATAGCAATACCGCGGCGCTCTTTGAGAAACTCAACTTCAATAATAAGCTGGTCACCCGGATTTACCGGCTTACGGAATTTCGCTTTATCAATACTTGCGAAATAGTATAGTTCATTCTCTTTCGGAGCTCCGAAAGTAGCAAACGCCAGCAAACCAGTAGCCTGCGCCATCGCTTCCAGAATAAGCACGCCCGGGAAAATAGGCAGTTGTGGGAAATGGCCGGTAAACTGAGGCTCATTGACTGTCACATTCTTCAGACCAATAAGGTATTTACCCTCTTCATAATCTGTTACCCGGTCAATCAGCAAAAATGGATAACGATGCGGAAGTAGTTCCTGAATTCGGGTGATATCCATGGTTTTCTTTTCAGTAGTCAAAGCCTGTTTTCCTATGTGTAAATTTTCAAAAATAGCGGTGAATTATAAATGGAAAAGGCCCGCGTGTTGCAGACCTTAGGTAGGAAAAACCAGATTAGGATTCCAGTTTTTTCTCCACCGCCTTTAATCTTTTGTTCATTTCATCAATTCGATGAACACGAGCAGCTGTTTTACGCCACTCTTTATTTGGCTGTAACGGGATACCTGATGAATATACTCCTTTCTCAGAAATACTTCTCATCACCATCCCCATTCCGGTAATAGTGACACCATCAGTAATCTCGATATGGCCATTAATCACGGTCGCACCGCCAATAATGCAGTACTTACCTATGGTTGTACTACCAGCAATAATGGTACCGCCAGCCAACGCACTACCGTAACCAATATGGACATTGTGTGCTATCTGAAGCTGATTATCGAGAATCACATTGTCTTCAATAACCGTATCGTCCAGAGCACCACGGTCGATAGTTGTGCAGGCGCCTATTTCAACACGGTTTCCGATTTTCACCGATCCGACCTGAGGAATTTTAACCCACTCGCCTTTGCTATTGGCATAGCCAAAACCATCCGCACCAATCACTGTACCAGATTGAACCAGACAAGCCTCGCCAATTTCAACCCTGTGATAAACAGTCACGTTTGCCCACAACTGAGTGTTACTGCCGATTTTTGCCTCTTTGCCGATAAAGCAACCTGCCCCGATAGTGACGTTGTCAGCCAAAACCACACCGGATTCAATGGTACAATTTGCACCGACAGAAACCCCTTCACCAACAACAACATCATCAGCAATCACAGCGGAAGAAGCGATTCCGTTGCAAGCGGCAGTTGGTGTAGTATCAAGAGCCTGAGCAACAAGGGCGTAAGCCAGATACGGATCTTCTACTACCAAAATATTGGTGTTACAAAGATCCTTTTCAGAGGCTTTCACCATGATAGCTGAGGCCTGACAATCTGCCAGATGCTTTTTATATTTAGCGTTAGACAAGAAGGTAATATCACCTTCACCGGCTTTATCCATTCCGACAACAGAATGGATAACAACAGATCCATCGCCATGTAGTTCGCCACCGGTAACCGCGGCTAGTTCAGCAAGAGTGACTCTAGACATAATAATTACTTAAGTTCAGCAAGCACTTTTTCAGTTAAGTTTAGTTCTGGTTTAGCAAACTGCAGAGACTGGGCATCAATAACCATATCAAAACCATCTTTATCGGCAATTTTCTCTACCGCTTTCTGAATCAGCTCCAGAGTCTGGGTGCGGGCTTTATATTCCAGAGCCTGAGCTTTCTTCTGGTAAGCTTCCTGCTTAATCTTACCTTCAGCCTGAAGTGAGCTGATATCAATCTTTAGTTTCTGAATACCGTCTTCTCCCAGCAGTGCACCATCACGATCTATCTGCTGCGCCTTGGTATTAATAGCTGCACTGATTCTTTCCAGCTCAGCACGGTCATCTTTAAGCTCACCCTGAAGCTTAGTCATAATCGCTTCACGCTGAGGCATATTTTTTACAATATAGGCGGTACTGATATAGCCCACTTTCTGCGCAGCTTCAGCCGCGTTAGCAAACATTGACGCACTTAGAACTACAAGGCTGATACCAGCAGCTTTAACAATCTTTTTCAAAATATGATCCTTTTAGAAAGTTTTGCCTATGGTGAAAGAGAAGAACTCTTCACTGTCACCTTTGAATTTTTTAACCGGTTTTGCAATGGAGAACACCAGTGGCCCCATCGGAGACATCCACTGCACTGCAGCACCGTATGACGAACGATAATTGGTCGGGTCAGAGTAATCGTAGTAGTAATCTTTGCCTGACATATTAGGATCTGCTTTACGGTATTTAAACTCCGTATCCCAGACACTGGCCATATCAAAGAAAATACTGGTTCTTACCTGACTTCTCGCCTCGTCTGATGCGAACGGGGTAGGAACGATTAGCTCAACACTGGCTAATGCCGTTGCGTTACCACCTACTGACTTATCTGTTGCGATATAGTTAGGGTTGTTACCGACACTCTGGTTATATACCGCTTTTGGACCTGCGGAGTTAGAACTAAATCCGCGCAGAGTAGAGAAACCACCAGCATAGAAGTTCTCATAGAACGGATACAGGTTGTCATTACCGTCAGCCGCCTTACCATAACCGTTACCATAACCTAACTTACCGCGTAACAGCAGGGTAAACTCATGTTTCTTGGTCAGGGGAATATACTGACGGACATTGTACTGAGTCTTAAAGTACTGCACATCAGATCCCGGTACGGTAATCTTAAATGAAGCACTCTGATGGTTACCGGCAGTCGGGAAAAAGCCTCTGTTCAGATTGTTCCGGCTCCATCCCAGAGTAATATCAAAGTCATCAACAACCAGTTCGTTAGCTCCCTTCATATTCTTTTTCTGGGCTGCCAGGAACTGCTCAATCTGTACGTAAGATTCCAGATTTGAGATCTTGTTGTGCTTATATCCGATACCAAACTCAAGGAAATTCAGTTCATCATATGGGAAACCCCATGTCAGTCCGGTACCGTAACTTTGGTTGGTATAATCGACAATACCCGCTTCAGAGGCTTTAAACTCGTTATAGAAGATTTTTCCGCCTAAACTAACACCATCCAGATTCCAGTAAGGATCTCTATATTCTAATGTCACATTCTTAGAAGAGTCATTCATAGAAGCGCTGACACCAATGCGGTTACCTGTACCGGCAAAGTTATCTTGCTGCAGGCCAACCTGAAAACTGACACCAGACGCAGTACCATAACCAACACCAAAGTTAATGCTGCCGGAGTTCGCTTCTTTAACGCTATAAACCAGATCTACCTGATCATCTGTGCCCGGAACACGTACCGTCTGTACATCAACGGTTTCAAAGAATCCAAGCCGGTTCAGGCGGGTTTTACCCGTATCGATGGATTTAGAGTTTAACCAGCTCCCTTCCATCTGACGCATTTCACGACGCAATACTTCATCTTTGGTGGCATTATTACCGGTAAAGCGTATATCACGCACATAGATACGTTTACCCGCTTCAACATAGATTGTCAGGGTAACCTGCTGCTTCTCATCATCAAATTCGGGCTGAGTATATACCTTAGGATAGGCATAACCGGCCTCACCAAGGATACGTTTTACATTCTCTTCTAACTGAGTAACCAGAGAGCCATTGTAAATATCGCCATCTTCAAATGGCACCATCTTCTCAAACTCAGCTTCTTTGCCGATCAGTTCACCCTTAAAGTTAACGCCTTTAATGGTGTAAGGCTTACCTTCATCGATATTCAGGGTGATATAAACGCCTTTCTTATCGGGAGAAATCGCCACTTGTGTGGAGTCAATCTTAAACTTCACATAACCGCGGTCTAAGTAATATGATGTCAGTTTTTCAATATCTGCTGCCAGCACCTGCTTCTGATATTTATCATCAGAGAGGAAGTTCCACCATGAAAGATCAACATTCAGATCAAAACGGGACAGGAGCTCATCATCACTGAACACTTCATTGCCGATAAAATTGATCTGTTGGATTTTGGCTGAAACACCTTCAGAAAAGACAAACTTAAGGTCAGCACGGTTTCTTGGCAGAGGTGTTACAACAGCCTGAACAGAGGCGTTGTATTTACCCACACTGTAATAAAAATCTTCCAGTCCTTTCTCTATATTACTCAGCGTGGTGCGGTCAAGGGCTTCACCAGTACGTATATCTGATGCATCAAGGTTCTGTTGAAGCTGCTCTTCTTTTATCGCTTTGTTTCCGGAAAAAGAGATATTAGCAATGGTCGGACGTTCCTGTACCTGCACAACAAGTACGTCACCGTCTCTTAGTACCTTAACGTCTTCGTAGTTACCCGAGTCGTAAAGAGAACGGATAATTCCGGCAACATCCTGTGAACTGACAGAATCACCAATCCGCACAGGAATTTTCAGCAAAGCAGCACCTAGTGCCACACGTTGCAAGCCTTCGACTTTAATATCTTTTACCACAAATTGTTCAGCAGCACTGACGGCTGAACTAGCGACGATAATGGAGGCGAGTAGTAGTTGTTTAATTGCCATACCAGTTATAAATGTTCCTTGATACTTCTTTTGTTCCTGCAATGGTGTAACTTATCACTCAACCAGACGGATCCGCTTCAGAATAAAGCGGTTAAATCCGGCTTATGTGAACTGCAACATCACAGACGCATAAAATCATTAAAAATAGCGACAGCCATAAGGGAGAAAATAATCGCTCCCCCGATACGAAAGCCCATCTCCTGCACTTTTTCAGAAACAGGGCGGCGTATAACAGCTTCAATCATATAAAACAGTAAGTGACCACCATCCAGAATAGGCAGAGGCAACAGATTGATAATTCCTAAGTTAACGCTGATCAGAGCCAGAAAACCGAGGAAATAGACTAAACCGTACTCTGCTGTTGCTCCTGCCCCTTTGGCAATGGAGATTGGTCCGCTTAAATTATTCAGCCCCACATCACCAAAGATCAGCTTCTTCAGCATATTAAAGGTAAGAGCTACAATCTGTCCGGTTTTCTCAACCGCTTTCGCTACCGCATCGATGGGGCCATAGCGCTGTTCAACCTTATAAGACTCAGGCCACTCAGCGATGGCAGGGCTGATACCGGCAAAGCCAATCTCGCGGCCGTCATCCAGTGTACGGCTGGCTGGAACCACAACTTTTGTAATTTGACTGCCGTTTCGCTCCAGCAGCATATCCAGCGGTTTATTTGGTGAGTCCTGAATCATCTCGACCACCTGCTGCCAGCTATCAATCACCGTACCATTTATAGCAAGGATGGTATCACCAACCTGTAAACCTGCGTTTTCTGCAGCGCCCTGCTCTGCCACCATCGCCAGACGGGTATATATTTCAGGCGTATAAGGGGTAAAACCAAGGGTTTTCATGGCCGATTCCGTTTCCGGATTAAATTTCCAGGAACGAATATCTATAACTTTGGTTTCTTCAATACCATATTCATCAGCAGGTTTAACAGTAACCACCAGTTCCTGATCACCAATATGGGATACCAAGCCCATGTTTACTGATTCCCAGTCAGGTGTTTTGTTACCGTCGATTGAAGTAAACTGCATGCCTTTTTCTAAGCCAGCCCGAGCAACGATAGAGTTGGGAGTCACTTCACCGATAACCGGTTTCACCGCCGGAACACCAATAAGGAATACCAGCCAGTAGGCAAAAACCGCAAAGAAAAAGTTAAAGGCCGGACCAGCAGCAACAACGGCACTTCTCTGCCATAGCGGCTTAGTATCAAAGGCCTGATCTTTCATCGATTCAGGAACATCATCTGTGCGGCCATCAAGCATTTTTACATAACCGCCTAGAGGGATAACTGACAAACTATACTCTGTGCCGTCTTTACCTTTTTTCTTCCAGATAGAGCGACCGAAGCCTATGGAAAACTTCTCTACCTTGACGCCACATTTCCTTGCAACCCAGAAATGACCAAACTCATGCACAGCAACAAGAATACTCAGGGCAATTATAAAGCTGGCCAGATTCCATAAAATATCAATCATAATGAGCGTTCTCTAATAACTTCCTTTGCCAATACGCGAGCCATTCTATCCAGCTCAAGTAAGCTTTCCAAGTTATCCAGTCTCTGCGGTTGCATTTCGTTACACACTTTTGTCAATACACGTTCATTGACAACGGCAATATCGGTAAAGTTCAGCTGTTTTTTCAAAAAGGCGTCGACTGCCACCTCATTTGCTGCATTAATCGACGTTGTCGCATGTTGCCCTTCATAACAGGCATCAATGGCCAGTTTAAGGCAAGGGTAACGGGCGAAATCCGGCTCAAGGAAAGTAAGCTCACCTACCTTAGTAAAGTCTAGTGCAGATACCGTTGACGAGATACGCTGAGGGTAAGACATGGTCAGTGCAATAGGAGTACACATATCAGGCTCCCCCATCTGCGCCAGTACGGAGCCGTCTTTATACTGAACCATGGAGTGAATCACTGATTGAGGGTGGATAAGAACTTTTAACTGTTCCCGTTGGCAGTTAAACAGCCATTTTGCCTCAATAAACTCCAACCCTTTATTCATCATTGTCGCAGAATCAACAGATATCTTTGGCCCCATTGACCAGTTAGGGTGGGCTATTGCCTGTTCCGGTGTTACGGATGAGAGAGCAGAAACATCAGAATAGCGGAATGGTCCGCCGGAGCCGGTCAGCAAAATATTACTGACACCTTCAGCCTGCAGATCACAGCGTCCCGGGTTACGTTGTACACTTTCAGGCAGACACTGAAATATCGCATTATGTTCGCTATCAACAGGAAGCAGTTCCGCACCATGAGCTTCAACCGCCTCGATAAACAGTTGGCCGGACATAACCAGCGCTTCTTTATTGGCCAGCAAAACTCGCTTACCCGCTTTTACCGCAGCCATTGTAGGCACTAAACCAGCGGCCCCGACAATAGCCGCCATCACCATATCAACCTGACTTAGTGAGGCGACATAGCAAAGCCCCTCTTCTCCGGCCACAACTTTGGTATTAAGAGACAGAGAAGCGAGCTGCTGTTCAAGCTGTTTTGCCGCAGAAACATCAGACATAGCAGCATATTCAGGCTGCCACTTCTGACACAAGATTCTCATCTGCTCTACGTTCGATCCTGCCGCTAAAGCAGTCACGTTAAACTTATCGGGATTTTCACCAATCACCTTAAGCGTGCTACTGCCGATTGAACCTGTTGCACCTAGAATCGAAATGTTTTGCATGCAGAATTAACCATTAATTATTGCGAAGTGGTAGAGTACTTAACAGGCATATTAAATGCCTCTCAGGCCAACTAAAGTGTGAAATAGAGCAAGGTGAACACAGGGAAAGCAGCAGTCAGACTGTCAATCCGGTCTAATACACCACCGTGGCCGGGAATAATATTACTGCTGTCTTTAATACCGGAAACCCGTTTGAACATACTTTCCACAAGATCTCCCAGCACTGAAATTACAACCGTGATCAGAGTGATAACCACCATAATTACACCACTCTTGAAGGTAATTTCCAGCAGGCTGGCAGCACCCCAGCCAACCAGCAGAGCAACGATAATACCACCTACAAGACCTTCAATGGTTTTATTCGGGCTGACATTTGGCGCCATTTTATGTTTGCCGAAAGATTTACCGGCAAAGTAAGCCCCGCTATCGGCAGCCCAGACAAGAAGACAGACAAACAGAACCAGGTTTGCACCATGATAAGGTTCAGATTCGATATTTTGAGCCCTTAGCAGTAACATGCTCCAGAAAAACGGGATCACTGTCAGCATTCCAAACAGGTGTCTCAGAACTTTTGAGTGTTGCCATTTATCCGTTGAAGAGGGGTAACTGACAGCCAGATAACTGGCAACGAGCCACCAACAGGCTGCTACAGCAAGAATCAGATAGTGAAGAGGGCTAATCGAGTTAAGACTCACCACATCAGACGGAACCGCTATCACACTGAATACTAGTGCCAGTATGGTCGGAATCATAGCCAGATAGCGGTTCGGGCTGTTAACAAACTGCGCCCACTCCCAAAATGCAATAATACAGATGGCCGCAATCACTAGCATAAAAAGAGGAAAAGAGAGTTTAAAAATTGCCAGCGCCGCCAGAGGAGCTAATATCAGCCCGGTTATTATTCTTTGTTTCAAAAGGGTACCTTAAATTATTCCATTAACGCCTTTATCTGCTCACCGGTACAACCAAAACGGCGTTCACGGGTCACAAACCAGGATACAGCCTCAGCCAGTTTCTCTTCATCAAAATCCGGCCAATACTCTGAAGTGAAATAGATTTCTGCGTAAGCAAGTTGCCACAACATAAAATTACTAATCCGACATTCGCCACTTGTTCTAATTAAAAGATCCACCGCTGGCAAGTCGGACATTGTTAAATGTGAGTTGATCACCTCTTCTGAGATATCACTGACTTGTAATTCACCAGATTGAACTTTTTCAGCAACCGCTTTGGTTGCTTCTGTGATATCCCACTTACCACCATAATTGGCAGCAATATTCACCACCATACCACTGTTTTTTTCTGTCAGTTGCTCCGCATCGCGAATCTTTTCCTGCAGGCGGGTGCTGAATTTGGAGATATCACCAATGACCCTTAACCTCAGATTATTTGCATGCAGCTTCTTAACTTCTTTAGTAAGGGCGGTAACAAACAGATCCATCAGCAGGCTCACCTCTTCTTCAGGTCGTCGCCAGTTTTCACTGCTGAAGGCAAACATGGTAATGGCTTGTATACCAAGTCTGGC
This sequence comes from Vibrio sp. SCSIO 43137, assembly GCF_028201475.1. Taxonomy (NCBI): domain Bacteria; kingdom Pseudomonadati; phylum Pseudomonadota; class Gammaproteobacteria; order Vibrionales; family Vibrionaceae; genus Vibrio; species Vibrio sp. SCSIO 43137. The sequence continues at coordinate 782,297 of NZ_CP116383.1, read as the reverse complement.
CGCCCCTGAAATGGTTTTACGTACTGCTTTTGCACCGGCTCTGTGGCCAAATACTCTGGGTTTTCCTTTTGACTTAGCCCAACGGCCGTTCCCATCCATTATGACCGCAATATGCTTAGGGAGATCTGTATTGGTAACTTGAGATTCAGGCATGTTATGAATTAATGGTTAAATGGGTTGTGGATAATAGCATAAAAAAACGCTGCGCCGCAGATATACTACACGCACAGCGTTAATTGTCAGAGCCGGTAATGAGTCAGATTAGACTTCCATCAACTCTTTTTCTTTTGCAGCAAGCACTTCGTCTACGCTCTTAACCGCAGCATCAGTGATTTTCTGAATATCTTCCTGCGCTTTACGATCTTCATCTTCAGAGATCTCTTTCTCTTTCAGAAGACCTTTCAGGTCACTATTTGCATCACGACGAATGTTACGAATCGCTACACGGCCATTTTCAGCTTCACCACGTACGATCTTAACCAGGTCACGACGACGCTCTTCTGTCAGCGGAGGAAGCGGAACACGGATAACCGTACCGGCTGACATTGGGTTCAGCCCGAGATCTGACATCATGATGGCTTTCTCTACTGCCTGAGTCAGTTCTTTATCGAATACTGTAATCGCCAGTGTACGGGCATCTTCAGCAATAACGTTAGCAATCTGATTCAGGGGAGTTGGTGCACCGTAATACTCAACGGTAATACCAGAGAGTAAGCTAGGGTGAGCACGACCAGTTCTTACCTTTGAAAGGTTATTCTTAAGCGCTTCAACACTTTTTTCCATGCGCTCCTGCGCGTCTACTTTGATTTCGTTAATCACGTTTTCACCTTAAATTGATCTTTAATTGCCTGAGCAAACAGCAAAGCTTATTCAGCGTCACTGATTAATGTGCCTTCAGCTTCACCCATCACCACGCGACGTAATGCGCCTGGCTTGTTCATATTAAATACGCGGATCGGCATTTTATGGTCACGTGCCAGTGTAAATGCCGCCAAGTCCATAACTTTTAGTTCTTTTTCAAGAACAGCACTATAAGATAGCTTATCATACAGCTCTGCATCTGGGTTGGCTACCGGGTCAGCAGTAAATACTCCGTCAACTTTTGTGGCTTTCAGCACAACATCCGCTTCAATTTCGATACCGCGCAGGCAAGCCGCTGAATCAGTAGTGAAAAACGGGTTACCGGTACCGGCAGAAAAGATAACAACACGTCCCTGACGTAGCTGAGAAATAGCATCAGCCCAGTTATAGTCATCACACACACCTTTAAGCGGAATTGCCGACATTACACGGGCATTAACATACGCACGGTGCAGAGCATCACGCATTGCCAGTCCGTTCATCACTGTTGCCAGCATACCCATGTGGTCACCCACTACACGGTTCATACCCGCTTCCGCAAGGCCTGCGCCACGGAAAAGGTTACCACCACCGATAACCACACCAACCTGCACGCCGAGCTCAACCAGCTCTTTCACTTCCTGAGCCATTCTGTCTAGTATAGTTGGATCAATACCAAAACCTTCTTCGCCCTGAAGTGCTTCACCACTAAGTTTCAAAAGGATTCGCTGATACGCTGGTTTAGGATTTGTTGTCATGGAGTATACCTTCCGATGTAAAGTTACTGATTAACTGTTATAGATAAAAACTACTGTTAATTAAATAAGCTATTACTCATTATGATTCATATCGGCAGACATCGAACACAAACACACGTTAACCCACCCATGGGGCTCCGCTGCGCCATCTCTGGCGCAGAGGGTTTGCTTATCGATGCCTGCCTGATGACAGTTCAGTAAGAAACAGCTATTTGTAAAAATAATTCCTATTTATGACAGCTAATTTAGTTAGCTATTCACAAAAAGACCGCAGCCTTAGCTACGGTCTTTATCAAGCAAGATACGCTAAGGATTAACCTTTTTGTACCGCTGCTACTTCATCTGCAAAGCTCATTTCTGCCGCTTTCTCGATGCCTTCACCAACTTCTAGACGAACGAAGTTAGCTACAGAAGCGCCTTTCTCTTTCAGCATTTCGCCTACAGTCTTCTTAGGTTCCATGATGAAAGCCTGACCAGTCAGAGAGATTTCGCCGGTGAATTTCTTCATACGGCCGATAACCATTTTCTCTGCGATCTCTGCAGGTTTGCCTTCGTTCATTGCGATTTCAACCTGAACCGCTTTCTCTTTTTCTACTACTTCAGCAGGTACATCTTCTGGGTTAACAAACTCAGGCTTAGATGCAGCAACGTGCATTGCAACGTGCTTAAGAGTTTCAGCGTCAGCTTCACCGGCAACAACAACACCGATACGCTCACCGTGACGGTACTCAGCAAGGCTTGCACCTTCAATGTACTCAACACGACGGATACTGATGTTTTCGCCGATTTTAGCAACAAGAGCGATACGAGCTTCTTCAAACTTAGCCTGAAGAGCAGCAGCGTCAAGTTTTTCAGCTACAGCAGCGTCAGCTACTTCGTTAGCAAATGCCAGGAAGCTTCCGTCTTTCGCTACAAAGTCAGTTTGACAGTTTACTTCAAGAAGTGCAGCAACACCGTCAGCTTGTTTAATAATGATGGTACCTTCAGCAGCAACGTTACCCGCTTTTTTAGCTGCTTTAGCCGCACCACTTTTACGCATGTTTTCGATCGCTAGTTCAATATCAGCGTCCGCAGCAACAAGCGCTTTTTTACATTCCATCATACCTGCGCCAGTACGCTCGCGCAGTTCTTTTACTAGAGCAGCAGTTACAGTTGCCATTCTCTATTCCTCAGTTGATTCCGGATAAGATAAAAATCAGGGGCCTTAGTACGGGCCCCTGATACTAACTATACCTTAGTACGTATTGAAACTATTCACTACATAACTAAGTATGACGTCAGAGTCCGCTATTATTCAGCTTCTTCTACGAAACCGTCTTTTTCTTCAACAGCCGCAGCTAAGTCTTGGTTACGACCTTCTTTAACAGCTTCAGCAGCAGCGTTCAGGTATAGCTGAACGGCGCGGATCGCATCGTCGTTACCAGGAATGATAAAGTCAACACCATCTGGGTCAGAGTTAGTATCAACTACAGCGTATACTGGGATGCCCAGGTTGTTAGCTTCTTTAACTGCAATGTGCTCGTGATCAGCATCGATTACGAACAGCGCGTCAGGAAGACCACCCATGTCTTTGATACCACCAAGAGATTTCTCTAGCTTCTCCATTTCACGAGTACGCATTAGAGCTTCTTTCTTAGTTAGTTTGTCAAAAGTACCGTCTTGAGCCTGAGCTTCAAGATCTTTAAGGCGCTTGATAGACTGACGAACAGTTTTGTAGTTTGTTAGCATACCGCCTAACCAGCGGTTGTTAACGTAGAACTGGTTGCTGTTGATAGCAGCTTCTTTAACAGCTTCAGATGCAGCGCGTTTTGTACCAACGAAAAGAACTTTACCTTTCTTCTCACCAACTTTAGCAATTTCTGCTAGAGCGTCGTTGAACATTGGAACAGTTTTTTCTAGGTTGATGATATGAACTTTGTTACGAGCACCAAAGATGAATGGCTTCATTTTTGGGTTCCAGTAACGAGTCTGGTGACCGAAGTGAACACCAGCTTTAAGCATATCGCGCATTGATACAGTTGCCATTTTAAAATCCTCTATGGGGTTAGGCCTCCACATACCCCATGTGTCCGACTTTAACCAATCGAATTGTTAAAGCACCCCGGAACATGTGTCGGTACGTGTGTGAGATTAAAAATATTAGTTAATGAAGTGAAGCTGCTTCGCCATCATGAAACAGATGAAGAGAACAGTTCCAGACTTCGGCGCGCTTTATACCACAATTTCGCCCTGAATTACCAGAAAAACTCTAACTTCTGCTGCATATTTTACTTATTGAGAAAACTAGACCTTTACCCGCTCGTTCAAGCCACTGTCACAGCCATAACTCAACAAAGGGAAGCCAATTGAGTATAAGATTCAATTGCAGTTATGCTTTTTCAACGTAAAATAGAAGTAATAGATAGTTAATTTGCATGAAGAATAAGCGCAACCGCGCTGAGATAAATAGATGACTATAAAAATCAAAACAGAACAAGAAATTGAGAAAATGAGAGTGGCAGGAAAGCTGGCCGCACAAGTTCTAGAAATGATTGAGCCCTATGTAAAACCGGGGGTTACCACAGAAGAGTTAGATCAGATCTGTTATAAATATATCATCGACAATGGCGCCTACCCGGCACCGCTCGATTATCACGGTTTCCCAAAGTCCATCTGTACTTCTGTTAACCATATTGTCTGCCACGGTATACCGGCCAGCAAAGACGAAATAGGCACTACAGGTAAAGACAAACCGGGCATTTTGAAAGACGGTGATATCGTAAACGTCGATATTACTGTGATCATTCCCGATGATAAAAATGCGTCACTGAAAACACGGCCAAAAGGCTATCACGGCGATACCTCTAAAATGTTTTATGTCGGCGATGTCTCTCCTGCTGACAAACGTCTATGCATGGTTGCACAAGAGTCACTTTACACCGCTATGCGTAAAGTGAAACCGGGCATTACCGTTGGCGATATCGGTACGACTATTCAGAAGTACATTAAAGGTGTCACACCAAGGTTCTCCATTGTTAAAGACTTCTGCGGACACGGTATAGGTAATGAGTTCCATGAAGAGCCTCAGGTTGTCCATTACAAAAACAGCGACAGGCGTGTTCTTAAACCCGGTATGATTTTTACCATCGAACCTATGATTAACGCTGGTAAGTTCGGTTGTAGTGTTGACCTGGAAGATGACTGGACAGTATATACCGGAGACGGCAAGAACTCAGCTCAGTGGGAACACACCATATTGGTAACAGAGAACGGTTGTGAAGTTCTCACCCTGAGGGAAGAAGAGACCATTCCCCGCCTGATGATCAACAAATAATTTCAATCCCTGCTCCGGCAGGGATTTTTCTTTCAGCCAGCCCTGAAAACATTCCCTTAAACCATTGGCACACTAAGTCAGTGCTGGTAGATTGATAAAAGTTTCAAAAATCTGCATGGATGCGTTAGATGCCCTATTTATCACCGTTAAAGTTTGTTGATTCCCAAATCACACCGGTAACCCTTAAGCAACAACTCGATAAACTCACTGAATATCAGAAAACGTCTTTTATTCAGCGCCACTCTGTCACTGATCTGGTGTTTGACCGCTCTGATTATATGGATCAGCTATTACATCGTTTATGGCGCTATTTTGGTTTTACTGAAGTTGAAGATCTCTGCCTGATCGCTGTCGGGGGGTATGGCCGGGGTGAACTACACCCATTGTCAGATATAGATATTCTTGTATTGTCGGAACAAGAGATCACAGATGAGCAGGGCGAAAAAGTCAGTGAGTTTATTACCCTGCTCTGGGATCTCAAACTGGAAGTCGGCCATGCCGTGCGCACCATGGATGAGTGCATCAAAGTAGGCAAAGAAGATCTTACTGTAGCCACTAACCTTCAGGAAGCTCGCTTTTTATGTGGCAGCGAAGAGGTATTTCATAACCTGAAACTACTCATTCACTCAGAAAATTTCTGGCCGAGTGAAGATTTTTATCAGGCAAAAATTAAAGAGCAAAAAGACAGGCACGCCCGGTATCACGACACCACCTACAACCTCGAACCGGATATTAAATCCAGCCCAGGCGGTCTGCGCGATATACACACCTTAAGCTGGATCGCCCGAAGACATTTTGGCGCCACTTCCCTGCTGGAAATGAGCAAATATGGCTTTCTGACCGACGGCGAGTACCGGGAACTGCAGGAGTGTCAGGATTTTCTCTGGCGGGTTCGCTTTGCTCTGCATATTGAACTGAAACGTTACGACAACCGGCTTACCTTTGCCCATCAGGCTCAGGTGGCAGAACATCTCGGCTTTACCGGAACAGGCAATATTCCGGTTGAAATGATGATGAAAGAGTTCTACCGCACCCTGCGAAGAGTAGCCGAACTGAATAAGATGCTGATTAAGCTCTTTAATCAGGCCATTCTTAATGAAGGGGAGCAAGCAGAAGCAGAGATTCTGGATGATGACTTCCAGCGTCGAGGGGGGCTTATTGAGGCCAGAAAACCGGCGCTGTTTCAGGCGAGGCCGGAGACCATATTGGATATGTTTATTCATATCGCTAACGACTCCAGTATCGACAGTGTTGCTCCGTCTACCCTTCGCCAGTTAAGAACCGCAAGAAGACGCCTGAACAAGTTTCTACATACTATTCCGGAAGCGCGGGAAAAATTTATGACCCTGTGCCGTCACCCCAACGCCCTGCACAGAGCCTTTACCCTGATGCATAAGTTAGGCGTTCTTGCTGCCTATCTGCCACAATGGAGCCAGATAGTCGGACAGATGCAGTTTGATCTGTTCCATGTCTACACCGTTGATGAGCACAGTATGCGCCTGCTTAAGCACCTACACTCATTCAGTTTTGCAGACAACCATAACAAGCACCCTATCTGCTGCGAGCTTTACCCCAGAATTCAGAAAAAAGAGTTGCTGATTATTGCCGGTATTTTCCACGATATCGGCAAAGGGAAAGGCGGAGATCACTCAGAAATAGGTGCCGTCGAGGCGTATAACTTCTGTATTGAACACGGGTTATCTAAGCCGGAAGCAAAACTGGTTTCCTGGCTGGTGTTAAATCACCTTCTGATGTCGGTAACCGCACAGAGACGAGATATCTATGATCCTGATGTTATTGCCGGATTTGCCAAAACCGTCCGTGATGAAGAGTACCTTGATCATTTAGTCTGCCTCACCGTTGCCGATATATGTGCCACCAACCCGGAACTCTGGAACAGCTGGAAAAGAACTCTGCTGGCAGAACTGTACCATTCAACCCAGAGGGCATTAAGAAGAGGGTTAGAGAATCCTGTCGACGTGCGGGATCGGATTCGCCACAATCAACAGTTGGCTTCTGCCCTGTTGAGAAAAGAGGGGTATTCAGCCCGGGAGATTGAACTGTTATGGCAAAGGTTTAAAGCTGATTATTTTTTGCGACATACCCATAAACAGATCGCCTGGCACGGCAGCCATCTGCTACAGAATGATGATAAAGATCAGACCCTTGTGCTAATCAGCAAGAAAGCCACACGGGGAGGCTCAGAAATATTTGTCTATTGCCGAGATCAATCTGCTCTTTTCGCCACTATTGTTGCCGAATTAGACCGGCGTAATCTTAGTGTTCATGACGCTCAGGTTATGACCAGCAAGGATGGTTATGCGTTAGATACCTTTATGGTGCTGGATCAAAACGGCCAACCTATCGAAGAAGAGTGTCATCAGGTTATCAGTGACAGTATCCGTACCGTTGTTCTGGACTCAAGCAAAAGAAAAATGCGCCTGCGCCGTACACCGAGAAACTTGATTCACTTTAAGGTAAAAACTCAGGTTGACTTTATTCCGACTAAAACTAAAAAACGCACCCTGATGGAACTGGTAGCCCTTGATACTCCCGGCCTGCTTGCAACAGTGGGCGGTACATTTTCCGCCTTAGGTATCAACCTGCATGCCGCCAAAATCACCACCATGGGTGAGCGGGCAGAAGACCTTTTTATTCTCACTTCTGCCAGTGGCGGGCGTCTGAACGATGAAGATCAAAATACTCTACGTGAATTACTAGTGAAAAATATCGAAGATCTAACACCTGAATAGATGAATGTTCTTTCGCCAATTTAGAAAAACGATCTCGTTCACAACTCTGTTTTTTGGATGAAATATCAGCTATCTACCACGCAATTAGGCTGCTACAGTTTAGGAACACACATTGAGCTAATAACACAACTGTTATGAGGTAACTTATGTATCCAAACCTGACTGGTCTTGGGATTCATGATCCTAAACAAATCGAACGCTACTCATTGCGTCAGGAAGCTCACAAGGATGTGTTGAAAATCTATTTTCACAAGCAGAAAGGAGAGCTGTTTGCGAAAAGTGTAAAATTTAAATACCCGAGACAGGTTAAGAATGTACTGGTAGACAGTGGTACGCACCAGTATAAAGAGGTGACTGAGATTAACCGCAACCTAACTCTGGTGATCGATGAACTGAACAGCATCACCCGCCCTGAAATGCTTAAAGGTAAAGATCTGAAACAGAAAATTCTGACGGATCTGCGTCATCTTGAAAAAGTGGTCGCCAGCAAGATTCAGGAAATCGAAGCGGATTTAGAAAAGCTGGATTAGATATTAGATTAATTGATAAGGGCAGACAATCATCTGCCCTTTTTTATTCTTGTCCGGAAATTTCTGACGGCCAGCCAAACTCACTAAATAGCCGCTGCCAAATCTCATCAAAGCCTGCTTTGATCACGATCCGCTCTTTACTATAAGGGTGAACAAAACTCAGCTCCGTTGCGTGTAGCAATAACCGACGCGCATCATAGTGTTCCCTGAACAGGCGATTATGCTTACCATCTCCATGAGTGGTATCGCCAACAATCGGATGTCTCAGGTGAGCCATATGTCGCCGCAGTTGATGTTTGCGGCCGGTTTTCGGCTGTAGTTCAATCAGGCTATAGCGACTGGTTGGATAACGTCCCGTCGAGTGCGGAACTTCAACCTTAGCCAGAGGTTTGTATTCTGTGATAGCTTCCTTGGCCTCTTGTTCCTGACTGACAAACTTATCAGCAATCTTATCCAGCTCTTCCTTTAACGGATAATCCAGAACATCCCCTTGTTCAATCCAGCCACGTACAATAGCGTGATAAGTCTTCTGCATCTCGTGGTTAGCAAACATAGGCATCACATCAGAGGCAACCTCACTGGAAAGAGCAAAAAAAAGCACTCCCGATGTAGGGCGATCCAAGCGGTGCAGCGGAAAAACATGCTGACCAATCTGATCCCGGAGCGTCTGCATAACAAACTCCGTTTCATGCTTATCCAGCCACGAGCGGTGCACCAGCATTCCGGCCGGCTTGTTTACCGCGATAAGATACTCATCCTGATAAACAACGTCTAAGATCATGCGCCCACCTTATCGATAGCCTGCAAGGTTTCTATTAACTCCGCTTTCTCTTTCTGTGATTTCCATACTTCTTCAAAATAGGGAGAAATGCAAAAGCCCTTAATGTCTTCCCCGTTATTCAGCATCTGACTGACCCGCGGAATAAAAATCCATTGCAGCCACTGCTGCGGAGAAAGGGTATCTAATGCAAAGGGTTGCCGGCTGGATAAGGCTTCAGCCGTCGGAGGCTGCTGCTTCCATAGCCCGGACTGTCTCAGCTGTTGTTCCAGTAAAGTCAGCAATTCTGAGTATGAGTTTGACACCTGCATCGCTTTTATCTGTGTAGCACCTTGAAATTTGCGCTAAGAGTACCATTTATTAAGCTAATACCAATAGAGCAAATGATAACGGGCAGATGGAAAACATACATACACTGACGCAACTACTGACCAATAGCGGTTGTGACTATAAAATTTTTGACCTCGGAAGACGTATTCTTCCTATCTCCAATGCTCTTTTCTCCAATGTAGAAAAAGCTCAGCAGCCCTACCCGTATCCTCTTCAGCGCCACGCACATATGGCCATCGCTTACTGGAACAGTGAGAAACAGCCATGGATCTGGTTCCTTAAGTTTCCACTGGATGAGAGAGGCCTGCTGAAGCAGTCAGATATAGGTAACTTTATCAAGTATGTACTTGAAGCGATGGGAACCCGTTTAGGTGGCGATCTGAGTGAAGAAAAGCAGCAAAAGCTGGCAAACAACCCATATACCTTTAAGCCGACAGAAGACAAGATGGCGGTTTTCCACAGCCAGATCAGGGCAGAGCTAGATCTACCTACCAGTCAGTATTATGAACATGCACAGCATTACTTTTCCGGCGGTCTTGGCTGGGATAAATGGCAGACCGTAGGTCTTCAGGGCATCACTGATATCTGTGCCAGACTGGGAAGTGAACAAAATGGTGTAATGCTGAGAAAATCACTCAGACACCTTCCTCCGGAACCAAGATACGCACTACTTGGTGCATTAGAGCATACAGAGTTACCACAAAAGCTGGCTGATACCCTCAATGAGCTGGCACAGCAACAGATAGAAAGCTCAGACCCGGATCTATTTCTGCTGGCAGCTTATGTCAGAGCGCTGTCTGGTGCGCAGGATTCCTCCCTAAAACAGGTGATTTCTGCCATTCTTGCCAGCCCGCGTCTTAGTCATCAGGAAGTACTTATCGCCATTGCAGGACGTTCATGGCAGGCGTTAGAAGATGGTACGATTGCACAACAGTTCTTACTCCGGCTGGCTCAGACGGGAAATCAGGCTCTATTTAATCAAATTTTTGCCGACTTAGTCACTCAGCCATCCCTTCGAATGGTTCTTTTGCCACTATTAAACAGCAGCCCTTCAGAAGAGCTGGCTTTGGCTTTGATTCAGCTTCAGCAGACAACCAGAAAGGATAGCAAACCATCATGATAGATAATCTACTGGCTATTCTCGCATTGAGCTTTGGTTGTTTTCTGTTCTGGCAGCAGAGGCGTCAGTCTGAACTGGCCAAAGCAGCTATTATACGTAAATGCCGCCAGTTAGATTTACAGCTATTAAGCGTTGCACTTAAAGCGCATAAGATAAAAACACCGGATGGCCGTTGGTACTGGCATACGGTTTATCAGTTTGAGTTTTCTGCCCTTGGTGACGATTGTTATCAGGGTCAGTTATTTATGAAGGGGTTCCATCCGCTCAACTTTGCCATTCCTCCCTACCGCATAGAGAGCTGAGATAACAGCACGCTATTTCTGGACGAAAGAGATGTTCATGGCAAAAGAAAAGCCCCGACGCTTTCACATCGGGGCTATACTCTTACTCGCAGCGATCCGGCTACTAATGGTGCTCCATGCATCTTCCTTAATAGTACTGAATCCTTCAGCCTGTCCTTCTTCGCCTTCCTGACGGTGTCCTGACTATCCTTTTCACTAGCTTCCCGGCTAGAACACTTCACTTGTTCCCTGAGCGGTGTCCGTTACATCATCCTGATGTTGTCCTGAGCCCAGTTCCTTTTGGTGTCCTTTGCATTCCGTACCGCCAGCTTCCTGCTAACGTTAGCTTCCCGCTAATCCTGAATCCTTTTTGGCTGAAATCCTGTCAACCCACTTCATCCTGAAGATAATCTATCCCAGATTATTCTTAAATCCTTGTCCACTTCCTGTCGACAACTTAATAATACGATATGTAGAGTTATGAACAAGATGGCCAGTTTATACGTATTTTTACTTACATTGACTCAATTAATTAAATAATACATAAAAACAAATAGTTAAATATGTAAGACAAGATTATCCCCTGTCATTTAATCGATTTCTCTTACATACAGTGTGAGAGATCTCTTACAAGGACAATCCCATATCGGCACTTTGCCATTAGCGTGTCGGTTTTATCTTTTGACTGATATCGCTATTATGCCTTCATAAACCCAATAACGGAGCCCCCTATGCAGACCAAAGATGTCTCAGCAGAACTGGAACAAGCCATTCTGTTACTGGAGCAACAAGGTAAACAGCCCAGCGTTGCTTTAGTGAAATCTAAGCTCTCATCCAATGTGCCAATGCCGGCCATTATTGCCGCAATTAAAAACTGGAAGAGCAGTAAACCTCTGCCAAAGGTAGAGATTGCAGCCGAAAGCGGCAGTGCTGAAGAGCGTATTGCCCAACTGGAGCAGCAGGTCGCTCAATTGACAGCACGCATTAAAGTGCTGGAGGAGAAGTAATGAAGATATGGGTTGACGCCGATGCCTGTCCGAAAGTGATCCGGGATACCTTGTTCAGAGCTGCAGAACGGACAGGTGTAGAATGCACCTTTGTTGCCAACCACAGAATTCCTGTACCTAACCGGATCAACATAAAATCCATACAGGTGGAGAGTGGCTTCGATATTGCTGATAATGAAATTGTCCGGCGGGCAGAGTGCGGCGATCTGGTAATTACGTCAGATATTCCGCTGGCAGATGAAGTCATCACTAAAGGCGCTTTGGCCCTCAGCTCGCGTGGAGAGCTATACACTAAGGAGACCATAAAAGCCCGGCTAAATATCCGCGACTTTATGGATACCATGAGAGCCAGCGGAGTACAAACCGGCGGGCCTGCGGCGCTTTCTCAGACAGAAAGGCGCGAGTTTGCTAACCATCTGGACAGAATTCTGGCTAAAAGGTAGCGACTTTATCGTCGCTACTTAACCTGAACCCAAGTTACTTAAGCATATCCCAGGAGATATTTGAGACAATCCGGCAGCGGTCACATTTAAAGTAGAAGATATCGTGCAAAGGTTCATTCAACAGCCATTCACCACCGCACTTAGGGCACCGTCTTTGCTTCTCATCTGCAAGACTGACGCCACCGACACGATACTGGTAGTAATAGGTCGGAATACCGGTCAGGTACTCAATTCTGCCTCGTAAATCCCAGCCCCTGCGGAACAGATCACTTCCGATATCCGTGATCTCCCTTAACGCAGCATGTTCTGCCTTACAGGCTCCTCCCATCTGAATTTCATCGCAGGCCTGCCACTCCGTCTGCCATTTAATGACCGACTTATGATCGCCATTCAGGGTTGGAGGGTTGCGGTAAAGTGGGATAGGAAGCAGTGACTCACCACTTCGTAACGGCGAACAGGTATGCACATAGGTAGTGTAGAGCACCTGCCAACTAGGTACCTCCTCTTCAGCGGCCTGCTCAGAGTTAATATCCCTACCCAGCAGGCGCACTTTAGGAGCCAGCAGTGAAGCGTCAGAAAGCTTACTCAGGCAGTAGTTGACAAAATCCGAGTGGTTATCAGGATGCAGGCTCTCTTGTTCAGGGCAAACCAGACGAACATAAAAAACGCCTTCCCCCATTACCACAGGAAACTCCCTGCCCAGAATCTGACCATTAAAACGTAATGCTTCCATTAGCCCGTTAATGGCTTTATCTACCGCAGAGATAGTGGTGTTATCAAAACACTCAAACTCCAGTTCGACAACGTACATCCGTTATACCTCTGGCTTAATATGAGCAAGAAACTCTGTAACATCTTCGGCAAGAATATCCCGCTTATCCGTTCCAAGGCGCTCCAGAATGACATTACCTGTCAGATTACAGATAGAAATAACATCCATATCCTCATCTGTGGCACCAATAAAAACTGTTGGTTTTAGTTTCAGCCTGCGCTGAGTCACCAGATGACCCAGAATATTTTCCTGAAGGCGCACAAAGTCTTCATCACTCCACACCTGTAGCAGCACAAAAGGGTTTCCGTTCCATGTTGCTTCCATATCCGCACTATATTGGCAGCCATAGAATTCTTTGATGGAAGAGTGCAAGGTCAACTCTATACCAGCTTCAACGTTGGTAAAGTCAGCCATTTGATCACGCTGTACCGGTCTCCAGAACACGGCATCTCCCTCTCTGTTCTCAACACAGGGAGAGACAAGCCCTGCCATCTCCTCACTGCGGGGAATACTGTGGTGGCTGGTCTGCCATGCCTGAACAAAATCATTTGAAAATGTGTGTAATGCCTCTGGCACCGGGTGAGTCATGGAAACTCCTTGAATTAATGACAGCGAATAAGGGATTAAGTAGAATCCGGTTATTCTAATCGATATTTGAAGTGAAGTATGAGCAAATATTCAAATGCAAAGGAGCTTTCTGGCCTGACACTAGGCCAGAAAACGGAATACAGCCACCAATATGACGCCTCTCTGCTACAACCCGTACCAAGAAGTCTTAACCGGGATGATCTGGAATTGGCAGGCGATCTCCCCTTCAAAGGCTGTGATATCTGGACACTTTATGAGATTTCCTGGCTAAACTCTAACGGCCTGCCGCAAGTTGCCATTGGCGAAGTCTCTATCCCCGCTGAAAGCCAGAACCTGATTGAGTCAAAATCCTTTAAGCTCTATCTGAACAGCTTTAACCAGAGCAAGTTCGAAAGCTGGCTGCAGGTAAAAGAGACGCTGGTGAAAGACCTGTCTGAGTGTGCTAACGCACCGGTTTCCGTATCCCTGAATCATCTTGATAAATATACCTCTCAACCTATCGCAGATATGGATGGAAGCTGTATTGATGATCAAGATATTGTTATAAACAGCTACGAGTTTGACCCTTCTTATCTGGAGAAGGCTACCAGTCATGAAAAAGTCAGCGAGACCCTGCACAGCCACCTGTTAAAATCTAACTGCCTGATCACCAATCAGCCTGACTGGGGCAGCGTTGAGATTAAATATAGTGGTAACAAGATCGACCCGCAGGCGTTACTTCGCTATATTGTATCTTTCAGAGAACACAACGAGTTCCATGAGCAGTGTGTTGAACGTATCTTTATGGATATTCAGAAGTACTGTAAACCAGAATCACTCACTGTTATGGCCCGCTACACCCGCCGTGGCGGACTGGATATCAACCCATTCCGTTCATGCACTCACTCAGCACCAGAAAATAATCACAGAATGGCACGCCAGTAGAGAGGGTAGATTTGGCTATTAAGGGAGTTACAGTAAAAATCTTGGCAGCAGTGTTAGCGGTAGGCGCCGCTTTCTCTGCTGCCGCACAAGTGGAAATCAGTTCAGGCTCAAAAATCCTTGATGAAGCGGATAAGCTGGTAGAAATCGTACCCGAGCAATCCAAGCAGATAGCACAAAAATTCCTTACCTCAAGAACTCTGACCAATAAAGATAAAAGCTCTAACTCCAGAGATGATGCCAACAACACATTAAGAACGCCGGCCACCAGTATTGACGCTCTTCAGGTCATTGCAAAAGCCATGTTGCAACTCGGTGATACCCGTGGAGCCCTGGACAGTATTGATCAGGCAGAAACACTGGCCAGAGGCTACAAGCTCGATTTTATTCTGCTGGAGACTCAAATACTGAAAGCCAGATTAATCTGGCAGATAAAACAGGATGAGAGTCAGGTTCAGCCGGTTCTCAGCAGTGTTGAAGCCCAGATACAGCAGAACAGTGATCTTCAGCTACTCAGTAACAACATCAACTATCAATTGCTGATGCTTAAAGCTGATATCGCTGCTAAAAATCAACAACTTGATGTTGCAGACAAACTCTACAAGCAGGCAGAAAACTTTCTCAATCCGGATGAAAACAGGACCGAGTATGTAAACTATCAGATAGAGCTGGGAGAGTACCACCTCAGATATCTGCAGTATAACCGCGCTCTGCAACAGCTACTGGCAGCCTACTGGACAACCGTCGAAAATGATATGCCCATTGAGCTGGCGAAAATAAACCGCATACTAGCCACACTATTTTACCAGAAGAGGGTTCTGGACAAATCACTGGAGTACTTATCTCAAGCCGCTGATTTCTATGATAATTATGAAAAAAACCCTATTCTTCCAAATGTGCTAAAGCAGATGGCAGATATCTACTATGATCAGGGGAAATATAACCTTGCTCTGGTACATTACTTTAATGTTCTTGATGCAGAAACTATTAATAGAAATATCGAAGACGTCATTGAGCTAAGGTTAGATCTGGCAAAAACATATTTGCAACTCTATAACTTCCCATTAACAGAACAGTACATAAAAAGGGCTAATACCCTTCTTTCTTATACGGAATTAGACAGTTTAAACGCCCAATCTCTGTTGTTACAGGCACAGTTATATTTTCAGAAAGGACAGAATGAAGAAGCGCTTAAGTTTGCTCAGTCTGCTCTAAAAATAGGTAACGAGAATACCAATATTGAAATTCAGTTAAATGCTCATCTGTTGTTAACAAATATCAATGAAGCGAATAACAATTTTCAGAGTGCATTTATTCATGGCAAACAATACAACGCTCTTATTACATTAATTAAAGACCAGTTAATTGAAATATCTGAAGACGATTTTCGACAGCAAAAATTATTTATGGAGCGTTCATTGCACTATAAAGATCAGACTGATGAACTGGTATTAAGAACTCAAAATATTACCCGTTATCGCTACTCTACAACGGTTCTGTTTTTCCTCTCACTTCTACTGGTAATCCTGTTTATTCACAGAGGTATGACTAACCGGAAGATGCGTGGTCAGTTGAAAAAACTCTATCAGGACCACTACACTCATCCACGCTCCGGCCTAAGAAACCTACGTCTTCTAATTAAAAGGCTTCCCTCTTCTCTGGAGCAGAGTAGCGCTCACTTTGAGCAATGGCAAACGGGTGAACTTATCAATGAACCCCTGCATGATAAACTGCGATTTGCCATGATTGATCTGCCTTTTCTGAGAACCGTTTATCTGAGAAAAGGCTACAACGCCGGGCTTGAACTAGAAGGTGAGTTTGGAGAATTTATCAAAACCAAAGTTGAACTCCCTGCCCGCTTATATCATTTTTCTGACGCCATGTTTTTATATGTGGAGCCTAACACTTCTCCTGAAAAAACAGCAGAACAGTTATTTAATCAAATCACCGACTGGGTATCTGAATTTGAAGCCGATAAAAATATAGCCAAAGTTGTCCGGCTTGGTATTGCAGATTATCCATTTTTGCCCCGTGCATATACCGCTATAAATGATAAGGAGTTAATTGATATTCTCCTGATGGCATCCAATATGGCTCGAAGTTTACATATCGAACTGGGTGGAAATCAGTGGGTATGTCTCAGAGCAATAGAACACGCCCCAGCAGCAAGTTTTGCTAATGAAAATATAAGAGAAGCGTGTCAGCAGGCAATAGAAAAAGGGCTGATAAAAATAGACTCTTCAAACAAAATTGAGGAGAACATCATAAAATCCAGCATTATTGATTAGAATATAATCAGTTGGTTAATATTTTGAATGAACTGAACCAATAATTTGCTATTATCAATCGGATTTACTTTTTTTTAGGAAAGCTTAGCCCTATTTATCTATGAGTGAAAAGAAGCTCACTGGCCGGGAAGAGATTCTGCAACAGATCGACCAGTTGAAACTACAACTAGAACAAGCAAAGTTAAAGCACAGGGATGCTTCGTTCAAACACACAAGAGAGTCTAAAGTTCTCAAGCGGGTGGTCGCTAACCTTAGTGATGCCTGCATGGGATATAATGACGATCTTGATAAAGCTGTAGTTTCGTTAAAGAACGCTTTTGAACAACAAAATGACATTTCTAAGCTGATTCCCCGTCTGGCGATACTGGAGCGACTGTTAAAACAAAACACTCATGCGATGGAAAAAAAGAAAGTTAATCTGGACGAGAGAGTAAGGCAGAGCGGTGAAACACTGCAAAGGATACCGGGGCTACCAGCTCAGCTTAAACGCGACCTGAGAAACTTACTGAGCTTTCCATCAGTTAAAAATCAAAACCAACTGGATCAAGCTACCCGCCTGCTGGCCATCTATGAACGAGCCATTAAGATTATTACCTCCAGCTCAGTTCATACCCTGCAAAAAGATCCCGAACTTAATCAAGAACTGCTTAGCAAATTAGCAGAAGAGCTGCAGCACCTGATCAGTGAACTTGATTTCGATGGCGAGTCCGGTGACTTGCTCAACGATATCAGGGTTAAGCTGCTGGTAGGCGTTGCCTCGGATGCCTTACTTGAGCTGACTCTGCAGGTTCTTAAGCTGGTTATTCAGGGCACCCATTTCGAACGCAAAACCTCAGAACAGTTTCTCGGTCAGGTAAACACCTCTCTTAGCAAAGTGATCAAAAGCTCAGCCCAGAATCTGGAGCAGAGCGAATCCTATGCCAAGCACCGTAAACAGATGACATCAGAACTGGTGGATATCAGCGGTGAAACTCAATCAGCACTAAACAAGGCGACAGACCTAGAATCAGCCAAAGCTGCTGTTGACCCTTTACTGGAACAGATAAACATGCTCACAGAGCGGCTAAAGCACAATGAGCAGCGGGAAATGGCGATACTGGAGCGGGTTGCCAATAATAAAGTTCAGCTTGAAGGCCTGTATGAAATTACTCAGGATCACCGCCGCAGGCTGGAAGATCAGTCGCGCAGAATGCTTATCGATCCACTGACTAAGGTGTTCAACCGTGCCGCGTTTCTGGATCGGCTGGAACTTGAATACCACCGCTGGATTCGCAATCAACATAGCCTGTATGTTCTGCTGCTGGACATTGATAACTTTAAAGCGCTCAATGACAGCTTTGGTTATGCTGCCGGAGATAAAGCACTGAAAATCATTGCCAGAACCATTTCGAAAGAGATGCGAGATGATGATGTACTGGCGCGTTTTTCAGGCGAAGAGTTCATTGCCATTCTGCCGGGGTTGAACGAAAAAGAGTGTCAGACTCTTATCCAGTCACTGCAACTTCAAATCTGTAAGCTGCCATTTAAGTTCAGGGATCAGAATATCACTATTACCGCCACCGTTGCCCTGTCCAAACTACGCGACTCAGACACGCCTGAAGAGGTACTGGATCGACTCAACCTTGCCCTTAATGAAGCAAAACTCAAAGGCAACAATCAGACAGCAATCAAATAGAAGCTTCTGCTATTCTCTATCTAATTTCTTGTTTTATCTTCCTTTTAATACATCCTCTCTCACACGTTTCTTGCAGTAGTATCAGTATAAGTATATGGTAAATAATATATAAAATTCACAAATGTAGGGTTTTACACTCTACTTGTTCGTGAATATATACCCAAGTGACCTCAAGATGCAGTATTCAGAGCTGCATCAAGATGTTCAGTTCAAGGAAGATAACTGTAGGAATGGCCACTCCCTTTCAAAGTTATCTGACACAGAAATGGACACCTTGATGCGCTCCCAAAGAGCGAGTTTTATTGGCTCCTGCTCTGTGTTACTGATTCTCACCGTAGAATGACTATGGCTTCAAATCAGTGCCTTGATCAGAAGCCAATAAATTCTCGCTGAAAAAGCATATTGAGGTGACTTGGGTATAACAATACTTCCTGAAGAAAAGGAGGAGAAGATGATCACACATATTAGTCCTGCCGGTAGCATGGATTTGCTGTCTCAACTTGAAGTCAAAAGACTGAAGAAAGAGGCCACCAGCGACCTGTATCAACTTTACCGCAACTGTACCCTCGCGGTATTAAACTCTGGCAGTCACACAGACAACTCAAAAGAACTACTGGATAAACACAAAGATTTTGACGTCGACGTGGTCAGCCGTGAACGGGGCATCAAGCTTGAACTGACAAACCCGCCGGCAGACGCTTTTGTGGACGGAACCATAATCAAAGGAATTCAGGAGCATCTGTTTTCCGTACTGCGGGACATTGTGTACGTCAATATGCACGTCGCACAGATGCATCAGGAGAATCAACACGACCCGATTCATATCACCAACCTTGTATTTGCTATTTTGCGTAACGCTGGTGCACTTCATCCGGGCATTGAGCCGAACCTTGTCGTCTGCTGGGGTGGGCACTCCATTAATGATATAGAGTACCAATACACCCGTGAAGTAGGCCATGAGCTGGGGTTAAGAGAGCTGAATATCTGTACCGGTTGTGGTCCGGGTGCGATGGAAGGCCCGATGAAAGGAGCCGCAATCGGCCACGCCAAGCAGCGCTATGATGAGCAACGCTATATCGGCTTAACCGAACCGTCCATTATTGCTGCCGAGCCGCCAAACCCGATTGTTAATGAACTGATTATCATGCCGGATATTGAGAAGCGTCTTGAAGCATTTGTGCGCATGACTCACGGCATAGTGATCTTTGCCGGTGGCCCGGGAACCGCAGAGGAAATACTCTATATTCTCGGTATTATGATGCACCCTGATAATAAAGATCAGCCAATGCCTATCGTTCTTACCGGCCCTAAGGAGAGCGAAGCTTACTTCCGTTCACTAGACGCCTTTATCGGCGATACCCTTGGTGAAGAGGCACAATCTCACTACCAGATTGTTATTGATGATCCGGCCAGAGCGGCACAGATTATTAAAGAAGCGATTCCGGCGGTGAGGGAGCATCGTAAGCTGACTGAAGATGCCTACAGTTACAACTGGTCACTGACGATACCACCAGAATTTCAAGTTCCGTTCGATCCGACCCATGAAAGCATGGCCAATCTGGATCTGCATATGAATCAGCCTACAGAAGCTTTGACTTCTAATCTTCGCAAAGCGTTTTCCGGTATAGTCGCAGGTAATGTTAAGGCGGAAGGCATCAAAGAGATTGAAGAACACGGCCCATTTATTATTGATGGTGATCCGGAACTGATGCAGAAGATGGACAAACTACTGAGTGATTTTGTCAGTCAGCAGCGGATGAAGTTGCCGGGCTCTGCCTACACTCCATGCTATAAAATTGCCGGAGAGAAATAGCGGTTAAACTAACGAGTATCTGGCCTAGTAAGGCAGATTAGTTATACAATAGGGGCTGTTTCAGCCCCTTGTTATTGCGGAATTTTATGTCTATTCATCTTGTGATCATCGATGCGCTCAACCTTATCCGCAGAGTACACTCAGCTCAGCCGGATCCTACCGATATCAACAGGACAATAGAGACCACCAAAAGAACACTCCACCGCATCTTGTCGGAAGCAAACCCCACTCATATTATCGCGGTATTTGATCACCACCTGCAGGAAAGGGGCTGGCGCGCAGAGATACTGCCAAGCTATAAAGAGAACCGTAAACCTATGCCGGAACCGCTAAAAAACGGTCTGGACGATATTCAGGAAGCCTGGTGGCAGCTTGGTATCGACTCACTGTTATCGGAAGGCGATGAAGCCGATGATCTGGTGGCCACCCTTGCGGTTAAAGTGGCTCAACACGGTGAGAAGGTAACCATTATTTCTACTGATAAAGGTTACTGTCAGTTACTGGCTCCTACCCTGCAAATCCGCGACTATTTCCAGCATCGCTGGCTGGATTCAGATTTCGTCAGTCAGGAGTTTGGTGTACAACCTGATCAACTTGCTGATTACTGGGGGTTAACCGGAGTCAGCTCCAGTCAGGTGTCAGGTATTCCCGGTATCGGGCCAAAAGCGGCCAAAGAGATTCTGATTCAGTTTAGCGATATTGAGGCAGCCAACAGTTCAGATGAACTGCCGGAAAAATACCGCAAGAAATTTGCTGAGCATATTGAGCTGGCAAGAGTGTGCAAAAAAGTCGCCACACTAAAAACCGATCTGGAACTCGGATTCAACCTGCAGGATCTGCGTTACCAGAAAGCAAATGAGAGCCCGGAAGGACTCTCATAATAAGATTGATAAGACTTTGCCTGCGATTCAGGTCACCGCTCTTAACGTGGTGAGATATTAGACAGGCACTGTATATGCACCGTTATCTCTTCCCTGTCGTGGTAGAGATGTTTGGCCTGCAATCTGTACTTCACCCCATTTTCAGACAAAAACAGCTTAAGGGTTTCAATATCTTCAAGAACCTCGTCATAGCGCCCTTTCATCGGCAGCTTAAGGTTGAAGATGGCTTCTTTAGCCCAGCCACGGTAGATCCACTCTCCCATTAGCTGTGCAACGCGGGATGGCTTCTCCACCATATCGCAAACCAGCCAGGTAACGTTCTTTCTTGCCGGTTCAAACTTAAAACCATCCACCATATGGTGCTTAACCTGACCCGTTTCCATCAGGCTGTCCGCCATCATGCCGTTATCAATGGCGTGAACAAACATAGAGCGTTTAACCAACTGATAGGTCCAGCCACCCGGACAGGCGCCAAGATCTACCCCCCACATTCCTGAAGCCAGTCTGGTATCCCACTCTTCTTTGGGAATAAACACGTGAAATGCCTCTTCCAGTTTCAGGGTTGAGCGGCTTGGCGCATCAGCGGGAAACTTAAGGCGCGGAATGCCCATAAAGAAAGGTGAGTTATTAGACGGGTATGAGTGACCAATAAAGCAGTGCCCCGGCTCAATAAAGCAGACATGCAGCACCGGCTTTTTCGGGTTATCTTTTTTAAACAGTAATCCTTTGCCTCTCATTGCCTGACGCAGCGGCACGGTAAACTTACGGCAGAACTTAAGCAGCTCTTTGGCTTCATTGGTATCCGGAGTCTCAATACGTAAATCACCACACATAGGGAAACCGTCAATGTCACCTAGCTCAGCCAGAATAGGTGAAATACGATCCTCTTTAGGCAGATCAGTAAACTCAGCAGAAATGGCAAACATCTGTCTGGCAAAAATCAGTGACTGAAAGTCAATATTCTTAATCAGCCTGTCGGCATCTCCGTCCTGATAACATTCAAACAACACGTAGCCCGTATTGTTTTTAACGCGTGGAAAGCCAAACACTTCCAGTTGGTTCGCTTTATCCTGAATTTCACCGGCACACTCTTTTTCAAATCCTGAGCGGCAATAAAGCATAACCTGTTTCATTGAGTCACCTTAAATCGCTGAATAGCTGAGTAAGTTATAAAGCCCCAGCCTAACATAAACATCAGTCCGCCAAACGGCGTTACCGGACCAAACCATTTTATTCCAGTCAGAGCCAGCCCATAAAGGCTGCCGCTGAAACAAAGGATGCCGATGATAAAGCAATTCGACGCTCTAAGCAGCGATTTTTGCATCTTTTCATCACTATTTAGCTGAATCAGCACTACACAGGCAATAATGGCCAAGGTATGCAAGAACTGATACAGCACTCCGGTTTCAAAAACCGAAAGCAGATATTCAGACAGCCTTGATTTCAGTCCATGGGCAGCAAACGCCCCTAATCCGACCGCAGACATCCCCGACAGCCCGGCAAACAGCAACCGGAGAGAAACCGCACTATTCATCAATCAATACCTCCTGTTCACTGGCAGCCTTAGCCAGCATCCAGTCGCGGAAAGTAGCGATACGGCCGGAATCTGCCTGTTTATCGTGACAAACCACGTAGAAGGCATTTTTGCTCACCAGAACTTCGTTAAAAGGAGAAACTAACCGACCTGCATCCAGCTCTGGTTGCGCCAGTACGTTATTGCCCAGAGCAACCCCCTGACCGTGAACAGCAGCCTGAAGCACCATGGTTGAGTGGCTGAAAATAGGCCCGTGGTTTACGTTAACCCCTTCGATATGGTTTTGCTTTACAAACTGTTTCCACTCTTTACGGGAAGTATCATGTAGCAAGGTATGATCTTTCAGATCATCCAGCCCCATCAGCGGCTTTTTACCCACCAGCAGTTTCGGGGAACAGAGAGGAACCAAGTATTCCTGATAAAGTTTATCGGCTCTCAGACCGGGCCAGCTTCCTCTGCCGTAGTAGATGGCAACATCAACATCATCGGTCAGTGAGCCTTCATCCAGATCAACGGCCTTTATGCGAACATCAATATCGGGCTCTTGTTGATTAAAGTCAGCTAAGCGCGGTACCAACCACTGAATAGCAAAGCTGGGCGGTAGGCTGATGGTTAATGCGCCCTTCTCATGACGTTCTAACACCTTGTCCGTAGCTTCGGCAATGGAGCTGAAGATATCCTTGATATCTAAAAAATAGCTCTGTCCCTCCTCAGTCAGGAGCAGAGAGCGGTTGCGGCGGCGAAAAAGCTTTATATTCAAAAATTCTTCTAATGCTTTTATCTGATGACTAACCGCAGCCTGTGTCACAAAAAGCTCCTCTGCAGCACGGGTAAAACTTAAGTGCCGGGCTGCAGCTTCAAAGACTTTTAATGAGTTTAACGGGGGTAACCTTCTGGACATTTATAACCTCTGATTAACACATTAGTTTTTTTTATCCGAAACATTATAAAATGTCGATTGCCTGACAGCCAGAGAAATTCTATATTTTGCCTCGCAGCTCACTCCTGAACGGCTTGATTCTATGAATCAATTGGATTGATGTTGCGATGTTGTGTTTGCAAAACTCGAATTCGAGTTAAGGTAGAATTCTACCACCTGTATCTCGTACCACCTGTTGAGACCAGATACATACTTCCTGTATAAATTTGACCTGTCTGTCAAAAAATTATTTTGCACCGCTTATAGCGGTGCTTTTTTTTGCCTGTCGTTTTTTGAGATTCTGACTTGCAGGCATAAAAAAACAGCTGACCTAAGCCAGCTGTTTTATCAATCTCATTGCTTCTGTTAAGGACGATACACTTTTACGTTGTTAAAGCCCTGCTCTTTCAGATAAAGCGCCTGCAAGCGGCTCATTACGCCACGATCACAGTAAAGCAGGTACTGCTTAGTCTGATCCAGATCGCCAAACTTAGTCGCCAGCTTATAGAAAGGAAGATGCTTCACATCTACCCCATCCAGCTCAAGAGGGTTTTCATCCTCTTCATCCGGGCTACGGATATCCAGTACCACGGCATGTTCTTCAACGGCCTTAACCAGCTCAACTTCAGGCGCTTCCTCCTGCGCCTGTTTTTCGATATCACGGATATCCATTACGCGGGCATTGTAAACCGCCTGCTCAAGCACAGAGAAATCGAAGTTATCTTCTTCTTTCTCCAGCTTCTCTTTAACCGCTTTCACCGTTGGTTTTCTTGAGATAACACCGCAATACTCCGGCATTACCTTGGCAAAATCTTCCGTACCGATAATACGGGACAGATCGATAATATCTTCTTTATCCCAGTTGATCAGGGGACGAAGAATCAAGGTATCCGTCACACCGTCAATATGACGCAGGTTAGTCAGAGTCTGGCTGGATACCTGCCCCAGTGCTTCACCGGTGACCAGTGCCTGAATACCAAACTTCTCTGCCAGCATTCCGCCTGCACGCATAAACATACGCTTCAGCACAACGCCCATCTGACCGTCATCCACTTTTTCCAGAATCTCAGCCACAACTGGTTCAAAGTCTACCGAGATAAACTTCACCTTGGCTGAAGAGCCGTATTTATTCCACAAATAGTGAGAGACCTGCTTAACGCCAATCTCATGGGCAGGACCGCCAAGATTAAAGAAACAGTAATGGGTTTTTGAGCCACGTTTAATATGCAGGTAACTGGAAACACCGGAATCAAAACCACCGGAAATCAGGCTAAGTACATCTTCCTGAGTACCCAGAGGGAAGCCACCCAGACCTTTATGGCGGGCAATAACCTGATTGAGCTTATCATTGGCTATCTCGATATTTACTGTCACATCCGGCTTGTTCAGCTTAACGCGGGCACTTTCAACAGACTGATTCAGACCGCCACCGACATAACGCTCCAACTCAATAGAGGTAAAATCATGCTTACCGCGACGCTTAACACGAACCACAAAAGTTTTATTTTCGATTTTCTTGCCACTAAGCGCCAGCACCTGCTCATAGATATCATGCATATCTTTAAAGTCAGACTGCTGCACTTCCAGAACATGATGAATACCGGGTGTGTGAGTCAGAATGGTTAAAACTTGTTGGTAATACTCATCACTATTGGCTGATACTTCAATATGGTCACGACGATTGAATACCGCCACAGATTCCGTTCTGCGCTGGATAATAATCCTCAGATTACACTCCAGTATACGAGTGAAGCGCTTACGCACAGATTCACTTTTAACAAAAATCTCCGGATGGGGCTTAACAATAAATTTCATATCTGATTTCGCTAGTCTTAAGGCAAAGAGATCAACTTTCCGGTGCGATACACCAGAAAACTAAGGCGCGGGATTATACACCATTTTTAGCTAAAGGAAGAGTATTAAACAGAGGGGAGAGCCTGTAACACTATGGCTACAGGCTCAGGCAGAGTTAGTTTACCGCCATAGAAAGGAAGTAACCTACTGTTGTTGCTACACCAACGCCGATAAAGCCCGGCAGAAGGAAGCTGTGATTCAGTACATATTTACCGATTCTGGTTGTTCCTGAGCGGTCAAAGCTGATGGCAGCCAGATCACTAGGGTAGAACGGGAAGAAGAAGTAGGCATAACACGCCGGCAGTACACCAATCAGAACCGGAGCAGGAATGCCCAGTGAGAAGCCAAGAGGTAACATAATGGTTAATACCGCGGCCTGACTCTTCAGGAACACTGAAGCGACAAACATGGCGATAGCAAAACTCCACGGATGGATACTCACCACATCACTGACCATAGAGACCAGATAAGGCTTGTGGAAGCTGATAATAGTATTACTCATCCAGGCGATACCAAAGATGATGATCACCGCCGTCATACCGGCAGTAAATACATGACTGGTCACGATCTTCTTAGGCTGAGCTTTAGTCACCAGCAAAATAATCGCACCAACAGAAAGCATCAGGAACTGAATCGCCACAGACATCTTCACGCCAGCCGGAAGCAGGTTCAGGCTCTTACCAAACATGGCAACAAAGATAACCGTCGCAATACCCAGAACAAAAATGGTCAGGCCGGTTTTCGCTTTCTTATCTTCTGTTGAACCCTCTTTCGTTTCTGCTTCTGTATCTATCAGTTCATTACGAAACTCTTCGTCTTCACAACGCGCTTTAAATTCAGCATCTTTATCCAGATCTTTACCGCGCTTAAGGCTCCATGTACAAGCAACCAGCACACCAGCCAATGTTGCAGGAATGGTCACTTTAAGAACGTCGATCAGGCCGATATCCAGATTGTTGTCAACGGCTGTCGCCATGACAACGGCTGCCGCTGCAGCAATCGGGCTTGCTGTAATACCCATCTGAGAGGCAACCGTTGCCATCGCCATAGGACGCTCAGGGCGAATACCTTTTTTATAGGCAACATCATAGATTACAGGCAAAAGAGGATAAACAGAGTGACCAGTGCCGACCAGAACAGTAAGGGAATAGGTGCAAAGAGGACCAAGGAAAACCACCTGATTAGGGTGTTTACGCAGCAGTTTTTCTGCATATTTTACCAGCAGTTTAAGGCCGCCGGTCGCTTCCAGCGTCGCTGATGCTGCCACTACCGCAAGGATGATCAACATAACACTGATTGGCGGTGTCCCCGGTGCAACACCAAATACAAATGCCAGAACTGAAACCCCTAAGCCCCCCAACAGGCCAAAGGCGATTCCGCCATGCCGGATACCGACAAATATCACTGCGAGCAGCAGCATTAAATGGATATAAAACATAATTTTTCCTTATTTTAGAGTAATTCGTATACTCCCGAATCATGCAGGCACTAAAGAGCCTAATAAGGCGTTACCCTGTGCGGGCAAAATAAAAACAGTATGATTTGTAGGGATATTGATATTGGACTCACTATAACAATTCTCAAAAAAGCGAAATCGGAGGGCGGGACTATCGTAACTAATTATTGGTTTTGTAACTTTTGTAACCACTTTTGTCAGAAATCATCGCTTCAATTTCTGACTTGGCACATAGAACCTATCGTACTGCGGCCGATATACTCATTCAAATAATACGGTTTTTGTTAATAACAGGTCAACCTATGAAGCTCAAAAGCTATCTGGCCATCACAACTATTGCGACTTCTTCATTTATCGTAATTGTTGTCACATCGGCGATTCTGTTTCTGCTGAAAACCTCCCATCAGGAGAGCTTTCAGGCTCGGGGACTGGAGCTTGCCAGAGTTTTGGCTCACAACCCTGTTATCATTAATGCGGTAGAGGCAAAAAACAACGGCCAGCCTTATGCACTTCAGGATTACATAGAAGGGATCCGCAGCAGCACTGATGCTTCTTATATCGTTGTTGTTGATAAGAATGCCATGCGCCTTAGTCACCCGACTCCCGATAAACTTGGCAAGCACTTTATCGGTGATGATATCTTTCCGGCACTGGAACAAGGGCTCGAATACAGTAGTGTTGCTTCTGGCTCCCTTGGTGAAGCCATCAGAAACTTCTCTCCCATCCTGTTAAATGGTGAAGTCATAGGGGCGATCTGCATCGGCTACTTATCGGTAAAAACCTCCAGCATTCTGCTGAAAGAGTTTAGCGATATCGGCCTGATAGTCGGCAGTGTTTACCTGCTGGGTATGGCGGCCATTGTTGCCTTTGTTTTTAAAATCAGAAAAACCTTTCTCGACTTCGAGCCGGAATTTATCGTTAATAAGTTCCGCGAACACGAGATGGTATTTGACAGCATACGCGACGCCATTATCGCCATAGACAGCAATATGGCCATCACCACCATCAACAACAGCGCCATTAAGCTGCTTTCCATGGGAACATTAAACCGCTATGACTATATAAAACATGAGCTGTCGGACTACTCTATCCCTCTGAGTCATCTGGTTCTGACATCAAACGGTATGTTCCATCAGGGCGATTTCTCTATCGGTAAACTGAAATATCGCGCCCATATCTATCCTATCAACACATTTAAAGGACTAACGGGTTACGTTATTGTTTTCTTTGCCAACTTAAACCGCGATGAACTGGAACGTGAAGTCAATGATCTGAAAAACTACACAGGTATTCTGCGTAGTAAAACTCATGAATACTCCAATAAACTCAACGTTATCTCCGGCCTGTTACAGACAGGAAAATACCGGGAGAGTATCGAGTATATTCAGCAGGAGACAGATAAATATCAGTCAGTACTGCGCAATATTGTTATGTCTGTTACCGACAGTGCTGTCGCCAGCTTGTTACTGGCTAAGTTCAATAAGGCATCCGAGCTGGGAGTCAAATACAGTATCGATCCTGACAGCCACCTATCGGCCTACCACAAAAACGCCTCTGAAAAGCTGATCACCATTATCGGCAATATTGTTGATAATGCTTTGCTGGCTTCATGGCAGAACCGACAACAGAGAAAACCGGAGATTTCCGTCTATATCAGTGACAGAAGCAGCCATATCATTCTGGAAGTGCAGGACAGCGGCGCAGGGATCGAAGAGAAGCTCTCCGCCCATATTCTGGAGTTTGGTGTCAGTTCAAAAGATAACGATGAACACAGCGGTATCGGTCTCTATCTGGTAAAACAATTAGTAGACTACTTTCATGGCAGTATCGACTGGGAACGGACGGAGAAACAGACCACCCTATTTAGTATCTACCTGAACAAAGATGAGGTTGAGAATGACAGATAAACTGAGTGTAATGATTCTTGAGGATGATGTCAGGGCAAGCTACACGCTGGAATCGACCATCAATCAGCATCCCGGTTTTCAGGTGGTCGCCGTCAGCGAAAACTGTGCTGAGGCATTGATGCAGTACCAGCTGTTTAAGCCCAGACTTATCTTTGTCGATATCACCTTGCCCGATGGCAGCGGTATTAGCGTAATGCGTCAGTTACGCGAGCAGAATGCTGAGTGCGACTTTATTATGACCACCGCCGAGAGAGAAACCAGTACCGTTCAGCAGACAGTTCAATTAGGTGTGGTTGACTATCTGATTAAGCCCATCCGCATGTCACGGGTATTGCAGGCATTAACAGACTATAAAGAGTATACCCGTCAGCTAACAGAGACAGACACGGTCGATCAGGGTGAAATCGACCGGCTGTTAAGAAAAGCGCCGCAAAAAACCAGGGCAACGCCGAAAGGCATTGATGCCACCACGCTGGCTTCACTAACAGAAATACTAAAACGGGAACAGTTGAATGACTTTTCTGCCAGCGATATCGGTGAGCGTATGAATGTCAGCAGAATAACGGCAAGAAGGTATCTGGAATTTCTGGAATCAGAAGGCCTGATCCGTCTGGTACTCAACTACAATACCGGCGGCAGGCCCCGTCGTTTATATCAGCAGGTAAACTAGGGTCTGTTGACCCTAGCCATATTTATTACTGAGAAATACTCACTTCATCACTAAACTTAGGTTTACCCTGAAGAATACTGATCTCAACCCTGCGGTTGCGAGAACGCTCTGCAGGCGTTGCGTTACTGTTTAGCGGCTCGGTATCTGCCATACCACGCACCCTTAACCTGTTATGGTTAAAACCGCGCACTTTCTCCATCTCCTGCGCTACGGAAACCGCCCGCTGTGAAGAGAGATCCCAGTTGGAACGGTAAAGCTCAGAATCCAGTCTCTGGTTATCCGTATGGCCGGAAACCCGCACAATGCCCGGAATATCTTTAACAAGATCAGCAATCTGCCTTACCAGAGGTCGGAACTTAGGCTGCAGGAAAGCAGACCCTGCCGGGAAGGCACCCCGCTCACGAATGCGGATAACCAGTTCCTGCCCAAGGTTCTCTACTTCCAGTGCGCCTTGATCAATTTCGCGCTCAAGAGCTTTCTTAATGGTTTCTTCCAGAGAGTCTGTCTCAGATGCCATGGCTTCTGCCTGAGCTTCACCCTGAGAATCCTGTTCCTGCTCTTCCTGAGATTGCGCCTGAGTAGTTTGACTCATACGGGTTGACGTTTGTGGTGATTCGCCACCGGTTTTATCACCCGCTTCACGGTTTTTACCACCCGCTTTGGCTTCTTCACCCTCATGAAAATCCAGTGTCGGCTGAGTGATATCGATGGTCTGCTGCATGATCACATCAATAGGCGTCGGCTCAGGTCTGCCCGGTCTGAACTCCTGGGCAATTACGCTGGTACCTTTAGGGATGTCTTTAACTTCCAAACGGTTTTGCACACCAAAAGCAAATTTCATGGAGCCGGCAATCTGCTTGAACTTCAGTACATCCATCTCAGAAAACGAGAGCAGAAGTACGAAAAAGCACATCAGAAGGGACATAAGATCAGAGAATGTCGCCATCCATAACGGAGCCCCCGGGGGCGGACATTTGCAATCTTCTTCTTCCATTACCTTGCTTCCTTACTCGTTATCGACATCAAGAACACGTTTCTTCTCATTGAGATAGTTCTTCAGATAACTATCGATAACACGAGGGTTCTGACCATCCTGAATGGCGAGTACACCATCCATAATCAGGCGACGGTTAAGTTTTTCCTGTTCACGGCGAAGAGATAATTTATCTGCAATCGGGAAGAACACCATGTTTGCCAGCATCGCACCATACAGGGTTGTTAAAAGGGCAACCGCCATCGCAGGTCCGATAGATTTCGGATCATCCATGTTAGAAAGCATAGCAACCAGACCAACAAGTGTACCAATCATACCCATGGCCGGAGCAACATCACCATAGGCACGAAAAACATCGCCCCCCTGAACATGTCGTTCATCGGTCAGTGAAATATCTTTTTGCATCGCCGCCCGGACAACTTCGGCATCGTGGCCGTCCACCAGCAGGTCGATACCTTTTTGCATAAAGCTGCTGCTGATTTCCATCTCTTCCAGAGCAAGAAAACCACCTTTACGTGCCGCATCAGCCATCTCTACGATTTTTGCGATCAGATCTTCAGGATCATCGGTTTTAAACATAAACGCTTTACCGGCGATCTTAAAGGCACTAAAGAACTGCCCCAGGGTAAACTTCATCAAAGCTACGCAGGTAGAACCACCTACTACGATAAGAACCGAGGTGGTATCGAAGAACATGCCAAGGCTGCCACCAAGTATCATCGCCATGATAACGAAGCCGAAGCCACCAATTAAACCTACTAATGTTGCTAAATCCACTAAGCACCTCTTATGCTAACTCGTTGAATGCAGTTAGTGTGGGAATAGTCCTATATCGGCAAGAACCTGTGATCATTTAATGATTTATTTGAAAAAACATCACAGTTTGCCTTTTTTACCCTCATTGCTGCCATTAACTCACAAGGCCCAAAGCAGCCGATCCCGGAGAAAATATCCTCCTCAGGATAAGCCCTGCCCCGAAAATTGCCAAGTTATGCTTTTCTGACTGTGACACCAGCATATAGTTTAACTGGTAAAAAACACCGTGAATCAGTCATATTGCTGTTGCATACATACCCTCAAAGCAAAATCCGTATATAATAGCGCGATAATAAGATCTCCCGACGAGATTATAATTTAGAAGACTGTTAACCTTTCACGTTTGACCCAAACCGTTCACTAAGGTAACTTTCGGGCACCTCACTAGAAGTAGAATAGCCATGGCAACAAAAAAACCTGAAAATATGACGTTCGAAGCAACGCTGGAAGAGCTTGATTCTATTGTAGAACAGATGGAAAACGGCGAACTGGCTCTTGAAGATGCGTTAAAGAATTTCGAACGTGGTATTGCGCTGGCGCGGGAAGGACAGGCAAAACTGTCTCAGGCGGAACAGCGCGTCTCTATATTGCTGGAAAAAGACGATGAAGCGGAACTAACACCGTTTCAGAGTGAACAGCTCAGAGATCAGTAGTCATGGAAAAAGCGCTTTCTCAGTATCAACAAAGAAATAACGACCAGCTTGAAGCATGGCTATGCCGCTTTGAGCATCAACAGCAAAGCTTGATTCAGGCCATGCGCTACGGACTACTGCTCGGTGGCAAAAGAGCCAGACCATTTCTGGTTTATGTCACCGGTGCGATGCTGGGCTGTAAACCTGAAGAAATGGACACTCCGGCCAGCGCCATTGAGTGCATTCACGCTTACTCACTAATTCACGATGACCTGCCGGCGATGGATGATGACGAACTTCGTCGCGGGCAGCCGACCTGTCATATAGAGTTTGATGAAGCAACGGCTATTCTCACCGGTGACGCCCTGCAAACCCTTGCCTTTACTGTACTCGCTGAGGGTCAGCTTTCCGATGCAGGGGAAAAGAACCGCATTAAAATGATTCAGACACTGGCGCAGGCATCTGGTGCCGCCGGCATGTGTCTAGGACAAGCTCTGGATCTGGAAGCGGAAAACCGCAAGGTTTCGCTGGATGAACTGAAAACCATCCATAAAAACAAAACCGCCGCCCTGATAAAGTGCGCCATTCAAATGGGAGCACTGGCCGCCGGTGAAAAAGGAGAAGCTATCCTGCCGCAATTAGGCCAATATGCCGATGCACTGGGGCTGGCTTTTCAGGTTCAGGATGACATTCTGGATATCATCAGCGATACAGAAACCCTTGGAAAACCACAAGGTTCAGATCAAGATCTGAACAAATCTACCTATCCTTCACTGTTGGGACTGGAAGGTGCACAGCAAAAAGCACAAGCTCTTTTGCAACAAGCCCTTCAAGCACTGGACGCAATCCCATACAATACTCAATTACTCGAAGAGTTCGCCCGATACGTCGTCGAGCGCAAAAACTAACACAATAAGCGCTGAATACTATGACTCTTGATATAGCAAAATATCCTACATTAGCACTGGCAGATAACCCTGAAGAGCTGCGTTTGCTGCCGAAAGACACACTACCTAAACTGTGTGACGAACTGCGAACCTACCTTCTGAACTCAGTAAGTCAGTCCAGCGGCCATCTGGCTTCCGGTCTGGGGACAGTGGAACTTACTGTCGCCCTCCATTATGTCTACAACACCCCGTTCGATAAACTGATCTGGGATGTTGGTCATCAGGCTTACCCGCACAAAATTCTGACCGGACGCAGAGATCAACTGCCAACTATTCGTCAGAAAGAGGGGTTACACCCTTTCCCGTGGCGTGAAGAGAGCGAGTACGATGTTCTTTCAGTTGGTCACTCATCCACTTCTATCAGTGCGGCACTTGGTCTTGCTATTTGCGCCGAAAAAGAGGGCAAAGATCGTAAAGTGGTCAGCGTAATCGGTGATGGTGCCATTACCGCCGGAATGGCCTTTGAGGCTATGAACCATGCCGGTGATGTTCATCCGGACAATATGCTGGTTATTCTTAACGATAATGAGATGTCCATTTCAGAAAACGTCGGTGCACTGAATAACCACCTCGCACAAGTGCTTTCCGGCAGCTTATATACCTCAATCCGTGAAGGCGGTAAAAAAGTGCTGTCTGGTGTTCCGCCAATTAAAGAGCTGGTCCGCCGCACGGAAGAGCACCTGAAAGGCATGGTGGTTCCGGGAACCATGTTTGAAGAGCTTGGCTTTAACTATATTGGTCCGGTAGACGGACACGATGTAAACGAACTGGTTAAAACACTTAAAAACATGAAGGAACTGAAAGGCCCTCAGTTCCTGCATATCATGACCAAGAAAGGCAAAGGTTATGAACCGGCAGAGAAAGATCCTATCGGCTACCACGGCGTTCCCCGTTTCGACCCTGCCGAGAGCAGCCTGCCAAAAAGCAACGGCAGCAAGCCTTCATTCTCACAGGTCTTTGGTGACTTCCTGTGCGATATGGCTGCTCAGGATCCAAAACTGATGGCAATTACCCCCGCGATGCGTGAAGGTTCAGGTATGGTTCGTTTCTCGAAGCAGTTCCCTGAGCAGTATTTTGATGTTGCTATCGCTGAACAGCACGCCGTTACTCTGGCTACCGGTATGGCCATTGCAGGAAACAATCCCATTGTGGCTATCTACTCCACCTTCCTGCAGCGAGGCTATGACCAGCTGATTCATGATGTCGCCATTATGGACCTACCGGTGATGTTTGCTATCGACCGCGCAGGTATTGTCGGCGCTGATGGCCAGACCCATCAGGGCGCTTTTGATCTTAGCTTCCTGCGCTGTATTCCGAATATGGTGATTATGGCACCGAGTGACGAAAACGAATGTCGACAGATGCTGTATACCGGCCACAAACATAACGGGCCAAGTGCGGTACGCTACCCACGCGGTACCAGCATTGGCGCCTCCATTGAAAAAGAGATGACGGCTCTGGAAATCGGCAAAGGGCGCATTGTCCGCCAGACTCAAGACTCAACTCAAAATGAGAAAATCGCTATTCTGAGCTTCGGAACCATGCTGGAAAGCAGCCTTCAAGCAGCAGAAAAGCTCGATGCTACCGTGGCTGATATGCGCTTTGTTAAACCTCTGGATGAGGCTCTTATCCGGGAACTGGCAGAAAACCACGATGTTTTAGTTACAGTGGAAGAGAATGCCATTGCCGGTGGTGCCGGTGCCGGTGTGCTTGAGTTTATGATGAAAGAGAAGCTGATTAAACCGGTACTCAATATCGGCCTGCCCGATCAGTTTATTGCTCAGGGCTCTCAGCAGGAGATGCACCAGGAGCTGGGACTGGATGCAGAAGGGATAGAAAAAGCTATCCGTGACTATATTCACAAGTAAGCTTGTATAGCAGGCGCTTACTTAAGAATAAGGCTTCAGTTTTGAAGCCTTTTTTGTACCCGCTAATTATTAACGTGACAGTATCGACGCCATCACTTTATTGAACACCTCTATCCAAAAAGGACAAAACTGACTGCCGCCAGCTAAATTAATCTCCTGAATGGCTCTTTTCATAGGCCTTTTAAGGTGAACATCGTGTGCTCTGTTATGAGTCATGGCTTCGAATGCGTCAATCAGGGCGAGGATCTTAGCACCGTCAGTTATTTCATCTCCGGACAAGCCTTGCGGGTACCCTGTGCCGTCAAACCTTTCATGATGCTGATGGATATACTGACGCGCTTCAGCCCAGTGAGGCATCTCTGATAAAAAGGCCACACCCCGCAGTACATGGCCACGCAACCTTGCTATTTCAGCGTCAGTAAACTGGCCGTTTTTTCTCAGCAGGGCCAGCGGAAGAAGAGACATTCCCACATCGTGCAGATAGACCGCAGCCCTAAGCTGCTTTTCGTCCACCCGGTTACCGGCAAATTTGTTTAGCAACAGGGCAAGTTTAAGCTGTCTGCCACTCCTTCCCTGCCAGTTATCAACTCTCTGCTCCACCGGTTCCATTATGTTGTGAAAAAACACCAGATCCGGCTCAACTTCGCTATCCCAGTCGATCTGCAACTCATCCATCTCATGAGGCAAGTACGCCTTATCGTTCTGCTCTGCTAACGAAGGCTCAAGAATAACCAGTGCCCTATACAGTAATGCTTGATATCCGTCGGTCTGATCAGGGTTTACCTGAGCGATATAATCTGTCGCGGCAGCAAACATCTCATCGTCATACTCTGCTGCACCTTTTCGCACACAGTCATCAACAAATGCCTGCACATGGTCAAAGACTGTCAGCAATAAATCCGATATCAGGCTGTCATATTGAATAACACCATCTCTCATCATTCCTAGGATATCTTCTGTGGCAGTCAACAAGGGAAGCAGCGGAGACATCTGCCCCACCGCAACATCACCCTTAATGGTGTGTACAGAACGAAATACCTTATCAAGCAACTTACGATCTTCAGGCTCATGACTCAGCATAATAAGAGTGTTAGCCGTCTCTTCACTCAGCAGGTTCAATTCATCAACGATGTCGAACAGTAAATCATCTTCCAGCTCTTGCGGGGTAAATACTTTCATCCTTGGGTTCCACTCTTATCGACAAGCTAAACCTGATATCAATAGGATCACTTTGCCGTCCAACGTTAGGTATATAGAATTATAATTTCATCAGAAAAAGTATAACTGAGAGCTATGAATTTGAGGTGGGATAACCTCTAAATATAGACAAATAGTTTCACTGAAATCTATCAGACTTGGGAGTTTAAGAGGGAGAGGACAGAAAAAGGAGGGAAATCAGGACGATAATATAAGTAATCGCCCTGCTAAATCATTAATTTAGGCCAGCCAGCCTGCATAGCGGCCAATCAGATACAGGGCAATGGCAGACATCACACCGGCAACAATATCGTCCAGCATAATACCCAGCCCGCCATGAACACGCTTATCCAGCCAGCCGATAGGCCATGGTTTTACCATGTCAAAAAAACGGAACAAGATAAAACCGGCGATTAGCCATTTCCACTCAGTAACGGGAAGCTTAAACAGCGGCACAATGCTCATGGTAATCCAGAACCCGGCAAACTCATCCCAGACAATAGAGCCGTGATCATGTACGCCCATATCATCAGAAGTTACCTGACAAATCTTCACCCCAATAAAACAGGAGAGCACAACCAGCAACAGATATACCGGTAACGGAGCCTGAACCAGCAGCAGATAGAAAGGAACCGCCGCAAGGGTACCCATGGTGCCGGGTATCACCGGTGATAGCCCGCTGCCAAACCCGGTTGCCAGCAGATGCCAGATATTTGATAAAGAGAGTTTGTCTAAAGGGTTCATTGATTTACCTTAAAGTGATCGTAGCCGTCCAGTTTCCAGTCCAGCTTTTTCCCCTGTTTTGACAGCTGAAAATAGCCCTCAGGGCGTATCTGGCCTATACAGGTAACTTTGGTGCCGATATGAGACAGAGAGCTTTCAATACTGCCGCGGAATGCATCCGGTACAGTAAAGCAGAGTTCGTACTCCTCTCCGCTGGTCAATGCCATTTGCTGAGCCTGTTCCAGCGACGAACAGAAATCAATCAGAGAGCCTGACAGAGGCAGGGCATCCACATCGATATGGGCTCCGACTCCTGAACTGCTCAGGATATGTTGCAGATCAGAAACTAAGCCGTCTGAAATATCAATACAGGAAGAGGCGATATTCAGCAGTGCCTGACCTGCCAGAATTCTTGGTGTCGCCAGATAGTGTTCCTGTTCCAGTTTAGCCGCCCCCGGTTTGTCTCTCTCTTCAGGATTGAGAATAACATCCAGTCCGGCTTTGCTGCGGCCAAGATCCCCAGTGACATAGATCCAGTCGCCAAGTTGCGCTCCGCTGCGGCACAGCGCGCGGTTTTCAGGTACAAAGCCCTGAACCGTCAGCGTGATACTTAACGGGCCTTTGGTGGTGTCACCGCCTATCAGCTGAATACTAAAATAGTCTGCCAGCTTAAAAAACGAGTCACTAAAAGCCCGCAACCACTCATCATTCTGCTCCGGCAGAGTCAGGGCAAGGGAAGCCCATGCAGGCGTTGCCCCCATAGCAGCGAGGTCACTCAGGTTAGAAGCCAGTGCCTTATGGGCAACAAGTGCCGGGTCAGCATCTGCGAGGAAGTGAGTACCCGCTACCAAGGTATCTGTTGTAATCGCTATCAGGGAGTTTTCCGGCGCTTTCACAAGGGCACAATCATCGCCCACGGCCAGATGTACATCTCTGCGCTGGCTTTGGCGATGATTAAAATATTTATCAATTAAACTAAATTCACCGGACATAGTTACTGTTTAGCAATATTAATTAGGCAATAAAAAATAGGGCCAGCATTTGCTGGCCCTGTATTATAGTCGGATAACTATTTCTTGCGAACATGTGGTGCGGCTTTATCCAGCACCCCGTTAACAAATTTGTGACTGTCTTCCGCTGCGAACACTTTAGCCAGTTCAATCGCTTCATTGATAACCACCTTATAAGGCACATCATCACGGCGTGTCATTTCATACATAGCTAAACGCAGAAGAGCCAGCTCCATCATATCCAGATCCTGCATCGGACGGGAAAGATACGGACGAAGTTTACTATCCAGTTCAGTGTGACTTAGTACAACCCCGCTCAGCAGGTCGCGAAAATAAGCTACGTCTGTTTCCGGTGCAGCAAGTGAAGGTTCATCAGCATGATGCTCTTCTTCTTCATACTTACCACCTGATAAAAAGTGCTCTTCAAGTGTGGCAACATTTTCTTTAGTCACTTGCCAAGAATAGATTGCTTGTAAAGCAAATTGACGTGCATTACGACGTGCGGCTGGTTTCACACTGGCCCCCATTAGGAATCGATTTCTGAAAGAACGTTGATCATTTCAAGCGCGCTTAGTGCAGCCTCTGCACCCTTATTACCAGCCTTGGTTCCTGCGCGTTCAATGGCCTGATCAATAGTATCAACGGTCAGCACACCAAATGCTACTGGAAGGCTATATTCCAGAGAAACTTGTGCCAGACCTTTATTACATTCACTACAAACATAGTCAAAGTGAGGAGTACCACCACGGATAACAGAACCCAGTGAAACAATCGCATCAAACTTACCAGTTTTAGCTACACGTTGAGCAGTCAGAGGCAGTTCTACTGCACCCGGACAACGTACAACGGTAATATTGTCTTCACTAACCTGTCCATGACGCTTTAAAGTGTCGATAGCACCAGAAAGTAAACTTTCATTAATAAAGCTATTGAAACGGGAAATAACGATAGCAATTTTTGCGTTCGGAGCCGGGAATCCACCCTCGATCACTTTCATAAGCCTTCCTTCAACTAATCCATAAAGTGAGAATCGCCGGATTCTAGCACAAATTTGTGAGCAATATCTAGGAAAACAGCCCTATTGCTCAACTCCGGCGTGAAATAAATTTTCTGACGGTTTTCTCTGAATACCTGACTACTTGGTGACGTACTCAACCACTTCCAGTCCAAAACCGCCAAGAGCATGATAACGCTTGTCATCTGAGGAGAGCAGCTTCATTTTACTGACGCCTAAATCCGCCAGAATCTGGGATCCAATGCCGACGCGACGAGATGTTCCCTGCTTCTTAGCCATAGTAGGAACTTCACCTTTATCCTGCTGTTCGAACATTTTCACACGGTGGATCAGCAAATCGGTCGGTTCTTCATGGCCAAGGATAACCAGCACCCCGCCCTCTTCTCCGATACGTTTCATAGCCGTGTCCAGTGTCCAGCTGCGGTCAGCATTACGGTTGGAGCGCAGCAGATCGGTAAAGATATCGTGCAGGTGCACACGAACCAGACAAGCTTGATCAGCAGAGATGGTTCCCTTACGAAGAGCATAGTGAACTTCGTTATCAATAGTGTCGCGATACGTTACCAGTTCAAAATCACCAAACTCAGTCGGAAGCTTACACTCTGCCACTCTTTCAATAGTGGTTTCTGTGTTGTTACGGTATTCGATCAGAGAAGCAATTGTACCCAACTTAATATCGTGTTTTTCAGCGAACACTTCCAGATCCGGACGGCGTGCCATAGTGCCGTCTTCATTGAGAATCTCAACAATCACAGAAGCTGGTTCAAGGCCGGCAAGTCTGGCCAGATCACAGCCGGCTTCAGTATGTCCGGCACGGGTCAAAACACCACCTTCCTGAGCCGCCAGCGGGAAGATATGCCCCGGTTGAACCAGATCCGCCGCTTTGGCATCTTTTGCAACTGCGGCCTGAACCGTTACTGCCCTGTCTGCTGCTGAAATCCCCGTGGTTACACCCTCTGCAGCTTCAATAGAAACCGTAAAGTTAGTGGTGTACTGAGCGTTATTGTCCTGAACCATAGGTGCAAGTCCAAGATTAATGCAACGCTCTTTTGTCAGAGTCAGGCAGATAAGCCCGCGGCCGTGAGTGGCCATAAAGTTGATCGCTTCCGGCGTGATATGTTCTGCGGCCATAATGATATCGCCTTCATTTTCGCGATCCTCATCATCCATCAGGATAACCATCTTACCTAAACGAATATCTTCAATAATTTCTTGCGGCGTACTAATCGGCATTGTTCTGTCCTTTTTTATTATTTATTATGCAAATCCATTTTGTTGCAGGAACTCCATGGTCAGCCTTGAAGGCTTCTCCTCTTTACCACTATTACCTTGTAGTAAACGTTCCATATAACGGGCTAACACATCCACTTCCAGATTGACTTTTTTACCCACCTGAAAAGTATCTATGGTTGTCTCTTCTGAGGTGTGAGGCACAATAGTCAGCTTAAACGCATTCTCGCGTAAATCATTAACCGTCAGACTGATTCCGTCAACGGTAATAGAACCTTTATACGCGACATAACGGGAGATCTCTTCCGGCATATCGATCCAGTATTCCACCGCTCTGCCAACCTGATGACGCTCGGCAATAACGCCCACACCGTCAACGTGACCAGAAACAATATGGCCGCCAAAACGGGTTGTCGGCAACATCGCCTTCTCAAGGTTTACAGGGTCGCCCACATTGGCAGAGTCAAACCCGGTTAACTTAAGGGTTTCAAGGGATAAATCTGCGCTATAGCTGTTTTCGCTAAACTGCACCACAGTCAGGCAGACACCGTTGGTGGCAATACTGTCACCCAATTTTACATCGGACATATCCAGCTTGCCGCTATTAACGGTAATAGAGATGTCTTCTCCCTTGGGCGTAATGGCAGCAAGGGTACCTGTCGCTTCTATAATTCCTGTAAACATAATACTCAGTTTTTCTTTATTGCCGCGATTAGCCGGATATCTTTGCCGACCATTCGCATATCTTTAATTTCCAGGTCAATCACCTGATCCATGCTCTCAAGACCAAGCAGGTTAATCAGGCTACGGCCATCAGCGCCCATTAATTTAGGTGCCAGATAAATAATAAGTTCATCTACCAGATTTTGCTTAATAAAACCGGCCGCTAATGTAGCCCCGGCCTCAACCCAGATATGATTAATATTGTGTTCGCCACACATTGTGTCCAGAAGTGGAGCCAACTCTAATCTGCCTTCAGAGTCTGCAGAGCCTTTAATATCAGCCGGAGCTGTGTCTGAGACAGTTAAGATTTTACCGTCACAGCGAAACAGTTTTAATGAAGGATCAAGTTGGTGTTGACGATCAAGAATAACCCGTAACGGCTGACGAAGGTTCTGTTGTGGATACTCCATTTGCACTGAAGCGGGCAGATCATCCCAGCGCACATTCAGAGAAGCGTTATCGTCGGTTACGGTTTTACTGCTGGAGAGAATCGCTCCGGACATGGCTCTGAAACGCTGCACATCTTTGCGCGCTTCAATTGAGGTAATCCACTGGCTCTGGCCATTACTTAGTGCGGTCTGCCCGTCAAGGCTGGCAGCCAGTTTAAGCTG
The DNA here is from genome assembly GCF_028201475.1 of Vibrio sp. SCSIO 43137. Lineage (NCBI taxonomy): Bacteria > Pseudomonadati > Pseudomonadota > Gammaproteobacteria > Vibrionales > Vibrionaceae > Vibrio > Vibrio sp. SCSIO 43137. Next base: position 741,100 of record NZ_CP116383.1, on the reverse strand, counting down.
CACGAAAGGCTTGCCGGTTTTCATTGTTTTGATAAACGCAGGGTTAAGGGCTTCAGAGTCTGACTCTAGCAAACCAACCTCAACCTCTATACCAGCCTCTCGAAGAATTTTAATGCCCCTGCCCGCTACCTGCGGGTTAGGATCCTGCATCGCGCAAATCACCTTAGCCACTTTGGCCTTGACCAGAGCTTCAGCGCAGGGAGGTGTCCGGCCATAATGGGAGCATGGCTCAAGGGTCACGTATGCGGTGGCACCTTCGGCTTTCTCTTGTGCCTGACGCAAGGCGAATACTTCGGCATGGGGCTGACCCGACTGATAGTGATACCCTTCACCAATAATCTGCTCATCTTTGGTGATCACACAGCCCACCATAGGGTTGGGTGCAGTGGTGTAACGTCCTTTCTTGGCCAGTTTCAGGGCTCTGGACATCATTTCGATATCGAATGCAGAAAATTTGCTGCTCATATCAATCTTCCAGCTTGGCGATCTCTTCACCAAACTCACGGATATCTTCAAAACTGCGATAGACAGAAGCAAAACGAATATAAGCAACCTTATCCAGAATCTTCAGTTGTTCCATCACCAGATTACCAATCATTGCACTTGGTACTTCGCGTTCACCTGTTGCTCTCAACTTAGATTTGATATTGCTGATAGCCAACTCGATAGAGTCAGCACTTACCGGGCGTTTCTCCAGCGCTCTCTGAATACCACCCACCATTTTATCTTCATTGAAAGGTTCACGGTTACCGTTGGATTTAATCACCTTAGGCATAACCAGTTCTGCAGTTTCAAAGGTGGTAAACCTCTCACTACAGGCAAGACATTGGCGGCGACGGCGTACCTGATGGCCATCAGCCACCAGACGGGAATCGATCACTTTTGTATCATTCTCAGAACAAAACGGGCAATGCATATTACCTCCATAGCACTATTGCTTGGTACACTTCTGTACCAGAGTAGATTATTGTTTTTATTAGTCGGCACAGTGTAACGGAATTAAAAAACACTGGCGAGAGAAACAAAAAGGGCTCCTGTGACAGAGCCCTCTATTTTCCTTTAAGGTCGCGGCAGGTAATTCGCCTTGCCAACCCATTTATAGCTTGTCAGCTCTTCCAGCCCCATTGGGCCACGGGCATGCAGTTTCTGGGTAGAAACAGCTACCTCTGCGCCAAGGCCAAATTGCGCACCATCGGTAAAGCGGGTAGATGCGTTAACATATACCGCCGCAGAGCCGACAGAGTTAATAAACCGCTCTGCACTCTCAAGATTGTTGGTCATTATCGCATCGGAATGACTGGCGTTATGTACCCGCATATGATCAATGGCTTCAGCCAAGTCTTCTACTACTTTAACGCCAAGGGTAAAGCTCAGCCATTCCGTATCGAAGTCCCCTTCCCCTGCATCACGAACGCCGGAGAAACCAGCCAGTACCGCTTTTGCTTTGGCTTCAGCAACCAGTTCTACCTTATCGGCCAGCTTATTAGCCAGCATAGGCAGGAACTTCTCTGCAACAGCCTGATGCACCAGTAGTGTATCCAAAGCATTACAAGCTGAAGGACGCTGAACTTTGGCGTTCTCAACCACTTCAAGGGATTTTTCAAGATCAGCGCTGTCATCAACAAAGATATGACTGATACCAAAGCCACCGATAATGACAGGAATGGTGCTGTTCTCTTTACACATTTTATGCAGGCCTGCACCACCACGCGGAATGATCATATCTACGTAATCATCCAACTTAAGCAGTTGTGATACTAACTCGCGATCTGGTTTTTCAATATACTGAACCGATGCAGCCGGCAGTTCCGCCTTTTCCAGTGCATTCTGAATCACTTTTACCAACTCCATATTGGAGTGGAAAGTCTCTTTACCACCACGAAGGATGCTGGCGTTGCCGGTTTTCAGGCACAGTGCGGCAATATCGATGGTGACATTCGGACGAGCTTCATAGATAACACCCACCACGCCAAGAGGGACTCGGCGACGGCTAAGTGACATGCCATTTTCCAGCACTTTGCTGTCTATTTCACTGCCCACAGGATCATTCAGGCCAATGACGTTACGAACGTCACCGGCAATACCTGCCAGGCGCTGCGGGTTTAAAAGCAGGCGATCCAATAAAGCTTCTGTCAGCCCGGCCGCTCTGCCGTTTTCAATATCCTTTTGGTTAGCCGCCAGAATACTCTCAGCATTTGCTTCCAGCTCATCAGCAATAATGGCCAGTGCCTTATTCTTTTGCGCCGTTGGTGCTGTTGCCAGATGAAAAGCAGCCTCTTTGGCCGCTTTTCCCATTTGAATGAGTTCCATGTTCTGTTCCTTACTCATGAATCACCACCAGGTCATCTCTGTGGATCACTTCCGAACCATAGTCATAACCTAGTGTTGAGTTAATATCTTTACTGTGTTTACCGGCAATCTTGATCAGATCGCTACTTGAGTAGCTGGAAATGCCTTTAGCAATCAGCTCTCCCTTGCTGTTTTTCACCCTTGCCACTTCACCGCGGGCAAAGCCACCGGTCACCTTAACCACACCTTTTGCCAGCAAACTGCTGCCACGCTCTACAACCGCTTTAATGGCTCCGTCATCAATAACGATATCACCGGAGGCAATTGGCCCGGCCAGAATCCATCTCTTTCGGTTTTCCAGTGACTCAGGCAGAGGCAAAAAACGGGTTCCGTGAGGCTGTTCTGCTAACGCATCACAAATAACATTGTCAGCACTTCCGGCGGCAATAATCACTTCAATACCAGCCCTGCGGGCAATATCGGCCGCCTGAAGCTTAGTCGCCATTCCGCCGGTACCAAGAGTGGTTCCGCTGCCACCCGCTATTTTAATTAGGGTTTCATCAATAGTAGTGACTTCGCGAATAAGCTCGGCGTCAGGATTGCTTCTCGGATCAGCAGTAAATAAGCCCGGTTGATCCGTCAGTAGTAACAACTTATCTGCACCACATAAAATTCCCACCAGAGCTGACAAGTTATCATTGTCGCCAACCTTGATTTCAGAGGTTGCTACGGCATCATTTTCGTTAACGATAGGAATAATATCGTTATCTACCAGCGCATTAATGGTGTCACGGGCGTTGAGAAAACGCTCCCGGTCTTCAAGATCGGCCCGTGTCAGCAGCATCTGTCCAATTTTGATTCCGTAGATAGCAAACAGAGATTCCCAAACCTGAATCAGCTGGCTCTGGCCGACTGCAGCCAGTAACTGCTTACTTGCCATTGAGTTGGGGAGTGCGGGGTAACCGAGATGCTCACGACCGGCAGCAATTGCACCGGAAGAAACCATTACCACAGAGTGGCCTCGTTTTTTTAGCTCGGCGCACTGACGAGCCAGCTCAACCATATGAGCTTTATCCAGCTGCAGAGTACCACCAGTAAGCACACTGGTTCCAAGCTTGACAATAATTGTCTGCTTTTCTGAAGCTTTCCCGCTTTGTTGATTCACTGTCATACTAACTACATAAAAAAGGTCAATAAGAGTGATGTTTTATCAATCAATCCCTGATTACACAAGCAGAAAAGGCGCTAAAAAGCGCCTTTTAATACAATTAACCTGTTTAGCCGGGAAAATCAGCTGATTTCCTCAGACTCTTCATGAATCAGCAGCTCTATTTCAAACCGTTCCAGTAATACTTTTTTCAGTTTTACCACAAATTCACTTTGCGTGCGGGCGACTTCCGGCTGAGCTTTCTTAGGGACATCCGCTCCGTCCCACTTCCCGTCTTTGTTGTATATCCCATATCTGAAATTCGCCACATAACTCAGGCTGGCGCTCTGTTCATTTAGTGCATCCAACTCCATCCACCAGCCCCAGAACTCTCTCTCTTCTGGTGATTTTTTGTCGTTTACACAGACAGACAGGCAATCAAACAGATAGTGCCCCTCGTTAGAGTCTGATTCTCTTAAGTAAGGGCCAATGGCCCTTAACGCAGTAAGTAACCTGAAATGTGTCGGTGCTGCTGCTAATTCTGTCATATAAACTCCCTTTTATATCAAGAAAAATACTGCAAATCGTCCGCTGTTACTCTTCCCCGGAGCTGCGGAAATTATTATTTCCAGACATCAGATGAAGATTTCAACTCACCATCTTCCCTTATCTGGATATATTAGTTTTGTACGAAAAACTAACTTAATAAACCTATGCTTACAAAAAAAGCCTGATATGTCATTAGATTAATTCATCTTCAAGCCATTTTATCGCTAAATCTAGCGATTGCTCATATCCTGAAGAGATGGATTTGGCTGAAATCTGCTTTGCTTTTCCGTAATGGCTAAACATTGCAGCCAGACGATTATCAGACAGAGGAGAGACAGGGTCGCCTTCTAAAGCCATAGCCAGAATCGGCACCTTGGTACGTTTACTGGTCAGAAAGCCCTGTACTTTAAGAGACCAGGCCATCATCTGACCGGCCAGACTATTAATATCGACGGCGGTTTTACCCAGCCTTGATGCCAGTACATCTAAGTACATTTTTGACATGGCTTTTACTTTGGCCGGAGAGGAAAATACATCGTGAATCGGAGCGCCGAGCGCAACACAGGCTTTAATTCTGTTCTGCTCCATAAAGGAGAGCCGTAACATGGCATTACCACCAAACCGGTAACCCAGTAATCCGACTTTATGGTGGTCTACCCATGGCAGGTGCGGTAACTCATCCAAAACCGCTTTGTGTAGCTTGCAGGAGTCTTCTGTCAGTTGCCAGTGGCTGCTGGAACCAACCGACGGCATATCCACGGTCAACATGGCAATCTCTTTTTCCGCCAGATAATCGCGGAAAATACGCCATAAATCGGTCTGAAGAGTATCCAGTCCGGCACTGACGATAACCAGAGGTAGCTGTCTTTCCGTATGAGGAAGGTGCAAGTTAGCCTGAATGTTTTTTCCCTGATAAGGCACATTGATCTGTCGGGTAATGTAACGGCTGGCCTTCATCGCCTCTTCATATGCAGAAGTGGCGAGTACCTGAGCCTGAATAGCCAGATTATCTCCCCGCAAATGAGGGTAACCGGCAATACTAAAACAGAGGCTGGCAGTAAAGAACTCCTCTGCCGCTTCATCGCCACTCAGCTCAGCAGCCTTTTTCTGATGCTGCATTCCGACATTAGTCCATTCATAGGCCCAGTTTCCCGGACGGTAACCAATCACCGTATCCAGCCACTCGTCTTCGGTGCGTGAATGTTCAGAAGAAGCAATCCGGGCCAGAACCTCTTCCTGCTCAATCGGATCAATTCCCTGCCAGATCCACTGATATCGCCTCAGGTTGCGGTACCATGAGTAGTGCTCCTGCTGTTTTTTTTCATCCAGAAAGGTAACACTGCTGGGCATATACTGGGTCAATCGGGAAGTTTCTTTTGCTTGTTTATGTTTTTTAAACAAGGTTTCCGAAAGGTTTTTATGGTCTTCAGACATAGCAACAACTAGAACTCGAATAAGTTTTTACATGATATAAAAAAAAATGCCCCTATACAGGGGCATTTTCGCAATATAGTAAAGAAATTACTTATTTCTTATTGATTGGATCAACAAATGCGATTTCCATATCCCATGGCTGCTCAATCCAGGTGTCCTGAGGAATATCGACGATATACTCATCAACCAGAGCGGCTCCGGCAGGTTTAGCACATACGGTAACCAGTTTCGCTTTAGGATACATTTCACGTAGCTGGCGTGCAGTGTCACCACTGTCAACCAGATCATCAACAATCAAAAAGCCTTCACCGTCACCTTCAACAGCTTTCAGTACTGTCATATCACGCTGGTGATCATGATCGTAGCTGGAGATACATACGGTATCTACATAACGAATGCCCAGTTCACGAGCTAGAATTGCAGCGGGTACTAAGCCTCCACGGCTTACACCAATAATACCTTTCCATTGTTCTGCAGGCATCTGACGCTCTGCTAGTTGGCGACAATACATTTGCATATTGTCCCAAGTAATGATGAATTTATTACTCATAATTATAATACCCGTTCTGGCTCGATAAATCGCAAAAGCATTAGCCGTTAAGCTAATGCAAATTTTAGTGCAAAAATGGCAGCAAGAACCCAGACACTGGCCGAAACTTCACGACCTTTGCCGCTAAATGCCTTAATAGCCGCATACGCGATAAAGCCAAGGGCAATACCGTCTGCGATAGAATAAGTTAATGGCATTAATAGACAAATAACAACAACCGGAGCCGCTTCCGTAAGGTCACGCCAATCGATTGCTACTAAGCCCGACATCATAAGAATCGCTACATAAAATAACGCACCCGATGTCGCATATGCTGGGATCATACCTGCTAATGGCGAGAAGAATAATGCAAGTAAGAATAAAATGCCAACCACAACTGCAGTTAATCCGGTTCTGCCACCGGAAGCGACACCAGAAACACTCTCAATATAAGAGGTTGTGTTAGAAGTACCAAGCAAAGCACCAACTGAGGTTGCCGTCGAATCAGCAAGAAGTGCGCGGTTAAGACGAGGAATTTTTCCGTCTTCTTTGATCAGGTTTGCTTTAGTCGCTACCCCTACCAGAGTTCCGGCAGTATCAAACAAGTCAACAAACAGGAAAGCAAACACAACAGAAATCATACCTACTTCAAATACTGCCGATAAATCCAGCTGCATAAAGGTAGGAGCAATACTAGGCGGAGCAGAAACAATACCGGTGAACTGAACATCTCCGAACAGAACGCCCAGAGCCGTTACTGCAAGGATAGCGATCATTACCGCTGCTTTAAATCCACGGTGCACTAAGGCAATAGTAAGGAAGAAACCAACGGCAGCCAACACACCTTTCAGGGAAGTTACCGAACCAAGGGAAACAAGGGTTGCCGGATTATCACCAACAATACCGGCGCCTTGTAGAGCAATGAAGGCAAGGAACAGACCGATACCGGCAGAGATGCCCGTTCTCAGAGACATTGGAATAGAATTAATAATCCACTCTCGAATCTTGAACACACTTAAAAGAATAAACAGAATACCGGAAAAGAATACTGCGCCAAGAGCAACCTGCCATGTATAACCCATACCAAACACTACTGAATAGGTAAAAAAGGCATTCAGTCCCATACCCGGAGCCTGCGCAATCGGATAATTGGCGATAAGCCCCATGATAAAACAACCAACCGCTGCGGCAAGGCAGGTGGCAACAAACACAGCCCCGCGATCCATGCCTGTTTCTGACAGAATGGCCGGGTTAACGAAGATGATATAAGCCATAGTAAGAAAAGTGGTCATCCCTGCGATCACTTCAGTGCGGACATTAGTTCCGTTTTCACTGAGCTTAAATAGCTTTTCCAGCATAATAAAGTTCCCTAAAACTATAAAACAACAAAATAGTAAACGTTTGCGTAAACGATTGGCACGAATTATAGAGTTATCAATTTTCAATTTCCAGCCCGAATTAGCGGTTAATGGCTAAAAACATATAAAAAGCAGTTATCACGTAGCGTTTTCGCAACATGATCAGAAAATAACCATTTGAATTACATTGATTAATAATAGAAAAACACCATTCCATCTGACTGATGTTTTTTTGCGCCAAATCAATATTTATATAAGGAAAAAACTCAGATATTGCGAAAGTATTAAGCCTATTTAAGCAGCTCTTAGAAAAGAATGAAACGAACAGCATATAAAGGCAATTAATGTAATGGATTACATTAAAGGATAAAAAAACGCTACCTAAAGCAGGTAGCGTGCGAATAACTCTGACCCAGTATAACTGGTATAAATTCGAAATAATTGGGGGGTGAACTTAACGTTCAAATCACAAATAATTGTGAATTCTGTTAGTAGCCAAAGCTTGTTGGATACTGGAAATTCTGTGTGTAGATTGATGGTTCAACCCAAAACAGTGTAGAAACTAAACCTTTCATATTTATCACCTTTTAATCAATTTGTTGTTGACTCTCAGTTCCCTGGAGGCGATTCGCCGCTCTTTTCCCTGAGCTTAAGTTCATTTGAACTCTATTTTTCGTAATTTTGTTACAGAATCATCTGTAAAAGTGTGAATTAAGCACAACCGGTGCTTATTTCAATTAGTAACCAAAGCTTGATGGGTACTGAAAATTCTCTGTGTATACTGATGGCTCAACCCAAAACAGTGCAGAAACTAAACCTTTCATATTTATCACCTTTTCAATCAATTAAATCATGTTTGACTCTCGGTTCCCTGGAGGCGATTAGCGGGCTCTTTCCTTGAGCATTTGCTCTTCATCTCAGAAGATGGTGCTACTATAACACCATGAAATTTTATTACAAGATAAAAGTGATACAAATCACAATTTTTTATTTAAATTGACCTCGATCACTATTGATACGTAGGTAAATTACGGAAATATTCCCCATGTAAAGTTCTCATTACTACCCATATCAACTCTTTGCCCTTACCCTCTTCAGTCATCAGATTGGCAGTGATATGATGCTGCATTCTTAAAATATGACCTATATATAAATAGAGGCTTTCCGCCTTTAATAAGGAGCTACCCTGTGTCTAATTATCATTCGGAAATAAGCACGCTTTCTCCAGAGCCTGTTTGGCAGTTTTTCGATAAAATCTGCTCTATTCCTCACCCTTCCAAACATGAAGAAGCATTAGCTCAGTACATTGTCGGCTGGGCCAAAGAGCAAGGGTTGGATGTAAAAAGAGATGCAACCGGGAATGTCTTTATTAAAAAACCGGCAACGGAAGGTATGGAAAACCGTAAAGGTGTTGTGCTTCAGGCGCACATAGATATGGTTCCTCAGAAAAACGAAGATACCAAACACGACTTTGAAACCGACGCTATCCAGCCTTATATCGATGGCGAATGGGTTACCGCAAAAGGCACTACCCTTGGTGCTGACAATGGTATGGGTATGGCTTCATGCCTTGCGGTTCTGGCATCAGATGAAATCAAACACGGCCCACTGGAAGTACTGCTGACTATAGATGAAGAAGCGGGAATGACTGGCGCATTCGGTCTGGAAGAGGGCTGGCTTGAAGGAGATATCCTGCTGAACACTGACTCTGAGCAGGAAGGCGAAGTCTATATGGGCTGTGCCGGTGGTATCGACGGTACTATCACTTTCGATGTAAAACGCGAGAAGATTCCTGCCGGCTATGTTACCCGTGAACTGTCACTAAAAGGCCTTAAAGGTGGTCACTCTGGCTGTGATATTCATACCGGTCGTGGTAATGCTAACAAACTACTTGGTCGTTTCCTTGCCGGACACGCGGAAGAGCTGGAACTTAGAGTTATTGATTTCCGTGGCGGCAGCCTGCGTAACGCAATTCCGCGTGAAGCCTTTGTTACCGTTGCAGTTCCAATGGTAAATGAAGGTATGCTTAACGAGCTATTTACCAAGTTTATTAATATTCTTAAACACGAAATCGGTAAAGTAGAAACAGGCATCCTGCCTCTTTACGAAGTGGTTGAAACCGATGCACAAATGTTTAGTCAGGAGTCTCAGGATCGCTTTATTGCCGGATTAAATGCCTGCCCGAACGGTGTTATCCGCATGAGCGATGATATTCAGGGTGTGGTAGAAACCTCTCTGAATGTTGGTGTGATCACCACTAAGAAGAGCAAGGTAATTGTTCACTGCCTTATCCGTTCACTGATCGACTCCGGCCGCAGTCAGGTTGAAGGTATGCTTAGCTCAATTGCCCAGCTTGCGAAAGCCAAGGTAGAGTTTGACGGCGCATATCCGGGCTGGAAACCGGATGCAGACTCAGAAATCATGCACATATTCCGTGATGTTTATGAAGGTATCTACGGCAACAAGCCAAATATCATGGTCATCCACGCCGGCCTTGAGTGTGGCCTGTTTAAAGAACCATACCCGAATATGGATATGATCTCTTTCGGTCCGACGATTAAATTCCCTCATTCACCAGATGAGAAAGTGAAGATCGATACCGTTGCCCTGTTCTGGGAGCAGATGGTGGCTATTCTGGAAAATATTCCTAAGAAATAATCGCTAATCAGAATAATTAAGGGGTTATACGCTAACGTATAACCCCTTTTTGTTTTGACCAGAACAATATTTCTAATTGTTCTGCAGCATATGTCATTAAGCTGATATCGATAAGCAAACCCTACGCGCCAAGCTTGGCGCGGCGGAGCCCCACTCAGGAGATTAGGCATGTTCAAGCCGAATCTACCAGCAGCTATTTAACCTATATTCACTCTGGCATTGCGGAACATACGCATCCACGGGCTATCTTCGCCCCATGAATCCGGAGCCCAAGAGTTAGCTACGGTACGGAACACCCGCTCAGGGTGCGGCATCATAATGGTTACACGACCATCCGCCGTAGTTAATCCGGTAATGGCGTTCGGTGAACCGTTCGGGTTATTCGGATACTGCTGAGTCGGGTTGCCGTTATTATCAACATACCTGACCGCAACAGTACCTGACTGCTCTATCTCAGCCAGATGAGCCTGACTACGGACTTCCACCCTGCCCTCACCGTGAGACACCGCAATTGGCATTCTTGAACCTGCCATACCACTGAAGAAGAGGGACTCCGACGGCTGAATCTCTACCAGACTGAAGCGCGCTTCAAAGCGTTCTGATTCGTTGCGGACAAAGCGTGGCCAGAGGTCAGCACCCGGGATCAGCTCCTTCAGGTTAGAAAGCATCTGACAACCATTACAAACACCAAGGGAGAAAGTATCTTCGCGTCTGAAGAAGCTCTCGAACTGGTCTCTGGCAAGATTGTTAAACAGAATTGACTTCGCCCAGCCTTCGCCGGCACCTAGCACGTCACCATAGGAGAAACCGCCACAAGCCGCCAGTCCATTGAAGTTATCAAGGTTTACCCGTCCGCTGAGAATATCACTCATATGAACGTCCGTTGCATCAAAACCGGCACGGTCAAATGCAGCAGCCATTTCAACATGGGAGTTAACCCCCTGCTCGCGCAAAATCGCCATTTTCGGCTGCGCACCTTTCATAATGTAAGGCGCGGCAATATCCTGATGAACATCGAAACTCAACACAGTATTCAGGCCGGGATCGCTATTGTCAGCCTTGGCAGCGAATTCCTGATCGGCACAGTCAGGATTATCCCTGAGGGCCTGCATTTTATGAGTAGTTTCAGCCCAGATAGTACGCAGCTCGCTTCTTGAACGCTCCAGCAGTGCTGATGAACCGTGAACAATGCTAAAGCTATCAGAATCGGTCACTTCACCAATAACATGGCTGTTTTCAGCAAGGCCGAATGAGGCCAGTGTGGCAAGCACATCACCCAGAGCATGGCTCTCCACCTGAATTACAGCACCCAGCTCTTCATTAAACAGTGCCGCAACCGGCTCACCCAGTGAACTGATATCAGCACTTACGCCACAATGTCCGGCAAAGGCCATCTCTGCCAGCGTTACCAGCAGGCCTCCATCACCCTTATCATGATAAGCCAGTACCTTATCCTGCTTAACCAGACTCTGAATAGCATTAAAGAAGCCTTTCAACTGCTCAGCACTGTCCACATCTGCCGGCTTATCACCAAGTTGCTTATATACCTGTGCAAGGGCTGTCGCGCCCATACGGTTTTTGCCTTGTCCCAGATCGATAAGCACCAACCTACTCTTTCCTGCATCGGTGCGCAGCTGAGGTGTAATGGTCTTACGTACATCTTCAACTCTGGCAAAAGCAGTAATAACCAGGCTTAGAGGGGATGTAACTTCTTTCTCTTCCCCGTCTTGTTGCCACTTGGTCTTCATGGACATTGAGTCTTTACCGACAGGAATGGTCAGGCCAAGGGCAGGACAAAGTTCCTCACCTACTGCTTTCACCGCCTGATACAAGCCGGCATCTTCACCGGGGTGGCCAGCCGGAGACATCCAGTTAGCGGACAATTTAATATGTTTCAGGTCGCCAATATCTGTCGCGGCAATATTGGTGATGGACTCCCCCACCGCCAACCTAGCAGAGGCGGCATAATCCAGTAGTGCAACGGGAGTGCGCTCCCCCATTGACATGGCTTCACCATGATAGCTGTCATAACTGGCAGCCGTAACGGCGCAGTTAGCCACAGGTACCTGCCATGGGCCTACCATTTGGTCCCTTGCAACCAGACCGGTCACGGTACGGTCGCCGATAGTGATCAGGAAGGTTTTCTCCGCTACCGCAGGAAGGCGCAGAACCCTGTCTATCGCCTCATTAACATCAATACCGGCAAGTTCAAATGCAGGGTTATCCGCTTTCAGGGTTTCTGCCGTACGATGCATCTTAGGAGTTTTACCCAGCAGAATATCCATTGGCATATCAATTGGAGTATTTGAGAAGTGTGAATCTTCCAGCGTCAGATGGCGCTCTTCCGTAGCAACACCAACCACAGCAAAAGGCGTTCTTTCGCGCTTACAGATAGCTTCAAATACCGCCATATCTTCAGGAGCAACAGCCAGTACGTAACGTTCCTGAGATTCGTTACACCAGATCTCAAGCGGGCTCATACCCGGCTCATCATTAGGAACATCACGCAGCTGGAAACGGCCGCCACGCTCACCATCATCCACCAGCTCAGGCAGTGCATTCGAAATACCACCGGCACCTACATCGTGAATAAAGGCGATTGGGTTGTCTTCACCCATCTGCCAACAGCGGTCAATAACTTCCTGACAACGTCGCTCCATTTCCGGGTTTTCCCGCTGAACCGAAGCAAAATCCAAATCTTCAGCCGACTGACCGGACGCCATTGAAGAGGCAGCTCCGCCACCAAGGCCGATATTCATAGCAGGGCCACCTAATACAATCAGGCTGGCACCAACAGGGATCTCTCTTTTCTGTACATGTTCTTCTCGGATATTGCCCATACCACCGGCGATCATAATGGGCTTGTGATAACCACGCACCTCTTCGCCATTATGAGAGTTAACCTTCTCTTCATAAGTACGGAAATAACCAAGCAGATTAGGACGGCCAAATTCATTATTAAAGGCAGCGCCGCCAAGGGGGCCTTCCAGCATAATATCCAGCGCACTGACAATGCGATCCGGTTTACCAAAATCGCTCTCCCACGGCTGTTCAAAGCCCGGGATTTTAAGGTTAGATACTGAGAAGCCCACCAGGCCGGCCTTTGGCTTTCCGCCGATACCGGTAGCGCCTTCATCACGAATCTCACCGCCGGAGCCCGTTGATGCACCCGGCCAAGGTGAAATAGCAGTCGGATGGTTATGTGTCTCCACCTTCATCAGGATATGCGCTTTCTCCTGATGGTAGTTATATTGGCTAGACTCCGGATCAGGAAAGAAGCGCCCGACACTTGAGCCGGTCATAACGGCGGCGTTATCTTTATAAGCAGACAGAACATTATCCGGCGTGGTCTCAAAGGTGTTCTTAATCATCTTAAACAGGGATTTATCCTGCTTTACACCATCAATAGTCCAGTCGGCATTAAAAATTTTATGCCGGCAGTGCTCAGAGTTCGCCTGTGCAAACATCATAAGCTCAATATCATTCGGCTTACGCTGCAGGCCGGAGAAGCTTTCCAGCAGATAATCTATCTCATCTTCCGCCAGAGCAAGACCTAAGCTAATGTTAGCCTGCTCTAGTGCAGCACGACCTCCGGAGAGAACATCAACTTCAGTCACCGGCGCAGGTTCTGCAACAGTAAACAGCTGTTCAGCCATATCAAATGAAGTGAAAACGGTTTCCATCATGCGATCATGAACCAGCCCTCTCAGTACTCGCTGTTGCTCATCAGTAAGCTCTGAGGAGCTACTAATGTAATAGGCCGTACCACGTTCTAAACGCTTAATCTGCGACAAACCACAATTATGGGCGATATCCGTCGACTTCGATGACCATGGAGAGATGGTTCCCGGACGGGGAGTGACTAACAAAAGAGAACCTTCAGGTTCATGCACCTGAATTGTCGGGCCGTAGGTAAGCAGTTTTTCCAGCTTCTGCAGATTTTCCGCCGTCAGATCTTCACTCAGATCGGCAAAATGGACAAACTCGGCGTAGATATCTGTTACTGGTAAATCTTGTTCGTGACAAAGTTCAATCAGTTTTCTGACACGAAACTGCGAAAGAGCAGGTGAACCACGCAAAATTCTCATGTACTTAAGTCTCTTTGGTTAGGTAATATTGGTATAAATTCAGAGAGTTATCAGCATTCCTTGCTAAACTCACACCAATTTCACCTCAGGTTCGGCGGTATTATAGAGGAATTTTTTTTGTGACGTAACACAAAAAGCAACCGTTTGCGTCATTTTTTAAAAAAACTTTGTCTGCGCAGATAAATTGAAAATTATCACTGTTTTCCCGAATGATTCTTTGCCGCTTCCCCTAGCTTTGATATAAAGAGCCTAGTCAATTTTTGAGCATGCTGTATTTAATGTTAAAAACATCCATTGTTAACCCGGCAAAAGCCGTCTTTCTGTTGCTGTTTGCTTTGCTGATATCCGGCTGTCAGATCGACTCTGATCCGAAAAGCGAGCTGGATAAAGTTCGTGAGCGCGGCGTTCTGCGTGTCGGTACGCTGAACAACCAGCTGGCTTACTATATAGGTCCCGACGGTCCGACCGGTCTGGATTACGAAATAGCAAAACGGTTCGCAGATGAGCTGGGAGTCAAACTGGAGATCAAACCGGCTTACCGTTTATCCGGTCTGTTTCCTGCACTAGATAACAATGAAATAGACATTGTTGCTGCCGGCCTGAGCCAGACAGCCAAGCGCATCGGAAAGTACCGTGCCGCTCCAGCCTACTACTATGTCAGCCAGCAGGTAGCCTACAAAAAAAACGAATGGCGTCCCCGCAACAATGAAAAACTGGCGGAGCATCTGAAGAAAGGTGAATCGACTCTGGCGGTTATTTCTGACTCGCACTTTGTACAGACATTGGAAAAGCTGCAACAGCAGCATCCGGATCTGACCTTCTCAATTGACCACAATTCAGACGTAAAAGATCTACTGAAGAAGGTTTCTACCGGAGAGCTCGATTTTACTGTGGCTGACTCCGTAGAACTCTCACTGACACAGAGACTCTATCCGGATATCGCCGTGGCTTATGAGCTGACGGAAGACCAGCCAATCTCATGGTATATGCGCAAAGGCGATGACGAGAGTTTATATGCCCTTCTGATTGAGTTTTTCGGCGAGATAAAACAGTCCGGAGAACTTGCCACACTGGAGGAGAAGTATTTCGGCCATGTAGAAAGCTTCGATTACGTAGATACCCGTGCCTTTATCCGGGCACTGGACAGCAAATTACCTAAATGGGAACCACTGTTTAAAGCCTATTCTCAGGAGTTTGACTGGCGCTTGATTGCCGCTCTCTCATATCAGGAATCGCACTGGAATCCGAGGGCGGTTTCTCCTACCGGTGTTCGCGGCATGATGATGCTGACGCTGCCTACCGCTAAATCCGTCGGAGTAAAAAACCGTCTCGATCCAGAGCAGTCTATCCGCGGCGGCGTTGATTATCTGAGAGGGATTGTGGACAGGGTTCCTGATTCCATTCCTGAACATGAAAAAATCTGGTTCGCTCTCGCTTCCTATAACGTGGGTTACGGTCATATGATGGATGCCCGCCGCCTGACCAAATGGCAGAACGGCAATCCCGATTCATGGGGAGATGTAAAAGATCGTCTTCCGCTGCTGAAGAAACGCAAATACTACAGCCAGACCCGTTACGGCTACGCCCGTGGTGATGAAGCCAGAAAGTATGTAGAGAATATCCGTCGCTATTATCAATCCATTATTGGTCATATTGAAAAACAGCAAGCTTTGGCAAACGAGGTTGATATTGAAGGGTTACAGGTTATTGATATCCCTCTGGATGAGTTTGTCGGCCCGCTTCAGAAAGACCAGCAAGCTGAGACTCCACCGGCTAAAGTTTCAAACTCTGATAAACCAGCCGGTGATGAAAGCTCCGTTGAACCTGATAGCAGAAATCAGACGGAATCAGTTAAGTGATAAACCATCTGAAAAACGGGCCTTTTAATGGCCCGTTTTTTTATTTTCTTTCCTTCTGACTAAGTAACTCTCACCGGCAGCTTTAGTTAAACGTCCTTGAAAACCGGCGTATTTATCCGATACTTAATCATTCAGGGGATTGAAATTGCTCAGCAGATAATTTCATCTGTTGGTCATAAATCTTACTTATTACCGCAACATAAATTCAGCACTATCCGCTTAACAAGTTAGCACCACTATAAAATTAAACGGTAACGGAGAAAGGCATGTTCCGGAAAAAACTACAGAGAAAGCGCCTGACAAGTATCTCATCGGCCAACCGCCGTAAAAGGATGCAGGCAAACAATAAAAAGAAGATTATCTGGAGACACAGAGCTTTTGTGCAGAGTGAAGCCTTTGCTGATGAGTAGCTAAAACTCAAATAGAATTTACTAATTATCAGAGTTATCAGCCAGCTTTTTTGCCTGTTTCAGGGCTTTTTTCTCTTTTCTGCGGCGCTTAAAAAATGCCTGAAGCTGGGCACGACACTCCTGTTCCATTAACCCCTGCTCCACCTCGGCATAGTGATAGGCGGCCTGATGTTGAAACAGGTTAAGCACAGTACCGGCCGCACCGGCTTTCAGATCAGGAGCACCAAAAACAACTCTTTTTACTCTGCTGTGCAGCAGAGCACCGGCACACATAGGGCAGGGCTCCAGAGTAACGTAAAGGGTGGTATCCAGCAGACGATAATTTTCCAGCGCGCTACCCGCTTTGCGTAGTACCTGAATCTCAGCATGGGCAGTAGCATCATGATCACCGATAGATCGGTTCCACCCTTCAGCAATGATCTCGCCATCTTTTACCAGCAAAGCTCCGACGGGAACCTCACCTTCCAGCTCAGCCTGATGAGCAAGCTCAATAGCGCGTTGCATAAAGCGAATGTCTGCTTCAGAAAAGGAGTTTGAACTGCTGGTGCTCACTGAAAATAATCTCTATGGGGAAAAATTAACGGCCACTAGTATATAACCAGCCAGAGGGGTTAGAAAAGTACATCTAAATAGCTGTTCCTAAATATGTGTCACTTTGACAAATATCGAACACAATTAAGAACCGTTATTTAGTACTCTGCCCGATACAGCACTGTTATAAAGGAGAGTTTCTGCTCTGCTCCGTTACCGTCCTGCCAGCTTACCTGTAAGCTAATCTTTTTAATTCCCCCGCCACTATTAATACGCTCTGTCACCACCCAGTTAAGCTGATAGGGTTCAGGTAAGCGTTGCTCTTCACTTCCCGATTTTACTAAATCAAAAAGCCCGTTTTTCTTATTGGAAGCTTTCATCCCGGATACAGTGGCATAAGCACGAAAAGTCTCCAGTTTCGCTTCAGCAAGATACAGTGCTGTCTGTTTTCTGTTGGCTAAATCTGCATATCTTGCACTGCTTATTTGTAATTGCGATAACCCGGCAACGGATACAGAGACGAATAGTAGGGTAACCAAGACCTCTATAAAGCTAAATCCTTGCTGGTTAGAAGGGATAATCAAACCATCCTCCTTCCAGTTTCACAACTTTAACAACACCATCTGAATCTGCCCGCAGGAAAAAATATCCGGAGTGAGCAGCTCCTTTATAGCGGCTGATAATACGGTAAAGTGTATTGCTCTGTTCAATAACAGAAAGTTGCAGCTCTTCTGGTAACCCGCAGTTATCCAGAGGATGACTCGGAGGCCACGGTTCCGTTAGCTGAGAAAAAGCGCACTCAAGGCCTCCTTCTGCTATCCAGAAGTTCTGTCGCGCAGCCGTCTCGTTATGCACTTTTCGGATCTGATACAGCACCAGTTGTGAATAGGAGAGAGAGACAAGCAAACTGAGCAAAATAAGTACGGAACTCAGTAACAGAACAGCAGCTCCGCGTTGCCTTTTCATTGAACACCAACAGACAGTTGACTGGGCTGATTGCGCACAAACAGGGTACTGCTCGCCGTAACAGGCTCCGAACCGGAGGCCAGCTCGGCGGTTAGTGTTAAAGTAGTCAGATAGATAAGTGGCTGTCTGCTGAGCTCTTTCTGGCTGAGCTGAAAACTCTTCAGGTGAACCTGCTTATCATCCAGCAGGGAGAAAAACGGCTGACAGGCGTTACTGGCGGAAACCATACCTCTCCGGGCAGAACAGATTAACAGCTTGTTCTTCTGAGCATCATGTTTTATCGCCGATATCGTATACCCTTGTTCAAATCGATATATGTAGCTTAGTTCTCCGTCAGAGCTGTTCAGCAAAGGAGAACTTCCCGCCAGAGTCACTATTTCGTTACCACTGCCGTTATAGCCTGCCCTGCGAATATCGTCGCTCAGATATCTAAGCACATCTGCAAGACTCTGTCGGAGATAGAGCTGTTTTATCTGTGCTGTCAGGTTCCTCTGTGTCACCACAAGAGTTTGCACCAATACTGCCGTCATAATTAAACCGATAGCAGATGCCAACAGCAGTTCAGGCAGGGAAAAACCACGCGAAAAGCTGATGCTAGCAGAGCGGATAGCCATAATTGGCCTCCTTAACACTGCATAATCTTACCCGGCCGGTAATATGATGAAAGATAAGTTTAATTGAATTACTGCCGTTGGTCTGGTGGCTAACTTGCAGGTGACCACTTTTGCCGAATTTGCCGTTGATTCCCTTTACCTTAATCAAACTGCGGTTAGCCTTAATAAAAGCAATACTGCCCTCGGTCTGCGCAATAATGTTGTCCTCAGCAATGGAGGCTGTTAAGGGATTGATATTAAGCAACTGAAGCTGATAGCGCTGCTCTGCTTCAGCAGAATCTATATGCAGTTGTATCCAGATATCCCGGTTTGCTTTTACTGCCTCGCTTTTTGCCAGTAAAAACAAACCCTGAAGATCTCTGGCTGTCGATTTTATCTGGTAGGAATCAAAAGTCCGTCTCCAGTCCGGAAGCGCCACAGTAAACAGCAAGGCAATAATAGCCATGGCAATAGCCAACTCCGCCAGTGTAAATCCCCGCTGCATAGTTGCTCCTCCTGACTATGTAAGAGCCGGCTATGCTAGCAATGCTCAATCCCTCTGGTTAGCGGTAATACAAAGAGCTTGGAACAGATTCAAACTCCCTGTAAAGCAGGTAACAGAGGCTGCATTGAATGCTATGAAATAACTCGAAGTCTTCTCCTTTTCTCAGGACGCAAAAAAGCCAGCATAACGCTGGCTTTCAGAAAATAGGATTGATGTCTGGCCTTAGCTGGTCAGGTCGTCAAAGAACTTTTTCACACCATTGAAAAAGCCTTCTGATTTCGGGTTGTGCTTATTAGCCGCTTCACCTTCACAGGTTTCAGCAAACTCACGCAGCAGCTCTTTCTGACGGGAGCTGAGTTTCACCGGAGTCTCTACCACCAGTTTCACCAGCAGATCACCGACACCGCCGCCACGAACCCCTTTCACACCCTTACCACGCATACGGAACATACGGCCGGTTTGAGTTTCAGAAGGCACTTTCAGGTTTACACGGCCATCAAGGGTAGGAACTTCTACTTCTCCGCCCAGTGCAGCCTGTGCAAAGCTGACAGGAACTTCACAGTATAGGTTGTTACCGTCACGCTCAAAGATATGGTGTTCACGCACATGAACCTGAACATACAGGTCACCGGCAGGAGCACCGTGCTCTCCCGCTTCACCTTCACCAGACAGGCGAATACGGTCACCAGTATCCACACCGGCAGGAATCTTAACGTTAAGGGTCTTGGTTTTCTGCTTACGGCCCTGACCATGACAAGAGTTACATGGGTCCTGAATGATCTTACCTTTACCGTTACAGGTAGGACAGGTTTGCTGCACCGCAAAGAAGCCCTGACGCATCTGCACCTGACCGTGGCCATGACAAGTTCCGCAGGTTTGCGGGCTGGAGCCTTTCTTAGCACCTGAACCGTCACACACTTCACACTCTACAAGGGTAGGAATTTCGATCTCTTTTTCACAGCCGCGCACAGCATCTTCAAGAGAGAGTTCCATATTGTAGCGAAGATCGGCACCACGCTGGGCACGAGACTGGCCACCGCCACGACGGCCGCCGCCAAAGATGTCACCAAATACATCGCCAAAGATATCACCGAAATCTGCACCGCCGCCGCCAAAGCCGCCGCCACCCATACCACCTTGTTCAAAGGCAGCATGACCATACTGGTCGTAAGCCGCTTTTTTCTGTGGATCGGTCAGAATCTCATACGCTTCTTTTACTTCTTTAAACTGCTCGGCTGCATTTTCATCACCCTGATTGCGGTCAGGGTGAAACTTCATTGCCAGACGCTTATACGCCTTTTTAATATCTCGCTCTGAGGCATCACGGCCGACACCTAAAACTTCGTAAAAATCACGCTTTGACATGTGTTTTAATACCGTCTCTTACTTCAGACAGCGCTTGCTGTCTATACAACTAAATCGATCTGGGAAATCTCATTTCTGCCAATATTGCCCAGATCGATTTACTCGATCATATTTACAAAACTGCGGGCGAATGAGTCAAACTCAACGCCCGCAACATAAATTTCTATCTGAAGCATTCAAAGTGAAAACCTGAACGCTTCATCAAATCAGAAATTACTTCTTATCGTCTTTAACTTCTTCGAACTCAGCGTCAACAACGTCTTCTTCAGGAGCTTGTTGCTGCTGACCAGCCTCTGCACCTTGAGCTTGCTGAGCCTGAGCTTGCTGCTGAGCGATTTCCATCAGTTTCTGAGCGGCAGTCATAAGCGCCTGAACTTTCGCGTCGATAGCTTCTTTGTCGTCGCCGTTCTTCACTTCTTCCAGCTCTTTGATTGCTGCTTCGATCTTCTCTTTCTCTTCAGCAGGAAGTGCTTCACCAGCTTCTTCCATCTGCTTACGAGTACCGTGGATCATCTGGTCAGCTTGGTTACGGGTAGTGACAAGTTCTTCGAACTTCTTGTCCGCTTCTTTGTTCGCTTCCGCTTCCTGTACCATCTTCTCGATTTCGTCATCGTTCAGACCGCCAGACGCCTGGATTGTGATCTTCTGCTCTTTACCAGTAGACTTATCTTTAGCAGATACGTGCAGGATACCGTCCGCATCAAGGTCGAAAGTTACTTCAATCTGAGGCATGCCGCGAGGTGCAGGCTGAATACCTTCAAGGTTGAACTGACCAAGAGACTTGTTGTACATCGCCTGCTTACGCTCACCCTGAAGAACGTGGATAGTTACCGCGCTCTGGTTGTCTTCTGCAGTAGAGAAAACCTGGTTCGCTTTAGTCGGAATAGTTGTGTTCTTCTCAACCAGCTTAGTCATCACACCGCCCATGGTTTCGATACCAAGAGACAGAGGAGTTACGTCAAGAAGAAGTACGTCTTTAACGTCACCAGCCAGTACACCACCCTGAACGGCAGCACCCATAGCTACTGCTTCGTCCGGGTTCACGTCACGGCGGGCTTCTTTACCGAAGAACTCAGCAACTTTAGACTGAACCATAGGCATACGAGTCTGACCACCAACAAGGATTACGTCGTCGATGTCACCAACAGATAGGTCTGCATCAGCAAGAGCAACTTTTAGCGGCTCAAGAGAACGCTGTACCAGATCTTCTACAAGAGACTCAAGCTTAGCGCGAGTCACTTTGATGTTCATGTGCTTAGGACCAGTTGCGTCAGCCGTTACGTAAGGCAGGTTAACGTCAGTCTGTTGTGCAGAAGAAAGCTCGATTTTCGCTTTTTCAGCCGCTTCTTTAACACGCTGCATAGCCAGAGGATCGTTCTTAAGATCGATGCCCTGCTCTGTTTTGAACTCATCTACAAGGTAGTTGATCATACGGTTATCGAAGTCTTCACCACCAAGGTGAGTGTCACCGTTAGTTGCCAGTACTTCGAAAGTCTTCTCGCCTTCAACTTCGTCGATTTCGATAATAGAGATATCGAAAGTACCACCACCAAGGTCATAAACAGCGATAGTGCGGTCGCCGCCTTTCTTATCAAGGCCGTAAGCTAGTGCAGCAGCTGTTGGTTCGTTGATGATACGCTTAACTTCAAGACCAGCGATACGACCGGCATCTTTAGTAGCCTGACGCTGAGAATCGTTAAAGTATGCAGGAACAGTAATTACTGCACCAGTTACCTCTTCGCCAAGGAAATCTTCTGCTGTTTTCTTCATCTTCTTAAGAACTTCAGCAGAAACCTGAGGAGCCGCCATTTTCTGGCCTTGTGCTTCAACCCAGGCATCACCATTGTCAGCTTTAACAATGTTGAAAGGCATGATTTCGATATCGCGCTGAACTTCTTCGTCTTCAAAACGACGACCAATCAGACGCTTGATTGCGAATAGAGTGTTTTGAGGGTTGGTTACCGCTTGACGTTTCGCAGGCTGACCTACTAGCGTTTCGCCGTCAGTATAAGCGATCACAGATGCTGTTGTACGCTCACCTTCAGCATTTTCAATTACGCGTGGTGCGTCGCCGTCCAGTACAGCAACACAAGAGTTAGTAGTACCTAAGTCAATACCAATGATTTTACCCATCAGGTTATCTCCGAGAATTCAGTTATTCGTTTTGCTATACCCCCTTAGATGGGGGCGGTCGGTAAGGTTTCAACCCTACTGACACTATGTTTATTTTCTGTATGCCCCTTAGATAAGGGCTGTGAATAGCTTTTCAAGGGACAAGAGGAAAAAAATAGTAACTTTTTCGCTAAAAAGCAGAAGCGGGGCTAACTGCCCCGCTTCATAATCGTTAGCTTAAACAGAGTTTACGCGTTGGCCTGAGCAGGTTTTGCCTCAACGTCTTCAGCAACAACCGCTTGTTCACCTTCTGTTTTGGCAACAATGGTGTTCACTGCTGTATCACCAACCACGTTAGAAGAGGTACAGAACATATCGTTGATACGGTCAACGGCAGCAATAATCGCCAGACCTTCCGGTGGCAGACCCAGTTGGTGCAGAAGAACACCAACCATTACAACACCACCACCCGGAACACCACCGGCACCGATAGAAAGCAGCAGAATAGTCAGACCCAGAGTAAACATATCTGCCGTATTGATTGGCTGACCGAAGGCGTTAGCGACAAAAATCGTTGCCAGAGCGATATAGATAGACACACCTGACATGTTCATGGTTGCCCCCAAAGGCACACCAAAACCAGCAACAGATTTAGAAACGTGCAGCTTCTCCGTCAGGGTACGCATAGTTACCGGAATAGTAGCATTGGAACTGGCCGTTGAAAGAGAGAACAGGATCTGCTCGCGTGTTGCACGCAGGAATGTTTTTGGTGATGTACCAGTCGCAATCGCTACTGCCATCGGATAGAAGATAAAGATCCAGAACACCAGCATAGCCACAACAAGAGCCACATAGCCTGCTACCGATGCCAGAGTATTGGCATCAAGAGTAGCACCCAGTTGAATCATAAGCGCAAATACACCATATGGCGCAAGGCTCATCACCAGACCAACCAGCTTCATCATGATTTCGTTTGCCATTTTAAAGGTACGGATAGCAGGGCCGCCACGGGAATCCAAAGCCTGAATCGCTAGACCCGTCAGGATCGCCATAAAGATGATTTGCAGCATATCGCCGTTAGCAAACGCCTGAACAGGGTTGCTAGGAACAATATTAACCACCAGAGAGAAAATATCCGGTGTTTCTGTTGTGGTTAGTTTTACGGTTTCAGAAACCGTACCGGCAAGGTTTGCATCAGCACCCGGCTGGAAAATCATTCCGACAGTCAGTGCTGCAGTAATCGCAATAATGGTGTTAATAATGTAGAGAACAAAGGTTTTGCCACCAAGGCGACCAAATGCAGTGATATCTTTCAGATCGACGATACCACAAACGATTGAGACGTATACCAGAGGTACAACAAGCAGTTTGATCAGCGAAACGAACATGCCGCCGGCACCTTCAGCTGTACCTAACAGGTAAGTATCAAATAGGGCTACACCACTAAACAGGTACTGAATAGCGGTACCAATTAGCAGACCAGCAAACAAGCCTATAAATATCTTGCTTGAAAGAGATTTATCCATCTTCTATCTCCAGAATGTTGTGTTTATATATTTTGGTTTTATAGTTTTTTACGCCAGCTTCAGCGCTACCGAATCGCAAATAATACACACAAAAGTTACAAATGAAAGCATTTATTCACAATAATGTAACAAGTTTCGTATAGGAAATTTATCTGCAATTTGGTGGATAAATAGACGTTTCCCCATACGGAGATGAAATAACTGGTGGGATAGAGAGTTCAATCAGAAAGCCTGCTTCGGCAGGCCGAAAAGAAAAAGGAGAGGCATTGCCTCTCCTTTACGTTTAACCATTCAAGGGGATGAATTACTTAGATACCATCACCATCGCCGGACGAACGACACGGCCGTTCAGCTCATAACCTTTCTGCATAACAAAGATAACGCTGTTAGGTTCGTGATCGGCACTCTCCTGAATAGACATCGCCTGATGCAATTCAGGGTTGAAGGCTTCACCTTCAGGGTTGATCTCTTTAAGGCCAAACTTAGCCACCGCATCAATAAAGGTTTTATGAGTCAGCTCAACACCTTCAACGATAGGTTTAACTACTTCGTTTTCAGTGTCTGCTGCCTGAATCGCACGCTCCAGATTATCAATAACCGGCAGCAGCTCTTCAGCAAATTTGTTCAGTGCGTATTTACGCGCTTTATCGATCTCTTGTTCAGTACGACGACGCATGTTTTCGATTTCAGCTTTAGCGCGTAGTACAGAATCCTGCTGATCTTTTACTTTTGCTTCACTCTGAAGCAGCGCAGCTTCAAGCTGAGCAATTTTGGCTTCCTGCTCGTCCTGAACGGTTTCTTCATTCCAATCGATATCAGCATCAGTACCAACAGCTTCTACTTCTGCTTCAGCATCTATCGCCTGCTCTGCAGCTTCCTGCTGTTGTAGTTCTTCTTCCTGTATCTTTTTTTCGTCGTTGCTCATGATATCTCCAGACTTCGAAATTCGACTTTTCTACACAAGTTTTGCGGCAAACCAACCTAAATTTAAAATAAAACTCGCGTATTAGATTTAGTTGCCTTTATTATGGGGATTGATATTAATGATTCAAGCGTAAACCGCTTCCTTTAATCTGTATTTGGATTATCTGCATGAAAAAGCCCTTTAAAGTCGTCGGAATTATCGGTAAACCACGAGACCATAAAGCCGTTCAGACCCATAAAGACCTGTTTAACTGGCTTATCGCTGAAGGCTACCGTGCTGTAATCGACGACAGATTAGCCGATATTCTGGATGATATTCCAAATGAGTACTTTACCAACCTGCTTTCCATCGGGGAACAGGCCGATCTGGCCATTGTTGTCGGTGGTGACGGTAATATGCTTGGCGCGGCGCGGGTACTCTCCCGCTTTGATATCTCTGTTATAGGTATTAACCGTGGCAACCTCGGCTTTCTGACAGATTTAAATCCGGAAGATTTTAAGCTAATTCTGAAAAACGTATTGGAAGGCCACTACACAGTAGAAGAGCGTTTTCTGCTTGAAGCGGAAGTTTACCGCCATGGTCAGCTAAGAAGCCATAACGCTGCACTAAACGAAGTGGTTCTGCACCCGGACAAGATCGCCCATATGATTGAGTTCGAGGTGTATATCGACAGTACTTTCGCCTTCTCTCAACGCTCTGACGGCCTGATTGTTTCTACCCCGACCGGTTCTACTGCCTATTCCCTTTCCGGTGGCGGCCCGATTCTTTCACCCAGCCTGAACGCTATCTCTATCGTCCCTATGTTCCCGCATACCTTATCCAGCAGACCATTGGTGGTCGACGGTGATAAAAAAGTACGCTTAGTGGTATCGCCAAATAACCGCGGAACACTAGAAGTAAGCTGCGACGGCCAGATCTCCCTGCCCGTTTCTGCCGGTGACGAAGTAAGCATCTTTAAGAGCAACAATGTCCTTAAGCTTATCCATCCGGAAGAGTACAGCTATTACCATGTACTAAGGAACAAACTGGGTTGGTCGAGCAAACTGTTTTAGATCGCCCCGTTATTAACCGCAGTCACAGTTTCAGATCTACTGTATAAAAAAACAGCCTCGCAACTTTACTGTACAAAAAATCAGTATATACTGTTCGAGCATACAGTATTGATTATTTACACAGGTATCCGACATGCTGGCTGATTTAAGCGTTAATAACTTTGCTATCGTAAAATCGTTACAACTCGAACTCTCCTCAGGAATGACCACCATCACAGGTGAGACCGGCGCCGGTAAATCCATCGCCATTGATGCGCTGGGGCTCTGTTTAGGCGGCCGCGCTGAAACCGGTATGGTTCGTCAGGGAGAAGAGAAAACGGAAGTGTGCGCCACTTTCCAGCTCGACAATAACCTGCACGCTACCCGCTGGCTGGAAGATAACGACCTACTGGACGGTAACGACTGTATATTACGCCGCCTGATCAGCAAAGACGGCCGCTCACGTGCATTTATCAACGGCAGCCCTGTCCCTCTCTCTCAACTTAAAGCCATCGGCCAGAAGCTTATCAATATTCACGGCCAGCACGCTCACCACCAGCTAATGAAAAGCGACTATCAGCTCTCTATGCTTGACCAGTACGCCGGTCACCTGAACCTGCTGGACAAAACCCGTCAACATTACGCTACATGGCGTCAGGCGAAAAACCGCCTGAAAGAGCTAAAGCAGAACAGTCAGGAGAATCAGGCACAGAAGCAACTGCTGGAGTATCAGATTAAAGAGCTGAATGAACTGGCTCTGGGCGAAACCGAATTTGCTGAGCTGGAGCAAGAGCATAAACGCTTAGCCAACAGCGGTGAACTGGCTGTTAACTGCCAGCAGGCCATCGATGTACTGTATGAAGGCGAAGAGGTGAATGCCCTAAGTATGCTTCAGTCTGCCAGCCAGTCCCTTCTGCAACTTGCCGAACTGGATAAGCAGCTCGCTAACCTGCCGGCTATGCTGGAAGAAGCCATTATTCAGGTTGAAGAAGCCAGCAGCGAACTGCGTGGCTACGTTGACGGTATTGAAATGGATCCGGAGCGCATGGCCTTTGTGGAAGAACGCTTCTCAAAAGTAATGTCCATTTCCCGCAAACACCATGTAATGGCTGACGACCTGTACCAGCACCATCAGGATCTGCTGCAACAGATCGATGCGCTGGACTGCTCAGATGAAAAACTGCAAGCCATCGAAGAGGAAGTAGAATCCCTCTATCAGTGTTTTGTAACCAGTGCCGAGAAACTGAGTAAGTCACGCAGGCGTTACGCCAAAGAGCTGGATAAGCTGATCAGCAAAAGCATGCATGAACTGAGTATGGAAAAAGCCAAGTTCCATATTGAGGTAGAAAGTGAATCCGGACACGCCTCTCCACTGGGTATTGACCAGATCACCTTCCTTGTCTCTACCAACCCCGGCCAGCCAATGCAGCCAATCGCGAAAGTGGCATCGGGTGGTGAACTTTCACGAATCTCACTGGCTATTCAGGTGATTACAGCGCAGAAAGTTGATACCCCAAGCCTGATTTTCGATGAAGTGGATGTCGGTATCAGTGGCCCGACTGCTGCCGTAGTGGGTAAAATGCTGAGAACATTGGGTGAGTCCACTCAGGTACTGTGTGTTACTCACCTGCCCCAAGTTGCGGGATGTGGTCATCAGCAGCTGTTTGTTGCCAAGCAGACCAAAGCAGGCAAAACCGAAACCCAGATGCACGTTCTCAGCGAAGAACAGCGTATTTCAGAGCTGGCACGTCTGCTGGGCGGCAGCCAGATCACCGATTCAACTCTGGCCAACGCCAAAGAACTGCTTGCTGCATAAAGATCAAGCACTTGTTGTACAAAGGGAGCGCTGCTCCCTTTTCTTTTACTTAATTTGCAACAAAACGCAAAAAACGTGGTCATAAAAAGAGCCAAATGAACGGCACCTTTTACTTCTTGGTCAAGCTTGTTTATCATCTGCCGAGTTTTGTTTAAACCTTTTACTAGATAAGATTTACCGACTATGCAATTTAAGAAGTGGTTAGTTGCAATTCCTCTAGCCTTCACCATGCTAACGGGCTGCTCAGTAGTTGAGAAACTCGTTTACCGAATCGACATTAATCAGGGCAATTACGTAGAGCAGGAAGCAGTCGACAAACTAAAATTTGGTATGACCAAGGAACAGGTTCGTTTCGTAATGGGCTCGCCAATGCTGGTAGAGAACGGCTACCCGGATACCTGGTACTACATTTACCTGCACACCGAAGGCCATAACGATCCAATCCAGAAAAACCTGATCGTCAAATTTAATCCTGAAGGTAGCCTGCTAAATATCAGCGGCGACTTCCCTGAAGGTGAAGGCTTCTTCGAAGGTATTCGATAAACGCCTGATATCCTGATCGAAAAAGGCTCCTGACGGAGCCTTTTTGCTATTCGCTATTAATTACTTAGTACTATATTTGTTGCTTAGTACAGTAAACACAAGCTATTTCGCCTCTTTCTCTTTTTGTTTGGCCTGCTCAGCTCTTTTACGGCGAATCTCTTTTGGATCGGCCAGCAGCGGGCGGTAAATCTCGATTCTGTCTTGATCGCGTACCGTCGCATTTAGCTTCACATTGCGGCTAAAGATACCAACCTTATTCTTTTTCAGATCGATTTCCGGATACACTTCCAAAATACCGGAGTGAAGAATAATCTCTTCTACGGTCAGGTTTTTATCAATGGTCTGGGAATACGCGCTGCTCATGTGGCAGGGCATACACCACCTCTACATGGATCATATTGGATTCAATACTCTCATTAATACACCTGCTTCGCGCGTTGAGTGAAAGCGTTCACCATATTATTAGTCAGCTCATTAAAAACTTTACCAAACGCCATCTCAATCAGTTTACTGGAAAACTCAAAGTCCAGCTTAAGCTCTACCTTACAGGCCGACTCGTCCAGCTCAGTAAAATACCATCCGCCTTTCAGGGTTTTAAACGGCCCGTCCACCAGCTCCATCAAAATGGCGCTGCCATTTTCAAGAATATTGGAGGTAGTAAAGGTTTTGCTGATGCCGGCTTTGGACACATCCACAGAGGCAACCATGGCAGATTCGCTCTGCTGTAAAACTTGTGCACCGGAACAGCCGGGCAGAAACTCCGGATAACTGGCTACATCGTTCACCAGCTTATACATTTGCTCGGCACTAAAAGACACTAATGCAGAACGTCTCACTTGCGGCATAACTTCTCTCGTCACTTTGCGGTTAGCAATTTTTTCTAATATATCAAGGGATACAGCCAAAATAAGGATTTCCCAACCAAGGGAGTATCCGTATAATGACGCCATTATGGCAAAGAAAAAATCAAAAACCAAAGCAACTAGTAACACTATTGCGCTAAATAAAAAAGTTCGCCACGAGTATTTCATCGATGATGAGATAGAAGCGGGGCTTGAGCTTCAGGGCTGGGAAGTAAAATCACTTCGCCAGGGCAAAGTTAATATTGCGGAAAGCTACGTGTTTATGCGCGACGGTGAAGCCTTTATCAGCGGCATGACCATCACCCCGCTAAATCAGGCCTCTACCCATGTTGTGGCTAACCCGACAAGGGTTCGTAAACTGCTGCTTTCCAGAAGAGAGTTAGACAACCTGTTCGGACGCATTAACCGTGAAGGGATGACGCTGGCTGCGCTGTCACTTTACTGGTCTCGCTCATGGGTAAAAATCAAAATCGGTGTGGCGAAGGGTAAAAAACTTCACGACAAACGTACTGATATGAAAGAGAAAGACTGGGCACGCGATAAAGCTCGAATCATGAAGAGCAGCTTGCGTTAATCGTGGATATAGATAACCTTTTTATCGCATACCGCATTTAAACAGGCTGTTATATTGACCTCGTTCTTGAAGTCTTTAAGAACGAGTGTCTTTTCGTTGTACGGTTTATGGTTAATAAACCAACTCACCTCCGGTGACTGCAAATTTGTTTTAAGAGGCAAACGGTCAAGCTGTGACTGATAATAATGTTGCCCGGAGCGAAGCGTTGTAATCATCACTTTCTCTTGTTGTTCTTCACGGTTTACTACCGCCCGCTGCTTTTGCCATACATGTAATCGGCTCGGCCATTTATCCCCCAAAACAAAGTTTCCATTACTCTGCATAGTCGGTGGGGTTAACTTGTCTATGGTTAAGGTGTACTTTTTACGCAGACAGCGCCCTTCAGGACTATTGGCATAAGCACGCCCACCCGGCCAACAAGTGAGTACCCTTTTTACCTTTTCTGGTTTAGTAAGTTGTAATTTATCCCTTGGTAACAGATCAAACAGATCAAACATTAACGGCGCAGCCTGCGTTGCCCCTAAATAGCCGACAACTGGACTAGAGTCAGGCCTACCAATCCAAACTGCTACCGTATAATCAGGGCTTACCCCTACAGACCAAAAATCACGATAGCCGTAGCTGGTTCCCGTTTTCCAGGCTATTTTTCTTCGTGACGTAGGCACCACCCTATCGGGTGCGCTTAAGTCACTTAAGGTATCAAAGATAATCCAACTGCTCTCAGGACTTAGCAACGACTTCCCCCGGCCCTGTGCTTGTGAAGGAGATATCTTTAAACTAGAGACCATTCCTTGATTAGCAAGAGAACGATATAAAGCAACCAGATCAAACAGATTGGTGCCTGTCCCCCCTAAGCCGATACTTAAATTGGCCTTTTTGTGCTGTAAATGGATACCGGCCTGCTTCAGCTTCTGGTCAAACACTTCTGGTGTCACCCGGTTCAGCACTTGTATCGCTGGTACGTTTAGTGACAGTTTCAATGCATTACTCACGCTTACCGCCCCAAGGAACTTACCGTTCAGATTACTTGGCTTGTAACCAGAGAAAGAAGAAGGCACATCACTTAACAGACTTTCACTATGGATAAGCCCCATATCCAATGCCACTCCGTAAATAAACGGCTTTAATGTAGAGCCGGGTGAACGTGTTGCCTGAGTCATATCAATATGGGCAAAACGCTCCAGATCGGAAAAGTCGATTGAGCCTTGATAAGCAAGCACCTCTGCACTGGCGTTATCCACAATCAGTACCGCTGCGGAAGTTTTGGCTGGCAGCGCATATTTTTTTTGGGCGAATACCTTGTTTATTTTTTGCTGAAGGCCAAAGTCTATCGTGGTCGTAATGACTTCATCATCGGGCTTATCTCTATGTAACTTCTGGCTTAACAAAGGTGCAAAAAAAGGTGATTGATGCCAACGAACCGCAACCGGTTCTTGTATAAGTAGCTGATACTCTTCTTCGCTAAGCAAGCCACTTTCCGTAATACGTGCGAGTACCTTATTGCGAACTTTTTTCGCTCGTTCGGGGTATCTATCCGGACGATTTAAGGATGGCATTTGAGGCATCACCACTAACATGGCAGCCTCATTTTTGGTTAAGTTGGATGCTGATTTTGAAAAGTATCGCTGGGCGGCCGCTTCCACCCCTTCGATATTACCGCCAAAAGGAGCAAGGTTTAGATAAAGTGTCAGCAATTCATCTTTGCTATAACGCCACTCTAACTGCAACGCTCGCCATATCTGTTTCAATTTGCCAGATATCGACCTTGAATGCGGATCTATCTGCCTCGCTATCTGCATAGTCAAGGTAGAGCCACCCGAGATCACCCGACCATTGACTCCCCACTGCCAAAGCGCCCGGACAAGAGAAAATGGGTTCACTCCGGGGTGATAATAAAACCAGCGGTCTTCGTAGTTCAGTAGTGCTTCAATATAGAAGGGATCGACCTGTCCGACAGAGGTTTGATAACGGTGCACACCTAGTTTGTTACCAAATGAGCGTAATACCACGCCCTCCTTTGAAACAACCACAGTAGAAGGGCCATCGGGATAGAGGGGAGGAAGCGGATAAAGAAAGTTCGCCAAAGCAACCAATAACGCCAAACTTAAGCCTAACGCAACCAGCCATCGAGCTTTTCGATATTCCGCTCCTCTATTAAACACCTTTAATCAACCCTTCACTTACTGCTGCTCAGAAGTAATAACAACTGAACTCTGTTGGTTGTCAGCATCCACTGCATGGCCGCCTATAAAGTGAAGTTCAGGCTTATACATGGCTTCAACAAAGAGTGGAGGCACAACAAACTCTCCCGGAACCTCTGCTCTCATGGTGTAACCAAACTTGTATCGGTATCCCTTTTGCAGATCACCGGACACCACAAAGCGATCTTGACGATACTCAATAAAGTCACTCTCACTGATTTTAATATCAGGGTTACCTATGCTAGCGAGTGGTAAGCCTTGGCCTAAGTTTGGATTTTCCAACACAAAGCCTGCTGGAATTCTATCGATAACCATGGCGTTATGTATGGTTTCATCTAACTCAACAATTAGGTATACCGCAATGCGATCACCAACTTTTACCGCTTTTCGGCTTGGCTTATCCGCACTGAAGATACTTAATCTCTTATTGTCCTGATACCAAACTCGTTTAACGTTTGAGTCCCTTACCACATTGATAGTATTGAAAGGATGCTGCTTAGTCAGAGATTGTTCGCTCTTCAAGTAACCTGTAGCCAAAGCTTTAACATAAATTGGGCTCTGCTCTTTATTGGCGATCATAGTATTGGCAATAAGTGGTAGGCTAGCTCTGTCTTTAATGGTCTCTTCTTTGCCATTAATCAGTAGGTTTAACGAACGGTTGTTCTCTTGATTGGTTAGTACCGCTGCTCTTAACAGAGCCGCACGCTCTTGGGTGCTTATCCAGTTATCTTCAGCCGAACGTCGCGAAGCTTCTTCGATATAGTCAATTTGCAGTGCCCTCGCCTCAGCCTCCAACTCCGCATTTTCAGCAATCTTGTCCAAAATAAGGATGCCGGCAGCCAGATCTCGTAGCTCTGATCCGTAATCACGATGATAAACATCTCTATTACGACTCATCTTCATTTCTTTAAGCTTACGCTTAGCTAAATCCGTTGCCCCGACATTATTAAAACTAGCGATGAGCTGAAGGTTTGAAAGCCCGGTTCTCATCTCCTTATCGATCTCGATATCTAAGTCACTGTAGCTTATCCACCCCTTTTCACTGAGAAGATAAGCCGCATAAGCTTTTGCTAATGCGTAACGATCACTAGAATCGTAGTTCAAATATTCGCGGAGACGTCGGTAGGCATCGTCTAGCATTTCTTTTGGCACTACCCCCGGATAGTGCTTATCCGCTTGAGCCAAAAACTCGGTAATGTACGCTGTTAACCAATATTGCTCATTGCTATAGCGATCCCACAGGCCAAAACCACCATTGGCTCTTTGCATGTTTCTCAAACGCTGAACCGAATCGGCAATCACGTCTCGATTACCGGTAACCGTTTTACCCTGTTGCTTTTGACTTTCTCTTGCCTTGGCCTGCATGGCTTGCAACTCAGGGCTTTCTAATAAGAAAGGCCACGCTTTACTGGTGGTCTGCTCAGCACATCCGTATGGATACCTTATCAACCCTTTTGCCTGCTCTGTGACACTCAAGATAGGCGTAGCACTAATATGCAGTTCACCTTCTTTACCTGTTACTGTGTTCATTTGCTCCCACAGTGATGGCTCAACCACATAGCTTTGGTTCGCCGCCAACTTCACCGCCTTCGCCTGTATTATCCATGGCATAGAGGAGCGAACAGGAATTCGCCATTGACGGTCAATATTGATCTCAGGCTTGAACTCTTGATCTTTGTTCTCACCAACTGGCAGCACCTTCTCTTTCATGGCTGTCAACACAGAGCCAACCCAACCATCAGGGTGATAAGCCAAAGGTTGCTCAGAGACCTTAATCCCTACTTCTACCTGTTCCACTTTGCTTTGTTTAGCAATTGAAAATGGAACATTACGACTCCAGCGCTCACCGTCATCAAGCACTACTTGCTCATTGATTAGTGCTTTCGCCTGACCATCCTGAAGAACCTGCACGGAGAAGGCTTTCTTCTGACCACTATTATTAAACAGGTCCGCGGTTGTTGTGGTTTTATCTCCCGCAACCACAAAGCGAGGCACGCTCAACTCTGCCACAACCGGAGCACTGATCGCACTGTCTTGTACTAACTGACCAACTTGCCTGTCATTAAATACCGTTGCAACAATCTGCCCTTCGCCGTTGTAGTCAGGAATATCGAACTCTACGACGGCCATGTTACCCAGTAACTCAACGGGAGAAGACATTAGAATAACTGTCTTACTTTCTACCAAGTCATCTTTATTATTGGCTAACCTTTGGTTAAGGTCGCCACCAAAACGCGGCTGAGCAAAAGGATTAGGTCTGGTATCGTATAAACGCGAGAAAAGATCGACAATATCCGCACTGTATCGTCTCTGACCAAACAGATATTGATACGGATCTTTTGGCGTATAACGTGTCATGTTGGTAATGCCTTTATCGACAATCGACACCGTTACCCAAGTATTCCCTACTTGATCATCATCTAAATTGGCCACCTCAACCGGAATTGAGAGGGTTTTCATTGGCTCAATACGTTCAGGCAGCGTCATGGTGATGTTTAGCTTACGTTTTTCACGATTAAGCTTGAGAGGAACCACACCAAAGTAACGCTTAGGCACACCGGCCGCCTGCCCGGTTAGGGTTGCCGTTAGGTAGACATCATGTCTATTTAGCGGTTCACCATTGTTATTCAATAGAGGCACATCGACAGTGACATCGCCCTTGTCAACCTGAATTCGCTTTGACCAAA
The DNA here is from genome assembly GCF_028201475.1 of Vibrio sp. SCSIO 43137. NCBI lineage: Bacteria > Pseudomonadati > Pseudomonadota > Gammaproteobacteria > Vibrionales > Vibrionaceae > Vibrio > Vibrio sp. SCSIO 43137. Next base: position 706,541 of record NZ_CP116383.1, on the reverse strand, counting down.
CAACTTGTTCCGTTTCCAAAGTCACAAGCAATGAACCTTGCATTGGACTCACTATGCTCACTTGAGTTTGCTTATCTTCTTTGCTGTAAGAAGGTTGGTTAGCATGAATAGTCAGATGCTCCGGCTTCGCCTTCTGCTGATCGTAACCTTGAAACCATCCTGCATAAAATGGATAGACAGACTCAACACCGGAAGCAAGATCCGTCACTTTAAGGCGATAATCCCCCCAATCCACACTATAACTAACGCTTTTTGGAGCCTCAGCCAGGGTAAGAGCTTGCTTAGCAATTTGCTTCCACTCAGGCTGCTCTTCTCTACTCCAACCGCTGCCTTCTTCATAAACCCAATAATAAGGGCCTTGGTTGTATTCCAGAATAACCTCGACTTCACCCTCTTTAAGCGACTGTCCATCAGCCGCTAATAGAGCGATATCGAACTGAGCACTGCTTTGGTACGCAAAGCTTTTTGAAGCAGGTTTGATACCCGGAATAAGCTTATCTTTCCAGCTAATAAATGTCGCGTTACGTTGAATCGCTGCGCCACCGGATTCTTGCAGAGCAAAGTTTGCTGCTACTTTTACCGGGCTTTTAATATCTGAACTCTCAGGAGTGGGTAGTTGAAGCGTCAATGTACCTTGTTCGGACATGGTTTGCCCCTCTAACGCTTCGTAGTAACGGTTTAGTCTGAATTTTTTACCGACAAAGAACCCTTTATACTCACCTTCGAAATAATGTACTGGCTGATAAGAGAGCTCAGCTTTTAGTACATTACCTGCCGCAGGTGCACCAAATAGATAACGGCCTGCAAGCTCAACTTGGTTTTTCTCTCCTGCAATCGTAAATGGAGAGAGTCCAGAGAGCGTAAGATCCATACGCTCGGGGACAAACTCTTCTAACTGGAATTGATACTGACTGACAGGTTCTGGGCTACTAGGATCCAGACGCACTTCAACCGTATAACGACCCGCTTTCCAGTCACCCGATGTTCTTAACGAATATGAGTAGTAACCAGCGGCTTGCGCGGACAATGTTTCCCGAACCATGGTACTGGCTCTAGGATCAGTCACGGTCAAATACAGTTGGTCCACTTCTTCTAGTGGCAAAACCTCACCATCTTGGTTTCTGAGCAGCACATTGATCGGTAAGCTTTCACCCGGTTTCACCAGATCACGGTTACTGTAGATATAAGCTTCATAGTCTCTGAACTTGCGGCCTCCAATCTTATATTCAGAGAGATCAAGCGGTACTTCACGCATAGAGAGCAGGCCGAACTCATCCCCTTTAGCAACAATAACCAGATCGGTGCGCTTTATCTGTCGATTAAAGTAAGCAAGCCCCTTTTCGTCAGTCAGTTGAACTTGTTCACTCTGTTCTTCTTGCAACAGTTCAATCTCTGCACCTTCTATGGCTTCCCCCGTAGAGAGACGAGTGACCGCAAAGGCAGCTTGCTGTTTATTGACTCTCGCCTGAATACCAATATCGCTCAGCAGCATATGTTTAATTTCGAAGTGGCTGAAATCACCGGGCGCTTTCACCACGACCAGGTACCAACCAGAAGGCAGGTCTTGTGGAATAGGAAGTCTTGCTGAGGTAATAACATCCTGATCCGCTTTCGGTAGCTGATATCGATCAGAGAAAACACTTTTATAAGCGTGCTTAAGCTGACGAAGATTCCATGTATCTAAAGAATCCAGCAGATAATGATGCTTCAATAGGCGCTTGGCATCGGTCACTTGCAAGATTTCGATATCCACCTGTTCCATATTAGTAAAACTAACAGGGATAGATTGCTGCGCCGATTTCGGCACTAACGGCCCGTTACCAATAACGGTAATAGACGATTCTTGCAGGGCGTAAGCCGAGAAAGAAAGTAGGGGTAAAAGTAGTAAAGGAGAAAACCGAGCTAAGTAACGTATTATGTTATTAATCATTATGTTATTCCTTTTTTCCTTGCCGATTTTTCTTTCCGGCAAGCTCCAAAAGCTGAGAATGAACTACGCTGCAGCATACATGATATTTGCTATGGCATGAACTTCTGTTCTATCAATAGCTTATAATAGATCTTGAAAGTTGGTATTTCGCTGCCATCTTTCACTAAAACAGAATAAATCTTCATCACTTAAACGCGTATTGCTAGACAGATATAGCTTTTCTGTTACTATTCACCCCTAACACTTGGGGCTGATTCAGGATTCGACGGGAATTTTGCAGTCTGAGGTGCATGCCGTGGGGCGGTTGGCCACGTAAAAAGCCGCAAAAAAATAGTCGCAAACGACGAAAACTACGCACTAGCAGCTTAATAACCTGCTGAGAGCTCTCTTGCCCTAGCTTCCGCTTGTAAGACGGGGAACAACAAGAGATCAAACCCAAACGAGCTAGCCCGGATTCTCCCGCCTGAGAGATGAACGGCGAATACTAATTCAGGATAGTCATCTACTAGCGTGTCGGTTCGCAGGTATTTGGTGAATGTAAAGATCGACTAAGCATGTAGTACCAAAGATGAATGATTTTCGGACGCGGGTTCAAATCCCGCCAGCTCCACCAATCGATTGGAAAGGGCGATAACTCAATGAGTTATCGCCCTTTTTGTATTTATCCCTTTCTAATCGCTTCCTTAGCCTTCATGTTCCTTCTTATAAGCCAGCAACAGCGAAATCAGGAAAATACCTATTTCATTATTCAGATTAGCGTCACCGCAGGTATCTTCTGAAATATGGCGGAGAACAAAGTCTTCGACTTGGTCATAAAAATCGGGGGATTTCGATTGGTTCATAGAACCTCCTGTGTATTTAAATTAATCACCACACAAAGGTTCGAATCAGAGGGTGGTGAACTGAACAGGGTTCGAACTACCGCTACACAGGAACGGCGCGCCTAAGCGCCCCCGCTCAGCCCACCATAATTTTCAGGTACGCTAAAGCCGCACATAAATACTGCAAAATGCAGTTCTTATACGCCTGTGTATGTAAACTCAGGGTTCGAATCCTGACACCGGATTTTGCCGGTGCCAAACAAGGTTAAAGAGAGCGTTCCGGCTTGTCAATTAAGTGGATGAAATGGTTACGGGAACTGGAGTTATTTCATGTATTGTGCGATTCAAAGGCGCTTAGATAAATAACAATCACCCATGCTCTTTTAGCCACTCTTTCTGCTATGAACTGAATCATAACACCTCTAATCAGGTGGCCAAATTCAATGTACCACTACAATTACATAACTATCATAGTAATTCATACGCTAGTGAGGCCTTTTCAAGATAAAGACACATTCACAGTTCACTTTTTTCTTCTGTTCATTTTTTGAACGCAAAAAATCAATGAACAAACCGTTCACTTTTGTTGAGCGTTCATTTAAAATGTACACGCTATAGAAATGAACATAAGATTCTGATACAGACTCTGTAAGAGTCGGGAGCAAAGGATGAATAATCACAAACCTCACTTCACTGAAAGTAAGCTTCTTGAAGATGCATACTCACGACTACGTGAGGAATACCGCATTCCAGTTGAAAGCTTGGAGATCTTTCATAGCCCAGAACATGGCATTGCAGGGATCGTTGACTATCAGTTCTCTGAATTACCTTTATTCATTCACTGTGTGGACAAAAAAACACCATTGACAGTGGTACAGATAGCAAACTACAAAAATCAGTACCAATCGCCTTCCCAGTACGTTTTTCTGACAAGCTATATAAATCCAGCTTTAGCTGAACGATTAAAGGGTGCCCAAATACAATTTATCGATCACTGCGGAAATGCATATCTTAACCAAAACGGATTCTTTATCTTTGTCAAAGGTAACAAACCGAAAGCTCATAGCATGCCAAAAGAAAAACAAGCTCTAGGAAAAGCTTTTGGAAAGAAAGGCTTACAGGTTGTATATGTATTACTAAGTAATCCTAAAGCTATCGTGTGGTCTTATCGAGAATTAGCAAAAAACTCAAATGTCTCCCTTGGTACAATAGGGGATGTCATGCTTGATTTAGACAATCAGGGTTACATTGACAAGGACAGAAAAACGCTTCTGAAAGGAAAAAATCTTATGCAGGAGTGGGCAAAAGAATATGGCTATCTGTTAAGAAAAAATCCTCCTCAAATCAAATACACGACAGGCAATATCGATTGGTATAGTGACAAACTGTTAAGTCAATGCAATGCATTACTTGGTGGGGATGCAGCAGCCGATCGATACACTCACTTTTTAAATTCAAACAAAGCACGTATATATATCTCCAAAGAACATCACCAGTTATTGTTAAGACACGGGCGTTTAAAACAGATTCGTGAAGATGAGCACTCCTCTGTACAAATAGAGCTAGTAGAGCCCTTTACAGAATTAGAAGTTTTAAAAGGCCCTCTAGAAAGTTTAGTTAACCCTTTAATTGTTTATGCTGAGCTATTAGCGTCAGATAATGTAAGAAACCTTGAGGTTGCAGATAAGCTATATGACCAATACCTACATCACCATCAATGAGAAATTCTCTAGGGGTCTTACTGAACTCTACTTCGATGTTAACACTGAGGCTCAAAAACTAGATATCCCTTATATGATTGTTGGAGCAATGGCTCGCGATCTCGTGCTCGTTCATGGATTTGGCGCGAAAATCGAACGAGGCACTAGAGATGTGGACTTTGGTATCTGCATAGAATCCTGGGAGCAGTTCCATAGTCTAGCCACAAATTTGATTGCCATAGGTTTCACCCAAGATAAACAGGTAAGTCATCGCTTTCATAGAGAATGTAGTGACGGCATGCCTTGGGAGCTAGACATCGTGCCATTTGGAGAGATCGCCGACGACAACAACATCGCTTGGCCTCCCAAAGGAGACTTTGTGATGAATGTGTTAGGGTTCCAAGAAGCATTAGAAAACTCGTGGCAGGTGCTAGTGCATGAAGACCCTAAGCTGGTTTTGCCTGTTTGCGCTCCTGCTGGTATAGCACTTTTAAAATTGGTTGCTTGGCTAGACAGAGAAAGCGATAAGCGAAAAAAAGATGCGACAGATCTGCTATATCTGATTAGTACATATAGTAAGATCCCTTTTGTTTTCGATGCTCTTTACGACGACGGTTTCATGGAGGCACAAGAATATGATGAACTAAGAGCCAGTGCTTGTAAGCTTGGAGCTGATATCGCAGCTATTGCTTCAGAACAAACTAAAACGTTTCTACAAGATGAGCTATTTAAGAAAGAGGCGTTGATGGATGTTCTTAGCAGAGAGATGAAGTATGACTCTAAGTTTACAAATGAAGAGGTATCGATTTTTCTTAAGCTACTTGCTGAAGGAGTTTAAGAACCATGATTTGTGTAGATTGAAGAAAACTTACTAAACAATCTTCATTGCACCTTGTTAGAATATTTTGGTCTATATCGCCAGATAAGGCATGACAAAGGAGGAGGAAATAAGCCACCGATGCCTGCTATCTTCTGGGCCCGACGGCATTACTTTTATGAATTTCTGAGTGAAAAGTGAAAGCGCCCCACCCTCGGTACGGCCTAAAGGTGACTGAAAGGAAAATTTATATATGGACTCTCAGAGTTTTGATTCTGACTGCATTTTGTCTATACTTGTAGTTTCGAATGTCAACCAAGTTTCATTCTCCCTTAAGGTAATAAAATGAGTGCCATGTTCAGAAAACTCTTTAACAACTTTTGCATGATTTAAGTCTTCTTCTGTTGGTTCAGCATATATATGGCAGTGGCGAGCACCATAAGGGACTCCCCAGTAATCGCAGTTAGTACGACAGTAATGACACCCATCTGAAGCCGTTCTTCCCGGATGAGCTGCTGTAACAGAAGCCCATAAACACATTAAAAGCGACGTTGCTAATATTCTCTTGTTCATCAGTTAATCCTTTTTATTGTATGCCATTCGCTTTATACCGTATTTACTCAATAAATGTATGCCACAAATCACATAATAAGACTCTATATGAAAATACTCCTTATCGTCATACCAGCTAATTGCCTCAACGACCCATTTGAATGCCAATTAACGAAAACTACTAAGCAATCAATTAATCGTTTTTTGAGAGAGTACGGAGCTACACGAGAAATGAAAAGTTGAATCGCCACCGACTCACTGGTGCCTGTTTCGGCTAGCCTTCTAAGCTCTGTACGTAACAGTCATGATGAGTAAAGTGGTCATTCGATTAGAAAGTCTGCACTTAATTGCTGCCAATGATTCTTCAAAGCGGCTTTATGTTCACTTTCCATAGGTAATTCATTCAGCAGTGCAGGCCAGTTTTTGCGAGCTAACGCCATTACTTCAAGCAAGTGTGGCTTAACAGCAACCCAAGGCACTGCCGCTTTCTCTGCCCACACCTGAAAGTGATTCATCGTGATATCGAACCACAGCTTGGTACCTGCTATGTTGAGTGCAAGACTATCGTGCTCAATATATGGTGCGGTAAAGAGCACATCGTAAAGCGGTGACAAACGTGGCGAATACATATCACTATAAATCAACGTCCAGTTTTTTAAGTGAGCGTCACCATTACCAAGCAAGATATTGATAAGCAGTCTTCTTGCCATTTGTTGAATATCCTTCAGCCGCTCTGTACTTGTCCGGTAGAGTACATTACCGAGTTGCTCATAGTTGACTCGTTGATACTTGTCTGAAGGATAGAGGCCAAAGACCTGTGCAAAGTCCTCGGTATGAATACGACCAGTACTACCACGATCAAACCGCTTGATACCATAAGCGTACTGCTCATCCGGCAACTTGATGCTTGGTAGCCCTTCCAGATCACTAAGCTCGATTAATCGCACTTCCGGAATATCTGCACCTGCAGCTTCGGCCAGCTTCATACAGGTATATTCATTGACGGGTACACCTTTGTGAACGGTCGATGGTGTTTTTATAATCCACATATCCTCAGAGATTTCCTGATTGATGTGATAACGGCCATCCAAATGAGACGAGGAAAACTTCATCTGTACACCAGCCAATGAAAACTTAGTATCTGCATGCTTAACATCGATCTGTTGAGGCTCTGTCGACAGTCGTTGCTTCAATGCCCAATCTGGCAATCCCCCAGCTTTTATTGGCTGGGCGATAATGGCACCCGGCAAGTTAGCCCCCAAATAGGCAAGGATTGAAAACTCATTGTTGATATGACACCGAAGTGCTTGAGCTGTCAGTTCTCTCAACGCCCCTTCAGGCAACAGATTAGACAGAACAGGGGGAATCTTATCCGTTCTAATCTGTGGTCTGCTCAAATAGCTAGGATCAAGCAACTGCCTTAAAGTCAAAACAGGCCGTTTATCCGTTGGCATCGCAACAAACTCAGGGTTGAAAGTCAGAATGTTCTTCCCGCCAGCATAATGGGCAATCACTGCAACATCAACTCCATGTAACTGGATGTTTAAACCTTCAACTTTCTCGATCTGCTTGCTCATCATTTATCTCCGGAGCCAAACCAAAAACCAAGATCATCACCATCGTCTTGCAACTGGTCACTTTTAGGTACGTCTCTCTGACCTTGAATAACAGGCTCTTCAAGAACAGAACATGCTTTGCTCCCTTTAGGCGTGATCGAGAGTTCCAAATCAAGCCCTTCCAATACTCGGAGTAAGGTCGACAACTTCACATCACTGCCCGCCTCAATACGCTGATATTGTTGCTGCTTCATGCCAATTCGCATGTACATCTCTTTTTGCTCAATACCCAGCTTTTTACGTTGCTCTACAAGTAGCTTTGCCAGTTCATCAATGTCCTTCACGAAACACCTCAAACAACTTTAATGTTGTTTCAATCATCACTAACAACATATTAGTTGTAATATACACTTGTGACAACTTTAGAGTTGTATATTACACCAAAAACAACTTAAGTGCTGTAAAACAGGGAACATTACGTTCCCTGTTTTATGTTTATAAACCTCTATTGGCAAGATAGTTAAGAAAGATCCGCAGGTGCCTGCTCCCGCTCATCCAGCCCGTAATCGCGGACTATCTCTGCTACCCTTAGCCGGTAACCGGCAAACAAGTCATGCCTTCCCAACTGCTGGGCAAGCTGATGCTTGTTGTTGCTTCGCCATTTCAGTACCGCCTCTTCATCACGCCAGAATGAGAGCGAAAGAAAAGTATCCGGGTTAACAAGGCTTTGAAATCGCTCGACAGAGATAAAACCATCTATCTGGCTTAACTCTTCTTTTAACATTTTTGCCGTTTCAAAGTATTTGTCTTTACCACTCTGTTTCGGCGTCACCTCAAATATTACCGCAATCATAGACATCTCCTTCTGGTGCTCTCTTATAGCTGGACTGAACGACTTTCAAAAAAGAACGCTTCTCTTCGTTAATAAACTGCTCTGTCTGCGCAAAAACAAAGTTAGCCTTGCCTAAATCCGATTTGCGTAGTCTGTCCCGGTAAGCTTCATAGTCTGCTAAGCTATTGAAACTTATCAGCCCGAAAGCTCTGTCGTTAGAACCTTCATAAGGCAAAAAATAGCCAAGCAAATCTCCCCCGCATAGTGTAATAATCTCGCTCCAGTTCTCAGCATACTGCTCAAACAGTTCAGCCTTAAATGGATCAATCCGGTACTCAATAAAACATGTGATTTTCATTATTGTTGTCTCCTGCTTTGTTTTGAGGCAGTCTACCTGCTACTGCTTTGCATGCTTCGATGTGCATCGAACTAACCGGTAATCTCTTATGGAACCCAATATTGCCTATCTGGCAAACCTGATTGGCGATCAAGCCCGTTCAAAAATGCTAATTGCGCTAATGGGAGGAAAAGCCCTGACAGCGACAGAGCTTTCTGTTGAGGCAGACATCACACCGCAAACCGCTAGTAGCCACCTGCAAAAGCTGGTCGAGGGAGAGTTACTTATTGTCCGCAAACAGGGGAGACATAAGTACTTCCAGTTAAAGGACGGCAAAATTGCCGATCTGCTGGAGCAGCTGTTAAACATAAGCTCGGAAATGGTCACCGCTCAGGTATCTACCGGGCCTAGCGATAAAAGGCTTCGCAGAGCGCGGATTTGCTATGACCATCTTGCCGGTGAGCTTGGTGTGGCTCTGTTTGATGCTCTGATCTCTGAAGGGCTGATTATTGATGCCGGAAATGACGCAACATTAACTGAACAAGGCAAAAGCTTTTTTGACGAGCTGGGTTACGACTTCAATCAGCTAAAAAGCAGTAAGCACCCACTGTGTAAGGCCTGTCTAGACTGGAGTGAAAGGCGCAGCCATCTGGCAGGAAAATTAGGAAGCTGGATTCTTACGGACGCAATTGAGCAAAAGTGGGCAACTCAGGATCTCGACTCCAGAGCCATTAGCTTTTCTCAGAAAGGATTGACGGCCTTTTCACGCAAATACAGGATTCCGGCTTCACTGCTGTAACTTCCTTCCCACACTTTAATGCGCATAAAAAAAGATTAAAACTACATTTTTGTGCGCGTAAAAATGTAATTTCTAGCATTTAACTCACCATCTCAAACAAAATTAATTAGCTTCTGCTAGCTGACGAGCCACTTCCTTTATAACTAACAAAACAATCAGCATGGTAACGCTCAGTTAGAATCTAAAAGCTAATTATTCTCACTATTAGCACAACAAAAATATTCAACAAAAAGCTCAGTCGTTATTCATTGGCTCATTCTAAAAAGTTTAACTACAAGTTTCACATGATATATTGATGTATGTGATATGAGTAAAAACTCGATGTTCACCCAGTTTCAATCATGGCATACAGCCATTTAGAGTACTTACTCAATCAATAAGTTACAATTAAAACACTATTAAACCAGTAGCGTTTGCATTGCGATAATCTGGCCAAAACAACTTAGTTTTACTCATTACTCCTGACGTATTATTTCTGACAAACACCACTCAGATCACTTTCTTATTAAGCTCAATTACAAATAACTTACATAAATAAGTGTTGGTCATCTTATTATAGATATTTATATCAATTAACCGTTTTTTAATCACTTCAAACAACCCTATTCTTACTGTGTGTTTTGATTTTATTCTTTAGATATCGGTTAAACAGCTCGTGGTTAAGGAGTGGTTATGTTTAAAACTGTAATAAGTGCATTGAGTGTGTTGTTGCTGGCTTTCGGGTTAGTCGCATGTGGTGGTGGCGGAGGTGGTGACGGCAGTGCAACAAAAGTCGCCACGGCAACTTTGACTTTGCCTCAGCAACTGGAGGTAGTCACTAATGAAAATTAATAAAATTGCTTTTGCTATCGCCCTGCTTTCACCAACAGCATCACTTGCCGCTTATAACGACCCCGGCACAGATTACAGTAATGCACAAACCAACTCTCATATCTGGAATGCCGCACTTGAGCCGATTAACTTAGTCAACAGCATTCTCTGCTTTACCGATCAGTTCAACAGTACAGAGTTTGTAAATCAGGGGGCTTATTCTGTATTAGCAGACGAATCCGCCTGTTTTGATGAGCAGGACGACGGTTCACAAGGCCAGTCTTCAGGAGCGGCAAACACGCCCAGCTATATGAAGGCCATTGCCAACGTTACCCGCGAAGATGACTTTTCCCCTTTGCAAGCGCACTTCTGGTTGCCGGAAATCGGCTCCGGTGGAGATGAACAGGCAATCCGGTTTAAAGCAGAAGTAACCGGCGGTGTCAGCGCAGATAATCCTTTCGGTCAGTTCCAGTTTAATTTTGACTTCTTCGACAACTTCACCGCGAACAATCAACGTGGCGGTGGTGAAGTAAAAACCGTTAACTCTGTACCGGGATCCATCGGCTTTACCATGTATGAGTCGTCAACCAACGGCTCTGACTCTTATACCCAGAGAGCCAGTGTAATTATGTCGAGTGATCGCTCAAGCGGTATTGCACTGACAGGTGTCAGCCGTACCGGTAGCGGAGCCGGAGAGACCTCTTACGCATTGGCTTACAATACCACCCATGTACTTGTTCAGAGTGTCAGTGGCGACTTTTCAAGCCTGCCATATAAGTCAAACAGCTTTACCGGACAGTGCTTAAGCCGCACTAACTACGATAGTTTTGTGCATCGTTACGGTTTATACAACGCAACGACAGGTGCTAAGGTCGACATCAATAGCGGCTTCCCAGTCAAGTACGACAGTGACTCTAACGGCAGCTATGAAAGCTACGGATATATAGGCTATTGGGGAGCATGGACTGAAACAGATGGTGCGCTCTCCAACGGTGATACCATTGTCAAAGACGATAATGGCGTTCAGACAAACTATACCTATATCAATGCTCCGGGACGCTTAATCAAAAACACGGTTAAAAGCCTGAACTTAGCCAATGCCCGCGGTATCAGCTTCTCTTACTGGGACGATGCTATCTTTGCTGACAGCAGCTACGATCAGTGGGTTGTAAACTACCTCACCGCAGCAGACGACTCTGTAGGCAGTGATGGTTTCTACAAAACTGGTAAGCTGGCCTGGGGCAGCAATGGTTCGACAGTTACTTCGCAAACCCCTGTGCAGATCGTATTAGCGGCTAACGAAACTTTGTATATGTATTCAGAGCAGTTAGGCGGGGAAGTGAAATACCTTGATGGTCAGCCAGCACTGACCTATTACGAGCAATCTTTTGTTAACGGCAGTGAAACCGGCTCTGGTGAGTTGCTACAGTCTGGTTCCGTTACTCTTACCTGTTATGACAACTGTCCGATTGGTAATCTGGAACTGGGCGATCTGACTAACTACAGTGGTGCAGGCAGTCCGTTCGAAACAACCGCAGGTCCGTTTACCTATACTTTTGCCACAACAGGCGGTAACGCATTAACTCTGGTGAGTGTCACCAGCGGTGAGCCAGTGCGTTATGATGCCGCACTTACTCAAAGCAATATTGACCCGACACCTCACAGCTGGGGTGTACGCAGCGGACCTATGATTCCGGGTACCGTCAGCAACAGCTATGACATTTATGATCCGGGCGTGGTAACTGAATTTTATGTCTGGGAAACCGGTATTCAGTCATGGAATCAGTTATCCACTGTCAGAGATGGCTCGAACAATATTGTCAGCTTTGAAAAACCACTTCAGATCGTATATCAACATTCAGATGCCAATGACCGCAGCGGCAGTGCCGGCAGCTATGACGGTCAGACTTACATGGTAAACTATGGTGGTAATGGCGATTTCTGGGGTATTCCGGCAACCAATAGTGGTGGTCAGTACCGTCCGCTATTCTCTATTGCTGATGGCGTTCTGCTTGGCGACTCAAACCAATATGTCATAAAGGCGCTGGATGTTGAACAAACTATGCAAACAGCAGCAGGACAATGCGGCAGCCTTGTGATAACCGATCCACCAGTTCCTGTACCAAGCGGAGTAACCGGAAGTGCAAATATCGGAACCATGCCTGTAGTAACCGGTGATCCTTCTGTAATCGCTGGTGTGACGCAGTAACCTCGCTATCAGGCTGATAATCAGAAAGCAATAAAGCCACTGCCCCCTTATTGGGAACAGTGGCTTTTATTTTTTAATCAAGTTTAACCTTGCTTGATCTGCCCTACCCGCTCCAGCAACTTAACAATTTGTCTGACTATCATCTCGTGATCTTTCCACAACACAAAATGGCCTTTTTGCCTGAGTATGGTTAATGTTGCATCCTGCTGTGATAGCTTGTTATAGACATATTCGGCATTGTCAGGGTCAGCCAGTTTATCTTCATCACCATGAACGATATCAATAGGCATAGTTAGTCGCGACCAATCCTTAGAGCTCAATTCTGTCAGCTCTTGCGATAACACCATCATCTCTTCATTTGAGTTATTCATATCTTTTGATAGCAGCCATTTGACCACAATGGTATCTGCCAGAAGGTTATACCATTTAGGGTGTTCCAGTTCAGGATCAAATGCCGACGCCACCAGCACCATACCGGCTACCTTTTCAGGATCTAACAGAGCCAGTTGCAGAGCTATCGGACTGCCAAGAGAGTGCCCGACTAAAATATTCTTTTTGTTGTCTGACAAAAAAGGCTGCAGCGCAACTGCCTGCTGCATTATTGATGGTTCGGGAATACGGGGATTGGCTCCATAACCAAGCCTGTCGGCAGAAATCAGTTCAGCACGCTGCGCCAAATCAGGGTGGTCCAGATAAGCCTGATACCCCTCTTTACTACCGGGAGAGCCGTGAATAAACAGAATTCGGTAATCTGATTCTTCCTGCCCGGACTGAATATAAGCAAGATCCTTTTTCTCCTCGCTTTTAACGCATCCAGTCAGAAATACGGAGAGGCAAAAGGTCAGTAGTGTTCGTGGCAAAAGTGCTTCCTTAATCGATTAGCTCTTGTTCATTAAAGAATTAGAAAGGCAGCAGTTGGAAAAAATTTCGTTGTTAGTTCAGTTTGACATGGTTTTTATGTGCTACATAACCGCTTACAATATCGGCGCTTAGTCGAACCAACTAAACACATTCAGGCTCATCTGCGCATAAAGGATACAAATTTCGGATAATGGCATCCATACACTCTCCCGAACAGAAGTTCATCAGCGGAATGTTAAGATCAGCCGCTATCTGAGCGGCTTTTTCTGTCTCTTTCAGTTGCATCTCATCTAATAACTCAACGGAAAAAGTGGCACTATCCCGCTTCATTAATCTTTGATGGATAACATCGGCAGGGCAAGTGATATGGACAATGGCCGAAGGCGATATCCGGTAAGCAATTTCATCGTTAATCTCAACCACTTCGCCTTTATGATTCAACAAACAAAAATGGCCATCAAGAATAATGGCTGGATCTGTTAGTTTGGACAGTGCATCCAGAAGAATAAGCTGCTTTTCATCAATATTGCTGGCCAACTTCTGCAGCTCGGCATAACCCGAGTTGGCTTTAATCAGGCTACTACTTGAGTAATGTGCTATTTGCAACCTATGTTGTAACTCTTCACAGAAGGTTGACTTACCGGCGCCATGAATCCCTGATACAAATACAACCTTTGCCATTTATGCTCCTAAGCTATAAAAATCAGAAGATCGCCCCTTCTATCTTGCTTCTCGCTTAACGAGTATATCCCGCAGCTTATCTATCTGCTGAGCTTCGTCATTTAAATGAGAATGATCATTTTGAGAGGAAATCCAGATGGCATGAATACCTGCAGATATAGCCGGCGCAATATCATTATTATAGGAGTCTCCAACCATGGTAATCATATGCGGAGACACTTTAAGAGATTTTATAATCCGGCTAAAAAACTCCGGCGTCCCTTTACCAACACCCAGATTAGTCTTACAAAAATAGCCATCAATATATTGGGCCAGTTCTACCCTCTCAAAAGCCTTCTTAATGTCAGATTCCGTCGAATCTGCGGCATTAGTCGCAACATAAATAAGATGATTTTTTGACAACTCAGCCAGAACGTCTTTTGCCCCATCAGTCGCCTGAACCTTATTCCAATGGCACATCTTTCCCTGTTGACCCTTAAAGTCGACCATCAGAGTGTCTCCCCAGTCAAACAGATAGATATTTTTCATTAAAGCCTCCCTGCTTTAACTTAGTTATGCTCTTTTACCACCTTAACCCATTGAGCACGCCACGGCTGCGCTTCCATTTCATCGGGCCAGAACTCTTTTTGTCTGGTAATTAATCCGTCAGTCACAGTATGAAAAGTAACAGCCCGTGCTTTTTGTACGCCATCCGTAATGGAGACATCTGTTACCACGGTATCGCCTTCGCAAACAACAGAGTGGATATCAAACTGCCAGCGACCATTGGCCGGATAATAACTGTTGATGGCGGTAAAATTTTCACGCCCTAAAGTCAACTCACCCGATTGCGGCCAATAGCCTTCAAAATCAGGGCTTAACCGCTCTGCCGCTTTGGCAAAGTCGTTAGATTGCATCGCTTGCCAGAAGGCAAGTACCACTTGTTTTGAGTTCATTATGTTTCTGCCGGAAAAATTTATTGAATAGGGTAACTTCGGAAAATGCTGATCATGCTCAGCGTGGGTTAAAATCCTGACGGTAAACGCATATTTCTCTTTGCTGGTCCAGTTTCTTAATCTGTCTATTTTCTATATAGGGGATATTTAGCTTATTTATAACCGACTGTGACTGATTGTTTTCCACCAGATGCCAAACCTCGATTGCCGTCATATCAAGCTGACTACGGCAAAACTCGATAAGCCCGTGAGCGGCCTCGGTTGCAAATCCTTTTCCCCAGAACTCTACTCCAAGCCAGTAACCTAGAACACCGCAGCCATCCGGCTGCATCACCATACCAACGGCACCGATAACCTCATCGCTGCCCTTCTTTGTAATCCCGTACACTACTTCTTTTCTGTCGGAAAACAGTGAAGCGTGGCTGCTGATCCAGTCTGTTGCCACCGACTCTTCGTAAGGGTATGGGATATTAGCGGTCATATCAGAAACCCGCTTATCCCCTGCTAACTCAGCAACGCGTTTGCTGTCACTTAAATAGAAAGGCCTTAGTAGCAACCTTTCAGTTTCTATTTTCTCTTGCTTCATTTAAGTTTCAAACCAATCTATTACCTATTGATTTACAAAATAAATTACAGAGAAAAAGAAATCAAATGCATATACTCAACTTGTGGCTGATACTGTGGTGCACAATGGCTTAATTTCCATAAACCTGAAAAGCAGCTCGCATTAACTGCATATGAATGGGCACCAGATCCTGATGCCGCTGGCGGTATCCACCACCAACCACACAGGCTATGGGAAGCTGAGTGTTTTTTGCCAGCTCAAACATAAAAACATCACGTTGAAAAATACCTTCTGTAGAGATATGCAGGTAGCCAAGTTCATCCTCTTTATGGATATCAACGCCGGCGTCATAAAGGATCATATCCGGCTGATAAAGGTTAACCGCTATCTCAACAACAGAACGGAATGTCTGCAAAAACTCGTTATCTCCGGTTTCTCTTGCTAAAGGTACATCCAGATCCGAATCCGGCTTTCGGGCCGGAAAGTTTTTATCACAATAAAAAGAGAGCGTGGTAATATCCGGCTCATTTTTGCACAGTGTTGCCGTACCATCGCCATGATGAACATCACTATCGACAATCAATACCCGTTCAATGCCTTCCAGGGTTAATGCCCGCTTAGCCGCTAATACCAGATCATTGATCAGACAAAAGCCGCTGCCAAAATCGTAATGAGCATGGTGATAACCGCCACTCAGATGTATGGCCACACCATATTTCACAGCCTGATGAACGGTTTCACAACTACCGCCTGCGGATGTCAGTGTCCGTTTTATCAGTTGTTCACTCCACGGAAAACCAATCCGCCGCATTTTAACGGCCGCAAGTTCCCCCTTAATCAACAAACGAAGGTACTCTTCACAATGTACTGTTTTTACTTCGTTCTCTGAAAGCGGCTCAGGCTGAACATATCCGAAATTCCCGTTCCAGCCGCTACAGCTTTCCCTCTCCTGTTCAATAGCCTGATACAGCATACGATACTTATTGATCGGGTAACGATGCCCGTCAGGAAGCGGCAGTTGAGAATATATCGGGTGATAAATCAGCGGAATCATACGGGTCACTTTTTCCATTACATGCTGTCATGCTATCAGCAAAGAGAAAAACCGCCCATAAAAAACAGGAGCTACCCTAGGGGCAACTCCTGCTAAATTGAGTAGTGGCAAGCTTATTTATACTTTAAAGAAAGCCAACTCATTCTTCTGGGTTTCTGCCAATTGTGACAACTCAGCAGAGGCTTGCAACGTTTCATCAATACCGCCTACATTCTTCTGTACCAGATCGAAGGCTAGTGTGGTGTTCTGAGATATGTCTTCAGTTACGCTGAACTGCTCCTGAGAAGCCGTTGCCACCAGCGTATTAATCTCAGAAATAGATTCAACAGCACGGGCAATATCTTCAAATGACGACTTAACATTATCAGCAAGCTGTACCGACTCTTCGATCAGCTCTACATTCTGAGTCATATTGTTCTGGGCACGTTCGGACTGCTTCTGCAGCTTCTCAATGCTCTCCTGAATGCTGACTGTCGACTCTTGTGTTTTCGACGCAAGACTACGCACTTCATCGGCTACCACAGCAAAGCCGCGGCCATGTTCACCGGCTCGGGCCGCTTCAATAGCAGCGTTTAGCGCCAACAGGTTAGTTTGCTCTGAAATAGAGTTAATCACTTCCGTAACAGAGCCAATCTCTAAAGCAAACTGACGCAGTTCATCAACAATAGTGGCACTCTCACTGACCGAGGTACTGATTGAGTCTGTCAGGCCAATATTGCGTTCAAGGGTCAGCTTACCGCTATCGACATTCTCCCTTGCTCCTTTCGCCTGCTCTTCCGCGGCAACGGCTTGCTGGCTTACTTCCTGAGAGGTAGAGGAAAGCTCATTAATGGCAGTAGAAATTTGTTCCATCTGCGATAACTCTTCCTGAGCATTCTGCTTAGTCGTGTTCATAATACCGTTAAGCTCCTGAGAAGCAGAGGTAACACTCTCAGAGATACCATGGGTATTTTTAATCAGCTCAGAAAGTTCGGAAGAGAGCTTAACCAGCGACAAGTAAATACCTGTCTCTTTTCCTGTCTGTTTCAGGTTCTGGGTAAAGTCGCCGTCAGCCATTTTCTCCATCAACTTGGCAATCTCATCCGGGGTACCACCAACCGGCTTAAGCACCAATTTATCCAGCACCAGCAACAAAATACCCAAAGCGACCAATAAGCTTAGCAGCCCGATGCCGCCGGAAGTCAGCAACTGATTGTTGGCACCCTCTTCAATAACTGAATCTCTGATAAAGGTAACGAACTTCCAGCCATTAACATCAAGCTGACTCCAGAAAGCCGTAAACTCGGCATCTTCTCCATTCACTACTGCGGTGTAGCTTAGTTCCGGAGAGGCTGCACTAAACTGCTTGTAAAGAGGGCGCTCGTTATAAATATTCTTACCCAAAAGATCTGAATAAGGCGAAGTCAGAATAGTACCGTCTTCAGCATACAGGAACATATCTTTCCGGTCAGAGAGGTTTCCAAGCAGGGCATCAAGATAAATAGAGGTGATAACGGCAACAGACCCATTCACTTTATAAGCGAGAACAACGATCTCTTTCTGAGTCACTACCGACGTAAAAGGTGCTATAACATAGAAAGTTTTACCGTCATTAAACACAGCTTTGTAATATGAGCGCCCCAAATCTTTCGGGTTAAAACCTTGTTTGACTCCATCCTTATCATAGGTATTACCTTCAATATCAAAAACATACGCACCTTCTATAAACTGCTTTTGGGTACGAAACAGCATCTGCAGTTATGCTGTCGCCGCAACAGAAAGGCCCTCAGGTGTCATATCCTTTTGTGTTACATCAATACCTGATAATACGCTTCGGTAACTATTAAACTTCTCTGTTAAATCAGCTTCAACGGTGGCGTTCTTTTCCATCAGAACCGTTTTGTTTAAGGCGATACTTTCACTCTGAAAGGAGAGAAATCCTATGGAAATTAACGTCGCGATGATAGCGAAGATAATCCCCCCTAAGGTTGCTGATATTCTTAATTTAAATTGGTTCATTATTTGCCCCGACACAAGGTAAAACAGGAAATAATTTTTCCTGATAAATCACTAATACGGTTGCTTAACAACATAGCTTCCGCGGTTTACATTAGCGTAAAAACGACTCTTTAATATGCCCAGTGTATTGAATCAATATACTTCCAGCACAGTCGCAACAAGCCACTGTGCTATTGATAACAAAAACCGGTTCCGGAATATTAATATAACTAAATTAGAGATAAATTGATCTAAACAAATTTTACACATTACTTACCGTAATCTGTTAACTATGGCCAGAATCAACCCACCTACTTTTTACAATAGTGCAAAGCGGCGGATGATACCATTGAGCTGAGAGAATAAGAATGAAATCATGCCATGGCGATGGCACAAAACTAAATAAGAGATGTAATGCACTGACTAACAGTGAGGTTCAAAAGAGTGCCAGTTTTTCTCCTTGGTGGTGATACTGGTAACAGTTTGAATACAGGGCTTATAGCGGGACTTTAGCTGAGATAATTGAACAATTTCGGTAAACCGGAAGGAAAACAGCCTTTCATTATATTGAGCGGCGAGGTACCACACTCCCTGATAGTTAATAAGTTTATAGGGCGCGACCTGCCGGTATTGTGTCGCCTTATAATAAAAAGAAACGCAGTTATTGTTATCAATACATTCAATCAATACCTCGAAAGAACGGCTCTGTTCCCCGATATCTTCAATAACAGGTGACTGAAACATAATTGCAGAAGAATTTTTGCTGGATAGTACGGTATGTTTCAGGTAACGGGTTTCCGGAAACAGGGTTCCCAGCCCCATACTTAATGCTATGGAAAAGAGGTCATTTACGTTCTGTTTGCCTAGTATCCTTGAAGGCAGCGAATAAGCTGAACCATTCCTTTCCAGAGGCAGGTAACCTAACCTTTCATTAAAATCGCGCTGAAGTGTTCTGATTGAAACATTGAACTCTAAAGCAAGCTCATCCAGAAACAGGTGCTCTCCCGTATTGAGACGAGTGAGGATAATGCCCAGCCTTTTGGCCAGTTTGTCGTGTTTATTCTTCATTTCCATATCGCACATAATAGAATATGCGCTCGACAGGATATGTCACTATTCATAAGGCAAATACCTTTTTCAGCCCAATCAGCTCACAAATTACAAATTACTCACCAGAGAAACGACACTTCCTGACATAACACTCCCCTATACTCTTCTGTCAACTTAGATTAATTACTCTAATAAGAACGGAAAAACCCGAATACAGCTGTCAGTTGCTCACCCGACAGGCTGGTAACTATCTGCTTTTTCTTGAGTTTGTCAATTATGCTATTTGGCTATTTTTAGGGAAGTACTATGAAACATCTTGGATTTAAACAGACTTTATTGCTGTCTATACTGCTGCTGACAACACTCTCTGTAGGTACGGTAAGCTACTTTTTTTATCAACAAAGCAGAGACTCTCTTACGGCTGAAATTGACTCCTCCACCCGTATGTACCTTCACCAGCGAGCTATAGAACTGCAAAATTACTTAAACGACAAAGTTCAGGCCGTCGCTAATCTTGGCAGATTATACAGTAAGCAGGATATCAGCGGAGATTTTACTCAACTAACCCACCGCTATGCAGCGGCAGTCAATACGCAAAGTTTTGTTATCGGGCTGGATAGCGGTAAAGGTTATTGGAACCAGACGTCCGACAACTGGCCAAACCATGTATTTAAAGGTGATGTCCGCAGCCAAAGCTGGTATCAGCTAGCAATGCAAAACAGCGGGGTTGCCGTTACCGATCCCTATGGTGATAACCCTAAATGGATGAGTATCGTTCATAAAATCAAAAACGGTATGATCGCAGCCGATTTTGAGCTTACCTTCTTTAACGAGCTAGTGAACACCTCTGATGATATTGAAGGTTCCATGGCCCTGATTATCTCGCAGGACTCGACCATTTTGGCAACCTCATCTCCGGCAATGAAACTGGATACTAAGCTGCGATCGTATTCCGGCTTTGGCAGCCTGCTTGCAGAATCAGTGAATTACAAAGAGTATAAGGTTGATTACCATATCGACGGTAAAGATAAGGTGCTCTACTCAAAGCAGTTTTCTATAGGCGGAAAAAATTGGTATTACCTGATTTCTCTCGATAAAAAGGTGGTGTTCGGCCAGCTTGAAAAGATGAAGAGTAACGCTATGTTACTGACCGCCGGTTTTACCCTTTTAAGTGTTATCGCCGCTTTTTTTATTATTCAGTTTTTGTTCAGGCCGGTTGTTGCTTTGCGGGATACCATTCAGGAGTTATCTAAAGGCAACGGCGACCTTACACAACGCCTTGAGGTCAACTCGAAGGATGAGCTGGGGCAGATTGCCGGAGGCGTTAACGGCTTTATCAGCCACCTGCAACAGCTTATGCTGGAAATAGAAGCTGCCACTATAAAACTTGAGCAGGACGTTACAGCACTGACAGGACAGACACAAAGCAATGCCGAGATCCTCAATCAACATGTTGTTGAAACTGAACAGATAGTCGCTGCCATTGAGGAGATGAACTCTACCGCAGAGACTGTCGCTCACCATGCAGCAGAAACGGCACAGTTCACCTCAGAAGCGGCAACCATGGGTGGAGAATCACTGCAGGTAGTAGGCGATGCCCAGTCCAAAGTGACTTCACTGCAAAGTGAAGTAGAGACCACAGCGAACAGCCTGCACCAGATGAGTGAAGAGACCAAAGGGATCAGCTCAATTCTTAATGTCATTGGTGAAATTGCCGAGCAAACCAATCTTTTGGCACTCAATGCCGCTATTGAAGCAGCAAGAGCCGGTGAACAGGGACGAGGCTTTGCTGTGGTCGCCGATGAGGTAAGAGCCCTTGCCAGCCGGACCCAGACCAGCACAGGTGAAATAGAACATGCTCTGGACAGCCTTCTGGCGGGCAGTAAGTCGGTAACTGATTCCATGGATATCACCAAAGAGACCTGCGACCAGACCTTCAAAAGCACAGAGACCGTTGGAGAACGCATTGACGGCCTGACCAATCATGTTGCTGAAATAAACGACCTCAGTACTCAGATTGCCACCGCGGCAGAAGAACAAAGCAGCGTTACTCAGGAAGTAAGCCGCAATATGTCTTCAATTAACGAGATGGTTAGCCAGCTTCATGTAAATGGCCAGGAAACTCAGACACAAACAGAAAGTATCGCAGTAATCAATAATCAGATCAGCAGCTTAGTAGGCAAGTTCCGCCTGAAATAACGCTTACCTCTCCCCGGCAGCCATCCCAAAAGGAGTTGGGTATGGCTGCCACTCTATGCTATCAATATGTCCGGATTAGTGATTAATCCAATGCTCACAGGCCAGCCCGGCTACCATCATCTCAATATCGAAAGGAACCGGCTGAGGCTGCTTAGTCAGAGACTGAGCATTAAGGGCGATTCTTTCCAGACTCAGGGTCTGTAGCGCAAGACCAAGATCCATAATCTCAATCGGGTTGCCGTCTCCTGCAGACAAGTTGACCAAATTGGCATCCGACAAAACAAATAGCTGCTTATCTTGTCCGGCAAAGGGATAGACAGTAACGTGAGGACGGATTTTCTCAGGTTCGCTACACAATTCAGCCAACTCCGGCAGGTTGATTTCACGCTGGAAATGCCCGGCATTGGCGATAATGGTTTTATCGCGCATCAACTCAAAGTGCTCTTTACGCAATGTATTATCTCGTCCGGTAATGGTCACTACCATATCGGCATCCGGCAGAGCCTCTTCAAGAGTTGAGGTATAAAAACCTTCCATATGCGCCTCTAAACGTGTCAGTACATTACTCTCAACCACGGTAACATGAGCCCCCATTCCACGCAGACGCTGGGCGGTGCCGGAACCACAGTAACCGTAACCGATTACCACCACCTTTTTGCCGTGCAGCATAACGTTGGTGGCACGCATAATTCCGTCGACCACTGAAGAGCCGACACCAAAGCGGTTTTCGATAATTCTCTTGGATAGAGTGTCGTTAATGATCAGCGTGCTCCACTGATCTGAGTTGAAATCCTCTCTCAGACGGTTAGCTCCGGTCGTCGTCTCCTCTGTTGCCCCGATTAACGACTGCTGCAAATGAGTAAACTCAGGGTTGGTAAATACCAGTTCATGCAGATCGGCACCATTATCGGCGATAATATCCGGATTAAAGCTCAGCACATTCTGACAATAGCGCATATGGTCTTCAAAGCTCTCATCGCGACGGGAGAAAACATGTACCCCGTAATCCTTCACCAGTGCCGCCGCGGTTTCATCCTGTGTAGAGCCGGGAGATCCCGTCAGAACCACCTTGGCACCACCTTTAGTCAGTGCCTCCATCCAGACACCTGTCTTAGCTTCTACGTGCAGGCAGATCCCTATGGTTAGTCCGGCAAAAGGTTTCTCCTTCTCCAGCCTTTCTGTCAGGCTGCGCATAATTGGCATATGGGCTCTCGCCCAGTCGATACGTTTGGTCCCTTCCAGCGCTAAGCTAATATCAGCCACATCATATGAGCCGCTTTCCGGAGAGTTGAAAGGTGTTTGTGTCATGGTTATTTCCTCTGCAAGGGTTTTCTGTTGCAGAAAGAATGCGTCAGGTGAGAGCAGGGAAAAACAGAGATAATCGCAAAGAGTGTTTCCCCACAAAAACGATAATGTGATTTATCTCTAAGCAAGGAGTCTATTACTTTGATTTATCTGGCTTCGAATAAGCACGGCTAAAAAGGGGCACATTATGCACACAAAAGAACAAAGTGTTTCCTGAAAAGAACAATCATGGAGTCTGCCTCGCATACTGGCTGAATCAGTGCGGTATAATCGGTGCCTATGCTGGAGGAGGAATTATGAAGAACCTTAACCTGAACCTGTTGGTCACCTTCTATACCGTAGTGAAGTACAACTCTTTTTCACAGGCTGCAGACGAGCTTGTTCTGTCTAAATCTGTGGTCAGTAAACAGATCAGGCAGCTGGAAAATGAACTTCAGTGTACCCTTATCCAGCGCACAACCCGAAGCCTTTCGCTGACTGAGCAGGGGCGCTATCTCTACCAAAGTTACGCCAGAATTATCGACGATATTAAGCATTGTCACGACGTTCTTGACCAGAGTAACGAAACCCTGAGCGGTACCCTGAAAATCCGCCTGCCTATTGTACTGGAACACGATATTGATTTGATGACCAGAGTAAGCCGTTTTGCCCGGCATTATCCGCATCTGGAGCTAGAAGTCACCTATGGCTACACCCTCGAAGATCTGCTCAAGGATGATATTGATGTCGCCTTTCATATCGGCGCTATCCCCGACAGCAGCTACAAATGCCGCAAGATAAAAGACTTAGGCACTCAGGTAGTTGCTTCTCCCGGCTATATCGCCACTCACGGGGAACCCAAACAGCCTTCTGAGCTGAAACAGCACCGCTGTATGAACTACCGCAGTTGTTTAACCAAAGATAAATGGCAGTTTAACTTTTCCGATAATTCTCAGGAGTTTATTGAACTGAAATCTACCATCCGATCCGACTCTGAATCTATGCTGATTGAGATGGCCCGCAACGATGTTGGTATCTCCTGCGCTCTCGACTTTCTGGTTGAGGAGTATATAGCGCGTGGTGAACTGGTCAGCCTGTTAGAGGAATATACCTGGTCGACAGAGCTTTATGTTGTCTATCCAAGTACAACGGTTTCTCCCCATAAAGTCAAAACCTTTATTGATCACTTGCTAAATAGCGAGAAATAAACTGTACAAAACTACACCGTAACAAAAATTAACCAGAGGCACGGAGCAAATACACTCTGTGCCTGACTGGATGCAAGTTTTTGCATTGACCTCAGGCCAGTCTGTTTTCGCAGAAAAGCATCTATCTTGATGACGACTTGAGCATACAAGTCCTGTTACACAATCTACTACCCCTGCATTAGTAAAAAATGATACGCTTCGCGTCCTGAAATTTTTTACTGCTAATTATTAATACAGAGCCATGACCCTTTTCACTGAACTATTTTCATCAACCCTGCCGGTTTTTGCCGCCATATTTCTGGCTGAGATGGGAGATAAAAGTCAGTTAGTCTGTATGGCATTAGCATCCAGGCACAAAACCCGTCCTGTTGCATTCGGTGCTATCGCTGCATTCGGTCTACTTAACCTGTTTGCTGTCACTCTGGGTAGCAACCTATCTCAACTGGTACCCCAACAGTGGGTTACTCTTGCAGCAGCGATACTGTTTATTGTATTCAGTTTGCATTCACTATTCGCAAACCATGAAGAAGAGAGTGCTGGTGATCTTTCCCAACCGATCAAAAAGAGAGGAATTCTGCTCACCACTTTTATAATGATTTTTTTGGCTGAGCTAGGCGATAAAACCCAACTTGCGGTATTCACTATGAGTAGCACCTATTCACCGGTATCGGTTTGGATTGGCTCAACATTGGCGTTGACGGCGACTTCATTACTGGGAATTTACGCTGGCAGGAAATGGCTGGCTAAAGTCAATATTCAGTTGTTACACAAAATCAGCGGCCTGTTTTTTATCGGGCTGGCTTTAGTTTTGCTATCAAAGATCAGCTTTATAGCCTGACCGGAAAAAGTAAGGCCACCAAAATGGCAGCCTTATCCAACTAACAAACCGTTCAGATGATTCCGTCTTTTAATCTATCAGCTTAGTCAGATCACCGTTGTACTCAACGAAGAAGCCAAAGCCAAAGGCGTCAAAGTTATTGTCCTTACCAATTTTCAGCAGATAACTCATACCTTCTCCCTGATAACCGTTTTTGCCGTAGATAATGTCCAGGTTGACTTCGGTGTAATCCTCTTTCGGCGTTTTCAGACGATCTTTCAGGGACAGTTCAGCTAAGTCTGTATCGTGGGCACTGGCAATAACACCCTGAACCCTCCAACCCGGCAGATTAAAGCCATCAAGGTTATAGCCTCCGACAGCAAAATAGGTGCGTTGACCGGCCCGGTCAAACGGGTTAAGTATGGCAACATCCCCCCATACAGCTGTGCCGCCGCCAGCACTGGAATTATCTTGTGTATCAAAGCCGGCAAAGCTTTCATCACCAATCTGGGTTATCCCGGTCAGAATGTCGAAGTTACCATGTTCAACACCGATAGCTGCTTCCCAGACATCGGTTTTATGGTCACTGTTAACCCCTTTACCCTTTTCAAATCCATACTTCACCATGTACTTAATACGGTGTTTCGCATCTTCTGAGGCTTCTCCCCAGCCTAATAGTGAATAAGGAATACCTGAGTAAATTTCGATAATACCGTTACTCAGATAATCTTCAGCGTAAGAGAGTGATGCGCTACTGGTGAAATAGTCGGTAACCGTATGAAAACCAATGTTATAAATCTCATCGTAACTACCGTCCAGATAATCACCTTTGAAGTTGTCTTTCAGGTCATCCTTAAAATCAACGGTTCCCTCGTTGTACTCACTGCTGAAACCGGTGAAGTAGTTAAACCATGGGTTAACCGAACCCCATGACCATTTGTAGTGCCCCTGAACAGAAGCCCCCTGATATACCTGATGCATACCGTAATAAATCTCATCGGGACGGTGCAGCAGATCATAAATAGTCGGGGTAAAGCGACCCGCGACCAACTGAACATGAGCATCTTCTTCCCCCACTTTCAGTCGTAGGTTCGCATTGCCGATTTTTCCGATAAAATTTTCATCGGCATCACGCATATAGTAGTAAGGGTTGTCAGCTCGTTGCGGAATCGTCTGCTGACCAACCACAGGTAAAGTGGCCGTTGCCGTTACAATATTCTCACCAGTCTGATCAAAGATACCAGCTCCCTGTGTCTCCAGCTCTATGGCGAAATGATCAAGTAACCAGCCCGAATGCCAGTTTACCCAGACGGAGGTTCCCGAATCTTTAATACTCATATCTCTTTTTACCTGAGCATCAACAGAGTCTGGTAGCAATCCCGAAATAGGTGCCAGATTAGAGTTCAGAGCCAATAACTCTTGTTTCTTAATCGGAATATTTGCCGTACTTTCACCGGAGATATCGTAGTAGTTTACTTTCCACTTCAAATCTACCGAAGAATCCTGAAAAAACTGTTCGACAGAAGCAAAAGCACTCTGATGTATTAATAATGTAGTTGCGAGAGCAAGAGGCGTTTTTCTAATCATGGTCATAGGTCCTGATTGTTATTTTCATCACAACGAAACGTTGCATTCCTTTTTAGTAAACATGAATCACATTTATATTATTACTTATCGTCATGTACAAAAAGTGAATGAGGTTCACATTAAGAAAGCAACCCTATCAAATACATGAATCAGTTTCACATTATGTGAGCTAGCTACAGATTTCTGTTAAAGAAGAAAGTTATTCAGCAATGAAAAAGGCCTGTTTTCACAGGCCTTAAAGGTAAGATAATCAATGAAGTAGGCTAGAACTACACTTAAAAGTAATCCTGAATTGAACGGCTGATATTCTGAATATAAATATCCCGGTAGTCAGCGACACTCTGCTCACCTTCCTGAAAGCAGATCTGCATAACGGAGCCAAACTGTACGCTCATTAACAGAATAAACTTCTTCAGTTTCTCTCTGTCTTTCGGTTCTGCTACCTGAATTAGCTTCTTATAAATTCTGTCTGTATTTACCTGGCAATCAATCATTGCCAGCTTGTTCAGTTTGGGATCAATAGACTCAAACCAGATTTGACGAAGAGCTGACTCCCTGACATGCAACTGATGAATATCATCAAAGTTTCTCGCCAGCATCACTGCCATAGAATCGACACTTTCAAGATGGGCAAGGTTGTCATCCAGAATGGTATGAATTTGTTCCATGTAATGTTCAGCTAAAGCAATAATAATGGACTGTTTATTTTTGAAGTACTGATAGATTGATCCAGGAGAAGTATTTGCTCTGTGGGCAACTTCAGACACTTTCAGGTTATTAATACCTTTCTCCTCTATAAGTTCTTTCACCACTTGCAGAATAGCCGATACCCGCTCCTTGCTCCGCGCCTGGCTGGGGTTTCTTCGATTTGTTACCTGAGATAAGTCCATATTTGTAATGCTTCTTTTCCGGCTGTCTGAAAACACGTATTCTACTCCCTTGATTGATCTTGGCAAAGCTGCAAAAGATACATTCGTGAACCGTAATCTCCCATAAACCTCACACTCTCAGTTAACTCTGTACCCAGAAACTGGCTCTTCAGCGGTAAACCAAAACTGGCCAGTTGATCTCCGAATAAGCGGTACTCCTCCTGAGTGACGGGGTGTAAAACATGATTCGCGACCACACCGTGCAACACGCCCCTGTCTTTAATACGGATAGGAATATGCTCATTAATCAGGCTGCCGAACTGACGGATATTCTGGAACTGCTCCCTCGACTGAATAAGGTACTCGCACTCCGCATTAAGCATTGGCAGGCGAACCCGTTCAAGCTCACCATTACATGGCTGTTGTGCCTGAAACAGTCCCATTAAGGCTTCGGTCTGTTCAGCATTTATTACTAACCAACCTTCTCCCTGCGGAGTTTCAAGCCGGTAAAACCGGCCAAACTGAAGTAGCTTCCGGTGCTTCTTATAGAAAGCCACCTGCCGTGCAATGACCTGCTGTTCAAACTTGGTCAGTTTAGTCAGATCCAACTGATAACCCAGATTGGCAAAAGCCGCCACATTAAAACGAGTTTCGATAGGGATCTGACGAAGTGCCTGATGAGAAGGACGTCCGGAAACATGAGCACTCATGGTGGAAGGCGGCATAAAATATGAAAAGCCCTTCTGAATCGCTACCCGTGCATGGGCATCAGTGTTATCACTGATCCATGTCTGAGGCATAAAGTAACTCATACCCAAATCAAACCGGTTACCACCACTTGAGCAGTTTTCAAACAAAATATCCGGAAAACTCTGCTGAAGACGAAACAATAAGCGATACAAACCAAGAACATAGCTGTGATAGAGGCTGTGTTGCTGATCCCTGCCCCGAGCCGGTGCATAGACATCACTCAGGTTTCGGTTGTGATCCCATTTAACATAACTGGCCTTAGTGCGGCGGAACAGGTCACTCAATTGTTGATACAGGTAATCGACAACCTCCGGATTGGAGAGATCAAGAACCAGCTGATTACGTCCAAGAGAGGCGACCCGTCCCGGAACTGTCATCGCCCATTCAGGGTGCTGTTTATACAACTGGCTAACAGGAGAGATCATTTCCGGCTCAACCCAGATACCAAACTCCAGCCCTTGCTGACGGATTTTATTTGCCAGCCTTTCTACTCCACCAGTTAGTTTAGTTGCGTGATCGAACCAATCCCCCAGACTGCTACTGTCATCATCCCGCTTGCCAAACCAACCATCATCCAGAACAAATAGCTCAACACCCAGATTCTTCGCCTTACGGGCAAGGGTCTGTAACTTACTGCTATCGAAATCAAAGTAAGTTGCCTCCCAGTTGTTTACCTGAACAGGTCTTGGACACTCTTTCCAGCGCGGCTGAACAACATGATGGTTTACACAATGATGTAAATTACGGCTCATTGCGTTCAGTCCGGAGCCACTGTAAGTCATTACCGCCTCTGGTGCCGAGAAGCACTCCCCCGGTTTAAGCGGCCAGTTGAAATCAAAATCGGAGATGCCCATACTCACTCTTAGTTGCTCGTACGGGGAGCGTTCTAGCTGGGTTTTAAAATTGCCGCTGTATAGCAGGCCAAAGCCGTAACAGCTTCCGTGAAACTCATCGCATTGTTGTGAAACAAGCGCCAGATAAGGGGCATGCTGACTACTACTGACTCCGCGCTTGCTATCCAGAACCAGTAAACCTTTACTGACAGGCTCGCGCTGCACATCACCTTCTGCTATCCATTTTCCGGTAAGGTGCACAACCTCGTGCGCCTGCTGTAAATCCAGATCCAGATTAAAGCTCATCGCCTTGTTCAGCGTCACGTCTGTATCACTTTCATTGTGTACTTCAATGCGACGGCTAATAACATTTGAATCAGAAAAACAGGTGTAATGCAGATCCAGATAAATATCGTGAACCGCCTCCTTCAGGCGGATAATCAGGCTGATATCACCATCTTCTGTGCTATGTGTGGCGGGTAGCCCCTCTGGTTGCGGTTTCTCATCAAGGATTTTATGGGAGTGATAAAGAAAATCGGACACCGTACTGCCGTCAGAACTGAAAGTCAGATGCAGACTGGCATCACGATAATCTCCTTTACCGTTAGTGCTTACCTCAAGCTTCTGAGTCTCTAATGTATAACGGGGATCCTGCTGAGAATATGCCGTTGTTGAACCCAGTAAAGCCTGATACTGGTGATCCAGAACATCCAGATTGCTACGGTGAGACAGCCTTTCGCCGAAGTAAAGATTTAGCAGATGACCAAAATCCGACACCTTCAGAATGTAGCTTGTGGATTCAGTCTGAAGATGAAACAGCTTATTATTGTCGCAGTAATGAATCATCCCTTCACAATGGCTCCGTTAGTAGTTGTTTATCAGTCGCCCCCAGCTCAGAGCTTTCACTCTGAATCATGGATTTCACTTCCTGCTCATCATACTTACGCATAATAAATACCCCACAGAAAGCCAGACAGCCGGCTACCGCCGCAGAGATAGTAACCCCCGTTATGGTGGGCTCCGGTGAGTCGCTACCGGCAAAAGAACCAATAATGATAATGGAAGGGAATAACAGGGCAGTAAATGAAGTGGCCGCTTTATAGGCAAACATATTAGCGCCAAAGAACATCGCCTCACGGTATTGACCCGTCCGCGCTCCGTCAGCCAGCGCCAGATCGGCCACAATTACGTTAGGAATGATGCCCATAATCGCTAACGGAAACGGCATAATCGCCAGTAAACACCAGCCAAAAAGCTCGGGATCAGGAACCGAGGTACATAAAGTAAAGGCGGATAACAACACGCCCTGAATTAATAACGCCAGCCGGAATAGAGATTTTTTAGAATAACTACGGGACAACCGAACCACCACGGGATACAGGGCAAAACTGGCGGCAAAGAGTAGTATCATTACCAGAGAGGCCGTCGACTCCTCTAGCCCCATTAACATGGTGACATAGTAGATTGCACCGACTTCCAGAAAGAAGCGGGCCATAAATGCCAAGCCGTTACTAATAGTAAAGTTTCTGAAGTTACGGCATTTCATCGCCCCTTTAAGGGACGCCAGCATATTCTCATTCTGGTTTATATGTCCGCGACAATCTCTCTTCTCATCAATAATCAGAATCGGTATCAGCATGGCAGCAATACCAAGAACGGAAAAGAGAGAAACGGATAACTGAATAGCCTCCACAGCTGTGTAGCCCATTGACTGCAATGTATCCTTGATTACCCAGATAGTCTGTCCCAGTGCAAAAGCCAGTGCCCACGACACTGAACAGAAGGTTGAAATCATCACTCGCTGATGATCACTTCTGCCAAGCTCTGGGATCAGGGACATATAGGGCACGACATACATGGTGACATTTACTGTCACGATAACGCAGCAAACCACCAGCCAGAGAATATTGAGTGGTGATGCTGTATCTGAAGGTGGAAAGAATATTGCAGCCGACATCAGGCCGGTCGGAACAAAGCTCAGCATCATAAAGAAACGCCTACGTCCAAAACGGCTGGTTGAGCGGTCGCTGAGGCTGGCAATTATCGGATCCGTTACTGCATCAAGTATCCTGTTTAGGGCATACACTAACCCGACAACCGTGACTCCCATAAATACCGGAGAACGACTGATAAATTCCGGAATAGCACTACCCGCTTCTGTCGCAGGCGGATAGTAAAAGTAGGTAATCAGTATGGTGTAAGAGAAAGTAGCCAGACACCAGCCAAAATTTCCCAGCGAAAAGAGCATTAGTTTCCATTTAGAGTTCATCTTATTGTCCTTTATCCGTTGCTCTTTTTCTTGTCATAGGTTTCTGAAGCAGAAGCCTCTGCAATGCCCGACAGTTCAAGCCATCGATAAATATCCTGATAAACCTCTGTGCGGTTTTGCTCTAAAAGCAGCTCATGCCTTGCTTCAGGGTAGAGTTTGACAACAACACTGTTCAGCCCGGCGCGACTAAGGGCACTTGTAAGCGCCTCTGCTCCTTTCCCCATTCGGGAAACAGGGTCGGCATCACCGGAAGCAACGAGGACAGGCAGCTCCTGAGGAATAAGTTTCAGATGAGATAGTTTACTTGACCATGCCAGTGCAGACATAAAATCAACCCAGAATTGAGCAGAGCTACGTCCTCCACAGAAAGGATCCCGGATGTATTTATCTACCTCTGAATCAACCCGGTTTAACCAGTCATACCGGGTTCTCGGCTTAGAAACCCTTAGATTAAAACTGCCGAAGCTCAGTAGTTCCATCAGCCATGAAGGGTGCCTCTTGCCGAACAGTGTCACTTGAGCGGAAGCAATTGCTGACGCCAGCCTGAACAGAGGAGGTTGCCGGTAATCAGAGCCACACAAAATCAGGCCGGACAGTTTTTTTCCGTGCAGAATGGCGTAATGGCGGGCAGCAAAAGAACCCATGCTGTGACCAAGCAGCACTACCGGGCAGGCGTATTGCTCAAGGGAAAAGTCGACCACATTGTCCAGATCACCGAGTAGCTTTATCCAGCCCTGTTCATCATCAAAATGCCCAAGGTGAGAAGTCTCTTCCCCATGGCCTCTGTGGTTCAGTCCCAGTACAACAATATCTTTACTGTTGCAGAACTGAGCAAAAGGATCATACCTGTCGATATGCTCTCCCATTCCATGGCTCAGTACCACCACCAGACGCGGTTGTTGATGCCTGATGCGCCAATGTCGCAGGGCAATCTCTCTGCCAAAACTACCGGCGATCTTCTCTATTGTCTTCATAGCACACTGTCCGAACTTTTGTGAATACACACTCATTTTTAAATGTGAATATAATTCACCTTTTGACTTTCCTGCAACCTCTCTCGCACAATAATGTGAATCGAATTCACATTATTAATACGCAAGGTAGTGACTATGGATCGTTCCAGTACTGTTTTTGGTAATCCGCAAAAGAGTTCAACAATAAACAAAGCAGTAAAAACCAAGGCCAGATACAGAAAAAAGTTTGGCGACGACAGCCTGATAAACTATCCGCTCTCCGCTAAAGCCAACCCGACGCTCCATTCTCACCTTGGAATTGAGAACATAACTATAGAAAACGACAGTTCACATCAGTGGAATCCAAAAGGGATTCTTGTCGGTAATATCCGCATGGGATATGGCCACTACCGCATCTCAATGGCTATCGCCTCTGTTGCTCATCATCTGGGTTACCAGCCTTACTGGTTTGATCTCAATGCTTATCAGGAAACTACCGGCGGTAAAGTCATTGCTCACCTGAACAAGCTCTACTCCCTCGGTTCCCGCCTATCGCAGAAAATCCCTCTGTTTAATAAGCTCTATTGGGAAAAACTCAACAGCGAAGGCTTCCGTAAACTCAGTTATAACGCCGTGGACCAAAAGGTCGCTGAGCTAATGACACCTGTTTATGGCAACCTGCCAAAAGAGATGCCATTTATCGCCACTCATACCTGGCCGGCTCAGGCTGCGGTTCATGCCGGACTGAAAAATGTTATCAATATTGTTCCGGATAACTGGCCTATGGCGCTGCATCTGGCCGAAGGAGCAACACATCTGGTGCAGACACCATCAAGTTATTTCGGCTACCGTATGCTAAAAGGAATGAGTGATAACAAGAAAAACGCTCCAATGCCTGCCGCAGATATTCATTGCGCCGGCCATTTTATCGATCATGAGTTACTAGCAGATCTTGCCGAAGACTGCCGTAAACGTGTCAGCAGGGCAAATGGTCATGAATCCATCAGAGTTCTTCTGACCGTTGGTGGTGCCGGAGCTCAGTTTGGCATCTATAAACAGATCATTTGCCAGATGATGCCTCTGGTTAAAGAGAACAAAGTCTGCCTGTTGATCAATGTTGGTGACTACAAAGAGATCTGGCAGTCATTGTGTAAAGAGATACCGGAGCTGGAACAAGTCTCAAACTGCTTTGATAATAATTGGCAGGGAACGGAAGAGTTTGCCGAAATGGCACGGGACAGTGACATCAGCGGTATTTACGCCTTCCATAATCAGGATATTTACAGTGCGGTATACACTACCAATCTGTTAATGCGGGCAACGGACATTATGGTGACAAAACCAAGTGAACTGGCATTCTATCCAGTCCCCAAGCTGTTGATTAAGCGCGTCGGTGGTCATGAAGCCTATGGAGCTTTAAGGGCTTCAGAGCTGGGCGACGGCACTATTGAGTTCGAGACCGTTGAAGAGGTTGTGCAGATGCTTCATCTGATGCTCGATGACCCGAGCATAGTGGAACAGATGTGCAAAAGCATTCTTGATGCCCAGTCCATCGGTATCTACGACGGTGCTTATAATGCTGTAAAAATGGCAGTTAGCGACCAATAGCGACTATAACTATTGGCCTGAATACTCAGATATCACACCTTAAACTGCTGGAGCTTTCCTGACAGGTGCTGGCTGATTTCATCCAGTGACTGGCAGGTCGCCAGTGTTCTCGATAGCTGAATTGAGGTGTGATTAGAGAGCTCATGTACCTGAGAGATTCTCTGGTTCAATTGTTCTGTCACGCCTCTCTGCTCATTAGCGGAGCCGGTGATCTGGGCATTCATATCAATCACTGTATGCATGGCATTGGTGATAGCACTGAGAGCTTCACTCGCCTGATTTGAGCCTTCAAGAGTTTCATTGCTGACCTCTCTGCTTGACTCCATAACGGTTACTGCTTTATCCGTCATTGAGAGCATTTCATCTATGATATCCCGGATATCAGATGTGCTGCTCTCTACCTTAGCTGCTAGTGCTCGTACTTCATCTGCAACTACGGCAAAACCACGACCGTGCTCTCCGGCTCTTGCTGCTTCAATGGCGGCATTAAGTGCCAGCAGGTTGGTCTGCTCAGAAACGGACTGAATCACGTCCACCACAGAATTTACCGATGTCGATTTATCACTAAGCTGGCCGATAACCTGCACCGCATTTTCTACTTCATCCACCAGGTGAGTAACCGAGTTGACCGCTTCACCAACCACTTTCTGACCAGACTGAGTATGTTGATTCACCTCAAGTGACGCTCCCTCTGCCAGATTGGCATTCTCAGCCACATCCTGCGAGGTGGCATTCATCTCACTCACCGCGGTAGCGATTTGTTCAACTTCACTCTGCTGACTTCGCATTGCCTGATCGCCTTCCTGCATTGCCATCAGCGTTTCACCGGATAAACGGCGAAGCTGCTCCGTTGACTCAGAAATATCCTCTATCAGATGCTGTATCCTGCTGACAAACTGGTTAAACGCCATAGCGATTAATGCCATTTCATCCTTACCGGATACTTCCAGCCTCTGGGTCAGGTCCCCTTCCCCTTCACCGATGTTTTTCATCAGCTTAACAGTTTTATTGATAGGGAGAACAATCACTTTAACAATAATAAAAGTGATGATCAGGGCAGAAAATGCCAAGGCAACCAGGGAGTAAACTATTAGCTTTTCCTGCCAGATGATATTCTGAGATGACTGATGAGCCAGAGCCTGTATCGACTCACTGCTGGCGCTGCTCGACTCACTAATATCCACCTGAAGCTTCAGGTAGCTGTTCAGGGCATCAACCTGACTGGCTTCACTACCAATTCGCTCAGCAAACTTATCCAGCGCTTCTGAAGAAGCCATAATGTTGAGCAAAGCCTCCCGTTTAAGGCGCTCGTCAATATCGCCGACTTCGTCGCTTACTTCCTCAAGAATCGCCAGAGCTTCTTCGTCATATACCTCTTCCGATAACTCATCAATGGTTTCCATCAGTTCACCTAATGTGGCACTGATATCTTCCACTTTTTTACTGATAAGTTTATTACGCTGATTGGCGGTTTTAATACCATCCACTATCTGTAGCATATCTGTATTGATATCAGCCAGTTGTTGACTGCCGCTGTTAGCGCCTTCACTGGCCAACTGAGCACTCTCGGCACTGTCTGTTGCACCAAGAACCACCTGCTCAAAGTCCTTAGTTAACGTAGAGAAGGAAAGCTTAGCGGCAATTCCCACACCGATAAGGGTGATAAACAGAAAGAGACCAATGGCTATCAGTTTTGTTCTTATCAGCATAAGCCCTCCTTGCTCTGGTTAGCTGTAACAATCACTTGCATTACTTCGCCGCTTCCGCCTCATAAAGCTGAACCGCCGCATTCATCTCCTTCAGCAGTGGTAAGTTAAGGCGTGCAATCTGCCCTACCTGCTCTGAACTCATTCCGGCACTACTATGGGCAGCCCCTTCTGCCACCAATGGCTGGAACTCCTGCCATAAGCCGTTAACCACATCTAATTGCTGGCGAATATGCTCCGGTTTAGTTCCGGGCAGATCCAACGTATCGTCACCATCTTTGAGGCCTTTCAGGGTACGATCGAACAGGGAGTAGGTTTCCAGCAGGTTCAGTTTGTTATCTTCGACCTGATAGCCCAAGGCAATCAAAAAGTACTCTTTGCTCATTTTCTGCGACAACATACGCTGCTTACCCGACAAGTTAAGGGTGGCAGCCAGCCCCGGTGCGGATTTCAGACCGGTTTTTTTCGCGTCTTTTTCATATAAACCTACCGCTTTGTTCATCTGCTTCAACAACGGCAGATTCTGTTTGGCAATGCTATCAAGCTGTTGTTCATTCACAGTTTTCGATGCAATGATCTGTTTCACTACCGGATAAAAGCCCGCCCAAATCTCATCCACTTTAGTTAACTGGCGCAAAATACGTTTGCTTTCTGTAGCAGGTAAACCAAGTGAGTTATCTCCGTCTCTCAATCCTTTCAGGGTTTTATCAAACAGAGACGAAGTGGCAGCCAGATTTTTAAGGTTGTTTTCTGCCTCAACCCCTAAAGCAACCAGTGCCACTTCCTTAGACATTTTCTGCGACAACATGCGTTGTTTACCGGAAAGGTTAAGTACCACACCATACTCGGCTGGCGTTGGTGCCGCGTAGGCTGTGGAAATAGTGACTCCCAGAAACGGGACTAAAAGACATAGTTTGCTGACAAAAGACATTATTTTCATAATCTAACCCTGACATTTGGTATATAAATTCCATTTTGAGTATAGAAGTCAGTCGGTTACTTGCATCGCAGATATGAAAAGAACTCCCTATGAAACAGCTAGCTGGTTCACATTTACAGGGATAAAAGGTGAGAAAACAAAACAACTCAGGAAAGAGACCTAAATTAGAGCTTGTAGTAAGTTGTTCCGGGCAAGACACAAGTGCCACTAAACGGTGGCACTTAAGTCTGATGGATAAGCAAAACTAGCTCTGAAACTGTTTTATCAGCCTTTGCAGGCCGTTAAGGTTAACGACCAACTCTTCTGTCCGGCTGACAGATTCACGGGATGAGCTAAGAGTATCGTTCGCCAGCACACGTATATTAGAGACATTACGGCTCACTTCCTGTGTCACGCTGGCCTGCTCTTCAACCGCTACCGCTATCTGGTGGCTATTGTCTGTTACTGCATTCAGTCTTGATGAGATGTTGTTCAGGACTTCTCCGGTTTCATTCGCTCTGGTTAAACACTGCTGCGATAAACTCTCTCCTTTACCCATGATTTCAACAGCATCACCAGCACTGCTTTGCAGCTCTGCAATCATCTGCTGAATCTCATCAGTAGAAGAACGTGTTTTGTTCGCCAGAGAACGAACTTCATCTGCCACTACGGCAAATCCGCGTCCTGCTTCGCCGGCTCGTGCCGCTTCGATAGCCGCATTGAGAGCCAACAAGTTGGTCTGTTCGGAGATATTGCCGATAACATCCAGAATACTCTCTATTTTCTGGCTGCTTTCTGACAACTGGTTAATGACACGTCCGGAGTTAACCAGCTCAACGGAAAGCTGATCAATTACCTCGATAGTTTCTGAAATACTGGCCAGTCCTTTTTCAGACTCCTGTTGAGCCTCATCGGTAACACTGGTGGCTGAGCTGGCGCTGTCGGCCACTTCTCTGATGGAGTGTGATAACTCTTCTACCGCCGTAGCAACCTGTTCAGTATTAGCGAACTGTTCTTCAAGACTCCGTTCAACCCCCTGCATCGACTTAAACTCTTTATCAGCAGAGGCTGCAATACACTCTGCTGTCTCCCCGGTTCTGCCGGCAACCGCTCTTAGCTCAGCCTTTTTCATTATCAGGGCTAACTCTACCGTTGAAAAATCATCAAAGTGGCCGGTGTAGATTTTTTCCATCAATGGATTCGAATAGCTCTGTTCAGCCAGTTGCCGGATATGTCTGAACCGACCCGCCTGCTTAACAGACACAAACAAAAGTGTCCCTCCGGATATAAGGCCGGCAACAGATAGATAGGAAGAAAGCGAAGGCATCATTATTGAGGCAGCAAAAGCCAGCAGCATAACAGCGCAAAGAATAAAGGAGAGTTTGAGATAAGGTATACGAAATGAACTGGCTTTCGATCCCGAGTTTAATTTCTGGTAAGTCTGTTCAGCCCTTTCAATTTGTTCTTTACTCGGCTTACTGCGTACCGATTGATACTCGGTGGTACTACCGTCTTGTGCCTTAATCGGGGTGACAAAGGCTGAGACCCAGTAATGTCCCCCCTCTTTACAACGGTTTTTTACCAACCCCATCCAGCTCTGACCGGATTTAAGGTACTGCCACATCTGAGCAAAAGCAGCTTTAGGCATTTCAGGATGACGGACCACATTATGTGGATTGCCCAGCAAATCCTCTTCTGTGAATTCAGATACATCACAAAAATGAGAATTAGCATAAGTGACTATACTGTCGGGATCCGTTGTGGAAATCAGGTTCAGGTGCTCTGAATAGTTTTTTCCATGCATATCAGTTTTGCTCATCTCTTCCTCCGTTGGCAAACCCAAGGCAAACAAGCTAACTGACAATTTTGTAATTATTATGACGCCAGTATATGTGGTTAAAATTAATACCACAAGGATATAAAAGTCATACATAATATTTCGCTACGTTATATTAGTAACATATTAATAACGCGAACTTTTAATTCTGAATACAAGATAAAAGCAGAAGAAAATGATGCTTAAACGATTAAGAGCCTCTGGATGCAAGACCAGAAATCGATTAAGATTTCAATTAGTACATCAATGTTTTCTAATAATGAATTTCTATGCATTATAAACAAGAAGAGTCGGTAAGAATCGCTATCGAGGACATCCAGTTTGGTATGTTCGTTACTGCGATCGAGAAAAACTCCCTTGTTGTACTAAGCAATCCAGGCAGAGTGACCCAGCAAAAAGGGGTCGATCAACTGATAGCAAGCGGTGTGAAGTTTATCTGGGTAGATAAAAAACTCTCCTCGAGAAAATGCACCATCACACCAGCGATGGAAAAACCAGTTGAGCAGGAATTAACTCCGCCACCTTCTACAAAAAGCCCTCTGCGTAAAAAGCCTAAAGATAAAAAATACCGGGCAGAGAAGCTGATCAACGAAGCAAAAGGGCTGGCTTCTAAGATTCTTCAGGATACCTTTGAAGGTAACCCTATTGATGTAGGCCGGTTAGATAGCTGGGCTGAAGATGTTATTGAGACGGTGCTAATCAACCCGGATGCGATTAAATTTGTTTCTGCTCTCAGAAATAAAGATACCTATCTATTGGAGCACTCAGTCAATGTAGCCTGCCTTCTGGTTACGTTCGGCGAATACCTCAAACTTGACAGAGAGATATTAAAGCAGCTAGCCATTGGCGGCATGTTGCATGATATCGGCAAAACAAAGGTTAAAAGTAAAGTACTCAACAAACCGGGGAAACTCTCTGCTGAAGAATTTGAACATATGAAGCTACATCAGGTTTACGCTTCTGAAATAATTCATCATGTACCCGGGATTACCGAGATAAGTAAAATGGTCTGTCTGATGCACCATGAAAAGCTGGATGGTAAGGGCTACCCACTGGGGTTAAGCGCAGAAGAAATTCCTCTCTATGGCCGGATGAGCAGTATTGTCGATATTTATGACGCCCTGACGGCAGAGCGCTGTTATAAAAGCGGCCTTAGCCCCTCTGATGCCTTTAAGATCCTTCTTAGCATGACGCCTAACCAACTGGATCAGGAACTGGTGTATAAGTTTATTAACTGTATCAGTATTTATCCGGTCGGCTCTCTGGTTCAGCTTAGTGACGGTAAAGTCGGGCTGGTTGAGACGGCGAATAAAAAACAGCCATTAAGCCCGGAAGTAAAATGCTTCTACTCCAATAAATATAACCGCTTTATTGAAGTAACTTCAGTACAGCTGAATCATTCTGATCTGACAATAGAACAAGCCATTGCTCCTGCTTCTCTGGGGATTGATATCTCTCAATATTATTAACTTAAACCAAATAACAAGATGCGCCATAAAGACGCATCTCAAAACAACTGAACCTAACCGACAACTGTTTAAGTGAACAAATAGCTATAGGCAAAACCTGCACCAATCGCCATTCCCAGAATCACCACCAGAAAAGCAGCAATCATCTGATTTTTGAAGATGGCTTTTAGCAAAATAACTTCTGTCAGGCTGGCTCCTGCACTGCCTATTATCAGCGCCATCACCGATCCCAGAGCCATACCCTTCTGAACAAGAGCTGCACTTAAAGGAATGACTGCCTCGGCCCTGATATAGAGCGGAATACCAATCACCGCCGCAACAGGAATGGCATACCAATGTCCTTCACCGGCGTACTTAGCGATTAACTCGGTAGGGATAAAACCATAGATAAACGAACCCAGTGAAATACCCAGTAACAGATAAGGGAATACCTGCTTAAAGTCTTTCCATGTTGACTGCCATACTTTTAGCCAACGGCTGATTGGTTTGGGTTGTTCTAATACCATGGCTGCAGCACCTGCAGAGTTACAGCAACTGATTTCCGCTTCCGCCTTAACTTCAACTGACTCACTAGCAGAAGTACAGCTAACCGTTGCCGGCTCACCACAACTGGTTTTCTTTTCTTCAGGCTTGCTGCCGGAGCAGGAGGAACCACAGGCAGAAGAGTCAGCTTGCGTGTACGCTTCCGGTTTTACATAACGTTCAAAACCGAGCATTTCCAGCACCACGCCCCCGATAACGGAAACAGACAAAGCAACAGCAAAATAGAACAGTGCGACTTTCCAGCCGAAGGTTACAACAAACAAGCCTATAATAACTGGATTTAGTAATGGACTGGCGAACAAGAAAACCATCATAGGGCCAAAACCGGCGCGGGCTCTTAGTAAGCCTTTCAGGAAAGGAATTGTCGAACAAGAGCAAAACGGCGTAATGGATCCAAGAAGGGCAGCAATTATATAGCCTTTGCCATTTTTCGAGCTCAGTATGGATTGAATTTTTTCCGGTGTAATAAACTCTTGCAACATTCCCACAAAGTAGCTGATTAGCAGAAACAGCAGTGTCAGTTCAGCCGCTAAAAAGGCAAACATATTTAATGTTTCTTTCGCCATAGAGAGAATTTCAGGACTCATAATTTACCTCGTTAAATATTTCTATATTTTTCGAATTATAGAAACTTGCGAGATAAGATCAACCATTATTTCGATAAATATCGAAATGATTTTTTAGTTATTTAATTTCAATAAGATAGCCTAATTTGCAGTCACACTGCATTTCCATTAACATCTGCTTAGTCAACCTAAGGTGAGTAGCAAATGAATATTAAGCAAGTGGCAAAAGCACTGAAAGAGCTCGGTCACCCGACCAGGCTAAGCATCTATAAGTGTGTGGTTAAAGCCGGATTTCAGGGCATAGCCGT
Organism: Vibrio sp. SCSIO 43137; assembly: GCF_028201475.1. Lineage (NCBI taxonomy): Bacteria > Pseudomonadati > Pseudomonadota > Gammaproteobacteria > Vibrionales > Vibrionaceae > Vibrio > Vibrio sp. SCSIO 43137. The sequence goes on along the minus strand of NZ_CP116383.1, from coordinate 665,330 downwards.
AGGCGGTGTACAACAAGCACTCAATATTCCCGGTTCTACCCTTTCACACCATATTTCCGGCCTTGCATCTGCCGGTCTTATTTCTCAACGCCGCGAAGGCAGAACGCTTTTTTGTGTGGCCAACTATGAATGTCTTGAACAGGTTATCGGCTTTTTGCAGGATGAATGTTGCGCTGATGAAACTCAAATTGCCAAATAAGGCAGCCCCCGAAAAAGTTTAACTTAATTACACTTTGTCTATACTAAACAGAGTGCTTAGTTAAAACAGACATCTCATTTAATAAAACCGTCAATATACCTAACTGGTCTTATGTTTAATTTCAGATATTTATAATATACTTACCAAGCATTTACCATATTAATAATAATAGTAATAACGTCGTTGGATTCTTAACCACCTCTGAACTGTCACACGAGGAAGATTATGAATTTAACAATCCGAGCCAAGCTCATTCTTATGGTCAGCAGCGCATTGCTCATCTTAGGTGCCTTTTTTGTTGCCGACCTGTTTTTTACCGAAAAAGTAGTCCTCCAAACAGCCAGAGAAAACGTCAATAAGCAAGTATCTCAACTACAGGACAATAACCTTCGCGGTCAGGTTGATACCGTCACCTACTCAATCGCCAACTTATATCAACAAACTCAATTTCAGAATATCAAGGCAACCCTTGCTGATGAGATCAACGTTTTTGCTGATACTGTAGAGAAGATCTATCAATCCTCAGACTTTTTTGAGCAGTCCGAGTCGGCAGTTTTTGCCTTTATTAATAACTATCGCTGGAATAACGGACGCTACCTGTTTGCTTATGATGCTGACTCCATTGTCTACCGTGCCAATGGCGCAAATACGGATATTATCGGAACCAGTGCCGCCGACGCTGAAGATGTAAAAGGCATTTATTATGCTCAGGATATCGTCAGTTCAGCTAAACAGGATAAGGTCGGTTTCTCCAGCTACTACTTTAAAAACCCGGCTACCGGGCAAATTGAAGAAAAACTGACTGCCTCTGTCTTTTTTGCTCCTATGAATCTGGTTATTGCCACAGGTGAGTACCTCACCACTCTTAAACAGGACAAATTGGATGCCGCTCTGGATGCGGTTAAAGCGTCCCATTATGGTAAGAATGGCTATTTCTGGATACAGGATAAAGACGGTGTCATCCTTACTCACCCTAAGAATGAGATCATTGGCCAGACACTGGGCACCACCAGCAAAATTGCCGCTGCTATCAGTGGTAAAGAGGACGCAGTAGTACTGACTCAGTATGAGAATCCGGCCACTAAAAAAACCGAAAACAAAATCAACTACGCCAGAAACATCTTCCCTGACTGGGGATGGACCATTGTGACCGGTGCTTACGAAAGTGACATTATGTCCATTGAAGAGAGCCTGATCAGTTCCACCACCAAAATTTTTGATGAGAAGGTCTATCAGGGCATCGGTATAGGCATAGCCATTATTGTTTTATCTCTGGCTATCACTATCTGGGTAATTAACCGGTTGGTAAACGGACTGGTCGAGCTGAAGCAAAAAATTGACACTCTTTCTACAGGAGAAGCGGATCTCACCTCCAGAGTTGAAATCAAAAATCAGGATGAGCTGGGCGATATCGGTAACTCTGTAAATGACTTTATTATCTACCTGCAGTCCATGATCAAAGAAGTAACGGCGGCCAGTACCCATATTACTGATAGTATTCAGGAGCTGAGTAAGCAATCAGAAACAAGCAATCAGGCACTAATCGCCCACTCAGCGGAGACTGAGCAGGTGGTTACCGCCATCACTGAGATGAGCGCTACCGCTGAAACCGTCGCCCAGAGTGCGGCGGATACCGCTAAAAATACCCAGCAAGCCAATCTTGAAGCCAGCGCTTCTAAAGAGAGTGTCACACAGGCCAGCCTGAGTATGTCTACCCTTATGAGTGAGGTAGATAATGCAGCAAATAACATCCACACCATGAATGACAACACCAAAGAAATTGTTAATGTGTTGGGTGTGATTGGTGATATTGCAGAACAGACAAACCTACTGGCACTAAACGCCGCCATTGAAGCAGCAAGAGCCGGCGAACAAGGGAGAGGGTTTGCTGTAGTAGCCGATGAAGTTCGTGCGCTGGCATCCCGTACTCAAAGCAGCACTCAGGAAATTAATGAACTGCTGGAACGCTTACAGAAAGATGCCGCTCAGGCCGTATCAGCCATGGATGAAACCAAACAGAGTTGTGAACAAACGGCTGAAAATGCCGATCGGGTAGCGGAAGGTCTGGACTCTATGAGTGACTCTATTACGCAGATTAATGATCTCAGCACCCAGATTGCCACCGCTTCAGAAGAGCAAAGCTCGGTAACCGAAGAGGTAAACCGCAACATGACCAACATCCGGGAGATGGTGCTCAACCTGACAGACAACGGTAAAGCGACGCTGGACAGTACCCAAAATCTTGCCGCAGCGAATGACCAATTAAGCTCGCTGGTCGGAAAATTTAAGGTCTAAGTTGAAGCTTTGGCCCGTAACTATCAGTAAATAAAGCCCTGTTAAGGGCTTTATTTATTGGCGCACCACTTTAAACAAAAAGAAGCAAATAAAGCAGTAAGCCAAACAAAACAAAGAAACCAAGCAAAATTACAGTTCACTAATTAGCTCAAACATCACAGTAACCAATAGTTCTTTCACTGTATTTCATAAAAATGCGAGATCACCCTTGAATCTATTCAGTACGCTGTTCGCTTTTTAACCAACTTTCAACTATAACTAATGCCAGTGATACCTATAAAGGAGTATACGAATGAATCATTATGATGATGTCTGTTGCTTAATCACCGGAGAAGAAGCGGCTAAGGGGAGCTATCTTTGTAAAAACTGTAATATCGTGGTTGATATTGATGAAGAAGTCGGCAAGTTACCTACATGCCCATGCTGTGAACAGCAGGTCTTTTACCCTCAGGCTACACATAAAGCCGAGTCACTTGGAGAGCAAGGCTTTATCAATTAATCAGGACAAGGATGATGTTAGATTGTCGATCAATATCTAAAGGAGTATCTAACATCTTTACCCCCGCTGATATCTAATGCTCTATTTCTGCTATTAACTCCCTATTGTAAATACGGCTAAGCAGCTGACCTGCATCTTCAACGCCGCCATGTAACCAGAGTTCTAGCTGATCTGAATCGAACAACAGAGGCATTCTGTGATGGTACTGAGCATATTGACGGTTAGGTTGTGTGGTAAGGGTTACCAGATGACCGCTCTGCTCAAGGGCAATACCAGCCATAAAAAGGGGCTGACTCTCTGGATCTGAAAACAGGTACTTATCTTTTTTCCCCTTTTCCCCTTTCCATTCATACCAACCATTGACAGGGACAATTACCCTCTGGTGGCGAAAAGCAGATTTGAATGTCGGCTTACTGGCAACACTTTCTGCCTGAGCATTAATAATCACCTTTTTAGCCCATTCCGGCTTTATCCCCCAAAGCAGTTCCAACTGGGTAAGTGAGTACCCTTCCGTTCCGATAACCGAAACGTGTTGTGTCGGCCTGAGATCACGGTTAGTCCTTGGATAAAACGTAATTCCCAGTGTCGCACTGACCGCCTGAGCCAGTGGGTCATCAATTACATTTAACCGTCCACACATCACATTAACCTCCCTGTTCACCTCTAAAGAAAGTGTAGTCCAACAGAGCCACCTCTCCAGAGCAATCAGCTACTCAAACTGTATAAGGTTGATGGTTTTTTCATATACGGGAAAGGCCGACAATGCTCAGGAATCTTCTGCCGTTCAGAAGGAATAAGACTATGCTTATAGTAAGGTTCAGCAATGAGGGAAAAACGATGAGCTACCAACATATATTAGTCGCCGTAGACCTGACTGAAGAGAGCCGGATCCTTGTTGAGAAAGCAACTGCTCTGGCAAAAGCACTCAATAGTGAACTTTCTTTGATTCATGTAGAGCAGCGCTTTGGTGAGATCTATCCCGGGCAGGTTACCAATGCAGAAATTATCTCCCATGCATCAGAAAAAGCGATTAAACAGTCCCATCAGGTATTACAAGTTTTTATCGATAACAGTGACTATCCCATCAAGATGAGTCTTGTCGGTGCCGGGGATATTGTTGATGAACTGGAGGATGCTGTACGACTTCACCATGTCGATCTGATTGTATGTGGCCATCATCAGGACTTCTGGCATAGCATTCTTTCTTCAGCCAAGCAGATCCTTAAGTCCAGTCCAATCGATATTCTGATTGTCCCGTTGCCCTAATATCCGTTGAGCATAAGCATTAGGTGGCGCTATCTGCGCCGCCTTCTCGAATTACAAAACAACTTAGGCTAGAATAAAAATTACTGGCATATGCTATTTATTTTTTCTTTAAGTTATTGGCATATGCCAATAATGATCGTATAGTAGCCCCACTGACCTCAGGAGAGAACATGGCACGACCTAAGAAATGCCGCCGGATATGCGGACGCCCTGCACACAGCTGTTTTAAGCCCAATGGCGTTCCCATGAATAAACTTGAAAAAGTAGAACTTCTCTCTGAAGAATTTGAAGCGCTCCGTCTGGCTGACTATCAAAATCTCAGTCAGCAGCAGGCCGCTGATCAAATGGGGGTTTCAAGGCAGACCTTTGGCAACATAGTCAGCAAAGCAAGATACAAGCTGGCCAAAAGTCTGGTGGAAGGAAATGCACTTGTTCTTGAAGAGAAGGAGTCAGAACAATGATCTATGCGATCCCACACTCACGAAACTGTGTCGCAAACCACTTTATGAAAGCGGCAAATTTTTCATTTTACGATGAAGATAACTCACTTATTCATAATATGCACAATCCGGCCGGAGCAGGTAACTCATCCTGTCAGGACAAAAAAGCGCTTATTTCTGCTATCCAGAATATGAATACCGACGCCATTATCGTCAGAAATATTGGCGAACGTGCCCTCGGAAAGCTGCTTAAAGCAGGTATTCGTGTCTATCAACTAGATAGCCAGACACCAGTGACAGAAGCCCTGTCAGGCCCGATGACGGAACTGACACAAGCATCTCAGGGGAGACCCTCCCACAAACATGACAAGAAAGGCGGCTGCTCTGGTGGCTGTGGAAGTGATCACGGCGCAGCTCACCAATGTTGTGGTTCGAAACATCAACATGCTCACGGAAAGCCTTCCGGGTTACATCAGGGCAAAACTATGCGCAGAGCTTTCACTGGGATATCATCAGTAAAGCCCTTTAACACAAACAGGTAGATATTATGACAACACTGCTCATTACCTTTGGCATCTTTATGATCGTTATTTTGCTTATGGCAATCGGCGTCATTCTGAATAAAAAAACCATCAAAGGCAGTTGTGGTGGTTTAAGCAATGTAGGGGTTGATAAAGCGTGCAACTGTGAAGAGACCTGCGATGAACATAAGCTTTATCAGATCTCTGAACCGGGAGAGCAGGACAAATAGTCATATAACCCAAAATATCAACGCGCTAAAGAACACCATCCCTTTAGCGCGTCATTTTCTTCACAAATACCACCACAAACAGCGCCATAGTAAAGCTGCCCAGAAAGGCCTCAAAAGCGGCAATCAGACGGGCAATGCCCGAAGGTGATATATCTCCGTAGCCTAGCGTGGTAAAGGTCACTACACTAAAGTAAACCGCGTTTAGAAACTCAAGGGCGAAGCCGGCAAAGCCAGTTGTTATATCAGGATAAATCGGGTTCTGTGCAGCGGTTCCTAAAAAGAAATAAGCTAGTGCGCAGATAAAAATAAAGGCGAGGGAAAATATCACCACTCTGAGGGGCGACTCTCCGTAACCACAAAAAATATCGACCGCTTTGGATATCCAGCGTTTGTAACTGGTTCTGGGCATTTGGTAGCGACGGTATGTCATCTCTTTTTTAAAGAAGTATCCGGCCGTTTCAAACAACCCCTGTCGCTCACACTGTTTGCGGATATTTCTCGCGACTTCTTCCGCCTCCTGACACAAAGAAATAGACTCTTCCCTGTGCCACTTACTCATGGCCTGCAGTGCCTTACGTTCCTGCTTAAACATATTGCCCCAATCTATGGTTTCTAACCGGGCATTAGTAAGATCGGCACCAAGTAAGTTGCAGTTATCCAGTTTGGCGCAGTGAAGATTGGCGCACACCAGTTTTGTTTTCATTAAAGAAGAGCCACGCAGATCCAAAGCAAAGAAGTGAGCGTCTGTCAGATCGGCACGGTAGAAGTCGGCATTACGGCATTTATAACCAACCCGGCTGCCCCTGTGCACTAAATCTATATCCTGTAGTTTGGTTCTGGCCAATTGAAAGCCATCCAGTGGCTTGCCGTCACGGGCCCACTGCTCTATCTGCTCTTTAATATCATCCTTGCTCTTATCAATCGCTGGATCGTGCCAGTAACAGAGACCAGATTCAGCGGCAGGCTCCTGACACTGCCAGCCATCTTCATTACAAAATGTACAAGTATGCTCTCTGCTCTCTGACATGGGCTACTCCTTCTGCGATACCACTGCACAGTCGCATGTCTGCCCAGAAAATTCGGGGTCAATACTTGAAAAGGCTGAAGATATATTTATGCGACTATTAACTCAATTTTAAGTTTAGAACTAACATCACTGTTTTTTATCTCATTATTGATACTTTAATTAATAAGATTTTCAGACAAATAAAAACCCCGGCAACATCAGCTGCCGGGGTTTCAGTTATGTTCTTATTATGCTGTTACAGGCTCTGCCGCTATTGTTTTTACCCTGCCAATCAAAGGCTTGCCTACCGGAAGCACTTCACGGCCGAACTCATTATTCAGTACCTGAGCCATAGCAAAGTAGATAGCACTTGCTCCGCAGAAAATACCTTCAAATCCAGCAATATGACCGATGTATTCGTCACCGGTAAAGTCACGGATAGCCAGCAGAGCAAACAGAATTGTCAGAGAGGCAAATACTACCTGCTTAGCCGTCGGATAGCACAGTGAACCGATAAACATAAAGCCGGTAAATACGCCCCAAAGTGCCAGATACCATCCCATAAACGGTGCAGGGCTGGCGGCTAAGCCCATTTTCGGCATCACAATCAGACCAACCAGAGTCAACCAGAACAGTCCGTATGAAGTAAAAGCGGTAGTACCGAAAGTATCGCCACGCTTGAAGCACATAATGCCGACAATTACCTGACTCAGGCCGCCATAGAAAATCCCCATCGCAAGGATCATTGAATCGACCGGAAAATATCCTGCGTTGTGAATGTTCAGAAGAATGGTAGTCATTCCAAACCCCATTAGACCTAACGGAGCCGGATTGGCAAGTTTAGTTGACATAGTAGCGACCTTACTCAAATTTAGTTTAAAAACTACAGATAAATTTTAACGAGCGCATGCTAATCGATTACCCACTCAGTTTCAATACCATCAGTTACTATTCACCATGTTTTTTATTGCAATATAAGGTTTACCGTTAAACAAAGGATAAAAAAAAAAACCAGCCCGCAGGCCTGTCTCTTGATCACAAGTCCTGCTCAAGAGACAGAGCGAGTTCGTAGCCTTCAAGGATGGCTTGTAGTTTGAGCCATCCTTCCCAGAGCGTCTTAACTGACGCTCTTCCATTTCTTTTGCTGTCTTTCCAACCGCCAAGTCTTGCGAGGTGTTCATAAGCCCATTTTGCTGTTGGAACCTCCTTTGGAAGTGGTGTCTTTACTCTTTTCAGCCAAAGCAACTTCCATGCTCTTGAGGACAAGATTTTCTCACAACTAACGTCTTCGATTTGCTCATTGGCAAATTTCAATTGGAAAATTCTTACTGCTAAAAACGCATAAATTGTTGCTAACCTATCTAAGTTATCTTTACTTTGTAACCGAAGCTCTTCAACTCCTGTCCCTTCAGTTTTCCAGACCTTGTGATACTCCTCAATCAACCAGCGTTTTTCGTAGTAACCAATAATTTTTAATGCATCTTCTGCACTATTAACTGGCTCATTAGTTAAAATATGCCAATTGAGCCTCTTTTCTCCATCACCGATTTCGGAGCAGCCAACATAGTTGAGAGAAATAGGAGCTCCTTTTTTGTTTGAGGGTGTTTTTAAAGTCACTGCTGCATATTTTACATCCAGAGTGACTTCACGAGCTTTCCGGCCACCCCTTTGAGCTATTTGGATTTGACGTTGCTTCACACTTTGAAGTTCTGATGCAAAGTGATAAAGCTTGTCTGAGCCTTCTTCTATATGACGGCTCATCATCGACCGCACAACAAAACGTTGCTGATTCGCCATTTTATAAATGAGGTAATCGTAGATATCGGCCTCGCGATCGCAAACTGATATTACGTTAACCATCGAGGTACCTAAACGGGCTGCCATATTGCGTGATGCTCTTTCCCATTTATAACCTTCTTTTTCTTCATAAGGTCGTTTCAACCCCTTACGACGGATACCTCGAGTCTTGATATCTCTCGTCCATCGTTGTTGTTCAACTAACCCAATAACGTCGAGAGTTTCAGGAGCAAACAGCAAAATACTATGGGCAAACAACCCCCTATAACGATTACCTTGGTTTACATGTCCTAAGTCCGCTCTAATAGAGCGATGTTTGTAGCTTAAGGTAGTTGTATCTTCTAACGCGAGAAGGAGAGGGTAACGATGAACTTGATCTGCAGTTGCTTTAAAGCCTGCTTCGGCAATATCGTCTGATGAGACATTGTCGTTCCGAATAAATCGGTAAGCGCCCTCCATACTTGCTGGAGAATGAGATGATTTCACTACCGATTTACCTGGATGCTGAGCTAAGTCTGATGCCATTTTTACAAGTCTAGCCGTTCTTCTTGGGTCTCCAAGTTTAGCATGACCAAATTGCTCTTCAGCCCAATCACTATTGCTTTTAATCATCTCAAAACCCTCAACTAAGTCCGTTAAAGATCTGATCGTGAACCAAGAATTAAGTTCAAAAAAAATCCCTCACATTATGCGAGGGACTTCTGTATAAAAGACAGGCCCGCAGGCTGGTTCTGTAATAGGACTTACTTGTGAGAGTTATTCCCACTCAATGGTGGCTGGCGGTTTACCGGAAATATCGTAAACAACCCGGGAAATACCATCTACTTCATTGATAATGCGGTTAGAGACTTTACCAAGGAAGTCATAAGGTAAATGTGCCCAGTGAGCGGTCATAAAGTCGATGGTCTCTACAGCACGTAGTGAAACAACCCAGTCATACTTGCGGCCGTCGCCCATAACACCTACCGACCGTACCGGCAGAAATACAGTAAAGGCCTGAGAAACCTTATGGTACAGATCAGCGTTATGCAGCTCTTCGATAAAGATAGCGTCTGCACGACGAAGTAAATCACAATACTCTTTCTTGATTTCACCAAGAACCCTTACACCCAGACCCGGCCCCGGGAATGGATGACGGTAAAGCATATTGTATGGAAGACCAAGTTCCAGACCAATCTTACGTACTTCATCTTTAAACAGTTCGCGTAGCGGTTCCACCAGCCCCATTGCCATATCATCAGGCAGGCCACCTACATTGTGGTGCGATTTAATCACATGAGCTTTACCGGTTTTCGATGCCGCTGATTCAATCACATCCGGATAAATGGTGCCCTGAGCCAGCCATTTTGCGTTCTCCAGTTTCTTCGACTCTTCATCGAACACGTCGATAAACACATGACCGATGGTCTTACGCTTAACCTCTGGATCGCTCTGCCCTTTCAGGGCATCAAGAAAACGCTGCTCCGCTTCAACATGAACGATATTCAGGCCGAAATGATCGCCGAACATCTCCATAACTTGCTGGGCTTCATTCAGACGCAGAAGGCCATTATCCACAAATACACAAGTCAGCTTATCGCCTATTGCTTTGTGTACCAGCATAGCAACAACAGAAGAGTCCACACCACCGGAGAGGCCAAGGATCACTTCATCATCGCCTACCTGTTCTTTAATGCGGGCAACAGCATCATCGATGATGGACTGAGAAGTCCATAGCTTCTCGCATCCACAGATATTCAGTACAAAGTTCTCCAGCATTCGCATGCCCTGACGGGTATGAGTTACTTCCGGGTGGAACTGAACACCGTAGAACTTTTTCTCTTCATTGGCCATTGCCGCATATGGGCAGGTATCTGTTTTGGCAATTTTGACAAAGTCGCCTGGGATCTCGACAACTTTATCACCGTGGCTCATCCAGACATCCAACAACGGATTTCCGTCTTCAGCAATAGCATCTTCTATATTACGGAACAGTTCACATTCGCCGACCACTTCGACCTGAGCATAACCAAACTCACGCTCATTGGAACCGGCAACCTTTCCGCCCAACTGCTCAGACATGGTCTGCATGCCGTAACAGACACCGAATACTGGTACACCGGCATCAAATACATATTGAGGTGCTCGTGGCGAGTTTTCTTCCGTTACACTTTCCGGGCCACCGGACAGAATAATTCCGTTAGGGTTGAAATCACGGATATCGGCTTCATCAACATCCCAGCTCCAAAGCTCACAGTAAACACCGATTTCACGTATACGACGTGCGATTAACTGGGTGTACTGAGAACCGAAGTCTAAAATCAAAATTCGTTGGTCATGAATATCTTTTGTCATTTTTTCTCTCTCGAAAACATCCGTAGTGAGTCTTAAGGCTCACTTCTACAATTAGCCCAAGCGGTAGTTTGGCGCTTCTTTGGTAATCTGCACATCATGTACGTGAGACTCTTTCATACCGGCACCGGAGATTCGTACAAACTCTGCCTTAGTACGCATCTCTTCAACGGTAGCGCTACCTGTCAGTCCCATACTTGATCTCAATCCACCCATCTGCTGATGAACAATCTCTTTCAGGCGGCCTTTATAAGCAATACGACCTTCAATACCTTCCGGTACCAGTTTGTCTGCTGCATTGTCGCTCTGGAAGTAACGGTCTGAAGAACCCTGAGACATAGCACCCAGAGAGCCCATACCACGGTAAGATTTGTAAGAACGACCCTGATACAAGATCACTTCACCCGGCGCTTCTTCTGTACCGGCAAACATTGAACCAACCATTACACATGACGCACCAGCGACAATAGCTTTACAGATATCGCCGGAGAAGCGGATACCGCCATCGGCAATAACCGGAATACCGTGTTGGTCTGCAACCTCTACTGCATCAGAAATAGCGGTAATCTGAGGAACACCAACACCCGTTACGATGCGGGTTGTACAAATCGAGCCCGGGCCAATACCCACTTTTACCGCACTAACACCAGCTTCGATAAGCGCTTTCGCACCAGCACCAGTTGCTACATTACCACCAATAATATCTAAATCAGGATAAGCAGCTCTCGTTTCACGGATACGGGTAAGAACCCCTTCAGAGTGACCATGAGAAGAGTCAATCAGCAGAACATCAACACCAGCTTCAACCAATGCAGCAACCCGCTCTTCATTACCGGCACCGGCACCAACCGCTGCCCCGACACGAAGGCGGCCCTGAGCATCTTTACAGGCATTAGGCTTACGTTCAGCTTTATGGAAATCTTTGGCGGTAATCATACCTTTTAACTGAAATGCATCATTCACTACCAGTACTTTTTCCACTCTGGCTCTGTGCATCTCTTCCTGAACCACTTCCGGGCTGGCACCTTCTTTTACTGTTGCCAGTCTCGCTTTCGGTGTCATTACCTTATCCACGGTTTTAGACAGGTCAGTTACAAAACGAACATCACGGCCGGTGATAATACCAACCAGTTCATTGTTCTCAGCAACAACAGGGTATCCGGCAAAGCCGTTCTTTTCTGTCAGGGCAAGTACATCAGCAATGGTCGCTGTTGGCTTAACGGTAACAGGGTGAGAAACCACACCGGCTTCAAAGATCTTAACCCGGCGAACCTGCTCAGCCTGCTGCTCAATAGACATGTTTTTATGAATAAAACCTATGCCGCCTTCCTGTGCCAGAGCAATTGCAAGACGGGCTTCCGTTACGGTATCCATAGACGCTGACAACATAGGAATGTTCAGCTCAATGTTTTTGGTTAACTTGGTACGCAGATCTGCGGTATTAGGAAGTACTGTCGAATGTGCAGGGACGAGTAAAACGTCGTCAAAAGTAAGGGCTTCTTTTGCGATTCGTAGCATTGCAATATCTCTCAACAAATGGTTAAAACAAAAATTCATCCCTGTTTAACTGCTAAAGGATGAATCTTCTGAATGAATCTAATTAAATATTGCAGACGGATTATACGCAGGACGCAATCGGTTAGCTACACATTTTTTTAATTTTAATTTGCATTTCACCCCTTGATATGTATTATATTGCCGCTAATTTCCATACTCACGTCCCAGTGGTTCCCCTCGTGTCGCATACATCCTACTCCATGCAACGAAACGAAAATATTTTTACCGTATCCAGACTCAATGCCGAAGTGCGTCTTTTGCTTGAGAATGAAATGGGTATTGTCTGGCTGGTCGGAGAGCTTTCCAACTTCTCTGCGCCGGTATCCGGCCACTGGTACTTCTCACTTAAAGACAACCGGGCACAAGTAAAGTGTGCCATGTTTCGAGGGAACAACCGCCGGGTCACCTTTAAACCTGCTAACGGTAATCAGGTTTTAGTTAAAGCTCGTCTCTCTTTATATGAACCACGGGGCGACTATCAGCTTATTGTTGAAAGTATGCAGCCTGAGGGAGACGGAAAACTTCAGCAGCAGTTTGATGCACTCAAGATGCAACTGGCAGCAGAAGGCTTATTCGCCCAGTCAGCGAAAAAAAGTCTGCCGGAAAACCCAACTACTGTCGGTGTGGTAACCTCTAAAACTGGTGCGGCACTTTACGATATTCTTGACGTATTAAAACGACGAGACCCAAGCCTGCCGGTGATTGTCTACCCGACTATGGTACAAGGTGATTCAGCTGCCATTGAAATTGCTCAGGCTATCGGCAGAGCCAACACCAGAAATGAGTGTGACGTTTTGATCGTAGGACGTGGCGGCGGTTCTCTGGAAGATCTCTGGTGTTTTAACAATGAAATTGTTGCCAGAACCATTGCCGCAAGCTCCATCCCTGTTATCAGTGCCGTCGGCCACGAAATCGATGTGACTATTGCTGACTTTGTTTCTGATGTGAGAGCGCCGACCCCATCTGCTGCCGCAGAGTTAGTTAGCCGTGATCAAAGCAGTAAAGTGCAGGCTCTCCTGAACAGCAAGTCGCGGCTTCAGAGTTCAGTAAAAGCCTATCTGTCCGAACATCAGCTGCATATGCGCCAGCTTACTCACCAGCTCGACAGGCAACACCCAAGCTATCGTCTGCAAAGACAGAGCCAACAGCTAGATGATCTGGAATCCAGACTAATCAAGCATATGCAAAGTATGCAGAGCGAACGGCAATTAAACCTGCAACAACTCAACCACAAGCTTCAGTTACATTCTCCGGATCAGCTTATTCAGGGTCAGCAACATTATATTGCCCGCCTGCAGCAGAAGATGCTGGACGCAATGGATAAGAAACTACTGACAGAGAGACACAAACTGGCACTAGCAGCTGAAACTCTCGATGCCGTCAGCCCGCTGGCAACCTTAAAACGCGGTTACTCGATTACCCGCACTGACCAAGGCAAAATAGTGAAACATGCAGATCAAGTCACTACAGGTGACCGTCTGATCACCCAGTTAGATTCCGGTACCCTTCATTCAACGGTAGATTAATCCGCAGCATAAAACTCTATTCGTACCCGTGATTTAGACTTTAATTCGTTGCAGTGATTACAGAAGTAACTGGCTGCGCCGCAGGCCTGAAGTTTTTCAAGTAACTGGTCGCACTCAGGACAGAAAGCGATCTTTTTATATTTTGTATTGCAGTCAGAACAAAGGTAACCATCCCGGTCCCATTCCAGCTCAGTAGTACACTGAGGACATAAATTTTGTGTAGACATCTTAACTCCCGAAACCCGAAACAAAACGCCATTATAACCTAATGTATGGCTCTCTAAACTCCTTTACTTGTCAGCTTAAATAGCTTTAGGATCATAGGTAACCTTTCCGTTACAACGGCAGAAAAAGTTATTATTGCAAAAGGACACCCATGATCCTTTTACTCTTTTTGGTTTACTATGATCTTTATAAGATCATCTGCTTTATCTATTTTGATCAGCGATCTGCCCTATTAAGAATATTTATATCACCACAACCCGAAAGCATAAGTTACATATCCTGTTTTTGGATTTTAGACAGTTTATTTATCTATAAACGCAAGTCAAAAACCACAGATCTCAGTATTCTATAAAATCGATCTTATTTTTTAAAAATGCAAATACAATCTATGTAAATTGCTGTTATGTTTCCGCAGATAGAAAAAACCCCGGAGTTTATCGCTAACTCTCCGGGGTAATATTCAAATCATCAGTAAAAGCATTACTTTTTACGATTCTTCATCATACTCATCACACGTTTGCGTTTACGCTCTTGTGACAATGTCAGCTTGCTGCCTTTGCCCTCAAACGGGTTTTCGCTACTCTGGAACTGAATACGGATAGGCGTACCCATAATCTCCAGAGAACGACGGTAGTAGTTCATCAGGTAGCGCTTATAAGAGTCAGGCAGTTCATTAACCTGATTACCGTGAATAACAACGATTGGCGGGTTATAACCACCTGCGTGAGCATACTTAAGCTTAACCCTGCGGCCTCTTACCAGAGGCGGTTGATGGTCATCTGTCGCCATCTTCATAATCCGGGTCAGTACAGAGGTTCCTACACGGGTAGTTGCAGACTTATAAGCTTCCTGCACAGACTCAAACAGATGACCAACACCAGTACCGTGCAGTGCTGAAATAAAGTGAATTCTGGCAAAGTCGACAAAGCCCAGTCTTCTGTCCAGCTCTTTCTTAACATGCTCTTTTACATCGGTATCCAGACCGTCCCACTTGTTAACCGCCAGAACGATTGAGCGACCGGCATTCAGGGCAAAGCCTAACAGGCTCAGATCCTGATCAGAAATATTTTCACGGGCATCGATAACCAGCAGAACGACGTTGGCATCTTCGACCGCTTTAAGAGTTTTAACGACCGAGAACTTCTCTACCGTTTCATTGATACGCTTACGGCGACGCACACCAGCGGTATCAATCAGTACATATTCACGGCCATCTCTTTCCATCGGAATATAGATAGAGTCGCGCGTAGTACCCGGCATATCGTAAACGACAACACGTTCTTCACCCAGAATACGGTTTGTCAGGGTTGACTTACCTACGTTCGGGCGACCAATGATTGCCAGCTTGATAGGTTGTTCCTGCAGGCGCTTAAACTCTTCCTCAGCTTCTTCCTCTGAGTAGTCCAGCTTCTCTTCCTCTGCATCTTCAAACTCAGTAAGATCTTCAATCTCACCTTTAGCCTGTTCTGCAAGTTGTTCCGCAAACGGGTTAAGAGCACGATCAATAAGTGCGCCTACGCCACGTCCGTGAGCTGCAGCAATCTGGTACATATTCTCCATACCAAGTTGCCAGAACTCCGCGCTGGCAGCGTCAGCATCGACACCATCCACTTTATTGACCACCAGCATGGCTGGCTTTTCAATTTTACGCAGGTGCATAGCAATGGCTTCATCGGCAACTGTCAGTCCGGCTCTGCCGTCTACCATAAACAGCACAACATCCGCTTCATCGATTGCCGCCAGAGACTGAGCTGCCATCTTGGTTTCCACGCCCTCTTCTGTACCGTCAATACCGCCGGTATCGATGACAATAAACTCATGTTCACCAAGTTTAGCCTGACCATATTTACGGTCCCGCGTCAGGCCGGGAAAATCCGCAACCAGAGCATCTCTCGTACGTGTCAAGCGGTTAAACAGTGTTGATTTACCTACGTTAGGACGCCCTACCAGAGCAACAACAGGAATCATAACAACCTCTAAAGTTCTTTTACTTATGTAGTTATAGGTAAACAGACACTATTAATCTACTTACCTATAACCACATTTATTATTTACATTTCAATTTCAATAAAACGGCTCCTGACCGCTAAGTCAGGAGCCGAACGTGAATTCTATCACAGTTTTATCTGCAAGTAACTTCTGCCGGATTCATTTCACTCCAGTCAGAAATTCAGCCGTTTTATTACTTCTCAACTTTCAGTTTGCGTACATCGCCATCACGCGTTGTAACCACATAACCGTCATCAAGCACTAACGGTGCTACTGCAAAGCCGCTGCTATCCAGTAGCTGCTGAGCGACAAACTCGCCACTCTCTTTATCAAGCCAGTGCAGATAACCTTCTGCGTCACCAACCACGATATAATTGTCAATCAGTACCGGTGATGTCAGCAGACGGTTTTCCAGTTGTTTGTTCTGCCATAGCTCAGTACCGCTTCTGACATCAACCGCAACCAGGTAATCTTTATCGGTCACAAGGTAAAGTTTTGCACCATCTGTCGCCATATCCAGTGCAGAGGAGTAACTTCTCTTCCACGCCGGAGAGCCCGAACGCAGATCAATGGCTGTTAACTGTCCGTTGATACCTACCGTGTACAACATGCTGCCAAGTACAACAGGAGAAGAGTCTACATCGATAAGACGATCAATCTCTGTTGAGCCCTTTGGTGTACCTACTGCCTGCTGCCAAATCAACTGTCCGCGAGAAACTACCGCTGCAGCCAGTCTTCCGTTCGCCGTTCCCCAGAACACGCCACCGGAAACCGTTACCGGTGCGCTGCCGCCGCGAAGCGTCAGGTTAGGAACTTCAGTACTGATGCTCCATGCTTCTTCGCCCGTTTCAGCATTAAGGGCGACCAGAATACCGCGGCTGGTGTGAACCATGACGAGGTTAGCATCCGTTGCAGGCTTTGCTAACACCTCTCCGGCAACTTCACTGCGCCAGACCAGTTCGCCCGATTCAGCATCAAGGGCAAACATGTCACCATTTTCTGAACCGACAAACACTTTACCGTAAGAAGCGTTCAGGCCTCCTGACAAGCGGGCAGGATCATCTTGTTCAAGATCGGTACGCCAAAGCATTTTACCACTCTCAGGATCAAGAGCTTTAACTTCCCCATCCCGGCTGGCAATAAAGATTTTCTCGTAGGCAATAACAGGCTGAAGCTTAGAGAAGTAATGACCCACACCATCACCAATGGAAGCGCTCCACTGCTTTTCTGGAGTGAACTGGCTGTTAACCTGAGGAACAGGCGCCATAATTACCGTATCTTCTTCGCTGGAACAGCCTGCAAGGGCTGCCAGAATCATGGTTCCGGCTAAAACCCGGCCAAGTACTTTTTTCATTACTCAGCCCTTACTTAGCCAGATCATCCAGTTTCATCTGAATCGCTGAGCTTGCATCACCTGCTTGTTGAGCTTCAACATAAGCGCTGTATGCAGCCTCTTTATCGCCTTTTTGCAGAAGAATATCGCCTTTTAGTTCAGCAACTCTGCCCTGCCATGCCGCCGAAGAGATAGCAGCAAGTTGTTCCAGCGCTTTATCTGCCTCCCCCTGCTGAGCAGAGATACGGGCAATACGGAAATCAACCAGAGGTTTCACGGTTTCATCTTTTGTATTGGCTTTTGCCCAGTTCAGTTGAGTCATTGCGGCGTCAATATTACCAGCATCTACCTGAACTTTTGCTAATTGCATAGCAGCCAGCACAGCATATTCCGTTGAAGCGTTGGCATCGATAAAGCTCTGAACCTCAGTAACTGCATTACTGCCTGATTCCGCTAGCAAAGTAATTGCCTGCGTGTAGCTATCAGATGCTGCATTTTTTTCAGCAATCACAGAGTCCTGATAGTAATTCCAGCCCAGAATACCACCCAGACCGAGAACGCCACCTAAAATAACGGCCTTACCATTTTCCTTCCACCACTCTTTAATGGCTTCAACTTGTTGTTCTTCGCTATCGTACAGTTCCACGTCCTGTCCTCTTAAATCAAATTCTTCAGTTGAGATGCGACTTCAGCCTGAGCCACTGTCTGTTGCTCTCCGCCAGCAAGGTCTTTAACCACTACTGTACCCTCTGCAACCTCATTTTCACCCAATACCAGAGCGACTGCTGCGCCGACCTTGTCTGCACGTTTAAATTGTTTCTTAAAGCTACCGCCACCAAAGTGAGTCATTACCCGCAGACCAGGAACTGACTCGCGTAACTGCTCTGCCAGTTTCATGCCTGACATCATGGTGCCTTCGCCGGCCGTGACCAGATAAACATCAACCGCACGACGTACATCATTCAGGCCAAGAGTATCCAGTAGCAGTACCAAACGCTCCAGCCCCATTGCAAAACCGACTGCCGGAGTCGCTTTACCGCCTAGTTGCTCTACCAGACCGTCATAACGGCCACCACCACATACTGTGCCCTGAGCGCCCAGGCTTTCAGTGATCCACTCAAATACGGTTCTGTTGTAGTAGTCCAGACCACGTACCAGACGCTCATTAACCTGATATTCGATTCCGGCAGCGTCAAGAAGTTCACACAGACCGGCAAAATGCTGTTTTGACTCTTCATCAAGGAAAGCAGAAAGCTTAGGTGCATCACCTAAAATCGCCTGTACATCTGGGTTTTTCGTATCCAGAACCCGTAATGGGTTGGTGTACATTCTGCGCTTGCAATCTTCATCAAGTACTTCTTCGTGTTGCTCAAGATAGGCCACAAGAGCATCACGGTAATTGGCACGGGCTTCCAGAGAACCGATCGAGTTCAGTTCCAGACGTACATGGTCACTGATACCCAGTTCACGCCATAAACGCGCCGTCATCATGATCATTTCTGCATCGACATCAGGTCCGTTCAGGCCAAATACCTCGGCACCGACCTGGTGAAATTGACGATAACGACCTTTCTGAGGTCTTTCATGACGGAACATTGGCCCCATATACCAGAGTCGTTGTTCCTGATTGTACAATAAACCGTTTTCGATACCTGAGCGCACACAACCCGCAGTCCCTTCAGGACGAAGAGTCAGGCTGTCACCATTGCGGTCTTCAAAGGTATACATCTCTTTCTCGACAACATCAGTGACTTCACCGATAGCACGACTAAATAGATGAGTCTGCTCAACGATCGGCATGCGTACTTCACTATATCCATACGCACTGATTACTTTCTTTACTGTACCTTCCACTTTTTGCCAAAGTGGAGAATCCGTTGGAAGGCAGTCGTTCATGCCCCGTATTGCTTGAATTGTTTTTGCCACAGTCTTTTACCGTATCGTTAAGATTCTTTATTTTCAGTTATCTGATTGACGTCAATACGGTTCTCCGTATTCAGCATTGATGCTTTCGCCCGGATTTTTGCTTCCAGTTGATCAATCAGATTATCATTATCAAACCGCTCTTTCTGACGATTACCGTCATCATAATAAGCACTTTTTCTGTTACCACCGGCAACACCCAGATGCGACACTTCGGCCTCGCCGGGGCCATTTACCACACAACCTATGATAGATACATCCATCGGGGTGATAATGTCTTCCAGACGCTGCTCCAGCTCATTAACTGTCCCTATAACATCAAACTCCTGACGGGAGCAGGTAGGACAGGCAATAAAATTAATCCCTCTTGAGCGTATACGCAGAGATTTCAGGATATCAAAGCCCACTTTAATCTCTTCAACAGGATCCGCAGCAAGGGAGACCCGAAGCGTATCACCAATACCTTCTGCCAGAAGCATACCCAGACCAACTGCCGATTTAACCGATCCGGCTCTGGCACCACCAGCTTCGGTAATACCCAGGTGCAGAGGCTGCTTAATCTGTTTGGCCAGTAAGCGATATGAGTCCACAGCCAGAAATACATCAGAGGCCTTAACACTCACCTTAAACTGATCAAAGTTCAGACGATCCAGAATATCCACATGGCGCATAGCAGACTCCACCAGAGCTTCAGGTGTCGGTTCACCGAATTTTTCCTGAATGTCTTTTTCCAGTGAGCCACCGTTAACACCGATACGGATAGGGATGTTTTTGTCCCGCGCACAATCAACTACAGAACGGATTCTGGATTCGTTGCCGATATTACCCGGGTTAATACGCAGACAGTCCACACCATATTCCGCCACTTTTAGCGCAATGCGGTAGTCAAAATGAATATCTGCTACCAGAGGAATGGATGTTTGCTGCTTAATCTGTCTGAAGGCCTCTGCGGCATCCATGGTCGGCACAGAAACGCGCACAATATCAGCTCCGACTTTTTCAAGAGCGCGGATTTGTGCCACTGTGGCATCTACATCCGTTGTGCGGGTATTTGTCATCGACTGCACTGCAATCGGTGCACCGTCACCAATAGGTACGTCGCCCACGTAGATTCTGGACGACGGGCGACGTTTAATAGGGGATTCGTGTTGCATATTTTGCTTCTAAGGTAGAGTGAATCTGGCTACTTTGCCTGAAGTATACCCAGAAAGGTCAACAGGTTCACCTGCAAATGTCATTGATACACCTTCTGGCGCACCAAGAATAATACTGAACGGAGCCTCACCAAGTAACTCAAACTCGCGACCCGCTTTCTTAACACCAGTCGCCAGCGTTGCACCGGTAGCATCTTTAACCTGAATCCAGCAGTCGGCACTAAAGCTCATTGTCAGTGGCGATACCACGCTATCTGTTGTCGGGGTTGAAGCTTGCTCTGTTACAGGTGCTTCTGCTTCTGTCACTGTTTCTGTCACAACTTCAACCACTTCTGGCTGTGGTTCCACTTCTGCTGTGATTTCTTTTTCCGCTACCGGGGTAACTTCTTCTGTTGTCTCTGTCGGGCTCTCTTCCGCTAACACAGCTTCTTCAACCTGATCAGCATCCTGAGAAATGGTCTCTTGCTCCGCAACGGGATCGCTAACAACAGCCGGAGAAGCCGGCTCTTCTGTCAGGTTAATCTCGACACTCCCTTCATCAAGGGTTTCATTCAGCGTGTCTTGCTGATTCTGATACCACCAGATGGAAGAGATACCGATAATAACCGCGAAGATCGCCCAGGTGAGCTTCATTATGCGGCTGTCATTCTTTTCCCGTTTGGTTTTACGCGAAAAGCTCTGCATCTCCTGCTCGGTATGCTGAGCTTCATTGGTATGATTCAGGGCAGACAGAACCAGCTTTTCATCCAGAGAGACGGCTTTAGCGTAGGAACGTAAATAGCCACGGGTAAAAGTAGCGACCTGATCAAACTCATAATTGTTGTTGTCGATACTTTCAATTATGGAGAGGCGCAGCCTTAAGCGGTCAGCAATCTCTTTTTGAGACAAGCCTAGTTTTTCACGCTTTTCCCGCAGTAAGTCGCCTGCCTGAACAACTGGTTGCTGTGGCTGTTCCGTTTCTGTGTTGTGGTTTTCTGTTTCAGAACTCATACGTAATGTACTTCTAATCTTGTGTTGAGCCCGGGTACAATCTTTCCAGAATAGCGCTGTATTTCTCAGCCATTGCTGAACGGTTTAATTGCCCTGCAATCTCTATCAGCAACATCAAACTCTGTTTCTGATACCCGAACTTCGAGTGAATTTTAATTAATCTGTCTTTGGCCTCAGCCAACTGTCCCATTTCAAACTCTAGTCTGGCCAGCTTATACATCACCAATATCTGATGAGGCTGATAATCCAGACTGCGTTTAAAATAGTATGCAGCTTGTTCTTTATCATCACTTTTAAGTGAACAGAAAGCGGCATTTTGATAACTTTTTGCGACCTGATAATAGTCAGGCTGTTTAATAGCACGGTTAAACAATTCATCGGCTTGTTTATAGTTGCCGAGTTTACATAAGAATACACCGTAATTATTAAGAACATCGCCATTTGACGGTGATTGCCGTAATGCTTTTTTATAATGCTTTTCAGCCAGCTCATTCTCACCAACCAGCTGATAATAATAAGCGATTGAATTCAAAGAGCGATAGTAGTTTGGTGCATATTTTAAGGCTATCTCAAGGTTTTCTCTCGCTTTTAGCCAATTTTCCCTGAATAAGTAGTTTAACCCCAGAGAAATCCTCGCGTCAGCCGCCCTTATATCATTACTTTCTAATTCAGGACTTGATACACAAGCGCTTAACAGAGCAGCAGCGCAACCCAATATTACCCGTATATTCATAAAATAAAACCCTTGTTTGACGGCAAGGGTTTTATTAAAAAATCATCCAATTAGCTCAATCTATTTAACTCAGATTGATTTCACCTCAATAGGTTCCCCTTGCGGCTTCTGTTTTGTCCGTTTTGTTCGGTCAATCACATCACCAACTAACTGGCCACATGCTGCATCAATATCGTCACCACGGGTCTTTCGTACGGTTACTGTGTTGTCGTACTGCATAAGCGTTTTCATAAAACGGTCGATGCGTGAGTTACTTGGCTTCTTGTATGGTGAGCCAGGGTACGGGTTAAACGGAATCAAATTTATCTTACAAGGGGTATCTTTAAGCAGTTCTGCGAGCTGCCTTGCATGGTCCATATCGTCGTTTACATGATCCAGCAGAACATATTCGATGGTCACTTTACCGCGGTTAGCATTAGAAGAGGCAATATAACGGTGAATTGATTCCAGCAGTGTCTCAATATTCCAGCGATCATTAATCGGCATTATCTGACGGCGAAGCTCATCGTTCGGTGCGTGCAGTGAGATAGCCAAAGCGACATCAATATTGCCGGTCATTTGATCCAAACCAGATACCACACCAGACGTGGATACCGTTACACGTCTTTTAGACAGACCAAAGCCTAAGTCATCCAACATGATTTCCAGTGCCGGCAACAGGTTCTTCATGTTAAGCAGAGGTTCACCCATGCCCATCATTACCACATTGGTAATAGGACGACGGCCGGTCTCTTTTTCCAGGCCAATTTCACGGGCAGCACGCCAGACCTGACCAATAATCTCTGACACTTTAAGGTTACGGTTAAATCCCTGCTGGGCAGTAGAACAGAACTTACACTCAAGGGCACAGCCTACCTGTGAAGAGACACACAAGGTCGCTCTGTCATCTTCAGGAATATAAACCGTTTCCACATCCTGATCACCAACACGCATCGCCCACTTGATAGTGCCGTCTGAAGAGTGTTGCGCTTCTGAAACATGCGGAGCACGGATTTCAGCCACATTCAGCAGCTTTTCACGTAGCTTTTTATTTATATTGGTCATTTTCTCGAAATCATCGATGCCGAAGTGATAGATCCACTTCATCACCTGATCTGCACGGAAAGCTTTCTCACCCAGCTCTTCCGCGAAATAACGGCGAAGACCTTGGCGATCAAAATCCATTAAATTGACTTTTGCAGTAGTCATATGACCTCTTAACGACAGAAATACAAATAAGGGCGCGAATTGTACAGGGTTTGCCCAGCTACAACAAGAGAATTGAGCCAGATCACACTACAGAAAGCAAGCAGGAATGGGAGGATAGGAAAGATAAAAAAGGGCGGGAAATTCCCGCCCATTTGCTATGTTATTCAGATCTCGGACAAATTTCTGACTCAGGGAAGAAAAATTCAATTTCTCTTGCCGCAGAAGCCGGGCTGTCTGAGCCGTGAACAGAGTTAAATCTCATGCTCAGGGCATAATCGGATCGAATCGTGCCACAAGCCGCTTCTTCAGGGTTAGTTTTTCCCATCAGCTCCCGGTAGGCATCAATTGCATTCTCACCTTCCAGCACCTGAACCATAACCGGCCCTGAAGTCATAAACGCCTTCAGATCAGCAAAGAAAGGCTTACCTTCGTGTTCAGCATAAAAGCCACTTGCCTGCTCATCGGTCAGATGAAGCATTTTAGCTGCAATTACCTTAAAGCCTGCTTTTTCAATACGATTATAGATTTCACCAATTAAGTTTCTTTTTACTGCGTCAGGCTTCACAATGGAAAACGTTCTTTCTAGTGCCATATAATATCCCTTTTTACTACTTTACTCGGGCAACTCATCTTGAATCGCCATTTTTATTATTTTGCCTGTTCTACCAGAAGGCGGGCCAGAGTTTTCACCCCCATACCCGTTGCACCGGCAGACCACTTGTCATTAGCAGTCTTACGATAAGTGCCGGCACAGTCAAAGTGTAACCACCCTTTTTTGTGCTCTTTCACAAAATAGGAAAGAAATGCCGCTGCTGTACTGGCACCCGGAGAGTAATCACCGCTGCTGATGTTGGATAAATCAGCAAAACTGGACGGCAACATACCCCGGTGGAAGTCCGCCAGCGGAAGTGGCCATAGCCCCTCTTTTTCTTCCGCGGCACTGGTTAGTGCCTGATGAGAAAGTTCATCATCAAAGCTAAGCAGAGCATGGAAATCATTGCCCAGCGCATTTTTTGCCGCGCCGGTTAGTGTGGCACAGTCGATGATCAGTTCAGGGTTCTGCTCACTGGCATAGATAAGACCGTCAGCCAGTACCAGACGACCTTCGGCATCGGTATTCATGATCTCTACGGTTTTGCCGTTCTTATAGGTAATAACATCACCCAGTTTCAGGGCACGACCAGACACCATGTTTTCCGCACAGCAAAGGATCAGCTTAACGCGCTTGTTCAGGCCACGCATAATTGCCAGCCCCAGACCACCGGTAATGGTTCCTGCACCACCCATGTCCGCCTTCATGGCAGTCATAAAGTTAGAAGGTTTAAGGCTGTAACCGCCGGAATCAAAGGTAATACCTTTACCGACCAGACAAGCAAATACCGGCGCATCCGCATCCCCCGTCGGGTTAAAATCCAGTTGCAGCATTGCCGAAGTACGCTCAGAACCACGACCTACCGCATAGATACCAGTCCAGCCTTCTGTCAGCAGATCTTTGTCTTTGACGATTTTATAGCTCACCTGCTCCGGTGCCAGAGATTTAATAAACTCGCCAGCCATGGTAGCCAGTTGTCGTGGGGCAACTTCTTCAGCAGGCTTGTTGATGATATTCCGTACCCAGTCACCGGCAACAATTCGCGCTTTCAGCTCTTTCTCGTCTGCTTGTTTCAGCTCTGCCCACTCTACATTCGGTGCCGCTTTTGCAGAGCGATAGCCCTGATAAAACGCCCAGATCTCTTCCAGCCCCCACTCTTTACCTGTCAGGGAGACAGATTTAATGCCGCTGCCATCCAGTTTTCTGGCTGCTTTCTGAATTGCACCAAGGTCATGGCTGGCATCAAGGTGAATAACAGCACCTGAATCGCTATAAGATAAAATGGCTTTTTCACCCCACTGAGCTGCAGCAGGCGTTTTAGAAATATGAACTAACATCTGTGTTGACATGGTTACTCCTTGTCTTCTGTTGCGACTTTCTGTCGCTTATCTTTCCGTCAGAGTTCTGCCCTGAGGTTTTTCGCTTCTGAACGATTTTGACTCTGAAAACAGCCAAGAGTTTCTCTGATTTACTGTCAGCTCTGATAATCTAAATCACTCAGGCATATACAAAATAGAAGGGCAATTGCCCTTCTATCAAATGAACCCTTTATCTCAATCCTGATTGGATGATTAATCAACTTCATCCAGCCAGCAGAGAAGAATGGCTTCTAAGATTTTTTCATTTGATCGCTGAGGATCGTCATCAAACTCTTCCAGTTCTGTGATCCACTTATGCATATCGGTAAATCGCACCGTTTTAGGGTCAAGATCTGGATATAAATCACATAACTCTATGGCTATGTCACGGGAATCTGTCCATTTCATACTGGCTATCCTCTAAATCTTTTTAGATTAATGATCTTCTGCAGCGTGGTTAAGGGTGTACTTAGGGATCTCAACCACCAAATCTTCATCGGCAACTTTTGCCTGACAACCCAGCCTTGATTCAGGCTCTAAACCCCAGGCTTTATCCAGCATGTCATCTTCCAGCTCATCACTCTCTTCAAGTGAATCAAAGCCTTCACGAACCACGACATGACAGGTAGTGCAGGCGCAGGATTTTTCACAGGCATGCTCAATGCCGATACCATTTTTCAGCGCAACATCCAGAACTGTTTCTCCCGACTCGGCTTCTAATACAGCGCCTTCCGGGCAAAGTTCTTCATGTGGCAATACAACTATTTTAGGCATATTTTTTCCTTAATCAGCAAAGGGCTATACATTATCAACAGACTGGCCGGATAACGCTTTACGAATCGATACGTCCATGCGGCGTGAAGCAAATTCCTGACTGGCTTTATCAGTCTCTTTTATACCCTGCTCAATGGCATCTGCGTTATCACCGTTGCGTAACTCGATAAGCGATTCAATGGCTTTCAGCAGTTGCTGACGCTCTTCATCGTTTAACAGTTCATCGCCGTCTGCCTGCATCGCTGCCAGCAGCCCTTCAATTACTCTGTCTGCTTCCACACGCTGCTCTGCAAGAGCACGTGCCAGCATATCTTCTTTGGCGTAGGTCATGGAATCTTTCAGCATTCCGGCTACTTCATCGTCACTTAAGCCGTAAGAAGGTTTCACCTGAATTTCTGCCTGCACACCTGTGCTCTTTTCCATTGCCGTCACGGACAACAAGCCGTCAGCATCCACTTGATAAGTTACCCTGATATGAGCAGCACCTGCCGCCATCGGCGGAATACCTTTAAGGGAGAATCGCGCTAAAGAGCGGCAATCGTCCACCAACTCACGTTCACCCTGAACTGTATGAACCAGCATACCTGTCTGGCCATCTTTAAAGGTGGTAAATTCCTGAGCTCTGGCGACAGGGATAGTGGTGTTTCTCGGAATGATTTTCTCAACCAGTCCGCCCATGGTTTCAATGCCAAGGGAAAGGGGAATCACATCCAGCAGCAGCATTTCTGAGTCAGGCTTATTACCCACCAGAACGTCCGCCTGAATCGCGGCTCCTATGGCAACCACCTCATCCGGGTTAATGCTGGTTAATGGTGTACGGCCGAAAAACTCGCCTACCATCTCTCTGACAAGAAGGGTACGGGTAGAACCACCGACCATAACCACTTCATTTACTTCGTCTGCGTCAACCCCGGCATCTTTCAGGGAGCGACGGCAAGAGAGCAGCGTCTTCTTTACCAGAGGGCGAATCAGCTCTTCAAACTGGCTACGGGTAAGCGTACCTGTCCAGCCAAGAACCGTAACTTCTGTACTCTCCTGCTTAGATAAGTTGATCTTCGCTTCTGTCGCCGCATCCAGTAAAGCCCTGTTCTGTTCATCAGAAAGTGGGCTATCAAGGCCGATTTCTGCTTGCAGATGGTCGGCGACCAGATGGTCAAAGTCATCACCGCCAAGGGCAGAGTCGCCACCGGTTGCCAGTACTTCAAATACACCTTTTGATAAGCGGAGAATCGAAATATCAAAGGTACCGCCACCCAGATCATAAACCGCAATCACCCCTTCCTGACCTGAATCCAGACCATAAGCGATAGCGGCAGCAGTGGGTTCATTAAGAAGGCGAAGTACTTTCAATCCGGCAAGAGTCGCCGCATCTTTGGTTCCGGCACGCTGGGCATCATCAAAATAAGCAGGAACGGTAATAACCACACCTTCTAAACTTCCGCCCAGACTCGCTTCGGCTCTTTCATTCAACGCTTTCAGAATATCTGCCGATACCTGAATCGGATTTTTAATACCCGCCGCGGTTTGCAGCAGGGGAAGGCCATTATCACTGGCTTTAAACTGATATGGCAGAGATGGGTAACGCTTCTGGATATCGTCCAAAGAACGGCCGATTAGACGCTTAACAGATATTACGGTATTAGCGGGATCTGACTGGGCATTCGCTCTAGCCAAGGCACCAACCTGATGCCCCTCTTCTGTGTAGTGAACAACTGAAGGTAGAATATTGTTGCCGCTTTCATCAGAAAGGGGAGAAGCGGTACCGCTACGGACAGAGGCAACTAATGAATTAGTTGTTCCAAGGTCGATACCTACTGCAAGCTTTTGTTCATGCGGTGCAGGACTTAGTCCCGGCTCCGAAATTTGAAGTAACATTGGGCTTCCTATATTTTAATCAAGCAACCTCAACCGAACAGTCGATCTTCAGTTTGTTCTATCTCTTGCTTAAGCTTTTCTATAAATTTTAGTTTTCTGACCTGCTCTGCGGCAGCTTCCCACATAGCGTCTTGCAGTTGCTGCTGAACTTCAAGCAGATGTTGTTTATAAAGCTTATTTACTTTAGCGTCAAAATCCAGCAGAGCCTCTTCGTCACTGATCTCTTCCAGCTCTTCACGCAGCTCCATCTGCTGCATCAAAAACATAGGATCCTGCAGTGTTTTCTGCTCACCACGTATATCCAGCCCGTTTAGCTGAAGAATATACTCAAGGCGGGAAACCGGCTGCTTCAACACCTGATAAGCGTCATTGATCTGCGCCGCTTTCTGAACCGACATTAACCGGTCACGCTCTGAGGCTGTGGAAAAGTTGTCAGGATGAAACTGCTTTTGCAGCTCTCTGAACTGAGTAGAAAGAAGGCTACCATCCAGTTCAAACTGGATTGGTAGCCCGAATAATTCAAAATGATTCATCAAGTTATGACCTAAATATCGATATCTGAATAAATTAACTGATTAACAGTAACTCAGACGGTAAAGCTTTCACCACAACCACACTCGTCTTTAACGTTCGGGTTATTAAACTGAAAACCTTCGTTTAATCCTTCTTTTACAAAGTCTAACTCGGTACCATCCAGATAAACCAGACTTTTAGGGTCAACTATCAACTTTATGTCACTGATATCAAAAACCTGATCTTCGTCATTCAGTTGATCGACAAACTCAAGTACATAAGCCATGCCGGAACAACCCGTTGTTTTCACACCAAGACGCAAGCCTATTCCTTTTCCTCTGTTATCCAGAAAAGTTTTTACTCTGCTTGCTGCCGCTTCTGTCATGGTGATGGCCATACTACAACCTTTTGCTTGTTATCTTTTTAATTAGAGAGGGAGGAAACCCTCCCCCGTAGCGAAAACGTGTTATTCCTGATGCTTCTTCTTATAGTCAGATACCGCTGCTTTAATAGCGTCTTCTGCCAGAATTGAGCAGTGAACCTTCACTGGTGGCAGTTCAAGCTCTTCAGCGATTTCAGAGTTTTTAATCGCTGCAGCTTCATCAACACTTTTACCTTTTACCCACTCAGTAACCAGCGAGCTTGAGGCGATTGCAGAACCACAACCGTAAGTCTTAAATTTCGCATCTTCGATAATGCCTTCCGGCGTTACTTTTATCTGAAGCTTCATCACGTCACCACATGCCGGTGCACCAACCATGCCACTACCAACACTTGGATCTTCTTTATCAAATGAACCTACGTTACGTGGGTTTTCGTAGTGATCGATCACTTTTTCACTGTAAGCCATAATTACTTCCTCGTTCCTCTATTCTTGTAACCTGAGATTAATGATGAGCCCACTCAACGGTGCTCAAATCAACCCCTTCCTTGTACATATCCCATAGAGGAGACATGTCTCTCAGTTTATTCACAGCAGCTATAATTTGTGTCACTGCATAATCAACTTCTTCTTCCGTGGTATAACGTCCGAATGAAAAGCGGATAGAACTGTGTGCCAGTTCGTCATCTAGTCCTAGAGCTCTCAGAACATACGAAGGCTCAAGGCTTGCTGATGTACAGGCTGAACCGGAAGAAACCGCCAGATCTTTCAGTGACATCAGCAGTGATTCACCCTCAACAAAAGCGAAACTGATGTTCAGGTTATTCGCCAGACGTTGCTCTAAGTCGCCGTTAATCGTTACAGCTTCCAGATCTTTCAGACCTTCCAGCATACGCTCGCGAAGAGCTTTGGCATGATCCAGATCTTTCTGCATATCTTGTTTGGCAACACGGGCAGCTTCACCCATACCAACAATCTGATGAGTGGCAAGAGTACCAGAGCGGAAACCACGCTCATGACCACCACCGTGCATCTGTGCTTCAAGACGGATACGTGGTTTACGGCGTACATAAAGTGCACCAATACCTTTAGGGCCATACATTTTGTGGCCGGAAAGTGAAATAAGGTCAACCTTCATTTCCTGCACATCGATAGGCAGTTTGCCTGCAGACTGTGCCGCATCTACATGGAAAACGACTTTACGTTCACGGCACAGCTCGCCAATGGCAGAGATATCCTGAATAACACCGATTTCGTTGTTCACATGCATGATAGAAACAAGGATGGTGTCATCACGCATCTCTTGCTGAAGCTTATTCAGGTCAATCAGACCATTTGCTTCTGGTGCCATATAAGTGACTTCGTAACCTTCACGCTCTAATTGGCGGCAGGTATCTAAAACGGCTTTGTGTTCCGTTTTACTGGTAATGATGTGTTTACCTTTCTTACCATAAAAGTGAGCAACACCTTTAATCGCCAGGTTATCTGACTCTGTTGCACCTGAGGTAAAAATGATTTCTCTTGGATCTGCGTTTAGCAGATCAGCAATCTGCTCACGAGCGGTATCAACTGCTTCTTCAGCTTGCCAGCCATAACGGTGAGAACGGGAGGCAGGGTTACCAAACGTCCCATCCATGGTCATAAATTGAACCATTTTTTCAGCAACACGTTCATCTACCGGGCAGGTAGCCGAATAGTCAAAATATATAGGCAGTTTCATCTATTACTCCAATGTAAAAACATTGCCGCTATGAGCGAGCATTTGTACTGATGGGTGCAGTACTTGTTATTGTTTGAGAAAACCCATGGTTAACCACCAGTTCTAGTTCCTGACGGTCAGAAATTTCCAGTACTTCATTATCATTCATCAACTGACCCAGAGTGATGTTATTCAGAAAATCACTGATTCGGGTGCTTAGATCGCGCCAGAGGGTATGGGTTAAACAACGCGTTCCCCCCTGACAGTCGCCTTTGCCTGAACATTTTGTCGCATCTACCGACTCATCGACGGCGGCAATGATAGTACCAATAGAAATATTAAATGCGTCTTGTCCCAACCGGTATCCGCCACCGGGACCACGGACGCTGTCTACCAAACTGGCTTTACGCAGCTTGGAAAATAGCTGCTCCAGATAAGAGAGCGAAATTCCCTGCCGCTCAGAAATATCTGCCAATGGCACCGGGCTTGATTGCGAGTGAAGCGCAACGTCAAGCATTGCTGTTACAGCATATCTTCCTTTAGATGTCAGTCTCATATCACACTCTATCCACGTGTTTACATGAATAAAGTTTTTCATACCTGACTAAACTGGTCAAGTATTTATTTGACTAAAATAGTCAGGTATTTAACCTTTTTGTAAAAATGGTTATTTACCAGACTTATTCTGCTTTTCTATGGACGATAAAATGCCCCTGAGAATATTAATTTCGCCTATTTCCGGACGGGCGCGACTAAATAGTCGTCTCAGCTTTGTCATCACCATGTTTGGCTTATCCTGCGAGATAAACTGGGTATCGGTAATCACTTTTTCAAGGTGCTGATAGAACATCTCTAGTTCTTTGTGACGTGGGTAGACTTCTTCTTTCTCTTCAAACTCAGCCTGCTGCAGATTCAGGTGCGCCACTCTTACTTCATAGGCAAGAGTCTGTACCGCCATTGCAAGATTCAGCGAGCTATATTCAGGGTTAGCCGGAATACATACATGGAAATGACACTTCTGCAGCTCTTCATTAGTCAGGCCGGTTCTCTCCCTGCCAAACACTAATGCTACCGGATGCTGGCTGCTCTCCTGAGCAAACTTTTCACCACACTCTCTCGGCTCCAGCATAGGCCATTCAAGGGTACGTGAACGGGCACTGGAACCAACCACTAACGCACAATCACTGATGGCCTCTTCCAGAGTAGAAACAATAGTGGCATTTTCTGCAATATCTGCAGCGCCGGCAGCAAGAGCAAGGGTTTGTTCGTCTACTTCACATTGAGGGTCAACCAGAACAAGTTGAGAAAGCCCCATCACCTTCATGGCACGGGCAGCAGAACCAATATTTCCTGAATGAGAGGTTCCGACCAGAATGATTTTTACATTGTTGAGCATGGGTTAATAAACCGAAAATTAAAAACCGACGAATGTTAACATAGCAGACTACAAGGCGCGAGAAGCTTAACTAAGTAACCTGAGGTCAGATCGAAAACGATTAAATCATCCTGAACAAAAATTAACCGCTTCACTTTTTTCTATTTCCTGATATACTCGCCGCCGCTTTCCGTTCTTTAACATCTTTTGGGTATTAATTTATGCATCCTATGCTAAATATTGCTATTCGCGCTGCGCGAAAAGCAGGCAATCATATTGCAAAATCACTAGAAACGACTGACAAAATTGAAGCTTCACAAAAGGGTACAAATGACTTTGTAACCAACGTAGACAAAGAAGCTGAAACAATCATCATCGATACCATCAAAGGTTCTTATCCTGAGCACACTATTGTGGCTGAAGAGAGCGGACTGACTGAAGGCAAAGACAGCGGTATTCAGTGGATTATCGACCCATTAGATGGAACGACTAACTTCCTGAAAGGCTTCCCACACTTCTCTGTATCTATTGCTGTTCGTATTAACGGTAAAACTGAAGTTGCCTGTGTTTACGATCCAATGCAGAACGAACTGTTTACTGCCCAGCGCGGCTCCGGTGCTCAGCTAAACAACGCAAGAATCCGTGTTAAACAACTTAAAGACCTGCAAGGTACTGTTCTTGCTACTGGTTTCCCGTTCAAGCAAAAGCAGCACTCTGAATCTTATATTAAGATCGTAGGCGCTCTGTTTACTGAATGTGCTGATTTCCGTCGTACTGGTTCTGCTGCTCTGGATCTTTGCTACCTTGCAGCCGGCCGTGTTGACGGTTACTTCGAGCTTGGCCTTAAGCCTTGGGATATGGCAGCAGGTGAACTGATTGCCCGCGAAGCCGGTGCTATCCTGACAGACTTCTCTGGCGGTACTAACTACATGGATTCCGGCAACATTGTTGGTTCAAGTGCACGTGGCGTTAAAGCCATCCTTAAGCACGTACGTGAAAACGGTAACTCTGCAATTCTGAAATAATCAGTTATAGCACTTCCGGTTAAGCCTCTGTCTCAGACAGAGGCTTTTTAGTTTCGGGTACTCAGCAGGCAATACTCTCGTTGTGGTAACCGATCGCTAACTCGGCTTCCACACGCTGCTGATACTCAAGCAGTACCGGATACTTCTGTATATATTCCGTTAATCTGGTCGGCATATCCTTGCTGTTGATGCATATGATCATAACGTAAGCAAAAAAGTCGTACCGACTAAATTGCTCCCCGCAGATAAACCGGTTTGCCGATAAATGATCACTTAACGCTTGTAGGTCTTTATCTCCCTCAAGTAAAATCTGTTGTGTCGTAAAACGCCCCAGCCCCTGAGTATATAAATTTTTTCTCACCAAATTTCTGGCATAACGGCCAATCAAAGCCCGTAAAGGCCACTTATACCCTTTGAAAAATGCCGGCTCCAGCCGTTGCCATTCTGCCTCAGGGATCCAGCGACAATAGACCAATATCCAGTTCAGGTGCTGTTCAAGCATCATCTGCCATGCCCTGCCCTGTGCATGCTGCTGCTCTGTCAGCCCCTGCTGAATATTATGCTGTTTAAGCAACTGCTCGATAATCAGTTCAGAGTCACCCAGTACCTCTCCATCCTGTTCAATATAAGGTATTTTCTTGTAGGGTCCCTGATTCGGCAGGGCGAACTTTACGGTATAGGGAATCTTGTAATAGCTAAGAAACAGCTCCAGCTTAGCACAAAACGGGCTGGCATTGATGCCGTCAAACTGCTTTTTGGATTGCCTTAAAATAATCATTGTTTCTCCATAAACCAGATCTAATCCATCACTATCCTATAAGAGCAGCTGCCACTAAAGCTATATATTTGATAATTAATTGATAGTTTCGCCTCATATCCGCTCTTAAAATAGCGGCATAAAAAAACCGCAGCCTAAGCTACGGTTCTCAGTTTAGTTTGCAGGTTTACCAGTTAAGGCATCTCGTCAAACTCTGCGCCTTCTTTCTCAATCTGAGGTGGCATCAGGTGCTCACGCTGGATACCCAGTTTCAGAGCCAGAGCCGAAGCAACATAGATTGAAGAGTATGTACCAACGGTAATACCTAACAGAAGTGCAGTAGCGAAACCGTGGATCAAAGCACCACCCTGTGTAAACAGGGCAATAACCACGAACAGGGTTGTCGCTGAGGTAATCAGGGTACGGCTTAGTGTCTGAGTGATTGAACTGTTCATCACTTCAGCCGAGTCACCTTTACGCATCTTACGGAAGTTTTCACGGAT
Source organism: Vibrio sp. SCSIO 43137 (assembly GCF_028201475.1). Classification (NCBI taxonomy): domain Bacteria; kingdom Pseudomonadati; phylum Pseudomonadota; class Gammaproteobacteria; order Vibrionales; family Vibrionaceae; genus Vibrio; species Vibrio sp. SCSIO 43137. The sequence goes on along the minus strand of NZ_CP116383.1, from coordinate 631,275 downwards.
ACGGTCAAATACAACAATGGTATCGTTGAGTGAGTAACCTACCACCGTCAGCAGTGCTGCGACAATGGTCAGGTCAACCTCAATCTGCATCAGTGAGAATACACCAAGGGTAATAATAACGTCGTGGGTAAGTGCTAATACCGCACCCGCCGCAAGACGCCATTCAAAACGCATAGATACGTAAATCAGGATACAGATCAGTGAGACCAGAATGGCCAGGCCACCCGCTTCTGTCAGTTCATCACCCACATTCGGGCCGACAAACTCAATCCGGCGCATCTCTACCGCTTCACCTGTGCCCTGCTCCAGTGCTGTCAGGATTTGGTTACCCAGTTTTTCACCCTGAGCATCTTCACGCGGACGCAGACGAACCATCACTTCACGGGCAGAACCAAAGTTCTGAACCGTTGCATCACCAAAGCCTTTTTCCTGCAGGGCACCACGGATTTTTTCCAGATCGGCCGGCTGCTCAAAACCTACTTCGATTAACGTACCGCCGGTAAAGTCCAGTCCCCAGTTCAACCACTTGGTGGACAAGGTAAAGATTGCAGTAGCAATCATAATTACCGACAAAACAGACGCTAATTTAGACCAACGCATAAAGTCGATCGTTTTGTCTGCTTTCATTATCTGAAACATAACTTTTCCTTAGATCGACAGTTTCTTAATGCGCTTACCACCGTAGATCAGGTTCACAACAGCGCGTGTCCCGACAATAGCAGTAAACATTGAGGTCAAGATACCAATTGACAGAGTAACGGCGAAACCTTTAATGGCACCGGTACCGACAGCAAACAGAATGATGGCTGTAATCAATGTGGTAATGTTCGCATCGGCAATGGTACTAAATGCGTTAGCATAGCCCTGATGGATTGCCTGCTGAGGATTACGCCCTTCGCGCAGCTCTTCACGCACGCGCTCAAATATAAGCACGTTGGCATCCACCGCCATACCGACAGTAAGAACGATACCTGCGATACCCGGCAAGGTCATAGTTGCCCCCGGGATCATAGACATTACACCGACAATCAAGATCAGGTTGGCCGCCAGTGCAAGGTTTGCGATAAAGCCAAACTTGCGGTAGTAGACCAGCATAAACAGCATTACCGCTACCATACCTGCAATACAAGCCTGAATACCCATGTCGATATTCTGCTGACCCATTGAAGGACCGATAGTACGCTCTTCAACAATGGAGATCGGCGCAATCAGAGCACCGGCACGAAGTAGCAGTGCGAGGTTGTGCGCTTCTGCCACAGAGTCGATACCGGTAATGCGGAAGTTACGGCCAAGGGCAGTTTGAATTGTCGCCTGGTTAATCACTTCTTCATTTTTAGACAGGATAACCTTGCCTTCAGGAGTCTTACGGCCACTGTCTTTGTACTCAGCAAAAACCGTTGCCATCAGCTTACCGACATTCTTTTTAGAGAATGCCGACATCTTACTGCCGCCTTCACTATCCAGAGAGATATTTACCTGAGGGCGACCATATTCATCCATGCTTGAGCTGGCATCAGTAATGCTGGCACCACCAAGGATAACGCGCTTCTTCAGAACAACCGGACGACCGTCACGATCAAACTTCAGCTCACTGCCGGCAGGTACACGACCATTTGCCGCCGCAGCTAGATCAGCTTTTTCATCCACAGCACGGAATTCAAGTGTTGCCGTTGCACCAAGAATTTCTTTAGCGCGGGCAGTATCCTGAACACCCGGTAGCTCAACCACAATACGGCTGGCACCCTGACGCTGTACTAACGGCTCAGCAACACCAAGTTCGTTAACACGGTTTCTAAGGATAGTAATGTTCTGTTCAACAGCGTAGTTACGCACTTCTGCCAGACGCGCTTCAGAGAAGGTCGCTGTCAGAATAAAACGTCCGTCAGAATCACTGTCAGTGAAAATCATGTCAGGATGTTTCTGGGAAAGGCTGGTTTTCGCCTGAGCCAGTTGCTCAGCGTTGCGAAGAACCACTTCTACGCCATCTTTGCCTTGCTTACGAATGGCACGATAGCGAATCTTATCTTCACGAAGCTCTGAACGGAAGGCTTCTTCCTGCTGCTCCTGAAGCTTAAGCATCGCAGCATCCATATCCACTTCCATCAGGAAGTGAACACCACCACGAAGATCAAGACCCAGCTTCATTGGTGCTGCACCAATGCTTTCCAGCCAGTCAGGGGTAGCCGGCGCCAAGTTCAAAGCAACAACAGTATCTTTGCCAAGCGCTTCACTGATGATATCGCGCGCACTTATCTGCGTGTCAGTATCATTAAAACGTACGAGAATCGATCCATTTTCTAAAGCAATGGATTTATGAGAAAGGCTCTTTTTATCAAGAGCATCAGTGACAGAATCCAGCGTTGACATATCAACAGCGGCGCCACGCGCCCCTGTAATTTGAATAGCCGGATCTTCACCGTAGATATTCGGAAGTGCGTAGAGCGCACTGATGGCGATTGCAAAAATCACCATCAGATACTTCCATAAAGGATATCGGTTTAGCACAGCGAGGACCCTTGAGCTGTATTATAGAGATTTAAGCGTACCTTTAGGCAGTACAGCAGTAACGTAATCTTTTTTGATTGTTACTTCGTTGTTGTCGTTAAGAGCAATAACGATATAGTCGTTGTCTTCAGCGATTTTGCTGATCTTACCAACCAGACCACCGCCAGTCAGAACTTCGTCGCCTTTGCTCATAGAAGCCATCAGGTTTTTATGCTCTTTAGCGCGCTTAGACTGCGGACGGAAAATCATAAAGTAGAAAATAACACCAAACATACCAAGCATGATTAGCATTTCGAAACCACCACCCTGTGGTGCGCCTTCCGCGGCTGCGTGAGCTTGAGAAATGAATAAACTCATTCAGAAACTTCCTCTATTAAGGTTTATGTAATTAATTAAACTTGGGGAACAACAGCATTTTTTCAAGTGCCTGAATCCCAAATCTTTTAAAAGAAAACGAGTTCCGCGGGCGGAGACTCGTTTTCTGCAATGGCTTATTTATTGAGTGGCGGGACTTCACGATCCCTGCGAGCATAAAACTCTTCAACAAACTGATCGAATCTCTCTTCGTCAATCGCCTTGCGGATACTCTCCATCAGGCGCTGATAATAACGCAAGTTATGGATGGTGTTCAGCCTTGCACCTAAGATTTCGTTACAGCGATCTAAATGATGCAGATAGGACTTCGAGTAATTTTGACAAGTGTAACAGTCACAGTGCGGATCCAGAGGGCCTGTATCGGTTTTATGTTTCGCATTACGGATCTTGATCACACCACCAGTTACGAAAAGGTGACCGTTACGGGCATTACGGGTTGGCATCACGCAGTCAAACATATCGATACCACGACGAACACCTTCAACTAAGTCTTCCGGCTTACCAACACCCATCAGGTAACGTGGCTTATCTTCCGGCAGTTGCGGGCAAGTATGCTCAAGAATACGGTGCATATCTTCTTTAGGTTCACCTACCGCCAGACCACCTACTGCATAACCGTCAAAGCCGATATCAGTCAGGCCTGCTGCAGATACATCACGCAGATCTTCATATACGCTACCCTGAACGATACCGAACAGTGCGTTCGGGTTTTCCAGTTTATTGAAGTGGTCACGACTACGCTTAGCCCAGCGCAGAGACATCTCCATCGACTTTTTCGCTTCGTCGTGAGTGGCCGGATACGGAGTACACTCATCGAAAATCATTACGATATCAGAGCCCAGATCTTTCTGAATCTCCATCGACTTTTCCGCGTCCATAAAGATTTTGTCACCGTTAACAGGGTTACGGAAGTGAACACCTTCTTCGGTAATCTTACGGATATCACCCAGACTAAATACCTGAAAACCGCCTGAATCCGTCAGGATAGGGCCCTGCCAGTTCATAAAGTCATGCAAATCACCATGCATCTTCATGATCTCCTGACCCGGGCGCAGCCAAAGGTGGAAAGTGTTACCCAGCAGGATTTCTGCTCCGGTACCTTTCACCTCTTCCGGCGTCATACCTTTAACAGTGCCATAAGTACCAACAGGCATAAATGCTGGTGTCTGCACAGTGCCACGCTCAAAAGTCAGCTGACCACGACGAGCGTTACCTTGTTTTTTAAATAGTTCGTATTTCACGAAGCCTCCGTATGCCAGAGAAACAGTCTGGCGTTCAGTTACCGGACGGCATAATTCCATCCGGAAGAAAATTCTTTATTGCTATATCAGAGCTCATTTAGCCCAAGCTTTGTTCTGCTTTGCTGCTATTCAGTCACTGTTTTTTTGCTAATAAACATAGCATCGCCGTAGCTGAAGAAACGATACTTCTCCTGTACCGCATGCTGATAGGCCGCCATGACATTATCGTAACCGGCAAAAGCACTTACCAGCATAATCAGCGTAGACTCCGGAAGGTGGAAGTTAGTGATCAGGCAGTCGATTAGCTGATACTCATAACCCGGATAAATAAAGATCTCAGTGTCATCGAAGAAAGGCACCAGCTCTGTACCATTTTTTAGCGCGCTCTGAGCCGCACTTTCCAGAGAGCGGACTGACGTCGTTCCTACAGCAATCACTCTGCCGCCACGGGCTTTGGTTTTGTGGATAGCGTCAATAACATCCTGAGTTACTTCCACATACTCTGCATGCATGTGGTGATCATGAATATTATCTACACGAACCGGCTGGAAGGTACCCGCACCAACATGCAAAGTAACATAAGCAAACTCTGCACCTTTTGCTTTTATGGCCGCCATCAGTTCATCATCGAAATGCAAACCGGCAGTAGGCGCAGCAACAGCACCCGGTTTTTCATTATAAACCGTCTGATAACGCTCTTTATCTGCATCTTCATCAGGGCGATCAATATAAGGCGGCAACGGCATATGACCGATGTCGTTTAAAATATCCAGCACCACTTTGTCAGACTTGAAACGAATCTCGAATAGCGCATCATGGCGGGCAACCATCTCTGCCTGATACTGATCTTGTTCGCCAAGCAGCAGTTCAGCGCCCGGTTTCGGTGCTTTCGATGAACGGACATGAGCCAGAACAGAGTGCTCATCCAGCATTCTTTCCACCAGCACTTCAATTTTTCCACCAGTCGCTTTACGGCCAAACATACGCGCAGGAATTACCCGGGTGTTGTTAAACACCAGAAGATCACCCTCATTTACCAGACTTAACACATCTTTAAAGGTACCATCGGCAACCTCTCCGCTATTGCCGTTTAGCTGCAACAGTCGGCTGGCGCTTCGCTCAGCTTTCGGATAACGAGCGATCAGCTCATCAGGGAGTTCAAAGTTAAAATCGGAAACTTGCATAGGTATGATCTTTTGCTCTAATGACTAAATTTTTTGCAGTGGGCTAGTATAGGCTGCACGCCAGAGATAGCAAGGATTGTTACCGCCTAATTGCACATTTTTTCACCTACAGTCTGCAAAGCAATTATCTTGTTAAGATTACTGAACATTTTTAACAATTATTGCGTGCGAATATCACTCAAAATACTGCTTTAGCTCTCAGTTATCCGGCCAGATTCTGCCTATAGTTAAGTTAGACAACCAAAAGGAGGTCGAGGATGATCAAAGTTGAAGACATGATGACCCGCAACCCTCATACCTTGTTGCGTTCTCATTCACTTTCTGATGCCAAACACCTGATGGAAAACCACGATATCCGTCATGTGCCCGTGGTCGATACCGATAATAAATTGCTGGGTGTCGTCACTCAGAGAGATGTTCTCTCCGCGCAAGAGTCCAGCCTGCAAAAAATCTCTGAAGAGCAGTCTCACACCCTGACTACCCCGCTCGATATTGCCATGCGAAAAAACGTTATGACGGTTGATCCTCAGGCAGGGTTAAAAGAGAGCGCCACCTATATGCAAAAACATAAGGTTGGCTGTTTACCTGTGGTAGCTGACGGACATCTGGTCGGCATCATTACTGATAGCGACTTTGTCATGATTGCTATTCATCTTCTGGAGCTACAGGAAGAAGTTGAGCCGGATTTAGGTGATCTTGAGGATGCAGAAACTTTTGAAGAGTACGATGACGAGTATTAAATACTGTTGAGCTGAGAGTAAAAATAGTCACCACCAGCACTAATATAAACGGCTAAAGAAAAGAGCAGCCAAAGCTGCTCTTAGAGGTAACTGCTTTTATCAACTCACTCAGAACTGTTCTTCTTCTGTTGAGCCGGTAAGTGCGGTAACCGATGAGTTGCCGCCCTGAATGGTGTTGGTCATCTTATCAAAGTAACCAGTTCCCACTTCCTGCTGGTGAGCCACAAAGGTATAGCCTTTTTCTGCCGCTTCAAACTCAGGACGCTGAACCTTTTCAACATAGTGACGCATACCTTCACCCTGTGCATAGGCATGAGCAAGTTCAAACATGTTAAACCACATGTTATGGATGCCCGCCAGAGTAATAAACTGATACTTGTACCCCATATCTGACAGCTCCTGCTGGAACTTAGCGATGGTTTCAGCATCCAGGTTCTTATCCCAGTTGAATGAAGGTGAACAGTTATACGCCAGCAACTGATCCGGATGCTCTGCCAGAATCGCTTCGGCAAACTTTCTTGCCTCATCCAGATCAGGCTTAGCGGTTTCACACCAGACCAAATCAGCATACGGAGCATATGCCAGACCACGGGCGATTGCCTGATCAATACCGGCACGAACACGGTAGAAACCTTCCGAAGTGCGCTCACCGACAATAAAGTCTTTATCATACGGGTCAACGTCAGAGGTCAGCAGGTCTGCCGCATTGGCATCGGTACGGGCAATTACCAGAGTGGTTGTTCCTGCAACGTCTGCTGCCAGACGTGCGGCAGAAAGTTTCTGTACAGCTTCCTGAGTAGGAACAAGTACCTTACCGCCCATATGACCACACTTCTTAACGGAAGCAAGCTGATCTTCAAAGTGCACACCAGCAGCACCGGCATCGATCATGGACTTCATTAGCTCATAAGCATTCAAAACGCCACCAAAACCGGCCTCGGCATCAGCAACAATCGGCAGGAAGTAATCAATACCACCTTCATCTTCCGGAGACTTGCCGTTAGACCACTGAATCTGATCAGCACGACGGAACGAGTTATTAATACGCTTAACAACAGCCGGAACAGAATCGACCGGATACAGCGACTGATCAGGATACATACTTGAAGCTGTATTATTATCCGCAGCTACCTGCCAGCCAGACAGATAAATAGCTTCAATACCGGCTTTAGCCTGTTGCACTGCCTGCCCGCCTGTCAGGGCACCAAGGCAGTTTACATAGCCCTTTTTCGCCGAGCCGTTAACCAGGCTCCATAGCTGCTCAGCACCACGCTGGGCAATGGTGTTTTCCGGTACTACCGAACCACGTAAATCCACTACTTCTGCAGCTGTGTAAGTGCGCTTTACGTTTTTCCAGCGTGGATTCTCTGCCCAGTCTTTTTCCAGCGCTTCGATCTGTTGTTGGCGTGTTAATCTCATCGTTCTATCCCTCTTGATTATGTGCTTGCGCACTTCGTCCTGCATTCCTTGCCTGATATAGCCTAAGGAGCCATGTTTATTTCACGTTGTTCAATCTAATTGTTATATCTCTTACTCTAAGAACTCATAACCGGGTACAGTCAGGAAGTTCACAAGTTCATCACTGGTGGTCAGTCTGGCCATAAGTTCTGCTGCCTCTTCAAATCTTCCCGATTCAAATCGTTCAGAACCTAACTCCTGTTTAACCACTTCAAATTCTTCTTTCAGGTACTGCTCAAACAGAGGCTTAGTTACCGTTTCTCCGTTATCGAGCGCTTTGCCATGCTTGATCCATTGCCAGATAGAAGCCCGGGAGATCTCTGCCGTTGCGGCATCTTCCATCAGGCCGTAGATAGGTACGCAGCCATTACCTGAGATCCACGCTTCTATATACTGAAGTGTCACCCTGATATTGTGTCGCATTCCCTGCTCTGTTCTTTCTCCCTCACAAGGCGCCAGAAGTTCAGCGGCGCTAATCGGCGCATCCTGCTCACGGCGGATATCAAGCTGATTTGTTCTCTCTTTAAGCGCTTCATCAAATACCGCTTTGGCTGTGTCAGCCAGCCCGGGATGTGCAACCCAGGTACCGTCATGGCCGTTACTCACTTCCAATGATTTATCATGATGAATTTTATTCAGAACCTGTTGGTTGGTTACCGGATCTTTGGCCGGAATAAATGCCGCCATTCCGCCCATGGCAAAAGCACCACGCTTATGACAGGTTCTTACCAGAAGCCGTGAGTAAGCATTAAGGAAGGGCTTATCCATGGTGACCGCCTGACGATCCGGCAGAATGCGATCCGGGTAATTCTTAAGTGTTTTGATATAGCTGAAAATATAGTCCCAGCGTCCGCAGTTCAGGCCGACAATATGCTCTTTCAGGTTGAACAGGATTTCATGCATCTGAAATACAGCCGGAAGGGTTTCTATCAGAACCGTCGCTTTGATGGTTCCGGTATCCAGACCGAAGTAGTCTTCAGTGGCGTGGAATACTTCACTCCACCATTTAGCTTCCTGATGGTCCTGCAGTTTTGGCAGGTAAAAATAAGGGCCGCTGCCTTTTTTCAGTAAGGCTTTGTAGTTATTGAAAAAGTAGAGTGCAAAATCAAACAGCGCGCCCGGAATGATTGTGCCGTTAAAGGTGACATGCTTCTCTTTCAGGTGCAGTCCACGAACACGACAAATCAATACGGCCGGATCGGCAGCGAGCTGGTAATGTTTACCGTTATCCGGATTGGTATATTCAATGGTCTGGTTAACGGCATCACGTAGGTTTATCTGGCCGTCCAGAACTTTACTCCAGGCCGGAGACATAGAGTCTTCAAAGTCAGCCATAAAGACTTTTACATTGGCATTCAGGGCATTGATGACCATTTTTCTGTCAGTAGGACCGGTAATTTCAACTCTGCGATCCTGAAGATCAGTTGGTATTCCCTGAATTTTCCAGCTTCCTTCCCTGATGCCTTCTGTTTCAGGCAGAAAGTCAGGAAGTTGACCGGCATCGATCGCCTGTTGGCGGGTTTCCCTTGCCTCAAGCAGCTCGTCAATACGTCCGGCATAACGGGAGCAGAGGTAAGCAAGGAATTCTTGGGCTTCCTTGGTGATAATTTCCTGATGTTCGGCTGTTACTTGACCAACAATATCCAGTTGAGCAGAAAGAGAGTCCGTTTTCGGCGGTTGTTTTGTATCCATCAGCATAGTTCTTCCTTAAAATTACATTTGTAACTTAAATACCACATGCAATAGCAACAACAAGATAAATAAGTAGGGTTATTTCTGTTGGTCTCTGTTTTAAATCAATCCCGATTTACATGAGTATCTTAGTTGGTTTTTCAGACTAGTGTATCCGACATAAGTCTTAGCAATCCTTTGTTTTTAAGTTACTTCATTACACCTCCCCGCTAAAGAGCAAAAATTAAAAAACGTCAAAAACAGTATCTTTAACTGTTTCAAACATTCGATTGAAAAATGTTTAATTTTTTACCTAAATTACGTTGTAAAATTACAAATGTGTAATTTTGTAATTTCATACACTTGTTTGAAAAAGGCTCAAATATCTATAGATTTCATTTAATTAATGAAAGGCTAATGTTTAGCCCTAACATTAAATCTTATTAACAAGATGTGATGCAGCACATTCTTCTTGTTAGTTGTGAATGAAAGCTACATAAAAAGAGAGAAATTTTGGAGTTGTAAAATTTTACATGTCAAAAAGTACAATCATCTAAAAAGCTCTCCTTTTATAGAGAGCCTTTTTCAGATCAACCTTCTATAAAAGTTCAGAAACGACTTCTGCGAGTTGTTCGAAAGTCTCATAACGGGAGGAACTCGGTCTCCAGACCAAGCCGATATCCCGGTACGCTTTCTGACCCGGAGGATCCACAACAATTAAGTTCTGGTTATCCAGCAAGCCATGCTCAATCGCCATCTGTGGAATAAATGTTGTACCTAAGCCATTCGCTACCATCTGTACTAAGGTGTGCAAACTGGTTGCCGTGAACGGGTTTATCTTCTCACGCTCTGTCAGCTTACAGGCCGATACGGCATGCTCCGTCAGACAGTGCTCGTTCTCAAGCAGAAATACAGACTCATCGGGTAAATCGTCGTATCTGATTGGAACCCGAATTGTGTCAGCCTGATTTCTGCTGATAACCATTCTGAAAGGGTCCTGCCCGACTACTTTGCTGTGCATATTGCCGATATCAACAGGTAACGCCAGAATCAACACATCCAGATCACCGTGTTTTAACGCCTGAAGCAAATTTGTCGTGGTATCTTCCCGTAACAGAAGATCGAGTTGTGGAAAACTCTGGTTCAGCTCCTGAACCAGATCACATAGGAGAAAGGGGGCAATGGTAGGGATGCAGCCCACTTTCAGTCGTCCCTGCATAGTATCTCCCTGGCAGATCCTGCCAAGCTCCATCAGATCCTGACCTTTTGCAAGCAGCTCTCTGCCGTGCGAGACAATCAGTTCTCCTGCCGGAGTAAACACAAGGGGACTTTTTTTGTCCTTCTTTTCATATAAAGGACAACCAATCATTTCTTCCAGATTCTGAATCCCTTTACTCAGGGTTGACTGACTAACAAAACAGCGCTGAGCGGCGTCGTTAAAGTGTCTTGTTTCATATAGAGTAATGAGATAATGTAACTGTTTAAGACTTGGCCATTTATTCATGATAACTATATATTCTTACTGGGTATTCAGTCAATAAGGTAAGGATGTACCTTATCGCTTTTTTCGATTAAATCAATCTATTTAATTCGCTTTTTTACATGGTCAAAAATGTACTATAGTTTGTTTGTTGAAACACGGATTGAAACCAAAAATGGTTTACAAAATTCTATAATAGGAGCAAAAAAATGGTATTAGTTGGTCGTCAAGCCCCTGATTTTACTGCTGCAGCAGTATTAGGTAATGGTGAGATCGTTGATAGCTTTAACTTCGCAGAGTTCACTAAAGGCAAAAAAGCAGTTGTATTCTTTTATCCGCTAGACTTCACCTTCGTTTGCCCATCAGAGCTAATCGCTTTTGACAAGCGTTTTGAAGATTTCCAGGAAAAAGGCGTTGAAGTAATCGGTGTATCTATCGATTCTCAGTTTTCACACAACGCATGGCGTAACACTGCGATCGAAGACGGCGGTATCGGTCAGGTGAAATACCCTCTGATTGCTGACGTTAAGCACGAAATCTGCAAAGCGTACGATGTAGAGCACCCAGAAGCAGGTGTTGCATTCCGTGGTTCTTTCCTAATTGATGAAGATGGTCTGGTGCGTCACCAGGTAGTTAACGACCTTCCTCTTGGCCGTAACATTGATGAAATGCTACGTATGGTAGACGCACTGAACTTCCACCAGAAAAATGGTGAAGTGTGCCCGGCACAGTGGGAAGAAGGTAAAGCTGGTATGGATGCATCTCCAAAAGGTGTTGCAGCCTTCCTGTCTGAACACGAAGACGATCTGAAATAAATTACTTGTCGGCCTGCGCTCAACAGGTTGATGGTTGGACAAAATATAAAGCGGAAAACGCACGCCAATCAGTTATAAAGTAATATGTTAGCCAAAATCAAAGCCCGGTCTCCGGGCTTTTTCTTTTTTGTTCTACAGCCCTTCCCTTCAAGCTGCTATCATCTCTCTTCGGTCATCTATTCTGCGGTAACCTTATGAATATTCAGCTAGAAGTCTGTATCGATAATATCGAGTCACTATCCAGTGCTATATGCGGCGGAGCAAGCCGGATTGAACTCTGTTCATCTCTTGCCCTTGGCGGCCTGACACCCAGTGCCGGCTTTATCAAACAAGTCATTGCTGCCTCTTCGGTTCCTGTCTACGTTATGATTCGTCCGCGTCAGGGGGACTTTCTCTATAGCAGTGCTGAGATAGAGTGCATGCTTGAAGATATCTATATCGCCAAAAAGGCAGGTGCTCACGGTATTGTTTTTGGCGTATTAAAGTCGAATGGTGAAATAGATATTGATTCTGCCCAAACCTTAATGGCAGCAGCAAAAGGGATGGGTACCACATTTCACCGGGCAATTGATATGTGTTCTGACTATCAGAATGCTATCGAAGTTGTCTCGCAATTAGGTTGTGAGCGAATACTTACTTCAGGATTAGAGAAGGATGCTTATAGCGGCAGAAAAACCATAGCTGAAATGGTTAAACAAGCCGCCGGCCGGTTTTCCATTATGGCTGGTGCCGGAGTTAATGCTGCGAATGTACAACAGATCGTTGCAGAAACAGGTGTTCAAGAAGTTCATCTTTCCGGAAAATCTGTCCGCCCCAGTTATATGCAGTCACAGAATATAAGTGCCAAAATGGGAAGCGACGATACCGACGACCTGCTGATCCCTGTTACCAGCGAAGAAAAGATCCGACAGCTTGCTATGTGTCTCAAATCAACACCTTAACTTCGGATTGATTACCTATATAGCCTAAACTTGTGATATCAGAAGTTACCGGAGTCGGTGTATGGCAAAGCTGGATAAAAAGATATACGAAACAGAACTGAAGAACCTGCAGATCGAGTTAGTGAAGCTTCAGGAGTGGGTAAAGTATAAAGGTTTACGTGTTGTGGTTCTGTTTGAAGGAAGAGACGCAGCAGGCAAAGGCGGAACCATCAAGCGTATTACCGAGAAGTTAAATCCACGGGTATGCCGCATTGCCGCTCTGCCGGCTCCTACGGAAAAAGAGAAAACCCAGTGGTATTTCCAGCGCTATGTTGCCCACCTTCCCTCCGCTGGTGAAATCGTTCTGTTCGACCGTAGCTGGTATAACCGTGCTGGCGTTGAAAAAGTGATGGGCTTTTGCAGCGAAGAGGAGTACGAAGAGTTTTTACGCTCCTGTCCCGAGTTCGAACGTATGCTGATCCGCTCCGGTATTATCCTGATCAAATACTGGTTTTCTGTCTCTGATGAAGAGCAGGAGAAGCGCTTTATGGAACGCATTAATACACCGATAAAGCGTTGGAAGTTCAGCCCTATGGATCTGGAGTCACGAAGCCGCTGGGCAGAATATTCTCAGGCGAAAGATCAGATGTTTAACTATACGGATACCAAGCAGTCTCCCTGGTGGGTTGTCGCCTCTGACGATAAAAAGCGGGCAAGGCTCAACTGCATTAGTCACCTGCTCTCCTGTATTGACTATCAGGAAGTCGAACATCCAAAAATTGAGCTGCCGGAAATTAATAAAGAGGGCTATATTCGCGCGCCTATTGAAGAACAGTCTCACGTACCAGACAAGTTCTGACTTTTTCTCTATCGCTAAAAAACGATTGACTTTACTCTTTACGGCTCTTACATTAATCGTCAAAAGACGATAGAGAAACATAATGACCCAGTGCAATGTAGATAACCAGCAGCTGTTTGATGTAAGTGCTGCCCAATTGGAAGCAGAGAAGAAACTGGCGGCAACGGCAAAAGCATTGGCTCACCCTGCCCGTATACGCATTCTGAAGATTCTTTCCGACCTTGAAAAAGCAGGAGGTTGCCTGAACAGTGACCTGGTTTCTCAGCTTGGTTTGGCACAGTCTACAGTTTCCGAGCATTTACGTATTCTGAAACAGGCAGAACTGATTAGTGCAGAACCTATTCCGCCAAAGGTGTGTTACCGAATCAGGCGGCAGAATATCGCAGGTTTCTCGAACCTTCTTTTAAATAACTTTAACTAGAAGCTATAGAGGCTGATGCTTATCAGCCTTTTTTACAATTAAACAAATCGTCTTTCGACGATTAGCGATAATAAATCACTCAGAGGAAATTATGTCAGATATTGCATTAGAACAGCCAAAACAGCTCGGCTTTCTGGATCGCTTTTTAACCTTGTGGATCTTTCTCGCCATGGCTGTCGGCGTGGCGCTCGGAGTCGCTTTTCCCCAGTCAATTGAGTCCATGAACAGTTCGATGACCATTGGCAACACCAATATCTTACTGGCATTTGGCCTTATTCTGATGATGTATCCTCCTCTGGCTAAAGTTGACTACAGCCTATTAGGCAAGGTATTTAACGACAAAAAAGCGGTCACCCTTTCTCTGACCCTTAACTGGATTATCGGCCCGGTACTGATGTTTGCTCTTGCGGTTATCTTTCTTGCTGATCAGCCTGAGTTAATGACCGGCGTTATCCTTATCGGCTTAGCCCGCTGCATTGCTATGGTTCTGGTCTGGAACGATATTGGTGGTGGTAACAGAGAATATGCGGCAGCGCTTGTCGCCCTGAATAGCCTGTTTCAAATTGCGACTTACAGTGTTCTGGCCTGGTTATTTATCACTGTACTGCCCCCTTACTTTGGAGTTAAGGGGCAGCTTATTGATATCTCCATTATTGATATCGCAGAGAGTGTTTTGATCTACCTTGGTATTCCTTTTCTGGCTGGTTTTCTGAGCCGGAAAATCCTGATTAGCAAAAAAGGAGAGCAGTGGTACACAGATAGCTTTATTCCTGCCATCTCCCCAATCACACTTATTGCCCTGCTGGCAACCATTGTGCTGATGTTTAGCCTGAAAGGAGAAATGATCATAGAGTTGCCAATGCAGGTGGTGCGGGTAGCCATTCCTCTTGGTATCTATTTTGTTCTGATGTTCTTTACCAGCTTTTATATGGCGAAAAGAATGGGTATCCCATTCGATAAGAATGCATCTGTTGCCTATACCGCAACCGGTAATAATTTTGAACTGGCCATCGCTGTGGCTATTGCTGTTTTCGGCCTGAACTCACCACAAGCTTTTGCTGGTGTTATCGGCCCGCTAATTGAAGTTCCGGTACTTATTGCGTTGGTTAACTTCACCCTGAAAAGAAAGTACTCACTTCAGAAGCAACAATAAATAAGTTGCCACAAAAAAGGAGCTGAAATCAGCTCCTTTTATCTCTATATCCTCAGCCTGATTAGCTCAGGTATTTATCAATGTCTTCTTCATCCAGATGGCGCACATCTTTGCCCTTAACAAAGTAGATAATGTACTCACAAATATTCTGACAACGATCTCCGACCCTCTCAATAGCACGGGCAGACCACATGATTTGCAGTATGGTAGGAATATTTTTCGGATCTTCCATCATATAGGTCATCAACTGGCGGATAACCGCTTCATATTCCGCATCAAGTTTATTATCTAACTTATACACATTGGCCGCCGCATCAACATCCATACGGGCAAATGAGTCCAGAACCTGATGCAACATCTCAATGGCCTGCCGGCATAAAGGCTCAAGGGAAACGTGGAATTTCTGCTCTTTGGTGGAAGGCGTTTCAATGGCAACACGGGCAATCCGGGTGGCAACATCACCGATTCGCTCCAAATCTGTGATGGTTTTAATAATGGCCATCACTAAACGTAGATCTTTCGCCGTCGGCTGACGTTTGGCAATAATACGGGTACAGGCTTCATCGATAGAAACCTCAAGGGCATTCACTTTATGGTCATCTTTGACCACCTTCTTAGCCAGCTCAATATCTTCTTTATTCAGTGCCTGCATGGCAAAAGAGAGTTGCTGCTCAACCAGACCTCCCATGGTCAAAACATGAGTCCGGATAGACTCTAGTTCGACGTTAAACTGACCGGAGATATGACGACCAAAATGCATAGCGACCCTTATCTGTTGCGTTAACCGTAACGGCCGGTAATGTAATCTTCCGTCCGTTTCTTAACTGGTGAGGTAAAAATGGAATCCGTATCGTTGTACTCGACTAGCTTACCTAAATGGACAAAAGCTGTATAGTCACTCACCCGGGCAGCCTGCTGCATATTATGGGTAACAATCACTACTGTGTACTTGTTTTTAAGCTCATTGACCAGCTCTTCAATAGTCAATGTCGAGATAGGATCAAGGGCGGAAGTAGGCTCATCCAGCAATAATACTTCGGGTTCAATGGCGATGGCACGAGCTATCACCAGACGTTGCTGCTGACCACCAGACAGGCCAAAAGCGCTATCATGCAGTCTGTCTTTAACCTCATCCCACAGCGCAGCGGCTTTTAAGGATTTCTCTACCGCATCATCAAGCACTCTGGCATTCTTCACTCCCTGCAGGCGAAGGCCAAAGATAACATTCTCGTAGATAGACTTAGGGAAAGGGTTCGGCCTCTGAAAGACCATCCCGACACGGCGCCGTAATGTCGCTACATCGACATCGCTATGGTAAATGCTCTTACCGTTCAGGCTGACCTGACCCTCTATACGGCACCCTTCAACGAGATCATTCATGCGGTTAATACAACGTAGCAAGGTTGACTTACCACAGCCAGACGGGCCGATAAATGAGGTCACCTTGCCTTTGGGTATTCTCATGGAAATATCCACCAGCGCCTGACTGTTGTTGTAGAACAGATTGAGGTTATCTATGGCAATTGCAGTATTGTCATCAGACAAACTATGAACGTCTAGCGGCGGTTCATAACCCAGTGTAGAGCTGACAGAGTACATACTTAATCTTGTCCCAGAGAGCGGTATTTCTCTCGTAAGTTGTTTCGGATATTAATCGCGGTCAGGTTTAACCCTACAACAACCATCACCAACAGAAAAGAGGTAGCGTAAACCAGCGGGCGCGCGGCCTCAGTATTGGGAGCCTGAAACCCGACATCATAAATATGATAACCAAGGTGCATAAATTTACGCTCCAGATGGATAAAGGGAAAATTTCCGTCAACCGGCAGACTGGGAGCCAGCTTAGCCACCCCCACCAGCATTAGCGGAGCTACCTCTCCGGCGGCTCTGGCAATCGCTAATATCAAACCAGTTAAAATGGCCGGGCTGGCCATAGGGATTACGATGCGCCATAGGGTTTCAAACTGGGTTGCCCCCAGAGCATAGGAACCATTACGAACCGACGATGGAATTCTGCTTAGCCCCTCTTCCGTTGAGACAATCACAACCGGAAGCGTGAGTAAGGCTAAGGTCAATGCCGACCAAAGAATACCTGGCGTACCAAATGTCGGCGCCGGCAGCTTATCAGCATAAAACAGCTCATCTATCGAACCGCCAATGTGATACACAAAAAAACCGAGTCCGAAAACACCATAAACAATGGAAGGAACACCAGCCAGATTAATCACGGCAACCCGTATCATACGGGTCAGCATGTTACTGGCGGCGTACTCGTGTAGATAAATAGCAGCGATAACCCCGAGAGGCGTTACGATAACGGACATCATAATCACCAGAAAAACCGTGCCGAATATGGCCGGAAATATCCCCCCCTCTGAGTTGGCTTCCCTTGGTTCATCAAGAATAAACTTAGTTACCTGAGTTAACCAGTGCACCAGCTTTTCAGCAAAACTCATATCATTGGGATACCAGGCATCGAGAACATACTCCATCGAAATCGGACTCTGCTGGCCGGTCATATCCTCAACCAGAATATAATCTCCCCTCAACCGCTGCCGTAGCAGATCCAATTTAGATTCTGCTTCTGATAACAGGGATGAAAGGGCTTGTTTCTTTTCAGAATACTCTTCAATAAACCCTGCGGTTAGTTCACCATTAAGCTCTGCCTTCTGCTTTTCCAACCTCAGTTGATTTAACTTCCAGCCTATCTGACGGATATCCTGATTGGAGATCCTCTCTATTTCTATACGCAGTGTCTCAGCAAAGTCGATAGCATGACGGATATGAGTTTGAAGATCGCTGGAATAACGGCCATTTTCCGTTACATATGCGAGAGGCTTACCAAAAAAGTCTCCATTTTGAGTCCGTTCAAACACCGCCCACTCTTTTGGGTAGCCAAGATGAGTCACCTCATCCTGCAGAAGGGAAATAAAATCGAGGGAGTAGAGCTCGCGATTAGCAATTTTTATATTTAACCGCTCTACCCGGGCAGGTTTTTCGACATTACCTGTCAGGCTCCGATTCTGGGCAGAAATATATTCTGCCGGCACTGAATCACGTTGGTAGACCTGACCGACAATGCGTTTGCCATTAGTGTCCTGCCACATGGATAGTTGGGTCGGCCAGAAGTAGGTTAACCCTTTCCAGCCAATCAGTAACAGAAGGCCAAACACAGAGATCAGGCTGATGCTTACCGCACCTCCCGTTAACCATACCCATGGTTTCCCTGATACCAGCCACTGTTTTATAAACTTCACGTTAAAACCTACATTGAGCTATATTTTTCTTTTAGTCTCTGCCTGACGATCTCTGCCAGAGAGTTTACAAAGAAGGTAAAAATAAACAGTAAAAGAGCCGCCAGAAACAGCAGACGATAATGTGTGCCGCCAACTTCTGACTCAGGCATTTCTACCGCAATGGTCGCCGCCAGACTTCTCATACCATCAAAAATATTAAGATCCATTATCGGCGTATTTCCCGTCGCCATCAGAACGATCATGGTCTCACCAACCGCCCTGCCCAAGCCAATCATTACCGCAGAGAATATTCCCGGGCTGGCTGTTAGCAGAACCACATATATCAAGGTCTGCCACTGAGTCGCCCCCAAAGCAAGGGAACCATCAGACAGATGCTTAGGTACAGAAAAAATAGCATCTTCTGCAATGGTAAATATGGTGGGAATAACAGCAAAGCCCATCGCCATACCGACAATCAGGGCATTTCTCTGGTCATAATCCAGCCCGTATTCAGAAAGGAATATTCGCACATCGCCGTTAAACAACCACTGCTCCAGCACAGTAGAGGAGTTAAGGCTGATCAAAATAATAATCAGAAAAACAGGGACTAATGCAATGGAATGCCAGCCACCGGGTAGCCGTCTGCCGGACACATTTGACAACAGACTCCAGATCAACCCAACCAGCAAGGCTGAGAACGGCAGAAGGATCATCATACTGACCACCCCGGTCAGGTTATTCTCAATAATAGGTGCCAGCCAGATGCCGGCGAGAAATCCGATAATAACCGTAGGCAGTGCTTCCATCAGCTCTACCGCTGGCTTAACGGCACTTCTCATAGGTGAAGACATAAAATAGGCGGTGTAAATGGCGCCCATAATAGCGATAGGTACTGAGAAAAGCATGGTATAGAAGGTGGCCTTTAAGGTACCGAAGGCGATAGGGATCAGACTAAACTTAGCTTCAAAATCATCGCTGGCCGATGTGGACTGCCAGACAAACTCCGGCTCAGGATAGTTCTCATACCAGACTTTTCTCCACAGAGAGTTAAAGGAGACTTCCGGGTGAGCATTCTCTATCTGAAAAACCTGTAATGACTGTTTACCCGCCGTGATTAAATATCTTTCATTACCCGACAGCCCCGCAGCTAATGGAGCAGCATCTATTGCTGTTTCAGAAAACAGCTCTCTTTCACTTGTAGTGTAGAAACTCTTTAGCTCGCCATTGTGGTGCAGGCTATAAAACCCCTTGCGGAACGGATCCATAATCAAACGACTGACGGGGCTATTTAGCTGAAAACTGCGGATTTGGGTAAGGTGGCGCTGACCGCTCTTAAGCACATCAAACCACTGAGAAACTGTATTGTCGGAATAAGAGACCATCAAAGACTGGGCACCGGCGAGCAGCGCGATATCTGCAACACTCTTCTCATCGCCATCCCGTACTAGATCGACTATCTCACGTACCCTGAACTTATCCGCCTTTCTGTTCATCACAATCAGATCATTTCCGGACAGTACGAATAACTGACGACCGTCAGGCGATAACAACAGTTTGTCTGTCTGCTGCGGAAAGCCGGGTAAGGTGACCGCTTTATGCTTCCAGACCGAGGTACTGCTTTCCGGTAAAAGCTGCTCTGCTTCAACGGCATACGCCTTTCCTGACGCCGTGACGCCGACAAATATCCCTTTACTCTCAGAAATAGCAAAGCTCAGTTGAACAATGGCTTCTCTTTGCGGATCCAGCAGGATTGTCTGCCCGCCATAAAAACGCTCCAGCTCAGGAGTCAGGACTCTGCCCTGTGCGGTAAAGTTAGCCTGAAAGGATGGCTTAACTGCAACGACTTCACCCTGATTATTGCCATAGGCATACCAGCCGTGAGCTTTGTCTCCGGCAGCAAAGCTAGTGGGCTCATTCATCACCTGACGAGCCAGCACTGTCTGTGCACTGTCGCCTTTAAAGCTGAGATAGCGAACCAGACCTTTATCATCAAACAGATAAGCATTTTCGCCATACTCCCCCACACTTACGGCGACAATATCTTCCCCAGCGGCAAAGTTATATTGCCCTGTACTTTCAACATATCCGTCAGAAAACAGAGGGGTAACGATCATTAAAAGATAGACAAACAGCAGCAAGATCGCCGCCAGCACACCTACCCCACCACCTGTGACAGTAATTCGGGCTATGCGATCTTTTAAAAAACGTTTTTTATCCCTCTCTTTAAGGGAAAAACCGGATGCGGACATCTAAAGGGGGCCTCTGTATATTTGTCGCCAATAATATTTCGTTTGCATGACAGTTAGATTACACTAAATTTATAAACACTTGAAAATAGTGGGGCAAAATTCACACGTAGGCTTCTGTGAAATATTTTTGTAACAGAAAACACCTACCTTTCACTCTTCCCTGTCAGGGAAACTCCTCAAGTAGTGGCTAACATCGTCGGAAGGTAATATGAGCGCAGAAAAGCTGTATATAGATAAAGAACTAAGCTGGTTATCATTTAATGAACGTGTATTGCAGGAAGCGGCCGATAAAAATGTTCCGCTTATTGAGCGTATCCGCTTTCTGGGAATTTACTCAAACAACCTTGATGAGTTTTATAAGGTCAGATTTGCTGATGTTAAACGACGCATTTTAATCTCAAAAGAGAGTGGCGGTAACGACGACGCCAAGATTCTGTTATCGAAAATGCAGACAAAAGCCGCTCAGTTGGAAAATGACTTCGATGAACTCTACGGTGAGCTGCTGCTTGAAATGGCACGGCGGCGTATTTTTCTGGTTAATGAAAGCCAGTTAAATGAAGAGCAGCAAAAGTGGGTAACCCAATACTTCAGAAAAGAGGTTCTGCCCCATATTACTCCGCTACTGATTAACGATGATATTGATGTACTGCAGTTTCTGAAGGATGAGTACGCTTATCTTGCCGTTGAACTAAAAAAGAAGAAGAAAAAGGAGACCTCTCAGTATGCCCTGCTGGAGATCCCGACCGATCAGCTGCCTCGCTTTGTGATGGTTCCGGAGCAGAAGGGCAAGAGACGTAAAACCATTATTTTGCTGGATAACATTATCCGTTACTGTCTGGATGATATTTTCAGAGGCTTCTTTGAGTATGAGTCACTGGCCTGTTACTCCATGAAAATGACCCGGGATGCAGAGTACGACTTAGGCTTTGAGGTGGAACATAGCTTGCTGGAACAGATGTCTGAGGGAGTTTCCCAGCGTCTGACAGCCATGCCGGTACGCTTTGTTTATGAGAGAGAGATGCCGAAAGATATGCTCTCTTTCCTGTGTAATACGCTGCAGATTTCCAACTACGATAACCTGATTGCCGGTGGACGTTACCACAACTTTAAAGACTTTATCGGCTTTCCTAATGTGGGACGCGATTACCTTGAAAACAAACCTCTGCCACCACTGACCTGTGCCGACTTCGATAACTACGACAACAGCTTTGATGCCATCAAAGCGCAGGACATACTGCTTTATTACCCTTATCACACCTTCGATCATATTACTGAGCTGGTGCGGCAGGCCTCGTTTGATCCAAAAGTACGCAGCATAAAAATAAACATCTACCGGGTAGCGAAAAACTCCAAGTTGATGAACTCTCTGATCGACGCGGTACATAGTGGTAAAGAGGTAACCGTAGTGGTTGAACTGCAGGCAAGGTTTGACGAAGAGGCCAACATCGAATGGTCTAAGGTACTGACTGAAGCCGGGGTTCATGTTCAGTTTGGTGCCCCGGGTCTTAAGATCCACTCTAAACTGCTGCTGATATCCCGCCGGGAAGGCGATGAGATTGTCCGCTACGCCCATATAGGCACAGGCAACTTTCACGAAAAAACCGCCCGTATTTATACCGACTTCACCTTGCTGACCGCCGATCCTGAGATCACTAACGAAGTGAGAAATGTATTTGGTTATATCGAGAACCCGTACCGGCCGGTTAAGTTTAATCAGTTAATTGTCTCTCCGCGAAACTCCCGCAGTCGTTTGTACAGATTGATCGATAATGAAATTGCCAATGCCAAAGAGGGAAAAAAAGCCGGAATCACATTGAAAATCAATAACCTTGTTGATAAAGGCATGATCAACAAGCTCTATGGCGCCAGTGCCGCAGGGGTTAAAATCAAGATGATTATCCGCGGTATGTGTTCCCTTGTTCCCGATGTAAAAATGATCAGCGATAATATTGAGATCATCAGTATTGTTGACCGTTTTCTTGAGCATCCACGAGTGATTATCTGCGAAAATGGCGGTGATCCGTCCGTATACATCTCTTCAGCAGACTGGATGACAAGAAACATCGATTACCGTATTGAGGTAGCGGTTCCGGTACGGGATGAAAGACTTAAACAGCGAATCATGGATATAATTAATATCCACTTTACCGATACCGTAAAAGCACGCTGGATCGATAAAGAGATGAGTAACACTTATGTGCCTCGTGGCAATAGAAAGAAAATCCGTTCGCAGGTCGCAATCTATGACTACATCAAACAGGTAGAGAAAAAGACCCGGGCAAACAACCAAGCAGTTAAAGAAAAAAATGAATGAGAAAATCGGCTTAGAATCACGCAAAATCGCTGCCATTGACCTCGGCTCTAACAGCTTCCATATGGTGGTCGCCAATGTTGTCGGTGAGGATCTGCATATTGTCAGCCGTCATAAACAGCGGGTTCGTCTGGCATCAGGTCTGGATAAGAGCCGTATTCTCAGTGAAGAGGCGATACAGCGTGGGCTGGACTGTTTAGCTATGTTTGCTGAACGGCTACAGGGATTTGAACCCGGTGACGTAAGAATTGCCGCAACTCATACGCTACGTCAGGCCAGAAATGCCATCTTTTTTATCCGCAGGGCCAGAGAGATCCTGCCGTTTCCGGTGGAGATTATTCCCGGAACAGAAGAAGCGCGTCTTATCTATCTGGGTGTGGCTCATACCCAACCGGAATCTGAATCTAAACTGGTGATTGATATTGGTGGCGGTAGTACCGAAATAATCATCGGAGACGGCTTTGACGCCGAACTGGTCAACAGTACGCTGATGGGCTGCGTCAGCTTTACCGAACGTTATTTTCCCAATGGCGAACTCAGCCGTGAAAACTTTGCCAGAGCAGAGATCGCCAGCCAGCAGCAGTTTGAGTCCTTGATTCAGAGCTATAAAAGAAAAGGCTGGCAACTGGCTCTTGGCTCATCCGGAACGATAAAAGCGGTACGCGAAGCGCTGGTTGGAATGGGCTATGAAGATGGCATTATCACGGCCAAACGCATGGCAAAACTGATCGAGCTTATCTGTCAGGCTGACAACTTAGCCGACCTAAAACTTGAAGGGTTAAACGATGAGAGAAAACCCGTTTTCCCTGCCGGTGTCGCCATTCTGGACGCTTTAATTAAGGGGCTGGATATCAGAGAAATGCACTTTTCCGATGGTGCTCTCAGGGAAGGCTTACTTTATGAGATGGAAGAACGCTTTGAGCGAACCGATATCCGTATGCGCACCACGGAAAATCTGGCCAGAAAACATCTGGTGGATCTCAGCCATGCCGATAAGGTACGCAAACAGGCATCCGGCTTTTTAAAACAACTTATCACGGATAAAGAGTTTAAGAACAATGAAGAACTGACCTCCCTGCTTGGCTGGAGTGCCCTGCTGCACGAAGTCGGCCTGAGTATCAGTTATCAAGGGTGTCACCGCCATGCCGCTTATATTCTGCGTTACACCAATATGCCCGGCTTTAACGCTGAGCAGCAGCTTGTGCTCTCCACTCTGGTGCGCTTCCACCGTAAATCACTGAAACTTCAGGAAATGGAAGAGTTTACTCAGTTTAAGAAAAAGCATGTTATCCAGTTAATTCGTATTTTAAGGTTGTCAGTACTGCTCAACGGGCAACGCAATGACGACCCATTACCAGAATTAAAACTGAGAGTGAAACAGGAAGATCACTGGAAACTGATCTGCAAAGAGGCGGACTGGCTGGAAAACAATAAGTTGTTACAAGCCGATCTGGAAACTGAATGCGAGTTCTGGAAAAAAGCGGGCTGGAAACTGGAGTTTTAAGCTCTACACTCATTAAAAAGTCGGTTATAAACCGACTTTTTTCAGCTCTTCTGCCGCAAGGTCCGGAGAAATTGGCAGGTAACCCTCTTTCTCAACGACTTCCTGACCTTCCTCAGAGAAGATAAAGCGGACAAACTCTCTCTCAATCTGTGACATTGGCTTGGCCGGGTGTTTGTTTACATATACATAGAGAAAACGCGACAGAGGATATTCTCCGGAAAGAATGTTCTCTTTGGTCGGAGCAACATATTCTTCCCCTTCCCTGCTGACAGGCAGCACCTTTACACCAGACACCTGATAGCCGACACCGGAATAGCCGATAGCATTGATAGAAGAGGCTACCGCCTGAACCACTGAGGCAGAACCGGGTAATTCATTGACATATGGCTTAAAATCACCACCACACAGAGCCGTTTTCTTAAAGTAGCCATAAGTACCTGAAACGGAATTTCGTCCGAACAGCTGTATCCGCCGCTTTGCCCAGTTACCCTCGACTCCCAGAGAATTCCAGCTGTCAGTGGCAAAATTGGCTCCGCAGCGCATGGTATTAGAGAACACACTATCAATCTGTTGAAAATCCATACCTCTAACAGGATTGTTTTTATGTACAAACAGTCCGATCGCATCAATAGCAACCTTAAGTTCAACAGGGCGGTAACCGTGTTCACGCTCAAAGGCTTCCAGCTCTTTAATCCTCATAGGCCGGCTCATAGGGCCAAACTGCGCCGTTCCCTCCGTTAATGCCGGTGTTGCTGTAGAAGAGCCTGACGCCTGAACCTGTATATTGACATTAGGATAGTAGGCACTGAATTTTTCACTCCAGATAGACATCATACTTGCCAGAGTATCTGAGCCTATGGAAGTCAGGTTACCGGAAAGCCCCGCTACCCGCTTATAGTCGGATAAGGCTTCAGCAGATGTTGAAGAGCTCAGGGAGATGAGTAAGGCAAGAATATAGTGTTTTTTTAGACTCTTCACACAACTACCTGACAATCATACGTTTAGGCAGTACAAAGGAGAACTGGCTTCCGACGCCCACTTCACTGCTGATTTCAAGCATGGAGTCGTGGTGACTCAGGGCATGTTTTACAATAGCCAGCCCCAAGCCACTGCCTCCCGTTTCCCGGGAGCGGGCTTTATCTACCCGGTAGAATCGTTCAGTAAGCCTGTGCAGATGCTGCCCTTCAATACCGTCACCGCTATCTTCAACATCAAGGTGAGCACCTCGAACTGTCTCATACCAGCGTACATGAATGTCAGCACCTGCCGGTGTGTATTTTACTGCGTTATAGACAAGGTTAGAGATGGCACTTCGTAGCTGGTCTTCATCGGCAAACACCTTAAGCTTCTCATCAACATCAAAATGCAGCTTATGTTTGTTATCTCCACTCAGGGTATTGGCTTCTTTTTCCAGCACCTCCAGCATATTAGGTACATTGACCACTTCATCGAGCTCATGCATGGGAGCGGCTTCAATTTTGGATAGGGTCAACAGCTGCTCGACCAATGAATTCATGCGGTTAAGCTGTTCTGTCATCACGCCATGAGCTTTCGGCCACATTGGCCCCTGCAACATATCAGGGTCTTCCGTCATCTCCAGATAGCCCTGTAGCACCGTCATAGGCGTTCGCAGCTCATGGGATACATTAGCAAAGAAGTTTCTTCTCATTCCTTCCAGCTGCTTTAACTGGGTTACATCACGTACCACCATAAGATGCTCGCCTTCGGTATAAGGCACAATACGAAGTTCCAGCATCCGCTCAATATTCAGGGGAGAGCGCATCTCCAACGGTTCGGAAAAGTCGTTACGGTTGATATATTTTATAAAGTCTGGCGTACGGATAAGGTTAGAAATAGGCTGTCCAGAATCATCGGGCCAGCGGAAGCCAAGCAGATGCTGAGCCAGCTTGTTGCACCAGACAATATTGCCTTCGCTGCGGAATACTACAACGGCATCAGGCAGGGATTCAGCACCGTTACGGAAACGGCGGATCAGGTTGGTCAGCTCTTTGCGTTTGCGCCTTTGTCTCTGGCCCAAGCGGTATATACCGTTAAACAGCCCTTCCCAGCTTCCTGTCCCTGACGGGGGTGTCAGACGTTTCTCATCCCATAACCAGGAAGACAAGCGAATCTGATTGTTCAGGTGCCATAAAAGCTGAATAGCCGTGGCAGCTAACAGCAACCACGGCATGTATCCGAATAACCAACCGATCATTACCCAGGGGGTATAAAAAAAGGCTAATGACCAGATCAGTTTTTTCCAGGTTAATTTCTCTATCATGCAGCTCTTCGCAGTGACTTTGATTAAGCTTTAGTTGAGAAGCGGTATCCTGCTCCGCGTACGGTCTGGATCAGTTTATCGTGACCGGCACCTTCAAGGGCTTTACGTAAGCGGCGGATATGAACATCCACAGTACGATCCTCGACATAAACATTAGTGCCCCAGACATTATTTAACAGCTGCTCACGGCTATAGACCCTTTCCTGATGAGTCATAAAGAAGTGCAGCATCTTAAACTCGGTCGGTCCCATATCCAGCGGAGAGTCGTCAGCCGTAACACGGTGTGAGACAGGATCTAGTTTCAGTCCATGGACGTCGATAACATCTTCAAGTGCCGTAGGAGAGACACGGCGGATAACCGCTTTTAGTCGGGCCACCAGCTCTTTCGGCGAGAACGGCTTAGTAATATAGTCATCGGCCCCCACTTCCAGACCGCGGACTTTATCTTCTTCTTCGCCACGGGCTGTCAGCATCACCACCGGAATATTGCGGGTGATATCGTCCCGTTTCAGGTGCTTAATCAGGTTAATACCTGAGCCCCCCGGTAACATCCAGTCAAGCAATATCAGATCAGGGTAAGGCTCACACAGCTTGTTAAGTGCCATGTCATAATCCTCTGCCTCGACTACCTGGTATCCCTTCTGCTCCAGAACAAAACAGAGCATTTCACGAATAGGAGCTTCATCTTCAACAACCAGAATCCTTCTCGACATAATTGAATAACCTATAAGTTTTTGTCAACGCTATGCATTATCTTTACTAAGTATGACACTTTTGTGACCTTTGCAAACTATTTTTCATATAAGTGTCGCACCAATTTCACATCCATGGGAGTTACTGATTTAAAACAGAACTGGTAAGATACATTCCCTTCATTTCATAGTAGAGAAATATAATGTGGTTTAAAAATTGTCTGGCTTATCGCTTTAACCGCGAGATAGATTTCGATGCCGAAAAACTGGAAAAACAACTGGAAGAGTTCCGTTTTAAACCATGCGGCAGTCAGGACAGAAGTAAGTTTGGCTGGACTAACGCCATGGGCAAATTTGGTGACACTCTGACACATGTAAGTGAAGGACGTATTCTTGTTTGTGCTAAGAAAGAAGAGAAGATCCTGCCTGCGTCTGTTATCAAAGACTCAATGAGCGAAAAAGTCGAAGCTATGGAGCTTGAGGAAGGACGTCCGCTAAAGAAAAAAGAGAAAGACAATATCAAAGATGACATTGTGATCGATCTTCTTCCGCGTGCGTTCAGCAGAAAGCAGTTTACTTATCTTATGATACTTCCTGCCGAGGGGTTGATCCTTGTTGATGCAGGCAGCTACAAAAAAGCAGAAGATGTTCTTGCCCTGCTACGCAAAACCATGGGTAGCCTGCCGGTCGTCCCTGCTATTCCGCAAGCACCGGTAGAAAACACACTGACAGAGTGGGTTAAAAGCGGAGAAACACCAGATTCTCTGACCATTCTTCATGAAGCTGAACTGCAATCACTACAGGAAGAAGGCGGTGTTATCCGTTGTAAGAAGCTTGAGCTAAGTTCAGAAGATATTATTAATCACCTTGAAGCCAATAAAATAGTGACCAAACTTGCTCTTAATTGGCAGGACAGAATTGATTTTGTACTGGCTGAAGATGCCAGTATTAAACGACTTAAGTTCAGCGATGAGCTTAAAGATCAAAATGAAGATATTCCACGTGAAGATCAGGCAACAAGATTCGATGCTGACTTCTCGCTGATGAGCTCTGAACTGGCCAGTTTCTTACCTCACTTATACGAGTTGCTAGGCGGCCTGCCTGAGCAGAATGCATAAAGTATTCGTATAACAGCCATTCCAATAAAAGCAATTTGCATAAAGGAATTCGCATTTTGCAATGCAAACTAACAAGAAGCGGCCTAACAAGCCGCTTCTTCTGTTCTTCTATCTCTTATTTTCCGTTTCTTCTATTTCCCTTTTACAGTAGAATTCGCGCTCCGGAACCCACGCAAAGCTGATCCTGTCATCAGATGCAGCCGGTTCCTCTGTTGTGCTATCTGGTAGCACATCACTGACTTGTAATCAGACTAGAGAATTAAAGCAATGTTTAAACCCGAACTACTGTCACCTGCTGGCAGCCTGAAGAATATGCGTTACGCTTTTGCCTATGGTGCAGATGCCGTATACGCCGGACAACCACGTTACAGCCTGCGCGTGCGTAACAATGAGTTTAACCACGAGAACCTGAAAATAGGTATTGATGAAGCTCATGCACAAGGCAAAAAGCTCTATGTTGTCTGTAATATTCAGCCGCATAACTCAAAGCTGAAAACCTTTATCCGCGATCTTAAGCCTGTGGTTGATATGTGCCCTGACGCCCTGATCATGTCTGATCCCGGCCTGATTATGATGGTAAGAGAAGCTTTCCCTGATATGGCTATTCACCTGTCTGTTCAGGCGAATGCTGTTAACTGGGCGACAGTGAAGTTCTGGGCCTCTCAGGGTGTTGAGCGCGTTATTCTTTCCCGCGAACTTTCCCTTGAAGAGATCGAAGAGATAAGAGAACACTGCCCTGAGACTGAGCTGGAAATCTTTGTTCACGGCGCATTGTGTATGGCCTACTCAGGCCGCTGTCTGCTTTCTGGCTACATCAACAAGCGTGACCCTAATCAGGGTACCTGCACCAATGCATGCCGCTGGGAGTATAAGGTAGAAAAAGCGCAAGAGAGCGATTCAGGCCAGATTGTTGAGATTCAGGAAGCCGAACCGCGTCCTGACAACACCCTTGGACTAGGAAAGCCGACAGACGAAGTGGTTCTGCTTTCTGAAAGCCACCGTCCGGAAGAGAAGATGGCCGCGTTTGAAGATGAACACGGTACATACATTATGAACTCAAAAGATCTTCGTGCCGTTCAGCATGTAGACAGGCTGACTAAAATGGGTGTCCACTCCCTGAAAATTGAAGGCCGTACCAAGTCATTCTATTACTGTGCCCGTACGGCGCAGGTTTACCGTAAAGCCATTGATGATGCCGTAGAAGGCAAGCCGTTTGATGAGAGCCTGCTCGGTACACTGGAAAGCCTTGCACACCGTGGCTATACCGAAGGCTTCCTGCGTCGTCATACTCACGATGCCTATCAAAACTATGATTACGGCTACTCTGTATCCGATACGCAGCAGTTTGTTGGCGAATTTACCGGAAAACGTCGCGGCGACCTTGCTGAAGTAGAAGTGAAAAACAAATTCCTTGTCGGTGATCAGCTTGAGTTGATGACACCTCAGGGAAATATCACCTTTACCCTTACTGAGATGGAGAACCGTAAGTCAGAAAAGATTGAAGATGCCAAAGGAAACGGTCACTTTGTCTTTATTCCGGTTCCGGAGGAAATCGAGCTCGATTACGCCCTGCTCATGCGCAACTTCACATCCGGAGAAGATACCCGTAATCCGGTTAAAAAATAAGCGTCGGCTTTTTTGATATAAATACAACGAGATAGAAAGGCTTACTGAGGTAAGCCTTTTTTGTTTGTTAAAAACGGTTAAATCCACTATTGAAAATCCGGTATCAATTATGCATATTTACTGACATGTCAATAAAACGGCAACTTTTTACCCAGTATGATGGGAAGAGATATAAGGACGATAATAACGAAGTTGTCAGGTGGTGCCTTATGAGTAACTTATACAAAATAGAATCTTATTGTGAAACAAGCGTAAAGCGCATAGAAGAAAGCATTAAAAGCTCTGGCGGCCAGTGTGTTGTCAGGGGGAGGGCGATTATTACCAATCACATTTTTGACAACAATCAGTCAAATCAGGTGATGCATCTTATATCGCGAATCACTGATGAGCTAAGTGACGACGATATTAATTGTTGGTCAGAATCAGCATTGATTGCCGCATAACAGACCAGACAGCAACTCCTTTTATATTTGAGTCACTCCCTCTTACGATGAACAATCAAGCTTATGTAGCCCGGGCACATAAGCTTGTGCTACACTTCGCGCCTCCCGGGTTTACAGATAAATCTGAAGCTCCGGACAGGCAAGATATCGTACACTTTTAGGTAACTCTGACATGGCTCTACTTATCCAAAATAGCTGCATTAACTGTGACATGTGTGAACCCGAATGTCCCAATAGTGCTATTTCCATGGGCTCGGAAATCTATGAGATAGATCCTGACCTGTGTACTGAATGTAAAGGTCACTATGACGCTCCTACCTGTCAGTCTGTCTGCCCGATAACAAAATGTATTATTACGGACCCGCAGAGAACAGAAACAGAAGAAGAGCTGCTGGAAAAATTCGTTATTATTCAGGGACTGGCATAATCACTTCACGCCCTTACAGCGGGTATCTGGCCGTTTAAAGTTCAAGCCACAAAGTGTTTTCACGCTTTGTTCACTCACTCTATTTTAGTCTTTATCAATAACAAATAAGGATCTTTTCCTTTCTATTATTGCTGAGAACTAAAGTATGACCTCCATTTGCTACTGGAAGAAAAAACTGTCTGTTTTGTATCCGGTTATCGCTTCCTTTTTGCTTTTTTCCACTATCTTGCTGGTTTCCAGACTGGGACTGATGCTCTGGCTGAATGAGAGAATCATTAGCTCACCGTGGTGGGCCACCATGCTGTTAAGCGGACTGCGCATTGATATTTCCTCTCTTTGCTATCTGCTGATTCTTCCCTCTTTTCTGACAGTACTATTTTCAGGAACCTCCGCCTTTGGACGGTTCTGGCTTATGTTCTACCGTATCTGGGTGGTGCTTGGGCTCTGGCTTGTCGTCTATATGGAGATGGCTACCCCCTCTTTTATCGCTGAATATGATGTCCGCCCTAACCGTTTGTTTATCGAGTATCTAATCTATCCGAAAGAAGTATTCAGTATGCTCTGGACAGGCTATAAAACAGAGCTGTTTATAGGTGCTCTGGGTAGCTTTGTTACCCTCTACTTTGGCTGGAAGTTTACCGGCAGAATTGTCCACCAGCTTTCGTTCCCTAAATGGTACTGGCGCCCGTTAATTGCCCTTCTGGTCGTAGCTTGTGGCGTGATGGGCGCCCGCTCAACATTTCAGCACCGCCCTTTAAATCCGGCGATGGTGGCTTTTTCTACCGATCCTCTAGTGAATGATCTGGTGCTCAACTCCTCTTACTCAATGATCTTTGCCGCTAAAGGCATGGCAAGTGAAGAAGATGCTTTTAGCTACTACCCCAATATGGCTGAAGATAAAATTATTCGTCTGGTCAGAGAGTCAGCCAATATACCAAACCACTCTTCGGCTGACCCGAAGGCACCAACTCTGAGCAACCATCAGGCCAGCTATAAAGGAAAACCTAAAAATCTGGTTATTCTGTTGCAGGAAAGTCTGGGGGCTCGCTATGTCGGCGCTTTAGGCGGAATGCCATTAACGCCTAATCTGGATAAGCTGATCAATGAAGGCTGGTCTCTGGACAATATTTACGCGACAGGTACCCGCTCTGTGAGAGGCATTGAAGCTGTGACTACCGGTTTTTCTCCAACCCCTTCCCGCTCTGTGGTTAAACTGACTAAAAGTCAGAATAACTTTTTCTCCATCGCCGATGTTCTTAAACAAAATGGATACACTACCCAGTTTATCTATGGCGGAGAAAGTCATTTCGACAATATGAAATCTTTCTTTTTAGGTAATGGCTTTACCGATATTCAAGATTTACCTACTTTCGATAATCCTGAATTTGTCGGTTCATGGGGGGCATCTGATGAAGATCTTTACCGCAAAGCTAACCAGCAGTTCAACAAGCTTTATGCACAAGGTAAACCTTTCTTCAGCCTTGTATTTACCTCTTCGAACCACAGTCCGTTTGAATACCCTAAGGGGAAGATAGAGCCTTATAACCAGCCTGATGCCAGCCGGGAAAATACCGCTAAATACTCTGATTATGCTCTGGGCAAGTTTATCGAACAAGCTAAGCAATCCGCTTACTGGAAAGATACGGTATTTCTTATCGTTGCCGACCATGACTCAAGAGCTTACGGCGATCAGCTTGTGCCGGTTGAGCATTTTAAAATACCTGCAGTATTTATCGGTGAAGGTATTAAGCCAAAGCGGGATCCGCGTCTGGCCAGCCAGTTAGACCTTCCTCAAACCATGCTATCACTGATAGGGATTAGTTCAGAAAACCCAATGATTGGCTTTGATCTGACCAGAGCCATCCCTGAGCACAAGCTAAGAGCCATGATGCAGTTCAATAAAAACTTTGCCTGGATGAGTAGTGACAATAACGTTGTTGTTATGCAACCGGGCAAGGCGCCTAAAGGTTTTTACTACAATTCTGACGATAACTCCCTGAAAGAGAAATCACAAAGTAAAGCACTGACAGAAATCGCTAATGCCAATGCTCTATGGGGCAGCCTGGCCTACAAAAAAGGCTACTATGCACCTACCGGACAAGAAAAGTATGCTGTTTATAAACCTTCTGTAACCGCAGACTAAAGCCCGGCTATGAACTCTATTAAAGCTTCACTCATTACCTATCGCCCACAGCGCTATTTTCTGATAGCGCTGACTTGTCTGCTTATTTGTTTGTTGTTACTACAACTTTTCGCTCCACCAGTTGATTACCAAACGCCTTTGTCGGACTTACCCGGCTTTATACTAACCAGTTTCTCCCTGATGGCAGGAAAGCCACTCTTTCCTGTCACCATATTTGCAGGTTTTGGCTTTGCTTATCTTGTTAAGTCCAGACAGAACTGGGGGATCACCTCTGTTCAGTTTATTCTGCTGCTCTGTATCGCTTTCGTCTGCAAGTCAGCCATAAAAATGGTCACAGAAGAGCCAAGACCTTATACCGCATGGCTCACTGAGTCAGGCATAGTGGAAAGCCCGGCCAGCTTCTATCAGTTGGATGAGTTAAATAAACTCAAGCTCATCCGGCAGTCTGAAAATATATTCGGCTTCTGGCGGACGGAAAACTGGAAAGACGGAACAAACTATGCCCTTCCCTCCGGTCACACCATCTTTGCCGCGCTGTTTGTTGCCTTCTGGGGCGGATTGCTACTGCAATACCGATATTACCTGCTGACTTCCCTTGTCGTTCTGTGGGGAGTGGCTGTGGCAGGGAGTCGTCTCTATCTGGGGATGCACAGTTATGCCGATCTTTATACCTCTATCAGCCTTATTTACCTGTTTTCTGTTATTTTGCCACTAAGCCATCGCCTTATATCCAGACTGGCACCGGCTCACCTCTCCGGATAACCTTTTTACTTCAACCAGCCAGCATAAGTTTCTCTGGCTGGCTGACAGATTTATCACTACTATTAGCTTGTTCCTTTGTTTTAAGCAGAATTTTCACATTTTTTTCACGCTATCTATGTAGATTAACTCGGATTAATAATGCAGGGTGAGCCGGATGAGACGCATACTTATCATCGAAGACAACCGAAATATTGCCGGAATACTGTTTGATTACTTTGAGGATGACAATGTCTGTCTTGATTATGCCGACAACGGCGAGCTGGGACTGAAGCTGGCTCAGGAAAACAATTTTGATATCATTCTGCTTGACTTAATGCTGCCAAAATTGAACGGCCTTGAGGTGTGCGAAATACTGCGTGACTCAGGAAACAAAACGCCTGTTATTATGCTCACCGCACTGGATAGTAAACAGGATATGCTGGATGGTTTCCGCCACGGTGCTGATGATTATGTCACCAAGCCTTTTGACCTCACAATTCTGGAAGCGAGAATGTCAGCCTTGATTAATCGTTACCGGGAAAACGTCGCCAAATCAACGCTTAAGTTCGGCTCACTCACTATAGATCAACAAGCACGAACGGCTTCACGTTACGGCAAGCAAATTACTCTTAACCCAACGACCTACAAGATTCTGGAACTGTTGTGTATCAAAGCACCCGCAGTCCTGAGCCGGCAGGAACTTATCTCTGCTTTATGGCAAGAAGAGAAGGAGTGTGATTCCGTGCTGCGAACTCATATCTATCAACTGAGAAGTCAGCTGGATAAACCTTTCCCTGACCCCATGTTAATTACTGTACCCAAAATAGGTTTTCGTCTGGAGGAGGTATAATGTCCCCCTTCTCCTACAACACCCAAAGCCTGTCAGGACGACTCACTTTTCTATTTGTCGCTATCGCTATAGCAACTTCATTTCTTGTTTATCTTGTGTTTATGCAGACACTTGACTGGTCTGAAGACAGAGTCGGTGAGCGTAGGATCGTACTGTACAAAGAAGCGGCCGTTGCCCGCTTTCAGTCGGGAGAAACAGGTCAGTTTAAGTTAGATGAAATCACAACAGCATATAACGATCTCAGCCAGCTCCCGCCGGAATATCAGAATGCAGTTCAGGGGAAAAAATACTTGGTTGCAGAAGTCGGCACTCATCCTGAAGCACAAATGGTTTATCTGGATCAATACACCGATCCCCGAACACAACAAAGCCAGCCATTTGTTGTCCTGATGGAGTTTGGCATTCTTGAGTTAAATCAAGATGATATTCTGTATGGCGCCTCTGTAATTCTTGGTTTGCTGCTCACTCTACTGCTTATCTTTAAAAAACTACTGAACATGCTTTCCCAAAGGCTTATCGATCCATTAAACAGTATCGAGAAGCAACTCAGCCATCATATCCAGGGTGCAGACGAGCCCTTCAGCATTGCAGCAGGCTCAGCAGAAGAGTTTCAACACTTAGTGATAGAACTTAATAGGTACAGGGACGAGAACAAAAGGTTATTACAGAGAGAACAAGCTTTTGCCCGTTATGCCAGCCATGAGCTCAGAACGCCGCTTACTGTGATACAAGGTTCTAATAACCTGCTTAGTCTTAAAGTAAAAGATAGTTTTGTTCAGAAACAGTCCGGCAGGATTGATGAAGCAACACAGCAGATGAAAACCATGGTGGATGCGCTCCTCTCAATAGTACGCTATGAAAATAGCCGGTCGGATATTGCTCAAAGAGCGCTTACCGAGCAGGAAATAAGAGAGATAGCCGAGAGCAATTTAAGCCACTACCCTGACAAAAATTTATCCCTTGTTATCCACTCCTCCGGCTCTCCACTGATATACGCAACTCAGGCGGTAATCCGTATACTTGTCGGCAACCTTATCCGTAATGCGATTGAAGCAACGCAGGACTCAGACATTGAAATCAGCCTAAGTAAGCATGCACTTACTATCAAAGATAAGGGTGCAGGTCTGGAACATTATAAACCGGACGGGCACGGCTTAGGTCTGGCGATTGTCGAAGAGCTCTGCCGCAAATACCAATGGCAGTTTCAGTTAACAAACAACGACAAAGATGTCGGTTGCGTAGCCGAAGTAAGGTTTTGTTCTACGAAGAAGTAAAGGAGCTCTGCAAACAGCTATCGCTCCGCCACAAGCAAAAAAAGAGCACCTAAAGGTGCTCTTTTTTATTCATGCTCAACCTGTTATTGCAACTTAAACTGCTTAACAATATCAGATAGCTGTTGATTACTTGTGGCCAGATTTCTGGTGCTATCCATTGTCTGACTACTATTACCTGTCAGCTCATCCACCATGCTCTGAATAGCAACCATATTGCGGTTAACTTCTTCAGTAACCGAACTCTGCTGCTCTGCTGCAGTAGCAATCTCCAGCCCTAAGTCATTAATCTTCACGACAGAGTTCGCCATTAGATCCAGACTCTGATTGACGTTTTCTGTGGTCTCTGCCGTTTGCTGACAACGGGCTTTAGTATCATCCATCGCCTTAACAACCACTCTGGTTCCTTCATTAAGATTGGCCAGCATGGTGTTGATTTCAGAAGTACTCTGCTGAGTTCTTGCCGCCAGCGCCCTTACTTCATCCGCCACAACAGCAAAGCCTCTGCCCTGCTCACCAGCACGGGCAGCTTCGATAGCCGCATTCAGAGCCAACAGGTTAGTCTGATCAGCAATTTCGCCAATCACGGTAAGAACAGAGCCGATCTTCTGTGAGTCTTCATTCATGGTCTGAATATTCTCAGCCATAACTTCAACTTCATTGATCAAATCAGCAACGCTGCTCACGGCGCCATTCACAACCGATTTTGACTCAACAGCTTCATCACTAGTGATACGGGTAAACTCTGCGGTTTGCGAAGCACTCTGCGCAACACTGTCTGCAGTCGAGCTCATCTCATTAATTGCTGTTACAACCTGACTGGTTTCCATTGCATGAGATGCTAATACAGTATCGTTGCTCTCTGTCTGAGATTTTAGTACCTCGATATCTGCAGAGATCTGCTGTGTGGAACGAGACACTTCTAACATCATGTTTTGCAGATTACCAATAAAGGTATTTACTGCCTGTGCAATCTGCCCTAAATCGTCCTGACTATTCACTTCCAGTCTGCGGGTAAGATCACCATTCCCCTGAGAGAGATCAACAATGGTTGCTTTCAGTGCCAGTATCGGACGATAAGCAACATTGAGTATCACAATAAGAATGGTCAACAATACCACCAACAACGCTGAGGCGGTCAACAAAGCCGTTTCCAGAGCTTCACTTACTTTGGCATAGGCGATGGATTTATTTACGCCTACCAAAAGGTGCCAGCTTACATCGTTATCTAACTGTATAGTGCGGTAAAAGGCGATTTTTTCCACACCACCCAGTACATACTCGGTCTGACCGCGCTCTTCAGTCAGTAGAGCCTTAGTGAGTACATCAAGATCTGAGAAGTCTGACAATTTAGTTTCGCCCGGCACATCAACCTCTCCGTTGGAAGCGATGGTCAGACTAGAGTCATCATACAAGCCCATCATAGCCCCCGGGAACGGTGGCTCTTTTACCATTTCAGCCAGCAAACCCAGCTCAATGTCTGCCAGTAATACACCTTTAAGGTTTCCGGCATTATAAAAAGGAGCCGCAACACTCACCATCAGTTTGCCGCTTGACGCCCCTTTATAGATATCTGTAATGACAGGCTCACGTTTCTGTTTCGCCTGCTTATACCAGCCACGAACTCTTGGATCGTACTTTGCTAAATCACGTTTACCACTTTTATCCCCGTAAGAACGACCATCTTCGAAGCCAACTACGATGCCTGAAGCTGCAGAAGAGTGAGCTATCTGATTAACCATCAGAATTATTTCATCATCACTATGCGTAGCAGAAAAGTCCGGCGCATTTAATACAACCGCATTTTTAATGTTATGAATCCATGCCTGAATCGTATCTGAAGTACTATCAATTTTTAACATGGAGTAATCATCGACGTTCTTCTGAATAGTTTCAGAAATCTGCCGGTAAGAAAGATAGGTAGAAATAGTCAGAGCCACAACCAGTAACAGAGTTACAACGGCTATAATCCTGCCCTTAAAGCCCGATATGACATTCATTTAAGTTACCACTTAGTTTTATTTATATTCGCGATGAATATATCATTTATCTGATATATATATCACCAGTAACTTTATTAAATTTTTTAATGATCACACTAATATTGTTTCCATCACTTATTTAAACGTTTGCTTTTCATATTTATATATATACAAACATAATTCTTCTTAAGCCAAATAGAAAAGCCCTGATAAATTATCAGGGCTTTCAGAAAACATAAGGTTTTTTATTTAGATGTTAGTGTACGGATAAGTTTTGGTACATCCGTATTGTTTAGCACGCCCTCAAAATATTGTGAGCCCGGGCCTGCAGCAAAAAGCGGTACCATATTACTTGAATGGCCACCGGTACTTGAGTTCGCGCGTACCGCACGATCAATTGCGCCAGCCTGATAGTGCTCAGCAATCATTGAACCAATTTCCCAGCCAATCTTATATTGATACTTAAGCTTGCCTTTAGATGACAGTGAATTCTTGTTCAGCTCTTCCGCCTGAGCATCTGTCACTTCAAAGCCGGCATATTCCTTAAAGACAGACTTAATAGAATCAATAGTAAAGCTCTTACCATCTTCTGCTTTTACCAGTTTACCCGCCATATACTCAGGAGAGACAGAGATCTTCTTCAATGCAGGAATATCCATTGGTTCTGTTACTGACAAGCCCATGGTTTCATGGTCTGCCAGAACCACAACCAAAGTATCTTTACGATCTTTTGCCCAGTTCCAGGTCTGTTCAACAGTACGGTCAAACTCCATCATCTCTTTCCAGACACCAGTAACGTCGGCAGCATGAGCAGCATGGTCTATACGAGCACCTTCAACCATAAGGAAGAAACCATCTTTATCCTTTTTAAGGGTATCAATTGCCATCTCAGTCATCAGCTCAAGACTTGGCTCCTGACTGCCTACATCGTCACGATCTTGCTTATAATTCATATATGACTTGTGAAACAGGCCTAAAAGTTTATCAGCCCCTTTTGCAGCAGCGAGTTGATCTTTATCTTTTACAATCGTATAGCCTGCCTCTTCATACTTAGGTAACAAATCAACACCATCTTGCTTTTTAGGACCAAAATATTTCCAGCCGCCTCCCAGCAAAACATCATATCTGTTCTTAAGCATCTGACGTGCCGCTTCAGGCTGTCCCTGATAGCGATTGGCAACACTTGCAGTAAAAGCGGCAGGAGTAGCATCCGTTACTGTGTTTGTGGAGATCACACCGACTTTGCGACCTTTCTTCTGGAAATCATCCAGTATAGAGTCAACTTCATTGCCATCTTGATCAACACCAATTGCTGCATTGTTGGTTTTCACTGCGGTGGCAAGTGCTGTTCCTGCAGCCGCTGAATCTGTTACCTGTTTGTTTGCCGAATATGTTCTGACTAATGCAACATTTGGTAACGACTCAAGAAAGAGGGTTCCGGCTTTTCCGTACTCCATATGGCGGGCGATTTCTATCTGTCCTACGCCCATGCCGTCACCAATAAGTACTATGACATTCTTTGGTTTAACAGGGTCTGCTTTTATTTTATCGAAATCAGGCGCGGCGATAACAGCTTGTGAGCCAAGTAATGC
This sequence comes from Vibrio sp. SCSIO 43137, assembly GCF_028201475.1. Lineage (NCBI taxonomy): Bacteria > Pseudomonadati > Pseudomonadota > Gammaproteobacteria > Vibrionales > Vibrionaceae > Vibrio > Vibrio sp. SCSIO 43137. Next base: position 591,987 of record NZ_CP116383.1, on the reverse strand, counting down.
CATTGATGTAGCTAATACGAGAGGTTTAATATTCATAGTTTTTATACTTTTCTTGGGGGGATATAAAAAACGCGCAATAGTTATTCACTTAATTGCACTGTTAAAGAAAAGTTATTCTTACAGATTAGTTCTATCTAATATGCAGCATAGCTCTCATATTTATGATAAGAACCAACAAAATATAAACACGCTAAGCATTAGAAAAATATAGAATAAAAGATTAATAATTATTAATAATCACTTAATATTTAATTAACCATAAGAAATTGAATAAAAAATCAGTTTTAATAATTTATTTTCCCAATAAAAAGGTGGCTTTTACGCCACCTTTTTTAACTACATATTTTACCAGTTCCAACCGTTTTCTAACCAGCTCCAGTATACTGGCGGATATGGTGCTTTTAGCGGCGGAGGACCAACTAAAGCGAATGACAAGATTAAGTTACTTACAATCAGGAACAGTACTGTGTAGAAAGTAATCTTTTGCAGGTTATTCAGCACGCGACCTGTTTCAGGTACTGATTTCACAAAATCAAATACTTTAGGCAGCATACACATCAGAAGGCCAACAACCAGTACTACAGCCGTTTGTAGCAGGTAGCCCCAGAAATACATATGTACTCCCATAAAGCGGCCTTCGGTTCCTTCAAATACGAACCAGTGGAAACTAGAGTGACGGATACTCATATAGATATCAATCGCTGCGATGACTAAAACAAAGCCGACAAACTGAGGTTTAGGTCCATATCTGATTACAAGACAAGAAACGAGCATAACCAAAAGAATTAGCTGTCGTGTAATTAAGCAACTGGCACACGGCATATCTCCCAGATAAACCTGCTCATAAAATGTCGCTGTAAATATGCCAAAGCCAAGAATAAGTGTGGCAATCGCAACTATGTTATAAAATTTATTTTCACTAATTTCAAAATTAAACATAATAAGCCTCCTTATACCGGACCATATATAAATGGATGTTTCCAGATATATGCGATGATGTAACCTACCAGGGTTAATAGTGAAATTACAAACCAGCGAATAGAACGCCCTTCTTTTTCAGGCTGTTTAATAAGCCACCAACAAACTAATGTCATAAAGACATAGATTAATGTATTCATAATAGTCTCCTATCAGGGATATGAGTTTTTGTTTCTGGAGCTATTATCTGGTGGTTATTAATCTGATTTTATGATGCAAGGCAATCGGGGTTACGAACAAACAATAAAAAAATATCTCTTATTCTTGACTGCTCTTTTCTACCCTTGCTCAACTCCCGTTGAACAAGGGCAAACAGGACTATTAGTCTAACTCTTTAGTGGTAGGTTTGGAAAGGTTTGGATTTTGTAAATACGTCTGAATATCCTGAATTTGACCTATCCCTTCTTTGTTAAGCTCTGAAAATCGTTGATAATTATACTCAGCACCTCTGGAATTATCAGCTTGTTCATCTGCAACACTTAACAAGTAATAATTGAGTGGACTAGGTGAGCTCTCAGCGGCGAAAAACAGATACGGATAAGCTTTTTCCACCTCTTTATTAAGCAACAAAGCCATCCCAAGAGTCGTGTTAGCGATATTACATCTTGGATTACGTTCAAATGCCTGTTCCGCCTGCTTAAGAGCCGTTACTTTGTTTACTTCATTACCATCACTAAGATACTTCATAGTTGAGATATAGGAGTTTAGTGAATCAAGAAGATAATACTGTCGTCCTTGTTCCTTAAGAGACTTTAGTTGCTGTTCAATAACTTTAAGCTCACTGGCCCCTTTTCCCTGATAAAACAGAGATATACCTTTAGCAATGACTTCCCAGTCCGAGTAATTTTTAATAGAGGTTATTCTGTGGTTGGAGATATTATAGTCATCCTTATGACTATTGATATACGTTTTCACTTCAAGAATAAGGTCACCAACAGAGGTAAAAAAGCTCTCTTTGCTAAATGACTTATCAAACTTATGTAACTGGAGCTTACCACCTTCATAAAACTGAAGAGTAAGGTTAATATCATACGTCTGATTATCTCTCTTCAGCCATGACTTTAAAATATAACCACGCTCCCTGAACTGCTCTTTATCTTTGTTACTTAGATGCTCTCCTCTATAGCCGATGATATTCTTTGAAGAGTTTAATCCAAAATAGACATATTCATAGACACTTTTTGCCATTGCGTATTCAGCATTATCATCCAGAGCAATCGCATTAAAGATCACTGGTGTAATCGCGTTGTAACGCTCCATTGTTTTCTTTTCAGTTTCAGTTTCAGGATCAAAGGTACTGATGATCAAATAAACAGCAATAAAAAAAGAAATAACTAAGCTAAATACACCAAAAGTAATTGTCTTTTTATTTTTTAATTTAACCTTAGGTTTACTGATTTCTGTCACTACTTTAATTTCAGTAACATCAATATCAAAAATATAACCTTGTTTAGGGATGGTTTTGATAATGGTATAAGGTCTTTTTTTATCGTGTAAGAAAGTTCTTAACAAGCTAATTACCTGACGAACAAGGTTATCTGATACCTCAGTTCTATCCCATACTGCCGAAGCAATCTCTTGCGTATTAACTACCTCTCCTTTATGTTCAATAAAAAATAGTAACATTCTGGACTGAAGCGGCTCAAGGTGATGCTCTTCCCCAGAAATTAATAAACTGTTTTCTGTAGCATTAAAGGTAATATTAGGTTCTGTATCAAGCTGATATATTTTGGATTGCGACATTATAAAAAGGTTCTGAATCAAAAGCGCTAATAACAATAATAAATGAGTTTTGTTTAAATTATCAAGAAGGGGAACGTATCAGTGATAAGCAGATCAATCAAAAACTCCGCTATCTACAAGGTTAGTGTTTTTATACCAGATTATTTCGCACTAAACCCCGCCTGACATTCTTGCAAAGTTTGCCAAAACGGGAAATTTCTTCAAAGTTCGGAACGTTGCCAGATTCAATTGAGTGCTGCCAGTACGTGAGTTCGCTATCTACTAATTCCAGAAGTTTCTTTGGGCAGCCGATACAATGCCCTTCAGGACCGCAGATAAAAGTATCAGACTCATAGAGTGGCAACTCCTGTTTTACTTGCTCAATCAGCTGCAACATCGCGGTTTTACAATCAGGCTTTTTACTCATACAAAATTTACAAACTATTTACTTAAAAATAAGTTTATCAGTTTTCAACAACAATTGCGCAACTCTACTTTTTGTTACCACGACAACATAGACAGTAACAGCTTGAAATATAAATATAAAAATATAATATCCACCTTTTATTACTTATCTTAAGAGATAGAATAGATGAAAAAGATTCTAATCAATGCATTGCTGCTTAACGCTATACTGCTAAGCCCAGTCAGTTTTGCTAAATGGGCGAACCCTGCAGACAAATATGCAGAATCCTATAAAAGCTTTTTAGCTGCTACCTGCCCTATACAAGCAGGCGATATCAAACATTTTGTTTACTTCGCCCGTGACAGAGAGAAGATCATTGGACACCCGTTTTTATCTCATACACAGTTTAAAGGTGCTCAAATCATGTATCCCTGGGCAGAGCTGGAGCCTGCAAAAGGTCAGTATGATTTTTCTGCTATAGAAGCGGATCTCTCGTATCTTGAGAGCAAAGGGAAGAAACTGTTTATCCAGCTTCAGGACGTGACTTTCAATCCGGAATATAAAGGTGTACCTGAATACTTACAGAGCAATGAGTATGCAGGCGGCACTATCGAGCAACGCACTGATAAAGGTATCGTTGAAGGCTGGGTGGCAAAAAGGTGGAACGCCAATGTGCAGAAACGCTTTGCTTTGTTACTTAATGCGATGGGAAAAGCATTCGATGGACGTATTGAAGGTATTAACTTACAAGAATCTGCTATTGGCGTAAGTAACAAGTACGATACGGATTTTTCTCCTGCGGTTTATGCTCAATCCCTTAAGAAAAACATGCTGACATTAAAAGAAGCTTTTCCTGATTCTGTCACTATGCAGTATGCCAACTTTATGCCGGGAGAATGGTTACCGTGGGAAGATGAAGGCTATCTCAAATCGATTTATCAATACGGTGAAGAGATAGGCGTAGGATTAGGCGCTCCCGATCTAATGGTACAAAGACGAGGACAACTTAATCATGCAATCACTATGATGCATGAAAGCAACTACTCAGTTCCATTAGGGATAGCGGTTCAGGATGGCAATTACATTGGTCAGACTAACTCTGATAAAGTAAAACAGCAGAGAAATAATATTGTTCCCCTGCTACACGCTTTCGCAAAAGAGTTTCTGAAAGTTAACTATATGTTCTGGGTTGATCAGCCACCCTACTTTACAGAAGACGTCCTTCCCTGTTTTAGCCAAGATTAAGCTGATATGGGCTATTTCGATAGCCCTTCAGTCTGCTTTCTTTGACTTCTTTAGTAACTAAACAAAATAGCGGCTACAGTTTCGTCCCTCTGACTTTGCTTTATAAAGAGCTTTATCTGCCTTGGAAAACAGTGTCTCAAACTCTTTTACTTCTTCAGCGCTGGAGGTATAGCCGATGCTGACAGAGCTATCTACTTTTTGATTTTCAAAATAGATTGGCATCGCTTCTACTTTCATTCTTATGTTTTCAGCAATATCACCCGCCTGTGAGATACTGGCATTTTTTAGTAGTACTACAAACTCCTCTCCGCCAATTCTGGCGACATAGTCACCTTTCCTGAGACAGAGTTTTATCTCATTTGCTATTTTATCAGCAATTTATCACCAAACTGATGACCATAGGTGTCATTGACTGTTTTAAAAAAATCAATGTCAATAACCAGTATACTGACTTGCTCATCTTCATTGAGGCGAAAATAGTTTTTGCTCATATTAAGAAAAGCACGACGATTCGATAGCCCGGTAAGAGAGTCCACTTCGGCGAGATTTTGCATCATTCGGGTTTGCGTCCGATGAAAGTCGACCCACTTAAAGCACGACAATATGAAAAATATAAAGCCTAAAGATTGAAACAAATCCTCAAGCAACTCCATACGCTCCGGCACCTCGATGAACTCATCAAGTACATCCAGTGCACTTCCGACCAGAAGAAGATAAACAGAAATCAACAGAGCAAAATAGACGGCCCGGGCCTTTCTTATATCCTCTATTTTCAGAAACAACACAAAGCAGACCAACATATGGGCTAACTCTATGCCCAGATCCCATACGCTATCTATCATAGCTGACGGATAGTAGCTTAGTTGATAACTGATAAGGGCTAGCAGTGGCACTATGAACAACAGCTGTCGTCTGTATCGATATAAAAACATCACACTAGCGTCTCTCTCAGAATAAGAATTGTCAGATTAGTCATATTCTACCATTTACTGATATTCATTTAACCAATAGTTCATACGGAAATTATATTGATTTTCATTTTCACGTCAGCCGAAGTTTGATTCAAAGCTCATAGTTACAAGATGTTAGCCAATAAAAAAAGAACTTATAAGCAAGAGCTTATACATTCAGATTTAATCACTTAACGGGTGAATATTAAACATTCTACATATGCACTATATGATTTAGTTAAAAGCTCACGCCAATTTTGAGATCTACGTACTGATATTTTGCTCAATAATTAGCCAAACACGTATTTTTCGTGTTATAAGGCATATGTATTTCGCTTCTGGTCATTTTTATGGGAGCACTTGTGGAGGAAAATGATGGTAAAGTGGTTTAAGTTTTTAGGTTTAAGTGCAATGCTTGTTTCAGCAAGTTATAGCTCAGCAAGTTTCGCACATCATGGTCAAAGCAACCCGGAAGCTGAACTGACTTATCCCGTAATGGCGGTACCTCTGCAACCAGAACTTAGGTTTGAGATGCAGATAGCTAAACTCAATCAGATCCTTTTTCAACAAGACCTGACTGAAGAAGATAAAGCGAAAGTTTATTACGAACGCGGACGTCTATATAGCAATATGGGTCTGCATGATCTAGCCCGTCTGGATTTCAACCAATCTCTCAAGATTAGTCCGGCACAACCAAAGATTTTTAACCGTCTGGGGGTGTACTTTACTCAGGTTGGAGAATTTGATGCAGCATTCAATGCTTTTAGTGCTGCTATAGAGTTGGCTCCCGAAGATTCAACACCAAAGAGAAACAAAGCTGTCGCTCTATACTACGCCGGCAGACTGGATTTAGCTCTGGAAGAGATGAAAGCGCATTTCAATGAAGATAAAAGTGACCCTTTTCGTGCACTCTGGCTTTTTATTGTTGAATGTGCAGTTGATGAAAAGTCAGCAATAGATAATCTTGAGATTGCCTATAAAAATAAAACCGACGACTGGAACTGGACATTAGTTGGTATTGCATTAGGGAAAATAGATCAGCAATCAGCTATAAATGAGGTTATTCGTGATACGGCAAATAATAGAGTTATGGCTCAAAAACTAACTGAAGTCTATTTCTATACTGCTAAACACCTAAAGTCTAAAGGTAAAGTATTTGATGCGATGGCTTTATATAAGTTAGCTATTTCACTTAACGTATATAACTACGTTGAGCATGGTTATTCGTTCTTAGAGCTAAATCGCATTTTTCAGGAATATAGAGCAGCTCAGAAGAAAGATAATAGAAACAATGAGTATGTAAGCCTTAACCAATAACCTACTCGGAAGCAAAATAAAAGAGTTCAAACTATAAATGTTGTTTGAACTCTTTTTTATTAGTTCGTTATAAGCGATTAGAACCTAAATCACTTTCGAAATACATTAATTATCATTACCATATGTTTCGTATTGATAGTTAACATCGACAACCGCTCTGTACCTGACATCACCTCTTGAAAGAGGAATTTCTTCAACTCTTACTTTGGCGCTATCTATAGAGATCCCGCCAGTAATGTCATCGGCAAATGTAGGTAACTTGTCTTTCAGCTGGCGATTGCTGGCGCTTTCAAGAGATTCATACATATTAAAACCTGCATTAAGCGCTTCAGATTTAGAGCTGAAAGTGTCTGTAGTCAAGCTAGCATCTCGATGTATTGTTTCGATAGAACCGGCAAATGCTCCAAAGGTTATTAAACAACCTGCTGTAATAGCAATTAACTTTTTCATAGTAGTTCCTTATACTGAATCCGTTATCAGGCATTAGAATAAATACTTAAATAATGCCTTTAGATCGTTCCGAATCTAACCCTCTTCATATATCAATACAACTAAATAACCATCCCCATGTAGGTATTATAATGAAGTAAAACTAAATTCTACACGTGTGATAAAATGCTCATTAATTATTCGCACTCTCAAATTAAAAGTAGCAGTTGTATGACAGACATCAAGAAAATGAAGTTGTAATATTTGAATATTACATATAAAAAAAACTGAATTATATATAATCTAAAAACTAATAGTAATAAGTTTCACATAATATGAATGAAATGATACTAATCAATGTTGCAAAATATTTATCTTTTTTTTTGAAAGAATTCAGTTGATCATAAAATAAGAGTGAATATTCTACTGAAAGTAGAATTTGTGGTTATTTTTTCTTTTAAATATAAGGAAAATAGTACAACTAATTGAGTTAATTGAAATACTACTGGAAATGAATTGAGGTTATCCTTAACCTATTACTAGAAGCTACTGATACAGCCTTTCAAGTATCCGTCTTCTTTTCTTTATTTTCGATAACTTAAGGCACACTAAAGCAAAAATTGCACATGTCGCCAGTAAAGCATACCACTCCATATCGTCCCCCATTTTTATATCGCGTTTAGCATTTCGACAAGAATAACTGATTATACTATCAATTACAGAATGTTTGAATAAAGATCACAGTTTATATTGTCCTAACTCAATTTATGTCATAAAGGCAAGCTAAGCTGAAAGCGACTAAACGCTTATAATGCGAACATTTTGTCTCTATGAGTGCTAACTTAAAGATTTGGCTACAGAAGAGCAGTATAAGGCCCTATTTAAGAGGTAGATGATGTAGGCAAGGTCTATACACCCTTGAATAACCAGAGCTTTTATCTCGCATCACAGGCCGCTTTTCCTAACAAAGAAGCTAAAATCTCCATGGATGGAGTGAATACCAGTCAATGTCGGGAACATTGATGGCACAACTGAACTACCGCTCTAAACGCAAAAAGCCTCAGCATTTCTGCTAAGGCTTAGTATAAGTGGCGGAGCGGACGGGACTCGAACCCGCGACCCCCGGCGTGACAGGCCGGTATTCTAACCAACTGAACTACCGCTCCACACTTTAAATTGTCACCAAACAAAGTCTTACCAAGTCGCTTTATTTAGTTTTGCCTTCAGATTTTTAAAATCTGAAAACAAGGAAACAAGCCTGGCGATGTCCTACTCTCACATGGGGAAGCCCCACACTACCATCGGCGCTATTGCGTTTCACTTCTGAGTTCGGCATGGGATCAGGTGGGTCCACAACGCTATGGTCGCCAAGCAAAATTTGTTATCAATTTGCTCGCAAATTCAAACGCACTTTAGTGCGGCCCTTTAGGGTGAGATTTGCTTGCAAATCGAATAATTTGAAAAGCTGCTTAAAAGTCTTACTACACATTCAATGTTCTATTTGAGTCCAAAACAAAACCCCTTGGGTGTTGTATGGTTAAGCCTCACGGGCAATTAGTACAGGTTAGCTCAACGCCTCACAACGCTTACACACCCTGCCTATCAACGTCGTAGTCTACGACAACCCTTTAGGATACTTAAAGTATCAGGGAGAACTCATCTCAAGGCTCGCTTCCCGCTTAGATGCTTTCAGCGGTTATCGATTCCGAACTTAGCTACCGGGCAATGCGTCTGGCGACACAACCCGAACACCAGAGGTTCGTCCACTCCGGTCCTCTCGTACTAGGAGCAGCCCCTTTCAATTCTCCAACGCCCACGGCAGATAGGGACCGAACTGTCTCACGACGTTCTAAACCCAGCTCGCGTACCACTTTAAATGGCGAACAGCCATACCCTTGGGACCGACTTCAGCCCCAGGATGTGATGAGCCGACATCGAGGTGCCAAACACCGCCGTCGATATGAACTCTTGGGCGGTATCAGCCTGTTATCCCCGGAGTACCTTTTATCCGTTGAGCGATGGCCCTTCCATTCAGAACCACCGGATCACTATGACCTGACCTGCTTTCGCACCTGCTCGAATTGTCATTCTCGCAGTCAAGCGGGCTTATGCCATTGCACTAACCACACGATGTCCAACCGTGTTTAGCCCACCTTCGTGCTCCTCCGTTACTCTTTGGGAGGAGACCGCCCCAGTCAAACTACCCACCAGGCACTGTCCTCACCCCGGATAACGGGGCTAAGTTAGAACATCAAACATACAAGGGTGGTATTTCAAGGATGGCTCCACTGTATCTGGCGACACAGTTTCAAAGCCTCCCACCTATCCTACACATGTAGGCTCAATGTTCAGTGCCAAGCTGTAGTAAAGGTTCACGGGGTCTTTCCGTCTAGCCGCGGGTACACTGCATCTTCACAGCGATTTCAATTTCACTGAGTCTCGGGTGGAGACAGCGTGGCCATCATTACGCCATTCGTGCAGGTCGGAACTTACCCGACAAGGAATTTCGCTACCTTAGGACCGTTATAGTTACGGCCGCCGTTTACCGGGGCTTCGATCAAGAGCTTCGACCTAAGTCTAACCCCATCAATTAACCTTCCGGCACCGGGCAGGCGTCACACCGTATACGTCATCTTACGATTTTGCACAGTGCTGTGTTTTTAATAAACAGTTGCAGCCACCTGGTATCTGCGACTTCCGATAGCTCCATCCGCAAGGGACTTCACCGTCAGAAGCGTACCTTCTCCCGAAGTTACGGTACCATTTTGCCTAGTTCCTTCACCCGAGTTCTCTCAAGCGCCTTGGTATTCTCTACCCGACCACCTGTGTCGGTTTGGGGTACGATTCCTTACAATCTGAAGCTTAGAGGCTTTTCCTGGAAGCATGGCATCAATGACTTCACTTCACGCCCTTGGGCGCTCGACATCGTGTCTCGGCCTTAAGATTTCCCGGATTTACCTAAGAAATCAGCCTACGCACTTGAACCTGGACAACCGTCGCCAGGCCCACCTAGCCTTCTCCGTCCCCCCATCGCAATTGTAAGAAGTACGGGAATATTAACCCGTTTCCCATCGACTACGCCTTTCGGCCTCGCCTTAGGGGTCGACTTACCCTGCCCCGATTAACGTTGGACAGGAACCCTTGGTCTTCCGGCGAGGGGGTTTTTCACCCCCTTTATCGTTACTCATGTCAGCATTCGCACTTCTGATACCTCCAGCAAACCTTACAGTTCACCTTCAACGGCTTACAGAACGCTCCCCTACCCAATATCTAAAAGATATTGCCGCAGCTTCGGTGTATAGCTTAGCCCCGTTACATCTTCCGCGCAGGCCGACTCGACCAGTGAGCTATTACGCTTTCTTTAAATGATGGCTGCTTCTAAGCCAACATCCTGGCTGTCTGAGCCTTCCCACATCGTTTCCCACTTAGCTATACTTTGGGACCTTAGCTGGCGGTCTGGGTTGTTTCCCTCTCCACGACGGACGTTAGCACCCGCCGTGTGTCTCCCGGATAGTACTTACTGGTATTCGGAGTTTGCAAAGGGTTGGTAAGTCGGGATGACCCCCTAGCCTTAACAGTGCTCTACCCCCAGTAGTATTCGTCCGAGGCGCTACCTAAATAGCTTTCGGGGAGAACCAGCTATCTCCAGGTTTGATTGGCCTTTCACCCCTAGCCACAAGTCATCCGCTAATTTTTCAACATTAGTCGGTTCGGTCCTCCAGTTGATGTTACTCAACCTTCAACCTGCCCATGGCTAGATCACCTGGTTTCGGGTCTATACCTAGCAACTCGACGCCCAGTTAAGACTCGGTTTCCCTACGGCTCCCCTAATCGGTTAACCTTGCTACTAAATATAAGTCGCTGACCCATTATACAAAAGGTACGCAGTCACACCACGAAGGTGCTCCTACTGCTTGTACGTACACGGTTTCAGGTTCTATTTCACTCCCCTCACAGGGGTTCTTTTCGCCTTTCCCTCACGGTACTGGTTCACTATCGGTCAGTCAGTAGTATTTAGCCTTGGAGGATGGTCCCCCCATATTCAGACAGGATATCACGTGTCCCGCCTTACTCGATTTCACTAATAATGACGTGTCGGTTACGGGGCTATCACCCTGTATCGCTGGACTTTCCAGACCATTCACCTGCATCATTAAAAGCTTAAGGGCTAATCCAATTTCGCTCGCCGCTACTTTCGGAATCTCGGTTGATTTCTACTCCTCCGGGTACTTAGATGTTTCAGTTCCCCGGGTTTGCCCTGTTAACCTATGTATTCAGTTAACAGTAACTGCTTATGCAGTTGGGTTTCCCCATTCGGAAATCGTAGACTCAAGTGGCTTTTACTGCCTAATCTACGCTTATCGCAAGTTAATACGTCCTTCATCGCCTCTGACTGCCAAGGCATCCACCGTGTACGCTTAGTCACTTAACCATACAACCCCAAGAGGTTTTTATGTATGGCAAACAACCAAGGTTTGTGTCTCTCATTATTTGAATGAGCGAGAGACATTTCGATTTTGCCGGACTCAAATATAAGCATCATTACTCAGTAATGTTGCTTCCAAGAACACTTGAATGTGTGTTGGTACCTAAATCTAAAAAAGACTTAGGATTTGAGAACTTTTAATTAGATAACAATCAATCAAATTGTTATCTGTCAGCTTTCCAAATTGTTAAAGAGCAATATCTGTAATAGACATTTTCTAAAGATTCTCAGCGACGAAAAACAAACCAACAATTAACAACCATTGGTTTGGAGTCTATCCAAAAACATTTAGAGAATGGTGGGCGATACCGGGCTCGAACCAGTGACCCCCTCCTTGTAAGGGAGGTGCTCTCCCAACTGAGCTAATCGCCCACTGTAGTTTTAATTCTTCGTGGAAAAGAATTTATCAAGAATGGTGGAGCTAAGCAGGATCGAACTGCTGACCTCCTGCGTGCAAGGCAGGCGCTCTCCCAGCTGAGCTATAGCCCCATCTTGAGATCACTTCTTAAAAAGAAATGGTGGGTCGTGCAGGATTCGAACCTGCGACCAATTGATTAAAAGTCAACTGCTCTACCAACTGAGCTAACGACCCAATGGTATCCCGTAGGGGAGTCGAACCCCTGTTACCGCCGTGAAAGGGCGGTGTCCTAGGCCTCTAGACGAACGGGACATAGGTATGTAAAAGTGTTGGGCACTTTCACAATAATACCCGCTATCAAGCAGGTATCTTTACTCTCTTCACTTTCTAAACCTAATCAATCTGTGTGAACACTCATCAATGCACAATCATCGTTTAAGGAGGTGATCCAGCCCCAGGTTCCCCTAGGGCTACCTTGTTACGACTTCACCCCAGTCATGAACCACAAAGTGGTAAGCGTCCCCCCGAAGGTTAAACTACCTACTTCTTTTGCAGCCCACTCCCATGGTGTGACGGGCGGTGTGTACAAGGCCCGGGAACGTATTCACCGTGGCATTCTGATCCACGATTACTAGCGATTCCGACTTCATGGAGTCGAGTTGCAGACTCCAATCCGGACTACGACGCACTTTTTGGGATTCGCTTACTCTCGCGAGTTCGCCGCCCTCTGTATACGCCATTGTAGCACGTGTGTAGCCCTACTCGTAAGGGCCATGATGACTTGACGTCGTCCCCACCTTCCTCCGGTTTATCACCGGCAGTCTCCTTGAAGTTCCCACCCGAAGTGCTGGCAATCAAGGATAAGGGTTGCGCTCGTTGCGGGACTTAACCCAACATTTCACAACACGAGCTGACGACAGCCATGCAGCACCTGTCTCAGAGTTCCCGAAGGCACCAAAGCATCTCTGCTAAGTTCTCTGGATGTCAAGAGTAGGTAAGGTTCTTCGCGTTGCATCGAATTAAACCACATGCTCCACCGCTTGTGCGGGCCCCCGTCAATTCATTTGAGTTTTAATCTTGCGACCGTACTCCCCAGGCGGTCTACTTAACGCGTTAGCTCCGAAAGCCACTCCTCAAGGGAACAACCTCCAAGTAGACATCGTTTACGGCGTGGACTACCAGGGTATCTAATCCTGTTTGCTCCCCACGCTTTCGCATCTGAGTGTCAGTATCTGTCCAGGGGGCCGCCTTCGCCACCGGTATTCCTTCAGATCTCTACGCATTTCACCGCTACACCTGAAATTCTACCCCCCTCTACAGTACTCTAGCTTGCCAGTTTCAAATGACCTTCCCGGGTTGAGCCCAGGGCTTTCACATCTGACTTAACAAACCACCTGCATGCGCTTTACGCCCAGTAATTCCGATTAACGCTCGCACCCTCCGTATTACCGCGGCTGCTGGCACGGAGTTAGCCGGTGCTTCTTCTGCAGCTAACGTCAAATAATAATGCTATTAACATTACTACCTTCCTCACTGCTGAAAGTGCTTTACAACCCGAAGGCCTTCTTCACACACGCGGCATGGCTGCATCAGGCTTGCGCCCATTGTGCAATATTCCCCACTGCTGCCTCCCGTAGGAGTCTGGACCGTGTCTCAGTTCCAGTGTGGCTGATCATCCTCTCAGACCAGCTAGAGATCGTCGCCTTGGTGAGCCATTACCTCACCAACTAGCTAATCTCACTTAGGCTTATCCAATCGCAGAAGGCCCGAAGGTCCCCTCTTTTCCCCCGTAGGGCGTATGCGGTATTAGCTATCGTTTCCAATAGTTATCCCCCTCGACTGGGCAAATTCCTAAGCATTACTCACCCGTCCGCCGCTCGACGTCCAACAAATCATCCGAAGAGTCAATGTTGCCGTTTCCGCTCGACTTGCATGTGTTAGGCCTGCCGCCAGCGTTCAATCTGAGCCATGATCAAACTCTTCAATTTAAGTTTTTGTTGGCTCAATGAATACTGAACATTACATAAGTAATGTTTGAATTGACTGTGCTGAGTCTTTCGACTCGTTGGTCACTTCGTATCATTGAAACCGAATTGAAACCGAAGTTTCTAATTTGATTATCATCAACGAGTGCCCACACAGATTGATAGGTTTAAATTGTTAAAGAGCTTTGCTTTAAGCGGCCATTTGGTCTCTCAAAGCGGACGGCCATTTTAGCGAGATAACCTTCTGTGTCAAACACTTTTTGCAATTTTATTTCACTTTAATTTAAGTGGATAAAACCGACCCGGTTATTGCCTTTCAGCCTTGTTATCAGTAGCACTTCTCAGTGAAGTTTGCCGTGACAACGGAGGCGCATTATAGGGAGAAAAATGATAAGCACAACCCCTATTTTTATTTTTTTTTCAAAAAACACATTGCATGAGCAAAAAACAGGCAAAACAGCAGAAAAGAGGGAGTTTCCCTCTTTTCCAGATACTATCTATAGATGCCTAACGGTTACTGATGGGCAATTATTCTGTCTTTATTGACCAACAGCTGAATCTTCTTATCTGGATTCACTTTACCTGCCAAGATAGCTTTAGCTAATGGGTTCTCCACACTCTGCTGGATTGCCCGCTTCAACGGCCTTGCACCATAAACAGGATCAAAACCAACTTTTGCGATCAACTCTAACGCTTTATCGGCGACTTCAAGTTCATAACCGTTTTCTGCCATGCGGTTTGCCAGTTTTTCCAACTGTATAGAGGCTATTAACTTAATATGCTCTTTGCCTAACGGATGGAACACCACGCTCTCATCAACCCGGTTTAAAAACTCTGGCCGGAAATGCTTGGTCACGACCTCCATCACTTCCCGCTTTATTCCGTTGTAGTCGAGAGTGGCAAAGTTTTCCTGAATATTAGTCGAACCAAGATTCGAGGTCATGATTACAACAGTATTGCGAAAATCTACCGTTCGGCCTTGTCCGTCAGTTAAACGACCATCATCCAGAACCTGTAACAAGATATTGAATACATCAGGATGCGCTTTCTCAACTTCATCCAGAAGAATCACAGAATACGGCTTTCTTCTAACCGCTTCAGTAAGGTAACCACCTTCTTCGTATCCAACGTATCCCGGAGGAGCACCAACTAACCGCGCAACAGAGTGCTTCTCCATAAACTCTGACATATCGATACGTACCATGGCATCTTCACTGTCAAACATAAAGTTGGCCAAGGTTTTACACAGCTCAGTTTTACCAACACCAGTTGGCCCAAGGAAAAGAAAAGAGCCTATCGGCTTATTAGGGTCGGATAACCCTGCTCTGCTACGGCGAATTGCATCGGCCACGACTTCTACTGCTTCCTGCTGGCCGACAACTCTCTTGTGCATTACCTCTTCCATACGCAAGAGCTTTTCTTTTTCGGCTTCCAGCATTTTTGAAACTGGAATACCCGTTTGTTTTGAAAGCACTTCCGCAATTTCGCTGTCAGTCACTTTATTCTTAAGCAGACTCATCTCCTGCATTTCTGCCTGAGTAGCCAGATCGAGTTGCTTCTCGAGTTCAGGAATACGTCCGTACTGAAGTTCAGACATGCGGTTAAGATCACCTGCCCGTCTGGCGAAATCCATGTCCATTCTTGCCTGTTCCAGTTCAGACTTTATATGCTGAGTTCCTGAAAGAGCGGCTTTCTCTGCATTCCAGATCTCTTCAAGCTCTGCATATTCCCGCTCTTTTTCACTCAGCTCCTGATTCAGAGATACCAGACGTTTACTACTGGCATCGTCACTCTCATTCACTAAAGCTTGCTGTTCAATCTTAAGCTGGATAATTCTTCGCTCAAGTTTATCCAGAGACTCTGGCTTAGAATCAATTTGCATGCGGATGCTGGATGCGGCTTCGTCGATCAAGTCGATCGCTTTATCTGGCAACTGTCTGTCAGATATATATCGGTGAGATAAGCTGGCGGCGGCAACAATAGCCGGATCAGTGATTTCAACATGATGATGAAGTTCATAACGCTCTTTCAGACCACGCAAAATAGCAACGGTATCTTCCACACTTGGCTCATCCACCAGCACTTTCTGAAAACGGCGTTCTAAGGCCGGATCTTTCTCAATGTACTGACGATATTCATCCAGTGTAGTTGCGCCTACACAGTGAAGCTCACCTCTGGCTAAAGCAGGCTTAAGCATATTGCCCGCGTCCATTGAGCCTTCACCTTTACCGGCGCCAACCATGGTATGCAACTCATCGATAAAGAGGATGATGTTTCCCTCTTCTTTAGAGAGCTCATTAAGGACAGATTTCAGTCTCTCTTCAAACTCACCACGATACTTGGCACCAGCCACTAATGCGCCCATATCCAGAGAAAGTACCCGGCGACCTCTTAACCCTTCAGGAACTTCATTATTGATAATGCGTTGCGCAAGCCCTTCGACAATAGCGGTTTTACCCACCCCGGGCTCACCAATAATAACAGGGTTGTTTTTTGTTCTGCGCTGAAGAACCTGTATGGTTCTGCGTATTTCATCATCCCGCCCAATCACAGGATCAAGTTTGCCCTGTTCTGCACGTACAGTCAGATCAATAGTGAACTTTTCCAGAGCCTGACGTTTCTCTTCCGCATTTGGGTCATCCACTTTTTGACCACCGCGTACTTGCTCTATGGCATTAGATAGTGATTCTTCAGTTAGCCCGAATTCTCTGAGAAGATCGCCAAGCGGGCCTTTATCTTCAATTGCCGCTAATAAAAATACTTCAGATGAGATATAAGAGTCCTGACGCTGCTGAGCAACTTTATCGCACAGGTTGAACAGTACGCCCATTCCGCCAGAGAGCTGAACATCGCCGCCTATACCACTTACCTTCGGCAGACGATCTAACATTTCCGATAATTTGGATCTTAATTGAACCACATCGACATTCAACATGGTTAACAGAGGGCGAATTGCGCTGCCATCCTGATTCAGTAATGAAACCATCAGGTGGACCGGCTCTATATATTGGTGGTCACGTCCTAATGCCAGTGACTGGGCATCAGAAATGGCAACCTGAAATTTGCTGGTAAATCTATCTAAGCGCATAGCAACCTCAATACAGATAAACTACTAATGCTAGAAAGATGGTAACTAGCGTGGTTAATTTCAAGGGAATCAGGTTGCTAAAACAAGATTTTGAGGTGTTAGTCTTCTATCCAGATAAATGTTGCTTGCCGCCCGGTTACCCCATCGCGCCGGTAAGAGTAGAACAACGAAGGATCATCATAGGTACACATATCACTACGGAATATCGAATCTACACCGACTGCGTTTAACCTCTGAGTGGCAAGCAAGTTCATATCGGCCAGATACTTACCGTCACTTTTTGCCGAAAAAGCCTCTTCGGCTGCGGCATCATACTTAGTAAAAGCATCAAACACATCGATACCGACTTCAAAAGCACTCTTTCCTATCGCTGGCCCCAGCCAGGCAATGACTGGTTTATCAAACTCTTTAACCGCATTCTCAAGTATACCGTCAGCCAAGCCTCTCCAGCCGGCATGAACAGCAGCGACTTTGCTTCCTTCAATGTCTGTCATTAAAACAGGCAGACAATCTGCCGTCATCACACAGCAAACCACTCCCTTACTTGAGGTAAAGCTGCCGTCAGCATCCGCAATTGGTTTAGTAGATTGTTGCAGGTGTACCACTTTTGTGGAGTGAGTCTGGTTCAGCCAGACAGGTTCGGCAGGCATGGATGAAAACTGCTTAAGCAGGGCCCGGTTTTGTAACACCAGTATATTGGGTCATCTTCTACATGAGCCCCGACATTTAACCCCTGATAGGCTCCTTTTGACAATCCGCCTAATCTTGTTGAACTAAACGCTTTTATATTGGCAGGAACTTGCCAGTCAGGGGTTATTAACTCCATTAAATGTCTTCTTCCTTGTTGATTTTTGCATCCACTCTAAGTGCTTCCGCCATCGCCACCATATCGTCAGGAACAGGAGCATGAAACTCCATCTCTTCACCACTTACCGGATGAGTAAACTTCAGCATCACAGCATGAAGAGCTTGTCTGTCGAACTGGCGGATCATATCAGTCAGCTCTTGTGAGGCTCCCTTAGGGATACGGGCACGACCGCCATAAGCGATATCACCCAACAGCGGATGCTGCAGATAAGACATATGAACGCGAATCTGGTGAGTTCTGCCCGTTTCCAGACGCAGGCGAATACGGGTATGTTCTCTGAAGTGCTCAGCAACCCGGTAATGGGTTACCGCAGGCTTACCAAGCTCATTTAACCGCCATCAGTGTTCTTTTGGTTGAATGCCGGCCGATTGGTTTCTCAACCATTCCGCCAGCTGTCATTTTACCAATGGCAATCGCTTCATACTCACGGGTAATATTTCGCTTCTGAAGTGCCCTGACCAGCCTTGTCTGAGCCGGAACTGTTTTAGCCACGACCATTAAGCCGGTGGTATCTTTATCCAGACGATGAACAATACCGGCACGCGGCACTTCAGCAATCGCCGGATAGTGGTGAAGCAGTGCATTCAGTACTGTACCGTCAGGAGTTCCAGCTCCCGGGTGAACGACAAAGTCGCGCGGCTTATTAATAACAATGATGTCCTCATCTTCATACACTATGTTCAGAGGAATATCCTGAGCTTCCCATCTCTCTTCATTTTCCAGTTCAGCAAGCACAGTAATGCTCTCGCCGCCCATCACCTTCACGCGTGGTTTGGTTGCAACGGCTCCGTCAACTGTGACCTTACCATCCAGTAACCACTCTTTTAGCCGTGAGCGGGAAAAATCTGAAAATAACTCTGCTATCGCCTGATCTAATCTTTGACCAAGTTGACTCTGTTTTACTGTTTCCGTTAACTCTATCTGCTGTGCCATATCGAACTTTTTAAAAAACTATGAGACTAATGCTCAGGACTATGAAAAAATGTACCATTGCTTTTTATTCTATCTGTTAACTGTAAGAAAGTAACGGAAGCATCAGATTTATTTACATCCAAGGAATCAAATCCGGACATGAAATACCGCACTTTATCGGGTTTACTTACCCTCACCCTGCTTTTTGGTTGCTCTAGCAGTGATGAAATTGTACCTGATATTCCAGCAGCCGAGCTCTACACAGAGGCGCAAACATCACTGAGAAATGGTAACTGGCAGACTGCAATCAGCAAGCTAGAAGCACTGGACTCTCGTTACCCGTTTGGCCCGTACTCAGAACAAGTACAGTTAGACCTCATTTATGCATACTACAAGAGCAATGACCTTCCGCTAGGTTTGGCGACCATAAAGAGATTTATCAGATTAAACCCGACACATGTAAAGATGGACTGGGTTCTCTATATGCGTGGCCTGTCCTATATGGCGCAAGACAGAAACTATATGCACGATCTTTTCAACCTTGATCGTTCAGACAGAGATCCTGAACCAGCCAAATCAGCCTTTGCAGATTTTAAACGTCTGCTACAGCGCTATCCGGACAGCCCTTACGCCGCGGATGCAGAAAAACGTCTGTTTGCATTGAAAAACCGCCTTGCTAATTATGATCTTGCCACAGCGGATTTTTATCTTCGCCGCGAAGCATGGATTGCAGCAATCAACCGCTGTCAGGAGTTACAAAAGACCTTCCCTGATACGGTTGCAGCAAGAAAGTCACTGCAAATTCAGCTGGAAGCTTATAAGCAACTTGGAATACAAGATGCTGTAGCCAGGACAGAAAAGCTGATAAAGCTAAACCCAATCTAAATTTTCAAAGCCGCTGACTAAAGCGGCTTTTCTTTAACCGCTATTTCTTTCTCTTGCTCAAAACAGATTAACTTTATCCGTTAGATAAGGTTCGTTAGATGATATGTTCAACGGCTCAGAAGTTGCGCCTAGATTAGGAGTGATCTTAATCACATTTTATTATTGATTAGAAAGTAGACAGTGAGGGAGTTTAAATCGAACAAAACCCCTAAAAAAGGAGTTATTTTTAGTACGCTACTGTCTCCCAATCTATAGAGATTCCATAGTACTACAAGCTTTTTTTGTTGGTTAATCTTAAAAGATTTGTATCAGATCACATTTAATAACCATAAGAAATCCCCTCGCCATTTGAGTGACTCAGATCACAATATTTAATCGTTGAAGCAGTAATCTGAAGTTAACCCATAAGGGATGCAACAGAGGAAAACATCTATGAAAATAAACATGACTGGTAAAAATCTTGAAATCACCTCTGCAATCCGTGCTCATATTGAAGCGAAGTTTAAGAAGCTAGAGAAGTGGCAAGTTGATATCATTGGTTGCCAGACTGCAATTAGTGAAGAGCCCGGTAAAAAAATGAAGTTCGAAGCGAGCATTTCGGTACCCAAAGGAAAACTTGTTGCTTCGTCAGTTAATGAAGACCTGTATAAGGCAATCACCGAAGTAGAGCAAAAACTAGAGCGTCAATTAAATAAACTAAGCCATAAGCCTGAAGCAAGACGCGCAACTCATGCTGATATACCTGAAGCCGATGAAGTTGACTAGCTCAGTCCGGTAATCCGAATTCTAAAATCAAGCGCCTTAGGGCGCTTTTTTTTGCTTGACGCATTGTTGCCCCTTGCTTATTGTGTATATCCGGTGACCAGATGACATGGTTTCATAAGGCACAACAGAGTTCAGTACAAGGTATATAGCAAATATGACAAACACTTCAGTGTTCTTTTTTGACTTCTTTTTTCTCTCTTAACCAGAGAGGCTGAGCTCGTTTTAGAAAAATAAGTCAAAAACGAACAGAAAGCCTCCCAAAGGGAGGCTTTTTTATTATAGGGATTGCAGGCGATTAACATGACAGAAGGTAATATTTCTCTTGATGAGATTCGACTTCGTTTAAACGATTTAGATGATCAACTTCTACAGCTGTTGTCTGAGCGCAGGGCGCTTAGTATTGAAGTAGCAAAAAGCAAAATTGAAACATCCAAACCGGTACGGGATGCTCAACGTGAACAACAACTACTGGTTAAGCTGATTGAAAATGGTGATAAAAAATACCAGTTAGATGCTCAGTATATTACTAAGCTGTTTCACACTATTATTGAAGACTCGGTTTTGCTTCAGCAATCCTACCTGCAAAATCTTGCTAATCCGGAACAAAGCCGTAAGCCCCTTGCCCGTGTTGCTTACCTTGGTGCAAAAGGCTCATACTCTCATCTTGCCAGCAGAGAGTACTTCAGCCGTAAAAATACCGAGCTAATCGAACTTAATTGCGACCACTTCAAGGAAGTGACTAAAACCGTTGAGTCCGGTCATGCTGATTATGGCGTGCTACCAATTGAGAACACCAGTTCCGGCTCGATCAATGAAGTGTACGACCTGCTGCAACACACCACCCTTTATATTGTCGGTGAAATTACCCTTCCTATTGAACACTGTATTCTCGCCACGAGCGGTATTCGTCTGGAGGAGATTAAGACTCTATATTCTCACCCTCAACCGCATCAGCAATGCAGCGAATTCCTTGGCCGCCTGAAAGGAGTCGAACTTGAATCTTGTGCCAGCACAGCTGACGCGATGCAAAAAGTAAAAGAGTTAAACAGCCCTACTTCTGCGGCAATCGGTCATGCTTCAAGCGGAAAACTGTATGGCCTGCAGGAAGTTCAGGGCAATATTGCTAATCAAACTGAAAACCATACCCGTTTTATTGTTGTCGCCAGAAAACCAGTTGAAGTATCGGCACAAATTCCGGCCAAGACAACATTGATTATGTCCACTTCTCAGCAAGCCGGTTCGTTAGTTAAAACCCTGTTGGTTCTGCAGAAGTACGATATCAATATGAGAAAGCTGGAAAACCGTCCTATTATCGGCAACCCATGGGAAGAGATGTTTTACGTTGATCTGGAAGCGCATCTGGAGTCAGAGCAGATGCAGCAAGCCATCAGTGAACTTACTCAACTTACCCGTCATCTAAAAGTGCTCGGTTGTTATCCGAGTGAAAACGTCAAGCCAACACAGGTGAAACTAAGCTGATGAAAAAAGTTATTGTAGCTTCACTAAACCCGGCCAAGATTAATGCTGTGAAAGGTGCTTTTGAAGATGTGTTTCCTGATGATAACTTCAGCTTTGAGGGAGTCAGTGTCGCAAGTGAAGTACCTGATCAGCCCATGTCAGATAGCGAAACTAAGCAAGGTGCACTTAACAGGGTAAGAAATGCCAAGCAAGAGATTGAAGATGCCGATTTTTATGTCGGGCTGGAAGCTGGCAATGAAGGTGACTTCACTTTTGCATGGATGATTATTGAATCGCACACTCAGCGGGGAGAGTCTCGTTCATCAAGCCTGATGCTACCGCCTGTGGTACTAGAGAAGCTGAAGTCAGGAATGGAGCTCGGCGATGTAATGGATGAGGTATTCTCTACTGAGAACATAAAACAGAAAGGTGGTGCTATCGGCCTGCTTACCCAACACCTTCTGACCCGCAGTTCCGTTTATCGTCAGGCTTTAATTCTGGCGCTTATCCCTTTTATAAATCGGGAATACTTTCCGGACAATCTTTAACCGGCTTCACCTTTAAGTCAGTCGTCTTTTATCAATGCCAGTGTCAGCTAAATACAATATCAGCTTTCTCTGGCATTTTTATTATCACTCAGCAGCTTGAACAGAGCGGCCTTCTCTTCCTTGGTATGAGATTTCAGTTCATTAGAGCCACGGGTAATAGTCGCAATACCCACTCCCAGCATCTGGCTGATCTGTCTCTGAGAGATATCGCCTTTTAGCAGTTCGTTAAAAATATTGACCCTTGCTACCAGAGCCTCTCTCTCATCCTGCGTAAGCAGCGACGTCAACAGCATTTCATGTTGGTCATTTTCGGCAGCACTTTTTACCAGCTTCAGCAGGTGTTGCCAGTCCGTAAACTCTGGGGTCAAAGACATAATTACACTCTTAGTGATTAATAGAAAATCAAGCCATAATAAGCAGCAAATCCCGACTTATTATAGCTTGAGTATATAGAGTTTTCTGTTTGATTTTAATTTAATATTTAGTCAGTAATTCATTTGGCCGAAGGAAATCTCCCTCTACTCCCATAAGATCACGGTAATAGGTTTCAAACATCAGAATGTTCTGAACGTACCCTCTGGTCTCTTTAAAAGGAATCGCTTCAATAAAGGCAAACACATCCAGACTCTCATTGCTTCTCTTACGCCATCTCTTCACTCTGTGCGGGCCGGCATTGTACGCAGCAAAAGCAAACACCCGGTTATCATCATACTGCTGTAATAAACTATTCAGATAACGGCTGCCGATCTCAATATTTTTACCAACATTGTACAGGTCACCCGCTCCTTTGTAGCTCAGCTTAAATCTCTTCG
Source organism: Vibrio sp. SCSIO 43137 (assembly GCF_028201475.1). Lineage (NCBI taxonomy): Bacteria > Pseudomonadati > Pseudomonadota > Gammaproteobacteria > Vibrionales > Vibrionaceae > Vibrio > Vibrio sp. SCSIO 43137. The sequence continues at coordinate 568,775 of NZ_CP116383.1, read as the reverse complement.
CGGTATAGCTGGCCGTGGTTGGCATAATCTGCATAATCCCGCGCGCCCCGACAGGAGAACGGGCCTGAACATCTAAAGCACTCTCTTGTCTGGCAACAGACATCAGGGTAATAGGATCAACCTTATGTTTGTCTCCGTAAAAGTTGAACCACCATTGATGGGCAATAGGGAACCTGAGGGCGGTATGATCCCACATTTTAGCTTCTATGGTGGCCTTCACGGTCAGGTGGTGCCAGTCTTTTTCGGCCGCATATACCGCCAGAGCCTGCTGTTCCTGCTTGTTCACCTGCCACAGTAACCAGTTCCACTCACGCTTAGCTGCAGTGATCTTATCCACTTCAATCAGTTCGTTAATGCGAATAAGACTTGTCTGGTAAGGTTGAAGGATATCAGTATCCATCTGAGTACGGATAACCTGATAAGTAACCGGTTTATCGAGCGATTTCGCGGCGGCAACACTGTAGAAGTTGCGCTTACCCAGTAGCTTTTGTAAGCGCGCTATTCCTTCATTGGTTTCGCCGAGGGCAAGTTCGCTGCGCCCCAGCCAATACTGCCAGCGCAGTGAATTCTGACTCTGTTGAGGAAGCCTTTTAACCCAGACAGAGATCATCGGCCAGTCGGCCTGACGTATGGCAAGGCGAATACGTCGTTCAAGGGCAGAAACATCTGAAGAGGTACTTAGCACCTGATCCCGCCATGCCGCCAAATACATTTTCTCGGTATCCAGTAACCGCACAGCGATATAGTCATTTAGCTTCTGAGCCTGCTCTCCCTCAATGTTCTGCGCAGCTATCACAATAGCGACAATCCTCTGCGCCAGCTCAGCATCTTTTCTTGCCAGTTTCTTTACTGCAATTTCAGACTTTTTACGATTATGATCTGTCGGCGGATACTTCTGAGCAAATTCAGTGACATATTCCGGGTTTCTTGCCAGATATTTAAGCTCTTTAGCCTGTAGCTTACTTCTTTCACTGGTGGTCATTTTGGCAAGATAGTTGAGCAGTGTATTACTGTTCCGCTCAAAACTGAGCAGCATACGCCTTAATATCAGGTCATCACTTCTTAAACCTGCCTTCTGCCACTCACTAAACAGCGGCTCGCAATTATCTGAAATACTGTGACCGCTCAGCCAGAGCTGTTCAGCCCCTTTAAAAGCTTTGCTCTCGTTGCCATTCTTCAACTGAGCATAAAAATAACTACAGCGATACTTCTCCATTCTCGGCTCAGTAGTCTGGTACTGGTAGAAAGTCTGCCAGTCACCACTTTTTATTAATGCGTCCAGATAGGCAGCACGAATACTGTTGGAAAAAGGGAACGACTGGTGCTGTTCAACAAACTGATTTACCTCTTCAGGCGTCCGCTTGCCGATATTAAGCAGAAAAGTACGGTAATCCACATAAGGCGTGAGAGGGTAATCCGCGATTTGATCGCGGATCTGCATATATTCGTCTACTTGTTTTTTGTCCAGATACTTCTGGGCTTTCTGGTAAATCACTCGCTGCTGGTCAAGAGACGCTGGTGAAGCAATAACACCAGAAGAGAGAGCCAATAAAGGCAACACAGCAGATACGAGTCGGTTTATCCTAAACATCCGATATCCAATTCCTGATAACTTAACTAATCGTTACATCGACCATTACCGCAAGTTTTCCTTCAACGTATCTCTAATGTTAGGAAACTAGTGGGCTATAAATCAAGCTAAAAAAGCAGAAATGTCGTCTATGATTCTGCTATCAATTTATGCCGTTCTCAGGCGTAGCAAATTGGTATAAAATGCTGCTTTAATTTTTTATCGAAATAGGATCAATCGGCGATGGCTGAATACGTCTATACCATGTCGCGGGTGAGCAAAATCGTGCCACCTAAGCGTCAAATTCTGAAAGACATTTCTTTAAGCTTTTTCCCCGGCGCTAAAATTGGTGTTTTAGGCCTCAACGGTGCTGGTAAATCTACGCTTCTGCGTATTATGGCGGGTATCGATACCGATATTGATGGTGAAGCACGTCCTCAACCGGGCCTGAACGTAGGTTATCTGCCTCAGGAACCTAAGCTTGATGAGTCTAAAACCGTTCGTGAAGTCGTTGAAGAAGCGGTTTCTGATGTAGCCGGTGCATTAAAACGTCTGGACGAAGTTTACGCCGCTTACGCTGAACCTGATGCTGATTTCGATGCTCTTGCCAAAGAGCAGGGTGAGCTTGAAGCACTTATTCAGGCCAAAGATGGTCATAATCTGGAAAACGCTCTTGAACGTGCAGCTGATGCACTTCGTCTGCCTGAGTGGGATGCGAAAATTTCGGTACTTTCCGGTGGTGAACGCCGCCGTGTTGCTATCTGCCGTCTTCTGCTGGAAAAACCAGATATGCTTCTGCTTGACGAACCAACCAACCACCTTGACGCTGAGTCTGTCGGCTGGCTGGAACGCTTCCTGGTTGATTACAACGGTACTGTTGTTGCCATTACCCACGACCGTTACTTCCTTGATAACGCTGCCGGCTGGATTCTGGAACTTGACCGTGGTGAAGGTATTCCTTGGCAGGGTAACTACACTTCCTGGCTGGAGCAGAAAGATGAGCGTCTGAAACAAGAAGCTTCTCAGGAAAAAGCCCGCCAGAAAACCATTGAGAAAGAGCTGGAGTGGGTACGTCAGAACCCTAAAGGCCGTCAGGCTAAATCTAAAGCACGTATGGCCCGCTTTGAAGAACTGAACAGCAGCGACCACCAGAAACGTAATGAAACTAACGAACTGTTTATCCCGCCGGGTGAACGTCTGGGTGACAAGGTTATTGAAGTAAACAACCTGACTAAGTCATTTGGTGATCGTGTACTGATTGATGATCTGTCATTTAGTGTGCCTAAGGGTGCGATCGTCGGCATTATCGGTGCAAACGGTGCCGGTAAATCAACACTATTTAAGATGTTGAGCGGTACAGAACAACCTGATTCAGGTACAGTTGAACTAGGTGATACCGTACATCTTGCTTCCGTTGATCAGTTCCGTGACAGCATGGACGACAGCAAAACCGTCTTCCAGGAGATTTCTGAAGGCGCTGATATCATTAAGATCAACAACTTTGAGATTCCGGCACGTGCATACTGTTCTCGCTTTAACTTTAAAGGCGTCGACCAGCAGAAAGTGATTGGTGAGTTGTCTGGTGGTGAACGCAACCGTGTCCATCTGGCCAAACTGCTTAAAGCGGGCGGTAACGTTCTGTTACTCGATGAACCAACCAACGACCTTGACGTAGAAACCCTACGTGCTCTGGAAGAAGCTCTGCTCGAGTTCCCGGGCTGTGCCATGGTTATCTCGCACGACCGTTGGTTCCTGGACCGTATTGCCACTCATATTCTTGACTACCGTGATGAAGGGCAGGTCAATTTCTATGAAGGCAACTATACTGAGTATAGTGAGTGGCTGAAGCAGACTCTTGGTGCTCAGGCGGCTGAACCTCATCGTATTAAGTACAAGCGTATTGCGAAATAAACTGATTTCACAATATCTAAGCCGCCTAAAATGGGCGGCTTTTTGTTATTCACATGTAAGATGAGAGCCCGTTGGCAAACTGTAACCTGTTTATTTAAGGTTACTTTTGTTGAAAAGAGATATGGTGTTAACCTTATCAATGCATTCAAATAAAAATAGAGAGAGAGGAAATATGAGCGAAAGAAGACGCTTTTCCCGGATTATTTATCAGGCGCCTGCTGAGATACATCAGGGACAGCTTAAGGTCAGTAGTTCAATCATGGATCTCTCTCTACACGGATTATTGCTGACCGCACCAGATGCAGAGCTTGATCAGACTCATCCGGTGGATATTTTCTTCCATATACCGGACAGTGATATTGTTATCTCCCTTCAGGCTCATATTGTTGAAGTAACGGATAAATTTATTAGAACCAGTATCGAACATATCGATATCGACAGCATCAGCCACCTGAAACGTTTAGTGGAGCTGAATGTCGGTGATGAAGAGCTGCTTCACCGTGAAATCGAACATCTTTCCGATCTTGGTGACCACCACTAAAGCAGATCACTACGAACAGTAAGCTTAAAAAAAATGCCAACATAACTTGTTGGCATTTTTTCTATTTCGGCTGTGAAACTTACTCTCTGGCAAGCTCTTCATTTATAGCTGACGAACTTTGCTGAGCCTCCTGCTTCGGCTTATGTTTACTCAACATAAGCAGACACGGCGTCAATACCAGAGTCAAGACAGTGGCAAAGGCCAGCCCGCCCGCTACCGCCGTGGCTAACTGAGACCACCATTGGGTACTCGGCGCACCAAACTCAATCTTCTGATTAATAAGGTCTATGTTCATCTCCAATACCATAGGCAACAAGCCAAGTATGGTGGTGACTGTTGTCAGCATTACCGGTCTTAAACGCTGTACACCGGTTCTGAGTACCGCTTCCCTTCTGGATAAGCCACGTTTAAGCAGTTGGTTATAGGTATCGATCAATACGATATTGTTGTTTACCACAATACCGGCAAGGGCAATCACCCCGATACCGGACATCACAATACCGAACGGCCGCTGGAAGATCAGCAAGCCGGCAAAGACACCCACGGTTGAGAAAAGCACCGCACTCAGGATCAGGAATGCCTGATAGAAGCTATTAAACTGAGTGATGAGAATAAGCGCCATTACTGCCAGAGCGACCACAAATGCAGACTCAAGGAAAGCAGACGATTTTTCCTGATCCTCATTCTGTCCGCGCAGTTTAAACTCAACAGTGTCAGGCAGGTTTAGCTTTTCAAGCTCTGCAGAAACCTTAGGAAGCTCAAGAGCCAGATTGTAGCCCTCTTTAAGATCCACCATTACCTGAATAACCCGCTGACCATCAATACGCTTTATGGTGTCCTGCTTTTTGCTGGGTTTGATTTCAGCAAAGTTAGTGATTGGCACCAATCCCGCAGGCGTTTTCACCCTAAGCTGATCAAAACGGCCAATGTCTCGCTGCTCCTGAGGAAAACGAACCAGAATATCCACCTCTTCACTGGCATCATCGGGCAGATAATCTCCAATCTTCAGACCATTAGTGACAAACTGAACCGTATTACCTACTAAGGTAGCATCCGCAGCAAAGCGGCCGGCATCGTCTCTCTGGATATCAATTTTCCAGTCGATACCCGGTTTGCTGGAGGAATCACTGATATTGGTAAAGGCAGCATAACCATCAGCCCAGTGACGGACTATTTTGGCATTTTCATCCAGAATACTGTTGTCACGGGAAGAGATTTCAATCACCAGATCGTGCTCACTCGGTGGCCCGGCATCGGGCTTTTTAAACTCGATTTCAACACCGGCATAACCAGACAGCTTCTGTTGCAGCTCTTCGATTATTTCACTAACCGGACGGCGGTACTGCCAGTCAACAGGGGTGATCTGAATCTGGCCAATAGAGTCATCCCCTCCGGTTTTGGTGTAAACACTTTCAAACTCTTTGCCGCCCAGTACTCTGGATTCAATATCCGACATAATGTGATCTTTTTCCTGAATGGAGAGATCACCGTATGAGCGAACCTTAATAGTAAACGAAGGAGGATCAACCTCAGGGAAAAACTCAGCCCCCAATCCAGCTTTAAAGTAGGAAAAGCCGATACCGACAGATAGCAAAATAGCGCTAAGCAAAATTTTCCACGGATGACTAACGGCAACAGACAGAGTCTGATAGTAGAGCTTGGTCAGTCCGGTCGCTTTTGAAAAATCACCGTTATGCAGCGCTACCATCTCACTGCGCACTGCCGGACGAATATACTGCTCTTTACCAATTAAACTGCCCAGCACAGGAACAAACAGCAGCGCCATAATCAGGGAGGCTGTCAGGGTGGCAATAAGTGTCATGGGCAAATACTTCATAAACTCGCCGGTCACTTCCGGCCAGAATAGTAACGGAGCAAAGGCGGCAAGGGTGGTGGCCGTAGATGCGATAATCGGCCAGGCCATGCGCTTAGCCGCATCACGATAGGCCTCTCCCCTTGGCATGCCTTCATGCATTCGCCGGTCGGCAAATTCAGTCACCACGATAGCGCCATCCACCAGCATACCTACCGCCATAATCAGGGAAAACAGCACTACGATATTGACCGTTAAACCAAATACGGAGAGTACCAACAAGCCTGTCAGGAAAGACCCGGGGATAGAAACGCCAACCAGAAATGCAGTACGGACACCAAGAATGGCGATAATAACAATAACCACCAGAATAATGGCCGACAGGATGTTATTTTGTAGATCACTCAGCATGATCTTCACATCCTTTGACTCATCCCAGGTGTATTTCACCATCAGGTTTGCCGGCCAGTCTTCCCTCTGCTGTGCCTTTGCCAGCAGAGTTTTAACCAGATCTACGGTTTCAATAATATTTTCGCCGGCTCGTTTTTTTACATCCAGAACAACGGCTGATTCTCCATCCAGACGGGCAAAACTTTCCGGGTCACGGAATGAGCGACGCACAGTAGCAATATCACCAAAGGTAATCACCTGCTTACCGTCCACTTTTACCGGCATCTCCAGTACATCTTTAAGGGACTCAAATACCGAAGGAACCTTGACGGAAAAACGGCCATGGCCGGAATCGACAAAGCCAGCGGCAACAACCCGGTTATTTAGTGAGATCAGGTTATAGATATCGCCCTGATCAAGGTTATAACTCTCCATCAGCAGCGGATCGACCACGATCTCGACAATATCTTCCCGGTCACCGGCAATATCCACTTCCAGAACCTGCTTATAGCCCTCCAGTCTGTCACGCAACTGACGGGCGATTTGTACAATGGTTCTTTCCGGTACTGTGCCATACAAAACGACCGAAAGAATGGGCTGATAGCTGGCCAGAGTCACTTCATTCACCGTAGGCTCATCACTGTCCGCAGGCAGCTTAGGCTTAGCCTGATCAACGGCATCACGCACATCCGCCATTGCCTTATCCAGATTCATACCCACATTAAACTCTAACGTAACAGAAGCGTGTCCTTCTGAAGCGTTAGAGCTCATCTCCTTCACCCCTTCTATAGAGCGAAGTTCCTGCTCTATCGGGCGAACCAGCAGGCGTTCAGCATCATCGGGCGAGATCCCCTGATGGCTGACACTGACATAGATAATAGGTATGGTAATGTCCGGGCTGGACTCTTTGGGAATGGTGATATAGGTAGCCACCCCGGCAAACAGGATCAGTATCAGCAGGGTGATCATAGTGCGCGAGCGGGAAAGCGCGGCGTCAATTATCGCAAACATGTCAGCCTCCGGATCTACTGCGCTGCAGACTGAGCTTCAACAGCAATCACTTCATCACCGTCACGAACAAACCCCTGCCCTACAGTGATGATCTTTGCTGTATCACCCAAGCCGGATAGCCATACACCATCCTGTTCAGCTTTAACAAGCTGGATAGGCACAAACTTAACCCGTTCATCCTGAAGAATTTTTACTCCGAGATCGCCATTTTCAGCCAGTGCCAGCATCGCTGGCGAAACTTTAATGGCTTTTTGCATATCCAGATCAAGATCCACTTCTGCGCTGATACCAGCCGGTACTTTCTGCTGCGGATTGGCAATTTCAATCTCAATAGGGAAGGTATTAGTTGCAGGTGAGGAGACTCTGGAAAGATACCGGAGCTGCCCTTCTACACGCTCACCATTTACCAGACGAATAGTGGCTTTCTGTCCCAGCTCAAGGCTTTGCACATGGCGCTCACTAACATCCGCTTCTATCACCAAAACTTTAAGATCGATAATGGTCGCCACCGGATCACCGATACCAACATAATCCCCGACTTCAATGGAGAGCTGCTCAACAATACCGTCAAAGGGCGCCGTCACCAGACTGTTTTTCAGTGATAGCTGAACCTTGCGTACATCGGTACGGGCTTTTACCAACGCCGCCTGAGCAGAGCTGTAAGCCACCTCCCCCTGAAGGCCTTTGCTTTTAAGGGACTTTGCCGCTTTAAACTCTTTCTCTTTTACATTCAGGTCCGCTTTTGCCTGCTCAAGCTGGATCTCAATATTATCTTTGTCAATCTGAGCTATCGCCTGTCCGTTTTTGACCAGATCACCCTTTTTCACTAATAAGGAGACAACTTTTCCCGCCACTTCAGCACCAAGCCTGGCCTGTTTATCCGGTGCGGTACGGCCATAGAGATCGACAGTTTTAGCAGTCAGCACTGCATCAAAGGTCTGATACTGAACTTTTGCCAGAGGCGCTTCAGATGCTTCGCTCTCAGTCGCGTCATCAGATGCCTGAGCGCCAAACATACCCAGCCCCAGCCAGAGAGAAATAGCGATTAATAGCAGAAAGGAAATTAACCAAGGTCGCTGCGAAAAAAACTGACCCATTTGACGTGCAGGCATAGTAAATCCTTTTTATTGTTTGAGTTCTTTCATAATTTCTTATGAAAATAAAAACCTTACGTAGTTTTATTCACGTAAGGTTTTAACAAATTCCGGATGAAAACTATACCAGTTTGGTAGATTTATTATGTGTTACAGATCAGACACTAAAAGATGCACCACAACCACAGGTAGTTGTTGCGTTAGGGTTGTTAACAAAAAAGCGTGAGCCTTCCAGCCCTTCAGTGTAATCCACTACACCGCCAATCAGGTATTGTAAACTCATTGGGTCAACCACAAGAGTAACACCGCTGTTTTCAATGGTTGTGTCACCATCATTTACACTTTCATCAAAAGTGAATCCATACTGGAACCCACTACAACCACCACCGGTAATATAAACCCTCAGTTTAAGCTCTGGATTCTCTTCTTCTTCAATCAGCGTTTTTACTTTAATGGCTGCGGCATCTGAAAATGACAATGGTACGGCTACTTCACTCACAACGACCTCTCTTCCTGTAATACAAGCGGAATTCTTTATTTTTATAGCAATATGCTGCTTATAATTTGAATATTTGACGATTATCTAATACCTGAGTAATTCATTCAAGTATTCTTGCTTTCTTTATAGCAGCTCATTATCTTGTCTTCTCTCACTATTTTGAAATTTTAATAAAAAAAGCTAAACCAAATCCTTCAGGAATCGTTACAATTCCAAGCTATTGGTCCAGATTATAAAGATTAAGGATAAGCCCATGACCAACTCATCAGAACTATATCAAAAGGCCCAGCAAACCATTCCGGGCGGCGTTAACTCTCCGGTAAGAGCATTTAACGGTGTTGGTGGCTCTCCCATCTTTGTCGAAAAAGCCAATGGCCCATTTATCTATGACGCAGACGGCAAAGAGTACATCGATTACGTCGGTTCATGGGGCCCTATGATTCTGGGGCATAACCACCCCGATATCCGCAACGCGGTAATTGAAGCAGCAGAACGAGGTTTGAGCTTTGGTGCACCTACTGAAGTCGAAGTAGAAATGGCTGAACTGGTTTCAAAAATCGTTCCGTCAATGGAGCAGCTGCGTATGGTGAACTCTGGTACCGAAGCGACCATGAGTGCTATCCGTCTTGCCCGTGGTTACACAGGCAGAGATAAAATCCTTAAGTTTGAAGGCTGCTATCACGGCCATGCCGACAGCCTTCTGGTAAAAGCAGGTTCTGGTGCACTGACTCTGGGTCAGCCAAGTTCACCAGGTGTACCGGCCGATTTTGCTAAGTACACTTTAACGGCAACCTTTAATGATCTTGATTCTGTTCAGGCTCTGTTTGACGCTAACAAAGGTGAAATCGCCTGTATTATCGTTGAACCAGTTGCCGGCAATATGAACTGTATCCCACCGGTAGCTGGCTTCCACGAAGGTCTGCGCGAGATCTGTGACAAAGAGGGCGCTCTGCTGATCTTTGATGAGGTAATGACAGGTTTCCGTGTCGCTCAGGGTTGTGCCCAGGCTTATTACAACATCAAGCCGGATCTGACTACCTTAGGTAAAGTACTTGGTGGTGGTATGCCAGTTGGTGCCTTTGGTGGCCGTAAAGAAGTAATGCAGCATATCGCGCCTACCGGGCCTGTATATCAGGCTGGTACTTTGTCTGGTAACCCTATTGCTATGGCTGCAGGCCTTGCCTCCCTTAAAGCACTAACAGCAGAAGGTAATGAAGAGAAACTGGCTTCAATTACTAACAAACTGGCTGACGGCTTTAAACAGATGGCTGACAAACACAAGATTCCTCTGCTGGTTTCTCAGGTAGGAGGTATGTTTGGTTTCTTCTTTACTGAGCAAGAATCAGTAACCTGCTATGAAGATGTTACTAAGTGCGATGTAGAGCGCTTTAAGAAGTTCTTCCACCTGATGCTGGAAGAGGGTGTTTACCTTGCTCCTTCGGCATTCGAAGCAAGCTTTACTTCTCTGACTCACGGCGAGAAAGAGATTCAGGCGACTCTGGAAGCGGCCGATCGCTGCTTTGCTAAGCTCGCTTAAAATATAAAACCCCGGTTACTATTAACCGGGGTTTCTTTCCTCTACCGTCCGTCCATTACTTCCAGTTAATCACCACCAGAATAAACAACACAAATAACACGATACGAAACCATGGTACTGGTTTGCGGTAGTTTTGTTGTTTAGAGCATGCTTTATCACTTCCGCAGCATCCCATTATACTCTCCCGTACTTATTTCATAACTCTCAAAGAGTTGTACACCGACCAATAACCTAAGTAAAAAACGAATTAACTCGCCCTTAACTTCAATATGTTAAACTGACCTGATAAACAGATATTTGCAGTGAAGTGTTCACTCCAAATTGACAAGCTTCTAGCTACAATACTCCACATGATAGCTAAGTCAAAAGGATTATCCCGTGTCGGAAAATAACAAAATATCCTCCAGTCACTATGTACTGATTGTTGCCCTGCTGACAGCCGCTTACGCCTGCTTTCTGATAGTGCAGCCTTATGTAAACTCAATCATTATGGCATTTATTATTTCACTGCTGATGTTTCCTGTTCACGAGTGGATTGAGAAAAAAGTTCAGGGAAAACCAAACCTTGCCTCCCTGCTCTCTTGTACCGTCTTAACCTTTATTATCGTTATCCCGCTTCTGGCTGTATTTGCTGCTATTGTTCAGCAAGGCTCTGTCGCCTCTCAGGGTATCTATCACTGGGTCACCAGTGGCGGTATTGAAGAGTTCTTCAAGCAGCCATGGATAGTGAAAGGCGTCAATCTGGCCAATGAATATCTGCCGTTTGATAAGATCGAACCACAGAAAATTGCTGAAAAACTCGGTCAGTTAGCCTCTTCCTTTGGCACTAACCTGGTCGCTATCAGTGCCAAAATCCTTGGTGATGCCACCAGCTTTGTCGCCAGTTTTTTGCTGATGCTGTTTGTACTTTTCTTCCTGCTAAGGGATCACGATAAAATTATCCGCTCACTGCGCCACATCCTTCCCCTGTCGCGCAGTCAGGAAGACAGGCTGCTTAGCGAAATTGAACAGGTATCCAAATCTGCAGTACTGGGGTCGTTTTTAACCGCTGTCGCTCAGGGTGTTGCCGGTGGTATCGGTATGTGGATTGTCGGTTTCCCTGCCTTATTCTGGGGCACCATGTTTGGTTTTGCTTCATTTATCCCGATTGTAGGAACGGCCTTAATCTGGATACCGGCAACGGCCTTCCTGTTAATGACAGGAGAAACCAACTGGGCTATTTTCCTGGCGATCTGGAGTATGGCAGTGGTAGGTTCCATTGATAATGTACTTCGCCCTCTGCTTATGCAGGGCAGTGCCGGAATGAACACCCTGATGATTTTCTTCTCTCTGCTGGGGGGCATTCAGCTATTCGGTTTAATCGGATTAATTTACGGCCCGCTGATCTTCGCCATTGCCATTGTGCTGTTTAACATCTACGAAGAAGAGTTTCACGGCTTCCTCAAGAGTCAGGACAAAAGCTAAATTTATTAAAAATACTTCATGAGGTGGGCAGATTATGCGAAAATCTGCCCACTTTTTTATCCGCTTTAGTCAGAGATTTTATGTCCTCCTACACCACTCCCAGTCAGATAGCCCAGCGTCAACTCGCCTTCTTTTCAGGTAAAAAGGTTCTTGTTGCCGGAGAAGCCGAAGACCTGTTTCCTGTGGAGCTTAAGCAGCACTGCGAGTCGGTCTCTGTTTTTACCACTAACTATGGTTACTATCGTCAGATCAGCAGAGATACAGAAATAAACTGCATTTTTGACTCCCGGCTAAACGAAGAAGTTGATGCTGATATGGTGCTTCTTTACTGGCCGAAAGCAAAAGCAGAAGCGGAGTACCTATTAGCCATGTTGCTGGCGAAGTTGGGTAAAGGTACTGAACTGGTTGTTGTCGGCGAAAACCGTTCCGGAGTGAAGAGCATTGAGAAGATGTTCAAACCTTACGGCAAAGTAGTGAAACACGATTCAGCACGACGCTGCTCTTTTTACTGGGGAGAGTGCGTTAACCAGCCTGACACTTTTAAACAGTCCGGTTGGTTTAAAACCTACACACTAAACGTGAACCAGCATACCGTTACGGTAAAAAGTCTGCCGGGGGTGTTTAGTCACGGTCAGTTTGACGTGGGAAGCCAACTGCTTATCGATAACCTTCCTCCCCTGAAAGGCAAAGTACTCGACTTTGGCTGCGGTGCCGGAGTAATAGGCTCTGTTCTTGGCATGCTTAATCCTGATATTGAGCTGAAGATGTGTGATATCAGCGCACTGGCTATTGAATCAAGCAGGAAAACTCTGGAGGTTAATGGTGTAACTGGCGAGGTCTTTGCCTCAGATGTCTACTCTGATACTCAGAAAGGCTACGACTTTATTATCAGTAATCCGCCATTCCATGCCGGACTGGATACCAGCTACAGTGCCACAGAGACTCTGCTGAAAGAGGCGCCAGAGCACCTGAATTCTGCTGGGCAGCTCTATATAGTGGCCAATAGCTTCTTAAAATACCCACCGATTATTGAAGCTCAGTTTGGCCACTGTAATACCGTCAGCAAGACCAATAAGTTTGCTATTTATCATGCGGGAAAATGATGGCGCCACTGCCATCAATTTTCACATCTACCCTGTCGCCTGTATTGAGACGTTCAACTGAGGTAGCTAGCACCTTGTTATCATCAAGTTCAATAACATAACGACAGTGGTCACCCATAAACTGCTGCTCAGTCACACAGGCTTTTCCGTCTGAAGATTTTGTCAGATGAACATGCTGAGGACGTAGTAGCAGTAACGCGCTCTCTCCGATGGCAATATCGTCATTTGCTTCAATATCTACAACTCCGAGTAAGGTATCAAATTCCGTAGCGCCATTACGTTTGGCATTCAGATAGCTGCCTCCGCCTAAGAAATCCGCCACAAAGCGACTGGAAGGCTGGTGATATAGGTCACTGGCACTGCCGAACTGCTCAATCACCCCCTTATTCATCACCGCCATTTTATCGGCAAAGGCAAAAGCTTCTTCACGGCTGTGAGTTACAAAAATCGCCGTCACACCCTGCTGCTTAAAGATTTTTCGGATTTGCAGAATTAACTCATGTCGTACCTGAGTATCTATATTGGAGAAAGGCTCATCCAGTAGTAGCAGATCCGGTTTGTAAGCCAGAGAACGGGCTATGGCAACCCTCTGTTGCTGGCCACCAGACAACTGATGAGGGTAGCGCTGACCGTAATCAGAGAGATGCACCATATTAAGCATCTCCTTTACCCGCTGTTCTTTTTCTTCCTTACTGAACTCCCTCAGTCCGAAAGCGATATTCTCTGCAACAGTCAGGTGCGGAAACAGCGCGTAATCCTGAAAAATCATACCTATATTTCGCTGCTCCGGAGCCAACCAGAACTTACCATCATCCAACAGAGCACCGTTCAGGCTCATGGTACCGCCACTCAGGGGTAACAAGCCGGCGATGGCTTTCAGCAGTGTGGTTTTACCGCAACCACTTGCTCCCAGCAGGCAGACAATCTCTCCCTGATCGACATTAAGGGAAAGAGACTCCAGTACCGTCTGATCCTCATAGCAGCAGATCAGATCTTTAATAAATAATTTGCTCGACATCAGTGGGCCTGCTCCAGAGAACGGTTAACAATAATTAATGGTATTAGTCCGACAACCACCAGCAGTAGTGCCGGCATTGCAGCTAACTCAAGCTGCTCATCAGAAGCGAAGTTATAAACATAGGTGGCCAGTGTTTCAAAGTTAAACGGGCGCAGTAATAAAGCTGCATTAAGCTCCTTCATGGACTCAATAAATACTAGCAAGCCAGCCACCAGCATACCTCTGCGTATCAGAGGAAAATGGATTCTTCTCAGCATTTCCGGAGTGTTGCAGCCCATGGTTTTACTGGCCATATCCAGCGAAGGCGACACCTTGTTCAGGCTGCTTTCCACCGCACCGATCGCGACAGCGGAAAAGCGAACCACCATGGCAAAAATAAGGGCAAACATTGAGCCTGACAGAATCAATCCCGGGCGTCCCCACTCCATATAGCGGGCTATATCATTAATGGCGTGATCCATATTTACCACGGTCGCCATAACGCCAATCGCCAATACCGTGCCCGGAACAGCATAACCAAGAGAGGCCATACGGCTAAACATCTGACTGGCTTTATCTGCCTGAACACGGCCATAAAAGTTAAGTAAAACAGCGATAGCCACTGCAATAACAGCAGCCGACAAGGAGACATACAAGCTGTTCATTGCATACTGCTGAAACTCGGCTGTCCAGCTCTGCTCAAAATAACCGTAAGCAAACAGCGCCAGTTGCATGACAGGGAAAATAAACGCAACGGCAACAAGCCCCCAGCACCAGAAAAGCGCCAGCCATTTCTTCCAGCCGCTTAGAACGTATCGCCCTTGTTCATGGCTGCTGAAAGAGCTCTGATAAAGCTTCTGCTTACGTCGGCTATAGCGCTCTGAACTGATCAGCAGCACTATTACCAGCAGCATAATGGCGGAAATCTTAGCGGCGGCATTCAAGTTAGAATAGCCCAGCCAGGTGTCATAAACCGCTGTAGTTAAAGTATTAACGGCAAAATAACTGACTGTACCGAAATCGCCGAGTGTTTCCATTGCAACCAGAGAAAGACCAACTGCCACAGATGGACGAACTAATGGAAGGGATATGCGTACAAAACTCTGCCACGGAGAGCACTTAAGCAGCCTTGCTGACTGTAGCAGTGAAACGCTTTGCTCCATAAAGGCAGCGCGGCACATCAGATAAACATAAGGGTATAAAACCAGAGAAAGGATGGTAATCGCACCGGGTAAGGTTCGCAGGTCAATAAACCAGTATTCTCCGCCTTTCCATCCGGTGATATCGCGCAGAAGAATCTGAATCGGCCCGGCAAAATCGAACCAGTCGGTATAGATGTAACCGATTATATAGCCCGGCATTGCCAGCGGCAGAACCAGAGCCCACTGCAATATTTTTTCACCGGGCAGACGGCACATGGCCATAAGCCACGCACTTGGAACACCTAAGAAAAAAGTAAGCACTAACACACCTAATACCAGAACCACGGTATTATAGGTATAAGTAGGCATCACAGTTGAAAGCAGATGACTGAACAAGTCGTCTGATTCACCCAGAGATAAATAGAAAATAGCCAGAATAGGCAAAACCAGCAGCAGAGCCAGAGCTCCGATGCTGGTTTTAAAATAAACAGTTTTTGCTTTCATTACCTTCGACAACAAGGTGTTAAAAGGGAGACCAAGTCTCCCTTTAAATTAGTTATAGATCAAACTTCACTTCGTCTACTAGCTTAACAGCTTTGCTGTGGTTTTCTGCGATCTCTTCCAGAGGAAGCTTATCTGCTGCAAAATCACCCCATGATGCAACCAGCTCAGAACGCTTAACGCCCTCTTTTACCGGGTACTCATAGTTCACTTCTGCATACATCTGCTGTGCTTTATCTGCAGTCAGGAACTCCATCAGTTTCTGAGCATTGGCTTTGTTAGGAGCGTATTTCGCCATCGCCATACCACTTACGTTTACGTGAGTGCCAGTGGTGTTTTGGTTAGGGAAGTTGATAAATACAGAATCAGCCCAGGCTTGTTGATCTTTGTTATTTACCATTTTGCCCAGGTAGTAGCTGTTACCCAGAGAAACGTCACAAAGGCCTTCTTTAATCGCTTTAACCTGAGCACGGTCGTTACCTTGTGGTTTACGTGCAAGGTTAGCTTTCACCCCTTCCAGCCATGTTTTAGTGGCTGCTTCGCCTTTATGGGCAATCATGGATGAAATCAGGGAAACATTGTAAGGGTGTTTACCGCTACGGGTACAGATTTTGCCTTTGTACTCTGGTTTAGCAAGGTCGGCATAATCAAACTCAGCGCCCAGCTTGCCAACACGGTCACGTGAAGAGTAAACATTACGGCTTCTTAATGTCAGTGCAAACCACTGATCATTGCTGTCACGGTACTGAGACGGGATGTTCTTCTCAATTGTATCACTCTCTACCGGCTGTACGACTTTCTTGTTTACCAGCTCAACCAAGCGGCTGATGTCAGTGGTCAATACTACGTCGGCAGGACTGTACTCACCTTCCTGAACCAGCTTTTCTGCCAAGCCTTTCTTAGCAAACTGAACATTCACTTTAATACCGGTTTCTTTTGTAAACTCTTTAAACATTGGTTCTACTAAGAATGGCTGACGGTAAGAGTAAACATTCACTTCCTCAGCAGAGAATGCCTGAGGTGCTGCTGTTGCTAGTGCGATAGCTGACAGGGTAAGTACTTTTTTCATTTCACTTCCTTTATAGATACAAATGATAATAATTATCGTTCGTCATTATATTTAAAAAGTACCTGAATGCAATGATTTTGATCAATAAAAATATAAAGCCCGCCATGACGACGGGCCCTACTGATAATATTGTGAACTGTAACGCTATTTCAGAGAAACAAACTCAGGATAAGCGCCAACACCGCAATCGTGCATGTCCATACCCTCAAGCTCTTCATCTTCAGAAACCCGGATACCCACTGTCGCTTTCAGCACTCCCCAAACCAGCAGGCTTGCGCAGAACACCCATGCAAAGATAACGGCAGCGCCAAACAGCTGAGCAGTAAAGCTGGCATCGCTATTACTTAGCGGCACAACCATTAAGCCAAACAGACCACAAACACCGTGTACCGATATCGCACCAACAGGGTCATCAATCTTGATACGGTCAAAGGCGACAATACTGAACACCACCAGTGCACCAGCGACAACACCAATAATCACTGCAGCAACCGGTGAAGGTGACAGCGGATCAGCTGTGATGGCAACCAGACCGGCAAGGGCACCGTTCAGTATCATAGTCAGATCGGCTTTACCCCATGTCGTTTTACACACCAACAGTGCTGCAATGGCACCCGCGGCTGCGGCTGCGTTTGTGTTAAGGAAAATCTGTCCCACAGCGGTTGCATTTTCGAAGTCTGAAACCATAAGCTGAGAACCGCCGTTGAAACCAAACCAGCCAAACCAAAGAATAAATGTACCTAATGTTGCCAGTGGCATATTTGAACCCGGAATCGGGTGTACTTCACCGTGTTTACCGTACTTACCTTTACGTGCGCCCAGCAACAGAACACCAGCTAGCGCTGCAGCAGCACCTGCCATATGTACGATACCTGAACCAGCGAAGTCACTGAATCCCGCTTCAGACAGGAAGCCTCCGCCCCATGTCCAGTAGCCTTCTACCGGATAAATCACGCCAGTTAGTACTACAGCAAAAATAAGGAAAGCCCATAACTTCATACGTTCAGCAACCGCGCCTGATACTACGGACATTGCCGTTGCAACAAACACTACCTGAAAGAAGAAATCAGATTCCAGCGAATGGTCTGCGCCTTCAGCCTGCGAGCCAATTAAAGCTCCGAAAGAAGGAAGAAAGCCGCCTTCGCTGTTATCGACATACATAATGTTGTACCCAACCAGAAGGAACATGGTGCAGGCAATGGCATAGAGTACAAAGTTCTTAGTCAGAATCTCTGTGGTGTTTTTTGAGCGAACCAGTCCCGCTTCCAGCATGGCAAAACCGGCCGCCATCCACATAACCAACGCACCCGAAATAAGGAAGAAAAAGGTATCCAGTGCGTAGCGTAGTTCCGTTACTGTTGTTATCAGTTCCATAATAAATTCTCCAATCCCTTAAAGTGCTTCTGTGTCCATTTCGCCGGTCCGGATACGAACCACCTGACTGAGGTCATAAACGAATATCTTTCCGTCACCGATTTTTCCCGTATGAGCCGCCTGACTGACAGCTTCAATCACACGGTCAACATTCTCTGCCTGTGTAGCAATTTCCAGTTTCACTTTTGGCAGAAAATCAACCTGATATTCTGCACCACGGTACAGTTCAGTATGTCCTTTCTGACGACCGAAGCCTTTCACCTCTGAAACCGTCATCCCTTCGATACCGACATCCGACAGTGCTTCCCTTACATCATCCAGCTTAAAGGGTTTGATAATGGCGTTAATCAGTTTCATTGCATCTCCTTTGCTCTGCTATTCATTTAACAGTTCAAAAGTAATCAAGAGCTGTGCCAAATATTTAACCGGTTGATAAATATAAATTTTATGTATTTTTGATTGGTTTAGTTTCCCAAGTACGCACCAATACAGTGCGTCTGTTTCACATAAATGAGGCGCTGCATCTCTCTGCTGCTACCCATCAAATCTGCATTATATTGTCTCGGAAATAGACATTTTCCGCTTATTCGTTATCCGATACTCTGTGTTGAACTACAGCCAAGTGCTCTCTAGCTGCCGCCCTTAATCTCAGTTGAGATCACTTGAGTGTAAAGGCGTATTAATCCCCCTTTATAAGGAACAACAGATGTCAGAAATCGTACTACCCAGCGGAAATAGCATGCCTAACTTTGGTTTAGGCACCTGGTATATGGGAGAACACAACCGCAGCAGAAAACAGGAAGTAGAAGCACTGCGCTTCGGCATTGAATATGGAGCAAAATTAATAGATTGTGCTGAGATGTACGGAGACGGAGGCGCTGAAGAAGTTGTCGGCGAAGCAATAAAAGGGGTAAGAGAGAACTTGTATCTGGTCAGCAAGGTCTATCCTCACAATGCCGGCAGAAAACAGATTATCCGCGCCTGTGAGAACAGCCTGAAAAGAATGAATACTGATGTTCTGGATCTCTATCTTCTTCACTGGTGTGGTTCTGTACCCTTTGAGGAAACCTTAGAAGGTTTTTATCAGCTTAAGCAGCAGAGCAAGATTCGCGATTACGGTGTCAGCAATCTGGATATAGATGATTTAGCGGAGTGGAAAGAGTGTGACAGTCAGGCTCTGACTGCCACCAATCAGGTGCTGTATAACCTGCAAAGGCGTGAAGCAGAGTGGTCGGTGCTGCCATTTTGCCGGCAGCACTCAATGTCTCTGATGGCCTATTGCCCTCTGGCACAAGGGGATCTTCTGTACGACACCACACTGATGCATATTGCAGAAAAGCATAACGCCACACCGGCGCAAGTTGCATTGGCCTGGTTACTGGCGCAACAGGGGGTTGTTGCAATACCTAAATCCAGCAGCCTGTTACGGGTCAAAGAGAATCTCGATGCTCAGAAATTGCAACTGGATGAAGAGGACATAAAATTACTCAACATCACCTTCCCTTCACCTTCCAGTGCCGGTGAAGCCCGCCTTGGAATAATTTAGTCAGAGAAGATGAGAGCTTTTTTGTCCTGATAATATTGCTTAACTACTGCCGCTCTTAATAGAGAGGGAATCATACCTGTTCCCTCACTATCGTGCTATTTCCACTTATCACTTACCCAGCCATCGACATGAGCATCAAAATGATGGCCGATAAATTCCTGCTTCATATTTCTTTCATTTTCATGCTGCGGATTTTCAGCCAGAATATGCCCTATCCGTCTTGCCATGGGATCATCACTCATGCAGCGTTCACGCTTTTCCACCGTCTCTTTTATCAGCTGTAAACGGTAACCTTTGCTGTTTCTTTTCATGAGATTTTCCTCCATGGCCGCTGGCTAAAATTTAACCATAGGCAGAGATCTGACAGGCGTCAATCTCAGATCAGAGAAGGCGATAAAATGGTTTTAGCGGATAAACTTCAGCCATGAAACAAGTAACTGCTCGAAGTCTTCTAAGCCGCATCCGGCGGTACTTTCACTGTTGTAAAAGTCAAACTCACTGTCATCCAACTCGTCGCTGCTGTGTAAGGCGTTCTCTTCAATTATCACATCGCCCTGTTGCAGCGAAACAGAGATCTCTTTACCGGTAAACAGAAACTCCTCACCGGCGCCGGCTTTAATCTGCTTTATTGCTTCCAGCAGCCTTTCAATCAGAACTTTATCGGTATAAACCTCCTGCTCCAGCCAGCGACCGACCACCTCATGATCCATACTGCACTTAACTTTGTACTCTCCGGTCAGTCCCCGGACGAACTGATATTCCATACTCTTAAATACCCCAAAACAGACAGGGCCAGATCTGTAAAAGATCTGACCCTGTATTTAGTCAAAACAGCGGTTACTGGTTAAGCCTGCGGACGCATTGCCGGGAACAGGATAACATCACGAATGGTGTGCGTGTTAGTAAACAGCATTGCCAGACGGTCAATACCAATACCCTGACCAGCTGTCGGTGGCAGACCGTGCTCTAGTGCAGTGATATAGTCAGCATCGTAGTACATGGCTTCATCATCACCGGCATCTTTCGCAGCAACCTGCGCCTTAAAGCGTGCATCCTGATCTTCAGCATCGTTCAGCTCGGAGAAGCCGTTAGCGACTTCACGTCCGCCGATAAAGAACTCAAAACGATCAGTAATAAACGGGTTGTTATCATTACGGCGCGCCAGCGGAGAGATATCTGCCGGATACTCAGTAATAAACGTTGGCTGAATCAGTTGAGGCTCGGCCGTTTCACCGAAGATCTCTTCAAGTAGCTGACCACAAGTCCAGAACTCTTCAACATCAACGTGTACAGACTTAGCAATAGAAACCATAAAGTCACGATCCTGAACTTTTTCATAAGTCAGTGACTGAATGTCTGCATGATCCGGGTTGTACTGCTTGATAGCTTCCAGCATGCTCAGGCGTGGGTAAGTGCCGCCAAACTCAACCATCTCATCACCGTAAGGCATAGCTGTAGAGCCAAGAACTTCCGTTGCAACTGTGCGAAGCATCTCTTCTGTCAGATCCATAAGATCATTGTAATCAGCATAGGCCATATAGAATTCCATCATGGTGAATTCCGGGTTATGACGCGGAGAAAGGCCTTCGTTACGGAAGTTACGGTTGATTTCGAATACACGATCAAAACCACCTACCGTCAGACGCTTAAGGTACAATTCAGGAGCAACACGCAGATACATATCAATATCCAGCGCATTGTGATGAGTGATAAACGGACGTGCTGTTGCACCACCCGGGATCACATGCATCATTGGTGTTTCAACTTCCATAAACCGCTTAGAAACCATGAAGTTACGAATTGCAGTTACCAACTTAGAACGGATAATAAACGCGGTACGGGAATCTTCATTCACAATCAGGTCAACGTAACGCTGACGGTAACGCATTTCCTGATCTGTCAGGCCGTGGAACTTCTCTGGCAGCGGACGCAGTGCTTTAGTCAGCAGTACGTACTCATCCATATTGACATATAGATCGCCTTTACCAGATTTATGCAGGGCACCTTTCACACCGACGATATCACCGATATCCAGACCCTGATATTTTTCTTTCAGTTCTTTCTGTACTGGTTTTGCAGCATAAGCCTGAATGCGGCCTGAAGTTTCCTGAATTACAAGAAAAGGACCACGTTTCGCCATTACACGACCGGCAATAGCAACAACCTTGTTTAGCTCTTCCAGCTCTTCTTTGCTTTTCTCACCAAACTCAGCCTGCAGATCACCTGCTAAGCTGTCACGACGAAAGTCATTCGGGTGGCCGTTTGCTTTACAGCTTTGACGGATATGCTCCAGTTTTGCACGACGCTCAGCAATCAGTTTGTTTTCTTCTTGCACATTTACTTCTGAGTGAACTTGTTCAGTCATTTTATAGTTACCTTATTAACGCGCTTACAGGCCTGATTTCAGGCTGGCTTCGATAAATTTATCTAAATCACCGTCCAATACCGCTTGCGTGTTGCGGTTTTCAATGCCGGTGCGTAAATCTTTGATACGAGAATCATCCAGTACATAAGAACGGATCTGGCTGCCCCAGCCAATATCTGATTTCGCATCTTCGTTCGCTTGTTTCTCTGCATTCTGCTTTTGCAGCTCAAGCTCAAACAGTTTTGCTTTCAACTGTTTCATCGCCTGATCTTTGTTTTTATGTTGCGAACGGTCGTTCTGACACTGCACCACGGTGTTGGTCGGCAAGTGAGTAATACGTACCGCTGATTCTGTGGTGTTTACGTGCTGACCACCGGCACCAGACGCACGATATACGTCGATACGGAGATCAGCCGGGTTAATGTCGATAGCAATATTGTCATCAATTTCCGGATAGATAAATGCAGAGGCAAAAGAAGTATGACGACGACCGCCTGAATCAAACGGAGACTTACGTACCAGACGGTGAACACCGGTTTCTGTGCGTAGCCAGCCATAAGCGTACTCGCCTGAAATACGAACCGTAGCCGACTTAAGACCAGCCACATCACCTTCAGATACTTCGATAACCTCAGCTTTAAAACCCTTGGCTTCTGCCCAGCGCAGATACATACGCAGTAACATTGAGGTCCAGTCCTGAGCTTCGGTACCACCGGAACCCGACTGCAGATCGATATAGCAATCTGAGCCATCATGGTCACCGGAGAACATACGGCGGAACTCCAGCTTCTCCAGCTTAGCTTCCAGCTCAGCCAGTTCAGGTTCGATCTCATCGAAGGTTTCCTGATCTTCAGCTTCAACAGCCAGTTCAAGAAGGCCCTCGACATCGTCAACACCCTGATCGAGAAGATCGATAGTTTCAACCACCGCTTCCAGTGAAGAACGCTCTTTACCCAAAGCTTGTGCGCGCTCCGGCTCGTTCCATACATCAGGTTGTTCTAGTTCTGCATTTACTTCTTCAAGACGCTCTTTTTTGGCGTCATAGTCAAAGATACCCCCTCAGGACATTTGTGCGTTCAGACACATCCTGCAGGCGGTTTTTGATTGGATTGATTTCAAACATGTTTGCTCAACAATAAGTGTAGATTTTAACCGCAGAATTCTACTGAAAATTGTGATGAAGATACAGGAAAATATTTGGCTCGCGCCTTATATAATCAAGTAACCTCAAGATACAAGATTCAGAACTATTTGATACTGAAAATAGTTACTCCGGTTAATCACCGGATAAATATTCAACCATCAGTTGCAGAGACTGATTTCCGCGAAATTCATTGATGTCTAACCGGTAAGCCATATGAACAGTTTTTGCTGCTGCATCCGGCCAGCGGCGCAGGTCAACATTAAAGGCAATAGCATCCAGTGTCAGATTAGTGGGATGACCTTTAAAAAGCGGCTCAACCATCAGCTTCAGATGCTTTTCGCCCACCAGTTTCTGATGAAGTATGCGGAACTCACCATCAAACACAGGTTCTGGGAAATTCTGCCCCCAAGGGCCACCTTCCCTAATCTGTTGGGCAACATGCATGGAAAACTCTTCAGGAAGCAACTCTCCGTCAGAAAGTACCACGCCCTGCAAGGCAGCCTCATCCAGCTCTTCCCGTACCGCCTTATCAAACAGCTGGCAGAAAACAGAATAGTTATCCTCTTTGATTGTCAGCCCTGCTGCCATAGCATGGCCGCCAAACTTAACAATAATTCCCGGGTTCTGGGTATCAATTCGATCCAGCGCGTCACGCATATGTAGGCCGGGAATAGAACGGCAGGAGCCCTTAATAAAACCATCACCTCCGTCTGCAAAAGCGATTACCGGGCGGTGGAACTTATCCTTAATACGGGAAGCAAGAATGCCAATAACACCCTGATGCCAGTCGCGCTGGAACAGAACCAAGCCATATGGAAGCTGCGAACTTTCATCAAACTGCAGCCGCTCACAGATGGCAACCGCTTCTTGCTTCATACCGTCTTCGATCTCTCTGCGAGTCTGGTTTAGTCCGTCAAGCTCACTGGCCATGCGTCTGGCAGCATGGATATTGTTGCTCATCAAGAGCTCCACACCGAAAGACATATCATCCAGACGACCGGCCGCATTGATTCTCGGCCCGAGGGCAAAACCAAAATCAGCAGAAACTAACCGGCGGGCATCCCGCTTAGAGACTTCAATCAGAGCCTGTATGCCCGGCCGCCCTTTTCCGGCACGGATACGTTGCAGTCCCTGATGCACCAGAATACGGTTATTCTCATCCAGCGATACCACGTCTGCTACCGTGCCCAAAGCAACCAGATCCAGAAACTCCGCCAGATTCGGTTCCTGCACCTGATTAGCAGCAAACCAGTTTTGCTCACGCATATGGACGCGCAAAGCCATCATTAAATAGAAGGCAACGCCAACCCCTGCCAATGATTTAGAAGGGAACGAACACTCCTGAAGGTTCGGATTTACCATGGCATCAGCAATAGGTAACTCTTCTGCCGGTAAGTGGTGATCCGTTACCACCACTGTCAGCCCTTTCTCTTTTGCATAACGGACACCATCAATAGAAGAGACGCCGTTATCCACTGTCATAATCAGTTCTGCACCATGAGCAATGGCCTGATCCACCACTTCCGGGCTCAGGCCATAACCATCTTCGAAACGGTTAGGCACCAGATAATCCACATTGCTGCTGCCCAGACTACGCAGCGCCAGCACTGATAAGGCCGAACTGGTTGCACCGTCAGCATCAAAATCACCAACCACAATAATGCGCTGGTTATTATTAATGGCTGAAAAAAGAAGCTCCACTGCACGCTGAATACCATACAGTTTCTGGTAATTATGCAGGCCTTTAGCCCCTTTATCTAGCTGGCTAAGTGAACGAATTCCTCTTGATAGATAGATTCTCCGCATCAGGGGAGAGATGCTGTCCGGCAGCAGTGACAACTCCTGCTCAGGGCGACGTTCGATTCTTGTCATGAGTTTGTATATCTCTTATTGGGCGGGTTCAGTAAACAGGAAAAGGACTAATAAGCAGAGTAACGCCGAAAAACCTCTTTTCCGGCGTAAGGTCTGGTTACTCACCAAGCTCGGCAGAAATTCTGGCGAATAGCGCTGCTGGCGGCATATAACCGGCAATTAACTTGCCGTTTGGCAGGAAGATAGCTGGTGTACCTGAGATGCCCAGATCACGGCCAAGCAGATATTGATCTTTTACTTTTTCTTGGCACTGCTCGACATTCTCTACCTGCTCAGAGAAATCACGTTCAATCTTGGCTTTATCCATAGCTTTGGCTGGCTCTTTAGCACACCAGATACGGGCCATTTCACCAGCGACCTGACCAACAGGCCCCTGACGAGGATAAGCAAGATAACGAACAGTAATACCAAGAGCATTGTAGCCACTCATCTGGTTATGAAGTTTAACGCAGTAACCACAAGTAATATCAGTAAATATAGTAATGGCGTACTTTTCATTGTCCGCCGGATAAACAATCATATCCTGTTCAAATGCGGCAATTTTCTTGGCATTTAACGGCGCCTTTCTCTCTTCAATTAAGTTAACGTACTTACCTTCATCATCAAGGGAGTACAGAGCCCCCGCGATAAAATGATCACCGGCATAATTAGAGAAAAACAGGCCGCTGTCAGTATCGACTTCCACCAGACCGGAAAAAGTAGCCGGAGCGATACTATTAACCACCACACCCATCTTCTCAAAACGCGCTTTTAACCTGGCTTCGTCATAGGCGACTTCGAGATTTTGTGTCGCTGCCTGAGGAGCTGCACTTTCTGTGGTTTCAGTTTTCACTTCTTCTGCATTACATGCAGTGACAAGTGCGGGTAGGGCCAGCAAAGTTAACCGGCGTAAAATGCTCATTATAAATTCCACCTTATTGTTTGAATTCATGCTCTGGGGTGATGTTGCTCATGAATCAGTTTTAATCTTTCCGTTGCTACGTGAGTATAAATTTGAGTTGTCGATAAGTCACTATGTCCCAGTAACATCTGCACCACCCTTAAGTCTGCACCATGATTGAGCAAATGGGTGGCAAAAGCGTGTCTTAATACGTGGGGAGATAACTTTTCGGTATCAATTCCGGCCATTACAGCATAGTGCTTTATACGGTGCCAGAATGTCTGTCTGGTCATCTGCTTTGCCCTTTTACTGGGGAAAACCACATCGGAACTCTTTTCTCCCAGTAATATTGGTCTGCCTTGTTCGATAAAAGTTTCAATCCAGTCAATAGCATTTTCACCCATAGGCACCAGACGCTCTTTGTCCCCCTTACCGATCACCCGGATAACCCCCTGCCGCAAACTGATGTTTTCCATGGTCAGGCTGACCAGCTCTGTCACCCTAAGCCCGGTCGCGTATAGCAGCTCCAGCATCGCTTTATCTCTTAACTCTATGGGATCATTAACATCAGGCGCTTCCAGCAGATCGTCTACCTGCTGTTCGGTCAGATCTTTAGGCAGCCTTTTTGGTAGTTTAGGTGCAATGAGCAAGGCACTGGGATCGTCTTCACGTATTTTTTCCCGGTACAGATACTGAAACAGCCTTTTAATCGCCGATAACATTCTGGCTCGGGAGGTCTGTTTATACTCTTTATCCACCAGAAAAGCCTGATAGTCCTGAAGGGCTTCAGTCGCTATAGTCATCACCTGATAACCGTTCTTTTCCATCCATTCGTTCAGACGCAGAAGATCATTCCGGTAAGAGGCTAATGTATTATCCGACAGCCCTTTCTCCATCCAGATCGCATCCAGGAACTGTTCAATGGTGGCCCATTCTTTACTCATAAAATTCAACAACAGAAGTCACTTCGGAACTTGAGTATACCTTTTTTACAGGTAGAATCAGCGCAACAACAAATAAAAAGTCACAGACCCTGCTTATGAAAATCGGACTATTTTACGGCTCTTCCACCTGCTATACCGAAATGGCAGCAGAAAAAATACGCGCTATCATCGGCGAAGATCTTATCGATATCCACAATGTAAAAAAGACACCTCTCAGCAAAATGAATGAGTATGATTTTCTGATACTCGGTATCTCTACCTGGGATTTTGGTGAACTTCAGGAAGACTGGAGTGAAGTCTGGCAGGATATCTCTTCGGTTTCCCTTAACAATAAGTGTGTCGCTCTGTTTGGCTTAGGCGATCAGGAAGGCTACGGCGAATGGTTTCTGGATGCCATGGGCTTGCTACACGATGAGCTAATCCCTACCGGCGCAGAATTTATTGGTTACTGGCCTAATGAAGGTTATGAGTTCGAAGCGTCAAAAGCACTAACAGAAGACGGCAAGCATTTTGTCGGTCTCGCACTGGATGAAGATTCTCAGTATGAAGAGAGTGACCAGCGAATTGCCACATGGTGTGAGCAGATACTGACTGAGTATCAGGAACGCCTTTAAGCTTTAAAAACTGATGCAAAAAGGCAAGGCAAATGCCTTCCCTTTTTAATATCTGAGCTAGTTTGCTGGCTTAGGCCGTCTCTTCTGTCAGAGTTTGCTCACTCTGACCACCGATAAACAGCATAGCAACTAAAGTAGCAGCGGTAGGCAGCAACCAACCCATTCCGTAGTCAAATAGCGGAATAAAGTTTAGTGCAGACACGTCCACGCCTGCCACTTTAACCGCATCGATCATCGCAAACAGCAGTGATACCAGAATTACCGTGCGGTATGCCAGTTGACGGTTAGCAACCTTGTTGCGGAAGAAAGTCAGTGCTACCAGAGCAATCGCTACCGGATACAGCAGGAACAGTACAGGTACAGACAAGCTAATTAGCTGTGCAAGGCCAATGTTGGCAACCAGAGTACAAGCCAGACCAACGATAATAACCCAGGCTTTGTATGGAACTTTGCATAGAGAGCTGAAGAAATCCGAACAGGCAGAGATAAGGCCGATAGCAGTAGTCAGACACGCCAGCAGAACAATGCTGGAAAGAACATACTGACCGGAAGCACCAAACAGAGACTGAACATAAGCACTCAGAATTACACCGCCGTTATCAGCATTTACCGTCACACCACCACTGGTTGCGCCAAGATAGAACAGAGAGATATAAATAAATGCCAGACCTGCCGCAGCCACCAGACCTGCAATAATCAGGTACTTAGTAATAGCGCTCTTTTCAGTAATGCCTTTACCACGTAGTGCATCCACAATCAGCATACCGAACATCAGAGAGGCGAAAGTATCCATGGTGTTGTAACCTTCAAGGAAACCTTTCACCAGCGGCTGAGAAACATAGTCACCCTGAGGTGCCATGATTTCACCCTGCGGGCTCATAAATACGCCGACAGCCAGAACCACCAGACAGATGAAAAGTGCAGGAGTAAGCAGCTTGCCGATAACATCAATCAGCTTTCCCTGAGACCAGGCAAAGAACATAGCAATTGCAAAGAAGACGATAGAGAAAATAGTCAGATCCGCCTGAGCAGCATCAATGATAAAAGGTTTAACCGCCATCTCATAAGCTACCAGACCAGTACGTGGAGCTGCGAAAGCCGGGCCGATAATAATAAACATCAGCAACGCCATAATTGTGGCAGCTCTTTTTGGCAGATCCTGAGTCAGTTTATCCCAGGTACCACCAGCAACAGCAATCGCAACAATAGTAATCAGGGGAAGACCTACCGCAGTAACCAGAAATCCGAACATTGCTGGCAGAGAGTTTTCTCCAGCTAACTGACCAGCGAGAGGAGGAAAAATAATGTTTCCCGCGCCCAAGAAAAATGCAAATAGCATAAAACCTACTGCTATTATGTCAGTTACTTTTAAGTTCTGATTCATAAATAAACCTTGTAATAATATGTTACTTTTTAAGCATTAGTTAGATTAATCAACTAATTTTAGGGGCGTGATGATGACGAAATAGAGCTTAGCGGTCAATAGATAGGCAAAAAACGAAATATTAAACCATTTAGCACCTATAACGGCAGTTTATGACACTGGTTATTGATAGTTATACAGATGATCATCAATGAACAGCATTGAAAAAACATTACAGAATAAAGAATATAAAACTATAACAAGATCTCAACATAGTGATTAATTCTTATCCATTTCACCAAATCAGAATAAAATGAATAGAGATAAAAAACGAACTAAAGACTTTAAATTCAAGAAGTTCGGGATATACGGAGGCTTCTCCGGCATGCCGGTAAGTACCGACAGTGTGCTACTGGGTGCATGGATTGATTTAGATCAAGCCGAAACCATTCTTGATATCGGCACGGGTACAGGGCTGCTCACTTTAATGTGTGCGCAACGTTCAGCAACAGCACAAATTACGGCTATCGAGCTGGAAAAGTCAGCCTGTAAAGCAGCTGAAATTAACTTTCAGAATAGCGACTGGGGGGAGAGAATCAGTCTGATTCAGAGTAATATCGTTAGCTGGCAGAACAGTCAGACTTTCGATACCATTGTCTGCAATCCTCCCTATTTTAACTCTGGAGAACAGTCACAATCCGCCCAGCGTGCTATTGCAAGGCATACACAAACATTGAATCACGCTTCTCTTCTACAACAGTGCAGCAAGCGACTTAGCCAATGCGGCAAAGCGAGTTTTGTGTTACCACTGACCGAGGGGGAGCGGTTTATACAACTGGCAAAAGCAGACAATTGGTTTGTTAGCAGACTGTGCAAAGTAAAACCAACACCCAGCAAACCTGTTAACCGGCTTTTAATAGAGTTAACCCGGACTCAGGTAAGCGGTGAGGAGAGCTCACTTACCATCTCGGATCAGCAGGGTTACAGCAAAGAATTTACTCAACTGACAAAAGAGTTTTATTTAAAGATGTAGAAATGATCTTTGATCATCTATAATGCGCGACCAAACTTTTAACTACCCGCTTGTGGAGATCCTATTGTGGTCAGAAAATTTTCCGAACTAGAGCTAGATCCTAATCTATTAGCCGCTATCGAAGAGGCCGGATATGAGCGGCCGACTCAGGTTCAGGCTGAGGCGATCCCTCACGCATTAGACGGTAGAGATATTCTGGCTTCGGCTCCTACAGGCACAGGTAAAACTGCTGCGTTTGTACTGCCAGCCCTACAGTACCTTCAAGATTTTCCGCGTAAAAAAGCAGGACCGGCAAGGGTTCTGATCCTGACTCCTACCCGCGAACTTGCTATGCAGGTTGCCGATCAGGCAAGGGCTCTGGCTAAAAATACTAACCTGAAGATCTTCACCATCACCGGCGGGGTTATGTATCAGGATCACGCCGATATTCTGGCAACGACTCAGGATATTGTTGTGGCCACACCTGGACGCCTTATGGAGTATATCGAAGCAGAACGCTTTGATTGCCGCGCCATTGAGTGGCTAATTCTGGACGAAGCAGACCGCATGCTGGATATGGGATTCGGCCCTGTAGTTGACCGTCTGTCCGGAGAGTGTCGCTGGAGAAAGCAGACGCTTCTGTTCTCTGCAACACTGGAAGGCCGTGGTGTTGAAGGCTTTACTGCCGATCTGCTTAACGAGCCGGCTGAAATTGATGCCCAGCCTTCACGCCGCGAACGCAAGAAGATTACTCAGTGGTACCACAGAGCGGATACATTGGAACATAAAGTAGAACTGCTGAAGCACATTATCAGCAATGAAGCTGAGCGTTCTATCGTGTTTATCAAAACCCGTGAGCGTCTGGGCGAGCTGCGTGCAATGCTGGAAAGTGCGCAAATCCCGTGTAGCTGGATACAGGGTGAAATGCCTCAGGACAGACGTAATAACGCCATCCGTCGTTTCCGTGACGGAGAAGTGAATGTACTGCTGGCAACAGACGTTGCTGCCCGCGGAATCGACTTGCCTGACGTCAGCCATGTCATTAACTACGATATGCCTAGAACGGCAGATGTTTATCTGCACCGTATCGGCCGTACCGCCCGTGCAGGTAAAAAAGGCAGTGCCGTATCACTGGTAGAAGCTCATGATCAGGCGATGCTTGAAAGAGTTGCCCGCTACACCAAAGAAGAGATCAAAGAGAGATTTGTCAAAGGTATGCGTCCGACTCATAAAAAGCCGGTTGTGAAAAAGAAGAAAAAGAGCAAAGACGCCAAAAAGAAAACGGCCACTAAAAAGAAGACCGCTAAAAAGAAGTAAGCTTTAGACAGCAGCGAAAAAGATGTAAAAAACGGGAACATTAGGTTCCCGTTTTTTTATCTTTGCAGATCCCGGCTCAGTTACTGCTCTTCGCGCTTAAATACCAACTCAGTAGCAGTAGACTCTTCTTCAGCAAAGTAATATCCGGCACTATCAAACTTAGTCAACCCTTCAATTGAATCTATTTGATTGTCGATAATATAGCGGGCCATCATACCGCGCGCTTTTTTGGCAAAGAAGCTGATCACCTTGTACTGACCATTTTTGCAGTCTTTAAACACAGGGGTAATTATGCTGCCGTCCAGCTCTTTCTTCTTAACAGCTTTAAAGTACTCATTAGACGCCAGATTAACCAGAACATTGTCGCCCTGCTCTGCCAAGGCCTGATTTAGCTTCTCGGTGATAATAGAGCCCCAGAACTGATATAGATTCGTTCCACGGCTGTTAGCCAGCTTAGTGCCCATTTCCAGACGGTACGGCTGCATCAGGTCAAGAGGCTTCAGCAGGCCATAAAGGCCGGATAACATTCTCAGGTGAGACTGAGCATAGTTGAAATCCTGCGCTGTCATGCTCTGTGCGTCCAGTCCGGTATAAACATCCCCTTTAAAGGCTAAGATAGCCTGTCTGGCGTTTTCAGTGGTAAAGGTTTCGCTCCATTGTTGAAAACGAGCGACATTAAGACCGGCAATCTTGTCGCTTACCGTCATCAGCTCAGAGATATCCTGAGGGGTGAGTTTACGGCACTCTTCAATCAACTCTTTCGAGTGCTGAGTAAGCTCCGGCAGAGTAAATTCCTCAGTAGCAAGGGGGGATTCATAGTCCAGCGTCTTGGCCGGTGAAACAACGATAAGCATAGGTAACTTCCTGACTGATTAGTTTTAGGTATTATTCGCTTTTGTTTGTCAGGATAGAATATAAAAAAAGCCATGCTTAGTCAGCATGGCTTTATCGATTTGTCTGATAGAAATTCTCAATTAACTACTATGAGTCTTTCTTTTCCTCGTACCAGATGCCTTCTTCAAGCTGAGATTTCAGCTCTGGGTAATCATTAGCATCAAAGGTAGGAACCTTGCCCTGAGACAACTGGCGGTTATAGTCTTTAGCCAGTTTAATCACGATACCAGACAGAAGCAGAATCGCCACAAGGTTAACAATCGCCATCAAGCCCATAGAAACATCGGCCATAGACCAGACGATTGGC
The DNA here is from genome assembly GCF_028201475.1 of Vibrio sp. SCSIO 43137. NCBI lineage: Bacteria > Pseudomonadati > Pseudomonadota > Gammaproteobacteria > Vibrionales > Vibrionaceae > Vibrio > Vibrio sp. SCSIO 43137. The sequence continues at coordinate 536,501 of NZ_CP116383.1, read as the reverse complement.
AGCGAACCGATTGAGCCAAACATCACCATACCAAGAACAACAATACGGAACAGGCTCAGACCCGCTTTATGGTTGTGCTCAAGGAAGATAAGGTTGGTCTCCGCATAAGAGTAGTTAGCAATAATCGAAGTAAAGGCAAAGAAGAAAATCGCCACAGCAACGAAAATAGAACCCCAGTCACCAACCTGAGAACTTAGTGCACGCTGAGTCAGCTCGATACCAGTAACATCACCGTGAGGAACATATTCACCAGAAACAAGGATAATCGCTACAGTAGCCGTACAGATTACGATGGTATCGGTAAAAACACCCAGCATCTGTACATAACCCTGTGACGCAGGGTGTGGCGGATAAGGTGTTGCAGACGCTGCTGCGTTCGGCGCAGAACCCATACCGGCTTCGTTAGAGAACAGACCACGTTTAATACCGTTAATCATCGCCTGGGCAATGGCATAACCTAAACCACCGGCTGCGGCTTCCTGGAAGCCAAACGCACTCTTAAAGATCAGCGCAATGGCACCCGGAACTTTATCCATGTTCATAGCAACAACGAAGATCGCCAGAGCCAGATAGAACAGCGCCATTACAGGTACGATAAGCTCCGCTGTTTTCGCGATAGCACGAATACCACCAAAGATAACGACTGCCGAAATAGCAACGATACCGATCCCAACGTACATAGGATCCCAGCCAAAGGCGGTATTCATTGCACTAGTAATTGAGTTTGCCTGAACGGCATTGAAAACCAGACCAAACGCGATAATCAGGAAAATAGAGAACAGAACGCCCATCCAGCGCATTCCCAGACCTTTTTCCATATAGTAGGCTGGTCCGCCGCGATAGTTTCCGTCGTCATCTTTGGTCTTATATAGCTGCGCCAGAGTACTCTCGGCAAAAGAGGTTGCCATACCCAGCATGGCAATAAGCCACATCCAGAAAATAGCACCCGGGCCACCGGCAGTAAGGGCTACAGCTACACCGGCCATGTTACCGGTACCTACACGTGCAGCCAGACTGGTACACAGTGCCTGAAATGAAGAGATACCTGACTTGTCCGCTTTACGGCTGTTCTTCAGGACACTAAACATGTGTCCGAAATGACGAATCTGAATAAATCCTAGTCGGACAGTAAAGTAGATACCAACACCAACCAGCAGATAAACAAGGATAGATCCCCACAGGAGATCGTTCATTAAGTTAATTATGTCTGTCACAAGGGCCTCTTATTGAGTTAAGCGGCAATATTCCAGAATCAGAGTTATCTCTTGGTATCAGCATATTATTAGAAGTAGAAGGGGGATGCCCCATAGTATGGCTGCTGAAAAATCTGGTTCTGCACTTCAGTTTTCTACAGAGAACTAATGCAGTTGCATATTGCCGTATTGATTGACCGCAGGATAATGCAGCCGGGAAAAAGAAAAATCAATACTAATAAAGTTGCGCATAAATGGCTTTTTTCACCAGATAACAACCAAAATTCAACATTAATACCAATAGAATTTTTCAAAATCCCATACAAGTGCCGGATGATTGAGAATTCTGCTTAGCTCAAATTCTGTAGATGAAAATTGTAACTAAGAATTTTTGGCTAAGGCTTTAATCTAAAGGAGTGGCAGAAAATTTACCCGACTCTGTATTAGCAGTTAATTTTACCTGCTTCAGAATGACCCAATCTGAAATCAAACTGGCACACCAGAATTGCGCCACACAGATATTTAACATCTCAGATACGCGAAATTTTAATTTCCTGCCCCCTTCTGATTGCTTGTTTTTTAAGCAAATTAATTATTCAAATTGTGAATTCTGATAAATTTTCTAATAAAAACTTCATCAAAGAGAAACAAATGAGAAACACATCTCAGTTAATCTGACGCCCGATATGGTACTTAATTGGCCATAATCAAGAGAATCCTGATGGAAGCGATTTGATTATCGAACAATAAATGACAAGCAAGAGAGGTCAACATGGAAGGCTTTCTACTAGATGACATTACGGAAATGGGCAATCATCAGACCCGCGCCAGCAGGTCCAAACCAGCAAAAAGAAAGTGGCGTGAAATTGAAGCGATTAAGGATCGCCAGCGTCTGCAAAAAGAGCTGATGGATATGGATGTCTGCTTAGACTACAATCTGGACGACATCGATTTATAACGAATTTTAAAACAGGCACCGGATGGTGCCTGTTTTTGTTTTCGCTGCTGAAACTAAACGGCTTCCGTTTCTGTTTGCCGTACCCTTTGCGCCAGCTGTTTATACTGATCCGCAATGGTGTCCCCGAATACAGGATCTTCATCACTCTGCGTCCAGAGGCTCTCTACCTTCTGCCAGTCTTCCGTGGTAAATGCCTTTTTGATCAAAGGCAGTATTTCCCGCTCTTCCAGATCCAGATGTTGCTTCTGAGCCAGAATAAATTGCTCAAGCTGATCAGCAAAAACATCAAGCGGAACAACGGCATCCTGAAGAATCATATCTACGGTAAGCAAAAACTCTTTGGTTTTACGGGACAGAAGAATATGTTCCTGCTCCAGATTTTTCACCTGACCGCTGTCCGGGTACTGCTCAGAGAAATGACGATACAGAATATCCTCTTTCGGATGATGGACAGTTTCGGAATGACTGGAAAGGTAGTCTACAATCTCCCTGACCAGCGAGTAATTAATCGGTTCTTCCTCTTTTATGCAGTGCCATTTTTTTCTCAAAATGGCCAGAAGACGAACCATATAACCATGTTCCCGATGGATCTGCTCTAGCATCATAGCTTCCTTCTCCTATATATCCTTATTAACTATAAGTGTATATAAAGATAAGCAAGCGCGCCTGTTTCATATGGAATTTTTATTTAATCCAGCTTTGGCTGCCAGTCTATCGGCTGTAACCCTTTGTCAGACAATATATTATTCGTCTGAACAAAATGGCCGCAACCGAAGAAGCCGCGATGAGCAGACAAAGGAGACGGGTGTGGAGCCATCAAAACGTGATGCCGGCTTCTGTCTATAACCTTACCCTTCTTCTGCGCATGAGTGCCCCAGAGCAGAAAAATCACTCCGTCACAATGCGCATTCACCGCTTCTATTACCCTATCAGTAAATGTTTCCCAGCCGGTTTTAGAATGAGAATGAGCTTTACCCTGCTCCACGGTCAATACGGTGTTTAACATCAGCACACCCTGCTCAGCCCAGCTTTTAAGGTAACCGTGCTCAGGGATCTGAAAGCCCGGAATACTCTGAGCAAGCTCTTTATACATATTGACCAGTGATGGAGGCGTTCTCACCCCCGGCAATACAGAAAAGCAGAGACCGTGTGCCTGATTAGGCCCGTGATAGGGATCCTGCCCCAGTATCACTACCTTTACATCTTCAAGTTGGGTAAAACGAAAAGCATTAAAGACATCCTGAGCCGGCGGAAAAACTGTTTTACCCGCTTCTCTCTCACCATCTACAAATGCCATGGTCTGCTTAAAGTATTCCTGCTGCTTCTCCCGGCCAATAACATTGTGCCAGGTCAGTGGGTTGCTCATTGTAAAACTCCTTGCTGAATTTGCGGCTATTGTACCCCAAATCAGTCAGCAAGGTGTTTTTTCACAGCAAACCGGCCGGCATATGTGATGACGATTCAATCCCTTAGCACTGTATTACGCTACCTATTATTCTGTGGGGTACGGAAATGGCCTCTCCCCTGAATATGTCGGTTTGGTACAGGCATATGTTTTGATGAGACAGATGAGCAGTTAAATGATGTGATGTTCATAGTGGCATCCTCTTTGTTACTTTGACTTTCTCAGGTAACTAGTATGAAAGAAAGATGCCAACTCACAGGGTTAAAGCTTATGCTCTAGTGTAAGCAATTAAGATTCTGCTGTTTTTAGTTCCAGATGGCGAAGCGCCTGAATTTCTTCATGCCATATATCCGGGTCAATTGTTTCCAAAATCAGAGGGATAGAGTCAAATCGCGAATCCTGAGCAATATACTCAAAACAGTCCCAGCCAATTTCCCCCTGACCAAGGGAGTGGTGCCTGTCGACTCTGCTGGCAAATTCTACTTTAGAATCATTAAGGTGCATTGCACGAAGATATTGCATACCAACCACTCTGTCGAACTCTGCAAAGGTTTCCTCACACGCCTGACGAGTTCTCAGATCATAACCGGCGGTAAAGGTGTGGCAGGTATCGAGGCAAACTCCTACCCTGCTCTTATCTTCAACCTGTTCGATGATCTGGGCAAGATGTTCAAAACGCCAGCCAAGATTGGTTCCCTGCCCTGCGGTATTCTCAATAACAGCAATAACCTCAGGCACTGCCTGATGAGCGAGATTTATCGATTCAGCAATCAGGGCTAGACACTCTTGTTCCGATATCTTCTTCAGGTGGCTGCCGGGGTGAAAGTTCAGCAAGGTTAAACCCAGTTGATGGCAACGCTCCATTTCATCAATAAAAGCGGCACGGGATTTTTCCAGTTTCTCCTTTTCAGGCGCGCCCAGATTGATCAGGTAAGAGTCATGGGGAAGGATCTGGTCTGCACTAAAACCATATTTGGTGCAATTTGCCTTAAATTCTCCAATGCTCTCTTCTGTTAGCGGCTTTGCCACCCACTGCCTCTGATTTTTAGTAAAGAGCGCGAAAGCATTGGCACCGATTTCCTTTGCCCTGACTGGAGCATTTTCAACTCCGCCTGCTGCGGAAACATGAGCGCCGATAAATTTATTACTCAAAATTTCTGTTTTCCTTTGTTAAAACACTTTGTTTTATTAGCTGCTAGACGAATTAATCATATCACCAATTAAATAGTAAAATAATTGCTAACTAACTGCTAAAAAATAGCTAAATAATTGTTGTTAAATTACTACAAAATAAATCGTAAAATATTTTTTAATCGATCAAATATAGTTGAAGCCATTGAATTAAAAGAATTTTTGATTCAAATCAAATAATTTGCCATGAAAAAAATAAGGTTTTTAGTTGTATATTGACTTAAATCAATATTATTATAGCCACATAGCGATAAGCAACATGCTCAACAGATTAATAATTACATCACATTAAGTGAATTAGGAGAAAGTTATGATCCAAGGTATCCAAATAACAAAAGCAGCAAACGATGACCTTTTAAACTCTATCTGGCTTCTTGATAGTGACAAAAATGAAGCTCGTTGTGTTGCCGCCACCTCAGGATTTTCAGCCGATCAGGTTGTTGCAACTTCTGAACTTGGTGAGTTCGAAAGCCGTGAAGTGACTATCGAAACCGCACCTCGCGTTGAAGGTGGTCAGCACCTGAATGTAAACGTACTTAAGCGTGAAACTCTGGAAGATGCCGTTGCTCACCCAGAGAAATATCCTCAGCTGACTATCCGTGTTTCTGGTTACGCAGTGCGCTTTAACTCACTGACTCCTGAACAGCAGCGTGATGTTATTGCCCGTACTTTTACAGATTCACTATAATCTGAGAGAATTTCTGTTCAGTAAAAAGCGCCTCTCAGGCGCTTTTTTTATTTCTGTCATTCTCAGGCTCGCTCCCTCGTAATATTTCCTTATAAAAAATCAATTGCATAATAGTTATCTATTGATATGCTGACTATCACTTCACTCGTATAATCAAATAGTTATACAAAAGGGGGCTCTATGCCTAAGTATCAGTTTTTTACCTTTCCTTATAATCAGACAACGGATTTCACCTATCTTGAAATGGGTACAGACTCTTTTCTGGAAGAGAAGGAAAGCTTACTAGCACAAGATTTTGAAGTCGACGGCGAGCCTATTTACGCTAAAAACGCCAAAGAGGCGGTTAAAACATACCAGACCGGTTTTACCCGGGTAGTTGAAGATTACAATAAATCTCTGCCAGTCTACGCTCTGATCCACGGCTTAATTGAACTTTATCGCTCTGTACGCAAAAAAATAGGCGCTAATTAGCGCCCATTATCAATTGCAGAAAGAACTACTCTCTACTTTTGTACTTTTCTTAGTACCTGCTTAAGAGCATCGAAATCAGCATCTAACTCTTCAGAAAGGTTTTCCATCGCTGCGTGTTTTGCCAGCGGAGCAGGAACATCGATATCAGTACCGAGGATCTCATCAACCACTTCTTTAAACTTAGCCGGATGAGCGGTACAAAGGAACAGGCCTGTTTCATCTTCCTGTAGTTGCTGATCCAGACAACGGTAAGCTATCGCACCGTGAGGCTCACACAGATAACCAAGATCTTTCAGCTCTGTTACCGACTCTGCACTCTCTTTATCTGTCACAGCACCTTTACCCAGTTCATCAAGTCCCCAGCCTTTAATACGGCAAAGTTCTTCGATACGTGGCCAGTTATTTGGCTGGCTGACATCCATAGCGTTTGATGTTGTCGCGATAGTCGGCTTAGGCTGCCACTCACCTGTTTCAAGATAACGTGGAACCGTATCATTAACATTAGTCGCGGCAATAAAACGCTTAACAGGCAGGCCAAGGGCTTTAGCCAGTAAACCAGCGGTCAGGTTACCGAAGTTACCGCTAGGAACTGAAACCACCAGGTTTTCACGCTCTTGCTTAGTCATCTGAGAAGCGGCCTCAAAGTAGTAGCAGATCTGCGCCATCAGACGGCTGATATTGATTGAGTTTGCAGAGTTCAGACCTATCTCTTCACGCAGAGCCGGGTCATCGAAGGCTTGTTTTACCAGTGACTGACAAGCATCAAAATCGCTGTTGATCGCCACGGTATGGATATTCTTGCCAAGAGTACAGAACAACTTCTCCTGTAGCGGGCTTATCTTACCTTTAGGGTAAAGGATAACGACATTAATGTTTTCCATACCATAAAAAGCATGGGCTACCGCGGCACCAGTATCGCCGGAAGTGGCTGTCAGAATGGTAATCTTACCGCCATCGGAAACGGCAGCCAGAGACTGAGCCATAAAGCGACCGCCAAAGTCTTTAAATGCCAGAGTCGGACCGTGGAAAAGCTCTAAAGCGTAAACACCTTCTTTAACCTGACTGATTGGAGCCTGAAACTGAAATGCGTTAGAGACCAGTTCGTTTACCTTGTCAGCAGAAAGCTCATCACCAATCAGTGCAGAAAGTATCTTACTGCTACGGGAGATAAAATCTTCATCCAGCAGGGCATCAATATCGTCAAACTTAGGCAGTTCAGACGGGAAAAACAGCCCCTGATTGCGTCCTAAGCCCTGACGGACAGCCTGACCATAAGATACTTGTTCATCGTTTTCTTTTATGTTGTACAGCTTCATAGCTCACTTCCTGTTACTTTCGAACCCTGCTTGTCCAGACGACAAACGTGTACGAATCCTTCATCATTTTGTACATATTCTTGTTCAAGCCAGCGTGCAACACGCTCTGCAACTTGTTTATCTTTACAGATACTAAATAGTGTCGGGCCGGAACCCGAGATACCTGTGGCAAGAGCACCGGCTGAGGCAGCGTATTCTCTGGCTTTTTCAAATCCGGGCAGTAGTTTCGCACGATACGGCTCTGCAATCACGTCTTTGATCATTTTTGCCGCTAATTCAGGCTGACCAGAGTGGCAGGCATGGATAAAACCAGCCAGATGACGTCCGTGGGCAATGATATCCTGTCTGCGATATTGTGACGGCAGAATCTCACGCGCTTCAGCGGTAGAAACCTTTATTCCGGGATAAGCCATTACCCAGTACCAGTCATCAAAACAAGGCACTTCCTGGCTGATAATTCCCAGCTCTTCCAGCATAAGCTGTACACCACCCAGATAACATGGCGCAACGTTATCATAGTGAATACCACCGGAGATCTTACCTTCCATCTCGCCCATCAGAGCCAGGAGTTCCATTTCGTCCAGCGGCTGAGCGTGGAAACGGTTCAGTGCATCGAGTGCAGCAACAATAGAGCAGGCACTGGATCCCAGACCGGAACCAATAGGCATGTTCTTTTCCAGTGTCATCTGTAACGGCTTAAGCTCAACACCTTTTTTAGCCAGTTCACGGGAAAACCCCAGCCAGCAGTCGTAAACAATGTTCTCTTTCGCCTCTTTCGGCAGTTTAGAGACAAAATTACCCGCAGTTTTAAGTTCAAACTCTGAATCCGCACCTTTTACCAGTACTCTGTCTCCCAACAGAGTACCGTCAATTGGTGAAACCGCTGCACCAAGTACATCGAAGCCGACGCTTACGTTACCGATTGATGCAGGGGCATACACTACAACATCCATACCTGATGAACTCATTTTATACTCCCAGTTTCCAGCCTAATGTACGCATCACATCAGCAAACACACCCGCAGCCGTCACCTCAGTACCGGCACCATAACCACGCAGAACCAGTGGAATCGGCTGATAATAACGGCTATAGAATGCCAATGCGTTTTCACCATCTTTGATCTTAAACATAGGATCCTGCTCATCAACAGCAGCGATGCGAACCTTACAACTACCGTTATCGATCTCACCAACATAACGTAGCACCTTACCTTGAGCAGCGGCTTTTTCAGACTGCTCTAGGAAATAGGCATCCGCTTCAGGCAGGCGGGCCATAAAGTCCTCAACGGAACCTGAATCATCAAAGCCCGGCGGCAGAGCCTGCTCAACTTCTACATCATCCAGTTCCAGCTCCAGACCTGTTTCCCTTGCCAGAATAAGTAGTTTACGCGCAACATCCATTCCAGACAGATCATCACGTGGGTCCGGCTCAGTAAAGCCATTATCTTTGGCTATGGTTGTTGCCTGACTCAGGGTCATCCCTTCATCTAGCTTACCGAAGATATAAGAGAGTGAGCCTGACAATATGCCATTAAACTTCTCAAGTTCATCACCGGCAGAGATAAGGTTTTGCAGGTTTTCAATTACCGGCAGACCCGCACCAACGGTGGTTTCATACATAAGCTTACGGCGGGTACTCTGTGCCACGCGACGAAGCTGATGATAGTAAGCCATGCTAGCCGTATTGGCCTTCTTGTTCGGTGTCACCACATGGAAGCCAGCGGCTAGGAAATCGGCGTATTGCTGAGCAATACCTTCACTTGAGGTACAGTCCACCAGTACCGGGTTAATAATGTGGTTACGTTGCACCATAGCAATCAATCTGGACAGGCTAAACTCATCGCTTACGTTGTTCATGCGATCACGCCAGTTTTCCAGCGGCAGACCTTTGCTGTCCATTAATACGCCTTTACTGTTTGCCAGTGCACAAACACGCAAGACAATGCCTTTTTCAGCCAGTTTTGCCTGCTGCCTTTGCACCTGATCAACCAGCTCACCACCAACACCGCCAACACCAACAACAAACAGATCGAGGAAGTGTTTCGAGTTAAACAGATTTTCGTGACAAGCCTTCACCGCTTCTGATACACGGTCTTCAGGAATCACGGCAGAGATTGCCCGCTCAGAAGAGCCCTGCGCAATAGCAACGATATTGACGTTCACTTCTGCCAGAGAAGAGAAGAAACGCGATGCAACACCACGTGATGTACGCATACCGTCACCCACCAGAGTAACAATGGCAACGTCATCCATAAACTCAACCGGTTCAAGCAGGCCGTCTTTTAGTTCCAGTTCAAAGGCGTCACGAAGCACCTGCTCCGCTTTCGGCTTATCAGCTTCTTCAATACAGAAGCTGATGCTGTATTCAGAAGAGGACTGAGTAATAAGAACAATAGAAACACCGGCAGAAGACATAGCACCAAATACCCGGCTTGCCATACCAACCATACCCTTCATACCCGGGCCGGAGACGTTCACCATAGTCAGCTTATTCAGGGTAGTAATACCCTTAATTTCCAGATTATCTTCACCAGTATCCTGACCAATCAGAGTACCCGCTCCCTGAGGGTTAAAACTGTTTTTGATCAGACACGGAATATGGAACTGAGCAATCGGAGCGATGGTTTTCGGGTGCAGAACGGAAGCACCGAAGTAAGAGAGCTCCATCGCTTCCTGATAGCTAAGGGATTTAAGCAGGCGGGCATCATCTACCAGACGCGGGTCACAGTTGTAAACACCATCCACATCAGTCCAGATTTCACAGCAGTCAGCACGAAGACAGGCTGCAAGTACAGCGGCTGAATAGTCAGAGCCATTACGGCCAAGAGTAACCAGTTCACCCTCTTTATTACCGGCAGTGAAGCCCGGCATAATATTGACATGGCCTTGCGGCAGAGGATCTTTTTTAAAGTTCAGGGTTGAAGCGTCTACATCTACCATAGCTTCAAGGTGATCACCTGAAGCAAGCAGATACTTAACCGGATCGATTAGGCTGGCTTTCTGTCCTTTTGCCTGCAAAACAGCCTGCATCAGCTTAATGGAGATTCTCTCACCTTTACTGATGATTCTGGCGTTGGCATTACCCGGGCACATACCCAGCAGGGCGATACCGTGAACAAACTGGCGAAGCTGAGTCAGAGAGACTTTCACCTGCTCATCGAAAGCCACATTATCGAGATTTGGCAGAACCGCTTTAATATCAGCAAAAAGCTGTGCAAATGAGGATTCCAGCTCTGCAATCTGCAGATCGGCGTCTCCGTTCCGCAGCGCCCCTTCTATAACCGCAACCAGCTTATTGGTTGTCTTTCCCGGTGCTGAAAGAACAACAGCGACCTCTTCCTGTTGAGCATTGTTGGCGATGATATCGGCCGCCCTTAAAAAACGGTCCGCATCAGCTAATGATGAACCACCAAACTTGAGTACTCGCATCCCTACCTCCAGTATGTATAAAGCTATAAAAAAAGGCCTGTATCTTTCGGGGATACAGGCCTTTTTTTGAAATTCTTTTCGCTCAGCAGGCCGCCCCAACAATGGTCATGTCGGTAATAATAATGGTGGTGGTCATCATCATTTGGCTGTGTGCTGGCATTATTTAAATTCTATATTTTTTGCTAATGTGTGTTTGCTGATACATACGTTTACCGACTTTCACTCACATAGTCAAATAAAAGTTCAATATTTTTTTGCGCAACTTCAAAATTCTCTCTGTTTACTACAAATGAGACTGAATGCATAAAGTACTGTTTTAAAAAGCAATCGATTCCCTATGATTACTTCAAATAACTAATGGATCTATCTAAAGATCCAAAAGTAAGGATCCACAATGGTTTTTTTGTGTTTTAATTAACGAACAGGCAACAAAATCACACATTACTAATATATCGCCTGAACTAACAGTGGCACATAGATAAGGAGATCGATATGAGAAAAAGTTTGCTCTGCGCTCTCCTTGTGTTTGCCACAAATTCTCAGGCTGAAATTCTGCCTTCCCTGAACTCAGAAGGGGCAGACTCCCCACATAAACTGTTTGTCTCAAGCCAAAACAATATTCTGAATGAGTTCGACAGCTGGAAAATTGATAGCGGCTACGCCTATTCCGTGTTTGGCAATATCGATATATATGTAGGAACCCGGATTGATAACGTCTCTGAAGAATCCACAGAAAGAGGCTTTCTAAGCGGTGTTAGTTACAATATTGGTGAGGCATTTTCTTTGAAAAGCACCCTGCATACAAAGCAGGAACTTCAGGAAAATGGTGAACCGTTCAATACATTCGGTGCTGAAGTATCAAGCAGGGTAAAAATCTCTGATCATTTGGATCTGCACGCAACTCTGGATTATGAAGAGTTACAGCAGGGGTTTGAGTTGGGGCTAGGCTTTCGCTTCTAGCCCCGGTTGATTACCACTGAAGCACTTCACCTGAAACTAATGTTCCGTTCCAGTCGGCATAAATATAGTCGCCGGGATGAATCATCTGACGTTGAATAGTCAGGCAGACATTCACTTCACCAGCCCCTCTTTTTTCTGTTTTAAATGGGCAGGCAGCTAAGGCTTTCACACCAATATCCATTTCAGAAAGAGCTGCAACATCACGTACCGCCCCGTTAACAATGATCCCTTCCCAGCCATTCTCGATAGCAAGAATAGCAAGCTGATCACCCAATAGTGCTTTTTTACAGGAACCATTCCCGTCGACAAAAAGAACTTTACCTTTTCCGTCTTGTGCCAGCACCTCCCTGACTTTCGAATTGTCATGGAAGCAGCGCACTGTGACAATCTCTCCGCTGAAGGCATATCTCTGCCCGAAGCTCTGAAGAGGAAGATCCAGCAGTGTTACCTGATCTTCATATTTATCACAAATATCTGGAAGTATATCGTTCATTTTTTCCTCCTTGATGACTCATAGTTCTCCCCAAATTATCCAGAGATAAGCTATGAATGATTTTAAATTCTTTGTCCTCAACCTTGTTCTTGATAAACAACTTTTTCAGAGAAGCGCCCTAACAGTTTGGAATACTCGCTTCCCATACAGGAGACAAGATAAAGTTGCCCCTCTGATACATAATAGATGGCATTCTGTTGATATTTTTTTACCAGCTCAACAGCAGCGTTTTGGCTCAACTCTACAGCAAAGCTCTCTTCTATCCAGCTTTTTTTACTGTCTCCGACAGATAGAGTCTGGTAGCGATAAGCTGAAATATCCTGCTCCAGTAAGCGGTTGTTTCTTTTATTTTCCCTGTCATTTGTTGGCTGGCTTTGTGGGTTGCAGGCCGTAATAATGGCGAATTTATCCATAGTCAGCGGCTCGTTCAGGAAGAAGTAGCTCAGCTGGTATGCACGCCATAAATCTTTGTTAATTTCCATTGCCTTACCCTGATAGATTGCTTATTTAATATCTACATTTAGAAATTTTTGTCACTTGATGTAAATCAACAAAGTGAACAGAATTAACAAACTGTTATTGTTGCAATACGGTTAAGATAATAAAATCCAACGCATTAATGGCAAATATTTTTAGAGACCTGACAGGAGTGGAACAGTCTCGAAACAAGGTAAAACCCACGGAAGGCGTACCTATTTTAAGTGTTTATCAATGTTTTTTGTTACTTATCGTCGCAAACACTTTACCCATATGTTATTTTTTGCCTAGAATTCTTTTTAAATATTTACAATTTCGTAACAATTTAGGTAACGCCAATGCAAACCCCGCAGATTCTCATTGTTGAAGATGAGCAAGTAACCCGAAATACGCTGAAAAGCATATTTGAAGCAGAGGGCTACAACGTATTTGAAGCGAGTGATGGTGAAGAGATGCACGACGTGCTTTCTGACCATCAGGTTAATTTAGTTATCATGGATATCAATCTTCCTGGTAAAAATGGCCTGCTACTTGCTCGTGAGTTAAGAGAACAAGCTAACGTCGCACTGATGTTCTTAACCGGCCGTGACAATGAAGTCGATAAAATCCTGGGACTGGAAATTGGTGCGGATGACTACATCACTAAACCATTCAACCCTCGTGAACTGACCATTCGTGCACGTAACCTGCTAACCCGCTCAATGAGTGGCAGCGTTGCTCCGGAAGAGAAGCGTAGCGTTGAGAAATATGTGTTTAACGGTTGGGTGTTGGATATCAACAGCCGTTCTCTGGTTAGCCCTCTAGGTGAAGGTTATAAATTACCTCGCTCAGAGTTCCGTGCGCTTCTGCACTTCTGTGAAAACCCGGGCAAGATTCAAACCCGTGCCGATCTGCTTAAGAAGATGACAGGACGTGAGCTTAAGCCACATGACCGTACTGTAGACGTAACTATCCGTCGTATCCGTAAGCATTTTGAGTCTATTACAGATACTCCGGAAATTATCGCCACTATTCACGGTGAAGGTTATCGCTTCTGCGGTGATCTGGAAGAGTAACCACTCTTGCTAAATCAGTGAAAAAAGAAGCTCCTTACGGAGCTTCTTTTTTATCTGCCTTATTATAATTAGGGCGCTTGCCTGTAAATCAGGACTCTCTTTTCTCCAGCCACTGTTTCAGAACCGTAATATCGTGCTGGTACTCGTTTTTAATCTCTTCAACCCAATCTTCAATATTCTCCCACCACGCCGGCATTTGCGGTGACTGTGCTTTCTGCGCTACCCGCTGAATATGCTGCAAGCCGATGGAGCCTGCCGCGCCTTTAATCTTATGAGCTTCGGAAACAATGCCGTCCTGATCTTTGGCCGTCATATTAGAATCAAGTACCTCAATGTAGCCCGGCATCATATCTTCGAACATCTTAATGCTGTCCAGCACCGGCTGAGAGCCGACGATATCAACATAAGATTCCAGCATTTCCAGATCCAACAAAGTCGAGGCAATATCTTTCGCCGGCTTAACCGGCTCAACTACAGGTTTTTCCTCTGTCATATTCTGCTCCCGGTTCAGGCACTGTTTCTCTATCACTTTCTGAATTGCTTTTACGGAAAGGGGCTTACTCAGGGCGTCATCCATGCCTTTATTAATATAGTCCCCTTTGTCTTTCATAACATTCGCCGTCAGGGCAACCAGCGGGGGAAGGTTACTGTATTCATTGCGGTAATGAGCAGCAATATCAAAGCCGGTCATATCCGGTAGTTGAATATCCAGCAATACCAGATCATAGGCTTCAGGAGAGAACTTCTCGATCGCCTCTTCACCGTTCATTGCCACATCCACTGTATGCCCCAGACTCTCCAGCAAAGATCTGGCAACGGTAATATTGAGTTCAATATCCTCAACAATAAAGATTCTCTGACTTTTCTGTTGTTTAGGCTGCTTTTTAATCTCTTCTTCAGACGCTTCACAGACAGGCACACGGATATTAACGGTAAACACACTGCCAAAGCCTTCTTCACTGCTGACAGTAATATCGCCGTTCATCATCTTAATTAGTTGCTTAGAAACTGCCAGACCGATCCCCGTGCCCACTGCATGAAGATTATCTTTGCCTGATTTAACCTGATAATACATGGCAAAAATCTTATCCAGCTCATTTTCCGGAATACCGATACCGGAATCTTCAACCTCAAAGGTAATATCAGCCATACCATATTCAACGTCGGCACTGACACTCATTATCACACTGCCTTCCTTGGTAAACTTAGTGGCGTTACCAATCAGGTTCCACAGCACCTGCCGCAGTCTGGTTTCATCTACTTCTATCAGGGCAGGAAAATCTGTCAGTCTTTCCAGATCAAATCTCAGCCCTTTTTGCTGAGCCATCAGGCCGGAAATACTCTCCATCTCCAGCACAAAGTCTTCAAAGTTAACCGGCTTTGGCAGTAACTCCAGCTTTCTGCGATCAAACTTATCCATATCGATAATATCGTTAAAAATATTACCCAGTGTAATCGCACTCACATTGATAGTCTGAAGCTGCTGACGCTGCTCTTCATTCAGGCGGGTATCTAACAGCATCCGGCTTAAACCGACAATGCCGTTAAGGGGAGTTCTTAACTCATGGCTAATGGTAGAAACAAAAGTAGTCTTATCCCGGCTGGCTTTCTCCAGTGCATCCTGATACTTCTTACGCTCAGTAATATCACGGCCATAACCAACCAGACCAAGGTGGCGGCCCTCTTTGCTGTAGAAAGGCACTTTGCGCAGCTCGAAGTAAACTTTCTTTCCGTCGGGATATTCCAGCCACTGCTCATAGGTAAGTGCTTCGTTGTTTTTAAACACTTTCTGATCAGTTTCAACAATCTGAGTCGCAATCTCTTTGCTGTACACATCCCATGGCGTCAGACCAACCAACTCTGCCTCTGTCTTGCCCGTCAAATCTTCAATGGCTTTGTTACAGCCGGAAAACTGCCCCTCTTCATTACGGTAGTAGATCAAATCGGGAGATGCATCGATAAAGGATCGTAGCAGCGCAGTTCTTTCCGCCAGCTCTAACTGAGTACTTTCACGCTGATAGACCTCGTTTTCCAGATCTTTCATCGCCTCTTCACGGGCTTCTTCGGCCTTCTGCCTCTCCTCAATCTCCTGATTCAGCTTGATAATATTCTGTTGCAGCTGATTATTCAGCTCCTGATCCCTGTCACGCATATCCTTTAGTTTTGCCACCAGCTTTGAGAGACGCTGACGGGACTCCTCCAGTTGATCGACAACAACGGAGAGAAAATAAACAGCCCAGGGGGTGATCAACAAACCGAAGAAAACAGAACGGATAATATCAATATCATCAACAATCCCTCTGAGGCCGAGGGTAATTCCGACCTGAACAAATACCGCTAACGCCACTATCGCCAGCGCCAGTAAAATAGAGAATCGTAAGATGCCTAGTTTTACCAGCAGATCAACATAATACTGCGCTAAGCTTTTGATAGGTTTCATTTAATGCTCCATGCATAACAGGAAGGGACATTCTAATTGCTAGAAAGGCGTTTGTAAGCACTTTGAATCACAACTTACTGATAATAGTACTGGGTCTGGTTTCGTCCCTGTTTCTTCGCCGCATAAAGGGCATCGTCTGCATGAGACAACATCAGCTCCGGGCTCTCTTGTTTCTGAGGAGTAAATGAAGCGACACCAATACTGACCGTAACAAAATCACTAACCTGAGAAAACTCATGTGCGATGGCCAATTTCTTTACTGCCAGATGAATATTGCTGGCAATTATCTGTGCTCCGTTGTGATTGGTATTCGGCAGAATAAAGGCAAACTCTTCACCACCATAACGGGCCACACAGTCCGACGTTCTGGTCAGTGTTGCTTTAAATGCATTAGCTACATCAACTAAAGCCTGATCCCCCTTAAGGTGACCATAGTTATCATTAAACTCTTTAAAGAAGTCGATATCACACAAAATAACAGTAAGAGGGTTTTGCTCACGACGGTGCAGGTTCCAGACGAAATCTAGCTGTTCATCGAACCTTCTCCGGTTAGCTACCTGAGTTAGCCCGTCAACAAAACTTAACCGTGCAAGCTCCTGATTGGCTTCTTCCAGTTTCTGTTCTGTCAGATAACGCTCTGTCACATCCCTTGCCAGTAACAACACACCGGTAATCCCGGTCGAAGGATCCCGGTAAGGGGATTTCACAACATCGTACCATTTAGGTTTGCCCGACTTATCCATAATTTCGTCTATATAACGAAGGGTTTCACCTTGTTCCAGCACTTTTGCATCTGTCTCGATAAACCTCTGTTTCAGGTGAGCGGGCAGAATATCCTCTATCTTTTTGCCTATCAGTTGCTCAGGCTTCATATCGATATCCATTGAGTCAACATAGGCCTGATTACAAGCTTGGTAGACCCGCTCCTCATTAAACAACGCAATCACATCAGGAGAAGATTCCAGAATGGAAGTAAGAATAATCTCCCTTTGCGCCAGTGCCATCTCTGTGCCTTTACGCCGATCCATCTCCTCACGAAGATCCTGCTGCATCTTGAACCAGTCGGTAACATCATGGCTGATACCCAAAGCGCCCAACACATCACCGTCATTGGAAACCAGAGGCGTTTGTGATGTTTCCAGTAAACAGCTTCTGCCTGCAGTATCTGTTGTCCAGCGTCGCTGACTTTTCCGCCCCTGCATCACGCCTTGCATCAGAATATCGCTCTCTTCTTCCCTATCACGCCAGAAAGCATCGAAAGATCGATTGGAATCGATAATGTTACCGTTATTATCGCGTATATAAATCAGCTCA
The DNA here is from genome assembly GCF_028201475.1 of Vibrio sp. SCSIO 43137. NCBI lineage: Bacteria > Pseudomonadati > Pseudomonadota > Gammaproteobacteria > Vibrionales > Vibrionaceae > Vibrio > Vibrio sp. SCSIO 43137. The sequence goes on along the minus strand of NZ_CP116383.1, from coordinate 519,111 downwards.
CTGAGGGAGTCTAATGCTGTGCGGGTGATCTTTAGTGAGGTTCTCACTTCATCACTTTCAGGTTCCGCCTCCAGATGCTTAACCGCATAAAGTAACCAGACCCAGCGGGTGCCATAGCGCATTTTACGGCCGGTAAACTCAACGGTGAAAGAGTGATGTTCTGAGATTGTCCATGTAGAAAGGTAACTTTTAAAACTGGAACCATTTACCAGAAAAAATACTTCTTTTAACTGAGAACCAGTCATGGTCAGCGGCAGACAGTATTTCTTCCCCACCAGCCTGACCCCGAGTAACTGCATAGCAGGCCGGTTGGATAACAAAAGCTCTCCGGAAGATTCATCTATCGCCATTACAGCAAGGGGGGAGTCCTGAATAAACTTGCGGAACTTATTTTGATAATGTTGCTTAATCAGTATTACGGTAATAAGGGCAATAACGATAACAAGTAGCTCAATACCCAACAGATAGAACCACTCCAGAACCTGATAAAGCATATTGTCCATAGCTGTTCCTGCTACCTTATTAATATTACTGCTTGTTTGCTGTTAATTTCAGCATAGCCGCCTGAAAAAAGCGAGTTCGGCTTAAGCACTATTTGACGATTTCAGTTCTGGCTTTTGATAGACAAAAGGTTGGTCAATCAATGAGCCCTGCGGGCCAAGCCTGTCCAGCTCTCTGCCAATCTCTGTCATTGCCAGCCAGCGGTTTTCACACCACATAGGAGAGAGCAGAGTCGGACGTCTGGCGGCAGCAGACACCCGATGGTAAACAATATCAGGCGGTGTCATACGGATCAGCTCACCGGCCACACTGACATACTCTTCCAGCCCCGGAGCTTCTAACCTCCCGGCACGCCACGCTTTGGCCATGGTACTACCTTCTACTATATGAAGGGCGTGTAACTTAATGCCATCGGTTCCGACTTCAAGCACTTTATTCATTGTATCTATATAGTCTTGTCGATCTTCTTTAGGAAGGCCAACAATTAAGTGAGTACATACTTTTATCCCCAACGCTCTCGCTTTACGGGTGATCTCCGCATAGCACTCAAAATCATGCCCCCGGTTGATTCGCTTTAAGGTATCGTTGTTGGCGGTCTGAAGACCCAGCTCCAGCCAGATTTCATATCCCTGCTCAACATAACCAGACAACAGATCCAGTACCGCCTGAGGAACACAGTCCGGGCGGGTGCCGACACACAAGCCCACCATATCAGCCGCCTTTAGTGCTTCTTCATACATATTTTTCAGTGTCTGAACTTCAGCGTAGGTGCTGGTATAAGCCTGAAAATAGGCCAGGTAGCGTTTAGCCCGGTGAATCTCCCCTGCCCTGTCGGTCAGTTGCTCCTGAATACTCTGGCGCTGGGTCTCTTCATCTGAAAAAGAAGCCACATTACAGAAAGTGCAGCCGCCTCTGCCAATGGTTCCGTCTCTGTTTGGGCAACTGAAGCCACCATGCAATGTCAGTTTATGAACCTTCTCGCCATAACGACGTTGTAAATCCTGCCCTATGGTATTGACGAGTTCGTGTAGCTGCATATCTCTCTGTTACCTGCTGAGTGATGAAAATGAAAATTAATTACATCTATGAAAAATAGTATCGGCAGATTATACGGGAAGCGGTGGTCTGCAATGCTATTAAAAATCAATAAAGATGCGCAATAAATGACTCGAAAGGGCTAAATATGCCGGTTTTATCTACTTGTTATTCATACTTTTAATAAAAAAAACTTAATACACCTCAACTTTTCAATGGAATTAAGCTACACAAAATTGTAGGATACAAGAAGCTTCGCACTCTGACTCTTAATAAAATGGACAAGATAAAAGTGCGGATTTATCTGTGACAATCCGAACCCACCTATATAAACCACTATAAAGTGGCACAAGAATAACGGATTTCACTAGGGAAATGTTTTCTTCACATAAATTATTCCTGTGAAGAACAGAATGGAATCGAGCTCATCACACATGGTGAGCGTTGAATAAGCATAAATAAAAGACAGGAAACAATTGCCTTAGGCATGTTGCGCCTGAAATTTAATTGGAAGGATGTATCTATGGTAGATAGAGAGCAGAAGGCACAAGGTCTTTATACTCCTGAACTGGAGCATGACGCTTGTGGTATCGGTTTTGTTGCTCACTTAAAAAACCGTAAATCTCACGATGTGGTTACTCAGGCATTGGATATGCTTGCGCGAATGGAACATCGTGGCGGACAGGGTTGTGACCCATGCAGCGGTGACGGTGCTGGTATTTTATTACAGAAGCCACACGAGTTTTTACTTGAAGAGACTGTCAAACTGGGCATTAAAATACCGTCATTTGAGAAATACGGTGTTGGTGTAGTACTTTTCCCTAAAGACGAACATAAACGCCAGCAGTGTCGCGACATTTTAGAGCGCAATGCCCGTCGTCTGGATCTTGAAATTCTGGGTTATCGTGTATTACCGACCGACAACTCAATGATTGGTGTCGACCCGCTAAGTACTGAGCCTCAGTTTGAACATGTGTTTATCTCTGGTGGTCCGGGCACAACCCCTGACGAGCTGGAACGTAAGTTGTATGTTCTGCGTAACTACACAGTTCGTGTTTGTCTGGAAAGTGTGTCTAATATTGGTGATGATTTCTATATCAACTCAATGTCTTACAAAACACTGGTTTATAAAGGTCAGTTGACTACGGAACAAGTTCCGCAATATTTCCTCGACCTTCAGAACCCGACCATGGTAACCGCACTGGCACTGGTTCACTCTCGTTTCTCAACCAATACATTCCCTAAATGGCGTCTGGCGCAACCTTTCCGTTATATCGCCCACAATGGTGAAATCAACACAGTTCGCGGTAACCTGAACTGGATGAAAGCGCGTGAAGCGATCCTGAGTTCTGACCTGTTTACTCAGGCTGAAATTGATATGCTTCTGCCTATCTGTCAGGAAGGAAGCTCAGACTCGTCCAACTTTGATATGGCGCTGGAGCTGCTTATCCTTGCCGGCCGTAGCCTGCCTCATGCCCTGATGATGATGATTCCGGAAGCGTGGCAGGAAAACAAAAATATGGATCCTGAGCGCCGTGCATTCTACCAGTACCATGCTAACGTTATGGAACCGTGGGACGGCCCTGCATCTGTTTGTTTCACCGATGGTGTACAGGTGGGTGCCACACTAGACCGTAATGGCTTGCGTCCTTCCCGTTATACAGTAACTAAAGATGATTTTCTGGTGATGGCGTCTGAATCAGGTGTGGTAGAGATCGCTCCTGAAAACGTGGAATTCCACGGCCGCCTGCAGCCGGGCAGAATCTTTGTTGCCGATCTGGAAGAAGGCCGCATCATCTCTGATGAAGAAGTGAAAGACAGCATTGCCAGTGCACAGCCTTATAAGCAGTGGGTAAAAGAGAACCTGCTCAGCCTTAAGAAGCTGCCGGAAGCCGACAACATGCACCACCAGCCATCGGCTGAAAGATTGCTGCATAACCAACAGGCTTTTGGTATCACTTCTGAAGAGGTGAACGAAATTATTGTTCCTATGGCAAAAGATGCCAAGGAACCACTAGGTGCTATGGGTGCTGACTGGCCGCTGGCAGTACTTTCTCATCAGTCACAGCATCTGTCTAACTACTTTAAACAGCTATTTGCACAGGTAACCAACCCACCGATTGACCCAATCCGTGAGCGTATGGTGATGTCGCTGAATACTTATCTTGGTAAAGATCAAAACCTGCTGGCTGAGTCTCCTGAGCACTGTCAGAAAGTAGAACTGGAATCGCCTGTTCTGTCTAACTCAGAACTTGAAAAACTGCGTGCTATCGATAATGAGCACCTGCAGGCGAAAACACTGGATATCGTATTCCGCGCCAGCGAGGAAGAAGGCAAACTGGAACGCGCCCTTAAGCGTATCTGCCAGTATGCAGAAGATGCCGTTATCGACGGTTACTCAATCATCCTTCTGACGGACCGTGCCGTTAACTCAAACCACGCCGCCATTCCGGCCATGCTGGCTGTAGGTGCCGTTCACCACCACCTGATCCGCAAAGGGCTTCGTGCTAAGTGTGATATCGTCATTGAGACAGGTGATGCACGTGAAACACACCACTTTGCTACTCTTGTCGGCTACGGTGCTAACGCCGTTAACCCGTATCTGGTGCTTGAAACCATTGTCGACCTGCAGAAGAAAAACAAACTGGATCCGCAAACACCTTCAGAAGAGCTGTTTAACAACTACCGTAAAGGCGTTAACGGCGGCCTGCTGAAGATCTTCTCTAAGATGGGTATCTCTACCCTGCAGTCCTACCATGGTGCACAGATCTTTGAAGCCCTTGGTATCAGCAAGTCAGTAGTAGACAAGTACTTTACCGGTACGGTTACCCGTATTCAGGGTCTGAGTATCGACGATATTGCCAAAGAAGTACTGGTACGTCACCGCATCGGTTATCCGAGCCGTGAAATCCCTATCCAGATGCTGGATGTCGGCGGTGTTTATCAGTGGAAACAGCGTGGTGAAAAACACCTGTTTAACCCTGAAACTATTTCCCTGTTGCAACAGTCTACCCGTAATAAAGATTTTGCTCAGTTTAAACAATATGCTCAAACCGTTGATGCACAAGGCGACAACGCAGCGACACTTCGTAGCCAGTTAGAGTTTGTTAAGAACCCGGCGGGTGCCGTACCTCTGGCTGAAGTAGAGCCGATTGAAAGCATTCTTAAGCGATTCGCAACGGGTGCAATGAGCTTTGGTTCCATCTCTTACGAAGCACACTCAACACTGGCGGTAGCCATGAACCGGATTGGAGCAAAATCCAACTCAGGTGAAGGTGGTGAAGATCCGGCTCGTTTTGAGAAGAAAGAGAATGGTGACTGGGAACGCTCAGCAATCAAGCAGGTTGCCTCCGGCCGTTTCGGTGTAACTTCATACTACCTGACCAACTCTGATGAAATTCAGATCAAGATGGCTCAGGGTGCGAAACCGGGTGAAGGTGGTCAGCTACCGGGTGACAAAGTCGATGACTGGATCGGTGCAACCCGACACTCCACTCCGGGAGTTGGTCTGATTTCACCTCCGCCACACCACGATATCTACTCGATCGAGGATTTGGCTCAGCTTATCTACGATCTGAAAAACGCCAACCGTAACGGCCGTGTAAACGTCAAGCTGGTATCGGAAGCGGGCGTAGGTACTATCGCTTCAGGTGTAGCTAAGGCAAAAGCCGATGTTGTACTTATCGCCGGTTTCGATGGCGGTACAGGTGCATCACCAATTTCATCTATCCGCCATACTGGCCTTCCATGGGAGCTTGGTCTGGCTGAAACGCATCAGACACTACTGAAAAACGGTCTTCGTAACCGTATCGTAGTTCAGTCTGACGGCCAGATGAAGACACCTCGTGACCTTGCTGTTGCTACCCTTCTGGGTGCAGAAGAGTGGGGCGTGGCAACGGCTGCCCTTGTGGTTGAAGGTTGTATCATGATGCGTAAGTGTCATAAGAACACCTGTCCTGTGGGTATCGCAACACAAAACAAAACCCTGCGTGAACGCTTTGACGGTCGCGTAGAAGACGTGGTTACTTTCTTCCAGTATATGGCTGAAGGTCTGCGTGAAATCATGGCTGAACTGGGCTTCCGCACCATTGATGAAATGGTTGGTCAGTCTCAGAAGCTGAAAGTACGTGACGATATCCAGCACTGGAAATATAAGAACCTGGATCTTTCTCCTGTTCTTTATATCGAACCTGCCCGTGAATCTGACGGCGTTTACAACCAGATTGAGCAGAACCACCTGCTGGAAGAAGTACTCGACCGCAAACTGATCGATCTTGCTAAACCGGCCATTGAGAAGGGTGAAGCCGTTAGTGCGGAACTACCGATTATCAATACCGACCGTTCAACAGGCACCATGCTATCCAACGAGATCTCTAAGGTCTTCAAAGATCAGGGCCTGCCTAACACCATGAAGGTGAAGTTTAACGGTTCTGCTGGTCAATCTTTCGGAGCCTTCCTGTCTAAAGGCGTACAGTTCGAAGTAGAAGGCAACGCCAACGACTACTGGGGTAAAGGTTTATCCGGCGGTACTCTGGTACTTTATCCGGACACTAACTCTTCAATTGTTGCTGAAAACAACATTGTGGTTGGTAACGTCTGCTTCTACGGCGCGACTTCTGGTGAGTCTTATATCCGTGGTCTGGCTGGTGAGCGTTTCTGTGTACGTAACTCAGGTGCCAAGGTGGTTGTTGAAGGTGTGGGTGACCACGGCTGTGAATATATGACTGGCGGTACTGCGGTTATTCTTGGCTCAACAGGCCGTAACTTTGCTGCAGGTATGAGTGGTGGTACTGCTTATGTCTGGGATAAAGAAGGCGATTTTGAAACCAAGCTGAACCCGGAACTGGTTGACTTGGATCCAATCGAGCAGGAAGACAGAGCCTTACTGCAAGAGATGCTAAGCAAGCATATTGAGTTTACAGGAAGTGCTGTTGCTAAAGCGTTCCTTGAAGACTTCGAAGCAAACCTTAAGCAGATGGTTAAGGTAATGCCGCGTGACTACAAAGCGGTACTTCAGAAGCGCAAGGCACAACAGCAAGCAGAACACACGGAAGAGTTGGAGGCAGTATAATGGGTAAGCCTACTGGATTTTTAGAACATGGTCGTGAGCTGCCACAAAAGCTTGATCCAAGTGTTCGTATTCAAGACAACAAAGAGTTCGTCCTAAACGAAGAGTTTGGTGAGAAGATCAATCAACAGGCTTCTCGCTGTATGGACTGTGGTGTGCCGTTTTGTCATAGCGGCTGCCCGATAGGAAATATTATTCCTGAGTTTAACGATGCCGTTTATCGTGACAGCTGGGAAGAGGCATGGAACATTCTGAGCAGCACAAACAACTTTCCGGAGTTTACCGGTCGTGTTTGTCCTTCACCTTGTGAAACTGCTTGTGTTCTGGGCATTAACCAAGATCCTATTACCATCTGTAATATTGAAAAAACCATCGTTGAGAGAGCCTATAAAGAGGGCTACGCCAAGCCGAAAAAACCACGTATCCGTACTGGTAAAACCGTGGCAATTATCGGTTCAGGCCCTGCTGGTCTGGCGGCTGCCGAGCAGCTGAACAGTGCCGGCCACTGCGTTACGGTTTATGAGCGTGACGAAAAAGTGGGTGGTCTGCTTCGCTTTGGTATCCCCGACTTTAAGCTGGGTATGGATGTTATCGATCGCAAAGTGAGCCTGATGGAAGAAGCTGGCATTGTGTTTGAAACCGGTGCTCATATCGGTGTAGATGTGAATGCACTGCAGCTTCGTCAGGAGTATGACGTGGTTCTGCTTACCGTTGGTTCAACAGTGCCGAGAGATCTTCCTATCTCCGGCCGTGAGCTGAATGGCGTGCACTTTGCCATGGAGTTTCTCGGGCAAAACAACCGCCGCGCCAACAATATGGATCTGAAAACCAAAGAGATCCACGCCAAAGGCAAACATGTTGTGGTAATCGGTGGTGGTGATACAGGTTCAGACTGTGTCGGTACTTCAAACCGTCACGGTGCCGCCAGCATCACTCAGGTTGAGATCATGCCAATGCCACCGGAGAAAAGACCGGTAAATATGCCGTGGCCTCAATACCCTATGATTCTTCGTACCTCTACTTCACACGAAGAGGGTTGTGAACGTCACTGGAACATTCTGACCAAAGAGTTTATCGGTGATGACAAAGGCAATGTTACCGGCCTTCGTCTGGCTGATATTGTCTGGGAAGATGCTAAACCGGGCGAGCGTCCTAACTTCAAAGAAATTGAAGGCAGCGAGCGTGTTATTGCTTGTGATATGGCTTTCCTTGCAATGGGCTTCCTGCATCCGGAACCGGATGGGGTACTGGCTCAGCTTGATATCAAGCTGGATGACAGAGGCAATGTGGCAACAGAAGGCTTTATGACTAACCAGAAAGGTGTGTTTGCCGCTGGTGATATGCGTACCGGACAGTCTCTGGTGGTACGTTGTATCAACGAAGGTCGCGAATGCGCCCGTGCCGTTGATGATTACCTGATGGGTAACACTAACCTTGAAGCCAAATCAGATTCATTGATGCTTTCAAATGCATAATTTTTTGTAAAGTTTCCTTCCAAACTTTATTTTGGCCAGCTTTTACGCTGGCCTTTTTTATATCTGTGGCGGCTATCAGGCGATATGCTACAATTCTTAAAATTTTGATTCCGTTAATTAAAAGAGAATAGCTATGAAAATCGGTATTATTGGTGCGATGGAGCAAGAAGTGACCATCCTGAGAGAAGCAATCAGCAACTGCGAAGTGATGCAAAAAGGAGGCTGTACCTTCTATTCGGGCACACTAAACGGTGCTGATGTTGTACTGCTTCAGTCGGGTATTGGTAAAGTTTCCGTAGCGGTTGGTACCACCATACTGATCGATCACTTTGATCCGGATTTGATTATCAACACAGGTTCTGCCGGTGGTTTTGATTCAAGCCTGAACTTAGGTGATGTGGTTATCTCTACTGAAGTGCGTTACCACGACGCAGACGTAACAGCATTCGGCTATGAGATGGGCCAGATGGCCGGTCAGCCTGCAGCCTTTGCTGCCGATGAGAAGCTGATGGAAACGGCTGAGAAAGCGCTGGCTAAAATGAAAGACAAGCACGCGGTACGAGGCCTGATCTGTACCGGTGATACTTTTGTAAACTCAGAGCAACACAACCAGTTTATTCTTAAACACTTCCCTTCTGTTATTGCCGTTGAAATGGAAGCGGCAGCAGTAGGTCAGACGTGCCATCAGTTTGGTAAACCATTTGTTGTGGTTCGCGCCATTTCTGACGTGGCAGATAAAGAATCACCAATGACCTTTGATGAGTTTCTGCCTCTGGCAGCGAAAAGCTCTTCAGAGATGGTGATCAATATGATCGAGCTGCTTAAGTAAGCTATCTATGCAAGCTGCATTTGAGCAATTTTACAGTAATGGTGCCCTGTTAGTGTTATGGGGTGCCATTCTGTTTCATCTGATATTGCCTATTCCTGTATCTGCTCATCCCGCAACCTTATGGCGTGCTTTCGCCCGAATTCTGGCTGATAAAGTCAATACCAATGCAAGCTACTCCCAGAGCCTGATATCCGGCTCTCTGGCATGGCTGTTAATGGTGATACCTGCCTTAGCCGTATTAATGGCACTTAAACCTTTAGTCTGGCAGGAACAGCTGTTTGAACTGGCGTTGTTACTGCTAGCCATTGACTGGCGTAACAGTGAAAAACTGGCTACTCAGTTAACCAGCGCACTGGCCAAAGAAGATAAAAAGCTGGCCCGAAGCCTGCTGAAACCCATTCTGAACCGGGAAACCGGCTCACTATCTCCTCTGGGGTTAGGCAAGGCCGGGGCAGAAACCGTTCTGCTAGGATACGGCCGCAATGTAGTTGCTGTACTGTTCTGGTACGGCATTGCAGGTGGCATAGGTGCTTTCAGCTACCGGTTAATTCAGGAGCTGGCAAGGGCATGGTCTCCGAGTAATGAGAAATTTCTGCCGTTCGGTCTTCCCGCTATTCGTATGCTTGCCTGTATGGACTTTATACCCTTGCGGCTATTTAGCCTGATGATTGCTGTCGGTAAAAATGGCATGACCACCCTGAAGCAGATGTACAGTCAGGGTAAAAACTGGCCGACGCCGGGGCCGGCATGGTTACTCGCTGCAACCGGCAATAAGCTACAGCTGTCACTTGGCGGCCCGGCTATTTATCAGGACAAAAAATCAGTCCGGCCTAAACTGGGCGGAAGAGTGGCTCCATCGGCCATCCATATCGCACAGCTACAAACACTGCTGGCATGGCGGACATATGGCTGGATCATCTTACAAAGCATACTGATGTTCTTGCTTTATCAGGGAGTCTAGCTTGAGGCTTTTACTCACGGTTCTGCTGCTGATTTTCGCACCATTCAGCTTCGCTATAGAGCGCATTATCTCACTTGCCCCCTCCTCTACTGAGCTTGTCTATGCTGCGGGGCTGGCCGATAAGCTAATTGCTGTCAGTGACTTTAGTGACTATCCGGAGGAGGCAAAGCAGCTCGAACGGGTGGCCAGCTTCCAGAGTGTTAATGTTGAAAGGATCATTGCACTTAATCCCGATTTAATCGTCGCATGGCGCTCCGGCGGTGTGAGTAAATCATTAACCCAACTTGAGCAGCTTGGCTATAAGATTTACTACTCAGACACGGACAAACTGTCAGACATTGCTGTCAGATTAGAAGAGCTGAGTCAATACGCCAATAACCCCGATATTGGTATGCTGAATGCGCAGAAATTCAGAGACAAACTGGCGAAGCTTGATGAGAAATTCAGAGACAGAACAAAGGTCCGCTACTTTTACCAGTTAAGCAGCAAACCCATCTATACCATTGCCCAGAGTCACTGGCCCAGTGAAGTGTTTTCACTCTGTGGTGGTATCAATATTTTCAAACAGTCTCCTAACCCTTACCCTCAGGTTGGGTTAGAACAGGTATTAGTCCGGAAGCCTGAAGCCATTTTTACCTCGTCACATACCACCCAAAACCCTGAAATGTGGGATAAATGGCGAGCTCAGCTTCCGGCGGTACAGAACCACAATATCTGGTCACTAAACTCTGACTGGCTTAACCGCCCGACACCAAGGTCACTTATGGCCATAGAAGAAGTATGCAGCCGCTTCGATCAAGTGCGGGCAAAAAATCAGAAATAGCCTAATTTATGAGATTATTTTCTTAATAAATTAGCGTAGAATCGCCTTCAGTTTTTCTAGTCTGAAATTAGCACCATGGACTCTTCACTTCTCTATTTTATCGATCTATTCGGTACTGCTGTATTTGCCGTTTCCGGCGTTCTGCTTGCAGGCCGGTTAAAAATGGATCCGTTTGGCGTTATGGTACTGGCCAGTGTAACCGCCATTGGCGGCGGTTCTATCCGCGATGTACTGCTTGGCGCGACACCAGTATTCTGGGTAACCGATAATGCCTATATCTGGGTTATTTTACTCACCTGCCTGCTGACCATGGCCATTGTACGCCGCCCTAAACGGCTGCCGTGGTATGTACTACCAGTGTGTGATGCTATCGGACTGGCAGCCTTTGTCGGTATCGGTGTTGAAAAAGCCCTCAGCTATAACACCTCGTATCTGATCGCTATTATTATGGGCGTCTCCACCGGTTGTGGCGGTGGTATTATCCGCGATGTACTGGCGCGGGAAATTCCTATGATTTTACGAAGCGAGGTTTACGCTACGGCCTGTATTGTCGGTGGTTTCTTCCATGTTGCAGCTCTACATTTCGGGCTGGATAATCACTCCGCCTTCCTGCTGGGTGCTGTCTCAACACTGGCTATTCGCCTCGGGGCAATTAAATGGCACTTGTCTCTGCCAACCTTTGCCCTTAACCGCTGAATATAATAAAGGAGTGATCACTCACTCCTTTTAATAATTTTTTATTAAGGCAGTTTAAGGCTTGTTAATTAACTCAACCAGGGTTTGCAGGGCAAAGTAGCAAGCCTGCTGCCTGACTTCGCCTCTGTCGCCCTTAAACACTTTTACTTTCTGCACTTCAGTATCATCGGCCAGTTTCCAGCCAAACCAGACTGTCCCTACCGGTTTTTCGTCACTGCCGCCACCGGGACCGGCAATACCACTCACCGATATAGAGACATTGGCCATTGAGCTTTGAATCGCACCGGCTGCCATCTGCTGAACCACTTTCTGGCTCACTGCCCCCTCTTTTTGCAGGGTATAAGGGTCAACGCCTAACATATCCATTTTGGCTTCGTTGCTGTAGGTAATAAATGCCCGGTCAAACCATGCAGAACTGCCGGCAATATCAGTGACTGCACTGGCAATTCCCCCTCCGGTACAGGATTCTGCTGTTGTAAGAACCAGTTTTTCCTGCGCCAGCAACTGACCTAAAGTCGCACTTAGTTCTGTTAGTGTTCCCATGATCCAGAAATCCTCGAATTCATCTTGCCTGTCATTTCTATTCACGTATCCTAAGCCGCTGGAATAAGAAGTTAAAGTGGTAAATTAGGTCAAAATGGCAAAAGCGACTCCAACACATACTCCCATGATGCAGCAATATCTGAAACTCAAGGCCGAGAATCCGGATATCTTGCTGTTTTATCGTATGGGCGATTTTTACGAACTTTTTTATGATGATGCAAAAAAAGCGTCTCAGCTTCTTGAGATATCCCTGACCAAGCGGGGCGCCTCTGCCGGCGAACCAATTCCAATGGCAGGCGTCCCATTCCATGCCGTAGAAGGCTATCTGGCCAAGCTGGTTCAGATGGGTGAGTCAGTTGCTATCTGCGAACAGGTAGGCGATCCGGCCACCAGTAAAGGGCCGGTTGAACGTCAGGTTGTGCGTATAGTGACACCGGGAACCGTAACAGACGAAGCCCTGCTGTCCGAGCGGGTGGATAATATTATTGCCGCGATTTGTCACCGCAACGGCAAGTTTGGTTACGCCACATTAGATATCACTTCCGGACGCTTTCAGCTCTGTGAGCCGGAAACTGAAGAAGCTATGCTGGCGGAGCTTCAGCGTACCTCGCCAACAGAACTTCTGTTCCCTGAAGATTTTGAACCGGTACAACTTATGGAAGGACGAAACGGAAACCGTCGTCGTCCTGTCTGGGAGTTTGAACTGGAAACAGCGAAACAACAGCTCAATAAGCAGTTCGGAACCCGTGACCTGATAGGCTTCGGAGTAGAGCATGCTGAGCTGGGCCTTTCCGCTGCAGGCTGCCTGATTCAGTATGTAAAAGATACCCAGAGAACCGCCCTGCCCCATATCCGCTCCCTGACGCTAGACGCTCAGGATCACTCCGTGATTCTGGATGCTGCTACACGTCGTAATCTGGAACTGACCCAGAACCTTTCCGGTGGTACGGACAACACTCTTGCAGAAGTACTGGATAAAAGTGCCACTGCAATGGGCAGCCGCATGCTTAAGCGTTGGCTACATCAGCCAATGCGCTGCCGCGAGACACTTAACCTAAGGCTAAACGCCATTAGCGAACTGAAAGAGAGCAGTCTGTTTCTCGATCTTCAGCCAACGTTAAAGCAGATCGGCGATATTGAACGCATATTGGCGCGCCTTGCTATCAGAAGTGCCCGCCCACGGGATCTTTCCCGTTTGCGCCACGCGATGCAGCAACTGCCCGAACTTGAAGCTTCACTACAGGGTGTAAGCGACAGTTACCTGAGCAAACTGGCTCAGTTTGCAGCACCAATGGATGATGTCTGCCAGTTACTAGAGAGCGCCATTAAAGAGAACCCGCCTGTGGTTATCCGTGATGGCGGGGTTATCGCTTCAGGCTATAGCGCCGAGCTGGATGAGTGGCGTAATCTGGCAGATGGAGCCACAGAATATCTGGAGCAGCTGGAAGCCGATGAGCGGGAACGCCACGGTATCGATACACTAAAAGTCGGCTATAACAATGTGCATGGATTCTATATTCAGGTCAGCCGCGGGCAGAGTCATCTGGTTCCCCCGCACTATGTGCGCCGACAAACCCTGAAAAATGCAGAACGTTATATTATTCCGGAGCTGAAAGAGCACGAAGACAAGGTATTAAACTCAAAGTCTAAAGCGTTGGCTATTGAGAAAAAACTGTGGGAAGAGCTGTTTGATCTGCTGATGCCTAGTCTGGAGCGATTACAAAATCTGGCTTCTGCTGTTTCTCAACTGGATGTACTGCAGAATCTGGCTGAGCGGGCAGACAGCCTGAACTATGCCAGACCACAACTGACAGAAGATGTCGGCATTCATATCCAGAATGGTCGTCATCCTGTGGTAGAGCAGGTACTGGACGCCCCCTTTATCGCCAACCCAATTGAACTAAGCCCTCAGCGTAAAATGCTGATTATTACCGGGCCAAACATGGGTGGTAAGTCGACTTATATGCGCCAGACAGCGCTTATCGCTCTTCTGGCACATATTGGCTCATATGTACCAGCCGAAGCGGCAACAATAGGTATGATTGACCGTATCTTCACCCGTATTGGTGCCTCAGATGATCTTGCCTCCGGACGCTCAACCTTTATGGTCGAGATGACAGAGACAGCGAATATCCTGCATAACGCCACGCCTCATAGTCTGGTGCTGATGGATGAAATCGGCCGCGGAACCAGCACTTACGATGGCCTCTCCCTCGCCTGGGCAAGTGCCGAATGGCTGGCCAACCAAATTGGGGCAATGACGCTGTTTGCCACTCACTATTTTGAGCTGACTGAACTACCGAATATGTTAGATCACCTTGCCAACGTTCATCTGGATGCCGTCGAGCACGGTGATAGCATCGCCTTTATGCATGCCGTACAGGAAGGTGCTGCCAGTAAGTCTTATGGCTTAGCCGTTGCCGGCCTTGCGGGTGTGCCTAAAACAGTAATCAAAAATGCACGCGGAAAGCTGAACCAGCTTGAGCAGATAGGCAATCAGCCATCCGCTCCGGCTAACAATGTGGATATTGCTAACCAACTCAGTTTAATTCCTGAGCCAAGTGAAGTTGAAGAAGCACTGGCAGGTATTGACCCGGATGATCTGACACCAAGGCAGGCACTGGATGAGCTCTACCGCCTGAAAAAACTACTGTAATCTTTCAGAATTAAGGCATCAAAAAAGGGATCATTATGATCCCTTTTTTCTCTGTATGGATGTAGTTACATCTGCTCGATATCAAACAGGGATTCCATATTCAGCCCCTGCTTAAGCAGGATCTCTCTCAGGCGGCGCAGGCCTTCAACCTGAATCTGACGTACTCTTTCACGGGTCAGACTAATTTCACGGCCAACCTCTTCCAGCGTAGAAGGCTCATAACCCAGCAGACCAAAACGTCTTGCCAGCACCTCTTTCTGTTTAGGGTTCAGCTCGTCAAGCCAGTCAATCAAAGAGAGCTTGATATCATCATCCTGAGTAGATACTTCAGGATCAGAATGGTTGGTGTCAGGAATAATATCCAGCAGTGCTTTTTCACCATCGCCGCCAATTGGCGTGTCTACTGAGCTTACCCGCTCGTTCAGGCGCAGCATTTTGCTGACATCACTTACCGGCTTATCCAGCTTCTCTGCGATCTCTTCCGCGGTCGGTTCATGATCCAGCTTCTGAGAAAGCTCTCTGGCAGTACGCAGATAGATATTAAGCTCTTTCACCACATGGATTGGCAGACGAATAGTACGTGTCTGATTCATCAGCGCACGTTCAATGGTCTGACGGATCCACCATGTCGCGTAGGTGGAAAAACGGAATCCTCTCTCCGGATCAAACTTCTCTACCGCACGAATCAGACCAAGGTTACCCTCTTCAATCAGATCCAACAGTGCCAGACCACGATTGCTGTAACGGCGTGAGATTTTTACTACTAATCTGAGGTTACTTTCTATCATTCTTTTACGTGCCGCTTCATCACCACGCAGGGCGCGACGGGCATAAAGAACTTCTTCTTCTGCGGTTAATAGTGGAGAGAAACCGATTTCACCAAGGTACAGCTGTGTGGCGTCCAGGCTCTTCGCTGTAACTTCAAAATCTTCTTTTGTAGTTTCTTGTGTAGATTGGCTTCCTTGAGAATTGTCAAATGTAGTGACTACTTCTTCAATTTCAAACTCTTCGACTTTCGTTGCTGCATTGCTGATACTCATAGCGCCTCCCCTTGGCGAGTTTAGCAAGACATTACTACCCTTAATGTCGCTGAAATAAACTTAGAGTTAAGGCAAATACCGTTTTGGATTTACAGATTTACCTTGATACCGAATTTCAAAGTGCAGTCTTACGCTACTTGTTCCAGAGCTACCCATGGTGGCTATTTTCTGGCCTGCTTTTACACTTTGTCCTTCTTGTACTAGCAAACGGTCGTTGTGGGCATAAGCACTTAAATAGTTATCATTATGTTTCACGATAATTAAATTACCGTATCCACGTAGTGCGTTTCCCGAGTATACAACGGTACCACTTGCCGTAGAAACAACCGACTGACCTCGCCGTCCTGCAATGTCGATGCCTTTGTTTCCTTGGTCTCCAGCTGAAAAACTTTTAATTATCCTCCCTTTTGTTGGCCATAACCACTTCGATACTTTGCTGTATTGAGGTTTAGGTTTAATGACATTTTTGTTTACAATTTTTTTACTTGGACTTTCAACATACTCCTTTGATTTAGCAGGATCAAGCTTATTTGCCTGAGATTTTTGGCCATTATTTGAATTTTTTGAGCTGGCATTTGTTAAGTTAGCATTTGCTTTATTAGCTGATTTTGCAGCAGTTGAAGCAGATGCATTTACAATGCCAGAACTTATCGTACCAGCGCCTGCCGCAGATGAGGCGGAGGCTGAGGCAGAGCTGGACGAGCTCCTTCCATAAGCAGGCGCTTTATAAGCAGGTCGCCATAGTTTGATTTTTTGACCAGGATGAATGGTGTAAGGGGCAGGAAGATCATTGTAACGAATAAGATCTTTTACATTCTTATCTGTGACGTAGGCTATAAAATAAAGAGTATCTCCTTTTTGCACTTCATAAAAACTGCCGCGATAGCTTCCTCTTTCTATCGAGCTGTAATCCTTATGAATACTTGAAACGGGTGCCGGGGACGTAGCAGCGCAACCTACTAACAAGGCTGACAAAATACTCGTTGCAATCCATTTCAGTGAGACACTCATTCTATGCTAAATCACCTGCAATTAGCGGGACAAACCTGACAGCTTCAATCACGCTTGTGCTGTAAGAGTCACCGTGACGTACAATCTTCAACAGTTCCTGAGAATCATCACCAACGGGAATAATCAACCTTCCCTGATCCGCCAGTTGATCAAGCAAAGCTTCAGGGATCCTTGCTGCTGCTGCCGTTACGACTATGGCATCATAAGGGCCATTGCTTTGCCAACCCTGCCAGCCATCGGCATGTTTTGTTACCACATTATAGATATCAAGCTGCTTAAGGCGTCGTTTCGCTTCCCATTGCAGAGATTTAATTCTCTCCAGTGAGTAGACCTTATCCACCAATTGAGCCAGAACCGCGGTCTGGTAACCAGAACCGGTCCCTACTTCAAGCAGCCGGGTGGTCGGCGTCAACTCAAGCAACTCCGTCATCTTAGCGACAATATAGGGCTGCGAAATGGTTTGTCCATGGGCAATGGGTAAGGCATTGTTATCGTATGCCTGATGCATTAAAGCCTCAGAGACAAACCGTTCTCTGGGAACACGTTTAATCGCATCCAGTACCTTGTGATCCTGAATGCCATATTCAGACAGAAACACTACCAGTCTCTCAGCATGAGGGTTGATCATTTAAGGGCTCCTTGTAACCAGTTACCCATCGCGCCCAAGGATTCGTGAGCGGTTAAATCAACCTGCATCGGAGTGATGGAGACCATCCCCTGCTCAATAGCATAAAAGTCGGTCCCCTCTCCGGCATCCTGCTCTTTTCCCGGAGGGCCAAGCCAGTAGATATCATGTCCTCTGGGATCTTTCTGTTTGATCATGTTTTCAGCATGGTGTCTGGCACCTAAACGGGTAACAGACTCTCCCTTTAGTTTCTTATACGGAACATCCGGTACATTAACATTTAGCAGGCGGTTGGTCGGTATCGGCGAGTTAATATGCTGCTCGACTATCTGCCGTGCAATTTTAGCCGCTGTATCAAAATGATTATTGCCCACCAGAGAGAAAGCGATGGACTGAACCTGAAGAAAGTGCCCTTCCATTGCAGCAGCAACAGTACCTGAGTAGAGAACATCGTCGCCAAGATTGGCACCATGATTGATACCAGATAATACAAGATCCGGAAGATCATCTTTCATCAGTTCATTTAAGGCAAAATGAACACAGTCTGTTGGTGTTCCTTGTACCGAGTAAACATTCTCTTCCAGTTGAGTCACCCTGAGGGGAGTTTCAAGTGTCAGTGAGTTTGACGCACCGGAACGGTTCCTGTCAGGAGCCACCACCACAATTTCAGCAAGATCAGACAATTCATGCGCCAGTGCTTTTATTCCCTGCGCATGTACACCGTCGTCATTGCTAAGCAGAATCTTCATTTTTGTTCCTTTTTCTTCCGTCGCGATGAGTTAATCGTACTTCCGTTCAACGGCGATTTCATTGACTAACTCTCTGACAATCGAGGTAGCAAAGCTGCCTGAGCAGAGAGAAAACTTCAATGTCACTTCATCCTCACCTATGCTGTAACTCAAATCTTCAGGCTTAAGCAAAATATCCCGTCGGTCATGTCTCATCCGGTTACCGCGGATCAGAGCCATTAAATCCGGTTCGCTATCAAGTATCTGTTGTTCCAGCTCTTCTGCTTTCCGCTCTGTCGGCAGAGCATTATCACCGGCTAAAGCAGCAGTAATGGCAGCTTCGCCACTCTGCACAGATTCGTTCAGTGCGACCAAGTTTGACTCATTTACTGTCACTTGCTCTGCATTTAACTCAAGGATGTCACCGGTAACAGGCAGATAAAAACAACCAGACTCTATTCTTTTGCCCACTATCTGGTTAAAGATCCATGAACGGGCAGACGAAAGATACAAACTGCGTTTATTCTGGTTGCGGGTACGTACGTTTTCTCTTCCCCAGCGTCTTGCCTCTTCAACATTATGACCTTCCCGGCCAAATCGCTGCACGCCAAAGTAGTTAGGTACACCCGACTCTAGTACCAGTTCTAATCTGTTCTCCAGCGCCGCAATATCTGTAACCTCTGACAAAGTTAGCTCAAAGTAGTTTCCTTGCAGATCGCCCGGCCTTAGTTTTTTATTGTGTCTGCTGGTTTCCAGTACCTGAACCGACGGATACATGGCTTCAAACTGACTAAAGTCGGGTCCATCAGACTTAGGCAAGTGAATACTCAACCACTGCTCTGTCACTGCATGGCGATCTTTCAGACCTGCCCAGCCGATGTCTTTTGATTTAACACCACAAAAGCGGGCAAGTTCATTAGCGACAAAACTGGTATTTTCACCGCTCTTGCGGATCTTAACCATCAGATGTTCACCTTCACCGGCAAACTCAAACCCAAGATCTTCTTTTACAATAAAATGTTCAGGTTTAGCCTTTAGTTTTGCAGAAGCAACGGGGTTACCATATAGGTACGGCAAATTTTCAAGTATATCTTTCATAGGTTATTTCTTGGTTAACAGGACAACGGCTTCACAGGCAATACCTTCTTTTCGTCCGGTAAATCCGAGCTTTTCAGTCGTTGTCGCTTTAACATTTACATTTTCTAATTCTGTCTCAAGATCACTGGCAATAGCTTCTCTCATTGCCTGAATATAAGGCAACATTTTAGGTGCCTGAGCAATAATGGTGACATCGAGGTTTCCTATCTTATAACCTCTTTGCTGAACAAGGCGGTATACCTCTTTCATCAACTCCCGGCTGTCAGCACCTTTCCATTTATCATCGTTATCAGGAAAGTGAGTGCCAATATCCCCTTCAGCAATGGCCCCCAGCAGGGCATCAGTCAGTGCGTGCAGGGCAACATCGCCGTCAGAGTGGGCTATCAACCCTTGCTCATAAGGAACAGAAACTCCACCTATGATGACGGGACCTGCTCCTCCGAACTTATGTACATCAAAACCGTGTCCAATTCGAATCATAGTTGTTTCTCTCTTTCTCTGCGTAAGTAAAATTCGGCTAAAGCCAGATCTTCCGGCTGTGTAATCTTAAGGTTATCCATTTTGCCGGACACCAGTATCGGCTTTTCTCCCAGCCACTCCATTGCGGAAGCTTCATCGGTAATGAGTACGCCTTGTTGCTTTGCCTCAGTTAACGCCTTAGTCAACGGGGTCACAGCAAACATTTGCGGAGTGAGTGCATGCCAGAGGTTCGACCGGTCAACCGTGCTATCGATACTGTTACTGGCATCCGCTCTTTTCATAGTATCTCGTACCGGTGCCGCCAGAATGCCTCCGCGACCAGAAGCTTGCACCTCTTCTATCAGTTTACTGATATCGTCTGAGCAGACACAAGGTCTGGCAGCGTCATGTACAAGCACCCAACTTTGCGCAGCAAACTGCGACAAGTACTGCAGACCAGACAGTACTGAGTCGGCCCGCTCGTCACCACCATCAACTCTGACTACATCCGGGTTGTCAGCAATCGCTAGCTGAGGGTAATAGGGATCCGTCTTGCTGACAGCAACAATCACTTGTTTTATTGAAGAGTGGGCAAGTAGTTTTTCAACGGTGTGTTCAAGAATGGTTTTACCAAGTAACTGTAAATACTGCTTGGGAAGCCCGGCTTTCATACGCGACCCTACGCCGGCAGCCGGTACAATTGCATACAGTAATTGATCTTTATTATCTGCCATTTAGTAGTGCAACCTATCGGGATATACGATCTATTGGGACGGGTCGCCCACGATACGGTAGAAGGTTTCACCCTCTTTTACCATACCGAGTTCGTTTCGTGCTCTTTCTTCTATTGCATCAAGGCCCTGCTTAAGATCATCAATCTCAGCAAACATCTCATTGTTGCGGCGCTGTAAACCTTCATTAACTGACTTCTGTACCAGAATTTCACTATGGATACTGGCATTGTCGATCAGACCATTTTTACCCCAGACCAAGGTATAGATGAGTACAGAAAACAGTATCAATAAGCCGACAGTAAATAAGCGCAAAGCGAAGGTTTCTTATTCTGCAAATAGGAAGGCTATATATAGCACAGAAGGGCTGACGGTGCGAGTGCTCAGAGATTACAACCGCTTAGCTATCAAATTAAAATGCCCGTGTTTGTCTCTGTAAAACTTGCGGCGTATAAATAGAAAAAGCGCCCCGATTGAGGCGCTTTTTGCAGGAACTAAAGTCCAGTTAATCTAAAAGATTACTGACCTTTAACTTCTTTAAGACCGTTGAAAGGAGCACGCTCACCTAGTGCTTCTTCGATACGGATTAGCTGGTTGTACTTAGCAACACGGTCAGAACGGCTCATAGAACCAGTCTTGATTTGACCTGCAGCAGTACCAACAGCCAGGTCAGCAATAGTTGCATCTTCAGTTTCACCTGAACGGTGAGAGATAACTGCAGTGTAACCAGCGTCTTTAGCCATCTTGATTGCAGCTAGAGTCTCAGTCAGAGAACCGATTTGGTTGAACTTGATAAGGATAGAGTTAGCTACGCCTTTCTCGATACCTTCTGCAAGGATCTTAGTGTTAGTAACGAACAGGTCGTCACCTACTAGCTGAAGTTTGTCACCTAGTAGTTCAGTCTGGTGCTTGAAGCCATCCCAGTCAGACTCGTCCAGACCGTCTTCGATAGAAACGATTGGGAACTGGTTAGCCAGCTCAGCTAGGTAGTGGTTGAACTCTTCAGAAGAGAAAGTCTTACCTTCGCCTTTCATGTTGTAGATGCCAGCTTCTTTGTCGAAGAACTCAGATGCTGCACAGTCCATAGCAAGAGTAACGTCTTTACCTAGTTCGTAACCAGCAGCAGCAACCGCTTCTGCGATAACTTCTAGTGCTTCAGCGTTAGACTTAAGGTTAGGAGCGAAACCACCTTCGTCACCAACTGCAGTGCTGTAGCCTTTAGACTTAAGAACTTTAGCTAGGTTGTGGAATACTTCAGCACCGATACGCAGACCTTCTTTAAGAGTCTTAGCACCAACAGGCTGGATCATGAACTCTTGAATATCAACGTTGTTGTCAGCGTGCTCACCACCGTTGATGATGTTCATCATTGGCAGAGGCATAGAGAACTGACCAGCAGTACCGTTTAGCTCAGCGATATGCTCAAAAAGAGGCATGCCTTTCGCTGCTGCAGCTGCTTTTGCGTTAGCAAGAGACACTGCAAGAATAGCGTTTGCGCCGAACTTAGATTTGTTTTCAGTGCCGTCAAGGTCGATCATAACCTGGTCAACATCTGCTTGTGCTTTCGCATCCTTACCTACTAGTGCTTCAGCGATTGGGCCGTTTACAGCTTCAATTGCTTTAAGAACACCTTTTCCTAGGAAACGTGCTTTGTCACCATCACGTAGCTCAAGAGCTTCGCGAGAACCAGTAGATGCGCCAGACGGAGCTGCCGCCATACCTACGAAACCGCCTTCTAGGTGTACTTCAGCTTCTACAGTTGGGTTACCACGTGAGTCGATGATTTCACGACCTAGAACTTTAACGATCTTAGACATTAATGTTTCCTCTCGTTCAATTTAAATGTCAAAACTAAAAGGCAGCCGCTCAGCCAGAGCAACTGCCCGGATTCTTTACTTCTCTAACTCACCACGCTGAAACTCACCAGCTGCCTTTACAAAGCCGGCAAACAGTGGGTGCCCGTCACGTGGAGTTGAGGTAAATTCTGGGTGGAACTGAGCCGCAACAAACCATGGATGTTCCGGGTTCTCAATAACTTCTACCAGTTTCTTGTCCGAAGAGAGACCAGACACTTTCAGGCCAGCTTTCTCTAGTTGCGGACGAAGATTGTTGTTCACTTCATAACGGTGACGGTGACGTTCATGAATGGTTGCACTGCCATACAGCTCTCTTGCTTTTGTGCCTTTCTCAAGGTGACAAAGCTGAGAACCAAGACGCATTGTGCCGCCAAGGTCTGATTTCTCTGAACGTTCTTCTACTTTACCTTCACCATCGACCCATTCGGTAATAAGACCGACAACCGGGTATTTGGTTTCTTTATTAAATTCTGTTGAATGTGCGCCTTCAAGGCCAACCACATTTCGTGCGTACTCAATAAGCGCAACTTGCATACCTAAACAGATACCAAGGTAAGGTACTTTGTTTTCACGGGCATATTTAGCCGCAAGAATTTTACCTTCAATGCCCCGGTCACCAAATCCGCCAGGAACCAGAATCGCATCTAAACCTTGCAGGGCTTCTTCGCCTTTAGTTTCTACGTCTTGTGAATCAACGTACTTGATTTTAACGCTTAAACGGTTTTTCAGGCCAGCATGTTTTAGTGCTTCATTGACGGATTTATAAGCATCCGGCAGTTCAATATACTTACCAACCATGCCCACAACCACTTCATCGGTCGGGTTGGCTTCTTCATAGATAACCTGTTCCCACTCAGAAAGATCAGCTTCCGGCGCATCGATACCAAAACGAGTACAAACCAGATCATCCAGCCCCTGAGCCTTAACCAGCTGAGGAATCTTATAGATGGAATCAACATCTTTCATTGAGATAACGGCTTTTTCCTGCACATTACAGAACAGAGCGATCTTCTTACGCTCATTGGCAGGAATCATGCGGTCGCTGCGGCAAACAAGAATATCCGGCTGAATACCGATAGAGAGCAGCTCTTTTACAGAGTGCTGAGTTGGCTTAGTTTTCACTTCACCGGCAGCCGCCAGATAAGGAACCAGCGTCAGGTGCATAAACATAGCACGCTCACGGCCAAGCTCTACAGCCAGCTGACGAATTGCTTCCATAAACGGTAGTGATTCGATATCACCAACGGTTCCGCCTACTTCTACGATAGCAACATCATGCCCTTCAGAACCGGCGATTACGCGGTCTTTAATGGCATTAGTAATATGAGGAATAACCTGAATGGTTGCGCCTAGATAATCACCGCGACGCTCTTTTCTGAGTACGTCGGCGTAAACACGGCCGGCAGTAAAGTTATTTCGCTTAGTCATCTTGGTGCGTATAAAACGCTCATAGTGACCAAGGTCTAGATCGGTCTCTGCGCCGTCTTCCGTAACGAAAACTTCACCATGTTGCGTCGGGCTCATTGTGCCCGGGTCAACGTTAATGTAAGGGTCTAGTTTCATCATGGTTACTTTTAAACCACGAGCTTCTAGAATCGCTGCCAAAGAGGCCGCTGCAATACCTTTACCTAGTGAGGAAACAACCCCGCCAGTAACAAAAATATAATTTGTCGTCATGTTTAACCTGAAATTGGTTGAATGAGGGAAATGAGTACTTTCTGGACGGGACGTAAATATACCAGAACCCCTTTACCACCACAACGTGAAACTTATCACAGTTTAATTTTTTATTTTTTGCTTCAAATCAATTGAGCCATTTTTCTATGTATAGCAAACGTTAATACTAGTTTTATTAATATTTTGTTGCTAAAAAAACTCTGACTTAGACTCAACTGAAAAGCTAACTAAATAACTGCTCTCAATTGTGCTTCAGATTTTGTCATCAGGCAGATATCGAAAAGCAAACCCTCCGCGCCAAGGATGGGTTTACGCGTGTTTGTGTTCGATATCTGCCAAAGTGACGCATATTTAGCAACAGTTATTTAGCATCTTTTTCTTCATTTTTCACTTGATCCCAGAAGCTGTCTAACTGTTCAAGGGAGTAATCATCAAGCTTACCGCCCTGTTCAGCCACCTTAGCTTCTACCACCCTGAAACGTTTTTCAAACTTATTGTTGGCTTTACGCAGTGCCGCTTCAGGGTCTTTACCCAGATGACGAACAAGATTAACGGTGGCAAACAGCAGATCGCCCAGTTCCTCTTCTACTCTCTGAGCATTCACTGTTTCCTGCTGTACTTCATCAAGAACTTCCTGAATCTCCTCCTGCACCTTGTCAGCAACGGGCTCTATCTCTTTCCAGTCAAAGCCATGCTTTGCGCAACGTTTTTGCAGCTTCTCGGCGCGGGACAAAGCAGGAAGAGCAGTAGGTATAGAGTCTAGAATACTATTTTCGGTTTTTCCTGCCCGCTGTTTCTCTTTCTGTTTCTCTTTTTGCCAGTTAGCATTGATTTCATCTTCACTGGAAAAAGAAACATCCGAAAAAACATGTGGATGACGACGTGTCAGTTTTTCATTAACTGTCTCTACCACCTGCTCAAAATTAAACAGATCCTGCTCTTTGGCCAGTTGGCTATAAAAAATAACCTGAAACAGCAGATCCCCCAACTCTTCTTTCAGATTTGGCCAGTCCTGCTGATGTATGGCATCAACAACCTCATAGGTCTCTTCGATGGTATAAGGCACGATAGTGTCGAAGGTCTGCTTAAGATCCCATGGACAGCCGCTGTCAGGGTCTCTTAGCTGAGACATTATTGCTTCAAGTTGTTTAATCGGGTGGGACATATTCTGCTCTTTAATTAAAACAAAGGTCTGAAAACTAACTCAGACCTTTGTATATACTTTGTTGGTTTATAGGCTCACAAACAAATCTGGCTTGTTAGTTCAGCCTTTTCACTGACACCACATCTTTGATCTGTTCCAGTCTGGATACAATGCGGCTCAATAACTCGATATTTCTCACTTCAATATCGAAATCCATAATGGAGAGCTGACGTTTATAGTCATTACGGCTCTTCATTGTGGTGACTTTCAGTTTTTCGTTGGCCAGCAGAGTGGTGATATCTTTCAATAATCCACTACGCTCCAGCGCTTCGACACGAATAGTCAGAATATAAGTACCAACAAAGTCGCTACCCCAAACGGTTTCAATTATACGTTCCGGAGCATGCAGGCGAAGCTCGTTTAACTGCTCACAATCATTTCTGTGTACCGAGATTCCGCGCCCCTGAGTGATATAACCGGCAATAGTATCGCCCGGTATTGGCTGACAACATCTTGCCAGATGGGTCATCAGGTTATCGACCCCTTCAACCACAACGGCATCTTTATGTGGACGACTCTGCGCCGGCGCTTTACTTTCCGACTCCTGAAGCTTCTCCAGCGCCTGCTGATCTTCTTCTTCAGCCGTCGGCTTGTTCACCAAGGCATTAATATGATTGACGATCTGATTGATACGTAAATCGCCGCTGCCTACTCCGGCATACAGTTCGTCCGGCGTGTTCACATTAAAGCGTTTCAGCGCGTAGTCATCGGCATCTTTCAGGGTGGCGCCTATTTTCGCCAGTTCTGTCTCCAGAATCTCTTTGCCTGCTTCCAGATTCTTCTCACGGCTCTGTTTTCTGAACCAGGCGTTGATCTTAGCCCTTGCCCGCCCTGAGTGAACGAAACCAAGGCTTGGATTTAACCAGTCACGGGACGGATTAGGTTCTTTCTGGGTGATGATCTCAACTTGATCACCCATCTCCAGCTTATGGGTAAAGGGAACAATACGACCGGCAACTTTAGCGCCGATACATTTATGCCCTACCTCGGAGTGAATATGGTAAGCAAAGTCGAGTGGCGTTGCGCCCATTGGCAGGTCAACCACATCGCCCCTCGGGGTAAAGGCATAAACTCTGTCATCAAATACCTGACTTCTTAGTTCATCCAGCATTTCACCGGAGTCAGACATCTCCTCCTGCCAGTCAAGAAGTTTACGCAACCAGGTGATCTTCTCATCGTAACCACTTCTGCCGGAAGAGGAGCCTTCCTTATACTTCCAGTGAGCAGCGACACCAAGCTCAGAATCTTCATGCATCTGCTTAGTACGGATCTGAATCTCTATGGTTTTCCCTTCCGGGCCAAGTATGACGGTGTGAATGGATTGATAGCCATTAGGCTTCGGATTCGCTACATAATCATCAAACTCGCTGGGAAGGTGTTTGTATTTGGTATGAACAATACCCAGTGCCGCATAACAATCCTGCAGTTTATCTGCAATGATACGTACCGCCCGCACATCAAACAGTTCATCAAATGCCAGATTCTTCTTCTGCATTTTTCGCCAGATACTGTAAATATGCTTGGGTCTGCCACTTACCTCTGCGGAAATATTTGAAGCCTTCATCTCTGAACTCAGGTCAGTAACAAAATCCTCGATATACTGTTCACGGACAATACGGCGCTCGGAGATCTGTTTAGCGATCTGCTTGTAGATATCCGATTGCTGGTAACGGAAGGCGTAATCTTCAATTTCCCATTTCAACTGACCAATACCCAGACGGTTTGCCAGCGGAGCGTATATATTGGCACACTCCTTAGCGACGGTATGGCGGATATCATCCGGTTGATCTTTTACCTCTCTCAGACGACAAATCCTTTCCGCCAGCTTGATAATCACACAGCGGAAGTCATCCACCATCGCCAGCAACATGCGACGAACATTATCCACCTGACCAGAAGCCGCAGAGCCATCAAGGGTGACGTTAAGCTGGCCGATAGCCGCCATCTCTTCAACACCGTCAATTAATTTGATGATCTCTCTGCCGTACGTCTCTTCCAGTTGTTCACGCTCAAAGAAACCACTGGATACCACCGGGAACAGCTGGGCGGAAATCAGTGAGGCTCTGTCCATCGACAGAGTGATCAAGATTTCAATCATCTCCCTGCCGCGCCACAGTAATAGCTCCGCCTGCTCTCTTCCTTCCAACATGGCAGCACACTGCTGGTAAACCTGCGTCAGTTTCTGGCTGGTCTTTTTGTCCTGCCCTAAACTAGAGATCCAGCCTTCCAGTTCAAATTGTTCGTTCGTTAAGTGCGCACCGCGTACCGCAACCATGGTTCTTCCTAGCTATTAATTGAAATTCTGATGTTCAGATGGCGTTAAATCCTGTTATTAGAACCACCACCCGCTCAATTGTTCCGTTACTGATTACTTTCTATTTCTCAAACAACGCCATCGACTCTAAGTGGCTGGTATGAGGAAACATATCCAGCATAGCGAGTTTACTCAGCTTGTATCCCTGCTCAAGCAGGCTCTGACTGTCTCTGGCTAACGTTGCCGGATTACAGGAAACATATACTATACGTTTCGCCCCTGTCTGCGACAACTGTTCAACAACACCTGAAGCCCCTGCTCTGGCCGGATCGAGAATAATTTTATCAAACTTTTCTCCGAACCAAGGCTGAGCAGATAAATCCTCTGCCAGATTGGCCTGATAAAAGCGGCTATTATCTATTCCGTTAACATGGGCATTATTTTGCGCCATATCAACCATCTCCTGTACACCTTCAACGCCAACAACCTGATCCGCTTTTCTGGCAACAGGCAAGCTAAAGTTACCCAGCCCGCAGAACAGGTCTAAAACTCTGTCGGTAGAAGCTAGCTGCAACCATTCCATCGCCTGTTCAACCATCTTCTGGTTGATATGTTGGTTTACCTGAATAAAGTTGTTGGGCAAAAACGGGATTTTCGCTCCGGCTTCATCGTAATATGGCTGCTCTCCTGATAGCCGTTGCAATGGCTCATCTCCTGCATGCAGGTAGAAACTAAGCTGTTTTTCTTCGGCAAATGCGACTAACTTTTCTCTCTCTGCCGGCTTGATATCTTTAATCACCCTAAGCAGGACAACAGACTGTTCTTTTCCCTGAACCAGCTCAAGATGGCCCAGATTCGCCCGGTTCGACAGGCCGGTTAACAGCTGTTTTAGCGGTTCCAGCAGTGCCTCCAGCTCCGGCAACAGAGCTGCGCAGTGAGATATATTGACGATGGCATTGCTCTTTTTCTGCCTGAAACCAAATTGCAGTGTTCCGTTCTTTTTATCCTGCATCAGGCTGATTCGGGCTCTTCGTCTGTAGCCCATGCTTTCACCAGCTATCGGCTGTTCCAGCCGTCTCTCTTCACCGGAAAATTTTTTAATCAGTTGCTCAAGGGACTGCTGCTTATATTTAAGCTGTTCAGAGTGTTTCAGGTGCTGCAGGTTACAGCCACCACACTCTTTGTAGTAGGGACAAAATGGAGCCACCCGCTCTTTACTGGCAGATAAGTTTTTAATTAATTTTGCACGCGAGTATTTGCTTTTACTTTCAGTTAGCTGAATAAGGGCATTTTCCCCCGGTAAAGCGCCCTCTATAAATACCGGTTTTTTGTTCAGATACGCAATGCCTGCACCATGGTGATCAAGCCGCTCAACTCTGACCTGCTTATGCTTGCTGTCTGGTTGAGTTTTCTTTTTGGGATGATAAAAACGCGCCATATTGATTGCCTAATCATTAAAGGTTTTCCCCGCGGCTTCACTATTCTCGCCCGGGAAGATTGTCGAACTGTATCGGTTTAATTACTATACTGTTTTGATAAGCGTTGAAACGGTAATGCCATTTCTGCTGCTATTTTCCTTAAACCAAACATAGATGTCGCTCTGAATTGTGCCATGAGCTCTATCGGGCGTATTTTCCCATATTCAGAACGTATTGTAATTAAAGAAACATGACCAGATACGGCTTACGAGCACGCGTTATAACACTGACTCTGGCACCAACACTCGTTATCGGCTTGTTGTTGAGTGCTTTTTTTACCTCTAATCGTTATAACGATCTGGAAGCACAGCTTATTACCTCAGGAACCAGTATTCTTGAACCTCTGGCCATTGCCAGTGAGTATGGCATGGTAAAACAGAGCCATGAAGCAGTACGGCGCATTATCAGCCATGCCCACCGGAAAAACTCTAAAATTGTGCGCAGTATTGCTGTATTCGATGCTAACAATCAGCTGTTTGTAACCTCTAACTTCCACCCCAATTTTGAGATGCTCACTTTTCCGGCAGAGCAGCCGATTCCTCTGTTAACTGATATTGAGAGACAAGACGCCACCCTGATATTAAGAGCGCCGATAATAATAGAAACGCCCCTTTCAAAGACCGACGGAACCAATACAGAAATCAATCAGCCACTGGGCTATATCGCTATGGAGCTGGATATGTCTCCGTTGCGCCTGCAGCAGTATCAGGAGATATTTTCTGCCCTTATCGTGCTTGTTTTCGGCGTCGGTTTATCCGGTTTCTTTGCTTACCGCCTGATGCACGATGTTACTCAGCCTATTACCAATATGCAGAAAACCGTTGATCGCATCCGCCGAGGACATCTGGACTCAAGAATCGAAGAGAAGATGCATGGTGAACTGGATTCACTGAAAAACGGTATCAACGCCATGGCGAAATCTCTGTCTGAGTACCATGTGGAGATGCAGCAGAGTATCGATCAGGCAACGTCTGATTTAAGGGAAACATTAGAGCAGTTAGAAATTCAGAACGTAGAGCTGGATATCGCTAAAAAACGGGCTCAGGAAGCTGCCAGAGTAAAATCTGAGTTTCTTGCCAATATGTCTCATGAACTGAGAACACCGCTCAACGGGGTGATTGGTTTTACCCGTCAGATGCTGAAAACCAACCTGACCAACAGCCAAACAGATTATCTGCAAACCATTGAACGCTCGGCTAACAATCTGCTGACTATCATTAATGACATTCTCGACTTCTCCAAACTGGAGGCAGGTAAACTGCTGCTGGAAAATATTCCGTTCGAGTTTCAGGAGAGCTTGGAAGAGGTAGTCAGCCTTCAGGCAACCTCGGCTCATGAAAAAGGGCTGGAAATCACCCTTAAAGTCGATCCTAAAATCCCACCCGGCCTCGTGGGAGATCCGTTACGCATTCAGCAAGTACTTACTAACCTCGTCGGTAACTCGATTAAATTTACCGAGAGGGGCAATATTGATATCAGCGTAGAATTAAGATCGAAAAAGAGCGATATCGTTGAGCTGCAGTTTATGGTGCGCGATACGGGGATTGGTATCTCTGAAAGGCAGCAGGCGCAGCTGTTTCAGGCATTTAGTCAGGCAGACGCCAGTATCTCCCGCCGCTATGGCGGTACGGGTCTGGGGCTGGTTATTACCCAGAAACTTGTCGGACAGATGGGCGGTGAAATCAGCCTGACCAGCCGGCTGCATCAGGGATCAACTTTCTGGTTTACCCTGCAACTGGCCACCACAGATCTTCCTCAGTTACACCAGATAGAGAGCCAGTATCTGCAAAACCGCCATGTTCTTCTGATTGAACCTAATATGCAGGCGGCGTCAGTGATACAACAGCAACTGGGTCAGGAAGGACTGCAGGTTACCTATCAGACCAGCGTACCTGAAGAGTTCGAACCGCAAGATTGTGTTCTGCTCAACCTTTCTCCGAAAAAACTTAATGATCTGCAAGAAGTGAAGAGCTGGGTAGAGAAGACACAGCAGTACGCCCAGCAGGTCATCGTCGCCACCCCAAGCACAGAACTGGCACTGGCAGAGCAACTGACGGCAGAGTGTCAGGTTCAGTGTATGACCAAACCTCTGTCACGCAGAAAACTACTCTCTGTCCTTGCAAAGCACCAGCAACAGGCCGGTATACTGCCCAGCCAACCGGCGGTGCCTGTCTCTTCTATTGATGAAAAAATGGCCCTTAAAGTCATGGCGGTGGATGATAATCCAGCCAACCTGAAGTTGATAACCGCCCTACTGACTGAGCGGGTTGAACATGTGGTCTCCTGCTCCAGCGGACAGAAAGCGGTAGATGCGGCAAGAAAACAGAAGTTTGATATCGTCCTGATGGATATTCAGATGCCACATATGGATGGTGTTACCGCAGCGAAAAAGATACGTG
This sequence comes from Vibrio sp. SCSIO 43137, assembly GCF_028201475.1. Lineage (NCBI taxonomy): Bacteria > Pseudomonadati > Pseudomonadota > Gammaproteobacteria > Vibrionales > Vibrionaceae > Vibrio > Vibrio sp. SCSIO 43137. The sequence continues at coordinate 487,964 of NZ_CP116383.1, read as the reverse complement.
AACTACCGATAAACAAACAGACACCGGTTATTGCGGTAACAGCACATGCCATGAGCGGAGAGCGAGACAGGCTGCTTAATGCTGGTATGGATGACTATCTCACTAAGCCGATTGAAGAACATATTCTGCAACAGGTATTAGTGCACTGGAATCCCAATACCAGCGAGCAGGAAGTGGATAAGTTAGAACTACCCGCTGAGGTTGCACAGGAACAGATCAGCAAAGAAAACCCGGATGTGATTGTTGACTGGCAAGCCGCACTTAAGCAGGCCGCTAATAAAGAAGATCTGGCCAAAGAGATGCTGGCCATGCTGATAGAGTTTATCGGTGAGGTTAACGAAGTGGTAGAAAATGCACTGGAAGACGACAACTACTCCAGCGAAGAGCTGACGCACTTTATCCATAAACTTCACGGTAGTTGCTCCTACAGCGGCGTACCTAAGCTAAAAGCGGTTTGTGCCCAGATTGAAAGCTCATTGCGCTCAGGAATGACTATTGCGGATATTGAACCTGAGCTGTTTGAACTGCAGGATGAGATGGAGAAAGTACTGGCCTCCGCAGAGCTCTATCTCAATTAACTCATCAGTGATGAGTGAGATGGAAAAGTATTACTTCTCCATCACTACCGTAGCAACAGCATAGTGCCTCTCGTCAGAGATTGAGAGGTGGATATGGTTAACCTGGAGGTTATCCGCTATCTCTTTTGCCTTAGCGGTTAAGGTAAGAACCGGCTTACCATTTTCATCATTACTGACCACAAAATCATGAAAGGTCACTCCGTGGGCAATACCGGTTCCCAGCGCTTTAGAAGCGGCTTCTTTGGCTGCAAACCGCTTGGCCAGAAAACGGGCCTGTTGTTTTATCTGAGCGTATTTCTGATATTCATCGTCAGCAAGAATCCGTCTGGCGAAGGCATCACCGCTGCGGTTCAATGCTTTTTCCACCCTGTCTATCTCTGCGATATCCGTACCCAGACCAACTATCGACATAAGTCATCCTCATTCGGTAGTTAAAAAAACAGAGCGAGATTAACCGCTCTGTTTTTATCAATCAAATACAAAAGAGAACAGAAAGTTTACTTTCTCGCTTCTGCCATTACCGCTTTCATATCCGCTACGGCTTTACTTAATCCGTCAAACACGGCACGGCCGATAATAGAGTGGCCAATGTTCAGCTCGTAAACTTCAGGCAATGCCGCAATAGGCGCAACATTGTGGTATGTCAGGCCGTGACCGGCATTTACAGTAATACCTAAGTCGTCTGCGTAGCTTGCTGCCGCAGCAATCTTTTTCAGCTCATTTTGCTGCTCAGTTTCTGTTTCGGCATCAGCATAGTGGCCAGTATGCAGCTCAATAAATGGCGCTCCGCACGCTTTGGCTGCATCAATCTGCTCACGATCAGCATCAATAAACAGAGAAACTTTGATTCCCGCTTCAGTCAGTTTCTCAGTCGCTGCTTTAATTTTTTCCAGCTGGCCTTTTACATCCAGTCCGCCTTCCGTTGTCAGCTCTTCGCGTTTCTCAGGAACAAGGCAGACAAATTCCGGCTTAGTATCTAATGCGATGTCCACCATCTCATCAGTCACTGCCATCTCCAGGTTCATACGAGTCTGGATGGTTTCACGTAAAATTCTGACATCACGATCCAGAATATGGCGGCGATCTTCACGCAGGTGAATAGTAATACCGTCAGCCCCTGCTCTTTCAGCCATTTCAGCCGCATGTACCGGATCCGGGTACTTTGTGCCGCGTGCATTTCGAAGAGTAGCGATATGGTCAATATTGACCCCTAACAGGATAGAGCTCATTTTTTATACTCCGTGCTCAGAGAAGAACGAATTCGGTTAGTGAATAGTTCCCGACTTTTTAATGGTTTACCGCCAAGATAAGGCTTTAAAGCTATGCGTGTAAAGCGTTTTGCCGCTTTTAACTGCTCTTTAGTGAGGAAGCGCCGCTCTGCAATAGCAATCAGCTCGTTTCCATAGAAGGTCAGGTTATCTTTTCTGATACTGGCGATAAATCCTTTCTGCTCCCGGTAACGGTAAGTCATCTCCGGCTCAACTAACTCTCCGGTTCCTGCACAGTGCATAAAGTCCACGCCGTAGCCAAGAGCAGATAAAAGAGCCAATTCAAATCGCCTCAGGGCCGGCTCAGGGTTTTCTGCCTGTGCCAGTTCAGTAAGGACGTGCAGGTAGTCGTGAAAAAGTGCCGGATACGGGGTTTCACTCTCAATAACTCTGCCCAGCAACTCATTGACGTACATAGCTGAGTAGAGATGAATACCACTTAAAGGCAGGCCAAGGCTGATGGGTTCAGCCTGCCGCAGAGTTTTCATTGAGCCATTACCTGACCATTTAATTAACAACGGGGTAAAAGGCTGTAAAGCACCTTTCAGATTAGAACGCTTACTTCTGGCCCCTTTAGACATAAGGGAAAGACGGCCATACTCTTCGGTAAACACATCCAGTATCAGGCTGGATTCACTATAGGGACGACGATGCAGAACAAAGCAACGATACAACTGCTGGCTGTTGGCTGCTGTCATGTTTTCTGCCCCTTATATGAAATTTCGCCTGCATTAAGCAGGCGAAAAGTAATTAATAGTAACCTTTGGCTATTCCGTAAAGACTCTGCTGATTATAGATCGTCTATATAGCCAAGTGAACGAAGTGCCCTTTCGTCATCCGCCCAGCCTGACTTCACCTTAACCCAGGTTTCAAGATAGACTTTGCGCTCAAACAGCGCTTCCATATCAAGACGGGCTTCACGGCCGATAGTCTTAATCTTCTCGCCGCCTTTACCGATTACCATCTTCTTCTGGCCGGAACGCTCTACCAGAATCAAAGCGTTTATATGGAATCCATCGGTTTCAGGATTATAGTCAAAACGCTCAATCTCAACCGTTACTGAGTATGGAAGCTCATCACCGGTAAAACGCATTAGCTTTTCACGCACAATTTCCGATGCCATAAAACGCTGAGAACGGTCAGTCACATACTCTTCAGGGAAATGGTGCTCAGCCTGAGGAAGGTGATCACGTACATGCTTGCGGATCACATCGGTATTTTTACCATGTTTTGCCGAAATAGGCACAACATCGACAAACTCCATCTTCTCCGACAACGCCTGCATATGCAGCATCACTTCGTTGCGGTCTTTCACGTTATCAACCTTGTTCACACAAAGCACAACAGGAAAGTTCGATTTCGCCAGCTTAGTCAGCACCATCTCATCGTCATTGGTCCAGTGAGTACCATCAACCAAAAACAGAACTAAATTCACATCACTAAGTGAGCTGTTTGCCGCACGGTTCATCAGACGGTTAATGGCTCGTTTCTCTTCAATGTGCAGCCCGGGAGTATCCACATAGATGGCCTGATAATCACCATCGGTATCAACGCCCATAATACGGTGTCTGGTGGTTTGAGGCTTACGTGAGGTAATAGAGATCTTCTGCCCCAGAATATGGTTCAGTAAGGTCGATTTACCTACGTTCGGCCGGCCGACAATCGCGATAAATCCGCAATGCTGATTCTCTGTATCCTGACTCTGCTCTCCGTGAGTAGCAAAGTAAGCATCCAGATCAAATTCGTTGTTATCATCAGACATTGTTCAATTTCTCCAAGGCAAGCTCTGCTGCAGCCTGTTCAGCTTTTCTGCGGCTGGTTCCCTTACCCACAACTGGTTCAGAAATACCCTCAATTCCGCAGGATACGGTGAACTCCTGATTGTGAGCCTCACCTTTAATATTAGTCACTGTATAGACAGGCAGCGGCTTTTTACGCCCCTGAAGGAACTCCTGCAAACGGGTTTTCGGATCTTTCTGAGAGACACCCGGCTGGATCGCATCAAGACGGGTTTTATACCAACTCAATACAATTTTACGCACCACTTCGATATCACTATCCAGATAGATAGCACCGATAATGGCTTCAACAGCATCAGCCAGAATAGAGTCTCGACGGAAACCGCCGCTCTTCAGTTCTCCTGGACCTAATTTTAAGTAATCTCCCAGAACAAACTCTCGGCCTAGTTCTGCAAGCGTATGGCCACGAACCAGAGTCGCCCTCATACGGCTCATATCCCCTTCATTGACTTTAGGGAATCGATGATACAAATCATCGGCAATAACAAAACTTAAAATTGAATCGCCCAAAAACTCAAGACGCTCATTATGTTTTCCGTTGGCACTGCGATGTGTCAGTGCCAGGTTGATCAGCTCGTTATCATTAAACTGATAGCCGAGCCTTTTTTCTAATTTAGATATAGGAGGATTCATGTTTTCTCAATTAATCAATACCACCGATACGACTGAAACGAACGCCGGTAGGAATCCAAGAAGGCAGTACACTGTCGGCACCACGTTCAAACTCAAAGCTCGTCCAGATAGCAACGGCTTTACCCACTAAGTTCGCTTCAGGAACAAAACCCCAGTAACGACTATCAGCACTGTTGTCACGGTTATCTCCCATCACAAAGTACTCACCCTGAGGAACAACCCACTCGTTCACTCCGTTACGGGGCTGATAAGCCGCTACGTTGTCCTGACGTAACGGATGGACCAAAATCTGATGCGCTACTTCACCTAGCTTTTCATCCATCTGAATCAGAGGAATGTTCTGTTGAACAAACTCACTCTCTACGACGTTTGAAAGCTTAACCGGCTTGCAGCTTGCTTCGCCTTTAGGCTGAATACAAACCTCTTTTTTACTGTAACGCACAGTATCACCCGGCATACCCACTACACGCTTGATATAATCAATGCTTGGGTTAGGCGGATACTTAAATACCACAATATCACCGCGCTCAGGTTTTCCTGTTTCAATCAGTTGTGTTCTGAATACAGGGTCTTTAATACCGTAAGCGTATTTTTCCACCAGAATAAAATCACCCACCAGCAAGGTCGGCATCATAGAACCTGACGGAATCTGAAATGGTTCGAAAATAAACGAGCGTAAAACCAGGACAAAAGCGATAACAGGGAAAATAGAGACACTATTTTCTACCCACCACGGCTGGGCTGCAACCTTAGCCTGAATTTCACTGCTCAACCCGCTGGTCTGAGCAGCAACTTCCGCCACTTTCTGCTCACGTTTCTTAGCCCAGAGCAGCTTCTCTAAAACCCATACCACCCCTGTTACCAAAGTAACGATTACCAGAATGAGTGAGAATGTATTCGCCATTGTTTTTCCTTTCCTAATTACTTGTGCACACTGGCCAGCCCAAAATACACAAGTCGCTTTACCAAAAAAGAAGAAAGGGTGTTAAAACCCTTTCTCTTCATTCCTATATGTTGGTTTATTAGTCCTTACCAACATGAAGAATGGCTAAGAAAGCTTCCTGAGGCAGCTCTACGTTACCTATCTGCTTCATTCGTTTCTTACCTTCTTTCTGTTTCTTCAACAGTTTTTTCTTACGGCTGACATCACCGCCATAACATTTAGCGATTACGTTCTTACGCAGCTGTTTCACTGTTGAACGGGCGATAATGTGGTTACCGATAGCAGCCTGAATAGCAATATCAAACATCTGACGAGGGATAAACTCCTTCATCTTATCTACCAGCAGACGACCACGTGACTGAGCCTGATCTTTATGGGTGATGATAGCCAGTGCATCCACTTTATCACCGTTAAGCAGCACGTCTACGCGAACCATGTTAGACGCTTCAAATCGCTGGAAGTTGTAGTCCAGAGAAGCGTAACCACGCGAGGTAGACTTAAGACGGTCGAAGAAGTCCAGAACCACTTCAGCCATCGGAATATCGTAAGTTACAGCAACCTGATTGCCGTGATAAACCATATCAACCTGCACACCACGTTTCTCAACGCAAAGGGTAATTACGTTACCCAGATAGTCAGAAGGAACCAGAATATTACAGCGGGCAATCGGCTCACGAATCTCTTCAAGATCATTAACTGCCGGCAGCTTAGCCGGGCTGTCTACATACAGCAGCTCGCCATCGGTTTTTTCAACTTCATAGACTACAGTTGGTGCTGTAGTGATCAGGTCAAGATCGTACTCACGCTCAAGACGTTCCTGAATGATCTCCATATGCAACATGCCTAGGAAACCACAACGGAAGCCAAATCCAAGTGCCGCCGAGTTTTCCGGCTCATAAAACAGCGAAGCATCGTTCAGGCTTAGTTTACCCAGAGCATCACGGAAGTTTTCATAGTCATCTGAAGAGACAGGGAACAGACCAGCATAAACTTGCGGTTTCACTTTCTTGAATCCCGGTAACGCCTCTTCACAGCCGTGTTTAGCAAGGGTCAGGGTATCACCTACCGGAGCACCCAGAATATCTTTAATACCGCAGACAACCCAGCCTACTTCGCCTGTTCTCAGCTCAGTGGTGTCAATCTGCTTAGGCGTAAAGATACCCAGACGGTCTACACCCCAAACCTGGTCAGTACTCATTACCTTGATCTTGTCGTTCTTTTTCAGAACCCCGTTCTTAATACGGACAAGGGAAACAACACCAAGATAGTTATCAAACCATGAGTCAATGATCAGTGCCTGCAGAGGCGCATCCGGATCACCTTCAGGTGCAGGAATAGCCGATACAATGTTTTCCAGAACATCATCAACACCCAGACCTGTTTTAGCGGAACACTGAGTCGCTTCCATAGCGTCAATGCCGACAATTTCTTCGATCTCTTCAGCCACACGCTCAGGATCGGCTGCAGGAAGGTCAATCTTATTAAGGATTGGCACAACTTCCAGATCCATCTCAATGGCTGTATAGCAGTTTGCAAGCGTCTGAGCTTCTACACCCTGACCAGCATCAACCACCAGCAGAGCCCCTTCACATGCCGCCAGTGAACGGGATACTTCGTAGGAGAAATCCACGTGTCCCGGAGTGTCGATAAAGTTCAGTTGATAGGTTTCGCCATCTTTAGCGGTATAGTCCAGTGTCACACTCTGTGCTTTGATTGTAATTCCACGCTCTCGTTCAAGATCCATTGAATCAAGGACTTGGGCGTCCATCTCACGTTCACTCAATCCTCCACAAACTTGGATTAAGCGGTCTGATAATGTCGACTTACCGTGGTCGATATGGGCGATAATCGAAAAGTTACGAATGTGCTTCATAGGTTGGTATGACTATACTCTTGCAAATAATAATGGAAAAAATACCTGTCTATTGATGGTATTTCGATCAAGTTGCGCGATTCTACCGAATTTCCGGCGCTGTCGCTATCTTCATTTACAAATGAAGCTTATTTAGCGGCGATATCAATAGTATCACCGAGCACCCGAAGCAGCTTTACCGACTGCTCCGTTTCACCTTTGAGTCTTGTGGCTAAGTACTTAGCAGCAATTACGCCCACTCCCATAAATAACACCGATAGAAGAATGGTTCCTCCTTCGCCGCCGTTTAGCAATGGTGCCAGTAGCAAATCACCTAGAACGGCACCGATAATCAGCATAATCAGCGGCAGTATGTAGACAATGGAGGCAAATTGAATCAGGCGCTTTTCCGGTAAACCGATTTCAACCGTCTTACCAGCCTTAATTTCATGCTCAGAATGTACAACCCAAAGGTGACTTTTGTTTCCTACCGCTTTGGAAATAATGCCTGTGCCGCAGCTTTTCTGCGAAGCACAGTGACTGCAGCTGGTCTGCTGATCACAGCTAAGCTCTATGTTATAGCCTGAGTCAGTCTTGTTAGCAGAAACAACTGTCGCCAGAGCCGTCATCATGGTGCGCTTACCTCACCCGCTGGATTCTCCGCTTTCGGCAGGAACACCACAGACTCAGCAACCTGAACAGCCGTTGACGGAGGTATATCTCCTACAACAGTGATCTCTCTGCTGCCCTTTACAACCGTATGCAGGGTTTTCCTGCCCTGACGAACCAGTTGATTTTTCAGAGAAAGATCATCTTGATCAGAAACATATACGGAAAAATTAAATAGACCATCACTATAGAGCTGGCTTTCTACTACTTTTTGCGTCATGGCTATTTTGTAGCGATTCAGGTTATGAGGTTTAAAGCCTGACGGAATCCAGTTCACTTTCCAGAAAGATTTGGTCGGCTGCTGTTCAGGAAGGTTAAGAACATCCGGAAGCCGGACATCTTTCAGACCACTTAGCATGGTCGCAATACGTTCGGAAACGGAATAAGAGATGGTGCGGTACTGTTCCAGTATTTCACCGTCCCGATCGACAAGATCCGCCCTTAGCGGCAGTTTGGATTTCTCATCTACCCAAAGCAGATACGAGTATCTCTGGCCATCTTTAGGCACGATACGGACAACCTGAGTTGCAACTCCGGCCTCTCTTGCCCGCCCCATCAGGATAAAGTCGTAATACTGGCTAAGTTTTGAGATATCACTATTGAGCAGAGGCATTAACGGGCCAACCATATGCTCTGATTCAATAGAAAAAGGTTCCGCTCCCGGCTCTATATAACTGACCTCATTACCGCGGCGGATAACTTCTCTTACCGGGCCGCTGAGATAGATGAGATGGGCGTAGTGTTTTGTCTCTGCATTGGCATGACGATACAGAAGGGGCTCTATACTGTTTTTCTTAATTAAAATATAAGAAAATTCATAACTTAGTTGCTGACTTGCCTGATTCATTTGAAGCAACAAAGCCTCAGCGGCATTCTCTTCCGCTGAGGCTTGGGTCTGCATCAAACTGAACAGTGCAAGGGCACTGATCAGAAATTTTTTCATTCAATTACCGGTTGTGGTTCTAACTTTTGCTCAACTGAGTTATCTGCAGTCAGCCTTAGTTGTAATTCGTGATCTTGTAGCATCGCGGTAATACGACGACGCTGCTCTTCTTTTTGCGCTTCATTTAGCGAAGGAGAAGGTGTTGAAACTGACTCGCGGGTCAGGGACACAGGTTCAACGCTACCAGCTAAAGGAACGGTTTGTAAAACGGGAAGCTGATCCGCCTGCGGGCTTGTTGTGTTGTCTCCGCCATATTGCTGCACACCAAAAATCACCGCCATAGAAACACAGGCAGCAATACCAACCTGACCAAACTGTGTCAGCCATGCAGGTAAATGACGCCTTGCCTGCTTAGGAGTAGGTTGCGCCTCAATCAGCGGAGTTGTCTCTTTCTTGTGTGATGGTTCATCATCAAGAGCAGCCATAACGCTACCAGCAATGTCCCAGTTTGCAGTTTCGGGGGCTTCCCCCCTCATCACATCACCCATCAGATGGTAATTCTGCCAGGTTTCCTGACTTTCCTGATTCTGTTCAAGCTCAGCGATCAAAGCCTTATCGACGGACTCTCCGTCCATAAGAGCTGAAAGCAGTTCTTTGTCAGCCATTTTCTCACCATTATTCATGTCTGGTATTAGCGTTGTAAAAGTGGTTGAATTTTTTTCTCAACCGCTTCCCTTGCACGGAAAATACGCGAACGTACTGTCCCGACAGGGCAATCCATTACCTCAGCGATCTCTTCGTAACTTAAACCATCTAGTTCACGTAATGTCACTGCGGTTTTCAAATCTTCCGGTAGCGCCTCAATTGCACTGAAAACGACGCTTTTCAGTTCCTTGGACAGCGTTAAGTTCTCAGGGTTCGAAATTTCTTTCAGTGCACTGCCCGTTTCGTAATATTCAGCCTCATCAGCATCCACATCTGTAGCGGGTGGTCTTCTGCCCTGCGCAACAATGTAGTTTTTCGCCGTATTAACAGCTATCCGGTATAGCCAGGTATAAAAGGCACTCTCGCCCCTGAAGTTTGGAATGGCACGATACGCTTTAATAAACGCTTCCTGAGCCACATCCTGAACATCACCTGAATTACCTATATAACGTGAGATAAGGTTACAAACTTTATTCTGATACTTAATCACTAACAGATTAAATGCCTGCTTATCTCCGTTTTGAACCCGCTCAATGAGTACCTGATCGGTCAACTGCTCGTTCATTCGAGCACATACTCCTATTGTTATCGCTCTTACCTTCTCAGATATGAGCATTAATTATGCAAAATGTAGTGTTGACACCACCACTGCCATGAGCACTATTGTGACTCTGATGCAGATAGAAAGTTCAACCCTTTCTATTATTTTTGGAATTTTATTACAAAGTGTGATGAGTTAATCATTTTTTCTCTGGAAACTAGGGAAATACTGGGGTCAGTTGATAGGAAAAGCAACTGTTTTACAAATCTCTGATGTGAAACAAATTTGCTGAGCTGTTAATTTAGCGACATAATCCACTGCGTTGGTAAGTTATTTGAAGCGCAATCTGGATTGCACTTGTTGAAATTGGGAAGTTGATTGTTTTATGAATACACACCAGGAACATCAATGTGATGTATTAGTCATCGGCAGCGGTGCTGCAGGACTTTCGCTGGCTCTCAGGGTAGCGAAACACGGTAAAGTTATCGTCTTAAGTAAAGGGCCGAGAAGTGAAGGGGCAACCTATTATGCTCAAGGCGGTATTGCTGCGGTATTCGACGAATCTGATAGCATTGAGTCTCACGTTCAGGACACTCAAGTCGCCGGAGCCGGTATCTGTGAAGAAGATACGGTAGAGTTTATCGCCAAGAATGCTAAAAAGTGCGTTCAGTGGCTGATTGACGGCGGTGTTCCTTTTGACCGGGAAGAAGATGACTCAGATGAGGCGCCACGCTATCACCTGACCCGTGAAGGCGGCCATAGCCACAGACGAATTCTCCATGCGGCAGACGCCACGGGTATGGCGATGCAAACCTCGCTGCAGGACAATGTTCACAACCACCCCAATATCACCATTCTTGAAAGACATAATGCGCTGGATTTGATCTCTGAAGATAAGGTTGGCGGCGACAAAAATAAAATTGTCGGTGCTTATGTCTGGAACAGAGAAATTGAACACGTTGAAACGGTCAGGGCTAAGTTTGTTGTTCTGGCTACCGGCGGCGCTTCAAAGGTATACCAATATACCTCTAACCCGGATGTCTCTTCCGGTGACGGTATTGCCATGGCCTGGCGTGCAGGTTGCCGCGTTGCTAACCTTGAATTTAACCAGTTTCATCCAACCTGCCTGTTCCATCCGGAAGCAAGAAACTTTCTGCTGACAGAAGCCCTTCGTGGTGAAGGTGCTTATCTGCGCAGACCGGACGGCACCCGCTTTATGCCTGACTTTGACGAAAGAGAAGAGCTTGCACCAAGGGATGTTGTGGCGAGAGCAATCGATTTTGAGATGAAGCGTCTCGGTGCTGATTGCATGTATCTGGACATCAGCCACAAGCCGGCTGAGTTTATAGAGAAGCATTTCCCGACCATACAAGTTCGTCTGATGGATCTTGGTATTGATATGACCAAAGAGCCGATCCCTATCGTACCTGCGGCGCACTATACCTGTGGTGGCGTTATTGTGAATAAGCAGGGGCATACAGATATGACAAACCTGTATGCTATCGGCGAAGTGAGCTATACCGGCTTGCACGGTGCAAACCGTATGGCGTCCAACTCCCTACTTGAGTGTGTGGTTTACGCCTGGTCTGCGGCAAAGGATATCTTAAAACAGTTAGACGACGCCGAGATGCCACCTGAGTTACCTGCATGGGATGAAAGTCAGGTTTGTAACTCCGATGAGGAAGTGATTATTCAGCATAACTGGCATGAACTCAGGCTGTTTATGTGGGACTACATGGGCATTGTCCGTACCGATAAGCGTCTTGAACGTGCTATGCGCAGAATTCAGATGCTTCAGCAGGAAACCCATGAGTATTACAGCAACTTCAGAGTATCGAATAACCTGCTTGAAATGAGAAACTTACTTCAGGTAGCAGAACTTATGGTGCGCTGTGCCATGCAGAGGAAGGAGAGTCGCGGGCTGCACTATACTCTTGATTATCCGGATCTGGCGGAAGAGAGTGGCGCGACTATTCTGGAACCTGAAAAATACCAGAACCGATAAGGTCGACAAATCAACTATTAAGCGACCGAAAATGGTCGCTTTTTTTATGCCTGTCAATCTGCTCAAGAAAGCACTTTAACTGGCGGTATTCAGCCTCATCACAACCATCTCTCCAGATAACAAAGCTTTCCCCTTGCTTAGTTTTCAACAGCAGAGCCAATGCGCTATAAAAGCGAATACAGTAGTCTACTTGTCCTTTGCTTTTTCCTGCACGAAATGAACCATCAGACTTGATACTTACTATTCCAGAGAAAATAAACCGTTCAGGGTAAATATAAGGGGAGAGGTAAACCAGTAACCACAAAGAGGCGATAAGGGGGAGAAAGGAAACCAAAACAGCCCAAACAACAATCAATAAACTAACAATATGAAAGCTAAGGGCTATTCCGGAAAATCTGACAGTAAGGTTAACGGACTTTACTGAGGTTGTGGGCAACAATTTTATCTACCATCGCGGCCAGCCTGTCATTGTCACTGCGGCCATGCTGCATCACCCAGGTAAACAGGTCAGGGTCATCACACTCCAACAGCGCAACAAAATCCTGCTGTTCCTGTTCAGTTAACTTCTCAAAACACTCCTCAAAGAAAGGCATGATGACAACATCAAGCTCCAACATTCCACGACGGCAGGCCCATTTTATTCTTGCTTTATCTTCAGCGCTATACATTGCGATTCCTCAATTCTGATATGACATGAGTGTATCAAGTCGTGCTCAGCTCAACCAGCCGAGAAATTCCGCTATGGTCACGATTTCTGAATTAACATACTTAATACACCCCTGCACTATTGCAGCCTGCTCAGCGGCAATTGCCGTTAATGAAAGAGAAGCCTTTCGCAAGACTTTTTCATGGATATAGAAAGTGACAGCGATTATAGTTAGCGGATATAAAAATAGTCAGCCAAGGTATCTAAATCATGAAATGGCAAGATAAATTCCTACCCCAGCCGCTCAATCAAGGGGAACAAGTTCCGGGCCTCTTTTGCGCTCACCTGACTTCGTGGAAGGCAATTCAGGCAACCGGAAATGATAGTAAAAGTTACCTGCAAGGTCAGCTCACCTGTGACATCGTCAAATTAGAAGCAGACAAGTCGACACTGGGCGCTCACTGTGATGCAAAAGGTAAAGTATGGAGTATTTTCCGTCTGTTTGCTCATAATCAAGGTTATGCCCTGCTGCAACACGCCTCTGCTGTTAATATCGCTTTGGCAGAGATAAAAAAGTATGCGGTATTTTCCAAGGTGGATATCAGCATAAGTGATGAAGTGGTGCTTGGTATCATGGGAGAGCAGGTACAGAGCTATATTAACACTATCTCAGAAGGTAGCGGTGATGTTCGTCAGCTTCAGAACGGCAAAGGCAGTTCAGTAAAAGTTGATGAATCGCGCTGGATATTGATTCTGGATCAGCAGAGTGCAGAAGAGCTGATTGCAGAGAATATAGCCACTGAAAACCATGCTTTCACTCTGACGGATGAAAGCATATGGGATAAATTTGATATTGAAAATGCCATTCCCAGAGTCACCTCTGACAATCAAAACGAGCATATTCCTCAGACATTCAACCTGCAAGCCCTTGACGGTATCAGCTTCAATAAAGGCTGCTATACCGGTCAGGAGACCGTAGCCAGAGCCAAGTACCGGGGTACAAACAAACGCGGTATGTTTATTGTTCAGAGTGAGCAGAGTATCCCAATGGCTGAGAAAATTATTCTGGAAAGAAGTGTCGGCGAGAACTGGCGCAATGCCGGACAACTTATCTGCCAGTATCAGTACGCTGACGGAAAATCCATCGGACTGATAATACTGCCAAACAATCTGGAAAGTGATGTCAAATTCAGGCAAGCGGATAACCCGGAAATTATCTGGTCACTTGTCGACACGCCCTACTCACTGGAAGACTAAGGCGAATATAGGGTGAGCGAGCTACAAACGCCTGTTACTGATTTATTAGCCCTCAGACAGGTGAGGTATCGTATTTTGCCTCACCGGACGCCGGCCGTCAGTGTTGAAGATGCTGCCCGGCAGAGAAGCATCTCTGCGCGGCAGATGGTTAAATCTATCCTGCTAAGAGATATGGGCGGCAACTTCGCCTTAGCCTGTGTGCCGGGAGATTGTGCTGCCGACCCGAAAAAAGTGAGGGCTCTGCTACAGTGCCGCAGAATGACCTGTGTATCTCTGTCTGACGTGGAGCAAGTGACCGGCTATCAACCGGGAACAGTAACTCCGCTTCAGTTGAAAACGGAGATGCCGGTGATATTCGATATGCAGTTTAAACCGATGCAACAGGTAACCATCAGCAGCGGAAGTAATATGGCCGGGCTGATGTTGGATCTGGACGACCTGATAGCCCTCTGTAATCCGGTTTTTGCCCATATCTGTAGGGACAAATGAAACCTAGTGCATGTATCATAGTCTAGAAAATCTTGTAATTCTCTCTCCATTACATAGATCTACTTCCCAAACCAGATAGCAACAAAAAGAATATTTATTCAATCAATAATGAATTTATATTCACACAACAGAAAATAGAGTATGCTCAGCGGTGCTTGCTTTACGGAAGCTTTGATCCTCTTTAATCAAAGAGTTCCGCAGGCAAGACCAAGGCTTAAGCAGACTAACTCTGAGCTTATAGCCTGTTGTGTAATGCATCTGTGACTATTAGCCCGCACAAAAACTGCGGGCATTTTTTTAATTTAGTTCTCCGCTGAAATTTACTTAGAACAAAACTGGTCTATTCTTAAACGGCAACCCTGCATAAGTGATTAAAATTTACTCAACAGCTAAATATGCACACAAATTATCGGAATATTCATATAAGCAACAACTAATTTTGAGGAGATGATCACGCTTAGATGGATAAAATACTTCTAATCTGATGATTTCAGCACAAATCACTAAGTTTGAGAGGTTAAAAGCAGTATTTCTCCGTTTTAGTCACAATTCCGTCATAGTCATTTTTGTATAATCTATGGCGCTTGATAAAAACAAAGGAAAAACTATGCGAATGTTTAAGCGCTATACGCCAAGTATGATAGCTAAACACATCAGTAGGCTCTTTAAGGGAAGAATATATATATACGGTATCGGAAAATTTGAGTTTGATAATGGCAAGTTAATCCTGCCTGAGCGGGCAGAGAAGCGTCACTTCAGAACCGTTAACGAGGTAAATCAGGAAATCATGAAACTACGCGGCTGCTACGCTTAAGTTTCACAGCAATTCAAAACCTGAATAATTAGTTAGAGACAAAAGGGTTGGCAAATGCCAACCCTTTTTCATTGTCGTTACCTATATAAAAGCCATCTATAAATCAGATGCAACGGACATAACAGCTTACTGAACTTTCTGTATACTACTCTGCTTGGCCAGCTCAGGTAGCTCTCCCTTCAGGCCCAGGGCGTGTTTCATGATTTCATCTTTCGCTCCTGGTAACTGACCGGCCAGTGTCATGCCGATTCCCCGAATCAGCTTTTTAGCAGGGTTACCGCCTTCAAACAGATCTTTAAAACCTTGCATTGCCGCTATCATCTTAGCCGCTTCCGCTTTTCTCCAGCGCTCATATCGGCGTAGATTATGCTTGCGGCCAATATCTTCGCCTGACTGCCATAAGCGGATAAGCTCTTGTGCCAGACTAGCGGCATCAAGCAGCCCCAGATTCACCCCCTGACCAGCTAACGGATGAATGGTATGAGCGGCATCTCCCACTAAGGCGATACGCTCCAAAGCAAAATCACGGGCATAGCGCATCTTCAGAGGATACACCTGCCGTTCTCCTACTACTGAGCAGAGACCAAGGCGCATATCAAACTCTGCACTCAGGCGTTTATTAAACTCCGCTTCCGGCATAGCCTGAAGCTGTTCAGCCCTGTTGGGATCCGTTGACCAGACAATGGAGCTCATATCCGGCTCGCTCATAGGCAGAAATGCCAAAGGCCCCATAGGAGTAAATGCTTGTCTGGCTGTCTTGCCGTGAGCATCAGAGGAACGAACATTGGCCACCAAAGCTGAATGGCCATAATCCCAATGGGTAAGAGGAATATCAGCTTGCTCCCTTACCCAGGAGTTCGCTCCGTCAGCACCAACCACCAGTTTCGCCGTTAAGGACTCACCGCTATCCAGAGTCAGCCAGGCCTCACTTTCACCTACTACCAGATTTTTACATCTGTCAGGCATAAACAGCTCAACGTTGCTCTGTTGCACTACCTGTTCAAGCAATGCCAGCTGAATCACTCTGTTTTCAACAATCTGACCAAGATTTGCCTGCCCCATATGCGTGGCATCAAACTCAATTCGGGCAAAGCTATCCTGCTCCCACACTTCCATAGCGGTATAAGGTGACATTCTGCGGTTTTCGATTCCCTGCCACGCGCCGACATTGCGGAGTATTCTCTCACTTGCCCTGCTTAGGGCTGATACACGTACATCAGGTAATTCTGTCAGTTCTTTTTTGGGTGTTACTCCCTCAATGACAGCGATACGCAGATCAGACTGCTTCAATGCGGAGGCGAGCGCCAGCCCGACCATACCACCACCAACAATTGCGATATCAAAACTTTGCATCATAATTTATCTTTCTACCAACCCCATTGTTCGTTTAAGTAGTGGCTCTTTTATAACCGGCACATTGTCCATAACGGACAGTGCCAGATTGCGGCCTGCACATAGCGGCAACCATTCATTTGAAAAAATACTGACCATTCCGGCAGTTAACCCTATTGTGTTTTTCCGGTCTTGGTATCGCCTGTTGCGATATGCCGATAAGCCCGAATACTGTCCGGGGTCTGCCTGACTGGCAACTTCTTCTACTAAAGAAGCGATATCCCTGATGCCCAGATTAAAGCCCTGCCCGGCTATAGGGTGAAGCAACTGACTTGCATTTCCTATTGCCGCAAACCTGTGATGAACCAACTTACGCTTCTTTTTAAGTACCAGAGGATAACTCGCCCTTTCACCGACTTTCTCTATGCAGCCAAGGCGCCAGCCAAATTCGGCCTGCAACTTAGACAAAAATGCTTTATCACTTAAAGCCAGGGTTGGCTCAACTTCAGGCGCAGCCTGACACCAGACCAGAGACATTCTGCCTTCAGACATAGGCAGTAGTGCCAGCGGACCATTGCGGGTAAAACGTTCATAGGCACGGTTTCGGTGCGCCTCACTAACTACAATATTGGCAATGATGGCCGTCTGCTGAAAATCATACTCTTGTTGCTCTATCTGCAACAAACGACAACATTCAGAATCAGCACCATCGGCAGCCACCAAAAGCTTGCCAGAGATCCATTCACCGGAACTAAGTCGTATTTTCTGAGCTGACGGCTCAGATTCAATCTCTTCAACTGAGTCAGGACAAAATAGGGTAATACCTTCTGTCTGCACTAATTTGTCAGTAAAAAGGCGTCCGACATCGGCCAGCTCAACCACATAACCTAAAGCAGCAACATCCCTCTCATGACAGCTAATCTCTGTCATTCCTGCATGTCCCTTGTCTGAGACATGGATATGCTCAATAGGCGTAGCAAGGTCCGAAAGCTCTTGCCATAGTTCAAACTGTTGCAGTAACTGCTGAGTGCCGTAAGAGAGCGCGATTGAACGAGCATCAAAGCCCGGATGGGCACTCTCCTGTACCGAATAGGGCTCAATAACGGCGATTCTGAGGCTGCTGTTTTTCTGCTTTAGTGCTAACGCCAATGTCGAACCTGCCATGGCTCCGCCGGCGATGATGATATCGAACTGTTTCATTGAATCCCTTAAATCAGTGAATCGTCGGGCTGCTCTCTTTGTTGTCCGGCTTCAAACCAAACTCAGCGTGAACCGTTAATACGCAGGCTTTTACATGTTCAATAACCTGCTCCAGCAAGTCGGCCTGCTCTTTCAGATCATCTTCTTCGTCGATGCCAAGTTTAGCAATCTCTTCAAGATCACCCAGAGCCTCTTTTACATCTTCCGCAGCGCCTTTAAGAGAAAGTCCCGCCAGCCCCAGTCCAGAGATAAAATGATTAACCCACTCACTGACAGAATCGGCAAACTCAATCAAATCACCTTCGCTATCGGCTAATAGCAGAGTCATATCCATTCCTGAGCCTGTCAACTCATCCACGGTAAACTCAAAGGTAGCATTGGCCAGTTGTAACGCTTTATCAGGCCAGCCCATACCATCGTTGGTATAGTCAAAAATCAGTGACTGCCAGCTCTTATCACTGACCGACACACCACCACTAATCATTCCTGCAATCAGGCCATGCATCTCAGAGGGGGTCAGGGAAATTGCGCTGGAATGAAGTTGAGCCAGAGTGATCTGATACTCAGGTAAAGTCTTTTTAGTCATTTTGCTATTATATCGGTTCAGGTTAGATGTTCTCTATACTAGCACTTCCTCTGTTCCGGCAAAATAATCAAACCGGATTAAAGCTTGAATCTTAGGGAGGCTTTTTCTATAGTGCACCCTCAATGGCACAACAGTCATTCTTAGTAGCGAGAAAAGAGTTCTGTCACCATGAGTAATCAAGCGGTTGAAGTTGAAATATTAGGTAAACTGACACGAGTTAACTGCCCTGCGGGTCAGGAAGCGTCGTTGCGTCAGGCTGCCAAAGATCTTGATCAACGATTGAAAGCCATGACGGAACGGACTAAAGTATCCAATACAGAAAAGCTACTAACCATTGCGGCTCTCAATGTCTGCTACGAGCTGCAACAGGCGCAGTTAGCAGAAAATGACAGCAAGCAGCAGATTGAAAAACGCATCGAACAATTAACTGCATCACTGGACGATGCATTAAGTAATGTAAACTCAGACAACTAACAGTTTGTCTGAAAGCAAGGATTGCGGCACCAAGTTTTACCCTGGGGTGTTTGTCAGCAGGATTCAAGTCCCTGAGCCGATAAGCAATACCTAAGGGTTAGTACTTGATAGCTATTGAGCAAGCTCGGCCCGTACCGAGAAGCCTACGGTTATCATTGCTGATCCGCCTTGAACCAGCTGGTTCAAGGGCCATTAATCCTCAACGGCACTCTGGGGTACTCATTTATGCAAGATTTACGTTCCACCATACGTAAACAAGTCCGTAGTAAACGTCAAAACCTCTCTTCCCTGAATCAAACCATCGCAGCTGAAGATGCACTGTCACAAGTTAAAAACTTCTCTTTACTGGCACAGGCAGAGAATATCGCCATTTACCTTTCCGCCGATGGCGAACTGGATACTCACCCTATTATTGAGTGGCTCTGGCAGGCAGGGAAAAAAGTCTATTTACCGGTACTGCACCCTTTTTCCAAAGGTCATCTTCTGTTTATCCGCTATGAAGCTGATACGCCCATGACAGAGAACCGCTTTAATATTCAAGAGCCGCAGCTTAACGTCTGCAAA
Organism: Vibrio sp. SCSIO 43137; assembly: GCF_028201475.1. Taxonomy (NCBI): domain Bacteria; kingdom Pseudomonadati; phylum Pseudomonadota; class Gammaproteobacteria; order Vibrionales; family Vibrionaceae; genus Vibrio; species Vibrio sp. SCSIO 43137. Next base: position 468,726 of record NZ_CP116383.1, on the reverse strand, counting down.
GTCATCCCTCTGTCTGAACTGGACATTATTTTTACCCCTCTGGTGGCTTTCGATAACAGCGGGCAACGTATGGGAATGGGCGGAGGCTACTATGACCGCAGCCTTGAACGCTGGTATCAAACCGGGTTCGGTGCAGTTCCTGTCGGCTTAGGGCACGATTGCCAGCAGATAGATGAAGTGCCTTCTGAGGATTGGGATGTCCCTTTGCCCTATATCATTACCCCATCAAAAACATGGCAATGGGAAATTCCTCATTAAATCGCTATAATCCGCCTGTTTTGCAAACTTATTTAACCTGTTCTGGAGAATGAAATGACACAAGATGAAATGAAAAAGGAAGCCGGCTGGGCTGCACTAAAATACGTTGAGGCAGGAAGTATTGTCGGTGTAGGTACAGGCTCGACTGTAAAACACTTCATCGACGCACTTGGCACAATGAAAGATGACATTAAAGGTGCAGTGTCTAGTTCAGTAGACTCAACAGAGAAGCTAAAAGCCCTTGGCGTTGAAGTATTTGACTGTAACGAAGTCGATAAACTTGATGTTTATGTTGATGGTGCCGACGAAATTAACCCGGCCAGAGAGATGATCAAAGGCGGCGGTGCAGCATTGACACGTGAAAAGATTGTTGCGGCTATCTCTGACAAATTTATCTGTATCGTTGACGGAAGCAAAGCAGTAGACGTTTTAGGTGCATTCCCGCTTCCGGTAGAAGTTATCCCGATGGCCCGCTCATACGTTGGCCGTGAACTGGTTAAACTAGGTGGTGATCCTGCTTACCGTGAAGGCGTTGTCACTGACAACGGCAACATTATTATTGATGTTCACGGACTGGAAATCACTAACCCTAAAGAGCTGGAAGATAAAATCAATTCAATTGCTGGTGTTGTAACAGTCGGGCTATTTGCTCACCGTGGTGCCGATGCCGTTATTACCGGTACTCCTGAAGGTGCAAAAATAGAAGAGTAACTCTATCTTCGTTAACAAAAAATTACAAATACAGTAATCAAATTACGAATGGCACTAATAAGTGCCATTTTTTTATCTCTTATGCTGTAATTTTCTTACCCATAATGGTTTTTTTTTGATAGTTTATTAGGCAGACAAGTGCAGATGGTTGAATCGGTTTATAAGTCAGGTAAGGGCTTGAGGTAGACTTATAATCATTGCGCTGTGAAAAACATTCCATTTTAAGGACGAAGACAAATGGCCAAAGTATCACTGGAAAAAGACAAAATTAAAATACTGCTTTTAGAGGGACTTCACCCATCATCAGTTGAAGTTTTAGAAGCAGCAGGCTACACCAATATCGAATACCACAAGGGCTCACTTTCTGAACAAGAGTTGCTTGAAGCCGTAAAAGATGTCCACTTTATCGGTATTCGTTCCAGAACCCATTTGTCAGAAAAAGTATTTAGTGCAGCCAATAAACTGGCTGCTGTCGGTTGTTTCTGTATCGGAACCAATCAGGTTGACTTAAAGGCCGCCGCCAAGAAGGGCATCCCGGTATTTAATGCACCATTCTCAAACACCCGCAGTGTTGCAGAACTGGTTCTTGGCCAGATCCTGCTACTTCTGCGTGGTATTCCTGAAAAAAATGCCCTTGCTCACAGAGGCATCTGGAAAAAAAGTGCCGAAGGCTCTTTCGAGGCAAGAGGAAAGCGCCTCGGTATAATCGGTTACGGTCATATCGGTACTCAGTTGGGCATTATTGCTGAAAACCTCGGCATGAAAGTCTACTTCTACGATATTGAGAACAAACTTTCACTGGGTAACGCTACTCAGGTTCATACCATGGGTGAACTGCTCAGTAAATGTGACGTTATCTCCCTGCATGTCCCTGAAACGGCTGAAACCAAAAACATGATGGGTGCAGAAGAGTTTGCCCAGATGAAACCGGGAGCGGTATTTATCAACGCCGCCAGAGGCACAGTAGTGGATATTCCGCAACTATGCCATGCCCTTGAAGCCGGTCAGATTGGTGGTGCGGCTATTGACGTGTTCCCAGTAGAACCAAAAACCAATGCCGACCCTTTTGAGTCACCACTGACTAAGTTCGACAATGTAATCCTGACTCCACACGTAGGTGGTTCAACTCAGGAAGCACAGGAGAACATTGGTGTGGAAGTTGCCGGTAAACTGGCTAAGTACTCAGATAACGGTTCTACCCTGTCCAGTGTAAACTTCCCTGAAGTATCTCTGCCTTCTCATAAAGGAGCATCACGTTTGCTGCATATTCATGAGAACCGCCCCGGTATTTTGACTCAGATAAACACCATTTTTGCAGAAGATGGTATTAACATTGCCGGTCAGTACCTGCAAACTAATGCCAATATCGGTTATGTAGTGATTGATGTTGAAGCCAGCCGCTCAGAAGAAGCACTGGTAAAACTTAAGAACATTGACGGTACTATTCGTGCACGTCTACTGCACTAATTGGCTTTCAAGCTAAGAATTGAGTAGAGCCCCGCTTGCCGGGGCTTTTGTTATTCAGCGTTATTTAATCCTGTAGGTCACATTAACCGAGTCACGAATAACAATTTCCGCATCCTGATAAGTTGAAGCAGCGCCCATTTCACTGCTCATCGCCATCGCTTTATACATGGCAGGTCTCTCTTGTATCTGGTTATAACTCACCTTCCAGACACCATCTAACTGAGAGTTAAAACCCTTAGCCAGAGAAGCCGCTTTGGCGTTAGCATCCTTTATCGCCGCCTGACGCGCCTTCTCCTGATAACTTTCTCTCTCTTTCACTTTTAGTTGAATGTTATCTACCCGGTTGATTCCGTCTCCTAAAGCACCGTCAAGATAAGTATTCAGCTTTTCCAGATCCATTACAGTAACGGTGATACTTCTTGAAGCCCGGTAGCCCACCAGCTCAGATACACCCGATTTTGGGTAGTGGTACTGAGGGGAGAGATACAGGTTACTGCTGACAATATTCTCTTTCTTAACCCCTTCACTAGTAAGGCGCTGTACAAATGCGGCAATGACATCATCAACCCGCTTCTTTGCCTGCTCAGCCGTCAGCGTTAACTCTTCGATTTGAACGGTAAATTCAGCCATATCTGGTTTGGCGGTTACCTCCCCGTAGCCTGTGGTTTCAATATGGGGAAAGCTTGGATCGGCCGCAACTGAACTGACGGAAAACAAACAGAAAAACAGAGTAACTATTAGAGGAATTTGTTTCATTAAAGATGACCTTTTAGTTAACGGAACATTTTTACCTGTCTCTACATCTTAGACATTTTTTTGCTGTTAAGAAGTTTAAAAGCCTATGTTTGACACAACTTTAACCCGGAGTTGGACAACTACTGAGGCAAATAGTTTTTCGCGTAATCCACAATTGAGTCAGACAGCTCTTTTAGCAAGCCACTATCCAGTTGCCAGTGATGCCAGTAGATTTTATGAGGAATACTAAACTCCGGTGTGATATTCACCAACAGCCCGGATTCCAGCTCCTGCTCAATCTGAGGCCGGGGGATCAAGCAATATGCGGTTCCTAACAGTGCCAGCTTAACAAAGGCTTCTGAGCTTCTTACTGTATGCTTAACAACATTACTGACCGACAAACCAAAATGCTGCCGGATAAAGGTTTCATGCATATGATCATACTGGTTAAACACCACTGCCGGTGCTTTTAATAGGGCTTCCCTTGAGACCCCATCCGGAAAATAGCGCTGGTAAAACTCCGGGCTGGCAACACACAGATACTCCATAACCCCGAGGTATTCTGCACTACAACCGGGAATGGGTTTCGCATCAATACTGATTGCCCCGACAACCTCTCCGCTTCTTAGCTTTTCTAAGGTTCTGTTTTCATCATCAACAATCAGATTCAGCTCTATCTTACTGTTGTGTAAAAGTTCACTCACGCTGGGCAGCAGCCAGGTTGCCAGACTGTCTGCGTTGGTCGCGACTGATAAGGTCTGGGGAGACTCACTCTCATTAGGCTGAAGCTGAGGAATAAGATCCTGCTCCAGCAGGCAGACCCTACGATAGAGAGCCAATAATTTTTTACCTGACTCTGTCGCCTTTGGCGGCTGTTCCCGAATCAATACCGGCTGAGCAAGCCACTTTTCCAGTTGCTTAATTCTCTGTGATACTGCCGACTGAGAGATATACAACTCTTGCGCCGCTTTCTCAAAACTGCGCTGATTTATTACCGCATCAAGTGCTTCAACCCATCTGTAATCCAGGCCCCGCATCCTTATCTCCCACCATCATTAGAAGAACTTATAATACATTAAAATTATTAGTTTAATTTATACCATTTTTTTAACTATGCTAGCTGTCACTCCAGTCAGATAAATAAGGGAACACGTGAGTTTTTGGATTTTACTTCAGGGGTTTGGCCTGAATGCAGGGATGATTATTCCCATAGGCGCACAAAATGCCTATGTGCTTAATCAGGGCATTAACCGTCAACACCATATCACTACCGCAACACTATGCAGCATACTGGACATTATTCTGGTTTCAGCCGGCATTTTTGGTGGCGGAGCACTACTTTCTCAGAATGAAACCTTGTTAACCTCAGTAACCATAGGCGGTATCCTGTTTCTTGGCTATTACGGTTATCTGTCACTAAAAACGGCATTTAACAATAACTATCTCACTGAACAGGCAGGTGTGGCGACCAAAGGGCGTTTTTCCGTGGTTATCGGTGCATTGGCGGTAACCATACTCAACCCTCAGGTTTATCTGGATACAGTAGTGATACTCGGCTCTATCGGCGGACAGTTCGAAGGCAACGACAGAATAGCCTTTGCGCTGGGTACCGCACTGTCATCTATAGTTTGGTTCTATGGATTATCACTCGGTGCTGCTAAGCTGGCACCGACACTGTCCAAACCTAAAGTGAAAAGAGTTATCGATATAGTTGTTGCCGTCATTATGTTTATCGTCGCCGGTTCACTCGTTAATCTGCTGTGGAGTCAGTATTTGTAATGGAACGAATTAAAGAAATTTATCAGTTTAATAAAGAGCTACTTGAACAAAACGCCATTATTTATAAGCAGTGGCAGCATGAACCCATTCATGATTTTGAAACCGATGAGCGGGTTTCCAGAGAGTTAGGCATAACCGGTACCATGAGTAAGAGTCTGTTTCTGAAGCTCAAGGGCGGCGGCTTCGCCCTGCTACTGACAGAGAAAGATAAGAGACTGGATAAGCATGCCGTTAAAGCAACACTGGGAAAAAGAGTCTCTATCTGTTCACCGGAAGAGATGACTCAGGAGATAGGCTGCCTTCCCGGGGCGGTATGCCCGATAGGGCTTCCTGAGCATGTACAGATTCTTGTCGATAAAGAAATGTTCGACAAAGAAGAGATTCTTTACACTCCGGGTTACCCGGACAGAACTTTCTCCTTTTCAGGCAGCGACCTGCCAAAAGTACTGGATAAACTTCCTAATACCATTCACCTGATCTGAAAAAAGGGGCAAAGCCCCTTTTTAACAGTTTCTATTGCTAAACCAGAATGGCGTCTGGTTCTAACCTTCAACCTTATTCAGGTGAACATCCATTTGCGGGAATGGGATCTCAATGCCCTCTTTGTCCAGAGCCTCTTTAATCCCCTGAAGAGAATCAAAGTAGAGTGGCCAGTAATCGGACGTTTTACACCATGGACGGACAACAAAATTTACCGATGAATCAGCCAGCTCAGAAACACCAATCTGTATTCCCGGCTCCTTCAATACACGCTCATCAGCCTCAAGAACCGACAGAATAACCTGTTTGGTCTTTTGCAGATCGGCGGTATAGGATACACCGATTACATGGTCTATCCTGCGCGTTTCATGCTTAGAGTAGTTAGTGATAGCGCCACCAATAACCGAACCATTTGGTACCACAACCATCTTGTTATCAGGCGTTTTAAGAATGGTCTGGAATATTTGAATAGACTCTACCGAACCGGAAACACCACCGATCTCAACATAGTCTCCTGACTTAAACGGTCTGAAGGCAACGATTAACACGCCAGCAGCAAAGTTAGACAAAGAGCCTTGTAAAGCAAGACCGACTGCCAGACCTGCCGCACCAATGACAGCCACAACAGAAGCAGTCTGAACACCAATTCTTCCCAAAGCGGCGATTAATACAATAATAAACAGCAGGTAACGGACAAGGGCGTGAACAAAGTCAACTACCGCTTTATCCATTTGCTTTTTACTCAGTACGCCGGCAACACCATTGGCGATAGCTTTAACAATGATATTACCCACAAACAGGATCAGAATGGCGGAGATAATATTCACCCCATACTGAATCAATAGATCTGAGTTGCTATTCAGCCACTTTTCAGCAACAGATAGCCCCTCAGTGACCTCTTTTATAACGGTCGGTTCATTTGCCATTACTTTATCCTTATATTTATTTTCACTGCCGCGGCGAGAGAAGTTTTCCGCACAGAGTATTTTTTAATTTATGTTGAGCAGTAATATCAGCGCTTACAATTTTTCCTCTGAATCAACAGACTCCTAGTCTTCTGCAAGCAAAAAAGTATTACATTAGATTAAGATAAACTAACACACGCAATCAGTTCCAGATCAATCTCGAAAAAAACGCAAAAGTCCCGTTATTAACGCCAAAGTTCTGAACGATAGGCACAAAAAAGCCGCTACTCAGTAGCGGCTTTCAGCATTATCAGAAACGATAAATTACAGAACGTCGATAGCGTTCAGGTCAGCAAATGCTTTCTCAAGACGAGCAACCATTGAAGACTGACCAGCACGTAGCCATACGCGAGGATCGTAGTACTTCTTGTTAGGAGCGTCGTCACCAGTTGGGTTACCAATCTGGCCTTGCAGGAAGTCGTGGTTTTCAGCTTCGTAAGTACGGATACCGTCCCAAGTTGCCCACTGAGTATCAGTATCGATGTTCATCTTGATAACACCGTAACCGATAGATTCCTGAATTTCTTCTTCAGTAGAGCCTGAACCACCGTGGAATACAAAGTTAAGAGCATTTGGAGCAATACCAAATTTCTCTGCACAGTATGCCTGAGAGTCACGAAGAATAGTCGGAGTCAGAACAACGTTACCTGGCTTGTATACGCCGTGTACGTTACCGAAAGAAGCTGCGATAGTGAAACGCGGGCTTACTGCGTTCAGTTTCTCGTATGCGTACGCAACATCTTCAGGAGAAGTGTAAAGCTCAGAAGCGTCCATATCAGAGTTATCTACGCCATCTTCTTCACCACCAGTACAACCCAGTTCAATCTCAAGAGTCATGCCCATTTTCGCCATACGCTCAAGGTACTTAGCAGAAATTTCGATGTTCTCTTCCAGAGACTCTTCAGACAGGTCGATCATGTGAGAAGAGAAAAGAGGCTTACCAGTTTCAGCGAAGAACGCTTCACCAGCGTCTAGCAGGCCGTCGATCCAAGGAAGTAGTTTCTTAGCAGCGTGGTCAGTGTGAAGGATCACAGGTACACCGTAAGATTCAGCTACAGCGTGAACGTATTTAGCACCAGCTACAGCACCAAGGATTTGAGCACCCTGACCTTCTAGTTTAACGCCTTTACCAGCGAAGAAAGCAGCACCGCCGTTAGAGAACTGAACAATTACAGGAGCTTTTACTTTAGCTGCTGCTTCCAGTACACCGTTTACAGAATCTGTGTTTACACAGTTAACTGCAGGCAATGCAAAGTTGTTTTCTTTAGCAACTTCAAATACTTTTTGTACGTCATCACCAGAGATAACACCTGGTTTTACGAAATCGAAGATCTTAGACATGGAATGAGTCCTATTTTCTGTCGTTTTAAATTAATTCTTGCGAATCTTGCAAACGTTTGCTCCTTACGCAGGCCAAATTTTAGCAGTAAATCATCGACCCCAGCAAACGCAAAAGCGGGAATATTCATTCCCGCTTTATCAATAATTATGCTTTAGCACGCTCTTCAAGCATCGCTACTGCAGGAAGTACTTTACCTTCAACAAACTCAAGGAAAGCACCACCACCGGTAGAGATGTAAGAAACATCTGCTTTGATACCGAACTTGTCGATTGCAGCCAGCGTATCACCGCCACCAGCAACAGAGAAACCTTCAGAATCAGCAATCGCTTTAGAGATTGACTCTGTACCCGCTTCGAAGTTCTTAAACTCAAATACGCCTACAGGGCCGTTCCAAAGGATAGTTTTCGCATTCTTCAGAATTTCTGCCAGTTCAGCTGAGCTGTCAGGGCCAAGGTCGAAGATCATATCGTCATCTTGTACTTCAGAAACGTGTTTGATTTCTGCTTCAGCATTTTCATCAAACGCTTTTGCACAAGCAACGTCAGTAGCAACAGGAATTGCACACTCTTTCATTAGCTTCTTAGCAGTATCAACAAGGTCTGCTTCGTACAGTGATTTACCAACATTGTGGCCTGCAGCGGCAATAAAGGTGTTTGCGATACCACCACCAACAACCAGCTGGTCAGCAACTTTAGACAGAGACTCAAGTACAGTCAGCTTAGTAGATACTTTTGAACCACCAACGATAGCAACCATTGGACGTGCAGGCTTATCCATCGCTTTAGCAAGAGCTTCAAGCTCGTTTGCCAGAAGAGGACCAGCGCAAGCTACCGGAGCATTCATACCAACGCCGTGAGTTGACGCTTGTGCACGGTGAGCCGTACCGAATGCATCCATTACGAATACGTCACAAAGAGCGGCGTACTTCTTAGACAGCTCTTCGTCATTTTTCTTCTCGCCTTTGTTAAAGCGCACGTTTTCAAGAACAACCAGTTCACCAGTGTTCAGCTCAAGACCGTCAAGGTAGTCTTTTGCCAGCTTAACTTCGCAATCAAGAGCGTCATTAAGGTAGTTAACTACAGGTTGCAGAGAGAACTCTTCAGCATATTCACCTTCAGTCGGACGGCCAAGGTGAGAAGTAACCATTACTTTTGCACCAGCTTCTAAACAAAGCTTGATTGTTGGCAAAGAAGCCAGAATACGTGCATCAGAAGTTACTTTGCCTTCTTTTACAGGTACGTTTAGGTCAGCACGAATAAATACGCGTTTACCTGCCAGGTCCAGGTCAGTCATCTTGATTACAGACATGGTTTGTCCTCTCAATTAAATATAAAGTTTTTAAACAGCCCGGCCTCATGCCAGACATTAGAAATTCTTTAGCTGCTACCTAGGTGGGGATTGTGTAATTTAATTTCAAGACAAATTACACAATATTTCTAAACAACTTACTCACCAGGCATCATTACCAGTGCGGTATCCAGCATCCGGTTAGCGAAACCCCATTCGTTGTCGCACCAAACCAGCATTTTTACCAGATGACCGTTACTTACTCGGGTCTGCGTCCCATCAACAATTGCACTGTGTGGGTCGTGATTAAAATCAATCGAAACCAGAGGTAACTCAGTATAGTCAACAATGTCACGTAATGTACACTGAGATGCCTCTGTTATGGTTTGATTTACGTCATTAACTTTCACATTTGCCTTAATAGTGACGCTTAAATCGATAGCAGTGACGTTTACAGTGGGTACTCTAACGGAAATTGCTTCAAATTTGTTAGAAAATTTCGGAAATATTCTTTCAATTCCTTTATGCAACTTTGTATCGACAGGAATAATCGACTGACTGGCTGCCCGGGTTCGTCGTAAATCAGGGTGATAAGCATCGATCACCTGTTGATCGTTCATCGATGAATGAATAGTGGTAATAGACCCGGATTCAATACCAAAGGCTTCATCCAGCACCTTAATTACAGGAACAATACAGTTAGTAGTGCAAGAGCCGGCCGACACAATAGTATGTTCAGGCAGTAGGGTGTCATGATTAACACCGTAGATAATGGTGTTGTCGATATCATTGGCGCCGGGGTGGGAAAACAGCACTTTTTTAGCACCAGCGGCAATATGCATTAAACCATCTTCTCTGTTGCCGTATACACCGGTACAGTCGAAAACGATATCAACATCCAAATCGCGCCAAGGCAATAATTCAATTTCCGCCAGATGCAGAATGCGGATACTGTCGCACTCGCCGTTTTTATGATGAACAAACAGATGTTCCTGATCATTGGTAATTCGTTTTGAGAAACGGCCGTGGCTGGTATCGTATTGCAGCAGGTGTGCCATGGCATCTGGCTGAGCCAGTTCATTCACCGCCACAACCTGGATCTGGCTGCTTTTATCACTCTCATACAAGGCACGGAGTACATTTCTTCCTATCCGGCCAAAACCGTTAATTGCTATCTTGATCATCTGTTTACTTCACGTGTTACTTGCGGTTTCCGTGTCTGAACTAACGTTTCCGGAACTAAACCGCTTATTATTGATTGAAGGCCTACTTTATACCTATTGCCCAGAGTTGCAACTACACCATCAGAAACATCTGAAGATGCAGCCCTGCCAGCCTCAGAAACGGAAAAGGCCTGCCGGAGTTCACCGGCAGGCCTTTAAAGCGAATCAGTCAGGTGTAAGATTACGCCAGAACTTCTTTTGCTGTTTCTACTACGTTTTCAACGGTGAAGCCGAACATCTTGAACAGCTCGCCTGCCGGAGCAGATTCACCGAAGGTGCTCATACCGATTACACGGCCGTCGAAACCAACGTACTTGTACCAGTAGTCAGCAATACCCGCTTCTACCGCTACACGTGCAGTTACATCAGATGGCAGTACCGCTTCACGGTAAGCTGCGTCCTGCTTGTCAAACACGTCTGTTGCAGGCATAGAGACTACGCGTACCTTCTTACCTTCAGCTGTCAGTTGTGCCGCGGCTTCTGTTGCCAGTTCAACTTCTGAACCGGTAGCAATCAGGATTAGCTCAGGCTTGCCTTCACAATCTTTCAGTACGTAACCGCCTTTAGCGATATCAGCAACTTGTGCTGCGCTACGCTCTTGCTGTGCAAGGTTCTGACGAGAGAAAATCAGTGAGGTCGGACCGTCTTTACGCTCAATAGCAAACTTCCACGCTACCGCTGACTCTACCTGATCACACGGACGCCATGTGCTCATGTTCGGAGTCAGGCGAAGAGAAGAGACCTGCTCTACCGGCTGGTGAGTCGGGCCATCTTCACCCAGACCGATGGAGTCGTGAGTATAAACCTGAATGTTCTGAACCTTCATCAGAGCCGCCATACGCAGTGCGTTACGGGCATACTCCATAAACATCAGGAAGGTTGCACCGTAAGGTACAAAACCACCATGAAGGGCGATACCGTTCATGATAGCCGTCATACCGAACTCACGCACACCGTAGTGGATGTAGTTACCAGACGCATCTTCCGGAGTGATTGACTTAGAGCCAGACCACATGGTCAGGTTAGATGGTGCAAGGTCAGCAGAACCACCCATAAATTCTGGCAGCATCTTACCGAAGGCTTCCAGTGCGTTTTGCGACGCTTTACGTGAGGCAATGTTAGCCGGATTAGCCTGAAGGTCAGCGATGATTTGGTTCGCTTTCTCTTCCCACTCAGCCGGTAGGTCGCCGTTTACGCGACGTTTGAATTCTGCTGCAAGCTCTGGATATGCTGCTTCATAAGCTGCAAATTTCTCGTCCCACGCTGCTTCCTTAGCTGCGCCTGCTTCTTTCGCAGACCACTCTGCATAGATTTCCGCCGGAATTTCAAAAGGACCGTGCTCCCAACCTAACTCTTTACGTGTTGCTGCAATTTCTTCAGCGCCTAGTGGTGCACCGTGACAGTCGTGTGAACCGGACTTGTTCGGAGAACCAAAACCAATGATGGTCTTAGTACAGATTAGGGTTGGTTTGCCTGTCTCTGCTTTCGCTGCTTCAATCGCGGCGTTGATTGCTGCTGCATCGTGACCGTCTACTGCTGGGATTACGTGCCAGCCGTAAGCTTCAAAACGCTTAGGTGTGTCGTCAGAGAACCAGCCTTCCACTTCACCGTCGATTGAGATGCCGTTGTCATCCCAGAACGCGATTAGCTTGCCAAGACCAAGAGTACCCGCCAGAGAACACGCCTCGTGAGAGATACCTTCCATCAGACAGCCGTCACCCATAAACACGTAAGTGTTGTGGTCTACAATGTCATGGCCTTCTTTGTTGAACTGCTCAGCAAGGGATTTCTCAGCCAGCGCCATACCTACAGCGTTGGTGATACCCTGACCAAGAGGACCTGTAGTGGTCTCAACGCCAGGTGCATAACCGTACTCAGGGTGACCCGGAGTTTTAGAATGCAGCTGACGGAAGTTTTTCAGGTCATCAATAGATAGCTCATAACCAGTCAGGTGAAGCAGAGAGTAAATCAGCATTGAGCCGTGACCGTTAGACAGGATAAAGCGGTCGCGGTCAGCCCACTCAGGGTTTTGTGGGTTGTGGTTCATGTGGCCACGCCAAAGTACTTCAGCGATGTCCGCCATACCCATAGGGGCACCCGGGTGACCGGAGTTGGCTTGTTGTACACCATCCATGCTTAACGCGCGGATTGCATTAGCTAATTGTTTCTGAGACGACATGTCTGCTCCTGAATGAAATCGCAAATTCAAATTAAGGGAATTATGCTGAATGATTACCTGAATTTTCAGCGGCGCTATTCTCTCAGAGGAAAATTTCGACTGCAATCGATTTCCCCCTTTATTTTTAAGGCAGCCAAGCCTTCAGCAGTATTAGAAATGCGCCTGTTTATCTCTCCGCTACCCTAGAAACCCTCGCAAGATGTCATAAAAAAACTTGTAATTATCTGGTTAAAAACTAGAATAGACGTCTAGATGTAGAAACACCCAGCAGTGTGTTTCTGATTGATTAAATTTATAAAGAGATGCCAGAAGCATCTTTTTTACTTATAAATCCGGAGCTAACTTTATGGCTAAGCACCTGTTTACTTCTGAGTCTGTATCAGAAGGTCATCCAGACAAAATTGCAGACCAAATTTCTGATGCCGTTCTTGATGCCATCATTGCACAAGACCCTAAAGCTCGTGTTGCGTGTGAAACTTATGTAAAAACCGGCATGGTTATGGTCGGTGGTGAAATCACTACTTCTGCATGGGTTGATATCGAAGAGCTAACTCGTGAAACGGTTCGTGAAATCGGTTATGTACACTCTGACATGGGCTTTGATGCTGATTCATGTGCGGTACTGAATACCATTGGTAAGCAGTCTCCGGATATCAATCAGGGTGTAGACAGAGCAGACCCTAAAGAGCAGGGGGCTGGTGATCAGGGCATCATGTTTGGTTACGCGACAAACGAAACCGACGTACTAATGCCGGCGCCAATTACTTACTCTCACCTTCTGGTTCAGAAGCAGGCTGAAGTACGTAAAAACGGCACGCTTCCTTGGTTGCGCCCTGATGCAAAATCTCAGGTAACCTTCCAGTATGATCAGGGCAAAATTGTAGGTATCGACGCAGTGGTACTATCAACTCAGCACTGTGACTCAATCTCTACACCGGATCTTCGCGAAGCGGTAATGGAAGAGATCATCAAACCGGTACTACCTTCAGAGTGGCTGAACAAAGAGACTAACTTCTTTATCAACCCAACCGGTCGTTTCGTTATCGGTGGCCCAATGGGTGACTGTGGTCTGACTGGCCGTAAGATTATCGTAGACACCTACGGTGGCGCGGCACGTCACGGTGGTGGTGCTTTCTCTGGTAAAGATCCATCGAAAGTAGACCGTTCAGCAGCTTACGCAGCACGTTATGTTGCGAAAAACATTGTTGCTGCAGGTCTGGCTGATCGTTGTGAAATCCAGCTTTCTTACGCTATCGGTGTTGCCGATCCAACTTCTATCATGGTTGAAACGTTCGGTACTGAAAAAGTATCTCACGACATCATTATTGAAGCGGTACGTCAGTTCTTCGATCTGCGCCCATACGGTCTTCAGGAAATGCTTAACCTTCTTCAGCCTATCTACCAAAAGACAGCTGCATACGGCCACTTTGGTCGTGAAGAGTTCCCTTGGGAAGCAACAGATAAAGCCGCTCTGCTTAAAGAGTTCGCTGGTCTGTAACAGACAGTTCTTCAGAGCCTCCATCCGGAGGCTCTTTTATTTCCGCCTTATCTCTTCTCTATTTTTCTTTAGCTTTCATCAGCTTAAAAACTAAACTTTTCACCTTGTCAATTTGGCCTAAACTTAGCTGTAGATGTAAATAAAACTCAATTTTAAACTGGTAATCAGTTGCTACTGATAATTGAGTCATATTCGGGACGCTAAACACTCTGGAGGCCATATGCCTAATTCAACAACGCCAGACAAATTACATGGAAAGCACGATAAGCATCATCACCACAACGACTACGCACGAACCATCCCGTGCCACAAACTAGACACTATGGCGCCACTCAGGTGGGTCAGCATAGGTGTTAAAGATTTCTTCCAACTCCCTTCCATCACCCTCTTTTACGGTTTCTGTTTTATGATGGCAGCGGTTGCAGTGGTTCAGATAACCCAGTGGCAAGGCACTCACCTGATTGTGCTACCTAGTCTGGTGATATTTATGCTTCTGGGGCCTTTCCTTGCTCTTGGCCTGTACGATGCAAGCTGGCAGAGAGAGAAAGGTAACGACGCCAGCCTGCTTCATTCAATCAAAGCGATTAAGCGAAATACAACATCTCAGTGGGCCTTTGCTGTTCTCCTGACTGTGGCAATGATCTTCTGGATGCGCATAGCTGCTCTTCTGCACGTTCTGTATCCACAGGTAGAAGGAGCTCCGTTTGCAGATTTTGTACCCTTCCTGTTGATCAACGCAGCTATTGGTCTGGTGTTTGCTGTCGGCATATTCAGCTTGTCAGCTTTCTCCATTCCATTAATGATGGAAAGGCGTGTTGATATGATGACGGCTGTCTTTACCAGCTTTAATGCCGTTAAAGAAAATGTAGGGGCGATGATTATCTGGGGTCTTATCATCAGTGCCTGTACCCTGTTCGGATTTGTAACATACGGAGTCGGCATGCTATTTGTTATACCGGTTCTTGGTTACGCAACCTGGCACGGTTACAGGGAAACCATCTCCAGAAAAGATGTCTAGCTTGCTTTGAGAGCTGTCAGATTTATAATAAAGCCCCGAATTTCCGGGGCTTTTTTCAGGAGAGATAGTGGAAAACAGAGAGCTGGATTATCGTGCCCGCAAAGCACTCGCTGACTACATGTCCATTGCCAGATCCCATTTTAATCAGACCTTTCCCGTTCCCGCCCTTAACTACAAACTAAGAGGAAAGGCAGCCGGAAAAGCGTTGCTGCAACAGTGGGAAATCCGCCTGAACCCTGTGCTATTCAATGAAAACCCACAAGCTTTTCTTACGGAGGTTATTCCTCATGAGCTTGCCCACCTGATTACTTTTCAGCTATATGGCAGAGTGCGCCCGCACGGAACGGAATGGAAAAGCCTGATGCAGCAAGTATTTCAGTTGCCCGGAAATACAACCCACTCCCTGAATATTAGCTCTGTTCAGGGAAAAACCTTTGAATACCGTTGTGACTGTAGCAGCTACCCCCTGAGCATACGACGACATAATAAAGTTCAGTCCCGTCAGGCCAGCTACAGCTGCCGCAACTGTCAACAAACTCTCGCATTCACTGGCACCCAGCTAAGCTGAATAGAAGTAGTTGATCTTTTATATAAACAAAAGATCAACAGCAACTATCATTTTCCCGTTATATACCCTTGTTTTTTAGCCTGAAGGCATCCATGTTAGGGGAAGCTATAAACGCCTGATACAGGAATCCGTATTAATGCGAGTACCACGAATTTACCACCCTGATACCATTCAGGATGTTGGACTATTAACTCTCAGCGAAGACGCCAGCGGCCATGTTGGCAGAGTGCTGAGAATGAAGCCGGGACAAGAAGTTTTACTGTTTGATGGCAGCGGAGCAGAGTTCCCTGCGGTTATCAGTGAAGTGACAAAAAAGTCCGTGCAAGTCACTATCTCTGAGCGCATTGAAAGAAACAGCGAATCACCGCTGGATATTCATCTTGGTCAGGTTGTATCAAGGGGCGACAAAATGGAGTTCACCATTCAAAAGTCCGTTGAACTTGGTGTAAATACTATCACCCCTCTGATATCAGAGCGTTGCGGTGTAAAACTGGATGCCAAACGCTTTGAAAAGAAACTTCAGCAATGGCAGAAAATTGCGATTGCCGCCTGCGAACAGTGTGGCCGTAATATTGTTCCGCAGATCCGCCCGATTATGAAGCTGGAAGAGTGGTGTGGCGAACAAGACGATGCTCTGAAACTCAACCTTCACCCGAGAGCAAAATACTCAATTAACACCCTTCCTCAACCGATAAATAAAGTACGCCTGCTTATAGGCCCTGAAGGCGGCCTGTCTGTCGAAGAAATCACAATGACCGAAGAGTACCAGTTTGAAGAAACGCTGCTGGGGCCACGGGTATTAAGAACAGAAACAGCAGCACTTACCGCAATTACCGCATTACAAGTTCGCTTTGGCGATCTTGGCTAACAGGAGAAAAGAATGATCAAACTGGGCATTGTAATGGATCCTATTTCATCCATTAATATCAAAAAAGACTCTAGCTTTGCCATGATGCTTGAAGCACAAAAGCGTGGCTATGAAATCCACTATATGGAGATGAGCGATCTGCATCTGGATCAGGGTGAAGCCATTGCCGATACCAAAGTCGTGACCCTGAAAGAAGATCCTGCCGACTGGTATCAGTTCCAGTCCGAGCAAACTATTGCCCTGTCGGATCTGGATGTGGTGCTGATGAGAAAAGATCCTCCGTTTGATACAGAGTACATCTACGCCACTTATATTCTGGAAAGAGCAGAAGAGAAAGGCACACTAATCGTAAACAAACCTCAAAGCCTGAGAGACTGTAACGAGAAGCTATTTACCGCGTGGTTCCCTGAACTGACACCAACAACCATTGTGACCAGAAAAGCTGAAAAAATTAAAGCATTTCAGCAAGAGCATGGTGATGTGATCCTGAAGCCCCTTGACGGAATGGGCGGAGCATCTATTTTCAGGGTAAAACAGGGCGATCCTAACCTGTCTGTTATTATTGAAACGCTAACCAACCATGGCCAGAACTACGCTATGGCTCAAACCTTCGTGCCTGATATCAGCAACGGCGATAAGCGTATTTTAGTAGTAGACGGTGAACCTATGCCTTACTGCCTTGCCCGGATTCCGGCCAAAGGAGAAACCCGTGGCAATCTGGCAGCAGGCGGTACCGGTGAACCAAGGCCATTAAGTGCAACAGATATTCAGATAGCTGAGGCTGTAGCGCCTACACTTAAAGAAAAAGGGCTGATTTTCGTCGGACTGGATGTTATCGGCGATAAGTTAACTGAGATTAATGTCACCAGCCCGACCTGCATTCGTGAAATCGAAGCAGCTTTTGACGTATCCGTTACCGGTAAGCTGATGGATGCCATTGAACGTCGTTTAGAAAAATAATAACAGGCAGCCTTGCTGCCTTCGCCCCTCAGCAAAATGGCTGAGTAGAGGAGCTAACATGAATTTATCCAATCATTTTCTGGTAGCTATGCCCGGTATGAAAGATCCCTTTTTTCATCGCTCAGTGATTTATATCTGTGAGCACAACGAAGAAGGTGCTATGGGGCTGATTGTCAACGCTCCAATTGATATAACCGTTGGAGGCATGCTGGAGAGAGTCGATGTCGACTCTGTTCACCCTCAGATACATAAAGATAGCCTCGAGATGCCGGTACTGAATGGCGGTCCGGTATCAGAAGATCGCGGTTTTATTCTTCATGAACCCAAAGACAGTTATCAGTCCAGTATTCAGATGACGGATCAAATCAGTGTCACCACTTCTAAAGATATTCTCAGTGTACTGGGAACGGAAGCGGAACCGAGGAGCTATGTTGTCGCTTTAGGTTACTCCGGCTGGACAGCAGGACAACTGGAGAAAGAGCTGGCAGAAAACTCATGGTTAACCGTCGAAGCAGATCCGGAAGTTATCTTTGATACTCCGGTACAGGATCGCTGGCAGAAAGCAGTAAAAATGCTGGGTATAGATCCGGGTCAGCTTTCGGTGGATGCCGGTCACGGCTAGGCACAGGCCAGCAATTAAAATCACAAAACACTATTTTAGACAGGAGCTCCATGTCCAGAACGATAATGGCTTTCGATTACGGTACAAAAAGTATCGGCAGTGCTATAGGTCAGGAAGTAACGGGAACGGCATCGCCACTAAAAGCTTTTAAAGCTAATGATGGCATTCCCAACTGGGACGATATCGAAAAGCAGATTAAAGAGTGGCAACCAGAGTTACTGGTTGTCGGCTTACCGGCCGATCTACACGGTAATGCTCTGGAAACCATTACACCGAGAGCTAAGAAGTTCGCTAACCGCCTTCATGGCCGGTTTGGCCTTCAGGTTGAGCTGCATGATGAAAGGCTATCCACAACAGAAGCCCGCTCAGAGCTATTTGAGATGGGCGGTTATAAAGCACTGAGTAAAGGAAATGTGGACTGTCAGTCGGCGGTGGTTATTTTAGAGAGCTGGTTTGAACGTCAATGGGGAGAGTAACTCTCCCCTTTAATTTTTCCGTTAGCCCATATCAATGGTGACATCATCAAGAGAACCTGATGAAGAAAACGTACTTCCGTTACTTTTGATCATCAACTTAAGATCATTGGCTGAATCCGCACTGTGCAGCGCTTCGGCTTCGCTTATCTTGCCTTGTTGTACCAACTCAAACAGCGACTGATCAAAAGTGATCATCCCTGCCCCGGCCGATTTTGCCATAGTTGCTTTAAGCTCGTTTAACTCACCGCGACGGATAAGGTCAGAAACCCTTGGTGTATTTAGCAGAATTTCAAAAACACCATGACGCTGCTGTCCGTTTTTATCAACTACAAGTTGCTGAGCCACAATCCCTTTAAGGTTGCTGGCTAAATCAAACAGAAAAGCTTCTCTTTTATCTTTAGGCATCAGGTGCAGAATCCGCTCCAGCGCCTGATTAGCATTGTTCGCATGAAGCGTCGCCATACAGAGGTGGCCGGTCTCAGCGAAAGTCATGGCGTACTCCATGGTTTCCCTGCTGCGGATCTCACCGATAAGAATCATATCCGGTGCCTGTCTGAGAGAGTTCTTTAATGCGACTTCATAACTCTCTGTATCCAACCCGACTTCCCGCTGAGTCACTATGCATTTGTCGTGCTGATGAACAAACTCAATAGGATCTTCTACGGTAAGAATATGGCCTGATTTATGGCTATTCCGGTAGCCTGTCATTGCGGCCATAGAGGTCGATTTACCCGACCCCGTAGCACCAACCACCAGCACCAGACCGCGCTTTTCTGTGGCCAGCTGTTTCAGTACATCTGGCAAAGCAAGCTCAGAGAAAGTCGGAATCTGCGTTTCAATACGGCGGATAACGGCACCCGGCTGCTCACGCTGAAAAAAGGCACTAACCCGGTAGCGGGCACTGTTCTGCCCGTCTCCCGGCTGAACAATAGCAAAATTAGCTTCTTTACTCTCCCGGTAAAGCTGTTGTTGCTCGCTGTCCATAATAGTGTCCAGCAGAGAAGCAACCGTATTCTTGTCCAGCGTTTCTCCCACAGGCTGAAGCTGCCCGTTAACCCTTAGCTGACAGGGAGCATCGACCGTCAGGTACATATCCGATGCCTTCTGTTGCAACATTGCCTCCAGCAGACTGGTCATTTCTGTCATCTGTAACATTCCTAAAACAGCGAACTGGATTCCAGCTCAATTTTTTTACTGACTTCTTCTGAATCAACCACGCCCTGAGCAATCAGTTTTTTCGCACTCTGCTCCATTGTCACCATGCCTGATGCAGCGCCGGTCTGAATGATTGAGTACATCTGCGCCACCTTATCTTCCCGGATAAGGTTTCTGATCGCAGGGGTTGCCATCATAATCTCATGGCAGGCGACACGGCCGCCGCCAACCCGTTTAAGCAGACGCTGAGCAATCACCGCCCGCAATGACTCGGACAACATGGAACGTACCATGGCTTTATCATTACCGGGAAATACATCGATGATTCTGTCTATGGTTTTAGCGGCTGAACTGGTATGCAAGGTACCAAATACTAGATGACCAGTCTCAGCGGCAGTCAAGGCAAGACTAATGGTCTCCTGATCCCTTAACTCTCCCACCAGAATCACATCCGGGTCTTCACGCAGGGCAGAACGAAGCGCCGCCTTAAAGCTATGAGTATCCTTATGCACTTCCCTCTGGTTTATCAGGCATTTTTTATTGCTGTGCAGAAACTCAATGGGATCTTCGATAGTCAGGATATGCTTATTAAAGTTCTGGTTAACGTGATCAACCATAGCAGCAAGAGTGGTCGACTTACCTGAACCTGTCGGCCCCGTTACCAGAACCAGCCCTTTCTCCATCTCAGCAATGTCATTAAATATGGCGGGAGACTCAAGCTCCTGAAGAGTCGGAATATCAGTTGGAATGGTTCTGAAAACAGCTGAGCAGCCCCGGCTCTGATTAAATGCATTAACACGAAAACGGCCAATCTGGGGAAGTTCAAAAGAAAAGTCCACTTCTAGGTTACCTTCGAACTCACTCTTTTGCGCGTCGGTCATAATATCAAAAACCATACGATGCACATCTGAATGCTCTAAAGCGGGTACACCAAGCTTTCTAACATCGCCGTCAATACGTATCATAGGAGGAACACCTGCAGAAAGATGCAAATCTGATGCGTTATGCTTTACACTAAATTCCAGTAACTCTGAGATATCCATAAATATTCCTCAAAAAAGTCGATTATGCATAGTATTCAACAAAATATTGAACAGGTCACCCGCCTTATCCGAAATGCGGAGCAAAAATGCGGCCGGACAACAAACTCAGTACAGCTTCTGGCTGTCAGTAAAACCAAACCTATTCAGGCAATTGAACAAGCCATTTCCGCTGGTCAGTTAGCTTTCGGTGAAAACTATGTGCAGGAAGGCGTTGATAAGGTTAGCTATTTTTCTCAGCAGCATGAATCTGAAAACATCGAGTGGCACTTTATCGGCCCGATACAGTCCAATAAAACACGTCCGGTAGCAGAGCACTTTAACTGGGTTCACACCGTTGACAGGGCTAAAATCGCACAGCGATTAAATGATCAGCGCCCGCAACACTTGCCACCGATTCAGGTACTGATACAAGTAAACACCAGTGGCGAAGCCTCTAAGTCCGGCATTAACGATGATGAGATTTTTCAGCTGGCTGAGTTGATTTCTTCCCTGCCAAACCTTACGTTAAGAGGGTTGATGTCAATTCCTGCTAATGTCAGCGATCATGAAAGTCAATTGGCCGCATTCAACCAGCTGGCACACCTTAAAAACAAATTAGCAGAGAAGCACCCGGGGCTGGATACCCTCTCAATGGGAATGAGCGGGGATATGGAAGCCGCTGTAGAAGCAGGCAGCACAATGGTTCGCATCGGAACGGCGATCTTTGGCGCCAGAGACTACTCTAAAAAAGCATAATAAACATAAGGAAAGGTCAGACAATGGAAAACAGAAAAATCACCTTTATCGGATCAGGAAATATGAGTCGCTCAATCATCTCAGGCCTGACTAAGAGCGGATACGACTCAAGAAGTATCACATCTACCGATCCAAACAGAGAGCAGCGGGAGCTACTGACTTCTCTGTACGATATCCATACAGAGAAAGATAACCATCTTGCCGCTGAAAACGCCGACGTTATTGTTCTGGCGGTAAAGCCACAGATTATGGAGCTGGTATGCGGCGCCCTGACTGACATTGATTTTTCTGACAAACTGGTTATTTCCATCGCAGCAGGCATCTCCTGTCAGCGTCTGAATGAACTACTGGATTGCCAGCTTAACCTTGTGCGGGTCATGCCTAACACGCCAGCCCTAATCAGCAAAGGTATGAGCGGTTTATTCGCTTCGGAATCAGTCAGTGAGGCAGATAAAGAGTTTGCCGGTCAACTGATGCAGGCCGTTGGAGAGACATGCTGGGTAGAGCAAGAGTCTGAAATCAACAATGTTATTGCCGCAGCCGGTAGCGCCCCTGCCTATTTCTTCCTGTTTATGGAGGCGATGCAGAAAGAGGCGGTTGCTCAGGGCTTTGATCCTGATACGGCACGTCTTCTGGTTCAGCAGTCTGCCCTTGGAGCAGCGGAAATGGTCGTGGCAAACCCGCAACTTGAACTGTCAACGCTGCGCGAACAGGTAACCTCAAAAGGCGGCACCACAGCCGAAGCATTAAGTACTTTTAATGAACACCAATTAACAGATATTGTCGCGAAAGCTATGCAGGCGGCAGTATCAAGAGCCGAAGAGATGGAAAAACTCTTCTAATCAAACTAATAAAAAATACAGAGCCTAAGGTCTAAAATGAACGCAATGAACTTTCTGATCTCCACCCTATTTGATCTCTATATTATGGTGGTGCTATTGAGAATCTGGTTACAGGCAGCAAGAGCCGATTTCTATAACCCTTTCTCGCAATTTATAGTGAAAGCAACCCAACCTGTAGTTGCTCCACTGCGCCGGGTTATCCCTTCGCTGGGCAGCATAGATCTGGCAACCCTGTTGTTCGCTTATGTACTCTGTGTGGTTAAGTTTGTTGCCATTATTATGATCGCATCAAGTGGCAATGCGGTTCTTGACCCGACCTTCCTGCTTCTTGGGCTGCTCTCACTGGTGAAAGCTGCCGGCGGCCTGCTGTTCTGGGTGCTGTTACTCAGAGCTATTCTTAGCTGGGTAAGTCAGGGCAGAAGCCCGATCGAATATGTGTTCGTACAGCTTACTGAACCTATGCTTGCACCAATCAGAAGACTACTTCCTCCTATGGGTGGTTTCGACCTTAGTGTGCTGGTGCTGTTTATCGTGCTTCAGTTTGCCAACTTCCTGATGGGTGACTTTGTCGGTCCTGTGTGGTTCCAGCTATAATGACAGCAGCCCGGCTGGAGAATGACGCACTGACTCTCAGGCTCTATATTCAGCCTAAAGCAAGCCGGGATAAAATTGTCGGCTTGCACGGCGAAGAGCTAAAGGTGGCGATAACTGCCCCTCCTGTTGACGGAAAAGCCAATGCTCACTTAATCAAGTTCCTTTCCAAACAGTTTAAGGTTGCAAAAGGAAATATTGAAATAGAGAAAGGTGAACTGGGCAGACATAAACAGGTAAAAGTGCATGCTCCGGTACAAATACCAGACACTATTCAAGCTCTCATCTGAGAGCTTTTTATTTAACTTAACAGAACAGATACTATGAAAAAGATCGTATTAGCCACAGGTAACCAAGGCAAAGTGAAAGAGATGGCCAGTCTGCTGTCAGACTTTGGCTTTGATGTCAGGGCGCAAAGTGAGTTCAATGTTTCCGATGTGGCAGAAACAGGAACTACTTTTATTGAAAATGCCATTATCAAAGCACGCCATGCCGCCAAAGCAACCGGCTTACCAGCTATTGCCGATGACTCTGGCTTGGAAGTCGATTATCTGAAAGGCGCTCCCGGCATCTATTCAGCACGTTTCTCCGGTGAAGGTGCAACGGATAAGAAAAACATTCAAAAGCTGCTGACAGAGCTTGAAGGCGTGCCTGAAGAGCAACGAACAGCACGCTTCCACTGCGTATTGGTTCTGATGAAACATGAAAACGATCCAACCCCTGTTGTTTGTCACGGAAAGTGGGAGGGACGTATTCTGACTGAGGAACATGGTGAAAATGGCTTCGGCTATGATCCTGTCTTCTGGGTTCCGGAAAAATCGTGTGCCAGTGCAGAGCTTGAACCGACAGAGAAAAAACAACTTTCTCACCGCGGCAAGGCCCTTAAACAGCTTTTCACCACCTTAGCTGAAGAGCAGTAAAGAATGATCACGCCTCCTCCCCTGAGTCTGTATGTGCATATCCCGTGGTGTGTGCAGAAGTGTCCATACTGCGACTTTAACTCTCACGCCCTGAAGGCAGAGATTCCGCAGCAGATCTATATTGATGCGCTGATTGAAGACTTAGATCAGGATCTTCAGCGCTATCAGCTAAAAAAAGACATGCGGCCGTTACACTCTATTTTTATCGGCGGAGGAACCCCCAGCCTGATATCACCTGAGCAGATTGGCCGCTTAATCAGAGAGATAAACAAGCGTCTGAACTTTCAGCATGATATTGAGATCACCATGGAAGCCAACCCGGGTACCATAGAGGCAGAACGTTTTGAGCACTACCGGCAGGAAGGCGTTACCCGTATTTCTGTCGGAGTACAAAGCTTTGAGCAGGAAAAACTTAGCCGGCTTGGCAGAATTCACGGAGAAACAGAGGCGGTTAACGCAGCAAAACTGGCCCACTCTATCGGCTTAAAAAGCTTTAATCTGGATCTTATGCACGGCTTGCCGGATCAGAGTGTAGAGCAGGCGTTGGCTGATCTGGACAAAGCCATTGAATTAGCACCGCCTCATTTGTCTTGGTATCAGCTCACTATTGAGCCAAATACCCTGTTCTACTCAAAGCCACCTCAGTTGCCTGATGATGATCAACTGTGGGATATTTTTGAGCTTGGCGGAAAGAAGCTGGCGGATGCAGGTTATGTTCAATATGAGATTTCCGGCTACAGCAAACCCGGTTTTCAGTGTCAGCATAACCTGAACTACTGGCGCTTTGGAGATTACCTCGGTATTGGTTGCGGAGCCCACGGAAAAGTCAGTTTTGCTGACGGCAGAATTATCCGTACCAGTAAAGTTAAACATCCGAGGGGATATTTGAATATCGCTAAACCCTATCTGGACAGTGAAGCAGAAGTTGCGCCGGAAGACAGGCCATTTGAGTTCTTTATGAACCGCTTCCGCTTAATTGAAGCCTGCCCGAAACAGGAGTTTAGTGAGCAGACAGGTCTGGATTTATCCGTTATCCAGCCAGTAATACAGGAAGCACTCGATCGGGGCTATATACAGCAAACAGCACAACATTGGCAGGTGACGGAAAAGGGTAAGCTGTTTCTGAATGATCTATTGGAGATGTTTGTTGCTGATTAAAACTAGAAAATTGAACGGCCAAGCTTGGTAGTCAGTTTTTCCAGAGCTGCGGTACCGGCAAGGGAGTTGCCGGACTTATCCAGCTCAGGAGACCAGACTGCAATCGTCATTTCACCCGGGATCACGGCTACAATACCGCCTCCGACACCAGATTTACCTGGCATTCCGACACGATAAGCAAAATCACCAGCACCGTCATACAAGCCACAAGTCGCCAGCATGGCATTAAGTTGCTTACTCTGTTGTGCTGAGATAACCGCTTTTCCTGTCTGACAGGAGACCCCGCCACAAGCGAGATAACTAAAGGTTTTAACCAGTTCAACACAACTCATTTTTAGTGCACAGGCGTGAAAATAGGTGTTAAGAACCGGAATAACATCGTTATCAAAGTTACCAAAGGAGCGCATCAGGTAGGCGATGGCCGCATTTCTGTCACTGTGCATCATCTCTGAAGCTGCGACTATCTTGTCATAGACAATATGGCTTTCACCGGATAACTGCCGCACAAATTCCAGTAAACGCTGCTTAGGTGCAGACAGACGGCTAAATAGCATATCCGAAACAACAATAGCACCGGCGTTAATAAAGGGATTACGGGGAATTCCTTGCTCCAGCTCCAGCTGGATCAGGGAGTTAAATGCTTGTCCGGAAGGCTCTTTTCCGACTCTGGCCCAAATCTCTTCTGGCTGATACAGAATCATAGCCAGTGTCAGGCTGAGGGCTTTTGAAATGGACTGGATAGAGAAAGCTTCGTCAGCGTCTCCCGCCTTTATAAGCTCGCCATTAGCAAGGCAAACCGCAATACCCAGTTTATCCGCCGGCACTTTAGCCAGCGCAGGAATATAATCCGCAACCTTACCCTGCCCGAGTAAAGGCCGGACTTCATTTAAAATATCTTCAAGCATCGACTGGGTTGGCATCATTGGCACCCACCCAACCGATACTCAGCAAAGTTTGCTTGTTTAAGAAACACGCTGGTACTTAATATCCCAGACACCGTGTCCCAGTCTGTGACCACGGGCTTCAAACTTTGTCAGCGGGCGCTCTTCAGGACGAGGGATATAGTGACCTTCTTCAGCAATGTTTTTATAGCCCGGAGCGGCTTCCATTACTTCGATCATATGCTCAGCATAGTTTTCCCAGTCTGTTGCCATATGGAAAATACCTGAGCCAACAATCAACTTCTGGCGAACCATCTCAGCAAATTCCAGTTGCACAATACGTCGTTTATGGTGACGTTTCTTATGCCACGGATCAGGGAAAAACAGTTGTAGGATTGCCAGACTGCCGTCGGGAATCATATTGGCAAACACTTCTACAGCGTCATGACACATTACTCTCAGGTTAGTGACACCCGCTTCCTGAGCGGCACTCAGACAGGCACCAACACCGGGACTGTGAACTTCAATACCAATAAAGTTCTTCTCAGGTGCATTCTTTGCCATCTCGACCAGAGAAGCCCCCATACCAAAACCGATTTCCAGAACAACCGGGTTATCATTACCAAAGACTTCCTGCCAGTTAAGCAACTCTTCCTTGTAATCTATCCCCATTGTCGGCCAACACTCTTTTAAAGCATTCTCCTGACCTTTTGTTAAACGTCCTTCACGACGCACAAAGCTGCGTACCTTACGTACCAGTTTGCCATCTTCAGTATATTCGTTTGTGGTCACTTCACTCATCGATTTTGCCTGTTCATTGTTCAATCAAAGCGGGGATTATCCAAAGAAATACGTCTGGTGCAAGTATTTCTATCGTTTCTGTAATATCCACACAATTTATCGGTTTTACACGCCCTGTAAATTGTGGTGCAATTCGCCTCCAAATTAAACAAATGAAGTGATATCCGTGACCCCTTTTGCACAGGCGATTTTAAGCTGGTACGACAATTTTGGACGCAAAGAGTTGCCCTGGCAGCAAGAGAAGACGCTATATAAAGTATGGCTTTCCGAGATTATGCTGCAGCAGACACAAGTTACTACGGTCATCCCTTACTTTGAACGTTTTTTGCAGCGTTTTCCTACCATTAGCCACCTTGCTCAGGCACAGCAGGATGAAGTTTTACACCTCTGGACAGGGCTTGGTTACTATGCAAGGGCGAGAAACCTGCATAAAGCGGCTCAGATTGTCCACCAGCAATATCAAGGCGAGTTCCCTCAGAATATAGAAGAGGTAAACGCCCTTCCGGGAGTCGGGCGCTCTACGGCCGCAGCAGTGCTCTCTTCAGTATTAAAACAGCCTCATGCCATACTGGACGGAAATGTTAAGCGAACCCTTTCCCGTAGCTTTGCTGTTGAAGGTTGGCCCGGAAAGAAAGAGGTTGAAAATCGTCTGTGGCAAATAGCGGAACAACATACGCCTGATACCGATGTCGATAAATATAATCAGGCTATGATGGATATGGGCGCTCTGGTTTGCACCCGTAGTAAGCCCAAATGTACTCTTTGTCCGGTAGAGTCACTGTGTGAAGCAAAAAAACAGGATAAACAGCTCGACTACCCGGGAAAGAAGCCAAAGAAAGAAAAGCCAGTAAAACAGAGCTGGTTTATTATCCTCTATCACGACAATCAGGTCTGGCTGGAGCAGCGTCCGCAAGTCGGTATCTGGGGCGGCTTATACTGCTTCCCGCAAAATGAAAACTCTGCCATACAGCGACAGTTAGATAGTCGTTCTATTCGTAATAAGGATATTGAACAGCAGAGAACGTTAATCACCTTCCGGCACACATTCAGTCACTATCATCTGGATATTACCCCTGTGCTCATAAAACTGAACAAGCAACCAACTCTGGTTATGGAAGGTTCTCAAGGTCTCTGGTATAACATATCTCAACCAGAAGAGGTGGGTCTTGCAGCTCCGGTTAAACAGCTGATTGAGAGCCTACCCTCTGAAATTAATTAAGGAGAACATATGAGCCGTACTGTTTTTTGTGCTCGTCTGGAAAAAGAAGCTGAAGGGCTTGATTTTCAGCTGTATCCCGGTGAACTGGGCAAACGCATTTTTGATAATATTTCAAAGGAAGCCTGGGCTCAGTGGCAAAGTAAGCAAACTATGCTTATCAATGAGAAGAAACTAAACATGATGGATCCTGAGCATCGTAAACTTCTTGAAGGCGAAATGGTCAGGTTCCTGTTTGAAGGTGAAGATATCGTTATTGACGGTTATACCCCTCCAAGTGAGTAGTAGTAAATATTATAAGGATGGCTCAAGGCCATCCTTTATTATTCTGAATATGAAAAAAATCATCTTACTCCTTTTAGCCCTTAACCTTACAGGCTGTAGCCGGGAGTTTATCGAAGAGTACGTCTATGAAATAGACTATGAGCCGACTAACCGCTACGCCAAAAATCTGGCCCGCCTGCCGGGCCAGTTCCAGAAAGATACAGCTGCACTAGATGCTCTAATCAACAGCTTCTCCGGCAATATTCAAAAGCGCTGGGGTCAGGGTGAAGTTCGTATGGCCGGTAAGGTTAATTACGTAAAATATATCGATAATTACCTGAGCCGCACGGAAGTTAACTTTTCTAAAGGTGTCATACTAGTGGAAACCGTCTCTTCCACGGAACCTAAAAAACACCTGAAAAACGCCATTATTACCACCCTGCTGACACCTGACGATCCTGCTCATGTTGACCTGTTTTCCTCTTCGGATATCACTCTGGAAGGGCAGCCTTTTCTCTACCGGCAGGTGGTTGATCAGGATAAGCAACCCATTCAGTGGTCATGGCGGGCAAACCGTTTTGCCGACTACCTGATTGCTCATCAGTTAAAAACCAAAACGGTCGATTTTAAGAAATCTTACTACGTCGAAATCCCTATGGTGCAGGATCACTACGAGCTGCGCAGCTACAAGTATGCCGATATTGTTCAGCGTGCTTCCCGTCGTTATGGCATTCCGGAAGATCTGATCTACGCCATCATCAAGACAGAAAGTAGCTTTAATCCATACGCCGTAAGCTGGGCTAATGCCTATGGCCTTATGCAGGTAGTTCCTAAAACAGCTGGTGCCGACGTGTTTAAGCTGGTTAAAAAGCGCTCCGGACAACCGACTCCGGAATACTTGTTTGACCCTGAAAAAAATATTGATACCGGAACTGCTTACTTCTATATCCTGAAGAATCGTTATCTTAAGGATGTCAGAAACACTCTGTCTCTGGAATACAGCATGATTTCGGCTTATAACGGAGGTACTGGTGGTGTGCTAAATACCTTTGACCGAGGCAGCCGTTCAAGAGCAATGAGAAAGCTAAATTCTCTACAACCAAATCAGGTTTATTGGGCGTTAACTAAAAAACACGCCAGCAGTGAATCAAGAAAGTATCTGCAAAAAGTGACTAAATTTAAAAAAGATTTTAACTCGGGAAAAAGCTGATTTTTGGCTAAGCAAAAGCCAAATTGATGAAAATCACCGCAACCAATCACTTTTTTACTATTTTTTGCAAAAACAAGTTGACGTTAGGCCTGAAAATCCGTTTAATAGCGCTCCGTCGCCCGGATAGCTCAGTCGGTAGAGCAGAGGATTGAAAATCCTCGTGTCGGTGGTTCGATTCCGCCTCCGGGCACCACAATTTGATTGTTGGTGTCTAAGACATCAATAAGTTAGCAAAGAATAAAGTGTGCCGACTTAGCTCAGTAGGTAGAGCAACTGACTTGTAATCAGTAGGTCACCAGTTCGATTCCGGTAGTCGGCACCATTCTTTTGCCTCGATAGCTCAGTCGGTAGAGCAGAGGATTGAAAATCCTCGTGTCGGTGGTTCGATTCCGCCTCGAGGCACCATATTATGGTGTTTAGCTTGCTAAGCACGATAATTCCCCCTTAGTTCAGTTGGTAGAACGGCGGACTGTTAATCCGTATGTCGCAGGTTCGAGTCCCGCAGGGGGAGCCATTTTTCAAGAGGCCACATCGCAAGGTGTGGCCTTTTTCGTATCTGCTGTTCTGACAGAGAGAATGTCGCAGCAAATTCCTTTATGCTTTTAAGCTCAATGTTTGCGCTACAGTTACAACTCAATCCAAGTAAATCCATATTTGGCCGCTAGCACCTCTGTTTCTTATAGCTAACTCTGGCTCAATAACGGGAATATTCTGCTGATAACCGGATAATCCAGACTCAAGGATTGGCTATTTTTAGTGCGTTATTTGTAATGAAAAGGTAAAAACAACCCATTAAGTATAGAAAAGCAACAAACGCACGTTTTTTTGCATTTTTCTATTGACGTTAAAGCGTAAAAACCGTTTAATACAGCCCACGCCCGGATAGCTCAGTCGGTAGAGCAGAGGATTGAAAATCCTCGTGTCGGTGGTTCGATTCCGCCTCCGGGCACCACAATTTGATTGTTGGTGTCTTAGACATCAATAAATTAAGAATATAGTGTGCCGACTTAGCTCAGTAGGTAGAGCAACTGACTTGTAATCAGTAGGTCACCAGTTCGATTCCGGTAGTCGGCACCATTTATTCTTTTGAAAATAGATAATTCCCCCTTAGTTCAGTTGGTAGAACGGCGGACTGTTAATCCGTATGTCGCAGGTTCGAGTCCCGCAGGGGGAGCCATTTTTCAACATCAGAGTGAACACTGATGTTTCGGAGCCGACTTAGCTCAGTAGGTAGAGCAACTGACTTGTAATCAGTAGGTCACCAGTTCGATTCCGGTAGTCGGCACCATTTATTTTCTGAAAAGATAATTCCCCCTTAGTTCAGTTGGTAGAACGGCGGACTGTTAATCCGTATGTCGCAGGTTCGAGTCCCGCAGGGGGAGCCATATAAAAGAGAAAGCCGCAGCATTTGTTGCGGCTTTTTCGTATCTGACTGCGACCTTGCTTGTTCCAAGCAAATGTCTCCGGACTAGGCGTCCCCGTCCGAGTCCCGCAGGGGGAGCCATTTTCAAGAGGCCACATCGCAAGGTGTGGCCTTTTTCGTATCTGCTGTTCTGACAAACAGAATGTCGCAGCCGGAAGGCCGGCCCGTTCTAGTCCCGCAGGGGGAGCCATTTTAAGAAACAAGCCATCAGGCGAGAGATGGCTTTCAGAATCTTAGTTATACTCCTTTAGGCACTCGACTATCAGCTCAACAAAACCCTCGCGGTCTAAGTCAAACAGCACCTTGGCATTGGGCTTATTGTCCGTCAGATTATAGCGGTCAACGACCGTCATTCCCTGTGTATGCTCTCCTTTTGTCTCAATACCAACCCAGCACTCTTGCGTAATAAACAACTCAGGTTTAAGCAACCAGGCAATGGTACAAGGATCATGCAACGGAGCTCCTTTCAGCCCCCATTTAGGATCTCTGTGATAAATCATAAAAAAGTCCAGCAACTCGGCTACACATTGAGCGACCGGGTTATCAATCGCCCTGACCCGCTCAATATCTTGTTCCAGAATATAGGCTTCATGAGTGACATCCAGACCGCACATAACAATAGGAATACCTGATTTAAATACGATATCTGCGGCTTCAGGATCAACATAGATATTAAACTCAGCCGCGGGAGTCCAGTTTCCGGCAGCGGCAGCACCGCCCATCAATACAATACTGTCTATTTTGCTATGCAAATGAGGATAGTTAGCCAGCAGTAAAGCGATATTGGTTAACGGTCCGGTAGGATTCAGTATCACAGGCTGTTCGCTCTGTTCAAGCTTCTGAGCCATTAACTCAATAGCATTCATCTCTACAGGAGCAAAACCGGGATCAGGCAGCTCAGGGCCATCAAGACCTGATTCACCGTGTACGTTATCGGCAATAATCAGATCTCTTGCCAGAGGCTTTACTGCTCCACCACATACGGGAATATCTTTCCGTCCCAGCAGGGTAAGAATGCGCAGTGCATTGTTCAGGGTTTTATCTGGTGTCTGGTTACCGGCACTTGTCGTTACAGCTTGTACAGATAATGCTTTGCTGCTCAGAGCAAGAATAAGGGAAATGGCATCATCATGGCCGGGATCGCAATCGCATATAATTGGGCGGGTATTCATCTGGTACTCTCCTACTTATCAGTAGGGTTAACTTAACATGTCGACAGGGGTTTAATGTGAGTAAAGTAACAGTTCAATAAACTTATAACTCTTTGTTATTTATAGTTAATGGCTATTTAACAAACCTATGAAAAACCATATAACCTCAGTTCCCTAAGCGCTGTAACACAAAAACTCTAAACGAAACCAACTAACAAGTGACAATCTGGTTTTAGTTAATGTATGTTGCTATTCATGTACACCAATTAAATATTAGTCAGAAAGCACAATCCGATGAAAAAAATAATGCTGGTCAAAGCGACACTCTTCTTAATGCTTACTCTGCTTTTTGGCTGTAGCTCTGCACCTGACAGCGTTCCGCTCTCAAGTAAAAATCACTGTGAAGCACTTCAGTCTCAGCAGGTGAGCAAGTTATCTGACTACATTGCACCATTCCGGCATCAGCTGGCAAATAAGTCCGGAGTCTATGTATTAGAGCAAGGTGCAGAAGCTATGATGTCCAGAGCCTGGCTCTCTGAGCGGGCAGAGGAAAGCATCGATGTTCAATACTTTATCTTCTCCGTCGATAATATCGGACTTATTGCCACAGACTATTTAGTTCGCGCTGCTGAGCGGGGAGTAAAAGTGCGCGTTCTGGTAGACGATATTATGCTGGAAGCAAAGGGAGATGAACTGCTGATGTTGGCAGCTCATGAAAACATTCAGATAAAAATCTATAACCCCAATGCGAATATAGGCAAAAACATCGTTCAGAAACTGACTACATTAGTCACGGATTTCGATGGTTTGAATCAGCGCATGCATAACAAGGTCTTTATGGTGGACAACCAGTTAGCCATTACCGGAGGACGAAACATCGCTGACGAGTACTTTGGCTTTGACCACGACTATAACTTCAGAGATCGTGATGTGTTTCTTGCCGGAGAGGTGGTGAATAGCGTTTCGGCTTCGTTTGAAGAGTATTGGCAATATAGCCTCAGTATTCCGGTAGAAAAGCTGATTAAGGATAATCCATATTCAAAGAACCCTGACTTCTCCAGACTTCATTCCTATGCCTGTAACCCGGAAAACTTCCACCCTGACATAAGGGCTGAAATAGCAAAGGTTCCTGAAACATTTGAAACACTCCGGGAGCAAGGCAAGTTTTTGTTTGTTGATAAGGTTGAATACATAGCCGACAAACCGGGCAAGAACAGTCAGGATAGTTTTCTCGGAGGCGGCAGTATCACCCGAAGTAAGCTGATCGAACTGGCAGAGATGGCTTCGGAAAATATACTGATTCAGACGCCTTATCTTGTCACCACAAGGAGCGATCGTAAGTTTCTGAAACAACTGGTCGATAAAGGCATTGATATCAAGATTCTGACTAATAGCCTGGCTTCAAACGACAATCTTGAAGCTTTCAGCGGTTACCAGAGAAACAGAAAGGCACTATTAAAAACAGGTGTTGAGGTGTTTGAGTTCAGGCCTGATGCAAAAGTAAGGCAGAGGGTTATGACGGAGCATATGCACAAACGGCTACCGACAACGCCAATCTTCGGTTTGCACGCAAAGACAATGACCATAGATGATAAAATCACGCTAATAGGGACTTATAACTTTGACCCCCGCAGCGCCAACCTGAATACTGAAAGTTTCACCATCATACACTCTGCCGACATTACAAAAGAGGTTAACTCTTCTATGCACATAGAGATGGAACCCGAAAATGCCTGGAGAATATCGGAAGATTTCAACCCAGACCATCAGGTCAGCCTGTTTAAGCGCCTAGGTGTCAAAATAAGGCGGATTGTGCCTAAAAACATACTCTAAACGACAAATACAGAAAACCCGCTTAATAGCGGGTTATTTCTGCTAATAGATTAGTTCATTGTCATTAGCCATGAAGTGAATAATAGAAACTCATACCTAAGGCTGTTACTCCTAAAACAAGGCTAAATGACACCATTATAAGAGCAAGCCAGATCCAGATTCTCCAGCCTGTATATGACTTTCTCAGGCTCCATATACCCTTGAGCACCAATACTTCTAATATCACCTCTAATGCAAGCAGAGTGACGCTTAGGGGCATGCTCTCACTGTATTCCAGTACAGCATTAATAGGAATTACTGCAAAAAAGTAGAAACACCAGAACGTCACAGGCAGCCCAAACCCACCGTTAGCCAATTTTTTAAACATCAATTACCTCAATATCAATAAATAATAGAATTCCAGAGCAATGTGCTGCAAAACACAATCCGGAATTAAACATGTAATAGTCTCTATCGACGCGGGTTTCTGCCTCTTGCTTTTCTGGCTTTATATGTAGAAGCCGCTTTTGCCTGAGAATCCAGAATAGATTCTACGGTTAACTTCATCGGTTCACGGGGCTCGATGCCGTTAGCAAATGTACGCTGGCGTGGAGGTATGCCTCTCTCGGCTTCTGTCGGCCTTGGCATTCTCTTATAGCGGGACAGATAGAAAGCCTCAAGTTTTTCTCTTGCCCACTCGGTTTTACGTAGATATTTAAGGCTGCTGGCAATGGAGGGTTTGGTATGAAAGCAATTAAAGCGCATTGCTGTATCCAGGATATCCCAGCCATAATGGTCAACGAGCTCAGTTAGCAGCTCCTCTAGTTTAAGACCATGTAGCGGGTTGTTTTGCTGCTCTTGTGACATTAAATTCATTCCGGAAAGTTCTATACGACTATGCTCTATAGTCTGAATAGCTTTCTACAGATCTACAACCTTAATCTGGTTATATTTTACTGAGCAATGAAAATGAAAAAGGCCTCCGTCTTTCGACCGGGGCGCGCAGCCTAGAGCCATTAAATAATAGTAAGGGTGGAGAGATTCGAACTCCCAACACGCGCTGTTTTTGGTAAGTCGGGGAATCCGCTGCTCTGCTAATTGAAGACTTCAACATCAAAAAGCAAAAAGGCTCTAGTCTTTTGACTAGAGCCTTAAATAATGGCAGGGGTGGAGAGATTCGAACTCCCAACACGCGGATTTGGAAAACCTATCAACCACCTATAAAAACAATAAGTTAAAAAAAGGGGAAATTTCATATCTGATGTATGTGGGCGCATTGGGGCGTAAGCATTGTGTTTCGAGTAAAAAGTTCATACATCTGCTTCAAGAATAGGTCTGAATAAAAAGTCACTCTTAACTCAAAAAAGACCAAAAGACACCTCTAGAGCCCGACACACACTTAACATGTCCATTAAAAGCAAAAATAACACTAAAAATAAAAATTTATTGGACACAAGAAAATGGTCTGATATGATCATTTCAACTCATGATAGCTAGGAAGAGAAAGAGAATGACAACTGACACTCAAGAAAAAAAAGCGAATTATAAAGGCAGCTTAGACATAGGACCTATTAGTCTGAAATGTTTCGTCACTGAAGATGGCGAGAGATACATATCGGGTAGAAGCATGACAAGTGCTATTGGAATGAAAGGCCGTGGTACTGGTGTAAGCCGCTTGGTTAGCAACGTTAAACTGAGTCGATATATGAATAACTCTCTCATAATGGCTTTAGAGAATCCGGTGGTAATAACTGGAAAAACACCAAGGCCAGTACATGGTTTTCGTGGAGAGATATTAGCTGATTTGTGCGATGTAATACTTGAGGCCAGAAGAGACGGCGTATTAAGCACCGAGCAGGATATTAGGTATGCTGAATATGCGGAAAACCTAATCCGAGCTTTCGCGCGCGTAGGTATAGTTGCGCTGATAGATGAAGCAACTGGTTATCAAGAAGTTAGAGAAAAGAAAGCTCTTAGTGCGATTCTCGAAAAATACATTAAAGATGAACCTAGCAGGAAGTGGACTAAGACATTCCCAGATGAGTTTTGGTACAAGTTGGTAAAAGTTAAGGGCTATGACAGTTATATGGCATTGAAACGGCCTGCTTTTGTTGGCCATTGGGTAAATGATATCGTTTATGCTCGATTAGCTCCGGGAATCAAGAAAGCGCTTAGAGATAAAACCCCAAAAACTAATGCCGGTAATAATAAGAATAAATACCACCAACTATTAACGGAAGATTATGGCCTTCCCGAACTAAAAGAGCACCTTAACAAAGTCATGTTACTGATGGATGCTTCAAGTAATTCGAAAGAATTTGATAAGCTCTTGAACCGCGTACTACCCAAATATGGTGATACTTTAGAGCTACCACTTGAAGAACATTAATCCTTCTGTTGGTGTTGGTTTAAGGGGTTCAATTTAATAGCGTCCGTCAAATGACTGGGCGCTAAGTGAGAATAACGCATTGTCGTCGTTATTTCGCTATGCCCTAAAATATCTTTCAATACAACGATATTCCCACCCTGCATTACAAAATGACTGGCAAAGGTATGTCGAAGGACATGAGACATTTGCCCTCTTGGCAAGCTGATCTGTGCTTTTGCTACCGCTTTTCGAAATGCACTAAGGCTGGATAAAAACAACCTTTCATCACCCGATTTATCCAGCTCTTTTAATTCTTGATAAAGCTGTTCATTAACAGGAATGGAACGGTTTTTACCTGACTTGGTATTTAGGTAAGTGATTTTTCCGTTTGCTACTTGAGACATTTTCAGCGACTCTGCTTCACTCCACCGTGCACCGGTAGCCAGACATACTTTCACCACATAACTAAGGCTTTTATTACTGGATTGAGAGCACGATTCCAATAGCTTTCCTATTTCATCATGGGAAAGAAAACGCAGCTCCCCTTCCCTTTCTTTAAACTGACGTATCTTCGAAACAGGGTTTTCGTAATTGATAACACCGAGCCTCTGCAGTTCGTTAAACATAGCCCTTAGGTAAGCGTGCTCACGATTAGCCGTAGTAGTGCTAACCTCCTGCGTCCTTTTCTCCCTATATCGAGCAAAATGTTCATTAGTCAGTTCACTGGCTATCGGATTACCCAACTTTTCAGACATCCGGTAAAGCAACTTTCTCAACCGGATGTGATCGCGGAGTGTTTTACCATGCAGTCGATACCACACTGTTATCACTTCATCTAACTTGCGAAAATCCTTGTTTGGATTAAGTTCATCAGTACGCAGAGATATAGTGACTTCGTGATTCTTCGCATCCCGTTTTAGACTAAAAAAACGGTTTGGATCATGGGTGGTATAGAACCCCTGCTCATTAGACTGTATCATGCTGCTTAACCCGCTGTAGAACTCTTACTACCTGACCTATTACTCTGAAATCACCATCAAAATCTTTGCTCAGCTCAAAGCTCTTATACCTTGGGTTATCACTGGATATCTGAAAACTTTTATCTGAATAATCATACTGCACTCGCTTAACAAGAACATCACTATCAATACGAATAACACAAATACCATCCCGAGCTTCATCATGCCGAACCAGTATCAAGTCACCGTCATATAAGGTCGCTTCCATGCTATCGCCCATAACCTGAACAATAGATAGCTTTTTTCCTAACAACCCTTGTTGACGCAACCAGTCTTTACTGAACTTGAACTCCGCTATAGGGTTTTCAGATTCAATATAAGATCCATTACCAGCACTCACATGCAAATCATATTGGAACACAGATACCATATTATCGTCTGGTAATTCCCCTGTAGCCAACCACTCTAATGATTTTCCAGACGCTTCTGATATTGCTGCTAAACGGTCTAACGTTGGATAACTCTTTTCGTTTACATAATCGCGCAGAGTGGTAGCAGAAACTCCGCTAAGTTCAGAAAACGCTCTATAAGAATGCTCTCCCAAAGCTTCTTTCAGTCTTAAGTGAAAATTTTTTAATGTTTTTTTATTCTTATCTATCAGTGACATAAGCCAACCCCCTGAAGTATAACGCACGGATTTACGCGCAAAATATTGACTACAGCGAATATCCGATCTAAATTACCAACTGCGCGATTATCCGCTCAAAACCAAATGCGACCACATACGACTGATATTAAGGGGTTATATCTATGTCCGCAACCGTTCAAACAATTAACAAGTTTTGCGAAGAGACGGGAATTAGCCGAACCAAGGTTAAAGAACTAATTGCAGAGTCTGTCATTCCTACCGTTCCACAAGAGGAATCTGGTGGTTTGGTGCTTATCAATAAACTTGAATTCGACCGCAGAGTTGCTGCTAATCAAGTAACTCTGCCGATTCCTCCGCGTAGTCGCAAACGTATGGAAGAAATTAAGAACATAGAGACGGATAAAGAGTAAAGCATGGACATCGATTTCAATCCGGGCAAATCAATTGAAGAGCTGCCTATCACCTCACCTTGTCATGCTCCCTGCCCAGATATGGAAGGGATGAAAAATTTTGACGTCAGCCAGAACCAGCGTCGTTTGTTTTTGCTGGATAAGCTTCGTGAAAAGCACGGCCTGAAAAGGACAACTCAAGCATGAATTCATTCGCACGTTTCGGGGCGGTTAATGTCGCCCCATCGTTTTCTCAGTACATCACCAACATGACCGCGCATTTACCTAAAATCGTTAGGAAAGATATCGATTTTAAGGTAAGCGCACGGCTACGCAGAGCCGGAGCAACAGATCGCGGTTTGGCTCTTTTTGCCGGTGACGTAAAGCGATTTGCTGAAAAGCATACGCAATACATCATTGATAAGTATCCCTTCGCTCAAGTCTCCAATGATGCCATGCCGGATTATGACTTGAATCATGACATTCTGGTGAGTGATGAACGCTGCAAGGCGTTTGCTGAGTATCTGACAGGAGAGTTTGAGCGCATCATTAATGCGATTGAACCTGAAGAGTCAGAGGAGGGCGACCCGTGCGGGTTGGCTTACCTTAATACTCTTTGGGGCGCTTATTCTCAAATGGCAGAAAGACTACTTAGTAACTCTATTCAGCCACCGGTTACGCAGCTAACGCAAAAGACCGTTGAAGATAGAATTTATGTGTTAGAAGGCGCGGTTAAACGCTGCTTTGATGTCACTTACCTTATCCGAAAGCTAAAGCGTCTGCGCAAGCAGTACATTGAGTATTCACAAATCGTTGTGGGGAATGTTGGTAAGAAAAAGCATCAGCACATCTATGTGTCGGCTTACTCCTTTTCTGTGTTCAAACGTCAAATGCGTGAGGCTCAAGAGTTTCTGGAATCCATGAGCGTGGTGAACACTGAAACCCTGACCGAGTTTTGCCTTAAAGATGTGGCAGAGCGTACCACCGCTAACCCTGCTAACCGCCGTGTCGAACTGGTGGTTCGTACCCGTGGTGATGAGGAAAGAGCAATAGATATGGGCTTTGATGGTGTTTTCCTGACTTGGACACTGCCAAGTAAATATCATCGCCAGTCCAGAAAGTGGAATGGCTGCACAGTGAAAGAGGCTCACAGAAACCTTATGGAGCAATGGAAGCTGGCACGGGCGCATTTTAAAAAGCATGAGATCAAGTGGTTTGGGTTACGGGTGGCCGAGCCACATAAAGACGGCACACCTCATGCTCACATGTTCCTGTATGTGCTGCCTGAACATAAAGAAGCACTCATTAGAATCTGTGAGCAGATTGCCACTGCCGAAGATAAAGGCGAGCTGTACAACAAGCACGGCCAGTTAGATATCTCTCCGCGCTTTAAAGCCAAGCTTTGCGACCCTGCCAAAGGCGGCGCAACGGCTTACATCATCAAATACATTTCCAAGAACATTAACGGCGCCTACATGCCAGAGGCAAACGCCGATGATTTAGCGTTATCGGTTCGCGCTTGGGCGTCTATCTGGGGTATTAAGCAATTTTCCCAGTCAGGCTCACCAACCGTTGGCCTGTGGCGTCAGCTTCGCCGCGCTTCTGAGTTTGATGTGGCTTTTGATGAAGAGCTGGCGGAGCTTCGGAGCCATGCGGATAACTCCCGTTGGAAGGGTTTTTGTGAGTTGGCCGGTAAAGCAAAACTGGCCTATCAGGAAAAGCTGAACAAATACGATGAACAGACCAAAAAGGTTATTGGTATCCAATGGCTGGATAAGGTCATTGAAACCGCCGCTGAAACTTACGCTTTAGTGAAAAAATCGGAGGTGGGACGCTTTAAAGAGTCGCGGAGCGGCTCACCTTGGAGCACTGAAAATAAGTGTAACCAGACCCCAGAAATCAATATTTCCAGTTTGGAAAAGGCATTGATGGACGTGACCGGATGGAGCGTTAAAGGGGTTCAATGTCTGCTTGCACCACTACAACGAGGGGCGCGAGTCCCGATAGATAAATACACCACCATTAAGCTGTCCAATGGTCGGCTTATGGTGACCTAAACAACGCCAACGATGTGAATCAGGGGCAACCTATTAACTTCTAACGTCGAGAGACAGGGGAACACCATGCAACAATTTAATTTAGAACAATTACACCAAGACTTAGCCGCGCTGGATGCTGGCGACCAGTTAACCGCGAATGTAAGCACGCAAATTAAACGCTTAAAGGGCATGAGCAAGGGAGAGCTGATGAAGCTCGGCACAAGTGCTCTGATGGGCGGCAACATCTCTCTTGAGGCCATTGGCCTGCCAGCAAATACCTTTGAGCAACTTGAAACGCTAGACCGGATTAACAACGTTGCGCGTTCAAAGTATCGCGCCGTTGTGACTGCCCGTATTAACGAACTGGAAGCGATTGAAGATGCGCAGGTGGTGACTGATGAGTAAGAAATATCAGAACCCAGTCAAGGGTCATGTACCCTGTCCGGTTTGCCAGAGCGAATCCACCGTGCATCAAGTGGGTGAAGGTAAGCTCATTGCCACAGGTGAGCCGCCTAAAAACGCCCGTAACATCGGTTTAAAGTACTACCACTGCCCTAAGTGCGGTAACAGTCCAGCCAGTAAAAGCGTCACTGAATACATTGATAGCGCTATGAACCTTGAGGTTGTGGACGGCGGCGATCTTGTTACCGAAGAGGAAGCACTAACCGAGCTACTGGATTCGGTTACGGTAACCGAACAGCCTGAAACCGCTGAAGTCAATAACGGCGAGGTTTCCAGTACTGATGTAACCGAATCGAAAAAGGGTGAAGAAACGGAGAAAAAGCCGTTTAATCCGCTGTTTAAGCGCGTCCTGATTGGTTTGTTAGTGCTTCTCGCCCTGCTGTGGGCGTTTCGTAAACTGATGCCGAAACAGGTAGATGCTGAAGGGGGTGAAGATGTCGCAACCGCATGAGGCCGAACTACAGACCCTAGATAACGATTGGGGTGATTTTAGTATTGCTATCGGTCAGCTTGAATCGCAGGAAAAGCAGCAAGCTCAAACCGAAGCGCTAACCGAGTCGCACCACTCTGATACCGAACCCAAGCTTGATAACAGTGAAGCGGTTAACGGGCTGCTAACGGTGGTGTTTATGATTACCGAGAAAGCGACCTCAATCGTGTCCGGAGTGGATTTTGAGTTTGATGAGAAGGGCAAACAGGAAGTGATTAGCGCTGCTGTTCCAGTGCTTCAAAAGCATGACGGCGCGGTGGCGGGTTGGTTTGGTGACTACATCGAAGAGGCTACGCTGATACTGGCGGTTCTTGGGCTGGTGTATGCGGCGCGTCATAACATCAAAGTACTCAAGGCAGAGAAAGCCGAACTGGAAGAGCAAAAGCGGAGGGAGCAAGATGGCAAAAAAACCAAAGCCAGCACCGCTAAAGCTGCCTAACCCCATTAACTCAAATGCGTCTCTCAATGCTGAGCACACTATCTATCTGGCGGGTACAGGTGGGGGTAAAACCTCTGCTGTGTACCATATGGAACTAATCCCCAAAGGGGCGCAGGTAGTGATATTCGACCCGTATCAGGGCTATGCCAACAATATGCTAAAAGGGCAAAAGGTACTCGGCGTGAAATCCCGTGTTGCCTTCGTTAAAGCGTTAGTCATTGCCCGCCGTACTGGCAAGCCTTTTAAGCTGGCCTACATTCCGGCTATGGGCGCCTGTGAGGATGAACTTGAGTTCTTCAGTGCTGTGGTGTGGTCAGTCGGCAATGGTAAAGCGGCTAAGCTGCATACCGTGATTGAAGATCTGGCCTCTTGTGTTGAGGTGTCCGGCAAGCTTCGCGGTAAAGCCGGTGAACTGCTTCGCGGCGGTCGTCAGTTTGGTTTAGTCATCCATACCCTGTTCCAGAAAGCACAAGAAGTACCTAAGACCGTGACTGACCAATCAGACCGTTGGTGGGTAGGCAAGGTGAACTCTGGCCGTGATGCTAACTGGGTATCAAGAGAGCGTGAAATTCCACTAACTGACATCACCAGTCTGGTTAGTGCGAAAGAAAACAAAGAGCGCATAGGTAAACCCATTGCGGAATACCTGCTGATAACCACGTTCGGCAAGGCTGATAAAGGGGCGTTTAACTGCTCAACAGGGCAGCAAGTGCCCCTCAATTACGCCTCAAAATCTATGTGACGTACTTCACAATCCAACCTATAGGTTAAAAGTTTAACCTATAGGTTACTCCTTCTATCTTCGTTTCCCTTTTTTTTCTAACTTGAAAACTCATCAGCCAGCTATGGCGTTTTAACTATGTATGAAATTGCATTCAATTTATTTGTTACCAAAGGACTCGAAAATATGTTCGGAATTACCAAACCCCAGTGGAAAGTCGTCGGCGTTGCTGTCGTGGCGATGCTTGTCGTTATGTACGCACTTAAAAACGTGGACATGCTTGATAAGCCAGCAAAGGAAGTGGGCGTTAAATAACTCCCTCATCTCTTCATTTTAACCAGTTACAGGAGTAAGAAATTATGAAACTGGCACAAGTAGCAGCGGCCATCGGTGCAGTAAAAGGCTTATATGCGCCAACCCCAACTCAGCTAGACCCTTTCCGTAATACCAACCCTTACGGAAAACACGCCATTATCGACCTGTCCGATTTCGTGACGTATCAGTCGATTGAAATCAAATGCGATCTGCCTATCGAGCGTCTGGGACGTGTATCGATTGAGCGTGATACTCAGGAAATTGTGGGTATCGAAGCCTCTTTCTTTCATAAGCGTGACAGCTTTAAAAAGCTTCCGTTTGAGTCAAAAGGCGTTAACGGTGCAAGTCAGACCCGCCTCATTCTGCCATTCGCAGATGAAACCATGCGTACGCAAGTCGGTATCCGCCGCGGTGAATACGTTCATAAGCAAGGTGAGAAGCTCATGATTAAGATTCAGGTGTTGCCAAAAGAAAGTGGCGACCCTGATGTACCTAGCTTCGATGCCACGGCGCGAACTTCTGACGGTCAGGCAGAGCGTTACTTTCAGCAGCGCTGGACTGAAACGTCTATCACGCACTCTCAAAAGGGTGAACAAAAGCATGACTTCCCAATCATGGGTCAGAACGTGCGTTTGCGTTCAATGCTTCTTGAGTGTGAAAACGACGATATCGTCAAAATCCAAATCAAGCGCAACAAAGAAATCATCTGGGAAAAGACCGTAGAAGATTTGCGTTTTGAGCAAGCCCGATACGGTGACCGAAAGGTGCCGGCGAAAGGTGTCTGGATTGATTTCTGTCTTGAAGGTTGGGCGGCTGAGCAAGCCTTTACACCAATTGCCAGTGAATCTCTAAAGCTGGTCATTGATAAGCGTTCAACGGGCGAAATCAATATCTGTCATGACTACATCGAAATCGAGCGCCTGCCAAGCGTTTAAGGGGGTGCGAAATGGCTGAAGCAGCAGAAGAAACTTCCATCTGGGGAGCGTTCAAAGAGGGTTTGTCTGAAACGGCGGGTGATCTGTTCGGAGCGTATAACGACTACACAACCCAAAAGCAGGCCAATGCAGCGCAGCAGGCCAGCGAAAATGCGACAGCGGCAGAAGTGGCAAGACTGGAAAGAGCGCAAGTGAACGCCAATGCCGCCGCAGCCGCA
The DNA here is from genome assembly GCF_028201475.1 of Vibrio sp. SCSIO 43137. NCBI lineage: Bacteria > Pseudomonadati > Pseudomonadota > Gammaproteobacteria > Vibrionales > Vibrionaceae > Vibrio > Vibrio sp. SCSIO 43137. The sequence goes on along the minus strand of NZ_CP116383.1, from coordinate 425,104 downwards.
AGGGAAGGCAAAAAGGAAATGATGACCTACGCCGTAGGCGCGTTAATCATCCTGATTGTTTTAGTGTTCGCGCTGAGAAGTTAAGGGGGGCTTATGATTTTCTTGGTTCCTTTAGCTCTGGCGGCGGGTTTGGGTGGCGGCTGGTACGCCACTCAGGCCACGGTGGAATCGGCGGCTGATATCGCCGGAAACTCAGTATCAGGCGGCAGCAAGGTTAACTGGACAATTGTCATTGTTGTTTTGGTTGTTCTGGTGCTGATCCGCTACAAAGGGTGGCCAAAATGATGCCCTCAATAGGCGGAGGCCTTAGCACTGGCGGAGGGGGTATCTCTGGAGGGACGCAAGCTTCCAGTACGGGTCCATTCTCCGCGAACGGAAACGGGGCGGGTGGTATCACCTTCAATAACGCTCCGGTCAACGATAACAAAAGCCTGTATGTAACTCTGGCTGTTTTTGCACTGGTGGTGATTGTATGGATAAAAAGCAAGTAAAGAAAATTACCTGGTCAAAGTCGGTTGAGTCCGCACTTACCCGTAATCAGTTTACGCCGGACATCATCAAAGAGCTTCGCATGTACTGCACAGAGCGAAACGCAGAGATTTTCACTGTGGATACGCTGACCATCATCACACGGCCGGAAGGCATCAGTGCAACCGAATGGGAGGTTGTCTGGATGGCCTCTTTTGGTGGCGGACTAAAAGAGCACTACAAAACCTTTGTCAAAGCGGCAAAACGTGCCGGTGCTAAGCATATCCGCTTTCACATCTCTGAAGAGAATGAATTGGGCGTCCTTCGCCTGATATCGGATGTAAAGCCGTATCGCGTACAAGAGGGCGTCTATCGGGTTGATTTAGCGGGGGTGCTGAATGGGTCGTAGTAGCAGCTCTAGTAGCTCATCGGTCGTTAATAACACCACCAACAACGTATTAGATGGCGGGGCGATTAAGTCCTCTTTTGACTTTGCCGAAGAGGTCTCCGGAGAGGCGTTTGATAATGCCAATTCAGCCATTGATTCTATTGAAAGCGTAGCCAAAGAGGCGATTTCCACTAACTCGGATGTCACAGAGAACGCACTTGATTACTCCAAGGTTGTCACCGGAGAGGCGTTTGATTCATTCAATAGATTGTCGTCATCGGCATTGGATGGATTAAGGGAACAAAGCAACGGAGCACTCAATACATTGTCAGGCATTCAAGGGGCGCAATCGGCTGCAAATGCAGAACTGCTCAAGGGTATTCAGTCCACTATTCGAGACGCCAATTCTGGCGGGGCTCAGGGAGTGCTGGAAACGCAAAAAGTAGCCATTGGAGCAATCGCATTGGTCATCATCATTTACCTGATTTTCGGGAGAAGAAAGTAAATGTATTTGGATTTTAACTTAAAGAGGGGCGGGGCTGCGAAAGCCCCTGCTAAAGGCACAAGTCTTTACTTGCGCAAAGGTAAGGAAATACAAGTTACCTGCAAGCCTTCAAATCATACTTACACCTTGCGTGAGCGTGACCAAATCACTGTACCTGTGGGCGTGGTGATAGAAGAGGTTCATGTACTGAACCTTGGCGAAGCGGGTGAGATTGAATTGGGCTGTATTGAGGGCAAGTTTCAACCCTCTATCGATGGCTCAAAGCTCAATATTGCCGCTGATCTTGAGGCCGATAATCTGGCGGTCACGTTTGAAGGTCGCCAGCCTGTTGAACTGCCAGCGAATCAGCAGGTTAAAGCAGAGTTAACTAATCTGCCGGAAACACTCTCTGTGCATGTAGAGAATCAACTGCAAGTGCCAGACGTTCAAAAGGTGCATGTGGTTAAAGAGACTCAGCCAAACACGCAGTTCATTGCTCATGAGACCATGACCAAAACCGGACGGATATCCGGCAACGTTAACCGTCAAATGGTCATCTTAAAGGCGGCTGACTCCAATCAGGAAACCATCTGGCTCGGCGGCTATCAAGGGCGCGGTTTTCCGTTGCCTCCTGCGTCTTGCGTGATGTGGGGTGTTACCGCTGAAATTGAAGCGTTAATTCTTGGCGCTAATGATGAACTGTTAGTGAGCGAGGTGGTGTGATGGGTGCTTATGGTGCATATATCCCGCCTCCGCTGGTTATCGAGTTTCCGGAGCAATTAGCACTATCGAACTCAATCGCTGGCACTCGGCGTACTGTGGCCGCTTCTGAGTACGCTCTGGGCGAAGTTAACAAGAAAGTAAACACCAACAAGACCGCCGTTGCTAAGGCCGTCTCTGATGCCACTGACGCACGTACAACACTTGAGCAAGAGCTGACAGCCAAAGTCAACCAAGTCTCAGCTAAAGCCGGTCAGGGCATATCAAAAGGCGATACCGCACAGGCAAAAGCGGATTCAGCTTATACGCTGGCTCAGGATGCAAAAAACACGGCAATCGCAGGTCAGAACAGTCGCACGTTTGGCGCGGTGGATACATACACAGTGGCGTATCACACCAACTACATCGTTAATGGGATGCGTCACGGTCAGACTATTGCAGGTTCAAATCTAAAAGTGGACAGAGCTGGCCAGAAGGTACTAGCAAGTGGTGAACACATCACACTTTCAGGCGTTTGGCGGCTGATGTCTATGGGTACAGGTTCGTCAAATAGCAGTCAAATGACAGGTTTATTTTTAAGGATTTCATAGCATGAAAAAAGAATATTACTTAAATCGCAACGAAAAGCGCACCGTTTTAGGTGTCACCGACATTCGTTATTCATCAGCAGACCAAACCACAATTGACTGTGAAATCGCCTTTGCTGAGTTCCAGTTTGAATCCCTGCCATACACGGCGGATAAGTTCGACTGTGAAGCAATGGGGCGTGAGCTGTTCAATGACCTGAATAACGGCGTTTACGGTGAGGTTTCACCCTATGTTGAGCCTGAGCCAGTAGAGCAATCGGAGTAGTCCGAATGAACACAAAGTATTTATTAATCATCGTCAGTTTGTTTTTAGTTTTTGGGGTATTTATGAGTAAAACATCTCGCGGGTTCCGCAATAAGAACCCATTGAATATTGAGTATAACAAGCACAATAAGTGGGACGGCCAGACAGGGGTTGAACCACAAGGCCGCTTTGCTCAGTTTTCTGAAATGAAATACGGCGTTCGCGCCGGTGCTAAGCTGCTTCAGACCTACATGGGTAAGTATGGCTTACGCACGGTTCACGGCATCATTAACCGATGGGCTCCGGCTCATGAAAATGACAGTCACGGCTATGCTGAGTTTGTTGCAAAAGGGGTAGGCGTTCATATTCATGATTTAGTATCAGTGGATGATATCCCAGATATCATTTACTTCATGGTTAAGATGGAATGTGGCTCTTATCTGGATATGGACACCATCGAAGAGGGCTGTCAGCTCGCAGGAGTACCAGTATGATAAGCGGAATTGTTGCGGGTATCTCTCTGGTTAAAACGTTCATTGGTATGAAAGCCGAAGAGCGAAAAGAGAAAGCCATTACCAAGCGTGAAGAGCTGCAAGCGAAGCGCGAAAGCAATCAGCAGCGTGAAGGTAATATCAGCAAGACTGAGGGCAATCTGGCTTCTCTGGATGCCATCACGCTCAAGCAAATCGGATGGCTGGATGATTTTGTTATTTGTTCAATATGGCTGGTTGTATGGTCGTGCTTTTTTCCTTCCCTGCAAGCTTACGCAATGCAAGGGATGAAAAATTTAGCTGCAATGCCTGTGTGGTTTCAGTATGCAGTAGGGGCGTCGATAATTTACACGTTAGGCTTTAAATCTCTGGTGTACAGATTGCTGATTAAGCGGGGTTTCTGATGGTTGAATTGCTTCAGTATCTAAATTCAATGGGGCTATCCCCTACCACCCTGTTTATTGTTGGTATGTTTGTACAGCACAACAACCGTTTAATAAGATTAGAAACAAAAGTCTTTTGAATTCCGATGATAAAGTTCACTAAAACTAGTGAACTTTATTGGTTAGAAAACACTATTTCCATTCGCAAGTGACATCCAAACAATCCAAATAGGAATAAGCATTACATGCAAGCGAATAAACAAAATTCCAGCATAAAATAGCTGGCTCAATAAAGAGTTGGAGTTTGGTGTTACATAGATAGCTTTCAAGTATTCATATGGTGCTCTAGTGCCATGAGCCATTTGAGTTGCCAAAAACAAATAGCAAATAACAAACAACCCCCACCCTAGCTGACCTCCTATCTTGTTGGCAAACACTACACTAGCTGAAGTTATTGCCGAGTTGGTTATTAACTTAAACCATATTTCACAAAGGCCGCTATCGTAAACATCTTTAAAGAAAGGTCTTGCCACTTTTCCTCCAATAGCAAAAAACCCGCTCAAAGAGCGGGTTTTCGTTTTGCATAGTTATGCAATAAATAATGGCAGGGGTGGAGAGATTCGAACTCCCAACACGCGGATTTGGAATCCGCTGCTCTGCCAATTGGAGCTACACCCCTGCAGTTCGTGTTTTATGAGACGACTCTCAAATAAGTGGCGGAGCGGACGGGACTCGAACCCGCGACCCCCGGCGTGACAGGCCGGTATTCTAACCAACTGAACTACCGCTCCACACTTTAAATTGTCACCAAACAAAGTCTTACTAACTGCTTTATTTAGTTTTGCCTTCAGACTTTCCTTTATAAAAAAGGGAAAAATCTGAAAACGTAATTAAAGCCTGGCGATGTCCTACTCTCACATGGGGAAGCCCCACACTACCATCGGCGCTATTGCGTTTCACTTCTGAGTTCGGCATGGAATCAGGTGGGTCCACAACGCTATGGTCGCCAAGCAAAATTCTGTTTTTGATTTCACTTTTTCTAAAAAAGTGAAAACCAACAAATCGGAAAGCTGTTTAAAAGTCTTATTTACACATTCAATGTTCTATTTGAGTCCAAAACAAAACCCCTTGGGTGTTGTATGGTTAAGCCTCACGGGCAATTAGTACAGGTTAGCTCAACGCCTCACAACGCTTACACACCCTGCCTATCAACGTCGTAGTCTACGACAACCCTTTAGGATACTTAAAGTATCAGGGAGAACTCATCTCAAGGCTCGCTTCCCGCTTAGATGCTTTCAGCGGTTATCGATTCCGAACTTAGCTACCGGGCAATGCGTCTGGCGACACAACCCGAACACCAGAGGTTCGTCCACTCCGGTCCTCTCGTACTAGGAGCAGCCCCTTTCAATTCTCCAACGCCCACGGCAGATAGGGACCGAACTGTCTCACGACGTTCTAAACCCAGCTCGCGTACCACTTTAAATGGCGAACAGCCATACCCTTGGGACCGACTTCAGCCCCAGGATGTGATGAGCCGACATCGAGGTGCCAAACACCGCCGTCGATATGAACTCTTGGGCGGTATCAGCCTGTTATCCCCGGAGTACCTTTTATCCGTTGAGCGATGGCCCTTCCATTCAGAACCACCGGATCACTATGACCTGCTTTCGCACCTGCTCGAATTGTCATTCTCGCAGTCAAGCGGGCTTATGCCATTGCACTAACCACACGATGTCCAACCGTGTTTAGCCCACCTTCGTGCTCCTCCGTTACTCTTTGGGAGGAGACCGCCCCAGTCAAACTACCCACCAGGCACTGTCCTCACCCCGGATAACGGGGCTAAGTTAGAACATCAAACATACAAGGGTGGTATTTCAAGGATGGCTCCACTGTATCTGGCGACACAGTTTCAAAGCCTCCCACCTATCCTACACATGTAGGCTCAATGTTCAGTGCCAAGCTGTAGTAAAGGTTCACGGGGTCTTTCCGTCTAGCCGCGGGTACACTGCATCTTCACAGCGATTTCAATTTCACTGAGTCTCGGGTGGAGACAGCGTGGCCATCATTACGCCATTCGTGCAGGTCGGAACTTACCCGACAAGGAATTTCGCTACCTTAGGACCGTTATAGTTACGGCCGCCGTTTACCGGGGCTTCGATCAAGAGCTTCGACCTAAGTCTAACCCCATCAATTAACCTTCCGGCACCGGGCAGGCGTCACACCGTATACGTCATCTTACGATTTTGCACAGTGCTGTGTTTTTAATAAACAGTTGCAGCCACCTGGTATCTGCGACTTCCGATAGCTCCATCCGCAAGGGACTTCACCGTCAGAAGCGTACCTTCTCCCGAAGTTACGGTACCATTTTGCCTAGTTCCTTCACCCGAGTTCTCTCAAGCGCCTTGGTATTCTCTACCCGACCACCTGTGTCGGTTTGGGGTACGATTCCTTACAATCTGAAGCTTAGAGGCTTTTCCTGGAAGCATGGCATCAATGACTTCACGCCCTTGGGCGCTCGACATCGTGTCTCGGCCTTAAGATTTCCCGGATTTACCTAAGAAATCAGCCTACGCACTTGAACCTGGACAACCGTCGCCAGGCCACCTAGCCTTCTCCGTCCCCCCATCGCAATTGTAAGAAGTACGGGAATATTAACCCGTTTCCCATCGACTACGCCTTTCGGCCTCGCCTTAGGGGTCGACTTACCCTGCCCCGATTAACGTTGGACAGGAACCCTTGGTCTTCCGGCGAGGGGGTTTTTCACCCCCTTTATCGTTACTCATGTCAGCATTCGCACTTCTGATACCTCCAGCAAACCTTACAGTTCACCTTCAACGGCTTACAGAACGCTCCCCTACCCAATATCTAAAAGATATTGCCGCAGCTTCGGTGTATAGCTTAGCCCCGTTACATCTTCCGCGCAGGCCGACTCGACCAGTGAGCTATTACGCTTTCTTTAAATGATGGCTGCTTCTAAGCCAACATCCTGGCTGTCTGAGCCTTCCCACATCGTTTCCCACTTAGCTATACTTTGGGACCTTAGCTGGCGGTCTGGGTTGTTTCCCTCTCCACGACGGACGTTAGCACCCGCCGTGTGTCTCCCGGATAGTACTTACTGGTATTCGGAGTTTGCAAAGGGTTGGTAAGTCGGGATGACCCCCTAGCCTTAACAGTGCTCTACCCCCAGTAGTATTCGTCCGAGGCGCTACCTAAATAGCTTTCGGGGAGAACCAGCTATCTCCAGGTTTGATTGGCCTTTCACCCCTAGCCACAAGTCATCCGCTAATTTTTCAACATTAGTCGGTTCGGTCCTCCAGTTGATGTTACTCAACCTTCAACCTGCCCATGGCTAGATCACCTGGTTTCGGGTCTATACCTAGCAACTCGACGCCCAGTTAAGACTCGGTTTCCCTACGGCTCCCCTAATCGGTTAACCTTGCTACTAAATATAAGTCGCTGACCCATTATACAAAAGGTACGCAGTCACACCACGAAGGTGCTCCTACTGCTTGTACGTACACGGTTTCAGGTTCTATTTCACTCCCCTCACAGGGGTTCTTTTCGCCTTTCCCTCACGGTACTGGTTCACTATCGGTCAGTCAGTAGTATTTAGCCTTGGAGGATGGTCCCCCCATATTCAGACAGGATATCACGTGTCCCGCCTTACTCGATTTCACTAATAATGACGTGTCGGTTACGGGGCTATCACCCTGTATCGCTGGACTTTCCAGACCATTCACCTGCATCATTAAAAGCTTAAGGGCTAATCCAATTTCGCTCGCCGCTACTTTCGGAATCTCGGTTGATTTCTACTCCTCCGGGTACTTAGATGTTTCAGTTCCCCGGGTTTGCCCTGTTAACCTATGTATTCAGTTAACAGTAACTGCTTATGCAGTTGGGTTTCCCCATTCGGAAATCGTAGACTCAAGTGGCTTTTACTGCCTAATCTACGCTTATCGCAAGTTAATACGTCCTTCATCGCCTCTGACTGCCAAGGCATCCACCGTGTACGCTTAGTCACTTAACCATACAACCCCAAGAGGTTTCTATGTATGGCAAACAACCAAGGTTTGTGTCTCTCATTATTTGAATGAGCGAGAGACATTTCGATTTTGCCGGACTCAAATATAAGCATCATTACTCAGTAATGTTGCTTCCAAGAACACTTGAATGTGTGTTGGTACCTAAATCTAAAAAAGACTTAGGATTTGAGAACTTTTAATTAGATAACAATCAATCAAATTGTTATCTGTCAGCTTTCCAAATTGTTAAAGAGCAAAGATTCTTTACTTACAAAGAAGTATCGAAACCATTTTTAAATATTCTCAAAGAGAAAACACTTAAAGATGGTGGAGCTAAGCAGGATCGAACTGCTGACCTCCTGCGTGCAAGGCAGGCGCTCTCCCAGCTGAGCTATAGCCCCATCAGTATGGTGTAACTTTTAAATCGTTTGAGAACAAGGCAGATTGTAAGGACGTGTACTTAAGTACACGACGAGCAATCTAACGCCGTTATCAGAAGATTTGGTGGGTCTGAGTGGACTTGAACCACCGACCTCTCGCTTATCAGGCGAACGCTCTAACCACCTGAGCTACAGACCCATATCTTTACTTTTCTAAACCTAATCAATCTGTGTGAACACTCATCAATGCACAATCTATCGTTAAGGAGGTGATCCAGCCCCAGGTTCCCCTAGGGCTACCTTGTTACGACTTCACCCCAGTCATGAACCACAAAGTGGTAAGCGTCCCCCCGAAGGTTAAACTACCTACTTCTTTTGCAGCCCACTCCCATGGTGTGACGGGCGGTGTGTACAAGGCCCGGGAACGTATTCACCGTGGCATTCTGATCCACGATTACTAGCGATTCCGACTTCATGGAGTCGAGTTGCAGACTCCAATCCGGACTACGACGCACTTTTTGGGATTCGCTTACTCTCGCGAGTTCGCCGCCCTCTGTATACGCCATTGTAGCACGTGTGTAGCCCTACTCGTAAGGGCCATGATGACTTGACGTCGTCCCCACCTTCCTCCGGTTTATCACCGGCAGTCTCCCTGAAGTTCCCACCCGAAGTGCTGGCAATCAAGGATAAGGGTTGCGCTCGTTGCGGGACTTAACCCAACATTTCACAACACGAGCTGACGACAGCCATGCAGCACCTGTCTCAGAGTTCCCGAAGGCACTAATCCATCTCTGGAAAATTCTCTGGATGTCAAGAGTAGGTAAGGTTCTTCGCGTTGCATCGAATTAAACCACATGCTCCACCGCTTGTGCGGGCCCCCGTCAATTCATTTGAGTTTTAATCTTGCGACCGTACTCCCCAGGCGGTCTACTTAACGCGTTAGCTCCGAAAGCCACTCCTCAAGGGAACAACCTCCAAGTAGACATCGTTTACGGCGTGGACTACCAGGGTATCTAATCCTGTTTGCTCCCCACGCTTTCGCATCTGAGTGTCAGTATCTGTCCAGGGGGCCGCCTTCGCCACCGGTATTCCTTCAGATCTCTACGCATTTCACCGCTACACCTGAAATTCTACCCCCCTCTACAGTACTCTAGCTTGCCAGTTTCAAATGACCTTCCCGGGTTGAGCCCAGGGCTTTCACATCTGACTTAACAAACCACCTGCATGCGCTTTACGCCCAGTAATTCCGATTAACGCTCGCACCCTCCGTATTACCGCGGCTGCTGGCACGGAGTTAGCCGGTGCTTCTTCTGCAGCTAACGTCAAATGATAGTGCTATTAACACTACCACCTTCCTCACTGCTGAAAGTGCTTTACAACCCGAAGGCCTTCTTCACACACGCGGCATGGCTGCATCAGGCTTGCGCCCATTGTGCAATATTCCCCACTGCTGCCTCCCGTAGGAGTCTGGACCGTGTCTCAGTTCCAGTGTGGCTGATCATCCTCTCAGACCAGCTAGAGATCGTCGCCTTGGTGAGCCATTACCTCACCAACTAGCTAATCTCACTTAGGCTTATCCAATCGCAGAAGGCCCGAAGGTCCCCTCTTTTCCCCCGTAGGGCGTATGCGGTATTAGCTATCGTTTCCAATAGTTATCCCCCTCGACTGGGCAAATTCCTAAGCATTACTCACCCGTCCGCCGCTCGACGTCCAACAAATCATCCGAAGAGTCAATGTTGCCGTTTCCGCTCGACTTGCATGTGTTAGGCCTGCCGCCAGCGTTCAATCTGAGCCATGATCAAACTCTTCAATTTAAGTTTTTGTGGCTCAATGAATACTGAACATTACATAAGTAATGTTTGAATTGACTGTGCCAAGTCCCCTAATGTTTCCAAAAGAAGTCTTGAATTGGTCACTCAGTTCATTGATACCGAATGTTTCCGAAGAAACTATTTGATTATCATCAACGAGTGCCCACACAGATTGATAGGTTTAAATTGTTAAAGAGCTTTGCTTTAAGCGGCCATTTGGTCTCTCAAAGCGGACGGCCATTTTAGCGAGATAACCTTCTGTGTCAAACACTTTTTGCAATTTTATTTCACTTTAATTTAAGTGGATAAAACCGACCCGGTTATTGCCTTTCAGCCTTGTTATCAGTAGCGCTTCTCAGTGAAGTTTGCCGTGACAACGGAGGCGCATTATAGGGAGAGATTTTCCCTTGGCAACCTCTTTTTTAAAAAAAACTGAGTTTTTTTCTATTTAAATTGATATACAGACTTTCACACTGAACAAGCACAACTTATCCACTTCGCCCTGTGGATAAGTACGTTTTTACTCGTCGCTGTCAAAGAAATAAGAGATTCGTGAACGCGGATTCAGATATTCACGTACCTGATCGGGAAGTTTACTAGGCAAAATAGCAGAAACAATACGGATATCTTTATCAGCCAAGTCAACAATCGGAGCCTGAGTACGTGGCACATTCACATCATATAGCAGTACATTCGGGAACAGGATGTTGCTGCCGTTAACAGAGATAACCATGCCGATCATGCTATTTGATAGCTGTACAACGGTGCCCGGAGGGTAAACCCCCATAAACTTGATCAGGATATTAAGGTTATCCTGATTATAAAGATGCTTCTGATTCTTATATAAGAATGACAGCGCTTTATAAGGAATCTTCTGTTCGCTGACTATGTTGCTATGGCACAAGTTGTCATAGGCGTTTGCTAGAGCGACGATTTGTGCCATCTCATCTATAGCCTCCCCTTTCAGTCCATCCGGGTGACCAGAACCATCCAGTAGTTCATGATGCTGATAGATAATATTCTTAGCACTCTCCGGAAAGCCATTTATTGCCTGAGCCATATCTAAGCCATACTTAGGGTGGAGGTTAAGATAATTCTTCTCTGGTTCAGTCAGCGGGGTCTGCTTTCTTAAAATTGCCGTCGGAATTTTGATTTTTCCGATATCATGGAATAAGGCACCGAAAGCGATCTCTTTTATTGCCTGAGGGCTAAGCCCTTTACTCTTAGCAATCATCATCGCCAGAATGGAAACATTCAATGAATGGAAGTAGATATCTTCAAACTCGCTTTTTCCATTCATCAGGTGCAAAGTCACGTTGTCATCAGAAAGTAGCTTTTCGACTATATCATCAACCATCAAGGTCGCTTCATCGACCGCAGACTCCGGACGGTTACGTATCTTAGACATTACAGAGCGGAGCTGAGACAGAGAGCGCTCAAATTCCTTTTCACAATTAATCACTCTGCGCCGGTATGAGTTGAGCTTATCGATACGAGACTGCTTCTCTTCCCACATCTTTTTCGCTTCAAGATCTATTTGCTCGTTTACCTCTGTGCTCTCAGGTTGGCTTTCGACTGCGGGAAGAGGGGCTGAATCACTTTGACTTGGATCGATATAGACATGCTTAATACCAAGATGCTTTATCATATTGATCTGATCTTGGTTCTTTAGCTTAAAACTGTTGAACAGGAATGGATGTTCATTCCATTTTACCGGCAGTCGCACATATAAGCCCGGCTTAATTCTATCAACGGTAATCTTGATGCTTGCCACTATCTGAACTTATCCTTGCTACTCTACTGAACATAATTCTATATAACAGAACCAATAAAATCATCACAGAAAAGGACAACTGATCTGCTCTTTTATTAAAAAGCAGCTCAATTGCAACTATATAAGAAAAGAAATCTACGACTGGAACTGCTTAATTAGCCTTTGTAACGCTTCCAGATTATTGACCAACAGGCTGGTGCGGGAAACAGAGGATTTAGACACCTCCAGAGTTTCATCTGCCAACGACTTAATATTGACTACATTACGGTTAACCTCTTGGGTTACTCCGGCCTGTTGATCCACTGCCACCGCTATCTGATGGCTATTATCGGTTACCACAGTTAATAGGCGGGTAATATTGGTAAGGACTTCCCCGGTCTCATTTGCCCTGCCGGTACACTCATTTGATAGTTCACCACCTCGGCTCATAATTGCAACTGCATCTTTTGCTGTCGTCTGTAGCTGAGCAATCATGGTATGGATTTCGTCCGTCGAAGAGCGGGTTTTGGTCGCCAGAGATCTCACTTCATCAGCTACTACAGCAAACCCCCTTCCCGCTTCACCAGCTCTGGCAGCTTCAATTGCCGCATTTAGCGCCAACAGGTTGGTCTGCTCAGAAATATTACCGATCACTTCAAGAATGCTTTCAATCTTCTCGCTGTTCTGCGCCAGATTATCGATCACTTCCCTTGAGCTCTCTAATTCAGCTGCCAGTTGCTCAATAACACCTATAGTAGTGGCGATACTTTCCAGACCTTTTTGAGACTCTCTGTTTGCTTCTTCTGTCACTTCTGAAGCTGCCGTTGCGCTACTGGCCACATCCTGAATAGAGTGGGTTAATTCTTCTACCGCAGTGGCAACTTGCTCTGTCTCACTGAACTGCTGGCTCAGGCTCTGTTCTATGGACTGCAGTGTGGCAAACTCATCTTCAGCATCGACCAGAATTTTTCCTGCTGTTTCTGCGGTTCTGCCTGAAACCGCCCTGAGTTCTGCCTTTCTCATCATCAAGGCAAGCTCGACCTGAGAGCAGTCATCAAAATAGCCTGTGTACGGTTTTTCCATTAAAGGGTTATGGTAAGAGTCGTTCGCCAGTTGCTTAATGGTGTTAAATCTCTTCTTCTGGTAAAGAGTTGATGCTATCAACGCTACGGCAATAACAGCCGTCAGGGATGCCACATAAATTGGGCTAACTCCGGCGAGCATTAACAATGAACAGGCCAGAACAAGCAGTGCCATCACGATATTAATAGAAAACAGTGGCAGGCGCTTCTGGCTGATCTTTTTCCCGGCATTGATATTCTTATACAGTTCAGCAGCACGGTTAATCTGCTCATCGGTAGGTTTTGAGCGTACTGACTGGTACTCCGTTACTTCGCCTTTTTCGTTCTTAATTGGGGTAACAAATGCTGATACCCAGTAATGCTCATCACCATTGCACTGGTTCTTTACCAGCCCCATCCAGCTCTGGCCAGCCTGAATATACTGCCAAAGCTGAGCAAATGCCGCTTTCGGCATATCTTTATGTCTGACGATATTATGTGGTTGATCAACCAGCTCTTGTTCCTCATACCCGGCAACCTCGCAAAAAACGCTATTGGCATAGGTAATATGGCTTGACGGGTCTGTGGTGGAAATAAGGTTGGATTCTTTCGGATAGTTTTTGTTCAGCGGATCGCTGGCAGCGCTATTTCCAGACATAGACACTCTCTACTTATTGGCTTGACGGAGAAAGTGATCTTTAGCACAGATTAGCTATTGATTAGATTGATAATTATCAACTTAGTGTCGATAAATCGCTCAATATTGAAATTGAATCACATTAATTACGAGATATCGGTTCAAAAAATGCATTTTTTTACATATTGGTAACAGCAGGCCGCAGCCTGCTGTTTTGTTATATCTTCCCCGGTTACATCAACCATTTCCACCAAATAAACACAAATAAGAACCCGAACAGATAGGCGAGCCCCAGCCAACACAATGCCTTCATTCTGTTTGACAAAGCAAGTTTCCCTTTCAACTGAGAGCTTGCTATTAAGCGGTAATTAAGAAGAGCGAATACAGGGGTGGTCATAAATGCAAGAATCATGGCAAAGTTCAGCATGGTCATCAGAGCTGATGTAAAGAACATCAGAATAGCCATAGCTACCGCGCTCACGACTAACATCCAGCTATTATGGAATTTTCTCTGCTCAAGTTCTTTACCTTGAATAAGCAGTTGTGCTTCGGCGAGAGAGCGGGCATAGCCATCAATAACGGTAATAGTACTGCCGAAAATACAGAAGAAAGCAACAATAGCAATAAGGTATCTGGACCATTCACCGATAGTTAGCGCATACATACTTACCAACTGATGCGAAAATCCGATTCCCGATGTTTTTAGTTCCTGACCATTGCCGTGAAGCACTAAAGCACCCAAAGCAAGAAATACTACCGCCAGAATAGCGGTTCCAATATAGCCGACATTAAAATCACACAGTGCAGACTCTGCTGTTACTGTCTGCTGTTTTCTCTGGCTCTTTAGCCAAAGTGAAGTCAGGCAGGAGATCTCTATCGGGGCTGGCATCCAGCCCATCATAATAACAATAAAGCCGATAGCGGCGATATTCCATGCAGAAGGAGACTGATAATCAGCCGGCGCAACAGCACCATTTGAAGAGGCAATAACTACGGCACCAACTGTTGCTACAACAAGTACTGCCATAATGGTCTTAGATAACTTATCCAGCGCTTTATAGTGCCCGGCCAGCAATATTGCCAGACAAACTACAGCGATAATGGCTGCATTTGCGGTTAAAGAGAGCTCAAGAGGAGAAAAATAACCAAAAAGGCTGGCACTAAATAGCAGTAACGCAGCTGTATTAACCACCGCTGAAATTGCAGCCAGAGCGGTAAACATCCATAGGTAGCCCCGCCCCATCTCACGATAGCCTTCAATCAGGCTTTTTCCCGTTCCCATGGTGTACTGCACACCGGCACGGAAGAAGGGATATTTAAACAGGTTTACCAGCAATATAACTACAGCGAGTTGCCAGCCATAGATAGCCCCGGCTTTAGTTGATGCCACCAAGTGAGAACCGCCGACGGCTGCTGTTGCCATCATTATTCCCGGTCCTAAAGAGCGTAATAGTTGCTTTATACCTTGCCTGTTATCGACACTGTCTACAGCAGCTGAATTTTGCATGATTCGATCCTTGTAATCACTGCTTTTTCAAAATTTCAATAGCTTAACTAAATTCCAAAAAAGCCACTATTTTCTGGTTGTGCCGGCTATTCTTCCTCTAAAACCTAACTATATCAACCATCACAAAACCAGCTAACAGAGTAATCATCTAATATTTAAAAGATCAGTAACATATTAAGTAAATACATTACTCCAATTACAGATCGAAAATAGTGTAAATAGTCTAAAAAAAGCCATAAAAAATATTCCACTATTTGTATAACTGGTTTTACAGAGAGCAACTAACGGGGAGTAATAAGGTTACAGAATCAGAGCTGCCTCTCAAACTAAAAAGCGGCATACGACAAAGCTGCCGCACACCGCTTTATAAAATTCTTGTCGTTCTCTGTCAGGCAGTGATCACAACCCGGACAGCCAGAGCAATCAGAACCAGCCCGGATAATCTGTCTATTATCCTTGCGTTATTTCTTAACCTTTCCAGAAGAAGCGACGAAGAGAGCATAAATGTGATTAAGGTATACCAGAGGCCATCAACCAAAAATGGCGTCGCGACAACAATTGCCCTGCTGGAAATATCAGAACCTACCGCAACAAACTGACTAAATAGCGCGATAAAAAACAGCATGATTTTCGGACTGGTAAGGGAAACAAGAAATCCTTCCCGAGCGGACTGCCAGACACTCATTTTCTCACCAGATTCCAGTTTAGCGGCAATCCCCCCCTTTGAACGCAACGCATTCAAACCGAGATAAGCCAGATACGCTGCACCGGTAAGGCTTAGGATTTTGAACAAAAGCGGAGACTGATGCAGCAGTGCTGCCAGACCAACAATAGTAATTAATGCATAGATTGCAATACCTAACGCATGTGCCCATGCAGTCGCGATACCATTTACACGACCACCAGCAAGGCTGTGTTTAGCAATAATAGCGAGGCTTGGCCCGGGAGACATAGCGCCCAGCAGGCAGATGGTGAATAAAGAAAGCCAAATAGTAAATGTCATTACTACTCCTTGATGTTCAATAAAGTTGCTACAGAAAAACGAGCGCTATTTTCAGCTCAGGAGAGCCTAACAACCCTTATTCATAATTAGAAATCATTTTTGGTTATCAGGGTCATGACTATAAGTTATAACCTATAGAGTATTCCGATTTTATAAGAGCCTTAAACACCCTATCTCTCAACCACTGATGAGCAGGATCAGTATCGTATTTAGGATGCCAGACCAGCCAATACTTCTGCACCGGAAGCGATAAAGGCAGCTCTCTGTAAACGATAGACATATCCCGCGACAAACTTTTTGCAATATGCTCAGGTATCACCAAAAGGTGCTCACTTCTGCTAAGGGTGTTCAGGGCTGAAGAGAAAAATGGCAGCTTAAGAGCAACATTTCTTGATAAACCAAGGGATGAAAGTGCTTTATCGAAATAGATATCTTTGTCACTGCCTCCGGTAACCACGATATGGGCAAAAGCGAGAACATCCTCTAAGCTCAAATCTTCTTTGTTACTTAAGGGATGAGTCTCTTTCATTACAATAACCGGGCTGTCCTGGCCTAAAAACCGGCTGGATAATCCATCCGGCGCCTCAGGTAGAATAGCGGAAGCGAGGTGAACTTTACTGTTGGCCAACTCCGAAATCCATTCTGATTGCCACATTACATATTCCAACTGTCCTGCCGGTGCCAAAGAAGTGATGTTTTCCGCAAGCTCAGGAAAAATATACTCCGCCACATAATCACTGGATGCAAAAGTCAGTTTCCCTCTCCAGTACCGTGGCTCAAATTTATCGTCTTCCAGCAAGGAGTCGAATTCTGCAAACAGACGGCTCAGCTTCTCCTTCAATTCAATGGCCTTAGGAGTCGGGTAAAGATGATTTCCATCCCTGACCAGCAGAGGATCAGAAAAAAGCTCTCTTAGCTGGGCAAGTTGCCGGCTCACCGCAGACTGAGAGATATTCATACGATGAGCAGCCTGAGAGACATGGCATTCATCTAACAATATATAAAGAGAGCGCAGTAAATTGAGATTGATTTTATCCAGCATAACAGAGAACAAGTCGTAGAACGGATTCCCCGAAAGTAGACTATTTTACTAAGCCGATACAAGTTATTTGTTTTTCGAAACAGAAGTTTGCAGCGGCAGATATAAAAAAACCCCGTTGCGGGGCTTCAGAGAATATGTTGTAAGCTGCTATTTTTGCTCACTATTCCACTCTTCAGACAGATAGTGTCTCGCTTCACAGCAAGGGCAGTACGGCAGTGTTTTGTTATCATCATCAATATCTACAGCCAGTCTGCATTTCTCACAAATATAGGCGCCTTTTCCCGGCTTATCTCCTGTAGAAAACATTCATACCTCCTTTGTAGAATATTTACTGGAACCATTATCACTGCAACTTCTACTCCATCAGAATTACAGCGTTTGCTAATATTAACCTTGCACCCGCAGGATCAAAAATAATCTAGATCAAAAGCGAAATAAAACAGTTGCATATCCAACACAAAATTATGAAAATAATCGAAAAAATATCCGCCGACCCTCATTAAGAGTGCATTTTTATCTTTGTTCACCATAAAAAATGAGAACCCGTAGGTTCTCATTTATAGCTAGCTCAGAACAGAGTTACCTCTACTCCTGATATTCAAACTCATCAATAATCACTTCTACACGACGGTTAGCCATACGGCCCTCCGGAGTGTCATTTGATGCCTTAGGATTGTTTTCACCCTCACCTTTAACTGTGATTCGTGAGGACTCAATACCCTGAGAGTATAGATAATCAGCTACTGACTGAGCACGTCTTTCAGACAGTGACTGGTTGTACTCCGCAGAACCCCGTGAATCCGTATGGCCAATGATTTCTGCATTTGCCTGAGGATACTTTTTCATGATTCCCACTAACCAATCAAAATACTGCTCACTGTTCGCAGCCAGTTTGGCGCTATCAGTATCAAACAGCTCAACACCGTACTCTTTAAACATCTTGGTCGATTTAACTGGTGCAGGTTTAGCTGGTTCCGGTTCTGCAACCGGCTCTGGTTTCGGCTCTTCTTTCACAACAGGAGCGGGAGCAACAGGCATTGGCTCCGGTGAGCTGGCTCCGAAGGTATATGTCAGCCCGAGAAAGACAGAATTAACATCAAGACTCTGGATAAATGCATCAGTAATATTATTAATACGCTGATACTCCAGACGAACAGACCACTCAGGTGTATAGTCATACTCAACACCTACTGCCGCAAGTAACGCTTCATCGTCATAGCTATCGTAATCAACAAACGCCAAACCCAGCTTACCGTAAACATCCACTATCCCTGCAGGCAGTGTTAATTTAGGAGCAAGAGTAAACGCTTTCAGGTTATCATCGACAACATAGTTTGTTCCTACATGGGTAAAATTAGACTTAAAATCACCCAGCACATCATAACCAGCTTCAATTCCGAGCATCTCTGTGAAGTTATAACCAGCGTAAACACCTCCGCCGATCGCATCATCATCACACGAACTGCTTACTGAGCAGGAATCATCCAGCCATGACTGACCAAGCTTACCACCCAGATACATCTCTGCTGAAACCACTGCGGGTAGTGCGACTATAAGGCCGGATGCAAGCACTGCTAACTTTTTCATACTTTGTCCTTTTTTATGAGTTATTGTTTTTAATGAATCCGTGAAAATTGTCTATAGGCTACTGATATTAGATAGGTTAGGCCACCTCCCGGGATAACAGTTAGTCACTATTTCCTGCTTTTCTAACTTTTGAGGCAACAAACTCCGCCAGCAGACAAACAGAAAAATAGTGCCTGAAATCAATAAACTTTAAAAAACAGAATCCACTTACACTATTGTAGGTTAGCATATAGGCTATTCCGTGAGACGCTGATCAAAAATCGATTAGAGAATTTAGGTTAATCAACAATGGCAAAACTAACTTTACAAGAGCAGATGCTAAAAGCAGGGCTCGTTAACGCGAAAAAACTCAAAAAAGCGAAAAAGGGTTCCAAGAAATCCCGGGTTCAGGCAAGAGAAGCCAAAGAAGCTGTAGAGCAAAAAAAGGCAGAGCAACGTGAACGCGATATCGAACTGAATAAGCAGAGAGCAGCTGAGCAGCTGAGCAAGGAGCTAAAAGCTCAAATCAAGCAGCTGATTCAGATGAATAAAATCGACACTAAAGACGGCGAGATAAAGTACAACTTTACCGACGGCACTCTGGTTAAGTCCCTCTATGTGACCGAAGAGATCAGGCAGCAGCTCATTAAAGGTAACCTCTCAATCGCCAAATCTGAAGAGAGCTACGTAATTATCCCGTCGTCGGCCGCAAAGAAAATTGCTGAACGCGATGAAGAATCTATTATTGAAAATAAAGCTTCTTCTGAAGAGCAGCTTGATGAAGATGATCCATACGCTGACTTCGTAGTTCCAGACGACCTGATGTGGTAATAGCCTGTTGCAGCAGAACGCTGATATAGAAAAACAGCCCTATACCTCTGGTACAGGGCTGTTTTTTATCGTATTTCAGAAAAGCTTACTGTTTCTGGCTAATAGCATACAGGCGGTGCGCCTGCTCCATTGACTCATGGCTTACCGAGTTAAATACACCGGCATCTTCCACATTCTGGTTAGAAATAGTACGGATACGTTCGGCCAGTTCATCGACACTTTCCGTTACTTTTGCCTGCTCTTCCGTTGCCGCAGCGATGCTGGTTGCCCTGTCTTTAATATCGTTAAATGCATTAACAATATCTTCATACTGGGCACGGGTCTCATCAGAGCGATGATTCACTGTTTCTGACAGCTCACGACAACCATCAATAACACCTACCCCTTCTTTTGCCGCATCCTGCAGCTTCTTAATCATACTCTCAATCTCAACTGCTGACTTCTGAGTACGACTGGCCAGAGTTCTCACCTCATCGGCGACCACAGCAAACCCTCGCCCGGACTCACCGGCACGGGCAGCTTCGATAGCAGCGTTAAGTGCCAGCAAATTGGTCTGCTCAGAAATATTCATAATAACATCAAGGACAGAGCCGACTTCCTGAGAGTCCTGAGACAATCTTTCAACGGCTTCAGAAGCTTCATTTAAGTTATTAAACAACTGATTAATAGACTCAGCACTTCCCTCAATAAGCTCGAAGCCACTGTTCACCATTTCAGAAGACTGTTCGGTAATATTGGCGACAGAAACGACATTCTGCGATACATCGGCTGCCGTCGCAGACATCTGATTAATTGCCGTGGCCAGTGTGTGGTTTTCATCCATCAGCAGATTGGCTCTCTCTGTGGCTGAGCTACTAAGCTGATTGATGGATTCAGCATTATTCTTAACCTTTTCAGCCTCATTCTGTATCTGAAGCAGCAGCTCAACCAGATTATCACCATAGTCATTAATCGCTGCGCACAAGGCGCCCATCTCATCCTCTCTTTTCACTTCCAGCTTGTTATCAATATTCCCTTCCACCAAGGCTTTAACTTGTTGAGTGGTAGATTTTATCTGGCCAATCAAACGATTACCGGCCAGCAATAAGATAGCAACAAAGACAACAATCAGAGTTACCAGAGAGATATAGAGAGCTTTTGTCAGGGTATATACTGACTCCATTGCAACGGAAGCAGGCAGAATAATACCTGTACGCCACCCTTGTTCCGCCAGGGTATAGGTGACGAGAATAGATTCATCATCAGCTATCACTCCTTCACCCAGCTCTACAGGTTTACCGTCACGGCGCTCCAGAGCTTCAACAAACGGGGCAAGAGTTTTGTCCGACTTAGCGATATCCTGCAGAGTCTGCATAGAGAGGTTGTCAGAGCGTAACATTGGCAGTGAGATCATTTGGTTAGCCTGATCAACCACAAACCCATACGCGTTCGAAGATGCGTTTTCAGCCAGAATCAAGTCATCCAGACCTGCCAACTCAACATCAATAGTAGCCACACCCCAAAACTGACCATTTCGTTCTATCTCTACCGAGCAGGTCACCATCTGGATATTTGAAACAGGATCCGTATAAACAGCAGACCAGACACACTGACCGGGAGCTGTACCTTTAGCATCCTGATACCAGCTTTCAGCCTGATACGGGCTACTGGAAGCAGCATTATAGTCATCAAGTAACTCGAATTTACCCGGTCCGGTCTTAGCCCAGAAAAGCGAAGCCTTCTCCTGACCGGCAATAAGTTTGTTCGGCTCAGGCCAGATACCTCCTCCCGCAACGCCTGTTCCGCTGGCGATAAGTGGCTCTAGCTGACTAATAAACTGAGCAGGCTCCAATGGCAATACTTCAACTAAAGAAGCAAGGTTTCTGGTGAGTACTGCTGTTTTAGCCAGCTCTTTTGCAACGGTTTCTCCCGTTGTCTGGGCCTGAAGTTCAGCATTCTCAATAGACTGTTGACGAATAACAGGTGTGGCAAAGTATTGAATAACAATAAACAACACCAGCAATGCAGCAAGTAACAAAGAGATACTCCCTGCGAGTAATTTATGGCGAATTAACACGTACCTAGTCCTCTGATTAATATAAGTTAAAATGGCTTTTAGCTTTTCAGATCAGCTTGTGTAAATATCCGCTACCCTGCAGCAAAGTCAGAGCAGTTAAGCCAAGTAGGTGTGATTCGCATAAAGTTCTTGCCAAATAATCACTCCAACAAATTTGATTATGGATACAACAATCCTTTTTGTTGATAAATTGGCTTATAGATATTAAGGGTATTTATAATATCTTGTAATAAAAAACAAAAACTTGATGGGCACCTCTATTTACCAGCTTAAGCAACTTAATTAACAGCAACGATACTTTGTTTAAAAAAACACTTATTAAAATCACATCTTGACGGCAGAGCTTTCAACTACTTTTTCCTGTTAAATCGTTATATCGAACTAATTTTATATAACGAAAAAAGACTACAAACCACTCCTAATGAAAGCTAAAATATTCCTTATTATACAAATCTTTATCAACAAATTTCTCAATAAGAACTCTAATAATTAGTCAATAACTAAAGGCTTTAGCACAATGTCCATCAAACAAATGCTGTACGCGATACTGGCAATAATCATAGCCGGGCTCGTCACTCTTATGATTAGTGCCAATACTCTGGTGTCAAAAATTGAAGCTTCTATAGAAGCGTCTGTGTATGTCAGTGAAGTAAAAGCAGACATGCTTACTTTACGTAAAAATGAAAAAGATTTTCTGTCCCGCAAAGAGCTAAAATATAGCGAACAATTCAATAATAACTTTCAGGTTCTGCTGGAAAGCCTGAATAAACTGCAAGATAAATTAGACAGTACGAATATTGAATTTAAAAACCTTACTCAACTGACTTCAGCCTTTAACGAATACAATCAGGGATTTGAGCAGTTAGTTAACATTCAGCAGCAAATAGGGCTGGATGAAGAGAGTGGTGCATACGGAACATTACGAAAAGCTGCGCACAATATTCAATCCATGACTCAAAGCCTGAATAATCTGGCTCTGGAAAAACAGCTATTATTGCTGCGTCATTATGAGAAAGATTTTATGTTGCGTTTTGAAAAGAAATACGCACAAAAATTTGATCAGCAGCTCAGTGAAATGCGACTCGCTGTTGAAAATGACCAGTATGCCAGCCAGCAACTTTCTTCTCTGCTACAAGAGTACCAGACTTCTTTCCAACAGTTCGTCAACTTATCAGAGCAGAAAGGGCTCAGCGCTCAACAAGGCATTATAGGTAATCTGCGAAGTGCCATTAAAGCCACTGAATCTATGTTGGCAGAAGAGGCCGGATTACTTGAAAGTAAAATTGCCGCCGTGCGTGAAGAGACCAAATACATACTGACCACGTTAAGTCTCGGGCTGGCCATCACTATCGCATTGATTGTGATTGTAATTTCTAGAACCATATCCAACCGCCTGAGTAAGGTCATCGTCACTATGGATGATATCGCTCAGGGAGAAGGTGATCTCAGAGTCCGGCTGGATGAAAAAGGCAAAGACGAAATCGCAACGCTAGGCCGTTCGTTTAATATCTTTGTCGGAAAAATTCACAATACTGTCTCCACAGTCGCGACAGCAACAGAGCAGTTAGCTTCAACCACAGAAGAGATGTCTGCCGTGATGCAGCAGACTCAGGAGGGAGCCAATAAGCAGCACAATGATATCAGCCAGATAACCGCTTCTATCGAAGAAATGAATGTTACCGTTCAGGACATCACCAAAAACTCAACTCAGGCAGAAGAAGCCGCTATCACTGCCAGACACGAAGTTCATCAGGGCTGCACCGTTTCTGAGTCGAGCATAAACAATGTCACTCTGCTCGCCAACGATGTCAGCAGCACGACCAATGTGATAGAAAAACTGGTCACTCATAGTCAGGACATCAGTGGTGTTCTGCAGGTTATTGAGGAGATTGCCGCTCAAACCAACTTACTGGCACTCAATGCAGCAATTGAAGCGGCAAGAGCTGGTGAATCAGGCAGAGGATTTGCCGTGGTCGCTGATGAAGTACGCACTCTGGCAATGAGAACACAGGAAGCGACGCAGGAAATACTCTCTATTACTGACGGCATACAAGCCGATGCGGAAACGGCTACCAAGGTGATGGCAAATAACCAGAAGCAGGCGCACGATACGGTTGCTCAGGCAAGGCTGGCCAATGAGGCATTACTTAATATCACCAACTCAGTTGAAACAGTCAGTGATATGAACAACCAGATTGCAGTGGCGACAGAGCAACAAAGCCAGACCAGCGATGAAATAAGCCGCCATATGGCCGATATCAGCCAGATCTGTCACAACTCAGTTGCAGGGATAAACCAACTATCTGTCGCTAACAAAGAGTTGGTGCAAATGACCCTTAACTTAAAACAGATGGTCAATGAGTTTAAGCTCTGATTACCCTTTCTTTTAACTTGAAAAGCTAGCTAGTTAATAGCTAAACGCCGGCCGGTAGCAGATACTCTGTTACCGGTCGGTCTGTTTTTATCTCTCCTGAAAATCTCTGAAACTCACTCCGCCTGAAAAGATCCTGAAAACATGTTGTACTTCACAGTATATTTTATACTTAAAAGTATTATTTAGACTATCAAGTATAAAGAGTAGACAGAGATGAACCAGAAAACCGCAAAACCAATCGTATTAGACCAACAGGAAGTGGAACAACTTCTGCCTCAGTTAGACGTTAAAGCTTTAATGAAAGGGCTGTTTCTCGCTCTGTCGCAAGGTAAAGCCGTTCAACCGGAACAGACATTAACCCTGTTTCCGGAAGGAAAAGGCGACAACATTACCTACCTTGGTGTACTGGCAGAAGAAGCCGTATACGGAGCAAAACTCTCTCCTTATATTGTTACTGAGCAGGCTCCTGTTATTACCGCATGGACAAATCTGATGTCGATGAAAACAGGTCTGCCACTGCTTCTGTGCGATTCAGGGCAACTAACCATTGAACGCACAGCGGGAACAACGGCTCTGGCCGTTGACTGCCTTGCTAAAAAACAAGCCAGCCAGCTAGCGATAATCGGTGCGGGTAATGTAGCCCTTGCGCACCTGCGCCATGTTCTCTCTTTAAGGGAGTGGAGCAGCATTAAAGTATTTGCACCGGAGCTTAAAGAGAGCCCGGCACTTCAGGATAAAGTATGTAGTCTGGATCCTCGTGTACAAGTTGCCGACAGCTCTGAGCTGGCAACAGAAAGTGCAGATGTAGTCATGCTTTGTACCTCTTCTGCCGGCCCGGTAATTACAGAACAGCAGATCAAATCAGATGCACTTATTACCTCGATCAGCACCAATGCGGTTAATGCCCATGAAATTCCGCCGCAACTTCTTGGCAAAGCAGACGTATACTGTGATTACAAGCAGACAACACCTGCAAGTGCCGGAGAAATGTGTTTAGCTAAAGAGCAGTTTGGCTGGCAAAGCTCATCGATCAAAGGTGATCTTGCCGATCTGGTGAGTGAACAGTGTGATCTTCCTGACTATGACAAGCCTGTTTTCTTCCGTTCTATCGGCTTAGGACTTGAAGATGTCGCCATAGCAAACGGCATCTGGAAGCTCGTTAATAACGGCAATTAACCCTATTTTAATCAGTTATAAGCAAGGTAAACAAAATGAAAATTAAAGAGTTCGGTGTTGAGATCTGGATGAATGAGTATGAGAACACATGTCTCTATAATCTGGCAGAAACCTGCGTTGAATCCCTTACGGTTGAACAACTGCTTGATATGGCAGGAAAGCGTGAAACCATTATTGACGAACTACTGCCGATGAAGCTGACTTACGGAGCAATCGAAGGCTCCGACAGGCTAAGAAACAATATCACTCAGATCTATAAAAACCAGAAACGTGACAATATTCTGATCACTCATGGTGCCATTGGCGCTAACGCCCTGATCCATGAAACTCTGGTTGAACCGGGAGACAGAGTGGTTTCCGTTCTGCCTACCTACCAGCAGCACTACTCTATCCCGGAAAGCTATGGCGCTGATGTGCAGATTGTTATGCTTAAGGAAGAGAATAACTTTCTGCCTGACCTGAACGAACTAAAGTCTCTGGCAACAGAAAAAACCAAACTGATCACCATTAACAACCCGAACAACCCAACAGGTGCGCTAATGGATGAGGACTTCCTTAAACAAGTAGTTGAAATTGCCCGCTCTTGTGATGCCTATCTGCTATGTGATGAAGTTTACCGCGGAACAGACGCTGACGGCGACGGATTTACCGCTTCTGTAGCGGATCTGTATGAAAAAGGCATCAGTACAGCAAGTATGTCTAAGAGCTTCTCACTTGCCGGTCTGCGTCTGGGCTGGATCGCAGCACCGGAAGATGTCATCCATGCTGTCACTATCCACCGCGACTACAATACTATTAGCGTCGGTATGCTGGATGACCATTTTGCCTGTATCGCTCTTGAGTGCCGCGATCAAATTCTGCAACGCAGCAGAGAGATTTGCCAGACAAACCGGGAAGTACTGGATGCATGGATTGCGAAAGAGCCGTTAATCAGCTACGTAAAACCAAAGTCAGGCACCATTGCACTACTTAAGTACGATCTGGATATGAGCAGTCGTGATTTCTGCGTCAAACTACTGGAATCTAAAGGCGTTATGTTTACTCCGGGCAGTGTGCTTGAAATGGAAGGCTATGTACGAATCGGTTATGCCAATAACCCTCAGGTACTAAAAGATGGTCTGGAGAAGGTGTCAGAGTTTCTGGCTGAAATAACCCAGTAACTGTTACTTTCTCAGCGACAAAACAGAAGAAGTCAGGCTCAGGCCTGACTTCTTTTATTACCCCGTATTACTTTTTAACCTGACTGCTTAATCTCTCTCAGATAGTTAAATACGGTCGCCCTTCCCATGCTAAGCACATTGGCAATATAGTCAGCAGAGCTTTTTCCGTTAAAGGCACCTTGTTGATACAGTGCCGCCACCAGCTCTCTTTTCTCCTGTCTTGAGAGTGAAGAAATGGTCAAGCTTCTTTCTGTAAGCCAACTATGAACATAGCTATTTACTTTATCCTGCCAGTCATCGTGGAACAGTTTTTCCGGCTGAGGAATAAGGTTCTTAATCGGCAGAAGAAGCGACAAAGCTTCCTGAGCAGCCTGAACCGGAGCGGTATTCATATTGATACAGAGCATACCAATCGGACTGCCCTGTTCATCTCTTAATACAGTACTGGTTGAGCAGATCTTCTTACCGTCCCAGTTGAGCTTTTCATAAGGGCCGATTACCGTTTCTGTCTGCTCGAAATTGACATCATCCAGTGAAGAGGGATCACCTATTTTCCGCTTAGAGATATTATTAGCGATATGCACCACACTCTGACTCTCAAGATCATGAATAATGACCTCTACATAATCAGAGAACAACAACGCAATACCATCTGCCACCGAAGCATAGCGTTGTAGCAGTATTTCAGCGTTTGAGGCGTTATTTTCCTGAGGCATATCTGTTACTCATCCGGTTATTACAACATCTGAGCTGAATACTACCTAGGGGAAAAGTGCTTGTATAGCGGGATATTAAGTCCGGTTTCTCATAATCAGAATTAGCTGCCATATATAGAAAAGGTCTGACGTTAATGCCAGACCTTGTTAACTTTTTGCGCTAAGAAAAGCAGCTTACTACTCTAAAACTTTCTTGATATTACTGCGCAGCAATTACCGACAGTTCAACCAGAATTGAGTCGCGCGCCATTCTTGCTTCTACACAGGCTCTTGCCGGCTTTTCACCCTCGGCTACCCATGCATCCCACACCTTATTCATAGCGGCGAAATCTTTCATATCACGGATATAGATGGTTACAGACAAAATCTTATCTCTATGGCTGCCCGCCTGTTCCAGTAGTACGTCTACCTTATCCAGACAACGCTGAGTCTGCTCTGCAATATCCCACGCTTCATCACCGGCCGTCTGTCCACAAAGGTAGATAGTGTTGGCATGTTTAACAATACGGCTCATACGTTCTGTAGAATCAATTCGTTCAATACTCATTTATTTGGTTCTCTTTACTCTATTATTTATAAAATATTGCTTTATAAGACTTTTCGTTCAAAACGGTCGATACGGAAAGCCTGAAGATCAAAGCTTGTTTTACCTGTTAATATCAGGTCGCTCATTACCTGCCCCACTACCGGCCCCATCTGGAAGCCGTGAGCAGAAAATCCGAAGGCGTGATAGGCATTGGCACTTCTGACACTCTTACCTATCACCGGCAGGTTATCCGGCATATAGGCTTCTAATCCTGCCCACATACGGTTAACGGAAGCGGTTTTCATAATGGGGAAAAACTCGATGGCGTTTTTAGCTCCTACTGCCAGCTTGCTGTAGTCAAGACGTGTCTTATTGTTATCACGATCAGCAAAGCCTTTTGCTCCCCCGCCAATCAGTACGGTTCCGTTTTCAAACTGTTTAAAGGAGAGAGGACGGCTTACCGCACCAACCACAGGCCCGGCGAAATGCGGCATTCTGCCGGTGATCATCAGCATAGGTGCACTGTATGACATAGGTGCATTATCACCAATCATTACCGCCACCTTGTCAGCCCATGCTCCGGCACAGTTGACCAGTTGCCCCGCTTCGAACTGCTTAGTATCGCTGTTCACCAGCCACGAGTAGCCCACTTTTCTGATCTTCTGAATACAGTGGCCTTCATAAAACTGCGCACCAAAACGAAGGGCGGCGTTTTTAAAAGCAAAGGTAGATTTATAAGGGATGGCGTAACCATCATTCTCTGAAACCACACCGCCGACACAAACAGGATTTACATGAGGCAGACGCTCCCTTAACTCTTTTTGATCCAGAATCTTTTCGTGGCTGTAGCCCTTCTCTTTCAACATCTTCTGGCGTTCATTCAAAGTGTTCACATCCGCTTCGTCAGCAGCGATATTGATCAATGAGCGCCGCCTGAATCCGGTATCGCCCTCCAGCTCTTCATCTAGTGTCTGCCAGCGCTGCATGGAAGCAAGGCTCAGCTCTATCTCAGCCGGATGACGGCCAAGTACCCGTACACCACCGGCGTTAACACCAGAGGCGTGTCTGGACACATGATCTTTTTCAATAACTGCCACTTTTACCCCTTGCCGGGCAAGGTGGTAGGCCGTTGAGCAGCCCTGAATACCACCACCAATCACAATCACATCAAGCTTCATGGTCTGCCTCCTGACTAAGGGGTTGAGAGTTTGGTTCTTTGTGCTGAAAATGGCTTAGCTCTTCCAGCGTCAGCAGGCGCATAGGAGAACGAAGACGGTAGTAACCAATTTCTGCCACCGGTTTGTTCTGCCACTTTGCCAGCAACTCGCTGACGGTGTGACCGCACTGCCTACCCTGACATGGTCCCATTCCGCAGCGGGTAATGCCTTTCAGGGCATTGGGTTCAACTGCACCTTGCTGGAAACCAATTTTCAGATCCGCAACGGTTCTCTCTTCGCAGCGACAGACAACAATATCGTCGGCCTGCGGCACTCTATGCTGCTCTGATGGCCGGTAAAGCTCATCAATAAAGCGGCGAAAACGATTTAACTTTTCAAGGGTGCGGCGGGGTTCGCCTGCCATTGAATCTCGGGATGATTTGGAAATTTTGCCTAACCTGTGTAGCAGGTTAGCCGCGGTGACAATACCGCTATACTCTGCACCGTCAGCACCGACAATTGCGCTGCCGTCTCCGGCAACAGAAATATTGGACACAGAGCTCTGCCCCCACTTATCCAGAACCGGATGCCAGCATAGCTGCTGCTCACACCACTTATGCTCCAGCCCTAATGCACGGGTAAGGTTGAGGTTCGGGATAACCCCCTGATGCAAAAACAGGTGTTCACACTCTATCTCATGCTGTTTTTGTCCCTGACGGAAGCTTATCGATTCTGCCTTTTCTTTACCCCTGATCTGAAGATCTTCGGCAAAGCGATAAAAAGGGATGCCGGAACGCCGGATTTCGTTCAGTAGGGTAAGCCCTTTTGCCACCATGGCTGGCTGGGCAAAACTGTCTGCAGCTTTAGTCGCCGCTTTCAGATAACTGGCTTTCTCTGTGGTATCCACTACAGCTTTTACTTTTACGCTTAAGCGAAGGTACTGAGCCACAATCACATACAGAAGTGGTCCGCTGCCGACAAAAACAGCATCGTCTTTTACCAGCCCGTCACTCTTTAACATCACCTGAGCACTACCGGCGGACATAACTCCGGGCAGATGCCAGCCCTTAACGGGAAACGGCCTCTCCATTGCTCCGGTCGCAGCAATAATCTCTTTGGCTTGCAAAGATTGCGTCTGGTTATCAACGGAGTAAAGAACCTCTCCGTCATCTCCGACATGCCATACACTGGCGTTAAAAATCACCTCAGCATCACAGCGGTTAAACTCATCTACCAGCGATTCACCTTTGCTGTAATCTTTACCCAGGACAGCAATATCAGGCAAAGGGCTGTTGCTGACATTGCGGTATATCTGCCCGCCGGCGGCAGGCTTATCATGAATGACAACCACAGAGGCACCATTTGCAGAAGCGGTAATTGCAGCCTGCATTCCGGCTGGCCCTGCACCAACAATGGCAATATCGTAACTCTTCATCTGTCTGGCCTTTTTATTCTGGTACATCACTGACCGTTGCTTCGGTAATCTGCTGTCTGCAAATCACCATTCCTGATACAACCGTCTTCATACAGGCTTGCTGATTTGGCATTCCGTCAATTTCCACTAGACACTCAAAACAGACACCCATTGCACAGTAAGCTGAACGCTTCTGCTCTGTTACCGGGGCTAACCGCGTTATGGTCTGATCATGCAGAGCCAGTGCCGTCCAGACAGAAATCCCTTGTGGCACCTGATAATCAGTACCGTTAATTGTTATTGGGATATAGTCTGATTTTGCTGTTGAGAGAACCCGAAACATCTCATACTCCAAGCTGAATTTGGCTTAAAAAGCGCGTGCTTAACCGGCAGATAGCAAGTAGGGACTATCTGCTGGCAGCACAACGCAAAGTTAACAGTGAAAATTATTGGTGAGCGGAATTACTTCTCGATCTGGTTCAGGATGTTCTGACCCCACTCCGCACCAACATCATTAAGGATTTGAGGCCATACATCTGTACGTACCTTCTTAGCAACATCAGACAGCTGAGCATCAGTCAGTTTCACGATAGAGGCACCGTAGTCAGCCAACTTCTGCTCGTAATCAGCCTGATCCGCTTCAGCTTTGCCCCAGCGTTTCTGCTCAAACTTAACCGCTTGTTCCTCAAGGGCTTTACTCTCAGCATCATCCAGATCCGCCAGCGTTTCGCTGTTGACAATCATGTACCACACTTCAAAGTGCGTGTTCACAGGGATATAAGTCTTAGTTACATCACGGAAAGAGGCGTAGTAACCCTCTGCACCAGAACCAATCACACCATCTACCACACCAGTCTGAACCGCAGTAAAGGCTTCAGAGAACGGGATTGGAGAACTGATATAGCCAAGGGCGTCACTGGTCAGCTGGAAGCTCTTGATACCCGGTACACGAACTTTGATACCTTTAGAAACCGATGGATCACCCGGTGAAACGGCATCACGGTTTAGTGCCACGCCACCAAAGTAAACCGGGTACGCTGCCAGCATAGTAATGTCCTGCTTGCTATACAGCTCCTTCATTGCATTGTAGATAGCACCACCCGGTCCGTAGATCTTACGAGCCTGTTCCCAGTTTTCCGCTACATAAGGGAAAGCACTGATCTGCATCTGACGTGAAGCGGCTGTCGCGGCAGGCTGAACCGCCATATCAATAGCGCCTACTGAGATACGCTCCTGTACGGTTGTGTAGTCACCCAGCGCACTGGCTGCAAAGATCTTGATCTTAAGATCGCCATCTGTCTCTTTTGCTACATCACTGGCAAACTCTTTCAGTTCCAGATCAATAATCGCACCTTGTGGACGGATATGGCTGATCTTTAATGTTTTT
Source organism: Vibrio sp. SCSIO 43137 (assembly GCF_028201475.1). Lineage (NCBI taxonomy): Bacteria > Pseudomonadati > Pseudomonadota > Gammaproteobacteria > Vibrionales > Vibrionaceae > Vibrio > Vibrio sp. SCSIO 43137. The sequence goes on along the minus strand of NZ_CP116383.1, from coordinate 393,760 downwards.
GCCTGAGCAATTCCGCTCAGCCCCATAGCACCTGCTAACAGGCTTGCGATAATCGCTTTTTTAACTGTTACACCTTGCATAAGGTTCTCCTTGCGTTACTTGTGTTTCACGTTTCGGCTGCAATCCTGCTGCCATTATTGTTATCGGTTAGAGTATTAATTTTTCCTGTGTTACTTAGTCCGGTCTGTTAATAACCAAAGAAAGCAGGCAGGAATAGTGATAAGTCTGACCAGAACGACGTCAGGAATACCACTGGCAGATAACCCGTTACTATCAGTAGCAATGCAGGCTTAATCACTTTAGTGACTTCCACATTACCGACACGGGCACCTAAATAGAGAATGGATGCGTATGGCGGAGTCACTCCTCCCATCGCGGTGTTTACCCCCATGATTGCCGCAAACTGAATCGGGCTGATACCGATCGCCTGCATAAGAGGCAGAAGTAGTGGTGCAATCAAAATAATCGCTGTTACGTCATTGACGACCATGCCGACAAAGAACAGCAGGAAGTTAATCAGAATCAGCAGAACAACTTTGTTATCTGTAATTGAGAAGATGGCTTCCACCAGCTCCTGAGGAACACTCTCTAAAACAAACATCTGCGACAGAATCATACTGAACAGAATCATCAGCATAATGGCACCTACCGAAGTAGAGGCTTCTTTACCTGCACCCAGGAATGTTTTGATATCCAGTCCCTTATAGATAAGGAAACCGACAGGTATGGCGTAGATAACCGCAACAGCAGCAGCTTCAGTCGGTGTCATTACACCGCCGTAGATTCCACCCAGAATAATCACCGGCATCAGTAGTGCTGGTGTCGCCTTCAGACCACGGTTACTGACCTCAGCAACAAACTCTGCACCTTTTGGTCTGTCTTCAAGTACCAGCGGGAACTTACGTGCCTGCCAGATATTCACAACTGAGAAGTTAGCCATAATCAGCAGACCCGGGCCCAGAGTGGCAAGGAAACAAGCCAGAATAGAAGTATCTGTTACCCAGCCATAAACAATCATTGTCACACTTGGCGGGATAAGCAGGCCAAGCAGTGACGAGTTGGCAATCAATGCTGTCGCATACGCTCTCGGATAACCTTGCTTCTCCATCTCAGGGATCAGCAGCGGACCGATAGCCGCAACACCAGTTAGGCCGGAGCCGGAGATAGCACCGATAAGTGCACAACTCACGGTTGCAACCACACCCAGACCACCACGTAAATGGCCGACAAAAATGTTAACAAAGCGGAGCAAACTGGCGGCTATCCCGCTGACGCTCATTATGGTACCGGCCAGTACAAACAGCGGGATTGCGAGCAGTACAGGGTTTCCGAGCTGTTGAAAGCCCCACAGCATATTTCCCTTCATGGTGACATCACCAAGGAAATACATGACAGCTAGTCCACCACCGAAGCAGTAAGGCAACGGAATACCCAGCGTTAATAAAATGACCAGAACAGCCACGGCTAATAATGCTATTTCAACCATTGTTATAAATCCTTAGATACTTCCGGAGTAGATAAACTACGTATGTGATTAACCAGATGGATGGCGGTATAAACCATCATCAGAATAAGTCCGACAAAGAGGGCAACGTCTACATAGAAGGTTGGGATATAAAGTGTTGGGCTCTCTTTCCAGACCCGAAGTGAATATTTTGTAAAATCCCAGGCCCAGTAAATTAACCATGATCCAATGATCAGGCTGATGGTTTCACCAATAATGGCAAGTATGGTTTTCTGCTTTTCACTGTGCAGAAAGATATCCAGAACGTTGGCTCTGATATGGGAGTTTTCACGCGAAGCATTCGCAGCCCCCAATACATATAGCCATAAGGTTGGATAGAGTAGAGTTTCATCCAGCCCCATCACCGGAATTTCCAGCACGTAGCGTGTTATTACCTGTACAAACTGCCCTAAAGCGACCAAGCAAATTAGTCCAGTGAGCAACAGGCTCACAAATCGATTCATTCTCTTTCATTGCCCTTTTGTTATTTTATTGTTAACAGTGTTACAATTCGAAAATATAAAATCAAAACAATAAAAATAATAATTCTATAAATAAAATTTATAGGTTCGATAAGAACTCTGTTTAACCCTAGGAAATGTAATGAATTTAAGTATCCGACAGCTGCAAGCCTTTCGTGAAGTGATGAGAACCGGTTCCATTTCTGATGCTGCCCGCACTTTAAACCGCACCCAACCGGCCGTGAGCGCAATGATTTCAAGCCTTGAAGAGGAATTAGGCCTGGCTCTTTTCGAGCGTCAGAGGGGCAGATTGACCCGTACTCCTGAAGCTTCTTACTTTCTGGTTGAAACAGAAGCTATTTTAGAGCGTTTAGTGCGCACATCCCGCACCATGCAAGAGCTGAGCAACTTACAAGAAGGTCAGTTAAGAATTGCCTGTATGCCAGCTTCGTCACAATTTTTGATTCCCAGACTGGTTGCGGACTTTGTTAAGGAAAAACCCAAGGTGAAAGTCTCAATAATGATGAGAGCTTCGTCAGTTATTGAAGAGTGGGTAGCATCGCAGCAGTATGATTTAGGCTTGGCGGAACTGCCGGCACCAAACAGTGCTATTTCAAGCATTCCCATAGATATGCGATGTGTCTGCGCCATGCGTGTCGATGATCCGCTGGCAAAGAAAAAGCAAATTACCCCTAAAGATCTCTGCGGAAAGCCGCTGGCGACCCTTCAGGAAGAGCACCCTAACCTGCTTGCTACCCGTAAGGCATTTGCAAAACATAAAGCCAAATTTAACGCCCGCTTCGAGCTGAGAAACTTCCAGCCGGCACTAAAACTGGTTGAAGAAGGGCTCTGTTACTCAATCTGTGATCCCATGACCGCTGATAGCTACTTTGAATATAAGATGCAGAACCCGGAGCTGACTTTCCGTCCATTTACGCCCAAAATAAATCTTTCGGTCGGGATACTGACCCCGTCTCACCGCCCAGCCTCATTGTTGACCACAGCATTTATCGACATACTTCATCAACACCTTCTGGAAATTGATCGCAGATTTAACGCATCCTAAACCCGACAAAACGGCAACTCTCTATAAAGGCGTTGCCGATTTATCCGTATAGCCGTCACTTTGAAAAAATCACTCCTGAAAAAGGGGCAGATTTTCAGAAATTTCGCTTATAACACCATTGTTTCCAAGAAGATAAGGCAAGATGTCATCTTCTGCTAATGGTCTGGAAAAGTAGAAGCCCTGAATATACTGGAAGCCTATTGAACGGAGTATTTTCAATTGAGACTCCTCTTCTACCCCCTCAACAATGACACTCATACCAAGGTTGTTTGCAATCATCAGCATAGATTCGAGCAAGGGGATCACGTTGGAATCGTCATACAGGCTCTTAATAAACACCTTATCGATTTTCACAACGCTGAAAGGGTACTGACGGATAAAATTAAGACCTGAATAACCGGTACCGAAATCATCTACTGCTATCTTTATTCCGTATGAAGAGAGTGTGGTCAGGTTACGTTTCAACACAACCAACTCTTCTCTGGAGAAGTTATTATCTTCCGTTATCTCAAAAACAAGCTGAGGCAGACACTGCGGAACCGACTCAAGATAAGCCAGTAATTTATCCATAAAGGATTGTTTCAGAATCACACTACGGCTGATATTGACGCTGATATAGCGACTGTTTAACAGCTCTTCATGCTGTTGCATAAATTGGCAGGTCTTAACAATTACCAGATGCGTTAGTTGCTCAATAATGCCGACTTTTTCTGCCAGGGGAATAAAAATGGCCGGAGAGATACTCCCGCGGATAGGGTCATTCCAGCGCAAAAGTGCTTCACATCCGATGCACTTGCCACTATCTGACTCAACGATAGGCTGATAGTTAAGCTGAAAGTAGTCGTTCTCAATAGCCTGTTCCAGAGAGTGCTCGAGACTGTAGGTAGAAACTTCACTCTGCCGGCGATATAAAAACCATGCAGACAGCAGGCTGGCCAGCACTATCGCTTTCCAGAAATGAGCAAGGAAGTAATCCAGATAGTAGTCAGCATCGGTTTTCACTTCTATCTCTAACGGGTAAATAGCAGACTTCTGTTGAAATATGTCAAGAACCGTTTTATCACTCTCCATCATCAGGCTTCTAGAGATCACTTTAATATCAAAGCGTAATACATCACTTTTTATTGCAGAACGTACGATATCAATGATGTATCTTGGCGGAATAACAATACTGGCGCCTTTCTCAGCCGGGCCGGTAAACAGCAACATAACACTCTTCTCTTTACTGAACTTTGTCCGGGTGTAAGAGAGCGTAATTGAATGCTCATCCAGCCTTTCAAGAATGGTCTTATACAGCTGAAAAGAGACCGCACTGCTATTGCTGGCACAGTACATCCTTCCCTGTCTGTCAAACAGACCAATCTCTTTTATGGTATCAGAATGAAAAACGTTTCTTCTTAGCTCAGTAAGAATATCAGCACAGCTTAGCCCTGCATTATCTGGCTGCAAAAGATAAGCGAGCTCACTGCGGATGTTATCAAAATGAGCTTCAACACTTGAAAGGGCACGCTGGCTGGCGGTAAATGCCTGACGTTTAGCCATATAAAAAGAGCTTATACCCGCCAGCAGTACAATAAACAGAAAGATGATAACAAGCTGAAAATCAACCCTTCTCTTCAGGTTGGAAAAGAAACGGCCGGACTCAGACCTGCTGTAGGAATTGTTAGTCATTTATATAATGGCAACCTGTCACTGACATTGTTTTGTTATTTATAGTTCTATCTTTCAAACTCAAACTAGTCACAAATCCAAAGCAAGTCAATCTTCCCCTTTAGACAACAAGTAACAATTTGATGTAGCTATCTTTTTTTCTTATCCGCTATGAAACAGAGCGAACAAACCTCTGCTCTAATCTACTGTCGCGATACTAGTGGACAACTTTTCTTTACCGGGGAATATTTTATTAAACGAAACGGAAAATCTGTTTAAAAATCCGCTTTTTAATTTTCAAAGCCGCCAGCCTGAAAAGCGTTATTTATTAACGAACATAAACATTTGAGAAAAACACAAATCAAACATAGAAAAAACTAACACTTAAAACCATTTCAGATAATTAAGTATAAAAATATCCATATAGCAGCACAAAAAATAGATATAAATTAATAATACAATCATTTCAGCTTCATATAACCAAATAGGATTCCTTATATAGATTATTGTTTAATTAACTTAATATTAGTGAAATATCCCCTAACAAAATCCACTATAAGAAAAAATCATATACTATTGTTTTTTATATATTTATATAGCATTTAGCATTTCAATATATCCACCTAGACACTTTAGTAAACACTAATTAAGTAGCTAATACCTAACAAAAAGGCACTTCACAAGCCAAACCCACTCCAAAGCAGTAAAAAAGTTACATAATTTTAACATTATGCGCTCCAGATCACGCAAAAAACATTAAATTGACACTTTTTATTAACATTCGCATTACAAAGCGAATAACATGCAGTTTACAAATTCACCATGTCATTCATTCAAACAGGGAAATAATCATGCAATCGATAGTTGATTTTTTGAATGGGATTATCTGGAGCCCGGTATTAATTTACCTATGTCTGGGCGCTGGTCTTTTCTACTCCATCATTACTCGCTTTGTGCAAATCCGTCACTTCTTCGAAATGTGGCGACTACTGCTCAACGGTAAAAGCTCCAACAAAGGCATCTCATCTTTTCAGGCACTAGCCGTTTCACTTTCTGGCCGAGTTGGTACTGGTAACATTGCCGGTGTTGCTGCTGCTATCGGTTTCGGTGGCCCGGGTGCAGTATTCTGGATGTGGGTTGTTGCCTTCTTTGGTGCAGCAACAGCCTACGCTGAATCTACTCTTGCTCAGATCTATAAAGAAGAGGATGAAGGCGAATTTCGTGGCGGTCCGGCTTACTACATAGAAAAAGCTATGGGGCAAAAATGGTATGCGTGGATCTTTGCTATCGCAACTATCTTTGCTTGTGGTGTACTTCTGCCGGGTGTTCAGTCAAACAGTATCGGTAACGCTGTTGAAGCTGCATTTGGTTCGGGCGCAATGATTGAAACTGCTATCGGAACCTTCAGCTTTGCTAAGATCTTCACTGGTACTGTTGTAGCTATCATCCTTGGCTTCATCATCTTTGGTGGTGTTAAACGTATCGCGAACTTCACTCAAATTGTTGTTCCGTTTATGGCACTGGCCTACATCATCACTGCTTTCGTTATTATCCTGCTAAACATCGGTGAAGTTCCTCGTATCTTCGCTATGATCATCGGCGATGCATTTACTCCTATGGCTGGCTTTGGTGCTGCTATCGGCTGGGGTGTTAAGCGTGGTGTTTACTCGAACGAAGCTGGTCAGGGTACAGGTCCTCACGCGGCGGCAGCTGCAAGTGTTGATCACCCGGCTCAACAAGGTCTGGTTCAGTCTTTCTCTATCTACATCGATACTCTGCTGGTTTGTTCAGCAACAGCGTTTATGATCCTGATTACCGGCGCATACAACGTACACGGCGGTGCAGAAGGTGCATTCCTTGTACAGAACCTTGCTGCTGATATTGGCGCAAACGGCCCAGTATTTACCCAGCTTGCGATTGAAAGTGCCCTACCGGGTGTTGGTAAACCGTTTATTGCTGTTGCGCTGTTCTTCTTCGCATTCACCACTATTCTGGCTTACTACTATATTGCTGAAACAAACATCGCTTACATCCGCCGCACCTTCAAAATTGACGGCCTGATGTTTGCTCTTAAAGTTGTGCTGATGACAGCCGTATTCTACGGCACCGTTAAGACAGCAAACCTTGCATGGGCAATGGGTGATGTTGGTGTAGGTCTGATGGCCTGGCTGAACATCGGTGGTATTCTGATTATCTTCTTTATGTCTAAACCTGCTATCAAGGCACTGAAAGACTATGAAGAGCAGCAGAAGAAAGGAGTAAAAGAGTATCTGTTTAACCCTGTTAAACTTGGCATCAAAGGCGCAGACTACTGGGAAGAGAAGTATAAGCGCAGAACTGGCAAAGCTCCGACAGCAGACAGCGATGAAGAAGTCTCTGTTGTAGAACAGCCGGCAAATTCATAAAAACCATTACTCTGAGAGGGCTCGTATTAACGAGCCCTTTTTATTTTCTGCCTCTTTCAAAACAGCACCTTAGTCTCTTGTATCGTCAGATAGCGAAACGTATACTTCCCTCAGTACAATCACGCCAGACTTTAATGATTATTCGGGTCCTCTTATGCCAAAGCGAATGTTAAAAAATGAAAGAAGAGAACAGCTCCTTTCTGTTGCTGTTTCCATTATCAGGGAACGTGGAACTGACGCTTTAACACTAGCCAGAGTGGCAGAAGAAGCCGGGGTCACTAAACCTATCGCCTATAATCATTTTGAAAGTAAAGAGAACCTGCTCAGACAAATTTATCAAAATATAGATATCCGGCTGATTGAATCTATTCGCTTAGCACAAGAGACAAAAAGCAACTCAGTTCAGGACACTATCGCTATTCTGTGTGAGTCATATATCAACTGTATGATGAAAAATGGCGAAATATACGAGTTAACCGTGGCAGCACTAAAAGGCTACCCGCATAATTCAACACTCTCTAAAGATATTCAGCAGTTTTTCACCAACGCCTACTCGGATCTCTTCCAGTTGCCACTCTCTGAACAAAACGATCTAAACAGGATAAAACTTGTTGCTGTGTATGGCTTGATAGAGTCGGTGGGAAGTGCCGTGCTATCTGAACAAATCTCTAAGGATTCTGCCCTTTCGTTTCTGAACAGAGAAATTTATCGTCTGATTTCAAGTCAATAAAACGCGATTATTCTGTTTATACCTGAAGCATCTTTGAGCACTTTGCTCATTCTGCTCAGAACCTTTTAACGCCTCCCTTTCAGTCGTTCTATATTTTTCAAGTTCTTTTTCCGCCTGTCTCTTATGACATAAATCAATAAAATCTTATTAATTACTGCCAAAACTATCAGTTTTCTGTTCCAGCAAATAAAACACAATCGATATCACAAACCAAACAAGTTACCAATGGTAACATCCGCAAACACAATAAGTTACCAATAGTAATTTATAAAGATTAAAAATTACTCCGGTCAGAAAAAATATCATAAAAACCCACTTACCATTGGTAACTTAAATTTAACAAGATTCCAAACCCAGGGTGCAGAATATAGAGATAAGGAGGATGTAACTGTCTGTATCGTTTGTATTTATTTCACACTGTAAGCATAGGTTTATTTTATGAATCAATCATCTATATGGTTGGATATATTGTCCAGCCAACCTACTATCCCGTGGCTGCTGGTCGCCAGCGTCGCCGGAGTCATTGTTTTGATGGCTCTGTTTGTCCTGATTAACGGCACTTCTAAGCTCGATAAAGGGTTTAGCGGTAAACAGATCCAGCGCTGGTCTCTGCCAAGTGTTGTGGCTCACTGGCTAGGTGCTATACCTTGTCTGATACTGATCGGTTCCGGCATTGTTATCGGAGCGGGAAAAGTACTGTTCGAACCGGGAAGCTCCGCCTGGGCAGGCGCAGTCAAAACCGCCTCAACGCTTCATGAGCTGGCGGTTTTTCCGTTTATTGCCGGAACCATCATCATGATCAGTATGTGGTGGCGAAAACAGCTATTCAAAAAATATGATATCGATTGGTTTAAAAAAGCCGGCGGCTATATCAATTCAGCGCATAAACAGCACCCTGATGCGGGCTTTGCTAATGGCGGTGAAAAACTCTGGTTCTGGGTATTTGCCATTAACTTTGTATTACTCTCTGTTACCGGCCTGATGCTGTTCTTTCCACAACTTGCACCTTCGTATAGCAGTGCGCCAATGGTTATCAGCATCCACCTGATTTCAGCAATGATCGTTGGTGCTTTTGCTGTTGTGCATATCTTTATGGCAACGGTGATTTCCGAAGGCGGCCTGAGCAATATGCTCAGCGGAAAATGCGATGAGAACTGGGCAAAACAGCACCATAACCTCTGGTACAACTCTCTCAAGAAAGATCAACAATAAGACGGAAAACAGATGGATAGACGTAAAGCGATTAAGCTTCTCGCTGGCGGAACAAGTGTCTCATTAGTTTCCGCTTCTCCTGTCATTGCGGGTGTAATGGCCGGCAGTTCAGAGCAAAAAAACAAACAACTGGCCATGGTGGTTGACCTCAGGCGATGCAACGGCTGCAAAGCCTGTGTTACGGCCTGCAGTCTGGAAAACGGAAATACACCGGATGAGCACAGAACTCAGGTACTTCAGGGCAGTACTAAGGTAGACGGTAAAGAGCTGGTTCTCAATCTGCCACTACTCTGCAACCAATGCGAAAACCCGGTATGCACCAAAACCTGTCCGACAGGGGCAACCTTTAAACGCAAAGAAGATGGCATTGTTGTGGTAGACAGTACCGGCTGTATCGATTGCAACTTCTGTGTTTATTCCTGCCCTTATGAAGGTGTGCGCTTCACCAACAGTAAAACAGGCACAGTAGATAAGTGTAACTTCTGCATTCAGCGAACCTCACAGGGTTTTCTCCCGGCTTGTGTTGAAACCTGCACCGGCGGAGCCCGTGTGTTCGGGGATCTAAAAGATCCTGACAGTGAGATCTCTAAATTGCTGCAAAGCAACGAGGCTTTTGTTCTTCAGTCAGATAAGAACACCAAACCGAATGTTTTCTACATAGGTTTAAGCCGCGAAGAGAGCAACACTCCCTATAACCTTAATTCAGAACTTACATGGCAGCGCTAATTATGGATCGCAGACAATTTCTTAAAACGGGTGTCGCCACCGCCATTACCGGTGGCATTGCTGGTAGCCCGGAAACAAAAGCAGCAGAAAACCAGCAAAAAATCAGTCACTACGCTCCCCTGAGTGCACAACCTGAGTTTGTTCTGGGAGCAGACAATAAGCTGACCAACAACCCTGATCAACGCTTTGCATTCACCAAGTGTTTTGGTTGCTACAACGTATGCGGCGCCCGTATCCGGGTCGACAATAACACCGATCAAATCCTGCGCGTATGCGGTAACCCTTACGCACTCTCTACTCAATCAGGTGATCCGATCGCCATGGAGGTTTCACCTCAGGAAGCCATGCTTCGCCTGAGCGGAGATCAGGGTAACCAGAATAGATCAACCTTATGCGGACGAGGCAACGCCGTTCCGGATGCCGTCACGGATTCCCGACGGGTGACTCAATGCCTTAAACGGGTAGGTAAACGTGGCGAAAATCAGTGGAAAACCATTCCGTACGAGCAACTTATAAAAGAAGTCGTTGAAGGGGGAGATCTGTTCGGCGAAGGCCATGTAGACGGTCTGAAACAACTGCATGATGACCACAACCTTGCTAATCCGGCCTATCCCGATTTTGGCCAGAAAAAGAACCAGCTTTTAATGACAGGTTGTTCGGAAGATCCTGCCCGCTGGGATTTCTATAAGCGCTTTTCAGAAGCAAGCTGGGGAACACCAAACCTTGGTAACAAAGACTCCTATTGCGGCCACCAGCAAGTTGCCGGTTGTGCATTAGGCGTTGAAGACGGAGCCAATAGCGGAGCGCTTCCTACAACAGATTTTGAGCACTGTGAATTTGCTATTTTTATCGGCACTAACCCCGGCCTGAGCGGCATCAGCCTTAACTCTGCCTCAAAGCGTCTGGCAGATGCCCGCACAGAAAACCCGGACTTCAAATATGTGGTTATCGATCCTATCCTGCGCTCACTCAGCAGCTCTTCAACTCCCGACAGAGCTGAGTGGGTGCCAATCCGCTCCGGTGGTGATACCGCATTAATGCACGCCATGATGCAATACATCATTAACAACAAGCGTTACAACAAAACCTATCTCTCTTCATGCAGTCAGGAGGGGGCAAACAAAGCCGGTGAGATTAACTACACCAACGCCCCGTACCTTGTGGTTACCGATAGCAGTCATCCGCTCTACCGTAAGTTCCTCACAGCAGAAGCATGTGGAGTGGGCAGTGCTGAAACAAAAATGGTGATAGATGCTCAGAGCAAACAGCTTGTTAGTGCTGAAAGTAGTGAGCCTTGTGATATTGACTACCAAGGCCGGATCACAACTAAAGATGGTCAGAGTATTCAGGTAGCCAGTGCGTTCTCGCTACTGAAACAGCGGGTGAATCAGCACAGCATGGCTGAGTACTCCGAAGAGTGTCAGATCCCGGTAGAAAAGATCAATCAACTGGCGCATGAGTTCAGCTCTCATGGCCGTAAGGTTTCTATAGAAACCAATACCGGCTGTAACGCAAGTGATGGCGGGCAGTTTGCCTTTGCCATGATTATGCTGGCAACGCTGGTTGCTGCCCATAACGCCAAGGGTGGCATGTTGCATACCGGTAGTATGGGCTATGAGAACAGCTCTCCCCTGTACGATATGATGGCGTTCGAACATTCACACCTGAGCGGATTTAATGCGGAACGCTCGGGAGATTACCGTCAGAGTAACGAGTATAAAGAGAAGCTGGCCAAAGGCGTTGAACCATTCCCGTCCGATCAGCCATGGAACGAAACCTTTATTCAGGATAATGCCGGTGAACTGCTGGTCGCACATGCCAATGGCAACCCGTTCCACTTTAAGGCTTGGATTGCATGGGCTAATAACCCGCTTTATGCCTGCTCTGGTTTAGCGGATCAGGTAGTTGAATCTATTAAAGACCCGAAAAAACTCGGGCTGATGATTGCAACGGATCCTTACTTTAGCGAAACCAATATCTATGCCGATTACTTCGTTCCGGATCTGGCTCAGTACGAACAGTGGGGGGCTTCACGCCAATGGGGTAGTGAGCTGATGGGAGACGTGGTTTCATTTCCTGTCATCACTCCAAGAACACCGCTCAATAAAGAGGGCAACCGTATCTGCATGGAACAGTTGTTAATTGATATTGCCAAAGGTGTTCAGTTGAACGGCTTCGGTGATCACGCCTTTAAAGACGCTGCCGGACAACCTAAAGCAATCCATACCCCTGAAGATTACTATATCCCTGTATTGGCTAACCTTGCCCACAGTGACGGAGCACTACCTGTCCCGACAGAAGAGGATATCCGCTTTACCAGCGTGGATCGAATCACACCGCTTCTTAAACAAAAACTTAAACCTGAAGAGGTTGGCCCGACTCAGTTCTTGTTTACCCGTGGCGGCAGGTATTACCCAGTCGAAAGCCGTTATGAGGGGGAGTTCTTCAACGAAATGATGCGCTGGGATGCTGAGTTCCAGATTTATAACGAAGGACTGGCGCATATCACCAACTTCCATACCGGAGAGTACCTGGACGGTTTACCTGTGTTCGATAAACAGAGATTCTGGGACGGAACAGCTATCCGTGACCTATGGAAAGAAGAGGAATACCCATTCTATTTCTCTACTTTTAAACATCAGCTACGCAGCCCCTACTCCGTCACGCTGGATCGAATCACGGCTCTGGGTCAGTCGAACTTTATCCAGATCAACCAGAAAGAGGCGCGTAAATATCAACTAAAAACCGGTGATACCGCAAGGGTTATCTCACCGAAAGGGACCTTTATTGAAGGGACAGTTCAGGCTGACGACACTGTCGCTATGGGCTGTATCGTTGTTCCGCTGGGATTCGGACACACAGCATTCGGTGCCAGTGATATCACTATAGACGGTAAAACCCAGAAAGGCATCGCCAGAAGAGGCGGTGGTATGGCGGTCAATGCCTTTAATGCTGTTGACCCCACCCGAAAAGGTGCCAGCTTGTACCGGGACGTGACCTTTGGTTCAACAGCACGTCACGGCACGCCGGTAAGAATCGAGAAGGTATAAACTTAACCCTTCTCTTCAGCGCCACCTTAGTGTGGCGCTATTTTTATCAGTATTCTGCTTAATTATTTCCTGCAGTTTCTCTATGACAGACTCTCACAAGGACTCCACCAGCAGGGTTAAAGAGTAAATAGATGCAGCGAAACGGGACAATTGGTTGCTTATAGCCACAAATTTTTGATCCGCACTGCAAAATCTGCAAATACTTCTACCACTGGGTAAAAAGCTGTTTTCCCACCTTCCTGAGTGACCAAAATCCGTGATGAAATCCCTAAATTAGCCGCTAAAACTAAGCAAAACTTTTACTACGCCCGTTGGCCGTTTTTGGGCAGTAAATGCCCGATTATTCAGCTCTCTTGTTACTCAAACTGGTAACAATATCTACGATTTTGAATCAATATCCGCACAATATTCACAAGGGAGGATTTTTACTTATAAGAATTAAGATTTAATGCAAAATTTAGCCAAAATACTAATTCCACCTGAATGACAATCTGAAAGCTTAGAATAAAATCACAAAAAATATCCGCAAAATATATACAAACATTTAACACCCCAGTTTATATAATAATTAGAATTGATTAATTATTCTGGGATCAAAACCGCTTATCGAATAGCAGAAGTCTAACTGACATATTTTTTTGATCAGCCGCCAAGTTATATAAAAAATAGTAAATCAGAATCCGATACTTAGTTCTAGTCATTCTATAAACAAGCAGAAAAACCGTTAACCAAAAATGTGAAACACCTTTAAAATCAAATATTTAAACGTTAACAATTTAGCATAAAAGCATTAAGCCACATTAACATAAGCATTATTTGTCTTATTTTAAAAACCTGTTTATATTTGTGACCCTCTTAGATTATTTAATATTGGCCTGCCGGATTATATTAATTACGTCAGCTAATACTTCTTCAGTAATAAAATTATATAACTGCGTGAAACACTACACCAAACAGGAGAGCTATCGTTATGAGTAGCGATATCATTAAAGTATCAAGAAATACCGAAGATGCACCAATTTGCCCTGCTTCAACTCAGACAGTGGCTTTTTCTCACTATAACAACATTTCAGCTCAGCTACCGGTTGACGCAAGAAGCGGCCAGTTAGTTGAAGGTGGTGTGAAAGAGCAGGCAGCACAGTGTCTGGAAAACATCAAAGCTATCGTTGAGAGCATCGGCCACGGCATGTACGACGTTGTACGTGTAAATGTTTACCTGAAAAACATCATGGACATCGACGCTGTCGATCAGGTTTATGCTGGTTTCTTCCAGAGCTATCAGCCAACCCGCACTACACTGGCGGTTGCAGCCCTTCCTCTGGATGGTGCACTGGTTCAGATGGACGCAGTTATCTCTAACGGCGAAGGTACCCCTTCTCAGGATCCATGTGATCTGGTTAAGCTGGTTCGAAACACTGACGCAGCACCACAGAGCAAGCTGTCTACTCAAACTGTTGCTTTCTCTCACTACAACCATATCTCAGCTCAGCTACCTGTTGATCCGAAAACTGGTAGCGTAGTAGTTGGCGGCGTTAAAGAGCAAACGGCTCAGTGCCTGAAAAACATCAAATCCATCATGGAAGGCGTTGACGTTCCGTTTGATGACATCGTTAAAATCAACATCCACGTTCGTGACCTTGCTGATGTTGATGCAGTAAACGAAGCTTACACCACTTTCTTCCCTGACTCTTCAATTGCAAGAACTGTTGGCTATATGCCGGCTCGCTCTGTGGTTGTTGCTGAAGGCCTGCCAATGGATGCACGTGTACAAATCGATGCCACTGTTTCTCACGGCGACGGCACACCACCACAAGCTGTTGAAGACAGACATAACATCGTAATCCGTCCTAACAACACAGATAAAGCACCTGTAAGCAAACTATCTACTCAGACAGTGGCTTTCTCTCACTACAACAACATCTCTGCACAGCTTCCTGTGGATGTTAAGTCTGGTGAAGTGGTATCTGGCGGCGTTAAAGAGCAGGCAAAACAGTGCCTTGAGAACATCAAAGCCATCGTTGAAAGCGTAAGCCACGTTATGGACGATATTGTTAAGGTAAACATCCAGCTTAAAGATGTGGCTGACCTTGATGCGGTAAACGAAGTGTATAAGAGCTTCTTCGAAGGTGACCTGCCGGCAAGAACTGTTATCGGTGTTTCTGTTATCCCAATGGATGCAGCAGTACAGATGGATGCGATTGTATCTAACGGTGAAGGTACTCTTCCTCAGCACTAATCAACACCAGTAGATAAATAGCAAACAGCTTCAGTTAACTCTACCTATCCGGTTGGCTGAAGCTGTTTTTTTGTTTAAGTTTTGTAAGGTAAATCGCGAGTTGGCAACCATCCCACCAAAAGAGAAAGAAGATGAACTTAAACTTTACTATCCTCTTTATCTCCCTCTGATTTCTTTTTAATGATTTCTTCTGGTGATTTCGTTTCAATACTGCACTTTTTAATAATGGCATTATCGTGTAAAGCCTTGTACTCACCTTTTAACTGAGCATATTCAGAAGCTTCCGGGCCATCACCACCTTCTAAAAAGAAAAGTGTTGGCCATAGCAATACCAGACCAACACCCATTTGCCAGCTATCCTTTGAATGCTCACTATCAAGCTTTTGATATAGCTTAGCAGTCCCGGCGTTTTTCAAGATAGTTGTCACTATTTGCTTAGTTTTCAAGCAACTTCTTTTTCTGGGTTCAGATGAACTTCTCCGATCGGTTCACAGTTCCTGATATTCCGTGACCAGCGTTCTGGCTTTTGCCTTCGGTGTTCCATCAACACTCTTTCACGATGCTTCAAGATTTCCATATCTTTACCGTTGTGACGCTCCGATGGGGTCACATAGTTTAATCGGCTGTGCTTATGTTCCGTGTTGTACCAGTTAGCGAAGGTCTCTACCCACACACGGCTTGCTTCAAGACTATTAAAACCGCCAGACGGCCAGCTTGGCACATACTTAAGCGTACGGAACAGCGATTCCACATAAGGATTATCATCACTGACTCTTGGACGGCTATAAGAAGGTGTGATCCCCAGCTCTTCCATTTTCGCTTTTAACGTAAACGACTTCATCGGTCCACCGTTATCTGAGTGCAGAACCAGAGGCTGGTTGAAGCACTGTTCACGCATCAGCGTACGTTGTAATAACTGCGAAGCCAGCTCTCCGCATTCACGTTCATGCACCTCGTAACCTACGATTTTTCTGCTGTAGATGTCTTCTATCACATACAGATAATAATATTGCCCGCGGACACCTGACGGGAGATAGGTAATATCCCAAGTAAAAACCTGATTAGGAGCTGTTGCGGTGTAGCTCGTTGGCCTAGATGCCTTTTGTCGACTACGCTGGCGTCCTCTGCGGTTAAGTTGTCCTGCTGCTTTCAGTACGCGATAGAAGCTCGACTCTGAAGCTATATAGTCACCTTTGTCCAGTAACGTTGGTACAATCTGAGTCGGTGGCAGACTTGCGTACTCTGCGTTGTTGCTCACATCGATGATGGCTTGTCGTTCTAGCTCTGTGAGCTTGTTAACTGGCACTGGTCGCGGAGCTATCGGCCGTTGATCTTCCTGAACCTCTCCATCTTGATACCAGCGGCGGTAAGTTCGGAGATCTATCTCAACTTCGTGACATGCGTTTTCCAACCTACAGCCGCTTTGGCGAGCCTCGTGTATAAGTGTGATCAGGCTTTGCCTTTCATAGGTCGAGGTTAATCGTCCTCTGGTTCTTCCCCGTAAAAGGCTCTCAGCTTTTTTCTCAGCACCAGCAAGGCGGCAGTTTCAGCTAAGGCTTTTTCTTATGGCGGAGTTCTTTCTTTAACTCTTTGATTTCTCTTTTATCTTCTTTGGCTTGTTTCTTCGCTTGGGCTTCTCGTTCCTTACTGGACATGAAGCCTTGCATACACTCACCGCGCCACTCTTTAATCTGCTCGGGATAAAGTCCTTTCTCACGACAGTACTGGCTTAGTTCGTTCTCTGTCATGGAATAAGTTTCTGCCACAACGGCCAATTTAGTTTGAGCTGACCACTGCTCGGAAGAAGTATTACTGTTTGGCACAACGGTTCCTGATTCTCTGAGTTGTTTTCGCCAATTGTACAGGGTTGCTTCATGAATTCCTTCTTCGAGCGCCACTTCTGCCACTGACCGGGAGTACGGAGGTAACAACTTCTTCAGTACTGCTTCTCTTCTTTCTTGGGAATAACGAGCCATTCTTTACTCTGTTACCGCCCCTAACTGGTTAAATTTTAACAGTGACAACTATCCTGCCAGAGGGGGGTCCTCTGGCCAACATAGTCCATTTCTAAGGCTAGTTGTTCGCAATCATAATCGCGATATTTAAGAGGAGAGACGTAGGCTGCATCTATATCATCAGGGTCGCTCGCACAAGCTGTAATAACACTAATAAGAGCAATTAGGAAAATTTTTCTGTTCATCTGACTAACCATATAGATCATAAAGTAAAATTTATAAAAATCTTATAGTTAGATTGAACTCAGTCTCTACACTGATTTTTCATATTCGTGAAATCATCCAAAAATCAACTATTTAGGTACAAATAAATATCCTCAGGTATAGTCTAATACCTTTCATGTGTACCTATCAGTTCCTCCTGCTGCTTTCTACTCGCTCCCTTGTATATACTTTCTATAAAGCTAACTAATTAGTTACTGTAACTAAGAAAGGTGCATCAATTTAATTATGGGCTGCCACTTGCTAAAGCTGAGAATTCAGAAACAGCACCTAAACTTTATTGAGCACTATAAATACCAGTGGACGGAATGATTTGACAGGCACCCCTGTCGCCCCCCCGAAGGCAACGTGTATTACCCCTAAAACGACGAAAGGCCGCTATAAAGCGACCTTTCTATGTATGGTACCGGTGGGCGGACTTGAACCGCCACGCCCGAAGGCAACGGATTTTGAATTCATCGAGCTTGAAAAATTTCATTATTATACATAAACTTACCACCAAAAATCACAAGCTATAAAGGAAACTATAAAAATGGCTTATGAATATCACAAGCTTGGTGATGGTTTAGCTATCTACAAACAGAAAGCATCCAAGAACTATTACGTATATCTAAATGTCAAAGGTGGTGACTTTAGAAAGTCTCTCAAAACTTCAGATTTACCAGAGGCGACTAAGAAAGCTTGGGGTTATTACTTCTCTTATGAGCAAAACATTGATCCAACTATTTTCCAGCCTTCTACTAAAGATTTGATTAAAACACTCTGTAAAGATCTCTCCGCTTTTTTTGAGGACAAGCATGCAGCAACAGGCAAAAAGTCTTCAAAATATCATGATCATGCCAGAATTTTATCTGACGAAATTTCTCCATTACTCGGTCATTTGAAGATTAAACAACTTGAACTCAAGCATATTGATGAGGTTTTAACAAAAGCTAAATCCAGAACTCAACTGAATGTTCGCAGAGGAGCTTTTAAGCAACTCTTTAGTTATGCACAAAGACAGTCACTTATATGCAGTTATGAGCTTCCTGAAATTCCTAGTGATGTGGAAGTCAACCGTCAAGAGGCCAGAAGAGCATTCAAACCCAGTCACCTTGCAGTTCTCTTTGAAGACTACGAGCAGTTCATACTAAAACCTTCCAAGCAAATATCTAAACGTTATCGGGAACTTATGTATTATGGCATGAAGTTCATGCTTGAGACGGGCATACGAACGGGAGAAGAACTATTTAATCTTAAGTTTTCAGACTTGATGAAAGATCGCTCAAAGACTCAGGTTTTCTATCATATTGCAGTAACCGCAGGGAAAGTGCACAGCACGTCAATTACATCTCAGAGAAGAGTTCCATTGTCCTCTGAAGCGACCAGCATCATCTTGACGATCGCAAATAAGTATTATCTCAAGAATGAAGTGTCATCTCTTAAACGAATAAAACTAGATTCATATATCTTTAGAGATCCCGTCGACCACGAAAAAACTTTCGATGACAAGACTTTCAAGCAACTATGTGTCTTTAAAAAAATTGACGCTACCAAAGAGTTTTACACACTCTATAGCTGTCGTCACACGTACATTACTAGAAAGCTAAGAGAAGGTGTTAATATTCACCTTCTCGCACGCAATTGCGGAACTAGTGTCGAAATGATCCAGAAGTATTACGACGATATGGAAACAATTGATAGATCAGATGAGCTAATTTAGTAAATACTGCTCAATCTTTAGGTAAGGCTTGAATTAGTACACTTGATGATTCAAGCCCAAAAAACTATAAGAAGCGCGTAATATCTGAGAATAACAAATCCCCATTCATAGGTTGCTGATACACCAACTTCCCGTGTTCACGAACATACTTCAAAGGGATCTTAGGGTTGTTAATGTCCTTACCACCTTCCGCATACCACTTTGTCGTCCATTTATCATAGTAGAACTCTAATTCACGAGGGGTAAGTAACCAAATTTCTTGAAGTTCAATGTCTCTATAGACCGCAAATACCCAGCTTACTTTTCGATACTTCTCAATTATCTGGGGATTCATATGATGATGAGTGGAAAAACCTTTCACTAGGTTGACATTTAGTGATTTCAATTCGTACTCATTGCCATAACAGTCTATAGCATCGTTTCCTTCTCTTCCTGGTAAGTCTTTTAATCCCGTGACCAAAAGAACTTGGAGTAACTTACCTCCATTATCCTGAAAGATATCCTTGATCCCTTCCTCTTTCGCCAAATGTTCCATAGCTCTTATATTTGGAAAAATGTGATTTAGCCACTCTATCTTTGTTTGAAAAAATAACTTTTCGTATAACTTACTAGGAGCAAGGCCAAATACATAAGCGAGAGCACAAAGGAGATCGAGACTAGTTTCGTTAGAAGCATTTTCAATTCGACTGATTTGGCGAACATGAATATTAGCTCTTTCTGCTAACTCCTCTTGAGTCCAACCTTGTTTCTCTCTCAAACACCTAACATTATTAGCCAACTGCCACATTAGTTCATTTTTGTTCATTTCTATCTCATGCCTTTTGCAAATTCAGCAATCAAACTATTTGCATAAGCACTGCGATAACACGACAAACATGTCTGGTATGACCAGTCAATCGTGTCTTATTGGGATTCACCTCACTCTAGTTAAAGCACCACCATTGTCGTATACTCAGAAGCTTATATTTTTTGCCAATGAGAAAATTCAAAGACTATGCAAGATATCTTGAAAGTAGGCCGTTCAGATTCAATCTATAACGGACATAGTTACCTAACAAAAGTGCCTGTTATGGCTATCGTCCCATTCATAGAGGAATACACCCAACCAGGTGACATGGTTGTAGATATCTTTGCGGGTTCTGGCATGACAGCGGTAGCTGCCAAAATGACTGGTAGAAACGCTGTAGTCAGTGATATATCACGTTTAGGAAAGCATATAGGCACAGGTTACCTTAGTGATGTCTCCCCTCATGAATTTGAAGCTGAAGCTCTTAGAATACTGAATGAAAGTAAAGCAGCCGTAGGCCATTATTACAATACGATCCGAGGAGAAGACGACTCAAAAATAACATTCGGCAAAACCATTTGGTCTTTTGTCTATGAATGTGGACATTGTAAAAATGAGATTAACTACTACAACGCGCTTCGTGATTGTAACTGGGACTCCAAGAAGCTCAAGTGCCCTTCATGTGATGAGACATTTGTTAAAAAGGGAGCGAAGTTTTTAAGAGACGAGCCTGTAGTCGTGTCAATGAAAGGGACTGCTGGAAAGCAAATTGAACAGCCTCTTTCCAAGTTTGACTATGAGAAAATAGCGAAAGCTGAGCAGTCAGATATCTTTGAGTACTTTCCGAGTGTAGAGATACCTGAAGACCGAGAGATGTATAAACGTTCTGCACTAAAAAAGTGGAACTTAACATCAACGCACAAGTTTTTCTCACATCGGAACGCCATCGTATTGCATGACCTTTGGCAGCGCTTTGAACTGATTAACGATGCACAGCTAAAGCAAAAATTAAAGTTTGCGTTTACTGCAATTCTTCCAAGGGCATCTAAACGTTATCAGTGGAGCAAGAAAGCACCACTTAATGCGGCAATCCAAAACTACTATATTGCTCCAGTGTTCTACGAGTGGAATGTATATGAGTTGATCGAGCGAAAAATCAACGCTCTGATAAAGGCAGATCGCCAAATAACTGATTATCAAAGAAGTAACTCACCTGAAGTACAACAAGAGTACGTTACAGCTTCAGCAGACAACCTGACTCACCTTCGTGACAACTCTGTTGACCTTGTGTTTACTGATCCCCCTTTTGGGTCAAACATTTTTTACGCTGATATGAACCTATTTCACGAAGCTTGGCTAGGTGAATATACCGACAACACCTCTGAAGCAGTAATGCGTACTACAGGCAAAGAAAAGGCGAAAAGCAAAGAGCATTATCAAAGCATTCTAACTGGTGCTTTTAAGGAGGCTCGTCGAGTCCTAAAAAATAAAGGGCATTTATCAGTAGTATTTGGAAACAGCCAAGGCTCTATTTGGGCAGTAGTTCAACAAGCTCTTCGCGATGCTGGATTTACAGATAAACCTGTAGACATAACCATTCTGGATAAAGGGCAACGTAGTGTTAAAGGTCTAAATTCTGGAACAGAAAAAGTAGTCACACTTGATCTTATTGTTACCGTTCAGAAGTGCGATGACAGCTTGCCAATAGACTATGAACTTCGGAATGAAAGCATAGAAATTATCAAGAAAACGATGCAGAATATTTCTTTCAATGAAGAGCTGACCGCCAGCCATATATACTTAGATATTTTGCGTACAGCCATGTATGAGGGTGTCACTATTGCCGAAATTGACTTAAGCGATATCACCCAGATAATACATGAGAAAGGCTACAGCATTGATCCTGATACAGGCAAACTAACCAAAGAATAATGTTGTTCGCCAGACTCACCACCACTTGCAGTGGTGAATAAACGATACCTGACCCTGCTTACAGCAGGGTCAACTTTTTAGTAACTCTAAAGTAAGCGGCTGTTCTCACACTGTCGTTCTGTATCCTGTTCTATTGGATACTTCTGATTGAGCAAATCAACGTACTCACGAATGTCCATTAAAATTGAATTTTGCTCTTCTCTACCCTTAAGAGACTGAATAGCGGTATGTTCAACAATAGCCCAGATAAGGGTTATGTACTCGCGTTGGTTGACGGGTGCTAGTTTTTTAACAGCCGTAATGACTTGTTGCATATGTAGAATTTGTTTTTTCATAGTTATTATCTCTACGTTGTTGTTTTAATTTGAGAATATATTCATCTTTGAGTAACAGCTTGTGCGCCATCGCCTCAAATCTTCGTTGATAACTTTTGTTATCTTTTCTTATCGTCTTCAACTCTTGTACAAAGCTTGAATTTTTGGCCTCCAAGCTGTCTGTATGTTGATCACTCTTCGCTAGCAACTCTTCCGCTTGAGCAAGACGTTTTCTTAAATAAGCGTTCTTCCGTTTATCTTTATTCTGAAAGAAAGAGGTTTTCTCGATAACTGTTAGCTCAGTTTCTCGTTGCTTGATTCGACGCTCACTTGCCTCAACCGATTTTTTAGCTTGATTGTATTTTCTCTGCTGAGTTCTTAGTTTTGAAAGCTCGACAGAAAGAGCTTCTGCTTGAGCCTGCTGAGCTTTCCATTCTTTGCGGGTCAACCGTTGTATTTTGGGGCCAAGCCTTGTCATACCAATTTTAGAGCCAACTTGTGTGTAAAAGTCATCTTGAAATTGCCTCATAGCTTTCTTGTAAGCGTTAGCTTTCTTTGAATAGCTTTGATCTTTGCACTCATTCCTCGCTTTAATTCCTGAATGAATTTCAGCCATTGAGAAACGGTCATTAATCACTGAGGGGATCGCGTAATAGTGTAAATGAGGGTGTACTTCGTCAAGGTGTAGAATTACGGATTCCAAGTTTTTACCATACGTGCGTTTAAGGTATGTCAATGACAAAGAGAGAAATTTTTTAAAATCAACATCCGAGTCAGTTGGCACACTAATGACCCCACTTAACAAAAGCGGTGCGTCACTTCTTATGCTGCGCCCTAGCTGATCTTTAGTTTTTGATGCACGTTCCAACGCTAAAGCTGGTAATTGGCGAGGATCAAGACCATATAAGATCTCAGGCGTTTTAGGTCGAAAAACATGGCGACAATAACCTTCAACTCTCATTGCTTCATTAACAATGCTTTGCATCGAAGGTTTACCATTTTTGGTAGAAACTTTAGCGTAAGTTTCTATATGTATAAATTGATATCCAGACATAGTGCTTATAATTTAACTTAATTAATTATAACACCATGATTTAAAAGAAAAATAGTTTAAATTTAAATTATTATTTATTATACAAGAAAATTTTTATCTAACGCATTGAAAATGCGTGTGAAAAATTTGTCAGGGGACAGGGGATGAAGTCCCCGCCGACGCTTATCATACGAGGTACGAGGAGATAAGCATAGTCGGTTACTATGCATAAGAAATCTAATTCGGTTTAGAATCTGACAAATATTTATTTTTAATTATACTTTAAAAAACAACAAGTTAATAAAAATAAAGCTTGACAAAAACCATAAACAACACTAACTTATTACTTATACATATAGGTAAAATAGTCTTCTATTATCTCTAATACCTCATCTCTTACCCTTCATTTCATAGGATGATAGGTTCCACAAGCCACCCCAGATACACATCGCTTTCTTCAGCTTGCTCCGCAAGCTGGTAAGTGTGTTGCTTTCTACGAAAGCAACACACTAAAGTTATAAAAATTAACCTTATTTAGTTTAATTCAAAAAAGATCCATGAAATACACAAAATATCCATTTCTTTGTATGGTAAATAGTCAATATTTTCAATTAACATAATTGCAAGTCAACAATAATTAGTAGAGACAAGCAATGAAAATATTCAACGAAAATAGTGCGTTAACTCAAACATTGGCAATGGAAACAAAATTCCAAGACTTGCTAACAGCAAAGCAATGGCTAGATAAATTCAAACGATATCCTGCTTTAGCAGAAATCGGTATCAAATTAAAAGGGAGGAAAGGGCTGTTTTTCACGTATGATCAAACATTGAAAGTGTGTTCTGAATCCGCAGTCCACCCATACCCCGATGTAAAGCCCATTCCCCTACTCCGAAGAGGGAAACGTTACTATTATCATGATCAATGTGAAATCAAGTTGACGTATCATCAATGGCACAAGAAAGGCAGACAAGTCCGTCCTAATTCTGTTCCTTGCGAAGTTCGCAAAGGCTTTTGCCATCAAACTAAACAGAAAATCAATATCTCCTACTTCTTGAAATCAGATACTTACACAATAGAACCTAACCTTATTGACTCGGATACTAGTGCTCAAGAGCAGTATCTCAAAGATTTTGGCACTCAAGGATTCAGAGCAGGCTACTTATTCAAACCAACCCATACAGAGATACATTATGTGAAAAAAGGGGCGACTGGAGACATGAGGCGTAGGTATCATCAGAACTTTACACTATATACATACGAAGCGCTGGTCGGCTTCAACCTAGAGTTAATAAAGGTAAAGATCGAAGAGGTAGTCTCCAAGAAGAAGCCCTCTCAATATGATTACGAATGGACGCCTGTAGTTGTAGATGTTGCCACCAATACATACTTCAGGTATTTCGATCAACAATGGGATAGCGTACCAAACAAGGTCGTTCGCCATTGGCGTGAAAAATAGAAAAAGATGATTAAACACATTGATACAAAAAAGCCCACTCTTTCGAGTGGGCTTTTTTTGAATATGGTACCTGCGGGCGGACTTGAACCGCCACTCCCGAAGGAAAGGGATTTTGAATCCCTCATGTCTACCAATTCCATCACGCAGGCATTTTTAAACTATAAAACACTATAAAAGAATATTCAATGTTTTTTAGTTTAAATTTTGCTTTATTTACAATGGGTTATGGTAAAAATCAGGTTAAACACGTTGAGTTTTGAATCCGTCGTGTATACCAATTTCACCACACCGGCATCTTGGGCTAAACCCTTAATGTGAGAAGCATTATACGTATGATGTTAAGGCGCGCAAGCGATAAATCCTTAGATGTGAGTTGGTTGTTGATAAAATCACCATACCAGGCAGTTTAAATATCCGGCCAAAACTCAAACCAAGTAAAAAAGGCGATACCCATTCCGGTATCGCCTTTTCTATTGGGTGCTGCATTGCCCTATAAGCATTCAAAAAAGAGTATCCCCATACGCAAAATTGAAAACAAGGTTAAGGCAATACAGCAAAACGGTTTCAGTTTCTATCTTTGACTGAGGTAAACAAGAATAGTTCCTCAAATAACCAAATAAAACACATTAAAATTAGTTGGTTAGCTTCAGGAGTATCACATGGATTTATTAAAATTTAAACCCTGCATGCTAAAAAAGTTGTATATGCCGTTATAAAATGCCGAGCTAAGCGACGTAATAACTCACACATAACAAAAACGGTATATATTGCAACCATACCTTTTCTTCTTTCAGGATATCTCCCTTTACCCTCCTTATTTACACTATACTCAATAAGTGTATACGGAATAATTCACAGACTCATCATTTCACCTACGGAAGGATTTGTTATGAGGTACTCTCTCTTATCTACACTGCTTGCCTGCAGCCCTCTTATTGCGGTTTACTCTACTCAGGCATCAAACTCTGAACATCAGCAGAGCAAGCTTCTGTTTGATATCCAGAATACCTGTATTGTCCGGTTTGATGATTCAATATCTAAGTTCGATGTTGAGGGAAGAGCAAGGGGCCTGGCAACAGCAGCCGACGCTAAAGCCAAACACATTTTCAAACACTCTATTAAAGGCTTTGCAGTAAACATACCCTGTAATCAAGCGAAAGATAAGTTCGCCTCAGAACAGGACATTGTCAGCTTTGAGCCTGACTCTATGATGGTTCTGTTTCCCGGCCCACCTCCGGGAAGAGGCGGTGGCGGTGATAAAGAAGATCCACCAGCAGCACAAACTACCCCTTGGGGAATCGATCGAGTTGGCGGAATGGAAGACTTTAGTAGCCGAAGTACTAAAGCCTGGGTAATTGATACTGGTATAGATATGGATCATCAGGATCTTAACGTTGACCCTCAACTTGGCTTTAGCGCATTTACCGGTAAGGACAGTTCATTTGATGATGGTCATGGCCATGGTACTCATGTAGCCGGAACCATTGCGGCTATAAACAATGATATCGATGTTGTCGGCGTCGCTGCCGGAGCTACGGTTGTGCCGGTTAAAGTACTTAACCGGAGAGGCTCAGGCAGTACCTCTGGCGTAATTGCCGGAATTGATTACGTGGCAGCCAATGCACTTCACGGAGACTGTGCCAATATGAGTCTGGGTGGCAGCTATAGCAAAGCACTTAACGATGCTGTCATAGCGTTGGCGAATGTTCCAGATAAAGACATCTATGTCTCTCTGGCTGCCGGTAATGAATCACAACATGCAAGCAATGTCTCTCCGGCCAGTGCTGAGGGCACAAATATCTGGACTATTGCTGCAACGGCAAGCGATGATTCATTCGCCACTTTCTCTAACTATGGTATGCCTCCGGTCGATTACGCTGCCCCGGGAGTAAATATTCTTTCCCTGAGAAAGGGGGGCGGTACAACCAGCAAGAACGGTACTTCTATGGCGGCACCGCACGCTTGCGGAGTATTAATGGTTACTGATGGCTCTCCACAAAGTAGTGGCACTTCACCCTATAAGGGAGAAAACTACTCCATCATATCCAAATAGTTCAGTAGACAGAAAGGTTGTTACTGCCAGTCTTTGCGGCAGTGGCAGCCTTTTACATAAGATTATTCCCGGCTCTCTGCTCCGGTATAACGGTTTACAATTGCATCATAATCGCCGTTATCCTTCATCTGTTTGATTGCTAAGTTAAACTGAGTGACGAAGTTATTTTTATAAGGATAGTTATCTTCATTTACATTACTAAACGCCAGATAGCCGTGCTCTTCAGAAATGGTAAAGCCATTATCCAGATTATCGACCAGCTTTTTGTATCTGGGTTGCAGGCTCAGCATTAATTCTTCCGTCTTTACCGCTAACTCATCATTGATATAGCAGTCGATCCGGCCTGTAGCGACCATAAGCAGGTTTTGCCCGGTACGGAGTGATTCAGACACTTTCATTTTTCCCAGCTTAACCGCTTCAATAAACTTATTACCCCCCATCAGATAGCCACTACTCTGGCCTATGGTCAATCCGTAAAAATCTTCCGGCCAACGCTTGCGGTTTTCTGTAAATATGCCTTTGCGGCAAACTAATATGGTCTTCTCTCTGAAAATAGGCTCTGAATAGGGTGAGATATACGGACGGTGAGTTGGAAGATAATAAGGAGGAAACAGGGCAAAAGCTTCGCCTTTCTCCAGCATATGCAGCCCCCTTTCCCAGGGAACCGCTTTCAGCTTCACATGGTAGCCTTCCATTTTTTTAAAAGCCTGTTTGAGAATATCGACATAAATACCTTTTAACTGACCATTTTCTACCCATGTATAAGGGCGGTAATTCTCTTCAGCATAGATAGTCACTTCCTGTTTTGACGTAGCATTAACAGAAAATTGAATAGAGAGTAAAAATAAACAAAACAGTAACTTATCTCGCACTACCAACAGCCAGTAAACCAAAGTAAATACTCGACTTAGTATACATTCATAATCAACATCAATAATTGTGCTACAACACATTAATGTCTATTTATCTGTTTGTATTCATATCACTTGCTTTTATGTCAAACCATTTCCGTTCAGTTCCTGAGCTGAATCTTGCTTTCAACACAATCAGAGATATGCAAATAAACCCATGTCTAGTTAATCTGTTTTAGGGCTGTACAGGCGACACTTTTTTGCTATCTTTACAGCAGATTATGAAACACAGAATCAAGAATGCGAACAATATTTCTATCTAGTATCTGGGCGATTTTACTCCTATTCTGCAGCATATCCTATGCAGAAGAGGCAAATAACAAACAGGAAATTCTGGTAGTAAAGGGAGATGGCTCATGGGCACCTCTGGAAATTTATAAGAATGGTAAGTTCCATGGTTTTCATATCGATCTGGTTAAAGCCGTTGCGAAACGATTAGACGTCACTGTTAAGTTCAAAAGCTACCCATGGAAAAGAGCCGTTGAGATGGTCAGACGCGGAAAGGCTGATGCCATCACTTTTATGTCCTATACAGACGAGAGAGCCGAATTTGGCCTCTTTTACCCATCAAATATACTGTCTCACTCCCATATTGGCCTGTTTACCCTGAAAGAGAACGCGGAAAAGTACTCATTTAACGGTGACTTAAAGCAACTCGAAGGCATTAAGATAGGAACAATTAAAGGCTTTGTTTATGAGAAGAGCTTTGATCAAGCTGAATTTCTGACTAAAGATCGCTCATCAACCCATGAAACTCAGCTTATCTTGAAAATCATCCACAAGCGCCTTCCTATGGGGATTGGCAATATTGAAGACATCAAATATGTTGCCCGGCAAATCAGTGTGCTAGATCAGCTTGAGTTTATTACTCCGCTGATTATCTCTGATCAGGAAAACTATATTGTATTCAGTAAAAAACGCGACAAAGGTTTTGCTCAGCAGTTTGCCAGTGAGATGGCCGCTTTTAAGAAAACAGCTGATTACCAGAAGTTGTGCGAGCTCTACACCAGCATCAGAACCTGTGTTGCCAATTAGCTTTGTTCTGAATTAGCCGTAAATCACTCTGGTATTTTTTTAGTTTTATACTCAAATTTCCCTGAACATGGCTTTTCAGATAGCAAACAAAGCTATATTCTGTCACAAATTGATAACCTCAGGCCGCTATGAACACACATAACAACTACCCTCCTGCCAGTCTGCTGAGAAGACTTTCTGCACTTTTGTATGACGGATTAATTATTCTTGCTATAGAAATGATGGCGGGCGGTTTAGTGATCGCCATACTAGAAGCTCTGGTATCGGCCGGCCTGATATCGTACGCCCCTTATCAGGACGTCAGCGACCTGCTTGGCAGGCACCCGGTCTGGAGTTATGTCTACACCGCATTTTTAGGAGCGGTCTGGATATGGTTCCTAGTCTTTTTCTGGACCAGAGGCGGACAGACTGTCGGAATGAGAGCATGGAAACTCAGGCTGCAGAATGCTGATGGACGGCTAATCACAACCAAGCAGGCACTTATCAGAATCGGTACCTCGGTTTTCGGCCTTGCTAACCTGCTTGTTCCTTTTCATCCTGATAAGAAAGGCTTTCATGACCTTTGGGCGAAAACAGAAGTGGTTGTCCTACCCAAGGTTTAATCAACAGACATGAAAAAGGAGGCTATTTCAGCCTCCTTTGATTTATCTTGCTTTATCAGCCCTGAAGCTACAACTTCCTCTGCAACAACATAACGGCAATAACTAAGAAAAGTAAGCTTGGCGCAACCGCCCCGACAATAGCCGGCAGTTGATAAACGATACTTAACGGCCCGAAGAACTCACTGGAAATATAGAAGGTAAACCCGGCCACAATACCGGATATGATCCTTGCCCCCATCGTCACACTTCTGAGCGGCCCGAAGACAAAAGAGAGAGCCAACAGCATCATTACCGCAATGGAAACCGGCTGAGTCAGCTTGCGCCAGAATGCTAGTTCATAGCGGGAAGCTTCCTGTTCAGAGGCTTTGAGGTAGCTGACATAATCGTAAATTCCGCTCAGGGAAAGCTCTTCAGGCTTTACGGTTACAATAGCCAGCTTGTCCGGTTCCAGCGTGGTTTTCCAGTTATAGATGGAAAGCTCCTCTTTAGAAAGCTGAACATCACCATCCATATGGGTCAGTATGACATCATTCATTTGCCACACTTGATCACCGATATAATTAGCGTCGGCAGCATAAACAATGGTTTGCAGCTTGTTCTCCGGATCAAACCGCCAGATGTTCACACCGTTCAGGTCTTCATCATCAATACGGGCGATAAATATGTAATCATTCACATCCCGTGCCCACACCCCGCTTCTGACAGAAACAATATTACCGCCGGAGAGGGCGAACGAACGTAGCTCCCTCGCCATTTTTACCGTTTGAGGTGATCCCCACTCCCCCAGTGCCATTACCACCAGCATCAAAGGGAAAGCGGTTTTTAATACCGATAAACCGACATCAAGCTTGGAAAAACCGGCCGCCTGCATAACCGTAAGCTCGGAGCTGGATGCCAGCATACCCAGCGCGATAAGAGAACCAAGCAAGGTCGCCATAGGGAAAAACATCTCTATGTCGCGGGGAATTCCCAGCAGAACAAAGTAGAAGGCTTCCATCATGTCGTAGCTGCCTTTACCGACTTTGCGTAACTGCTCCACATACTTAATAATGGCTGACAAGCCGACAACCGTTGCCAGAGTTAACGATGTTGTGGCAATAATGGTTCTGCCAATATAGAGATCAAGGATCTTAAACACGCTTCGCTAACCTTTTTTGTCTGAATTTATCTTTAAGTTTTCTTACCGGAATGCTGTCCATATAGTTGAGCCCCAGCCCTGCCATGAGCATAGCAATATTGACCGGCCACATACCGACAACCACAGGCAGAGTCCCTTCTTCAATCGCTGACTTGCTGGCACTAATTGCAAGGAAATAAGCCATATAGATCAACAAAGCTGGACCAATCTTAGCAAAACGTCCCTGCCTCGGGTTTACCGCCGAAAGTGGAATTACAATTAACGTCAGCAAAGGTATAGAGGCTATCAGGGAGAGTCGCCATTGTAGCTCAGCTTGTGCTGAGCGATTTGAAGACTGCAAAAGCGTCAGGGTCGGCATATCCTCCCAGTCCCGGCCACCTTTCTTCACTTCCCGCTGACCAATCAGAGCATCGTACTGCTTGTACTTTGTGATCATATAGTCCAGACGAGTAGGAACGCCTTCATAACGGGTTCCTTCTGACAGAGTAAGGATCTGTCTGCCGTCGTCCAGCTCGTTAACCACACCCGTTTTAGCGATCATCACACTCGGTAACAGAGCATCTTTTGGTACTATCTGCGCGACAAATACATCACTCAGTACTTTATTTTCCAGATCATCGATAAATACCACGGCAGTGCCGTCCGGTGTTTTCTGGAACTGTCCGGTCTGTAATAGTTCAACGCTGGTGTCTGATTCAAGTTGCTCCATAATTTCGGCGCGCTTATCCAGAGCCCAGGGGGTCAGCCAGAGAGAGTTAAATGCCGCGGCTCCGGCTGTGATCAGCGCAAGATAGAAGGCGGCCTGAATCAGAAACTTATTGCCGATTCCGGTGGCATTCATCACTGTGATTTCACTTTCAGCGTACAAGCGGCCAAAGGTGATTAATATCCCGACATAAATACTTAACGGCAGCATCATAGCGCCCATTGCCGGCATATTTAACCCGACAAAAGTCAGGATAAACCCGGCAGGAATATCACCGTCAGAAGCCTTTGCCAGAATACTGATGAATTTCTGACTTAAAAACACCAGAAACAGGATAAAAAAGACGGCTAGCTGGCTTTTGATTGTCTCGCGGATCAAATATCTAACAATAATCACGCTAAAAGTACCTATACAAAACTTGTTTTTTTGCTCTAATCACTATAATTTCTCGTTAAACCTTTTATTTTTTAAATTTTCGACTAAATGCTTATATCTAATCTTAGTTCGGTTTGAGCATACTAAGTTCCGATTATCCAACATTTAGTTTGATTTGTCTTTAACATGTAGGAGTTTGCATGGAGTTCAGTGTAAAAAGTGGCAGCCCGGAGAAACAACGCAGTGCATGCATCGTTGTGGGCGTATTCGAACCTCGCCGACTTTCTCCAGTGGCAGAACAGCTTGATAAGATCAGCGACGGCTATATCAGTTCTCTTTTGCGCCGTGGTGATTTAGAAGGTAAACCGGGTCAGATGTTACTTTTGCATCAGGTACCGGGTGTTCTTTCAGAGCGGGTCCTGCTTGTAGGTTGCGGTAAAGAGCGTGAGCTCGGCGAGCGCCAGTATAAAGAGATTATTCAGAAAACCATCAGCACTCTTAATGAGACTGGCTCGATGGAAGCGGTCTGTTTTCTGACAGAACTGCACGTTAAAGGTCGTGATACATACTGGAAAGTACGTCAGGCAGTAGAGTCGACAAAAGATGGCCTTTACACCTTTGATCAGTTTAAGAGCAATAAACCAGAAACTCGTCGCCCGCTACGTAAACTTGTGTTTAACGTACCAACCCGACGCGAGCTGAACCTTGGCGAAAAAGCCATTGCCCACGGTCTTGCTGTTGCATCCGGTGTTAAAGCCTCTAAAGATCTGGGTAATATGCCGCCAAACGTAGCTAACCCTGCTTATCTTGCTTCTCAGGCACGCCGTCTTGCTGATGACTATGAGTCCATTTCCACCAAGATCATTGGTGAAGAGGAGATGGAAAAACTCGGCATGACCTCTTACCTTGCCGTTGGCCGTGGTTCTCATAACGAATCTATGATGTCGGTAATGGAGTACAAGGGTAACCCTGATCCTGAAGCCAAACCGATTGTGATTATCGGTAAAGGTCTGACGTTCGATTCAGGTGGTATTTCTCTTAAGCCGGGCGAAGCCATGGATGAGATGAAGTACGACATGTGTGGTGCGGCATCGGTGTTTGGCACCATGAAAGCACTGGCGAAACTGGAACTGCCTATCAACGTCGTTATGATTCTGGCCGGTTGTGAAAACATGCCGGGCAGCAATGCCTATCGTCCGGGTGATATTCTGACCACTATGTCTGGCCAGACAGTGGAAGTACTAAACACAGATGCTGAAGGTCGTCTGGTACTGTGTGACGCCCTGACTTATGTTGAGCGTTATGAACCAGAGTGTGTTATCGATGTCGCCACATTAACCGGTGCGTGTGTTATCGCCCTTGGCCACCATATCAGTGGTCTGGTTTCTAACCACAACCCTCTTGCCCATGAACTGGTTAACGCTTCTGAGCAGGCGGGCGACCGTGCGTGGCGCATGCCGATGGCTGATGAATACCAAGAGCAGCTAACCAGCCCGTTTGCAGATATGGCAAACATTGGTGGCCGTCCGGGCGGTACAATTACTGCAGGTTGCTTCCTTTCCCGCTTCGCTAAGAAGTATAACTGGGCTCATATTGATATTGCCGGAACGGCATGGAAGTCTGGTAAAGCAAAAGGCTCAACAGGCCGGCCGGTATCAATGCTTGTCCAATTCCTGCTCAACCGAAGCGGCCAGGAAATTGAAGAGTAACATTCAGTTTTAAAAAAGGGCCGAAAGGCCCTTTTATTTTGTCGGTGATATGAATACAGCAACCTTCTACATTATCCAGCCGGATTCAGAACAGAGCAAACAAACGGGGTTTGAAGCTTATGTGCTGTTTCTGGTGCGCCACTTCTGTCAACAGGGTGCCAAGGTCTACCTTAACGCCTCAGACAGAGAACAGGCGGAACAGTGGGATGAGTTAATGTGGCAGCAAGAAGCAGATCAGTTTCTGCCTCATAACTTAGTTGGAGAAGGGCCTAAAAACGGCACAGCTGTTGAAATTGGTTTCACAAGCCAAAAAGCGAGCTGGAATCGTCAAATCGTTATAAATGTGGCGAATGATGCGACAAACTTTGCGGGAACCTTTGCACAAGTGGTAGACTTCGTTCCCTGCGATGAAAATGCTAAGCAGCTTGCCCGGGAAAGATATAAACTCTACCGTCAGGCTGGCTATCAGTTGCAAACCATCGACATAAATTATCCATAGCCAATCCTTATAGGTAACCTCCTTCTTGTCTGAGGAATATTACCTATAAGGTTTGGCAACTTTCATTCAAGAATTAACTTAAAGTATCCATTAAGAACGCTATGGAAAAGACATACAACCCAACATCGATTGAACAGTCTCTATACCAGACATGGGAAGAGAAAGGCTATTTTAAACCACATGGCGATACGTCAAAAGAAGCGTACAGCATCATGATCCCGCCACCGAACGTCACAGGTAGCCTGCATATGGGCCATGCGTTCCAGGACACCATCATGGATACGCTCATCCGTTGCGAACGAATGAAAGGAAAGAATACCTTGTGGCAGGTCGGTACTGACCACGCAGGTATCGCAACTCAGATGGTGGTTGAGCGTAAGATCGCCGCTGAGGAAGGCAAAACTAAAAACGATTACGGTCGTGAAGCCTTTATCGACAAGATTTGGGAATGGAAAGGCCAGTCTGGCGGAACCATCACTAAGCAGCTTCGCCGTCTGGGCGCCTCTGTAGACTGGGATCGTGAACGCTTTACTATGGACGACGGCCTTTCGGATGCCGTTAAAGAAGTGTTTGTCCGCCTTTATCAGGAAGATTTAATCTATCGCGGTAAGCGTCTGGTTAACTGGGATCCTAAGCTGCACACAGCTATCTCCGATCTTGAAGTTGAAAACAAAGACAAAAAAGGCCACATGTGGCACTTCCGCTACCCTCTTGCTGACGGTGCAAAAACCGCTGAAGGTAAAGAGTATATCGTGGTTGCGACTACCCGTCCTGAAACCATGCTGGGTGATACCGGTGTTGCAGTAAACCCGGAAGATCCACGTTATAAAGATCTGATTGGTAAAGAGATCATCCTACCAATCGTTGACCGTCGTATCCCTATTGTTGGCGATGAACACGCTGATATGGAAAAAGGCACAGGTTGTGTAAAGATCACCCCTGCTCACGACTTTAACGACTACGAAGTTGGTAAGCGCCACAGCCTGCCGATGATCAACATTCTGACATTCAACGGTGATATCCGTGATGCTGCTGAAGTATTTAACAACAACGGTGAAGCTTGTGACGTGTACGGCACTGAACTTCCGCAGAAATACCACGGTATGGAGCGTTTCGCAGCCCGTAAAGAAGTAGTTGCTGAATTTGAACAGCTTGGTTTGCTGGACGAAATCAAAGATCACGACCTGACCGTTCCTTACGGTGACCGTGGTGGTGTAGTAATCGAACCAATGCTGACTGACCAGTGGTATGTTCGCGCAGCTCCGCTGGCAGAAACCGCCACTAAAGCGGTAGAAGACGGCGAAATCCAATTTGTGCCTAAACAGTACGAAAACATGTACTTCTCATGGATGCGTGACATTCAGGACTGGTGTATCTCCCGTCAGCTATGGTGGGGACACCGTATCCCTGCATGGTATGACAACGACGGTAATGTGTACGTAGGCCGTACAGAAGAAGAAGTACGTGAAAAGCACAACCTTGCACCAGTTGTGGTTCTTAAGCAGGACGATGACGTACTGGATACCTGGTTCTCATCTGCGCTATGGACCTTCAGCACACAAGGCTGGCCTGCAGATACTGAAGATATGAAGGTATTCCACCCGTCAGATGTACTGGTAACCGGATTCGATATTATCTTCTTCTGGGTTGCCCGAATGATCATGATGACCATGCACTTCATTAAAGATGAAAACGGCAAACCTCAGGTACCATTTAAAACGGTTTACGTTACCGGCCTTATCCGTGACGAAAACGGCGACAAGATGTCTAAATCAAAAGGTAACGTACTGGATCCAATCGACATGATTGATGGTATCGACCTTGAATCACTGGTTGAGAAGCGCACTGGTAACATGATGCAGCCTCAGCTTGCGAAGAAGATTGAGAAGAATACCCGTAAGACCTTCGCTGAAGGTATCGAACCATATGGTACCGATGCCCTGCGCTTCACTCTTGCGGCTATGGCATCCACCGGCCGTGATATCAACTGGGATATGAAGCGTCTGGAAGGTTACCGTAACTTCTGTAACAAGCTTTGGAATGCAAGCCGTTATGTTCTGATGAACACCGAAGATAAAGACTGCGGTTTTGCTGAAGGCGAAATGGAGTTCTCACTGGCGGACAAGTGGATCGAATCTCAGTTCCAACTGGCAGCAAAAGACTTCAATGCTCATATTGAAAACTACCGTCTGGATATGGCTGCGAACACCATTTATGAGTTTATCTGGAACCAGTTCTGTGACTGGTACTTAGAGCTGACTAAACCAGTACTATGGAAAGGCACTGAAGCACAACAACGCGCCACCCGCCATACTCTGATTACAGTGTTGGAAAAAACGCTGCGTCTGGCACATCCGGTTATCCCGTATATCACTGAATCTATCTGGCAGAGCGTTAAGCCTCTGGCTCAGGTTGAAGGCGAGACCATTATGACTCAGGCACTTCCTCAGTTTGAAGAAGCTAAGTTTGATGAGTCTGCGATTGCCGACATTGAGTGGGTTAAAGCCTTTATCACCAGCATCCGTAACCTGCGTGCAGAATACGATATTGCACCGAGCAAGCCACTGGATGTCATGCTGAAAGCGGCTGATGCTGCCGATGCATCCCGTCTTGAAGCAAGCCTGACGGTGATTCAGTCTCTGGCGAAGCTGGACAGCATCAAAGTGTTGGCGGAAGGTGAAGAGACTCCGGCTTGTGCAACAGCGCTGGTAGGTAAATCTGAGCTAATGATTCCAATGGCTGGTTTGATCGACAAAGATGCTGAACTTGCCCGTCTGAGCGGTGAAGTGAAGAAAACTCAGGGCGAAATTAAACGTATCGAAGGTAAGCTAAACAATCAGGGCTTTGTTGCAAAAGCACCGGAAGCGGTTGTTGCCAAAGAGCGTGAAAAGCTGGAAGGTTATAAAGAGACTCTGGTTAAGCTGGAAGAGCAACAGGCAACCATTGCCGCTCTGTAATCCTTTTTTCATTTCCTGAAACAGAAGCCGGTCCGATATTTCGGGCCGGCTTTTTTATTGCGCCTTCATCTACTTGACTAAGCCCGCCTCTATTACTAACTTAGGATGCTACTGATTAAAAAGGAACCAGCTCCTGTATGTCTTTTTATGTTATCCGAAAACTAAAACCCTCTGACAATGCGGCCATTGCAAAAGTCATCCGGGAAGTCTCAGCTGAGTACGGCCTTACTGAAGATAAAGGCTTTAGTGTTGCCGACCCGACTCTTGACAGCCTTTATCAGGTCTATCAGGCAAAGAGCAGCTGCTATTGGGTTATAGAAAAAAGCGGAGAAGTATTAGGTGGTGCCGGAATTGCTCCGCTACAAGGTGAACAGGGTATCTGTGAACTACAGAAAATGTACTTTCTGCCAAGTGTAAGAGGAAAAGGGCTGGCCAAAAGGCTGACACAGCTCTGTTTCGATTTTGCCACCCAGCAGGGGTTTACAGGGTGCTATCTGGAAACCACTGACAACCTGAAAGAGGCTATTTCTCTCTATCAGAAACTGGGATTCAGGCAGTTAACCCATGCGATGGGCAATACCGGCCATTGCGATTGTGAAGTGCGGATGCTGAAACAGCTATAACATCAGGCAATCACTCAGACAGGAAAGTGCTCTGCATTGCGGTTAGGGTTTAATGCAATCTGATGGGTCTGTCTCTGACCATCCAGTTCAACCTCAAGCAAATAGTATTCAGGATTCCCCTCAGCGGTTATTTTAGGAGCTTCGACCTGAAACAACGCACTTGTCTGCCCGCTGCGGGTATCCAGCGGCATCTGATAACGGGTTCCGTTAAACTTAACCGTGGCAGAAACAAGCCCCGGATAGTAAAGTTGATAAAACAGATCCACTTTAAACTCGCACCCTCCGCCGTGATGCCAGATCTGCTCAGTAGAGATATAGTCCAGACTGACATGGCGGACAAACTGAAGTACCGGCAATTCCCAGATCCCCAGCCTTGTCTCTCTTTTTCGCGGTAACTTGTCCGTCAGCAGGCATAGATCCTCCTCTCCCCCGAGCAGGTCATCTTCGTCCTGTTCCAGAAACAGTATTTCCAGCCGGTTTCTGCCCGGATTCAGATAACGCTTAACCTCTTTACGATAAGAGATTTCACTACCATCACAGTCCAGAACGGCTTCACCATTTATACGGATCTCGGCAAAGTAATCCACCCCGCCGACAATAAGATTAATCACAGGATACTGCAGCTGTGCTTCCGTTAGTTCGATATCATGCATCAGATGCCACTCCTGAGCGGCAATTTCCGCTTCAGAAAGGTAATCAGGAAGGATATCACTCAGGGGGGCGGGAAACTCAATATCACCCTGCGGCACAAAGAGGTCGGTTAACGGAGATAACTGCCAGAGACCGGCGATTGGTTGCTGCATAGATTTCTTGATTCAGATCAATTTTCGTTATTATAGGCAAGTTACACCGGCTTGATCCAGTTAAAAAAATACCCGGTCAGACCGTAATGCTGATCAGTTAAGAAATTTAATAGATCAGTTGAACGATCCTTAAAAGGCTTCAAAATCCGGTATCAAGTAATTGATGCCGGATTTTTTATGTCTATTCAGTCCCTCCTTGATACAACTATTTCCTCTGTAAAAGAGCTCACTTCATTAGACAAGTTGAACTCACTACTCTCTCCTGAGTTGCTTGCACAAGCATTTGAAAAAGCGGGGGTTGCAACTGTACGCAAACGTCGCTTGCCATTGGAGGCTGTGGTTTGGTCAGTTGTAGGAATGGGTTTATTCCGACAAGAATCCGTCTGGGATATAGCCAGTAAACTTGATGTATCTTTGCCTGGAAAACGTCATTTAGTTGCACCAAGCGCATTAGTTCAAGCCCGGCAGAGGCTAGGTGTGGAAGCCATGCAGGAAACATTTCAGGCTCTGGCTGCTCATCACTTTAATAAGCAAAAGTTTGAAGTGTGGCGTGGACTTAACCTGCTTGCAGTGGACGGTGTCGTTTTTCGTACCCATGACAATGCCGAAAACCGGGACTTCTTCGGCTCCGATAGCAATAAACAAGGGGAAAACAGTTACCCTCAGGTGCGCATGTGCTGCTTGATGGAGCTATCAAGTCATCTGCTTTTGGACAGTGCCTTCGATGCCAGAAAGATTGGCGAAATGACTCTTGCCGAAAGGCTGATTGAACACGCACCTGATTACTCACTAACCCTATTTGACAGAGGTTACTATTCACTTGGCCTGTTAAATAGCTGGTCTCAGGCGGGAACAGAAAGGCACTGGATGATACCGGCTAAAAAGGACCTTGTTTACACTGAAGTGCATAAACTCGGAAAAAGAGACAGGCTGGTATCAATCAAAACATCTCCTCAGGCACGAAAAAAGTTCTCTGACTTAAATGAAGAATTAATCGTAAGATTAACAAGTTATACCATTGATGGTCAGGAGTATCGTGTTTTAAGCTCGCTGACAGATCCGCTGAAATATCAATATAACGAGCTGGTAGAGCTTTACCAACAGCGTTGGGAAATTGAGCTTGGCTATCGAGAAATAAAACAAACCCTTTTATTGTCTGCCCACACACTAAGAAGTCGAAAGCCAGACATGGTTCGGCAAGAGCTATGGGGAGTACTTGTTGCCTACAATTTGGTTCGTATAGCGATGATCGAAGCTGCTTCAGGCATGGATGATGTTAATCCAAATAGGTTAAGTTTCTCTCACTGCGCGAGACATGTAATGGTTTATCTAACTACTATACCGATCAGTAGTCCGGGTAACCTTCCGAAGCACTATGCTACGCTTCTGGAAACGTTAAGAATGTTTGAATTGCCAGACAAGGTACCAGATAGAAAGTATCCTCGAGTGATGAGGAAAAAACCTAAAAAGTACCCTTACAAAAAATGCCAGTCAGCTTAACTGACTGGCATTACGGTCAGACCGGGTATTCAGTTCTCGTATCTCTATTGCTTACTTATCAATCTTAAACTGGGATATCAGCTCACTCTGCTCTTCAGACAACTGACTCAGTGATTCACTGTTTCTGGCGGCCTCTTCGGCGTCATTAGCAATATTCAGCGTCATATCGGAAATGCCGACAATATTCTCCGCCACCTCTTTTGCAACTGCACTCTGCTCTTCTGATGCCGTCGCGATAGAACGACTCATATCATTAATATGAGTCAGACTCGCTACCATGGACTCCAGAGAGTCATTGGTGTCGTTAGTCTGCTTCACTGACTGCTCAGCATGTTCAAGGTTATTACCGACAATATCCACCGCCTGTTCCGCTTTACTCTGCAGGCTGCCTATCATCTCACCAATTTCGTTGGCAGATTGCTGAGTCCGGGTTGCCAGCGAGCGGACTTCATCCGCCACGACGGCAAACCCTCTGCCGTGCTCCCCTGCCCTTGCAGCTTCAATAGCGGCATTAAGTGCCAGCAGGTTGGTCTGTTCGGAAATAGACTGGATAACGGTCAATATCTCACCGATCTGATTGGACTCTTCAGACAACTGGGTAATCACCTGTGTGGCTTCATCCAAAGACTCCTGAAGCCTTCTTACAAAGCGCAGGTTCTTCTGCATATTCTGCATATTTGACTGAGCCAATCCGGCGACTCTATCCACTTCATGACTCGTTTCTGAGGCATGAGCCGCCACTTCATTCACCGCATGCTCCATTTCGGTCACCGCAGTGGCGATAGAATCCGTCTGTGAGCGCTGCTGATGCACCTCATTATTGGTTTTACAGCTCATATCCATACTGGTACTGGCCACATGACTAACCGTCTGGGCAGAGCTCTGAATACGGGAGATAAGATCACTTAGCTTATCACTCAGGTTATTAATATTTTCAGCGATTAACGCCAGTTCAGAGTGGAAGTTAACATCGATACGATGAGTTAAATCACCATTTGCCAGACGATCAATAGCGCGCACTATGGTATTTAAAGGAGTGCGGATTGAACGAACCACTGTCACCGTAACCACCAGCGCAACCAAAACCGATACCAGAGCCAAAACAAGATTAATCATCAAAGCCCTGCCCGACTCTTCTTCAGCATGAGTAAGTGCCTGTTCAGAGAGCTTTCTTATCTCGCTGATAATGTTATCGGATTCTGCAATCACCTGATCAACTTCAGTGGCAATATCAGCCAGCAGACGGGTACTCTGTTCATTGAGGGCAATATACTTCAGATGCTGCTGAAGAAGGCCGTTTTCATTGGCAATAGCCTGAGTCAGCATACCGAGATAGAAGTTGATATTCTCTTCACTGTAACTGACCTCTTTCACTACGCGGTCAGCTTTTTCTTTAAAGCGACTCAGATAGGAGGCCAGTTCAGATTTCAGAGCCGTTACTTCCTCTTCCTTAACAACCGCCAGTACTTTTTGCAAGTAGCCTTCAGCCCCTTTACCCTGATTAAGAATATACTCGAAGTCCCACGCAGCCTGTTGCAGCCCGTCACTGTTTGCGTCTGCGACCAGATCGCTCAGGTCCTGCTGGAAAAAGATCCACTCACCATCGAACTTACCCAGCTCGGCAGTAGAGAGCGCCCGTGCCGCAATGCGCTGGTCATGAATATCAAGATGGGAGACAGCACTGTCCAGCAAGTGAACGGCTTTGGCATCAAGTTGAGCTAGCTGCTGCTGCAATTTAGGATATGCGGTTAGCTCTTTATCAAATACAGAAACCGTATCAGAGTAAGCATTTTTCGCCTGAGAAAAGGCTTCTCTCAGCTCATTACGCCGTGATTCCTGCTCACTATTGGCATGAACCAACATAGCACGGTTAACATTCTGCAGGTGTTTACTGAGGGTGTTTGAACGGTCCAGCAGTCCGGTTAGTGTGGAGGCAGTAAGCTCAAGCTGAGAAGACATTTTCACTTGAGACATATAGGAGGATGTACTGATGGCCAGCACAAAGAGCGTTACTACTGCAAACCCAAGAACAATACGTTGAATGAGCGATAATTGCATTACAAACCTCTGTACATTAGATGAATGTGACTTCTGATTTCTGTATATCGGCCTAGCATAATGATAGTTTAGTCAATATAGATCAACTTTTAATCATTTTTGATATCAATGATCTGAAACTATGCTACTTAAGTATTGTGTCCGACAGCTACAAAAATTAGATAGGTTTGTTATGCAATTATCAATTTTTAATACTCCTTAATCAGAAGTATTACTCTTCTTCCTGCTCTTCTTCATCGTAAATAGCATCTTCACCTTCATAAAAAGTGCCCCAGCCGTCATAGATGATGTCGTATTTCTCAGCCAGATTGACCAGCTTTTCTACTTGCTGATCAATAAGTTCAGCATCCAGAGCTGACTCCATAGTGGCGTCACAGCAGAGCAGGCGGTTGCCGTCCTCGTCTTCTGTCTCTTCCGCTTCCAGAACTTCAAAGCCTAGTTTAAACGCTTCTACTACCGCTTTTTCAAGCTTATCGAAATCTTCTGCAAACAGGTGGTGCTCAATTTCGTATAGTGAGTCCGGCTCACTTCCGTCCTCTAGCAGGGCTGAAATAATCGCTCTGGTCTCTTCTTTCTGAATCGCCAGTAGTTCTTCAACTGAAAGATACTCATCTTCGTGAGACATATGTACTCCGGATAACAATTAGGATAATTAGATCGCCGTGAATATGGCATGCTTTGTGCGGAATTTCTACCGGCAAAATCAGTTGTTCTTCAATTGGGCAAAAAATTTTCGGTTTTTCGCTGGTGTGATTCAGAACAAAATCGTGTGGTAGCTGCGGTTTTACCATTCAATAAAACTGCGTTAATAACGCTTTGTCCCTCTCAGCCTCCGCCGCCCCCGGAGAGATTCAACCAATAAAACCTTTAATAACAATAACTAAAGCCATTTTCTGAATTAATTTCTGTTTTGCTAAACGCATAACAAAGCAGTTCGCAATCAAGCAAACACAAATACAAAAAACTTAAAAATACATTAAAAGCCAACAATTAAAGAATCTATAACTATTAATGTAAAAATAGCAGCATATTAATCCAACTTATCAATTTGCATATTTTTAACAAGCTTGTCATATATAGATACAACACCCAGAAACAGTACAAACTCTTTCTGGCATGGAGAATTAAGTTAAACCATCAGGTAAGGAAACATAATGAGTCGTTTATATGTGGGTTCTGAAGTCGGGCAGTTACGCCGGGTTT
Source organism: Vibrio sp. SCSIO 43137 (assembly GCF_028201475.1). Taxonomy (NCBI): domain Bacteria; kingdom Pseudomonadati; phylum Pseudomonadota; class Gammaproteobacteria; order Vibrionales; family Vibrionaceae; genus Vibrio; species Vibrio sp. SCSIO 43137. The sequence continues at coordinate 351,083 of NZ_CP116383.1, read as the reverse complement.
TGTTAAATCGTCCGGAAAGGGCGCTTACTCATCTCACCCCTTCAAACTGTCAGGAACTGCTGTTTGATGATGTTCTGGCGGTAGAGGCTGCCGGTGAAGAACACGATGTTTTTGCCCAGACACTCAGGGAGCAGGATGTAGAGGTGCTGTTGCTGCACGATCTGCTGGTAGAAACTCTGGCGGTCGATGATGCTAAAGAGTGGCTGTTAACTAACCAGATATCCGACTTCCGCTACGGTCCAACTTTTGCCGGCGATTTACGCAGTTATCTTTCTCAGATGGATAACGAACATCTGGCCACTATTCTTCTTGGCGGGTTGGCCTATTCCGAGTTGCCGATAAAATCGGGCTCCATGCTGCCTAAAATGCATCGTCCGCTGGATTTTGTTATTGAGCCACTGCCTAACCACCTGTTTACCCGTGACACCTCCTGCTGGGTATATGGCGGCGTTTCCCTTAACCCTATGATGAAACCGGCACGCCAGAGAGAGACAAACCATCTGCGCGCCATTTACCGCTGGCACCCAACCTTCGCAGGTCAGGACTTTATTAAGTACTTCGGCGATGAAGATCTGCATTACGACAATGCCAATATTGAAGGCGGTGATGTACTGGTGATTGGTAAAGGGGCTGTGCTTATCGGCATGTCAGAAAGAACCACTCCACAGGGTGTAGAGAATTTTGCTGCCAGCCTGTTCCGTTCAGGTCAGGCATCTGAAGTTATCGCCTTAAACCTGCCAAAACATCGCTCTTGTATGCATCTGGATACGGTGATGACCCATATGGATATTGATACTTTCTCTGTCTATCCGGAAATAATGAGCCGAAACCTTGAAACATGGAGCCTAACTCCGAAAGGCAACGGAGAAATGAAGGCTGAGCAGAAAGAGAATTATATATCTGCGGTTGAAAGTGCCCTTGGCATCGACCAACTGAAACTCATCACTACCGGCGGGAATAATTATGAAGCTGAACGTGAACAGTGGAATGATGCCAACAATGTGCTGACGGTTAAGCCCGGTGTTGTTATCGGCTATGAGCGTAATGTCTACACCAACGAGAAGTATGATAAAGCGGGTATTGAAGTACTCAGTATTCCGGGCAATGAACTTGGCCGCGGACGAGGCGGCGCACGCTGTATGAGCTGCCCGATAGAAAGAGACGCCATTTAACTGGGTCTCAGATCACACCAGCAAGCCGCGGTTTATGTCGAATCGCGGCTTTTTGCCAGTCAATTATTTTGACACAAGTCAAATATCCGTTATTTAGTTAATCCTTCCGTCTGTATAAATTAAAGTGAATAAACTTGCGATTTATTCAGTACTATTTAGCAAGTACTTTGATCGTCCAGCAAAAGAAATCGCATAAAATAGAAAAGTGTATTGAGTAAAAACGGATGATTTAGGGCTAAAAGTGCAAAAATCGCTGAAAATAGTGCATAAAGCCTATGTGAACAAACATGTAACAAAAACATATTAACCCACATTATTTTGAGTATTACCCACAAACAACTGCATATGGATTTATTTGAGAAACTTTACACCACATAAAATGTGAAGAACCACAAAGTTCACTAACTCAGATAGTCCTAATATCTCCTCATCAAGTTATTTAGCCAGACACTGGTTTTAAGCTTTGAGCATAAAATTAAAATCATTCTTCGATTTAAGAGATACGCTCATGAATATTCTGATTGCTCAGATAAGTGCCCGACATTTACGCCTTACAAGCGGGCCATCAAAGCGCTACAGGCGCTGACAAATTAAATAGTTACCCATTTTTCTAAGCTTCTGCTTAGAGTCCTCTTTTGCGCTGATGAAATATTTGGCGTGCTATTTCACACCCAAATTTGATATTTAGTTTGGGTGTAAGGAGATAACCATGACAACTGAAACAGTAAAACAAGAAGGAAAAAACGGCTTCTTTGCCAATTTTAAATTCCCTTCGGCTTACACCATTTTATTTGCACTTATTGCCATCGTAGCTTTATTTACCTGGATCGTTCCGGCTGGTCAGTATGACCGTGCTATGAACGATGAACTGGGTCGTGAAGTTCCTGTTGCCGGTACTTATAAAGCAGTAGAAAGTAACCCTCAGGGCGTTGTTGATGTTCTGCTGGCACCAATCGATGGTTTCTACGACCACAACTCTTATGAAGCTGCTGCTATCGACGTATCACTATTTATCCTGATCATCGGTGGTTTCCTTGGTCTGGTTACTAAAACAGGCGCAATTGACGCAGGTATTGAGAGAGTAACTCACCGTCTTGAAGGGCGGGAAGAGTTAATGATTCCGATACTGATGGCTCTGTTTGCTGCCGGTGGTACAGTTTACGGTATGGCTGAAGAGTCTCTGCCATTCTATACGCTACTTGTTCCTGTCATGATGGCTGCTCGCTTCGACCCTGTTGTTGCTGCTGCAACCGTACTACTGGGTGCTGGTATCGGTACTCTGGGCTCAACTATCAACCCTTTTGCAACGGTTATCGCTGCTAACGCTGCAGGCATCCCATTCACAACAGGTATGGCTCTGCGTATCGCGATTCTGGTTATCGGCTGGGTTCTGTGTGTCGGCTATGTTATGCGCTATGCGAAAATGGTTCGCGCAGACCAGAGCAAGTCTATTGTTTTTGACAAGTACGAAGAGAACAAAGCTCACTTCCTTGGCGAAAATGCCGGCGAATCTTTAGAGTTCACTGGTACTCGTAAACTAATCCTATGCCTGTTTGGTGCTGCGTTCGGTATTATGATTTATGGTGTGGCTGTTGCCGGCTGGTGGATGGCTGAAATCTCTGCCATGTTCCTTGGTGCGACTATCATCATCGGTCTTGTTGCCCGCATGAGTGAAGAAGAGTTTGTGACCAGCTTTATCGATGGTGCACGTGACCTGTTGGGTGTTGCCCTGATTATCGGTATCGCCCGTGGTATCGTAGTAATCATGGACCGCGGTATGATCACTGATACTATCCTGAACTCTGCTGAGCATATTGTAACTGGTCTCTCTTCAATCATGTTTATCAACGTGATGTACTGGCTGGAAATTCTGCTGTCATTCCTGGTTCCTTCATCATCAGGTCTGGCGGTACTGACTATGCCTATCATGGCTCCTCTTGCTGACTTTGCAGGTGTTGGTCGTGAGCTGGTTGTTACTGCTTACCAGTCTGCATCAGGTATTGTAAACCTGCTGACTCCGACTTCCGCTGTTGTTATGGGTGGTCTGGCAATCGCACGTGTACCTTATGTTCGCTGGGTTAAGTGGGTAATGCCTCTACTGGGTATGTTGACTGTACTTATCATGGGTCTGCTAAGTATCGGCGCAATGATGTAATAGTCTGCAATTAAAAACCTGACTGAAAAAGGCCGCTTATAGCGGCCTTTTTTATTTCACCAAGCAGACAGCTTTATTCATCAATTCTATAAATTAGTTCAGACACCCATATTATTCTCAGAGCAGAGAAAATGCTGCCAGACGAATGCCAACCTTCCTCTGTTTATTTTAATTGTCTTTTTAGTGCCCACACCTTTAATACTCTCTTTTATAGTTTCGTAAATAAGGCTATCTACAAATAAACACCAGCAAAAACCAACAAAAATAGAAATTGAATACTTTTGCATAAAAACCAACTAATAATGAAGAGAAAGTCGCTAAGGGAAGAATTAAAAATAAGCTTTAACACTATATTAACCGCTCTAAAAATCAGCCAAATAAATATGACAACCATCACATATCAAAAAGAATTAACTCGTTAATAAAGCCGTTATTCAATAGATATTCATATAGACAAACATTATTAGTGAATATTTTTGTTAGTCTCTCTATCAACAAGACTATCAGGCAGCGAATAACATTCCATAAATAGATATCCAACCATTACAAATCAACAACTTACAAACAAACCCAAGCAGAGAAAGTGCATATTTAACTTAGATACATTCATGTTACATACGAATAATTACCCCATATTTATCAAAGTATCCAGAAGGGGTTAACTTTAATTTATATGTGATCAAAGTCTAGGTTTAATATCCTCCAATTCGTAATATTAAATTCAACGAGAAACAGAAGAATATTAATAAACAACATTTAATACCTACTGTTAAATTGATTAAAAAAGCCTAATTAATATTAGCATTGATATAGAGAGATAGAATCATGAGTAATTTCTACGTTGGCTCTGAAATAGGTCAATTACGTCGCGTTCTTCTTCACCGTCCTGAGCGTGCACTTACGCACCTGACTCCATCTAACTGTCACGACCTATTGTTCGATGACGTGTTGGCTGTTGAGCAAGCGGGTAAAGAGCACGACGTGTTTGCTAATACACTACGCGATCAGGGTGTTGAAGTTCTGCTTCTTCATGATCTACTGACTGAAACTCTGGCAGTTCCTGAAGCAAAAGAGTGGTTGCTGTCTACTCAGGTATCTAACTATCGCTTTGGTGAGCGCTTCGCAAATGACGTGCGCTGCTTCCTGAGCGACCAGACTAACTCAGAACTTGCTTCTATCCTGCTTGGCGGCCTGAGCTATGGTGAGATGCCACTGCCTTCATCTTCTATGATGCGCGGTATGCACGCTGATAACGACTTTATTATCAAGCCGCTGCCAAACCACCTGTTTACCCGTGATACATCTTGCTGGGTATACGGCGGTGTTTCTATCAACCCAATGGCTAAGCAGGCTCGTCAGCGTGAAACGAACCATCTTCGTGCAATCTACCGCTGGCACCCAACCTTCGCTGGTCAGGACTTTATTAAGTACTTCGGCGACGAAGAGAAGAACTACGACTACTCAACGATTGAAGGTGGTGATGTTCTGGTTATCGGTCGCGGTAGCGTACTTATCGGTATGTCCGAGCGTACAACACCACAAGGTGTTGAGCAGTTAGCTTCAGGCCTGTTCAAGCATGGTCAGGCTAAGCAAGTTATCGCAATGGAGCTTCCTAAGCACCGCTCTTGCATGCACTTAGATACTGTAATGACTCACATGCGTGAAGATACTTTCTCTATCTACCCTGAAGTTGTACGTAAAGACGTTAAGTGCTGGAGCCTGACAGGTGACGAGTCCGGTAAAGTAGACGTGAAAGAAGAAGGCTACTTTGTAACTGCCATTGAAAAAGCGCTGGGTGTTGGTCAGCTTAACCTTATCACTACTGGTGGTGACAGCTTTGAAGCTGAGCGTGAGCAGTGGAACGATGCGAACAACGTTCTGACGGTTAAGCCAGGCGTGGTTGTTGGTTACGAACGTAACGTATACACCAACGAAAAATACGACAAAGCCGGTATCACTGTACTGCCGATTCCGGGTGACGAACTGGGCCGTGGCCGTGGCGGCGCACGCTGCATGAGCTGCCCAATCGAACGTGACGGAATCTAAGCTCAGATAACGTACCTGACTGCTGGCAACTGAGGTTGCCAGCCTTTGTTAAAGAATTTCAGAGAGACAAAAAGATGACTAAGCAAACTGTCGTAGTAGCACTTGGTGGTAACGCTCTTCTTCGCCGTGGCGAGCCATTAGAAGCTGATTTGCAGCGCCAGAACATCGCTACCGCTGCAAAAACCATTGCCGCGATTGCCGAAGAGTACAATGTAGTACTGGTTCATGGTAACGGTCCGCAAGTAGGTTTACTTGCCCTGCAAGGCCTTGAGTACAAAAAAGTTAACCCATATCCGCTGGATGTTCTGGGCAGTGAAACACAAGGTATGATCGGCTACATGCTTATGCAGGAGCTGAAAAACATCCTTCCTGAAAAAGACGTAACTTGCATGCTTACGCAAATGACGGTTGATCCAAAAGACCCTGCATTTGCTGATCCAACTAAGCCAATCGGCCCAATCTACGAAGAAGCAGAAGCCCGTGAAATGGCTGAGAAATATCAGTGGACCATTAAGCCTGACGGCCAGCATTTCCGTCGCGTAGTACCTAGCCCGCTTCCGACAGGTATTGTTGAAGACGACGCGATTGCTGCATTAATCGAGCGTGACCATCTGGTTATCTGTACTGGTGGTGGCGGTATCCCGGTTAAGATTGAACAAGGCAAACTGATCGGTGTTGAAGCCGTTATCGATAAAGATATGTCTGCAGCATTCCTTGCTAAACAGCTTGAAGCTGATGCGCTACTTATCCTGACTGATGCTGACGCAGTATACCTTGACTGGGGTAAACCAACTCAGCATGCGCTAAGCAAAACAACTCCGGCTGAGCTGTCTAAGTTTGAGTTCGATGCTGGTTCAATGGGACCAAAAATCGACGCATCTTGTGAGTTTGTTAAACAAGGCGGAAAACTGGTGGGGATCGGCTCACTGGAAGACGGTCTTCGCATCCTGAAAGGCGAAGCTGGCACAAATATTATTGCAGAATAACAGAATATTTATTCACATTTATTCGATTTTACGTTACATATTAGACGAGACATTTGATGACCACTCTAAACCAGTAGCTGGTCATCAGACTAAACCAAATTCAAACAGAGGATACAAACATGGCTTTTAACCTTCGTAACCGTAACTTCCTTAAACTACTTGATTTCACTCCGCGCGAAATCCAACACATGCTTGATCTGTCTGCTGAGCTTAAAAAAGCCAAATACAATGGTTACGAGCAACCACGTCTGACAGGCAAAAACATCGCACTTATCTTTGAAAAGTCTTCTACCCGTACTCGCTGTGCGTTTGAAGTAGCGGCTTTTGATCAGGGTGCTAAAGTAACTTACTTAGGCCCGTCTGGTTCTCAGATTGGTCACAAAGAGTCAATGAAAGATACAGCTCGTGTACTAGGCCGCATGTATGACGGTATCGAGTACCGTGGCTTTGGTCAGGAAATCGTTGAAGAGCTAGGCAAATACGCTGGTGTTCCTGTATGGAACGGCCTGACTGACGAATTCCACCCAACTCAAATCCTTGCTGACTTCCTGACTATGATGGAACACGGCCGCGGCAAGCAACTGCATGAAATGACGTTTGCTTACCTTGGCGATGCCCGCAACAACATGGGTAACTCTCTGATGGTTGGTGCTGCGAAAATGGGTATGGACATTCGTCTTGTTGCTCCTAAAGCGTTCTGGCCTGAGCAAGAGTTGGTTGAGCAGTGCCTTGCTATCGCAGAAGAGACTGGCGCTAAGATCACTATGACTGAAGACGTGAAAGCAGGCGTTGAAGGCTGTGACTTCCTATACACTGACGTATGGGTATCTATGGGTGAAGCGAAAGAAGCTTGGGCTGAGCGTATCAACCAAATGCTTCCATACCAGGTTAACATGGATATGATCAAAGCAACTGGCAACCCACATGTGAAATTCATGCACTGCCTGCCAGCATTCCACGGTGAAGATACTACTGTTGGTAAAGAACTTGCTCAGGAATACCCAATGCTGAAAGACGGTATCGAAGTCACTGACGAAGTGGTTGAGTCTAAGCACTCTATCGTATTCGACGAAGCTGAAAACCGTATGCACACTATCAAAGCAGTGATGGTTGCAACTCTGGGTCAATAATATTCCCTAAGTCCGTATGATTAAACGCCGGTGTCTGTGAGTTAACTGACAGCGGCGTTTTTTTATCTGTCTGATTTATCTTCTGACTCAGTAAGTTGGATCTGTCGCCAACATATGCAACTTAACTTACATTAATTTCAGACAAAAAAGCCAAGGTAAACGCTTGCGTTCACAAAAATTGCGCGTATAATCCTCCGCAATTTGTCTAGAGAGAGATAGAAAATGACCCTTTCCGTTGTTCAGAAAGTGATAAGATGCCGCACAAAGCCGGCATTGGTATTTTTTTCTATTTCTCCTGTTTTTATAAAAGCCTCCTAATTAGGGGGCTTTTTTTTGTCCGGAATTTGTACCTAAGTACATCATCAGAAGAGGGAAGATAGCCATGGCGATTTCGCTGTTTAATAAGCACATAATTTCTATTCCAGAACTTGATCGTGAAGAACTCGAACTCATCGTAAAAACGGCAGGGACACTGAAAGCCACTCCAAACCCGGAACTACTGAAAAACAAAGTGGTTGCCAGTTGCTTTTTTGAACCTTCAACCCGAACCAGACTGTCATTTGAAACGGCAGTACAGAGACTTGGCGGCACGGTTATCGGCTTCGATAACGGTGGTAACACCTCTCTGGCTAAAAAAGGCGAATCGCTGGCTGACTCAGTGCAGGTTATCTCATCTTATGTAGATGCCTTTGTGATGCGCCACCCTCAGGAAGGTGCCGCCAGACTGGCGTCAGAGTTCTCCAACGGAGCTCCGGTTATCAACGGCGGTGACGGAGCCAACCAGCATCCGACTCAGACTCTGCTGGATCTGTTCTCCATTTACGAAACTCAGGGCCGGCTGGATAACCTTAATATCGCCCTTGTCGGTGACCTTAAATACGGACGCACCGTTCACTCACTGACTCAGGCACTGGCGAAATTCGACAACAACCGCTTTTTCTTTATCGCACCAGATGCGCTGGCAATGCCTGACTATATCTGCGAAGAGCTAGACGAAGCCTCTATCCCTTACAGCCTGCATCAGGATATGTCTTCTGTTATCCCTGAACTGGACATCTTATACATGACCCGGGTACAGAAGGAGCGTTTTGATGAGTCAGAATACGCCCACATAAAATCAGCCTTTATTTTATCCGCTGAGCAACTGACAGAAGCAAAAGAAAACCTGAAAATCCTTCACCCTCTGCCACGGGTTGATGAGATTACAACCGATGTCGATAAGACCAAGCACGCCTATTACTTCCAGCAGGCAGAAAATGGTGTGTATGCGCGGGAAGCACTGCTGGCACTTGTACTAAACGAACAACTTTAAGGGAGGATGACAGAGATGGTAAATAAAACACAACTTCAGGTAGAAGCAATTAAAAATGGCTCAGTGATCGACCATATCCCGGCTAATGTCGGCATTAAGGTGCTTAAGCTGTTCAAAATGCATAAGAGCAACCAACGTATCACTATGGGGTTGAACCTGCCCTCTTCTGCGCTGGGTGCTAAAGATCTTATCAAGATTGAAAATGTCTACATCACTGAAGAGCAAGCCAGCCAATTGGCACTGTATGCTCCGAAATCTACGGTAAATCAGATAGAAAACTATGAGGTAACCAAGAAACTGGCACTGACTCTGCCGGAGAAAATCGAGGCAGTATTTGAGTGTCCGAATTCAAACTGTATCTCCCACGGAGAACCGGTAGACAGCAGTTTCAATGTCATAAAGAAAAAGGATGATGTTCAGTTGAAGTGTAAATATTGCGAGAAAGTGTTCTCCCGCGAAGTGGTCACTGAACGAAAGTAATTCATTCCTTATTAACAGACAAAACCGCTATTATTTAGCGGTTTTTTGATCTGAAAAAAAGGGCATATTTTCCATATAAGGCATAACCATACGTATAGGCGATTAAGGCTATCTTCCCTAACCCATTGCAACTATTATCATTAGCCCCATAAAGCTCTTTTTCAACTGGGTAAAGCCACTATTTAATTGCATAAAAATCGCATTTTTATACCACTTTTTATGCAAATATCAGTTTTTTATTTGGTGATAGAGGTCAAAAAATCCCATCTCTCTTGCTGATAATATGCGTGCAGATTCTGAGTAAAAATCACGATATAACAGAGAGATAGCTTTACTCATATTTATGATTTTAAAGCATTAACGACAGCCACAATCTTCATGAATACTTCGTTAATGACAGGATTAAAACAAAGGGACATTGAGTTTTATTACTTCAAGAACTTAAGGAGTTCACTGTGAATGATTTCAGTAACTCAAGCACGCTCGACATCTCACAGGATGAAAACATCACCGCGGCTTGCAAACGTCTGTTGCAACAACGTAGTTTCACCACTCAGGACGACCTGAGAAAGGCGCTTATTGCCCTTGGTTTCCTTGACGTCAGCCAGTCTACGGTTTCACGGATACTGACCCGTTTAGGCGTGGCGAAAGTGCCTAACGCTTATGGTAAGAAGGTCTACTGCTTAACCGTCGAGAATGAGGGGGTTCAGGTAGATTCTGCTATCTCGTCTCAGATTGAATTTATTACTCACAATCAGTTATTGGTTGTTGTCAGAACTCACCCCGGATGTGCTCAGTTGGTTGCCCGGATTATAGATATGCAGCCGCATCAGGAGATCCTTGGTACCGTTGGTGGTAATGATACAGTAATGGTGGCACCGAAGGATATTACCCGGATTGACCAGTGTGAAGATATTGTCAGACAGCGCTTAGGAGTGTCGGCCTAAGAGCCAGTTTGTTCAGACTATTGACCATCCCCCCATTGAGTTGCAAACTGATAACCAGAAAGTGTGTCCACTTTCTGGTTTTCTTTTCCGGGCAGCACTGTCTAGATGCTGCCCCATCAGAAAGTAAACATATTCACAATTCATCGTACTATTAAGGATAGAAAATGACTAAAGTTCTTCATACGGAAAAAGCACCAGCCGCTATTGGCCCTTATGTTCAGGGCGTCGATCTGGGCAATATGGTAATGACATCAGGGCAGATCCCTGTTATTCCTGAAACTGGTGAGATTGTTTCTGAAGAAGTGACTAAGCAGGCAAGGCAGTCTCTGGACAATGTAAAAGCCGTGGTTGAGTCATCAGGGCTAGCGGTTAAAGATATTGTGAAAATGACCGTATTTGTAAAAGATCTTAATGACTTTGCAGCCGTCAATGAAGTGTACGGTGCATTTTTCGATGAGCATAAGGTAGAAAACTATCCTGCACGCTCCTGTGTTGAGGTAGCCCGTTTACCAAAAGATGTAAAAATTGAGATTGAAGCGATCGCTGTCCGTAGCTAAGTCTGATTAGCCACTAATAATCGCTTATCAGCAGCATAAAAAAAGCGCCATTGCGGCGCTTTTTCGTTATCTTCGCTCTATTTTTTCTTGCTGAGTTTCCGCTGGTCTACTTCCGCGTCTAACTCTTCCAGCTTAGCTTTCATCTGCTCACGGCACACTTCAGCCAGCTTTCTCACATCCGATTTATCGTACCCTTCAGTGCTGATCGGCGGAAGCATCTCAATAATAACGTGGCCATTATCCCAGCTATTTAAGCTTAACTTACCTTGTGTGGTACTACAGACGATAGGAATAATCGGCACACCCGCACCAATTGCAGCGTGAAAAGCACCGGTTTTAAAAGGTAGTAATCCTCTGCCACGTGAACGGGTTCCTTCAGGGAACATCCACACAGAGACATCACTATTTTTCATACTGTCAACAACCTGATCAATGGTTCCTTTCGCTTTTGAACGATTGAAACGATCAATAAGGATGTTACCTGTCAGCCAGTAAAGCTGACCAAACAGCGGTATCCAGACCAGACTTTTTTTACCGACAGTCACTACCTTTGGTGTCACTGCTGCAGAAACGGTAAACAGATCCCATGTATTTTGATGGTTTGCAATATAAAGGTTCTGACCCCTTTCATACACATCATCAGGTAATCTTAGTTCTAGTTTGTAACCGAAGATCTTTGCCATGCGGCTAAACTGTCGTCCGATAATAAACACCAGTTTAGGGTTTCTGGGAGTCAGCAGACTGTAACCGCAGCCAAAAACAAACATAAAGACAGCAAAGATAGCTACCGCCACAATTCTTAAAAAAGCGATCATTACTCAGACTCTCTGAATCTTTCGATATTGGCACCAAGCTGAGACAGCTTGTTCTCAATTTTTTCGTAGCCGCGGTCAATGTGGTAAATACGATCAACAATGGTTTCGCCTTTGGCAATACAGCCGGCAATAACCAGACTGGCCGAGGCGCGAAGATCCGTTGCCATCACCTGAGCCGCACTCAGGCCTTCCACATCACCACAGATAACACTGTTGCCTTCTACTTCTGCTTTTGCGCCCATTCTCTGTAGCTCAGGCACATGCATAAAGCGGTTTTCAAAGATGGTTTCGGTGATCAGGCCGCCACCTTTTGCCATCATATTCAGCAAGGTAAACTGAGCCTGCATATCGGTAGGGAAACCCGGATGAGGAGCCGTTCTTACCGTAACCGCTTTCAGTTCGCGATCCGTCATATCCAGACTGATCCAATCCTCACCACTGTCGATCTTCGCTCCGGCTTCTTCCAGCTTAGCCAGTACCGCTTCCAGCAGGTGAGACTGGGTGTTTTTACAAACAATCTTACCGCCCGATACTGCTGCTGCAACAAGGAAAGTACCGGTTTCGATACGGTCAGCAACAACCGTATGTTTGCCTCCGCCTAACCGCTCAACCCCTTCAATAGTAATTGTGCTGCTGCCGGCACCAGATACCTTGGCACCTAATGCATTAAGGAAGTTTGCGGTATCTTCAATTTCAGGTTCACGGGCTGCGTTATCCAGCACAGTTGTACCTTCAGCCAGAGTCGCAGCACACATAATGGTGATAGTGGCACCAACGCTCACTTTGTCCATAACAATATGAGCACCCTTCAGACGACCTTCTACTTCGGCTTTGACATAGCCTTCATCAAGGGTAATGGTTGCGCCAAGCAGCTCCAGACCATGAATATGCAAATCTACCGGTCTGGCGCCAATGGCACATCCGCCCGGCAATGAAACCTGACCTTTACCAAAACGGGCAACCAATGGACCCAGAGCCCAGATTGACGCTCTCATGGTTTTTACAAGGTCATAAGGGGCACAGAACTCAGAAATTGAACTGCCGTCAACATGAACGGAGCCATTACGTGAAACCTTAGCACCAAGGCGCTTTAACAGCTCCATGGTGGTGTCAATATCTTTGAGCTTTGGTACGTTTAATACTTCGACCGGCTCTTCCGCCAAAATAGCGGCAAATAAAATAGGCAGTGCTGCATTCTTTGCACCGCCTATGGTTACCTCTCCGCTAAGGGGAGAATCGGAACCTATAACTCTAAACTTTTCCATTAAAAACCTTATAACGACATCAGTTTTTTATCGCGAGCCCACTCTTCCGGGGTAAACGCTTTAATCGATACTGCATGAATATCATTTCTTTGAATGTATTCCATCAGGGGAGCGTAAATTAACTGTTGTTTTTTCACCCGGTTCATTTCTGCAAAGCAAGGATCTATCGCCATAATTTCGAACTGGCTGCCTTCACCTTTCACATGAATTTCCTGAAGTTCCAATGCGTTATCTAAAATTTGTTTTATTTCTACACTTTCCACAGTCACGCCTGCCTAAGTTTTAATATGATCAACCATCATGTTTTCAATGTTACTGAGCTGAAACAACATTTTCAGTTGATCAGGCACGAAGCAGAGCATTATATGACAGCCAGAAATTTTTGCATGTTGTATTAGGTGGATTAACATCACCATTCCGGCAGAATCTATACGCTGAGTATTCTGCAGCGAGAGTTCCATTTGTTCTGTCTCAGGTTTCCACTGTTTCAGTTCTTTCCAGATAGCAGGAACAACATCCCGGGTTAATACCCCCTCAATAGACATTATGTTGTTTTCAATTGCCCACTCTGCTGATGCCATTACTTGCTTCCTTCAAACCGGATTGACTGTTTAGAAAGCCTTACAAGCTCTTGTGTTACAAAGGGAATGCCCTCTTTTCTTATCTTTCCGTTCCACTCAGACTGTTTACTCGACAGCAAGCTAACGCCTTCAGCAATCATGTCATAGGCAAGCCACTCACCGCTTTTCTTATCTTTTCGCAGCTTAAATTCGATTTTGATTTTCGGCCGCGATGAGTCAATCACATCCACTTTAATCCCAATAATGCGTTTCTTTGCATCGATGGGCATTTCAGGCCCGAACTCAACCACCTGATCAGAATACAAGGTCAGCACCTGCGCATAAGAGGTCACCAGGTAACCATGAAACGCCTCGATAAACTGGCTGACATCTTCCTTTTTGGTCTTTTTACTTCTCAGGTTTGAACCCAACAGTTTTAAAGCCGCATAACGGTAGTTAACATAAGGCATCAGCTCCTCTTCAACCACAACTTTCAGGTGGTTAGGCGTTTCTCTGATTTGCTCTTTTTCTGCCTTAAGGCGGTTAAACAGGTTATCGGATACCTGCTCCATCATGGCATAAGGCTTGGTTTTATCGACCACCTCAGCAGAAGCTCCCACAGAGATAAACATCAGGCCCATAATCGCCAGATGAAATAGTGTTTTTAAGTAAGTCATCAAATTACTCCTCATCCGAGCCATTTACGCTATAGAGTACCTGACCGATCAGATCTTCCAGTACCAGCGCCGACTTAGTATCTTCAATAATGTCGCCGTTTTTCAACAGCTCCACGTCCTCATCCATAAAGCCCGGTACCAAACCGATATACTGCTCACCAATCAAGCCTGAAGTCAGAATAGTCGCACTGGAGGTTTCAGGGAAATAACCAAACTGCTCATCAATATCCAGTGTAACCACAGGAATAAAGTTCTCTTTGTCCAGAGAAATATCACTCACCCGGCCAACCACAACACCACCAATTTTTACCGGAGAACGGACTTTCAGGCTGCCGATATTGTCAAAATAAGCATTCAGACTATACGAACTGCCCGTGCCCATCCCCGTTACATTGGCAACTTTAAGTATCATGATCAAAATAGCGACAACACCTGTTACTACAAAAGTGCCAACCCATAATTCTAATTTTCGTGTTTGTTGCATGTTTTAATTCCCGAACATCAGAGCAGTCAGAACAAAATCAAGCCCTAAAACTGCTAAAGAAGAGTGTACTACCGTGCGAGTTGTCGCTTTACTGATTCCTTCCGAAGTCGGAATCGCATCATAACCGTTAAATAACGCAATCCAGGTAACCGTGATGGCAAAGACGATACACTTGATAAAGCTGTTGCCTATATCGCGTCCTAATTCCACCGAAGATTGCATTGCTGACCAGAAACTACCGTGATCGATTCCTTTCCAGTCAACACCAACCAACTGCCCACCCCAGATACCGACAGCCATAAAAATCATCGCCAGCAATGGCATAGAGATAAGCCCCGCCCATAAACGTGGTGCGATAACCCGTTTCAGGGGATCTACGGCCATCATTTCGAGGCTGGATAGCTGTTCTGTTGCTTTCATTAAACCTATTTCAGCTGTCAGTGCAGAGCCTGCCCGTCCTGCAAACAGTAGTGCAGTAACAACCGGCCCCAGTTCCCTGAGCAATGAAAGGGCAACCATCTGACCCAAACTACCTTCCGCACCGTAATCGATAAGAACGACAAAGCCCTGCAGGCTCAATACCATGCCGATAAACAGGCCTGACACGATAATGATAGCCAAAGATTGCACGCCGATACTATAAAGCTGTTTTACCAACAGCGGAAAGTTCTTAACCGGCTGGGGTTTATTGAGCAGCGCACCGACTAACATCAGGCTGGCTCTACCCCATGAGCGACAAACAGATAAGGTTCTGCTGCCTATATTTTGCAACTGATTAGAGACGGAGTTAAGCATAGCCGTTAAGATCCTCTTCAATAGGAGACGCCGGAAAACGGAATGGTACCGGTCCATCGGCATGTCCCTGCAAAAATTGCTGTACCATAGGGTCGTTGTTTTCTCTTAACTCATCAGGAGAGCCCGATGCGATAACCCGGCCATCAGCAAGCAGATAGACATGATCGGCAATACTCATCACTTCAGGAACATCATGAGAGACAACAATGGACGTCAGACCAAGGGCGTGATTCAGGTTACGAATCAGCTCGACCAGCACCCCCATAGTGATAGGATCCTGGCCCACGAACGGCTCATCATACATAATCAATTCAGGATCAAGGGCAATAGCCCGTGCTAACGCCGCTCTTCTTGCCATACCACCGGACAACTCACTCGGCATCAACTCACCGGCGCCCCGCAGTCCTACCGCTTCAAGCTTGAGCTTTACTAAGGTACTAATCAGCTCTTCCGACAGACCCGTGTGCTCGCGTAGCGGAAAGGCAACATTGTCAAACACCGTTAAATCGGTAAACAAGGCTCCGGACTGGAACAGCATGCTCATCTTTTTTCGCGCTTTATAAAGAGAGTGACGATTAAGTGTCGGTATGTTCTCACCATCAAACCAGATCTCACCAGACTCCGGATATATCTGCCCGCCTATCAGGCGTAACATGGTGGTTTTACCTATCCCTGAAGGCCCCATAATAGCGGTCACTTTCCCTTTAGGCACACGAATACTGACACCGTCAAATATGACGCGTTCGCCTCTGGAAAAGCTTAAGTTGTTAACTGTGACTAAATCCTTAATCGACATATTCTCACTTAAATGATTTATTTAGTGGCTCTTAAAAATTAATAAATAGACTGACAATTATGCCAAAAGTTTAAACAGATTCATAAGATTAAGATTCTACCCCTATTTCGACTAGAATTAGTACTCTTTCTCAGAGTATAATCCACCGGATAAGCGAGGGAGTGTCCTAAACTTTCCTTAACAAGAAAGGCGGGAAACATTCCCTATGTGACTTTCTTCAAAGTTAAACTTCCTTTTTATAATACGCTGAATTTACAATTCACGGTCACCTGTTTAATAAAGTAATTTTGTAGGAATCATCATGCTTACAGCCGTTGTGACGCTCATCATAGGCTTAATTCTTCTTGTATGGAGTGCTGACAGACTGGTATTCGGCGCTGCTGCATTAGCCCGTAATGTTGGTGTCTCCCCCCTAGTTATAGGTATGACCATTCTGGCGATGGGTTCATCTGCTCCGGAAATGATGGTTTCAGCCACTGCTGCATTAGGCGGAAAAACCGATACCGCTATCGGTAACGTCCTTGGTTCAAATATTGCCAATATTGCCCTTATTCTGGGTATCACCGCCATTATTAAGCCGCTTTCTATCAGTTCAGCAGTAATAAGGCGTGAACTCCCGCTAATGATTGTGGTCACTTTATTGGCAGGACTGATTCTGTGGGACAGCCATCTTGGCTTTTATGAAGGTGTACTGCTGTTTGTGCTTTTTGCTGCCTTTATTCTGGCTATGTTGCGCATCAGCCAAATTGAGAAGAGTAAAGGCGATGCCTTTCTGGAAGAGCAGGAATCTGAAGTTCCGGAAGGTGTCAGCAATGGTAAGGCTGCATTCTGGGTAGTAGTAGGCTTAATTGTTCTGCCTCTTGCAGCTGATAAGCTGGTTGAAAGTGCCGTTGTGATTGCAAAATACTTTGGTATGAGTGACCTGATTATCGGCCTGACCATTATCGCTATCGGTACCAGCCTTCCTGAACTGGCTGCCTCTCTGGCGGGTGTTCTGAAAGGCGAAGATGATATGGCAGTCGGTAACATTATCGGCTCAAACGTGTTTAATATCCTGGCAGTAATGGGCATTCCAGGCATTCTGAACCCTTCTGTAATTAGCTCTATGGCGATGGGCAGAGATTTTTGGGTTATGCTGGCTCTTTCACTATTGCTGGTTATTTTTGCTCTGGGGAAATCCAGAAGTATCAACCGCATCGAAGGGGTAATTTTCACCCTCTGTTTTGTCAGTTATCAGTTCTATCTATTTTCTAACTTAACAGCATAAACTAAGGAATAAGAAGTCAATGTCCGGGTTCGATTATCAAAAAGCCGCTAACGAAGTGTTAAACATTGAAATCAATGGATTAAAGCAGCTGACTCAGTACTTTAATCAAGACTTCAATAACGCTTGCGACCGTATTCTGCACAATCAGGGTAAAGTGGTTGTGATGGGAATGGGAAAATCCGGCCACATTGGCAATAAAATTGCCGCTACACTTGCCAGCACTGGCACATCAGCCTTTTTTGTTCATCCCGGCGAAGCGGCCCACGGTGACTTAGGTATGATAGAGCAAGGCGATATTGTTATCGCAATTTCAAACTCAGGTGAATCATCTGAAATACTCTCCCTTTTTACCGTACTGAAGCGACTGAATATCACCATTATCAGCATGACCGGCAAGCCACAATCTACCATGGCAAAGCTGGCTGATATTCACCTTCAGATTACCGTGCCGGAAGAAGCCTGCCCGCTGGGACTTGCACCCACCAGCAGTACGACGGCTACTTTGGTGATGGGTGATGCTATGGCGGTCGCCCTTCTTCGTGCCCGAGGTTTTACAGCAGAAGACTTTGCTCTTTCCCATCCGGGCGGAGCTCTGGGCAGAAAACTGCTGCTGAAACTTGCTGATATTATGCGTTCGGGGTCAGAGCTTCCTGTCGTCTCTCCAGACGCCCTAATCAGAGATGCCCTGATTGTTATTTCCGAAAAAGGACTAGGCATGACCGCTATTGTCGACCATCAGGACAAAGTAGTGGGTATCTTTACTGACGGCGACTTAAGACGAATTCTGGATAAACAGATCGATGTGCATACCACCAAAATTGGTGAGGTAATGACACAAAATCCGACCGTAGCCACACCAAACATGCTAGCGGTAGATGGTGTAAATCTGATGCAGGAAAAAAGAATAACCGGACTGCTGCTCTGTGAAGAGGGCAAACTGGTTGGTGCCCTGAATATGCACGATCTGCTCAAAGCGGGAGTAATGTAATGTCTGAACTGGTTCAAACCCTTTACGGCTCTGTATCAAAAGAGATTTATGCCACGGCAAAGCAGATTAAACTGTTGATCTGTGATGTAGACGGTGTGTTTTCTGATGGTCTGGTTTACATGGGCAATAACGGTGAAGAGCTAAAGACTTTCCACACCCGTGACGGCCACGGAGTGAAATCTCTGATGAGCGCAGGGGTAGAGATTGCCATTATTACCGGCAGGCAGTCTCAGATTGTAGAAGACAGAATGAAAGGGCTGGGAATCTCACTTATCTATCAGGGGCAAAGCGATAAGATTCAGGCATATCAGGATATCTGCTCTAAACTCAATATAGAGCCACAGCATACCGCTTACATCGGCGATGACCTTATCGACTGGCCGGTAATGGAAAAAGTGGCTTTGCGGGTATGCGTTGCTGACGGGCACCCTCTTTTAATTAAAAAAGCAAACTATGTCACTAAAATTAAAGGCGGTTATGGCGCAGTACGTGAGGTTTGTGATCTTATTTTGCAGGCAAGAGATGAACTTGAATTGCATAAAGGCTTAAGTATATGACTTTGTCCCGTATTATCTATGCAATTTTGCTGATGATAACGGTTTATTCTGCGTATTACCTGTATGGTACATCCAGAATAACAGCGATACAGGTGACTCCGGATTTAGAGTTGCCGGCCCTAAGCGGACAGTTTGTCGATAACACCAGTTTTGACGAAAAAGGGATTCGCAGCTATCGGGTTACCTCTCAATATCTGGATCACTATGCAAAAAGTGGTGATACTGTTTTCGAATACCCTGTACTCTATATTTACCGGGATGGTGAAACAGAAGAGTGGGAAGTGACCGCAGATCGTGGCATTCTGACCAAAGATCAAGTTCTGACACTTTATGATAATGTGTTAGCAAAAAATTTATTACCCGATGCCGGTTTTGATACTATGGCAACCCAAAAGCTATTTATTAAGTTAGATAACCGGGATTTTTGGGCAGATACAGCCGTTATGCTGCTAGGCCCGACATTTGAAACGAAAGGAAATGCGATGGAAGGTAATTTTGCCGATAATGTCGCAACTCTGTATAACAAAGTACAAGGTAGATATGAAACTCTTACACCTTAGTCTTATTGCCTGCCTGTTTGCAGCATCAAGTGCTTATGCACTGACATCAGATTCAGAACAGCCAATCTATATTGATTCTGATAAACAAAACCTGGATATGAAAAGCAACAAGGTTACCTTTAGTGGTGACGTAAAGCTTAAGCAAGGCAGTATCAGCATTAATGCTGATAAGCTGATTGTGATCCGTAATCAGAAAGATGACTCTCTGAAAGAGATCGAGGCTTATGGTGCTCCCGCTACCTTTTCCCAGCTTACCGATGAGGGTAAAACTCTTCGCGGGGAAGCAAAAGAGCTCTACTATAAAGTGGCGACAGATCAGTTAACCATGATTGCCGATGCGGTTCTGTCACAGGATGAAAGTACCATTCGCGGCCAGAAAATCACCTATAAGATTTCATCACAGAAGCTGACAGCCGATGGCGGCAAGAACGAGCGGGTGAAAACGGTTCTTCAACCTCAGGTTACCAACCAATAATATGGCAGTACTTAAAGCAGAGCATTTAGCGAAAAGCTACAAAAACAGAAAAGTGGTTGCCGATGTCAGCCTGACAGTGGAATCCGGTCAGATTGTCGGCCTGCTGGGCCCTAACGGTGCAGGTAAAACAACCTCTTTTTATATGATTGTTGGTCTGGTTGCCCGCGACGAAGGCAGAATCATGATCGATGACAATGATATTAGTGTCCTTCCCATGCACAGTCGCTCCCGTTTAGGTATTGGTTACCTGCCGCAGGAAGCGTCTATCTTCCGTAAACTCTCTGTTGAAGACAATATTATGGCGGTATTACAAACCCGCAAAGAGTTAAGCAGAGAGGACCGTCAGGATAAGGTAGAAGACCTTCTTGATGAATTTAATATTCAACATATACGCAAAAGCGCCGGTATGGCATTGTCTGGTGGTGAGCGTCGCCGGGTAGAGATCGCCCGGGCACTGGCAGCCAACCCAGAGTTTATTCTGCTGGATGAGCCTTTTGCCGGTGTTGATCCGATTTCAGTTATCGATATTAAGAAAATTATTGAGCACCTTCGTGACAGAGGACTCGGAGTACTTATCACCGACCACAATGTGCGTGAAACTCTGGATGTGTGTGAAAAAGCCTACATTGTAAGTCAGGGACATTTAATTGCAGAAGGGACGCCAGATCAAGTTCTGAATAATGAACAGGTAAAACAGGTTTATCTCGGCGAACAATTCCGACTATGATTACTGTATGGCAGGTAAAAGATCATATTTGTTGATTAACAAGAATAACAAGGCAGCAATCACTGAATGAAACCCTCATTACAACTCAAACTCGGTCAACAATTAGCAATGACACCTCAGTTGCAACAAGCCATTCGCTTATTGCAGCTGTCAACACTGGATCTTCAGCAGGAGATTCAGGAAGCTCTGGAATCAAATCCCCTGCTGGATGTCGATGAAGGGCAAGAAGAAAGCACCAGTGAAGAAGCCGTAAAAGAGAAAGAGGAAATCACCGCCGAACCTGCTGCTGAAGCAAGCTCAGAACCTGAATCTCCTGACAGTTCTGATGTTATTGAAAAGTCAGAAATTTCTGATGACTTAGAAATAGATGCCTCATGGGATGATGTCTACAGTGCCAATACCGGCAACACAGGCATCGCTCTGGATGACGATATGCCGGTTTATCAGGGTGAAACAACCCAAAGCCTGCAAGACTACCTTCACTGGCAACTGGATCTTACTCCTTTTTCTGATACCGACCATGCCATTGCAACCGCCATTATTGATGCCGTTGACAATTACGGCTACCTGACCGTTTCCACAGAAGATATTCTTGAAAGTGTTGACCATGAAGAGGTTGAGCTGGACGAAGTTGAAGCGGTTCTTAAACGTATTCAGCAATTTGACCCTTTAGGTGTTGCCTCACGTAACCTGCAAGAGTGCCTGTTACTGCAACTAGCCACCTTCCCTCAGGATACCCCGTGGCTTGAACAGACCAAAATGGTACTGGAAAATCATATCGATCAGTTGGGTAACCGCGATTACAAGCTAATTAGCAAAGAGAGCAAACTAAAAGAAGCAGAGTTACGGGAAGTAATGATGCTTATCCAGCAGTTAGATCCTCGCCCGGGCAGTTCAATTACACCGGATGAGACCGAGTATGTTGTTCCTGATGTGTCTGTATTTAAGGACAAAGGAAAATGGACTGTTGCTATCAACCCGGACAGTGTTCCAAGACTGAAAGTAAACCAGCATTATGCTGCACTGGGTAAAGGTAATAGTGCCGACAGCCAGTTTATCCGCAGTAATCTTCAGGAAGCAAAATGGCTGATTAAGAGCCTTGAGAGCCGTAATGAAACCCTGCTTAAAGTTGCCCGCTGTATTGTTGAGCATCAACAGGATTTCTTTGAGTATGGCGAAGAGGCAATGAAGCCAATGGTACTCAACGATATCGCTCTTGCTGTCGATATGCACGAGTCGACCATTTCAAGGGTAACAACCCAGAAATTTATGCACACCCCCAGAGGGATATTTGAACTTAAGTATTTCTTCTCTAGCCATGTAAGTACGGATAATGGCGGAGAGTGTTCATCAACAGCAATTCGAGCACTAATCAAGAAGCTGGTTGCCGCAGAGAACACTGCTAAACCACTCAGCGATAGTAAAATTGCTGCACTATTAGCTGACCAGGGGATTCAGGTTGCCCGGCGAACCATCGCCAAATACCGCGAGTCTCTGGGGATCGCCCCGTCGAGTCAGCGTAAACGCCTACTCTAGGCCGCAATAAAAAGGAAAGTCTATGCAAATCAATATTAAAGGGCATCACGTTGATCTTACCGATTCAATGCAAGACTACGTTCACCAGAAGTTTCAGAAACTAGAACGGTTTTTTGAACATATAAATAATGTTCATGTGGTATTACGTGTAGAAAAAGTGTTACATGTTGCAGAAGCAACTTTGCATGTAAATCAAGGAGATATACACGCAGCCGCTGATGAGGAAAACATGTACGCTGCAATAGACTCTTTAGTTGACAAACTTGTACGTCAGTTAAACAAACATAAAGAAAAACTCAGTAATCATTAACCATGCAAATTAGCGAAGTACTTTCACTGGACTGCACAAAAAGTGCAGTCCAGTGCACAAGTAAAAAAAGAGCTCTGGAGCTGATCAGTCAGATCGCTGCCGCTCACACAGGTCAGGATTCAAACGAACTGTTTGAATGTATGTTAAACCGGGAAAAAATGGGAAGTACAGGCATAGGCAATGGTATCGCCATTCCACATGCACGTATGTATTCCTGTGACGAGGCGGTTGCCATATTACTTCAGTGCGAAGAAGCTATCGAATTCGATGCCATAGATAATCGACCGGTTGATCTCCTTTTTGCCCTGCTTGTTCCTGATGCTCAATGTAAAGAGCACCTGAAGACCCTCTCCTCTATGGCTGAGCGTCTCAATGACAAGCAGGTCCTTAAACAGTTAAGAAATGCTCAGAGCGACCAAGAGCTTTACGACATAATGACGAATCAGTAATCATGAATGAGCAGGTTGTACAGACAAAAAATGACATGCAGCTGGTCATTATCAGCGGCTTATCCGGCGCCGGTAAAAGTGTCGCGCTGAGAGTTCTGGAGGATCTTGGTTATTACTGCGTTGATAACCTTCCCGTAAACCTGCTCAATCAATTTGTCCGTACCGTTGGTGACAGAAATCAAAACGTGGCTGTCAGTGTCGATATCCGCAACCTCCCCAACGATCCTGAGTTAGTAACCAATGCTCTTGCTCAGTTAAGGGCGGAAATCAATCTTACCCTGTTTTTCTTCGACGCCAGTCAGGAAACCCTGCTGAAACGGTATAGTGAAACCCGACGAATTCATCCACTCTCCCTGAATGAAGATAAGTTATCTCTGGATCAGGCGATAATGGAAGAGAAGAGTCAGATTGACTATCTGAAAGAGCTGTCTGATCTTGTGATCGATAGTAGCGGCCAGTCCATTCATGACCTGAGCGAGTTGATCCGCATGCGGGTGCTTGGCCGGGAGAGACAAGAGCTGGTGATGGTATTTGAATCATTCGGATTCAAATACGGTATCCCCACTGATGCCGACTATGTGTTTGATGTCCGTTTTCTGCCTAACCCGCACTGGGAACCAAGCCTGAGGCCGTTTACCGGACTGGATAAGCCGGTAATAGATTATCTGGAGGCACAACCCAGCGTGGTTGAGTTAAAAGCCGATATTCAAGCTTATATTGAAAAATGGTTACCAATGCTGGAGAAAAATAACCGCAGTTATCTGACCGTCGCCATTGGTTGCACCGGAGGAAAGCATCGCTCTGTCTATCTGACTCACGCCTTAGGTGAACTGTTCAAACAGAGCGGCAAACAAGTTCAAATCCGTCACACCAGTCTGGAAAAAATTGCTAACCCGTTATAGAAGAAAAAACCTATGCAGTGTAGTAAAAGAGTATTGATACAAAACCGGCTCGGCCTGCATGCAAGAGCTGCCGTAAAACTAGTCGAACTGGCTCAGAGTTATAAAGCTTCAATTACCGTTTCCAATGAAGAAAATAAAGCCATGAGCGCAGATAGCGTTATGGGTTTGATTATGCTGGAATCCTCTCAGGGAGAGTACGTCACTATCTCCTGTGAAGGCGAAGAGGCAGAACAGGCTCTTGGTGCTGTCTGTGAACTGATCGAAGCCAGATTTGAAGAAGACGAATAATCCATACTTTACTGTCTAAAATTCCTTCAGTCAGTTAAGCATCATCATCAAATTATTTTCTTTCCGTCATAAGATCTTATTAAATAAGGCTTAAAATTAAGTTAGTATTCAGGCAGTAATAACCTTTCATAACCGGAGGAGAGAATGGCAGAGCCGCAATTAGAACTCGATCAAGCTCAACAGACTCATCAGACCCTCCAGGAAGTGAGTGATGCTCTGGAACAAGGGCGGTTTGTCCATGTGCGACGTCAGTTGCAGGACATGGAACCGGAAGATATCGCTCACCTTCTAGAAGCTTCCCCGCGTAAATCCCGTGATGTCCTTTGGCAACTCACCGATCCTGAAGATTACGGTGAAATCCTTGACGAACTGAATGAGGACGTAAAAGACGGCCTTGTTAGTCAGATGGCACCGGAGACGCTGGCAGAAGCAACGGAAGGCATGGACACCGATGACCTTGCTTACGTACTGCGAAGCCTGCCGGACGATGTTTCCCGTGAAATTTTGGCACAAATGGATATTGCCGACCGGCTGAGAGTCGAAACAGCCCTTTCTTATCCGGAAGATACTGCCGGCAGTATCATGAATACCGACGTAACCACCATTCGTGGTGACGTAGATGTAGACGTAGTTCTTCGTTATCTGCGTATGAAAGGTGAACTGCCGGACGTCACCGATGCCCTGTATGTTATTGACGAGGAGAGCCGGCTGATTGGCCACTTGTCCCTGACTACCCTGATTACCACTCAGCCTGATGTACAGGTCAGTGAGGTTATGGATGATGCGGATGAAGCCATTCCCGTTGAAACCAGTGATTCCGATGTTGCCAGCCTGTTTGAGCGACGGGACTGGGTATCAGCACCTGTGGTAGATGAAAATCATCACCTTGTCGGCCGTATCACCATCGATGACGTAGTCGATATTATCCGTGAAGATGCCGAGCACTCAATGATGAGTCTGGCCGGTATGGACGATGATGAAGATACCTTTGCACCTGTTGTGAAATCGGCCCGAAGACGAAGTGTCTGGCTTGGCGCCAATGTGTTAGCCGCTCTGGCTGCCGCTTCTGTTTCCAATATGTTTGAAGCCACACTAGACCAGATGGCCGCTATTGCGGTTCTGATGACCATTGTTCCTTCAATGGGTGGTGTAGCGGGTAATCAGACCGTGGCACTGGTGATCCGCGGGCTGGCTGTCGGCCATATCGGTGACAGTAACAAGCGTGAACTGTTACTGAAAGAAGCCGCCATCGGACTGCTGAACGGTATTCTCTGGGCTTGTATTATCGGTGGTATCGTCGTTGTCTGGAAAGGCAACTGGCTACTTGGCGGAATCATATCCGCAGCTATGCTAACCAACCTACTGGTGGCCGGTATCGCAGGGGTAACCATCCCTATCATGCTTAAGAAGATGAATATCGACCCGGCCCTTGCCGGCGGTATGGCACTAACCACCATTACTGATGTAATTGGTCTTTCCGTTTTCTTAGGTCTGGCAACCATATTTATCTGAACAGGAATACCCGATATAACGAAGGCCAGCCCTTATTTTTGTATAGGCTGGCCTTTCTGATCCATAAAGCAGACGGAATTAACAGCCGGCAATCTTCATCGATTCAATCAGAATAGAACCGGTCTGAACCTGAGAACGGGTCTCAGTATCCGCACCAACAGCAACAATAGTGTTAAACATATCCTTAAGGTTACCGGCAATAGTCACTTCAGATACCGGGAACTGAATTTCACCATTCTCCACCCAGAATCCGGCAGCACCACGTGAATAGTCACCAGTCACCACATTCACACCCTGCCCCATAAGCTCTGTCACCAAAAAGCCCGTATTCAGCTCTTTCAGCATAGCATCAAAGCTCTGTCCGGTAGATGAGACATACCAGTTATGAATACCACCAGCATGGCCTGTCGGCGTCATATTCAGCTTTCTGGCTGAATAACTGGTTAACAGATAAGTAGCCAGTGTGCCGTCGCTGATAATCGACCTGTCCTGAGTATATACACCTTCACTATCAAACGGGCTGGATGCCAGCCCTCTTAACACATGAGGTTTCTCTTCAATGGAGAACCAGTCAGGGAAGATCTTATTGCCCAGTTGATCCAGCAGGAAAGATGATTTGCGATACAAATTACCGCCACTGATAGCCATAACCAGATGCCCGATTAACCCTGTTGCGACATCGGCTGCAAACATTACCGGGAACTTACCCGTTTGCAGTTTTTGCGCATCCAGCCTAGAAACGGTTTTTTCTGCCGCTTTCAGGCCGACTTGCTCTGGTGTCCATAGATCGCTGGTTTGACGGGAAATAGTATAGCTATAATCTCTCTCCATCACACCATTGTCACCCTCACCAATGCTAACGCAGCTCAGGCTGTGACGGCTTGAAGGGTAACTGGCCAGTAGGCCATGGCTGTTACCGTAGACTTTAACCCCATAGTGGCTGTCGTAACTGGCACCATCACTCTGCTTAATTTTGTCGCTGTAGTTCAGGGACGCTTCTTCAGCCGCGATAGCCAGCTTAGCAGCATTATCCGGCTCTGGCTCATCAGGGTGGAACAGATCCAAATCAGGGATCTCTTTAACCATAAGCTCTGCCGGTGCGGGGCCGGCGTATGGATCTTCGGAAGTATACTTAGCAATATCAAGAGCGGCCTCTACCGTCTGCTGAATCGCTTTTTCACTTAGATCTGAGGTAGATGCACTACCTTTTCTCTGTCCCCGGTAAACCGTAATACCAAGGGCACCATCGCTATTAAATTCAACATTCTCAACTTCGCACATCCGGGTAGAAACACTTAAGCCTGTTGATTTGGTGATGGCTACTTCTGCTGCATCTGCAGTTCCCGTTGCCAGTTTTAAAGCCTTGTCGACAGCTGCTTCAAGTTCAGCTCTCTGTTGTGCAATTTGTTGTTTTACGTCCATAGCCGCTTCTGAAAAGTGAAATATATTTACTTAGAATAACAAGGTTTTCGCATTCTCCCCATTATTCTTGCTAAAATAGTGCAAAATCTCTCTAGATAATCATGAGAAGCAGATCAAATGGCAAGAAAAAACCAAAAAGCTCCCTGGGAAGAGGAAGAAGAGATCATCTGGGTTAGTAAAACCGAGATGAAACAGGATATGGAAGCACTGCAAAAACTTGGCGAAGAGCTGGTTGCAGTTAAACCGGCTACACTGGAAAAGTTTCCCCTTCCTGATGACCTCAGAATAGCCGTGGCGGATGCCCAACGCTTTAAAAATGAAGCTAAGCGCCGTCAGTTGCAGTATATCGGTAAAGTTATGCGTAATATCGATCCGGAGCCGATTCAGGCTGCCCTGGATAAATACCGCAACAAGCACTCACAAGCGACAGCAGAGCTGCACAAACTGGAACAGCTCAGAGATCGTATCGTCGAAGAAGGTGACAGTGCCGTTGCAGAGGTAATGGAAAAATACCCTCAGGCTGACCGCCAGCGTTTCCGCCAGCTCTATCTTCAGGCGAGACGTGAAAAGAAAGCCAATAAACCGCCTAAGGCTTATCGCGAAATTTTTCAGCTACTAAAAGAGCTGGAAGAGTAAAATCGTTTGGTTTCGACAATCGCCGAATGGCAAAAGGGCTAGATTTATCTAGCCCTTAGTTTATCTGTTTCTATTGAAACTGTTATTCAGTTCCGCCGACCGTAAGCGAGTCCAGTTTCAATGTTGGCTGTCCGACACCGACCGGAACACTTTGCCCCGCTTTACCACAGACACCAACACCTCTGTCCAGCGATAAGTCATCCCCGACCATAGAGACCTGCTGCATCGCTTCAATACCGGAGCCAATCAAGGTTGCTCCCTTAACAGGGCGGGTAATTTTACCCTCTTCAATCAGATACGCTTCCGAGGTAGAGAAAACAAACTTACCGGAAGTGATATCAACCTGACCACCACCGAAGTTTGGTGCATACAAGCCTTTCTTAACGGTAGAAATGATCTCTTCCGCGCTATGCTCACCCGGCAGCATGTAAGTGTTGGTCATTCTCGGCATAGGCAGATGAGCATAAGATTCCCTGCGACCGTTTCCTGTCGGCGCAACCCCCATCAGGCGGGCATTCAGTTTATCTTGCATATAGCCCTTAAGAACACCATCTTCAATCAGAGTGTTGTACTGGCCTTTCACACCTTCATCATCAATGTTTAGTGAGCCACGGCGATCAGCCATGGTGCCGTCATCAACAATAGTACATAGCGGAGAAGTTACCTGTTCGCCAACTTTACCGGAGAAAACTGAAGAGCCTTTACGGTTAAAGTCCCCTTCAAGGCCATGCCCTACAGCTTCATGCAGAAGTACGCCCGGCCAGCCGGCACCAAGTACCACAGGCATAGCTCCGGCAGGAGCCGCATCGGCCTCAAGGTTGACCAGAGCCTGACGTATCGCTTCATCAGCAAAGTAATAAGCGGCCTTACGGCCATTATCTTCATTAAGGAACATATCGTAGCCATAGCGGCCGCCGCCACCTGAACTGCCTCTCTCCCTGCGATCACCTTTCTGAGCCAGCACGCTGACAGACAGGCGAACCAGCGGCCTGATATCCGCCTCATAAGTTCCGTCTGTTGCCGCGACTAGTACCTGTTCATAAACGCCACTCAGGCTGACAGACACTTCTGTCACCAGTGGTTCTTTAGTACGGATATAAGCATCCAGTTCTTTTAATAAATCAATTTTTTGCTGTTTATGCAGGCTCTCCAGAGGGTTAGTCGCCTGATAAACACTGTTATGACCAAGTGACGAGAACGCTTTCACCTGCCCATTCTGTCCCTGCTGAGCAATTCCCCGCGCAGCATTAGCACTCTGCATCAGGCTCTCTTTCTGGATCTGGTCTGAATAGGCAAAGCCGGTTTTCTCGCCGGTAACCGCCCTGACACCCACACCACGATCAATATTAAAAGAACCGTCTTTGATAATACTGTCTTCAAGCACCAGAGACTCATGCCAACTGGACTGAAAATAGATATCGGCGTAATCGATCTGTCTGGTAGCGATACAGGCCAGAGTATCAGCAACATCCTGACGGGTAAGGCCTGTAGGCGAAAATAGCTCGTTCTCTACACGATTAATGGTCATTGTGAACCTTTTTACTGTTTAAATTTTGACTGGAAGCGGGCATGAGACTGCATAGGCATATTCAAACGCACTGAATTCAGAATACCTTCTTCTATCATCCCTTTAATTGTACCCGCTTCACCATTGATTTGTTGAATAATCCTTCCCCAGGGATTAACTATCATCGAATGCCCCCAGGTTTCTCTGCCACACGGATGTTTACCGGTTTGAGCCGCAGCCAGAATCCAGCACTGAGTTTCTATCGCCCGGGCACGTAATAACACTTCCCAGTGTGCTTCTCCTGTGGTTGCAGTAAAAGCAGCAGGAACTGAAATTATCTGAGCGCCTTTCTTCCTGAGTTCTGAAAAAAGATGAGGAAAGCGGAGATCATAACAAATAGTAAGTCCTAACTTACCGACTGGGGTATCGACAACAGCTACCCGTTCTCCCGCTGAAAATGTCTCAGACTCTCTGTAGCTGCCGTGTTGATCATCCACATCAACATCGAACAGATGCAGCTTATCGTAATGGGCGACTATTTCGCCCTCACTGTTATACACCAGTGAGGTGGTTGTGATTTTTTCTTCATGACGAATGGGCAGGCTGCCGATAACCAGCCAGAGTTTATATTTTCGGGCTAAGTCCGCCAGAGTTGACTGAATAAGTCCGCTACCAAGCTCTTCTGCATGCAGTCGGTAGTCAGATTTACTGCCAAATACAATACAGTTCTCAGGAGTAAGTACTAACTTAACACCACTTTCTGATAGTCTCTTCAGTTGTTGCTCAATAAAAGCTAAATTCTTCAGCGGTTCTGGTCCAGAGGTCATCTGAACGATGCCGACATTATCCATATCCATTCCCTTGCTCTACTTACTGTCCTTTGCGCTGGGCATCCGGAAGTTTGTATTCTCCCCTGCTGCGCGAGAGCTCCTTAACCTCAGGTGCATCCAGAGATCCCTGTACCCGGTAGCGGATCTTGGTAAATACGTCCACAACCGGCGAAATTACTTTAGAGATAGCAAATACCACTACCGCTGTCTGCGGAGTTACAGCAAACGCGGTCAACACAGGAATACCTGATGTCAGATCCGGAGTAAACTCTACCTCAGCATCAACCAGATTATTGTTTAGATCGGCCATTCCCTTAAGGTTCATATCTCCGGCAACAGAGTCCATCACAATATCATTGGTAACAAATACCCCTTTTTCAATCTTTCCGGATCCGCTAATGCTGTCAAACGCCAGTCCTTTATCAAATATATCACTAAAATCGAGCTGCATTTTACGAATAATCGAATCAAGGCTGAACATGCCCAATAGTTTAGCAGCACCACTGACATCAGAAATCACCCCTTTCCCAAACTCGACTTTTAAGTCCCCTTTTAGCGTATCAATCTGCATTGACCATGGCGCACCCTGCCACTGCATATCAGAGCTCACTTCAAAAGGCGCTTTCTGAATACCCGAGCTGATACCGAACCTGTCCATCAGTTCAGTGTTATCGTCACCTTTAACGAACAGCTCTATATCCGAAACACTGTTATCTCCTGAGAGTAACCAGCTACCACTCGCCTGTATGGTATTATTACCGCTACTAAACTCGATATTGCGCCAGCTCAGGTAGTCATCTTTACGCTCCATATCGATATTGACCTTACCGACCTTATAGCCTTGCAGCCAAAAGTCTCTGATATTCAGGGTCAGGCTTGGCATCAAGCGGTGAAACTCTCTGTCGAATTCACTGATCAGAGGCTGATCTTGTTCAGCCTGAAATACGACAGTCTGCTCCGTCTCTTTATCTAACTGAGGTATAAAGAGTTGTAACCGATCCAGCGAGACACTCAGATCATAAGGTTCAAGGTAGTTAGCATCCCCTTTAACCTCTGCGCTGTCGACCTTCATCGCCCATGAATAACCTTTTTTACGGGCTGAAAAGTTAACATCATGCCAATCCAAAGTTGCAAATCTGAGCAGTTCTGTATCAAGCTGAACCCTTTGTGGTAAAGGTATTTCCGGTGTCGCCATCTGACTCAGCTTGGAAACACTTTTGCTCTGCTCTTTCTCAGAGGCAACTTCAATCCATTCATCCAGATTAAACTCAGGCGCCCTGACCGTCATATGATGGCCGACAATCGGGCTGGCTTTAAAGCTCCCTTTACCAAGCAACAAATTGGTTGCCGTAAGTTCAGGCTTTTCACCCCTGATATCAATCTCTGCCTGATATTTAGCCCCCGGCAACTGAATCCGGCTGGAGATGCTTTCCTGATTTCCGGAAGCCTGCATCTGCAGTAATTTTTTCTCGCCCAGCGCCTTATCCAGCGGTGCCGGATACTGGCTGGAGACAAAATCAAGGTTAGCCTTTGAATCTATCTGATAGGTAAAACCGATATCATTAAGCTGTAAATCAATGTCCATCTGCCACGGGGCATGGCCCTGAAACCGTTTTACCCATTTTGAACCTATATAAGGAGCAAGTGGTGCCACTTCCCAGTCACCAAGCAAGTTAATATTCACAGCATAGCTTGATGCCAGCCCCTCGCCCTTAAAATCAACGGAAACAGGCTGAGAAAGAAGATTGGCTTTCAGCCCTGAGGCTTTAACCACATCATTATCAAAGACCACTCTGCCACGCGCATTCTTCAGCTCAATAGGTGGCGACTGAACATTAATGGTATTACCCGGCAGATCGGCATATCCCCACGCTCTGGTATCCTTTCCTTCATCAAACGGGATATTAAGCCGGAACTCTGATTTAACATTTCCGGCCACCTGCACCTCAGTTAATGCCGCACCAACAGAGTCCACCAGAGGGGTGGCCATCATATAGTCACGAACCATAGGCCCTTTTGCCGTGGCTTTAGCCCAGATATCCAGTTCACCACCGGGGCCCAGATAAGCAATTTCTCCGGTCACTCTTTCTGCTTCTACATCCATCAGGCGGGCAGATTTTGAATCCAGATACATGGAAGCATTTTCAAACAGCAGATCCAGCTGCATATCTGTAATCGCCGGCCACTGAGTGTCAAAGCTAAACCGGGTGTCATTCAGGGCAACCTTGGCCTGAAAAACACCATTGTTATTTTGATAAGGGAACTCACCTAACTCTCCGAACCACATAACCTGAGCCGTTTTGGCATTTCCCCCTTGTATGGCAGGGGACAGATAATCCGTCAGCTCCTGGCCCAAAGCCAGAGTAGGCAGGTAACGCCATGTTTCACCGGCATTAAATACATCGGTCTCGGCATAGAATGACAAGAAAGATGAGCCGACATCAGGAAAATCAAGTAAGAACTCACCAATCACCTGCATATCTGGTGTGGCAACAGAAACTTTATCTGACCAGAGCTTCCAGCCTCTCTCATCCGACTGCCAGACAATATCGACATTACCCTGCTTAATTCGTAGTGGAGCCTGAAAAACATCACCATAGGGCAGGCGGTCATCAATTAGCGAAGCCGATGCTACCAGCGTAGTATTATTTCCCGAGATGTCAGCAGTTAAGTCATGAACTTCTGGCAAAAGATACCACTGCTTCATACCTGCAGAGCTTAGGCTGGCCGAGTAATTTAAATCGCCGTTGTCACGGTTAAATGAGAAGCGTAAATCTTCTGCTAAACCACTGGGCTGCAAAGTATCAACCCACTTTGCCGCTTCTGAAGATTGAGGCATCAAATGAACTAAAGGCCTTAAAGAAGCGATGTCCAGCTGTGAAATATTTACTGTCCACGAGTCGTTTAACCATTCAAAGGCAATATCGAGCTCGGGCCAGTCAATCTCATCGGTTCTGGCTGTAATCGAATGGCCACTGACTTTCCACTCGCCACTCTCCGCTCCGGGTACCAGCTTAAAGGTTCCTTTTTCAAGGATCAGTGAATGAGCCGTGTCCTGATGCCAGCTTAGTTCAGAAGGCCGTAACTCAACAAAAGCATCCACCGGTTTGCTTCTGTCAAAACTAAACCAGCTATTAAAGCTGACCTGCCCGCTATCAATACCCGTTTCATCTTCCAGATATTTTGTCAGCCATGGCGTCACTCTTATATCTTCTGCCTGAGCGTAAAAGTCACCTGAAACGTCCAGTATTGAGCCGTGATCTTTAAAGTTAGCCTTAACGGCCAGACTGTTTAAACCACCATTTTCCAGACTGACATAGCCTTCCAGCTTGTGCTGCTTACCCCGGTTGCGCCACTTTAATTGTTTAAAGCCCAATGAACGGACATTGCCCTGAAAGGTTTGGTAACGGACACTGGCATCCTGCAGACTAAAGTCAGCCAGCTGCCTTAACAGCAGTGACTCAAGACGGGAAAGAAATTTATCTGAAGAGCGACTTTCTGCTTGCTGGTCTCCCTTATCCTGATCGCCTTTACCAATCAGCTTTATCTGGCTGATATCAAGATTCAGGCCGTTAACATTAAGTGAGGCAATTTTAGGAGAAAGGGTCAGAGCCGATTGCAGAAGATCAAGCTGAAGCTGAACTTCATCAACGGTAAAGGTGACATTTTTTTCGCTGATACCCTCCACTTCAAGGTCTCGAAGTGAAATGGAAGGGCGGGTGTTGCGCCAGTAGCCTTCCACACTACCTATGCTAAAGGGCAGACCGGTAGAGTTAACTACCCAGCTAGATATTTCCTGTTGATAACTATCCAGCCGGGGTAAAGATATACGTAATGCGGTAACAGCAAGGGCCAGAAATACCATTACTGTTACCAGAATCCATAAAACAAAACGCCCTAAGCGAGCGAACAGTGAACTCACACCTGCTCCATTACATCATGACCACATCGAACTGCTCTTGAATGTATAGCGGTTCAACTTGAATTTTAACCTGTTTGCCGATAAAGACTTCCAGCTCAGCCAGCGCATGAGATTCGTCTCCCTCAAGGGTCTCTGCAACAGCCGGAGAAGCATAAACAACAAACTTATCGGCATCATAAGCACGGTTAACACGGGTAATCTCCCTGAGTACTTCATAACAAACCGTCTCAACGGTTTTCACTGAACCACGTCCTTCACAAGTTGGACACTCAGAACAGAGTACATGTTCAATACTTTCCCGGGTTCTTTTACGGGTCATCTCCACTAAGCCCAACTGGGTAAAACCATTAATATTGGTTTTAACCCTGTCTACAGACAGTGCCGCTTCAAGAGAATTTATTACCCTCTCTCTATGCTCTTCAGACAGCATATCGATAAAGTCGATAATAATAATGCCGCCAAGGTTTCTCAGCCTTAGCTGCCGGGCAATGGCCTGAGTCGCCTCGACATTGGTATTAAAGATAGTCTCTTCCAGATTACGCCGGCCGACAAAAGCACCAGTATTGATATCGACTGTTGTCATCGCTTCGGTCTGATCGATAATCAGATAGCCACCGGATTTAAGCTCTACTTTCCGGTCAAGGGAGCGCTGAATTTCATTCTCGGCATCAAACATATCAAAGATGGGTTTATCGCCTTCATATAGCTCAAGTTTGTCTGTCAGCTCAGGAACAAACTCGGTAGTGAACTCTTTTAATGTTTCAAATACTAAGCGGGAATCCACCTGAATACGGGTTAGCTCTGTACCGACAAAGTCACGCAAAATTCTCTGCGCCAGCCCAAGCTCACCATAAAGGGTCGATCGGGTTTTATAACGGGAACGACGTTCACCCACTTTTTTCCACAACCGCTTAAGGAAAATAGCATCCTGAGAAAGCTCTTTATCATCAGCACCTTCTGCTGCTGTACGGATAATAAATCCGCCATCTTCGTCGCAATATTCTGCCACGATATTTTTCAGGCGGTTTCTCTCTTCTTCGCTTTCTATGCGCTGGGAAACCCCCACATGACTGGCACCGGGCATAAAGACAAGGTAACGGGACGGCAGAGTAATATCGGTTGTCAGGCGCGCTCCCTTGGTACCAAGAGGATCTTTTACCACCTGAACAACAATATCCTGCCCCTGACGAACCAGCTCAGATATATCTCTTACCTGAAACTGCTTCTTTTCATTTTCAGCGACGCATTCTGTATGGGGAACAATATCTGAAGCGTGCAGGAAGGCTGCTTTTTCCAGACCTATATCGACAAAGGCAGCCTGCATTCCCGGCAGTACTCGGGAGACGCGACCTTTATAGATATTTCCGACGATTCCGCGGCGGGCTTCCCGTTCAATATGAACTTCCTGAAGGACACCGCCCTCGATCATTGCTACACGTGTTTCACTTGGGGTGACATTAATTAATAACTCTGCACTCATGAGAGCACCTCATTAATTTTATAAGAATTCTTTTAGTAGCTGGTCAGTTTCATACAGAGGTAAGCCCACTACAGCGTGATAACTCCCCTCAATACGTGAAACAAAACGGCCTCCTATTCCCTGAATGCCATAACTACCTGCTTTATCGCACGGTTCACCTGATTGCCAGTACTGGCTTATTTCTTCATTATTCAGTGGTTTGAACCATACGTCTGTAATCACTAACTCCGAAGCGTGTTTATCACCACTCACTACCGTTACCGCCGTCATCACCTGATGCTTTCTACCGGACAGGCGGGATAACATGGCAAGAGAATCTTCGAAGTTATCTGGTTTTTCTAATACATCATTGTCCAGCACCACCACGGTATCAGAACCAAGCACCACATCTGCGGCCTGAACCATTAACTGTCCGGCTTTGGCCTTCTCATATGAAAGCCGCAGAACGTAGTCTGCGGCAGTTTCATCACACTGACGAACTTCTTCTACATCTGGTTTAACAATAGTAAAAGGATAGCCAAGTTGCTGTAATAACTCTTTTCTTCTGGGAGAACCTGATGCAAGGCACAGTTTTTTTTCCATCACTTTTCTCCTCAGTTATCTGACATGCCAATGTCGTCTGACTCGACGTAGCAGAAGGAACATCCACGGCCACAAAATGCAGTTAACCAATCCTGACCAGAGGCTCATTGGGTTAAAGCTGACATCCTGAATCAGAAACTCTCCGGAAAACTCAACAAACTTAGCCAGAATAGTCAGCGCTGCAATAAACATTGCTTGCTGCCAGAGAGCCATATTCCTCAGAACCAGAAAGTTTGCCGCGACCAGATAGATGGTTACCGACATCACTATGCCGCGAATACCAAGGGTTGACCCTAACAATAAGTCCCATAACAAACCAAGAATCAGAGCCGTTCCTACATTGACACGATGAGGAAGAGCCAGAACCCAGTAACAGGTTACCAATACCAGCCATGAAGGACGGAAAAGCTCCAGATCACCCGGCCATGGGATGGTTTGTAATATCAGGGCAACAAGAAAGGATGCCCAGATAACGCCTTTGCCGCGAAAAATACTATTTGCCATCTTGAGTATCTCCCGCTTCAGCTTCCATATCTTCCGATGAGGACAGTACGGCTTTTTGTCTGTCTTCGTTTGGCCAGATCAGCAGCAGATAACGCAGACGGTCAAACTCAACTACAGGTTCTGCTTTTATCTGAGCAAACTGGCGGCTATTGTCATTGTCAACCTCTGACACATAAGCAACAGGGTAGCCTTCGGGATAAATGTTCCCCAGACCGGAAGTGACCAGTAAATCGCCTTGCTGAATATCAGTACTCAGGGAAATATGTTCCAGATAGATGCTGTCCAGCTCTCCTTTACCCGATGCAATCACCCGGATATCATTCCGAACCACCTGAACCGGGATTGAATTATTTGAGTCCACCAGCAAGAGCACGCGGGCATTGTGCGCGGCAACAAAAGTTACCTGACCAACAATGCCTTTTTCATTAATCACCGGCTGACCGACATAAACACCATCGGTGTGCCCTTTATCGATCACCACCTGATGGCGATACGGTGATGAATCTACAGCCATTACTTCAGTAACGACTTTTTTCTCATCACGGACAAAGGGAGAGCCGAGAAGCTTACGTAACCTCTGGTTCTCTTCCTGATACTGCTCCAGCAATCCGACTTCACTCTTAAGATAGAGAATTTCCCGCTTCAGCGAGGCATTACTGTCCATAAGCTGCTGTCGCGTATTCAGCCGCTCATACATTCCATCAAACATGGTTCTCGGAAGATTAGCCGCATACTGGATAGGTGCAACCATACTGTTAAGTATGTAGCGCACGCCGGAGAAGGCATCAAGACGACTATCAGCCAGCATCAAGCTGGCTGATATGGATACCGCTATAAACAAACGGAGTTGCAGAGAGGGGCCTCTGCCAAATATAGGTTTCATTCCAATCCACCCTTGTTCCGTGGATAAATGGAATTATTCTTCACTGAACAGATCGCCACCATGCATGTCGATCATTTCTAACGCTTTACCGCCACCACGGGCAACACAAGTCAGAGGGTCCTCAGCAATAACAACCGGAATACCTGTCTCTTCCATCAGAAGACGGTCAAGATCTCTCAGCAGTGCACCACCACCTGTCAGAACCATACCGTTCTCAGAGATATCAGCAGCCAGTTCCGGCGGACACTGTTCAAGAGCAACCATTACCGCAGAAACGATACCTGTCAGCGGCTCCTGCAACGCTTCAAGGATCTCATTCGAGTTCAGGGTAAAGCTACGCGGCACACCTTCAGCAAGGTTACGGCCACGAACTTCAATTTCATCAACATCGTCACCCGGGTAAGCCGAGCCGATAACGTGTTTGATCTTCTCTGCTGTTGCTTCACCAATCAAGCTGCCATAGTTGCGGCGGACATAGTTGATAATGGCCTCATCAAAACGGTCACCACCGATACGAACTGACGAAGAGTAAACCACGTCATTCAGGGAAATCACCGCAACTTCGGTAGTACCACCACCGATATCGATCACCATAGAACCCGTAGGCTC
This sequence comes from Vibrio sp. SCSIO 43137, assembly GCF_028201475.1. Taxonomy (NCBI): domain Bacteria; kingdom Pseudomonadati; phylum Pseudomonadota; class Gammaproteobacteria; order Vibrionales; family Vibrionaceae; genus Vibrio; species Vibrio sp. SCSIO 43137. The sequence goes on along the minus strand of NZ_CP116383.1, from coordinate 312,960 downwards.
AGACACTCTCAGACCTGCACCAATTGCTGCTGCCATCGGCTCGTCGATCAGGTAAACCTCACGGGCTCCCGCACCAAGAGCAGACTCACGAATCGCACGACGCTCTACCTGAGTAGAACCACACGGAACACAAACCAGTACACGCGGGCTTGGTTTAAGAATGCTATTGTCATGTACCTGCTTAATAAAATGCTGCAGCATTTTTTCAGTTACATAGAAGTCGGCAATAACGCCATCTTTCATCGGGCGGATTGCAGAAATTGAGCCCGGAGTACGTCCAAGCATCTGTTTCGCCTCATGACCAACAGCTGCAACACTTTTTGCACTGCCTGCACGTTTTTGGCTGATTGCAACTACTGAAGGCTCATCAAGAACAATGCCTTGTCCTTTTACATAAATTAGTGTGTTAGCGGTACCTAAATCAATTGATAGGTCATTTGAAAACATACCACGAAGTTTCTTAAACATATTCTTCGCTCATCGGATAATATTAGAAGACAAAATTGCACTAAATGTACCAATGCATTGCCTTTACAGCAAGGCATTGACGCATAAACATGGGGTTAATCTCTATTTTTCTTACATTTAGACTTTAAATAAGAATTTTCCAACTTATTTAATCTCCGCTCAGGCGTGGTTCACCGCGGAAAATAACCCTGTCATTACCACGGTAAACGCCAAAAGTAATCACAGCAGAAGGATCTTCATCCCCTAACCCACGCCAGTTATATCTTAGCCACGGCTGGTTAATCACTGTACCTGAACTGAAACAGCGGCTGGCTTCAACACCACTTGGCAGAGAAGCTTGCTGTCGCAGCCATAATCTTACCTGTTCTCTGCTTTCAGTATGCTGAGCTGACAAAGTGTCAGACTGACCATCTACAACCTCTGTTCCGCTACTGCTGAAACTGGCATCGGAGCTGCCGGAACCGTCACGCCAAATCTGTTCACGACAATAGTAAGCAGGATTAAAATCACTGCCATCATCGTAGCTATTGGTAACAAAGTTGCTGCCATCCCAGTATTCCGTCTTTAACGGCACTGACAAAGCAATATCCTGATTACCACCTACGTCCTGAAGGGTCATCCGTCCATACCGGAACAATGGCTGACTATCAAACTTTTTACCCTGATGTGTGGTATGTGCCGCCAGTTCGCTACCGAAGTCCAGAGTGGAAAAATCGACTTCGGCAGTTGTTTTATCAAGTACCTTTAATCCAAACAGTGATTTCTTAGTGGTGGTGTCCGAGTATGGGCCATCTGCTTCTGACGTGTAGTTAGCCGCTGAGCTATCTTGCTTTTTCTCGAATTCAAAACCGGCAATAGCTACGGATAGTTGGGCACTCTCTATCCCCAAGGTTTTGCCCCAATGGCTGCCGTCCCAGCGATAAGTATCGCCGCTTTTGATCCTCTGCTCAGCGCCACTACTGTCAATATCACTCCAGACGGTTCCGCTGCCTGTCTGGGCGATAGCCATATAATCCAGTGTTTCAATTTGATCGTCAGAAAATAGCCCGTAGTTTTGGGTTGCTGTTCCCGTTGCGGAGTTCGCCTGAACAATAAAGTTATGGATAATTGGCTGGCCCATATAAGCAAAATTGTTGTAACCGGATGGGTATTGCCAGATAGTTTTCTGGTTTTGTATAAAGAGATCGGTACTGTTTAATATACTAAGATTCGCCGGATAGAAACGTCCTACATTCCGGTAGCCTGTATTAATGGTCATTCCAAGATAATTCGCACTGCCAATATCAGCAGTTACTTTCAGGCTACCTACCTCATCCCAGCGAAGATCGCTAAAGCTGTAGTAGTTCTCACCGGAGACTTTTTCGTAATGACGTTTACTGTCCCCACCCGATGAAAGGAAGTTTGAGCCAGAACCGATTCGGCCAGATGACGGCGTTGCAAGGGCACCTTTCAGATATACCGTTGCCAGCGGGCCATTAGTGACATAAAAATTATTGGTTACACTGGCGGAGCAGTAACTTGCTACATCGACTTCACCGGACAGAGCGCCACCACTTTGATAGACAATGGGCTTAACATTCAGGTTAAACAGACTACCTGCGGATTTATATTTTGTTCCCGATGAAGAGGTACCATCCATAACTGCATCGTCAGGATCGCAGATAGCAAATGTCCACGGGCGGGAGTTGATATTAACGATAGCCTGCAAACCATTCCACGCTTCATCATCTTCTGCTTTACAATCAAAGCCTGACGGGCAGGTAAATGCGGGGTCTGTTATTTTAAAACTGATACTGCCTGACTCGGTGTAGTTAATGCTTCCGGATGCTGAACCTGAGCTGAAATCAAGACTCAAATTTGGATTGGCCGACGTTCCTGACTGATTACTTACCGTCAGAACCCCCCAACTCGCCCCTTCAGCAAGGGTAGGGTCTTGCAGGGTCTTATCGGAGATTAGCAGGTTTTTGCTCCCCTGATAGCCGGAAACGACCGTTGCTGAGCCGTTATTGCAAGCCAGTGCATTTAAAGTAAAAACCGTCTCTCTTGCGGCAATAGCATTAACAGTATTTACACCGAACTTATAAGGTGCCACATATAACTGGCTACTGTCTGTTTCACCGCTATCCAGTTCACCAGATACGGTAAATTGACCCAACTGACTGCTGCTTAATGCCAGAATCAGTACTCCGTTATTGGTCGTGTAATTACTTCCGCTGATCCCCCCCTGTACAACACTCTGTACTGTTACACCGCTAGGTAAGGTGACGGAGATAGTACCACTGTAATCTGTCACAACATTTCCGGTGTTGCTGTCTTTAACGGTAAAGGTAAATTGAGGGTTTTCGCATTGCAGTGCAAAGTCATTAACCGGAGTAACTTCCAGTTGGTAACTTACTGGAGGAGTAAGATCGGGAATATAGTCAGAACAGCTGGTTAAATCGATTGAACCATCATTGGAGTCAGCTCTTAGAATACCATTTTTGAAGTTATAAAATGCTGTTGAGATTGCAGCAGGCCACCCAGTAGTACCTGCCAATCTTCTATAGTAATTAACCTCTGAACCTCCATCAGAAGTAATCAGCACCTGATAGTTAACCGGAGTTGCTGAATATAGGGCAGAGTCAACAAACAGAGCACCAGAGGCCGCTACAGTTGAGTAAACAATAACATCAGGACTGTTTCCGGTTTGATCCACAATTATTTGCTGGGACTGTTGTGCTGAAGTGATATCAAATTGCAGATGGAAGTTCTTGTTACCGTGAAATCCTGTACAAGTCGATGTTGCGGACCAGCCCTGAAACGAAACCACAATTAGTAAAATAGCAACTAAAAACCGCATATCAGCCACCTATCGCCTTAACCCAGACCTGCTGTTCACGCTGAACCTGAAACTGAGTACCAGAACTACAGATAGCACTGGTGCTAACCTGAAAATATTTTAAATCATCGGGGATTGATGCTGCAGGTTTACTGCACTGTATAGTTGGAGCGCTACAGGAAAGACCGTTAACTAAAGCCACAGCTGCCGTGGATGACGAACTATTTACCGTATCGCAGTTTGTATCAAGCTGTGTCGGCGTTCCTGCCTGCCCGATAGGAAATAGTGTTGCCAGTGCCCACTCATTTGCTGAATGAGCCACAAACCAGGCCTGAGTACCCAAAACTTCCCGGGAAAGGGTATCCTGATTTGACCAGCTAATCCGGGTTAAGTTAACGGCAAGTAAGCCCATTACCACAACGATAAAGATGGCGATAATAACGATATTTCCCTGTTGCACTTTTTTACGGAACATTTAATACCTGCACATCATGTCTGTAGAAACTCTGTTCATCCTGATTGGTAAACAGAAAGTCCAGATGAACCAAACCGCCGCGTTGCAGAGTAGCCTGAAGGTACTCAAAGCGGCTCTGAGTAAAGTTAACCTCTTCAGCAACAATAACAGTGTTACGGGTTAAATTGCCGCTACTACTGATACAGTAACTAACCTCACCGTTATAAGTATAATAGCGGTTAGCAACAGAATGGCTGTTAAAGTCATCGTCAATGGAATAAACATACACTCCGCTGGCCGGTTGCGACTCTGTACAACTGCTATCGGCGCTATCCCTGCACCCAGAAAGACTTTTAAACTGCTTACCGCTAGTCAGATCAGCGTTTCGACTTGGATTTATCACCAGAGATTCACTAACCGGTGACGGTAATTGGACACCCTGATTAGTCACCACAAAATCCACCTTGCCGCTAGTCTGATTACGGGAATAAAATCCAGAACGCACAATAGGATAAAAGTTAATACATTTAGCGGAAGTGCTGCTGGTGGTGGCAAAGCTATTTGGCACAGCATGACGGATTTCCCGCGACATCTTCTCTATTACGAAACGGGCCTGATTCTGTACTTTCTGCCGGTCAACACTGTCGATATAACCTTTGGTACCCGTTTCAAGGATACCGGTAAAACCGAGAAAAATAACACCCAGCACAATAATGGTGATCACCATTTCAACCAGAGTGAAGCCTTTACTTCTCATCAGTAGTTCCCTCTGTAGGCTGAAAACTGGTACTCACCGTACGAGCCGGCCGTCACTGTCACAGTAACTTTCTTAAACTGGCTATTACCGGCAATTGTTGCAGAAACAACATCTATATCGGCTGCAAAGTTGGGATATTCGCTACTGATGGCATCACCGAATACATCATCCAGGTTTCCCGCCACCGTTGAGCAGTATGCGTTGCTGGCGGTATTGGTAGTCCAGCAGCCTATATAGTCATCCACATCATCAAAGCTGGCAGGATCAGATTCTGTGCCATCCGGGCCAAAAGCACTTTGCAAAGTACATGGATCACCTTCACCACAACGAACCACTTCTCCGTCAGGGTTACTGTTTTCATCGTAGCGGCGCGCCATTACTTCAGTCAGCAAACTGTTAGCTAACGCAGCGGCACGAACTTCATACTGTGGTTTAGCTGAGTCCTGAAACTGAGGAAAAAGCAGTGAGGTCAGGGTAACCATGGCTACCCCCATCACCACAATGGCCACAATACTTTCGATAAGGGTAAAGCCTTTCTGCCTGTAGGTTAGCTTAGCAGCCATAAACGTACCCCTGAGAGTTAATACAGACACTGGCAGTAGCACCGCTATCAGAAATATCGATTTTAAAATTTGCCGGACAGGTTCCCGTTACACAAGAGGGGTTGCCCAAAAGATCAAAGCCCACCGTCATTGACTGAGCAAAACTAACATCCTGAGGAAGAACCAACCGGTTACTGCGGGAGTTACTGGTGGTTGTGCAGCTTGAAACCGATCCAAGACAATCTGAAGAGACCCTAAGCTGATAGTCTGTGGAAACTGTTCCGCTAACATTAGATTGCATCCGGCTTAACTGGATCTGACGGATAATAGAAATAGCCTGTTCCTGAGCGGCAAAAGCAGAGAAGCTTGAAGTACCGGAATAACGGCTGGCAGCATAGACAGAGATAATGCTTAGCAGAAGAATAATTACCACTAGCTCAATTAGGGTAAAACCAGACCGGCGATAATTAGCGAAAGGCATGTTCCCTGTTTCCTTAAACCAACAAGTCTTTAGAGTATATAGGAAAATATAAATATACTGATAAAAATAAGGCCTGCAATGCAGGCCTTACTCAATCTCTTTTTATTTAGCAACCAGAACTATCAGTTATTGCTACCGCAGCAGGGACAGTACCTGATGTCGCTTCCGTATAAGTAATATAACATTTGGTTGCTTTAACTGCCGCAGCATCAGCTAATGCTGTACTTGCCTGAAAAGTAATTACATAGGTATTGGTAGTCCCATCAGTAAATCTTGCCCAGTCAGTGGCACTCTGAAGACCCACAACTGCATTGCCTATACCACCATCCGCCGCGGTCGGATAACCATATGAGGTAAGCACAGTTGAACCACTTGCATCAACTGAAGGAGCCGGAGAAGCACCTTTAGCTTTAGACTCTTCACCTTCAATAGCAGACTTGCCATACACCATACCTGATGCGCCCTGAATCGCACCACGCATTCCTTCAAGAGAAGCAACTCTCGCATCTTTCTGCAAATTTAAAAATCTAGGTGCGGCTGTTACGGCAAGAATACCCAAAATTACAATAACAACAACCAATTCAATCAGGGTAAAACCAGCTTGTCTTTTCATACTCAAATCTCTCTTACTTCTTGGCATCTCGTGGCTATTTTTATTATCTGACCACAAAACTAAAACAATACGACCAACGGTAAACGCCTTTTCTCTATGTTATATAGAAAAACCTGCCATTTGTCATTTATCTGTTCTAATTGACTAAATTAACTGTGACACGCCCGGCTGATACTTTATAGACAAAGTTATGCTTGGTACTGCCTTCCTGCTGCTCATAGCGACACTCATCATTGGCCGGAGCTGAGGCAATATACTTAGGTGAACCGGTATCGCTGGTCTCTACCGATGGCGGATTCTGTAATAACTGCTCCATCAGGGCTTTACAGGCAGCCGCATTAACCGTGGTTGCATCACTGCCGCTATATACGGCAATCGGGTAGCCGTCTCTGTAACCACTGGTTGCAGAGCTGGTTAGCAGAAAATCGGTACCGTCATAATTAACCACATTGCGGCTGCTGGTTTGAGGGCGGCCTTCTGCCTCCCACTGTGCCCGCGCCGATAACACTGCCGTAGCATAACCGCCAGCAACGCCTTCAATACTCGCTTTTTTCGCCTCGTCAGTAATATCTAAAAACCGGGGCAGTGCCGCTACGGCCAACAACCCTAAAATAACAATGACAATCACCAGTTCCATCAAAGAAAAACCAGTCTGTTTCTTCATATTACCTTCCACCTGTAAATGCGGCGTATTTAAAATTTAGCATATCAATAGACTCTGCCAGCTATTTGCTGCGCTATAAGGCAGAATCTTCTAATTTTACTGTAAATTGGTTGTTACTCAGTTGGATCACAACACTCTTTTCCGGATAATTATAGCGGCACATATATCCATCATCCATATGAATAGAATAACTATTTTCCGGTTTTGAACCAAATATCTCTCCGGCCGGATAGAGAGTGGTCAGCCAGTAATGACAATTTACCTGATTAGCGTAAAGGGGCAGCAGCCAGCCATGATCACTAAACTGGTAGTCCTGATCGTCCAGACTCAGTGTCTGTGGCCGTTTATGTACCAGCCAGCTCTGTTTAAATGCGTTCGCCCGATCCAGAATCGCCAGTGTCGCAAGATCATAAGCAGTCTCTGTGGTATCCGGCTCCATCTTTTTCCACGACCATACTAATGCTGCCATAAGAAGTGTAATCAACACTCCCCACAGGGCTGAAGCCGGTTTAAAGCGGCTGATATTTTCCATAACCGCTCCGCTTATCGTCCCTGAATCGCATCCAGCATGCCCCACATAGGCAGAAAAATACCCAGAGCCAGCACCAGCACAATAGCCGCCACAATAACCAGCAGAATAGGCTCAATACGGGCAGTCAGAGTCTTGAGATCGTACTCCACTTCCCGGTCATAGAAGTCAGCGACTTCCATCAGCAACTCATCAATACGACCCGTTTCCTCACCCACGGCGATCATCTGGATCACCAAAGGGGTAAAAATACCGCTGTTTATTGCGGTATTTGATATGGTTCCCCCCGCCTCAATGGAAGATTTCATCTCCATCAGGCGCACTTCGAGAAAGCGGTTTCCCATCGATTCCGCAGCCAGTGCAATCGACTGGTTAAGTGGTACACCGGCCTTCAACATTAAGGAGAAGGTTCTGGAAAAACGTGCCATCTGTGCCCGGTTAACGATACTACCGACAATAGGCAGTTTTAGCCGTATTCCGTCCCAGATTTCCCGTCCGGCCGCCCCGGAGATCCACAGTTTAAAGCCAAAGCCGGCAGCAAATATGGCTGCCAGCATCCACACCCAGTAGTTAACAAAGAAACCCGATGTAGCAATCAATATCTGAGTAGGCAGTGGCAGATCAACACCAAAGCGGGAGAACATACTGGAGAACTGAGGAATCACCCAGATGTTAAGTACAAACATGGCCACCACCACAAAGCCAATAACAAAGCTCGGGTAACGCATGGCGGTTTTTATCCGCTTTCTGGTTTCCAGTTCCTGTTCGTAGTAACCACTCAACTGGAGCAGTACTTCATCCAGCCGGCCGGTGTTTTCCCCGACATTAACCATTGAAACAAAAAGCGGACTAAATACATTGCTATGCAGGCGCATAGAAGCTGAAAGGCTACGGCCGTTGGTCAGCTCAGTCCCTACCTGTTCCAAAGCTGTTTTTAACTGCTTATTATGAGCATTGCCGGAAAGCCCCTTGATAGCTCTGAGCAATGGTACGCCAGCTTTAGTCAGGCTGTACATCTGACGGCAGAAGATCACCAATATTTCCAGCGGAACGGCCGGAACAAGCAAGTCGCTCAGATCGATAGAGAGGCCTTTGCCGGCACTTTTTCCCATCACAACTGAAGTAGGAATAATGCCACGGTTGATCAGGGAATCGATCGCCAGCTCTTCCGTCGGCGCTTCAACATCACCGCTGATCTGCTTCCCCTCTGCATTTCTGCCCTGATACCTGAAGTTAGCCATTTAGCTCTCCCCGATATAAATCGGGTCAATGTTTCCTGAAGAGTCACCTTCACCCAGATGCATCACTTCATCCAGGCTCACTATGCCCTTCAGCGCCAGCTCCATTGCCGATGCCAGCAGAGGCTTGTATCCGGCGGCATTTCGTGCCTTTTCAGCAAACAGTACCGCATCATTCGCCCTCAGGGCATCCATCATCTCTTCCTGCAGTTCTAAGAACTCAAACACACCAATCCGGCCACGATAACCGGTCACATTACAGTTCTGACAACCTCTTCCTTTAGTAAACACTGCATTGGTTTGATTAGGGAAACGGCTCTCCAGCCAGCTCTTTTTCGACTCGTCCGGTATTTCAGTCGTCGCACAGTCAGGGCACACTTTACGTACCAGCCTTTGTGCCAGTACCGCACGCACAGAACTTGCCACCAGATACCCCGGTGCGCCCATATCCATCATTCTTAATGCACTGTCGACGGCATCGTTAGTGTGCAGGGTACTTAAAACTAAGTGACCAGTCAGGGCTGCCCTTAACCCAATCTCAACCGTCTCCTGATCCCGCATCTCACCAACCAGAATAATATCGGGATCCTGACGCAGGAAGGTTCGCAGAACCGTTGAAAAGTCGAGGTCTATTTTCGGGTTTACCTGAACCTGATTAACCCTTGGCAGGCGATATTCCACCGGATCTTCAGCGGTAATGATCTTTTTGGACGGTTCATTCAGCTCTGACAAAGCACCATACAGGGTGGTGGTTTTACCCGAACCTGTCGGGCCTGTGACCAGAATCATTCCATGCGGCCTTCTCAGCTGCTTTCTGAAGCGTTGCAGCAGCTCTTCAGGTAAACCGGACTCATCCAGAGGGCGGACACCTGCAGTCTGATTAAGCAGACGCATTACCACAGACTCACCATGCTGAACCGGCATGGTCGACATACGAATATCGATAGATTGCCCCTTGCTACGGACATTAAAGCGTCCGTCCTGAGGTAAACGCTTCTCGGAAATATCCAGATTGGCCATTAACTTAAGGCGCAATACCAGAGCGGAGGCAATATTAACTTCGTTTAACAGGGTTTCATGCAGAACGCCGTCAACCCGCTGACGTAACCTGAGCACACTGGCATCGGGTTCAATATGAATATCCGAGGCGCCAACCTGTATGGCATCCTCAAACAGGGAGTTAATCAGTTTTACTACTGTAACCTCTTCACTGTCATCATCGGCAGCCAGACCGAAATCAAAACTGTCCGCAGTCTGGTGTTCCGCCTGAAGCTGCTCGGCAAAGGTAGCTATCTCTTTGGTTCTTCGGTAGTAGCGATCAAACCCCTCAACCAACTGCTTTTCAGAAGCGATAACAAAATCAAGTTCGTATTGAGTAAGCCTCTCAAACAGTGACTCCTGAGCAGAGAGGTCTGCAGGGTCACTCATGGCAACTCTAAGGCTATTACCCGAACGCCCAATGATCAGGGCACGTATACGTCTGGCATGCACCTCAGGCAGAAGCTGAACCGCATCTATATCCACATCAGCACGGGAAAGATCTATAAGTGGCAACGATAACTGCCGGGAAAGGAACTCCAGCATCTGGGTTTCGGTCAGAAAGCCAAGCTGTATCAGGGTATCTCCCAGCTTTCGTCCGGTCTGCTTCTGAGTGGCAAGTGCCTGCCCTACCTGCTGATCATTAACGATGCCCTCTTCAACCAGCAAGTCACCCAATCTTTTTCTTAACTTAATCTGCACTTTTTTCTCCCTGCAAACTCTCCAGCAATTTCAGTCTGTCGCGGATAAAGGCCTGTGTCTGTTTCGATACGCCAACTTTACTGATCGCCTGCTGATAAGAGCTAAATGCCGATTTAAACTGTGAGTTTCTCTCCTGCTGAATGGCCAGACCAAGCCACCAGCGCGCATTGTCCGGAGCTCTTTCAGTCAGTATCTGATAAGTTTCGGCGGCTACCGGATTATTTTTTACCTGCTGAGCCAGAGCCGCTCTCAGTTCCAGATAGCTGTTTTTGGCATTGTCGGGCAGATAAAGTAACGGGCTCAGGGCGGCTTCCGGCTGGTTTTCTCTTATCAGAAGTTTCGCCAGAGCTATCCTGAGCTCTTGTCCTGATTCGTTAAGACGCATTCCCTGCTGAAGAACTTCAATAGCATTACGTACATCTTCTTTGCCATAGTAAAGCGCAGCAAGACGCTTACGGGTATCGTCATCATCAGGCTGGTAGCGCAGCGCTGCTTCAAACTCCTGAATTGCCGTTTTTAGGTCATTGGCGTCCAGCGCCTTTTTACCTCTCTCAATCGCGGTATCGGAAAGCTGCTCAGGGGTAAGTTCTACTTGTTTGACAGCTAAACGTCCTTTGTTCACTTCTGGCTGTTTATTGTTCACCTGAGTTTCCACTTTATCTGCTTTGGCCAGCAAAATGGGCTGTTTTGGTGAAGTTACAGAAGGAGTGGTCGCTTTTTCAGCTTTCTTTTTAATTACACCTTTGGGCTCAGCATTTTTCTGATAAATTTCTACTTCTGATGATGCAGCCACCTTTGCAGTAGGAGAGGTCTGATTTTTTTCTTCTGCAGGAATAATTTGTTCCGGCACAATATTTACTACTGTGACAGGTTCTTCGCTAATAGCGACCGGCATAGTCGTTGGTTGCTGAACCGAAACTGCCCAGCCACCAATAGCAAGGCTTAAGCAAAATCCGCCAACAGCCCATGCCAGCTTGTTGCCGGTTTTAACCTGAGCAAATTCTGCTTTCTCTATTTTTTGTTTACCCTGTGAATTCTTGTTTGCTATATCCGTAAGGGCGTTATTAATCACGCTCATGATGACTCTCTCTCCCACAAATACAGCGTTTTATACTTAGGTTTACGGGCATCATAGGTATCCTGAACTGCCTCATAAATATGCTTATTCTGAATGGTTTTCTGTTGCATGCTAAACGCCAGTATCAATGCCTTATGGCAAATCTGATTTATCAGCCGTGGTATTCCTCGGCTCGCTTTCCAGATGGATTTCTTCTGAGCCATTGTAAACAAGGGCAAGTGACAACCACTGCTTTCAACTCTATGTTGTATATAGGCACACCCTTCAGAAATCGTCAGAGTTCTCAGAGTAGCGTTAAAGGTTATCCGCTGCCTGAACTGCCTAAGATGTTCCGCTTCCAACCTGCTATCCAGTTCAGGCTGACCCAGCAGGACAATATGGAGTAATTTACGTTGTTCTGTCTCCAGGTTGCCAAACAGGCGAAGTACCTCCAAAGCTTCATCACTCAACGCCTGAGCTTCATCAATAATCGCAACGACTTGTTTGCCTTGCTTACATATTTCCAGCAGTTTAGTGTGAATCTGTTCTATCAACTCATTGCTGTCAGCAGCTTCTACTTCCAGCTCATGAGCTATGGCTCTGCGAAGACTCTCTCCGGACTGCAAAGGGTTAGGAACATAGACAAGACGAACCTGTTCTCCTAACTGATTAATCAGCATCCGGCAGACCATGGTTTTACCCGTGCCAACCTCACCAGTCACCTTTATTATCCCCTCTCCCATCTCAATCGAAGACAGAACGGTATTAATAGCCTCATAATGAGGAGGCAAAGCATAAAACAGAGCGGTATTGGGGGTTAATGCAAAAGGCTCACTACTGAAGCCAAAAAACGCCTGATACATAGTCTCTTCGCAACTCTCTATTCTGAATCAGGGAACCACTCCTGCAATAAGTTCCTTGACCGTTCCAGCTCCTGCTGCCATGTATTGATGCCTACAACCGTTGGCTTAAGCAGAATAACCAACTCGGTTTTTTCCGTCAGCTTAGTCGTATTACGGAATAAATTACCTACAGCCGGAATATCACCAAGGAAGGGCACTTTTGAAACCTTATCTACCGAGCTGGACTTCATTAGCCCGCCGATTACAACCACATCACCATCCCGGGCACGTATTACGGAGTCCGATTCACGTATAGAACTGCGGGCTATAGGTGCATTATTCAGAAATTCCAGTTTCTTTTCTTCTACTTCAATAACGGCTGGATGCACATGGAGTAGTACATTACCTTTATCATCTATCTGAGGAGTAACATCCAGTGAGATACCAGAGAAAAATGGTGTCAGCTCATATTCGGTCTGCGGTGTGCTCTGTCCGTTAACATCAACCAAATTAACCTCAACGCCGGTAACAAAATACTCGTCGATACCAACTTTAATCACTGCCTTCTGATTATTTGCTGCGGTTACCCTAGGGCTGGATAACACATTAAGGTCACCCTGTGTCCCCATAAAACTGAGTACCGCCTGAAAGTTACCATCAGAGATAGTGAGATTAGTTTGTCCTCCCAGCAGAGTTCCTATGGCATCTTGTCCAGGTAACACTGTTGAAGCTGCCGTACGGGCAATACTGACTGAGCCACTGCCTATAGTCGAGCTAATGTTGGACCAGTTAATTCCCTGCTGATAGCCATCACTTAATGTCACTTCAAGAATCTTAGCTTCCAGAACCACTTGACGCTGCAGCCTGTCCTGAGAGATGGCCAGAAACTGTTTAACCTCGCGGATTTCATCAGGAGTTGCCCGCAGTGTGATAACACCGGCAATCGGATTTACTATGACGCTACGGCCATCCTTCTTGCCAATCAGGGTGCTTACGGCTTCTTCTAACTGCTTCCAGAAGTCACTTTCACTTCTGGTATCTATAGTGGTACCACCGGAAACAGTACTGCCAGAGTCATTATTGTTCTGGTTATTATTGTTATTATTACTGTTATTAGAGTTGCTATTTGAAGAGCCGGAGTTGTTATTGCTACCTGAATTACCATTGTTGTTATCTTTATTGGTAATGGTACTGGTTGTAATAGAGGTCAGTGAGCGGCCAATTCTCTGAAAGTGCAGATAGTCTACCGGTATGGTTTCGGTCCTCATACTGGCAGGATAAACCTGAATAACTTTTCCTTTTCTCGAAAGGTCAAAACCATACATATCCTGAGCGACATCAAGTACCTCATCCAGAGTCACGTCTGACAGATTCATAGTGATCTTGCCAGTCACGGCAGGATGAATCACAGCACTGTAACCAGTATCTTTTATCAAACTGGTAAAAAATGTTTTGGCATCAACAGCGTTAGCCTGCACCTGAAAACGCTTTAGTGAAGCAAACTGAGCTGACGGTTTTTCTGTTAGCTCAGGCATTAAATCAGCCTGCACAGACGCCGGCAACTCATCCAGACTATTGCTGTTGGAGTTATTGATGGCTTCATTCAGAGCTTGTTTTGCTTCAACGGGATCCCTGTGCCCCAATGTGCACCCCATTAATGATGCTATCACCACTGCTACAACCAATTTGCGCATATTCGTTTTGAAACCCTATTTTTTTATATTTAATGCAAAAAGTGCCAGATGCCACTGCTTGCTACCTTTAGCAATTGTGACCTGTTCAGATGTAATTTTTTCCACCTTGTATCCGGCAATACTCTGTCCCGACTCAACGATTTTATTATCCAGAATGGCGTAACAAGCGCTATTCCCACGGCAAACAATACTCTGTAACTGGGGAAGCTTACTTTTTACATGCTTCTGGCTTTTTACCTGCGCTTTAGGCTGCACCCAACCCAGAGGTGCAGTAGGATCATCTGCTGCAAAGGCATTTACAGTAATAAGCAAGGATAAATATGCAAAAAGCTGTTTTTTAGCCACCGATAAACTCCTGCCTTGTACCAAGTGTATAGACAACCAACTCTAACTTGGCTACAGGATACGATTCAACCTGATAATGAAAATCCCGCCAAAAATAGCCTACATCCATTGATTCCAGCTTAGTTAAATATTCTTGTATATCAAAATATTTACCCGTCAACTCAATCCGGACAGGATGAATATAGTAACCCGCATTGTGACTTTCTCCGGTAATGATCGGTTCAGCAGGAAGTGATTCCAGCTTCTCCAATGTCAGGTTTTTACTACTGATTAACACCTGCTCCAGTAATCCGGCCATATCAGACGGAGAGCTCAGCCTGCCGACAAATTCTGATAATTTTAAAGACAACTTCTGACTCTGTTCTGACAGGGATTTTAGCTGCTCCGTTATCTCTTTATCGGGATCTTTACTGAGGTTGTCCTGCGCAGAAGCAATCTCGGATTTCAGTCGTTTATTCTGTGAAGCCTGCAGCTCTACCTGCTGCTTCTGTACTTTAAGTCCGGACTCAGCCGGGTCGATAAACAAAGTCAGCATAATAAAGAACAGTCCAATCAGGCCGGATAACAGTATTAGCCACTTTTCCCTGCTAGACAGTGCAATGTACTTTTTATTCCAGTTTTGCCAAAACTGCATACTACTGCCCCCCTTCCTTCGTGGCTGATTCGCCGGTTACACTGGTAGCCAGTTCGAATGTCACCAGATCATCTTCAGTGCGATCCATTGTTAGCTTGTCAAAAGAACGACCTATCAGGTTAAGCTCTGTTTTAAACTGCTTTACCCAAGCAGGAACACTGTCTGGTGTTCTGGCGAGCCCTTTCAGGCTTAACTGATCCTGAGTCAGGCGGATATCAGACAGGGAAATATCACTATTTGCCAGCCGGGATAATGACTGCATGACTCCTGAATACCCCTGCATTAAAGAGTCATCAAACTGTCCGACAGCAGTTAAGGTGGCTTTTTTTGCCTCTATATCGGCTTTAATCCGTTCAATGGCCGCCATTTTTTCTAATGAAGGTTTATGATTGATCAATCGGGCTTGCAACTGTTGCAACTCCTGAGTCAGAACACTATTTTCTGACTTAATATCAGCGACCTGCTTCTCTGCCAGCCCGGCCTGATATCGCAGATAGCCATAAACACTAAACATCGCAATAATAACCAGCGCCCAGCCTGCCGCCACATTGGTCAGGCTTAATAGCTCTTTTTTAGGCTTAAGGTGCTCTTGATACAGATTGATGCCAGTCGAAGGCAGCAGAGGCATGCTCTTTATCAGAATATGACCACAGTGCTCATCAGTGTTTTCTGAAACAGAAACCACCTTCACGCTTAACCTTTCTGATAAAGCCTGTTGCAGTTGCTCTATTGCCTCCTCATCACAGCAAACAAGCAGGTGATTAATGGAAGCCCCCCGAATCTGAGAAGAGAGATAATCAATAGAGCGCTGCAACTCAAGAGCCAGACTATCAAACTGTAATTCGCTGGAAGCATTATCTGTTAACGGCGCTACAACGCCACGAATACTTCTCTGGAAGCGATTTCTATTCTCGATATAAGCGCCAATTTTAAAGTCGCTGCCAATACCGCGATGTAGCAGCATAAAATTTTGTATATCATTCTGAACATGTCCCCACACCTCTTCTTCGGGCAATACCCGGTTAAGGCGGACTCCGGCCTGATTCAAAACTTCTGTCAGAGTAAACAGCAACCTTTTGCTAAAAACATAAGCCTGAATTTTTCGGCTTTCGGGCAACAAAAAAGCATCCGCAACAATATCGCTGACCCGCTCGCTGATAAGATCTTTTAACAGAAACGGCAAAGCGGACGGCCATTCACTTTGCGGAATTTCCGGCTTATCTATCTGATAAATCTGGTAGTGTTTTGGATTGAAGGTAACTACTGCGCTGTAACCCGAGTAGTTGCCAGAAGTAAGTGCTGACTCCAGTGCCTGCTCCCAATGCCCTTCAACAGGGAACTCAAGAGGCTTATTGTTTTCTGAGTTTGCACTTGGCGATAGATAGATAGCATTGGGCCGAACAGCAATACAGAGCTGGCCCCGGCCAGAGCTCTTTGTAAACTTAGATAATATTGCTTTAAGATTCATTATATTACTGATACCTCAATATTTTTTCCGCCAGCGGTTTCTCCGGCCAATCTGAACCTTGGCAACTTCCGGTTTCGGAATCAATTGTGTTTCTGCCTGAAACATCCTGCCCTGACCACCATCAACACCTAGCTCAAGTAACGTCGTCCACTCTCTGCCTGTCTCGACCCCTACCGCAAGGACGCGGGTTTTTGTCCCCTCACAAGCGCCGATAAGGCTACGGATAAACAGTTGGTTTTCCTGTCGCTGATCAATCTTTTTAATCAGGCTTCTGTGCAATTTCAGGTAATCGACACCGAGATCTTTAATATAGTGCGTGCTTGTTATGGTTCTTCCCGCCTGCCCTACAATCACATCACAGCCGAGGCCGGAGATAATCCGGACCACAGGACGCATAAAATCAAGGTGTTTTACCAAAGCGCCTTCGACAAATTCAAAACTAAGCCGGTTTCTAGTGCAGGAAGGCAGTTGGAGAAGTTCATCCCTTAACCAGCGAACATGGCTCCGCTCCTGAAAAGGCAACACATGTAAGTTTATAGAGTAGCACGTACTTAAGCTCGACTCCTTCAGAAAGCGGATAATAGTAGCAAAAACAACCTTATCCATCTTTGCTTCATAGCCAATTTGCTCAATAGCAGAGACAAATCTGGACGCTTTCAGGATACCTACGCCATCATCATTAATGCGGGAAAAGAGTTCGCTATGTAGCAGGGTGGTCTTATTACTGTCAGGCTCAGCAAGGTAACAGGCCTGTTCGTAAATTAGAACGTTGTCATTCTGGAATGATTTATCAAACAGAGTCCTCCAGCGGACACTGCCCCTTGAATTGCTGACCTGCTCTTTTTTCTGAAAGCGACTCCAGTTATTGTTGTTCTGTAACTGAGCACTTCTTAGTGCTGTATCGACTTCACTGAGAATGTGTCCGCGCCTTTCTCCTTCTGAGTACATAGTGATGCCCATATGACACCAGTTCTCTTCCTGCATCCCTTCCAGCAAAGCAATTCTCTCAAGTTGCCGGATGCACTGTGTAGCCAGAATAGCGATATCTTTACTGTTTTGGTGTGGAACCAGAACAGCAAAATCAGAGGTGTAATAACGGGCAAATACCACATCAGGAAAGCGCTGAACTATGTTTGAAAGAATGCTGCCGACCTCAACGATAAACTCGTCCCGGTTCTGCTTTGGGTTCTGTTCGCTAAGGGCTTCCCAGTCATTAATTCGCAAAAGAAGAACACCACCGGAAGCTCCGCTCTCCTGAAGGGCAGACTCCAGCTTACTGTCAAACAATACCCTGTTTGCTGCTCCGGTTAACTGATCTAAAAAGGTGTGAGTACGAATAAAGGTATCAAAGCGGCTTCTCTCCTGACGGGCATCCTGTAGCTCTTCGATTAAACGATCCAGAGCTTGACTGGCCGTATAGGGCCACTCTTCCGGATTGCCTTTCGAATGTTCAGCAACCCTGCCGCCTAATATCATCCGCCCCCGCTCTTCCAGCAATTCAGAACCTTTTAATTGAACTTTAAGCCAGCGTAACCCCTGAATCAGACAAAAAACCACCAGTGCAATGGCCAGTGAAATGGAAGATAGTGCGCTAAAGGAATAGGCTTGCTCAGAGTATGGAGGAAGCGCCTTAAAGTGAATGGTATAGCTCTGGCTACTTTCTAACGCATAACTTTTCTGAACCAGACGGCTTTTATCATATAAACGGGATGTATCGACGAAATGGTAGGCATTACCTGCAGGAGAACTGATTTCCATCTCCACGACATGACTGGCTTTCAATAATTTGGGGATCCAACGCTGGATATCGGACAGATCATTTGCACTGCCCAGTTCTTCATCAACAACAGTAACGATACCTTCCAGATACCGGTTCAGGTACTCATGCCCCATATTGCGAAACGAAAGGGTTCCGCCAATAAACAGAATAAACATAGCACTAACGACTATGATTGTGACAAAGGCAGTCAGGCGGGCACTAAGTTTTAGCGTTGGGGTGTATCGCATGAATAATAAAGTCCTTTTTAACCCAAGCTGTTTATTGTGAATATTATTAGCTAATTATCATGCGATTCACTGTTTTTGTGAATGAGAATCACTGGATATTTGACTGCCGGAGTCCCAAATATGAAAAAAGCTACACGAATGTAGCTTTTTTTAACTGATTTAGAACGGAATATCGTCGTCAAAATCCATTGGCGGCTCATTGTACTGCTGCTGAGGTTGCGGCTTAGGAGCAGCATGTTGAGGTGCAGCTGGCTGGTGAGCAGGTTGTTGTACTGGCTGCTGAGGTTGTCCCCATCCGCCTTGCTGTTGCTGCTGAGGCTGACCGCCCATAGGTGCGCCCTGACCTTGACCCTGACCACGACCGCCCAGTAACTGCATCTGCCCGGTAGGCCATTGAACAACCACTTCTGTAGTGTAACGATCCTGACCGGATTGATCCTGCCATTTACGAGTCTGCAACTGGCCTTCTACATATACCTGAGAGCCTTTTCTCAGATACTCACCAGCAATCTCTGCAGTTTTACCAAACAGTGCAACACGGTGCCATTCGGTTTTTTCTCTCTGCTCGCCACTGGCTTTATCGCGCCAGGTTTCTGATGTTGCAATGGTAATATTCGCAATTGCATTACCGTTTGCTGCATAGCGAACCTCAGGATCAGCGCCCAGGTTGCCCATTAAAATTACTTTGTTAACTCCACGGCTTGCCATGATGCGCTCCGTAAAAACTGTGAAAAAAATTGGGGAGCAAGAATAGCATGATTAAAGCTCATCTCAAACTCAAATCCCCACCGGTAATTATATACTCAGAAAAGAGCAGAGCCGTGATTTCTACCGGATGAACAGGTGACTCGGTTGCCAGACTCTGCACTATTTCCGGACTCTAAAGCACGATGATGTCACTGAGAACTGTTTTGCCACTTTACCCGCTAGCTTTTCATGATCGTTCGCAAATTCTTGCAACCTATACGTTATCTACAGCACTTGTAACTGAAATCAGACGCATTTCAGATGAAGAACACTAGAAAAGTAAGCTCAGCCATAGGCAGTATTCGGCAAAGGTATACTTCACTCTGGTCTAAAGGCAACTTTCGCAGAGTTTCTAACTACTATGTAAGAGAGGCAATATGGGAAAAAACCATAACTTACTTATAGCAGAACCTTTCCCAGCCCGGTCGTCCTATCTGTTAAAAAAAGTGGCAGGTTCAGTTTTTACAGTTGAATCTGTTTCGTGGGAACAAGTTCACAAAAAAGTCAGTGATAACAAGCCCTATATTCTGTCGGTCAACTCTTCGCTAAACCAAGAGCAGCGAAAAAACCTGAGCAAATTAAGACTGAATAACAAAAATTGTTATATAGCTGTCTTTAATGCTTCCCTGAAAATGACGACTGCAGAATTGTTAAGTTATGGAAATCTGAGAGGCATTTTTCCATCAAACATTGCAGAACAAGCGTTAAGTAAAGCTTTATTTAAACTGGCTCACGAGCACTACTCACTGCCGGAAGATATTTCCGAGCAGCTTCTTCAGCATTACCAGTCTTGTATTGTTCGTTTCGGTGATCCTACTATCTGCAACCTCACTTTCCGGGAAAAAGAGCTACTGAGGCATCTCCGGCAGGGTATGTCCAACAATCAACTGGCAGATAAACTGTTTATCAGCGAGCATACGGTGAAGTCTCATCTGTATAAGATCTTCAAAAAAATAAAGGTTAAAAACCGTAATAGTGCTGTTGCGTGGGCGTATAAGTACCTCTCCTAACCGGATGTATTGCCCATATCACAACAATGGGCCGGAGAATTACTTGCTCACAGAACAGAGCGTGATATGGTTAGCGCGTCAAAAGAATATCTACAAAAGGGCTTAATCCATGATCAAAAAATGTCTTTTCCCGGCAGCTGGCTATGGCACCCGTTTTTTACCGGCAACCAAGTCGATGCCGAAAGAGATGATGCCGGTGGTCAACAAACCTCTGATCGAATACGGAGTTGAAGAGGCTATTGAAGCTGGTATGAACGGCATGTGCATTGTAACCGGCCGTGGTAAGAACTCACTGTTCGACCATTTTGATAAAAACTACGAACTGGAACATCAGATCAGTGGCACCAATAAGGAAGATCTTCTGGTTGATATCCGTCGGGTAATGGATTCAGCTAACTTTACCTATATCCGGCAGAGAGAGATGAAAGGGTTAGGCCACGCTATTCTCACAGGTCGTGAGCTGGTAGGTGAAGAACCTTTTGCTGTCGTACTGGCCGACGACCTCTGTATCAATCAGGAAGGTGATGGTGTACTGGCACAGATGGCCGCACTTTATAAGCAGTTCCGCTGCTCAATCGTAGCAGTACAGGAAGTTCCGGCAGAAGATATACATAAATACGGTGTTATCGCCGGAGAGATGATTAAAGATGATATCTACCGTGTAGACGATATGGTTGAGAAGCCTGAGCCGGGGACTGAACCAAGTAATCTTGCCATTATCGGCCGCTATATCCTGACTCCTGATATTTTTGAGTTAATTGAGAATACTGAACCGGGCAAAGGCGGTGAAATTCAGATTACTGATGCCCTGCTAAAACAGGCTCAGTCTGGTTGCGTTCTCGCTTATAAATTTAAAGGTAAGCGTTTCGACTGCGGCAGCGTTGACGGTTATATTGAAGCGACTAACTTCTGTTACCAGAACCTGTATAAAAAAGATAAACAGAAAGTTGAGCTGGACCAATTCTCGACAGAAAAATCTGAGTAACTCCTGCTTCACTTCTGCAAAGAAAAAGCTGTTATCTGACAGCTTTTTCTCGTTTCAGAACCTGAGATTTCTATTCGGAAGCAGCTAATACAAATCAATAACTGTTTTTTTATACAGTACTTATTGCAGATTATTTCTACTATGCGATACTTGCAGAATTCGATATTCAGCGAGCATTAGCAATGGATCAAATAGAAGTACGTGGAGCCCGGACTCACAACCTGAAAAATATCAACCTGACTATCCCGAGGGATAAGCTTACGGTTATCACCGGACTCTCAGGCTCCGGTAAGTCCTCACTCGCCTTTGACACCCTTTATGCAGAAGGACAACGCCGATATGTTGAATCTCTGTCTGCTTATGCCCGTCAGTTTCTCTCCCTGATGGAAAAGCCGGATGTAGATCATATTGAAGGGCTTTCCCCCGCTATCTCTATTGAACAAAAATCAACCTCTCATAACCCCCGTTCAACAGTGGGAACCATCACTGAAGTTTACGATTATCTGCGACTACTCTATGCCCGGGTGGGCGAGCCCCGCTGTCCGGATCATAATACTCCGCTTGCTGCCCAGACCATCAGTCAGATGGTCGATAAAGTTCTGGAGCTGCCTGAGGGCTCTAAGCTGATGCTGCTGGCACCTATTGTTAAAGAGCGTAAAGGTGAGCATGTAAAAACCCTTGAAAATCTTTCCGCACAAGGCTTTATCCGGGCAAGAATAGACGGGGAAACTTGTGATCTTTCCGATCCACCAGCTCTGGAACTACACAAAAAGCACACTATAGAGGTGGTCGTAGACAGATTTAAGGTGCGCAAAGATCTTCAACAAAGGCTGGCAGAGTCGTTCGAAACAACCCTTGAGCTGTCCGGTGGCATCGCCGCCATTAGCTGGATGGATGAACCAGAAAAAGAAGACCTTATTTTCTCCGCTAACTTTGCCTGTTCTCATTGTGGCTACAGTATGCAGGAGCTAGAACCAAGGCTTTTCTCATTTAATAACCCGGCCGGCGCCTGCCCTACCTGTGACGGTTTAGGTGTACAGCAGTATTTTGATCCTGATCGGGTGATTGTTGATGAAGATCTCTCAATAGCAGATGGTGCCATTAAAGGCTGGGATCAGAAAAACTATTACTACTTTCAGATGCTTTCATCGCTGGCGGAACACTATGGCTTTGATCTGTATAAGCCTTATAAGTCACTCAGCAAAAAGATCACTGACGTTATACTTAAAGGCTCAGGCCGGACGGAAGTAGAGTTTAAATACATTAATGACCGGGGTGATATCCGGGTTAAGCGCCACCCATTTGAAGGTATTCTGAATACACTGGAGCGCAGATACCGGGATACTGAATCAAACGCTGTCCGGGAAGATCTGGCCAAGTATATCTCTACCAAATCCTGTTCATCCTGCGACGGTACCCGGCTCAGATTAGAAGCCAGAAATGTGTTTATTGATGAAACACCTCTGCCACAAATCGTTGAGATGAGCATCAGCGAAGCCATGGACTTTTTCAGCCAGCTTCAACTGACCGGACAGAGAGCTCAGATCGCTGAAAAAGTAATGAAAGAGATTAACGACAGGCTACACTTTTTAGTCAATGTCGGACTGAACTACCTTAACCTTTCCCGTAGCGCAGAAACCCTTTCAGGCGGTGAAGCGCAGCGTATACGACTAGCCAGTCAGATTGGTGCCGGTCTGGTTGGGGTTATGTATGTACTTGATGAGCCTTCTATCGGTTTGCATCAGAGAGATAATGAAAGATTACTTAAAACCCTGACTCACCTACGGGATCTAGGTAATACGGTTCTGGTGGTAGAGCATGATGAAGATGCTATCCGCACAGCCGATCACGTTATCGATATTGGCCCGGGAGCAGGTGTTCACGGCGGAAGCGTAGTTGCCGAAGGTACTATGCAGGAGATTATTCAGTCGCCTCACTCTCTGACAGGTCAATACCTGAGTGGAGAGAAATCAATAGAGATTCCGCAACAGAGAACACCAAGGAACAGTAAAAAAACCGTTGAGCTGATCGGTGCTACGGGTAATAACCTGAAAAATGTAACTCTTTCTCTGCCTGTCGGGTTATTTAGCTGTATTACCGGTGTATCAGGTTCAGGTAAATCAACCCTGATCAACGATACCTTCTATAAAATTGCCCATACTCAGCTTAACGGTGCGACAACTACGGAGCCTTCACCGTATAAAAAAATAAAAGGCTTGGAGCATTTCGATAAAGTTATCGATATTGATCAGAGCCCAATAGGCAGAACACCACGTTCAAATCCGGCCACTTATACCGGTATTTTTACCCCAATCCGCGAACTGTTTGCCGGAACTCAGGAGTCACGTTCACGCGGTTACAAACCGGGTCGTTTCAGTTTCAATGTCAGGGGCGGCCGTTGTGAAGCCTGCCAGGGCGATGGTGTTATCAAAGTCGAAATGCACTTTTTGCCAGACGTTTATGTTCCTTGTGATGTCTGTAAAGGTAAGCGATATAACCGTGAAACCCTTGAGGTCAGATACAAGGGTAAAAGTATCGATGAAGTTCTGCAGATGACGGTTGAAGATGCAAGGGAGTTTTTTGACCCGGTGCCTGTTATTGCAAGAAAATTGCAGACTCTTATGGATGTCGGCCTGTCATATATCCGCCTTGGTCAAGCCGCGACTACCCTTTCAGGTGGGGAAGCTCAGCGGGTGAAACTGGCCAGAGAGCTTTCTAAGCGGGATACAGGTAAAACGCTCTATATTCTGGATGAACCAACAACTGGTCTGCATTTCCACGATATCCAGCAGTTACTGACGGTATTACATCGTTTAAGGGATCATGGTAATACAGTGGTTGTTATAGAACACAATCTGGATGTGATAAAAACCGCAGACTGGATTGTTGATTTAGGCCCTGAAGGCGGACAAGGTGGTGGCGAGATAATTGCTGAAGGAACACCGGAAGAAGTGATCAAAGTCGAAGGTTCACATACCGCACGCTTCTTAAAACCTATGTTAGATGAACAAAAAAAGGTAAAGTAAGCCAAATCTAACATCATTTAGCTAAAGCGAGCATCTGCTCGCTTTTTAACAGGAAAGTAAGCATGGCTATTCTGCACCTTGGCGGGACGCGATTAGCTCCGGTAAAAGCGAAAGCCCCACTAAACCGTAGATTTATGTACGCCATTGGATTTATCTATCTTCTGGCCATGCATTTTTACATTCCTAATAATGGCCAGTCCGGCTTATCTCTTCCTTTTAATATCGCCATCTGGATGGGACTAAGCTGGGTCTTTTTTATCGGTTTACGGCAGATAGTTGTCAACAGGCAAGTCCGTTACTCTAAACTGACCATAGGGCTGCTAATCAGTTGCCTGATTATGTCGATTCCTTTTGTTTACTCAGTTCCCGTGGCAATAACCGGTACGGTTAACAAGCTGACGGGACTCTGGCTGGGCTGGCTTCTTTTTCTGCTCCTTCAGCAGTTTTCATTAAGTAATGCTCATAAGCAACGGTTACTGTGGTTTATTGTTCTGGCCGCTTTAATTGAGGCTCTGCTGGCCTATATACAGTATTTCTTTCTCGGTCAGGGTAATCTAATCGGCTACGATCAAACATCCAATCAGCCTTATGGTATTTTTCAGAACATTAATACTATGAGCACCTTTCTGGCCTCAGGTTTAGTGCTTTCCGGTTACCTGCTGTCCCGCCAGCAAAGAAAGTATGGCGAGAAAATTTCCAGAACCACTCTGCTCTATCTTGCTCCTCTGATTCTGACTCCGGTGATCATCCTGCTGGCCTCCAGAACAAGCTGGCTAATCACATTAATCTCCGTGACATTATTACTGCCCTACCTGTTTAAGTTTTCTACCAGAAAGCGTTTTCTTGGCTGGATTGGCTCTCTGCTTGCAGGAATCGCCATCGGACTTATCATCGCCTTCTCTTCCGGCAACAGCGGCTATGTTGCCGGAGAAGTAGAGCTAGAGAGTGCCAGAAAAACAGTTCTGCCTCAGGCGGCGGATATGTTTATCGAAAAGCCGTTTACCGGTTACGGACAGGGTAGATTTGAAGCTGAGTATATCCTTTACACCGCACGGCAACATCAGCTCAATCCGGGCTACCCTGCCGCAGTAGAAAATATCCGGCATCCGTTTAATGAAGTTCTCTACTGGGGAATAGAAGGTGGGCTATTACCTGTGCTGGGTATCTCACTGGCGGCCTTTTTGGTGCTGATGAGAATCAGCTCTACCCGTAAAGGAACCCGGCTGGCGATCTTCGCCCTGTTAATGCCTATCGCCCTGCATGCTCAGATAGAGAATCCTTTTAACCTGTCCGCTATTCACTGGGTAACCTTTGTTATCCTGCTGTACTGGGTCGATCAGAGAACGGCCAAATACAAACGGTACGCTACACATAAATACATAAACAGTGGCGTGAGAATGTTCGCTTTATTGCTTCCTTTAGCGTTATGCAGCTATATGGCTCTGACTTTTCAGGCCAGCTATCAGCTAACGCAATTTGCTAAAAGCTACCCGAAACAGGAAAAGGTGTTAGAAGAAATTATTGCCCCACTCTCATTTCAGAATCAGGTAGAGTGGCTGAAGCATAGCAGCCGTTTCCGCTCCGGCCTTGTCGCGCAAGATTTAGCAAGCACACAAGAGTTTATTTTGTGGGCCCGTCAGGCTATTAAAAAGCAACCGACCAGACTTCTGTACCGGAATCTGATTCTGGCCTATTTTGCTACAGGAGAAGTGAGCAAGGCTGAGCAGATAAGAGATGAGGCAGGTTACCTGTTTCCGGATAGCGACTTTTCTATGCTCTATCTTGAACCGATAGTAAAAACCGAAAAACAGAATTAAACCGGGCAGCGATAACCTAGTCAATTGATGTTAAAGGCGGAGAGTAATCTCCGCCTTACTCTTTAATACAGAGTTTTTTAGTTCAATGTCTCTTCAAGGGCTTTCAGGCATAAAGCCACATTTTCAGATCGTGCCGCATAGCCCATTAAACCAATACGCCATGTTTTACCCGCCAGTTTGCCCAATCCTGCACCTATCTCCAGATTGTATTCATTTAACAGCCTCTGTCTGACTTCTGCATCGTCGACACCCTCAGGTATATTAACGGCATTAAGCTGAGGTAAACGGCAGCTTTCATCAACAGCAAAAGAGATCCCCATTGCCTCCAGACCGGCTTTAAGCTTTTCGTGCATTATCTGATGCCGTTTCCACGCATTTTCAAGGCCTTCATTCTTCAGTATCAACAGAGCCTCGTGCAGGGCGTACAGGCTGTTTACCGGTGCAGTATGGTGGTAACTCCTTTTACCCTCTCCACTCCAGTAACCCAATACTAAGCTTTGATCGAGAAACCAGCTCTGTACAGGATGCTGACGCTGGCGAATCTTATCAACGGCTTTTTGTGAGAATGTCAGTGGAGCTAAACCCGGCACACAGGAGAGGCACTTCTGACTTCCCGAATAAACAGCATCTAACTGCCACTCATCCACCAGCAGAGGAACACCGCCAAGAGAAGTTACTGCATCAACAATGGTTAGTGCTCCTCTCTCTCTGGCCAGCTCGCTCAGAGCTTTTGCATCACTAACTACGCCTGTAGAAGTCTCAGCGTGAACAAAAGCCAGAGCCTTGGCATCAGGATGTTCATCCAGAGCGGCTTTTACTTTTTCAAGGCTGATCGGTTGACCCCATTCATCATCAACCAAAATAGCTTCACCACCACAGCGGACGACATTTTCACGCATCCGCTCACCAAACACGCCATTACGGCAGACAATGACCTTATCGCCGGGTTCTACCAGATTAACAAAACAGGCTTCCATCCCGGCACTTCCCGGTGCTGAGACAGCAATAGTAAACTCATTTTCAGTCTGAAAAGCATATTTCAGCAGTTGTTTTAGCTCATCCATCATAGCGATAAACAGAGGATCTAAATGTCCGACTGTAGGGCGGCTTAGTGCCTGAAGTACCTGAGGAGAGATATCTGATGGCCCTGGCCCCATCAGGGTACGCTTAGGTGGAATAAAGCTCTGTATTGTCATAATTTTTCCCTTTGAACATCAACTTTGTTCTTTGTTTATCGAAACTACCTTATGATTTGTGCTCGGTAATATTGAAAGCAATGACTTAGATTAGAACATTTCAGCAGACTCAACAATTCGACTCAAGTCTAGAGGTCAAACCAGATATACAGGCAATGAATAAAGTTTGACTAAAAATTCATTTAGCCATTGACATTCCTGCTGCAAAAACGTTCAATGAACATCATTACAGAAGAGGAGCATTGCCCAGGCAAGTGTTTTGTGGAGCCTCAACTCCAATACACTACACTGAGGGGGAGCAATGCCGAGATGAGTATTTAGTGAGCGTAATTACTTGTCGGTTGAGCAGGCTGAATCCTGCTGACTGTCACCGGAACATCTGGTGGGGAGCTTCTGAGGTTATACTCATTTCTGATGTTTTTCCTCCGCTCCCGAATACTCTTCTCTTTGATAACAATTAAGTTTTCAGCAATTTTATGGATGAATAAAAAGGGAGAATTAGTGTGAGCACATTTAATGTCGCTAAGTTTGGCGGAACTAGCGTTGCGGACTTTACCGCTATGAGTCGTTGTGCAGCCATTATCGAAAACAATCCAGACACTAAACTGGTGGTAAGCAGTGCCTGTTCAGGGGTGACTAATCTGTTAGTTGAACTGGCCAGTGGCGTCAACTCTGAACGTCAGAAAGAGCTGTTACGTCAGTTAACTGAGTTGCACAATTCCGTTATTGATCAGTTAGCCGATCCTCTGGAGACGGAAAATAACGTTCACCAAGTGCTGAAACAGGTCGCCATGGTTGCAGAGCAAGCCGAACAGCAACCAAGCGACAAGCTTACCGATCAGCTTGTTGCCAGCGGCGAACTGATGTCGACCTACATTCTTACCCAACTAATGAAAGAGCGTGGCATAGACGCCGTCCGCTTTGATATCCGTGAAGTAATGAGGACATCGGCGGCATACGGGAAAGCAGAACCGGAACTGGAAGAAATTTCCCGGCTGGCTCAGGAAAAGCTGGTCCCCCTTTGTCAGAAACATGTCGTTATCACGCAAGGCTTTATCGGATCAGACTCTGAAGGCAATACAACCACACTTGGGCGCGGTGGCAGCGACTATAGTGCCGCCCTTATCGCTGAAGCCGTTGAAGCCAAAGGCCTTGAAATCTGGACCGATGTTCCGGGTATTTATACAACTGACCCCCGTATCGCCCCTAAAGCTTCACCAATTCCTGAAATCAGTTTTAGTGAAGCATCAGAGATGGCTAACTTTGGTGCCAAAATTCTGCACCCTTCAACGCTTCTGCCAGCCCTGAGACATCAAATCCCGGTTTTTGTCGGCTCTTCTAAAGCGCCAGAGAAAGGCGGAACCTGGATCAAGCAAGAAGTGAAAAGTGCCCCGCTGTTCCGTGCTATCGCACTGCGCTGCAACCAGACCATGGTAACCCTGCACAGCCCTAATATGTTCCATGCTTATGGTTTCCTGGCTGAAGTATTTAAGATTCTGGCGCGTTATAAGATCTCCGTTGATTTGATTACTACATCAGAGGTGAGCGTCTCCCTGACGTTAGATCAAACCAACACTGCCGGTGGCTCACCCGAACTGCCTGCCGAAGCGCAAAAAGAGCTGGAACAACTTTGTAGTGTTGAGATAGAACAAGATCTCTGTCTGGTTGCCCTGATAGGTAACAATATGAGCGAGTGTAAAGGTTACGCCAAAAAAGTGTTTGGTACGCTGGAAGATATTAACCTGAGAATGATCTGTTACGGAGCCAGCCAGCATAATCTCTGCTTCCTTGTCCGTTCAGCTGATTCAAGACGTTCCGTTCAGATGCTGCATCAGGAGCTATTTGAATTAAGAGAATAGTCACTGCATATACAGAAAAGGTCGGCAAATTGCCGACCTTTTATTTTTAACATCAAAGAGTAAAGCAACTTAATCGATATTTGGCGCCAGCCAACGTTCAGCCTGTTCTGCATCCCAGCCTTTTCTCTCGGCATAATCATCTAGCTGATCCTTTTGAATCTTTGCCACAGCAAAGTATCTTGAATCAGGGTGAGAGAAATACCAGCCTGATACCGATGCGCCCGGCAACATGGCATAGCTGGAAGTCAGCTGCATACCAATTTTTTCTTCCACTTGTAACAGATCCCATATCTGCTGCTTTTCACTGTGTTCAGGACAAGCCGGATAACCCGGTGCAGGACGAATTCCCTGATACTTCTCCCGGACGAGTTCTTCATTAGTAAGATTTTCATCCGCCGCATAACCCCATAGCTCTTTTCGGACCTTTTCATGAAGATATTCAGAGAAAGCTTCAGCCAGCCGGTCAGCAACGGCCTGAATCATAATAGAGTTATAGTCGTCTCCCTGAGCTTTAAACTGATCAGCCAGTTCACGCTCCCCGATTCCACCGGTAACAGCAAACATACCAACCCAGTCTGGTTTTGAGCTCTGCTTAGGAGCTATATAGTCAGACAAACAGTAGTTAAAGCCCTTCGGTTTCTCTGTCTGTTGACGCAGGTTATGCAGTTTACTGGCGAGCTGATTGCGTTTGTCGTCAGTATAAATCTCGATATCATCACCAACAGAGTTGGCAGGAAACAGTCCGCAAATACCTTTAACCTTAAGCAGCCCTTCTTTTTCAACTTTATCCAGCCAGAGATTAGCGTCACGATAAAGGCGTTTCGCTTCTTCACCTACTTCTTCATGTTCAAATATCGTCGGGTATTTACCCATCAATGACCAGGTCATAAAGAATGGAGTCCAGTCAATATAGTTGCGCAGCTCTTTCAGGCTCTCCGGTTCAAATACATGCACACCAGCTTTAACAGGCACAGGAGGAGTATATTCTGCCCAGTTAATATCAACCTTGTTCTCACGTGCTTGCTCGAGAGTGATCGGCTTAGTTCTTGGCGTTTTTCTGTTGTGCTGATCTCTTACTCTGTCATATTCCTTATCCAGCCTCTCAACAAACTGAGGCCTGAGTTCATCAGAAAGCAGAGAAGTACAGACACCCACCGCTCTGGAAGCGTTGTTTACATAAACCACAGGGTGAGAGTAGTTCTGTTCGATCTTAACGGCGGTATGTGCTTTTGAGGTTGTTGCACCACCAATCATAAGAGGAAGATCAAAGCCTTGACGCTCCATCTCTTTCGCCACATGTACCATCTCATCAAGAGAAGGCGTGATCAGGCCTGAAAGACCGATAATATCAACATTCTCTTCTTTAGCGACTTTAAGTATCTGTTCACAAGGCACCATCACCCCGAGATCGATAATCTCGTAGTTATTACATTGCAGTACCACACCAACAATGTTCTTACCGATATCGTGAACATCGCCTTTTACTGTAGCCAGCAAGATCTTACCGTTAGAGCTGCCAGCCTGTTTAGCCGCATTAATAAATGGTTCCAGATGCGCAACCGCCTGCTTCATTACCCGAGCAGATTTTACTACCTGTGGCAGGAACATCTTACCTTCACCAAACAGATCGCCGACAACGTTCATACCGTCCATCAGAGGCCCTTCAATCACCTCCAGAGGCTTCTCAGCATTAAGGCGTGCTTCTTCTGTATCTTCAACAATAAATTCGGTAATTCCTTTCACCAAAGCATGCTCAAGGCGTTTTTCTACCGGCCAGCCGCGCCACTCTTGTGCTGATGCATCTTCTTCTTTACCGACACCGTTTTCACGATACTCATTGGCAATATCCAGCAGCAGTTCTGTAGCATCTTCACGACGGTTTAGTACCACATCTTCAACCGCATCACGCAGCTTTAACGGTACATTGTCGTAGATTTCAAGTTGTCCGGCATTAACAATACCCATATCCATACCGTGTTTAAAACAGTGGTACAGGAACACAGCATGAATAGCTTCACGCACATAGTTATTACCACGGAAAGAGAACGAAACATTGGAAACACCACCAGAGATCATGGCGTAAGGGAGATCCCGCTTAATATCCGCGACGGCATTAATAAAATCTACCGCATAGTTATTGTGTTCATCTATCCCTGTCGCGATAGCAAAGATGTTCGGATCAAAGATAATATCTTCCGGCGGAAAGCCGACTTCATCCACCAAGATGCGGTAAGCATTGGTACAGATCTCCAGTTTTCTCTCACGGGTATCAGCCTGACCAACCTCATCAAAGGCCATTACTATCACAGCCGCACCATAGCGACGGATCAACTTAGCCTGCTCGATAAATTTCTCTTTGCCCTCTTTAAGGGAGATTGAGTTAACAATGCTTTTGCCCTGAATACATTTCAGGCCAGCTTCAATTACCTCCCACTTAGAGGAGTCAACCATAATAGGCACTTTAGAAATTTCAGGCTCTGAAGCACATAGGTTAAGGAACCGAACCATACAGGCTTCGGCATCCAGCATACCCTCATCCATATTAATATCGATGATCTGCGCGCCGTTCTCTACCTGTTGGCGGGCAACTTCTAACGCCTCATCATAAAGCTCTTCTTTGATCAGACGCTTAAATCGTGCAGAACCGGTCACATTGGTTCTTTCACCAACGTTTACAAACAGGGTGTCTTTATCAATAGTCAGCGGTTCAAGACCCGATAAACGACAGGCACGCGGAATATCAGGCAGGGCTCTAGGCTTAATACCTTCAACCACCTTGGCCATTTGACGGATATGTTCAGGTGTTGTGCCGCAGCAACCACCAACAAGGTTCAGGAAGCCACTTTTTGCCCACTCCTCAACATGCTCTGCCATATCTTCCGGTGACAGATCATACTCACCAAAGGCGTTTGGCAAACCTGCGTTAGGGTGAACAGAGACAAAGCTTTCGGAGATCCTCGACATCTCTACTACATACTGTCTTAACTCATCCGGCCCTAATGCACAGTTAAGCCCGAAAGAGATCGGATTTACATGTCGTAATGCGTTGTAGAATGCCTCTGTAGTCTGTCCTGACAGGGTTCTTCCCGATGCATCAGTGATGGTTCCGGAGATCATTACAGGAAGTTCCGTTCCCAGTTCTTCAAAAACTGATTCAACGGCAAACGCACACGCTTTAGCATTCAGGGTATCGAAAATAGTTTCAATCAGGATAAGATCTGAGCCACCTTCAATTAAAGCGCGGGTAGACTCACTATAAGCTTCAACCAACTCATCAAAGCTGACATTCCTGAATCCCGGATCATTTACATCTGGGGAAATAGAACAAGTACGGTTGGTCGGACCCAGTACACCAGCAACGAATCTTGGTTTTTCAGGCGTCTTTGCTGTCCATTCATCAGCAACTTCACGGGCAAGACGTGCAGCTTCGAAGTTTATCTCTGCACTAAGGCTCTCCATATCATAGTCAGCCATAGCAATGGTTGTAGCGTTGAAACTGTTGGTTTCTAATATATCTGCGCCGGCTTCCAGATACTTTGAATGGATCTCTTTGATTATCTGCGGCTGGGTAAGAACAAGGAGATCATTGTTGCCTTTCAGATCAGATGGCCAGGAGGCAAAGCGTTCTCCGCGATACTCTTTCTCTTCCAGTTTATAGCCCTGAATCATGGTCCCCATACCACCATCAATCAGTAAAATCCGCTGTTTAAGTATCTCTTCTATTTGCTCTCTAATCTTGCTTCCAGTCACAGTACAACCTCAATCCATTACTTATATCGCTACATCCTATCACAGCCAATATAGAAATCTAGACGTCTAAAATTAAAAATACTCTCTGTCAGAATAAACATCTGAATTAACATTTATTTTTCATATGACAATTGATAATTAAACAATTCAGGAGGAGAATTCACACTTTCTCATCAACCGGATTAACCATGACTGTCTACTACACTCTCTGTTTCCTTGCAGCTGCAGCAATGGCGATTGCATTTATCAACAGCAAAATAGGAAAAATGCAAACCACCATTGCCATCACCGCCGGCTCAATGATGCTTTCACTTCTAATCATAGTTGCCGGACATAACGATTGGTTTAATCTGATAGAAATTGCATCTACCACCATAGCTGAAATTAATTTTGAAGCTTTCCTGTTAAAGGGAATACTTGGCTTTCTGCTGTTTGCCGGCGGACTGGGAATTAAACTTCCTAACCTGAAAGATCAGAAGTGGGAGATCACGGTGCTGGCTCTGTTTGCAACTCTGTTCTCTACCTTCTTTATTGGTCTGGTACTGTTTGCCATTGTCAGTCTGCTAGGTATTAAACTAGGCTTTATTTACTGCTTACTATTCGGCGCACTTATTTCACCAACGGATCCTATTGCTGTTCTCGCCATTGTAAAAAAGCTGGACGCTCCAAAACGGATATCGACTCAGATAGAGGGCGAATCGCTGTTTAATGACGGCTTTGGTCTGGTACTGTTTGTCACCCTGTTTGCTATTGCTTTTGGTAGTGAAGCACCAACGGTCGGCAGTGTAAGCCTACTGTTTCTGCATGAAGCGGTCGGAGGAATTCTCTACGGCTTTGTTTTAGGTTTGGTTTTTCACTATCTGATTAGCGCAACCAATGATCACTCCATGGAGCTGTTACTTACCATTGGTATCCCGACAGCAGGTTACGTTTTCGCTGATATTATTCACGTCTCCGGTCCTCTGGCCATGGTGGTATCAGGCATCATGATTGGTAACTGGACACGCTTTGTCGGTTTCTCTAAAGAGAGCGAAGAGCATCTAGACCATTTCTGGGAACTGGTAGATGAGTTCCTCAACGGCGTTCTGTTTCTGCTTATCGGCCTTTCAATGCTTCTTTTTGAATTCCATAAAGAAGACTGGATTTTGATGGTACTGGCTATTCCTCTTGTTCTGCTAAGCCGTTATCTGAGTGTATTTATCTCTTACCTCGGCTTCCGCCGATTCCGCACATATAACCCTTGGTCAGTGAAGATTTTGACCTGGGGTGGCTTAAGGGGTGGTCTTGCGATAGCGATGGCACTGGCCATTCCTGCCGGTGTTATGGTTATCCCGGAGAAAGGAATAGATGTCAGGGAAATTATCCTGGTGATGACCTACTCTGTGGTTGTGTTCTCAATACTGGTTCAGGGAGCGACCATTACTCCCCTGATTAACAAAGCCAAATCTGCAGAAGAGTAGATACGATAAAGGGTAGCTGAGCTACCCTTTTTATTAATCATCTCTTGTAAAGTTGTCTTCTGAGAAGTGTTCCAAATCGTAAGGTGTCTGCTGGTATACACAGTAGTTTAACCAGTTCGAAAACAACAAGTGTCCATGACTACGCCAGCTGGCTATCGGCTGGTTATCCGGATTATCGTTAGGGTAATAGTTTACCGGTATAGCCGGATCCATCCCCTCACCAAGATCCCTTACGTATTCGTTGTGTAAGGTGTGACATTCATACTCAGGATGTCCGGTGACAAAGACATTCCGCTTATCTTTAGTTGCTGCCAGATAAACCCCTGCTACGTCAGACGTGGCCAGAATATCCAGATCCGTATGCTCTAACAAAAACTCAGAAGTAAAGTCTGCATACCTTGAGTGTGGCGCGAGAAAGTTATCGTCAAACCCTCTTAAAATCGGGTGGTAGATATCATGAATCTTATGGGTATAAACACCCGATAACTTCTCTTTGCGCGTTTTTTTCGGGAGGTCATAAAGTAATTTCAGACCAGCCTGAGCAGCCCAGCAAACAAATAGTGTTGAAGTCACATGATCTTTGGCCCAGTTCATGATGCTTTCAAGATGCTCCCAGTAAATCACATCTTCAAACTGTACTAACCCCAATGGTGCGCCGGTAATTATTAAACCATCAAAATTGCGTTGCCTGACGGTTTCAAACTGACGATAAAAGGTATCTAAGTGTTCTGTTGGGGTATTTTTGCTCGGCCGGTTATCAATACGCAGCAGTTCTACATCTATCTGTAGCGGGCTGTTCGACAGCAACCTGAGAAACTGAGTTTCGGTCTCAATTTTCTTCGGCATCAAATTTAAAATCAGTACCTTTAACGGACGAATTTCCTGTGTTGATGCCCGTGACATAGGCATAACAAAAATATTCTCGTTTTTGAGTACATCGGAGGCAGGAAGTCTGTCAGGGATCCTAATTGGCACGGCTCTCTCCATAAGCTATCTAGACGTCTATATAGCCAGATTAGCTTATGGAGCAGGAGAAGTCGAGTTTTTGAACAGAAGAGAAGAAGAAAATTTATCTATAGAGCTTTTATTTCCCTTAAACGCCAAAAAGCCCCAGCATTTCTGTGCGGACGGCCAGTCGCGGACGGCCAGTCTAAGGCTTAATATAAGTGGCGGACGGCGGGGACGCCTAGTCCGGGGTTGCGGTCTACGGGCAAACCTTTTGCGGGACTCGTTGGCCGAAGGCCAAAAGTAATACGCCAGATACGAAAAAACCCCAGTATTTCTACTGAGGTTTCAAATAAGTGGCGGAGCGGACGGGACTCGAACCCGCGACCCCCGGCGTGACAGGCCGGTATTCTAACCAACTGAACTACCGCTCCGCTGCGTGTCTGGTTAGACAAATTTAAAAGCCTGGCGATGTCCTACTCTCACATGGGGAAGCCCCACACTACCATCGGCGCTATTGCGTTTCACTTCTGAGTTCGGCATGGAGTCAGGTGGGTCCACAACGCTATGGTCGCCAAGCAAAATTCTGTTTTTGATTTCACTTTTTCTAAAAAAGTGAAAACCAACAAATCGGAAAGCTGTTTAAAAGTTCGTGTCTCTACACATTCAATGTTCTATTTGAGTCCAAAACAAAACCCCTTGGGTGTTGTACGGTTAAGCCTCACGGGCAATTAGTACAGGTTAGCTCAACGCCTCACAACGCTTACACACCCTGCCTATCAACGTCGTAGTCTACGACAACCCTTTAGGATACTTAAAGTATCAGGGAGAACTCATCTCAAGGCTCGCTTCCCGCTTAGATGCTTTCAGCGGTTATCGATTCCGAACTTAGCTACCGGGCAATGCGTCTGGCGACACAACCCGAACACCAGAGGTTCGTCCACTCCGGTCCTCTCGTACTAGGAGCAGCCCCTTTCAATTCTCCAACGCCCACGGCAGATAGGGACCGAACTGTCTCACGACGTTCTAAACCCAGCTCGCGTACCACTTTAAATGGCGAACAGCCATACCCTTGGGACCGACTTCAGCCCCAGGATGTGATGAGCCGACATCGAGGTGCCAAACACCGCCGTCGATATGAACTCTTGGGCGGTATCAGCCTGTTATCCCCGGAGTACCTTTTATCCGTTGAGCGATGGCCCTTCCATTCAGAACCACCGGATCACTATGACCTGCTTTCGCACCTGCTCGAATTGTCATTCTCGCAGTCAAGCGGGCTTATGCCATTGCACTAACCACACGATGTCCAACCGTGTTTAGCCCACCTTCGTGCTCCTCCGTTACTCTTTGGGAGGAGACCGCCCCAGTCAAACTACCCACCAGGCACTGTCCTCACCCCGGATAACGGGGCTAAGTTAGAACATCAAACATACAAGGGTGGTATTTCAAGGATGGCTCCACTGTATCTGGCGACACAGTTTCAAAGCCTCCCACCTATCCTACACATGTAGGCTCAATGTTCAGTGCCAAGCTGTAGTAAAGGTTCACGGGGTCTTTCCGTCTAGCCGCGGGTACACTGCATCTTCACAGCGATTTCAATTTCACTGAGTCTCGGGTGGAGACAGCGTGGCCATCATTACGCCATTCGTGCAGGTCGGAACTTACCCGACAAGGAATTTCGCTACCTTAGGACCGTTATAGTTACGGCCGCCGTTTACCGGGGCTTCGATCAAGAGCTTCGACCTAAGTCTAACCCCATCAATTAACCTTCCGGCACCGGGCAGGCGTCACACCGTATACGTCATCTTACGATTTTGCACAGTGCTGTGTTTTTAATAAACAGTTGCAGCCACCTGGTATCTGCGACTTCCGATAGCTCCATCCGCAAGGGACTTCACCGTCAGAAGCGTACCTTCTCCCGAAGTTACGGTACCATTTTGCCTAGTTCCTTCACCCGAGTTCTCTCAAGCGCCTTGGTATTCTCTACCCGACCACCTGTGTCGGTTTGGGGTACGATTCCTTACAATCTGAAGCTTAGAGGCTTTTCCTGGAAGCATGGCATCAATGACTTCACGCCCTTGGGCGCTCGACATCGTGTCTCGGCCTTAAGATTTCCCGGATTTACCTAAGAAATCAGCCTACGCACTTGAACCTGGACAACCGTCGCCAGGCCACCTAGCCTTCTCCGTCCCCCCATCGCAATTGTAAGAAGTACGGGAATATTAACCCGTTTCCCATCGACTACGCCTTTCGGCCTCGCCTTAGGGGTCGACTTACCCTGCCCCGATTAACGTTGGACAGGAACCCTTGGTCTTCCGGCGAGGGGGTTTTTCACCCCCTTTATCGTTACTCATGTCAGCATTCGCACTTCTGATACCTCCAGCAAACCTTACAGTTCACCTTCAACGGCTTACAGAACGCTCCCCTACCCAATATCTAAAAGATATTGCCGCAGCTTCGGTGTATAGCTTAGCCCCGTTACATCTTCCGCGCAGGCCGACTCGACCAGTGAGCTATTACGCTTTCTTTAAATGATGGCTGCTTCTAAGCCAACATCCTGGCTGTCTGAGCCTTCCCACATCGTTTCCCACTTAGCTATACTTTGGGACCTTAGCTGGCGGTCTGGGTTGTTTCCCTCTCCACGACGGACGTTAGCACCCGCCGTGTGTCTCCCGGATAGTACTTACTGGTATTCGGAGTTTGCAAAGGGTTGGTAAGTCGGGATGACCCCCTAGCCTTAACAGTGCTCTACCCCCAGTAGTATTCGTCCGAGGCGCTACCTAAATAGCTTTCGGGGAGAACCAGCTATCTCCAGGTTTGATTGGCCTTTCACCCCTAGCCACAAGTCATCCGCTAATTTTTCAACATTAGTCGGTTCGGTCCTCCAGTTGATGTTACTCAACCTTCAACCTGCCCATGGCTAGATCACCTGGTTTCGGGTCTATACCTAGCAACTCGACGCCCAGTTAAGACTCGGTTTCCCTACGGCTCCCCTAATCGGTTAACCTTGCTACTAAATATAAGTCGCTGACCCATTATACAAAAGGTACGCAGTCACACCACGAAGGTGCTCCTACTGCTTGTACGTACACGGTTTCAGGTTCTATTTCACTCCCCTCACAGGGGTTCTTTTCGCCTTTCCCTCACGGTACTGGTTCACTATCGGTCAGTCAGTAGTATTTAGCCTTGGAGGATGGTCCCCCCATATTCAGACAGGATATCACGTGTCCCGCCTTACTCGATTTCACTAATAATGACGTGTCGGTTACGGGGCTATCACCCTGTATCGCTGGACTTTCCAGACCATTCACCTGCATCATTAAAAGCTTAAGGGCTAATCCAATTTCGCTCGCCGCTACTTTCGGAATCTCGGTTGATTTCTACTCCTCCGGGTACTTAGATGTTTCAGTTCCCCGGGTTTGCCCTGTTAACCTATGTATTCAGTTAACAGTAACTGCTTATGCAGTTGGGTTTCCCCATTCGGAAATCGTAGACTCAAGTGGCTTTTACTGCCTAATCTACGCTTATCGCAAGTTAATACGTCCTTCATCGCCTCTGACTGCCAAGGCATCCACCGTGTACGCTTAGTCACTTAACCATACAACCCCAAGAGGTTTCTATGTATGGCAAACAACCAAGGTTTGTGTCTCTCATTATTTGAATGAGCGAGAGACATTTCGATTTTGCCGGACTCAAATATAAGCATCATTACTCAGTAATGTTGCTTCCAAGAACACTTGAATGTGTGTTGGTACCTAAATCTAAAAAAGACTTAGGATTTGAGAACTTTTAATTAGATAACAATCAATCAAATTGTTATCTGTCAGCTTTCCAAATTGTTAAAGAGCAATATCTGTAATAGACATTTTCTAAAGATTCTCAGCGACGAAAAACAAACCAACAATTAACAACCATTGGTTTGGAGTCTATCCAAAAACATTTAGAGAATGGTGGGCGATACCGGGCTCGAACCAGTGACCCCCTCCTTGTAAGGGAGGTGCTCTCCCAACTGAGCTAATCGCCCACTGTAGTTTTAATTCTTCGTGGAGGAAGAATGGTGGGTCGTGCAGGATTCGAACCTGCGACCAATTGATTAAAAGTCAACTGCTCTACCAACTGAGCTAACGACCCAATGGTATCCCGTAGGGGAGTCGAACCCCTGTTACCGCCGTGAAAGGGCGGTGTCCTAGGCCTCTAGACGAACGGGACATAGGTTTGTAAAAGTGTTGGGCACTTTCACAACAATACCCGCTATCAAGCAGGTATCTTTACTCTCTTTACTTTCTAAACCTAATCAATCTGTGTGAACACTCATCAATGCACAATCATCGTTTAAGGAGGTGATCCAGCCCCAGGTTCCCCTAGGGCTACCTTGTTACGACTTCACCCCAGTCATGAACCACAAAGTGGTAAGCGTCCCCCCGAAGGTTAAACTACCTACTTCTTTTGCAGCCCACTCCCATGGTGTGACGGGCGGTGTGTACAAGGCCCGGGAACGTATTCACCGTGGCATTCTGATCCACGATTACTAGCGATTCCGACTTCATGGAGTCGAGTTGCAGACTCCAATCCGGACTACGACGCACTTTTTGGGATTCGCTTACTCTCGCGAGTTCGCCGCCCTCTGTATACGCCATTGTAGCACGTGTGTAGCCCTACTCGTAAGGGCCATGATGACTTGACGTCGTCCCCACCTTCCTCCGGTTTATCACCGGCAGTCTCCCTGAAGTTCCCACCCGAAGTGCTGGCAATCAAGGATAAGGGTTGCGCTCGTTGCGGGACTTAACCCAACATTTCACAACACGAGCTGACGACAGCCATGCAGCACCTGTCTCAGAGTTCCCGAAGGCACTAATCCATCTCTGGAAAATTCTCTGGATGTCAAGAGTAGGTAAGGTTCTTCGCGTTGCATCGAATTAAACCACATGCTCCACCGCTTGTGCGGGCCCCCGTCAATTCATTTGAGTTTTAATCTTGCGACCGTACTCCCCAGGCGGTCTACTTAACGCGTTAGCTCCGAAAGCCACTCCTCAAGGGAACAACCTCCAAGTAGACATCGTTTACGGCGTGGACTACCAGGGTATCTAATCCTGTTTGCTCCCCACGCTTTCGCATCTGAGTGTCAGTATCTGTCCAGGGGGCCGCCTTCGCCACCGGTATTCCTTCAGATCTCTACGCATTTCACCGCTACACCTGAAATTCTACCCCCCTCTACAGTACTCTAGCTTGCCAGTTTCAAATGACCTTCCCGGGTTGAGCCCAGGGCTTTCACATCTGACTTAACAAACCACCTGCATGCGCTTTACGCCCAGTAATTCCGATTAACGCTCGCACCCTCCGTATTACCGCGGCTGCTGGCACGGAGTTAGCCGGTGCTTCTTCTGCAGCTAACGTCAAATGATAGTGCTATTAACACTACCACCTTCCTCACTGCTGAAAGTGCTTTACAACCCGAAGGCCTTCTTCACACACGCGGCATGGCTGCATCAGGCTTGCGCCCATTGTGCAATATTCCCCACTGCTGCCTCCCGTAGGAGTCTGGACCGTGTCTCAGTTCCAGTGTGGCTGATCATCCTCTCAGACCAGCTAGAGATCGTCGCCTTGGTGAGCCATTACCTCACCAACTAGCTAATCTCACTTAGGCTTATCCAATCGCAGAAGGCCCGAAGGTCCCCTCTTTTCCCCCGTAGGGCGTATGCGGTATTAGCTATCGTTTCCAATAGTTATCCCCCTCGACTGGGCAAATTCCTAAGCATTACTCACCCGTCCGCCGCTCGACGTCCAACAAATCATCCGAAGAGTCAATGTTGCCGTTTCCGCTCGACTTGCATGTGTTAGGCCTGCCGCCAGCGTTCAATCTGAGCCATGATCAAACTCTTCAATTTAAGTTTTTGTGGCTCAATGAATACTGAACATTACATAAGTAATGTTTGAATTGACTGTGCTGAGTCTTTCGACTCGTTGGTCACTTCGTATCATTGAAACCGAATTGAAACCGAAGTTTCTAATTTGATTATCATCAACGAGTGCCCACACAGATTGATAGGTTTAAATTGTTAAAGAGCTTTGCTTTATATGCCTAAGCATTTCAGCAGGAGGCGTATAATACGCGTTCTACTTATAAAGTCAACATAATATTTTCATTTAATTCAATAAAAACATTATGGTAACTCACCTCATAGAGGCAAGTAGAAATTAAAAGCCTGGCGATGTCCTACTCTCACATGGGGAAGCCCCACACTACCATCGGCGCTATTGCGTTTCACTTCTGAGTTCGGCATGGAATCAGGTGGGTCCACAACGCTATGGTCGCCAAGCAAAATTCTGTTTTTGATTTCACTTTTTCTAAAAAAGTGAAAACCAACAAATCGGAA
This sequence comes from Vibrio sp. SCSIO 43137, assembly GCF_028201475.1. Lineage (NCBI taxonomy): Bacteria > Pseudomonadati > Pseudomonadota > Gammaproteobacteria > Vibrionales > Vibrionaceae > Vibrio > Vibrio sp. SCSIO 43137. Next base: position 271,440 of record NZ_CP116383.1, on the reverse strand, counting down.
AGCTGTTTAAAAGTCTTATTTACACATTCAATGTTCTATTTGAGTCCAAAACAAAACCCCTTGGGTGTTGTATGGTTAAGCCTCACGGGCAATTAGTACAGGTTAGCTCAACGCCTCACAACGCTTACACACCCTGCCTATCAACGTCGTAGTCTACGACAACCCTTTAGGATACTTAAAGTATCAGGGAGAACTCATCTCAAGGCTCGCTTCCCGCTTAGATGCTTTCAGCGGTTATCGATTCCGAACTTAGCTACCGGGCAATGCGTCTGGCGACACAACCCGAACACCAGAGGTTCGTCCACTCCGGTCCTCTCGTACTAGGAGCAGCCCCTTTCAATTCTCCAACGCCCACGGCAGATAGGGACCGAACTGTCTCACGACGTTCTAAACCCAGCTCGCGTACCACTTTAAATGGCGAACAGCCATACCCTTGGGACCGACTTCAGCCCCAGGATGTGATGAGCCGACATCGAGGTGCCAAACACCGCCGTCGATATGAACTCTTGGGCGGTATCAGCCTGTTATCCCCGGAGTACCTTTTATCCGTTGAGCGATGGCCCTTCCATTCAGAACCACCGGATCACTATGACCTGCTTTCGCACCTGCTCGAATTGTCATTCTCGCAGTCAAGCGGGCTTATGCCATTGCACTAACCACACGATGTCCAACCGTGTTTAGCCCACCTTCGTGCTCCTCCGTTACTCTTTGGGAGGAGACCGCCCCAGTCAAACTACCCACCAGGCACTGTCCTCACCCCGGATAACGGGGCTAAGTTAGAACATCAAACATACAAGGGTGGTATTTCAAGGATGGCTCCACTGTATCTGGCGACACAGTTTCAAAGCCTCCCACCTATCCTACACATGTAGGCTCAATGTTCAGTGCCAAGCTGTAGTAAAGGTTCACGGGGTCTTTCCGTCTAGCCGCGGGTACACTGCATCTTCACAGCGATTTCAATTTCACTGAGTCTCGGGTGGAGACAGCGTGGCCATCATTACGCCATTCGTGCAGGTCGGAACTTACCCGACAAGGAATTTCGCTACCTTAGGACCGTTATAGTTACGGCCGCCGTTTACCGGGGCTTCGATCAAGAGCTTCGACCTAAGTCTAACCCCATCAATTAACCTTCCGGCACCGGGCAGGCGTCACACCGTATACGTCATCTTACGATTTTGCACAGTGCTGTGTTTTTAATAAACAGTTGCAGCCACCTGGTATCTGCGACTTCCGATAGCTCCATCCGCAAGGGACTTCACCGTCAGAAGCGTACCTTCTCCCGAAGTTACGGTACCATTTTGCCTAGTTCCTTCACCCGAGTTCTCTCAAGCGCCTTGGTATTCTCTACCCGACCACCTGTGTCGGTTTGGGGTACGATTCCTTACAATCTGAAGCTTAGAGGCTTTTCCTGGAAGCATGGCATCAATGACTTCACGCCCTTGGGCGCTCGACATCGTGTCTCGGCCTTAAGATTTCCCGGATTTACCTAAGAAATCAGCCTACGCACTTGAACCTGGACAACCGTCGCCAGGCCCACCTAGCCTTCTCCGTCCCCCCATCGCAATTGTAAGAAGTACGGGAATATTAACCCGTTTCCCATCGACTACGCCTTTCGGCCTCGCCTTAGGGGTCGACTTACCCTGCCCCGATTAACGTTGGACAGGAACCCTTGGTCTTCCGGCGAGGGGGTTTTTCACCCCCTTTATCGTTACTCATGTCAGCATTCGCACTTCTGATACCTCCAGCAAACCTTACAGTTCACCTTCAACGGCTTACAGAACGCTCCCCTACCCAATATCTAAAAGATATTGCCGCAGCTTCGGTGTATAGCTTAGCCCCGTTACATCTTCCGCGCAGGCCGACTCGACCAGTGAGCTATTACGCTTTCTTTAAATGATGGCTGCTTCTAAGCCAACATCCTGGCTGTCTGAGCCTTCCCACATCGTTTCCCACTTAGCTATACTTTGGGACCTTAGCTGGCGGTCTGGGTTGTTTCCCTCTCCACGACGGACGTTAGCACCCGCCGTGTGTCTCCCGGATAGTACTTACTGGTATTCGGAGTTTGCAAAGGGTTGGTAAGTCGGGATGACCCCCTAGCCTTAACAGTGCTCTACCCCCAGTAGTATTCGTCCGAGGCGCTACCTAAATAGCTTTCGGGGAGAACCAGCTATCTCCAGGTTTGATTGGCCTTTCACCCCTAGCCACAAGTCATCCGCTAATTTTTCAACATTAGTCGGTTCGGTCCTCCAGTTGATGTTACTCAACCTTCAACCTGCCCATGGCTAGATCACCTGGTTTCGGGTCTATACCTAGCAACTCGACGCCCAGTTAAGACTCGGTTTCCCTACGGCTCCCCTAATCGGTTAACCTTGCTACTAAATATAAGTCGCTGACCCATTATACAAAAGGTACGCAGTCACACCACGAAGGTGCTCCTACTGCTTGTACGTACACGGTTTCAGGTTCTATTTCACTCCCCTCACAGGGGTTCTTTTCGCCTTTCCCTCACGGTACTGGTTCACTATCGGTCAGTCAGTAGTATTTAGCCTTGGAGGATGGTCCCCCCATATTCAGACAGGATATCACGTGTCCCGCCTTACTCGATTTCACTAATAATGACGTGTCGGTTACGGGGCTATCACCCTGTATCGCTGGACTTTCCAGACCATTCACCTGCATCATTAAAAGCTTAAGGGCTAATCCAATTTCGCTCGCCGCTACTTTCGGAATCTCGGTTGATTTCTACTCCTCCGGGTACTTAGATGTTTCAGTTCCCCGGGTTTGCCCTGTTAACCTATGTATTCAGTTAACAGTAACTGCTTATGCAGTTGGGTTTCCCCATTCGGAAATCGTAGACTCAAGTGGCTTTTACTGCCTAATCTACGCTTATCGCAAGTTAATACGTCCTTCATCGCCTCTGACTGCCAAGGCATCCACCGTGTACGCTTAGTCACTTAACCATACAACCCCAAGAGGTTTCTATGTATGGCAAACAACCAAGGTTTGTGTCTCTCATTATTTGAATGAGCGAGAGACATTTCGATTTTGCCGGACTCAAATATAAGCATCATTACTCAGTAATGTTGCTTCCAAGAACACTTGAATGTGTGTTGGTACCTAAATCTAAAAAAGACTTAGGATTTGAGAACTTTTAATTAGATAACAATCAATCAAATTGTTATCTGTCAGCTTTCCAAATTGTTAAAGAGCAAAGATTCTTTACTTACAAAGAAGTATCGAAACCATTTTTAAATATTCTCAAAGAGAAAACACTTAAAGATGGTGGAGCTAAGCAGGATCGAACTGCTGACCTCCTGCGTGCAAGGCAGGCGCTCTCCCAGCTGAGCTATAGCCCCATCAGTATGGTGTAACTTTTAAATCGTTTGAGAACAAGGCAGATTGTAAGGACGTGTACTTAAGTACACGACGAGCAATCTAACGCCGTTATCAGAAGATTTGGTGGGTCTGAGTGGACTTGAACCACCGACCTCTCGCTTATCAGGCGAACGCTCTAACCACCTGAGCTACAGACCCATATCTTTACTTTTCTAAACCTAATCAATCTGTGTGAACACTCATCAATGCACAATCTATCGTTAAGGAGGTGATCCAGCCCCAGGTTCCCCTAGGGCTACCTTGTTACGACTTCACCCCAGTCATGAACCACAAAGTGGTAAGCGTCCCCCCGAAGGTTAAACTACCTACTTCTTTTGCAGCCCACTCCCATGGTGTGACGGGCGGTGTGTACAAGGCCCGGGAACGTATTCACCGTGGCATTCTGATCCACGATTACTAGCGATTCCGACTTCATGGAGTCGAGTTGCAGACTCCAATCCGGACTACGACGCACTTTTTGGGATTCGCTTACTCTCGCGAGTTCGCCGCCCTCTGTATACGCCATTGTAGCACGTGTGTAGCCCTACTCGTAAGGGCCATGATGACTTGACGTCGTCCCCACCTTCCTCCGGTTTATCACCGGCAGTCTCCCTGAAGTTCCCACCCGAAGTGCTGGCAATCAAGGATAAGGGTTGCGCTCGTTGCGGGACTTAACCCAACATTTCACAACACGAGCTGACGACAGCCATGCAGCACCTGTCTCAGAGTTCCCGAAGGCACCAAAGCATCTCTGCTAAGGTTCTCTGGATGTCAAGAGTAGGTAAGGTTCTTCGCGTTGCATCGAATTAAACCACATGCTCCACCGCTTGTGCGGGCCCCCGTCAATTCATTTGAGTTTTAATCTTGCGACCGTACTCCCCAGGCGGTCTACTTAACGCGTTAGCTCCGAAAGCCACTCCTCAAGGGAACAACCTCCAAGTAGACATCGTTTACGGCGTGGACTACCAGGGTATCTAATCCTGTTTGCTCCCCACGCTTTCGCATCTGAGTGTCAGTATCTGTCCAGGGGGCCGCCTTCGCCACCGGTATTCCTTCAGATCTCTACGCATTTCACCGCTACACCTGAAATTCTACCCCCCTCTACAGTACTCTAGCTTGCCAGTTTCAAATGACCTTCCCGGGTTGAGCCCAGGGCTTTCACATCTGACTTAACAAACCACCTGCATGCGCTTTACGCCCAGTAATTCCGATTAACGCTCGCACCCTCCGTATTACCGCGGCTGCTGGCACGGAGTTAGCCGGTGCTTCTTCTGCAGCTAACGTCAAATAATAATGCTATTAACATTACTACCTTCCTCACTGCTGAAAGTGCTTTACAACCCGAAGGCCTTCTTCACACACGCGGCATGGCTGCATCAGGCTTGCGCCCATTGTGCAATATTCCCCACTGCTGCCTCCCGTAGGAGTCTGGACCGTGTCTCAGTTCCAGTGTGGCTGATCATCCTCTCAGACCAGCTAGAGATCGTCGCCTTGGTGAGCCATTACCTCACCAACTAGCTAATCTCACTTAGGCTTATCCAATCGCAGAAGGCCCGAAGGTCCCCTCTTTTCCCCCGTAGGGCGTATGCGGTATTAGCTATCGTTTCCAATAGTTATCCCCCTCGACTGGGCAAATTCCTAAGCATTACTCACCCGTCCGCCGCTCGACGTCCAACAAATCATCCGAAGAATCAATGTTGCCGTTTCCGCTCGACTTGCATGTGTTAGGCCTGCCGCCAGCGTTCAATCTGAGCCATGATCAAACTCTTCAATTTAAGTTTTTGTTGGCTCAATGAATACTGAACATTACATAAGTAATGTTTGAATTGACTGTGCTGAGTCTTTCGACTCGTTGGTCACTTCGTATCATTGAAACCGAATTGAAACCGAAGTTTCTAATTTGATTATCATCAACGAGTGCCCACACAGATTGATAGGTTTAAATTGTTAAAGAGCTTTGCTTCTTGGTTTCCGTTAAGGTCTTCCCTGAAGCGAGGCGGCCATTCTAGCGATTTAATGTGAAGTGTCAAACACTTTTTTACTTTTTTTATCTTCGCTTTAAAAGCGTAAGAAAAAGTCACATTGCCAGGCTGCTGCCTTAACTGATTTGGCTGACTAACCCTTGTGGTGTCTGCCGTGTCAGTGAGGGCGCATTATAGAGATCGAAATCACATTGGCAACCCCTTTTTCACTCTTTTTTGTAAAAACTTAGCTGTTCGGACAGAAAACAAACAAAAGCCTTATTTTTATAACTTTACTCAAGTTATAAACACAAGTTATCCACAGAATTATTCATTTCTGCCCGTTTTTTGCCTTTATATACCTAGCCCGTCCTGTTGCAGATCATCATCTTCATGTAAGCCACACTCTCTTTTAAGGCCAAAGAATCTTGTTTCTTCCTGATTCATACCTTCTTCTTGTTTACGGGTAGTGTGGTGATCACCTAGAGAGGTGTAGCCACTCTCTTTTAACGGATGATAAGGAAGATTGTTTTGCTCCAGATAATCTGCAACCTGCTCTTCACTCCAATCAACAATAGGTAAGAACTTAAAAACGCCATTCTGTACAGAGAGAACCGGCAGGTTACTACGTGATTCTGATTGCTCTCTTCTCAGGCCGGAAAACCAAACTGAAGCATCCAGCTCTTTCAGTGCCCTTCTCATAGGTTCAACTTTATTAAGCTGGTTGTATTTTTTGATTCCTTCAACACCTTGTAGCCACAACTGACCAAAACGCGCTTCCTGCCATGCAGGGCTTAGCTCTGATCGATATGTTTTGATATTAAGGCTAAGTTGCTCTGTGAGAGTATCTATAAACTGATAGGTCTCCGGGAACAGATATCCGGTATCGGTCAAAATTACCGGCACCTCTGGTTGCTGCTTAGTAACAAGCGACAGCATTACTGCCGCTTGAATTCCGAAACTTGAAGATACTACCTGCTGACCGGGCAGGTGCTCCTGTGCCCATTTGATCCTTTGCTCTGCACTGAGCTTTTCTAACTCCACATTAAGCTCTGCCAGATATAGGCTTTGCATCGCTTTGTTTTGCTGAAGCAGATCCGCCAGATGGTATTGTTTCTCTAATGAACTATGCATAGAAGTCCCTCTTGGATACGATGACTTCGTCAACAATGCCTGCTCTTATGACATAGTCACCAAAGGCTTCGTGCTCATTACGCTCTTTTGACCAGCGGGCAACTAGTTCATCAATCTCTTGTAAGATCTGCTTATCGGTAATGTTCTCTTTATACATCTTAGGAACACGAGTACCGGCTTTGTTACCACCAAGGTGGAGGTTATAGCGTCCCGGCGCTTTTCCTACTAAGCCAATTTCCGCCAGCATTGCCCGGCCACAGCCATTCGGACAGCCTGTTACTCTTAAGATAATGCTCTCTTCTTCAGGTAAGCCGTGTTTTTGCAAGATCTGCTCAACATCAGTAACAAATGAAGGAAGGAAGCGTTCAGCTTCAGCCATAGCCAGAGGACAAGTCGGAAATGCCACACATGCCATAGAGTTTTTACGCTGTTCCGTTGTTCCATCATTAATTAAGCCATGCTGACGGGCAATCTCTTCAATAACTCCAACTTGATCTTGTTCCACTCCGACAACAATCAGGTTCTGGTTAGCCGTCATACGGAAATCACCTTTATGGATTTTGGCGATTTCAGCTACTCCGGATTTAAGAGGCTTATCAGGGAAATCCAACAGACGACCATTCTCGATGAACAGCGTCAGGTGATGCTTGTTATCAATGCCTTTTATCCAGCCGATGCGATCCCCTCTTTCACTAAAGCTATATGCCCGTGACTCAGAGAAGCTAACACCCGCTCTTTTCTCAACTTCCGCTTTAAATACATCAATACCTACTCTGTCGAGTGTGTACTTGGTTTTGGCATTTTTACGGTTAGATCGGTTACCCCAATCGCGCTGAGTAGTAACGACAGCAGCAGCAACATCCAAGGTTTTATCCAGCGGTATAAAGCCAAAGTCATCGGCTTTTCTCGGATAAGTGGCAGTATCACCGTGAGTCATAGCCAGTCCGCCACCCACTAGTACATTAAAGCCCACCAGCTTGCCATCTTCTGCAATAGCGACAAAGTTCAGGTCATTGGCATGCACGTCCACATCATTTTGCGGTGGAATAACTACCGTAGTTTTAAATTTACGTGGCAGATAGTTGCTGCCTAGTATCGGCTCTTCATCGGTGGTTTCGACTTTTTCTCCATCCAGCCAGATCTCCGCATAGGCTCTGGTTTTAGGTAAAAGATGTTCACTGATCTTTTTCGCCCACTCATAAGCTTGTTGATGGAGTTCTGACTCAACCGGGTTACTGGTGCACAATACATTACGGTTTACGTCACCCGCTGTAGCAATGGAATCTATACCAATGCTGTTCAGCGTCTGATGCATAAGCTTAATTTGTGGTTTCAGAACACCATGAAACTGGAATGTCTGACGTGTTGTCAGGCGAATACTTCCGTAGCTGGTATGCTCATCGGCAAACTTATCAATGGCAAGCCACTGTTTAGGAGTAATAATCCCTCCCGGCATACGGGCACGCAACATAACGTTGTGCAATGGTTCCAACTTCTGTTTTGCGCGCTCATTACGAATGTCGCGGTCATCTTGCTGGTACATGCCATGGAAACGAATCAGTTGAAAGTTATCTGCGGTAAAGCCACCGGTAATACCGTCCTGAAGATCTTCTGTAATGGTTCCGCGTAGAAAGTTGCTCTCTCTTTTCAGACGTTCGTTATCTGACAGGGGACCAAGCACTTCATTTAGTACAACCTGTTCTGAATTCTGATTTTGCTTGCTCATTAGTACACGTCCCTCTGATAACGTTTTTCTTTTCGTAGTCCATTAATAAATGACTCTGCCTGTTCTGCTTCCAGCCCACCTTGGGTTTTGGCTATTTCAATAAGAGCGCTGTTGACATCTTTAGCCATATGACCGGCATCACCACAAACATAGATATGAGCACCCTGCTCTATCCACTGCCATACTTCTGCAGCGTTCTCTAATAACCGATCCTGCACATAGATCTTCTCTTTTTGATCGCGGCTAAAGGCAACATCCATACGGCTAAGAACGCCATCTTTAAGATATTTCTGCCACTCCACCTGATAGAGGAAGTCCTGAGTAAATGTACGATCTCCGAAGAATAGCCAGCTCTTTCCACTTGCGTCGCGGTTTTCCCGCTCCTGAATAAAGCTGCGGAAAGGTGCCACTCCGGTTCCCGGACCAATCATGATCACTGGGGTGTTATCGTCTTCCGGCAATTTGAAGTTGTTATTGTGTTCAACAAATACTTTTACCGGTTGATCTTCTTCTAGTCGCTGAGCCAAAAATCCTGATGCACCACCAAGGCGTGTAGACGAACCGTTCTGATACTCAACCAGTCCGACAGTCAGGTGAACTTCATCTTCCACTTCTGCCTGACTGGAAGCGATTGAATAGAGACGTGGTGTAAGGCGACGCAACAAACCAGTCAACTCAGCAACAGAAAGTTTCACCTTCTTCTCTGCCAGTACATCGGCTATCTGAGTCTTCCCTGCATAGGCACGAAGCTTTTCGTTGTCATCCACCAGCTTAAGTAGCTTTTTACTTCCGGAAAGTTCGGCGATTTTTTTAACTAACTGAGGATTAGCTGAGGTAATTTCGTATTTGGAGATCAGGGCATCACGAAGAGTAATGGTCTGTTCATCCAGTTCAATCTCTTCACTGCCTGACAGTCCTGTCTTGTTAAGGATCTCGTCTGCCAGCTCTGGGCTGTTCTCATACCAGACACCCAAGGTATCACCCGGCTGATAAGTAATACCGGAATCATCCAGATCAATTTCGATATGACGGATATCTTTACCTGAGTCTCTGCCTGTGATCTTCTGGTTAGTTAACAGTGTCGCGCTGTAAGGGTTGCTCTTCGAGTACTGACTCTGGGCAGAGTTCGCCACTGGTAACTGAACGACTTCAGCTTCAGGTGCACTTGTCAGAGCCTCTTCTACGATACTAAGGGCGCTATCAGACCACTCTTGTGCAGCCGTTTCATAATCAACATCGCAGTCGACACGTGGTAAAAAGGATTTTGCACCAAGCTTCGACAGGTATTGATCAAAGTCCTTACCTGTCTGACAGAAAAACTCATAGCTTGAATCTCCAAGAGCAATCACGCCGTATTGCAGCTTGTCCAGCTTAGGCGCTTTCTTTGATTGCAGAAATTCATGAAGTTCAATGGCATTATCCGGAGCTTCACCTTCACCGTTTGTCGAAGCGACAATAATGACATGGCTCTCTTTTGCCAGATTCTTACCTTTATAATCACTGGCATCATAAAGTTCTGTTTCGATACCTCTGGCTACTGCGCCTTGCTTTAGTTTCTCAGCAACGCCTTTGGCATTTCCTGTCTGAGAAGCGTAAATAATCGATAGTTTTCCTGCCGGTGCAGGTTGAGAAGCTACAGATACTTGAGGTGCAGCAGTAAACCCTGCCGGCTGATGTTGGCTTATTCCCCAGAAATATCCGCTCACCCATGCTAACTGCTGAGGTGAGAGTTCAGATATTGCCTGCTTGAGTTGTTCTGTTTGCTGGTCGTTTAATGGACTAGCCAGCGAAGAGAGTTCCTTTAATAACATAGTCACGACATTCCTATTCATTGCGTAACGATAGATTAACCACTCCTTTTAATAACAAGAAAGAATAGAAGTTTATGTTTTATAACTTTTGGAGATATAACTTGGGTTACCTCTCTTCAATCCTTACCTGATGAAAGCCTACAGCCATTGCTGATTTTGATGCTACATCCAGATCTACGTACTGACACTCTTCTCCCTGAGCGTCGGTTAATAACACAAAGCCTCCCCGGGCATGCCTGAATTCAACCACCCAGCTCCCATCCTGAATAGATGGCTCGATGATAGCCTCGACCAATTGATTATCCCGATATAAAGCCTTTAATTCCGTAAGAGTCATAGCCGGTATCCTTACTTGTCCACTAACTAAATCCGAGTTTCCTCCATAATAAGCATGGACTATTACTAATAATTTACTAACTAATTCACAAACGATATAAGCATTAGTTATATTGAAAGTCAGATTTAAAGCTATTTGGTAAGAAGCGGAGAGCGGCTCAGAAGACTAGCAACCGGCCAAAATGCCGGTTGCCAAATCAGTTTCGATAGGAGTATTAGCGCGCTGATATAAAATAGTTCTTATAGAACCAGACACCGAATGCGATAGCTATCAGCCATGGAAGCAGTTTAAGGGCAAAGCCAAGCATGCCTAAGACAAACATAATGACAAACGAGGCAACTATTGCCAGAAATACCGTCATCATGGTTACCCCTGTAAACACCAGCACAGCCAAAAAAACAAATAAAAACAGTAGTTCAAACATAATCATTCTCCTCTTTAACTGATAACAGCAGGATTCAGGCCAACTTGCTCAGTAAAGAAAAACTTATACAGATCATGCAATTAAAAAAAGAGAGCAACTTAGTTACTCTCTCTTTAATATTTAGACTGGTTAAATTTGCCAACTTATTGGTGAATCTTACACACCAAGTTCTGCAGGAATCTTGGCTAACGCCGTTTCGACGACTTCTATTCCTGCTCCTTTTTTATGAGCATTCTCACTGATATAGCGTCGCCACTGGCGTGCTCCCGGCATATTCTGAAACAGCCCAAGCATATGTCTGGTGATATGACCCAGATAAGCCCCTTCAGAGAGTTGCTTCTCTATATATGGGTACATCTCTTCAACAACCTGACTGCGCTTCTTCACCGGAGTGTCTGCACCAAAGATAACCCGATCAACTTCTGATAACAGATAAGGGCTCTGATATGCCTCACGCCCGACCATTACGCCATCAAGGTACTGCAAATGTTCCAGAGACTCTGCCAATGTTTTGATACCACCGTTAACACTCACATTCAGGTGCGGGAAATCTTTCTTGATCTGGTAAGCACGGGGATAATCCAGCGGTGGGATCTCTCTGTTCTCTTTCGGGCTTAAACCACTCAGCCAGGCTTTTCGGGCATGGATAGTAAAATCGTCACAACCACCATTTTCATGCACTGTAGAAATAAAGCGGGTCAGAAACTCATAAGAGTCCTGCTCATCAATACCGATACGGGTTTTTACTGTAACAGGAATACTCACCACATCTTTCATTGCTTTAATGCAGTCAGCAACCAGATCCGGTTCGGCCATCAGGCATGCACCAAAGCGTCCGTTCTGCACCCGGTCTGAAGGGCAGCCTACGTTCAGGTTTATCTCATCATAACCACGCTGCTCCGCCAATTTTGCACACTTGGCCAGATCAGAAACATTCGAACCACCAAGCTGAAGTGCTACCGGATGCTCTTCCTCGTTATAAGCGAGAAAATCGCCTTTACCATGGATAATCGCTCCCGTTGTTACCATTTCCGTATAAAGCAGAGACTCTTTAGTCAGTAGTCTGTGAAAATAGCGACAATGCCTGTCAGTCCAATCGAGCATGGGTGCAATAGAAAAGCGGGAACTGTTGAAATCACTGGCCGAATTAGTAGTGGTCATGTTTTATCTCATTTACCGATACTGTATAAATGTACAGTAATTAGCTAGAATTGCGCTCAATATCTTCAACCAGTACGCATTTAGTACGTATGGCGAGAGTAGGACAATGGCATCATTCAGCATTAAAAAACGTAAACTAGCCAGCGGCGAATTACGCTTCACCGTAGACATAGTCGTTAAAAAGAATTCGGCGATTATACACAGAGAATCGAAAACTTTTAAAAAGAAAGATCATGCTCGCTCTTATGGCATGAAAAGAGTTAACGATTTAGAAAATCCGGACACGAACCGGCTTAAATCCGTACCACTATCCGTACTATTTGATTTGTATATGGATACACGCGAACTATGGGACAAAACCGGACGAACCAAGCAGTATGTTATTCGTATGCTCCGCGATTGTGATATTGCGAAGATAGATAGTAATGAACTACTAACTAGTGACTTAATTGAGCATTGTAAGAACCGAAAAGGTGCAGGAGCAAAGCCCGTTACTATTTATCACGACATTGCTTATTTGCGTTCTGTTATGAAAAAAGCAAAGCCAGTATTCAACATCGCAGCCAATTACCAGATTTTTGAAGAAGCAGTACCTGTTCTGACCGATATGAACCTTGTCGGAAAAAGTAACAAAAGAACCCGCCGCCCAACTTCTGAAGAGTTGGTATTGCTGAGAGAAGGTTTAGTTGCACGCCAAGATTTCAGATCAAACGGTAAAACCAGAATACCATTTACTGACATACTGGATTTCAGCATTCTAACCTGTATGCGTATCGGTGAAGTCTGCAAGCTTCGCTGGGAAGATCTCAACGAAGAACATAAAACTGTTCTGGTACGGGACAGGAAAGATCCACGTAAAAAGGCAGGTAATCATATGATTGTACCGTTGTTGGGTGAATCTTTTGATATTGCTATGCGTCAGCCTAATAAGAATGAGCTTATTTTTCCCTACAACCCCCGCAGTGTAACCGCAGGCTTTCAGCGAGTCAGAAATAGTCTTGGTATTGAGGATTTACGCTATCACGATTTAAGACGGGAAGGTGCAAGCCGGTTGTTTGAGAAAGGTTATTCTATTGAAGAAGTTGCGCAGGTTACCGGGCATAGAAATCTGAATATACTTTGGCAAGTTTATACTCAACTGTTTCCACATAAGCTTCACGAGAGATAGATACGAAGTCATTTTTTACATGTATATACACCCAGTTGATATGAACAAGGTGTTAGTGATAACTTGGCTTAACAAAAATCTATATTTCAATACCTTAATCAAAATAGGAGTTTATGTGATGGGAGTACTAGGAGATCAACCTGTCAGGACACAGTATCGTGTTCGAGAAGATGATTTGGAGATGTTTTTAAGTAGAGCACAAGAATTAGCTGACACATACTCCACGTCTATAGAAGCAGTCATTGAGGCAAAAAAAGCCCTTGAATTAGAAAGAAAAAATAACATTCAAGTAGAGTCAGGGGATTACTCAGATGAGCACATGGGAGGACTTGGCGAAATACTGAGTCGAATTGCAAATGCACTTGAAGATAGAAAATAGGCAACGATACTTATGACAGTTGGTAGCGAAGAAATATATGCAGAAACAAAAGATTCATTAGAAAGAATTCAACAATTCGATGCGACATCTTTAGCCAGAGAGAGTGAACTAGGAAGCACCCTTAATTTTTCGGAAGCGATAGCACCTGCACAATTGTTGATAGATCTTTACAAAAGATTATCAATATCTGCTTTACAAGATTTTCCAGATAGCGTTTTATCATCAATACGAAATTATGCAAATGATCATTACAAGGTCTTTAACCAAATACTTCAATTTGATGTAAGTTCCCACCAAAACCCTACAAGTGTTCGAAACACTTACATTCAAAATATAATTAACGCCTATGAGCCAGCTTTCCAAGGCTTACATGAGTATATATCTTATTCCTTACATCGTTCAGCAGACTTCCAACGGCTAGACTCTGACGCACGTGCAACACTTCAATCGATAGAAGACAAATCAGAAAAGATATCTGCATCTCTAGCTACTCATGAAAAAGACGCTAAAACAGTATTAGAAGAAATTAGACGAGTGGCTGCGGAAGAAGGTGTAACCAAACAAGCTGCACACTTTAACTCTGAATATGAATTTCATACAAACGAAGCAGAAACTTGGAAATCAAATGCGATCAAATTGGCCTTTGCGTTAGGTGTCTTTGCTGTCCTATCTCTTTTCTTACACAAAATACCGTGGCTAAAGCCTGAAACAACATATGATGCGATTCAATTGGCGTTAAGTAAATTCTTAATATTTTTTGTTATGGCTTATATGTTATTTCTTGCCTCTAAGAATTTTTTAAATCATAAACACAATGCCATCGTTAACAAACATCGACAAAATGCACTTATGACACATACTGCATTGGTTGAAGCATCAGGTGACGAAGGGGTTAGAGACGCAGTTTTACTACAAGCTTCAAGTTGTATTTTCTCCCCTCAACCTACTGGATATACCTCTGCATCAAATGACGACATATCTAATCAAAAATCAGTTGTCGAAATATTGTCTAAACCTGTTGCTCAGGCAGTAAGAGAGATGAGTAAATAAGCTAATATGGAATACAAGAGCCAGTTTACATGGCTCTTGTGTTCTAAGTTACTCTAAGCGATTTTTCTTTTTAGCTATTGCTGCCTCTAGCTCTCCATGCTGTAAGCGGGCTTTCCCCAACTTTTGTTTCTCCTGCTTTCCAATTTCTATTAGAGCATCACGATTTTCTTGAGTCTGTCTTTTACCTGCTTTTCTAAGGTGTCGGTTCAGCTCATGTTCTTGACCAAAGTTTACTAGTGAGTGATCTACATCTGCCATATTTCCTCCATAGCTATGAATTAGGCAATAAGCACTATATGGCATATACCTGATCAATTTAGTGATACAGGTTGGAGTTGATTAAAAGACTTTGGTCTCCAGACGAATCAATCGATTATTCTGCTTCCAAAACAAACCGATGATAATAATGGTAGAAGGGGGCATACCCATTGATGTTAAGTACTGCATTAGCTCTATCATAGTTACCCCCACTTCCTTTTAGCGAAAGCTTCCCACATAGGAAGAATAAAGCGCCTGAATCCAAGTGAATGAATTACTACGGACGCTACAAGATACTTAAACCACTCAGGCATGGTTTCCAGTACTGCAAAACCTTCACGGACGTAGCTAACTAAATCCGGAAAGAAGCACATGATCACCGGAATGAAGGTGACGATTAATAGAAACTCATCTTTCCAGCCCACCTGCTTAATGCTGAGAGCATCTAACTCACTCGCGCTCAAGTTGCCTTGCTGAGTATGCTCAAGGCGCTTAGATTGCTCTTCAGCTTTGATTTCCCGCTCTTTTGCTTTCTCTTCACGCTTGCCTTTGATGCTGTCGGTAACCATACCAAGCATTGAACTCACGATAATTCCGAGCATTAGGCATACTCCTTTTTATCCAGTTCAACATGTGGACCATCTTTAAAGCTTGTCCAGTCGCCGCCCCAGACAATCGGGATATTGAGTTCACGAGAGGCTTGTTTGAACGCCCAGCTTACTTGCTCGTAGTAACTAAAGCCCCATGTACCTTTACCATCTTCGTCGTAAACCATGAAATCGACAGCGTGACCGGATTGGTGCCGGCTCTTTTTGCTGTACCCGTCAAGCTGGCTTGCTCCACGTTTAAAGAGTGCGTTTTGCTCTTCCTTTGTGCGCTTGCCGGACGTGATACCAAAATCAAACGGGCTAAGCTCTAACGCACGTTTAACTACTTTTTTAAGATCAGGGTGAACGCCTATCATGTTGGCTTCACTGCGGGCTGATAGCACCCAGCCCCCGACCGTTTTATCTATTTTTTTCTTATTCATCAGATAAATTCCTATTAAAAACAAAGGCAGAAAGTAAATAGCTTTCATTCGGATCACTCCGATTCTTCAGACTCTGGAGCTACATACGGCGCAACCTCACCATAAACGCCGTTATTCAGGTCATTGAACAGCTCGCGCCCCATTGCTTCACAGTCGAACTTATCCGCCGTGTATGGCAGAGATTCAAACTGGAATTCAGCAAAGGCGATCTCACAGTCAATCGTGGTTTGGTCTGCTGATGAATAACGAATGTTTGTCACACCTAGAACAGTGCGCTTTTCGTTGCGATTTAAGAAATATTCTCTTTTCATTTATGAAATCCTTAGGAACAGGCCTGTCATGTCTCTGTTGCTGTAATTTGTGCCCATTGAAACCAACTTCCACACTCCGGACAGCGAAATATCTTCACCATAGGGCTGCTCCCACTGCCCAGCCCTGCGCACTTTAAGATTGCCCCCTGAGATGTTTTGTCCGCACTTTAATCCGTTAACAATGTAATTGGTGTGCTGAGCCACGGTGTACGTATCCACTGCGCCAAACGTGCGACTGTTCTGACCTGCGATTGCAGTGTTTTTGGCATCCTGAGCCAGCGCATAAGCCGAATCCGCTTTTGCCTGTGCGCTATCGCCTTTTGATACACCGCTATTAGCTGTTTGCTTTGCACTCTCTACATCAAGGGAAACTTGCTCTATAGAGCCGGTGAGCTCAGAAGCTTTATTGCTCAGTGCCGAGGACACCAGCCCCACAGACTTCTCACTGGCAGCCACATCAGAGCGGCTGCCATCGGTTTTATCCGACAGTGCCACTTGTTCAGGAAACTCAATCTTTGCCGGTGCCGGAATGACATAACTCATGCGGTCACCTCCGATACGTAAAGCTTGCAGTCGGTTGGAATGAGCACATCCATTTCAGCGCCGTTGGTGAGTACGAACGCTTCACCTGCTCGCAGCTCATAACCGCGCTCAGCATAGCCGCCCAACCAAAGAGACTGGCTGTTTCCGTCTGCTGCTTTAATGATGAGTTCAGCGCGGCTGGCATTACCGGTTATTGTCCCGGACTTAGTCATGGTGTCTTTGGGAATAAAACGCAGGTTTGATTTGTCCTCCCCGACTACATGCACCTTTTGAACTTCTGGTGTCTGTGGCATGTTGACCACATTCACCTTCTGCTCGTTTGGCCAGTTGGTCACTTCCGTTTTTACCTTCTGCTCAGGGTCAAGCTCTACCGGCTGACGGTGACCACCAAAGTGCACCTCAAAATCTTCAATGGATAAATCCGCATTGATATTAAGCTTTGAACCATCCACGCCAGCGGTAAACGGCACATCAGAGCAAAGCAGCTCAATGTTGCCGTCCACGCCGTTTTGAGTGATAACCAGCTCTGTGAACTCGCTTTCAACATCAAAGGTAAAGCCGCGATAGATATCCATTGTCCGGCCGTTCGCTATCACCTGAACTTCTTCGCCTTTTGACAGATGGATGTAGCGGCCTGTAATCGAGACCGGTACGGTTTTACCTGTTGTTAAATATTGCTCGTATTTCATTTGCTACTTACCTTTTCTAAACGCCAGCCATGCCACGATGACAATCACTACCGCAATCACAATCAGTGAGATTTTCTGGTTCTCCAACACATCGGACGCGCCGCCCGTATTAGTGGACTTAATCGTTGATTGAATGCCTTTTAAAAGCTGCGCATTACTTGAGTTCTGGCTGTTCTGCAGAGCCGCTAAGGTATCCAGAGAGCCGTTACTCACGTCTGCAAACTTATCGAGTGCCATATCAGAAATATTCGCCACGGTGTTTAATGCCGCTTTTGATACTTCCACATTGCCGTCTATGGCTTTGACACTGGCATTGCCCGCCGTTTTTACCGCTTCATTAACCGACTCAAACCCCTCTTCGGCCATGTTCTCAGCAAAATCAAAACTTGCTTTGATAGCGCCGCCGTCAAGAACGTTGTTGGTTGTGGTGTTATTAGTAACGCTACTCTGGGAGCTTTTACTTTTACTCATCTCAGCCCCCCAGTTTTACGCGGTACACACCCATATCAGCGTCATTGGTCTGCCATTCGATTTTGAACGGCTTCCAGCTCTTAATGAGTTTAAGCAGCAGCTTTTCCCGCTTATCGCTCTCATCTACATGAAAACGGATATACGTTGCGCCAGCCCGCGCCGCCGCATCATAAAAACGCTGTGCCCACTTTTTCAGGCCGCGACCAAGAGAAGCCACCCAGACCACCTCATGGCCTCCACTTGGCAGCGCATCCACACGGCTGATAATGATGAGCTCACCTGCTTGATAGATTTCACCGCGACCCATCGCGCAATCGCGTTTTATCTCTTCGATGATGTGAGGCAGAAACCCTTCAGCCTGTAGCCGTGCCTGAAGCTCTAATGACCAGCCGATTTTGTTTACTTTTTCCATAGCATCACCACCAAAAGAAACACCAAACCAAACATGAGATATTTTTGTATCTGGCCGCCTGAGGTTTGAGGTACGGACGTACCGTTATAAAACGTGACGTTACCCGTACCACCACCCTGAAAATCACCGTTGGTAGCGGATGAAGAAGAGGAGGGACTTATACCGCCCGCACCACCAGAAATACCACCTGATAATCCAAACATCAGAGATACCCCTTTTTCTTTGCCCATAGGTATCCAGCGACTAACAGCACCAGATACACAACCGGAGGAATGCGCCCAGTTTTACCGCCTGTTACGGCTTCAACCGTTTCAGTGGTTCCCCACCACCCAGTCAATAAGCCGCCACCAAAAACCACGGGGATTAATAACAAAGGCATACTTCCCCCTATTTCCCTTTAAACAACAATGCCAAGATAATCAGCACCAGTACGATGCCGCCGCCTACCATCATCAGCTTGCGGTTTTCTGCGTCTTTCTCACGCTGGTAGTTAAGCTGGTCGGTTTGCAGTTGGACACGCGCTTGCTCGGTGCGGGTAGCGTTCTCATTGGTGACGCGCTCAACGTCCGCCTGTTTATTAGCGGTCACGTTGTCATAAACGCCTTTACTAAAGTCCAGCGCATCACCAAAAAAACCACCTACGCTGTCAGTGATACCTTCGTACCAAGGCGTATTGGATGCCGTCTCCCCTGTTGCAGGATTACTAGCCATTAGCGCCCCCTTAGCTTACTTGCGCTTCGACTTCCAACAGCTCAACATAAAACTCAACTTCACCGGTTGTAGCTTTATCAAGCTCCAGTTTCAGCGAGTTCAGCGCCGCCGGAATGAATGCCGTATCATTCGCCCAGCCAAGCTCAACGAAATCAATCCAGAAACCTTTTGCCGGTGGCTTCTTATCGCCATAGCGTTGCTGGTTGTAGATGAGATCTTCCACTGAGATTTCACGCTCTACCGCTGTATCACGGCGAATGGCGATTTTCTTAATATCGTCATTCTCAGTCGTTACGAACATACGGCGAATGCGGTTGTTCATACCGGCAAATGGGAAGTCATGCTTTTGCAGGCCAACCAGTGAGTGTGTTACTGAGGTGTGCAAAAACTTGATTTGGTCAAAACGAACCGCCTGAGCGGTACTCACCCGCGCCGTTGCGGAGAAGCTTGGGATTTCAGGGTCGCCAGAAGCGCGTGGATTGACTTTGATTTTCAGCGTTAAACGCTCACCATCAAGCATCACCAGCTCACCACGGCGAATACCAAGCAGGGTTTTCAGGTTTTCATCGGCAAAGTCGATGGTCAGGCGGGTTTCTGTTGCGCCATCTACGCCTTTGATTTGCGTATCATTCTTCAGGTACTCATCACGCTCACGGAAGAAATCTGCTGGTACACCGAACACTTCACGGCCATTACGCTCTAGGGAGACGCGGCCAAGACGTTTAAGGGGTAAATCGAACTTAACGCAGATAGATGAGTAGGTATAAAGGTCAGTAATATCAAGCACCGCCTCTTTACCGTACGGGTTACCATTACGAAACGGCGGTAAGTCCACCTGACGGACGTCATAAACGCCTTTTGCCTGAACGCGTGCCGCTTGTTCTTGTTGTGCTGAAGCCATTTTTTTCTCTCTTATTTAGATTAAAACCAATAGAAACAAGGTTTAGACGCTAGTCGTCCAAACCCACTTTTTCAGCGACATCATTCAATGCAGACACGTTGTGAATCGCGTACATCACCAGCAGCATCACCACCACGGCAACCGCTACCACTTTCCACTGAGATTTTGTAATTCCGAACATATTTTCGAATCCTTTACTAACAAATAAATTGAATGCAATTTTGTACATGCTTAACCGCCATAACTGGCTGAGGAGTTTTCAAGGTAGGGAAAAAGGGAAATCGAAGATAGAAGGAGTAACCTATAGGTTAAACTTTTAACCTATAGGTTGGATTGTGATGTATATCACTTAGATTTTGAGGCGTAATTGAGAGGAACGTGCTGTCCGGTTGAACAGTTAAATGCCCCTTTATCAGCCTTGCCGAACGTGGTTATCAGCAAGTATTCAGCAATGGGTTTGCCTATTCGCTCGTTGTTCTCTTTTGCACTGACCAGGCTAGTGATATCAGTAAGTGGAATTTCACGTTCTCTCGCTACCCAATTAGCATCTCGGCCGGAATTCACTTTGCCAACCCACCAACGGTCTGATTGATCAGTAACGGTTTTAGGCACTTCCTGTGCTTTCTGGAACAAGGTATGAATGACTAAGCCAAACTGACGGCCGCCGCGAAGTAGTTCACCGGCTTTGCCTCGAAGTTTGCCGGACGCTTCCACACAAGAAGCCAGCTCTTCAATGACGGTGTGCAGCTCCGCCGCCTTACCATTACCAACCGACCACACCACCGCACTGAAGAACTCAAGTTCATCCTCACAAGCGCCCATAGCTGGTATGTAGGCCAGCTTAAACGGCTTACCGGTACGCCTTGCAATAACCAAGGCTTTGACAAAGGCGACACGGGTTTTCACCCCGTGCACCTTCTGACCTTTAAGCATCTTGTTGGCGTAACCCTGATATGGGTCGAATATCACCACCTGCGCCCCTTTGGGGATTAAATCCATATGGTACACAGCAGAGGTTTTACCCCCGCCGGTACCAGCCAGATAAATCGTATGTTTTGCGTTAAGCGAGGCGTTAGAGTTAACCGGATTAGGCAGCTTTAGCGGCGCGGGCTTTTTCTTTGCCATCTTGCTCCCTCCGCTCTTTTTCCAGCTTCTCAGCCTTTAAGGTTTTAAGGCTATTGCGTGAGACATACACCAAACCAAGCACTGCAAGGATTAGCGTTGCCTCTTCGACATAATCCCCCATCCAACCGGCCACAACGCCGCCGTGTTTATTAAGCACCGGTAAAGCCGCGCCTATCACTTCCTGTTTGCCTTTCTCATCAAACTCAAAATCTACGCCAGACACGATTGAGGTCGCCTTTTCGGAGATCATAAATACGACACCCAAAAGGGCACTTAATGACTCCGTGTTATCGGGTTTCGGTTCGGTTGCGCTCTGGTTGGATTCGGTTAACGCTTCGGTTTTCTCTTCCTGCTCAAGCTGAGAAATGACGGCGCCAAAATCGCCCCAATCATCTTGCGCGGTTTCCAACTCGGAATCATGCGGTTGCGACATCATCACCCCCACGCTCTTCTGACTTTTTCGGCAACAGGCGGCGAGCTGCCCAAATCAATGCAAGCAGTATGACCAACCCGATAAAGACACGTTTAACCAGCGGAGAGAGTCCCGTTCTAGCCGGTTTATCCTCTTTTTGGCTTTCGGTTGGTTCAACGCTTCCAACCTTGTCAGCACTGGCTTCATGCTCAATCACAGTTTCGGTTAACGCAGCACTTTCAACCGAACCTTCTAACGCTTCGCTAACGGTTGGATTTTCATCTTCAACCGAGATTTCAACGTTAAGGGCGGTTTCAATGTACTGATTAACGCTTTTGCTGATGGAGCTGTTACCGCAGTCTGGACAGCGGTAATAAAGCAAACCAAGGTTGCGCCCGTTTTTTAGGGGCTCACCTTCAGCGATAAGCTTACCTTCACCGACCTGATGAACCGTGGCGGTTTTAGTGCAAACAGGACAAGGCACTTGCCCCCGAACGGGGTTAGTGTACTTAGACATTTTCCACCACCTCGGCTTCTTCGATGCTTTCCAGCTCATGAATGCGGGCATTCACCGTTGCGCGGTATTTACTGCGGGCTACGTTGTTTATTTTGGTGAGAGTTTCAAGCTGCTCAAACAGGTTGGTTGGCAGGCCAAAGGCTTCCAGCGACAGGTTACCGCTCATTGCAGCCCCCATCGCCTTTTGCATCAGCTTGCCTTTATCCATTCCTTTTAAGCTCTCAATCTGACTTAACACGCTGTTGGTGAGCTCGTCGCCCGCGTCCATTGCTGCTAAATCGTGTTTAAGTTCATCAATATTAAATTGTTGCATGGTGTTCCCCTGTCTCTCGACGTTAGAAGTTAATAGGTTGCCCCTGATTCACATCGTTGGCGTTGTTTAGGTCACCAAAAGCCGACCATTGGACAGCTTAATGGTGGTGTATTTATCTATCGGGACTCGCGCCCCTCGTTGTAGTGGTGCAAGCAGACATTGAACCCCTTTAACGCTCCATCCGGTCACGTCCATCAATGCTTTTTCCAAACTGGAAATATTGATTTCTGGGGTCTGGTTACACTTATTTTCAGTGCTCCAAGGTGAGCCGCTCCGCGACTCTTTAAAGCGCCCCACCTCTGATTTCTTCACTAAAGCGTAAGTTTCAGCGGCGGTTTCAATGACCTTATCCAGCCATTGGATACCAATAACCTTTTTGGTCTTCATCGTATTTGTTCAGCTTTTCCTGATAGGCCAGTTTTGCTTTACCGGCCAACTCACAAAAACCCTTCCAACGGGAGTTATCCGCATGGCTCCGAAGCTCGCCAGCTCTTCATCAAAAGCCACATCAAACTCAGAAGCGCGGCGAAGCTGACGCCACCCTACGGTTGGTGAGCCTGACTGAAAATTGCTTAACCCCAGATAGACGCCCAAGCGCGAACCGATAACGCTAAATCATCGGCGTTTGCCTCTGGCATGTAGGCGCCGTTAATGTTCTTGGAAATGTATTTGATGATGTAAGCCGTTGCGCCGCCTTTGGCAGGGTCGCAAAGCTTGGCTTTAAAGCGCGGAGAGATATCTAACTGGCCGTGCTTGTTGTACAGCTCGCCTTTATCTTCGGCAGTGGCAATCTGCTCACAGATTCTAATGAGTGCTTCTTTTGTTCAGGCAGCACATACAGGAACATGTGAGCATGAGGTGCCGTCTTTATGTGGCTCGGCCACCGTAACCCAAACCACTTGATCTCATGCTTTTTAAATGCGCCCGTGCCAGCTTCCATTGCTCCATAAGGTTTCTGTGAGCCTCTTTCACTGTGCAGCCATTCCACTTTCTGGACTGGCGATGATATTTACTTGGCAGTGTCCAAGTCAGGAAAACACCATCAAAGCCCATATCTATGCTCTTTCCTCATCACCACGGGTACGAACCACCATTCGACACGGCGGTTAGCAGGGTTAGCGGTGGTACGCTCGGCCACATCTTTAAGGCAAAATTCAGTCAGGGTTTCAGTGTTCACCACGCTCATGGATTCAAGGAACTCTTGAGCCTCACGCATTTGACGTTTAAACACAGAAAAAGAGTAAGCAGAGACATAGATGTGCTGATGCTTTTTCTTACCAACATTCCCCACAACGATTTGTGAATACTCAATGTATTGCTTGCGCAGACGCTTTAGCTTTCGGATAAGATAAGTGACATCAAAGCAGCGTTTAACCGCGCCTTCTAACACATAAATTCTATCTTCAACGGTCTTTTGCGTTAAATTGCATAACCGGCGGCTGAATAGAGTTACTGAGTAGTCTCTCAGCCATTTGAGAATAAGCATCCCATAAGGTATTTAGGTAAGCCAACCCGCACGGGTCGCCCTCAACTGACTCTTCAGGTTCAATCGCATTAATGATGCGCTCAAACTCTCCTGTCAGATATTCAGCAAACGCCTTGCAGCGTTCATCACTAACCAGAATGTCATGGTTCAAGTCATAATCTGGCATAGCATCATTCGAGACTTGAGCGAAGGGATACTTATCAATGATGTATTGGGTATGCTTTTCAGCAAATCGCTTTACGTCACCGGCAAACAGAGCCAAACCGCGCTCTGTTGCTCCGGCTCTGCGTAGCCGTGCGCTTACCTTAAAATCGATATCCCTTCCTAACGATTTTAGGTAAATGCGCGGTCATGTTGGTGATGTACTGAGAAAACGATGGGCTAACTTCAGTTTTACTAAAACGTGCAAAAGAACTCATAATGTCACCTCCATTTCTCTTACATTATTTAACACTTCTGATACTCTGTTAGTCTTTGTTTTATAGTTGGTTAGGGAGCATAAATAGTGAAATCGAAAAAACATAAACTCCACGGTAAAGAGCCACAACAAGATTGGCAGATTGAAGAATACATACAACAACAGCCACCCTCTCCAAGGTTGGGAAAGGTAATGACCGTTGCAATTCTTCCAGTTGGTGATATTGAAGAACAGATTGCTAAATTTAAACCTTATCGAACATTCAAAACCATTGGTCTGAATGAGTTCGTTAATCTCTGTGAGTACCTCGAAGAGATTGACTTCGATTGTTACAACAAAGAGTCTGAGGCTATCAACGGGTACGATGCTGTTTTTCATGTTCCTGAATACGAATTAAAGTATTACGATGAAGAATATATGGCTGAAAAAACACGTGAAATAAGAAGCATGTTTAAGAAGCCCAGTTCTGATTAAGTTCTTTTCTTAATTCTTCTACTGTTCCTGACTTCAGGAACTTGCAAACATACATTTTCATATATGGGTAAGCTCTTATTATCGAACGGGTAACGGGCTTATTCATGATTAGTTCCTTTTTTTAGTCCATGCTTTTCACGTAGCTTATCCAGCAAATACAAACGACGCTGGTTTTGGCTGGCATCGAAATTTTTCATGCCTTCCATATCTGGACACGGAGCGTGACAAGGTGAAGTGATAGGCAAATCTTCAATTGATATACCCGGATTGAAATCAACATCCATCATTTCCCCCTCAATGAACATTCACGCTTTCCCACTCTTCACGGGCTTCTTGGTACTGCTTATCGATATAAGCGCCTAAGTCTTCTAGCTTCACTAACGTAGGGCTACGCTCGGAATCACGAAGCTTGAAAGTAGGAAAAGGCAGATCACAGGCTTTCGCTTTCTGCTCTGCTGTTTTTGGAGTTATGCCAAGAAATTCTTGGCTGATTTGCTTTAGCTCTACTGTAGAGCTTTCAAATCGTGCAACTAGTGCGAATGTTGTATTCATGGGTCACCTATGCGATTCTGAACAATTAAAAGAGGTTCAAGTGTGTCTCAACTGATTTTGACCCACTATAGAACCACTTACATTCAAATGCAACACAAATGACCCACTTTGACCCATAGGTGAACCTCTATGTCTGAAGTAAATGATAAAATTGAAGAGTTAAAAAAAATAACTAAAACCAGCAAAAACACAGAGTTAGCCAGAGTTTTAGGCATATCACCTTCAACTATTCAAACTTGGAAAAAAAGAGACAAAATTCCAAATGATATTTTTCTGAAAGCAAAAGAGATCGCAGAGACTGGCTCTGTCTTGCCTCGCGGATACTTAGAGTTGAAATTTTTTGATATCGAAGTAAGCGCAGGTAATGGAGCATTGGTGGAGAAAGAAGAAGAATCACAAGCAATGGTTTTTAGTGAAAAGTTTCTTCGCCAAGATTTAGGTTATAACCCAAATAATATTTTTTTGATGCCAGTAAGAGGCGACAGCATGACGCCTACTCTAAAAAATCAAAGTATTGTAATGGTTAATCGAGTTGATGGTTTCTCTACCGACGGAGTCTATGTCTTTAGGTACGATGGTCGTTTAATGGTTAAACGCCTCCAATTTCTGCCAAATGGAATCAAAGTTGTTAGTGATAATGACGCTTATGAACCATGGGAGCTAAGCAAGAATGATGTGCAAAGCGCAGACTTCGAGATTATTGGAGAGGTTGTTTGGTCAGGGCAGAGAATGTAATGAAATTAAGCCATTCAGCATTAAAAAGAAGCAATCTAGCCGCACAAATTTACTTCTATTTATCTACTGGATTTATAATCGCAGTTTGTATCTACTTTATTTATCTTTTTAATAATTCTGAAAAAAAGCTAGATTTCTCTTTCATATTTAGCTTAATGAGTCTCTCCGTAGCTTCTATTGCGCTTATCACATCTAGCTTCTTCCAAGTCAACAAAAGCAAAGCTGAGGTAGCACATACATTTAGCAAAAATGCAGATCAGTCTGTTAGTTTGATAATCCACAATACTTCCCAGCAAGATTTAAATATTCACACTATCTACTTTCATCAATGGTTTCTACATGAATCCATAAGAGAATTAGTGACGATTAAATCGAATGAATACATCGAAATAGCTTTAACCAAGCACCAAGCAAGTAATTACAAAATTAGCCACAACCTAGTCTTAACCACAACTATAAAAAAAATCAACAGCAAGTACTTTAAACAAGAGTTAGGTTCGGGAGGAGAAGAAATTGCTAAAATATTAAATCAATAACATCAGTAGCGAGAATGTAAAATTTAAAGTAGTACTCACATAGTACGGATGACTCACACGTACACCTAGTTATAGCTTAAAAGTGAGTCCAATCGAGCATGGGTGCTATGGAAAATCGGGAGGATGGGTGCATAAGTGATAACCTTGATATAAAACAGTATTAAACCGACCTTTCTGCTTCGGAAACAGGATCCCGGCAGCTTTACAGGCGCGCATTGTAATCGATCTTGTTGCTATCAGGTAGAAAAGTTGCCTGCCCGGTAGAGAAATCATTTAGCAAAATGAGATAAATTGCATGATTAACTTGATCAGATATAGAGTTTTATCTTAGGGTTATGTATCACATCAAGCTATAATGTTTGGTTATAAATAGTGTATTATTAAGTTAGTCCATGTATTCGGGGGATCGATTTGGATCAGGCTCTACTTGAACATGTCTCAGGTATTTGTGAATCTCGGGGAGTGAGGTTTACTCCTCAACGTAAACGAGTTTTCGAACTTATCTGCGGCAACAAAGGTGCATCCAGTGCCTACGATCTGCTTGAGCAACTTAAAGAGAGTGAACCTCAGGCAAAGCCCCCTACGATTTATCGTGCTCTGGATTTTCTGCTAGAACAAGGATTCATCCATAAGGTTGAATCAAATAACAGTTTTATCTCTTGCTGCCTGTGCGGGCAAAACAAGCACTACTCGCAACTGCTTATTTGTGACCAGTGCGGTTCCGTCATTGAGCAACAAGATGATAGTCTGATGGCTTTGCTGGCTAGTAATGCTGAACAGCACGGTTTTCATATAACAGATCATGTCATTGAAACGCACGGAACCTGTAAGTCCTGCCTTTCAAGCATGAAGAATTAAGATAGAAAGAGTGTTATGCGCGCGGAATTTGTAAACCCGTTTTTAGCTTCGTTAATGAATGTTCTAAAAACTATGGCTTCTCTAGAACTGAAGCCTCAAAAGCCAAGAGTTAAAAAAGATGAAATTGCTCGCGGTGATGTATCCGGATTGATTGGTATGGTTGGCGATCAATCTAAAGGCTCTATGTCTATCACCTTTGATGAAGGTCTCGCACTAGAGATTATGCAGAACATGCTGGGTGAGCGACCAAACGGCATTAACGAAGAAGTGACCGATATGGTTGGTGAAATCACCAATATGGTTACCGGTGGTGCTAAGCGTATTTTGTCTGACAGCGGCTTTGAGTTTGATATGGCAACACCAATTGTTGTATCCGGTAAAGGCCACACCATTCGCCACAAGTGTGAAGGTGCCATTATTATCATGCCATTTACCTCTGAGTGGGGTAACGCCTTTATTGAAATCTGCTTCGAGTGATTTTTCACTCCCGCAAAGACTAAAAAAGCTGATGTTTCCATCAGCTTTTTTCATTTCTGGTTTAGTTAAAAACCAATTACGCTTTGAACGCTTTAAATGCGTTGATCAAACCATTTGTTGAGCTGTCGTGAGTGTCTACCGGAGACTCATCAGCCAGTTCAGGCAGGATTTGGTTCGCAAGTTGCTTACCAAGCTCTACACCCCACTGATCAAAACTGAAGATGTTCCAGATAATGCCCTGAACAAAGATCTTATGCTCATACATTGCAACCAGGTTACCAAGTACTCTCGGAGTAACCTTCTTAACCAGAATTGAGTTAGTCGGGCGGTTACCTTCAAACACTTTAAACGCCACCAGATCTTTTACTTCTTCAGCGCTCTTACCTGCCGCAGCAAATTCAGCTTCTACCTGCTCTTTTGTCTTACCAAAGGCCAGAGCTTCAGTCTGGGCAAAGAAGTTAGACATCAGTTTCTGATGGTGGTCACCTGCCGGGTTATGGCTAAGTGCCGGAGCAATAAAGTCACAAGGGATCAACTTAGTTCCCTGATGGATCAATTGGTAGAAAGCGTGCTGACCATTGGTTCCCGGCTCACCCCAGATGATAGGGCCAGTCTGGTAAGAAACCTCTTCACCGTTGCGATCCACATACTTACCATTTGATTCCATGTTGCCTTGCTGGAAGTAAGCCGCAAAACGGTGCATGTACTGGTCATAAGGAAGAATCGCTTCAGACTCAGCACCGTGGAAGTTGTTATACCAAAGGCCGATCAATGCAAGAATGACCGGAATATTTTCTTCAAACGGAGTCTCCACAAAGTGGTTATCCATATCGTGAGCACCGGCTAGCAGCTCAATATAGTTGTCATAACCTACGCATAGAGCGATAGACAGACCGATAGCAGACCATAGAGAGTAACGGCCGCCAACCCAGTCCCAAAACTCAAACATGTTATCAGTGTCGATGCCGAACTCAGAAACAGACTTAGCATTGGTAGAAAGGGCAGCAAAGTGCTTAGCAACATGAGCTTCATCACCAGCCTGAGCAAGGAACCAGTCACGTGCTGAGTGGGCGTTGGTCATGGTCTCTTGTGTGGTGAAGGTTTTTGAAGCGATCAGGAACAGAGTAGTTTCAGGATCCACTTTCTTCAGTGTTTCTACAATGTGAGTACCATCAACGTTAGAAACGAAATGCATGTTCAGATGGTTTTTATATGGTGCTAATGCTTCTGTCACCATGTATGGGCCAAGATCCGAACCACCGATGCCGATATTCACCACATCTGTGATGGCTTTACCTGTGTAGCCTTTCCAGTCACCTGAGATAACACGATCAGTGAAAGACTTCATCTTTTCCAGTACCGCATTAACTGCCGGCATCACATCTTGTCCGTCTACCATTACCGGCTTGTTGCTACGGTTACGAAGAGCAGTATGAAGAACGGCACGTCCCTCAGTCTTGTTGATCGCTTCACCGCTGAACATAGCGTCGATAGCAGCTTTTAGTTCAGTCTCTTCAGCCAGAGCAAAAAGCTTGGTCATGGTCTCTTGATCAACTAAGTTCTTTGAATAGTCGACTAAAATGTCTGAGCCGAACTGAGTTGAGAAGTTGTCAAAACGTGCTTCATCTTTAGCAAACAGCGTTTTAAGATCCATATCCTGAGCTGACTCAAAATGAGCCGTCAGTGCTTTCCAAGCCTGTGTATGTGTTGGATTGATGTTTTTCAACATGGTGATTATCCCGATGTTAAGTAGGTTTTATTCAACTAAGCCTAGGTTATTTTTGACTTAGTGAACCCCCGATTTAGCAAAATAGCGTGATTTAACTCATTATTATCACAATAGAACAATGGCAAATCGTTGTTATAAATTTTCAGTCTGAGATTATGGCTTAACTCAGAATAGTTATTATTGAGTTATATCAGGTAAGCTCTGAATCAACGATAACGATTGGTAAACAATACTATCTAATAGACTTAAAGCCAAATTAATCGAGAGAAACATCATTATGTGGACGCAAAAAATAATTCAGCTAAAGCCAAGAGAACGGGGCTTTCATTTGATTTCTGATGAAATTGAACAACATATTCCGGAAATAACTAACCTTTCTATCGGCACCGTCCATCTGTTTATACAACACACTTCTGCCAGCTTAACCTTAAATGAAAATGCCGATCCTACCGTGCGCAATGATATGGAGAGTCATTTCAATCGCTTTGTGCCTGAGAACGCCCCCTACTACCTGCACACCTACGAAGGACAGGATGATATGCCGGCACATATAAAAGCCTCTATTCTGGGTAGCAGTGTGACCATTCCAATTTCAGCAGGAAGGCTGGCATTAGGAACATGGCAGGGTATTTATCTGGGAGAGCACAGAAACCACGGTGGTTCACGAAGAGTTGTCGCCACAATTAATGGTAAATAAACTGCGTAATGGTAAGTATACTGCACAGCACTTTTTCTATTTGGCCGAAAACAGAACAGGAACCCAACTGGGTTCCTGTTTTTTGTTTTAGCTCTTATGGGAGAGATATTTCATTTCCACTCTGGATGTCAGCTTAGTTACCAGTTCATAACCAATTGTGCCTATATGGCTGGCGACGACTTCTGCCGGTAGCTCCTTACCCCACAGAATAGCCTCATCTCCGACTTTATCTGTAGCATCAATACCGAGATCAACTGTCAACATATCCATGGAAACACGGCCGGACAGTGGCACTATTCTGCCATTTACCCAGACCGGCGTACCATTCGGCGCCATTCTCGGGTAACCATCGCCATAACCGACAGCAATCACACCAACTTTGGTATCTTTTTCACAAGTCCAGACACCGCCATATCCGACCTTTTCACCGGCTTTCACTTCCCTTACCGCGATCAGGCAAGATTTAAGGGTCATCACAGCAGAGTAGCCCAGTTCTTTGGCCGGCTTATCATTAAACGGAGATACACCATAAAGGATAATTCCCGGGCGGTTCCACTCTAATCGGCTTTCCGGCCAGGCAAGAATACCGGCCGAGGCAGCTAGTGAGCGCTCACCTTCACACTCTTTCGTCAGGGATAAAAACAGTTCGATCTGATCGGGAGTCACCGGATTATCTAAGTCATCAGCACAGGCGAAGTGACTCATCACATTGACAGGTTTAATCACGTTTTTACATTGATTTAGTCGCTGCAAAAACATCTG
This sequence comes from Vibrio sp. SCSIO 43137, assembly GCF_028201475.1. Lineage (NCBI taxonomy): Bacteria > Pseudomonadati > Pseudomonadota > Gammaproteobacteria > Vibrionales > Vibrionaceae > Vibrio > Vibrio sp. SCSIO 43137. Next base: position 240,497 of record NZ_CP116383.1, on the reverse strand, counting down.
GTACTCTTCCGGCTTGATACCAAGGCGGTGCATTCCGGTATCCACCTTCAGCCATACCTTAACAGGTGAATCCAGCTCGGCTTTTTCCAGTGCTTCCAGCTGTTCAATATTGTGCACTGTGGTATGCAGGTTATTAGCCGACAATATGTGCAGGTCTTCAGCAAAGTAGAAACCTTCCAGCAGGATAACAGGCTTTACTATTCCGGCCGCTTTTAATTGCAACGCCTCTTCAATACGCGCAACACCAAAGGCATCAGCAGATTTGATGCTGTTAGCTATATTTAGTATGCCGTGCCCGTATGCATTAGCCTTAATAATGGCAATCAGCTTACTGTCAGGCGCCTGCGCGGCAATTTTATGAAAGTTAGACTTAAGTGCATCGAGATCGATACAGGCTGTTGCTGCTTTAATATTGCTCATCGAATATCCTTATTCGTCGTCAAATGCAGGTCCCGCATAGTTATCGAAACGGGAGAACTGCCCCTGGAAGGTTAAGCGAACTGAACCGATCGGGCCGTTACGCTGTTTACCTATAATGATTTCTGCAATTCCTTTTAGCGTGCTATCCGGGTGATAAACCTCATCACGATAAATAAACATAATAAGGTCGGCATCCTGCTCGATCGATCCCGATTCACGCAAATCTGAGTTAACTGGTCGTTTATCTGCCCGTTGCTCCAATGAACGGTTAAGCTGAGAAAGTGCCACTACCGGAACATTCAACTCTTTAGCCAGAGCTTTAAGGGAGCGGGATATCTCGGCAATTTCCAGCGTACGGTTATCAGACAGCGACGGAACCCTCATTAGCTGAAGGTAGTCGACCATGATCATGCTGATACCACCGTGTTCACGGGCCACACGTCTTGCCCTTGAGCGCAATTCTGTCGGAGTAAGGCCGGAACTGTCGTCTATCATCATGTTCTTCTTCTCCATGAGAATACCCATGGTAGAAGAGATTCGGGCCCAGTCTTCATCATCCAGCTGACCGGTACGGATCTTGGTTTGATCAACCCGCGACAAGGATGCCAGCATACGCATCATCAGCTGTTCCGAGGGCATCTCAAGTGAGAAAATAAGCACCGGCTTATCCTGCGCCATGGCAGCATTTTCACACAAGTTCATGGCAAAGGTGGTTTTACCCATGGAAGGACGGGCAGCAACAATAACCAGATCCGAGCCTTGCAAACCGGCCGTCTTCTTATTCAGATCAGAGAAGCCTGTATCCAGTCCTGTTACACCATCCTGAGGCGACTTATACAGGATTTCAATCCGCTCAAGGGTTTTCTCCAGAATCGAATCAACACTTTGCGGGCCTTCATTTTCACTGGTTCGCTCTTCAGCAATGGCAAAAACTTTTGTTTCTGCCAGATCAAGAAGATCTTCCGAGGTTCTGCCCTGAGGATCATAACCGGCATCAGCAATTTCATTTGCAACGCCAATCAGGTTGCGGACCAGTGCCCGCTCTGCAACAATTTCAGCATAAGCGTTAATGTTGGCAGCCGTTGGTGTGTTCTTAGCTAAATCCGCCAGATAAGCAAAGCCACCAACATCTTCAAGCTGTTCTCTTTGCTCGAGAAACTCTGACAGAGTAATCAAATCCAGCGGTTCACTGTTCTCCAGAATGGATTTTACCGCTTCAAAAATATGGCGGTGAGGCCGGCTGTAAAAGTCTTTGGCGACCACCTTTTCAGCAACCGTATCCCAGCGCTCGTTGTCCAATAACAAACCACCAATAACTGACTGCTCCGCTTCCAGTGAATGCGGAGGAACCTTGATAGCATCAATCTGAGCATCATTTTTTGATTTGTTTTGCACTTCGGCCATGGGACTACTCTGTTACTCGTTATAGCCGGACATTATAACGGCATTCGCTTCAATTAAAACAGAACCATAGCGAAACATTAGAGGAGAAAAAATAAAAAGTAAGATCTGAAAAAAGGCTAGAGACGGAATATCAGTGATATGGATTCAAAAGCGGATAATCGGGCAGATAAAAAAACACCAGCCAAGCGGCTGGTGTTTTTAATTTCGTTCTGATACTGAATTACTCAGCAGCAACAACTTCTAGTTTGATAGTAGCAAATACTTCAGAGTGAAGCTGGATGCTGATTTCAAACTCACCAGTGTTACGTAGAGCACCTTCAGGCAGGCGAACTTCGCTCTTAGCAACTTCAACGCCAGCAGCAGTTACTGCGTCAGCGATGTCACGAGTACCGATAGAACCGAATAGTTTACCTTCGTCACCAGCTTTAGAAGCGATAACGATAGCTTCAAGAGCTTCAACTTTCTCTGCACGAGCTTGTGCAGCAGACAGTTGCTCAGCAACTTTAGCTTCTAGTTCAGCACGACGAGCTTCGAACATTTCAACGTTAGCTTTAGTAGCCATTACTGCCTTATTCTGAGGGATAAGGAAGTTACGAGCGTAACCAGATTTAACGTTTACAGTGTCACCAAGACCACCCAGGTTACCGATTTTATCAAGTAGAATAACTTGCATTGTTTAATCCTCTCTCTTAATAAAACGTGCGATTACTGATGCTTATCAGTGTAAGGCAGTAGTGCTAGGTAACGAGCACGCTTGATAGCGCGAGCTAGTTGACGCTGATATTTAGCGCTTGTACCAGTGATACGGCTAGGTACGATTTTACCAGCTTCTGTGATGTAGTTTTTAAGAGTTGCTACGTCTTTGTAATCAATCTCTTGTACGCCTTCTGCAGTGAAACGGCAGAATTTACGACGACGGAAGAAACGAGCCATGGGCTATCTCCTAATCTTCAAATTTGAGTTAAGTTGGTGAGTCGTTTAAATGACAAAAGTCAGATAAATTACTCAGCTGCTTCTGGCTTAGCTTCAGGCTTAGCTTCTGAACGCTCTTCACGACGAGGAGCACGCTCTGCACGCTCTTCTTTCTGCTTAAGCATAATAGATTGTTCAGTTACAGCAGTTTTAGTACGCATGATCATGTTACGAAGAACTGCATCGTTAAAACGGAAAGCAGTCTCTAGCTCATCAATCACAGCTTGGTCAGCTTCAACGTTCATAAGAACGTAGTGTGCTTTGTGAAGCTTGTTGATTGGGTAAGCCATTTGACGACGACCCCAGTCTTCCAGACGGTGTACAGTACCGCCAGCTTCTGTGATAGAACCAGTGTAACGCTCGATCATGCCAGCAACTTGCTCGCTTTGATCAGGGTGCACCATGAATACGATTTCGTAATGACGCATTGTTTGCTCCTTACGGATTAGTAGCTTCCACGAATGGCTCGGTCGTCCAGGGGAAGCAAGGAACTAAAGTAAATGACCGAGAATTAAGGACGGCAAATAGTATAGAAATTCAGCGCTGGTAGCAAGCGATTTTTGCCTGATTCAGACAGATAAAACCGCAGACAAACTCTGCCCTTACGGGCAGAGTGAATTAAGAAGAGAAATCAGGGATAGCGCTTACAGGTTACGTTGACGAACGGCCTCAAACAGACAGATGCCACTGGCTACTGAAACGTTCAGGCTGGAGACACTTCCTGCCATAGGAATCTTAATCAGATCATCACAGGTTTCACGGGTAAGACGGCGCATGCCGTCCCCTTCAGCACCCATCACAATAGCCAATGAGCCCTTCAGTTTAGCCTGATAGATATCGTGAGTTGCCTCACCGGCAGTACCCACAATCCATACTCCCTGCTCCTGCATCATACGCATAGTACGAGCCAGATTGGTCACACGAATTAGCGGCACGGTTTCCGCTGCACCGCAGGCAACTTTGCTCACTGTCGCACTAAGTGGAGCCGACTTATCTTTCGGTACAATAACGGCTGCAACACCTGCTGCATCGGCATTTCGCAGACAGGCACCAAGGTTATGAGGGTCCGTTACACCATCCAGTATCAGAAACAGCGGTTGCTCGCTCTGAGTCAGAATGGTATCCAGATCATTTTCATTTAAGGTTTTAGCCGGTTTTACTTTGGCAATAATGCCCTGATGATTGGCGCCTCTGGCTTTATCATCCAGTGCCTTTCGACCCATCTGCTGGATAGAAACCCCAAAATTCTGCAATTGATTCAGCAGAGGCATCAGACGATCGTCCTGACGGCCTTTCAGCACAAAAGCTTCTATAAAACGGGCCGGATCTTTTTCAAGTACAGCTTTTACTGCGTGTATTCCGTAAATAAATTCGTTACTCATTATTCAACTCTATTTAGATGCTTTTTTCTTTCCATGAGCTTTACTCTTTTTCGCTCTGGACTTTTTCTTACGGGCTTTCTCTGCCTTGGTTTTCTTACGGGTTCGTTTCCCTTCCTGCTCATCAGATGTCCCGTCAGGCCTTTTAGTCGGCTCAACCAGAGCTTTAGCAGGGCGACCCGCTCTTTGCGATTTCGCAGCGGCTTTCTTTTTCGACATCGCTTTTTTCTCAGCAGATGCAGCTCGCTTCTTCGCCGTTTTTCCTTTGCCGCGTAGCTTACGACTTGTTTCGATAATTTCAAAGTCAATTTGCCGATCATCGAGGTTAACGGAGAGTACTTTCACTTTTACACAGTCGCCAAGGCGGTAGATCTGACCGGAACTTTCACCAATCAGCTTTTGGCCGATGGCATCATACTGGTAATAGTCATTAGCCAGTGTTGAGATATGCACCAGACCATCAATATGAAGCTCCGACAAACGGACAAAGAAGCCAAAACCAGTAACATTGGCAATAACACCTTCAAGCTCTTCGCCGACATGATCCTGCATATATTCGCACTTCAGCCAGTCTGACACTTCGCGGGTTGCATCGTCGGCGCGGCGCTCTGTCATCGAGCACTGCTCACCATAGAAATCCATATCATCAAAGGCGTAGTGATAACCACCGGTTGGTGTCCAGCGATCTTTGTTACGACCTTCATTTTTAGCGATCAGATATTTGATTGCCCGGTGAAGAAGTAAGTCAGGATAACGGCGTATAGGCGAAGTAAAGTGAGCATATCTCTTTAACGCCAGACCGAAGTGACCGGCATTATCGGCATTGTAAACCGCCTGCTTCATTGAGCGCAGCAGCATGGTCTGGATAAGCTCTTTATCGGGGCGTTCACTGATCATTTTCATCAGGTCAGCATAATCCGTCGGTGACGGTTCCAGCCCGCCTTGCAAGCTTAAGCCCAGTTCACTCAGGAAGTCTTTAAAGCCGGTAAGTCTCTCTTCTCCCGGCGATTCATGGATACGGAACAGAGCCGGTTCTTTCAGCTTTTCAACTAGTGAAGCAGACGCGATATTAGCCAGAATCATACACTCTTCAATCAGCTTATGAGCATCATTCCTGATCACAGGTTCAATACGGTCGATCTTACGATCTGCGTTGAAAATAAACTTAGTCTCTACCGTCTCAAACTCAATGGCACCGCGGTGGTCTCTGGCCTTTTTCAACACTTTATACATGTTGTGCAGCTCTTCCACGTGAGGAACAATGGCAGAATAACGCTCTCTCAGCTCCTCATCGCCATTTAGCATTGCATCAACCTTGGTATAGGTTAAACGGGCATGAGAGTTCATCACCGCTTCGTAATGTTTGTAACCTGATAGTTTGCCAGTGGCAGAGACCGTCATCTCACACACCATACACAAACGATCAACCTGCGGGTTAAGTGAGCAGAGACCATTAGAAAGCACTTCCGGCAGCATAGGTACAACCTGAGACGGGAAATAAACCGAGTTACCACGGTTAATGGCCTCTTTATCCAGTGCGGTATCCGGACGAACGTAGTAGCTCACATCGGCAATCGCCACCCACAGACGCCAGCCGCCGCTGCTTTTCTTCTCACAATAGACAGCATCGTCAAAATCGCGGGCATCTTCTCCGTCAATAGTGACTAACGGAAGATCTCTTAAATCCACTCTTCCTTCTTTTGCTTGTTCAGGAACCTCATCTCCGAGGTTTTTAATCTGTTCTTCTACCTCTGGCGGCCACTCATTTGGGATCTGGTGAGTACGGATTGCAATTTGCGTTTCCATACCGGGAGCCATGTTCTCTCCCAGCACTTCAACCACTTTACCTGTCATTCCACGGGCACGGCTGCCGCGATCGGTAATCTCAATCACCACCACGTTGCCCATACGGGCACCCAGCTTCTCGTTTTCAGGAATCAATATATCCTGACTGATGCGGGAGTCGTCTGGTACTACATAGGCATAACCCTGATCCATAAAGAAACGGCCGACAATCTGGGTTTTTCGCTCTTCCAGAACCCTGACCAGCCTGCCCTCTTTACGGCCCCGCTTATCTTTTCCGGTCGGTTGAACTAATACGTAGTCACCATGAATAATTGTTCGCATCTGGTGATGAGGAAGCAGGACATCTTTATCTTTACCGACACTGCCTTCCGGACGAACCCAGCCGTGACCATCTTTGTGACCGATAATATAGCCTTTAATCATCTCAAGCTTATCGGGTAAGGCGTAGCACTGGCGACGGGTAAATACCAGTTGTCCGTCCCGCTCCATGGCTCTTAACCGGCGGCGCAGTCCTTCATACTGATCTTCACCTGACAGCCCTAATACGGCAAACAGATCGTTGCGGTTCATTGGCACATTCGCTTCCGCCAGATAATCCAGAATAAATTCTCTGCTCGGAATCGGATTTTCATAGTTATCAGCTTCACGTGCGGCAAATTGATCTACGGGTGTTTTTTCTGACATAAGCAAACCTGCTTTAAAGGGAGGGTTATAGTAATAAGTATATAGAAGATTCTGTATAAGCTACAGAAATGCTTAATAATTCTCTCTGAAACTAAAACGCCCTGAAATCATTCAGGGCGCATCGGCTATGAAGTCAGAGATTAATTCATTTTTTACCAGAACACATCGCGACGTTTCGCTCTGGCAATAATGTTCTCCGGCATTCTGGTCGCAAGGCCGTCGCGCAGCACAGCAATACGCTTATGAACACGTTTATCTGAAGTTACAGAGTTGTATAGCCAGCGATAAGCATCTTCATAATCCAGCGGGCTGCCGTAATCTCTCAGTAACAGCTCTGCAAGGTGAATACGCGCCTTTACATTACCCATAGCTGCGGCTTCACGAAGGTATGGAATGGCTCTCTCTTTATCCTGCTGTACCAGCGTACCACGGGAGTAATAGCGGCCTAGCTGCTCAAGAGCGGATGGCAAACCTTGTTGTGCGGCATTTTCGATGTAATACAGGCCAAGTTCTACATCCTGCTCAACACACACGCCCCATGAAAGCATGTCACCATAAAGAAATTCATACGCAGGCAGGCTGATACGTGTTGCGCGGGCAACAATATCTTCGACTAACTGACACTTGTCCGCTTTTACGCGTTCAAGGTGCTTATTATCTTCAATTAACTTAATCAGCTCAGCTTCTGTGTATATTGGCACCGGCGCCCCGATATCTGCGGTCTCAGCTTTTGCTTTAGACAGGGGGGACAAGGCCAATAAGAGAGAAGCGGCTATGATCCTTAGCTTCATACCTGCGCTCTTTCTGCATACCGTGCTTCTTTATCGGCAATGTTTCGCCTTACTTTAATGTATTGCTGACATTGCTCGGCAAAATTTTGCCAGATTGCTTCAATAACGTACAGTATACCGCAGAAAAACAAAAACCGACCACATGGGTCGGTTTTCACAATAAATCAAATCAATTAAGAGTTGAAAGGGTGAACCTTAATAATGGTTTCATTACGGTCAGGGCCAGTTGAAACGATATCAACCGGTACGCCTGTCAGCTCTTCAATTCTCTTAATATAATCCAGGGCAGCCTGAGGCAGTGCGTCCAGTGACTTGGCACCAAACGTATTTTCTGTCCAGCCCGGCATAGTCTCGTAGATTGGTGTCGCTTGTTCAAAAGCTTCTGCCGCCATTGGAGAAACTTCCAGCACTGAGCCGTCTTCCATCTTGTAACCAGTACAAATTTTCAGCTCTTCAAGGCCATCCAGAACATCAAGCTTAGTCAGGCAGAAACCAGAAATAGAGTTGATTTGAATCGCACGGCGCATTGCAACGGCATCAAACCAGCCACAACGACGCTTACGGCCAGTTGTCGCACCAAATTCATGGCCTTTAGTACCTAAGTGGTTGCCAACTTCATCATCCAGCTCTGTCGGGAACGGACCTGCACCAACACGGGTACAGTAAGCTTTAGCAATACCAAGAATATAACCGATATGACGAGGGCCGAAACCAGAACCGGCAGCAACACCACCAGCAGTGGTATTTGAAGAGGTTACGTAAGGATAAGTACCGTGGTCGATATCAAGAAGCGTACCCTGAGCACCTTCAAACATAATCTTGTCACCGCGCTGACGGGCTTTATCCAGCTCATCAGTTACGTCGATAACCATAGAAGTCAGAAGATCAGCATATCCCATCGCCTGCTCCAGCACTTCTTCGTAGCTGACAGGATCCGCTTTATAGAAATGCTTAAGCTGGAAGTTATGGAAATCCATGACTTCTTTTAGCTTCTCTGCAAAAGCTTCTTTATCAAACAAATCGCCAACGCGAAGACCACGACGAGCAACTTTATCTTCATAAGCCGGACCAATACCACGGCCGGTTGTGCCGATTGCTTTCTTGCCACGAGCCGCTTCACGCGCCTGATCAAGAGCAATATGGTATGGAAGAATCAGAGGACATGCTTCAGAAATGAAAAGACGCTCACGAACAGGAATACCACGCTCTTCAAGAGGTTTCATTTCTTTAAGTAGAGCATCAGGAGAGAGTACAACGCCATTACCAATAACGCATTTTACGTTATCGCGAAGAATACCTGATGGAATTAAGTGGAGAACGGTTTTTTCACCGTTGATGACTAGAGTATGACCTGCATTATGACCGCCTTGATAGCGAACAGTATATTTTGCATCTTCCGTTAAAAGGTCTACGATTTTTCCTTTACCTTCGTCACCCCATTGGGTGCCCAGAACGACTACGTTATTTCCCATCTTTTCAGTTCTGCCTTCTAGTTAAAAATGGATTCTAGCACCTAACTTGACAGCTTGCAGGTATTTTTTGCGCAAAAAATGTCATAATTTAGTAACTTGTTAATTTTATTAGAAATGTGACATCAAGCAAGTTTGAAAAAATGGCACTCGTTTGCCTTTCGACTGAGATCACACAAAGCTGAGAGCATTATAAATGACTAATTCGATTTGGCTGGCGATAGGACTACTACTTATTGCTGAAGGTATAGGGCCTTTGATTGCCCCTGACGGATGGCGAAAAATGGTGGCAGAGATGAGCAGGCACCCCAATAATCAGTTACGAAGAATAGGCGGTTGTCTGGTGGTGGCAGGTGCCGTTATAACCTTTATGGTTTCCTGACTCAGCAAGTTCAGGCAAAAAAAGAGGCTCCTTCAGGAGCCTCTGTGATCTTATCGTCTGCTAATAGGGCAAGTTAGTTTGCTACCGCACCTTTAGCATCATTCATGTATTTGAAGAAATCACTCTTAGGATCAAGAACAAGGATATCGCTCTTCTCACTAAAGGATTTCTCATACGCTCTTAGTGAACGTAAGAAGCTGAAGAATTCAGGATCTTTGTTATAAGCATTAGAGTAAATGCCTGCCGCTTTCGCGTCAGCCTCACCTCGTGTTACACGGGCTGTTTTATCGGCTTCTGCAAGCACAGTTGCCACTTCCAGCTCTGCCTGAGCGCGGATAACTTCCGCTTTCTCACGACCCTGAGAACGGTGCTTACGGGCAACCGTCTCACGCTCAGCACGCATACGCTTATAGATAGATTCACTGATCTCATCCGGCAGGTTGATCTTCTTCATTCTGAAGTCGACTACCTGAACACCAAGGTCATTCATAGCACTTTCGCGGGTACCGCTCAGTACTTCAGACATGATGACATCACGCTCGCCTTCAATCTCCAGAACCTCTTTAGATACCTCAGAAACACCAGCATCTTCGAGTACGATAGCACCGGTTCTAGGTCCGGAAACGATCTGCTTGATCTCGCGGGAACCGATTTCAGAACGAAGCACATCTGTTACTTTTCTTTCCAGCAGTGCCTGAGCCGTCAGTGTGTCACCGCCACCAGTAGCAAGGTAATACTGACCAAAGTCTTCAATACGCCATTTCACATACGAATCGATAATAACGTCTTTTTTCTCAGAGGTTACGAATCGGTCAGCACGTCCGTCCATTGTCTGAATCAGCGCATTAAGCGTTTTTACACGGTCAAATAGCGGCACTTTGAAATGCAGACCCGGCTCATAAATGCGGGACATTTCATTAGTATCTTTTAAAACCCGGCCAAAGCGGATAACAATACCGCGCTCGCCCTCAGGAATCACAAACACAGACATCAGCATGATTGCCAGCGCAGCAAAAATTACAGGGATGGTTAACCTACGCATTATTAGTATCTCCCTTGACGTGTGCTGTTAGTACGTGATGGTGTCGTTGTCTGAGTATCGGTTCTCTGAGACTCAAGCTCGATATCATCATAAGCCGATGTCGACTGAGCTTTACGCTTAGTAGCCGTTTCACCTGAAGACTGACCTAACTTGTCAATCGGAAGGTAAAGCAGGTTACCGCTGGACTCAGAATCAATCAGTACTTTGGATGTCGCAGTGTAAACTTCCTGCATAGTATCCAGATACAGACGGTCACGTGTTACTTCAGGTGCAGCCTGATATTCAGGAAGTAGCTTTTCAAACTGAGCTACCTGACCTAACGCTTCGTTTACGATACGTTCAGTATAACCCTGTGCTTCCTTCTTCAGACGCTCTGCACGACCTGTCGCCTTAGGCAGAATTTCATTCTTATAAGCTTCCGCTTCACGAATAAAACGCTCCTCATCCTCTCGGGCAGCGATAGCATCATCGAATGCATCTTTAACCTGCTCCGGCGGACGCGCAGACTGGAAGTTTACGTCGACAATAATCAGACCCATATCGTAGTTATCGATAATACGGTTAAGGGTTTCCTGAGTACTTTGACGAATTTGCTGACGACCACTTGTCAGGATGCTATCCATCAAAGAGTCACCAATTACCGCACGTAACGCTGAGTCTGTAGCCTGACGCAGGCTGTCATCGGCATTGGTTACACGGTACAGATATTTGTATGGGTCAGAAACACGGTACTGAACGCCCATTTCAACGGTTACTACGTTCTCATCTTTGGTCAGCATGGTGCCGGACGCACGTAATGCACGGATTGCCTGTACATTGACCGGAGTAACATCATCGATGAAATAAGGGCGCCAGTTCAGACCAGGATCAACGATACGATCGTACTTACCCAGACGTAAAACTACCCCTCTTTCTGCTTCACCTATGGTATAGAAACCCGCAAAAATCCAGAAAGCTACAGCTACGATAGCAATCAGACCAAAGCCGATTGCACCACCACCGCCACCTACGGAAGGCATACCACCTTTCTTACCAAACTTGCCACCCAGCTTTTGACTTAGTTTATTAAACACTTCGTCCAAGTCTGGCGGTCCTTGATCTCGGCCACCGGAATTCCGGTTACCGCGATCGTTATTACCCCAAGGGTCATTATCGCGGCCATTTTTATCGCCGTTATTGTTACCAGGCTCATTCCACGCCATTAGAAAGCTCCATCATTTGATATGACGTTATACTTCAGCAGTTCTTCAGTGAACAATAAAGTCACCCAGAACTGCCCCTTCTCTTTTTTCAAGTCTAGACCAATCTACCTGTTGCATTCGGATATCGATCAATAAGTTACCATCTGATTCATATTCTTCCTTTTGAATACTTTTCATTTTGAAGAATGTACTACGTAAACGTCCCTGATATTGTGGCGGTATACGTAGCTGATATTGAACCATCTGGCTGGCCAGACGCTCTGTCAGCGCCTGAAACAACAAATCGATGCCTTTACCTTCCATTGCAGAAACCCAAACCGTCTGAGGAACACCTTCTTCGTCTCTCTCAATACGCGGATTCTGACCGTCCAGATTATCAATTTTGTTCATTACCACCAGTGAAGGGATTTCATTTGCATCAATCTCTTCCAGTACTTCATGAACAGCATGAATATTTTCCCGGAACCTGTCATCGCTGGCGTCAACAACATGAAGCAGAATATCCGCCTCCTGTGTTTCCTGTAGCGTTGCTTTAAAGGCTGCAACTAGATCATGGGGGAGATGTCGGATAAAACCAACCGTATCAGCTAAAATAGCTGGCCCAACATCGTTCAATTCTATTTTTCGAAGCGTTGGATCTAAGGTTGCAAACAGCTGATCTGCTGCATAGACGCCCGCTTCGGTAATTCTGTTGAACAACGTAGACTTTCCTGCGTTGGTGTACCCTACCAATGAAATCGTCGGAATTTCAGCACGACTTCTGGCTCGTCTTCCCTGCTCTCGCTGTTTCGCAACCTTCTCTAAACGACGCAAAATCGCTTTGATACGGTCACGCAATAGTCGTCTATCGGTTTCCAGCTGTGTTTCACCCGGCCCTCTTAAGCCTATACCACCTTTTTGTCTCTCTAAGTGAGTCCAGCCACGAATAAGTCGTGTTGAAAGGTGGCGAAGCTGTGCCAGTTCTACCTGCAGCTTTCCTTCATGTGTTCGTGCTCGTTGAGCAAAGATATCGAGTATCAGTCCGGTCCGGTCCAACACTCTGCACTTACACAAATGCTCCAGATTTCGCTCTTGGGCAGGAGAGAGGGCGTGATTAAATATCACAATTTCAGCACCAGTTAACTGGACAGCCTGCGCTATCTCCTGAGCTTTACCCTCTCCAACATAGTACTTCGGGTGGGGAGCCTGTCGGCTGCCGGTAATTACCTGCAGCGTATTGACTCCGGCTGAAGAGACCAGCATTTCGCATTCGCTGAGATCTTCCCACTCTCCGTCTTGTGTGAAGTTAATATGAACAAGAACAGCCTGTTCACCGGCTTCATAACGGTCAAACAAGCAATCAACCCCTATTTACTTTATAACTATTAATCTTCAGTTTTCTCTTGATGGCGTTCTCCGTGAGGACGCTCTGTGTTGCTGTGATGAGTTACTGCACGGGCAGGAACTACTGTGGAAATCGCATGCTTATAAACCATTTGGTTTACGGTATTTTTCAGCAGGATTACAAACTGATCGAAAGACTCGATCTGTCCTTGAAGTTTAATACCATTCACTAGATAGATTGAAACTGGCACACGTTCGCGACGTAGCGCGTTTAAGAACGGGTCTTGTAAAGATTGCCCCTTAGCCATTTTATTTTCCTTATTTGTTTGTAGTTGTAATTATTTAGCTTAAGTTGCTCGGCAATATGATTGTGCTGCTTTTGCATTCGAGCTAAATGAATCAAATCAGCCTTAGTTATAATCTATAGATCATTAACTTAAGACTTTCACGCAAAAACGATCACATTATACACAGCAAAATCAATTTGATGCTATTGCATCGGACATGATCTTCAACGACTGCTCAATGTTTTCGCTATCTAACCAAGTTAAATTATCCCAACTGCGTAACCAGGTAATTTGTCGCTTGGCCAATTGACGGGTTGCACAAATTCCACGAAATTTCGCTTCCTCTAAACTGCACTTCCCATCTAAATAATCCCACATCTGCCGGTAACCAACGCAACGGATAGAAGGTAAGTCTGGATGAAGCTCTTTACGAGAATAGAGTGCTTTCATCTCATCTTCAAATCCGGCATCGATCATTTTATCGAACCTTAGTTCGATCCTGCGATGCAGTTCCGCCCTTTCCTTAGGCGCTATTGCAAACTGTTTAACCCGGTATGGTAGTGCATCACCTTTTACCTGAGTTAACTCAGTCAATGTTTTACCTGAAATTCGATAAACTTCCAATGCCCGAGACAATCTTTGAGGATCATTTGGATGAATTCTCTGTGCAGAGACGGGATCAAGATCTCTTAATTGATCGTGTAACGCTTCCCAACCGTACTGCTCAGCTTCAGATTCAATCTGTTTTCTTACTTCAGGATCTGCCGCAGGAAGTGGCGACAGTCCTTCTAATAGAGCTTTGTAATAGAGCATAGTTCCCCCGACTAACAGAGGAATCTTGCCATTAGCAACAATATCATCCATCTCTTTCAGGGCATCAGCCCTGAAATCAGCCGCCGAATAGGCCTCTGAAGGATCGAGAATATCAATCAGCCTATGAGGAGCTAATGCTAGCTCTTCTGCATCAGGCTTAGCGGTACCAATATCCATGCCCTTATAGATCAATGCCGAGTCAACACTGATCACTTCTACCGGGTATTTTTTTGTTAGTTCAATCGCCAATGCTGTTTTTCCTGAAGCGGTCGGCCCCATTAAAAACAGCGCAAGCGGTAATTCATTCTTCATTGTTTAGCTTAGCCAATATTGAATTTGGCAATTGTTGAATCAAAGTTGACAGCCTGAACAAACAGACCATCGGATAAAGGCAACACTCCCTGCCATAACTGCTCCAGCTCGGTCACAATCTGAATGCCTTCAGACAAAGTGTAGCTACTTTTCACTCTGGTGATCTCAGTCGCCAACCAGTTAGCCAGCATTATTTCACTGATTTCACCTGTCTGTGAAGTCAGATAAGTAATAAGTTCCGGGATAAATTGCTGCAAATTATACTGACGAAGAGGCTGAGGAACTCCCATCACCATTATGCCAGCGGTGTTTTTAGGCTTTATTCCGATAGCAAATTTTTCCAGCAAAGCAGAATAAGGCTCAAGCTCCTTGACGGTTTCACGCTCTAACTTAATCGACAAAGGAACCAGCAAGGGCTGCATGGTCAGAGGCTGAGTCTTGGTTTGCAACTGGCCCAATACTCTGTACCACTCTGCTCTTTCCAGCGAAACAAGAACCACACCATCACCGGACTGCATCAGCAAATACTTATCTGCAACGACTGCCAAAGATTTACCCAGCTTAGTGATCACCGCTTCTTGATGCTCTGGTTCTGCAGCAATGTCAGGAGCTCGCTGATACTCATCCAGAGAGAGCCCTTCAGGCGTAGATAGTAGCTGCTTATAGGCCTTTAGCTCTTGCTTAGCTGGTGCGCTGACAGGTCTGTCATTACGGTTCTTTTGACTACTGGCTGGCGCTTTTTGTGACTGCCAGTCACTGGTTCTGTGGCTTGTGTCATCTGCCTGTGTGCTGTACGGCTTAGCTGGCTCAGATACATAATCACTTCTTCCCGGATAGGCAGGAATGCTGGCGATTGCTTTTTCCTCCCGCTCTGAAGCGGTAGCAATAAACTGGTTTTGCGGCTGAAGAGGCGAAGATGGTTGTACACTCTCACTACTGAATGCAGATTCTGTCTTTTGTGGCGAATCAATATAGTGACTCTGTGCTAGTGCGTCAGCCAAGGCTTGATAGATAAAGTCATGTACCAGACGAGACTGATGAAAACGAACTTCATGTTTTGCCGGGTGAACATTCACATCAACCTGATGTGGATCCAGCTCAATAAACAGCACGTAGGCGGCAAACTGTTCCGGTTTCAGACTCGTTTCATAACTTTGGCGGATAGCATGATTAATCAGCTTATCGCGCATCATCCGGCCGTTGACATAGCAGTATTGCAGATCACTCTGCTGGCGAGCTCCCTGAGGAGAAGTAATCCAGCCATGTAATTTCAGCCCGTTATGCTCCAGACTGATCACCAGCATATTTTTAACGAATGCTGGCCCACACACGGCTGCCAGCCTTTTTTCTACCTGATGCTGATTTTTAGCCGCCCGGTACTGGCGTATCGCTTTTCCGTTGTGACGCAGATTAATGGTGACATCAAATCGGCTCAGGGCAATACGTTTCAGCAACTCATCAATATGAGTAAACTCGGTTTTCTCTGTGCGCAGAAATTTGCGGCGGGCCGGAGTATTAAAAAACAGATCCAGAACTTCAACGGTAGTACCAACAGGATGGGCGGAAGGCTTTAACTGCACTTCCATCTCTCTTCCTTCACTGTAAGCTGCCCACGCCTGTTCCTGAGTGGTTGTGCGCGAAGTCATGGTAAGGCGGGATACAGAACTAATACTGGCTAACGCTTCTCCCCTGAAGCCGAGGCTCATAATGGCTTCAAGATCATCTAAAGTATGTATTTTAGAGGTCGCATGGCGGCTCAGAGCCAGCGGAAGTTCCTCTTTGACGATTCCCTTTCCATTATCCCGCACGCGAATAAGCTTGCTACCGCCCTTTTCGATATCAATATCTATCCGGGTAGCACCAGAGTCGAGACTATTTTCGACCAGCTCTTTCACCACTGAAGCCGGCCTTTCTACTACTTCACCAGCCGCTATCTGGTTTGCCAGCCTTGCCGGCAGTATTTTAATTGTCATCGGTTTGGAATTATCAGGATTTGCCCGACCGCCAGTTGATCTGAACGTAGCTTATTAGCAACACGAATGCCGTTTACGGTAACACCATACTTACCGGCAATCTTGCTGAGAAACTCCCCTTTACGCACTTTATGCCTGCGGATAGGAAGATCCTTTAGCTTTACAGTAATCTTAAGCTTCTGGCCGACCCATAGAGTTTCTCGTTTAAGCTTGTTCTGCGCTTTAATGCTGGCCACAGTTACTTTGTATTTGCTGGCAATCTTACCTAGATACTCTCCGGCAGACACCACATGAGTAATTACCTTGGTCTCAACAGGGTTCTTTGCTTTGGTAACAACAATAGGTGCCCGGTTAGCAGGAATTACCAAAATCTGACCAATGGCTAAGCTACTGCTTTTCAGCTTGTTGACACTGGTCAGCGATTGAGTCGATACACCATATCTCTTGGCAATAACCGACAGAGACTCACCACGCTGCACTTTATGCTTTTTAGCATTTCTGCGCTGGGCAAACAGAGTACCGTCAGGCGGGTTGGCTTCAAAATACTGAACAATGGCCTTGGTTAGTGCTCTGGCTAGCTTATCCTGATGAGAACGCTGAAACAGTAATTTCTCTTCGGTCGGATTTGAAAGGAACCCCGTTTCAACCAGTACAGATGGAATATCCGGAGACTTTAGCACCGCCAGACTGGCATGAACCGGATCTTTTTTATGTAGCCGGGTGACTTTGCCCATCTCTTTTAAAATCTGGGTTGCCACCTTATAGCCCTCTTTCTGAGAGTGGCTAAACTGCAGGTCAAGTAAGGTCTGGCTAACATTTTTATCGGCATTTGTTTTAGACAACACCTCACCGGCTCCGCCTAACAGCTCAGATTGTGCTTCCTGTTTTTCCACCCAGCGGGCAATTTCAGAGTTCGCCCTTCGCATATTGAGTACAAAAACTGAGCCACCCCGGGGCTGAGGAGAGCGGAAGCTGTCTGCATGAACTGACATTAACAGGTGAGCTTTGTTTTTCCGGGCAATAGAAGAGCGCTTGTTCAGATTAACAAAGTAGTCCCCCCTGCGGGTCATCACTGCTTTCATTCCCGGGATACTGTTGATCTGTTGAGCAATTTTCTGAGAAATACTCAGGGTTGCGTGCTTCTCATATTTACGGGTAGGGCCGATAGAGCCGGGATCCTCACCACCATGTCCGGCATCAATCGCAACAATAATATCTGCAGTACCGGACAACTGTGAAGCATCCTTACTGACAACAGGCTTGGAACTTGTCGCGGGCTTTTTAGCAGGCTGAGCAACGGCGCCATGAGGTATATCGATCACCAGACGATGACCATACTCTCCTCCCGGTGTCGGCTTTAGTTTAAACAGCTTAGGAGTGGCTTTGTTTTTCATTTCAAACACAAGCCGGTAAGTACCTTTTTCCGGAGGTGAGCTTTTGCGGACTTTACTCAGAACTTTGCTGTTTTTTACCAGAATAGGCAATTTAGTATGTAGCGTGGTTTTCTTAAGATCGACCACCAGACGATACGGGCTGGACAGCGTGAAATAGCTGTATTCAACCTCAGACTTCAGATCGATAACAACCCGGGTCTCATCGGGTGAAGGCCATACCCTCAGGCTCTCCAGGGTATTAGCAAATACACCGGAGAACGGAACAAAAATCAGGATTAAAAAGAGTACGCTAAATGCTCTAAATTGCCTGTAAATCAAGATAACTCCATTTTTTCCAGCAAATTACAGCCGTAGTCATTATTGGCAGTGATACAGGCAATACGCTGATCATTATCGTATTTCAGCTCTATATCAAAGTCAGACTCTGGCAGTAAACCTTCCCCTTTCTCCGGCCATTCAACCAGACAAATAGCATCATCGGTAAAATAATCTCTGATACCCATAAACTCCAGCTCTTCCGGATCAGCCAGACGATACAAATCAAAGTGATACACTTGCCAGTCAGCCAGTTGATACGGTTCAACCAATGTGTAAGTCGGGCTTTTGACGTTTCCGTTATGACCTAGTGCACGGATAAAACCTCTGCTGAACGTCGTCTTACCTGCGCCTAAATCACCATGCAGATATATAGTCGTCTGCTTTGAGCACAATGCCGCAATGCGTGAACCAAGAGCGATAGTTTCCTGCTCGTCTTTTAGAGTAATTTGCTGTGTCTTCATTTTTCTAACTGTTTTCTCTACTGGCTGACTATATAAAAATCAAAAGAGTGAGAATAGTAAACCTTAATAGATTTGAGAGACAAGACCCTATTGAATAAGTTTCCTTCTTTAATCGACCTTCAAAGCTATATCTTTGTTCGATCCAGCCCGTTAAATCAGATAAAATTAACAGCCTATCTCTGAGATGAAACAAACCATGATGAACTACCAACAACTTGCTGAAAAAATAAAACTCTGGGGAACAGAACTTGGTTTCCAGCAGGTAGGGATTTGTGATGTCGACCTTTCAGAATATGAACCCGCGCTGCAGGAGTGGCTTGATAACGGCTTCCATGGTGAGATGGAATGGATGGCGCGGCACGGCACAATGCGTTCAAGGCCGGCAGAATTACTACCGGGA
The DNA here is from genome assembly GCF_028201475.1 of Vibrio sp. SCSIO 43137. Classification (NCBI taxonomy): domain Bacteria; kingdom Pseudomonadati; phylum Pseudomonadota; class Gammaproteobacteria; order Vibrionales; family Vibrionaceae; genus Vibrio; species Vibrio sp. SCSIO 43137. The sequence goes on along the minus strand of NZ_CP116383.1, from coordinate 221,665 downwards.
ACGCTGAGGGTTATCAGTGTCCGCTTAGATTATCTTCCTCCGGAGGCTCAGTTTTCCTCAAATCTAAGTGACACAAACCAAGCCTACATCAGCCGGTATGCCTTAGGCCGGGATTATCATAAGCTGCTAAGAAATCAGCTTAAAAAGTTGGGGCAAAAGATCGAACAAGAATGTGGTCAGTTAGGTTACCGGCCGTTTGTCGATTCCGCTCCAATTCTTGAAAGACCTCTGGCTCAGGAAGCCGGACTTGGCTGGATCGGCAAACATTCTTTGATCATAAATAGAAATGCCGGTTCCTGGTTTTTTCTGGGCGAGCTACTGGTTGATATTCCGCTTCCGGTGGATCAACCGACAGCAAATGAGTGTGGAAAATGCAGCGCCTGCATCACCTCCTGCCCGACTAACGCCATTGTTTCAGAAGGCGTTGTCGATGCAAGAAAGTGTATCTCCTACCTGACAATTGAGTTTGATGGCGTTATTCCTACGGAATACAGAAAAGCGATAGGAAACAGAATATATGGTTGCGACGATTGTCAGCTTGTATGTCCATGGAACCGTTACTCTGAGCTGACGACACAAACAGACTTTCATAGAAAAAAAGTATTTAGCACAACAGAATTAATAGATTTATTCAGTTGGACTGAAGATGAGTTCCTGAAAAAACTAGAAGGCTCTGCCATCCGCAGAATCGGCCATATTCAGTGGCTGAGAAATATAGCTATTACAATGGGCAACGCACCTTTTTCTCACAAAATAATTGAAGCTCTGGAAGACAAGCTAGGTGTTAACGATATACTGGATGAACACCTTGTCTGGGCTCTGGAGCAACAAAAGAAGCAGACTCCTTTTAGCAACAATAAAACTCAACGCCTGATCCGTTTAGTGCAGAAGGGCCTGCCAAGAGACGCATAAACATACGGATTACTAGCCTGTAACTTTATCATTCAAAGTTTCTTTTTATTTGACACTCTCCGCAAAATAAAAAATGTGGAAAAACTTCAAGCCAATTAATAAAAGCCTTAATTTGAAAAAAGTTAAACACAAATACAACAAATGACAAAGATCAATAAACAAGCTGCTTTTGATCTTCCATTTTTTGTGTGAGCAGTAAGTAAAATCACAAAATACCCATTAAAATCATAGAATTAAGAAAATAACTTCTGATTTAATAACCAATGGATCTAATAAAGGATCTTTTAGGAAGAAGAAGGAATTTGTAGCAATACTCTTTTATTCACCACTTTATCCACAGATAAGAATTTGTGGATAAGTCTGTTGGTTAAATGAATTATGATCAGCTGGAAACACCGGAATGCCTATAGCGCTACGGTGGAAAAGCTAGCCTGACTAGCGGCTATTTATTCTGAAATTTTGGGGATAATGCTTCACAGCATTAAAAAGAGCGGCATTACTTAATCAAGTAATCTTGGAGGCTAATATCAGCCTGAAATTTTTCCATTATCTTATTAACGAAAAAGAAAATGGAGCGACACACGAGGTTCCCTTCTCTTGAACAAAAAGCGTGACCTCAACCTTGGCAAGGTTGCGCTCAATTTATTGAGCAGATATCGCATAATCATCTAAAAGTAACTAAATGATTAAAATTTGGAGCGACACACGAGGTTCGAACTCGTGACCTCAACCTTGGCAAGGTTGCGCTCTACCAACTGAGCTAGTGTCGCATAATCATCTGATGTTGAATCAAACAATTTGAATTTGGTTGCGGGGGCCTGTTTGAAACGATGACCTTCGCTAGGTTTTATGAATGGCTGAGCCCGACGAGCTAGCGAATCACAACACCTTAAAATTGGTTGCGGGGGCCGGATTTGAACCGACGACCTTCGGGTTATGAGCCCGACGAGCTACCAAGCTGCTCCACCCCGCGTCCGAGTTGTGTCACCGTTAAGTACCGTGAGAACTGTTTATCTTAGGAAAGATAAAATTTGGAGCGACACACGAGGTTCGAACTCGTGACCTCAACCTTGGCAAGGTTGCGCTCTACCAACTGAGCTAGTGTCGCATGATCATCTGATATTGAATCAAACAATCTGAATTTGGTTGCGGGGCCTGTTTGAAACGATGACCTTCGCTAGGTTTTATGAATGGCTGAGCCCGACGAGCTAGCGAATCACAACACCTTAAAATTGGTTGCGGGGGCCGGATTTGAACCGACGACCTTCGGGTTATGAGCCCGACGAGCTACCAAGCTGCTCCACCCCGCGTCCGAATTGTGTCACCGTTAAGTACCGTGAGAACTGTTTATCTTAGGATAAGATAAAATTTGGAGCGACACACGAGGTTCGAACTCGTGACCTCAACCTTGGCAAGGTTGCGCTCTACCAACTGAGCTAGTGTCGCATAATCATCTGATGTTGAATCAAACAATCTGAGTTTGGTTGCGAGGCTAGTTTTGAACTGATGACCTTCGCTAGGTTTTATGAATGGCTGAGCCCGACGAGCTAGCGAATCACAACACCTTGAAATTGGTTGCGGGGGCCGGATTTGAACCGACGACCTTCGGGTTATGAGCCCGACGAGCTACCAAGCTGCTCCACCCCGCGTCCGAATTGTGTCACCGTTAAGTACCGTGAGAACTATAAAATCTGGAGCGACACACGAGGTTCGAACTCGTGACCTCAACCTTGGCAAGGTTGCGCTCTACCAACTGAGCTAGTGTCGCAATCTAAAACGTCTTTCGTCGTTTAGGGCTGCGAATTATAAGAGCATTTTTTTGTGATGCAAGTCCTTCTTGCAAAAAATTAGCATTTTTTTGTCACCTGATGAAAAAAGAATCAAAATCTATTTACATCAGGACGACAAGGCTGCCCGCTCTAAATTGAAATGATATTTTCACGGTAATACTGAAGTTCAGCGATAGACTCCCGGATATCATCAAGAGCCAAATGGCTACCTGATTTCTTAAACCCTTTCAGGACTTCCGGCTTCCAGCGACGAGTCAGTTCTTTAAGAGTACTGACATCGATGTAGCGATAGTGAAAGTACTCTTCAAGTTCAGGCATATGCTTATACAGAAAACGGCGATCCTGACCAATACTGTTTCCGCAAATCGGAGAAGCGCCTTTAGGCACCCATTGCTCCAGAAACTTAATGGTCTGCTCAATAGCTTGTTGTTCACTGATTTTGCTTTCGCGAACCCGCTTAACCAAACCACTACCTGTATGAGTGGTTGTGCACCATTCATCCATTTTATCTAACTCTTGCTCAGGCTGATGAATTGCAATAGTCGGCCCTTCGGCAAGAATATTCAGCTCACTGTCCGTCACAATCGTAGCAATTTCAATGATCTTGTGTTCTTCAGGGTCTAACCCTGTCATCTCAAGATCGACCCAAATTAAGTTTTGATCACTGAATGACATCGATGAATTGCCTATTTTGTCTTTAAAACAGGTATGATACCTGCCCTAACAGGAAACAACCATAGGTTGCGTTAACGTTTCATGATTTTCCCTGAAATGTTGGCTAGACTATAAATCCGCCCCAGACAAGGCAAACAGATACAGTGGCAAAAAAGAAAAAGTTAACCAAAGGTCAGGTACGCAGAGTCCGCAGAAATCAGAGTAAGCGACTACAACAGGAAGACACTCTTCAGTGGGAAGAAGAGATGCTGGGCAGCAGTAAAAATGGTCTGGTGATCACCCGCTTTGGCCAACATGCAGATGTTGAAGACATAGAGACCGGCATCATACACCGCTGCAATCTACGCCGGGGCATTGAGAGTCTGGTATCCGGAGACAGGGTTATCTGGCGTGCCGGGCTTGAGTCCATGGCAGGTATTTCAGGTGTTGTCGAAGCCGTAGAACCAAGAGTCTCAGTATTAACACGACCTGATTATTATGATGGTCTGAAGCCTGTTGCCGCTAATGTTGAGCAGATGGTTATTGTTTCTTCAGTACTACCTGAGTTGTCACTGAATATCATCGATCGCTACCTGATTGCTTCAGAAACACTGCAAATTGCTCCATTAATCGTACTGAATAAGATCGATCTACTGGATGAAACACAACAGGCTGAATACAAACAACAACTTTCAATCTATGAAGCTATTGGCTACAAGGTATTGTTTGTTAGTAAAGAGTCCGGAGAAGGCGTTGAAGCCCTCGAGGCAGAGCTAAAAGATAAAGTAAATATCTTTGTTGGCCAGTCCGGCGTAGGAAAATCCAGCTTAGTTAATGCTCTTCTTCCTGAAGTTGACGCAGAAGAAGGCGCCGTGTCTGAGAATTCGGGATTAGGTCAGCATACGACGACTGCCGCCCGTTTATATCACTTCTCAACCGGGGGAGACTTAATTGATTCACCGGGGATCCGTGAGTTTGGCTTGTGGCATCTTGAGCAAGATGAAGTCACTGAAGCCTTTGTTGAGTTCCGTAATCATCTCGGTGGTTGCAAATTCAGGGACTGCAAACATTTAGATGACCCGGGCTGCGTCCTGCGTGAAGCCGTAGAAAATGGGGAAATTTCTGCCACCCGTTTTCACAGTTATCACCGCATCATCGAAAGCATGAACGAGAACAAAGCAAACAGGCAATATTCCAGAAATAAGAAGGCTGATCTTTAACTTGTTCAGTCACAACTAAACATACTGACATCAGGAGCGGGATTAAGTACTATCACGCCACTTGAAAAGAATAAACATTATTACTATGAAGTTATCCGATAAAATTAAAGTCTGGTTTCAGATTTGGGCACCTAAACATGCCATCACCCGTTTGGTAGGTCTGCTTGCCGAAGCCAAGCTTGGTAGTTTTACTACCGCTATCATTCGTCTGTTTATAAAACAATACAAAATCAATATGGATGAGGCACTGCACTCTGATCCTGCGCACTTTAAAACCTTTAACGACTTTTTTGTCCGTGAATTGAAAGAGGGTGCGAGATCTATTTCAGGTGATGCATCGGTAATTACTCACCCTGCAGACGCATGTGTAAGCCAGTTCGGCAAAATTGAAAACGGCCAGTTGATTCAGGCTAAAGGCCATACTTACTCTGCTCAGGAACTGCTAGGTGGTGATGCAGAACTGTATCAAGAGTTTGCAGAAGGCGACTTTGCCACTCTGTATCTGTCACCAAGTGATTACCATCGTGTACATATGCCGTGTGACGGAACCCTTCGTCAGATGATCTATGTTCCGGGTGAACTTTATTCAGTAAATCCACTGACCGCTGACAATATCCCTAACTTATTTGCCAGCAACGAAAGGGTTGTCTGTATTTTCGATACTGAGTTTGGCCCAATGGCGCAAGTTCTGGTCGGTGCGACTATTGTGGGCAGTATTGAGCTGACATGGGCAGGAACCGTCACTCCGCCAAGAGGCAGCAGCGTATACAGCTGGGATTATCCAGCTGAAGGCGACCGTGCAGTGGTGTTCAAAAAAGGGGATGAAATGGGCCGCTTTAAGTTAGGCTCCACAGTAATTAACCTGTTTGCAAAAGATAAAATCCGTTTCGACTCTTCTATGGCTCTTAACCAGAAGACAGAGTTAGGTACCGCATACGCTCATATTGCTGACTAATCATTATCGTATTCATTACCGGGCAGTCGGAACATCCGTCTGCCCTTTTTTCTTCCCCTGTCCCGCACTTGCTATTCTATTCAACTGGTTTGCTATTTTTTGACCAATCACAAAGAGTGGCAAAAAAAACAACCTACTTCTTCAAAACACCAAGCTGATCTTGGTAAGCAAAATATGCTTACTTTATGCTAGGTTACAGCTAATTTTTAAACTTAATCCATAGCAGTCTGTGTGGCATATCAGGGATGAACCGGATGCCCGTGCTGTTATATGGTCTCTATATCGAGGTTTGCGTACGATGAAGAAGAAGATCGATCCGGGAACGCTGATAAAACTCCTTATTTGCTTCGCTATCCCCTCCCTTGTATTAATGATGCCCATCGACAGCATCCCAATTGATAACCTGACCCTTATTCAACACCGACTGCTGGCAATCTTCCTTCTGGCAGCACTTTTGTGGGTACTTGAACCCGTACCGGTTTTTGCCACCTCGATTCTGATTATTGCCCTTGAGTTGGTGATGATCTCTAACAAAGGCCTGCACCTGTTCAGAACGCCCCCTTCAGGCCATGATCTCGGTGAGCTGATGAACTATAAAGATATCTTCAGCGCCTTCTCTTCTCCCATTATTATTCTGTTTATGGGCGGTTTTGCCCTGGCGATCGCGGCTTCTAAATATGAGCTCGACAACAACCTGGCCAGAGTGCTGTTAAAGCCATTTGGTAAACAACCCAAATTTATTATGCTGGGGCTGATGCTGATTACCGCGGTGTTCTCAATGTTTATGTCCAACACAGCCACAACAGTAATGATGCTGGCACTGCTGGGGCCTATCGTGGCTTCTGCCCCAAAAGGGGATTTAGGGATAAAAGCCCTAGTGCTCTGTATTCCTATTGCCGCTAACACTGGTGGTATTGCAACCCCTATTGGTACTCCGCCAAACGCCATCGCTCTACAATATCTGACCGGTGAAAATAGTATCGACTTTCTGACATGGATGATGATGGGGCTGCCATTTGTCATTATTCAGTTAACGCTGGCCTGGTTTCTGCTGCAGAAACTATTCCCTTCTTCTCAGGATGAGATGGTGCTGAAACTGGAAGGTTCTTTCCGTAAAAGCTGGAGGGCCATTGTGGTTTACGCCACTTTTGCCGGCACCATTCTGCTATGGATGACCACCAAACTGCATGGAATGAATACCTATGTGGTATCCATCATCCCGTTGGCGGTGTTTACTCTAACCGGCATTATGGGCAAAGAAGAACTTAAGCAGATCAACTGGGATGTTTTATGGCTGGTTGCTGGTGGTATCGCCATTGGTATCGGACTTGATAAAACCGGGCTGGCAAAAGCGTTGGCGCATGCAATAGATTATGAGTCTCTGTCACCGTTTGCCGTAGTTATCACCTTATCTCTGGTCTGCTGGCTAATGGCTAACTTTATGTCTAACACTGCAACGGCTAACCTTTTGATGCCGATAGCCGCAGCCATTGGTGCATCAATGGAAACCCTGTCCAGCATTGGCGGAATACAAGGCTTGCTAGTGGTCGTCGCATTCTCGGCTTCCCTTGGTATGATTCTACCGGTTTCCACACCACCAAACTCTCTGGCCTACTCAACAGGCTTAATCGAGAGTAAAGATATGGCAAAAACCGGGATAATTATTGGTGTAGTCGGGCTATTAATTGTCTATGCAACTACCCTGATTATCACTTAAGATATGCCGTCAGGAAGTTATAAAAATAAGCCTCCGGAATGGAGGCTTTTAGCTATGGTTTGTTGCTCTTAAATCGAAAGGATATTTTATGTTAATTATCGCTCACCGCGGTGCCCGCTCTACACACCCTGAGAATACTCTGGCCGCTTTTCAGGCTGCCCTTGATTGTGGCAGCAAAGCCATTGAGCTGGATATTCAGGAACATGATGGTGAACTCTGGGTAATACACGATCGCTGGCTACAGAGAACAACCAATGGCAAAGGCCTGCTAAGAGCACATAGCCGTTCTGCCCTCAATGAGCTGGATGCCGGATGCGGGGAAAAAATACCGACCCTCAGGCAAGTACTGGATCTCGTATCAGGACAGTGCGCATTAAATATCGAGATTAAAGGTATCGACAATATTGAGCTGCTGATGGAGCACCTTAGCTACGCAGAACAGCAATGTAACTTCACCAATGAGCAGATCATTGTCTCCTCTTTTAATCACTTGTGGCTAAAACAAGCTAAAGCACTAAAACCAGAACTGTTACTAGGCGCGTTAACCTCTTCTATTGAGCTGGAGCTGGCGGCCTTTGCAGAAAAACTGAATGCCACCAGTATCAACCTCTACCTTGATATGGTGACAGAAGAGTACGTTCAGGATGCCAAAGCCCGCGGCCTGAAAGTTTACGTATATACGGTAAATGAGCCACAAGACTGGGAATGGATGGAGTCCATTGGTGTTGACGGTATTTTCTGTGACTGCCCTAAACAAGCTATCGAGACCTACCCACAACCAAATAATTTTGTCTGGTAGCGCATAAAACAATACGCATTTTAAGCACTTTAAGGCATAGTAAACAGATTGTTAAATGATAATCACTTTTACTATGTCTTATGAGTGGCTTGCCCTTGCAGCAGCCTTTTTGTGGGCGATCTCCAGCCTGATATCCGTTACACCTGCCCGCCACCTTGGCACCTTTGCTTACAGTAGATGGCGAATGGGCTGTACAGCTATTATGCTGACCAGCATGGCGTTTATATCCGGTGGCTGGCTTAGTGTTTCCGGTGATCATATTGCGCCAATGATGCTATCCGGCCTTATCGGTATCTTTATCGGTGATACCGCCCTGTTTGCCTGTATGAACAGAATGGGACCAAGACAGGCAGGGCTGCTATTTTCCTGCCATGCCGTATTCTCAGCAGTTCTGGGATACTTCCTGTTTAGCGAAACCATGCAAGGGCAAGAGCTGGCGGGCGCAGTTCTGGTCTTCTCCGGCGTCCTCGCCGCAATCTTTTTCGCTAACAAAAAACAGAACAACCACGACTGGGAAACACTGCGTGGCAATATCTGGATTGGAATCGGATTAGGGCTTACCGCGGCTTTGTGTCAGGCTCTTGGCGGCATCATCGCTAAACCTGTTATGCAGACTTCAGTTGACCCGATTGCAGCATCCGCAATCAGAATGATCACCGCCTTTCTGGCTCACGGCACTTTCAGGTTAAGCGGAAACAGGCTGGCGAAACCCGTTAAACCTATTACATTACGCATTCTTTCTATTACCGCCCTAAACGGTTTTCTTGCTATGGCGGTAGGCATGACCTTAATACTCTACGCATTAAGGGACGGCAATGTCGGTATGGTTGCCCTGCTCTCTTCGACAACGCCTATTATGGTACTTCCGATATTATGGTTTTATACCAAGCAGCGGCCGGATAAGTTTGCATGGATAGGCGCATTGCTTGCCGTGATAGGGACAGGCCTAATTGTCAGTTAAGAATCTAAACCGGATTTATAAAGGGGGGGGGAGAGCCCCCCTCTCTCATATCATGCTCTGGGGAAAGGAAACGCAGTTACCTGATCAATATGGTTACAATCCAGAGCCAGCATAACCAGCCTGTCGATACCTAAGGCTACACCAGCGCAGGCAGGTAAACCCGCTTTCAAAGCCTCAATCAGATTGTAATCAATAGGCTGCATCTCCAGCCCCATTTTCAATCTATGTTGATTGTCTTCAACGAAACGCGCCAGTTGTTCATCAGCGTCATCCAGCTCATGAAATCCGTTCGCCAGTTCAATGCCTTTAAAATACACCTCAAACCGATCTGCAACGCGGGAATCGTTATGATTAATTTTCGCAAGTGCCGCCTGTGATGCAGGGAAGTCGTAGACAAATGCCGGTGACTGTTGCCCTATCCGGGGCTCGACTCCGACGCTGAAAAGCAACTGTAGCAGGGTATCTCTGTCCTGCTCTTTATTCGCGATATCAGACAGCCCTAGTTTGCCGGCAACGTGCTTAAGCTCTTCCATTGACGCTTCAAGAGGGCAAACTTCCAGTACACTTAAAAAGGCTTGCTGATAAGTTGTGCGAACGGCTTTCCCGCTCTCCAGAATAAGCTGTAACAGCTCATCCATCTCGTCCATCAGATCATGATGATCAAAGTCGGTTCTGTACCACTCCAGCATTGAAAACTCAGGATTATGATGACGTCCGTTCTCTTCATTGCGAAACGCCTTACCGATCTGATAAATAGAACCGCTACCTGCAGCAAGTAGCCTTTTCATATGAAATTCAGGGCTTGTCATCATATAAAGGGGCTGCCCGTCGGAAAAACCCGGGCCAACAAAATGGGTCTGAAAAGTATGCAGATGAACATCGGTTACGGTCGCGTGACTCATCGCCGGAGTTTCAACTTCTAAAACCCCTTTTTCTTCAAAAAAGCGACGTATTTTCGCCAGAAGTTCAGCACGCTGTTTAAGCTGCTGAATCGAGGCACTGGGCTGCCAATTTTCTATTGTCATATTGATTCAAATTAATGGTAAATATCTATATTTATAACGGTTTAAGTTCACTAAACACTACTCAGTGATACTTGTCACACATTAAACAAATCCTGACTAGCGGGCTACATTTCTACGGCAAAAATCCATCAATATCAATTTTTTCCTGACCCTCGTACCGTACACTAATCTGATGTGTGCAATTTTAATAATAACAACCTAATGCAATTCATGCAGGGATGTGCTTAAGACATTGAGCCCATCCCGCATTGAATTGCTCCTACAACTGGAGAATGCTGTGAAAACCATAACCACAGATATCGCAGTCATCGGTGCCGGCGGTGCCGGTCTACGGACTGCAATCGCCGCGGCAGAAGCCAACCCTGAGTTGGAAGTTGCCCTGATTTCCAAAGTCTACCCGATGCGCTCCCACACCGTGGCCGCTGAAGGCGGGTCGGCGGCGATCATCAAAGAAGAAGACAGTCTGGATAACCACTTTAACGACACCGTTGGTGGCGGCGACTGGCTGTGTGAGCAGAACGTCGTGGAGTACTTCGTTGAAAATGCCACCCGCGAAATGATTCAGATGGAGCAGTGGGGCTGCCCGTGGAGCCGTAAAGAGAACGGCGATGTGAACGTACGTCGCTTCGGCGGTATGAAGGTCGAGCGTACCTGGTTTGCTGCTGATAAGACCGGCTTCCATATGCTGCATACTTTGTTCCAGACGTCGATTAAGTATGAGCAAATCAAACGCTTTGACGAGTACTTTGTTGTTGACCTGCTGGTGGACGAAGGCGAAGTACAGGGTCTGGTGGCCATTCATATGTCGGAAGGCGAGCTGGTGACCATCAAAGCTAAGTCTGTGGTACTGGCAACCGGTGGTGCAGGCCGTGTGTATAACACCAACACCAACGGCGGTATCGTGACCGGTGATGGTATGGCGATGGCTTATCGTCACGGCGTGGCGCTGCGTGATATGGAGTTTGTTCAGTATCACCCGACGGGTCTGCCGGGTACCGGTATCCTGATGACCGAAGGCTGTCGTGGTGAAGGCGGTATCATCGTCAACAAAGACGGCTACCGTTACCTGCAGGATTACGGCATGGGACCGGAAACCCCGGTTGGCCAGCCAAAGAACAAATACATGGAGCTGGGTCCACGGGACAAAGTGTCTCAGGCGTTCTGGCATGAGCAGCAAAAAGGCAACACCATCAAACACCCATTAGGGGATGTGGTGCACCTTGACCTGACTCACTTAGGCGAAGAGTACTTACAGGAGCGTCTGCCGTTTATCTGTGAGCTGGCGAAAGCCTATGTGAACGTTGACCCGGCCAAAGAGCCAATCCCAATCCGCCCGACGGTGCACTACACCATGGGGGGCATTGAGACCGACCCGAACTGTGAAACCACCATTAAAGGCCTGTTTGCCGTGGGTGAGTGTGCTTCGTCTGGTCTGCATGGGGCAAACCGCTTAGGCTCTAACTCACTGGCAGAATTTGTGGTGTTTGGCCGCGTAGCGGGTGAGCATGCCGTGAAACGCGCCGCTGAGTTTAAGGGCTGGAACGATGAGTCTATCGCTACACAAGTGGAAGCCGTCGAAGCGCGTATCCAATCGCTAATGAACCAGCAAGGTGATGAAAACTGGGCCACCATCCGCACGGAAATGGGCGCCACCATGGAATCGGGTTGTGGTATCTACCGACGTGAAGATTTGCTGGAAGAGACCATTGCCAAGCTGACAGAGCTAAAAGCCCGTTATAAAAACATCAGCATCAAAGACAAAGGCAAGGTGTTTAACACAGACCTGCTGTACGCCATTGAAGTGGGCTACGGTCTGGAAGTGGCGGAAGCCATGGCACACTCGGCTATCCTTCGCCGTGAATCCCGTGGTGCGCACCAGCGTTTAGACGAAGGCTGCACAGAGCGTGATGATGTCAACTACCTGAAACACTCACAAGCCTTCTTCCGGCAAGATGCCTCTCCTGTGATTGACTACAGCGATGTGACCATCACTAAGTCTCAGCCGAAAGCGCGTCTGTACGGTGCGGCGGCGGAAGAGGCAGCAGCGAAAGAAGAAGCGGAAGCTAAGGCAAAAGCCGCACAGCAAGAGGAGCAGAAATAATGTCTACAAGAATTCAGAAAATCGACATTCTGCGTTACGACCCGGCCAAAGATGCCGAGCCGTACAAACAGACTTTTGAGGTGCCGTTTGATGACACCATGTCTCTGTTAGATGCGTTAGGTTACATCAAAGACCATCTGGATAAAGACCTGACTTACCGCTGGTCTTGCCGTATGGCCATCTGTGGCTCGTGCGGCATGATGGTAAACAACTATCCGAAGCTGGCGTGTAAGACTTTCCTTCGCGACTATCCGGACGGCATGCTGATTGAGCCGCTGGCCAACTTCCCGATTGAGAAAGACCTGATTGTGGACATGACGCCGTTTATCGAACGTCTGGAAGCACTTAAGCCTTACATCCTTGGCAACGACCGTAAACCAGAAGACGGCCCGAACCAGCAGACGCCTGAGCAGCTTGCCAAGTACAAGCAGTTTGCCGCCTGCATCAACTGTGGTTTGTGCTACGCCGCCTGTCCTCAGTTTGGTTTGAATCCGGAATTCTTAGGGCCTGCGGCCATCACCTTAGCGCACCGTTACAATCTGGACAGCCGTGATAACGGGAAAGATGAGCGTATGGAGCTTCTGAACGGCGAAAACGGCGTATGGGGTTGTACCTTCGTTGGCTTCTGCTCAGAAGTGTGTCCGAAGAACGTAGACCCGGCTGCCGCTGTCAATCAGGGCAAAATCGAATCGTCGAAAGACTTTATGATAGCCATGCTAACCCCACAGGAGTAGAGAAGGATGAGTAATCGAAAACCGTATGTTCGCACCATGAAGGCGACCTGGTGGCAGAAAAGCAGTTTCTACCGCCTGTATATGATAAGAGAAGCGACAGTACTGCCGCTGATACTGTTCACCCTGTTTCTGACTATCGGTCTGGGCAGTCTGGTGAAGGGACCGGAGAGTTGGCAGAGCTGGCTTGAGTTTATGGCCAACCCTATTGTGGTGGCGATAAACATCGTGGCGCTGCTGGGCAGTCTTTTCCATGCCCACACCTTCTTTGGCATGATGCCGCAAGTGGTACCGGTTCGCCTTAAGGGCAAACTGGTGGATAAGAAAGTCATCGTGCTGAGCCAGTGGGCGGCAGTAGCGGCGATTTCACTAATCGTACTCATCATTGTATAAGGAGCTTATTGTGGTAGATAAACATCCAAAACGTTCAGACGAGCCGGTATGGTGGGGTCTGTTTGGTGCCGGCGGCAGCTGGTTTGCCATGATAACGCCGGTGACGGTACTGGTGCTGGGTATCCTTGCACCTTTAGGTATTATTGATGCGGAAGCGATGAGCTATGAGCGCGTTTCAGAGTTCGCCACCAGCTTTATCGGTGCCTTATTTATTATCGGCACGCTGGCACTGCCTATGTGGCATGCTATGCACCGTGTTCATCACGGTATGCATGACCTTAAGATCCATGCAGGTGTGGTTGGTAAGATTGCCTGTTATTTCAGTGCTGCTTTAGTATCGGCTTTATCGATCATTTTTATTATTATGATCTGAAGTTAGAACGATAAAAAAACGGGGCAGATTCTTATCTGCCCCGTTTCTGTATCTGAACGAGATTAAGTTATTTTACGCGACCAACATATTCAGCTGAACGGGTATCAACCTTAATCACTTCACCAATCTGAATAAACAGAGGTACACGAACAACAGCACCAGTCGTCAGAGTTGCCGGCTTACCACCTGTACCCTGAGTATCACCTTTAAGGCCAGGATCTGTCTCAGTCACTTCAAGCTCAACAAAGTTTGGCGGAGTTACTGTAATAGGGTTGCCATTCCAAAGGGTAATCATACAAGTGTTGTTTTCTACCAGCCACTTAGCATTGTCACCGACTGCTTTTGCATCTGCAGCAATTTGTTCGAATGTTTCTGAGTTCATAAAGTGGTAGAATTCGCCGTCTGAGTATAGATAATCTAGATCGATATCCATAACGTCTGCAACTTCGCACGTTTCACCAGACTTAAATGTTTTCTCTAGCACTTTACCAGAAAGTAGTTTACGAATTTTTACGCGGTTAAATGCCTGACCTTTACCCGGCTTAACGTATTCGTTTTCAAGAATTACGCACGGCTCATTATCAAGCATCAATTTCAGGCCGCCTTTGAATTCATTAGTGCTAACTGTAGCCATTTTGTCCTCTTACTATTATTCGAGTTAAATTTTAATGCCGCATATCATAACCCGAAAAGCCGCCTCTGTTGAGCAAAACTGGATCAATGAATTAGCGAATGGGATCAGTGATCCTGAAAAATTGCTGAATACTCTGAAAATCCCTCCGGCTCAGTGGCCAAAAGACAAAAACGGACTCTGCACCTTTAACGCCAGAAAGCAGTTTGCTCAGCGGGTTCCTGCCAGTTTTATCAGCCGGATGGAACTAGGGAACATTAATGACCCGCTACTCAGACAAGTGCTTCCTCTTGATGAAGAGCTGGAGTTCCAGCCCGGATTCAGCTCCGATCCATTGGAAGAGCAAGGCTCAGATCAGCCCGGACTACTGCACAAATATAAAAACCGTGCCCTGTTAATTCTGAAAAGTGGCTGTGCCGTTAACTGCCGCTACTGTTTTCGTCGTCACTATCCTTACAGCGAAAGCAAAGGAAATAAACAGGCGTGGCAGCAGAGTATTGATTATATTGCAGAACATACAGAGCTCAATGAGGTGATTCTATCCGGAGGCGATCCTTTGATGGCCAAAGATCATGAGATGGAGTGGTTGCTGGAGCAAATAGGCAATATCCCCCATATTAAAAGGCTGAGAATACACTCCCGGTTGCCGGTAGTAATACCATCGAGGATAACTGATGAACTATGCATGGTTCTGAAAAATAGTCCGCTGAAGGTGATACTCGTATCCCATATTAATCATGTAAATGAAATTGACCATTCACTGGCGGATGCATTTGCTAAATTGAAGCAGGCCGGAGTGACCTTACTTAACCAGTCAGTGCTGTTAAAAGGGGTTAATGATTCTGTAGAGGCACAAATAGCCCTGAACGAAACCCTGTTTGATTGCGGTGTTCAGCCATATTACCTGCATGTACTGGATAAGGTGCAAGGTGCGGCTCATTTTTATGTCAGTGATAAAAAGGCAAAGCAGATAATTACAGAGATGATGACTAGGGTATCCGGATATATGGTGCCTAAGCTCACCCGTGAAATTGGTGGCCGGCCAAGTAAAACCCCGCTGGATCTAGGTCTGGAATAATAGAAACGCCTTCAGAAAAATTTCTGAAGGCATTCATTTAAATAACGTTTTTAGTTGTCGGTACTTTCAAAGATTTTATCTGCTGAAGCAGCAACAAAACCCTGATAGAGGTCACCATCGGCCATTGGGTATCGAAGGGCAAACTCGTAAAACCCACCCGGTACAACTTGTTGTTCTCCGGCAAAGTTAACCTCAACCCGGTCAGCCATGGTTGAAGACTGCTCTAACAGCACCTCTGCAGAACCTTTTACCTCTCCGCCCGATTCATTGATAGAGAAACCCGCTTCCCTTAAGTGATCATTAACTGATTTCACTGATTCGAACTTATCCAGTTGATTGACACTTACGGTAAAGTGGTTAGCACCGTAGCCGTGGGCAGAAAGCCATGCGGCGTACTCACTCTCTTCAGACAAGGTCAGATAATCCTGATAGCTGATATCCCATAGCCTGCCGCCGTGAAGGAAGTCACTTGATGAGAGTTTATCCGCATCAACCTGTTCAACCAGTTTTGCTACGATAGATTGTAGCTCTGGCGAACAAAGCCCCACTTCAAGCTGACTGATAAACACCTTAGGCTGATTCGGATCAGCATGCTCATAGTGCTTAGCCGTTAGTTTCTTACTCTCAAACAGGTAATCACCACACTCTTTATAACCAAGCTCAATAAAAGGCTTAGCCAGAGTATCGATTCCCAGCGGAGCAAGAGAAAACGTCCTTAAAGCAATATGATCATTAATTAAGGGCTCGCCCTCTTCAAGTAGCTGATGTACCCGTTCAGCTTCAGGGCACAAACGTTGAATATAGTCGTTCCACAGTTTTTGAAACAGAAGTGTCGGAGACATAGTCATTCCTTTAACTTGTATTTGATGACAGGTTTATTGCCGGACTGTATCTGCATTAGCTTCAGCTATCGTGGTTACAATCCGGAAATATGGTACGACTTAATCCAAACCTGAATGTGTATGCCCGAGTAACACCTTGATGCAGCTCTGAATCTGCATCTGGAGATCACCCAGACATAGCTTTACAGCTTAACGCCCGGGCTTAATGATGCAGGAAGCAGAGTTTCACTCCCTTCCATTGATGCCATAGGGTAAGCGCAGTAATCGGCTGCATAGTAAGCACTTGGTCGCAGGTTACCGGAAGCTCCCGGTCCGCCAAATGGTGCATCTCCGCTTGCGCCGGTTAACTGGCGATTACGGTTTACAATGCCCGCACGAATATGATCAACGAAGTAATCCCATTCGTTATCATCAGTGGAAACCAGCCCGGCCGACAGACCAAAACGAGTATCATTTGCCAGCTCAACTGCTTGCTCCAGTCCTGTGTAACGGACAACCTGCAGCAGAGGCCCGAAGTACTCTTCATCCGGCAGCTCGCTGATAGCAGTTACGTCAATAATACCCGGCGTAACAAAAGCAGCCTTGGAATTAACCGCTTCCAGCAGAGATTTACCGCCTAATGACTGCAAGTTCGCTTGCGCATCAATGATAAACTTAGCGGCTTGTTCTGAGATCTGAGGTCCCATAAACGGTTGTGGCTCAGCAAAAGGCTGATCAACAACAATCTTACCTGTCGCTTCTGCCAACTTAGCAAGCAGTGCATCACCTTTCTCGCCTTCAGGCACGTACAGGCGTCTGGCACAGGTACAGCGCTGACCGGCACTGATAAAGGCAGACTGAATAATGGTATACACAGTTGCATCCAGGTCACCAAACTGCTCAGAAATAACCATAGGGTTGTTTCCGCCCATCTCAAGAGCCAGCATTTTGTCAGGCTGTCCGGCAAACTGCTTATGCAGGATATGGCCAGTATTGGCACTGCCGGTAAACAGCAGGCCATCGATACCTTTTGACTCAGCCAAAGCGACACCGGTTTCCCTTGCACCCTGAACCAGATTGATCACGCCGTTTGGCAAACCAACTTTCTGCCACAGCTTCATAATTAACTCTGATGTTGCCGGAGTTTGTTCTGAAGGCTTAAGCACAACCGTATTACCCGCCAGAAGAGCTGGTACTATATGACCGTTTGGCAGATGAGCCGGGAAGTTATATGGCCCGAAAACGGCCATTACACCCAGAGGACGATGTCTTAACACGATCTGATTACCGGCAGCTTCACGCTGGTTTTGTCCTGTTCTGTCGTGATAAGCACGAATAGAGATAGCAATTTTGCCCGCTACCGCACCGGCTTCAGTACGGGTTTCCCAGATAGGTTTGCCCGTTTCTTTAGCGATAATCTGTGCGATCTCTTCACTGTTGGCTTTTACCTCTTCGGCAAAGGCCAGTACAAACTTTTCACGCTGTTCAAAGCTCAGTTTTTTCCACTGAACAAAGGCACTGCGTGCCGCCTTTACTGCCTGTTCAACCTGCGCCGGAGTAGCACTGTCGCCCTGCCAGATCACTTCTCCATTGTACGGGCTCGAAGAGGCCATCGCCTCACCCTGTCCGGCAACCCACTGACCAGAAATCCACTGAGTCATAATTCTGTCCTTATTAATAATAGAGAGTTACTGATTGAGCATACGAACATAGTCGCCGTCACCGACTTCCAGTGCCGCTGCAACATCTTCCGCCAGAATCACAGTTTCTGTCTCAGCATCATAAGCACCTTTCGCCGCGACTCCACGGAAGTTCTCGAAAGAGGTGTTGATCATCAGATAGTCATGAGAGCTGGAGTGCTCAGATACTTTTACCTTAGCTCTGAAAGAGTGGCGTACTGACTCAATATTGCGCATATCACATTCAACTGTCGGGCCCGCATCGAAAATATCAACGTAATCGCGGCATACAAAACCTTCATTTTCCAGAAGTTTCAACGCCGGAACCGTATTCTCATGCACCTTACCAATCACTTCCTGAGCTTCTTTGCTCAATAGGTTGATATAGATTGGCAGACGCGGCATTAAGTCAGCAACAAAGCCTTTTTTACCAATACCGACCAGATAATCAGCCAGAGTAAAATCAATAGAGAAGAAATGTTCCTGTAGCCACTGCCAGAACGGAGAGTTACCGTTCTCATCGGAAACACCACGCATCTCAGCAAAGATGGTCTTTGAGAAACGCTCAGGATGTTCTGCCATCATCAGGAAACGACACTTAGACATCAACCGGCCGTTAAGACCGCCACGGAATGAAGGTCTCAGGAACAGAGTACAAACCTCTGAACAGCCCGTGTAGTTGTTGCCAAAGGTCAGCAGTTTTACCACATTGTTGACGCCAAGCTTAGGCGAGGAGTGTACGATTTTACTGATATGGTAAGTATAGAAAGGCGCATCCCAGCCAATTGAAGCTTCAATCGCCGTGGTACCACCAATTTCACCGGTTTCTGAGTCAACACCCACCATCAGGTAGCCTTCATCAGTCGGTTCGGTAACATTTTGTTTTGCGAAACTGGCAACAGAGTTGTCGATTCGGTTAGTCAGAAGCTCTTCATTCACCGGCAGAGAGGTAAAACCATGTCCTGATTCCTCTGCACATACCCTAAGGGCTTCATAATCTGTTTTTTTAATAGGTCTAACAACCAGCATTTTAAACTCCTTTTGCTGTCGGTAGATAATAGGGGACGAGTCTTGCAGATAAGCAGGCCAGAAGCTCCGTCTGGCCTGACTTATTCACTGATCGTTATAGCAGCCCCGCGATTGCTTTATCGAGTCTGGAAAGGCCTTCCAGCAGCTCTTCTTCACTAATAACCAGAGATGGGGTGAAACGGACAATGCTTGCTCCGGCAACCAGAACCATTAATCCTTCTTTACCTGCAGCAACAAGAACATCACGTGCCCTGCCCTGCCACTCTTCATTCAGTACCGCACCAACCAGCAGACCTTTTCCGCGAATCTCACTGAAGATGCCGTACTTATCATTAATTTTAGCTAGACCATCACGGATGATAGCTTCACGCTTCTTCACACCTTCAAGGGTTTCCGGCTTGCTGACAATATCCACAACGGCTTCAGCCACAGCACAGGCAAGAGGGTTGCCACCATAGGTAGAACCGTGGGTTCCGATCTTAAGATGCGGGGCAAACTCGTCAGTGGTTAGCATTGCGCCAATCGGAATACCGCCACCCAGAGATTTAGCCGTGCTCAGAATATCAGGAGTAACACCCAGATCTTCATAGGCATAGAAGCTACCGGTACGACCATTACCCGTCTGTACTTCATCAAAAATAAGTAGCGCGTTATGCTTATCACACAGTTCACGAACAGTCTGAACAAACTCAAGAGTCGGGGAAACAATGCCGCCCTCACCCTGAAGGGGCTCCATCATTACCGCACAAGTTTTATCTGAGATATGTTGTTTCAGCATCTCAACATTGTTGTATTCCAGATGGGTAACGTCGCCCGGTTTCGGACCGAAGCCATCTGAATAAGCAGCCTGACCACCAACGGTAACGGTAAAGAAAGTACGACCATGGAAGCCTTGTTTAAAGGCGATAATTTCTGACTTCTCATCACCAAAGCGATCAGCAGCAACACGACGAGCCAGTTTTAACGCAGCTTCGTTAGCTTCTGCTCCTGAGTTTGCGAAAAACACTTTGTCAGCAAACGAAATATCCGTCAGTTTTTTAGCCAGACGAAGTGCCGGTTCGTTGGTCATCACATTACTCAGATGCCAGAGTTTATTTGCCTGTTCAGTAATGGCATTCACCATTGCCGGATGGCAGTGACCAAGGCAACTCACAGCGATACCGCCGGCAAAGTCAATATACTCTTTGCCTTCCTGATCCCAGACACGCGAACCTTCACCCTTTACCGGAATTAACTCCATCGGGTTATAACAAGGCACCATTACATCATCAAACCAGCTACGGTCGACCTTCTTTTCCATATCTTTCTTACTCCATTCCTTCATCAGATCAGAATGTTAAATTCTGCAATTCAGTTGATCTGTCGGTATTTTATTCTACCACGGCATTGTATTAACAATTTATTAACCATTTCAATAGCTGAACCGTGTTTTTTTACCATACTGCTACAGTAACAAACCCTCATTATTGACCATTTATTCACACATTTGTCACTGTTATTTACTCTTATGCCGTAATATTTTCTGCATAGAAGTGCTAATTCAGCAATTTACTGGCTTTTGTTAATATGTAAATGAATTGATTGCGCATAAATTTTCATAGTGAAAATTTATAGCAAAAATGTGAACGTAAAGGGATTTCGAATGGATTTATAAGGAAAGTTCAGTAAAAATTTAGCGCTTAAGGAAGTTCGCCAGTAACTCATGCCCCTGCTGAGTCTTAATAGATTCAGGATGAAACTGTACCGCATCAATAGCAAGAGTCCGGTGCTGATAGCCCATAATCTCATCCATTGAACCATCCTGATGAGTTGTCCATGCGGTGATTTCAAACTGCTCAGGCAGAGTCTCGTTTTTTACCACCAGTGAGTGATATCGGGTAACGGTAAGCGGATTAGCAAGTCCCTGAAAAACACTTTTACCGTTATGTTTGATCGGCGATGTTTTACCGTGCATCACCTTTCTGGCCCGCACAACCTCTCCGCCAAACGCCTGCGCAATGGCCTGATGACCTAAACAGACTCCCAGCAAAGGTTTCTTTCCGGCAAAATGCTCGATCACCGCCAGTGAAATTCCTGCCTCATTTGGTGTGCAAGGGCCGGGGGAGATAACAATATGACTGGGATTAAGAGCCTCTATACCCTCAATATCAATTTCATCATTACGCACAACCTTTACCTCTGCACCCAATTCACAAAAGTACTGGTAGAGGTTATAGGTGAACGAATCATAATTATCGATAATAAGCAGCATAGCTCTCAACAACGTCAATATAAGAGTGCGGTATTGTGCAATAGAGAAAATGAAAGGCAAGAAAAAAGTAAAGCCGGCTTTCGCAACTTCTGAAATATTAAAAACCCGTTAAGCAGATACTTAACGGGTTTTTATTTGATTTAGATTCGTTCAGAACTATACGCGAGGAACAAAACCTACGGCTTTGTACACCTTCTCAAGAGTAACGGCGGCTCTTGCTGACGCTTTCTCTGCTCCGGTTTTCATTACTGAATCAAGGAAAGCTCTGTCACTACGGATACGTTTGTACTCAGCCTGAACAGGTTCCAGCATTGCGACTACGGCTTCTGCCACGTCTACCTTCAGGTGTCCGTACATTTTGCCCTGATACTCAGCTTCGATATCGGCAAATGTCTTACCCGTTGCAGCAGACATTAATCCCATCAGGTTGGCAATACCCGGTTTGTTTTCAATATCATAAGCAACACGTGGTGGATCTTCAGGGTCAGTCACCGCACTTTTAATCTTCTTGGTGATAGATTTAGGATCTTCAAGAAGAGTAATCACGTTCTTGCGATTATCATCTGATTTAGACATCTTCTTGGTTGCATCCTGAAGACTCATTACTCTGGCACCTACCGTCGGAATATAAGGTTCAGGAACCACAAAGGTTTCACCATAAAGATTATTAAAGCGGGTAGCGATATCACGAGCCAGCTCAAGGTGCTGCTTCTGATCACTGCCTACCGGTACCTGCTCCGCCTGATAGGCCAGAATATCTGCAGCCATTAATACAGGGTAATCATACAAACCGACGTTAATATCATTGGCATAGCGCTGTGCTTTGTCTTTGAACTGAGTCATACGGTTCAGTTCACCCATTTGGGTGTAACAGTTCAGAACCCAGCCTAACTGAGCATGCTCAGGTACATGAGACTGAACAAAAAGCGTGCTCTTTTCTGGTGTCAGTCCTACTGCTAAGCAGATAGAAAGAGCATCCAGTGTTGCTTCATAAAGGGCTTTTGGATCCTGACGAACGGTAATTGCGTGCAGATCAACAACACAGTACTGGCAATCATAATCGTCCTGCATCTGTTGCCACTGACGCAGAGCACCTAAGTAGTTACCAATACTTAGTTCACCTGATGGTTGAACACCACTCAATACAATAGGTTTGCTCATGATTATGATTCCTTAATTACTTCTGATTTTATTTAATAATTTCTGCTTTTCAGCAAGTCTACCAGTGTACTTATTAACAAGTATTTTTCCAGAGCTTATAAGAGCTTTAACTGAATTACTTGCCCACTGACAGCAGAGTTAATATCTCAGCAAGCTCATCAGCTATAATATCTGGCTGAGAATCTGAAATTGGCTCGCCATGGTTGTAGCCGTAGGTTAATGCAAATGAAGGACAACCGGCATTCTTTGCTGCCTGAATATCATTTTTTGAATCCCCTACCATCAGCATTTCATCACTGCTAAGGCCGTACTTCTCCAGTAACCAGTTAAGGGCGATAGGATCGGGTTTACGCTTTGGAAAATCTTCACCGCCAATCACATCATCAAACAGGTGTGCTATCTGTTGCTGCTCAAGGATCTCAGGAACAAACTCAGAAGGTTTATTGGTGACTAAGGCCAGCTTGTAACCTGCTTTCACTAACTGCTGAAGAGAATCTTCTACCGTCGGATAGAGATGGCTAAGCTTATGACCGCTATTGGCATAAGCCTGATTGAAAACATCTCTGCCTTTTTGCAGCTCTTGCGGGTCTAAATTTTGTTTAACTTCTATGTTTCTGCTGATAGCACGGGATAGAAGCACTTCAACGCCATTGCCGACCCAGTGGCTTACTTGCTCTTCCGTGATCGATGGATAACCAAGCGCCTGTACCGCTGCATCGACACCTAAAGTAAGATCAGGGACACTGTTAAGCAGTGTTCCGTCTAAATCAAACGCGATTAGCTTTATTTTTTCTGCCTGCACTTCTTTCTCCTTAAGAAGTTGTATACCCAAGTAACCTCAAGATGCTTTTTCAGCGAGAATATATTGGCTTCTGATTAAGGCACTGATTTGAAGCCATAGTCATTCTACGGTAAGAATCAGTAACACAGAGCAGGAGCCAATATAACTCGCCCTTCGGGAGCGCATCAAGGCATCCATTTCTGTGTCAGATAACTTTGAAAGGGAGTGCCATTCCTACAGTTATCTTCCTTGAACTGAACACCTTGATGCAGCTCTGAACCCTGCATCTTGAGGTCACTTGGGTATAGGTATAAGGGCGATACCCGCCCTTTATCGTTAACTTTCTGACTACTTATTTACTTTAGCCAGCTCTTCTCTCATCTGGTCAATGACCGCTTTGTAATCTGGCTGACCAAAGATTGCTGAACCTGCAACAAACATATCGGCACCAGCTTCGGCTATTTCACGGATATTATCCACTTTTACGCCGCCATCAATCTCCAGACGAATGTCACGGCCGGATGCCTCAATACGCTTTTTGATATCACGCAGCTTATCCAGAGATGAAGGAATAAACGACTGACCACCAAAGCCCGGATTAACGGACATAAGCAGAATCATATCCAGCTTATCCATGACATAATCCAGATAATGCAGAGGTGTCGCCGGGTTAAGTACCAAGCCAGCCTGACAGCCACACTCTTTAATTAGTTGAAGGCTGCGATCCAGATGATCGGTAGCTTCTGCATGGATGGTAATCATGGTTGCGCCAGCTTTAGCAAAATCAGGAATGATTCTGTCTACAGGCTTCACCATTAGATGAACATCAATCGGCGCAGTAATGCCGTAGTCACGCAGAGCCTTACAGATTGGAGCACCAAAGGAGAGGTTAGGAACAAAGTGGTTGTCCATTACATCAAAGTGAACAACATCGGCTCCGGCAGTAATTACGCGCTCAACATCTTCACCAAGGCGGGCAAAATCTGCAGATAAAATGGAAGGCGCTATCAAAAAGTCTTTCATATCAGGTCTCTTATGGTGACGGGCAAAATATGTGCGCAATTCTACCGAATGAGCCTCAGAGATCCTAGGGGCTGTTGACCTTTCCCGGCTATTTTTTCAACGACTATTTTTTAACGGCTATTATTTTTACCGGATCTGATTGGGGGAGACCTTTTAGTAAAAAGGTGACTCAAAGAATTGGTTAAGTAAACTTAGGTTAGTTACACCAGACTCATTTTAATCCGGTCTGGTTCTACTCTGTTTTCTTCTTCTGCGCTAAACAGGGCAAACAGTTCATCCACTTTATTTCGCCCTGAGCCATTACGGCTTATGGTGCGTTTAACCTGAATGGTGTCCAGGCTGGCACCTTTATACAGGCGGCGGGTATGGGCAGTATCATGATTGGAAATCAGCACAGGTATTCCGCGTGATTTTGCCGTCTTTTCAGAAATCTCAGCCAGAGTCGCCTGATCATCCAGAGTAAAGCCGCCACCAGCGTAAGAGGTAAAGTTTGCCGTATTGGAAAGAGGTGCATATGGCGGATCACAATAGATCACGCTGCCTTTTCTGGCTCGGGAAAATGTCTCTGTATATGACTCGCAGACAAAAGTGGCTTTCTGTGCTTTCTCGGCAAAGAAAAGCATCTCTTTTTCAGGAAAGTAAGGCTTCTTATAAGAACCAAAAGGGACATTAAAGCCACCTTTTTTGTTGTAGCGGCACAAACCGTTAAAACCAAAACGGTTCATATAGAGGAAGGCGACGGAACGGAACCAGACATCTTCGCTACTGTTGAACTGAGCACGAATATCCAGATAAAACTCTTTTCTGTTGCACTCAGGCTGAAACAGCCTTTTTGATTCGCTGATCAGTTTTTCCGGCTCTTTTTTCAGCAGGTTATACAGGTTGATCAGATCTTTATTGATATCCGCCAGCAGATACTCGTCATAATCGGTATTCAGAAATACCGAACCAGCACCGACAAAGGGTTCTATCAGTTTTCTTGCAGGTGGCAGATGGCGCTGTATATCGTCTACCAGACCATATTTGCCACCAGCCCATTTTAGAAAGGCACGCTGCTTTTTCATCTACAACTCAAACCACCGACAGAAAAAAGAGGTGCGGAATGTAACATATTTTTACGCGAAGCTCAGCGTTAATTTGCACGCTCTATCTCCCTGTGCACCTGCAACATGGATTTTGCCCAAGGATCAAGCTGCTGCACAGATTCAGGAAGCTCTTCCCTTGCATTACGGGCAGCCTGAATAGTCGAGAAATCTTTATAGGTCACAATGTACCACTGAGTATTGTTACGCAGTGTCGGGTAAATGCGCACTCTGTCCTGCAAGCTGTGAGTATTGATAAAGCTCTGCACCTCTTCAAGAGATAACAAAGCAGCCAGTTGCAGAGTATAGTTACGGTCAGAGATAGCCAACAGCTCTTGCTTAGCAAATGAGAATGTCACCAACGGAGGAGCTGCTTCTGAGCGTTCAACCTCCGGCTCACCGTCAGTCAACGGCTCCTGTTCAATTGTCGGGGCAACCGGCTCAATATTATCGGCATTAGCCGTTTCGGCAACAGAAGTAGCAGGCTCGTTCTCTTCGGCTAGAGCTTTCTGTGTGGCATCTTCAATTGCGCTGTCAATAATTTGTGTATCAGCCTGCTTTCCTTCCAGCAGAGCATCAACCACGGTGGAAGGTACCACTACGCGCTGTCCGTCGTCGGACTGACCAACTGAGGCCATATTATCTGGTATTTCCGGAGGTAAGCCGCTGTTATCCACCAAGCTATCCTGCCCGCCTTGTGGCGCTGAAGAGCTGGTTGTTGACGCTTGTTGGTCAGCGCCAGATTCTGCTGCAACAGTTTCTTCCGTCGTGGTTGCAGGAATGACAGTCTGCTCAGGTGAAGCACTCTCTTGTTGAGTGCTATCTTGTGAAGAAGTAATCAAATCCTGACGCTCAGGGCCCGGCTGTGAAAATAGCCAGAGATAACCGCCGGCAATCAATAAAAGCAGAGCCAGCGCAAGTATGGCAATCTTAACGGGTGAACCAATAATAGAGCGAATGATAATTCTCTTTTCCACTTTTTGTTCTCCTAAAGCCATTAGCGCTCCCGGTAACGGTGGTGCCTTTAATGCCTGATTACGTACTCTTTTACGGGCATCTTCCGGCAGATACTTCACCACCAGAAGTTCAACAAACATCTCAACTTCTTTCTCAGAAAGCGCTTCGATTTCCAGTGCCAGAGGCTTGGTTTCCTGCCCGTAACTTAAACGGGAAAGAATCGGGTCTAGTCTGTCACCCTGTGTGAAAAGCACTACATTGATATTCCATGCGGGATTACTCTGCGCTTCCAGCACCAGACTCCAGAGTTCAGCCAGTAAGCTTTCACTCAGCAACTGAGCGTCATCAATAACAATCACTATATCGCAGGGCTGATCCTCGATAAGACGATTGAAACTGTTAACAATGGTGTCTTGTTCATTAAACAGAGGGCTTGAAACAAGCTGCTTAAGAATGGTTGCTCGTCTCTGCTCATCGGTCTGGCTGGGGTGGCACATAAGCAGGGACTGATTTTTGTCCTGAGACCAGGCTTCCAGATATCGCTGGGCTATCCACGATTTTCCAGAGCCTTTTATACCGGAAATATTGGTCAGGTTAGACCCGAAGCGGGTCAGTAACCTTAACCGATCCAGAAGATCAATTTGAGACTCTAAATCCAGTACTCGCAGCTCATGAGCCAGACTCATCAGAAAATCCTATACTTTAATTTGACCAGCAACGACTAGTTTCGGTAACAATCAATTGCTTGTCTGATAATATCTTGTGGTACGTCAGCCACCACACTGGCACTACCAATACTGGTCGGCAATACCAGACGAAGCTGTCCTGACAACACTTTTTTATCCCGCATCATATGTTTCATAAAATCATCAAATGACATGGAATCGGGAGTATGAACAGGTAACTTAGCCTGTTTTAGTATAGCGATGATACGTTCAAGTTGTTGTTCTGTGAGCAATCCCTGAAGTTGTGCCGTTTTTGCCGCCATTACCGTGCCGGCAGACACCGCCTCACCATGTAACCAATTTCCGTAACCCAGTTCTGCCTCGATAGCATGACCGAATGTATGCCCCAGATTAAGCAGGGCACGAATACCCGACTCTTTCTCATCCTGTTCAACCACTTCAGCTTTGATCTGACAGCAACGCGCTATAGCGTAAGTAAGTGCCTGCTCATCCAGCTGGTAAAGAGCATCGAGGTTATCTTCAAGCCAGTCAAAAAAGTCTGCATCATAAATAATGCCGTACTTAATGACCTCTGCAATACCGGCTGCAAACTCTCTTTCAGGAAGAGTAGCTAGGCAACTGGTATCAATAATAACGGACTGGGGCTGATAAAACGCACCAATCATATTTTTGCCCAACGGATGGTTAACCGCTGTTTTTCCGCCAACAGAAGAGTCCACCTGTGATAACAAGGTTGTAGGCAGTTGCACAAACTCCACACCTCGCTGATAGCAGGAAGCAGCAAAACCAACCAGATCGCCGATCACTCCTCCGCCTAAAGCAACCAATACAACATCACGGGCATAGTTACCTTGCAGAAGGAAACTCATTACCGTTTCAAATGTTTCCAGGCTTTTGTATTTCTCGCCATCAGGCAGCTCTAATACAGAGGTTTCACAACCTTGTTGCTCTAGGCGCTGTACAATTTTATCTGCATAAAGAGGTGCGACAGTCACATTACTGATAATGACGACTTTCTTTTTTCCGTTCAGAAAAGAAAAGTACGCCGAGTCATTAAATAACCCGGCGCCAATTGAAATAGGGTAGCTACGTTCACCAAGATCGACAGTGATCTGTTCCATGGTCTTGCTCTCCGATAAATGAAAGAGAGTGTACTATCTCTCTTCCAGCATTTTTATGATTTGATTCGCGACTACTTTTGCACTCTGATCATCAGTGCGGATGGTGTAATCAGCAACTTCTTCATACAGAGAGTTACGTTCACCTGCTAATGACTCCAGAACTTCTCTTGGATCATCTGTTTGCAGAAGAGGACGTTTTTTATCTCTGTTAGTACGTGCCAATTGTTTTTCAATAGTTGTTTCAAGATAAACAACAATGCCACGAGCAGACAGACGATTTCGGTTATCTTTACTTTTTACCGAACCGCCTCCGGTGGCAAGAACAATACCTTGTTGTTCTGTCAGGTCATTAATTACGGTCTCTTCGCGTTTGCGGAAACCGTCTTCACCTTCAACATCAAATACCCACGCAATATCTGCTCCGGTACGCTCTTCGATTACAGTATCAGAATCTAAGAACTCCATGTGCAGTTGCTGCGCCAGATGTCTACCAATTGTACTTTTGCCGGCACCCATAGGACCAACAAGAAAAATATTTCGTTTCTCGGCCATGTTAAGCAGTAATTTACAACGTTAATTCAATGACATCGCCACAAAGATAGTTGCTATCAAACAGCATGAACTATTCAAGTGACGCCTTTTCCTCACAGTTAAGTCGTGATAAGACCCGAAATTATCTAGATATGATGCCATTAATGCAACTTTATTTTGAATTGAATTACAGTAACCTGACTAAAGGAAAGAAGATGCCACCACTAACAGATTGATAAGAAAAAGATTATTCAACATTGCCACCAGATATAATCACCTTTGGCGTAACAAATATCAGTAGCTCTCTCTTTGTTATTTTTTCGTATTTTGTTTTAAATAAATGACCTATTGCGGGAATATCCCCTAACAAGGGTACTTTATCTGTCTGTCTTATATTGCTGTAATGCAGCACTCCTCCAAGCACTAAGGTTTGTTCATTGTTCAACCTGACTTGTGTTTTTACTCTCTGGGTATCAATGGCAACGGCCTCTCCTGTGCCGCTCTTTACTACCTCTCCCGGCCTGTCCTGCGAGATTAAAAGATCCAATATTAGCTGATTATTTTCGATAATTTGTGGCGTGACTTCCAAACTCAATACCGCTTTTTTGAAGGATATTGACGTTGCATCGTTAGCTCCAGGCTCCAGATAAGGGATCTCTGTACCTTGTTCTATATAAGCTGGTGTTTTGTTAGTGGTAATCAGCCGCGGGCTGGAAATTATCTCGGCTTTGGATTCAGCCTGCAGTGCCGACAACTCTAGATCCAGCAAAACACCCTGCCCTAAAGTAGCAAGCTGAAATGCTGCACTGGCCGCTTTAACGGATGTTGCCGCAAAGCTGACATTTAGCCTGTCTGACAAGTCAGCATCCTCTAAACTAACTCCTTCTATGGTTCCGCCAGCTTTGATATCGCCTCTGTCAGAGCTAACCCCCCAGCGCACACCCAACTCATCAAGTTGTCCCTCATTCATTGAAACAATTCGCGCTTCAATCTGCACCTGCTTTACCGGCCTGTCTAAGGTTTTAATCATTTTTTGGATAGCGGCAATATTTTCAGCAATATCTTTTATCAGCAAAGTATTGGTTCTGCTGTCTACCGTTACGCTCCCTCTCGAAGAGAGCAATGAAACCCCTTTCTCTCCATCAATAACACTTGCAAGATTTTCTGCACTAGTATGCTTGATAGTAAAACTGTCCATAGTCAGCGGTTCCAGCAAGATAGCCTGCTCCAGTGACTCTAGCCTGAGCTTCTCCTGAGCACGTAGTTCATTTTCCGGCGCCACCAGCAAAATATCTCCCTGCTTTTCAGCCTGCAGAGCTTTCAGGCTGAGGATAGCGTCAAACGCCTGTTGCCAGGGAACGTCTTGTAGCTTAACGGACACATGCCCACTGACACTATCAGAGATAACCAGATTGGTACTGTTCAACAGTGCCAATTGTTGCAGGGCTTCTGTTACAGGCACATCCTGAAAATACATTGAAATTCGCTTATCAGGCTCTGAAAGTTGTGCACCTTGCTCTGCTTTAACAGCAAAGCTCAAAATCAGCAGAACCATTAAAACTAAACGCTGACAGATATTAGCCCTCATTGGCTTCTCCCCGGTTTCAAATCCAGTGTTACCACCACAGAATGAACACAATTAAAATTATCAGACACCTCACCTTGCAATAGCAGGCTCTGTCCTTTTATTTCCTTCAGAAGATACTTTTCTCCCTCAAGCTGAGCCCCTTGTTTTATCCGATAATAGTTTCCATGTTGCGGCTCAATTAATGCCCAGAGGCCTTGTTCCCCCGATAAGTAACCACGGTAGTGAAGTGAGGCAGTAAGTCTCTCAGACTCCAGCTGTACAAAGTTTGGATTGTTATTGGTTTTACATGTCCGGTCGTTATTATCCGAAGCCTTTTGTGGTTTTGGAGAAGAAAAGAACAGCCGGACGGATTCAGAGCTATTAAAGGGAATAACAGGAGGAGTGGCCGTTCTGTTCTCGGCAGCAAGTTCAGTTTCAGGATTCGTACTTTTTATAAGCACGTTATCCTGATACCACTGCTCAAGAGACCCCTGATTTGCCTGACAACCGGCGAGCAAAGCAGCAGTGAATATATTGCTGGCGATTTTCATGGTGAATCCTGCATCTGGCTAAAATAGCCATAACCTTCGGCATGAAAACTCAGTAAACCTTCGGTTTCACCACTTATCGTCCACTCTGTTTTATAGAGATTAACTAACGGAGAATTACGGCTAAGTTGTTCAGAGAAGTAGCCGATACTCTGATAGCTGCCGGTTAACTTAAGTTTTAACGGTATAAAAACGAAAGGCTGACCGGCTTGTTTCTCTTGCCAGTAGAGTTTATTCACCTTAAGGCGATTTTGCGTCGCTAGCTGATTGACTGAGGTAAGAACAGTGGCAAGCTCTGTATCAGCTAGTAATAAATCCCTGTGATTGACCAGCCACTGGTTTACCTTTTCTTGCTCAACGGAATTTTTTTGGCTGAGTACAGTGGCAGCCTGATAAAGAATGCGCTCTTTACTCTTTTTTTCCTGAGCTTTCAGCTTTCCCAGCTCTGCGTATTTAGGTAAAAGCAATAAATAACCACCAACAAGCAAACCTAACACTCCGGCAATCAATGCACTGATACATCGGTTGCTAGCTGAGCAGGCAAGCTTGTTATCGAGAAAATCAATCTGTTGGCTTTGCCACATAACTCCCTCCATTCAAAGCAGGAAACTGCAGAGACAAGGAAATAACAAACTGTTGAGACGTTTCTGAAGCAGACTCTATGGAGTGAACTGAGATACCTTCAGCATGCTCAGATAAGCGGAGCTGATTCACCATATGCTCTATCTGCAAGCTATTGGCGGCTAGGCCGGTTATCTCAACCCTGTTCATATTTCTCGACACTTTTGTCAGGCGGACACCTTGAGGTAGCCATTCAGTTAATAAATTCATAAGAAAAGTGGTGGCGTTTCGTTCCGCCAGCTTAGCTTGCAGAAATAACTGCTGTTTTCTACCCTCCTGAAACCGGTTGTTTGCTTGCTCTGCTAACTCCATCTTGTTCTGCTGAAGAGAAATATAACCGTCCAACTGAGTTAACCTGGATAGCTGTATCTCAATCTGGCCGGATAGGTAACGCCCGATAACAAGTAATATCAGAAGAGAGAGTAAAAGAGACAAAACCACCAAGGTAAGTAAGCGCTTCCTTCTCTCAAGTAGCAAGTTAGCTCTCCAAGACATCAGGTTAATACTAGATAACATACTTTTCCTGCCTCCATCTGGCAGCCTGACAAGCAAGACTGATGGCCGGCTCAAATGCCTTGTCCGTATTTATCCCGCTATCAGATTCTCCGGTAACTTCTGATATCTCGCAGCGGTTCAGATAAACCAGTTTTAACCCTGCTGATTTCATTAACTGGCGGCGTACTTCTAGTTCATTTTTGCGCACGGCAAAAACTAACACTTTGCCGGATAAGGCCTTTATTCCCTCTTCTGGCTCAATTTTTACATAATCGATGCTAAGCTCATCTATAGGAAGTGGTGAGTTCAGGGAAAACTGATACATAATTACTGGCTCCTCTTCCAGCCGAGTGAGACCAGAGTCAACCTCTATCAGCTGTCGAATAACCAAGTTATCAGCAATACTCATTGCTACTTGCCTTGCCATAACAGGTAACTGCTTTTTCAATGACTGAAGAGCGGATGAAATTTCCGGCAGATTGACTCTGTTATCGCAGGATATCAGAGGCAGGGAGCTATTCACCTGGTAACAGTGCAGCAAAACAGTTTCTCTTTTACGGTAATAAATCACTGCTGCACGAATGGAATCGCGTCCGATATCAATTCCTGTCATCAGGGATCTAAACATCTGCGGGCTCCTGTCGTTAATTAAGATGATATTCAGAGTAAAAGTTATACAGACGAAAAATGACGCAATATGTTAATATTGCACGTTAATGTATAGAGTTCGCAGTCAGACGACCTCAGGCAATCAGGGATTATCCGGTGAAGTTCATAAAGCATTTGGCATTACTATCATTGATTTGCATCATTCTTGGAGTGGGCACAATTATTGGCTTTTATTACTACCTAAAGCCTCAGCTTCCAGATGTTGCAACATTAAAAGATGTACAACTCCAAACACCAATGCAGGTGTATAGCCGTGATGGCAAGTTAATTTCTCAGTTTGGTGAAAAGCGCCGGGTACCGGTCACCTTTGACGAAATCCCTCAGGATCTGATTGATGCACTAATTGCTACAGAAGACAGCCGTTACTACGACCACTACGGAATCGACCCTATCGGTATCGCTCGTGCTGTGGCGGTAGTCGCTATGTCCGGTTCAGCTAAGCAAGGTGCCAGTACCATTACTCAGCAGTTGGCGAGAAACTTCTTTTTATCTAATGAAAAGAAGATTATGCGAAAGATCAAAGAGATGTTTATCGCCATTCATATCGAGCAGTTGCTGACAAAACAAGAGATCATGGAACTGTACGTCAACAAGATCTTCCTTGGCTACCGCTCATATGGCTTTGGTGCAGCGGCTCAGGTCTATTTTGGTAAAGAGCTGAATGAACTTTCCCTTAGTGAACTGGCAACACTGGCAGGCATGCCGAAAGCGCCGTCAACAATGAACCCTATCTACTCTATTGAGCGTGCAACTAACCGCCGTAATGTTGTTCTTGGCAGGATGCTGGCGGAAGAGTACATCACTCAGGAAGAGTATGAGCTGGCAAAAAGTGAACAACTGACCGGCAACTACTATGGTGCAGAAATTGAACTGAATGCCCCTTATGTTGCTGAAATCGCGCGGGCATGGATGTTAGAGCGCTATGGCGAAGAAGCTTATACCTCCGGTATGCGTATTGTAACTACGCTGGATTCTAAGCTACAGAAAGCAGCTAATGAAGCGGCTATTAACAACCTGCTGGCCTACGATGAAAGACACGGCTACCGCGGAGCAGAAGCCGAAGTATGGAAAGAGGGAGAGCCTGTTCTGGCTGAAGCAGGACTGAAAAAACATCTTCGTCAGCAACCAACATATGGAAAGCTGCGTCCGGCCATTGTGACCAGAATCAAAGAGAAGGCAGCACAGGTCTATATTAAAGGCCGTGGTTATGCTGAACTGACATGGGACGGAATGAAATGGGCAAGAAAGTTTATTACTGACGATAAACAGGGCCCGGCACCACAAGCAGCAAGTGATATCTTAACTCCGGGAGAGCAGATCTGGGTTCGTCCCCTGACTATCACACAACTAGAAGACAATGCCGAAGGTGAGCCACAGTTTGAATACAGCTGGAAGCTGAGTCAGGTACCGAATGCGAATACCGCTTTTGTCGCCCTGAATCCGGAAAATGGGGCCGTGTTGTCCTTGGTGGGCGGCTTTAACTTTGTCCACAATAAGTTTAACCGCGCGACTCAGTCCCTGAGACAAGTAGGCTCAGGCATTAAGCCCTTTATCTACTCTGCAGCAATCGATAAAGGAATGACGCTCGCCAGTTTAGTGAACGATGCTCCTATCAACCAGTGGGATGAAGCCGGCGGCACTGCATGGAGACCGAAAAACTCGCCACCAACTTATGTCGGCCCTGCCAGACTACGTCTTGGATTGGCTCAGTCTAAAAACGTAATGGCAGTTCGGGTGCTTCGTGAAGTCGGCCTTGATGACACCCGCGATTATCTGACCCGATTTGGTTTTGAAAAAGATAAACTGCCGCGCTCTGAAACCATTGCCCTTGGCGCGGGAAGCCTGACACCAGTGAAAATGGCGCAAGGCTACTCGGTGTTTGCCAACGGTGGTTACTACGTAGAACCTTTCTATATTGAGCGGGTAGAAGGCCCATACGGTGATCTTGAATATCAGGCAGAGCCAAAAGTTGTCTGTAATTCAGATTGCGGAGAGAAACTACCGGCACTGATTTCACAGGCAACACCAGCAGAAGAACAAGCAACAGACGAACAACCGGAAGAGGTCAGCTTCCAGAGCGAAGTGGCGGCTTTGACTGAAGTGGATGTTGAAGAAGAGAGCCAGTATGCCCCTCAGGTTATATCTGAGCAGAATGCCTTTTTAGTCCGTGAAATGCTGTACAGCAACGTATGGGGGGGCGGAAACTGGCGTGCCGGAACAGGCTGGAACGGTACCGGCTGGAGAGCGCAGAAACTAAAACGCCGCGATATCGGCGGTAAAACAGGTACCACCAATGACTCTAAAGATGCGTGGTATAACGGCTATGGGCCGGGTATTGTTGCCACCGCATGGGTCGGGTTTGACAGCCATGACCGTAAACTGGGCAGAACCAGCAAAAACAGCAACCTGAGCAATGACGAGCAATCTGTAGGCGGAGAAGCAGGCGCCAAAACCGCTCAGCCGGCATGGGTAGACTTTATGAAAGTAGCAATGGAAGGTGTGCCGCAACAGAGTAAAGCACTGCCACCGGAAATTGTCAGGGTGCGTATCGATCGGGAATCCGGTTTGCTGACCCGTAAATCAGATGCAACCTCGATGTTCGAATACTTTGTTCAGGGAACTCAGCCGACAGAGTTTAGTGAAGAGGTGACTAAAGGCGAACTTGACCTGTTCTCATCTGATGGTGAGGAAGGCAGTGAAGAGTCACTATTCTGATAAGCTGACATCTACTATCACCACCGCCATAGGCGGCTGTCTCTTGATCACAAGTCCTGCTCAAGAGACAGAGCGAGTTCGTAGCCTTCAAGGATGGCTTGTAGTTTGAGCCATCCTTCCCAGAGCGTCTTAACTGACGCTCTTCCATTTCTTTTGCTGTCTTTCCAACCGCCAAGTCTTGCGAGGTGTTCATAAGCCCATTTTGCTGTTGGAACCTCCTTTGGAAGTGGTGTCTTTACTCTTTTCAGCCAAAGCAACTTCCATGCTCTTGAGGACAAGATTTTCTCACAACTAACGTCTTCGATTTGCTCATTGGCAAATTTCAATTGGAAAATTCTTACTGCTAAAAACGCATAAATTGTTGCTAACCTATCTAAGTTATCTTTACTTTGTAACCGAAGCTCTTCAACTCCTGTCCCTTCAGTTTTCCAGACCTTGTGATACTCCTCAATCAACCAGCGTTTTTCGTAGTAACCAATAATTTTTAATGCATCTTCTGCACTATTAACTGGCTCATTAGTTAAAATATGCCAATTGAGCCTCTTTTCTCCATCACCGATTTCGGAGCAGCCAACATAGTTGAGAGAAATAGGAGCTCCTTTTTTGTTTGAGGGTGTTTTTAAAGTCACTGCTGCATATTTTACATCCAGAGTGACTTCACGAGCTTTCCGGCCACCCCTTTGAGCTATTTGGATTTGACGTTGCTTCACACTTTGAAGTTCTGATGCAAAGTGATAAAGCTTGTCTGAGCCTTCTTCTATATGACGGCTCATCATCGACCGCACAACAAAACGTTGCTGATTCGCCATTTTATAAATGAGGTAATCGTAGATATCGGCCTCGCGATCGCAAACTGATATTACGTTAACCATCGAGGTACCTAAACGGGCTGCCATATTGCGTGATGCTCTTTCCCATTTATAACCTTCTTTTTCTTCATAAGGTCGTTTCAACCCCTTACGACGGATACCTCGAGTCTTGATATCTCTCGTCCATCGTTGTTGTTCAACTAACCCAATAACGTCGAGAGTTTCAGGAGCAAACAGCAAAATACTATGGGCAAACAACCCCCTATAACGATTACCTTGGTTTACATGTCCTAAGTCCGCTCTAATAGAGCGATGTTTGTAGCTTAAGGTAGTTGTATCTTCTAACGCGAGAAGGAGAGGGTAACGATGAACTTGATCTGCAGTTGCTTTAAAGCCTGCTTCGGCAATATCGTCTGATGAGACATTGTCGTTCCGAATAAATCGGTAAGCGCCCTCCATACTTGCTGGAGAATGAGATGATTTCACTACCGATTTACCTGGATGCTGAGCTAAGTCTGATGCCATTTTTACAAGTCTAGCCGTTCTTCTTGGGTCTCCAAGTTTAGCATGACCAAATTGCTCTTCAGCCCAATCACTATTGCTTTTAATCATCTCAAAACCCTCAACTAAGTCCGTTAAAGATCTGATCGTAAACCAAGAATTAAGTTCAAAAAAAATCCCTCACATTATGCGAGGGACTTCTGTATAAAAGACAGCCGCCATAGGCGGTGGTATAACGTTCTGAATTGAAATGGTGCGAGGCACCATTTTTTATTGCTGAAGATAACCAGATATTGCTTCAGATAGCTTCTCAAAACGTCTCTTCAGCGGTGAGCCGGGACGGTAAGCCAGAATGATATTTCGCGAGGGAACAGGTTTCTTCGCTTTAATATATCTCACTCCGTCTAAAATCTTTTTATCCGGTACAGAGAGTTCAGGCAGAAGGGTAATTCCTCCTTTGGCGGCAACCATATTACGTAAGGTTTCCAGACTGGTCGCTTTAAACCTTTCATCATCTTTTGCCCCTGCAGCAAAACAGAAACCCAGAGCCTGATCTCTCAGGCAGTGGCCATCCCCCAGCGCTAAGATGGTCTGACCGTTCAGTTGCTCCATCTCGATTTCATCACTGTCCGCCCACTCATGGCCACAGGGTACGGCAACATAAAGGGGCTCATCATAGAGGTCTAACTCAATAAAAGGTTCTGTCTCCTTTACCTGAGCCAGAACAAGACAATCCAGTCGCCCCTCTTCTAACTGCTTCACCAACTGATGAGTTTGTGCTTCATAGAGGAAGAGATCCAGATTTGGAAAATCCTCTTTTAGTTTAGAAACAATCTTAGGTAACAAATAAGGCCCGACGGTAGGAATAAAGCCGATATGCAGAGGCCCGCTCATCTCTTTTCCCTGCAGGCTGGCCATATCAGTAAAAGTCTTTACTTCAGAAAGAATCACTTTTGCTTGTTCGACTAACTGCAGTCCGGCTTCTGTAAACAGTACCCGACGGCTGCTTCGTTCCAGCAGTGCCGTTCCCAGCTCGTCTTCCAGTTTTCGGATCTGACCACTTAGAGTTGGCTGGCTGACAAAGCAGGCTTCAGCCGCTTTCCGGAAATGTTTATGTTCCGCAAGAGAGACCAGATATTCAAAATCGCGAATATTCATACTGTATCACATAAATAGTTAAAACCTATCATTACTATAGTATTAAACGATTAGAGCTATCAATCGTTTTTATTAATAATAGCGACATCGAAACAGAACAGCGTCCGGCACTAAGCGTTACGGCGCGGCAGTTCGAAATACGCAAATTTGATTTGGCAGTAGCCTCTAAATAATTAAGGAAAACACTATGTTTACATCAAAAGAAGGTCAGGCAGTTCCACAAGTTACTTTTCCGACTCGTCAGGGAGATGCATGGGTAAATGTCACCACAGACGAACTGTTTAAAGATAAAACCGTGATTGTGTTCAGCCTGCCGGGTGCGTTCACTCCGACATGTTCTTCAAGCCACCTTCCACGCTATAACGAGCTGCATTCAGTATTTCAGCAGCACGGCGTTGACGACATTGTTTGTGTATCCGTCAATGACACCTTTGTTATGAATGCATGGAAAGAAGATCAGGAAGCCGAAAACATCACCTTCATCCCTGACGGGAACGGCGAGTTTACTGACGGTATGGGCCTTCTGGTTGATAAAAAAGAGCTAGGTTTTGGTAAGCGTTCATGGCGCTACAGCATGCTGGTTAAAAATGGCGTAGTAGAAAAAATGTTTATTGAGCCAAACGAGCCGGGCGACCCGTTCAAAGTTTCTGATGCAGACACCATGCTGAAGCACATTGCACCAGACTACAAATCTCAGGAGTCGGTCACTCTGTTTACCAAGCCGGGCTGCCCTTTCTGTGCCAAGGCGAAACAAAATCTGACTCAACACGGTCTTCAGTATGAAGAGGTTGTTCTTGGTAAAGATGCTACTACCGTCAGCCTGCGTGCAATTACAGGCAGAACAACAGTACCGCAAGTCTTTATCGGCGGAAAACATATCGGCGGAAGTGAAGAGCTGGAAGCTTTTCTAGGCTAAAGCCAGAACAATAAATACCGGGAACTTATCCGCTACAAAACTGAACCGGATAAGCTCCCGTAATATAACAAGCGAGTAGAGTCATGAAAGAATTACAAGTAGATATAGCCGTTATCGGAGGCGGAACTGCCGGACTGGGAGCATACCGCGCAGCAAAAGCACACAGTGACAAAGTAGTTATGATTGAAGGCGGCCCTTACGGCACCACTTGTGCACGGGTAGGTTGTATGCCATCTAAACTGCTGATTGCCGCTGCTGAAAGCGTACATCAGATTGAGAAGGCACCCGGCTTCGGCATTCATCCTCAGGGCGAAATCGAAATCAACGGCCGTGAAGTAATGCAGCGGGTGAAAAGCGAACGGGATCGTTTTGTAGGCTTCGTATTAGAGGGGGTTGACGAAATTCCAGCTGAAGACAAAATCTCCGGCTACGCTACTTTTATTGATAACCAGACTCTGCTTGTTGATGACCATACCCGTATTGAAGCTAAAAGAGTGGTTATCGCCACAGGTTCAAGGCCTGCTTACCCTGCAGTATGGAATGAGCTTGGCGATAAGCTGATTATTAACGATGACGTGTTTGACTGGGATGATCTTCCTGAATCGGTTGCCGTATTCGGCCCCGGCGTTATCGGGCTGGAGCTGGGTCAGGCTCTGCATCGTCTTGGCGTTAAGGTCAAACTATTTGGTCTTGGTGGTCAGGTAGGTCCTCTGACAGACCCGGAAATCATGGCATACGCCAATAAAACTTTTAGTGACGAGTTCTATCTGGACGCCGATGTAAAAATCGAAAGCATGAAGCGTAAAGAGGACAAAGTAGAAATCTTGTTTATCAATAAACAGGGCGAACTTGAAACCTTTATGACTGATTATGTGCTTGCAGCGACCGGACGACGCCCTAACGTTGACAAGCTGAACATTGAAAACACCGATGTAAAACTGGATGAAAGAGGTGTACCTGTCGCGGATCACTTCACTCTGCAGACTTCCGTTGACTCAATTTTTATTGCCGGAGATGCCAGCAACCAGATTCCGTTACTGCATGAAGCGGCGGATCAGGGCAGAATCGCCGGAGACAATGCAGGCCGTTATCCTGATATTCGTGCCGGACTGCGCCGCTCATCAATATCTGCCGTTTTCTCTGACCCTCAGATTGCTATGGTGGGAGAAACTTACAAACAGATCACTGATCGATTAGGTAATTGTGGCTGCTTTGAAACGGGTGAAGTCTCGTTCGAAGGGCAAGGGCGCTCACGGGTTATGCTACGCAATAAAGGCCTGCTTCATGTATACGGTGAACAAGGAACGGGGCGTTTCCTTGGTGCAGAGATGATAGGCCCGAATGCAGAACATCTTGCTCACCTGCTGGCATGGGCACATCAAAACCAGATGACCATTTCAGATATGCTGGATATGCCTTTCTATCATCCGGTGATTGAAGAAGGTGTACGTACCGCACTAAGGGATCTGAATGCCAAACTGCATCTGGGACCAGAAATGATTAAGCATTGTCTGGACTGCGGTCCGGGCTGTTAAGAAAAGCAGACACTCCGTTTACTACTGCTTTGAAAGAGGACTCAATTGAGTCCTCTTTGTTCTATACACTGCAAAAATCGGGTATTCTAAGCCACCAGATAATAAAGACATAAGCTAAATGCAAGATAAGCACGGTCTGCTCACCGGCCATATACCACAAGTACTGCGCACTATGACTATTCCAATGGTATTTGGAATGGTGGCCATTCTTATGTTTAATCTTGTTGATACTTTCTTTGTTTCCCTGCTTGGTACCGATGCCCTTGCCGCCATCAGTTTTACCTTTCCTGTTACCTATGCCGTTAACTGCATTACCATGGGTATAGGAATCGGCCTCTCTACCTGTCTTGCCAGGCTGTTAGGCAAGGGAGAAACACAGCACGCTAAGCATTTTACCACTCACGGCCTGATGCTGGCCGTTGCCCTTATCACCATAGCTTCGGCTATCGGGCTAATCAGTATCGATCCCCTGTTTCAGTTTCTTGGTGCTGAGCCTGTACTGCTTCCGCTGATTAATGACTATATGATCATCTGGTATCTCACCATTCCGTTACTGGTGATTCCTATGGCCGGTAACAGTGCTATCCGGGCAACCGGTGATACCAAAACACCAGCGAAAATAATGATGTTTGCCGGAGTGATCAACGGAGCACTGGATCCGCTGCTGATATTCGGCCTTGGCCCCTTCCCCGAGCTGGGTATTCAGGGCGCCGCCATTGCCAGCGGAATAAGCTGGCTGGGTGCTCTTGTCTGGTCTCTCAATCGATTAATTAACCGAGAAAAGCTTATCGGCAAACCCGATTCTTCTTCTCTTTTTTCTGACTGGAAACAGATTCTGAAGATTGGTACTCCGGCAGGCTTCTCTAATGCCATGAACCCGCTTTCGGGAGCGGTTCTTATGATGATTCTCGCTTCCCACGGTACCGCGGCAGTAGCAGCATTTGGCGCTGCACAGAGAATTGAGTCCCTATTGTTATTGGTGGTGATGTCCCTGACTTCAGCACTAACGCCGTTTATGGCTCAGAACTTAGGGGCAGAGAATCCTCAGCGCAGTTTCCGCGCACTGTTTCTCTCTATGCGCTTCTCCGTTATCTTCCAGTTACTGATTTTCGCCATGATGGTGCCTCTCAGCATCCCAATCGCCGCCCTCTTTGGGCAGGAGCAGCCGGTAAATGATTTGATATGGCTCTATCTGGTGATTGTTCCTTTCAGCTACGGCTTTCAGGGCATTATTATGTTACTGGTCAGCAGTCTGAATGCCATGCATAAACCCTTGGTAGCTTTCTACTGGAACTTTATGAGGCTGTTTATTTTCACCCTTCCGGTAGCGTGGCTGGGAAGTTGGTTCTACGGTATTGAAGGGCTGTTTGCAGGAATAACCATAGGCAATATTGCCGGTGGTGTACTTGGTTACCTTTACGCACTGAAACTAAGAAAAGAAGCGTTAGAAGGTGTCAGCCCTCAAACGGGAACTGACACCATTTAACTGAATACTAAATAACTGATCTTAATTGTGCTTCAGATTTTGTCATCAGGCAGATATCGATAAGCAAACCCTCCGCTCCAAAGATGGGTTTATGCGTGTTTGTGTTCAGTATTTGCCAAAATAACGCCTATTTAGATACCGCCACCATCCATATAGCTATTAGATTTACCATTAAAGGCCTGATCCATATCTTCAGCTGGTTTATCTGTTTTAGGCACACCGACAATTTTGGCAGGAACACCGGCAACCGTTGTATGCTCTGGTACCGCCTGAAGCACGACAGAACCTGAACCAATTTTAGCCCCGGTGCCCACTTCGATATTACCCAGGATCTTAGCACCGGCACCGATCATCACCCCTTCACGGATTTTCGGGTGACGATCCCCCCCCTCTTTACCTGTACCACCAAGGGTTACGTTTTGCAGAATAGAAACATCATCTTCAACAACCGCGGTTTCACCGATAACAATACCGGTGGCATGGTCAAGCATAATACCGCGGCCGATTTTTGCTGCCGGGTGAGCATCAACCTGACAAGCCACAGAAATCTGATTTTGTAGGTAGGTAGCTAATGCATAGCGCCCTTTCTTCCACAAATAGTTAGCCACGCGATAACCCTGCAGGGCATGAAAGCCTTTCAGATAAAGCAGAGGAATAGAGTACATAGACACCGCAGGGTCACGATTTACCGTCGCACAGATATCTGAAGCCGCTGACTGGGTGATTTCCGGATCAGAGTCAAATGCCTCTTCCACCACTTCGCGAACGGCCATTGCCGGCATTGAGGCCGTTTTCAGTTTATTGGCCAGAATATAGCTAAGGGAAGCGCCAAGGCTGTCATGATTGATAATGGTGGCGTGATAAAAACTGGCCAGCATCGGCTCTTGCTCCGACAACTCCCTTGCTTCTTGAACAATGGATTGCCAGACATTTGACGGTTTACAGTGTTTCATTGAATCAAAATCCTATCTGATTTTCCGGAAAAGCTTTGTCAGCTTAGCCTTCCGCTTTTTTGTCCCTTGCCAACAGATCTTGTGCGGCAAGACGAGCATCTTTTTCCTGATACAGTACCTGATAGATTTGGTCGACTATCGGCATTTCAACCCCCATTCTGCGGGCCAGCATCCACACCTCTTTGGTATTGCGGTAGCCTTCAACCACCTGACCTATCTCATCCTGTGCCGTATCGACATCTTTACCCTGCCCCAGCGCCAGTCCGAAGCGTCGGTTACGTGACTGGTTGTCGGTACAAGTTAATACTAGATCACCTAAGCCCGCCATACCCATAAAAGTCTCCTGCTGAGCCCCGAGTGCGGCACCAAGCCGGCTCATTTCCGCCAGCCCTCTGGTAATTAAAGCGGTTCTTGCATTAGCACCAAAGCCAATACCATCAGACATACCGGCACCAATAGCAATCACGTTCTTAACTGCACCGCCAAGCTGCATACCGGTAAAATCACTGTTGGCGTATACCCTGAAGGTCTTACTACAGTGAATTTTTTCCTGAAGATCTTCTACAAACTCAGCATCCGGCGAAGCAACAGAAATCGCTGTCGGCATACCACTGGCAAGCTCTTTGGCAAAGGTAGGCCCCGATATCACAGCAAGGGGATAAGCATCACCAATAACGTCATGGGCAACCTCTTTAAGCAGCCTTCCGGTCTCTGGCTCCAGTCCTTTAGTTGCCCAGCAGATACGGGTATCCGCTCTCAGATGCGGTTTTAAGCTCTCCAGAACCAAGCCAAATACATGGCTGGGTACAACAACTAAAAGGTCACGACAAGCACCGACTGCCTTTGCTAAATCGCTCTCGACAATCAGGCTTTCAGGAAATCCGACACCGGGCAGAAACTCTTCATTACAACGATCCGCCTGCAATCTCTGCATATGGTCTTCTTCATGTCCCCAGAGAACCACGTTAGATCCGTTGCGGGACAGAGCTATTGCTAAAGAAGTTCCATAAGATCCTGCACCGATAACGGTCATCGCAATCTCTTTGCCATATGCATTTTGCTTGCTAGTCATATTCATTTCCGATAAATAAAAAAAGTGCACATTACTTTTCGCTCTGTGCACTTTATCAATAGTTTTAACTTTCTCATAGCTTCTGATTATAAGAAGCTATCTACAACAACCTATTAAGCGTCAGACTGCTCTTCCTGAGCCTGATTTTGCAGGTAGTTCATAAACAATGCATCAAAGTTAACCGGTGCAAGGTTCAGCTGAGGGAAAGTACCTTTAACAACCAGGCTTGAGATTGTTTCACGAGCATACGGGAACAGAATGTTCGGGCAGAATGCGCCCAGACAATGTGCAAGCTGACCTGCTTCCATCTGCTCAGCAGTGAAAATACCGCCTTGCTGAACTTCACACAGGAATGCTGTTTCTTCTGCATTCTTAACTGTCACAGTAAGACGAAGAACAACCTCGTATACGCCTTCACCAAGCTCGCGGCTTTGAGTGTCCAGATCCAGTTTCACATCCGGGTTCCACTCTTTCTGGAACATATCCGGAGAATTAGGAGCTTCAAAAGAAACATCCTTCAGGAAAATACGCTGGATAGAGAAGTTTTGTTGGTTTTCTTGAGGTGCTGCTTCAGCCATTTTAGTGTCCTTAATCTTTAAATCTGTATCTTGATCACTACGTCGCTTATTAAAGATGAAGCTAAACTCAGGGCTTCACTTCATGATAAATCGGCAACGCAGGTGAAATATTATTTCTTACCACGTACCA
The DNA here is from genome assembly GCF_028201475.1 of Vibrio sp. SCSIO 43137. Classification (NCBI taxonomy): domain Bacteria; kingdom Pseudomonadati; phylum Pseudomonadota; class Gammaproteobacteria; order Vibrionales; family Vibrionaceae; genus Vibrio; species Vibrio sp. SCSIO 43137. The sequence continues at coordinate 177,450 of NZ_CP116383.1, read as the reverse complement.
GTGGCATTTTCGCTTCAGTCCAGGAAACCAGACCGCCTCTCAGAACATAAACCTGTTCAAAGCCCGCTTTAGCTAGCAGGTTAGCGTTCTCCTGAGCGGTAGTCCCTGTTTTACATACTACTGTAATTGGGCTGCTCTTATATTTTTCAAGGCTTGGTACTGAACCTGATTTAATGTCAGACGGTAAAATGTGAACTGAACCGGTAATATGACCCTGCTTAAACTCATCTTTGGTACGGATATCGATCGCCACACCTTCATCTTTGTTGATGAACTGAGTCAGTTCAGCCGGAGAAATCTCTTTATAAGCCGCGGTTGCTGACTTAATAAAGCTCATAACAATAGCAATAACCAGACCCACCCAAACCAGAGATAAGATCATGTTATTCTGAATAAAATCTATATATTCCTGCATTTCTTGCACTCTTGCACTTAGTCAAAGCGATAAAAATTAAAGCGTGAGTATAACCCTGTGATTGAGAAAATTCGACAACAGCACAAGAAATAACGTGCTCAAGCCCCAGAAATTCTACTTGTGTCATCTATGCAGGAAATTGTCGCACCCATTTTGTCTGATTAGTAAGACCAATTTTAATAATAGCCACCAGCAATTTTACCAATTGCGAATAATTCGCAATAATGACGTTAGTAGCAAAAAGCCGGTGAAAATTTGTAACGACGAATTAGCGGTTTTATTTGATCTAAGGCTACAGTTTTTAAGCAAAAGTGTAGTAAAGTTACGTTAATTTCATTTTTAAATTACTTTCAGTTTAATGAGGTCATGACTATGTCTGCTAAGAAGCCAATGGCTCTGGTGATCCTTGATGGTTGGGGATACCGTGAAGACAACGCAAGCAACGCAATCAACAATGCAAAAACACCTGTTATGGATGCGCTTTTTGCAAATCAGCCAAACACTCTGATTTCAGCATCCGGACTAGACGTTGGTCTGCCTGACGGCCAGATGGGTAACTCAGAAGTTGGTCACACAAACATTGGTGCAGGACGAGTTGTATATCAGGACCTTACCCGCATTACTAAATCTATCGCTGACGGCGACTTCTCTGAGAACGAGACTCTGGTTGCGGCAATGGATAAAGCTATTAAAGCAGGTAAAGCCGTTCACCTTATGGGCCTAATGTCTCCGGGTGGTGTTCACAGCCACGAAGACCATATCTATGCAGCAGTTAAAATGGCCGCTGAGCGTGGTGCTGAGAAGATCTACCTGCACTGCTTCCTTGACGGACGTGATACTCCGCCACGCAGCGCTGAAGGTTCTCTTAAGCGTTTTGATGCGCTGTTTGCTGAGCTAGGCAAGGGCCGCATTGCTTCACTGGTTGGCCGTTACTACGCAATGGACCGTGACAACAACTGGGATCGTGTAGAGAAAGCTTATGACTTACTGACTCAGGCAAAAGGCGAGTTTAGCTTTGACTCTGCTGTATCTGCTCTGGAAGCGGCATACGCACGTGACGAAAACGATGAGTTTGTAAAACCAACTGAAATTAAAGCAGAAGGTGAAACTTCAGCCGCTATCGAAGATGGCGATGCAGTTATCTTTATGAACTACCGTGCTGACCGCGCCCGTGAAATCACCCGTGCATTTGTTCCGGCATTTGAAGGCTTTGAGCGTTCAGTGTTCCCGGCAGTAGAGTTTGTTATGCTGACTCAGTATGCGGCCGATATTCCTCTTTCATGCGCTTTCCCACCAGCATCACTGGAAAACACCTATGGTGAGTGGCTGGCAAAAGCAGGCAAAACTCAGCTACGTATCTCTGAAACTGAGAAGTACGCACACGTTACTTTCTTCTTTAACGGCGGTGTAGAAACAGAATTTGAAGGTGAAGAGCGTAGCCTTGTTGCTTCTCCTAAAGTAGCTACTTATGACCTTCAGCCTGAAATGAGCTCTGGCGAGCTGACAGAAAAACTGGTTGCGGCTATCAAATCTGGCAAGTATGACACCATTATCTGTAACTACCCTAACCCGGATATGGTTGGTCACACTGGTGTTTATGAAGCCGCTGAACAAGCTATTGAAGCCGTTGACAGCTGTGTAGGTCAGGTTGTTGAAGCCATTAAAGAAGCTGAGGGTCAGCTACTGATCACCGCCGACCATGGTAACGCTGAAATGATGGTTGATCCGGAAACAGGCGGCACTCATACTGCCCACACTAACCTTCCGGTACCACTGATCTACGTTGGTGACAAAGAGCTTGAGTTTAAGTCTGGCGGTAAGCTTTCTGACCTTGCTCCGACTATGCTGAGCCTGACTGGTATGGAAATCCCGGCTGAAATGTCCGGTGAAGTACTGACTAAGTAATTAATACCGTCAACTTCAGACTTTTAAATGGGGTCAGCGCCAAATAATATTGGTTCTGACCCCATTTTGTATTTAAATACTTTTGGGTCTGAGCTTTTCTTATTGTAATCTAGACACTTTCTAACCCGGCAAGCCCTATCTGAGATGATCCTGCATATCTGTGTAAAATCTGTCAGCCAATCAGTAACCTATGCGCTAATCAGTGCATTTTTGCTGTTTTCTCTGCCGGGTGTTGCCAGTCAGGATGAACTTAAAGGGGTTAAAAGCGAGATATCCCGCCAGCAGAGCTCTGTTACCAAGCAACAGAAAGAGCTGAATAGCCTGCAACAGTCCCTTAAAAAGCAAGAACTCTCTATTTCCTCGCTTAGCAGAGAGATTAAGCAGACACAAAGCAAGCTAAATCAGGCCAACAAAAACCTGTCGCAGTTCCACAAACAAAAAGCCCAGTTAGAGAAGAGAAAAGAGCAGCAGGAACTCACCCTTTCCGAATTAATAAAAACCTATTACATCATTAAGCAAAACAGTGAACTGAATGGCCTTTCGATTAAAGAGCAAACGGAAGAACAGGCCAGAATCAGCAAGTACTTTCAGCACCTTACCAATGCACGGGCGAAAGCGATTAAAGAGCTGAACAACACCGCCGGACAGCTGGAAGAGAAAAACCGGCAGTTAATCCAGAAACAGAAGCAGATAAAAAGTCTGTTAGCACAGCAGACATCAAAACGGGATCAACTGGCCAGTTCGCAGAAACAGCGTAAGAGAACCGTCAATAAAATTAAATCCAATATCTCTAACGATAAAAACTACCTAGCCGAACTGCAGCGCAACGAAACTCGCCTGAAATCAGAAATTGCCAAAGCCGCTAAGCGAAACACCATTCCTATGGATGGCCTTGCAAGGCAGAAAGGTAAACTGCCATGGCCTGTTCACGGCAGAATCCTGAATAACTACGGCAGCAGGCAAAACGGGCAGGTGAACTGGAAAGGCATGGTGATTGATGTTGACTACGAGCAACCTGTTAAAGCCGTCTATTCCGGTACTGTGGTATTTGCCGATTATCTTCGCGGTTACGGACTGGTGGTATTGCTGGACCACGGCAAAGGCGATATGACCCTTTATGGCTTTAACCAGACTCTGCTGAAAGTGGAAGGCGACAAAGTTGCAGCCGGCGAAACTATCGCCCTTGCCGGAGACACAGGAGGCCAGCCTCAGGCCTCACTCTACTTTGAGATTCGCCGCAACAGTAAAACCCAGAACCCTAAGAGCTGGCTGACCAGATAGTTAAGCTGAGATCGGGTTGCTTATCCTTCTGCTTTTCAGTTTCCCCAGCGCTGTTCAATGGCATTGATTAATGCCTCAACGCTCTCCTCAGCTAAAAGGTTAATACCACCAGCTGCTTCTCTGCCGCCACCGGTTTCAAAGCGACTGCACACCTCTCCTGCTCCCTTCTTATTGTTCAGAGGCGCCCGGATTGATACCACATAAGCGTCACTACCCGGAATCTGGGTCAGTACAGCATGGGCTGAATCGGGCTTCTGATAGACCAGCTCATTACCAAACACACCACTCACTCTGCGGGAAGCAAGGCCCGGTTTAAGCTTATAGAGGCGCAGGCAGGAGCTCTGATAGTCTGGTTCCGGCTGACTACCAGTATCAGTAGCTTCACTATCATTATTCACAAAAGCTTGTTGAAGATCTTGCTGATAGCATTTTTTCAGAACATGGTAAGGAGAATTCGGGTCAGAGATAACATCAAAGGGGCAAGGGTACTGCTTTAGTTTTTTAAACAGCTCTGCCGGATGGTAATGCAGCTCTTCTATACTAGCCCCATAGCCATTGTAATTAATTAATGTCCCCAGCTCCTTTAACTGCTGTTTCTGCTGCTCTGATAGTCCGGCCGCGTCTGCCAGTTGATTGGCCTTGTCGATCAGATTATCGCCATAAGCGGCGGTAATTGCCCAGTTGTGGTAACGGCCAGCCAGCAGTTTGTCCACTATCAAAGCCGTACAAGTGTTGGCATCCAGATCGATATGCGCTTCCAGAGCTTCTGACTGAGGAATATCGCCCGCTCTGTGGTGATCGATATAAACCGCACTGGCGCCTTGGCTAAGAACAGATAGCAGCGCCTGCTTGTTCTTTTCCATGGAAATATCCAGAATCGTCAACGTATCCCTTGGTCCAGCATTCACCTGCTTAACCAGTTCGATATCCCGCTTAATACCGGTAATCAAAGTAGACTTTATAGGAAAGGCCAGACGAAGCTGAAGAAGGGCGATGATGCCGTCGGCATCACCGTTAAAAATATCGTAATGCATAATGTCCTTATTACTGCGTTACTGTCAGGCGTTCATCGCCTTGATGCCATCCTCAAGCAACTCAATCTGTTCTCTGCCAAGATCTGTGGTGTGAGGCTTAACGATGGTAATCATCTGCAACACACCCTGATGGATAATTCTTTCAGTAATATCCGTCTTAACCGACATGGCTGACTGATAACCCAACCAGCTGGAGGCAATCAGGTGCAGACAAGTTACCAGAGGCTGAACCTCTTCTTGTTTAATATCCAGCAATTTAAGCTCAATAAACGAACTAAAAATACGATTCAGGTTGGCTTGTAGCTTTGCCTGCACCGCCAGATAACGGTCATGCAGCACTTCATCACGCTGAAGGATTTCCGGCAGGTTGGCGTAGAAGAAGCGATACTTCCACATCAAAGTAAAAATGGAGTCTAAGTAGCGTCTTAGTAAAACCAGACTCTCTTCATTGTTGGCTTCAACAGGTGCAAAGCGCTCCAGCAGCTCTTTTGAATAGCAATCAAAGATGTCTCTTACAATTTCCTGCTTATTGCGGAAGTGGTAGTAAAGGTTCCCGGGGCTGATCTCTATGTGAGCCGCGATATGGTTGGTGGTGATATTTCGCTCACCCTCTTCATTAAATAGCTCAAGGGCAGCAAAAACTATTCTTTCTCTGGTTTTCATTATTTTTATTCCATGACATCTGTTACTGGAAGTATAAGCGCAAAATATTGATTCTTAAAGAAGCGTTGCCATGCTTACCTGCCATTTTGATATAAGTTAATTATTCAATAAAAAATACGTTTTAACTACGCCAACCTCTCGTAATTTCCAACCAGCTTAAGTAAGATTCACAAAATCGTTTTTGTTTAATCTTATTTGTATTGGGTCCTTCTGTGAACAAACTTACATGCTTTAAATCTTATGATATTCGTGGTGAGCTTGGCAGCGAACTAAACAGCGATATCGCTTACCGTATCGGCCGGGCTTTCGGGCAGCAACTTAGTCCGGAAAGTGTTGTTGTCGGCGGGGATATCCGACTGACCTCAGAAGAACTTAAACTAGCACTGGCTGATGGCCTGATGGATGCCGGCGTGGATGTTATCGATATCGGAATGACAGGCACAGAAGAGATCTACTACGCAACTAAGTTTCTTGGCGTAGATGGTGGTGTAGAAGTAACAGCCAGCCACAACCCGAAAAATTACAACGGGATGAAGTTAGTTCGTGAGGACGCTAAACCTATCAGCGGCGATAGCGGCCTGAAAGATATTCAGTTACTGGCAGAGAAAAATCAGTTTGCTGAAGTAACTAAGCGCGGTAGTTACACCAAGCAATCCAACTTAGCTGCCTACGTAGATCACCTGATGGGCTACATCAAGCCAGAAAATATCAAACCGTTAAAACTGGTAGTTAATGCTGGTAATGGTGCAGCCGGCCATGTGGTGGATGAAATCGAATCACGCTTTGCTGCTCTTGGTTTACCGGTTGAGTTTGTAAAAGTGCACCATAATCCGGACGGTAACTTCCCTAACGGAATTCCAAACCCGCTGCTACCTGAGTGTCGTAAAGATACTTCAGATGCCGTTATTGAATCCGGCGCGGATATGGGCATTGCATGGGATGGTGACTTTGACCGCTGCTTCCTGTTTGATGAGAAGGGCGAGTTTATCGAGGGTTACTATATCGTAGGCCTGCTTGCAGAAGCCTTCTTACAAAAAAATACCGGAGCGAAAGTAATTCATGATCCACGTTTAAGCTGGAACACCATTGATATCGTCAATGAAAATGGCGGAGAAGCCATTATGTCGAAAACCGGTCATGCCTTTATTAAAGAGCGCATGCGCAAAGAAGATGCCGTTTATGGTGGCGAAATGAGTGCCCACCACTACTTCCGCGATTTCGCCTACTGCGACTCAGGAATGATTCCATGGCTACTGGTAGCAGAGCTACTTTCTGTTAAGAGAATTAAGCTTTCAGAAGCAGTACAAGAGCGTATTATCGCCTACCCATCATCAGGCGAAATAAACTCAAAGTTGGAAAACCCGGCAGAAGCGATCAAACGTGTAAGGGAAAAGTATCAACCTCTTGCTTCTGGTATAGATGAGACTGATGGTATTAGCCTCGAGTTTAGAACTGAGCAAGGCGAGTGGCGCTTTAACCTCCGCTCTTCCAATACTGAACCAGTAGTTCGTTTGAATGTAGAGTCCCGCGGTAACGTCGTTCTTATGCAGGAGAAAACGGCGGATATTCTTAAGGTTCTAAGAGGGTAATATAGCACCTAAATACCGTCCGGTAGACGTTATCTAGCCGGATATATAAAAGGCGGTAACGTGAACTGACCCCCAATAGTTGGACACCAATTATTGGGGGTCTTTTTATGTCCAAATACAGCCGAGCATTGAAATGCTCAATTGCTAAACAATATCTACAATGCGATAGTTCATGTCAGGAACTTTCTCGCCTTCACTCCATACCGCCACGTCAAATACATTACTGGGCACAAGTATTCGATATTCATGGCTTTCAGGCATTTACCCCTCATGGTTTTGCAAAGAATGCACACACTAAACTGCAAGCTTTGAAGCATATGTGGACGAATGGTTGGTCTATCAGTCACACTAGTGCGGTTTTAAACTTTTCTTCCTCTGGCACACTCGCTGTTTGGCTCAAACAGTACGAAAGAGATGGCTTCCAGGGGCTTGAACGTAGCAGAGGACGACCCGCAATGAGCAAGAACCCTTTTATTCAAGACAAGCACGATGATGAGAAAACACTGGAAGAGCTCAAAGAGGAGTTAGCGTGCTTGCGAGCAGAGAATGCTGTCCTAAAAAAGTTAGAGGAGCTGGAACAGGAGAAGCATCGTCGAACAAAGAAAAAACGAAAGTAGTTCTAGCTCTTAAAAATCAATACCTACAACAACATCTCTTGCACGCCCTTCAGTTAGCAAGAAATAGCTTCTATTATCATGCGCAGTCGAACAACATCGCCGATAACTATCAAGATGAGAAGCTGTTGATTGAGAAAATATACCATGACCATAAAGGAAGATATGGCTATCGTCGCATTCACTTGGAATTAAGGAAACAGGACGTCATGCTTAACCATAAGACAGTTCAACGCCTGATGGGGTTACTTGGCTTGAAATCAACGGTCAGCCCCAAGCGTTACAGCTCTTACAAAGGAGAAGCAGGAACAACCGCACCAAATGTACTTAAACGGGACTTCAATGCAACGAAGCCGGATGAAAAATGGGTAACAGAGGCAGTTGCGGCCTTAGCCAATGACGCTAAGCCAATCGTCCATAGCGACCAAGGGTGGCAATATAGGCATAGGAAATATCAGGAAACTCTCGCTAATAGTGGACTAACTCAAAGTATGTCGCGAAAAGGAAACTGCTTAGATAACGCAGTAGCGGAGAACTTCTTTGCCTTGCTGAAAACAGAGATGTACCATAATCAGCACTTTGAAGATGCGGATGACTTAATCGCACATATTGACGAATACATCGAGTACTACAATACGAAACGCATCAAGGTGAAACTAAAAGGCCTGACTCCGATGGAATATCGAAATCAGGCCTTACAAGCAGCTTAACAGAAATGTCCAACTTTATGGGGTCACTTCAACGTTACCGCCTTTTAAGGTGGGATACTAAGTAAATTATAAATTAATCAGAACCAAAAAGATCCCGTGTATAAACCTTACTTTCTACATCACGGATTTCATCCACCATTCGGTTAGAAACAATCACATCTGACAAAGCCTTAAACTCTTCCAAATCAGCAATCACTTTCGAGTGGAAGAAGTGCTCTTCTTTCAGTACCGGCTCATAAACAACAACTTCGATACCTTTCGCTTTCAATCGTTTCATAATACCCTGAATCGAAGATGCCCTGAAATTATCCGAACCTGCTTTCATTATCAAACGGTAAATTCCAACCACCTTTGGCTGACGTTTGATGATCGAATCAGCAATAAAGTCTTTACGGGTACGGTTAGCATCAACGATAGCTCCGATAATATTGTTCGGCACTTCCTGATAGTTAGCTAAAAGCTGTTTGGTATCTTTCGGCAGACAGTAACCGCCATAACCAAATGAGGGGTTATTGTAGTGGCTACCAATACGGGGATCTAAGCCAACTCCTTCAATAATCTGACGGGAGTCTAGACCATGCGCTTCAGCGTAAGAGTCCAGCTCATTGAAGTAAGCAACACGCATAGCCAAGTATGTATTGGAGAACAACTTAACTGCTTCCGCTTCTGTTGAGTCAGTAAACAGTACTTCAATATCTTCTTTTTCTGCGCCTTCTACAAGCAAATCAGCAAAAACCTTTGCCCGTTCACTCAGTTCACCAATGATAATCCGAGACGGATAAAGATTGTCGTACAGTGCCCGCCCTTCACGTAAGAATTCCGGAGAGAAAATAAGATTGTCGCAGCTTAACTCTTGCCTAACGCGTTCTGTATACCCCACAGGAACTGTTGATTTAATCACCATCACTGCATCAGGGTTGATTTCCACAACATCTTTAATTACCGCTTCAACAGAAGAGGTATTAAAGTAGTTAGTCACAGGGTCATAGTCTGTAGGCGTTGCAATCACTACATATTCGGCACCTTGATATGCCAGCTTTTTATCCAATGTAGCAGTAAAGTTAAGCTCTTTTTCAGCTAAGAACAATTCTATCTCGGCATCTAAAATAGGTGACTTTTTGCTATTTAGTAATTCTACTTTTTCAGCAATGATATCAACGGCGACCACTTCGTGGTTCTGCGCCAACAACATTGCATTAGACAGCCCTACATAACCCGTACCCGCAATCGCGATTTTCATTTTTTTAACCTTATTAAACTCTTCAATACGAATAATACTAAACTAACGGACACGATCACCAGAACCTTTGCCGGTAACTGTTGCAATAATATAAGAAAAATAATTTTTGACAGTGAGCGTTTGGATCATTTTCTGGTCCCATTTAGCAAGCTTAGCTGGTGTAGACATATCTATTTCATTAACCTGAGCTAACCCCGTAATACCAGGCGGAACATCAAACACGCCTCTTTGTTGACGTTCTTTGATTAACTCTACTTGATTGTAAAGACAAGGACGTGGACCAACCAAACTCATCTCACCCTTAACTACATTAATCAACTGAGGCAATTCATCCAACTTAGTTTTACGAAGAAACGCCCCCATCCTAGTCACAGAAGATAAGCTAACTAAATGAGTAGCGACTGATTTTGTTTCGACAGGCATGGTTCGAAATTTAATAAGCGTAAATGGCTTTTGATACCGCCCCACGCGAGTCTGCATGAATACTGGTGAACCCGTGTCAAAATACCCAATAATCCAAACAACCATCAGCACTGGCCACAAAAAAACGAGCCCCAAAAATGCAAAGAAAAAATCAAATACTCGAATCACAAATGGTTACCAACTTTATATAAATTTAAAACAACTACTTACTAGGCAAAAAAGCATTTACTGTTCTTCTGATCCCTTCTTCCATGGATATTGGAGGCTCCCATTCCAAAACCTCACGTGTATGTGAAATACTTAGTTGCAGGTCACCATAAACTCTTTGATATATTTCGGGCTTGCCAATAGCCTTAGTCAGCAGCTCTATTAACCGATTTGGGACTGGAAACAAAAGAGCATTTTTATGCATTGCTTCTGCTATCAGTCTAATTAATTGGGTAGTTGAAATATCCTCTCCATCTGAAACTAAGAAGGTTTGCCCTTTTGCTTTCTCACTATGGCAACACAACAAAATCAAATCAATTAAGTTATCCCGAAATACTATACTACGTTTGTTGTTTATCGCCCCAAGCGGCAACGGTAAACCTTTATGAGCCAAGTTCATCAAACTCAAAAAGTTGGCTTTCACCCCTTCACCATAAACCAATGGAGGCCTGATAATAACCACCTCTAATCCTGTTTCTTCTGCTATTTTATGAAGCCCTATTTCAGCCTCATACTTACTCAATGCATAGGGCTCGGTTGGTACATTACCAATAGTATTAGAAAAAGGTTTCATTGGCTTTGAATACTCACCATTTACTTTTATAGTACTAAGAAAAACAAATCGTTTGACACCTTTCTGAGCTGCCTGAGAGGCCAGATTAAGTGTTCCAAGAGCATTAACCTCTTTATATTTCTCGAATTGGTTTTGTTCGTTCATCTGATGAACTTTTGCTGCACAATGCACAATTGTATCAACCCCTTGCAAAGCAACTGTCCAGTCTGTTATCCCCGATATATCACCAACAGAACATGTTACATATCGTGACTCGTGTTTCATTGCAGAGTTGGTTGATGTACGCACAACGCCTTTACATTCAATCCCTTTCTCACAAGCTATTGCCACTAATCTTTGCCCTACAAAGCCAGAACTTCCTGTGATCAGTATTGCCACTCTTACCTCTATAAATAGCTAAATTATGTTAGAACGCATTTTACCCGAAACTTTCCGGCTTTATCTGGTATGTTAATCTCAAGAATACTACAATACTGCCGATAATTATTAATCACTAAATTAATCAGGCTTTAAATGATACCTCCTCTTCAATGGCTACTAAATACTTCAAGAAGTAATAAACGTCTAATAAGCATTATTTATGACGTTTTTGCCATTATCTTGTCCCTTTATCTTGCTATAGCCATCAGGTTAAATACACATACCTTCGATGTAAGTTACAACGAAATGTTAAGTCTAGTACTTACTGTTTCAATCACAATCCTTTGTTTTATTCGATTGGGGATGTATCGTGCAATCTTAAGATATATGACATTTCCTGCCTTAGGGCACATCTTTCTTTCGGTTTTGATATCTACACTCACGCTTGCTTTAAGTGGTTTTTTCTTTCACTCATTTATTCCAAGAAGTGTTCCGTTTATTTATGCTGGCCTGGCGGTTATTACTTTGGGAGGACCAAGGGTTGCAGTACGTAGCATTTATTATCACTACTATAAAAAACAGAAGCCGAACGTTTTTATATATGGAGCCGGATCAACGGGTCGAGAGTTGACCTATGCATTGATGCAAGGAAATGAATATCACCCGGTCGCAATACTGGATGATGATATCAAAAAATCCGGAGAGATCTTATTCGGTATAAACGTCCATCACAGTGACAGCTTCGAAAAACTTCAATCTTTATACTCTCCAGTAAAATTGCTACTTGCTATTAATAATATTCCAAAAGAAGCCCGTTTAAGACTAGTAGAGAAAATTTCATCATGGCCTATTGAAGTGCAATCGGTGCCATCAGTTGAAGACATCGCAACTGGTAAAGCCGAAGTATCAGAAATCCGGGATCTGGACATAGCCGATTTGCTCGGCAGAGCACCAGTAGAACCAAATAAAGAACTTTTATCCAAAAATATAACTCAAAAAAACGTTATGGTAACAGGTGCTGGCGGTTCTATCGGCTCTGAATTATGCAGACAAATCTTGGTACAAAACCCAAAGCACTTAGTTTTGTTTGAGCTCAATGAGTTCAATTTATACAAAATTGATCAAGAACTTAACAAAATAAAAAACAATTTAGAACTAAACACAACTATTGTAGCTGCATTAGGCTCCGTACAGCGGCAAAACCGCGTACAAAAACTCATGGAAGCTTATCAGGTGCAAACTGTATACCACGCTGCGGCCTACAAGCATGTCCCTTTAGTGGAAAGTAACATTATTGAAGGGATTCGTAATAACGTATTTGGTACATTGGCTACTGCACAAGCTGCTATAGAAGCAGGGGTGAGTGATTTCACACTAATATCGACAGATAAAGCCGTACGCCCTACTAACATTATGGGGGCTAGCAAAAGAATGGCAGAGCTTGTCTTGCAAGCTCTTGCTGGTAACAATACTCAAACCACTTTTACTATGGTGCGATTTGGAAACGTATTAGGTTCTTCCGGTTCAGTGGTACCATTATTCAAACAACAGATTAAGGACGGTGGCCCAGTTACTGTCACACATCCAGATATCACCCGTTATTTTATGCTCATTCCTGAAGCTGCTCAGTTAGTGATTCAGGCGGGTGCTATGGGAAATAATGGGCAAGTATGTGTATTAGATATGGGAGATCCTGTAAAAATTCTTGATCTGGCAAAGCGAATGATTAACTTGATGGGTCTAAGAAGCGTAGAAGAAGAAAGCGGAATAATGGAAAGCGAAGCTAATATTGAAATACAGTTTATCGGCCTACGTCCCGGCGAAAAACTCTATGAAGAGCTACTGATTGGCGAAAATGTAGAAGGAACAGATCACAAAAAGATCATGACAGCTAATGAAGAAAGACTAAACTGGGAAGAGATGACACCGATATTAGAGCAGTTAGATATTTGCTGTCATGATTTTGATGTTGAATGCATTAAAGAAATCCTACTAGAAGCCCCCACAGGATATAACGCAGAAGAAGCAATTTAAATATATTCCTTGAATCGGTCAGCCTCTCGTAGACCCGTGACTAGTTGTAAATGGGTAAGAATTCACCTGCACCCAGAAAAAGAAGTTGCTTAAGAATTAAGCAAGTAGTGACAAATATCATCAACTTTAGCGCCAACTTCGCGGCGTTTGATAGCTTTAATTATTTGTTCTCCCGTGTAACGTTTTTTCATTTTGAGGCCTCCATTTTACCAGTGTATTAGAAATATCACCTTTGTTATCGTTTTAATTTTTGGGAAGAGGTCACTGAAGGGGTGAAATGCACAATGAATTAGACCGAAACTTCTTGCCGTCGGGTTAAAAAGCCACAATTTGGCTTGGTGAAAAATATCTTATAGAATATAATTTCAATTCTGTTACAATGGCTTAAACCTAAGTACTAGTTGAACACTGGATACCAACTTGAAGATAAAGCAATGATATTTAGTTCTTTTGAATTTATATTTATTTTTCTACCTATCGCTTTCTTTGGATATTATTTTGTGAATGTTTTTTTGGAAGTGGATTTTAAAAATATTATATTATAATATCTTCTTTGTATTTTTACTCTGCTTGGAACGTTTCCTTGCTTCCTATTTTACTTATATCTATAGTTTTTAACTTCTTTTTTAGTGTTTTTATAAACAAATTACATCAAATGAGGAAGGTGTTAACTTATATCGCAGTTATTTTTAATTTGCTATTGTTGTTTTACTTTAAATATTTTGGTTTTATTAGAATTGAGTTTGGCTTTGAAGCTCAAGGGATAGTTCTTCCTCTAGCTATTAGCTTTTTTACATTCCAACAGATAGCATTTATTGTTGATACATACAAGTACGGCTCGAGGTATAGTCTAACTGATTATACCTTGTTTGTGGTTTTTTTTCACAACTGATTGCAGGCCCTATTGTACATCATCATGAAATGATGCCACAGTTCAAGAAAACAAGACTGAGTTACTCTAATATATATAAAGGGATTTTACTTTTTTCTTTAGAACTATTTAAAAAGGTAGTTATTGCAGATACATTAGCTATATATGTAGATTCCGGATTTAGCGAAGCCAATAAGTTATTATTTTTGGGATGCTTGGGGAGCTGCTTTATCTTACACATTCCAACTATATTATGACTTTTCAGGCTATGCAACTATGGCTATTGGTTTGGGGTTATTGTTTAACATTAAGCTACCAACAAACTTCAATAACCCGTATCGAGCATGCAATATCCAAGATTTTTGGCGTAGATGGCATATTACACTCTCCAACTGGCTTAAGTCTTATATATATATTCCCCTTGGAGGAAATAGAAAAGGGTTAATAATGACTCTTGTAAATGTATTCATTACTGCATTTGTTAGTGGAGTCTGGCATGGTGCTAACTGGACTTTCATACTGTGGGGGGCTTTACATGGAATAGCTATGATTACTCATAGAGTTTGGTCTCTAACAAATATAAAACTTCCGATTTTAGTTTCTTGGTTTTTAACATTTATTTTTATTGTAATAACATGGGTGATATTTCGTTCTGAAAATGTGACTGATGCTACTAATATCGTATGCTCTATGTTTGGTATAAATCGAGGCTTTACACCATCTAAAGAATGGGTTGATATTATAAATTCAACTATTGGCGTATACAAAGAATTCTCTTATGGGAATAATGAATTTATATACCCTAACATTCTGCTATTTATGTTTTTCCTTTTATTTTTTCCTATTTTAAAACGTAAAAGTATGCAGACTATTACTATAGAAAAGGAAGTAACCCTCTTACTACCTTGCACAGTATTTTTTGTTTTATCAATCGTGTTTCAGTTTGGTTACGATAATGTGGAGAGTACATTTTTGTACTTTGATTTCTAATGAAATATAAAGTATTAATATTTGTTTTTTTGTCAATAATAACAGCACAATTTTTTAGCTATTTTCATTTTGTGCAAGAGTCTATTGGCTCAAGAGAATATGGTGTGAATGAATATGATGCCTACAATATGAAGCTTAAGTTTTCTAGAGCCTCTAAGCTAACAAATGAAAACAAAAGAAGAATAATAATAAACTCAGGTTCAAATTCTAATTTCGGTTTAAACAGTGAACTCCTAGAAAGGCTTACTGGATATAGTGTTATTAATTTCGGTAATAATGCGGCCAATCGATTAGATTACTTGTATTATGGAATTTTACAAACTGCAAAAAAAGGCGATATCATTATAATGCCTTTAGAGTTCAGATATTATGAGAAGAATGGAGATTATACGGATTATCATATAAAAACACTTCTAAGAGGTAACGATAGCTATTTTTTAGCCATTCTTTAATCGACAGAATTAAGATAATATCAAACATTCCGATTAAACAGTTTGCATATAAAAACAGAGGAGCTAAAATTAATAGAGAAATTGAAGTTTCTGAATTAGAAAAGAACATAAAAGGTAAGTGGTTGGGATATACATATAAATCACTGACCAAGACCTATGATATGGATGTAGGCATAGGTACTACCAATAAAATACTAAACACATATAAATACGCGAATTATAAAGTTCCTAACATTAGTAATTACTTTTTTGAAACTACCAATAACTTTATAAAAAAATGGAGGAAAAGAAAATAAATGTATTTTTCACATTTCCTTCTACAATTCACAGTAATAGAAGCACCTATAATACACAAGAAAAACTTAAATATACAATGTTAAAGAATGGGTTGAATTTTATCTGTGAACCAAAAGACTTTGCTTATAAAGTAAATTATTTTTTCAATTCCAATTACCACTTAAACAAAGAAGGGGCTCAGAAACGAACTAAAGATATGGCTAGATGTTTAAAAAATGAAGATGTAATTTAGAGTTTGGTTAATGGATTAAGTGTTTACTTTACCCTGACTGGCCAGCAGTGTACTGGTCTAATGGAGCTGGACACTGAATTGAGAGACAATACTCGTCAGATCAATGAGGTGAATAATGACTCAGAAAAGAGCTTACAAGCGCTACCCCAAAGAATTTAAAGAAGAGGCCGTGGCTTTGGTTCGAGAGCAGGGCTATACAGTCGCTCAAGCTGCTGAGGCGGTTGGCGTTACAACAACGGTTTTATATAAGTGGAAAGATAAGCTTGAATCTCAGTTAGAAGGCACAGAGCTTTCTGATGATGAACGTGACGAACTCAAACGACTTCGAAAGGAAGTCAAAGAGTTACGCATGGAGAAGGAGATTTTAAAAAAGGCGTCTGTAGATTCAATTGGTCATCGCAACAGTTTTACTAAAATACTGATTTGCATGGACACCAATGATGAAACGAGCAAAACGTACGTTTACTCAAGAAGAGAAAGATCTCGTATTTAATTTATGGAAACAAGGTACTGGATATAGCGATATTGGCCGAATATTAAACGCAGCACCAGGTACTGTATTTACAGCATTACGTGAAACTGGGGGCATCAAACCCAATACACGAAAAAGGAACAAGCAACACTTAACTCTGGAAGAACGAGAGGAAATCAGAGTTGCTCTATCTGCCAAAATGTCGCTACGAGCTATTGCTCGCATGCTAAACCGCTCTCCTTCAACAATTTCGAGAGAGGTTGCACGCAACCGAGGTCGTCGTTATTACAAAGCTGTTAATGCAGACAACCGAGCAAAACGTATGGCTAAACGTCCAAAGCTTGGAGCTTTAGAACGCAACACTGAACTCAGAGGGATTGTCGTATCAAAACTTGAACTGAAGTGGTCTCCCGAACAAATATCAGGTTGGTTGAGAGTTCAATATCCACGTAGAAAAAGCATGCAGATATCACATGAAACCATTTATAAATCAATGTATATCCGAGCCAAAAGTATTATTCATCACTCCTTCACTCAGCATCTACGCAGAGGTAGGCCGATGCGTCACAGCCGACATCATCGACGAAGCGGTGATAGAAGTTTCACGAGCATTGTGAACGGTGTGTCCATACATGAACGTTCCAAGAACATTGAGAATCGTAAGTCAGTAGGTCACTGGGAAGGTGATCTTGTATCAGGTTCAAAGAATACACATATCGCCACTCTTGTAGATAGAAAATCTCGCTTCACAATCATCCTCAAACTTGCAGGAAAAGACGCCGAGTCAGTCCATACAGCGTTATTAACTGTATTTAAAAAAATGCCTGCTGAATATCGAAAGTCATTAACTTGGGATAGAGGGATGGAACTAGCTAAACACGCTGATCTGACAAAGGAAATAGGTATCCCCGTTTATTTTTGTGACCCTCAATGCCCATGGCAAAGAGGAACGAATGAGAATACTAATAGCCTGATTAGACAGTACTTCCCTAAAAAAACTAATTTATCGCTGCACTCGCAGGAAACCCTTAATAAGGTGGCATGTCAATTAAATGAACGCCCGCGGAAAACATTGAAATTTAAAACACCATCGCACATGATTGAAAAAGGTGTTGCTATGATCCCTTGAATCTACATCGGCCTTCTTCGCGAAAGAAATGAAGTAAAGTTTAACTTCATTCGAGCCGAGTCATCTCGATACCCGACTACCCAGCTCTGCAAGGTAATGAAAGTAAGCCGTTCAGCCTATTATGATTGGCTCCAGCGGCCAGCAAGGCTGATTACAGCGGAAACCTTAAACCTTTATCGCCGAGTCAAAGAGCTCTTCGGGAAAAGCCGAGCGAGCCTTGGAAGTCGAGAAATGACGAAGAAGCTTCGTGCAGAAGGCTTTATCGTTGGGCGCCACCGTGTCGGCGTTTTTCAAGATAGTTGTCACTATTTGCTTAGTTTTCAAGCAACTTCTTTTTCTGGGTTCAGATGAACTTCTCCGATCGGTTCACAGTTCCTGATATTCCGTGACCAGCGTTCTGGCTTTTGCCTTCGGTGTTCCATCAACACTCTTTCACGATGCTTCAAGATTTCCATATCTTTACCGTTGTGACGCTCCGATGGGGTCACATAGTTTAATCGGCTGTGCTTATGTTCCGTGTTGTACCAGTTAGCGAAGGTCTCTACCCACACACGGCTTGCTTCAAGACTATTAAAACCGCCAGACGGCCAGCTTGGCACATACTTAAGCGTACGGAACAGCGATTCCACATAAGGATTATCATCACTGACTCTTGGACGGCTATAAGAAGGTGTGATCCCCAGCTCTTCCATTTTCGCTTTTAACGTAAACGACTTCATCGGTCCACCGTTATCTGAGTGCAGAACCAGAGGCTGGTTGAAGCACTGTTCACGCATCAGCGTACGTTGTAATAACTGCGAAGCCAGCTCTCCGCATTCACGTTCATGCACCTCGTAACCTACGATTTTTCTGCTGTAGATGTCTTCTATCACATACAGATAATAATATTGCCCGCGGACACCTGACGGGAGATAGGTAATATCCCAAGTAAAAACCTGATTAGGAGCTGTTGCGGTGTAGCTCGTTGGCCTAGATGCCTTTTGTCGACTACGCTGGCGTCCTCTGCGGTTAAGTTGTCCTGCTGCTTTCAGTACGCGATAGAAGCTCGACTCTGAAGCTATATAGTCACCTTTGTCCAGTAACGTTGGTACAATCTGAGTCGGTGGCAGACTTGCGTACTCTGCGTTGTTGCTCACATCGATGATGGCTTGTCGTTCTAGCTCTGTGAGCTTGTTAACTGGCACTGGTCGCGGAGCTATCGGCCGTTGATCTTCCTGAACCTCTCCATCTTGATACCAGCGGCGGTAAGTTCGGAGATCTATCTCAACTTCGTGACATGCGTTTTCCAACCTACAGCCGCTTTGGCGAGCCTCGTGTATAAGTGTGATCAGGCTTTGCCTTTCATAGGTCGAGGTTAATCGTCCTCTGGTTCTTCCCCGTAAAAGGCTCTCAGCTTTTTTCTCAGCACCAGCAAGGCGGCAGTTTCAGCTAAGGCTTTTTCTTTATGGCGGAGTTCTTTCTTTAACTCTTTGATTTCTCTTTTATCTTCTTTGGCTTGTTTCTTCGCTTGGGCTTCTCGTTCCTTACTGGACATGAAGCCTTGCATACACTCACCGCGCCACTCTTTAATCTGCTCGGGATAAAGTCCTTTCTCACGACAGTACTGGCTTAGTTCGTTCTCTGTCATGGAATAAGTTTCTGCCACAACGGCCAATTTAGTTTGAGCTGACCACTGCTCGGAAGAAGTATTACTGTTTGGCACAACGGTTCCTGATTCTCTGAGTTGTTTTCGCCAATTGTACAGGGTTGCTTCATGAATTCCTTCTTCGAGCGCCACTTCTGCCACTGACCGGGAGTACGGAGGTAACAACTTCTTCAGTACTGCTTCTCTTCTTTCTTGGGAATAACGAGCCATTCTTTACTCTGTTACCGCCCCTAACTGGTTAAATTTTAACAGTGACAACTATCCTGCCAGAGGGGGGTGTCCGCTCAATAATGAGTAAGCTTGGTTTGAAAGTTACTCAGCGAGTGGCATATAAGGTTACAACGAAGCGCAAGCATAATGATAGCGTCGCCGACAATTTGTTGAACCAAAACTTTAACCCTGTTGCTCCCAACCAAGTTTGGGCTGGTGATGTGACCTACCTTAAGACTGGAGAAGGTTAGATGTACTTGGCCATCGTCATGGATTTGTACTCTCGACGAATAGTTGGCTGGCATATTGATAGACGTATGACGACGGACTTGGTCGGTAAGGCTCTGATGAAGGCCTATAACTTAAGGCAACCAGACAAGGGACTCGTGTTTCACAGTGACAGAGGCTCGCAATATACGAGCAAGAAATACCGACATCTACTACAAGGGTACGGTATACGAGCCAGCATGGGTGATGTTGGAGCGTGTTGGGATAATGCCGTAGTTGAACGATTCTTCGGGAGTCTTAAGCATGATTGGCTGTTTAAAGTTCATCAGCCAACTCGAGAGAATATGAAGAAAGATGTTTCAGCCTACATGAGGTACTACAACCTCGAAAGGCTACATTCGGCGAACAATGATATGTCGCCAGTTAACTATGAAAATTCTCTAAAGAAAGTGTCCGGTTGGAGTTGACCAGAACAGACCTTGATAAGGTAGCCCTGGCTAAACTTAAAGTTGGTATGTTCATACTGGCTACGAATGATGTTGAAAGCAGTGATTTAGATATGACCTCATTGCTTGCCCATTACAAGTCGCAGCAGAAAGTAGAACGAGGGTTCCGTTTTCTGAAAAGTCCGGAGTTTCTGACTTCTTCTATATTTCTAAAAAAACCGGAGCGTATTGAATCCTTGCTGATGATTATGACGTTGAGCCTTCTTGTCTACGCCAGTCTTGAGCATAAAATTCGTCAGGAATTAGCGGATGTTCCGGAATTCTTCCCAAGCATGGTGAAGAATAAAACGACGGCAAGACCGACAGCTCGCTGGGTATTTCTGAAGTTTGAAGGCATTGATACTCTGGAGTTTGGAGGGCAGAAATACATAACCGGAATACAAGAGTACCAAACCAGGTTGCTGAGTTTATTTGGGAAACTATACGAAGCAATTTATTCCTGAATTAGGTGCGGAAACTCGGGTACAAATCCGCTTTGCTGATTACCTTTGGTCAGTTTCAGCGACCGCCGTTTTGAAAAGAAGGTTGAAGGGCTAAGTTGATTCTGCCGGCAGAACTCACGTTGGTTAAGAGAGCTGTCTTCGTACTGCTGAAATATTTCCAACCATTCCTGATTGCTGCGTTACAAAGGATGTCTATGAATCACACAATTTCCAGGGTCTTACAGATCCGTTTTCGATTACCGTTGACATTGGCCAAATCGCTCAATCGTCTGGAGTAAATTATCAGCGGTGTTTTTCCAGGTAAACTGAGCAACTCTTATATTGCCCTTGTCAACAAGCTGTTCTCGTAGCAAAGGGTTTTCTATTAACTTAAGCAGTCCAGAACTGATTGCCTCTATAGATGTAGGATCTACCAACAATGCGCCATCACTGGCTACCTCTTTGGTTGCCCCGCAGTTGGATGTAAGCACTGGAGTCCCAGAAGCCATAGCTTCGACAACTGGTAGCCCAAAACCTTCGTATAGAGAGGGATAGGCGAAAACCATTGCTGACGCATACAGTTGCTTTAACTCTCCGTCAGATACATACCCTGTAAACTTGATTTGTCCCGAAGCAACAAGTGATCTTGCCGAATCAAGCATTGCCTCATTTTTCCAACCGCTATCCCCAACTAAAACCAAAGGCGATTGTTCTCGAATAAGAGCAGGCAGCGATTTGTAGGCTTCAATTAATCTCGTCAAGTTCTTTCTCGGCTCTAACGTACAAACACTGAGAATATAGGTTTTGTTTTGAAGATTTAGTTTATCTAACAACGATGAAGAGCCCTCAGTGTTCTGAGGTCCAAACCCTTCATCAACACCAAGGTATAATGAAGATGTCTTGCCAATACTCTCGGCGTAATGTTGGTTGAGTTCGTCTAAAATAAAATCTGAGTCAACAACGAGGAGATCGGACTGAGCGATAGTGCTCGATAAACTACTCTGTAAGTACTCAACCCTACTACTAGGATGAAACTCCGGGTGAGTAACAAATGACAAATCGTGTATTGTAGTCACCGTTTTCCCAGCATACTCAAAAGGTATGAAGCTGGGTTCAAAATAGACGTACTGACTCTCAGCTAACATCTTTAATTTTGGCCGTAACTTGATAGTGAGCAATAGTTTCTTCAACTGATAACTGCCCGGAATTCCCCGGACAATGTTCACCAATTTACGCTTTAATCCACTACCGCTCTTAGCGTTCACTAAACCTGCTAATTCGAAGTCTTGAATAAATTTTACAGTTTGTTCTGAGTTAAGATAACGCCCATCGTGAATTGACACTATATCAACTGACCTATTCAAAAGCTCCTTAACAATATTGAGTGTATAGTAACCAATACCTGTTAGCGGTCGTTTGATCGGAGATAGATTAATAAGAACTTTAGTCTGCATGATACATATCAGCCAGAGTCTTCTCGATCTCAATCGAAGGCGCTTTGCCGGTTAATGACATTAATTTCGTATTATTACCACCTAGCACTTTTATTTCGTTGGTTCGAACAAAATCAGGGTTAACTCGTACATCAATTTTATAGCCAGCGATTTCTTCCATCATAGAGATAATCGCCTGCAATGACGTCACCTGCCCGGAACACAAATTAACTATCTCAGACTGAGCATCAGAATCTAATAGGTTTGCGTAGGCCAAAGCGATATCACGAACATCGCTAAAGTCTCGAGACACATCAGTGTTACCTAACTCAATTTCAGTAGCATTTCTCTTAAAATGAGAAACGATTTTAGGGATCAAGAAATGTTCCGCTTGACCGGGACCAGTATAGTTAAATGGCCGAGTGATGATCATCGGATACTCGCTAAACCACAGTTTCGCCATATGCTCCATAGCTAACTTACTCATGGCATAATGATTGACAGGCGAGGGCGAGACAGCCTCCGAGATAAATTCTACATCTTCAGGATTCCCATAAATATTTGCACTGCTAGCAAAAACGACTTTTTCGAATTGAAGCCTAAGTTCTTTTGCTGCTTCAAGAAGGTTCAAGGCTCCGAACACATTGACATCATAAAACGCTTTTTGATCAGCGTGACCAACAAAGGACAGCGCAGCTAGGTGGATTATATAGTTGGGTTGCACTTGTTCCAAACACGCTATCACCGCCTCACGATCCGTGAGGTCACAAGCCACTTGGTCTTGATTGGCATTTCGATAAACAAGCCCGACGACAGAATAACCTCTTGAGATTAATTCCTGTTCTACATACTTGCCCGTAAAACCATCCACACCCGTCAACAAAACTTTCTTCATATCCATCATCCCCAAAAAAAATGGCAACAGATAAACTGCTGCCATCAATCTTATAAACTAACAACTAAAATTAGAACGAGAACCCTTGCTCGTTGCGTCGAAGGTCAGCTTCAACCATCATCGCACAGAGTTCTTCAAGTGTGGTAGTCGGCTCCCAACCAAGCTCTCTCTTCGCTTTTTCTGGATTACCAATCAACAGATCGACCTCTGCTGGACGGTAGAATTTGGGATTAACCTTAACAACTACTTTACCTGTAGCCTTATCAGTAGCGGTCTCATTTTCTTCCAAACCACTCCACTCTAACTCGATACCTGCTGCTTTGAATGCCATAGTAACAAAATCACGAACCGTTTCTGTACGGTTTGTTGCAAGTACGTATGTATCAGGTTTGTCAGCTTGAAGCATACGCCACATGCCTTCAACATAATCTTTAGCAAAGCCCCAGTCGCGCTTAGCATCCATATTACCTAGCTCAAGTACGTCTAACTTTCCGAGTTTAATTTTCGCTACAGTGTCTGTAATTTTACGGGTAACAAATTCTTGACCACGAAGCGGAGATTCATGGTTAAACAAAATGCCGCTTGCCGCAAAAATATCGTAAGACTCTCGATAATTGACCACCATCCAATGGGCATATAGTTTAGCCACTCCATAAGGACTACGTGGGTAGAAAGGTGTAGACTCACGCTGCGGAATCTCTTGAACCTTTCCGAACATCTCGGAAGTGGATGCTTGATAGAAGCGAATTTTCGGATTAACTATGCGAATTGCTTCAAGCAGGTTAACAGGACCGAGACCTGTGATTTCTGCTGTTGTTAATGGCTGGTCAAATGATACGCCTACAAAGCTTTGAGCCGCTAGGTTATAAACTTCATCCGCACCGCTTTCTTGAAGAAGTCGAATGCTTCCTGACAAATCTGTCAAGTCACATTCTACTAAATTTAAATTAGGATGATTTTTGAGACCTAACTCTTCAATTCTCCAAAAATTTACGGAACTCGTACGACGATAGGTGCCACATACCTCATAACCAAGTTCTAGAAGAAGCTCTGCAAGGTAAGCTGCATCTTGACCAGTAATTCCTGTTATAACTGCTTTTTTCATGTAAATTCTACTCTACTTAAATACACCCCATGTTGTTCGGCCAGACATGTAAATTTATAATCATTAAACCTAACAAATGGCAATAACGTGCGCCGAAACAGGCTGAGGGATCAAACAATGCTCACTAATGGTGCGCTTCATCTACACATAACTCTAATAACACTCAAAACTAACAATAAGATCACTAAAAAGTACATAACTTAGATAGAAGAGTCCGACATTGTGATATCTTTTTGTTGAAATCTGGAATATTAGTTCTTGGTTACAATCTGTAATCAACATCAAAAGCGCACCATTTAGCTTAATCAAAGTTACAGAAGACTCTTAAATACCTCTTTTCCAGTAAATCTACTTTTAGAAAGATCTACAGCACAATCATGTAAACGCTCCCAAAGGTGTTTATCGTTCATCAACCTAAGTATCTTTTGACCAAAATCCAACCAGTCATTTGCAATTAAAAACGCTTGATTATTATATTCTTGCAATCCATCCACACCTTCTTCAAAAGTGACCATCGGTAAACCAACACACATTGACTCGACAGATTTAATCTTAAGGCCAGTTCCTAAAAAGGCCGGATTGATAGTTATAGAAGCTTGTGCCATTAGGTTGTTTAATTCAGAGTTTTCGACTCTTCCCTTAAATTCAACATTTAAATAGTCGCCTTTGAAGTGGTCACATATTGTACCACAAACAATCATTCTAATCTCATTGTCCAAGTGGTATATCGATGGCCACACTCTACTTAAAAACTGCTCAAAGCCCAACTTGTTCAAGTTATTTCCACTTGCAGCGATAAAGATAACTTTATTATTAAAATTAGCTTTACTAACAATATTATCTTGGAAAAAATCGAATGCGTTGTACTCACATAAAACAGTGTTTTTTACTCCGATTCCTTCAAAGTAATCGAATTCACTTTGTGATATTGCAAGAACCTTATCCGCATAGTTCAAACAGTTCGCTTCTATTGATGGACTACAAGCTCGATAAGAGGTATCAATATCGTACTCATAAGCTTGATAATCAATAGTTGACAACGCGTCATGTGTGACAACGATAGACTTAGCTTCGCCGCAAGCCTCTTTCAGCTCTTTGACAACCCTTAACGTATAAATATAATTACAAACTATATATTCATAATCATTATCTTCAAGCAATTTTTTAGATTGCAAAACCATATCATCACTAATGTATTCGAAAGGATGAAAATGATTTGCCGCGTAAAATATCTCTCGCCTAATATCCTCGTTATATCCCTGAAAATATTTAGCATTTAGAAGTTTCTTTATTTCTTGTCTATTTTGGTATTTTTCTTTTGAGGGATAGTCTTTAGGTTTAACATTATATACTTTAACTTTATCTCCAAAATGGTCATCTACCATTCTTCGGTCGTAACCGGTTTGAAAAAGCGCATCAACTTGGAAACCCTGAGAGACGAAGTAATCCATAATACTTAAAGTATAGACTCTGTTGCCTTGATCGTTCGGAAAAGGTGGAACTATAGTAAGAAACAGTATTTTTTTCATATTTTAAAGCTCAACCTTTTATTTTATGATAGATTTTAGTTAATTTCCGATACGCGTTCTCCGGCAATAACGTTTTTAGTATTGCTTTAAACACTTTGAAAAGAAATGATAGTAAATCAAGATCACCAGATTTGAACTTTTGGTATTCATTTCTAAGTAAAACATATTGCTTTTCACCTAAAATATTTTTACATTTTTCTTTTAGTGCTGTGGATGTTTCGACCACATGTCTCGGGGCAACCTTAATAGAGGATGTATCATTAAGCTCTTTTGGAAGTGGTAATGTAGAAACTTTACGAATTACACGATCTATATTTCCAACCATTGAGTCAAACGATGCGATCTCTGAAATATCACTATGATAATCCTGTTCTTCTCTTTCTAAAGCTACAGCTATTTCACGTTTGAATTTGGACCAATCACCTAATTTAACCATATCAATTCTGGGCGATGTTTCCTCTATTACCGGAATTCTAAACGCTACACACGCTGTATTAAGATATTGTGCTTCGATTGGAGGGTAGCCAAAACCTTCGAAAAAAGACGGAAAAAGTACCAACTTAGCCCGCTTTATCTCGATGAACTTATTTTTGTCATCCAGCGTACGTTTATACTCAACATTTATACCAAACTCTTGTGCCTTGTTTTCTATCTCTGACTTGATGTCTGAAGGCACATCACCTGAACCCAAAATCAAAATGAATGAATGTCCCCTCATTTCCTCGCAAAATAGATCGGGAATATTGTAACTTCCCTTGTGATCCGACAAAGTAAATCGAGCTGTCATTATAATTCTTTTTTCTTTTTTTATTTCATCATCAAAGTAAACTTGATCAGCAACTTGAGAATTAATAGATGGATAACAGAATTCAAAAACCGATGACTGTGGTATATTCTTATAAAATAGTTTCGCGTATTTCATTCCTTCTTTACTACTAGACAAGATACAAGAGCTATACCTAGACATCATTACCCAATTATCCCAGAGAGATTCATTTCTTTGGATTACTGAATATTTGTTAAACCAATTTGGAGACTCAAAATTAATAAGTACTAAATGAGCCTTTTTTTTACTGGCGAATTTAATTGTGTTCTTATAAAAAGTATTATCTGCATCCATACCAGGAATGAAAAATACTATATCAATATCTTCTTCGCATCGTAAGTCGTAAAATTGATCATCTATAATTCGCAAATCTACATTCTTATGGTCTTTATAAGTGACAAAATCATTAGCGAATATAGGTTTTGCATTAGAAAAATATATAAGCTTATGGTTCTTAGCTATGGCCTCAGCTAAAATCCATGCATGATACCTACCACCGGAATATGAACCTTCTGGGTTCCTACCTACAACTACAATGTTCATTACGATCCTTTCAACTTTCTATATAAAACTTGTGGTAACTTAACGAAAAATTTCGCGGAGTTTCGATATCCCCCCAAGTCTCTGGTAATACTTCTTTGTAATAGCCAGCATAATATAAGTGCGAATTGCACTGTAAATAATTCTTCAATAGCAACCAGTTTTGAAACCAACAAAACCAACATTAAAATTATAAAGACCAACATTCTATGATTTTGCCTTTTAAATATTTTTGTATTGCCACCAAAACGGTAAATATGATAGTTCGTTGTTTGTCTCATCACCTGAGAAAAAAGAAGTACAAGACCAATTGGGTTCAATTTAAAAAATAAAGTATAGCTGAAAGTTTTAAATAGTTGTAAAAAAGGAAATATGTATATTCTATTTATGGGCTTTATGGAATTAAAAATTCTGAACGTAAAGAACAGCGCAATTAAAGTAATCAACCATTGGACGTAGTTTGTTATGAAACTTTCAGTTAAAAAATAAACACCTATAGCTGACGTTGAAAGCGCCCAGAGAATTCCATATTTATAAATAGGATAATTTATATACTCTTTTTGCTTACCTGATAGTGAAGGTTTATCTTCATTCTCGCTTGCCTTAAAATCATTTTCGTAATATCCCATCTCATAAACAATAAAAAACGATATAAACAAGAAAACTACAGAAAGAATATCTAATGGCATGAATAAACCATACGCTAAAATAAGAACAACTAGATCTTCGCCTATGTGCTGATTCCACAGTATATTCTTAACAACATATTTACATTTTGCAGTGTACTTAAACGGAATATACACATTATGAAAGTTAACAGGAGACTGTTTCCTCCAAATCAAGAGAAATGAACGTTCAAAATAATCTAATAACTCTGAGTCATCTTTAGAATCCGTAACAAATAGACAATTTTCTTTATCCCCTTCCTCTAGAAACGGTTCTATGTAATAGAGTTTACCTCTCCTTCGGATATTTTTCGGATTAAGCAAAATTTTAGAACAAATGAGTTCATAATCTATTCCCATGTGTTTTAATAGAGGCTCGATAATTTCTTTATGTCCGAAAGAAATTATTATGTATTTCCGATTTTCTTTTGATTCATTTAATAAAAGCTCTTCATTCAATAATTCTCTTGCAAAGTATTTTGCTGTTCGATACTTCCATCTAAAATAGGAAAGAGGGAATAGGTAAATTCCGATTACGGTTTTTATGTAATCTTCCCAGATGAAACGATCAATTTTAAACCTATCAAAAACAATGTTAAGAAAATAGAATATCAAACATACTAACCACCGAGGCCTAATAGAGTTGAAATACAAATTGGTAGAATTATCTAAGAAAAGAGTATTATCAAAATCATAAATTACCTTTTTGGTGCTTCCAGAATGTTCTTCTAAAAAACTCTTTAGCTCATCCGGATTTTCAGAATACTGCATTTAATAACCTCTTTAAAAAGTTTCTTTTATCATGGATGTTATTGCTTATAAATTCATGTGCGCTAAACAGTTCTTTTCCTGATAAAGTAATCATATATTCTTTCATCATATAACCAACAAAGTAATATAAGTTATCAAGCTTTTCATTAAAATACCGCATATTATATGCACTTATTACGCAAGTTTCGATATCTTCTGGTCGTATCGCTTCGTATGCGATTCCTTTTCCGTATATGATATCTACTGATAGAGATATTAAAGGTTTTTTGTTTGCCAACGCAATCAATCCTAAGCCACTACCACTAGAAGCAACAATATCTGAATACTCAATAAGGTATTTATAGTCATAGTCAATGACAAAAATATTTTCAATATCTTCTAGATCATAGCTCCAACCAATAAATGAGGGATGCGGCTTAAATATCACTATAGCATTACTTTGCTTAGCTATCATTTTGGCAGCATCAAAGCTATTCCTATAATTGGGCAGTGTTTTCTTTCTATCTTCGTGCTCGCATGGGAAAAATCCAATAGTGCCGTCATCTGGTGGAAACATAACAACAATAGGCTTATCCGCTTGCTTCGCTAGATCTTTTAATACCTGAAGTTGTAAAAAAGTTTCTTCACTCTTATTCTGTGCATACTTCTCATTGTCGCCGAACTGTAGGTTTTGTATGAAGTCTTTACCAATATCAAAATGTGATTGTGTTAAACCTAACTCATCAAAAGTCTTGTTAGCTATAACAGAATGTCCAAGCAACCCGCCTTTCTCTAAATACCATGTATTAGGGAAATTCCCCCTCTCGATTAGAAAGGTTTCTATCCCCTTTGAGTTGCACATGTCATTGAGAATTCCGCTATGAGGACATAAATTGTTCCAGCTAAAGAAAACGTCAATATTCATGTTCAAAAGTATGTAGTAGCTATTGTACACGACAACATCATATAGAAATTCTATATCAGAATTAGTTTGCTTCACCAACTTTTGCATTCTCGGTAACCATTTAGCTTTGTCTACCAGTTTATGCGCATCTTCCTTTTGTGAGTTGCTTAGTTTCTCCCCAAATCGTTCCCACTGGGCTATATCCCAACTCATTTGTATGTAGTTTTTAAACTCTCGTTTATAGATACATGACCAGAAATGGACTTTAAATCCTCTTGAGTTAAGTGCTTTTTCAACTTCCTTAAAAAAAGTAAGATCATTATCATTTATCGGTGCTAGATTACTTACAATTGCATTTTTCATTTTGTAACTACTTTGTTCTTACAGAAAATTGATGCACTATAAAGGTAGCCTTTATCATTCAAATATTTCATAGGTCTATATTTCGTGCCTCTACTGTAACTGTAAGACTTCGTCACATTCACGTCAAACCCAGCGTCTTCGAGTATCGTTATAATCCGACCGAGTCTAGGATCATCAATTAAGTGATGATACTCGCAGAAAAGATAATTTACATTGCCGAGTAAATGTTTAGATTCTTCTAATACCTCTAACTCCGCGCCTTCAATATCAAGTTTCAAGAAATCAACTTTATTTTCTAAATAGGTGCTAAGTCGCTTACAAGTCACTTTTTCTTCGTTCATAGTCCCATCTGGTACCTTTCGGCGGTCTGTCAGCGAACCAGCCATAGAGTCATCGTTCGGAACTTGGAACGTCATTTCAGTATCCTCTTTCCATAACGCATAAGGTTCCAAAGTTACGTTACTCCAGTTGTTACTGTCGATGTTATTTTGTAGCACATTTCTCATTGAAGATAACGGCTCAAATGAAATTATTCTTGAGTTTGGATACATCTTTTTATAGTAGAACAAAGATAATCCAAAGTTACTACCACAATCTATTATAAGTGGATTATCACTTTCTGACTCGAAAAAGTAATCTTCCGTAATCAATAATTCGTTCATTAATATCATAAGAGAATTTGGATCATACAACCTTAACTTATTATCACCTAGCTTTACACATCCATCGCTATAAAAGAACTGTTCCAATACATCGAAACTTCTATTTTCGGCACGTCTTACTTCATCAAAATGCTGATTTTCTGAATAGTCATTACATAATAAACTCTTATATTCTAACGCACTAGAAAACAAAGAGACCATGTCATTTAGATTAACCACGCTACCATTAGAGATAAAGACTTTCTTCTCTGTATCATTTAGTAACTTTGTTAATGCCTTCTTATTACTAAATAATGCCCAACTAAGAAAAACAACGCTTTGTCTATTAACTACTATTTTGTCCGAGAATTCTACAATATCACTACCAACAATTTGGTGATTAGTTAATAGGCAGCTATTATCAAACTTGACGAACCCTTTCTCAGCTGAGTTAATTTTGGTCTTGTCTAGCAATATGTATTCTTGATTATCGACTCGCTCTTCATTAACCTTCCAGTAGTTTGATAATAGTATAGCATCATCAAATATCACGGTGTCTTTGCTGACGGATTCAACTCTCGATTTTCTTAGTAAAAGATACTCCTTCGTGTCTACAACACTTGAGTTATTTTTACCGTTATCGAAAACAACAACCTTTTTATTAAACTTTGACAATACTATGTTAATCAGGGAAAAAATGCCGTGAGTCGACCTAGAGAGTACTTTAGCAAAAATGTTTCTCATT
Source organism: Vibrio sp. SCSIO 43137 (assembly GCF_028201475.1). NCBI lineage: Bacteria > Pseudomonadati > Pseudomonadota > Gammaproteobacteria > Vibrionales > Vibrionaceae > Vibrio > Vibrio sp. SCSIO 43137. Next base: position 146,551 of record NZ_CP116383.1, on the reverse strand, counting down.
TTAGATTTCCTGATATTCATGATTTAGTGTGACAACTCCCCAATGCATCATTTCACTATGCTTAGTCACCAAGAATTCCTTAACTACATTTCTGTACAGATATCCATGTCCTTCATGAATTGGCATTACGATCACATACTCATTTGGATTAAGCGACAAGTTGTCAATTCGTAATTTACAGTGAACTTTTCCATCGTTAACATGTTTGATTATATCTCCATTAAGGGTAGATATAGTTGTCATAAGTAACCCATCTTTTCGGTAGAAGTTAATAGAAACATTTAGATCTTCAACTTTTTGACTCAATTCAAAGCTGTACTCTAGAAAGATTGTATCGTTTGTTCTACACGTACTAAGTTCATTGCCAGACTCATCTAATATCTTAAATTTGAAGTTGCTAATCTTATCAAAATCAGGGTAGATAGAGCCATATAGCATAGGCGAATCGTTCTTTTTAGGAGAAGACCTTTCAAGTTTCTTGACAGCTAATTCATCCATGTGATTTAGATATTTAGTCACCACTTCTTTGGACTTTCCGTATTCTATGATATTGCCTTTATCCATCCACACGGCGACATCACACAGTTGCGTAACTTGTGTGTGACTGTGGGAAACTAAGATTATGGACATCCCTTCCTTCTTCAGTTGATGCATCTTCATAAAACACTTGTTTTGAAATGCGTAATCGCCTACAGAGAGAATTTCATCTACAAGTAAGAGGTCAGGCTTTAGGTGAATAGCAACAGAAAAACCTAGTCTCGCATACATACCCGAACTATATGTTTCTACCGGACTATCAATAAACTCCTCTATTTCAGAAAACTCAATTATTTCATCAATAATCTTCTGCGTTTCGTGATAATTCAATCCTATTAACGAAGCGGAGTTATAGATATTTTCTCTACCAGAAAGCTTGTTTTCAAACCCTGCGCCCAAGGCTATTAAAGCTTGGACTTTGCCGTCTATCGTAATCCGGCCCCTTGTAGGTTTTATTAGACCGGCTATCATTTTTAACAAGGTCGTTTTACCACAACCGTTTCTACCAATAAGAGCAATGCTTTGCCCTTTCTCTAATGAGAAACTAACGTTATTAACAGCATAAAATTCATCTTTTCTCAGAGAAGTACTCTGGTTTAGACCTTTAAGCTCTGTAAACAGGTCCTTGATACCATAGTCTAGATGGGAGCTCGAGTTCTTAGAATACTTCTTTATTATGTTTTCAACTTTTACAATTGATGCCATGCCTATACTCTCTCAACCAAAAGTTTTAATGTTAAATGAAAGATGTACCAGGCCACAAAAAGAAGCAAAAAAATAGCAATTATGACAGATAAAAAACCTGCCAGATGTACTTCATAGCCTAGGCCGACATACCGCATATTTTCAAATAGGTGGACGAGTGGGTTATATGTTCCGATAACGCTTAGAATACCTTCTTTCGGTAACGGAAATAACACAGCACTTGTAAAAAATAAAGCTCGGAGCAATATTTTAACAAAACTTCCAACATCACTATTCAACGTATTGAATGGTGTCAGAATCAAGCCCATGGCTAGACCTGCCAGAATTATCAATGGGAATAGAAAAAGAAACTTAAGCATACCGACCAAATCAAAGGTTGAGGTAATTGCGGAAAAAATTGCTATAGCACATATTACAAATATAGCATTAAAACTCATTCGAAATATTATTGACATAACGAGTGCTTCTGCAGAAACATTAATTTGTGACAAAAGAGTTTTTGAACGATTAACTATATCGATAGATTGTAGCAATGTGTCATTAAAGATCTGCCACATCAAAAGACCATAAATAACGAATATTGAATAACTCATCGTTAAATCATCTGTATTTATGAACTTTGAACGGTGAAGAAAAATAAAAACCGTAGCCAAAGAAACCGGTTCTAAGAAATCCCATATAAGACCTATATAGGACTTAGAGTACTTGCTTTTAATGTCCTTCTTGGCAAGTCTATATGCAATATAACGATCTCCAATAACATTCCTTGTCATGTTTTTGATATTGTCGACAAAACCAACTCTAACCGACTTTGAATCATAAACAATCATTTAAATTCATCCTCTCTATATTATCTAGCTTCGTTCTTCTAGAGCAGTTAACAATATAACCATCTCGTTCTCTTAAATATTTATCACATGCCTTGAAAGCCAATTCAATATTTTCACTAACTGGAGGATGCCACTTTCTTCCACTTCTATAGTCCTTAATAAAGTGGTTACTACCACCTTTTACCATTCCATCATTGCTTTTAATATCATGTTTGAAATTATGATCCACTCCATAAAGATATATCTTCTTCATACCCATAAAATAAGCCATTTGAATGGCTGCGATGACGGATGAGTCTCCTGTGGAGATTCTATTAAAAGGCGTTTTTTGAAACAGAAATGGTATTCTATTCTTTATGTAAAATGATATATACTCACCCTCTAAAGCGTTCCTATTGTTCATCCCAAAAAACACTGTTGCATCGTTTCTGTTATCAATAATGTCTTGACCAAAGTCTTTAATCATTTGAGGGTCGATCGACATAATAAAGTCGGGACGGAAAAATTCCAATTCTAGCTGTTCGTAAGCTAGATAAAAACGATTAAAGGTAAATATTACCTTACCTGAATTTTGTATTAACTTTAAGTCATTAACCTCTACACTAGGTCCATTACCCACAATTATACATTCGGAATCACCATACATATTCCTAAATGAGTTTAAGGCAAGTAAATTCCTTAACTCTCTTATAATTCTCATATCCGTTCTCACAAAAACATTTACTACAATATAAAAGGCCACTTATGCTTTCAATTTTACAATGGATATTATGTTGATCTAATAAGTAGTGGAACGAGCTTATATATAAATATACCAACCCCTAAACCTTAGCTTAAATAAAACGCAGAGCAACTCGCAACCAAACCAAACATTATTAAGGACTATAACCATCAGTCTCAGAGAGAGTAATTATAGTCCGCACCTAGTTTTAGTAATGAGATATACGATTCGAATATACTCCAGTTCATCACTTCACTGTTAAATCATATAAAGCCTCAGCTATATCAAGATCTTCTTGGGTCTTGATGATATGGCCTGCAAGTCTATCAATAGGAAAATACGCAACATTTCCACTATATGTTGCACATTTTTTACTGTCATAAGCTTCGATATAACTATTTCTTTTCCAACCAGTGATACTCCATGTAATTCTTTGAACTGGTTTGAGGTCTTGAGAATTTGTTTTAGCGTCATATGAAAAATTTACTGGAGAATTTTCATACGCACATTCTATTTGAACATTATCAACACTCAGCAGTGCGTCTGCGCTTCCTTTTTCTAATTCTGACACAAAATTTTGCGTGTCAACAACACTGAGAAGTGGAGCAATACTATGTAACTGTACAACGTAATCACACTGGTGCTCCTTTAAGAATTGGTAAACAAAGTCTTCACTTGTAGCATTATTATCTGCAAGTTCCTTGGGACGTTTGTGAAAGTTGACACCCTCTTGTTCAGCAATATCGGCAAATACTTCGGCCTCACTGTTAACCCATATTTCATCAAATACGCCACTAATCTTTGCTTTTCTTATAGCATGAACAATTAGAGGAACCCCTTTAAAAGGTTGTAGATTTTTATGTTTAAGCCTTTGGCTACCCAATCTAGCAGGTATCATCGCTATAATCTTCATATATAAAACCAACGTTAATTAAATATCAAACTTATCTAAGACTAGTATAAAATATTTTTAGTTTAGCTTGTTTCTACTAATGTATTAGTACTGTAATCTTGTAAATACATAATGTTCACCTTGTTGTTGAGAGCTTTATTTATTGCAATCCCAGCAGCAACGTCCCACAATTTTATGTTATTTTCAATATATGAATCAAACCTTCCACTCGCAACATAAGCTAAAGAAAGAGCAGCTGAGCCCATCATTCTGATTTTCTTGTATTCTTGTATATTAGAAATAAAGCTCTTTAAAGTCTCTTCATCATCGTTCATATAAGTAGGGAAACCTGTAGCTAAAATCGATTGTGATTTCTCCTTTTTGTTTTTAGGTTCGAGTTTTGTATCATTCAACCAAGCCCCACTACCTATATACCCACTAAAGAGCTCCTCTCTGTTAAAATCATATATAACACCGAATATTGGCTCCTTCTCTACCCATAAAGCAATGGAGATACAACATAAAGGATTATCTCGACTAAAATTTAAAGTGCCATCAATAGGATCTATAACCCAATACTCTTCATTAGGCTTATTCTTTCTTGTTAAGCCTATTTCTTCACTTAATATTGGGTTATCGAACTCAAGAGAAATAGCATCGATAATCATCTCTTCTGCAATTCTGTCCAGTTCGAGTTTGATATCTTTTCCAACTTCTGAGTCTATTCTTTTATGAACCTGATTATTCAAAAAGATACCAACATCTATAGCTACTCTTTTTGCTAACTCAAATTCTCTTAAATATTTCATCGATACAATTCCATTGGAAGCTTGATCACAGTTTTATAAACCAATTCGGGGTGATCTACTTTAGGTAACCCTATGTGAGCGTCATCAGGGAAGAAAATGGCGATATCATGTTCTTGAAGCAAGAACTTTGAAGTAATATCAGTCATCTTATATGTAATAAGATCTTTTACTTCATCATAATGGCAGTCTATTTCAAGCTTATCAATATCAATATATTCCATTTGTTCATTACCTCGAACAATCAGCTGAAAATCTATATATTTTCGATGAGATTCAATAAAGCACTTCTCTCGCTCTTTAGTATAGTAAACTTGTTCAAGTGCGAATATTTCGTCTGTAATCTTAACCTTTTCAAACGCCCCTAAAGGTCGTTCTAGAATTCGCGAATAAACGTCGCTTTTTCTATCAAGAGCTTGCCTAAAATATTCGAATACTGCATCAAGATTTTTATCGCTTAAAAACTCTTCGATCTTGTATAGGTTTCCTATAATTGCCATAGCATTAGTCCTTTTGGCAGTAGGCTACGATATTATCTATCGCGGCCAATCCCATAGCTTGAACCGCTTCATTTGCATTACCACCGATGTGGGGTGTAGTAATGAGATTAGGTAATGAAATGAGCTCGCTATCTGTTGGTGGTTCAACCTCATAAGCATCAATCGCAGCTCCTGCAATAATATTATTTTTCAGGGCCCATTTAAGGTCATCCTGATTAATCAAGCCCCCCCTTGCTGTATTTATAACAATAGCCCTTTTTTTCATGAGAGACAGCGAGTCTTTGTTAATGAAATACTTAAGTTCTTCTGTCAACGGTGTATGAATGCTAATAATGTCAGCATTTTTGAATATTTCTTCTTTCGTAGCTTCGACGAGCCCATTTTCTTTGTAATAACTTTGTTGATCAATTATATCATTAACGAGAATTTCACAACCAAATGGTTTGAGTAGTTCGATAATATCCTTCCCTATATGCCCTACACCAATGATACCGACTTTCTTTCCAGTTACTTGCATCCCACCTTGCTTGTTCCAGTCACCCGCTTTCAATTCATTGGAAGTAACATATATTCTTCGGCTAAGACTTAGCATACATCCTAGGGCTAGCTCCGAAACTGATCTTTTATTAACGCCCTGAGTATGTAAAACTTTAACATTATGTCTATGACAAGCTTCAAAGTCTATATTGTCAAGACCAACTCCATACTTTGATATTGCTTTTAATTTTGGTACTCTGGATAAAACTTCGTCGTTTATCTTATCTAGCCCCACAATAGCAATGTCACACTTAGCCAAAAATTCAATTAGCTCGTCTTGCGTGAAACGTCTTTGAGGTTGATTGATTAATACCTTTTTAAATCCCTGATTATGAATGGTATTTACAAGATCCTTATCCTTCGAGAAAGCAACCGTTGTTATACCAATGGTAAGATCATTTATCACTGTAGAATCCTGAATTCTCATATATTCTCTCTACTAGTCTCAGTGTTTCGTAAGCATCTTGGCTAGTTCCATTCTTAATGCTTCGTTTATCCAAAATCGCTCCAACGAATTCTTCGACCTCTAACTTCCAAGAATCATCATATTCAAATGTTGTAATAGTTTCCTGAGGTTTACCCATTGCAAATTTGAGTTCTTCATGTTCTCTTCTTGCAACGATAAGTTTTTCTGGTGCGTAACTTCTTGTTCCAGAAAGAATGCCATCTAGGTTTATTGAGCCTTTTTCAAAACACATTTCTAACAAAAACTTATGTTTCCATTGCGTGGCACTTGAATGAAGCATTGCCGTAACTTTGTCACCCGATTGCATAATTGCAAAAGCATTGTCTTCCGCTTCAATATCCCAGAATGATGTCGTAATAAAACTATTGATATGTTCAAACTTCTGGTTTGAAAAATATCTCATCAGATCTAACATATGGATACCTTGATCAATGAGGATTCCGCCACCTGAATATTTTTGATAGTTCCGCCAGTTCTTGTGATAATCAATGCTACCAGCTTTGCCATATACACCACGTAGCCAAAGCAGTTTACCCATCACTCCTGAGTCAATTATTTTTTTTGCTTCCATAACTGAATAGTGATATCTGTGATTAAATCCATACTTTAAAACTAAATCACTCTGCTCTTCAGTTTCCATAACCGATTTAAGTTCTGTGCTAGTTCGTGCTGGTGGCTTTTCACAGAAAACATGTTTGCCAGCGCTAAGCGCTTGACTTGTATAATCTGCCAAAACATTATTAAATGCACAAACAAAAACCGCATCAATATCTTCTGCTAGTAGCTCTTCAAATGACTCACAAAACCTAATATCTTTATTTAGATTCTCAGGTTTTTTAATATCATATATTGCTACAAGCTTTGTATTCTCATTTTTCTCTAGTTCTTTAGCTCGAACTTGCCCTATATTTCCAAAACCGGCAATTGCTACTTTTATCATTTACTTGCCTTTTGAATATAATATGAATAGATAATGTGATCTAGAATCATATGAATATCTTCCACAAGCCCATATTCATCTTTTTCCGTATCTACATGAAATTCAATATCTGATAGTTGTTTTAGTTTACCTCCATCAAATCCAGATGCTCCAATCACGGTTGAGCCAATCTGTTTAGCATATTCAACTGCTGTTACAATGTTAGGAGAATTGCCACTACAAGAGATAGCAAGAATTACATCTTCAGGTTTCAATACATCTTTTAATTGCATATAAAAGATATTTTCATATCCAATATCATTTGCAATTGCAGATGTAACTGCAGCATTATCACCTAAACTGACCATATCGATGGCTAAAATGCCTCTTCTCTTTAGTCCAATTGCAAAATCATTAGCCCAATGAGATGCAGTTGCAGAACTACCACCGTTACCTATTACATAGAAGGTAGAACCAGTTTTAGATACCTTTTCAATTTCGTCGACAATTTGAGCTACAACTTCAGTGTCAATGGCGTCAAGATGTGCCTTCAAGTCATTAACATACTTTAACGTAAAGTCTTTAATTTCCATTTTTGTTCCCCTAATGTCTCTTTTACCATGTTAAATTCAAATAATCTGGCTGCAAAATAATTCATCCGTTTAACTTAAATCAATAACTATTAAGTATCGTGTAATTTGAATATCCCTTTCTTAAGCTGTCTAGAATAATCCTTGCCTTTTCCTTCAATAGAGCTACATTGTAGTGCTCAACGAAAATTGGCCATGAAATGAATATCGTAAGCTTTAAAGCATGTTAGCTTAGTCATTATTTGCTTTCCTCTAAACGTACGACATCATCTTCGTTTAGGTATGAACCTGATTGAATTTCGATTAGTTCTAATGGCATTTGGCCAGGGTTTTCCACCATGTGGCTTACTCCAACCGGGATATAGAGCGATTGGTTTTCTGTGATAATTTGCTCCTGGCCATTACTACTCACCTTCGCCGTACCAGAAACGACAACCCAATGTTCTGCACGATGATAGTGCATTTGAAGGGACTGCTTTTTACCAGGATGAACTGTAATTCGATTTACTTTATAACGCTCACCACCATCAATAGCGTCGGACTTACCCCATGGGCGATACACTTCACGATGCTCACGATACTCTGCGCGGTTTTCTGCTTTCAGATGCTCTACGATCTTCTTGACCTTTTGAACGTTATCCTTATGAGCAACTAATACGGCATCTTTTGTTTCTACTACTACAATGTCTTTAACACCCACCGAAGCAACCAATTTATTCGGTGCATAAATATAACAGCCCTCAGTATCTTTTATTATCGCATCACCGTGAATTACATTTCCTGCGTTATCTTTTTCTGATACTTCCCATAATGCAGACCAAGAACCTACATCACTCCATCCTGCATCCATTGGTACAACTACTGCTTTTTCAGTATGTTCCATAACCGCATAGTCCACTGAATCATCTGGACACTTCAAAAACTCACTTTTGTCTATTCGAATAAAATCTATATCCGTTGTGATATTTTTGCTTGCTCTTTGGCAACTATCATATACATCCTTCGAATGTATCTTTAACTCTTCAAGAAACACACTTGCTTTGAACATAAAGCAACCGCTATTCCAGTAGTAACCACCACTCTTTACATACTCCTCCGCTATCTTTAACTGTGGTTTTTCTACAAACTTAGCAACTTTGTAGCTTCCTTTTTCAGTTACTTCTCCTCGTTGGATGTAGCCATAGCCTGTCTCTGGACCTGTTGGCACAATTCCAAAAGTGACCAAGTTTCCATTCAAAGCCTCATCAAGAGCCTTATTTACTGATGACTGAAAAGCCGTTTTATCTAAAACGATATGATCTGCAGCCAATACAAGTAAAACAGGATCTTCTCCGTGTTCAATAGCCTGAAATGCAGCAAGAGCTATAGCAGGAGCTGTATTTCTACCTGCTGGCTCTAAAATGATTCGAGCTTTCTGACCAAAACTTCTCACTTGTTCAGCAACAACAAAACGGTGATCTTCATTTGAAATTATAATAGGCTCTGACATTGCCATCCCTTCAACCCTATCTAGAGTTGACTGAAGCATAGTCAAAGAGTTATGGTTATCTAGTGCAAGAAACTGCTTTGGGAAAGCAGAGCGAGACAAGGGCCACAGTCTAGAACCAGACCCTCCAGCCATTATTACTGGTACAAACATATTTTCAGATACTTTTCAATTGGTTATTAACCATCAATTCGATGTCTTGCCACTTAGCAAGTCTCGATACAGCTCTCTATAACTTTCAGCGTAGCGGGATATTGTAAACTTCTGTTCAAAACGCATTCTTGCATTTCTAGCAAATTCTGATCTTAACTTTTCATCTTTTTCTAAGCGTATCATTGCAGCAGCTAAACTAGCTGCATTTGCCGCTTCTACAGTAAAACCAGTGGTATTGTTATCATTAACATAAGATGACCCAGTCCCAATGTCACAGCTGATTATAGGGCGACCATACATTAACGCCTCAACAATAGATATGCCAAATGCTTCCGAACGCAAGTGAGATGGAAAAACAAAAGCTTTAGATAAGAAATGTAATGCAGATTTATCCTCTTCGTTAATAAATCCTATCATTTTAACATTTACTAGTTTAAACTTCTTAATATAGTACTCTAAATTACTTTTTTCGGGCCCTTCTCCTGCTATAACAACGGGCAGATTTGATAACCTTGCAGCCTCTAATAAGTACTGGAGTCCCTTATAATACCGAAGAACACCAACAAACAAGAAGAACCCCTCACCAACCTTATCTCTCCAGTAAGAAACTTGAGAACTACATGGTTCGGGATAACTAGCTTCATCAATAGCTAAAGGAATAATATCGACCTTATCTTTGAATCTATTCAAGTTTTTGCTACTTTTAGCATATTGAGGAGAACTTGCAACGATTCGATCCACTTGTGAAAGAAAAAGGTATTCTAACGGCCAATAAACCAGTTTTAGCACCTTTTGCTTTACTATGTCAGATTGATAACTTACTAAACTAGGACGCTTTCTCGCGAAGAAGCTTAAGAAATCACCTGTAGGCCAAGGGTATTGATAATGAACTAGATCATGTTCATTACTCAATCTCAGAAACTTCATAATGAGTCGAAAAGAGAAGCTATTTGAAGACACTTCAAAATCTTTCTTCAGAACAATAATTCTAGTTCCTTCAAAATAATAATCCTTATCCTTTTCTCCAAGAGTCAATATAGTACTTTCAACCCCCAACTCACTGCACCCTTTACAAATATAGCGAATAGCCTGTTCCAATCCCCCTTCCGTTTCCGGATAACATGTTCTATAAACGTGCAATACTTTCATAAATATATGCTACCGCCCTTGGGTAACACTCCCACAAGCAACTATCAAAGAGTTTTAACCGATGGAGTCTACCGTAGATACTTCACATAATCCAGTGCCACTCAATTAATAGCACAAATATCAGCAGCGCATCATATTCTATAACTTTTAGCTTGAATTTTCTGAAACACACCAACTGTTGTATCTCATTCAGTATTGTTATACTACGCCTTATCTTTAAGAGATCACTCAGGACTAAACGATGATTATAATTACCGGCGGTGCTGGCATGATTGGCAGCAACATTGTTAAAGCATTAAATGAGAAAGGGTACTCGGATATCCTTGTCGTTGACCATTTAAAAAACGGAAAAAAGTTCAAAAACCTTGTAGACCTCGATATAGCCGACTATATGGATCGGGAAGACTTTTTGATGCAGGTAATGGCTGGAGAAGACTTTGGTCCAATTGAGGCAGTTTTTCATGAAGGTGCTTGCTCAGCTACTACCGAATGGGATGGCAAGTATATGATGCTCAATAACTATGAATACTCTAAAGAGCTACTTCACTATTGCCTTGAGCGAGAGATACCTTTTTTATATGCATCATCAGCAGCTACTTACGGCGATACGGATACCTTCATTGAAGAAAAAAAGTATGAAGGTGCGCTTAACGTTTATGGCTACTCGAAGCAGCAATTTGATAACTATGTGCGACGGTTATGGCAAGACGCTGAGGCTCATGGAGAAAAGCTGTCTCAAGTTACTGGCTTTCGATATTTCAACGTTTATGGTCCCCGAGAAGAACACAAAGGCTCTATGGCTTCAGTTGCGTTCCACTTAAACAATCAAATGAATGCTAATGAAAACCCGAAACTATTTGAAGGTAGCGAGAATTTCCGTCGTGACTTCGTATATGTTGGTGACGTAGCAGATGTAAATCTATGGTTCTTACAGAATGGTCACTCCGGCGTTTTCAACCTAGGAACAGGAAATGCAGAATCATTCGAAGAAGTGGCTAAAGCAGTCATTAAGCATCATGGAAAAGGGGAAGTCGAGTCTATCCCATTTCCCGACCATCTGAAGGGAGCTTATCAAGAGTATACACAGGCGGATTTAACCAAACTCAGGGCTACTGGCTGCGATGTTCAGTTTAAATCAGTCGCTGAAGGTGTTGCTGAGTACTTATCAATCATCAATGATTAGATGAAGCTCAAAAGGGTTGAGTAGTAGGCTCTACTCAACCCAATTATTTGTGTTATCCTTCTAGGTATTAGTATTTACTCTTTTATGAGCTCCCTGAGTGCAAAATTCAAGAAACGATTTTGATCCAAAAGCCTATAACCCAACTTTTAAATGGAAGTTTCTTTTACCATCAAATTGGGGAACGTGGTTACTTATATTTATTACTATTCCAATTGCACTGCTCCCCAATTCGGTTCGCTGTTGGTTGGCTCGATTAGCTGCTCTCTTAATGCTAAAAAAAACAAGTACAGCTTGCAAAAGAGCTTGGGTAAATCTATCAGTATGTTTCCCTACAAAAAATAGATATGAGAAAGTATCTATTATCAGGAATGGGCTTACAACTGGCGGCGCATATTTATTAGGATTTGCCTCTTTAACTATACGAAGCAGGCACTGGCTTGAAAAGAAGTGTATTGTGCAAGGAATAGAGAACCTAACAAAACACACTGATAAAAATGAAAATGTCATTCTTCTCGTACCGCATACTTGGACAATTGATGTCCCAGCGATACTATTTGCCTCAAAAGGGCTACCTGTTGTTGGTTTTGTCAAACAGCAAAAAAATGAGCTCGGTGATTGGTTAATGCATAAACAGAGAATCCAGTATGGGGGTAGGATTTATGAAAGAAGTAGTGGCATTAAACCGTTCATCAAATCAATTAAGCAAGGGTATCTTGGTTACTATTTACCAGATCAAGATCATGGCCCCGATAATAGCGTTTTTGTGGACTTCTTTTCAGCCATTAAAGCGACCCTACCAGGATTAGGTAAACTTGCTAAAATTAGCAACGCCAAAGTCGTACCAATTTTTTCTTCTTATAATGTGGATAGTGGACAATACCAAATAGACATTTATCCAGCCTTAAAGAACTTCCCTACTGGAAGCGATGAAGGTGACGCAAAAGCTACAAATGATTATATCGAATCGGTTGTTAGTAGAAATTTAGAACAATACATGTGGAATCTATCATTACTAAAGACCCAAGCTGATGGTAGTAATCTATATAAATCCTACTTATCAAAGGATCCACTATAAATGAAACTAGACTATCGAAGCATTAATACGTTCCTTTGCTGCCTTTTTTTTATAGCTTTGCTCGTCACACCTAAATCATATATATGGGGTCCTATAGGTTTAGTTTTGCTTTCATTACTAAGTATCAAAACAGCCTGGAGAAATATAAAAGTACCAGAGATAAAAATCATTTGTTTAAGCTTAGTTCCATACTTTATTTTAGTTGTCATCTCATTTTTTCTTTACGGTGGAAATACAAGCCAGCTAGATATGCCTAGTAGAACTCTGTTAGCAAGTTTAGTTCTACTTCATTTATATCAGTTCCCTCCTAAAAAGTTATTTGTTTTTTATAGCATACCCATAGGCGGTATAATTACGGGCATGCTCGCACTATTTCATGTGCTTGAATTGAGTCCTAGAGCGTTCATGGTTAATGACTATATGGTAATTCAAGCCGCTGGGATGTGTGCAACATTAGGGGTTTTATCATTAGTTACATACTTTTACGCTAAAATAACAAACAAGAAGGTTCTCTACGTTTTATCTATAGTGGGTGCAACGTCGGCCTTGTTGGCTTGCTTATTGACAGGAGCAAGAGGAGCTTGGGTACTGACTCCTGTCGTTATCTTAACACTTATATGGAATCAACGTTTTTTAATAAGCAAAACCTCCGGTGTTGTAAGTATAATTGTTGCAGCAATTTGCTTAATTTTTGCTTCCCCCCAAATAACTGCCAGACTGAGTGATGTTGCGTCTGACGCAGCTATGTATACTGAAGGAAAGACGGTTACATCCACGGGTATTAGGATAGAGCTATGGAAGTCTTCAATATATAGCTTCCTAGACAAACCATTATTCGGACAGGGATTCGATGGAACTATGGAAGCTAAGAAAAAACAATTTTCAGAAGGAAAAGTAACAGAAGCAGCATTGGGCTCCAGAAGAGCCCATAACCAGTTCTTTGAAGATATGCAGACCAAAGGCTCACTAGGCATTATAGTATTGATTTCTATGTTTTATTTCCCATACAGAGTCTTTAAGAAGATATATAAAGGCTCAACAACTTCTATTGAGTCTCGATATTTTGCGTTAATGGGAATATGCCACATTGCTTTAGTCATAGGTTACTCAATGACCCAACATTATCTAAACCATCATTCAGGCATAATACTTTATACCATGGGTACAGTTATATTAGCTTCACTATGCCTGCCAGAGAAGAAGACTGAAAACGACATATGAAAATTCTTATAGTAGGTCCGTCATGGATTGGAGATATGGTAATGTCTCAATCCTTATACAAAACATTGAAATCACAACACCCATCATCGACTATTGATGTATTAGCGCCGAACTGGTGCAAACCTATCTTGGACAGAATGCCCGAAGTAAATAAGGCTATCTCAATGCCACTGGGGCATGGTGAAGTTGATCTATATAGAAGATTTCAAATTGGTAAAGCGTTAAGAGAAGAACAATATAATAAAGCTTACATTCTACCTAACTCGATGAAATCAGCACTTATTCCATGGTTTGCAAATATTCAATCACGTACTGGTTGGAAAGGCGAAATGCGATATGGACTGCTTAATGACTTAAGAAGCAATAAAAAATCGTTTCAATATATGCTAGAAAGATATGTCGCTTTAGCTTATCCAAAGCATGAAATGATAAACTCCAGTTCATTAGGTGGTATTGAAATACTTCCATACCCAATATTAACGGTTGATACACAATCACAAGCTAATTGTTTAAAAAAGTTCTCCCTCAAATTAGAAAAACCAGTGGTTGGTCTTTGCCCTGGGGCGGAATTTGGACCAGCTAAGCAATGGCCACCGGAGCACTATGCCAAGATAGCTGAAGATATGATCAGACTTGGTTATCAAGTTTGGCTTTTTGGCTCAGGGAAAGATAAAGATACAACAAACAAAATAGTATCAGTGACCTCTGAAAAGTGTAAAAAAGAACTGTTCAACCTAGCTGGTAACACAAGCTTAGTGGAGGCTATCGATCTTCTCTCCGCATGCTCAACCGTTGTAAGTAATGATTCTGGTTTAATGCACATCGCTGCTGCAGTCGGCTGTAACGTTGTTGCTGTTTATGGCTCAACATCTCCAGAGTACACACCTCCATTGGCAAAGAACGTAGAAGTAGTTCATACCGATATTGAATGTCGTCCCTGCTTTAAGCGAGAATGCCAATACAAGCACTTAAAGTGTCTAAAAGAGCTATTCCCTAGGCAAGTTTTACAAAGTATCAAAAAATTAGAGTCTATCGAGTTATAGCTATGATTACTCGTTTGTTATATACAGTTTTACTTATCATTGCTTCACCACTCTTATTGTTTGGCCTCTACAGAAGCAAACCAAATAAACCTCACTTTGGTTGGAGGTGGAAAGAGCATTTTGGCCTTGCTCCAAAGTTGGAAACTACAGAACCACCGATATGGATCCATGCAGTTTCTGTCGGAGAGTGCATTGCTGCAAAACCATTAATCAAAGCACTAAAGAAGCAAAATCCCGAGCAGCCAATACTCATTACTACAACTACTAGTACAGGTGCAAAAGAGATAGAAAAGCTTGGTGATATCATTGCTCATAGATATATGCCGTTGGACTTCTCATTTGCTATAAGGTTTTTTCTCAAAAAGATTAACCCATGCCAACTGTTAATCATTGAAACTGAGCTTTGGCCAAACACTCTGAATGAGGTACATAGATTTGACATACCAATTACTATTGTAAATGCTCGGTTATCAGAAAAATCTTATCAAAATTACGCTAAAATTCAGTTTTTATTTAATGAAATTCACCCAAAGATATCCAAAATACTATGCCAAACTCAGGTTGACGCAGATAGGTTTGAAAGGCTGGGAGTCCCTTCAGAAAAAATAGAAATTACAGGCTCGATCAAGTTTGATATAGAAGTATCAGACAATAATATTAAATCCGGTTTAAAACTTCGCGAAAAAATTGGTATCAACCGTCCGGTATGGATTGCTGCAAGCACACACAAGGGAGAGGATGAAATAATATTAAATGCTCACAAGCTAATATTGAAGACTTATCCCAGTACCCTTTTGATTTTAGTACCAAGACATCCTGAGCGATTTGCCACCATACACAACCTATGCACAAAAAATGGTTATAAAACCACTCAACGTACAGACAATGAAATAATAACTAAAGATCACAGTGTATACATTGGAAATACAATGGGCGAAATGTTAACACTGATAAGTTCATCGGATGTTTGCTTCATGGGAGGGAGCCTTATTGGCAATACCGTGGGTGGACATAACCTTTTAGAGCCAGCCGCTCTCGGAAAACCTATGCTTATTGGTCCAAGCTACTTTAATTTTAAAGATATTACTGAGCAACTACTAAAAGTAAAGTCTGTCGACATCGTTTCAAATGCTTCAGAAATATCTAAAGAAATAATAAGTAAGTTCGATGATAAAGAACTATTAGCGTTGACTGGCGATGCCGCAAAAGAAGTAGTAAAAAAAAATCAAGGTGCCATCAGGAACACTTTAATCGCATTAGATTTAAAAATGGAACTATCTCAATGAAGGCTAACTACAACCTGACTAAAAAAGAAATATCGTTACTAGACAAGTATGGTTATTTATTGTCTGACAGAAAAAAAGGTAGACGCACTATAAATCCGTGGCATGTGCTTGTATTAAATTATATGAAGAAAAATCTATGCCGAGATCAATATGGAAAGTTTAAAGAAGGTTATAGATATATTTCAGAAAAACTATACGGTTTTACAGTAGGGAAATACTCAACTGGGTATGAACAGTTTTGGCATCAAAGTTTATTGATCGAATCAATAGGAGCTTTTTGTAATATATCAGCTGACAATGTTACTCTCGCGGGTAATCACCCAACCTCAACCGTCTCAACGAATACTTTCACTTATAGTAAAAAAATCGGTTTTGTTAATGAAAACAAAGATATTTCTACTATAACAAATAATGAAAAAATTATAATTGGCAATGATGTCTGGATAGGTTCAAACGTAATTTTACTCCCAGGAATAAATATTGGTGATGGTGCTATTATTGCTGCCGGTGCAGTGGTAACCAAAGATGTTCCCCCATACGCTATCGTTGGAGGAGTCCCAGCAAAGATTATAAAGCATAGGTTTGATAGCGATACGGTTGAAAGACTTCTAAGCATAAAATGGTGGAACTGGAGTGATGATAAAATTAAGTTATTCATCCCATACATGACCAATACAGAATCATTTATAAATGCAGTTGAAAATGCATCAGCTTAGAGTTTGAGTTGGATCAATCAATTAAAGTAGAACACAATACATGAACTTATTTTTAGTAACCTCACCATTTCAATATATATGCGCAGTTGAAGCCAGAGAACAATACAATACAAGAAACAATATTCTCGTGCTAGTAGAACAAGACAATGAAGCTGGAAAGCGACATATGGATCAACTATTTAATGATGAACCTTGGGATGTTGTTATTAAAGTAAAACGTAGCAATCGAACTTTTATTACTCCTAGACTAATAAAGTCTATTCAACATATGGCGAAGCGTAAGCCATTAGAGTATTTTTTCTTTGCTGAATATAAGTCATGGCGAACCCGTATGTTCCTTAGAAACATTACAGCAGAAAAGCTTGTGTTGATAGATGATGGGATGGCCAATCTTTATGAATACTACCAATATATAGAGCCGAAAAAAACTTTCAAACGAACCCGGTGGTTACAAGACTTTCTGGTACAGCTTCAAGGGTGTAAAAAAATTGGAGTTATGCCGTATGATGAAAAACTAGAGATGTTTTCAATATTTAACATATCCAATACAGTATGTGTTCTAAAATTAAATAAGCTTGAATCATTAAGAAAAACTATCGGAGCATCAAAATGTTTTGATGCTAATGCAGAAATAGCATTTATTGGAGAAGGAGCTATTGGTGATAAAAATCAACCTGATATTGAAAGCTATGTTTCTAGATTGGAAAACTTGGCTAAAAATAGCTCATCAGATATTCTATATTTTCCTCATCGCACTGAATCAGAAAAAGTAACCAAAGCGATAAAATCCCTACCCTATATTATATATCACAATAGTGAATTCCCAATTGAACTAGAAATTGCTAACAAAAATATTAAACTATCTAAAATATACGGTGTTACTTCCACAGCTTTATATACTCTTTCTCTCCTATATAAAGAAATTCCCATATCTGCACATACATATGATAGTCACGTAGGAAACAAAATGATAGCATTTCTTAAAGAGCACTTTGCTAAACGACAACTCTAAATTTGGCTATACCTTCTGATGCCATTCATTTGGCTTAGAACTGCTACTCTTAGGAAGATCGTTAGTATCTAATCTTGGAATTAACAGAGGTTCTATACAGTTTAAATTAGCAATATCAACTTCTGTGGTGAAAGCCAACTTGCATCCCTTGTCCCTTAGCTTCATCACAACCTGTTCACTATATGAACCATAGGGGTAGCATGCTGTCCAATTTTCAGTATCTACTCCTAATGAAGACAAAAACTGAATTGATCTATCAATTTCAGACGATAGTTGTTCATTATCAAGTTTATTCCACCAGTAATGATCATATCCATGACTTCCTATATGCATTCCGTCATTAACAAGTTGTTCAAGTTGATATTTGTTCATATACAACTCTCGACTAAAAGCTTCTTCGGATACTCCAACATGCTGCTCAAATAGATTATCCGAAATGATATTTCTTAAACGTTCTGGCAAAGCATGCTGTAGCACCCTCTTGATAAAAATTGTATTTTTATTATCAAATCTATTCTCTACTGCATACTTTTTATAGTAAAAATCAAATGAACTAAGAGCAAATTCCTCACGATATTTATCAATTTCAACTCTAATATGATTAATTATTTTTAATGTGTTATTTTCATTTGAAAGAATAAAATGAATTTTATTAACATCCAGTACTTTATGTTCTTGAACCGTTTTTGCAGGAACATAAAATGCTCCTTTCATTTTCATTTTCTTCAAAATAGGATATACAAAATTAAAATGTTCAGCATATGCATCATCAAAAGTCAAAAGAACTGCTTTATCAGGAAGTACTTCTTGATGATATTTGCTAGCTAATACATCTTCCATTCCTATAATATTATAGTGTTTATTTAAATATTTTAACTGTTCAACAAACTGGCTTAGCTCTAAGCCTTTTATATTAGGATAACGCGAATTTTTTATGTCTCTTACATAGTGATACATAACAACTGTTAGTTTATTACTCATCAGTTTCTCCTAGCAGTATATTCGGCCTATCCTGATCCGCATCTCCTCTGAATAAAACAAAGGACTCTTCACTTAGATCTCTCCTTGCATAATAAATCTCAATATTTTCCTTAACAAAAGGCTCAAAATAATTAGGCACAACACTACTAGATGACTTATCAATTTTCATAAAGCCTGAGTCAAGAAAAACACTTTCATCTATACCTTCTTGCATTATATCGACAAATTCATATCCATTTTCAAGAACATATTCATATAAGTAGCCAGAACATTTACGGAACAGTGTATAGTCTCCTTGCGCATCAACAATTCTCAGTGCTTTTCTTCCATCATGTTCAACGACTCTTGCAACAGCGAACATCTTTAATTCATTATCATGATAGAAACCTAAAAATTCATAGCTATATACAGGATGATTTATAAATCGACCTATAAAATAATCTGAATTTTTTTTTGTTTGTGATGCGTAAAGATCATTCGCTAAAAGACCTTTCTTTATTTCATGAGGGTTAATCACTGTCATTTTATGATGTAAAGCCTTATTAAGCCGAGAATGTTCTAATGAAAAATTGCATTCTATTATTTTGTAATCACTCAACTTATCATTAATCAGTGCAAACTGTGATAGTTTCCCGACTTTATACCCTAACGCTTGATACATTGGAAAAACAATCTGGCTAATACCAATGGAGCATATTTTTTTAAATCCAAATGTTAACTTCAAGTAATTAAGTAACCCTAGCCCTAAACCTATATATTTTGACCCTTCGTTCACTTTCCATATAGCTAGCCACACTTCTTCTTCTTGAGCGAGACTATCTGAAAAATGAGATGTAGGAATAAACCCAAGGACACCGCAAATACTTTCATCGGCATTATCCCTAACCATAATAAAATTATAGTAAGTTCCACAATGACTTTTATGTTGCCAGTCTAACAATTCTCTAGATTTAACTAAAATATGATTCTTAGACCAATTATTATCAATATATTCAACAAGCTCTTCTACTTGCTCTGTTTTGCATATTTCAAAAGAAAATTTTGACATCATATTGCCTATTATAAAAATATTATCTTGGACCACCAAGTGAGACCCAACGCACAAGCCTATCGGCAACAAATAGGCCATCCCATGGTGAATCGAAATGAGTCATATAGCCAATATCCGGACATCTTACTGCCCCTTGAAAAGTAATTTTTTCCGCAAAGCGCAAACGCTTTTCACCATGCATTGCTAATCCGACAGTCTGAATATCACTAGTAACATTAGGTATCACATTGAACACGTCATCAACTGCTTTAACTGTAATCACTCTATGATATGTCGGCTCTACAAGACTATCCCCTTCATCATATAGGACAGTCCACCTCAAGTGTCTATCGTTCCAAGACTCACCAATAAACTTATATTCGGCAATCTTTGAGCGTATTTTGTTTGTCTGCCCAATATCAGGAACTTGAGTTGGTAAACGAATTAAAGCTTTATCCATCGCTAAAGCCAGTTTTTCAGCGAACTCTAACGGAGTGATCTTCGCTCCTTTCTCCACAAAAATGGTATGAGGGGAAGCACAAGCATATTGATCGAATACACTAGAATCTGTAGCTGCTCTTCGTACAAGTTTTCGTATCTGTTTTTCAGTTGATAAAGCTTCACAGCCTATCACCATCATAGATAACTTAGGTCCAAATAAAACATCTTGACAATTATACTTCTTAGGTAGTTGACTCACAGCTTCGACAGCTTCACGTCCGCCCCACGCAATTCTGACATCGGCATGCCCAGAAAAACACTCAGCAGTTTTTATTTGATGACGGTCGAAATACACAACAGCTATTGATTCAAGGAGATCATTGCCAAAAATAGTATAGCCACCAGGAGACGTATAGCTTATATCTTTAAAAGTCTTAAGGAGAGCTGGTAACGCTTGAGACTCATCAGCAGAAACTTTAAGAATATTAGTGTTCTTGCACACAATGCTTTGTATAAGCGCAAACATGCCCAGTAGAGGAACATTTCCCGATAACCAGTGTGCAACTGTACCTCTTGGTAATGCTTTAAGGGAGCTACTGCTAATATCTTTTCTAGGCAAAAAAGAATCTAAATGCCCACGACGCCCATGTAATGAACTATCTAACAACGCTTTCAGTCGAGAAGGCTCACTCCACTCTATTAAGAAGTTTAATCCATTGCTTCGAAAGCTATCCAATGCAGTGTCATCAGCCCAACGCTCCCTTGCAGTGTCAATTAGCCCTATTAAGGCTTCTAATGGCTGCTCCGACAGCCAGTTCTTTTTCTGTTCTAGAGCCGCAAAAATTTGCTTCAGTTGTTCCGTAGGATGCAAGCTATAATCAACATCAATGGGCGAATGATAAATTATCATACTCTCAGTTTCACTCAGCTTGCGTTTATTGCTAACTGAACTAACTTTTTCCGACATTACATCACCACAACCACGGACTTCAGCTTTTTTAGCTCGCCCAATGACTTTAAAGCGCTTTCCTTTTCTACCGCAGTTGCATTGACCTTCTTCAATTACGCCTAAATCATCTGTAAGAACAACGTTACCAGGGTAGGAGTGTTGCAATGGACTAATAAACTCTAACAGTCCACTCTGACCATTAGGACAGACACTGAGATCGCTTTCATCTCGAATAATTACATCTGAATAAGCATGAACATGCTTCCAGCCAGCTTTACAATCTGGGTAATTAAGCCCCATCTGTTCAGTAAAGCCATAAATATCAATAACATTTTCCGCTGGAATACCAAGTACCCCGGCAATATCACTATTAAAAATTTCTTTACTGACTTTTTCAGACTCTAGTTTTTTCCATCCTCCTATATGGATAACTTGAGAACCAATAGGAAGCTGAAAACTTATATTCCGCTCTTTTAGTACTTTGAAAACTGAATGGTACAAAACAAAAGTAAAGCCAAATATAACCACTGGCTCATCTGACTTTAGATTTTCCAAATACTCTATGAATTTTTGCTGCAAAAACTCTAATGGAGCCGTTGGGCTATTAGCATCTATAAAATAGTCAGAGGATGAGGCAAAATTTAAGTAACCTTTCACTGCCGCAATTCTAGCGCCTAAATTAACCGCATTAGGGCTTGCTGGATCTATATCCATGACACAAAACGGGCGACGTTTTGACCCTAATACTTCTTGCAGCACTCTCGCCATAGCTTTAATTTGTCGCCGAGATGTAATCTTGTCTAAAAGAACGGTACTAGGGACTCCACTCGTTGCAGAAGACTGTAATGTAGTTTTGATTAACTCAGGGCTAACCGAAGATAACTTGTGTCCTAAAGCTTTAAATATATGTACAGGGATAGCAGGAATATCAGTAAGTTCACCAGAAAAGGTAGCCGGTTCAAATAGATGTTTCTTGCAGAATTTTCTATATAACTCATTATTTTTATAATGATGATTTAACTCTTTAAGTAAGTTAGACTTAAACAACTTTGACTTTTGCTTATCAGATAGTTGATATGGACGAGCATCCAAAACCGATAATAGTTCTTGCTCTGAATCACTTTTTATAGGCATTTGATAACAATCTCTTTGACATCTATTTCACTAAATGTAACAGGATTAGACTTTGCAGCAGGGTCAAGCAGTGCTCCAGTTGCAATACGTTCTAAATCTGCCTCACTTAAGCATTTAGAATCATACTGCCCCTTAGTTAACTTCTTAAAAATATCTCTAAGCTGAGATACGTTTTCTATAGATGCTTTACTACACAATTTTTGGTATTTCTTGGCTGTTTCTTTATCTTTTCCAGCATTGAAGCTAATAACTTCAGGCATTAACAAACCGTTAGCTAAGCCATGCCCAATTTCCAAGCTTCCAAGTTGATGAGCAATCGCGTGAGATAAGCCTACTATTTTGTGGTTTTGTACCCACCCAGCCAGCATAGATGCATATTGCAAGTCTGCAATCATAGCTAAATCCCATGACTCATCATCAAAGCAGTCAATATAACTGGCTACAATTTCGACTGCTTTTTCAGCAAAGCTATCCATCAATGGGTGATTTATTTGTGAGACATAACCCTCTACTGCATGAGAGAGAGCATCTGCAACTGTAGTTTTTAATATGTTGTGAGAGACTTCCTGTACTAGTTCCGGATCCAAAATGACTAAGTCTGGAATAAACTCATGCGTTACTACTGCTTTTTTACTGGAAGAGCTTGTATCTAACATAACCGCCGCCGAAGAAACTTCTGAACCAGCCCCAACGGTCGTAGGAATTGCAGCAAACTTTGCTTTGCCTCTCAGAGATGGCAAAGAGAACGGTCTAAATAACTGTTCGTTGCTCAATGTTGGATGTTCATACAATAGCCACGCTAGTTTTGCACCATCAATTACGGAACCGCCACCTAATGCTAATATATAGTCTGGTTGGAACTTTTCCAGCTTACATAGCACGCCAGATAAGCTTTCAACCGAAGGTTCTCCATCCCATGATTTTTCAATCAATAAAACGCTATCGGCATTAATCAATCTTTCCAGTTGTTCACAATAACTAGAACGCTTAAAAGCAGAACTAACAATGAGAGCGACTCTATTCGCGACCAACCCTTTAAGTGCCATTCTTGCATTTTGACCATTCACTATCTCTTTTGCACTTCGAAATACAGGCAATGGAAACCTAAGCTTTAACATTTCAGTAAACCTCTTTAGTCAATAGCTTTAATCGCTGGATTTTTCCCGATGAAGTTTTGGGCAGATTAGCTACTGGCTGATATTTTTGTGGACGCATATGCACAGGTAAAAGCTCTGCAACAAGCTCTTTTAGAGATTCTATAGCTTGCTCTATTGAACTTTCTGCGGTGCTATCTAAAACTATGAATGCCTGTACAACTTCTCCCATAAGTAAGTCAGGCAGAGCAACACATGCACATTCTTTAACATAAGGGCTCTTAAGTAGAGTCTCTTCCACTTGATAAGGGCTGACTTTTTTCCCTCCGACATTAATAATCTCTTTTAATCGACCTTCGAGAAATAAATACTCACCTTTTAATCGCCCTAAGTCTCCTGTCCGAAAATAGCCATCAACAAAGCTACTATTAGTTAAGCTATTATTTTGGTAATAAGCAGACATCATCCAGGTGGACTTAAGTACTATCTCGCCTACCTCACCCTCTTTAGCAAACCGCCCATTCTCAGATAATACTTTTACATCAGCCCCGCGAGATAAGCGGCCAATAGATTCAAGGTTATCTGTATGGAAGTGAATAAAAAGAGCTCTAGAAACTTCTGTAAGTCCATAATGCATTACAATATGGGTCTTCGGGAACCAATCAGTAAGTAATCTTTTGTTTTCTATAGATAAGTAAGCACTCCCAAACTCAATATATCTAATCTGGTCAGCAAACTTGGTAATTAAGTTTTTAGATACACTGGTAATGAAAGACCAGGCAGAGGGGACCAGCCCCAACCCTGTTACATGGTAGCGTTCTATAGCTTGAAAGACCCTTTTTAACCTCTGCAACGGGTAACCAATAACTAATGTACTACCAACATATAGAACACTTCTTAGTCGTCCCATTCCAAAAGAATGACTTAGAGGCATTAATAGAAGTTCAACATCTTCACTGGTATTTTTAACCTGCTCTACAATATGTCGTGTTGCCTTCTCAATTTGTCCGTTGGTTAGCGATACACCTTTAGGCTCTCCCGTGGTTCCACTAGTAAATACTAACTCCGCAACATCCGAGTCATCTACCTCTAGTTCTATTTGCTCATCTATGCTAACAGTGGTTGAGACCTCTTCCAGAAACTCTTTGCAACTATCTATCTGAATAATAGGTTGAGACTTATCACGGACATATTGCTTATGCTCAGCACTTACATCTTGTGCCAAATTTACAAATATTGCTTCAACAGAGCTTACAGCGAAGTAAGTAACTACAAATGCATAGTCATTACTAGAAGTAACTAAAACACGATCCCTGGGCTGAACGTTTAACTCTTTTAATTTTAAAGCAGTTTTTCCTATATCCTCAACTAACCGAGAATAAGAATACTCATCTCCATTATCGATCACAGCGGTTTTTTGGCCTTGGATCTTTGAGTGGAAAACTAGTTTCGTAAATATTGACATAATAAGCCTATGATTCAGTACTCATTACTGCATCAACAATATCTTCAACATCTTCAATTTCTAATGTTTGCTCAATATCCAAAACCACACCTAACTCAGACTCTAACGCTGCAATAATTCTCATATGTGCTAAAGAATCCCATTCTGGTATATCACCAATCGCAAGTTCATCATCAATTTTTTCAACAGATACTTTCAAAATATCAGCAATTAGTGCTTTAACCGCAGCTTTTGTTTTCATATAGTTATCTCCACTAAACTCTAGTTCGTATCTTAAGTGTTACTAACATTAAGTACTATTCAATCATCACGAAAGGCAAGGAATATACCAGATCACGGCCACTCAATAAAAAAAAGTTAACCAATAAAACCGTTCCTCACAAGCTAAACCCATCATCCACAATGATGTTTTGACCAGTGACATATTTAGATTGCTCTGAGAGAAGAAAGAGTACTGAGCCAATAACCTCTTCTACATCCAGCATACCCTCGCCATGGGTATTCTTTTTATAGGCCTTCAGGAAGTCATCTGGCTGAAAATCGAATATCCCACCGGGGCTAACACAATTCACCCTAAACCGGCTATCGTTTACGTAGGCTGCTGCGTACTTGTTTAAATGAATAATGGCAGATTTTATGGCTGCATATTCAACCGGCATTGTCATTGGAGTGTTATCATAAATATCAAATTTCGGTGCTACCACACCATATATTGAAGATATGTTTACCAGGGAAAAAGGTGATGGTGTCTGTTTAAAACTCGCTGCACACTGCTGAGTAAACAGAAAAGCACTTCCCAGATGTAACGATAAGTTTTCATTAAAACTCTCTAGCGTCACATCAAAAAAATGGGCGCCGTACTTCTTATTTCTTGGGTAAGTTGCATTAACAGCCCCATCTAAGCTGTCATGTTTAGTAAAGAACTGCTTTACGCTCTCTTCACTTGTTACATCAAGCTCTTCAATGACAAGTTGATTGTCACTCAAATCAACACCTAACGCCTTCAGCCGTTCTTGCATCAATGTAGGGTTAATATCCGCGGCTATAACCGTTGCTTTTTGCTTAAGAGCAGCAGAAACCAAACGAGCTCCAAGCAGCCCTCCAGCTCCGGCTATTACAATTTTTTTATCCTCTAATAAATCTTTCATCGGGCATCCTGAAGTAATACTTCTGCAAACTTAAAATCGTAGATATCATCTATATCTACTGCTCTGTGTTTAGGTACCTCAACACTGGTTACTTTGCCGGAAAAAATACCATAATTGTTCATCACGAAGTCGGGTGTTGTCGCATAGACTACGGTAGTAATATCAAAGACTTCAGGAGCATCCTGCCGTCGCGTCACATCAGTTTTAGGAGAGTTAACCAGCACTATAAAACCATTCTGATCATATTTAACCATGTTGAAATACGGGCTTCGGCTGGCTGGTGTTACAGAGATACAGATATCAGCACCTTGTTCTCTTCGCTTTAACAAAGCACTTTCTACATCTTCAACGCTACGTAAAGGACTGGTTGCCGGTAAGCTTACAAATCCTTCAAATGCTCCATATTTCTCTGTCACCCATTCAGTAGCATGCCGCCAGGATAACCATTCCGGACTAGTATCGCTTGCCAGCTCCTGAGGGCGATGGATAACAATGGCTCCGTACTTTAGGGCTACTTCAGCAATTTCTGTATCATCAGTAGAAACAAACACCTCATCAACTGATGGACAAGAGGTAGCAGTTTCAATCGAATAAGCCAAAAGCGGCTTTCCGGCAAGAGGTTTAATGTTTTTACCCGGCAGCCCTTTTGAGCCTCCCCGTGCAAAAATAAAGGCAAAGTTTTTCATATTTAGTATTTATCCGTTTTAGGAAACTTCTGCTTAACTTGTTCAATCAAAGCAACCGTTTCAGCAGCATCATCTATCAACACACACTGATTGTCTTCTCCCCGGATTAAACGTAAAAAGTCCTTAATCATCTCCAGGTACATCTGGTTTTTATCCCATTCGGGATCGCTATATAAGATCTTTTCTTCCCCACCAGCGACATAGGCAACTTCATTCCGAATCAAATCCCATTCTAAACAGCCTTGGCTACCGATAAATCGACAATGTCGGTTAGCTGTTCTCTGCATAAAATCCAGATGAAGCTGAACAACAGAGCCGTCTTCTGCTGTAAGGGTTATATCAGCCATATCTTCTACATCAAGGGCAAGTTCGGCACTAGACCTAAGTAATGCATGCTGCAAATTGAGGGTGCCTAATAACCAGCGGGAGTAGTCCACCTCATGACTTAACTCTAACAGAGCTCCTCCTCCTAGTTCAGCATTCGCTGATACACTACTCCGGTAGTCTTTGGATGGTCTCCAATCAGGCAGATACTGCCCGATATGTACGAAAGAGTTATATAAACAACCCAGCTTATTTTCGTCCAATACAGACTTAACAACTTTCGCTGAAGGTAAATATCTGAGGCAGTAACCTATCGCAACAGGCGTAGAGTGTTTACTGACCGTATCAGACAGGATTTTCGAATCTTTATTATCTGCAGTAACAGGCTTCTCAATTAACGTCGGAATACCTGCCTCTATCAAAGGAACCGCATGTCTGGCATGAAAGGTTGCCGGAGAGGCGACGATAACCAGTTCAACTTCTTTATCAATCAGCTCTTCAATACTTGTTGCTACAATATCGCAGTTCTCAACTGTCTCATTTGGCACTCTGCCACTTGCTGACATAGCAAACAATGTTGCCTCTGGAAACAGTTGCTTCAGGTTCCGCCTGTGTCGGGTTGCAATATTACCAAGCCCGATAACCGCAACTTTCTTCATCAAATCAACTCCAGTGTATGAATATCAGTCTGAGCACGATTAAAGTCATCCATTCTGCCAATATCCAACCAGTACTCATGTATAGGGAACATCAGTACTTTCTCTCGTTTTTCCATATGTTGTTCAAGTAAGGTAGGCATATCGATAGCGTGATTTCTTGGTACTGATTGAATAACTTCCGGAGAAACTACATAGATGCCTGCATTGACAAAAAAGCGCTGAATAGGCTTCTCCACCATACTGGTAATTTTATTGCCTTCGCCATTAATGACACCGTAAGGAATCTGATAGTCATACTCCCTTACACACATTGTAGCATCAGCATCATTGTCAAGGTGGAACTCAAGTAAGCGTTTAAAATCGACTTTAGTAAGAATATCGCCATTCATCATGATTAGAGGCAAGCCCTCCGGAAGATCATCAGGCAATAATCCTAATGCACCACCTGTGCCCAAAGGCGTGTCTTCATAAACATAGCTAATACTAACCTCTAAAGAAGAACCATCACCAAAGTAATCCTGAATTTGCTCAGGCATATAGTGTGTAGAGATATAGAAGTTGCTAAACCCAGCTTTAATAAAGCTACGAATGACTGTCTCCAGCATAGGTTTCCCGCCAATCTTCAGCATCGGCTTAGGGCATGTATCCGTCAGAGGTCGCAAGCGTGTTCCAAACCCTCCAGCCATAATAAAGACTGGGTTTTTATATTTTGTCTTGCTACCTATACCGTGTAATGTTTCTAATCCGACAACCTTTTTCTCTTTTAAGATAGGAACGGATAATATTCCATTACTTTCCATCAATTCCACGAGCTCTTCCCGGGAATAGGTTGTCTCTGCCGTTACGGGAGTAGGGTTCATTACCAATGTAATTTCAGAACCCAATGTCAGGTTATTAAGTAACCCACGCCGGATATCTCCGTCAGTGACAACCCCCATTAACTCTTCTTGTTCATTGACTACCATAGCGAGACGCAATGCTTCATTGTTAATGATTTCCAGAGCATCCCGTATAGTATCTTCGGGCTTAATTAGTATATTGTTCCAACAATGACTCATGAGATACCTTTATTTAATTAAACTACGCTCTGAATAACAGACTTTGCCCGCAGCAAGATCTTGAGTTAATGCAGCGCCGGCCCCCACAATGCTCTGATTTTCCAGAGTAAGACCCTGAACAACCGTCGCTCCGGCACCTACAAATACGTCTTGTTGACAGCATACTTGTCCACATAAAGTCGCATTTGGTGCAATGTGACTGTACTCGCCAACAACAGAATCATGTTCTATTACTGCATTGGTATTTATAATACTGTTGGTGCCAACCACTGCTCCGGTCTGAACAACTGCACCTGAGAATACCTGTGCACCCTCATGAACTAAGGCAAAAGGCGACACTATTGCGTCATCAGCTATCACTGTTTCAAACCGGTAACCTAAGCTGAGGAAATGCTCACTTACCTTTCTTCTTACACCAGATCCGGGCAGCACTCCGATACCATTTACCAACAGAACCTCATCAGAGGCAAACTCTGAAATATCCTGATCATCTTTCAAATGCCTGATACCAGAAAACACTGGGCGCTCCTGAACAGATTCAGGACTAATAATCGCTAAAATCTGACGGTTCTGTCTAAGCAAAACATCAACCAACACACTTGCATGGCCGCCGCCACCGATAATAACCAGAGGCTTTTCCATTTGACTATTCAAGGATCAAATCTCCCGACTGATAGTCGCTTTTCGCCGTTCTGCCCAACAGTTTCCAGTAAAGATGTGGAGACATACCGCTACCAGGTCTTTTTATCGTTAAGTTGTCTTCACTGAACTCTTCGCCTGCCCTGATAGCCTTGTTTGCAACTAAGCTTTTACGTGCCACCAGTTTATTCTTAATTTCTGACACTGTTGGTGTCTTTACGCTAGAACCCAGGGCCACCTCCACCTGCCTGATAGCACTAACCATAGCACTAAGCTCATGGGGTTCCAGAGAAGCTTTGTGGTCAGGTCCTTCCATATTTTTATCAAGTGTGAAATGTTTTTCGATCAGCTTAGCCCCTCTTGCAACCGCTGCAATAGGTATAGTGATTCCTTCACTATGATCTGAATAACCCGCCGTCAGTTCAAATGCATTTCCAAGGGTATCCATTGCCCGAAGGTTAATCTCTTCCATAGGGGCAGGATACTCAGTAGTACAATGCAAGATAGTAACTTTTTGTTTAAGAAGCCTCTGACCTTCCGCTGAAGCATATGCAGTTTGGAAAGCTTCCGTTGTAGGCTCTTCACTACTTCCTAAATAGCCAAAAGCAATAATAGACAATGCCATTTCTATTTCTGCCAGAGTAGCCATACCCGTAGAGACAATTAAATCGCATCCTGTTTTAGCATGCTCAAGAACCAGCGGCGCATTAGTCAGCTCTCCGGAAGGCAGTTTAAGCCTCTTCAGAGCCAACTCTTCAACCAAAAACTCAAGGCTTTCAAAGTCAAATGCTGTAGATAAAAACTCTATCCCTAAGGACTGACATCGTTCAATCATCTTATGGTGAGCATCATATGAGAGTTCAAGCCGCTGTAACATAGCTAACTGCGATTCTTGCTTGTTTGTGTTTGCGACCTGATAGTCAGCTTGTTTGGCTTCCTCTGTTACTAAGTTTTTTGCTTTAAAAGTCTGAAACTTAACAATATCAGCTCCAGCCTGATGAGCCGCGTCAATCAAGTCAAAAGCGAGCTTTTCATCACCATTATGGTTTACACCCGCTTCCGCAATTATAAGAGTCATATCTTTCTCACTTTAAATCATAGAATGACTTACAGGTTCCGGTTACCGTTGACTTCATCGCGTCAATCACCTGAGAACTCGTGTCGCCAGCCCCATACGGGTTAAAAATAGGTTGTTTATCTCTTCGGTAAAGTCCCTTAACGGCGCAGTTAATCGCCTCTTTAATCGAATGAAAATCTGCTTCAGAATCAATAACACTCTTTGCAGCCAGCCTTCCTTTTTGTCGCACACCAATGTTAACCGTTGGAACATCAAATGAAGGCACCTCGATAATACCACTGGATGAATTACCGATAACTGCGGCAGCATATTTAACTGCGCTCAGATATCTAACCTGCCCTAACGAAGGAATCGCAAGCACACGAGAAGGATTATCCTGAGCATACTTCTCTAGCAGGGGAATAATCTGCCGTCCACCATCATCAGCATTTGGATAGGTCAAAATTACCTGATGATCAGAAAACTCATCCAGTGCGGATAAAAGAGCCTGAAAACTTTCTACAGGAGGCTCTTCGCCTAGAGTGACGGGATGATAAGTAACAACAAAATAAGGTTTTTCAAGAGAGAAACTTAAAGAGTCTGAAAGAGCTTCGAGAGACATAAACTGTGCTCGTTTCAAATGATCCAGTCCAATAGCACCAACATTCTTTACTCTTTCAGGAGACTCTCCGAGCTGAATAACCCGCTTTCGGTACTCTTCTGTCGATGTTCCATGCCAGTAACTCAGTTTTGTAATGGCGTGCCGTATAGCATCATCATACGCACCCTCGGTTATCTCACCGCCATGAAGATGAAATATCGGAATACGCATAATCATTGCGGTTTGAGCTACAGCCAGTGCTTCAAATCTATCACCTAAAATAATAAGCAAGTCAGATTGCAAGCGAGCTAAGGCATCAGCAAAACCAATAACCCCTAACCCCATACTTTTTGCTGTGCCTGTTGAGCTATCAGAAGAAAGTAATATTTCTACCTTCTCATCAATGACAAAACCGTCCTGCTCTATCTGCTTATAAGTTTCACCAAACTCCGGTGAGAGGTGGGTTCCGGACACCAGTAACTGCAAATCAAGTTCAGGATCATCCTGAATATCTTTGATCAACCAATAGAGCAGACCATACTCTGCTCTGGTACCGGTAAAAACAGTAACTTTCTTTCCCATAAACAGACCTTTGCTTACTCTGTAATTTGCACTGGTGAACTTGGAATATTGACCAGCCGGGACTCAATAATCTCTGATTGGGCTAAGTCTCCTCTCAGACACTCTTTAAACATTGGTAAACGATGCATCAATTTCCAGATTGGGCGTGTCATAACTCCTGCATCATTAGTTTGTTCTAGCAAGGCATCCCTACTTTGGCTGTCAGGACATATCACAGCATTCAACCAATAGTTTGATTTGGCATATTCCGGTTCAGTTACAAAATGGAACTCGGAATCAGCGAAGAAAATCTGGTAGCGTAACGCCAGCACTCTTTTTTGCTGCAGATACAAATCTAGTGTTTCCATCTGGGCACAACCTAAAGCGGCATTCAGGTTAGGCATACGATAGTTGAAACCCGCTTCATCATGATAAAACTCAAACGGATGAGGAACCTTGGCCGTTGTGGTGATATGTTTCGCTCTTTTACCCAGCTCTGCGTCACGGCAAAGAACCATACCGCCACCACCGGTGGTAATAATTTTATTGCCATTAAAACTAATAGCGGAAAAATCACCCAGCGTGCCAGTATGTTTTCCCTTATAGAAAGAACCAAGGCTCTCAGCTGCATCTTCTACCAGAGTTATCTGCCACTTTCGACAAACTGCAACTAACTCATCCAACTCAACAGGGTGGCCAAAGGTATGCATTGGCACAACTGCTTTTATTCGCTGCTTAGTCACTTTATGAATACAGCCGTCATTCGTTAACTGAGCATTCTCCTCCAGATAACCATCAACCGCTTTGGGGCAAAGGCCCAGACTCACCGGAGAGATATCAATAAATAACGGTTCAGCCCCCATATGATAAAGGGCATTACAGGTGGCAACAAAAGTAAGAGCTTGTGTAATAACCAGATCTCCCGGCTTAACACCAGCCAGATAGAGTGCAGCATGAAGAGCCGCCGTTCCATTCACTGTTGCAACGGCTTTTTTACTACCGGTAAAGGCTTCTATTCTGTGCTCAAACTCATCAACAAATTTACCTACACTTGAAACAAAAGTACTGTCTATAGTTTCCGTTACATAGGCTTTTTCATTACCGTCAAACTTAGGAGCATGCAGAGGAATAAAGTCCTTCGTTTTATAGATATCACGAACGAACTCATTTAAATGATTAGGGTTCACTAATTACAGCTCCAGTTACATCTTGCTATCAAGATATTTACCCGTCTCTTTGTGTCCAAAGTCCGGTATCATGGTAAAGAATAGCTTAACGATCTGCTCTTTACTCCACTCTCTGTTGTGCTTCATCTCAGAAATAGTCTGCTCAAAAAGTATTAACAGCTCCTGCTGATATAGGGGCTCATTCTTGATAATGCCCAGATTCTCAAACCGGTTCATATCCAGAGTTTCACTTTCAGTAAAAAATTCTTCAAAATCTTTTTCACCGGTTGTATCGCTGGAGGTAAACAGACAAGGCCACTTACCCTGCTCCGGCAATGTATGAGCTAACTGACGAGCCTCATCTTCTGTCTGGCAAAGATAAGGTTCATAACCGCGTTGCTTAAGATATTTCACGGCAATATCAGCAAATGAAATCAGGTGAAGAGCTTCACTCAGTTTAGGAAAGAAGATATCTCTGTTTTCACCAAAGATACAAGACATCAGGCACAGTTCTCCCGATTCCTGAGGGGTTACAAAATAACGCTTAATATCATTCGGAGCGACTATTGGCTGATTTTTTTGCAGACGTTGATTGAATCCGTGCAGCAAAGAACCGTCTGAGAAAGCAACATTTGCAAAACGAGCGGTCGAGATGCTGATCTGTTCACTCTTGCGCATTAAGAACATCTCCATAATACGCTTTGATGCCCCCATCATATTTACAGGGTTTGCAGCCTTATCTGTGGAAACACAGAAGTATTTTTTCACTCCGGCATCAATAGATTGCTGAATGGTTTTATCCGTATTAAACACATTGACATCAATCATACGCATTAAAGTATACGGATCTTTCTCACTACGAACGTGCTTCAGTGCAGATAAGTTCAGCACATAGTCAAACTGACCATCCGCTTTAATAAATGCATCATATTCAACCGAACCAATATCAAGGGCAAAAGTCTGAAAATCACCATCAATATAACCAAATGAGCTACGGATATCTCTCACCAGCTCAACCATGTTGTTTTCACTAATATCAACAACATGAAGCTTTTTAGGGTTTCTTTTGAAGATCTCTTTGGTCACAGCCTGACCGATTGAGCCAGCACCTCCCAGAACAAGGAAGCGGGACTGTGAAACAACATCAGAAAGCTCCTGACGATGACTTGAAATATCTTTATCAAACAAAGCCTGAGTTCGTCCGATTAACGGTAAGTATGCATTCATAATGATATGTTTAATTAAGTGTTTGTTAGATTTTAAACTAAGGTACTCAGAGGTAAAAGCATAACCCAATAAATCTTCTCATTATACGAGCAAATAACTTCCCAGAATTAATTCCCAGATCGCATCTTCTTAACCCAGAGCTTTGACTAGTAATCAACTAAAATTACATTCATAATCAAAATATTGTTAATATAGATGATAGCCCAACTATGCACTTTCTTTTCCATACTCTCTCTCTTACTTCATCAGGAGGAAGTAGAGTCGTTACAAATCTATGTAATTATCTGGTTGAAAAGGGACACGAAGTAACAATCGTAATGGATCGACATAGGATTGCATTTCCATTACATCCATCGGTAAATGTTTTTCATCTAACTTCACTCTCAATTGTAAATGTTACACCTCTTAACTCGGATACATCGCTCTTTCAACAACACGTAAAAAAGAAGCAAACAAAAAAGAAAAAACAGAAACTGAGGGAAAAGTTTAAGTTCATAGAAAGCATCAATGAGTGGAAGAAATACCTACTTAAACTACTTAGCTTTCCTACAAAGTACTTTTTGATGCAAAAATTTTTGCGCAACAATAACGTAGATGTCGTCGTATGCGGAAACATTTACTATTTTCTTGAACACTACTTTTTCTATTCTAAGCAAAATATTCATATCACTGTTCATAATTCACCAAAAGAAGTCTTTGTCAATCGAACCGTCAAGCGTTTGTTGCCTCTTTCATATTACTTTAAAGATAAGAAATGCCTTACAGTATCAAACTCAGCGCTAGACGAGATGAAAGGATTGCTACCTTATATATCTGAAAAATCCCATACCATCTATAACCCATTTGACTTTAAAGAGATTAGAAATAGAGCTCAACAAGGGATTCCTGAACACATTGGTAGTACACCATATATCCTATCAGTTTCTTCTCTAGCTCCGGGCAAGAGAGTTGACCGAACCCTCCAGGCTTTTTCGCAGCTAGAAGATAAATCCGTTCACTTAGTTATTCTGGGTATTGGCCCTGCCAAAGAGCAATTAGTACAACTCGCTACAGAGTTAAATATTATCGACAGAGTTCAATTTGTAGGCTTTATCACAAACCCCATGCCTTATATGGCGAATGCTGAAATGCTGGTGCTTGCATCAGACTCAGAAGGACTACCTACAGTATTAATCGAATCACTTATTTGCGGTACTCCGGTTATCAGTACCAATTGCAAAACCGGACCAAGTGAAATACTAACTGGTGATCTAAAAGAGTTTTTAGTTGAGATTGAAGGTCGATCGGAAGAGCAAATTTATCAGGATATCAGCAATAAAATGGAATACATTTTAAACAACAACGTTGAGATTCCAGATGAAGCCATAGAAAAGTTCCATAAGGATACTATCGTAAAACAGTGGGAAAGCTTAGCGGATTAAAGCTCGATACTTATCAGTGGGTTAAGATTAATATAACCCACTGATAGTATAATGTATGATTACTTATTAAACCGACTCACCTGCTCAAGAGCACCGTTCAGGTGTTTATAATTTATCTCTTCACCTTTTAGCTCACGATTGGTTTTATCCACCAGTTGATATGTTCCGCTCATCTTCACTTCTAATATGGAACGATCAGTCACAACGGCATAACCGCCATAATTTGAGGAGATAATCCAGTCTCGGTTAACCGGTTCCGATAGTAAGTCTTCACCAACTGAGTAGTCATTGATAGGACTGCTGACACCAAGATAATTTTTCATAAATGTCGGAACAATATCCTGATGGCTGGTAATAGTATCCGTTGACCAGCGCATACTTTCCGTATCAATGCCCGGGCCAAAGATAGCGAAAGGAACCTTAATTTGGGCATTGGTGTAATTACTGTTATGTCCCCAGAAGTTAAGCTTATTGTCATTCAGTTCCTGAGCATGATCGCCGGTAATAATCACGACCGTATTCTCCAGATCTCCAGATTGTTTCAGCTTATCCAGCACCCTCTTCATCTGGCTATCCACAAAGTTGGCACTGTTCTTATAACGGTTAAAGAATAACGTTGGATCTGTCTCATTATCCAGTTCCAGATAATTTACCTCTTTCAGGTAAGGTGTATATTTGGCCGGATAGTCATCCGGGAAATCATAACCATGAGGAGCATCGTAGAACAAAAATGAAAATGCCGGCTTAGAGCGATCACGTTTGTCATACCAGTTTAACCAGTCATTGGTCAGGTTAATATCCAGTCCGGAAGGGCGGGCATTACTTGAACCATCCGCCCTTAAATCTGGAACGTTGGCAAATACTGTTTTATCAAACTCAGGAGAACGTAACTGAGCCGCAGTAAATATACCCAGGTCATAGTCTAATTCCTGAAGCCTGTCGATAAACACTGGTGACTTCTGGTTAGCTAAGAATGCATGCCAGTAAGTTCCCGGTATCGCATAAAACAGGCCGAAGATGCCGGTACGGGTCGCATTACCGGTGGACATATGATTATTGAACACAACACCATTCTGTTGCTGAACAACCTGCCATGCATTGGGTGTAATTTCCTCACTAAAGGTATCTGCACGCCATGAATCGACCACCAGCCACATAATATTTAGCGGTTTTTCAACAGGCTCGACTTTTAAAGGAGCAAGTGGATAATTCAGATCACTTTTTCTGTTCACCTTCATTGCCTGCTGGCGCTGAAGTGCTTCTTCATCGATCCAGCCATACTTGCGCATTAACTTGTTTGATGTTGCCGGCTGAAACAGTGGAAGGTAACGCTTAACAACGGTAACCGGCTGATAGGCATGAGCAGATGCCCAAATATGTATTCCATTGGTCACCAGCAGAGCAATAAAGGTCAGGAAAGCAAACTTACGTCCTAACTTAAGCTGAGTAATAGTCGGCTCTTTTTCCAGCCAGCGTACAATTAGCCACTGACCACCTAATAGTACGGCAACTCCGGCAATCACCATCAGCCAGGTTATCAACGGGAAACTGACAATCTGACCGGACATGATCATATTGACCACAACAAAGTTGATATGGAAGCGATACTGGGCAAAAACGATAGTATCAATAAACAAAAGAGCAATACCTAAAGAGGCAATAACACTCTGAGCAATACGGCGCGCTCTGGTCGGTAACAGAAGAAATGGGATAGTAATAAGGCCAACAACCGCCGCAAGCAGAACCATTTGGCTAAATGTGCCGGCAACAATAAAGGCAATCGCTTTAATCTCTGAAGGAAATTCTGGCAAAAATGCGAAGTAGCGGCTGGAAACTGCAATAGCAATCAGGGCATTAATCAGGATAAGCCATCCATGAGCATGCAACTTCTGTTTAAAAGAGAGGGTGTTCAATGTCTACTCCACAAAATTCTTAAAAAGTATAAATACTCTTTTCTGCAATAGTGTTTACAAACGGTAACCGTCAAGAAGCGCTTCAAAATCACTCTCTTGCCAGAATATATTCCGCTTAGATTTTTCTTTATTGAAAGACCGTTTTAATCGGTTAAGGTTCGACTGCTTCCAAAAATTTCCCTGTTGGAAAGAGCATTTATCGAAATCTATCAACCAAACCTTCTGATTGTTATCAATCAGGATGTTATGGATATTCAAGTCAGTGTGATTTACCTGCACATCATGCATTTTTCTAACTTCAGTTCCGATTGCATGATAAAGCTGCTCTGAAACGACTTGTTGCTGCAGAACAGAAACCAGATCCTGCGCGTTTTCTATTTTCTCACTTAACAAATCTGCCTGATAACAGAGATTCTTTTTGATAGTACGGGCTGCAACCGGCCTTGGAACGCTCACTCCAGCTTCAATAAGCTTTTGCAGAAGCAGATACTCCTGATAGCTGCGGCTATTCTTCCAGCCGGAAAACCAATAGTGGTCTTTGACAATTTTGCCAAACAGGCCTCCCCGTCGGTAGTGACGAAGAGCGGCTTGCAATTTGTCCAGTTGAACAAACCATGTTGTTCCCCGTCCCTGTGCTGAGCCGAGCACAAGACCTTTATGCTGCCAATAACCGATATCAAAACTCTTTTCTGGCTGCTCATTTAGCAAGGTCTCATCGTACCAAATACGTTGCTCAGAACCTTTTAATTCTTTCATTTCGCATCCAGCCATTAAAACAGATATCTATCAGACAAAATGACAAACCAGTTAACCCCATTTAACAGTAGCGTCACCATCACCGCCGCAGAACCAATATCTTTCGCTCTGCCACTTAGCTCATGATGTTCCGTTCCGACCCGGTCAACAATAGCTTCGATGGCTGAATTGATCAGCTCGACTACCAGCAGCAACACTAAACCACTAAGCATCACCAGTTTACTTAGCAGAGAGACATCAACCAAAACAATTACCGGCAAGGCGATAAGTAATAATACCAACTCCTGACGAATAGCTGCTTCATGTTTCCAGGCAGCCTTTAGCCCCTGGATAGAATAGCCTGTGGCTTTTATAATCCGTGTAATTCCTGTGTTTCCCGGTTTTCCACTATTTTCTGATGGCATTATCTAGCTCAATTATTGGAGTTAATTAACAAGGAGCTATTTTACATTGATACACTTCATACTCAAATCGGTGTAATTAATTGACCCAATCAATAAGAGCAAGCTTAGTATCTTGCAGTCAATACGGGATAACTGCATAATCTTCTGGCTATTTTAACCGGATCTGCTCATGCCACTATTTTCAACAGCCCCTAAATCAGTTTGCTTTCTACGCCTTTCTGCTATCGGCGATGTTTGCCATGCTGTTGCTGCCGTTCAGGCTCTACAGAAGCACTGGCCGGAAACCAAAGTGACCTGGATTATAGGAAAAGTTGAGGCCCAACTACTAGACGGCTTAGAAGGTGTGGAACTGGTTGTATTTGACAAGAAAGCTGGCTGGCAAGGTATTAAGTCAGTCTGGAAAGCACTAAAAGGTAGAAAGTTTGATGCGCTGATTCATATGCAGTTAGCACTAAGAGCCAGTATCGTCACTTTAGGTATAAAAGCCCGATATAAGATAGGCTTTAACCGCAAAAGGGCCAAAGAAGGTCAATGGTTGTTTACCAACCGGAAAATACCAGATACACAGTCTGAACATGTTTTGGATAGCTTTTTCTCGTTTATCGAGTATCTGGGTGTTCCAAGAACAAAGCCTAGCTGGAAGCTTCCGATTTCTTCTGCTGATCTTGCGTTGGCGCAGTCAGTTATCAGTAATAAGCCGACTCTTATTATTAGCCCAGCCGCCAGTAAAGATGAGCGCAACTGGCTGACAGAACTCTATGCTGAATTTTCTGACTGGGCTCAGGAGCAAGGTTATCAGGTGGTATTGTGCGGTTCACCAGCCCAAAGAGAAGTTAAACTTGCAGAAGATATTCAGGCAATAATGAAACACTCTGTAATCAATATGGTTGGCAAAACCAGCCTGAAACAGCTGA
Source organism: Vibrio sp. SCSIO 43137 (assembly GCF_028201475.1). NCBI lineage: Bacteria > Pseudomonadati > Pseudomonadota > Gammaproteobacteria > Vibrionales > Vibrionaceae > Vibrio > Vibrio sp. SCSIO 43137. The sequence continues at coordinate 107,096 of NZ_CP116383.1, read as the reverse complement.
CAGCCTTAATAGGCGCTGCCGACATTATTTTGGCTCCTGACTCAGGCCCTGCACATATAGCAACCACTCAAGGTACGCCGGTTATTGGCCTATATGGTCACAGCAACCCGAAACGCACCGGTCCTTATAATAGTCAACGTTATGTTGTTAGTGTCTACGAACAATTTGCAGAACTGCAGTATAACAAACCAGTAAATGAGCTTTCATGGAGTTCCCGGGTAAAGGGCTCTGAGGTAATGAGTGCAATATCTCTTGAAAGCGTTCAATCCAAGTTCAACTCCATCGCAGATATCAAGGATTCCCATGCAAGAAACCTCTAACTCAAAGAAAACTCTCGCGGTTGCGCTTATCGTTAAAAACGAAGCTGATAACCTCGCATCTTGCCTTGAAAGCGTGTCTGGTTGGGTTGATGAAATCGTCATTCTTGATTCAGGTAGCACAGACAATACCGAAAGTGTTGCTAGAAAATACACAGACAAATTTTATGTAAACTCAGATTGGCCCGGCTTTGGCCAACAAAGAAGAATTGCGCAGCAGTACGTTGATTCTGATTATGTTCTCTGGCTTGACGCAGATGAACGCATTACCCCTGAGCTGAAACAGAGCATTCAAAGCGCAGTTAACCAAAATGAAGCAAATACGGTATACAAAATAAACCGACTCAGTTGGGTGTTTGGTCGCTACATCAAACATTGTGGCTGGTACCCGGATCGAGTAGTGCGCTTATACCCAACAAAACTTACCCAGTACAATGACGCCCTTGTACATGAAAAGGTTGAAGTTAATGATTCGATGAAAGTTGAAAACCTAAACGGCGATGCGATTCATTATACCTATAATGATCTTCACCACTATCTGATGAAATCTGCCGGGTATGCAAAGGCATGGGCTGATCAACGGGAAAGCAGAGGTAAAAAAAGCAGCATTTCAACCGGGCTTATTCATGCTCTGAGCTGCTTTGTCAAGATGTATATAGTCAAAGCCGGATTCCTGGATGGAAAGCAGGGCCTTCTGCTTTCCATCCTTTCTGCACATTCAACATTTATTAAATATGCAGATCTTTGGATCAGGACAGATACTGAGAAGCCCAGGGATTAAGCTCTGCTAACACAGACTCTATATTGATACTGGTCATATCGCTTTGCTCTTGTTTATTTTTCCCGCCAACCGGAGTAAAAGCGATATGCCTTTCAGTTGAATTTATAGGCTGCCAACGTAAAGGGGTTGATGAACGCTTTGCAGGAAAGAAGCCTACCGTTGCAACATTTAAAGCAGCAGAAATATGCAGCGGCCCTGTTGAACCAGCAATAAATAGGTCTGCACACGCAAGCGAACGTGAGAAATCGATAAGCCCATCATTCTCATCATAAACACAACATTTGCGATTCCCTTCCTTAATCAAAGAAGCTAACTTATGAGCTGTCTCTTCTTCACCCGGCCCGGCAGTTAACACCACTTCAAACTTTCCGTCCAAACCTAACACAAGATCCCGATACTGCTGCACACTTAGAGAGTTAGATGAACCTCCTGTACCGGAATGTATAAACAGCCATGGCAGTGAAAGGTCAAGCTCAAGGGTTTCTGACAGCTTTGTTTTCTGTGCTGATAAAGCTTCATCTTCAAAGCTCATATAGGGAACAGAAGGCTCCACCACTGGCACTTTATGTTTAGTTAAGAAAGCCCGGATTAGGTCAAGGTTATACTCAAATTCTGGTTTCTGAGATAAAGAGCGCCTTTGTTTAATTCTGCAGTTATAGAAAACCTGAGCTAATTTCGTTGCCGGAGCCAACCTGAATGGAATCTTAGCTCGCCAGACCAGCAGCGCATTATAAGTAGTTGAAAAAAGGTTGATTGCAGCATCAAACTTTGCTGCTTTTATCTTATTCAGCAAATCATTGTATTCAGATTTACCTGCCTTCTCTGTCGGATCAATAATAACCTCGTCAATCCAAGGGCACTGATTCGCTAATTCAGCAGTATACTTCGGAACTAAGGCGGTAATATGGCTTTCAGGCAAAGATTGCTTCAACATGGCAAAGCTAGGCCATGCCAACATAAAGTCACCTATTTTATCGTTTCGAACAACCAGTATCTTCTGCATAATCATCATCAACTATCACTATTTGAGGCAACATGATACCTGTATCACCAATGAAAATTAAATAGTTAATTTTCAACCCTTTTGCTAGCATGGAAGGGAGACAACAATAGTAAGATTTCATCAATGACAAATAAACATACTTCCAGAGTCATATACCCGGGAACATTTGATCCTATTACCAACGGGCATCTAGATTTAATTCTCAGATCAGCAAAGATGTTTGATCATGTCACAATAGGCGTGGCCGCGAGCCCCAGTAAAAAAACCATGTTTACTCTGGATGAACGCGTTTCTCTTATCGAAGAAGTCATCAAACCTTACGACAATATTTCTGTTATCGGCTTTTCCGGATTACTCGTTGATTTTGCCAAACAGGAAAATGCCAATTTGCTGATACGTGGTCTCAGGACAACCGTCGACTTTGAGTATGAATTTGGCTTAACCAACATGTACAGAAAGCTACTTCCAAGCTTGGAAAGCGTATTTTTAACACCTTCTGAGGAATACGCCTTCCTGTCATCTACTATTGTCAGGGAAGTTGCCATTCATGGCGGTGAGATCAATCAGTTTGTTCCTGCAAACGTAGCATCAGCATTAAAGAAAAAAGCAGGTCAAACAGATTAATAGCTCTGCTTAACCAACCAGAACTACACAGCTGTTCGGTAAGGTAAAACAGCTGTGAGCACTCTCTTACTTAGCAACCTGCCAGCGAAGATAGTAATCGAGTAGTATTCTAAATTCTTTTCCTTGTTCAGGATTCATATTTTCAACTGGTTCAACCTCATTATGAAGACCATCATCTGCCCAAGGGTATAGTTTATCTGGCTGATATACAGAATAACCTCCTTCAATAGTGATGTTTCTAAGTAGTTGGAATCCAAAGTTATCAATCTCGCCAGGAGAAAGTAGGTTTTCGCCTCCTAGCGAGATATATCCGACATCAGAGAGGCTAAAGGCATAGAGTGTAGGAAAAACATCTTTGTGAGAACCAATACGATTACTATCGTACTTAAACTGCACTTTTTCTTGTATATCTTGAGGCACATACAAATAAAAAGGAACTCCTACGCTAATAGCAAATTCATTGATTCTGTCTGCAGAAAGATATCGCATACGATGATCACCAGTACCGGCAATCAGGGTTTTATCGGCCAAAGATGAATTTTTAATATTTTGAATAAACTGACCAAAAGTATCATTAGCATATTGATAAGCTCCTAATAGCGCCTTTCCGTGCTCCTGAAGCGGGCCAAGTAGTTCATTCATTCGTTCACTGACTTTGGTCGGCTTAGCAATATAGCTATCCGGCGCTTTAAAAGGAGAGTGGTTGGTAACCGTAAGAATATAGATCATCAGCGGCTTATTACTATTTTTCAGCAACCTCTCTGCATACTTGAAGGCAAACTCATCCGGCACCCCCCATGTATCCGCAAATTCACTGGCTTCAGGAAACTCCCTTAAAAGGGTGTTTTCATCCACAATACGATCAAAGCCCTGTACTGGCAGATAGTTTGCCAGATTGCGCCACATAGCATTACCCGGCGTAATATATACCACCTCATAACCAGCTTTTTTATATGGCAATACAGCAGAGCTAGGTAAAGGCACTCTTTGAATGCTTGAGTGGCTAATTGTAGGATTAGCACTATGAAATAGCATCATAACCATACTATCGATAGTTGCGGTCGAGCCAGATACAAAGCGTTTAAATAAAAAATCCTCTTCAAAAGGCTTTCTTAGTGCGCCCAGCAAATCATTTGACTCTGGGTTATCTTCAATCAGCACGTTAGTACCAAAGCCTTCCATAAGAGTCATTACTACATGAGGCTTATTCTGCTCCAGATAAGCGTTTCTAGCGGTTTTGTACTCAGGTGTTGGCTGCCCCAGCACTTTGTTCATCTGAGCAGTCAGTGCCTCCAGAGTAACCGGTTCAAACTTAGCCTGATCTTTATAGTCACCCCTTGCCCAATCCAGAGCCATAAAAGCATTAGGGGTAGCTTTGTTCAAAACATCATAATCGGATACATTAGCATGATAACGCTTAAGGGGCAGGGTAGATAAACCTCCGCGGGCTAATGTGGCATAAGCCAGTATCGCCAGAAAAACGATTACACTCATCACTGACCAGTGAATCGATTTAAATTGAACCACTTTGCCACGGGTCACTACTTTTCTCAGTGCCATCACAGAAACAGATGTAACCAGCAAAGTCACTAAAAACGATATAACAATAGGGTAATCCTGCCACGCATTCACCAATACGGCTTCTGTATCGTCATCCACCAAACCAAACACGAATACATCAAAGTAATTACCAAAAGTCACATAGTAATAATAGTTACCTATGCTAAAGGCAGTCAGCAAAAAGAAAATCAAAGCTGCATAATAGGGGATGGCTTTGTTCAGTGCTCTGAATATGCCCGGAAAAGCAGAAAAAAAGATGCCAATTAAGTAGAGTGGTGCAAAAGCGATAGTAATCACTTTTAAGTCGAATCTCAGGCCGACAAACAGTGCCCTGAACAAATCAGGCTCTCGACCGGAAAGCATTGAAATATCAACTTGTTGAGCTAAAAATACTGAGCGGCTTACGGTAAGAATAATGGTTGAAATAGCAACCATCACAAGGACTAAAAAAGTAGTCCTGAAAAAATTATTTTGAAAATTCATACTTTCTCGGTTTCATTGTAATCTGGCTGGCAATTACTACAAAAATAGCTATTTCTCTGGCCTATTTTTAACTGCTCTATTTTATCACCACAACTTGGGCAAGCCTCGCCGGGCTTTCCATAAACCTGCAGCTCCTGAGCAAAATAACCCGGTTTTCCGTCCACCTGATTAAAGTCTTTAAGCGTAGTTCCACCCTGCTTGATCGCATTTGCCAAAACGTTCTTAATGGATTCAACCAAGTCACTCCATTGATTTGGCGTCAACTTTCCTGCGGGATAAAGAGGATGAATTTTAGCGAAAAACAGCGACTCACTGGCGTAAATATTTCCGACCCCGACCACAACTTTGTTATCCATAATAAATTGTTTGACGGCGACTCGTTTTCCCTGAGCCTTCTCAAGCATATACTCTGCACTGAAAATACCATCCAGAGGCTCCGGGCCAAGGTTCAATAATAGCTCATGCTGAAAGTCATTTTCCTGCCAAAGCCAGGCACCAAACCTTCTTGGGTCGTTATACCTCAATAACTTACCGTTAGACAAAAGAAGATCTACGTGATCATGCTTTTCAGCAGGCGTGTTTTTGTCCAAAACCCTCAGTGAGCCGGACATACCCAAATGAATAATAATGGTGCCAAGGTTAACCCTGAGTAAAAGGTATTTTGCCCTTCGCTCAACAGCAATCACCGTTTGCCCCTGAAGCTGCTCAAGTTGATCCGGAATTCGCCACCTCAACTGAGGTTGACGAATACTAATGCCGTCTATTCTCTGCTGTATCACATGGGGCGTAATGCCCATTTTGCTGACTTCAACTTCTGGTAACTCTGGCATCACACTCTTCCGGAAAGCCTCTCCGGTCTCCTTTATTCACTATTACTTTGATTGCAGGGGAAACAGGTATTCTGAATCTACTGAGATGGCGATCCAATTCTGCTGCCAGTTTTTCATTAACCAATATTTAGGTGTCTGGTAATAGGTTACCCGCTGGGGCTCCTCAATATCTAAATACCAGATCTCAATACTATTCGCCTTGGACAACTGAGATTTAAGCTGCTCAAAGGTTTCCTCATCAATTTCTGTTCCGACTAAACCTTGCCAGCGTTGTACCAACTCAAGAGGAGAGATAGAAATGGCTTTGGTTGCCTGCCAGTCACTCTCCTCACGAACTAAAGACCATTTGGAAAAGTGAATCTGTTCAATATCTGCTGAAGGGTTAAGCAGGTAAGGATAACCAACCTGTTCAGGCTCAAGGAAATTTTCCTTAATAATTGTTGGTAAGTTCAGAACCACCATAAAAGCGATGATTCCCAACATAAGAACATTGTTCCATCCACGACGGGAGAGCTTCATTCCATTCCCTTAACAATTCAGTTAAATCACTATTGATGACAATAAAAGGTAAAGCTGTTATTTAATCTAGGTTTAAGTATAACGGGACAGATTCAGGAAAGAAATGCATAAAAAAACCCAGCTATAAAGCTGGGTTTTTATTGAAACTAGTAATCAATTACTTGATTTTTGCTTCTTTGTACATAACGTGCTTACGAACAACTGGATCAAATTTCTTGATCTCAAATTTGCCTGGCATGTTACGCTTGTTTTTATCAGTAGTGTAGAAGTGACCAGTACCTGCTGAAGAAACAAGTTTGATTTTCTCACGAATGCCTTTAGCCATCGTTCAATTCCTCTTAAACGTTCTCGCCACGAGCACGGATATCAGCAAGAACAGCATCGATGCCTTTCTTGTCGATGATACGCATACCCTTAGCAGTTAGACGTAGTTTAACAAAGCGCTTTTCGCTCTCTACCCAGAAACGATGAGTTTGTAGGTTCGGCAGAAAACGACGCTTAGTAGCATTTCGTGCGTGTGAACGGTTGTTACCCGTTACTGGACGCTTACCAGTTACTTGGCATACTCGGGACATGTAATGTCTTCTCCAAATCGTTTCAGCTCGATATCAACCTTGGTGGCCGAACCTCTCTATCTAAAAGATAAGAATCGAGGTTAAAACCATATGGAAAATCCATACAAGGCTATCAAAGGTCGCGCATTATACTAACTTGACGTACATTGCTCAAGACCCGAACAGATCCTTTTTGCAGGATTTAGTGATCTTTTTTTAAACAGAGCTGAGTTTGTGTTCAAAAATAGTGCGCGGATCATAGCAGATTTAATGGTGAGGGCAACCAGAAAATGCAGTGATTATAAGAGTCCGAGCTCAGCGAACGAGGTGACCTCACCTTCACCGACGATAAAGTGGTCAAGAACTTTAATTTCAACCAGTGAGAGCGCATCCAAAAGTATTCTGGTAATCCTGATATCCGACTGACTTGGTTGCGCATTTCCCGAAGGGTGATTGTGAGCAAAAATAACAGCTGCCGCATTGTAAGTGAGTGCCTGCTTAACCACTTCACGGGGGTAAATACTTGCTGAATTGATTGTCCCCTCAAACAGAAGCTCATCGCAAATCACCTGATGCTGACTATTTAAATACAGTACCAGAAATACCTCCCGCTCTTTTTCCCTCAGCAAGCTAACCAGATAGTTTCTTGTTTGCTTAGAGCTGGTTAACGTATCCTCTTTCTTTAATATCTCAGCCAGATAGCGTTGGGTCATTTCGAGAAAGGCTTGCATCTGAACAAATTTTGCTTCGCCCAGTCCCTTGTAGCGGCAAAAAGCTTCTTTATCGCAACTAAGTAACTTTCTTAGAGAGCCAAACTCAGCAAGCAGATAATCAGCCAGTTCAATGGCATTCATACCGTGGGTACCAGTCCGTAAGAAAATGGCCAGTAATTCAGCATCCGAAAGTGCCTGAGCCCCCCTGCTAAGTAGTTTTTCTCTGGGCTGAGACTCCTTTGGTAAGTATTTTATGTTCATTTTTCCTCCTTCATATCAGTCAATAGAAGAGAGAATCTGTCTGATAAGCAAATCAGCACGGGATATTTAAGAGTAGGTTAACGACATCGACAGTAGCGATGTAACGGAATTTCACTATTTTGCAAAATACCTCGTTTTCTGAATAACTTGTATGCAGGTTACTTTGAAGGTGCATGCCATTCCTGCCGCTAATGTCCTTGAACGGAACACCTTGATGCGGCTCTGAATACTGCATATTGAAGTCACTTAAGTGATAATCCGATGAAATAAAATAGAAAGTACACCTTTCACTATCCTATATTCAAAATCGATTCTGGCTTATTTTATGGTATGGTTTGCCCAGAATTTCAGGAGAAACAGACATGCAATCATTAGCCGGAAAAAAAATCCTTTTGGGTATCAGTGGCGGAATCGCTGCCTATAAATGTGCTGAGCTGACAAGGCGTCTTATTGAGCGCGGAGCACAAGTGCAGGTAGTGATGACCAAAGCAGCCAAAGAGTTTATCACCCCATTAACCATGCAGGCGGTTTCCGGTCGTCCGGTTTCTGATAGCTTGCTTGATCCGGCAGCCGAAGCCTCTATGGGGCATATTGAGCTGGCTAAGTGGGCTGATCTGGTATTGATTGCTCCGGCTACGGCTGATCTTATTGCACGGATGGCTGCCGGAATGGGCAATGATTTAGTCTCTACTGCTGTTCTGGCAACAGAAGCACCTGTGGCCGTTGCACCGGCAATGAACCAGCAGATGTACGCCAATGTTGCTACGCAAGAGAATATCGCTACTCTGCAACGCAGAGGTTTCAGTATCTGGGGACCTGCTGCAGGTGAACAGGCCTGTGGCGATATCGGTATGGGCCGGATGCTGGAGCCGATGCAACTGGTAGAAAAGTGTGAGGCTTTTTTCCAGCCGAAAATACTGCAAGGTAAAAAAGTCCTGATCACCGCAGGGCCGACCCGAGAGGCCATTGACCCTGTGCGCTTTATCTCTAATCACAGCTCAGGAAAAATGGGCTACTCATTAGCTCAAGTTGCACAACAACTTGGCGCCGAAGTGACTCTTGTCAGCGGCCCTGTTGCTCTTTCTTCTCCGGAGAATACCACTCGTATTAATGTCGAAAGTGCAGAAGAGATGCATAAGCAGGTAATGAACAAAGCTGCTGAGAGTGACATTTTTATCGCCTGTGCTGCTGTCGCAGATTACCGCCCCTGCTCTGTTGCCGATCAGAAAATCAAGAAAACAGATGATAGCGACTCTATGACTATCTCTATGGTGAAGAATCCGGATATTGTTGCCAGCGTTGCTAAGCTGGAGCAAGGGCGGCCATTTACCGTAGGTTTTGCCGCTGAGACACAAGATGTTGAAAAGTATGCCCGAAATAAGCTGGTGAAAAAGAATCTTGATTTGATCTGTGCCAATGATGTCTCTGTTGAGGGGCAAGGCTTTAATAGCAGCAACAATGCCATGACACTGTTCTGGCCGGAAGGAGAACTCAACCTGCCATTAAACAGCAAGGATAAAATTGCCGGCGAAATTCTGGCTCAGATAGCCAGACTGGCATAAGTTTGCTCCTGAAAGCTTTCATGTAAATACACTTAGTTAGCAAGCACCAACTTCTGCTGAATTGGTGCTTTTTGTTAACTTAGTCCAACCTTAGCTCTTCGATCTTCTGCTTCACTCCGTTAGAATGTTCCCTTAATCTTAGCCCCGATATAGCCAAATCAGGCTGGACATAAGGAATAAAAAACATGACCGGAACCCGTAAATCCAACCGCCGCGAAGAGATCCTTCAGGCTCTTGCTCATATGCTGGAGTCCACCGAAGGGGCTTCCCGAATTACCACGGCGAAGCTGGCAAAACAGGTTGGCGTTTCTGAAGCCGCTTTATATCGCCACTTTCCAAGTAAAGCGCGTATGTTTGAAGGCCTGATTGAATTTATTGAAGATGCATTAATGTCTCGCATCAACCGTATTCTGGATGAAGAGAAGGATACCCTGCAAAGAATTCGCCTTGTACTTCAACTTATTCTTGCCTTTGCAGAGATGAATCCGGGTCTGACACGTATCCTTTCCGGCCATGCCCTTATGTTTGAAAATGAAAGGCTGCGCACCCGCATCAATCAGTTATTTGAGCGCATTGAAACCCAGCTTCGCCAAATCCTGCGAGAGCGTAAACTTAGAGAAGGTAAATCCTTCCCGGTAGACGAAGGTATTCTTGCCGCGCAACTACTTGGTCAGGTTGAAGGCAGCCTGAACCGCTTTGTACGCTCCGACTTTAAATATCAGCCAACAGAAAACTTTGAAGAGTACTGGGCTCTGCTTAGTGCCCAGATTCAATAGGTCAGGCATTGATGAAACAGTACGATAATCCGGTATTTTCGCTGTCCCTGCTACACCCTAAATTCTGGGGAGTATGGTTTGGTTTTGGACTTTTAGCTCTGTTAGTTAATCTGCTCCCTTACCGTTTATTGCTTTTTGTTGGCCAGAGGCTTGGACTTTTGGGGATGAAGTACGGTAAGAAACGGCAACACATTACCCGACGAAATCTGGAGCTGGCTTTTCCTGACATGGAACAGCAGAAGATTGACTCCATTGTGACAGAAAACTTTAAAAATACCGGTGCAGCATTAATTGAAACCGGTATTGCCTGGTTCTGGCCGGAATGGCGCTTTAAGCGCCTGTTAAATGTAGCGGATATGGAACAGCTTCATCGCTATAACCGGGAGAAGAAGGGAGTGTTACTCTGCTGTGTTCACGCCTTGAACTTAGAGATAACGGCCCGCGCTTTTACCACTGTAGGTCTGGCTGGTTACGGTGTTTATCGCCCTCATAATAATCCGGCTTATAACTTGATTCAGCATTGGGGAAGAACCCATGGCGGAAACAAATTGATCGACCGTAAAGATGTGAAAGAGATGATTCGAGTGTTACGAAGGGGAGAAAGGCTCTTCTATCTGCCGGATCACGATTATGGCCGTCGTAAATCTGTTTTTGTGCCATTTTTTGCTGTTGAAAATGCCTGTACAACCACAGGTACCAGTATTCTGGCGTATACCAGTAAATGTGCCATCGTACCTGGTTCCGGTTTCAGAAACGGTGCGGGTAAGTATGACATTCAGGTCGAAGCCTCACTTCATAATGAGTACCCGAAAAAAGATGAAGTCGCGGCCGCTGCATTTATGAATAAGCAGGTAGAGAAAACCATTCTGAAAGCGCCGGAACAGTGGATGTGGCTACACAAGCGTTATAAAACTATGGAAGATATCAATATTCCTAAAGATACCCGCTATAAATAACCTTTACATTAAACGGGGCAGGCCTGCTAAAAAGCCTGCCCCATTTTTATTGAGCGCTATACACCAAACTCCTGCCGGTAAGCCTTCACCTTTTCCAGATGCTCAGAGGTTTCGCCATGCTCTTCAAGGTAGGAGATAAGATCTGACAAGCTGACAATTGAAACAATTTTGCAGCTAAAATCCCGTTCTACTTCCTGAATAGCAGACAATTCTCCTTTTCCTTTCTCCTGTCGGTCAATGGCTACCAGAACACCGGCCAACTCAGCACCGTTTGCTTTGATGATTTCCATTGATTCCCGGATGGCCGTCCCGGCGGTAATCACATCATCCACCAACATAATCCGGCCATCCAAAGGTGAGCCTACTAGGTTTCCACCTTCACCGTGATCTTTCGCTTCTTTACGGTTAAAGCAGTATGGTGTATCCACATCATAACCATCAGCAAGCGCTACTGCCGTTGTAGTAGCAATAGGGATACCTTTATAAGCCGGCCCGAACAGTACATCATAGGAGATCCCGGAATCCATCAGTGCAGCAGCATAAAAACGTCCCAGACGAGCAAGGTCCTTCCCTGTGTTAAATAACCCAGCGTTAAAGAAATAAGGACTGATTCGCCCTGACTTCAAAGTAAACTCTCCAAACTTAAGCACGCCTTTCTGCAAAGCAAACTCAATAAACTCCCGCTGGTATGTCTTCATTTCTGATTCCCTTTTCTATACATCATATTCGCACCTGCCGGGTTTCCGGCAGACAAAAAAATAGCCCCTGAAAAGGAGCTATTTAAATCATTCTGCTAATGTCGATTTCTGAATCTCAACAATATCGGCAATGCCTTGTTTGGCCAGAGCAAGTAACTCCAGTAACTCTTCATGACTGAACGGTTCGCCTTCGGCAGTTCCCTGAATCTCAATCATCTTGCCCTCTTCCGTCATTACCACATTCATATCTGTATCTGCGGCAGAGTCTTCAACATACTCAAGGTCACAAAGCGCTTCTTCATCAACAATCCCTACTGAAACCGCAGCGACTTGGCCTTTCATCGGGTTTCTTTTCAGTTTGCCGTTCTCAACCAGATGGTTGAAGGCATCAGCCATAGCAACACTGGCACCGGAAATAGAAGCAGTACGGGTACCGCCATCGGCCTGAATCACATCACAGTCAACAGTTACCATAATTTCACCCATGGCTTCCAGATCAACCACTGCACGCAAGCTACGGGCAATCAGACGTTGGATTTCCATAGTACGGCCGCCCTGTTTACCACTGGCTGCTTCACGTCGGTTTCTTGAATGAGTCGCTCTTGGCAACATGCCATACTCTGCCGTCACCCAGCCTTTACCCTGACCTTTCAGCCAGCGAGGAACATTCTCTTCAACTGTCGCGTTACAAAGTACTTTTGTATTACCAAATTCAACCAGCACAGAACCCTCTGCATAGGCCGTAAAGTTACGGGTCATTTTAATCGGACGAACCTGTTCAGGAGTTCTGTTATTCGGACGCATAGGTTTGCTACCTGTATGTAATGGATTTCAATTGCTGCGGATTATATAAGAAATAACGTCCTGTTCCTAGAGGCGACAACCGTCACCACAGAAGCGGTAACGCATAGGCATCAAGTGTGCTACCATTGGCCGCATAAATACTCACCCGAAAGTGATTTAAAAGGTAATTCAATGATCTACAGTATGACGGCCTATGCCCGAAAAGAAGTAAAAGGTGACTGGGGAAGCGCAGTCTGGGAAATCCGCTCTGTAAACCAGCGCTATTTAGAGACTTATTTTCGTCTGCCGGAGCAGTTTCGTAGCTTAGAACCCATACTCAGAGAACGCTTTCGTAAGCGCCTTGCCCGCGGAAAGGTTGAATGTCACCTTAGATTTGAAGCAAACCCTGCTGCAAAAGGTGAGCTAACTATCAATGAGTCACTGGCCCAACAGGTTATTAATGCCGCCAATCAAATTAGCTCAATGACTGGCGAATCCAACCGCATTAATCCTTTTCAGGTAATGCAATGGCCGGGTGTAATGGAGACTCCCGAACAAGATATGGACTCCATCAACAAAGATCTGCTGACTGCCTTTGATGACACTATTAAAGAGTTTATCGAAGCCCGCGGCCGCGAAGGCTCAAATATGCGTGAACTGATTGAGCAGCGTCTGGAGGCAATCACTGCTGAAGCGGCAAAAGTTCGTACTCGTATGCCAGAAATTCTGGAGTGGCAACGTGAGCGTCTGGTCAGCAAGTTTGAAGAAGCCAAAATTGAGCTGGAAGCTAACCGGGTTGAGCAGGAACTTATACTACTGGCACAGAAAGTAGATGTGGCAGAAGAGCTGGACCGCCTTGATTCCCATGTTAAGGAAACCAAAAACATTCTGAAGAAAGGAGGCTCTGTTGGCCGCCGTCTGGACTTTATGATGCAGGAGTTTAACCGCGAATCAAATACTCTGGCTTCCAAGTCAATCAGCACAGATATCACAGCATCTGGTGTGGAACTTAAGGTTCTTATTGAACAGATGAGAGAGCAGATTCAGAATATTGAGTAGTTATTTTCTTAATCTGATTCGCTTTAACATACTGAAAGGCAAACCTGATATTAATTAGAAGATCTGTTGTATTGAGAAAGATCTTCTATATATGCTATCCTTCGCCTCCATTTTTCCGGCCTTTGATCTTTTTGTTCAAGGGTCAATACTATCTTTAAGTTATATTGATCTTTTGGATCAATAGAGTTCGCACATCTGCGACATCATTGTTTAAATAAAGTGGAATCTAATAAGATGGCACAAGGTACTCTGTATATCGTATCTGCTCCGAGCGGTGCGGGTAAATCTAGCCTTATCAATGCATTGCTGGAAAAAAATCCGACTTATGCAATGAAAGTATCTGTTTCTCACACGACCCGCGGAATGCGACCGGGTGAAGAAGATGGTGTACATTACCACTTTATTGAAAAAACAGAGTTTGAAGCCCTAATTGAAAAAGGCCAATTTCTGGAATATGCCGAAGTATTCGGTAATTACTACGGTACTTCCCGGGTATGGATTGAACAGACACTGGAAAAAGGCATCGATGTGTTCCTAGATATCGACTGGCAGGGTGCCCGTCAGATTCGCCAACAGATGCCGGCAGCAAAAAGTATCTTTATCCTTCCTCCTTCAAACGGTGAGCTGGAGCGTCGCCTGACTACCCGTGGTCAGGATAGCGCAGAAGTCGTTGCCAAAAGAATGAGCGAAGCAAAATCTGAAATCTCTCATTACAATGAGTATGACTATGTCATTGTTAATGACGATTTTGATGCGGCACTGGTGGATTTTAAAGCCATTATCCGTGCGGAACGCTTAAAGCAGGATAAACAAACCACTAAATATAGTGGTATGCTTACAGCACTATTGGCAGATTAAGCTTTTAGGCTGTATAATTTCTCGTCATCATAAATTTTAGTTAATTAATTGGAGTCCTCATGGCACGCGTAACTGTTCAAGATGCAGTTGAAAAAGTCGGCAACCGTTTCGACCTTGTTCTTATTGCGGCTCGCCGCGCTCGTCAAATGCAAACTGGCGGCAAAGATTCACTGGTGCCTGAAGAGAACGATAAGCCTACGGTTATCGCACTTCGTGAAATCGAAGAAGGCTTAATCACTAAAGAAGTTCTCGATGCTCGTGAACGTCAGGAACAACAAGAGCAGGAAGCCGCTGAGCTTGCCGCTGTAAGCAGCATCGCTCACAGCCGTTAATCTGCAATACATCAAGCCAACTTCCGAGACTATAATTTGTATCTATTCGATAGCCTCAAAGATGTTGCCCAAGAATACCTAACAGAGCCTCAAATTGAGGCTCTGCGTCAATCTTATGTGGTAGCAAAAGATGCCCATGAAGGGCAGACCCGTTCAAGTGGTGAACCTTATATCATCCACCCTGTTGCTGTTGCCCGTATCCTTGCTGAAATGCGTCTGGATCACGAGACTTTAATGGCGGCCCTGCTCCATGACGTTATTGAAGATACAGAAACGTCAAAGCAGGATCTTGCCGATCAGTTTGGAGATACGGTTGCTGAGCTTGTGGACGGGGTTTCCAAGCTGGATAAGCTTAAATTCCGCGACCGTAAAGAAGCACAGGCCGAAAACTTTCGTAAGATGGTTCTGGCCATGGTGCAGGATATCCGCGTTATCCTTATTAAGCTCTCTGACCGCACGCACAATATGCGCACCCTTGGTGCCTTGCGTCCGGACAAGCGCAGACGTATTGCGCGGGAAACGCTGGAGATATACGCACCGCTGGCACACCGCTTAGGTATTCATAACATCAAGGTTGAGCTTGAAGAGCTTGGATTTGAAGCCCTCTACCCTAACCGGTACCGGGTGCTTAAAGAGGTTGTCCGTACCGCCCGTGGTAACCGTAATGAGATGATTCAGCGAATCCACTCAGAAATCGAAGGGCGTCTTGAAGAAGTCGGGCTGACTGCCAGCGTGATTGGCAGGGAGAAAAACCTCTACTCTATCTACAATAAGATGCGCACTAAAGAGCAGCGTTTCCATACCATTATGGATATCTATGCCTTCCGCGTTATTGTAGATACCCCTGATACCTGCTACCGGGTACTGGGTCAGGTTCACAACCTGTATAAGCCTCGTCCGGGCAGAATGAAAGATTATATCGCGGTACCGAAAGCCAACGGATATCAGTCGCTGCATACCTCAATGGTTGGCCCTCACGGCGTTCCTGTTGAGGTTCAGATCCGCACCGAAGATATGGATCAGATGGCTGACAAAGGTGTTGCTGCACACTGGTCCTATAAAGCCGGTGGCGATACCAAGGGCACTACAGCTCAGGTTAAAGCCCAGCGCTGGATGCAGAGCCTGCTGGAACTTCAGCAAAGTGCCGGTAACTCGTTTGAGTTTATCGAGAACGTTAAGTCTGATCTGTTCCCCGATGAAATCTTTGTCTTCACCCCTAAAGGTCGCATCGTTGAACTGCCTGCCGGCGCGACAGCGGTTGATTTTGCCTATGCTGTGCATACGGATGTCGGTAATACCTGTGTCGGTGCCCGCGTTGATCGTCAACCATATCCGCTTAGCAAGGCGCTGAAAAATGGTCAGGCTATCGAGATTATCAGTGCACCGGGAGCCCGTCCGAATGCAGCATGGCTTAACTATGTAGTTACCTCCCGTGCCCGTACCAAGATCCGTCAGGTTCTGAAAACCATGCGCAGGGAAGAGTCTGTGGCTCTGGGACGCAGGTTACTGAACCATGCTCTGGGCAGGCACTCTATCGACAGTATATATCCTGAAAATATAGAGAATGTACTGGCCGAGCTTAAGGTTGAAAGTATTGATGACCTTCTGGCAGCCATCGGCCTTGGCGAACTAATGAGTATCGTTATTGCCCGCCGTCTGCTGGGTGATACTGACGAGCTGACAGAAACCAGTTCACTACCTTCATCTTCCAGCAAAAAGCTCTCTATCAAAGGGGCAGACGGTATTCTGCTTACCTATGCTAAATGTTGTCACCCGATTCCGGGCGACCATATCATTGCCCACGTTTCACCGGGTCGTGGATTGGTTGTTCACCGGGAGACCTGCCCTAATATTCGTGGTTATCAGAAAGAACCTGATAAATATATGAATGTTGAATGGGCCGATGAGCACGAGCAAGAGTTTATCTCTGAGCTGCAGATCGATATGCAGAACCATCAGGGTGCTCTGGCAGAACTGACCAACGTGGTATCACGTACCGGTTCAAATATTCACGGTATCTCGACCGAAGAGAAAGATGGCCGTCTCTATACCATTACTCTGGCACTGACCGCGAAAGATCGTGTTCACCTTGCCAGCATAATGAAGAAGATTCGTGTTATGCCTCACGCGCTAAAAGTGCGTCGCAGAAGGCAGTAAACAGCATGATTTAACCGGATGAAGAAGTCGATAGTATCGGCTTCTTCTTTTTTAAAGCGCATTATTTAAAAAACGAAATCTTAACAACGAAAGAAAGTTATGAACCCAGAACGCTACAGCAGAATTCAGACCGTACTTAAAGCCCGTCAGCCGGATCTTACTCTTTGTCTGGAACAGGTTCATAAGCCCAACAATGTTTCTGCAGTAATACGCACCGCAGATGCAGCCGGTGTACATAAGGTTCATGCTGTATGGCCGGACGAAAAAATGCGTACCCTTAGCCATACCTCGGCAGGCGCCAGAAACTGGGTTGAAGTAGAGACGCACGACAGCATTGATAGTGCTGTAACGGCACTAAGACAGCAAGATATGCAGGTACTGGCGACAAACTTGTCAGATAACGCCGTCGATTTTCGTGACATTGACTACACCAAGCCAACCGCCATTATCCTTGGCGGAGAAAAGCACGGAATTTCAAGTCACGCCCTTACGCTGGCGGATCAGGATATTATTATCCCTATGGTCGGCATGGTGCAGTCCCTTAACGTCTCCGTAGCCAGCGCACTCATTCTGTTTGAAGCGCAAAGGCAGCGACAACTGGCCGGAATGTACGACAGAGAAACCTCTGCCCTGCCGGAAGAAGTAATTCATAAAACCCTGTTTGAGCGTGGTCATCCGGTTCTGGCAAAGGTAGCCAAACGTAAAAAGCTTCCCTATCCGCCGCTGGACAGTGAAGGACAAATAATTGCAGACCAAGCCTGGTGGGCAGAGATGCAGCGTCGCTAATCATTTTCCCTTAACTTATTCATTATTTTTTACTTACCCATACGCAATCGTTTGCTTTTCTGGAAATAGTCGATATAATCCCGCACCATTCAATATTGCATCAGCAGAATATTGAAAATAAGCCCAAACCTGAGCCGATTCTGATTAACAGCAATCACAGAACGGATTTTCAGGGACTGTTGTATCTAATTGAATTAACAGCCCTGATTACCCATCGAGCTCAACTTAGCCATCCCATTCAGCGATCGCTAAGTAAAACTAAAATTAGGAAAATTAAAAATGACGACGAGCAACGCTTCGCGTAAGTCCGAACTGGTCTATCAACTAAATGATAGACCTCCTTTGCCACAAACCATTTTTGCAGCGTTCCAGCACCTGTTGGCCATGTTTGTAGCAGTCATCACCCCTTCTCTGATCATTTGCCAGGCACTTGATGTCCCGGCAGAACAGACCAATACCATAATCAGTATGTCTCTGTTTGCATCGGGTATCTCCTCTTTTATACAGATAAGAACCTTTGGCCCGGTAGGCTCAGGGTTGCTATCGATTCAGGGAACCAGTTTTAACTTTCTCGGCCCGATTATTGGTGCAGGGCTTTCCCTTAAACAGGGTGGCGCGGATATCTCAACCATGATGGCGGCGATTTTCGGCACCATACTGCTCGCTTCAACAGCAGAAATGTTGCTTTCCAGAGTGCTGGAGTATGCACGCAAGATTATTTCACCTCTGGTTTCCGGCATAGTGGTGACTTTGATTGGTTTAACCTTGATTCAGGTAGGGCTGGTCTCTATCGGTGGTGGTTATTCAGCACTGGGGGACGGAACCTTTGGTAGTCTGGATAAACTGGCTCTGGCCGGTATTGTTCTTAGCCTGATTATTATTCTTAACCGTGCCGCTAACCCTTATATCCGTGTTGCTTCTATCGTTATCGCTATGACAGTAGGCTATATAGCTGCTTATCTTATGGGCATGATTGATAACTCTTCAGCAACGGAAACCGCTCTGTTTGCGGTACCGGTGCCAATGCAATTCGGACTTAGCTTTGACTGGTCGTTCTTTATTCCTTTAGTACTGGTATTTCTGATCACTGCTATTGAAGCAATCGGAGACATCACCGCGACTTCAGAAGTGTCGGGAGAGCCGGTGAAAGGGCCGGTATATATTAAGCGCATCAAAGGCGGTGTATTGGCTGACGGCTTAAACTCAGCTATCGCTGCACTGTTTAACAGCTTCCCTAACTCTACCTTCAGCCAGAACAACGGTGTGATTCTGCTGACTGGTGTTGCCAGCCGTTACGTGGGTTATTTTATTGCCGGTATGTTAGTTCTGCTCGGCCTGTTTCCAGGTGTTGCAGCTTTTGTTCAGTTAATCCCTGAGCCAGTGCTGGGCGGAGCGACCATTGTTATGTTTGGTACCATTGCTGCGGCTGGTATCCGCATTATCTCAAGGGAAGAGCTGGACAGAAGAGCCATCCTGATTATGGCACTCTCCTTCTCAATGGGTCTGGGTATTGCCCAGAAGCCGGAGATTCTTCAGTTTATGCCTGAGTTTATCAAAAGCATCTTCTCATCAGGTATCTCTGCAGGCGGCATCACTGCGATTGTGCTGAATATTATTCTGCCACGAGCAGAAAAACAGCAAGAGCAGCCGTCAGCAGACGAAGTCCTTGCCGAAGTAAGCAAATAATTCTTATCAGGGTCAGAAGCCAATGCCTCTGACCCTTATTTCTAAGCTCTTCTACTTTAGAACCAGCTCTGAACCTCAGCTTCTTGCGGCACACTGCCTTTATGGACTACCTGCTCATCAATCACCACAGCGGGTGTTTTCATTACTTTGTAGGCCATGATATCCCTGATATCTTCTACTTTAACCAGCTCAATACTGACACCCTTCTCTCCGATTACTTTTTCAATTAAGGCCGCTGTCACCTGACAGTTTTTACATCCGGAACCTAGTACTTTTACTACTTTCATTTTTACTCCTTATTTCTGCCTAATTAATTGGCAGGTAATTAAATATCCAGCCAACCACAGTAAATGCCGTCAACAACAATACGAAAAGCACACTCAGAAGCTTCCACTTCATCACCTGCTTTAACAAAATAAACTCAGGAAAACTGGCCGCCACCGTACTCATACAAAAGGCCAGAGTCGTTCCCACCGGCAAACCATTCACCAGCAGACTTTCCATAACCGGAATGACACCTGTCGCATTCGAGTAAAGGGGAATACCCAGCAATACTGCCGCAGGAACTGACCACCATTGCCGGTCACCAAGATGAGCCTCAATCCAGCCGTCAGGGACAAAGCCATGCAAGGCTGCCCCCAACCCGACACCAATAAATACCCACTTCCAGACACGAGAAAAAATCTCACGGGTTTCGCTGCTGGCAAAAGTTTGACGCTCTCTGAGGGACAGAGTTTTCTGGCTACTGGTTTCAGCCTCCCCCTGCTGTTGAGCTTCAATGCCCTGCTGTAAAGCCTCAGCGGCAAAAGAGTGCAGCCATCGCTCGGCCTTAATGACATCGAGGAAAAAACCACCCAGCATCCCCACCAGCATGCCGACAGAGATATAGAGCAGGGTAAACTGCCAGCCCAGTAAACTGACCAGCAGCAATACGGCCACTTCATTGATCAGCGGAGAAGTAATCAGAAACGCCATGGTGACCCCCAGCGGAATACCGGCAGAGGTAAAACCGAGAAATACAGGGATACTTGAGCAGGAACAGAAGGGAGTGACGGAGCCAAACATGGAACCGAGAAAATAGCCGAAAAAGCGATGCTTTCCGGCCAGATAGTCCCTGACACGCTCAACATCCAGCGAGGCACGGATCAGGGCGATAAAGTAGATCATCACCAGTAACAGAACAAAAATCTTGCTGGTGTCTTCAACAAAAAAGTGCAGGGCATCGCCCAGCTTAGTGTCAGGAGAGAGATTAAGAAGATCGAAAACCAGCCATGAGGCGAGATCGGTAAACAGCTGAAACATCATTATCCTTTTGTAATTTAGGTCTTATACCTTCCAGACGGATGAGCAGACAAAAGGATGCAGATTTTTTTAAAAAAGTTTCAGAGCCAGACGATATTATTCCTGTGGCTGATCTCGGGGAACAAAGCAGCACACCTGCTTGCTTTCATCAAAGCGCACTTTGCAGGAGGTTTTCAGCTGTTCCCGTAGTTTTTCTCTGGCACGACGGATACGGGATTTAACCGCCGGCAGACTTAAACCATGCTGAATAGCGAATGCTTGTTGGTTCATTCCCTGAAGATCACAGGCTGTGATAATTTCCCTGTCAGGCTGGGGAAGTTCTGAAAGCACTCTGGGCAGGCAACTGATGGCAATCAGATCAAACACATCCAGTTGCACTTCTTCCGCTTCAACATCGGCCTCTATGGGCTGGAAGCTCTGCTGACGGGCAGAATCAATCATAAGGTTATGAGCAACCCTGAACATCCACGCCTTGCTGTTCTGAACATCACAAAACGCAGATCCCTGCCCCATCACCCGGATAAAGACTTCTTGTAATATGTCGTGCGACAGCTCTTTATCCCGCGTCTGTTTATACAGCCACTGTGCCAGTTGCTGCTCATTGGCACTCCATGCCCGCATAGCACAAGGCAAAGCGTCGCCGTCACTGTGTGGATTTTGTTCCTTCATACCACTCCTGTCACTTAACCAGCCGAATCATGCTTATGATTAGGCACAAAAACCAAAACTCTGATTTAGTCTAGCCATTACAGGCCGTTCTGATTGTGAATCAAAGCAAATCAGAGCAAAAATAAGCTGGTATTTCAGATATCAGCCCCCATTTATAGAGCAAACCAGAAACAACCTCAAATTTCACGATACAAAAACCGTACCGGTTTGAAATCAGAAATTTAACTGCAAAGAGAAACACGGATGAGTCAGGCTATCAGCTTACAAATCGCTCAGGAACTGAATGTTCGCCCTGAGCAGGTCAACGCCACCATTAATCTGATTGATGAAGGCAGCACCATCCCTTTTATTGCCCGCTACCGTAAAGAGGTAACCGGCGGGCTGGATGATACCCAGTTACGAACCTTAGATAACAGACTGACCTATCTCAGAGAGATGGATGAGCGCCGTCAGGCTATTCTTAAATCCATTTCAGAACAGGGAAAACTAAGCGATTCTCTGCAAAAAGAGATTATGGCAGCCGACAGTAAAACTCGTCTGGAAGACCTTTATCTGCCGTTTAAGCCAAAGCGTCGTACCAAAGGTCAGATCGCTATCGAAGCAGGGTTAGAGCCTCTGGCTGATACTCTATGGAATCAGCCTGAAACTGATCTGGAATCGGAAGCCGCTAAGTTCCTGAATCCGGAACAGAAAATCAGTGACACTAAGGCCGCACTGGATGGTGCCCGCTTTATCCTGATGGAAAGAATCGCCGAAGACGCCAACCTGATAGAAAAGCTGCGTAACTACCTCACTAAGCATGCCGAAATCACCTCGAAGGTGGTTGAAGGAAAACAGCAGGCTGGTGAGAAATTTAAAGACTACTTTGAGCACAGTGAGAAAATAAGCCGCACACCTTCACACCGTGCACTTGCCATGCTCAGGGGACGAAACGAAGGCTTTTTGCAGTTGTCGCTAGTAGCCGATCCTGAACAAGATGAAACCGTCAAAGGCTCCTATTGTGAAGAACTGATTGCCCGCCATTACGGTATCCACCTGTCAGACTCTCCGGCCGACAAATGGCGCAAGCAGGTAATAAGCTGGGCATGGCGTATCAAGGTTTCTATGCATATGGAAACCGAGCTGATGGGAGCAATGAAAGAGCGCGCCGAAATCGATGCTATAGACGTTTTTGCCACTAACCTGAAAGACTTGCTAATGGCGGCACCAGCCGGACCAAGAGCGACTCTTGGCCTGGATCCGGGGCTAAGAACCGGATCCAAAATCGCCGTGGTCGATTCAACAGGCAAGGTTCTGGCAACAGATACCATTTACCCAAATCCGCCACAAAATCAGTTCGATAAGTCGGCTCATGTTCTTCAGCAGCTTATCCGTAAACACAATGTCGATCTTATTGCTATTGGCAATGGTACTGCCTCACGGGAAACCGACGCCTTTGTTGCTCAGACGCTAAAACAATCCAACCTTTCGGTGCAGAAGATTATTGTCAGCGAAGCAGGCGCCTCTGTTTACTCAGCATCAGAGTTAGCCGCGAAAGAGTTTCCGGAGATGGATGTCTCACTCAGGGGAGCAGTCTCTATTGCAAGGCGACTACAAGACCCGCTGGCGGAGCTGGTGAAAATAGATCCTAAATCCATCGGTGTCGGCCAGTATCAGCACGACGTCAGCCAGACCATGCTGGCTAAGCGTCTTGATGCCGTTGTTGAAGATTGTGTAAACGCCGTTGGGGTTGATGTAAACACTGCTTCTGCAGCCCTGCTGACAAGGGTTGCCGGCCTGTCTGCTACTATGGCGCAGAACATTGTCAGCTACCGTGATGAGAACGGTCGCTTTATTAACCGTACCGCACTTAAAAAAGTTGCCCGCTTAGGCCCGAAAGCCTTTGAACAGAGTGCCGGCTTCCTGCGTATTATGGATGGAAAAAATCCTCTTGATGCATCCTCGGTACACCCTGAAGCCTATCCTGTGGTTAAAGCTATTGCAGAGAAAAATCAGAAAAGCATTCCGGCTCTTATCGGTAACAGCGCTTTCCTGAATACCCTAAGTGCACGAGACTACACCAGTGAAGCTTTTGGTGTTCCGACTGTCACCGATATTATCCGTGAACTGGATAAGCCGGGACGCGATCCGCGGCCGGAGTTTAAAACCGCCTCTTTTGCCGACGGGGTAAACAGCGTCAGCGATTTAGAACCGGGAATGTTGCTGGAAGGCGTGGTTTCAAACGTGGCAAACTTTGGTGCCTTTGTTGATATTGGTGTTCATCAGGATGGTCTGGTACATATCTCCGCCCTGACGGATCGCTTTGTGTCCGATCCACGGGACGTGGTAAAGGCAGGCGATATCGTCAAAGTGAAAGTGATGGAAGTTGATGTTCAGCGTAAGCGGATTAGTCTATCCATGCGACTGAACGATGAACCGGGACAAAACAACCCATCAAGAAAGCCGTCCACAAATAATCAACGGCCGAGAAGCAGTCAGCAAAGAAAAGAAGCACCGGCTAATAGCGCTATGGGTGGTGCGTTTGCAGCTGCATTCGCAAAGAACAAGAAATAAATAACCTGAGCTCGGGATAAGAAAGTCTAAATACTTAATAAAATCAGCAAGTAACTAAACATTAGACTCAGTGCTGTCATTTTAGATGAATAACAAGGCAAAATCACAAGTCAATAGCTGGTCTATTGCGTTGATTTTAAAGCAGTTAGGCGCTAAAAGGACTGTGCTGAGTGGCTTAGATTATCCCGAGCTCAGGTTAGGTCGCAAAAGGAAAAAGAGGTTGCGGGAGCACTGGTCTCTGCACGGTAAGTGCCGGAAACCAGCTACCCGCTAGCTCATAGTCTGACAATGTTTCCACTCTCAGAGCACCGCGATCACCTCTGAAGGTGTGTTTGGTGCGACGGCGTGACCATAGTGAAATTTAATCACTGTTCGTCGACGCGCCATTTTCCCCTGAACAATGGCTGCCTCAATAAGGCGTCGTGGTAACCGGAAACGGATTGTGTACCCCATACCCTGTTTTTCAGAGTAAGTTTGTAACGCGATAAGCTCAAATAACCGGCTTAAGGTATCTTTTGGCCCCTCGTTTTCCGCCGACGATGCACTCGCCTCATTGTCCAGTTCATAGTCAGGGTGGTCAGATGGCTCCCATGCAGGTCGTTTACGACGCTTGTCGTCCGGAGTAATCCTGCGCTCTGCATTAGACTTTGCCAGTTCAACCGGCGGCGTAACAGGTTCCCTGACCTTGTTATCTCTCGCCGCTTGTTCAGTCTGAACATTGACCGAAGGAGCAATCAGTGGCACGTTCACATTGGTCGGCGACACAATCATGAATTACCTCCTTCTACTTCAACCGCCTCAAAAATTGATTCGGTTAGATTAATTATCGGCCAAACTGCTCAATTATTTACCACTAAATTTAATTAATTGTAAACAGAAAGCTTCAGGCTCAGTCATAAATGGTGCATGGGAGGAGTCTGAAAAGACAAAATGTTGTGACAGCGGAGCCAGCTCCTGCAGATCTGTCGCGACCTTGACCGGAACCAATCCGTCTAAACGACCATACAGGCGCAGCAGAGGCATGGAGAGCTGCTGTAGTTTATCCCTCAGGTCAACATCCGCCAGCAATTGCAGGCCAAGCAGAAGAGAGTTCTGATTAGGCAGAGGCCGCGATAACACCGCTTTCTTCAGGGCTTTTACATCATGACGGGCAGTAGGGCTACCCATAGCCTGCAGCGCCATAAAACGCTCAATAGTGAGCTGAAAGTCTTCCATTAGCTGCTGAGTAAACATACTCAGGACATCAGGCTTAATGCCTCGCCATGGTCTTTGTGCAGAAAACTTTGGTGAACTGGCCACCGTCACCAGTTTAGAAACCCGCTCAGGATGATTAAGGCCGATATGTGTGGCGACAATACCACCCAGTGACCAGCCAACCCAGATGGCTTTTTGCGGTGCAGATTCCAGCACCATAGCCGCAATCTCATCCAGATCTTCAGCATGAACGTCTGCACTGTGGCCGTAACCGGGAAGATCAACCACATGAACCCTGAAGTGCTGTGAGAGCTTCTCGACGGTCTGTTGCCAGACGGCACCATTCATACCCCAGCCGTGGACTAAGACAAGATCTTCGCCGCTACCTTCCTGCTGCCAGTACAGGGATGTGGAATCAGACATGGAAACTCCTACTTTATTCATAAAATAACCATCAGGATAAGCGCTAGTTTAACTCTGTTTCAGCATAAAACGAGCCTAATGTCAGATGTTAATCAGACCAATCCGGAATAAGATACACCGCTATTTTACATCGAACTGCCATTTATGTGGTCTCACCATCTCTCAGCCAATAGGAGAGACTATCTGGTGCCGTCACTGTATCAAAAGCTTCAGCTCCTCTCCCCGCTGTCAGCGTTGCGGTTTACCAATGAGCAGTCCGGCTGAGCAGTGTGGATATTGCCTGAAAAAACCGCCGTTATGGCAGCGGCTTTACTGTATCGGAGACTACGCAGAACCTCTTTCCGGCTATGTTCATCAGCTAAAATATCAGGGAAAATTTTATTTCGCCTACGACCTCAGTTACCTGCTGGCACAGCAGATTTCACAACCTGCGCCGTTAATCTGTACCGTCCCGCTGCACTGGAGGCGCTATATAGCAAGGGGCTATAATCAGAGCAGAGTGATCGCTGACTACCTTAACCGGCACTTACCCGACAAAACCGTGGTTAACAACCACATATTCAAAAGACTGCGGGCAACACCACCTCAGCAGGGGCTGGATAAGCAACAGAGACTCAAAAACTTAGCCGGTGCCTTTGTTCTCAGACAGGTACCGCAACACAGTCACGTAGCTATTGTGGACGATGTAGTCACAACAGGCAGTACAGTACGACATTTATGTAAATTGCTGCTTGAAGTTGGCGTGGAAAGAATTGATATTTATTGCTTATGCCGGACTCCGGAACCGTCACAAGCATAAATAACCTTAACTCAGGTTATAAAACAAAATCTATTGGCATCCTGATGGTACCGGAGTAGAATAATGTGAAATAACCTACCAAATAAGTCAGGTATTAGTCGTGTCAAATATTGTTTCAATTACTGAAAATGCTCAATCTCATTTTGCAAAACTGCTTGAGCAGCAGCCGGAAGGCACCAATATCCGTGTATTTGTTGTAAATCCGGGCACCCCTAACGCAGAGTGCGGTGTCTCTTACTGTCCGCCGGAAGCGGTAGAAGCTGCAGATACCGAAATGTCCTATGAAGGATTCTCTGCTTTTGTTGATGAGCTTAGCCTGCCGTTCCTTGAAGATGCCGAAATCGACTTTGTAACGGATAAGATGGGTTCTCAGCTTACTCTTAAAGCTCCGAACGCGAAAATGCGTAAAGTATCTGATGATGCTTCCCTGATGGAACGCGTAGAGTACGCTATCCAGACTCAGGTAAACCCACAGTTAGCCGGTCACGGTGGTCATGTCAGCCTGATCGAAATCACTGAAGACGGTATCGCACTGGTACAGTTTGGTGGTGGTTGTAACGGTTGTTCAATGGTAGATGTCACTCTGAAGGAAGGCATTGAAAAAGAACTGCTTCAGCAGTTTGAAGGTGAACTGACAGCGGTAAGAGATTCAACTGAACACGCACGTGGTGATCACTCTTACTATTAAGAGCTGATAAAAAGATAGATTAAGGGCCTGAAACGAGTAATCCGATTCAGGCCCTTTTTATTTATACCTTCTCTTTTAGTATTTCAGCCCACGGCAGAGCTTCATCACCGAGAACAATAAAGTTGGGATTTTCCAGCGTCTCTCTCTGGTTATAGGTGAGCGCATTTAGCTTGGTACTTAGGATACGTCCACCAGCTTCCTGAACAATACATTGGGTTGCTGCCGTATCCCACTCGCCTGTAGGGCCTAAACGCAGATAGCAATCCACAGCGCCTTCCGCGACAAGGCAAGCTTTCAACGCTGCCGAGCCGAGAGGAATTAAATCGTAGTTCCACGCCGAAGACATCTTACTGGTGATGCTATTGATATTCTGACGCCTGCTGATAGCGATAGAAAGGGAGCTTGTGCCTTGCTCATGGGTGAGGGTCTTGATCCGGACACTCTCTCCCATCTCAGGAATCTTCCATGCTCCTTTTCCGTCATAAGCGTAATAAGTCACACCGGATACCGGCGCATAGACAACACCCATAACTGGCTTGTTGTTTTCAATAAGGGCAATAATGGTTGCGAAGTCACCACTGCGGGCAATAAATTCTTGCGTGCCATCCAGCGGGTCCACCAGCCAGTAGCGGTTCCACTGCGAACGTTTTTCCAGTGCGATATCTGCCGCTTCTTCTGACAGTACCGGTATTTCCGGTGTCAGCTCACTCAGCTTTTCAAAAATAAATTTATGCGCAGCCAGATCAGCGCTGGTTACCGGAGTCTCATCGCTTTTGGTGAAGGCTTCATACTGATTATTCTGATAGATATCCAGAATTAACTGTCCGGCAGAGCGGGCAATTTCGATAACGGCTGGTAACTGATGAGAAAGATCTTTGCTTAGCGTCGTCATTACTTACCCCTGACTCTCAGTGCCAGCCAGATAACGCTGCGCCAGCATAAGTGCGGCAATGCTTCTCGCTTCGCTGAAGTCCATATGGGTTAATAGCTCATCAGCCTGATTTAGTGGCCAGCGAACCACTTCCAGCGGTTCAGGCTCATCACCTTCCAGTGATTCAGGATAAAGATCCTTAACAAGAAACAGCGTCATCTTGGCGGAGAAGTAAGAGGGGGCCAGTATTACCTCTTTTAGTGGAACAAACTCTTTAGCACCGAGCCCAATCTCTTCTTTCAGCTCACGGTTAGCCGCTTCAGCCGGTGTTTCACCAAGGTCAACCAGACCTTTGGGGAAGCCAAGCTCATACTCTTCCGTACCGGCAGCGTATTCGCGTACAAGTAACAGGTCCCCCTCTTGGGTAACAGGTACCATCATCACCGCCTGACGGCCGCTGCGCTTCATTCTTTCGTAGGTACGTTTAACACCGTTGGAAAACTCAAGATCGAGAGACTCAATAGAAAACAGTCTGGACTTGGCCACCATTTCAACAGATAAAATTTTGGGCATGATCTTCTTTGCCATCTCTCATTCCTTTTATTCTGACAAGACTTTCATTGTTATTGTAAAAGTAGCTAAAGCCTGTTGTGAGCTTAACAGGCTCTGTTTTTATATGTTTGATTATATACCTAGGGGCTGTTGATCTTTCAAGTATAACTTTAGTTCAGCCCCGTCACGGCGAAAGGAAGTTAGCAATATCAGTCTGGTTAATATCTCAGGCCACCAGAGAAAAGGAATGGATACCTTCCCTGAGAATCAGGATTTCCAAGCCATTTTAGTTGTGAAGTCATTGCCTGAGGAAACTCACTGTTTGGCTTAAACCAGGCATCCACCTTATATTGTCTGCGCGAATCAAGGCTGGCAGTAAAAGCCCCGCTAAGTTGTGGATGTTCATGAGCCGAAGAAGCAGATAATACGCTGTCTTTACAGGAAATATCCGCAATAATGGTTCCCGGGCTTAAAGTACCAAGTGGTGATTGAACTTCACTTGCATTCCATACCAGACTACCTGTGGCTGATTCACACCATGGCTGTGCAAAACGGTACTCGCTAACTGATAGTTCAAGCTGACCCGTCGCAGTAACCGGAACAGGAATTTGTACCTGACTCTGAACAGAACTTGCCGGTAATGATGCAAATACATTTTCGGCATACAGGCCGGAAAAATCTGCCCCGACAATACCTTTACCACTTAGATTCAAATCGCTGTCACGGCCAAAACGGACAGCAAACTGCGCTTTGCCGCTAAACAAGCTTGCCGGCTGAAAATCCCAGTTAAGCTGACCAAAGTTTCTGTTATTCCATTTAACGGTTTTTGCACTACCCTGCCAAAGCGTGCCATTCAGCCCACTTAGCTGTAACCCTCTTACCTCAGGCATATATTTAACGGCAAAAGAGAGTGGAAGATGCACAACAAGGCTGGTGCAAAACACCAGAATGACCAGCAGAGAAAAAAATATGATTCTCTTCATATTAGCTGCCCCGCTTAAGTTGCAGGCGCTTAATCTCAACCACACCTTTACTGTCAGCCTTTGAAATATCCATAAACTCAACCCGGATGCCTTGATCCTGATTTAAAAAGTTAAGCCACGAAACAAACTGGTTAAAGGCAACAGGCTTGATCCAGACCTGAAGCATATCGTCTCTCGGCTGCATACGGATCAGCTCAATATTAAAACGACTCACAGAACCGGACACGACCTGATTCATAGGGCGTTCTGACACTGAACGACCGCTACTGCCCCGCAGTTCTATAATCTCATCGGCTTTATTGCTTACCCAGCTGAGCAGCTGTTTTTCGCTGTTAATCTTTGTCTGAGCTTTCTCTGCTCTATCTGCGACTGGCTGAATAACTCCCCAAAAAACCGCAGCGACTAACAGCAGCAAGCCCCCAACGGAGAGTAAACGCTGCTCACGAAGCAACAAACCGTTCCACCAAGAAGAGAGTGAACTCATTAATCCGTTCATTGCTTTCTCCTTAGTACATAACTACCTGATACTTTGCTCTCTTTCTTATTAAGAGGCCCCTGAGTAACAACGTATTGCTGCTCCAGTCTGGAACGAATCACCTCAAAGGTCTGGAAATCAGCCATTAACATCTCAATTCTCGCCTCAGCACGGTTAGCATCAAATCGAATACTCTGTATCTCAACCGCTGGCTGGTTAGCCAGAATCTGAGGCAAGTCTGCCAGCCAATCCAGTACCGTATCTCCACTGCTGTTACCCGACAAACGATTTGCTTCATCATTCATTTGACGCTTCAGATAGCTGACGGTAGGAATCTTACGTTTATCAGGAAAAACCGAACGGAAAATACGCTCACTCTCTGCACGGTACGCTTTTGCTTCAGCTTCCAGTTGATTGACTTTCAAAAGTTGCTGAACCGATAAAACCGTAACAAACAGACAGGCCGCAATAGCAACCTTGCGCCAGATTCGGATATGTTTCAACATAGACGACTGAGGCTTAAACTCACCCGTCAAAAGGTTCACTGGCGAAGCAATCGCCCCCTTAGTCAGCAAAGCCATCACCAGTTCTGGTTCAGCTGCATTCCACTGCTGCTCTGCATCAAACGGGTAATCTGGTGCCGGTGTATATCCTGTGATTGGCAGTTTGCTCTGTTCCTGTTTGCACCAGTCAGATTCAAACAGAGTATTCAGCCACTGTGTATCGGCCGCCATGCCCTGATAAAGGTCTTTTCTGAACAGCCAACTCTTACCAATTTGCAGAGCACTGATCTGCTGTTCAATAAGCGGCATCGCCAATACGTCCGGCAATACCCGCTTCAGTTCAATCCCTGCATCCCGGAATCGCTTAAGCCATCCGGCCAGATACTTTTCATCCACAGCAGCGACCGAAGCTCTGCCTGCTCCCCGGTTCAGAATAGTGTAATGCAGTTCCTCAACATCCTGTGCGATCTCTTCTTCCAGCAGGTAAGGAATCATGCTATCCAGTTGTCTTAATGCACCGGCTGGGATTTCACACTCAGACAGAAGCACATCACGGCTGTCCAGCAACGCAATGGTCGTTCTCTGCCTTGCATAGGGTAGTAACTGATCCAACTCATTCCGGTGGCTCAGCTCCCCGCTGGCGATCACTTCATTCTGACTTACAGACCAAACCAGCCACGGAATGGGCGCGTCGGTCTGTCTGCTCAGCCTAACGGTCAGAAACTCACTCACTAATTCCTCCAAAGCGCCGGCGTACTACCGCCACCTTTTTTCTGTCTTCAGAGTAGAGCAGGCTTCTTATCCTGACTCTAGACTCATTTACAATTACCTGAGCATCAAGCTCAAAGAAGCGGCTATCTGTCGCCAGATACCCCTTGGCTTTATCTTTCAGTTCTTCTTCCAGAGCCGCTATTTCTGATTCTGCAAGAAAATCATCCACACTGCCCCAGCCATCAAAGGGGCGATTTTTAATTAAAGATGTTGCCGATGAAAGGCTCAGATTAGGCGCAAACAGCGCGGCTAAAATCACAGCACCTTTCTCATCAACCGTATTTACATTCAGACGCCAGTCATCACTGGGAACAGCGCAAATCACAGGTGCCAGTGCATTCATTACCTTCTGATCCACCTTATTTACTGCCCTGAGCTCGGTTACATCAGCCAACATACCGTTAGGAGCCATATAGGCCGGTGAAACCGATTCATAGTGGCTGTCTTCCACCCCGGAGGCAGAAATGGTATTGCTGTCAGCATCAACAAATTCGCGCACAGAATCAGCAATCACTTCCGCCTGATAACTATCAACCTGTGACTCCTCCAGTATCAACTGAAATACGTTTACCAGAAAAGGTTTCGTACTGGTATCCTGAACCTGTGTCAGATTCGCCAGCGAGTTGACATTAAAACAGGACTGCATATCGCGGATAAAACCGACAGCCTCTCCGTAATCGAGCGGAAACACCTGTTCTTTCAGCGCCCACGGCTGGCTCATATTCACCGTATCGCCGTCGTTAAAACTCTCTTTAATGGCATATTCAGCAAGGGCTTCAACACCTATGCTATACCAGTATGCCTGCTGGTGACTCAAACGGTTCTCTGCCCGCTTAAAATTAACAAACAGCCGTTCTGACATGGTTGCCGCTAAGGAAACCATCACCGCGATAATCAGCATAATAACAATCAGAGCCACACCCTGCTGACGGGCGGGAGAGTTAGCTTGCTTCATCGCTGCTACCCTCCCCGTTATCTTTCTGCAACTTCTCACCGGCCGTCAGATATACCCGCTCTATCTTGCCGTAATCTTGCAACTCGATAGAAAAAGCGACCGCTTCCGGTAGCGCCAGTGGCTGATCCCAGCGCTCTAGCCAGTTGCCGGCTGAGTAAAAGCGCATCTCTATATTCGTCACGCCATCAAGCAGGGGCGTTACTATGCCTTGCTGCCCTACAGGGGTATCCGGATAGCGCCACCATACTCTTTCCAGTCGATCGGCAACCACCCGGTAACCCACCTTTGAAACTTCTCCGCGGGGGAACATCTGCTGTGGATTCAGCCATCCCAGCCGGACAAATAGCACGGCGTTGTTGTCAGACTCTAACAGCCCCTGACCCCACTCGATTATCTTTTCAGACGGTTCATCGCCATTGGTCCTGAACTGTCTGAGTGCCATCTGGCGAAAATCGTTGTCGATAATCACCATAGCTCGCTGGATATCCTTTAACCGGCCTGTTTTCTCAATCGACTGAGCATTACTACGCTGCACCTGATTCAGTACCTGATAGGCAGAAACACTGAGCGTAGCAAAGATGGCAATGGCCACCAGCACCTCTATCAGGGTAAACCCCTTGCTGCTTTTGCTGTTATGTGGTCTGAACTTATTTCGCCACATAGCTTCTTACCGTCAGCAGAGAGTCTTTTTGTTCCTTATCCGAATACACAGTGACATCAAACGCACCAATCGCACCAACCGCGGTTTTCACCGGTGCAACTTTCCAGTACCAGGTACGGCCAGCCATCTGCTCAGAGCCGCTATAACTACTGGCAGGAGCGCCTTTCAGCATCACTTGCGCCATCTGGTTATCAACAACCATAGAAGCAAAAGTTTTCTCCTCCAGAAAAGCAATGGTATTGGTATGCTGAGTGGTAGAGCGAATCACACTAATAGCCGCCGTAGCAAAAATGGCCAGTGCAACCAGCACTTCCAGCAAAGTCATACCCCGGTTTAGCTGCTTCATGGCCGTTCCCCGTCAGCTAAACTCAGCGGACTATTCAGCTGAATTTCGCCGTTCTCTTTTACCAATACCTGCCAGCGGGTCTCTTGTTCGGATTTAACATAAAAGTCGAGAGCGAAAGGCGTAACCTCACCACTCGACAGAACAAACACCTGAGGAGGATCACCCTTTTTGTTCTCTTCCTCTTCAGCAAACATCTCATCATCAAACAGAGAGCCCGGTTCAAATAACCTGTCGTCATCAGCCCACGCACCGCTACCCGGCTCAAAGCGGATTTCCAGACCCTCGTCCAGCTCAACCAGCTGATAGTTTTTACTATCCAGTCTCTGCCAGCCCTCTTTTGTCAGCACCACAAAGGTATACTGATTGCGGTTCTCTTTGATGGTAATACCAAAATCTTTGCCATTTAAAATGGCATCTTCATTCAGCAACTGAAGCTTGTAAAAGAAACGCTGGGCATGCTGTTTAACCACATCCTGCTTATTGGCCGGAAGGGTCATTATTACCGCAACAGCACTCATGGAAAGCAGCACCATCACCAGCATTATCTCAATCAGCGTAAAGCCGGCGTTTCTCTTATTCATATTTTGTAGCCGAAGCTAAACCGGATTAACGGAAGTCCTGCAGGTTCCAGTTACCGATATCTGTACTGGCTTCTTCACCGCCTTCTTCACCATCAGCACCAAAAGTAAAGATGTCGATAGTGCCGTTATCGCCCGGACTCAGGTACTGATACTCTCTGCCCCACGGATCGTTTGGCAGACGTTTAATATAACCACCACTACGGTAGTTTCTCGGTTCAGGGCTGCCTGAAGGCTTAGCGACCAAAGCGTCCAGCCCCTGATCTGTAGTCGGGTAAACGCTGTTATCCAGCTTATACATATCCAGCGCCTGTTCCAGAGCCGAAATATCAGAGATCGCTTTCTGCTGATCCGCTTTCTCTTTATTGCCCAGCAGGTTTGGCACTACAAAGCTGGCCAGAATACCCAGAATTACAACGACAACCATTACCTCTAACAGGGTAAAACCGGCTTGTTTTCTTCTCATTTCACTCTCCAACAAGAATCTTTATTACTACTTCAAATCATCTATATCAGGTTTAACCTGATACAAGGTTATTCATTTCCAATATCGGCATCAGTGTCGCCATAACAATAAACAGCACCACTCCCGCCATTACAGCAATCAATGCCGGAGTAAACAGCCCAAGGGCAATATTTACTGTGGCTTCAAAGTCTTTATCCTGATTATCCGCGGCACGGGTCAACATCTGTTCCAGCTCACCACTCTGCTCACCACTGGCGATCATATGCAGCATCATTGGCGGAAACAGTCTGGTCTGCTCAAGGGATTTTCTCAGGCTTCCCCCTTCACGCACCTTCTCTGCCGCCTGCAAAACCTCTTGTTTAACAAACTGGTTTGTCATCACATCTACCGCTACCTTCATGCCATCCAGCAGCGGAATAGCACTGGAGGTACAAATTGACAAGGTTCTGGCAAAACGGGAAGTATTCAGGCCACGGGCAATTTTGCCCAGCATCGGCAGGTAAAGCACCTTTCTGTCCCATGACAGACGGGTATTTTTGTTCTTTAGCGCCACTTTAGTCAGCATATAGAGCGAAATCAGCCCCAGCAGAATATACAGCCCCCAGTTCTGCACAAACTCACTGGATGCCAGCAAAATCTGAGTTGAAGCTGGAAGCTCCTGCCCCATCTGTACAAACTGATCAACAATTTTTGGCACCACACTGGCAAGCAGAAAGGCGACAATACCGATAGCAAAAACTGTCAGTACAATAGGGTAGATCATCGCCTGTAACAGCTTAGAACGCATCTGCTGGCGATTCTCAGCATAATCCGCAAGGCGGTTTAACACGCTGTCCAGATGACCGGATTTTTCGCCGGCCGCCACCATGGAGCGATACAGCTCATCAAAAATATGTGGATAATCAGCCAGACTATCAGCCAGTGTGTAACCTTCCACCACCCTTGAACGCACAGCCACCAGCATGGTGCGGATACGGGGCTTTTCTGTCTGATCAGCAACGGCTCTCAGGCACTCTTCCAGCGGCATGCTGGCCTGAACCAGAGTAGATAACTGACGAGTGATCAGGGCAAGGTCTTTGCTGCTGATACCACGTTTAAAGCCCGATGAAGCCTTGCTGGAGGGATCTCTTTTACCCTTGGTTTCCACCACTTCAACAGGGACTAACCCCTGCTCTTTCAGACGCTGGCGAACCTGACGGGCATTATCCCCTTCAAGTACCCCTTTTTTCTGTCTGCCTTTACTGTTTAAGGCTTTATATTCAAACGCCGCCATTACACTTCCTTGGTCACCCGCATCACTTCTTCAAGTGTGGTCAGTCCCTGAAGTACCTTGCTCAGTCCGTCATCACGGATACTCGGCGTCTTGGCACGAATCGCTTTTTCTACTGCCTGCTCACCGACTTCTGAATGAATCAGCTCCTGAACATCATCATCCACCATCAGCAGTTCATGAATACCGGTACGCCCGCGGTAACCTTTGTAGTTACAGGCTTCACAGCCCATCGCTTTATAAAGCATCAGTTGTTCTGACTCACCGATATTAAACAGCTTCTTCTGTTCCTTATCGGCCTGATAGGCCTGTTTACAATCCGGACACAGGGTTCTTACCAGACGCTGGGCAAGTACTCCAAGCAGGGAAGAGGAGATCAGGAATGGCTCAATGCCCATATCCCGCAGACGGGTAATCGCACCTACTGCCGTATTGGTATGCAGGGTCGACATCACAAGGTGACCGGTAAGAGAAGCCTGAACTGCAATCTGTGCCGTTTCGAGGTCACGGATTTCACCTACCATCACCACATCAGGGTCCTGACGAAGAATAGCACGCAAGCCACGGGCAAAGGTCATATCGACTTTCGGGTTTACCTGTGTCTGACCGATACCGTCAATATCAAATTCAATCGGATCTTCAACGGTAAGAATGTTTCTCTCACTGCTATTCAGCTCCTGCAGACCGGCGTAAAGGGTTGTCGACTTACCGGAACCAGTCGGGCCGGTAACCAGAATAATGCCGTGGGGACGACTGATTAGCTTCTGGAAAGAATCGTGATTACTCTTCGTCATTCCAAGGCTATGCAGGTCGAGGCGTGTAGCGTGCTTATCCAGCAGACGCATTACCACGCGCTCGCCGTGGGAGGAAGGCATGGTGGAAACACGCACGTCCACTGCCCGTCCGCCGATTCTCAACGAAATACGGCCATCCTGTGGTACACGCTTCTCAGCAATATCCAGTTTCGCCATCACCTTTACACGGGAAACCAGCAGCGGTGCCAGTTTACGGCTTGGTGCCAGCACCTCACGCAGTACACCATCCACCCTGAAACGGATCGACAGCGACTGCTCAAAGGTCTCAATATGGATATCCGAGGCGCTCTCTTTGATCGCTTCTCCCAGCATGGCGTTAATCAGTTTGATAATCGGAGCGTCATCTTCTGCTTCCAGCAGATCTTCATTTTGCGGCAGCTCTTCCGCCAGCGAGAAGAAATCGTCGTTATCGGCACCAATATCTTCCATCAACTGACGCGCTTCAGAAGAGTCACGTTGGTACACCTGAGTCAGCTTCTCTTCAAACTCTTCCGCACTGGTCACAACCGGGTTAAAGGCCGCGTCGGTGACCCTTTGTACCTCAGCCAGTATCTCCATTGATAAAGGTTCAACATAGAAGAGCAAAGAGGCTTCGCCCTGCTGCTGATGCTCAAGAACAACCTGGTGCCTTTTGGCAAAACTAAACGGCAGCCTTGGCAGATATGACACCATTGCGGACATTACTTCGCTCCCAACTGATCGATAAACACCTGAAACTCAGCAGGGTACAATTTTTCAGAACCTAGCTTATCCACCACCGGAATCGCACTGTCAGGCAACAGCTTCAAGCCTTCTTCCGCCTTAAACAGCTGCTCAGCGCGGATATAGTTGTATTTACGCTGAGTAATACCATCAGCGGTCACACCGTCGCGGATAATGGTTGGCTTAATAAACACCATCAGGTTACGTTTTTCTGTCTGAGTATTGGTCGACTTAAACAGGTGGCCAAGTACCGGAATATCACCCAGCAAAGGCACTTTAGATTCATTCTCCATAGCGCGTTCATCAGTCAGTCCACCCAGAACCAACATCTGACCATCCTGAACCATAACCGAAGTATTTAGCTGACGCTTGGCAAAGCGCACATCTACTGCACCGCTTGCCCCCAGAACGTTTGACACTTCCTGCTCAATATTCAACTGTACCGAGTCACCTTCATTAATCTGTGGTACCACCTTCAGCTTAATACCCACTTCTTTACGTTCTACGGTCTGGAATGGGTTGCTGTTACTGGAACTGGCCGTTGAACCGGTAATCACAGGAACTTCTTCACCAACAATAAAGGAAGCTTCGCCGTTATCCATCACCGTAATACTCGGAGAAGAGAGAATATTAGAGTTGGAGTCACTTGAAACGGCACTGATTAACGCAGTCCAGTCACCCATAATGACACTCATGGCAGCGCCATTTACACCACTTAGAGCACTGGCAAGTTTTGTAAAGTCACCTTTTGTGGTAGTCGTTTCGTAATACTTAATGGCGCCAGTATTACTGTCACGAATTGGTTTTTGCTCAACGGTATCTTTCGCTTCCTCAAGGCCAACCATCACCTGCCCGATTGGCGCTCCGGTATTGCTATACTGAATCACTGCACCGTTATCCAGATTGCCCCACTGCACACCAAGGTTAATACCGTCACCTTCTGACATTTCCACGATCAGGGCTTCAATCAGAACCTGAGCACGACGGATATCCAGCTGAGCAATCACATCCTGCAGCGCCTGCATAACATCCGGCGGCGCGGTCAGAACCAGAGCATTGGTATCCGCGTGGGCGGAGATCTTAACTGCGTCTTTACTACTGCTATTGTTCTGGCCAGTCTGTTTTGCCGCCTGAATATTGGCAGAAACCCCTTCCAGTACCTCAACCATCTCTTTGGCCTGAGCATACTTAAGGTAAACCACCTGATTATTACCCTTAGTGGCCATTTCAACATCAAGTTGCTGAATCAGCTTACGCAGACGCTTTCTGACCGTAGGGTCACCGGAAATCAATACCGAGTTGGTTCTGTCATCGGCCACCAGTTTAGGCTGCAGAAAAGCCGGCACATTCTTAGCATTAGTTGTTTTATTCAATGCTTCAACAATACGCACCATCTCTGAAGCAGAGGCACTCTTCAGCTCTACAATCTCAATCTCTTTATCACCAGCGCGATCTACCCGCTCAATGATTTCAGCAAGGCGGTTTACTACTGCTGCACGGCCGGTAATCAGAATAATATTGGCAGGGTCGTAATGAACCACATTACCGGCACCGGCATTATCATTTAACTGTCGAAGCAGGGGAGAAAGCTCACGTACCGATACGTTACGAACCGCAACCACACGGGTAACTACGGTGTCACCCTGCACATTGGTTTCATCACCGATAACAGGAATCGCAGATGTTTTAGCGTCCTTGGCTTTTATCACCTTAAGTACACCGTTTTCCATCTCAACTACAGCGAAGCCGTAAACTTCCAGTACATTAAGGAAAAACTGGTAATACTGCTCTTCGTTTAACACATCATAGCTACGTACATCGATTTTGCCGCGGACAGAAGGGTCTACAATAACGGTCTTTTCAAGGTTCCGACCGACAATATTGATAAACTCCTGAATATCTGTTCCTTTAAAGCTAGCGCTGAACTCATTCGCCATTACAGGGGCACACATCAGGCTTCCTGCCAGCATTAATGCGCTTTTGCTTAACCACCTTTTCACTAGAAACTCCTAAGCTCTCTGACAACCTCTGCTGTCAGTTTAAAATTCTATATATATGTCGTAATTCTGGCCGTCACGCTCAACCGTAAGGTTAAGCTCTGTCAGGTCATTAATGGACTGCCAGATTTTGCCCATCGAAGCCGGATCCGTCAGATCTTCACCATTCAGGCCAATAGCAATATCACCCTCTTTCAGACCGACAGAATCAAACAGCTTTCTTTGACTGCCCGGTCGCACCCGATAACCCATCAGTTGACCGTCTTTTTTTACCTGAGAAAGCTGGATATAGTTCAGAATACTGCGCGGATCCTCCAGTATCTGATTGCGGATGCTGCTTAAATCATCGCCTGCCGGCGTAGGGTTATTGCCAACGCCTCTTCGCTGAGGCTGCTGAGTTTCAGTACCCGATGAAATTTTTGAATACTTAACCCCTTCCAGCATCAGGGTTTCATCTCGTCCTGAGTTATCAATAATGACGCGATCAACAAACACTGCCTTAAGCTTAGCCTGTGTACCTTCAATCTGCTCACCGATACCGTAAGTAGCCTGTTTACCTTTGTTAGAGATGACCGCCAGACTGGCCGCTTCATTGCTGCTGGTAACGGCACCAACCAGAATCAGGTTCAGACGGGTCTGCGGCGCATTCTGAACCACAGGTTTAACCACCTGTTTTACTCTATTATTTTCGGAATACTTGCCAAAAAGATTGGCATTGAGAATCTCGTTAATGGGGTTGGCTCTAGTAGCAAGCGGCTGACTGACAATTACCGGTTTGGCAGACCAACGAGATACTGAAGTATCACTCTGCTCTGCTAATTGCCACACTAATTGACCAGTAATCCATGCGGTACAAACAACCAACAGCGCAGCGATAAAAAAACTGATCTTAGACTGGAAGCTGATAAACGCCGAGGGTAAATGCGTCAAAAAGCCCGTCAGTTTTGCATCACGGCCTAAATTTAATTGCATCGGAATCCTCTTAACTCGTCTATAGCTAAATAAATAATAGCGGGAAAGAGTAGCATACCTTAGCTGCATCCTATGCAAGGCAGAGGCTAGAATTACCGCACAACCCTTGAAAAAATTGAGACATATCACCATTTCTACACAAAATGGAGTCCGGAAAGGGTACTAACAAATATAGACCTATTACATTCCGGACTGTTCAACTTATTTTTTTGCATGAGTAACTCAATTGAAAACTGA
This sequence comes from Vibrio sp. SCSIO 43137, assembly GCF_028201475.1. Classification (NCBI taxonomy): domain Bacteria; kingdom Pseudomonadati; phylum Pseudomonadota; class Gammaproteobacteria; order Vibrionales; family Vibrionaceae; genus Vibrio; species Vibrio sp. SCSIO 43137. Next base: position 67,016 of record NZ_CP116383.1, on the reverse strand, counting down.
TAACCAAGCTGTGCGGCTGGATAAATGGCTATGGGCTGCAAGGTTTTATAAAACCCGCTCAATTGCCAGAAATATGGTTGACGGTGGTAAAGTTCATTACAATGGTCAGCGCTCAAAACCAAGCAAGCTGGTTGAGCTGGGTGCTGTCATTACTCTGCGTCAGGGACACGATGATAAGACCGTCGTTATAGAGAAGATTTCTGACCAGCGTCGCGGAGCGCCGGAAGCTCAACTACTTTATAAAGAGACAGACGAGAGCATCGCAAAACGCGAAGAGAACCATCAGAAGCGTAAACTGAATGCTTTCCACAGCCCGAGCCCGGATCGACGACCGGATAAAAAACAGCGTCGCGATATTATTAAATTTAAACATCAATAAGCTGGAGTTTCCTGAAATGGCAAACAATGTTTTAAACCGCTACCTATTTGAAGATCTTTCTGTTCGTGGCGAACTGGTGCAACTGGATGATGCATACCAACAAATTATTTCCAGCAAGGAGTACCCGGCAGCTGTGCAAAATTTGCTGGGTGAGCTACTGGTTGCAACCACACTTCTGACTGCGACCCTGAAATTTGAGGGTTCAATCACACTTCAGCTACAGGGAGACGGCCCAGTTTCTCTGGCAGTGATTAACGGCAACAACAATCAACAGGTTCGCGGTGTTGCCCGCTGGGAAGGTGACATCGCTGATGACGCAAGTTTGCATCAACTGATGGGTAAAGGTCATCTGGTTATGACCATCACTCCGGACAAGGGCGAACGCTATCAGGGAGTGGTCGGGCTGGAAGGAGACAACCTTGCAGAATGTCTTGAGAGCTACTTTATCCGCTCAGAGCAGTTGAAAACACGCCTGTGGTTCCGCCTTGGCGAACATGACGGCAAACCTCACGCGGCAGGTATGTTGCTTCAGGTTGTTCCTGACGGAAAAGGGTCAGAAGAAGACTTCGAACATCTTGAGCAGCTGACCAATACCATCAAAAATGAAGAGCTTTTCTCTTTAGAAGCCAATGAGCTGCTATATCGCCTATATAATCAGGAAAAAGTGCAGCTGTTCAATGCGCAACCTGTTGAATTCTTCTGCGGTTGTTCAAGGGAAAGAAGTGCCTCAGCTATCGTTAGCATTGCAAAAGAAGAGGTTTACGACATTTTAACAACCGAAGGCTCAATTTCTTTACATTGTGATTACTGTGGCACGAGTTACTCGTTCGACGAAGCACAGGTCAATGAGCTTTATGCACAAAGTGAAAATGGCAACAAAACCATTCACTAACACGCATATATGAAAACATAAGTTTTGTTTTTTAGATCAAGCCGGCAAAAGTCGGCTTTTTTATTTCATAAATTCATATAAATCACCAAGTTAATTGAGTATTCACACACTTTTGACTTTCTCCCCTGTACTTTATTTTGATCTAACGCAAAGCTTTGCGTCATCCCAAAAATGAGCACACAAAAAGTGTGACGAATGAGCATAATCGATGGCTTTTCCATCAATATTTTTTGACTTGTCTCCCTGTTTTCTGGCTTTCACGTTGCTAGCATGGTTAACAGACCAAAAGAAAATATTTTACAAATTCCCTACAATTTATCCAATAAGGAGCACCTATGACCGTTATGGAACATACTAAGGCTGCACAAGTAGATCTGACTAAATACGGGCTGAATGACGTAAAAGAGATTGTTCGCAATCCAAGTTACGAAATGTTGTTCGAAGAGGAGACTCGATCCGATTTAGAAGGGTATGAAAGAGGCGTAGTAACAGAGCTGGGTTCTGTTGCCGTTGATACCGGTATCTTTACCGGTCGTTCACCAAAAGATAAGTTCATCGTCAAAGATGCAACAACAGAAGAAAACATGTGGTGGACTTCTGAGCAAGTTAAAAATGATAACAAGCCAATCTCCACAGAAGTGTGGAATGAGCTGAAAGCACTGACGACTAAACAGCTTTCCGGCAAACGTCTGTTTGTTCTGGATTGCTACTGTGGTGCCAATGAAGACACTCGTCTTTCTATCCGCTTCGTTACTGAAGTTGCATGGCAGTGCCACTTCGTGAAGAACATGTTTATCCGTCCTAGCGAAGAAGAGCTGGCAACCTTTGAGCCTGACTTCGTGGTAATGAATGCAGCGAAAACCGTTAACCCTGACTGGGAGAGACAAGGCCTTAACTCTGAAAACTACACGGTATTTAACCTGACAGAAAAAATGCAGTTAATCGGTGGTACATGGTACGGCGGTGAAATGAAAAAAGGTATGTTCGCTATGATGAACTACTTCTTACCGCTTAAAGGGATCGCTTCAATGCACTGTTCTGCCAACGTAGGCGAAAAGGGCGATACCGCTATCTTCTTCGGCCTGTCTGGCACAGGTAAAACAACCCTTTCAACAGACCCTAAACGTCAGTTGATTGGTGATGATGAGCACGGCTGGGATGATGACGGTATCTTCAACTATGAAGGCGGCTGTTATGCTAAGACCATCAACCTGTCTAAAGAAGCTGAGCCGGATATCTATAATGCTATCCGTCGTGACGCTCTGTTGGAAAACGTAACCGTTCGTAATGATGGCTCTATCGACTTTGATGATGGTTCTAAGACGGAAAACACTCGTGTTTCTTACCCTATTTACCACATCGATAACATTGTTAAGCCGGTTTCTAAAGCTGGTCATGCCAACAAGGTAATCTTCCTGACTGCCGATGCATTTGGTGTGCTGCCACCAGTAGCTAAGCTGACAGCTGAGCAGACTAAGTACCACTTCCTGTCTGGCTTTACCGCTAAGCTGGCTGGTACAGAGCGTGGCATTACTGAACCAACGCCAACTTTCTCAGCGTGTTTCGGTGCGGCATTCCTGACTCTGCACCCGACTAAGTATGCTGAAGTTCTGGTTAAACGTATGGAAGCGGCCGGTGCAGAAGCTTATCTGGTTAACACTGGCTGGAATGGTTCTGGTAAACGTATCTCGATTCAGGATACCCGTGGCATTATTGATGCGATTCTGGATGGCTCAATTGAGCATGCTGAAACTAAGCAGATTCCGGTATTTAACCTTGAAGTACCTATGGCTCTTCCGGGTGTTGATCCGGCGATTCTTGACCCACGCGATACGTATACCGATCCGCTACAGTGGGAAAGCAAAGCTGAAGATCTGGCACAGCGCTTTATTAAGAACTTTGAGAAGTACACTGATAATGCTGACGGTGCGGCACTGGTTTCAGCGGGCCCTCAGCTAGACTAAATTAACTCAAAACTATGACTAAGCCCCTCAATCGAGGGGCTTTTTATTTGAATTTAATCACTTTTTGCGTCAGTCTCGTATATAACGGTTTAAACGAGTTCATCTGCAATGAAAAAAGCTCTGGTTCTACTATTCTCAGCAATCTTTCTGATAATTCTGGTTTCAACAGCCGGACTATACTGGGTAATGCAGTCCCAGCATGCCAGTAAAGTAGTCAATTATCTGCTGCAGAACTACTCACAAACCCCTATTAGCGTTGAGCAGGCTAAATACAGCTATCCCAATCAGCTCACCCTGAACAATCTCGAGATCCAACAAAATCAACAGCAACCCCTTAGTGTCGCTCAGTTAGATATCTGGCTGGATGTTCCTTCTCTGCTGTCAGATAAAATCGCCATCAACAGCCTGTTGATAAACGGGCTTTCCCTACAGCAAGGCTTGCCGGATATAGCGCTGTCAGAGCGTGTAAATATCCGTCAGATAGCCCTGACCAATCTTGATTATTCGGACAACCAGTTTATTGCCCGAGATATCAATATACAGATTGAACAGCCTGAGTTTACCGAGCAGAATCTTTTGCCGTTCGGAAACATCCAGTTCTCGGCAACACAGGTTTACTGGCAGGGAGAGGCCTTTAACAACCTACTTGTCGATGCTGACTTTAAGGCCAGCGAAAGTACCATCTATGGCGCATCATTTAACTGGCGTGGCGGTAAGGTATCAGGGCAGGCCGAGCAATATGAGGATGGCTGGTCTCTGGTTAATGTCACTATTGATCAGCTACGCCTGAACAAACAGAAATGGCGCGAGATCAGTGATCTGGACTGGCAGGGAATTCTGGGGCATATCTCCTCAGTCAATAGCTTAGATATGCTCGACAGCACTATTGAGCTTCCTCAATGGCAACTGGTTAATGCTAACCTGTCGGTTGAGAATATTACTCTGCCGTTTGAAAAGTGGCAGCAGTCAAACGGCTATATCTCCGTGAGTGCGGAGAGTATCGGTTTTGATGAGCAACTGCTGTTAGAGCCGGTATTTGAGCTCTACTTCGAACCAGAAAAAATCACCCTTGAAGAGGGCACAACTGAATTTCAAAAAGGGCTGTTTCAGGCCAGCGGTGAATATCAACCTGACTCCCTTAAGCTGTCCCGCCTGTATATTTCTGGTCTGAAATGGATTAACGAAGAGCAATCACTGCTGACAGAGCTACAATCCCGACTTGCTAAGCTCGATACCCTATCTATTCAGGATCTTAAAATCCAGCACTCACAGTTTATACAGCTGGCACAAGAGCCTAACTGGCAAGTCTCCGGACTAAATGTAGAAGGCAGTAAGTTATCATTGCGTCAAAATGGCAAAGCGGCACTATGGAACGGCAAGCTGGGCATTACCGCCAATAACGCCAGCTATGATGACCTCTATTCAAGCCACCCGGTTATCAATATGAACAGCCGCAACGGACTGTGGGAACTGAGTGACGTTTTTATTCCTCTGGAAGAGGGGCTAATCGAAGCCAATGGCGTTTACCAGCTGGATAAAATCAGCAGGCCATGGCATCTGGAGGCCTCGGCCTATGGTCTACCATCCAGCCTGTTTGCACCCTGGCTGGATCTGCCGTTTCAGTTTGAAGCCAGCAGTGACTTTCAACTGCAGGCATCCGGCCTTGCAGCGGATAAGCTGAGCTTTAACCATAGCCTGACCGGCAGTTTAAAAGGCTCACTCCGGGATGCTGTTCTGATCACCGCCAGCAGCGAGTCAAATATTGTGGCGCAACCCGTTGAAATATCGGACTTTAATCTGACATCCAATCGCGGAAGAATCTCATTTCCGGATGTCCGTCTAAGTGGCAAAGGCATGCAGGGAACACTATCAGGACAGTACGATCTACTGACTCAGGATAAAAATAAGCTGCTGCTGCAACTTAAAGATAAGTGTAAATCCGACAATTTCAACCTATTGAATAATAAGGTTGAATCCAAAAATAGCTGTCAATAACTGAGTTTGAACAAAAAACAACCAGTTATTAGCTATAAGTCACTAGCGGGCAGAAGAACATAAGTACCGGTAAACTGTACTGCAGCAACATCACCACTATGGATAGTCACCTGAACGATCACTCTGGCCTTGCGGCCGCTCTTTAGCCGATCCAGATCACCGCTGATACCGTCCAGAGAAGTAGAAGCCATCGGCGTTTCTTCCACCGGATGCCGGTAGCGGATTTTACTATCCGCTAATACGATATCGGCTCTCAGGTTGCGTTCGCGCATCAACAGCCATGTCATCCCCCAGCCGGTTAATGTCGCCAGAGTAAAAGCTGACCCGGCAAACATTGAATTGCGCGGATTCAGGTTCGGGTTAAGCTGGGCTGAGCACTCAAACTGGTAGCCTGTATACTGGTTTATCTTGATGCCCATCTTGTCGCTGATTGGGATCTGCTGCTCCCAACGCTCCTGCAATTCGGCACACCACTGAGGCTTTCTGAGAATATTATCCAGCGGATCCAGCTGCTTCACCATCTGCTGATGGCGGTTTTTACCTACCTGTTCGCTCAGCTCACCTTTACTTTCAAACTCGTTCTTCTCGTAAAAGGCAATGGCTTCCTGACGGGCATTACAGACAAGTCGTTTAACGCCTTCCTGTCTGGCAAATGACTCTAAAGCGACAAGGATCAAGGAACCCAGCCCTTTACCACGCCGGTTAGGCTTTACTGCCATATAGCGGATCTGAGCTTCGTTATCAGGGGTGATATAGAGGCGACCGATTGCCATAGGGCGTCCACGCCCGTCAACAATCATGCGGTGATGACTCATTTCATCATACTCATCCCGCTCAGACCCTTCCGGTAGCTGCAGAGGTTCCCGCAGCATCTGCCAGCGGAAGTTATAATATTTCGCTATCTGGTTTTCGGTTCTGGGCGTGATCAGTTTAAACATAAAAATCCTTTTTTAGTTGAGCCTTAAATTATAATACACGCAGGGTTTGTTATCCGGTTACACCTGCAGCCAGAAGGTGACCGGACCGTCATTAACCAATGAAACCTTCATATCTGCAGCAAAGCGCCCTCTCTCTGTCGGCAACACCTGCTCACACATGTCAGAAAAGTAATTGTACAAACGCTCTGCATCTTCAGGATGAGCACCACGGGAAAACCCGGCACGGGTTCCTTTTTTGGTATCCGCAGGCAGAGTAAACTGAGAGACAACCAGTACGCTACCACCCACCTGCTTAACGTTCAGGTTCATCTTATCTTCATCGTCACCAAATACCCGGTAGGTAGTAACCCTTTCCATCAGGCGTTTGGCTTTCGCCTCATCATCGCCTTTCTCAACCCCAAGCAGAACCAGCAAACCTTTGCCAATTTCACCAACTATCTCACCATCTACTTTTACTGAAGATTCACTCACTCTCTGAATCAGGGCTATCACTGTGGTTTCCTTTTTCTGATGTTTCTGTTTTACGGGCTAAAGAGTGTACCACCTCTTCGTCACTACACCAGTGTTGCCTCTCTCCCATTGCCGCCGTCACCTCTGCGCCAATCAAAACAATCAGCCAACAGAGGTATACCCAGACAAACAGAATAGGAATCGCTGCCAGAGCACCGTAAATTAACTGATAGGAAGGAAAAGCTGTGATATAGGCGGCAAAGGCTTTTTTACTTAACTCAAACAGCAGAGCCGCGATTAATGCCCCCAAAGCAGCATTAACCGGTCGAACCTTAAGGTTAGGCACCAGCATATACAGCCCCATAAAGGCGAAGAAAGAGAGTATCAGCGGAAGCCAGCGCAACATCAGGTTATAGACACTAGAGAGAGCAGCACTATCCAGCAGAGTCAGAGAGGTAATGTAAGAGGTCACGGCAATGCTGGCACCAACCAAAATAGGCCCAAGGGTCAGCACCATCCAGTACATAGAGAATGAGAACACCGCCCGGCGTTTTTTCTTTACCCGCCAGATATAGTTCAGGTTCTTATCGATATTAGAGATCAACATCAGTGCCGCCACAAACAGAAACACACCACCTACCGCTGTCATCTTGCCGGTATTGGCTACAAACTCGGTCAGTGCATGTTTAACGGCTTCACCGGCTGCCGGAACAAAGTTGGTAATAACAAAGTTCTGGATCACTTCACCGGAATTAGAGAACACCGAAAAAGAAGAGAGAACAGACAGCAGCACCGTCAGCATAGGTACGATTGACAGCAAGGTAATATAGGCAAGATAACCGGCGTTTACGTTTATTCTGTCATGGGACATGCGCGTCATAAGATAACGCAAAAAAAACAACCCCTGTCTGGTAATAAGCTCAATTCTCAACTTGTTTCTCCTATCTAACTAAGCCATTCTATGGTCATACAACTTCATAGGAAAAGCAAAGGAAAGCACTATGCGTTACTTTATCGCCGGGATAATGTCTCTGTTTATTCTGACCGGGTGTCAGTCAGCCTACTACTCTGCCATGGAAAAAGTGGGTTACCATAAACGGGATATTATGGTGGACCGTGTCGAAGAAGCCAGAAACGCCCAACAAGATGCTCAGCAGGAGTTTACCAGTGCCCTTGAAGCCTTATCCGCACTAACCAACTTTGATGGTGGCGAGCTGGAAAGCGTCTATAAAGATATCAACAGTAAATACGAGAGCAGTGAATCTGCCGCACAGGATGTCAGGGATAATATCTCCGCCATTGAAGATGTCTCCGATGCCCTGTTTGATGAGTGGCAGCAAGAGCTGGATCTCTATACCAGCAAGAGCCTGCGCCGCGCCAGTGAGCAGAAAATGAAAGAGACCAAGTCCTCTTACAGCAAAATGCTCAGGGCAATGAAGATGGCAGAGCAGAAGATGACACCGGTTCTGAATACCTTAAGAGATAACACTCTGTATCTGAAACATAACCTGAATGCCAGTGCCATAGGTTCACTAAAAGGCGAGTTTTCTAATCTGGAGCGTGATATCCAATACGCCATCAGGCAGATGAACTCTGCCATCGCCGAGTCAGATGCCTTCCTGAAGAAACTGGCTCAGAAATAGAACATTTTTCTTACTCACAGAAACGACAAAGGCGGGAGTTTAACTCCCGCCTTTTCTATAGTTGCTCTAATTACTGTTTAGTAATTACTTCGCTTCACGCGCAGCACGCTTACGGTCATTTTCCGTCAGGTGCTTCTTACGGATACGGATGCTTTCCGGTGTTACTTCTACCAGTTCATCATCATCGATAAACTCAAGCGCCTGCTCCAGCGTGTATTTGATAGCAGGAGTCAGAACCTGTGCATCATCAGTACCAGAAGCACGTACGTTAGTCAGCTGCTTACCTTTCAGACAGTTTACTGTCAGGTCATTTGAACGGTTATGAATACCGATAATCTGACCTTCATATACCTCATCTGCGTGCTCAGCAAACAGACGACCACGTTCCTGAAGGTTGAACAGGGCATAAGTCAGTGCTTTACCGGTTGCATTAGAAATCAGTACACCATTATTACGCTGACCAATTTCACCACCTTTGTGAGGACCGTAGTGATCAAATGTATGGTAAAGCAGGCCAGAACCTGAAGTCAGAGTCATAAACTCAGTCTGGAAACCGATAAGACCACGGGATGGCATCATAAAGTCCATACGTACACGGCCTTTACCGTCAGGAGACATATCCGTCAGTTCACCTTTACGCAAACCAATGTTTTCCATGATACCGCCCTGATGCTCTTCAACCACATCGATAGTTACGGTTTCATACGGTTCCATCAGTTGGCCATCTTCTTCCTTCAGGATTACTTCCGGACGAGATACAGCCAGCTCAAAGCCTTCACGACGCATGTTTTCAATCAAGATAGATAGGTGCAGCTCACCACGACCGGATACGCGGAACTTGTCCGGATCATCTGTTTGCTCTACACGCAGGGCAACGTTGTGTACCAGCTCTTTTTCCAGACGCTCAAGAATATTACGTGAAGTAACAAACTTACCTTCTTTACCGGCAAACGGAGAGGTGTTTACCTGGAATGTCATGGTTACTGTCGGCTCATCAACAGACAGAGGAGTCATGGCTTCTACATTGTTCTGGTCACAAATAGTATCTGAGATCTTCAGCTCACCCAGACCAGTAATGGCAACGATATCACCGGCATTAGCCTGATCCGTTTCATGACGCTCAAGGCCAAGGTAGCCCAGTACGGTACCAACTTTACCATTACGGCTTGAACCGTCAGCGCTTACTACTGTGACCTGCTGGTTAGGCTTAACGGTACCGCGGGTTACACGCGCCACACCGATAACACCCACATATGAGCTGTAATCCAGCTGAGAGATCTGCATCTGCAGGGCACCATCAACGTCAACGTCAGGCGCTTCTACATTGTCGACGATAGCCTGGAAAAGCGGTTCCATGTTTTCGCCGGTAGTGCCTTCTTCCATTGATGCCCAGCCGTTTAGTGCTGATGCGTAAACCACCTGAAAATCAAGTTGCTCATCGGTCGCGCCAAGGTTATCAAACAGGTCAAATACCTGATCCATTACCCAGTCAGGACGTGCGCCTGGACGGTCAATTTTGTTGATAACAACGATAGGCTTCAGGCCGTGAGCGAACGCTTTCTGAGTTACAAAGCGGGTCTGAGGCATTGGACCGTCTACAGCATCAACAATCAGCAGAACAGAATCTACCATAGACATAATACGCTCTACTTCACCACCGAAGTCGGCGTGTCCCGGAGTATCTACGATATTAATACGGTAATCGTTCCAGTTAATTGCTGTGTTTTTAGCAAGAATGGTAATGCCACGCTCTTTCTCGATATCGTTCGAGTCCATTACGCGCTCTTCTGCTTCCCCACGAGATTCAAGAGTACCAGACTGCTGAAGCAGCTTATCTACCAATGTTGTCTTACCGTGGTCAACGTGCGCGATGATCGCGATATTTCTTAATTTTTCAATCTGTGGAGTCGCCATGAATTTTGAGTCACTCAATTATCGGGCAGCGTCATTGCTGCTCTGGTTTAAAAATCGGCGCTAATGTAGCAGATTTTTACCTAAACAGCTAAGAAATGTGATCTTATACAGCAAAAATTGTTTAAATTATTATCAGTAGCTCACTTATTTGCTGCGAAATTGATTTACAGCAACTCTCTAAGCAAATGCTTTGCTTTCCGTTTAGCAACTGCTGCCATTTCATGCTTAACTGAATCAGGTAACAAAAACCAAATATTGCACCACACTAGTGCAAACAAAGATCATTTTGGTGCACCAGCTTGGTTCACCATAAAGGAAAGCAGTCTAAGCAACTGAATTTAAATGATTTAAATAAATGGCACGATTCTGGCTTTATTGAAACCGTCATCGGTTAATGCAAGTACCGAAAAGACATTAATCAATGACGATTAACCAAATCGAATCTGAAAGTATTAATAACACCGGAGGTTATCCAAGATGTCAGTAGAAAATGTTCTATCGCTGATCCAAGAAAACGAAGTTAAGTTTATCGACCTGCGCTTTACCGATACCAAAGGTAAAGAACAGCATATCTCTATCCCTGCTCACCAGATTGATGCGGACTTCTTCGAAGAAGGTAAGATGTTCGACGGTTCATCTGTTGCAGGCTGGAAAGGCATCAACGAATCAGACATGGTAATGATGCCGGATGCATCAAGTGCCGTTCTTGACCCGTTTACAGAAGATGCAACTCTAAACATCCGCTGTGACATTCTTGAACCAGCGACGATGCAGGGCTACGACCGTGACCCTCGTTCTATCGCTAAGCGTGCAGAAGACTATATGCGTGCTTCCGGTGTTGCTGACACAGTTCTTGTTGGTCCTGAGCCGGAATTCTTCCTGTTTGATGATGTTAAGTTCAGCACAGACATGTCAGGCTCTTTCTACAAAATTGATGATGTAGAAGCGTCCTGGAACACAGGTACTGATTTCGAAGAAGGCAACAAAGGCCACCGTCCTGGTGTTAAAGGCGGTTACTTCCCGGTTGCTCCGGTTGACTCTTCTCAGGATATCCGTAGCGCTATGTGTCTGGTTATGGAAGAGATGGGACTGGTTGTTGAAGCACACCACCACGAAGTGGCTACAGCAGGTCAGAACGAAATCGCTACCCGTTTCAACACTCTGACTACTAAAGCTGATGAAATTCAGATCTATAAGTATGTTGTGCATAACGTTGCTCACGCTTACGGCAAAACAGCCACCTTTATGCCTAAGCCACTTGTAGGTGATAACGGTAGCGGCATGCACGTTCACCAGTCTCTGGCTAAAGATGGTGTCAACCTGTTTGCCGGTGACAAGTACGGCGGTCTGTCTGAAATGGCGCTTTACTACATCGGTGGTATCATCAAACACGCTCGTGCGATCAACGCCTTTGCTAACGCATCGACTAACTCATACAAGCGTCTTGTACCTGGATTTGAAGCACCAGTTATGCTGGCTTACTCTGCCCGTAACCGTTCTGCATCTATCCGTATCCCTGTGGTACCAAGCCCTAAAGCACGTCGTATCGAAATCCGCTTTGGTGATCCGACAGCTAACCCATATCTTGCATTTGCTGCCATGCTGATGGCCGGCCTTGACGGAATCAAGAACAAGATTCACCCGGGTGAAGCAATGGATAAAGACCTGTACGACCTGCCTGCAGAAGAAGCAGCAGAGATCCCGACAGTAGCTGAGTCACTGCAGCAAGCGCTTGCTTGTCTTGATGAAGACCGTGAGTTCCTGACTGCCGGCGGCGTATTCTCTGACGACTTTATCGATTCTTATATCGCGCTTAAGTCTGAAGACGTTGAGAAAATCAACATGGCAACTCACCCACTTGAGTTTGAACTGTACTACTCTGTGTAACAGGCAGATGACAACAGTCAGATAGAGAGCTCGCCGCAAGGCGGGCTTTTTTTTACCTTTAATTTATCTACTTGAAAATTAAATAAAAACAGACTGAAAAACGGCAAGCTAATTGCATTATTTACCCTAGTAGCGGACAGAAATGAAACCAGTTGGAATGCCCCGTCCTTAAAGGGCTTTGTTTTATCATCTTGCACCGCAGAGACAGGGAAACTTTACTTCTGCACAATTTTGGTGCAACGTTCAAACAAAGAGCATAAACAAGGAAGAGATTGTGAGTAAAGAGCTATCAACAGCCATTTTAGACAATGTTGTTACCGCCACTTTGTTGCTGGATGAAGAGCTGGTCATCCGCTATGCCAACCCGGCGGCAGAACAACTTTTCTCACAAAGTACAAAGCGACTGCTCGATTCTCCGCTATCGAAGCTGATCCAGCACGCTTCTATGGATCTCGCCCTGCTCACCCAGCCTATGCAGAGCGGACAGAGTATTACCGATAGCGATGTTACCTTTGTTGTTGACGGAAAACCCCTGATGCTCGAAGTAACCGCCAGCCCGTTAACCTGGAATAAGCAGGTTATGTTGCTGATAGAGATGAGAAAAATCGGCCAGCAACGCCGGCTGAGTCAGGAGCTGAATCAACACGCACAACAGCAGGCCGCTAAACTTCTGGTTCGCGGACTTGCTCACGAGATAAAAAACCCTCTGGGCGGACTGCGCGGAGCCGCTCAGTTGCTGGAGAAGATGCTGTCAGACCCGTCCCTGAAAGAGTACACCCAAATCATTATTGAGCAGGCTGACCGGCTCAGGGCATTGGTTGATCGCCTGCTCGGCCCGCAGAAACCGGGTAAGAAACAATCGGAAAACCTGCATATTGTGCTGGAGAAGGTACGTCAGTTAGTGGAGCTGGAAGCGGGACCTTCCATTGTTATTAAGCGCGATTATGACCCGAGCCTGCCGGAAATTCTGATGGATTCCGATCAGATAGAGCAGGCATTGCTCAATATTGTCAGCAATGCGGCTCAGATTCTTCAGGGGCAGGAGAACGGCGAAATTACCCTTAAGACCCGCACCGTTCATCAGGCCAATATCCATGGACAGAGATATAAGCTCTCTGCCCGTATTGAAATTATTGATAACGGCCCGGGGATATCTGCCAGCCTGCAGGACACCCTGTTTTACCCTATGGTAAGCGGCAGAGAGGGCGGGACAGGGCTCGGGCTTTCTATCTCTCAGAACCTTATCGACCAGCATAAGGGGAAGATTGATGTTGAAAGCTGGCCGGGACAAACCACATTCACCATTTATCTGCCTATTTAGCAGGTTAAAGCAGAGACAGAACAGAAAGGATAGTTATGAGTAAAGGCTATGTATGGGTTGTAGACGATGACAACTCTATCCGCTGGGTGATGGAAAAGACGCTCTCATCGGCAGACATTCGCTGTGAAACTTTCGCAGACGCAGAAAGTGTACTTCTTGCTCTTGAAAGAGAGTGTCCGGACGTACTGGTTTCTGATATCCGCATGCCGGGTATCGATGGATTAGATCTGCTGGATCAAGTTCATGGCAAGTACCCGGATCTGCCGATCATCATTATGACCGCCCACTCTGATCTGGACGCAGCCGTTAATGCTTATCAGCTTGGTGCATTTGAGTACCTGCCAAAGCCTTTTGATATTGATGAAACCCTGACTCTGGTTGAGAGAGCCATTACTCATAGCTACGAACAGAAGCGCGGTAGTGAAACAGAAGAGAACTTTACCAGCGATACTCCGGAAATTATTGGTGAAGCGCCGGCCATGCAGGAGGTATTCCGTGCTATTGGCAGGCTGTCCCGCTCATCTATCTCTGTACTTATTAACGGCGAATCCGGTACGGGTAAAGAACTTGTTGCGCAGGCGCTGCATCGTCACAGCCCGCGCGCGCAAAAGCCCTTTATTGCCTTAAATATGGCGGCCATCCCTAAGGATTTGATTGAGTCAGAACTGTTTGGCCATGAAAAGGGCGCCTTTACCGGCGCTAACAGCGTCAGGCAGGGTCGCTTTGAGCAGGCCAATGGCGGCACCCTGTTTCTTGACGAAATAGGCGATATGCCACTGGATATCCAGACCCGCTTGTTACGGGTGCTGTCAGACGGCCAGTTTTACCGGGTCGGCGGACACTCTGCCATTAAGGTAGACGTAAGAATCGTTGCGGCAACCCACCAGAACCTTGAACAACTGGTGCACGAAGGTGAGTTCCGTGAAGACCTGTTCCACCGGCTGAATGTTATCAGGGTGCAGATCCCGGCACTGAGAAACCGCAAACAGGACATAGAGAAGCTGGCACAGCACTTTTTAGTCAGGGCGGCTGATGAGCTAGGGGTTGAAGTAAAAACCCTGCACAGCAACACCACAGAGACGCTGAAGCGGCTTCACTGGCCAGGTAACGTTCGTCAGTTAGAGAATATCTGTCGCTGGCTGACGGTGATGGCCAGCGGTAGCGAAGTGCTTCCTGCAGACCTTCCGCCTGAACTGGTGGAAGAAAAACCGGTCATCAACGCGTCTGCCGGAAACAACTGGCAGAGTGAACTTGAGAGCTGGGCACGTTCGGCACTCTCTTCCGGTGAAACAGAACTGCTCACTTACGCCCTGCCTGAATTTGAACGAATTCTGCTGAAAACCGCCCTTAATCATACTAATGGTCATAAACAGGAAGCGGCAAAAGTCCTTGGCTGGGGAAGAAATACCCTGACCCGCAAGCTAAAAGAGTTAAATATCGATTAAGGACAAAAAATCCGAATTTTAACGGTATCGATTACGTCATAAAAAGCACCAACAGCTATGGTTAACAAGTTTGAAAAACAGCGTATTTCGCTGTTTTTCTTCATTTTGGCTACAGACAAATACCCTAAGATCTTCTTATACTTATCTAAACCTGTATCTCGATAATGTAAATAATTCAGATTCCTGTTTAACAGGTTTTTCTATCATATCTATTTTAATTACAGAGCCAAGGACAATGACAATGATTAATAAAGACCTGCCGTTGACTGATATTCACCGTCATCTGGATGGAAATGTTCGTATTGAAACCATTTTAGATCTGGGTCAGAAGTTTGGCATCGCACTGCCTGCCAATGATATTGAATCCTTGCGTCCGCACGTACAAATTATCGAAGCTGAACCGACTTTGGTGGCCTTCTTGTCCAAACTGGACTGGGGTTGTGCTGTTCTGGGTGATCTGGATGCCTGCCGTAGAATCGCTTACGAGAATGTCGAAGATGCCCTTAAGGCGCAGATCGATTACGCTGAGCTACGTTTCTCGCCTTACTATATGGCCATGAAGCATAAACTTCCTGTCGCCGGTGTTGTTGAAGCGGTTGTTGATGGAGTTCAGGCCGGTGTACGTGATTTTGGTATTCAAGCCAACCTGATTGGTATCATGAGCCGCTCCTTCGGTGTAGACGCCTGTCAGCAGGAACTGGACGGTCTTCTGACTCAAAAAGAGAACCTTGTTGCTATCGATCTGGCCGGTGATGAACTGGGCCAGCCGGGTGAGCTGTTTGTTCCGCACTTTAAACAAGTTCGCGATGCCGGCCTGCGGGTAACGGTACACGCAGGTGAAGCTGCTGGTGCACCAAGCATGTGGCAGGCCATTCAGGAGTTAGGTGCTGAACGTATCGGCCACGGTGTTAAAGCTATCGATGACCCTAAACTGATGGACTATCTGGTTGAGCACAGAGTTGGCATCGAATCGTGCCTGACGTCTAACATTCAGACCAGTACTGTTGATTCTCTGGCAAACCATCCGTTGAAGCAGTTCCTTGAGCACGGTGTTCTTGCTTCCCTGAACACAGACGATCCTGCCGTTGAAGGTATTGAACTTCCTCATGAGTATGAAGTTGCCGCACCTCAGGCCGGACTGAGTGCTGAACAGATTCGTCAGGCGCAAATCAATGGTCTGGAAATCTCATTCCTGTCGGATGCAGAGAAAGCTGAACTGAAAGCAAAAGTTGCAGCAAGATAAGCGACGTTAAGCAGATAAAACAAAGCCCGGTTATTACCGGGCTTTCTGTTTAGAGCTTTATATCACCGCCTATGGCGGTGGCGATTATTAGATAACTCTTGAGAACTGCTGCTGACGTGCTTTGTCCCGCAGGTATTTATCAAAACACATACAGATATTACGGATCAGCAGGCGGCCACGCTTAGTCACCTGAATAGAAGTGTCATCCACTTCCACCAGCTCATCATTAACAAAGGTCTGAAGCAGTTTTAAATCTTCAGCAAAATAGTTTTCGAAGGTCAGGCCAAACTCAGACTCAATAGCGGTCTTGTCCAGCTTAAAGTTACAGATCAGCGCCTTAATCACTTCACGGCGGATCAGGTCATCTTTATCAAGCGTCACGCCTTTCCATAAAGCGTGGTTCATCTCTTCTACCTGACCATAGTACTTTTTAAGCTCTTTCTGGTTCTGAGCGTAGCAGTCGCCAATCATAGAGATAGCAGATACCCCGAAGCCGACTAAATCACAGTCGCCCTGAGTGGTGTAACCCTGAAAGTTTCTGTGCAGCACACCTTCACGCTGGGCAACGGCCAGCTCATCATCCGGCAGAGCAAAGTGGTCCATACCGATAAACTGATAACCGGCACCTGTCAGCGTTGCGATACTCTGCTGCAGAATGGCCATTTTGACTTCTGCTTTTGGCAGGTCATCGTCTTTAATCTTACGCTGGGCTGCAAACAACTGCGGCATATGAGCATAGTTAAACACTGACAGTCTGCCCGGCTTCATGGTCAGAACCTGAGACAGAGTTTCGGCAAAAGAGTCTTCGGTCTGCAAAGGCAGGCCGTAAATTAAATCCAGGTTGGTAGAACGGAACCCTAGCTCTTTAGCGCGCTCAACCATAGCAAAGATAAACTCTTCATCCTGCTCACGGTTAACTACCTTCTGAACCTCTTTATTGAAGTCCTGAACACCAACGCTCAGGCGGTTAAAACCTTCAGCTCTCAGGTGATCCAGCATATCCAGCTCGATTTCACGCGGATCTACTTCAATACTGATCTCTGCATCAGGCTCAAACTGGAACTCACCTCGCAAGATCGCCATTAAGCGGCTCATCTGCTCTTTTGACAGGAAGGTCGGAGTACCGCCACCAAAATGAAGCTGAGTGACCTTTCTTCCGTCCAGCAAAAAGGCTCTCTGACGAATCTCATGCTCAATGGCATCAAGATACTCGTCTGCCTTATGGGAGTGACGGGTAATCACCTTATTACAGCCACAGTAGTAACAAAGCTTGTGACAGAAAGGGATATGAATATAAAGAGACAGCGGACGGTCAGGGTACTGCTGGCACGCCATATCAAACTCAGACACGGTAAACGCTTCGTGGAACTCCAACGCAGTTGGGTAAGAAGTGTATCTCGGGCCTGAATAGTTGTATTTATCTAAAATAGCCTGATCCCAGACTATCTGCTCACTAGACATAATATTGCGTTCCGTAAAGTTCTTAATGCTTTGGTGGTACATTTTGCCATATCACATAGACTGACGATGCACGACCAGCATGATTTGTCGAAGAAATATTCAGAAGTGCTATAAGGATCACTCACCCTTCAGGGGTAGATCCTTATCTTGTAGCAGAAAGCGTCTCTTCGGGTGGCTTGCTAAGTGGCTGAATCTGCTGCTGAAGCTGTTTTAGTTCTTCAATAATGGCATCGTTCAGCCTTGCCTCTGCTTTCTGGCGGTCAAGGGTCTGCCTCATGCGATCTTTCTTCACCAGTTGCTGACGAGCCTCTCCCCGGGCCATATCTTTCACAATCAGATAGAGTTCGTATAAGGCGGGAAAGCTCTTTTCAACCTCAATCCGGTGATCACCCTGAACATAATCCAGAATACCGTTAATACGGATAGAGAGCTCAGACAGGTCGCACTGCCCCTGAATACCGGCCAGACAAAGGGTATTCACACTTTCAAAGATATTGGTGTTACGCTTGGCAACGGCAATATCCATCGCTTGCTGCTGAAGCTGTTTTTGCTGACGAACCTTTAGCAGTAAGTAACCCGCATAGGATGCCAGCCCCAGTATAATAATTGCGCCAACAACAGCCATTAAGGTTACGTACATACTTAGTTTCCTTTAAAGTCGTTCAGATCTAGGTCTTCAAACTGTGACAAAAGCTCATCATCGCTGGATGGTACTTTAGCGGCTTTTTTCACAACAACCGGCTCTTCAACGTCACCGGACTCTTCTTCCGCTTCAACCTCTTCAATCAGGCCAAGCTGGTTCATAAGAATTTCTATTCTGTCCAGTTTCTCATCAACATATTTCTGCAGACCGGCACCTAACTTCTCACCGTTTTCAATTCTGTCTAACAGAACATTCAGTTGTGCATCGTTTTCCAGCATTTCCAGCTCTTTCTCAGCCGAAAGACGACGCTCTTGTTTGCTCGGCTTCTTCTTCGCCTCAACAATCAGAGGGATCTTCTTTTTGCTTCCCAAACGCGGATCACGCTGTTTGCCGTGCGCTTTTTGAGCATTCTCAGCAGATTCAGAGTGACGGCTGCCTGTTTTTAATCCTTTACGCTTTTTCAGCCTTTTACGTAAACGCCCTTCAACATCCGCTTCAGTGCGGTTGCGGGTTACGATCAGATCTACATCTCCGGTAGATCCCGGTTTTCTCGATTTCTTTTTTCGACTCATTACTGGGGTTTCCTCAGTAAAATTACATCATTTCCAATAAATTCTAGTTCAAGCTTATCGCGCCCGGCCAGGTAGCGAAATGTCGCCTGACTATAGAAGCAAACATGGGTCTGGTCATTTTTATAATGCCAGCCTGAAAATGCTTCTACATCTTTAACCAGCTTGGTCATTATGCCCAGCCAGCCACCCGGTTTAACTAAATTTAACCATTGTTGCCACACTCTGTCCGGCGTATAGAGATGCTCTATAACCTCTGTGGCGGTAACAAAATCATATCGACTTTCTAATACCCCATTATCTGGGTAGTAGAACAGATCGTATAACTCTGTCCTGTGCCCCGCTTCCTCTAACATCAATGATAGCGTCGGTCCCGGGCCACATCCAAAATCCAGCCCTGTCGATTCAGGCTCCAGCCTCTCAAGCAGAGGAGAAGCAAACCGCGATAAAAACCGACGGTAGCCCTGATCATTCGGGTCGTTTTCATGTTGGTCGTAAATGGCTTTTTCCGCCTCTGCTGCTAAGCGCTCATCCTCAGGCACAAACACTAGTTCACAACGGGAACACTGCAGATAGTGCCTTCGTTTATCCTGATGGTATGGCCGGATATGGGAGTGCTTACATAAAGGGCAGACAAGCATAAATACATCCTCTAATAGGGATGCGAAACATACCAGAAAGCGGAATTGGAGTAAAACTGAACTCTCATATTCAGTGGTTACTAGTGCTGTATTAAAGGGGGAATTGAACAAATAAAAAAAGCGACAGAATATCTATCGCTTCCAATTTGCCATGAATGGCGAAAAAATTGTGTTGCTAATTATGAACAGTCACAAATTTCCGTATGTTTTTACTGCTTTCCGTGCCGGTTCTCGTTAGCCATCATCCTGATGAGTTTTGGCTATCCATTTCTAACATCCAGTTACAAAGCTCTCCCTGAGCCCGGTTCCTTTTCATGTCTCTTCCGCAAGACCAGACAACCATCCATGTTCAGCAAGCTCCCAGCTTACTCAAATTTTGTTACTTAAGGCATCCTGCCTTGAGACAATAATCTACACCTGTCAGATGAATCATCAACCAGCGCAGATCACACATTGCCAAATTTTCAGAGCAATTTTTTACTCTAGTTACAATTCATACAGTTAGGAAGATGGTTTGGTAGAAGAAATGGGCGATCTCTTACAAACGCAGAGGCAAAACAGACAGAGGTAGGAAATGCAGGCAGGTAATCAGACAGCAAAAATCACCGCAAAGTAGCATACTCTGCGGTGATAAGACTTAATCAGATAGGGGCTAGCTTAGTGCAGACCGCCAACGTACTTAGAAAGTGTATCGATCTCTTCTTCAGTAAGAAGTGCAGCGATATCTCGCATCATTGCATTCAAGTCATTATTTCTGCTGCCAGACTTAAATTTATCAAGCTGTATCTTGATGTAGTCTGCGTGCTGGCCGGAGATTTTCGGGAAACCAGATAATTCAGTACCGTTTCCGCGTGGGCCGTGACAAGCAACACATGCTGTAAGGCCTCTCTCAGCATCACCAGAGAGATAAAGCACTTTGCCTTGCTCTACAACATCTTCCGGTGTTGAGTTATCGGAAATCGGCAGAGAGGCGTAATATGCACCCAAATCTTTCATATCCTGCTCAGTAAGAGCCACAGCCATCGGGCTCATAACTGGGTCATAGCGACCTTTCTTACCACCAGAAGTGGCGCCCAGCTTCAGATCTTTAAGCTGTTTAGCCAGATAAGTAGCGTGCTGACCTGCAATTTTTGGATACTGTGTGATTAAACTGTTGCCTGTCGCTGTATGACATGCTGCACAGGTGATGGACTTCGCTTTACCAGCTTCAATATTACCTTGGGCCCAAACAGAGAAGCTGGCGAACAGCCCCAAGATTAGCGCTAATTTTTTCATGACATTCCATTATAATTATGAGGGTTTGAATCATATCTAAACCGGCTAAAATAGCCCGGCATAAATAAATAAACCTTTAAGCTTCCAGAACCACGTATTCTTGTTATAGCGTGATACAATAGGTGACTTTATTACCTTCCACGGTTATTTTACACAATTTAACAAAAAAGCAATCAACTGACTACATAAAGTCAGATGGAGTTAACATTGAGCGTCAAAATACATTATCAAAATACGCATTTCATCACCAGTGCACCAGATATTCGTCACTTACCAGAAGACCAAGGAATCGAAATTGCGTTTGCAGGACGCTCAAATGCGGGAAAATCCAGCGCACTTAACCGACTGACTAATCAGAGAAGTTTAGCCAAAACCAGTAAAACGCCCGGGCGTACTCAGCTTATCAACCTGTTCAAAGTTGATGAGAACTGTCACATAGTGGATCTACCGGGATACGGCTTTGCTCAGGTTCCTCTGGAGATGAAAAAGAAGTGGCAGAAATCTCTGGGAGAGTACCTGCAAAAACGCGAATGTCTGAAAGGTTTAGTGGTACTGATGGATATCCGTCACCCAATGAAAGATCTCGATCAGCAGCTTATTTACTGGGCGATAGAGTCTGATATTCCGGTACAGGTTCTGCTGACCAAAGCGGATAAGCTTAAAAGCGGGGCGAGAAAAGCTCAGTTATTGAAAATCCGTGAAGCTTCACTGGCCTTTGGCGGTGATGTGTCTGTTGATGTGTTCTCTTCCCTGAAAGGCATAGGCGTCGATCAATTAAGACGCAAACTGGATGGCTGGTTTGCTCCTGCCTTCACTATGGAAGCGGAAGAAGAAGTCTCAGATACTGATGACGAAGCCTAAAGCCTGACAGCAGATATAAAAATCCCCACCATTCCGGTGGGGTAAACGGGAGAGAATTTTAGTATTTATTATTATTGGTCGGATCATTCATGATTTACTGATAAAACTCAAGCTTGTTGACCCTTCCCTTTTGCCATAACTTCCTTTCACTCTTTACCTTCAAGTTTCAATAACCATACAAAACAACAGGTTGAATCCACTTCACCTTCTTATTTACGTCATTTTTTTCTTTTTAAAAAGAATCATATTTGTGAAGAATAAAAATTACAGATTGAAAATTTAATTACAGTTTTATTACCAGATTGTTTTCTAAAAAGCTGTGCTGAATTTTAGCTGAGCTTTTTCAGAAACCCTCAGCGGTTTGATAGATAAAACTGCAGTGGAACCTGTATTAGCAACCGGGAAGCAGACTGAGCTAGTTATGAACTAAAAGATAATTTAGATCTTGAATAACAATAAGTTACTTTAATTTATTGATATGAGAAACAAGAGAGGGAAAATTTTCTTTGCCACAAGAAAAAACGCCCCAGTCAAATACTGACTGGGGCGGCTGAATTAGCCTAATCCAATAACGTGAAACAAAAGGTCTGAAAGATAGAACATCTTACCTCTGTACCCTACGAGAGTTAATGTACAACAATTGATCGAAATTGGAAACCGTTTTTGTAGTTTTTTTTCACTTTATTTTCGATAAAGTACATAAGTGACTGAAGTCACATTACTTTATTAAGTTAAAAAAAAAGCCAGCTAGTGTGCGCTGGCTCATGAAATTTTCACATTTTTAATCGAAAAGTGTTTAGTGTGCCTGATCCCAGTTATCACCATGACCTGCATCAGCAACCAGAGGAACGGCAATTTCTGCTGCAGATTGCATTATTTCCTGTATTTTTATTTCAGTTTCGGCCAAACAGGACTCTTCAACTTCAAATACTAATTCATCGTGTACCTGCATCAGCAGACGGACTTTATCTCTACCTTCTTTCTGCACCCACTTATCCACCAGCAGCATGGCTTTCTTAATAATATCTGCCGCCGTTCCCTGCATAGGGGCGTTAATTGCTGCCCGTTCTGCTGCTTTCCGGCGCATACCATTTCTCGACTTAATCTCAGGAAGGTGCAGCTTACGGCCAAATAACGTCTCTACATAGCCTTTCTCTGACGCCTGTGCACGGGTGTCTTCCATGTACTGAAGTACGCCCGGATAACGCTCAAAATAGGTATCCATGTATGACTGAGCTTCATGACGCGGAATGCCCAGTTGCTTGGCGAGACCAAATGCGCTCATTCCGTAGATCAAACCAAAGTTAATTGCCTTAGCCCTGCGTCTTTGCTCACTACTGACACTCTCTATGTCCACACCCAAAATCTCAGCAGCTGTAGCAGCGTGAATATCTTTACCGTGTTTAAAGGCATCCAAAAGAGCCTGATCACCAGACAGGTGCGCCATAATTCTCAGCTCGATCTGAGAGTAGTCGACTGCCAGAATCTTCCATCCGTGAGGTGCAATAAATGCCTGACGTATTCTACGCCCTTCTTCATTACGGATCGGAATGTTCTGCAGGTTTGGATCGGTAGAAGACAAGCGGCCGGTCGCAGTGACTCCCTGATGATAAGAGGTATGAACACGGCCCGTTTCCGGGTTAATCATCTTAGGAAGTTTATCGGTATAGGTAGATTTAAGCTTCGCCAGTCCGCGATACTCAAGAATTCTCTTTGGCAGAGGGTAATCAAGAGCCAGTTCCTGCAGAACTTCTTCATTGGTTGAAGGAGCGCCTGAAGGGGTTTTCTTGATCACCGGTAGCTCCATTTTTTCGAACAAAATAGCCTGAAGCTGCTTAGGTGAACTCAGGTTAAATGTTTCCCCGGCGATTTCGTAGGCTTCCTGTTCCAGCTTATCCAGACGGGCTGCAATCTCCTGAGACTGAGCTGAGAGCAACATATCATCGATAAGTACCCCTGTTCTCTCAATTCTCGATAGTACCGGTACCAGAGGCATCTCTATCTCTTTGTAGACAGAGGTCAGCTTCTCATCACCTTCCAGATAAGACTGAATACGATTATGCAGCCTCAAGGTAACATCAGCGTCCTCAGCGGCATATGGCGACGCCTGCTCAAGGTCAATCTGGTTGAAAGTCAGCTGCTTTTTACCTTTGCCGGCCACACTTTCAAATGAGATGCAGCTATGTTGCAGGAAGCGTAACGCCAGACTGTCCATATCATGCTTACCGCCAACGCTGTTATAAACGTAAGAAGCCAGCATGGTATCGTGTTTAATACCTTTCATCTCAATGCCATAGCGGGCAAGCACACTGGCATCATACTTAAGGTTTTGTCCGACTTTGGCCTGATTCTCGTCTTCCAGTATCGGTTTTAGTTTATCTAGCACCCACTCTCTGCTTAACTGCTGAGGCGCATCAAGGTAGTCATGTGCGACAGGCACATAAGCAGCCACGCCTTCTTCTACGGCAAAGGAAACACCAACTAAGTTAGCTACCATATAGTCTAAATTGTCGGTTTCAGTATCGAAGGCAAATAGCTCAGAAGCTTTTAGCTTTTCAAGCCACTCATCAAATTGTGCTTCATCCAGAATGGTCTGATACTGGCTTCTGTCGATCGTCACTGCACTATGATCAGCTTCGGCTGGTTTTGCAGAAGCTCTGCCTGACTTTTCGTCAGCCTCAACTTCTCCGTTTCCGCCTTCCAGAAGCTCATTCAGCCAGGATTTAAATACCAGCTGACCATAGAGTTTAATCAACTCATCTTTGTCAGGAGTGCTCTTAATCAGGCTATCTGCCGACTGTTCCAGCTCAACATCCAGTTTAATGGTTGCCAGTTCATAAGAGAGGAATGCATTTTCTCTGTTTTCCACCAGCTTTTTAGACATGGTTTTTGAACCACGGAAGCCCAATGGAGCAATATCGTCCAGATTAGCGTAGATTTTCTCCAGGCTACCAATACCCTGAAGTAACGCCGTGGCGGTTTTATTACCCACTCCCGGTACACCCGGAATATTATCAACCTTATCTCCCATCAGAGCCAGATAGTCGATAATCAGCTCTGGAGGAATACCAAATTTTTCTACAACCCCTTCTCTGTCCATAACAACATCTGTCATGGTATTGATCAGGGTAATATTGTCATCAACCAGCTGTGCCATATCCTTATCACCAGTACTGATAAGCACCGGCATTCCTGCTTTAGATGCCTGAGCAGCGAGAGTTCCGATAACATCATCAGCCTCTACACCCGGAATAGAGATAAGTGGCAGCCCCATCGCCTTAATCACATTATGTAACGGCTCTATTTGACAACGCAGATCATCAGGCATCGGCGGGCGGTTAGCTTTGTACTCCGGATACATATCATCGCGGAAGGTTTTTCCCTTAGCATCAAAAATAACGGCAATGCGCTCACTGGAAAACTGCCTCATCATACTGCGAAGCATGTTAACTACTCCATAAACTGCATTGGTAGGAATGTCACCATTACTCATGGTTTCCGGGTAGGCGTGAAAAGCCCGGTATAGATAAGATGAGCCGTCAATTAATATAAGTGGATTTTCAGGGATGCTTGCCATGCGTTAATCAGTCCAAAGATGAGCAAAAATATCTGCTTAGAATGCCATGAACTGCCTTTAGAATCTATCAGGAGAGAATTTCATCATAGGTTAAAACCAGCAGATCATCTCACACCCTATCTGTGGATAAGTCTGTTTGTATTTTCTGATCAACCCCTTAAAACTTGTCAACAACTCAAGATCACAAAGAGACAAGCACAGTAAAAACAACAACTTAATCAAATGAAAACTGACTCTAAAAAGATCCTTAAATGATCAGGTAATGTGGAAAAATTCTTACTATGCTATCTATTAGTTACTTAATCTGGTGAGATTTACAGAAGAAATTTCTGAATTTCAGATAAAAGAAAGCGACACCTTTCGATGTCGCCTAGCCTGAATAGGTTAAGTGAAATGTCATTAGTTAAAAGTTCACTTACCCGAAAGCTTAATTACACTGGAAGCAATGTGAGCAATGTCGTGTCATTCAGAATGTGTTAGTGCAAGTGGTAAGAGATTAACGACTGTCATATCTAATCTCTTGTTACTTTTCACTTATCCCTCAAGACAAGGTAATAATAACCATTCTCATTTAGAATTCAACCCCTAATTGAGAAAAATTCTCATTAATTTTAAAAAACAATAAAAATCAATACATTAAAAAAGCTGACAATCTATTGCCAGCTTCTTGCTTCTCTGTTCAGGTGATCAGAGATCAGTCAGACAGAGTTTGTTTGGCTTTAGCATTATCTTCTGCAAGCCATAACGCGACATCTTTAGCAAAGTAGGTCAGGATGCCATCGGCTCCGGCACGCTTAAAGCACAACAGAGACTCTAATACTGTCTCTTTCTCTTTCAGCCAGCCATTCTGAATGGCAGCCTTATGCATGGCGTACTCTCCGGACACCTGATAGGCAAATGTCGGAACCTGTAGCTCGGCCTTAACACGGCGAACAATATCCAGATATGGCATACCCGGCTTCACCATCACCATGTCAGCACCTTCATTGATATCCATAGCCACTTCATGCAGTGCTTCATCACTGTTGGCAGGATCCATCTGGTAGTTCTTTTTGTCTCCGCCTTTCAGGTTTGATGCTGATCCGACCGCATCCCGGAACGGGCCATAATAGTTAGACGCATATTTAGCAGAGTAGGCCATTATCTGAGTGTGAATATGTCCGGCTTCTTCCAGCGCTTCACGAATTCTGCCAATACGACCATCCATCATATCCGATGGGGCAACCACATCAGCACCAGCCTCAGCATGAGACAGCGCCTGCTTGATCAAAACTTCTGTGGTTTCATCATTCTGAACATAGCCGGTTTCATCAATAATGCCGTCTTGTCCGTGTGTAGTGAACGGATCCAGCGCAACATCAGTAATCACGCCCATTTCCGGCACATGCTCTTTAAGAGAACGAACCGCACGCTGTACTAAACCTTCAGGATTATAAGCTTCAGCAGCACAAAGACTTTTCACGTCCTGATTTACAACCGGAAACAGTGCAATAGCAGGTACACCCAGCCCAGCTAACATCTGAGCTTCTTCCAGCATCAGATCAATAGAAAGACGTTCAACGCCCGGCATAGACTCAACCGTTTCACGACGGTTTTTGCCCATCAGGATAAACATTGGGTAGATAAGATCACTCGCAGAAATCTGGTTTTCTGCCATTAAACGACGACTAAAATCGTGTTTACGCATACGACGCATACGGCGTAGTGGAAATTGACCCTGAATAGAAACAGACACTTGATGCTCCTTGCCTAAATAAATTTTTCTGAATCATATCATCCAGAGTAAAACTGTTGAGGGAATTAAAGCAGAAATTCTCTCTAGAGCACAAAATCAGGATATACTCAGCCTATTAAATCTCCCTAATTCAAAGAAAAAGATGATTGATACTCACGCCCATATTTATGCCGAAGAGTTCGACAAAGATCGAGAAGAAGTGATTCAACGTGCATTGTCACAAGGCATAAACCAAATTCTGATGCCAAATATCGATCTGGATTCAATCGAACCTATGCTGAATACAGAAAAGCGCTATCCGGATGTCTGCCGTTCCATGATGGGGCTTCATCCCTGTTATGTGGATGCATCGGTTGATCAGAAGCTAGCGACGGTTTACAGCTGGTTTGATAAGCACAGCTTTATCGCCGTTGGTGAGATTGGTACCGACCTATACTGGGACAAAACTTTCCGCGCAGAGCAGGAGAAAGCCTTTGTCACTCAACTTAACTGGGCTAAAGAACTAAAGCTTCCGGTTGTTATCCATACCAGAGACTCTATAGAAGAGACATTAGCCTTGCTTAAGAATGAGCAAGACGGCTCTCTGGGCGGCGTTTTTCACTGTTTCGGTGGCACCCTTGATGAAGCTAAAGCCATTACCGATCTGGGCTTTCACTTAGGGTTAGGCGGCGTTTCTACTTTTAAGAATGGTGGCATGGACAAGGTAATCCCCTATCTGAACTTAGAGCAGGTGATACTTGAAACAGACTGCCCTTACCTTGCGCCGGTTCCTCACCGCGGTAAGCGCAATGAACCCGCTTATACAGAACTGGTCGCTGCCAGAGTGGCAGAGCTCAAACAACTTGAACTGGCAGAAGTCGATAAAATAACAACAGAAAATGCCCGCTCTCTTTTCAATCTATAGTCATCTAAAAAACTATAGCCATCAAAAAAGGAGTCTTTCGACTCCTTTTTCAATTTAGTTCTACTTATCTTCTGCTTCCGCTTTATCTGCTTCTTCCCTTGCTTCATCTCTGTTGGTATAGAAACGGGCAAAGAAGAGTCCGACTTCAAACAGTAAACACATCGGAATGGCCAGCAACGTCTGAGAAATCATATCCGGAGGCGTCAGCATCATACCCACGATAAAGGCAGCCACAACAATATAAGGCCGCTTTTCTGATAGCGATTTTGGATCCGTTGCACCAGTCCAGCAAAGCAGAATAATGGCTACCGGCACTTCAAAGGCAACGCCAAATGCCAAAAATAGCGCCAATACAAAATCCAGGTAGCTGGCGATATCGGTCGCAAACTCTACCCCGCCTAAGGAGATAGCGGTAAAGAAGCCAAATACCAGAGGAAATACGACAAAATAAGCAAATGCTACACCGCAATAAAACAGCAAAGAGCTGGAAAACAGCAGCGGCATAATTAGCTTACGTTCATGCTTATACAGCCCGGGAGCGACAAACGCCCACACCTGATAAAGAATAAACGGCACCGCTACAAAGATAGATGCGATCAAAGTCAGTTTTAACGGAGTAAAGAAAGGGGATGCAACATCGGTTGCAATCATTGTTGCCCCTTCAGGCAGACGCTCAACTAACGGAGACGAAATAAACTCATAGATATCGTTGGCAAAATAAATTAGTCCGATAAAAATAACTAAAACTGCCAGCATCGCCCTTAACAGACGATTGCGCAGTTCAAGAAGATGACTAATTAAAGGCTGCGTTTGCTCAACTGAAGACATACTTAACCTCGTGTAAAAACAAAAAGAGCTGCAGACACGGCAGCTCTATCGCAAATAGGCTGAACAGGTTCATTGCCTATAATTCTGGTTTTTTCTGTTCGGATTTACTTTCTGCTTTCGGCTCTTGATCTCCGGATTGACTCTCTCCGGAGATAGGCGACTGGCTAGCCTCTGCAAATGGTCTTTGCACATCAGCAGCAGCCTGCTTAAGCTCTTCGACGGAAGCTTTCAGGTCAGGAGCAAGCTCCTCCATTCCCATTTTTTCCGCCTTCTTCAGATTTTCCTGTAACTCCTGAACTTTAAGTTCATGAGCAAGTTCATCCTTCACACCATTTGCCATCGCTTTAGCGCCACTAATAAACTTAGAGACACTACGAATGGCGACAGGTAATCGCTCAGGTCCTAAAACAACCAAGCCTACAACAGAAATTAATACCAGTTCCCAAAAACCGATATCGAACACGGCTTATACCTGCTCTTTATCTTTTTTCACTTCTTCAGTTGAAGAAGCTTGTTCTTTTTGCTCAATATTCTTTGGCTCAAAGTCCGCATCTTTGGTTTCCGCAGTCTTAGCAGAGTCTTCATCATTCATAGCTTTCTTGAAGCCCTTCACTGCAGATCCTAAATCACCACCCATATTGCGCAGTTTTTTAGTTCCGAACAACAATACAACGATTACAGCAATAATGAGTAATTGCCAAATACTGATACCACCCATTCTATATACCTCGGGGATTTTTAGTGAAAATCGAAAACATAGTGACAAGTGTACAGATTATTTACTGTGTACTCGCCAACTAAGAAGCCAAAATGTGATGCCTGCGATACCACTACCTATTGTAGGGTAGATATTCTCTGCCGAGATAAGTATTGCAGAACAAATAACTAATGTGGAGCCAATACCAAACAACAACTTTCCTTTAGCATGTTGCTTCTTGGTTTCCCTGTACCCAGAGTATAGCTGATCCATCTTCTGGTTCATCGCTTTACCCTGTTTCAGGCTATCATAAAGTAGCTCCGGAAGTTCCGGAAGCCTTTCCGCCCAAAACGGTGCACGCTCTTTAACGGCATTAATCACAGCCTGAGGGCCAACCTGATTCGCCATCCACTGCTCAAGAAACGGTTTTGCCGTCTCCCATAGATCAAGCTGAGGGTAAAGCTGCCTGCCCAAGCCTTCAACGTAGAGCAGCGTTTTCTGCAACAGAACTAACTGAGGCTGAACCTCCATATTAAATCTTCTGGCCGTATTAAACAGGTTTAGCAGGACGTGTCCGAACGAGATTTCGCAAAGAGGCTTGGCAAATATCGGTTCGCATACGATACGGATAGCGAACTCAAATTCCTGAACATTGGTATCCGGTGGTACCCAGCCAGAGTCAACGTGCAACTCGGCCACTTTGCGGTAATCACGGTTAAAAAACGCCAGGAAGTTTTCTGCCAGATAGCGCTTATCATCACTGTTTAAAGTGCCGACAATGCCGCAGTCTAAACCTATCCACTGTGGGTTTTCCGGATGTTCAGGTTTAACAAAAACATTTCCGGGGTGCATATCTGCATGGAAAAAACTGTCACGGAACACCTGAGTAAAGAAGACGCTTACCCCTCGTTCCGCCAGCAGCTTCATATTGGTACCGTTGGCTTGCAGACCTTCAATATCTGACACCTGAATACCGTATATCCGCTCCGATACCATCAGGCTTTCACTGCTGAAATCAGGAAGGACTTCCGGCACATAAAGCTCTTCACTATCGATAAAGTTTCGTCTTAACTGAATAGCGTTTGCCGCTTCACGGCGTAAATCCAACTCATCGATCAGTGTTTTCTCATACTCACGCACCACTTCAACAGGCTTTAACCGGCGCGCATCCGGGGTTGCCTTGGCGACAATCTTTGCCATGCGGTACATAAGCCTGATATCAGCATCAATAACCGGCCGGATATCAGGTCGAATAACCTTAAGAACCACTTCCTGCCCGGTCTGTTTTACCTTTGCGGTATGTACCTGAGCAATGGACGCAGAGGCAAGAGGCTCAATATCAAAATCAGTAAACCACTCTTCCAGCGGACCGCCTAACGCCTGTTCCATCTGCTGCTTAGCCAGAGCGCCATCAAAAGGCTCAACTTTATCTTGTAGCAATGCCAGCTGATCAGCAAGGTGGGGAGGAAACAGGTCGCGACGGGTAGACATCATCTGGCCGAACTTAATCCATACCGGACCCAGTTCCTGCAATGCTAAGCGTAACCTTACACCTAACGGTTTCTCTGAGTGCTTGTTTTTTAGCCAAAACAGTGCTTTACGCGCAAGCAATGGCGCCTTAGTCAGATCATGTTCAGGAATCAGCTCGTCAAGTCCGTACTCTAGCTGAACCTTAGTAATTTGATAAAGCCGGCGAAGCTCTGCTGGTCTCATGAGCACTCCAATAACTTGTTCAATCTGGCTTCAAGCTGTTTATAGTGCTGCGTCACGTCATCCACCTGGTCACAAAAATAAGCCACTTCAAGCGGAGCTGGTGCAATTTTCCACTCTTCTGTCAAAACCTGAGCCAGATGATTCTGATGTTTTTCAGCGCGCTTCTTCGCCCAGCAGCCGATATCTTTTGCTCCCTGAACCAATGTGTGGGCAACAATATCTCCGGTGACCCGGGACAACCACTCTTCCAAGTCCGGCTTACACGCTTCCATCAGTTCAGAAAACTGCTGAGCCAGTTTGATATCACCCTCAAGTTCGATCTTTTCCTGTTTGATAAGGCGGGTGATATTGTTTTTATCCCGCAGTTCAGGCAACACAGAAAGGTGCAACGAAAGATAACAGTCTGGTTTGCCTTCGTACCCTGCAAGAACATCAACCTGCTGACTGAATACAAAAGTGAGATCTTTTTTCAGCTCAATCAGATGAAGCTGCAATACCTTTCCTTTCAGGCGGGATAAACGGCGTCCGAAATCAGGATTATCATTAATCAGAGTGTTAATTGCGCTTTCAATGGCCGCCGTTGCTAACTGGTCTACCGGCATCATTCCCAAAGACATGGTTCCCACTGACATAGTTTCCTCAGAATTTGTATCCGCGGTGGAGTGCAACAATACCGCCAGTCAGGTTATAAAAACTGGTTTGTTCAAAACCGGCTTCATCCATCATACCTTGCAATGTTTTCTGATCCGGGTGCATTCGAATAGACTCGGCAAGATACTGATAACTCTCAGCATCGTCCGCCACCAGCTTGCCCATTTTCGGCAACAGGTGGAAAGAGTAGGCATCATAAATCTTCGACAAAGGCTCAAATACTGGTTTAGAAAACTCCAGCACTAACAGACGGCCGCCCGGTTTAAGAACCCGGAACATGGAACGCAGAGCTTTATCTTTGTCGGTAACGTTTCTTAAACAGAAACTGATGGTGATGCAATCAAAGTAGTTATCGGGAAATGGCAGCTCTTCTGCATTGGCCTGAACATAGTGAACATTACCCACCACACCACTATCTCTGAGCTTGTCTCTGCCGACATTCAACATTGAGTTGTTGATATCCGCCAGTATTACATGGCCCTTCTCACCGACAATACGGGAAAACTTAGCGGTAAGGTCACCGGTACCACCGCCAAGATCTAAAATTTTCTGGCCGGGACGGGCACCACTACAATCAATGGTAAAACGCTTCCAGACTCTGTGAATTCCGCCTGACATCAAATCGTTCATGATGTCGTATTTTGCTGCTACTGAATGAAAAACTTCAGCAACCTTAGTAACTTTCTCTTCCTTTGCTACAGTGGTGAAGCCAAAATGTGTGGTCTCTTCCTCTGACACAGCTGAGTTTGTGTTTATGCTTATATCTGTCATTTTCTACCTCATTAGCAACACCTTGAACTGTCGAAGGAATTGCGAACGATTAGTTTACTTTATCCTCAGCCTGATGTCTTTCTAGTAAAACATCATTTTGCGCAATTTCAGTAATGCTATCCGGTATCGAACGTTTTACCTCTACTCCAAGCTCCTTAAAACTTTCAGCCTGCCGGATAACATTTCCCCGGCCGGTAGCCAGTTTATTCATGGCTCCCTGATAGGAACTGTTTGCTTTATCCAGTGACTGGCCAATCTGCTCCATATCAGTAAGAAACAGACGAAGCTTATCGTAGAGCCGGCTGGCTTTATCAGCGATCACTTTGGCATTCTGGTTCTGCCGTTCATTTCGCCACAAGTTATCTATGGTTCTTAATGCCACCAGCAGTGTAGTAGGGCTAACCAATATTATATTGTTCTCCATGGCATCTTTAACCAAACTTGCGTCCGCTTCGATGGCAATCTGAAACGCTGGTTCCACCGGGATAAACATCAATACGTAATCCAGGCTCTGTATTCCTTTCAGCTTTTGGTAGTCCTTTTGACTCAAACCACGAATATGTGCTTTCAAAGCCTGAATATGTTCTGCCAGCGCCTGACTTTTCTCCTGCTCCGTTTCAGCATTAAAGTATCGCTCATAGGCGACCAATGCCATTTTGGAGTCAATAACCACCTGCTTATCGTGAGGCAGGTGAACAATAACATCCGGCTGATACCTTTTACCGGCTTCGTTTTGCAGGCTAACCTGAGTCTGGTATTCGTGCCCTTCCCGCAATCCGGACTCAGCAAGAACCCGGGCAAGCACTACCTCTCCCCAGTTGCCTTGCTGCTTGTTATCCCCCTTTAGCGCCTGAGTCAGGTTTAGGGCATCTTTGGTCATCTGTTCATTAAGCTTCTGTAAGTGGCGGATTTCATGAACCAGGGTATGGCGCTCTTTGGCTTCATTGCCGAAACTGTCATTAACCTGTTTTTTAAAACCTTCTAACTGCTCCTTCAGCGGCGAAAGCAATCCATTCAGGCTCTGTCTGTTTTGCTCATCAACCTTGGCGGTTTTAGCTTCAAACAGTTGATTGGCAAGGTGCTCAAATTGTTGCTTCAGCCGCTGCTCCGCATTCTCCAGCAGTTGCAGCTTTTCCTGACTGGCTATGCTCTCCTGCTGGTATCTTGCTTCTTTTTCCCTAAGCGTACCTTGTAACTGAGAACACTCTGATTTCTGGAATTCAAGCTGCTCAGCTAACTGGCTACGTTCAAAACTGATCTGTTCAAAATGGCGAAGTTTCTCCATCGCCGCCATTAACTTGCCATGTAATTGCTGCTGCTCCATGACGGATTTGTCCCTTTCAATATCCAGCCGGTCTAGATCGTTATTCGCTTTAAGTAACTCTTTTTCTAACTGGCTATTTTTCTCAAGCAATAACTGATTCTCAGTAAGCCACTTCTGTTCAGCCATCATTGAACGGTATTTTGCCTTCTGCACAATCCACCAACCGGTAATCAATGAAAACAGTCCGCCACTAAACAGAGCCGTTACAACCAGTTGCTGATGTTCAATTATCCATTGCATATCTATACCTGAGTTCTTACTGATTATTGGATGTTATTTTGATACTGGATAAATGTCCAGTTCTGTTGCTCCAGCAGAAATGCTATACATGACGCCTCTTTTCTCAGCAGCAGAACAAACATGATTAATGAACGTCGCGCAATAGGTTACGGACTCGCAGCCGTTCTTCTCTGGTCAACAGTGGCTACCGCTTTTAAGCTGACACTGGCAGAGTTTAACCCTATCCAGATGCTGACCGTGACCAGTGTTGTTTCTGCTATCGCTCTCTATATGGTATGTAAGGTTCAAGGAAAGTCACATCAGATTGCTGCAACCTTCTTTGCAAACCCGTTTTACTTTTTACTGCTGGGCCTGATTAACCCGTTAGCTTATTACCTTACGTTATTTAAAGCGTACGATTTATTGCCAGCTTCTCAGGCTCAGCCGATTAACTACAGCTGGGCCATTACCTTAACCATAATGGCAGCGCTTTTCTTAGGACAGAAAATCCGAAAGCAGGATTGGCTGGCTTGCCTGCTGGGTTACTGCGGCGTGGTTGTTATTGCCACTAAAGGCGATGTCTTCGCCCTGCAATTTGACAGCCCGATGGGAGTCGGACTGGCTATACTTTCAACCCTGCTGTGGGCCGGATACTGGATCTTAAATACCAAAAACAAGGCAGACCCCATTATCGGACTACTGCTTGGCTTTTTAATTGCCCTGCCATTTGCTATTGCCATCTGCCTGTACGAACAAGCATCGTGGGATATCTCCTTCAATGGTTGGCTGGCAGTAACCTATGTCGGATTATTTGAGATGGGGATAACGTTTGTTTTATGGCTGTCCGCCCTGCGCTCAACAGAAAACACGTCGAGGATCAGTAACCTGATCTTTATTTCGCCGTTTATCTCTCTTTTTCTGCTGTCACACATTATCGGCGAACAGATACACCCTTCAACCTTTGTTGGTTTAGTGCTGATTGTTATCGGCCTTATCGTCCAGCAAATAAAAGGGAAAACAGCTAGCTAAACAAACGGTAAGCAAGCTCATACCCTTCCCCACGGATAATATCTATGGTTTCAGCGGTTTCTGGCGGAAAACCGAGTAATTTATTGCTGGGGTGCTGAGAAACAAAGCGCCTTTTTTCCTCATCGGAAAAAAGAGAGTCCCAGGCTTTGTGTACATCAATAGCAAAGCGAATTAAGTGAGCCAGTTTTGGTGATTGTTCTGCCTTGGCTGGCTGATGAGAGTATGCAATCGCTTCGACCATTTGTGGCGGGAAGTTCCACGACTCGGCCAGTTTTGCTCCCAGAGTCGGAACATCTGTATTCAGTAGTTCACGCTGAACCTTTAATGGAGACTCACCCTCAGCAGTCCGCTTCATTATCTCCTGAGCCAGATCGGGAAGGTTAGCGTGTATCATCAGCTCCCCGATATCATGCAGGGTACCTGTGGTAAAAACCTCATCCCGGTTTAAGCCCGCTTTAGAGCCTAACCGACTGGCAATCATAGATACTTCAAAAGTATTCGCCCAGTAATCTTTCAGGCTGATGGTTTCAAGGTTAGAAAACACCTGTGATAAGACAGAAGAGCGCACCATGCTCCTGACTGCATTACTGCCTACCCGGATAATCGCCTCATTAATGGAGGATATTTCTCGCTGGCCGCCAAACTGTGCAGAGTTAGCCATTCTTAGCATCCGCGTACTGAGCATTTGATCCATAGAGAGTTTCAATGCCAACTCACTAAAGTCAAACTCTTCATGATTAACCATATCCAGCAACTCGTGGAGAACCTTTTCTATCCGGGGTAGCTCATCTACTTTTGCTAATAACGTTTGACGATCCATGCACAGTCTCCTCATTTTTATCGCTATATTCACTATAGGTCAGATAACAGATTGGCATCGGAAAAATTCTGAATAATGTGCTTTACAGGTGCAGGATTTACAACAGAAACGGATATCGGTTTTTAACGCTAAGGTTACACGATATTTGTGAGCAAAATGGATAATCCTAAACGTCCACTAAAACGGGTTCGTAAATTTGATTCTAATCAAAATATCATAGGTAAAAATGTTTTCTTATATATATAAAGAAAACAAAAATGGGATATTTTGATCTAGCACTCATTATTTTTTCTTAATTGACATTAAGTTACATTAAAAATAGCTAATCTTATAAATTGCATCGCTATTCACATGCCATTTCAGACTGCTTTATTTTAATTAGCTTTCCTTACTGAGTCAGGAATATTAAGGCAATACAATTAAAGCCATTTATCTTTGTGTTTTTAAATTGCCAGTCCTAGTACCTATTCCAGATCTATAAACTTGAATTCAAGTCACATTAATTAATCGTTATTTATATTCTTATACGCCAACTATAAATAACGCGATGAATAAGGGGTTTACTATGAACAAGCCAATATTAGTTGTTGCTGTAGGCGGTAATGCATTATTGCAACGTGGTGAAGTGATGAGCTGTGATAATCAGAAGAAGAGTATTGCAGCAACTTCGGATGCTTTGGCAAAGCTGCATGAAAAGTACCGTCTGGTTATCGTACACGGCAATGGCCCACAAGTTGGTTTGCTCGCCCTTCAGAACCTTGCCTATAAAGATTGCCCTGCATACCCGTTTGATGTTCTTGGTTCTGAAACTCAGGGCATGGTTGGCTACCTTATGCAGCAAAGCCTGAAGAACAGGCTACCGAAAAAGAACATTACTACGGTACTGACTCAGGTAGCCGTTGATGAAAATGATCCGGCTATTGCAGATCCAAGCAAATTTATCGGCCCTGTTTATGACAAAGAAACGGCTGTAAACCTCGCAGAAGAGAATAACTGGGTAATTAAGCCTGACGGCGATAAATGGCGTCGTGTTGTTCCTTCTCCTGCGCCGAAACGCATTGTCGAATCTGATGCAATCAAGTGCCTTCTGGAACAAGATCATATTGTTATCTGCGGTGGCGGTGGCGGTGCTCCTGTTATCGACAATAACAATGAGCTTGCAGGGTTCGAAGCCGTAATCGATAAAGACATGACAGCTTCATTGATTGCAAAAGAGATTGGCGCCTCTGATCTGCTTATTCTGACAGATGGAAGTCACGCTTGTGTCGACTGGGGTCAGCCGACAGAACGAAAACTGGAAGCCGTAACCATTGAAGAGATTAGACAGTATCATTTTGCTGCTGGTTCTATGGGGCCAAAAGTGGATGCTTGCTGTAATTTCGCTGAAACAGGTGGTACCGGCCATATTGGTGATTTGTATCAGGCCATTGATGTTATGTCTGGTACAACAGGAACACATATCAGTAAATAATTAAAGCTATCATCAGAATAATATAATCCACAATTATCAGGCTGGTTTATTATTCAATAGCTAGTAGTTACCATATAATTAAAAACTTAACTTACACGGCCTCTATAAGAAAATATAGAGGCCATTTTTTTTGTTAAATAACCCCATTTAAATATAACCAAATGAAATTAAAATCACTTTATATAGATTTATAACAGTTAATTATATAACCATTACTGTTGTTTTCTTGACTAAACACCCGTTCTACTTTTTTATCCGGATATCTAGTCATTATTATTAAACTTTAAACTGAGCAACTAATTCCTGAAGTTTGGCAGACAACTGAGCCAACTCTCCCGATGAAACAGCGCTCTGCTCAGAGCTGGCTGCTGTCTGCACAGCAATCTCACTGATATTAACCACGCTCTTATTCATCTGTTCTGCTGTTGCACTCTGCTCTTCCGCTGCACTGGCTATCTGAGCGTTATAATCGCTAATTGTTGTTGATGATAAAGCGATCGCTTCAAGAGAGTCAGCCGCTTCATTTGCCAGTTCAACACCATGTTCAGCGTGTTTTCGGCTAACCTCCATAGCTTCAACAGCTTCTACGGTACCATGCCTTAGTCGTTCTACAGTCTCTTCAATCTCATGAATCGAGTCCTGCGTCCTTTGAGCCAGTGTCCTTACTTCATCAGCAACAACGGCAAAACCACGCCCCTGCTCACCAGCTCTGGCAGCCTCAATGGCCGCATTTAGCGCCAACAGGTTGGTCTGCTCCGAGATGTTTTTAATTACATCCGTCACAGAGTCAATGTTTTCTCCCTCTTTAGCCAACTCCTCAACCACTTTCGCAGCCTGAAGAATGTTCGAAGATAAGGTCTGAATTGCATCAGAGGTTTTCTTCACCACTGCTTTACCTTGTTCAGCCTGCTGAGTGGAAGTGTTCGCTGCACTAGCAGCTTCTGTTGTACTGCTGGCAACCTCTTGCACTGTTATGGTCATCTCATGCATGGCGGTGGCGATCTGTTCGGTTTCCACTTTCTGAGTTTCCACACCCTGTACATTCTCATTAGCAGCAATCGTCAGCTGTTCGGAAGCGGTCGCAACCATATGGGTTGAGTTAGACACTTCCCCTAACAAAGAGGCGAATTTCTCCAGCATGCTGTTAAACGAACCCGCCATCTCCCCGAGTTCATCTTTTGTCTCGATATCACTGCGATAGGTGAGATCATTCTCTTTTTCCACTTTACTCATCAAACTGCTAAAGCCAATAATTGGCAAAGTGATACTTCTGGAAACCCAGACCCCAATAGCAACAGAGAATAGTGAAATGACAACAACAGTAATGGTTGAATCGAAGACGATCTTACTCTCCAGCTCTTTTGCCCCTGAAAACGCCTCATCGGCATCAATCTCACTCATAAGTACCCAGTTTAATCCTGAGATATTTAAAGGCGTATAAGCGGACAATACAGGTACATTCCTGTAATCAGGAAAAATTGAAAAACCGGTCCGGCCGTTAATCGCCTGTTGTACTCCTTCTGTGCGTATTTCCTGCAAACCAATATTGCTCTCTTTTGTCTCAATCTGCTTCAATACCTGACTACTGGTTCCGGCCTCTTGCATAACATCAAGATACCCCTGAGCATCTTCCAACAGGAAACGGCTAAGGCTCCTCGCTTTATAGTCACTACCAACCAGATAGGTTTCACCAGATAATCCTAAGCCATTTTGCTCCCAGCGCCCGGCACTGGTCATAATGCTGTTTATCTTTCCTATCGGCATCTGAAAAACCAGAACACCTATAACCGCGTTGTTCTCATCAACGATCTGGGATGCCATAAATGAAGCTTGTGCCTGATAAGAAGGGTAATAAGGTTTAAAGTCGACGATGGCCACTGAGCCTTTAGAAGAGAGGTTTATCGCTTGTCTGTACGCTTCTGCCAGCCCTGAATTAGCATAAGGACCGGTTTTTAGGGATGTCGCATAGTCCAGCTCTTTAAAAACAGAGTAGACAACCTCTCCACCCTGAGCATCAATAAGAAAGATATCGTAGTACTCAAACCTCTCCAGAAACTCTGTAAATCTGGGGTGATACTTTGCGTGCGCCTCGTTATAGCGGTTATCTCCTTTGGCCCTATCTAACAAATGTTTTGAACCCATAGCATTAGAATTGTCCTGAATATAGCTCCACTGCCAATAGACGGATTCTCTGCTCAATTTAGACAGTAATCCGCTAACACCGGCGGAAAGGCCATTATTCTGACGCTGAAACTCGGGATCAAACTGACGGGTATAGTATTGAGACAACTCACTTTTTAGCTGTTCTTCATCAATATCAGGTAGGTCACGAAAATGCTGGTTAAACGCTTTCATAGCATCAACAGTCATTATATTGTTGGAGAGAGTCAGGATTTGGTTTTCTATGGTAAGAAAGTAGTCTTCTATCTGAGTCTTTCTTGCATCCCTGATAGAGACCAACTGCTTTTGCGCTGCATCTTTTAAGGCTTCACTGGAAACATCAGAGGAAGTAGAACTTAGTAGTACTGAGGCGATCAAAACTGGAACAATACCTACCCCAACCATCCAAAGTGTAATTTTCTGCCTAATCTTCATGGAGCCTCCCAGTAAATCGCCACAAAGCCAACAAAAGCTCTGCTCAGATAAATTACCTAGCCCGGTTAGTAAGATTAAGAATTAATAATATTATTATTAATAGAGTGTAGACGAAAAAACTTAGGGATCGGAAATGATAAAGCCCCAATCCTAAGATTGGGGCTCGAATAGTGGCGGAGAGATAGGGATTTATGCTCGCAAGCTCGCCCCCTTCGGGCCGTTGTCTTAAAACACCTTCGGCTGACAACGTCTTTTCGCTTCGCTCTAATGAACCCTTGCTAGGGTTCTGCATCCCTATCTTCAGAGGTAATAAATAGCAAAAAACCCGCCAATCACTTAGCGGGTTTCTTAAATGTGGCGGAGAGATAGGGATTTGAACCCTAGATACGCTACAAACGTATGCCGGTTTTCAAGACCGGTGCTTTCAACCACTCAGCCATCTCTCCACAAATTGTTACTAAAACTTAGTCTTACACTAATGATGCTAATTTCTAGTTTTACCTTCAGATTTTCTGAAAGTTTAATTAAAGCCTGGCGATGTCCTACTCTCACATGGGGAAGCCCCACACTACCATCGGCGCTATTGCGTTTCACTTCTGAGTTCGGCATGGAATCAGGTGGGTCCACAACGCTATGGTCGCCAAGCAAAATTCTGTTTTTGATTTCACTTTTTCTAAAAAAGTGAAAACCAACAAATCGGAAAGCTGTTTAAAAGTCTTATTTACACATTCAATGTTCTATTTGAGTCCAAAACAAAACCCCTTGGGTGTTGTATGGTTAAGCCTCACGGGCAATTAGTACAGGTTAGCTCAACGCCTCACAACGCTTACACACCCTGCCTATCAACGTCGTAGTCTACGACAACCCTTTAGGATACTTAAAGTATCAGGGAGAACTCATCTCAAGGCTCGCTTCCCGCTTAGATGCTTTCAGCGGTTATCGATTCCGAACTTAGCTACCGGGCAATGCGTCTGGCGACACAACCCGAACACCAGAGGTTCGTCCACTCCGGTCCTCTCGTACTAGGAGCAGCCCCTTTCAATTCTCCAACGCCCACGGCAGATAGGGACCGAACTGTCTCACGACGTTCTAAACCCAGCTCGCGTACCACTTTAAATGGCGAACAGCCATACCCTTGGGACCGACTTCAGCCCCAGGATGTGATGAGCCGACATCGAGGTGCCAAACACCGCCGTCGATATGAACTCTTGGGCGGTATCAGCCTGTTATCCCCGGAGTACCTTTTATCCGTTGAGCGATGGCCCTTCCATTCAGAACCACCGGATCACTATGACCTGCTTTCGCACCTGCTCGAATTGTCATTCTCGCAGTCAAGCGGGCTTATGCCATTGCACTAACCACACGATGTCCAACCGTGTTTAGCCCACCTTCGTGCTCCTCCGTTACTCTTTGGGAGGAGACCGCCCCAGTCAAACTACCCACCAGGCACTGTCCTCACCCCGGATAACGGGGCTAAGTTAGAACATCAAACATACAAGGGTGGTATTTCAAGGATGGCTCCACTGTATCTGGCGACACAGTTTCAAAGCCTCCCACCTATCCTACACATGTAGGCTCAATGTTCAGTGCCAAGCTGTAGTAAAGGTTCACGGGGTCTTTCCGTCTAGCCGCGGGTACACTGCATCTTCACAGCGATTTCAATTTCACTGAGTCTCGGGTGGAGACAGCGTGGCCATCATTACGCCATTCGTGCAGGTCGGAACTTACCCGACAAGGAATTTCGCTACCTTAGGACCGTTATAGTTACGGCCGCCGTTTACCGGGGCTTCGATCAAGAGCTTCGACCTAAGTCTAACCCCATCAATTAACCTTCCGGCACCGGGCAGGCGTCACACCGTATACGTCATCTTACGATTTTGCACAGTGCTGTGTTTTTAATAAACAGTTGCAGCCACCTGGTATCTGCGACTTCCGATAGCTCCATCCGCAAGGGACTTCACCGTCAGAAGCGTACCTTCTCCCGAAGTTACGGTACCATTTTGCCTAGTTCCTTCACCCGAGTTCTCTCAAGCGCCTTGGTATTCTCTACCCGACCACCTGTGTCGGTTTGGGGTACGATTCCTTACAATCTGAAGCTTAGAGGCTTTTCCTGGAAGCATGGCATCAATGACTTCACGCCCTTGGGCGCTCGACATCGTGTCTCGGCCTTAAGATTTCCCGGATTTACCTAAGAAATCAGCCTACGCACTTGAACCTGGACAACCGTCGCCAGGCCCACCTAGCCTTCTCCGTCCCCCCATCGCAATTGTAAGAAGTACGGGAATATTAACCCGTTTCCCATCGACTACGCCTTTCGGCCTCGCCTTAGGGGTCGACTTACCCTGCCCCGATTAACGTTGGACAGGAACCCTTGGTCTTCCGGCGAGGGGGTTTTTCACCCCCTTTATCGTTACTCATGTCAGCATTCGCACTTCTGATACCTCCAGCAAACCTTACAGTTCACCTTCAACGGCTTACAGAACGCTCCCCTACCCAATATCTAAAAGATATTGCCGCAGCTTCGGTGTATAGCTTAGCCCCGTTACATCTTCCGCGCAGGCCGACTCGACCAGTGAGCTATTACGCTTTCTTTAAATGATGGCTGCTTCTAAGCCAACATCCTGGCTGTCTGAGCCTTCCCACATCGTTTCCCACTTAGCTATACTTTGGGACCTTAGCTGGCGGTCTGGGTTGTTTCCCTCTCCACGACGGACGTTAGCACCCGCCGTGTGTCTCCCGGATAGTACTTACTGGTATTCGGAGTTTGCAAAGGGTTGGTAAGTCGGGATGACCCCCTAGCCTTAACAGTGCTCTACCCCCAGTAGTATTCGTCCGAGGCGCTACCTAAATAGCTTTCGGGGAGAACCAGCTATCTCCAGGTTTGATTGGCCTTTCACCCCTAGCCACAAGTCATCCGCTAATTTTTCAACATTAGTCGGTTCGGTCCTCCAGTTGATGTTACTCAACCTTCAACCTGCCCATGGCTAGATCACCTGGTTTCGGGTCTATACCTAGCAACTCGACGCCCAGTTAAGACTCGGTTTCCCTACGGCTCCCCTAATCGGTTAACCTTGCTACTAAATATAAGTCGCTGACCCATTATACAAAAGGTACGCAGTCACACCACGAAGGTGCTCCTACTGCTTGTACGTACACGGTTTCAGGTTCTATTTCACTCCCCTCACAGGGGTTCTTTTCGCCTTTCCCTCACGGTACTGGTTCACTATCGGTCAGTCAGTAGTATTTAGCCTTGGAGGATGGTCCCCCCATATTCAGACAGGATATCACGTGTCCCGCCTTACTCGATTTCACTAATAATGACGTGTCGGTTACGGGGCTATCACCCTGTATCGCTGGACTTTCCAGACCATTCACCTGCATCATTAAAAGCTTAAGGGCTAATCCAATTTCGCTCGCCGCTACTTTCGGAATCTCGGTTGATTTCTACTCCTCCGGGTACTTAGATGTTTCAGTTCCCCGGGTTTGCCCTGTTAACCTATGTATTCAGTTAACAGTAACTGCTTATGCAGTTGGGTTTCCCCATTCGGAAATCGTAGACTCAAGTGGCTTTTACTGCCTAATCTACGCTTATCGCAAGTTAATACGTCCTTCATCGCCTCTGACTGCCAAGGCATCCACCGTGTACGCTTAGTCACTTAACCATACAACCCCAAGAGGTTTCTATGTATGGCAAACAACCAAGGTTTGTGTCTCTCATTATTTGAATGAGCGAGAGACATTTCGATTTTGCCGGACTCAAATATAAGCATCATTACTCAGTAATGTTGCTTCCAAGAACACTTGAATGTGTGTTGGTACCTAAATCTAAAAAAGACTTAGGATTTGAGAACTTTTAATTAGATAACAATCAATCAAATTGTTATCTGTCAGCTTTCCAAATTGTTAAAGAGCAATATCTGTAATAGACATTTTCTAAAGATTCTCAGCGACGAAAAACAAACCAACAATTAACAACCATTGGTTTGGAGTCTATCCAAAAACATTTAGAGAATGGTGGGCGATACCGGGCTCGAACCAGTGACCCCCTCCTTGTAAGGGAGGTGCTCTCCCAACTGAGCTAATCGCCCACTGTAGTTTTAATTCTTCGTGGAGGAAGAATGGTGGGTCGTGCAGGATTCGAACCTGCGACCAATTGATTAAAAGTCAACTGCTCTACCAACTGAGCTAACGACCCAATGGTATCCCGTAGGGGAGTCGAACCCCTGTTACCGCCGTGAAAGGGCGGTGTCCTAGGCCTCTAGACGAACGGGACATAGGTTTGTAAAAGTGTTGGGCACTTTCACAACAATACCCGCTATCAAGCAGGTATCTTTACTCTCTTTACTTTCTAAACCTAATCAATCTGTGTGAACACTCATCAATGCACAATCATCGTTTAAGGAGGTGATCCAGCCCCAGGTTCCCCTAGGGCTACCTTGTTACGACTTCACCCCAGTCATGAACCACAAAGTGGTAAGCGTCCCC
The DNA here is from genome assembly GCF_028201475.1 of Vibrio sp. SCSIO 43137. NCBI lineage: Bacteria > Pseudomonadati > Pseudomonadota > Gammaproteobacteria > Vibrionales > Vibrionaceae > Vibrio > Vibrio sp. SCSIO 43137. The sequence goes on along the minus strand of NZ_CP116383.1, from coordinate 22,676 downwards.
CCGAAGGTTAAACTACCTACTTCTTTTGCAGCCCACTCCCATGGTGTGACGGGCGGTGTGTACAAGGCCCGGGAACGTATTCACCGTGGCATTCTGATCCACGATTACTAGCGATTCCGACTTCATGGAGTCGAGTTGCAGACTCCAATCCGGACTACGACGCACTTTTTGGGATTCGCTTACTCTCGCGAGTTCGCCGCCCTCTGTATACGCCATTGTAGCACGTGTGTAGCCCTACTCGTAAGGGCCATGATGACTTGACGTCGTCCCCACCTTCCTCCGGTTTATCACCGGCAGTCTCCCTGAAGTTCCCACCCGAAGTGCTGGCAATCAAGGATAAGGGTTGCGCTCGTTGCGGGACTTAACCCAACATTTCACAACACGAGCTGACGACAGCCATGCAGCACCTGTCTCAGAGTTCCCGAAGGCACTAATCCATCTCTGGAAAATTCTCTGGATGTCAAGAGTAGGTAAGGTTCTTCGCGTTGCATCGAATTAAACCACATGCTCCACCGCTTGTGCGGGCCCCCGTCAATTCATTTGAGTTTTAATCTTGCGACCGTACTCCCCAGGCGGTCTACTTAACGCGTTAGCTCCGAAAGCCACTCCTCAAGGGAACAACCTCCAAGTAGACATCGTTTACGGCGTGGACTACCAGGGTATCTAATCCTGTTTGCTCCCCACGCTTTCGCATCTGAGTGTCAGTATCTGTCCAGGGGGCCGCCTTCGCCACCGGTATTCCTTCAGATCTCTACGCATTTCACCGCTACACCTGAAATTCTACCCCCCTCTACAGTACTCTAGCTTGCCAGTTTCAAATGACCTTCCCGGGTTGAGCCCAGGGCTTTCACATCTGACTTAACAAACCACCTGCATGCGCTTTACGCCCAGTAATTCCGATTAACGCTCGCACCCTCCGTATTACCGCGGCTGCTGGCACGGAGTTAGCCGGTGCTTCTTCTGCAGCTAACGTCAAATGATAGTGCTATTAACACTACCACCTTCCTCACTGCTGAAAGTGCTTTACAACCCGAAGGCCTTCTTCACACACGCGGCATGGCTGCATCAGGCTTGCGCCCATTGTGCAATATTCCCCACTGCTGCCTCCCGTAGGAGTCTGGACCGTGTCTCAGTTCCAGTGTGGCTGATCATCCTCTCAGACCAGCTAGAGATCGTCGCCTTGGTGAGCCATTACCTCACCAACTAGCTAATCTCACTTAGGCTTATCCAATCGCAGAAGGCCCGAAGGTCCCCTCTTTTCCCCCGTAGGGCGTATGCGGTATTAGCTATCGTTTCCAATAGTTATCCCCCTCGACTGGGCAAATTCCTAAGCATTACTCACCCGTCCGCCGCTCGACGTCCAACAAATCATCCGAAGAGTCAATGTTGCCGTTTCCGCTCGACTTGCATGTGTTAGGCCTGCCGCCAGCGTTCAATCTGAGCCATGATCAAACTCTTCAATTTAAGTTTTTGTGGCTCAATGAATACTGAACATTACATAAGTAATGTTTGAATTGACTGTGCTCTTGTTGGTTTTCACTTTTGAAAAAGTGAAACAAAACAGCTCAAGGCTGCTTTCCAACTCGAATGGTCACTTCGTATCATTGAAACCGAATCGAAACCGAAGTTTCTAATTTGATTATCATCAACGAGTGCCCACACAGATTGATAGGTTTAAATTGTTAAAGAGCATCGCTTCCGTGAAGCGAGGCGGCCATTCTAGCGATTTAATGTGAAGTGTCAAACACTTTTTTACTTTTTTTATCTTCGCTTTAAAAGCGTAAGAAAAAGTCACATTGCCAGGCTGGTGCCTTAACTGATTTGGCTGACTAACCCTTGTGGTGTCTGCCGTGTCAGTGAGGGCGCATTATAGAGATCGAAATCACATTGGCAACCCCTTTTTTGTATTTTTCTTAAATTAATTTCTTTTCGGGCAAATAAGCAGCAATAACGGCCAAAACCATAAGTTTTGTTTACATTTTTTTAATAGATTCAGCAAATAGGGATACTTTTTTCCAGTTGGTGTATTCCACTTCTTTGCTGGCATCTGTCTCACCGCCGGTAATTTTCATTATTAGTTGAATCATAATTCGATCAAAGAATTTGTACTTAGGGTATCTCAATGCTCCGGCAAACACCCCCAGCAGCGCAGGCTGCCAAGGTGACTTCTTCAGAAAGGTCTTCATATAAGCACTGCCTTCCGGAGTATCTTTTCCCTGATCTTCTTTTCTGGCCGTCAGGTTGACTAAGAAAAACGCCACTTGATTGTTGTTTAATGCAGTAAGGTTACTTTCAATAAACTTATATAGCTTTTTGTTTAGGTGGCCGTAACGGATGGATGCGCCAATAACCACTCTTTCATATAGCGAGAAGTCTACCGTTTCTGCTTCATGAAGATTTACCAGCTCGCAATCAAACTCATTCATCTCTTCTTGAATATGCTTAAAGATTTTTATGGTCTGACCGTCCTGAGTCGAATAGAGAAAAAGTGCTTTTTTCAAAATAAGTCCTTAACTACGCCAAAATGTAGGAGTAAGTAATATAAGAAGGGTAAATATCTCTAACCGGCCAAACAGCATGGAGACCACTAGTACCCATTTTGCATTGTCATTTATGTCACCATAATGGAGCGCAACATCGCCAAGCCCCGGTCCTAAGTTGTTTAGTGTAGAAGCAACGGCAGAAAACGCACTGAGCTCATCGATACCAGTCGCAATAAGTGCCAGCATGCAAACAACAAAAACCAGAGCATATGCTGAAAAGAAGCCCCAGACGGCATCAACTACTCTTTGCGGTAGTGCGCTATCTCCCAACTTAATGGTAAACACAGCTCTTGGGTGTATCAGACGCTTAATTTCACGTGCACCCTGCAGAGTCAGAAGCAGTATACGTATCACCTTCATTCCGCCACCAGTCGATCCCGCACAACCACCTATAAAAGAAGAGAACAGCAGTAATACAGGCAGAAACAGCGGCCACTCAGCAAAACCTGTAGTGGTAAAACCTGCAGTGGTAGATATTGAGACGGTCTGAAACAGTGCCTGATCAAAAGCGTCATAAACCGAGGTATAGGAATGATGCTTCAGCAAAAGCAGGAAACAGACCACAAACAGCAGTGCCTGAATAAAGAAGAAGGCTCTAAATTCTGGATCTTTTAGATAGTACTTAGGATGAACACCACCGGATGCAAACGCGGCAAAGTGAAGTGAGTAGTTACAACCAGAGATAAGCAGGAAGACCACCGTAATCATATTAATAGTTGAGCTATTAAAGTAGCCCATACTGGCATCGTGGGTAGAGAAGCCGCCGATAGCGATAGTTGAGAAACTATGACATATAGCGTCAAACATACTCATACCCGCCAGCCAAAACGCTCCGGCACAGGCAAGGGTCAGGCTGAGATAGATATACCAGAGCGCTTTTGCTGTTTCCGCTATCCGTGGGGTCATTTTACTGTCTTTTACCGGCCCCGGAATTTCTGCACGATATAACTGCATACCACCGATACCCAGAACCGGCAGTATCGCAACAGCTAATACAATGATTCCCATACCACCAAACCACTGCAGAAACTGACGGTAAAACAGTATCGCTTTAGGCAGGTCATCTAATCCGACAATCACTGTCGCACCCGTTGTCGTCAGAGCAGAAAAGGATTCAAAAAAAGCATCGGTAACAGATATGGCAGGGTTTTCCGAGATCAGAAAGGGGAGCGCACCGGCACTGCCGATAACCGTCCAGAACAGGACCACAATAAGAAAACCATCGCGGGATTTAAGATCCTTCTTGTGATGACGGTTAGGAAACCAGCATAGCCCACCGCAAAACAGCAACACAAAAAAGGTAGTAACAAATGGAACACCCGCACCATCTCTGTACACCAGTGCAACAAAAGCAGGTGCCAGCATAGATACGCTAAACAAGGCTAAGAGTAACCCGACAATACGGATGATTGAACGAAACTGCATGGATATTAGCTGAAGCTAAGCTTCTGACTTCCTAGTTATCTTTTAATTCAGAAGCCTGTACCTTGGCTCCAGTTTTATTAATCAGGGCTTGTATAAACTCAGCAGACACAAGCTGCTCAATTTCTACCACCATCTCTATCTGCTCAGAAAATTCAGACCTGACTTCAACAGCATCATATTGACTGATTAGCGACTGAACGAGAGATATAAAAGAGTAGTCTAACCTTAGTTTCAAGTGAGTGGTGATTTTTTTCTCAATTGTTTGAACCATCTTAAGTGCACTTTGCACCCCGCCACCGTAAGCCTTCACTAAACCGCCTGTTCCCAGTTTAATTCCGCCGGAATAGCGAACCACTACGGCAGTGATTTCACCAATACCTGAGCCACTTAACTGAGCCAGTATCGGCTTACCTGCTGTACCTGAAGGTTCTCCGTCATCACTGAAGCCCCACTGCATTGAGTCCTCCGGACGACCTGCAACAACCCCCCAACAATGATGCCTTGCCGCCGGGTGTTCCTTCCTTATTTGGTCAACAAATGCTTTTGCAGCTTCTGTCCCATGAGTATGAGCCAGAAAGGTAATAAAGAGGCTTTTTTTAATCTCTTCTTCAAAAACAACAGCTTCCGCAGGAATAAGATAGGGTTGAATGTTCATATAGTTAAGCGTCCGTGGTAAGGCCGCCAGTGTAACACCCCGTTAATCGAATTCAATTTATTCTACCCGCCCACAAATTTGTTAAACACTTGTTTGAATTTTGTTGAATTTAGGTTTAGATTGATTCAATATCATACAACTGGTCGTACCAAGCAATACAACTTCAGCTTGGCGTAATAAGAACCAAGATGATGACAAATAGATGGACTCTAGCAAGCAACACTTATGTTGCTCTTTATGGAGAAAGAGAATGATCTACCAATCCGATACCCTACAAGTAAAAGAACTGGATAACGGTATTGCCGAACTCAGTTTCTGTGCGCCAGCCTCAGTAAATAAGCTGGATCTGGCCACCCTTGATGCATTAGACAACGCACTGAACGCTATGCAACAGCACTCAGGCATTACTGGTCTGCTGCTCACAACCGATAAAAGCACATTTATCGTAGGTGCAGATATCACCGAGTTTTTAAACCTGTTTTCCAAACCAGAAAAAGAACTCGATCACTGGCTGATTTACGCCAACAACATCTTTAATAAACTGGAAGACCTGCCGTTTCCGACCATCTCAGTACTAAAAGGTCATACGCTGGGCGGTGGATGTGAGTGTGTACTCGCTACTGATTTCCGTATTGGCGACTCAACCACCAGCATAGGGCTGCCAGAAACCAAACTAGGTATCATGCCCGGCTTTGGCGGCTCTGTAAGAATGCCGAGACTTATCGGCGCGGATAACGCTATGGAGCTAATCACTGCCGGCAAAGCCTGCCGTGCAGAAGAGGCGCTTAAGCTGGGGCTGCTTGATGCTGTGGTTGACAGCGAAGCTCTGCAGCAGTCAGCAATAAATACCCTTGTTCAGGCCGGTAAGGAGCAAATTGACTGGCAGGCGAGAAGAAAGCAGAAAACCTCGCCTCTCAGCCTGAGTAAACTTGAATCCATGATGAGTTTCACGACGGCTAAAGGTCTGGTTATGCAGAAAGCAGGGCCACATTATCCGGCACCTATTACCTCTGTAGTTGCCATAGAAGAAGCCGCAACCCTATCCAGAAACGGTGCACTGGACATTGAAAGAAAGCACTTTATTAAACTGGCGAAATCAGATGAAGCTAAGTCTCTGGTTGGGCTGTTCCTTAATGATCAATATATTAAAGGGTTGGCAAAACAATCAGCCAAAGAGGCAGAAAAGCAGACAGAAAGAGCTGCTGTGCTTGGTGCCGGCATAATGGGTGGTGGTATTGCGTACCAGTCTGCCCTGAAAGGGGTTCCTGTCATAATGAAGGATATCGCTCAGGCGTCTCTTGATCTGGGAATGAACGAAGCATCAAAACTGCTCAACAAGAGGTTAGAGAGAGGCAGAATTGATGGTTTTAAAATGGCAGGTATTCTCTCCTCCATTACACCAAGCCTTCATTACGCAGGCATTGAGCAGTCCGATATTATTGTTGAAGCCGTTGTTGAAAATCCGAAAATCAAAGCGGCTGTACTTAGTGAAGTTGAGCAGCAAGTTGATGAAAGCACAGTTATAACCTCAAATACATCAACCATCCCGATTAACCTGCTGGCAAAGTCACTGCAACGCCCGGAAAACTTCTGTGGAATGCACTTCTTTAATCCTGTACACCGTATGCCTCTGGTAGAGATTATCCGTGGAGAAAAAACATCAGATGAAACCATCAATCGCGTGGTGGCTTATGCCGCCAAGATGGGTAAGTCTCCTATCGTTGTTAATGATTGCCCCGGCTTCTTTGTAAACCGGGTATTGTTCCCCTATTTCGGTGGCTTCAGTGCCCTGCTGTCCGACGGTGCAGACTTTACTCAGGTAGATAAAGTGATGGAGAAAACATTTGGCTGGCCAATGGGCCCTGCTTACTTGCTTGATGTTGTCGGTATCGATACCGCCCATCATGCACAGGAAGTTATGGCTCAGGGTTTCCCGCAAAGAATGGCTAAGCAAAATAGAGATGCCATTGATGCTCTGTTCGAAGCAGAAAAATATGGTCAGAAAAATGGCTCCGGATTCTATCAATACACTAAAGACAAAAAAGGCCGGCCGAAAAAAGTCTATTCTGATGAAATCCTTTCGATTCTGCAGGATACATGTAAAACCCGTCAGGAGTTTGATGCCCAGACCATTATTCACAGAATGATGATTCCGATGATCAATGAAGTGGTGCTCTGTTTAGAGGAAGGCATTATCGCCTCACCTCAGGAAGCAGATATGGCGCTGGTTTACGGATTAGGATTCCCTCCATTCAGGGGCGGAGTTTTCCGCTACCTGGACAGTATGGGAATCAAACAGTATGTGGAGATGGCCAAAGAGTATGCCGAATTAGGTCCGCTCTATCAGGTACCTCAACTGTTGTCTGATATGGCTGAGAATGGCAAAAGCTTCTACCAGTCACAGCTGACCGGCTCTGTATAACCACTTTTTGGAAAAGGAACATACCAATGAATAATGTAGTAATTGTCGACTGTATCCGTACACCTATGGGCCGTTCCAAAGGTGGGGCTTTTCGTCATACTCGTGCTGAAGACCTTTCTGCTCATCTGATGAAAGGCATACTTAAGCGCAACCCGAAAGTTGACCCGGCTCAGATAGAAGATATCTACTGGGGCTGTGTGCAACAAACCTTAGAACAGGGTTTTAACATTGCCCGTAATGCGGCTTTACTGGCTGATCTGCCAAAGAACATAGCTGCTGTTACTGTTAACCGTTTATGTGGATCTTCAATGCAGGCTCTCCACGATGCATCCCGCGCTATTATGGTTGGTGATGCAGATATCTGCCTGATAGGCGGAGTAGAACATATGGGGCATGTTCCCATGAATCATGGCGTCGATTTTCATCCCGGTCTGGCAAAAAGCGTTGCTAAAGCGGCAGGTATGATGGGGCTGACAGCAGAGATGCTGGGTAAATTGCACGGTATCTCCCGTCAGCAACAGGATGAGTTTGCCGCCCGCTCCCATGCAAGGGCACATGCTGCAACATTAGAAGGGCGCTTTAGCAATGAAATACTGGCGACAGAAGGACACGCTGCAGATGGCTCTCTTATCCGGCTTGATTATGATGAAGTTATCCGGCCGGAAACATCAGTAGAAGGTTTATCTCAGCTACGTCCGGTATTTGATCCTGTAAATGGTACTGTCACAGCCGGCAGTTCCTCTGCTCTTTCTGACGGAGCCTCAGCCATGCTGATTATGAGTGAAAGTAAAGCCAAAGAATTAGGGGTAACTATCCGCGCAAGAATTCGCTCAATGGCGGTATCCGGCTGCGATCCGTCCATTATGGGTTACGGGCCTGTTCCGGCCTCACAAAAAGCGCTGCAGCGGGCAGGATTAACGGTACAAGACCTTGGTGTTATTGAGCTAAATGAAGCCTTTGCCGCCCAATCTCTGCCTTGTGTAAAAGATTTAGGCTTAACGGATATGGTTGAAGACAAAGTAAACCTGAACGGTGGTGCTATTGCATTGGGTCATCCGCTGGGTTGTTCCGGTGCACGGATTTCTACCACCCTGATCAACCTGATGGAAACCAAAGATGCACAGTTTGGCTTAGCCACAATGTGTATCGGTCTGGGACAAGGTATCGCAACTGTCTTTGAACGCACCTGATAAGTATAAGCGCTGTCTATGTAAAGAGCGGCAACTGCCGCTCTTTGTTTATGCCTGGAATACATATATATAATGCTAAAGTTTCATTTTAGTCATACCCTAATTGCATCTACACTTAGTCAAAACGAAAAAACCAACATCACTCTAGTGGAGAGACACAATGTTTAACGCTCTGATCCTTAATCAAGAAGATAAACGTACACTGGCTAACATCGAACAGATAGATGAAAACCAACTGCCGGAAGGCGATGTACTGGTATCTGTCGATTACTCATCACTTAACTACAAAGATGGTCTGGCAATCACAGGTAAGGGAAAGATCATCCGTAACTTCCCTATGGTTCCGGGTATCGACTTTGCCGGTAAAGTTATCAGCTCTGATAACCCTTTATATAAGGAAGGAGATGAAGTTGTACTCACTGGCTGGGGTGTAGGCGAAAACCACTGGGGTGGCATGGCAGAAAAAGCCAGACTAAAAGCTGACTGGCTGGTACCTCTTCCACAAGGTCTGGACGGTAAAAAAGCCATGATGGTTGGTACGGCCGGATTAACGGCAATGTTATGTGTACAAGCCATTGTTGATTCAGGCGTTAAACCGGAAGACGGAGAGATATTGGTAACCGGAGCCAGTGGTGGCGTAGGTTCAGTATCTGTGACCCTTCTTTCACAGCTGGGCTATAAAGTTGCGGCTTTAACGGGCCGTTCAGAAAAAAATGGTGACTTACTCACTGCTCTTGGTGCCAGCCGCATTATTGAACGTGCAGAGTTTGAAGAACCAGCCCGTCCGCTGGAAAAACAGATCTGGGCAGGAGCTATCGATACGGTAGGCAGTAAAGTACTGGCAAAACTGCTGGCGCAGATGGATTACAACAGCACAGTGGCTGCTTGCGGCCTTGCTGGTGGCTTCGACCTGCCGACAACAGTAATGCCGTTTATTCTGCGTAACGTCCGCCTGCAGGGCATTGATTCAGTATCTTGTCCGAAGGAAAAACGAATTGCAGCATGGAACAAACTGTCTGAGTTACTTCCTCAAAGCTACTTCGATCAGGCCTGCACAGAGGTTTCTCTAAGTGAAGCTGCAAAATACGCCGAAGATATTACTAACGGTGATGTAACCGGGCGTGTAGTTATAAAGCTGTAATCAGATATTGAATTAAGAAAACGGACAGAGTGTTATAACCTGTCCGTTTTTTGTCGTTTCAGCAAGCTAACCTTCTAAGCCTAAATCTTCTACTCGTTTGGCAATTAACCGGCCACACTCCTCTTTCAGAAGGCTTCTTAACCACTCCTGAGATGGTGAGTGCTCACATCTGGGATGCCAGATCATAGAATAGTCAAAAGGTGTAAAAGGGAACGGCAGTGGCTTAATCACCAGATCATAGCGATCAGCAACCAGATAAGCTAAATCAGCCGGCACGGTAATAATCAAGGGGATGCTATCCACCACAGCTAACGCAGCTTCAAGATGATAAGCCCTGATAATGGTTTTTCGTTCCGGCTTACCTTCCAGCGCATTATCAATCAGCGCCTTAACACCATCACTAATAGCGATCATGGCGTGGGGATAACTCAGGTAATCATTAAGGGTCATCTGTTCGAACGCCAGAGGGTGCTTTTTAGATAACAAACAGAACACTCCCACTTTACCCAGCACGTCACTCAATAACGGCTCAACAGAACTGGTCGGCCTACAAATAGCTAGGTCTGCACCCTGGGAAGTAAGCTGATAGAGTAACTGGTCATGCTGAAGAGGCAGGAACTCAATAGAAACATTAGGTGCTTCCTGATACAGACGAGGCAGGGCAAAAGGTAAAATGGTCTGCATGGCATAATCGGTTGTCGCAATGGTGAAGGATTGAGTGCAGTTTGCTGCATCAAAATTTTTATCTGACAACAACTGGCGTACAGACTCAAGAGGGTCATTCAGTGCCTGTGCAACTTCCAGAGCTTTATCTGTCGGGAGTAGCTGCTGCCCGTGGCGGGTTAATAATGGATCATTAAGCAAAACCCTTAACCGTCCTAACACCCGGCTCATTGCCGACTGGCTAAGGTTGAGGCGCTCTGCAGCAAGGCTGACGCTCCTCTCTTCCACCAGCACTTTCAAAGCAACCAACAGGTTTAAATCTTTGCGATAAATATCTTCAAGCTCCACAGGCAACTCTTTTTATCTGTTCAGGTTCTTAATATACTAACCTACAGGCAAAAAAAATCCCGCCTTTCAGCGGGGAAGCCCAAGAAAATTGGAATAGTGCTGGAACACGCCCTTAACATGTTACGCGTTTGTTAATTAAATGTAGCGATCTTTTTTACATTTGCCAAGCTTTAATTGAAATTTTTTTTCTTGTTAGTAATATCAACAACGAAACTTTGACAGAGAGCACAAAATGACACTCAACCCTGAACAGGCAAATAAGGTACTTGAAGCGGAAGGACTACGCTGCCCGGAGCCGGTGATGATGGTCAGGAAGACAATCAGAAATATGCAAGATGGCGAGATTTTACTGATTAAAGCGGATGATCCGTCAACAACCAGAGATATACCAAGCTTTTGTCGCTTTATGGATCACCAACTGATTGCTGCTGAAACAGAACAACTGCCTTATCAGTATCTGATCAAAAAGGGGCTGGATTAATATCCGGCTCTTTTTTTGTTTAGCTGACTCAGCTCATTCTCTGTTTAAGAAAACCAAATCAAATTATCAAAAACAGCGCCGCAAACCTTAACAACACCTTGTCTTTTCTCGCGTAGAGACAAAAACTGATAAAAATCGGCGATTTCTTCACTATGGAGAAGAAATAAGCAGCAATACCCCTACTCCCAACCTCAATATATCGCTATACTCTGTTGTTATTTTTTATTACTAATACAGAAGATTCGCGCGAACCTACTATGCAAAAATACGATATCAAAACCTTTCAGGGTATGATCCTCGCGCTGCAGGATTATTGGGCACAACAGGGTTGTACAATTGTTCAGCCTCTAGATATGGAAGTGGGTGCGGGTACTTCTCACCCGATGACCTGTCTGCGTGCTATCGGTCCGGAGCCAATGGCTACCGCTTACGTACAGCCTTCCCGTCGTCCGACAGATGGCCGTTACGGTGAAAACCCTAACCGTCTGCAGCACTACTATCAGTTTCAGGTAATGATTAAGCCTTCTCCTGATAACATTCAGGAACTGTATCTGGGATCTCTGGAAGTACTGGGCATTGACCCGCTAGTACACGATATCCGTTTTGTAGAAGATAACTGGGAAAACCCGACTCTTGGTGCATGGGGTCTTGGCTGGGAAGTGTGGCTAAACGGAATGGAAGTCACTCAGTTTACTTACTTCCAGCAGGTTGGCGGCCTTGAGTGTAAGCCGGTAACCGGTGAGATCACCTATGGTATAGAACGACTCGCTATGTATATTCAGGGTGTAGATTCTGTGTACGATCTGGTGTGGGCTGACGGCCCGCTGGGTAAAACCACATACGGCGATATCTTCCACCAGAACGAAGTTGAGCAGTCTACCTACAACTTTGAACACGCTGATGTCGACTTCCTGTTCGGCTTCTTTGATCAGTGCGAAAAAGAGTGTAAAGAGCTGCTTGAACTGGAAAATCCTCTTCCGCTTCCTGCCTACGAACGTATTTTGAAAGCAGGTCACGCATTTAACTTGCTGGATGCCCGTAAAGCTATCTCTGTTACTGAGCGTCAGCGTTATATCCTGCGTATCCGCAACCTGACCAAGTCTGTCGCGCAAGCCTACTATGCCTCCCGTGAAGCACTAGGTTTCCCAATGTGTCAATCTAAGGGTGAGGAGAAGTAATCATGGCGAAGAATTTTTTAATTGAGCTTGGTACTGAAGAACTACCACCAACGCAACTTCGCACTCTTGCAGAAGCATTTGCGGCAAACTTTGAAGCAGAACTAAAGGGTGCTGACTTAGGCCATAACGGTGTTAAGTGGTACGCAGCTCCTCGTCGTCTGGCACTAAAAGTGGCAGATCTGGCAGAGAGTCAGGCAGACAAAGTAGTTGAAAAACGTGGCCCGGCTATCTCTGTAGCATTTGATGACGATGGTAATGCAACTAAAGCGGCTCAGGGCTGGGCTCGTGGTAACGGCATTACTGTTGAACAAGCTGACCGTCTGAAAACAGACAAAGGCGAATGGCTGCTGTTTAAGCAGGAAGTAAAAGGTAAAGCGGTACAAGAGCTGGTTGTTGAACTGGCTGCTAAAGCGCTGGCTAACCTTCCTATCGCTAAACCGATGCGTTGGGGCGACAAAGAGACTCAGTTTATCCGTCCGGTTAAAACACTGACCATTCTGCTGGGTGATGAGCTTATTCAGGGTGAGATCCTTGGTGTCGCATCTGACAGAACCATTCGCGGTCACCGCTTTATGGGTGAAGCAGAGTTCACTATTGATAGTGCTGATCAGTACCCTGAGGTTCTGGAGCAGCGCGGTAAAGTGATGGCAGATTACGAGGCACGTAAAGCCATTATTCTTGCTGACTCTCAGAAAGCTGCCGAAGCTGTAGGTGGTATTGCTGATCTGGAAGATGACTTAGTTGAAGAAGTAACTTCTCTGGTTGAGTGGCCGGTAGTTCTTACTGCTTCTTTTGAAGAAGAGTTCCTGAAGGTTCCTTCTGAAGCGCTGGTTTACACCATGAAGGGTGACCAGAAGTACTTCCCGGTATACGATGAAAACAAAAAGCTTCTGCCTAAGTTTATCTTCGTTTCTAATATCGAATCTAAAGAGCCACGCCACGTAATTGAAGGTAACGAAAAAGTCGTCCGCCCTCGTCTGGCTGATGCTGAGTTCTTCTTCAACACTGACCGTAAGCGTCCTCTGATTGACCGTCTGCCTGAGCTGGAAAGTGCTATTTTCCAGAAGCAATTAGGTACGATTAAAGATAAGACCGATCGTATTGCAGTACTGGCTGGCTTTATCGCTAAGAAGATTGATGCTGACGTAGATAAAGCAACCCGTGCCGGTCTGCTGGCTAAATGTGACCTGATGACCTCAATGGTATTTGAGTTCACCGATACTCAGGGTGTTATGGGTATGCACTACGCCACTCATGACGGTGAAGATGAGCAGGTAGCCCTTGCACTATACGAACAGTATATGCCGCGTTTTGCCGGTGATGACCTGCCTAGCACTGCTATTTCATCTGCTCTGGCTATGGCTGACAAGCTGGATACTATTGTTGGTATCTTCGGTATCGGTCAGGCTCCAAAAGGCTCAGATCCATTTGCACTTCGTCGTGCATCACTGGGTGTGCTACGTATTATCGTTGAAAACGGCTATAGCCTTGATCTGGTTGAGCTGGTTGAAGAAGCGAAATCTCTGTTCGCAGACAAGCTGACTAACGACAAAGTGGTCGATGATGTTATCGACTTTATGCTTGGCCGTTTCCGCGCCTGGTATCAGGATGAAGGCTTTAGCGTCGATATTATTCAGGCTGTTCTGGCCCGCCGCCCGACTAAGCCGGCTGACTTTGATCAGCGAGTTAAAGCCGTATCTCACTTCCGTGGTCTGGAAGCGGCAGAGTCCCTTGCAGCCGCTAACAAGCGTGTAGGTAATATTCTTGCTAAGTTTGGCGGCGAACTGGCTGAAGAGATCGATCTTGCCCTTCTTCAGGAAGCCGCTGAAAAAGCACTAGCTGAAAACGTAGAAGTGATGGCAGAAGCGCTGGAACCGGCATTTGCAACCGGTGACTATCAGGCAGCCCTAAGTAAGCTGGCCGATCTACGTGAGCCTGTTGATACTTTCTTCGACTCAGTAATGGTTATGGCCGATGACGAAGCTCTGAAGAAGAACCGTCTGACCCTTCTTAACAAACTGCGTAACCTCTTCCTGCAAATTGCAGATATTTCGCTGTTGCAGAAATAACGGGGTTAGCCCAGGAACTCAAAGCCCCGTTCTGAGAACGGGGCTTTTTTGTATACAAAACAATCCGTTTTAGGCGCATACTAAAACAATACAAGTTGCTTTAAGCAGACACAACATAACGACTGTCAGGGAAAAATAATGCAATTTTCTAATTTTGGTGAAAAATTTAATCGCTATTCAGGCATCACTCAGTTGATGGATGATTTAAATGAAGGTTTACGTACTCCGGGCGCCATCATGCTCGGCGGAGGCAATCCGGCCGCAATACCGGAAATGCTCGACTATTTTCATCAGGCCAGTTCAGATATGCTCAACAGCGGCAAGCTGGTAGAAGCAATGGCCAACTACGACGGTCCGCAGGGAAAAGACGCCTTTGTAAAATCTCTGGCAAAACTGCTGCGTGATACCTACGGCTGGGATATTTCAGAAAAAAACATCAGCCTGACTAATGGCAGCCAAAGCGCTTTTTTCTATCTGTTTAACCTGCTGGCAGGGAAACAGCCCGACGGCAGCCATAAAAGAATTCTTCTTCCTCTGGCGCCTGAATATATCGGCTACAGTGATTCAGGGGTCGATGACAGTATTTTTGTCTCATACCAGCCGGAAATAGAGCAGCTGGATAACCGCATGTTTAAGTACCATGTCGATTTTGAACAGCTACAGGTTGATGACTCTATTGCTGCTATTTGTGCTTCCCGGCCGACCAATCCAACGGGTAATGTACTGACAGATGCTGAAGTTGAAAAGCTTGATGCTCTGGCCCGCAAGAACAATATCCCACTTATTATCGATAATGCCTATGGCACTCCGTTCCCGAATATCATTTTTGAAGAGGTAAAACCCTTCTGGAATGAGAACACCATTCTCTGTATGAGCCTCTCCAAGCTTGGCCTGCCGGGTGTACGCTGCGGAATAGTCATTGCCAATGAGCGTATAACTCAGGCTATGACCAATATGAACGGTATTATCAGTCTGGCCCCCGGCAGTATCGGTCCGGCGATTGGACATCATATGATTGAATCAGGTGACCTGCTAAACCTGAGCCAGAATGTGATTAAGCCCTTTTATCAGCAGAAAGCACAGCGCGCTGTTGAGCTGCTTCAGGACGCTATCAGTGATGAAAGGTTTAAGATTCACAAGCCGGAAGGTGCCATCTTTCTCTGGCTCTGGTTTGATGAACTGCCTATTAGTACCAAAGAACTTTATGCCCGCCTGAAAGCGCGGGGGGTTCTGGTTATTCCGGGAGAGTATTTCTTCTTCGGTCAGGATAAGCAGGAGGACTGGCCGCATACCCGTCAATGTATCCGCATGAACTATGTTCAGGACGAACAGAGTATGCAAAAAGGCATAGAAGCCATTGCTGAAGAAGTGATTAAAGCCTATCAACAGTAGCTTTTATCAGCTTCTATTGATAAAAACTGAAAAGAGCGCCGGTGGCGCTCTTTCTGTTACAAATAACCCGTTATTGGTTACTTATTACCTTCAATCAGGTTACTGCCGTTAATGGCAATTTTACGTGGTTTCATTGCTTCAGGAATTTCACGTTCCAAATCAACGTGCAGCAGACCATTTTCCATGGTTGCACCTGTTACTTTAACGTAGTCCGCCAGTTGGAACTTACGCTCAAAGTCTCTCTCAGCAATGCCCTGATAAACGTATTTTTTGCTTTCATCAGGTTTACGCTCACCACGAACAATCAGCATGTTCTCTTTCTGAGTCAGGTCAATCTGGTCTTCAGCGAAACCAGCCACCGCCATAGTAATACGGTAGTTATTCTCATCCTGTTGCTCGATATTGTATGGTGGGTAACCATTTGATGAATTTTTAGCGGCACCAGCTTCCATCATATCAAACAGACGATCAAAGCCGATTGCGTTGCGGTATAGGGGTGTGAAATCTACAGTTCTCATGATTCTATCCTCATAAATAAGCAATAGCCTTAGGCTCACTCAACAAAGTGGCTAAGGAAGTTAGATCGGAATATTCCTGTTTGGACATACCCGTCTAATTTGCGGTTTAAGTTGTGTGCTCCCCGTTATGGGCAAGCGGTTCAGAGACCCTTTTGGCATCTCTTCTACTATAAATATAGGTCCGCAAAAATCAGTTTCAAGGGTGAATATAAGAATTTTCTAAAAATAATTTTCACTTCAATTTCAATAACTAACGTTATCCAGTTTTATTAAGCATAAAAAACACCGCCCGAGGGCAGTGTTTACAAAAGCTTTAAGCACAATTAGATGCAGTTGGATAAGCTTAGTTCAAGGATAAGGCGCGCAGCTTATAAGTATAAGTGAGCACCTTAGACGCAGAAATCAGTTTATCCAGCAAATGTAATGGGCTTAAACGTCTAGGTTGGCAACCTTTAGTGCATTCTCTTCAATAAAGTGTCTGCGCGGCTCAACCTGATCACCCATCAGAGTCGTAAACAGCTGGTCAGCGCCTACAGCATCTTCAATGGTTACCTGCATCATACGGCGGGTATCCGGATCCATGGTGGTTTCCCATAGCTGATCCGGGTTCATCTCTCCCAGACCTTTGTATCGCTGCAGGCTCAGGCCACGACGAGACTCTTTCACCAGCCAGTTCAGGGCTTCAACAAAGTCTGCTACAGGCTGAGTACGCTCACCACGCTTAATGAAAGCGCCTTCCTCAATCAGGCCGTCTAATGCTTCTGATAGATCCGCCAGCTTGCCATATTCTCTTGAACCAAGAAGGTCAATACTGATGACATACTCATGAGTAACACCGTGGGTACGAACAATAATCTTAGCCAGATTAACATTCATCTCTTCATGTTTTTCAACTTCCAGACTGTACTGACTTGCTCCGACTTCTTTGGCAGTCAGTTGATCCACCAGTTGTTTGCCCCAGGCTTCTACAGCAGCAGAGTCCTGACACATTTCAGCGGTCAGTCTAGGCATGTAAGCCAGTTCATGAACCAGAGGTTTAGGGTAACGACGAGTCATGCGCTCAACAATCTTCATACCGGCATTGTACTGCTGAACCAATTGCTCCAGCGCTTCTCCCGCGATTGCAGGAGCATTAGGGTTAACGTGCAGCTCAGCATTGTCCAGTGCCAGTGAAACCTGATACTGCTCCATCGCATCTTCATCTTTGATGTACTGCTCTTGTTTACCCTTCTTAACTTTATACAGAGGTGGCTGAGCAATATAGATATAACCACGCTCGATTAGCTCAGGCATCTGACGATAGAAGAAGGTCAGCAGCAGAGTACGGATGTGCGAACCATCCACATCGGCATCGGTCATGATGATGATGTTGTGATAACGAAGCTTATCCGGGTTGTATTCGTCACGGCCGATACCACAACCAAGCGCGGTGATCAGAGTCGCGACTTCCTGAGAAGAGAGCATCTTATCGAAGCGGGCTTTTTCTACGTTCAGGATCTTACCTTTTAGTGGCAGAATGGCTTGATTCTTACGGTTACGACCCTGCTTGGCACTACCGCCCGCAGAGTCACCCTCCACAATATAGAGTTCAGAAAGTGCAGGGTCTTTTTCCTGACAATCTGCCAGCTTACCCGGCAGACCGGCTAAGTCCAGCGCACCTTTACGGCGGGTCATTTCACGGGCTTTACGCGCTGCATCACGGGCACGTGCCGCATCAATAATCTTGGTACAAACGATCTTAGCTTCACCCGGGTTCTCAATCAGGAACTCAGCCAGTTTTTCGCCCATAGCAGACTCAACCGCTGATTTCACTTCTGAAGAAACCAGCTTATCTTTGGTCTGGCTTGAGAATTTAGGATCCGGCACCTTAACAGAAACAATCGCCGTCAGACCTTCACGGGCATCATCACCAGAAGTGGCTGTTTTGGCTTTTTTCGAGAAGCCTTCTTTATCCATAAAGCTGTTCAGGGTACGGGTCAGTGCAGCACGGAAGCCTGCAAGGTGAGTACCACCATCACGCTGAGGAATGTTGTTGGTAAAGCAGTAAATATTTTCCTGATAACCGTCATTCCACTGCATTGCTACTTCAACTGCAATGCCATCTTCTCTTTCGAAATCAAAGTGGAATACTTTCTGGATAATTGGAGTCTTGTTGGTGTTGAGATAATCAACAAACGCCTGAGTACCACCTTCATACATAAAGTGGTCCATCTTATCTTCCACACGCTCATCAATAAGCTTGATAGAAACACCAGAGTTCAGGAATGAAAGCTCGCGAAGACGCTTAGCCAGAATATCGTAATGGAATTCGATATTGCTGAAGGTCTCTTCACTTGGCCAGAAACGGATGGTTGTACCGGTTTTTTCTGTCTGACCAATAACGGAAAGCGGAGCTTTAGGCTCACCGTGAGCGTACTGTTGCTCATGAATTTCACCGCCACGGCAGATAGTCAGTTCAACCTGCTTAGACAGGGCGTTCACCACGGAAACACCTACGCCGTGCAGACCACCGGAAACCTTATAAGAGTTATCGTCAAACTTACCACCGGCGTGCAGAACCGTCATAATAACTTCCGCTGCAGAAACACCTTCTTCAGGGTGCATCTCTGTCGGAATACCACGACCGTCATCACTCACAGAGACAGAGTTATCTTCATGAATGGTCACAATAATATCATTACAGTGTCCAGCTAACGCTTCATCGATAGAGTTATCCACTACCTCGAATACCATATGATGAAGACCTGTGCCGTCATCTGTGTCGCCGATGTACATCCCCGGACGCTTACGTACTGCATCCAAACCTTTCAGTACTTTAATACTCGATGAATCGTAATTTTCTGCCATGAGTTACTCTCTCATTAATTATCATTTCTTTTATATTGTTCTATCCGGCCGTGTTCCACATGAAACACACTTCCGCTCTCTTCCTGCATATCTGCTATCTGAGCAGCGGTAATAGAACTAACAAAAACCTGAGCCCCCGTCTCTTTTAAGCAGTCCGCTAACCGCTTACGACGTTGGCTGTCTAATTCTGATGCAAAGTCATCAATCAAATAGATGCTCTGCTTACCTGTCTTTTCCGTTAAGTGCTGCCCCTGAGCGACTCTCAGGGCACACATCATCAACTTCAGTTGCCCGCGGGACAACACATCTTCAACAGGTGTATTGTTTACCTTAATGCGGAGATCAGCTTTATTGGGACCACTATAGGTATAGCCAAGCTGCTGATCCCGCTCAAAATTTCGCTGCAGAATCTCGCCGTACGGCGTCTCTTTTTCCCAACCCCGATAATACGTTAACTGAATTTCAAATTCCGGTAAAAAACGCCGGCAGATAACCTCTGCCACACTTTTTAATTCAGCAATATAGTCAGCGCGCCAGTTATCTATCTTTTCAGCCAATTGAGTCAGTTCCTGATCCCAGTAACTGAGTTCCTGATAGCTTTTGGCACTCTTTAATAAGGCATTTCTCTGCTTAGAAAGGCGCTTAAAACGTCCCCATGCATCATAAAATCCGGACTGAGTATAAAATACCCCCCAGTCAATAAACGCCCTTCGGTATTTAGGCCCGCTGGTTATCAACTCAAACCCTTCCGGATGAATCAATTGCAGGGGAAGCACCTGCGCCAGTTGTGCCAGTTTTTGTCCGGATTGACCGCCTATTTTAACCTCAGTTGCGCCATCGCGCTGCTTATTTATTCCAATTGGTAACTCAAATCCATCCGAGTTCAAATAACGACCATGAACAAACAGTTCTTCACTGTCGTTATTAATAATTCTGCCAGTCAGGGAGCTCTTAAAAGAGCGGCCGTGTCCAAGCAGATAAATGGCTTCAAGCAAGCTGGTTTTACCGCTGCCATTGGCACCAATAAGAAAATTAAAGCCTGCAGATAAGGTAATATCACAGGCTTCAATATTGCGAAACTGTTTAATAATCAGACGAGTTAACGGCATTGTTGCTGCTACACCATTTTACAGGCGAATCGGCATAACCACATACATTGCACTATCGTCTTCAGCATTTTCGATCAGCGCACTGGCGTTAGCGTCTGTCATCGATATGCGCACTTTATCGCATCTCAGGGTATTAAGAACATCCAGCACATAACTGACGTTAAAGCCGATTTCCAGATCTTCACCCTGAAAATCAACATCTAATACCTCTTCCGCCTCTTCCTGTTCCGGGTTATTTGCCGTAATACGCATTTCCGCACCGGACAGGTTCACCCTGACACCACGGAACTTCTCATTAGACAGAATCGCAGCACGGGAGAAACACTGGCGTAGCTCATCACAACCCGCTTCCAGAGTCTTATTACTGCTCTGAGGCATTACCCTGCGGTAATCAGGAAAACGTCCGTCAACCAATTTTGAGGTAAAGGTAAAGTTATTCACCTCAGCCCTGACATTCGACTGACCAATCTGTAGGGTCACCATCTCTTCCGGTGCATCCAGCAAACGAACTAGCTCCTGTACCCCTTTACGAGGCACAATTACCTGCTGATTATTAAACTCAGCATTGAGTGACGCTTGCGAAACCGCCATTCGGTGGCCGTCAGTAGCAACGGAACGTAAAGTAGAACCATCGATCTCAAACAGCATACCGTTCAGATAATATCTGACATCCTGATTTGCCATAGAAAACTGAGTCTTTTCGATCAGGGAGCGAAGCTCAACCTGAGGAAGGGAAACTTCCAGTTCGCTCTGCCAGTCTTCAATATTCGGGAAATCTGCGGCAGGCAGAGTAGCCAGAGAAAAGCGGCTGCGTCCGGACTTTAGCTGAACTCTGTCACCGTCAAGTAGCAAGGTAATAACAGCATCATCAGGTAAGCCACGACAGATATCCAAAAACTTACGCGAAGGGACAGTAATGCTACCCGCTTCAAACTCACCTTCAAGAGCGACACGGGCAACAAGTTCGACTTCCAGATCCGTTGCCGTCATATAAAGTGCATTATCTTCGACTTTTAGCAGCAGATTACCAAGAATAGGCAGGGTTGGACGTCCACCCAATGCGCCGGATACTTGCTGCAAAGGTTTAATCAGGTGATTACGCTCAATGGTAAATTTCATATCTGTCTCTTAATTATCAAATCAGCACGATTAGGATGAAAGTGTTCTGATCAGGTTAGAGTAGTCTTCTTTAATATCATGACTCTCTTCACGCAACTGCTCTATTTTACGACAGGCGTGCAGTACCGTTGTATGGTCTCTTCCGCCAAAGGCATCGCCGATTTCCGGCAGGCTGTGGTTAGTCAGCTCTTTTGCCAGTGCCATCGCAAGCTGGCGCGGGCGGGCAACAGATCGGGAACGTCTCTTAGAGAGTAGATCTGCCACTTTAATCTTGTAGTACTCGGCTACCGTCTTCTGGATATTATCAATGGTGACCAGCTTCTCTTGCAGCGCCAGTAAGTCACGCAAAGCTTCACGGACAAAATCGATGGTAATCGGGCGGCCGGTAAAGTTAGCATTAGCAATAACCCGGTTTAATGCCCCTTCCAGTTCACGGACATTAGAACGTAACCGCTTAGCAATAAAGAAGGCAACCTCATCAGCAAGATGGATCTGATGGTCTTCCGCTTTCTTCATCAGAATAGCAACACGAGTTTCCAGTTCCGGTGGTTCAATAGCGACGGTCAGGCCCCAGCCAAAGCGGGACTTAAGTCTATCTTCCACCCCATTGATCTCTTTAGGATAGCGATCAGACGTCAGAATGATCTGCTGGTTACCTTCCAGCAGGGCATTAAAGGTGTGGAAGAACTCTTCCTGAGAACGCTCTTTATTGGCAAAAAACTGAATGTCATCAATAAGAAGGGCGTCTACGCTACGGTAATAGCGCTTAAATTCTTCAATGGCGTTATTTTGCAGGGCTTTAACCATATCCTGAACAAAACGCTCAGAGTGCATATAAACCACTTTGGCATTTGGCTTATTATCCACAATGGCATTGCCAACGGCGTGCAGAAGGTGTGTTTTACCCAGACCAGTACCGCCATATAAGAACAGCGGATTATACGCAGCGCCCGGATTGTCGGCTACTTGTCTTGCTGCTGCCAGACCAAGCTGGTTCGATTTACCTTCAACAAAGTTATTAAACTTATGTTTGTAGTTTACGTTTGATCTGTGATTAATTTCGACAACTTCGGATTCATCATCCCAGGTTTTATGTACAGGCTTTCTGGCCTGAAGCTGAGCAGGTGCTGATGATTCGGCAGCAACATCAGCAGCGGTTTTTTTAACTGCCGGAGGTGCTGAAACGGGTTTGTTTCCAACTTCAAACCTAAGATTCGGTATGTCTGAACCACAAAACTCTTTTAGCATGCGGTTAATACTGTTCAGGTAGCGATCCCGTACCCAGTCAAGAACAAATCGGTTTGGCGCAAATAGAGTCAGGGTGTTATCACTAAGCTCCGCTTGTAACGGTCTTACCCACATACTGAATTCTGTCGCTGAAAGTTCTTCTTGAAGCTGTTGCATGCACTGCAACCATAGCGAAGATGACACTGGGACCCCACTATTGTTTTTTTGAGTTGGAAAAAGAGGGCTAATTTTACTCTTTGTCGAAGCAGATCACCAGCAAATGATCGATGATCCGGTGAATAAGATCAAAGTTATTCACATTTATCCTGATCCTATACCTAAGATCTCA